>OZ242210.1:0-2869799 GCA_965206315.1 Dehalococcoidia bacterium
CTCCTGGAACATGGCGTCGAGGTAGCCGACCAGTGGAGCGTCGAGGCAGTCGAGCCAGATGACGGGCTTGTCGGTCGGATTGTTGTGGTCGTGCCAGGCCCAGCTGGGGGAGAGGACGAGGTCGCCCTCCTGCATCCGGAAGCGCTCGCCCTCCTGCACCGTGAAGGCGCCCTCGCCCTCGATCACGAAGCGGATGGCGGCGGCGGTGTGGCGGTGCGCCTCGGCGATCTCGCCGGGCCAGACGATCTGGACGGCGGCGGACATCGTCTTGGTGGCGCCGGCCATCGGGTTCTTCAGCCCGGGGTTGCGCATGGTGAGCGCGCGACGGAAGCCCTGCCCTTTCAGGCTCTCCAGCGCGCCCGCCTGCATCGCAAGCTCGCGCATCCTGTCCCAGCGCCACACGTGCGGCGCGAGTTTCGGACGCTCGGGTGGGTTCGCGTGCATCACCCACAGCGGGTTGATGTTCTCGTCGTCCAGCTCCTGGTGGTACGCCTTCTCGGTCTCCGGCATCGTCCAGCTCATCGCAGACCTCCCTTTACTCTCTCGCCTGTGCCCTTGCGGACAGTTCGCCTACCCGACTGATGTTGATGGTGACGAGGTCGCCCGGTCCGACGGAGCCGACGCCCTCCGGCGTGCCCGTGAACACGAGGTCGCCTGGCTCCATGCGGGCCACCCACGACATGTTCGCTATCTGGTTCTTGCAGTCCACGATCATGTCGCGGGTGAACGCGTGCTGGCGCAACTCCTCGTTCACCCAGAGATTGATCTCGAGGTCCTGCGGATCCGGCACCTCGTCCGCCGTGACGATGCACGAGCCTATGGGCGCGAACGTATCGAACGACTTGCGCTTGCTCCTGTCCTCCGGCCCGCGCACGGTCATGTCCAGTCCGCAGGTGTAGCCGAACACGTGCGAGAGCGCCTCGTCCAGCGGAATCATGCTGCCGCCCTTGCCGATCACCATCACCAGTTCGGACTCGTGGTGGATGACACGGTCTGAGTACGGCAACTGGATGGGGTCGTTCGGACCGGAGACGGCGCTGGACGCCTTCAGGAACATCCCCTGGTCCGACGACACCTGCGGCGCGGTGCCGCTCCACGGGCTGTCCTGCATCTCCTGCTGGTGCGCCCTGTAGTTCACCGGCTGCGCGTACACCTTGCGCGGCGCGGGCACCGGCGGCAACAGCCGCACCGAGCTGAGCGGCACGCCGCTCTCCGATGCCGCCATCGCCTCCACCTGCGGGCGCAGGTCGTCCCACCGCTCGATGAGGAGCAGCATGCGCATAGGCTCGAACTCGGCCGGCAACTCCGGCAGCAAGCCGGTCACATCAACCACGTTGTCGTCGCCGGTCAGCACGCCTATGCGGTAATCGTCGAAACTCACGAGGCGCATGCGCACCCTCCTGTTACTTGTCACGCATGACGCTACCACCGGCGCAGAGGCGGGGTCAACGCGCGTCAGAACCGTCGCCGGCGAGCCGACTCCGACGCGTGTCAGTGCAGCGGCGAGAACGACGCGGGGACCATGTGCCGCACGAGTTGATGCACGGCACTGACGTCCGTGTGCGGCGGCCATATACCCTCTTTGAGGTAGATACCGCGGAGCTCGTCCCGGTGCGCCCAGTCCTTGTACGGCCAGAGCTGGTAGAAGCGGTTGAGCTGCCCCAGGTCGCTCATGAAGAAGCAGCCGGGGTACATCTCCAGCCGCTTCGCAGCCTGGTCGCTGAACTGCTGCATCACGGAGCGGAGCGTGCCGGATGGGAAGGTGTACATCCGCAGCTCGTAGAGGTTGCCCCACTCCCGCGGGCCGTCCAGCGGGT
This sequence comes from Dehalococcoidia bacterium, assembly GCA_965206315.1. Taxonomy (GTDB): domain Bacteria; phylum Chloroflexota; class Dehalococcoidia; order Lucifugimonadales; family Australimonadaceae; genus Bin16. Next base: position 1,818 of record OZ242210.1, read on the forward strand.
CGTTCACCGGCGAGCCAGCGAGGATGTCGCTCTCCATCGAGACGGCAAACTCGGTGATGTCCGGGGGCCAGATACCATCCGCGATCGCCCTGGTGCGCACGTCCGCGCGCTGCTGCAGCGACTCGTACGCCCACAGGTGAACGATCTGGTTGAGCGGCCCGATCTCCGTGTGCCAGAAGCCGACCAGGGGCGAGAGTTTCGTGCGCGCCTCTATCTTCTCGGCGAAGCGCCGCTCCACCTCGGGCACGGAGTTGGCCGTGAGGTTGTAGGTCCGCAGTTCGTAGATCATCCGCACTCCTCCACAGGAAAGTCGGGGTGAGTGTAGCGCAGTGCGGCGCAGTATGGACGATGCCTCCACACGACAGGCGAGCGTCTCACGCCAGGCCTTGCACAGGCGTGAACGGGAGGAATTACCCCGCATAGGGCGCATTTCCGCAAAATTCACCCCAAAATGAGGCTTCAGGGGACTTGTAGACTGCCTATCTGGTAGGAAAGCATTGCATCGCACCGATACCGCAGCCCGCAGGCTGCAGCACAGAAGGAGGACAGAATGCAGGCATACTGCGTCAAGTGCCGGGACAAGCGCGACATGGGCAGCCCGCGCGACGAGACGACCAAGAACGGAAAGCCGATCATCAAGGGGACGTGCGGCGTCTGCGGCACGGGCCTCAACATCATCGGCAAGACCATGGCCCAGATGGGCTAGAGCCTCAGGCTCTCTACGGGAAGCCCGGCGACCAGCCGGGCCTTCCCGTTGCCTAGTACATCACGTCCCCACCGGAGACGGAGACCGCAAGGCCCGTGATGTAGTCCGATTCAGCGGACGACAGGAACGCGGTCATCCGTGCAACGTCTTCTGCTTCTGTGATCCGCCCCAAGGGATTCGCCCGTGTGCGGGCAGCCACCCTCCCCCGTAACTGCTCCTCGACCGTCATACCGTGCGGCCTCATCACGTCCGCTTCGAGCACGGCTCGCTCCGTCTCTGCAAGACCCGGGCAGATGGCGTTGACGTTCACCCCGTGCGGCCCCAGCTCATGCGCCACCGACTGCGTGAACCCCACGAGCGCGAACTTCGACGTCACGTATGCCGTGAATAGCGGGATCCCCCGCTTGCCCGCCAGGGACGAGATGATGACGATCTTCCCTCCTCCTCCACGCTCGATCATGTGCCGCGCCACCGCACGCGTGCAGAGAAACGTGCCGCGCACGTTCACCCGCTGCACCTCGTCGAACGCCTCCTCCGTCAGCTCCGCCAGCGGCACGCGGTCCGGCCCCGGTCGAGACCCTGCGTTGTTCACAAGGATGTCTATCCGCCCGAAACGTTCCAGCGTCTTCCGTACCATCCGCTCGACCGACGCGTCGTCCGACACGTCGCCCACGAGTGTGAGTGAACTCCTCCCCATTCCGGCAATCTCGGATGCGACCGACTCCAGCCCCCGCCAGCCTCCCGCGCTGCCATAGGGGTTCAGCGCGACGTCGTTCACGGCGACGTCCGCGCCCTCGCGCGCGAGCCGGTTGGCGATGGCCCGTCCGAACCCGCGTTCGCCGCCGGCGCCCGTCACCAGCGCCACTTTGCCCGTGAGGTCGTACATAACGCTCCTGCCATCCTTCCGGGTCAAGGGCCCGACCGGACCGGAGCCTAGTACATCACGTCCCCACCGGAGACGGAGACCGCAAGGCCGGTTATGTAGTCCGATTCAGCGGACGACAGGAACGCGGCCATCTTTGCGATATCTTCCGTCTCCGTGATGCGTCCGAGCGGGTTCGCCCGCGTCCGGTCGGCCACCATCCCCTGCAACTGCTCCTCAGCCGTCGTTCCTGACGGCTTTATCGCGTCGGCGATGAATGCGGCGCGCTCCGTCTCCGCGAGTCCGGGGCAGATGGCGTTCACGTTCACGCCGTGCGGCCCCAGTTCATGCGCCACCGACTGCGTGAACCCCACGAGCGCGAACTTGGACGCCGTGTACGCCGCGTAGCGCGGCATCCCCCGCTTCCCCGCCGTCGACGCGATGATGACGACCTTCCCTCCGCCTCCGCGCTCGATCATGTGTCGCGCCACCGCACGCGTACAGAGAAACGTACCACGCACGTTCACCCGCTGCACCTCGTCGAACGCCTCTTCCGTCAGCTCCACCAGCGGCACGCGGTCCGGCCCCGGCCGAGACCCTGCGTTGTTCACAAGGATGTCTATCCGCCCGAAACGTTCCAGCGTCTCCCGTACCATCCGCTCGACGCTCGCGCTGTCCGACACGTCGCCGACCAGCGCAAGCGAGCTTCTCCCTGTTTCGGCTATCTCGGCTGCGACCGACTCCAGCCCCTGCCAGCCGCCCGCGCTGCCGTAGGGGTTGAGTGCGACGTCGTTCACGGCGACGTCCGCGCCCTCGCGCGCGAGCCGATTGGCGATGGCCCGTCCGAACCCGCGTTCGCCGCCGGCGCCCGTCACCAGCGCCACTTTGCCCGTGAGGTCGTACATCGCCCTCACGCCATCCCGTAGAAGCGCTGCGCGTTCAGCCCGGCGACCTTGGCGCGCTGCTCGGGTGTCATATCCTCGCGAGCGAGCAGGTACTGGATGTTCTCGGGAAACTCGGCGTCCCAGTGGGGAAAGTCCGACGCGAACATGATGATGTCCTCGCCCAGGATGCGCATCGTCTCCGGCAGCATCCGCTCCTCGGCCTCGCAGGAGATGAAGATGTTGCCGGAAGCAAGGTACTCGCTCGGGTACTTCGTGAGCAGCGGCGAGTCCACGTGGCCGCGCAGGTGGTAGCGCTCGTCCATCCGGTCGAGCATGTAGACCGTCCAGCCGCAGCCCGCCTCCAGGAACGCTATCTTCAGGTCCGGGAACTTCTCCGGAACGCCGGAGAGGATGATGCTCACGAACTGCTTCATCTGCGTGAACGCGTGGCCGAGCGAGTGCACCTGCGAGAGGTTGTCGAACAGGAACTCGTCGTAGGAGCCGGTGATGCGTCCGCTGCCGTGCACGGCAAGCGGAACGCCGAGACGTTGCGCCTCTTCGTAGATCACGTCGAACTGCGGCTTGCCGAACTGGTACGGCCCCTCCGGCAGCATCCCGCCGAGGAAGCCGAGCTCGTTAACCGTGCGGCGCAGCTCCCGGGCCGCGGCGGGCGGGTCCTGCACCGGAAGCAGCGCGACGCCTTTGAAGCGCGAGTCCGCCTGGAGGTAGGTGTCGAACAGCCAGTTGTTGTAGGCGCGCGACCGCACGATCGCGAAGTCCGGCTCCATGAGCCAGCCCGCGCCGAGGCTCCCCGTGGGGAAGAGCGCCGACGCTGCAAGCCCGCCGCGGTCCAGCGCGTCCAGCCAGACGTCGGTGTCCACCTGGCGCGTTCCAAGACGGCCGCCCAGCGTGTTGTCGAACCCGTCGCGCGGGGAGTTGGCGCTCAAGCGCGGCCTCTCGTTGTACGGCGCGGGCAGGTACGGGCGTATGTCCTCGTCCGCGTCGCGCACATGTCCGTCCGCGTCGATGCAGAGCGTTGTCGTTGTCGTCATCCCCGGCCTCCTTCGTCCGTGTTCCTCCCGCGCGGCGCAGGATAGGCCGGTACCGTGAAGACGGCAACTTGTGAACGATATTCACACAAGACGCCTCTAACGATTGACCTGACGCTCGTGCGCAGGTACATTGCGCCGCAACAATCGACCACACACCGGCGACCCGCTCGGTAGGCGGTCCGATAGCGCGCGTCTGGAACACGGAGCGCAGCACAGGAGGACATTTGATGCGGATCCACCGACTCCTGGCCCTCGGTGCGATAGCCGGGGCCCTGGCCCTCTTTGCGGCGTGTGGGAGCGAAGACCCCACGGCCACCCCGACGTCCGCTCCCCAAACGTCGGCGGAGCAACCGACCCCCACCCCCGAGACGATGATGGAGAGTCCTACGCCCACCGCCGAGGCGATGACGGGGGAGCCTACTCCCACGCCTGAAGCGATGATGGAGGGAGACCCGACCGCCACACCGACACCTCGGCCTACTCCTACACCGGTTCCTCCTCCTGCCGGCTTCGACGCGGAGGAGTACTTCGGCGGCAAGACGATCAAGATCATCGTCGGCGCGAGCCCCGGCGGCGGCTATGACACCTTCAGCAGGCTGGTCGCGCAGGCAGCCGAACGGCAGTTCCCCGACAGCACGCGATTCATCGTGCAGAACCTCCCCGGCGCCGGACAGCTCCGCGGCCTGCGAGGCGTGATTGAGTCCGAGCCGGACGGCCTCACCATCGGCCCGACGCACTCGCGCTGGTTCGCACGACAGTTGCTCGTTGGCGACGTGCCCGGGTTCGACATCGACGCCATACACATCCTCGGTTCCCCGACGTTCACCATCGGCGAGGACGGCTTCTGCCTGGACAGGAACTTCGCTTCCTCCTGGCAGGAAGTGATCGACAACGACCTCACGATCAGGGTCGGCTCCGCGGCGGCAGGCAACGAACCCGCCATCGAGTTCATGGTCCAGAACGGGGGCCCGTTCAGGCTCATCTACGGCTATGGCGGAACGTCCGAGATCATGGCGGCGTTCGACCGCGGCGAACTGGACGGCACGAACCGCTGCAGCCCGGGCACCGCAGGCCGCCTCTTCCCCGAGTGGATAGAGCAGGGACGCATGGTCCCGATCTTCTACGAGAAGAAGCCGTACAACGACGAATGGCTGGCCGAACTCGGACACGACGGCCCCCTCCCCTCCTTCCGCGACCTCCCGGGCCTCGCGTTCGACGCGGCACAGGCTGAGGCACTCGAGTTGAACCTGCTCGTGACCGAGATCTCGCGTGTCTTCTTCCTGCCTCCGGGCGTCCCTGACGACGTGAAGCAGTACTGGCAGTCGGCATTCGATCAGATGATGGAAGACCCCGCATTCAAGGAGCAGGTCTCCATCGCCGGATACGCAGACGACTTCGGCTACGGAAGGGCCGAGGACATCCTCGACATCGTCAGGCGGGTACAGAACGCCAGCCAGGCAACGCGCGACATAGCGCTCGACCTGAGCGGCGTCGGCGAGTTGACCATCAACTAGGGACGGACCGCGCCGGTGCAGGCATGGCGCCCGCACCGGCGCAGATAGTGGAGCCGAGCCACCAGAAAGGACGCGCGGAGCATGTGGGAAGCAAGCATCAGTGCGGCTCAACACCTGTTCAGCCCAGGCCCGCTCATCGCATTCGCGATCATCACGCCCATCGCGCTCTTCAACGGTGTGATGATCGCGGGCGGCGTGCCCGTCTTCATCCTGCTGCTCAGCTTCGCCGCTCAGCTTGATCCCTTCATAGCACTCCCGGCAGCCGTCTTCTACGCCGCCGCCAACGACGCGACGGAGCCCATACCGTCCATCCTCATCGGCGTGCCCGGCTCGCGAGGCTCCCAGGCGACCATCATCGACGGTTACCCGATGTCTCGGCAGGGGCGCGCGGGCGAGGCGCTCGGCGCGGTCTACGTCTCATCCCTCATCGGCGGCATCCTCGGGGCGGCGATGCTGATGGCCGTCCTGCCCATCGCGCGCGAACTGCTCAAACTGTTCGGGGCTGCCGAGTTCTTCCTCCTCTCGCTCCTCGGCATCGCCACGGTCGCGCTGCTCAGCTCCGGCGCGATGGTGAAGGGCTTGCTGACTGCAGCGTTCGGACTTGCCATAGCCCTCATCGGTTTCTCCCCTATCGGCGGAGTGGTACGCGCGAACATGGGCATCGGCTATCTGTGGGACGGGCTCCCTCTGGTGCCGGTGCTCCTGGGCGTATTCGCTATACCGGAGCTGGCCAACCTCGTTGTCAGCAACACGACCATAGCGACCGAACGGCTGGACGAGGTGCTCTCGGGCTCCGGCGAGGGCGTGAAGAAGGGCATGAGGCAAGCGACGCACCACAAGTGGCTCATCACGCGGTCGTCCCTCATCGGTGCGTTCGTCGGCATGATGCCCGGCCTTGGCGCGGTCCCCGCTCATTGGATCGCTTACGCCCAGGCGCGGCAGACCGAGTCGGGCGCCACCGAATCGTTCGGCACAGGCGACATAAGGGGCGTGATAGCGCCGGAGGCGTCGAACAATGCGATCGACGGCGGAGTTCTGGTGCCGACGCTCTTCTTTTCGATCCCGGGGAGCCCGAACATGGCGCTCATCCTCGCCATGCTCATCCTGGTCGGCATCCAGCCCGGCCCGCCGATGCTGAACCAGCACCTGGACCTGACCGTTGCGCTCGTCTGGTCGATCGTGCTCGCCAACATCATCGTGGTGCCCATCGTGCTGAGGTTCGCGCCGCTCATCGCCCGCGTCACCGTGATACCGCCCAACATCCTCTTCCCGCTGGTGATGGCCATCATCGTCATAGGCGTCTACCAGAGTTCGCAGTCGGTAGGCGACCTCTGGCTGTTCGCCGGGGCAGGGGTGCTGGGTCTGTTCATGAAGGCATACGCCTGGCCACGCCCACCCATCGTGATCGCGATCGTGCTGGCCAATGAGGCGGAGAAGTGGCTCTGGATAGCGACCAACACCTACGGCTGGGAGATGTTCCTCCGATGGCAGTTCAACGCCATCCTGGCATTCGTCGTCATCGGCGCCATCGTAGGACTCCGCGTCCAGCGTAACGCGTCGCGCATCCGGCAGGCGGAAGAGTCGAGTGAGCGCCTGGGAGAAGCAGCGCCATGACGACGCCCGGCACGAATGAAGCAGCTGCCCCTCGCAGCCGCTTCACATCCCTGGAGTTCATCGGGGAGGTGGTCCTCCTTGTCGCGGTCGGCGCGTTCATGGTCTACATGTACTGGGACTCGTTGCCGGAAGACTCGGGAGCATTCGGATGGTTGCCCTGGAACTTGGACTGGGGCAGCGGCGCATGGCTGCTCCCACGCATCACCATCCTGTTCGCGATCCCGTTCTGGTTCTGGCGCGCTGTTTCGCTCTTCCAAGCGGGCGCGTCGAGCGCTGGCGGCCAGATCATGGACACCGGCTTCCTCGAGACGGATGACGATCCGGCCGTCGTGGCCCGGCGCTGGGTGCTCCTTATCGGCTCGACAGCCGCGCTGCTCGTGGGTGTCTGGCTGTTCGGTTTCCACATCGCCGTACCGGTGTACACCATTCTCTACCTCGTCGTCTTCGGCAAGGTGAAGTGGTACTGGACCATCCTGCCTGCCGTCTTCTTCGAGATCATCATCGTCAGCATCTACGGCTACATCCTGCTCGCCGAGTGGGGCACGCCGGTAGCGCGGGACTGGCCGATCATCGGGGGCGTCTGGGACGCCGTCATCGACGCCTGGCACGGCTTCTACGAGGCCAATCTCGAGGCGTAGTCGCCATGCACGTCAAAGTGCCTGCATGCCGCCGCTTCACGTGAGTAGTACAATCGGCGATAGCAAGCAACGTCCTGAGAAGAACGCACACAGGAGGAGCAAGCCATGCTTTCCAGGGAGAACAACGACCTCATCACTCAAGTAGGTCCCGGTACGCCGATGGGCGAGGCCATGCGGCGGTACTGGATCCCGGCGCTCATGGACTTCGAACTGCCTGAGCCCGACTGCGACCCCGTTCGCGTGCGGCTCCTCGGCGAGGACCTCGTCGCGTTCCGCGACTCCAAGGGACGCGTCGGCCTGCTGCCGGACGCCTGCCCGCACCGGCGCGTCAGCCTCTACTTCGGCAGGAACGAGGAAGAGGGCCTGCGCTGCGTCTACCACGGCTGGAAGTTCGACGTGGACGGCGTGTGCGTGGACCAGCCCAACGAACCTGAGGAGAGCAACTTCAAGCACAAGGTCAAGACGCGCGCCTACAAGACGTGGGAAGGCGGCAACGTCATCTGGGCCTACATGGGTCCGTCCGACCAGGTCCCTCCAGCGCCCGCATTCGAGTGGACGACCGTTCCGGACTCGCACAGGGGCGTCACCAAGCTCATCCAGACGTGCAACTGGGTGCAGGCTGTCGAGGGCGGCATCGACACCTCTCATTCGTCCTTCCTGCACAACAACGACCTCTCCGACAAGACGCTGCTGCGTTCACGCTCGACTGCGCCGTACCTGGAGGTGGAGCAGACGGACTACGGCTACACCTACAGCTCCGTACGCCCGCTCTCCAGGGAGGAGGGCAACTACGTGCGGACGTACCACTACGTCCTCCCCTTCCACCAGCTCCGCGCCGGGCAGGTGGGGCGCAGCGGCGAGCCCGTCCAGCCTCGAAGCTCCGGCCACTGCTGGGTGCCGATAGACGACGAGAACACGATGGTCTTCAACTGGACGTTCACCTGGGACGAGAACCCGCTGGCCGACAAGGACAGGCGCCTCGCCGGCACCGGAAACGAGTGGGACGTCGACGTCGACCGCACGACCTTCCGAACCGTCCGCAACAAGGGGAACGACTGGATGATCGACCGGCAGATGCAGCGCACGGAGAACTTCACGGGCATCGTCGGCGTCAACACCCAGGACCGCGCTCTGCAGGAGACGATGGGCACCATCGCCGACCGCAGCCAGGAGCACCTCGGCACGAGCGACCGCGCTATCATCGCGATGCGCAAGCTGCTCCAGGAAGCGATACGGGTCAACGAAGACGGCGGCACGCCGAAGGGCAGCCAGGGCGAATACATCGGCATCCGTGCCATCGACCGCATCCTTCCGGCCGACCAGCCGTGGTCCGTGCTCAAGCCGGACATGTACCCCGCAACGGCCGGACGCTGACAGCCGCGCCTCAAGGCGCACGAGAAGAGAACCGCTACGGCAGGGCTCGACGGTGAGCCCTGCCGTATGCTATTGTCCGTACAACTGGTGCCGTACATTTCTGTACGGCAAAGGAGGTACGGCAGTGGCTGTACGGCTCGAAGTGCGACTGGACGAGAAGCGCCGCGCACAGCTCGAAGAGATAGCCGACAACAGGGGTGCATCTATCTCAGAGGTTGTACGCGCTCTCATAGACGACGCCTACGAAGAGATCCGGCGGGAGCGCATCAGGCGCGCAGTCGAGAGGCTCATCAACCTGAATGGGCCCACTCCTCCCGACCCTGAAACGCTCTCCCGCGAGCTGGAGGCCGCCCATGAACCCGGCGGCATTGATTGACGCCAACATCCCCATCTATGCCTCCGGTGGCCAGCACCTGTTCAGAGAGCCTTGCGTTCGCGTCATGCAGATGGTCGTGGAATACCCCGATTCGTTCGTAACGACATCAGAAGTGATGCAGGAGATCCTGCATCACTATCGCGCACGCAGGCAGTGGCCGTTGATGAGGCAGCTGTTCTACGAATTCAGCGAAGTCATGCATGGGCGCATCGAGCCGGTTCATGCCGAGGACATCGTCCGTGCGGCGGCGTTCGCCGATGACCATTCAGGCGTTGGCTCGAGAGATCTCGTGCATGCCGCTGTTGCGCTCCGGCTGGGCGTGTCGCGCATCATCTCCACGGACACGGACTTCGACCGCCTGCCCGTCGTAACGCGCCTGGCTCCAGAGCGCATCGACGAGTGGGCCGACGCCCTGACGGGGTAGCGTGTGCAGCATTACGACTGCTTCGTCACCGGCTTGGCAAGCGCGAATGCAACGAACGCGATCCCGAATACGCCAGCGAATATGGTGAACGACAGGTCGTAGCTGCCCGTGATGTCCTTCACTATCCCCGCAAGTATCGGCCCCACCATGCTTACCCCCGCCATGATGGGCGCCGCGAAGCCTCGTATCGTCCCGAAAGACCTGCGCCCGAAGTAGTTCGCGAACATCATCCGGCTGACCACTGTCCACACCCCCAGTGCAGACCCGAACGCGACACTGAACGCCACTGCCGTCGGGAACGAATCGACCGCTATCGCCAGCACCATCGCCGTGAGGTAGAAGAGCACCGACGTGAGCGCCAGGTAGCGCGTGTGCACGCGCTCCATCAGCAGTCCCCAGCCGAACACGGAGAGCGCCGCCACGGTCAGGTAGATCGTCACCGCCATCGCCGCCGAGAACTGCGACAGCCCCTTGTCCTGCAGGCTCACGTTGATGTGCAGGTTCGTCGCGTTTACCGCCAGCACCACGGCGGCCTGCGCTACGATGAGCGCCCACAGCGTCACGGTCCGCTTCGCCTCCGCCAGGCTCCACAGCTCCTCGCCGGCATCTTCGGACACATCCCCGACCTGCACGTCGTGCGTGGGCCGGCGTCCGTCCGGCAGTAGCCCGTAGTCTTCGGGTCTGCGGCGCATGTAGGCGGCGCTCGGCAGCACGAGCGCGAGAACGGCGAAACCCGCAAGCGCGAGCCACGCCTCGCGCCATCCGAGCCATGTCATGACCGCCACTATCGGAAGCGGCATGATGAACTGTCCCGTCCGCTGCCCCACGCCCAGCAGGCCCACGACGCGGCCACGCTTCTGTACGAACCAGGACGCCAGCGCGACCATCGTCCCGAGTTGCGCGCCCGCCGCCGCTGTCCCGCGCGCCAGCCCGAAGAACCCCCAGAAGTGCCAGACCTGCGTCATCGCGGCGAGGCCCACCATGCAGCCCACGATGATCATCCCCGCGGCCACGGTGACGCCACGCGCGCCGCGCCTGTCGAGTATCCGCCCCACCCACACTGAAGAGATGCCACCCAATCCGGACCCCAGCGCGAAACCGATGCTGATGGACGTCGCAGACCAGCCCAACTCGTCCTGCATAGGGCGAACGAACACCCCCACGATGGGCCCCTGCATCGGGACGCTCGCTGCGGCGTTCAGCATGCTCGCGGTCATGATGGCCCAGCCGTAGTAGACGCGAGGGAACGGCCAGAAGCGGGATATACGGGGCTGCTGCATCGTCATGGGAGTGCACGCAACCCTACCATCCGCGCGCAGCCTGCGCCTGCGAACGGCTATACTCCCCACGCTCACCCTCCGTTCCGAGGCGCTCATGCAACTGTCCGAAGACCAGCGCACGCTCGTCGCCACTGTCCGCGATTTCGTGAAGCGGGAGGTCGTGCCTGCCGCGACCGAACTCGAACTCGCGGACGAGTACCCCCACGCCCTCGTAGCGCAGATGCGCGAACTCGGCTTCTTCGGCGCGACCATCCCGGAGGAGTACGGCGGCAGCGGCGTCGGCGCCGAAACCTACGCGCTGCTCATCGAGGAGCTGTCCAAGGGCTGGATGAGCCTCACCGGCGTCCTGAACACGCATCTCCTCGTCGCGCACATGATCGAGACGTTCGGCACGCCGGACCAGAAGGAGCGCTTCCTGCCCGTCATGGCGCAGGGCGAACGGCGCGCCGCCCTCTGCATCACCGAACCCGACGCAGGCACGGACGTTGCCGCAGTCAAGACGAACGCTGTCCGCGACGGCGACGACTATGTCGTGAACGGGCGCAAGATGTTCATCACCAACGGCCGCTACGGCAGCATCTACGCCATCGTCTGCAAGACCGACCTGCACGCCGATCCTCCGCATCGCGGCATCAGCATCCTCCTCGGCGAGAAGGGCCCCGGCCTCGACGTCGTGCGCGACATCCCCAAGCTCGGCTATCGCGGCGTCGAGACCACGGAGGTCGCGTTCGAGGACTACCGGACCCCCGCAACGAACCTGCTCGGCGGGACGGAGGGCGAGGGTTTCAGGCACGTCATGGGCGGGCTGGAGCTGGGGCGCATCAACGTCGCGGCGAGGTCGGTCGGCGTGGCGCGCGCCGCGCTGGAGGCCGCGATGCAGTACGCGCAGCAGCGGCATACGTTCGGCAAGCCCATCGCCGAGCACCAGGCGATACAGCAGAAACTCGCCGACATGGCGACGCAGGTGAAGGCCGCGCACCTGCTGGTGATGGACGCCGCCCGCAAGAAGGACCTCGGCCAGCGCGTCGACCTCGAAGCGGGCATGGCGAAGCTCTTCGCCAGCGAGACGTGCCTGAACGTCGCGACCGAGGCGATGCGCATCCACGGCGGCGTCGGCTACACGCAGGACCTCCCCATCGAGCGCTACTTCCGCGACGCCCCGCTCATGATCATCGGCGAGGGCACGAACGAGATACAGCGCCAGGTTATCGCGCGGAACCTCCTCCGCAACTACTCCTCCGGCGACTTCCTCTTCGAGGCCGGCCTGTGAGCATGCCGCTGGAAGACGTCCGTATCCTGGAGCTCACCTCCGTGCTCGGCGGGCCGCTCGCCGGGCGGCTGCTGGCCGATCTCGGCGCGGACGTCATCAAGATCGAGCAGCCCGGCTCCGGCGACGCCTCCCGCAAGCTCGGCCCCTACTTCCTCAACGGCGAGAGCGCCTACTTCCTCGGCTTCAACCGCAACAAGCGCAGCGTCACGCTCAATCTGCAGACCGACCTGGGGCGCGAGGCGTTCTATGCACTCGCCGCGAAGGCCGACGTGGTGCTGGACAACTTCCGGCCCGGGGTTCTCGAACGGCTACGTATCGATCACGAGACGCTCAGGAAGGTCAATCCGTCCATCATCTCCGCGTCGCTCTCCGGCTTCGGGCAGGACGGCCCCTACTCCGGACGCCCCGCGTTCGACGGCGTCGTGCAGGCCCTCGGCGGCGCCATGAGCGTGACCGGCAACCCGGGCGACGACCCCGTCTACATGGGCTTCCCGATGGGCGACGTGGGCGGCGGCTGGGGGCTCGCGTTCGGCGTGCTCGCCGCGCTCCATGAGCGCTCGCGCACGGGCGAAGGGAAGCGCGTGGACGTGAGCATGCTGGACATGCAGGTGTCGTTCCAGGCGCACCTCGCCGCGTTCTACCTCGCCTCCGGCGTCACCCCGGAACCCATCGGCTCCGGCCACCCGAGCAACATTCCGGCCAAGGCGTTCCGCGCCAAGGACGATAAGTGGGTGCAGGTCCACTGCAGCACAGAGCCGTTCTGGTTCAAGACCGCCGACATGATGGCCGCGACCGTCTCCGGCTTCGAGTCGCTGCCCGACGACCCGCGCTTCAAGACCGCCGACGGACGGATGAAGCACCGCGGTGAGTTGGAGGACCTGCTCGCAGAGGCCGTCCGCCAGAAGACGCAGGAGGAGTGGAAGCACCTGTTCGCAAAGTGGGACGTGCCCGGCGCGCCCATCAACGACATCGCGGACGTCTACCGGGACCCGCAGGTGCTCCACCGCAACATGCTCGTGGAGATAGACCACCCGACGGCGGGGCGCATCCGCACGGGCGGCAACCCCATCAAGACCGGCCACGAGGAGCGCTTCACACCCCCGCCGACGCTCGGCCAGCACACCGTCGAGGTGCTGCAAGAGATCGCGGGCTACACGGACGCGCAGCTGGACGCCCTGCAGGCCGCGCAGGCGATCTAGGCCGGCGCAGCGTCATGCAGACCGAGCGATCACCCGCGCCGGACATCACCAGGCTCGCCATCCCCATCGCCCTCATCTTCTTCATGTGGGGCTTCGGCACCGGCGCGCTATGGGTCGCGCGTCCCCTCTTCGCCCTCGCGCTGGGCGGGACGCTGCTGCAGGTCGGTCTCGTTTCGTCCCTGAGCGCGATGCCCCGGCTCATCTCCGGTCCCATCGCCGGCCTCCTCTCCGACCGCTGGGGCAGACGCCCCATGCTCATCCTGGGTGCGATCGGGCACGGTTTGATCCTCGTCGGCCAGTTCGCAACCACCAACTACGTGCACTACGCCTTGCTCGAAGCGCTGGCGGGCATCACCATCGCCATCTGGACGATCAGCTCCAGCGTCCTGATAGCGGACCTCACGAAGATCGCGAACCGCGGGCGAACGGTCGCCTTCCGCGACACGGCGATGCGGCTGGGGATGCTGGCGGGCCCTCTCGTCGGTGGGTTCATCGCCGCACAGTTCGAGCTGCGATGGGTGTTCATCTTCATCGCGTCCACCAAAGTCGTCGCCATCTTCGTCGTGCTGTTCCTCATTCCGGAGACGAGCCCTGCCCGCGCCTCGCGCGAACTCGCCGCCCGCCCCGGCGAGACACGACCTGCGCGTGGCGGCATCCCGTGGGCGATGTTCCGCACGAGGTCGTTCGTGGCGATCGCCGCGGCCACCATCTGCTTCGGCATGATCGGGTTGGGGCCCGGCATCTTCCGGACGTACTATCCCATCCACGCCCAGGAGACGCTGATGCTCTCCCCGGACGTCATCGGCAATCTCGTCGCGATGGGCGCCGTACTGACGATGCTTGTGGCAGCACCCACCGGTTTCGCGGTCGACCGCTTCGGGCGCAAGTGGCCGCTCGTGTTCGGCCTCATTCTGCTCGGCGGCTCCGTCTACCTGCTGGGGGCGTCGACGGCCTTCATCGGCATCGCGGTGGCCTTCGCCGTCTTCGCCATCGCGGAGGGGATGAACACGAACACCAATCAGACGTACGCGATGGACCTCGCGCCGACGGAGCAGCGCGGCGTCTTCCTGAGCGCCTTCCACATGGCGACGAGCGCCGGGATGATGATCGGGCCGCTGCTCGCGGGACTGCTGGCCGGACGCCTCGGCCTGGAGACCACGCTCTTCATCTTCGTAGGCGTCGCCGCAGGATGCGTCCTGCTGTTCGTCGTGCTTGCCCAGGAGACGCTGCGGCGGGAGCAGGCGCCGGAACCCGCCCCTACCGCACGGTAGCGTAGCCGCCCCGCACGCCCCGCTTCGCCAGCACGACCTGCCACAGCTGGATGTTGCGCGACCGGAACCCGCCCGCGCACGCGAGCAGGTAGAACTTCCACATCCGGTAGAAGCGCTGGTCGTAGCGGTCCTTCAGCGAGTCCCAGTTGCTGTGGAACTTCTCGTACCATGCCACGAGGGTCTTGTCGTAGTCCGCGCCGAAGTTGTGCCAGTCTTCCACCATGAACAGCCCCTCGATCGCCTCCCCTATCTGGGTAACCGACGGCAGGACGCCGTTCACGAAGATGTACTTGTCCATCCACGGGTCTATCGCATTCGTCGACTTGTTGGAGCCTATCGTATGCAGCAGGAAGAAGCCGCCGTCCTCCAGCAGGCGCTCTGCCGTCTCGAAGTACGCGCGGTAGTTCTTCGGCCCCACGTGCTCGAACATCCCCATCGAGACGACGTGGTCGAAGCGTCCCTGTGCGTCGCGGTAGTCCTGCAGCAGCCCCGTCACCGGCAGGTGGCCGTACCGCTCGCCGATGTACTTCACCTGCTCCTCGGAGATGGTGACGCCCGTGCAGTGCGCGCCGTAATTCTCCGCCGCGAACCCCATGAACGCGCCCCAGCCGCAGCCGATGTCGAACACCGACTGCCCGGCCTGCAGCCCGATCTTGCGGCAGATGAGGTCCAGTTTCGCGTCCTGCGCCGCGTCGAGGTCGGTCGCTTCCTTCCAGTAGCCGCAGCTGCCAGTGATGCGCGAGTCGAACGTCGCGGCGAAGAGGTCGTTGCCGAGGTTGTAGTGCTGGTCGCCAACGGCCCAGGCGCGCTTCTTGTTCTGGCGGTTCGTCCAGCGCGCCGAGAGCGCGAGCCGCAGCGTCTTGAGGTTCCGCGGGATGAGGTGCTGTGCACCGGAGCCGAGGATGCGCGCCATCGTCTCGTCGAGCTGCTCGGAGTCCCACCAGCCGTCCATGTACGCCTCGCCGAACCCGAGCGAGCCCTCCGCGAACACGCGCGCGAACAGCCGCTCGTCGTGCACCTGGATGTCCCACGGGTCCGGCCCGTTTATCGCCACCTCCGCAGGCGCCAGGAGGCGCTCTGCCTGCTCTCTGAACTTGTCGTTCGCCATGTGGGTTCCGTAACGCTCCTTGCCGCTGGCTATCGGCGAGAGAGTATAGCGCGCCGCGCGCCGGGGTGTGCGCGCCGGTATGACGGCGGCGTCCACAGGCGTATACTCACGAGGCGCAACACAGGTGTGAGAGGAGAAGCACCATGGCAGGGATCGTCGACGCAGACACTCACATCATCGAGCACCCCGGCGTCTGGGAACACTTCGACGCCGACATGTACCACCGCAGGCCCCTGCTCGCCTCCATCCCGCTCGACGGCGAGGACGGCCCCCGCGACTTCGTCTGGATGGTCAACGGCGCCGCCGTCCCGAAGCGCTCGGGCAAGGGCAGCTACGCCGTCGCGGTCGGCGGCTCCGACTCCGAGAACGCCCGCACCGACATCCGCGCCTCCGTGCGCTACATCACCGACCCCCTCGCCCGCGTCGAGGACATGGACATGCGCGGCGTCGACTCCGAGGTCGTCTTCCCCACCGTCCTCCTCGCCTACATCACCGACGACGTCGACCTCGAAGTCGCCATCTGCCGCAGCTACAACCGCTACATGGCCGACGCCTGGCGCGTGGCGGGCGACCGCATGGCGTGGGTCGTCGTGCCCCCGCTACGCGACATCGAGGCCTCGTTGCAGGAGATCGAGACGGCGCGCGACAACGGCGCGGTCGGCGTCTTCTTCCGAGGCGTCGAGGGCGACCGCTCGTTGGCGGAGTCGTACTTCTTCCCCGTCTACGAAGCGGCGCAGCGGCTCGGCATGGCCATCAGCATCCACACCGGCGGCGGCTCACCCGGCATGCTGCAGGTATTCGATCGCAACGTCTCGCACAACCTGCCGCACGTGCGCTCGCTGCCGCTCTTCGCGTTCCGCGACCTCGTCGCGCACAAGATTCCGGAGCGCTTCCCGGACCTGACGTTCGGCTTCATCGAGGCGTCGGCGTCATGGGTGCCCTACGTCGTCCACCACCTCCGGCGCTCCACCCGCACCTCGGAGCGCGGCATCGGCCGCGCCAACCCCGACGCGTCGCTCGACTTCGGCCCTGCCCTCTTCCGCGACTATCGCCTCTTCATCGCCGCCGAGACCGACGAGGACATCCCCTACCTCCTCACCTACATCGGCGAGGACAACATCATCATGGGTTCGGACTACGGCCACCAGGACCAGTCGAAGGACAACGGCATGGTCGGCGTCATGCAGCGCCGTGAGGACCTCCCCGCCCACATCGTCGAGAAGATCCTCGCCGACAACCCCACGCGCTACTACGGACTGGGGTGATTCCCTCTCCCGCACCTTCCGTCATTCCCGCGAAGGAGCAGGGGCGCCCAAATGGGCGCCCCTCTAGGTGTTCTGTCTGAGCTAGAGTTGTGCTTTACTCGTCCAGCTTCAGCAGCCTGCGTGCGTTCCCCTCGTAGATCTTCTGCTTGTCCTCGATGCTCGCCGTGATGCCGTCCATCACCGCGAGCGTCGACCGGATGTAGCCGGAGCCCTTCTCCGGATCGAACGGCGCGTCCGACGCGAAGAGCACCCGGTCAGCACCGAAGAACGCCAGCCCGCACTCCGTCGCCGGGACGGAGCCGAACGTCGCGGTGTCCGCGTAGAACATGCGGAAGTAGTCGTACGGACGCTTCGCCAGCCGCCCGAGCGTGCCCGCCTCGTGCGGATCGTCGCTGCGCCGACCCAGCTGGTCGAGGCCGGGCCCGACGCGCCCCTCAAAGAACGGCACCATGCCGCCGAGGTGATGCGTGATGATCTTGATGTCCGGGTACTTGTCGAACAGGCCGGACATGACGATGCGCCCCATCGCGACGCTCGTCTCGTACGGCCAGCCGAACGCCCACCACATGTCGTACCAGGAGCGCTCCTCCGTCACGTAGTCGGAGAACTCGGCTGAACGCGTGGGGTGCAGCCAGATCGGCAGGTCGAGCTCGGCCATCTTGTCGAACACCGGCGCAAGCTCGGGGTCGTCCAGGGGACGGCCGTTCACGTTCGTGAATATCTGCACGCCCTTCGCGCCGAGCTTGTTGATGGAACGGTCGATCTCGTCAAGTGTGGCCTGGGTGTTGTTCATCGGCAGCGCCGCGACGAACCCCGGGAACCGGTCCGGGTGCTGCGAGACGACCTCCGCCATGCCGTCGTTGGCGATCTGCGCGAGTTCCGGGCTGTCCTCCGGTCCGGCGACGACCTCGACGGGCGGCAGGTTCAGCGAGAACACCTGCTTGTAGTCGTCGCCGAACTGGTCGATCTTCTCGAACCGCGCGTCGACGTCGTACAGCATCGGGATGGCGGAGACGCGCTTCATCATGTACGCGCCGCCCTCGCTCATGTTGGTCATCGCGTCGAAGTAGGGCTTGGGCAGAATGTGGTTGAAGATGTCTATCTTCACGTAGTCCTCCGTTGGGGCGCAGCCGCGCCATATTCGCAGGAGAGTATATCCCACTCGTTCGGGTAACTCCCCTCTGGTACGATGCCGCCCTCTTACCCTACCCCGGGGAGTAGCCCGTGCAGGTACGCATCGTCGGCGCGCACAGCCTGGACTCGAAGCACGCCCACCATAACTGCTTCCTCATCGACGAGCACATCGCCGTCGACGCCGGCAGCATCATGAGCGCGCTCGCCGCTGACGAACAGGAGCGCATCGAGACCGTCCTCCTCACCCACCACCACTTCGACCACTGCCGCGACCTGCCGACGCTGGCGCTCAACAATCGCGATGCAGGCAGGACCGCTACGGTCTACGCGGAACCGCCCGCGCTCCGTACCACCAACAGCCTTCTGATGGACGGGCGCATCTACATCGACGCCACCAAGGCCCCCGAGCGTGGCGTGTCCCCACCCCTCTCGCTCCGCCCCTTCGGCGTCGACGAGACGCACGAGGTGCTCGGCTACCGCGTCTCCAGCGTGCGCGTCGACCACCCGGTGCCGACGATGGGCTACATCGTCAGCGCGGGCGGGCTGAGCGTCGGTTTCTCCGGCGACACCGGCGGCGCGCTGATGGGCTTCTTCACGCACCCCACGCCACCCGACGTGCTGCTGATCGACGTCAAGTGGCCGGAACGCTTCCGCGCACTGGCGGAAACGTCGGGCCACATGACGCCCGGGATGCTGCGGCAGGAGTTGCTCGCCGCGAAGGAGGCCGGCGTCGCGCTGCCGAAGCTCCTTGCCGTGCACCGCTCGCTCCGCGAGGAGCCGGAACTGCTGCGCGAACTCGCCGCACTCCAGTCCGAACTGAACGTCGACCTGGAGCCCGGCTACGAGGACATGGTCATCGGATAGGCACTTGATGCTGGGGTAAGTACTCTATTTGGCACTACCCGCAATCAGCGCGCGCACGGCAGATGCCAGCTCCTTTGGAACAGTCATAACCGTCTCCGTGGAGTCCTCAAAGGCTGCTTCATCCTCGGCAACGGCTTCGTCCTCGCTGAGAGATTCGTAGTGCTGGAGCACACGCCGGACGCGTTCTTCATCCCACCCCGGCGGGAACTTTGTTTTCTCCTTCATTGCCCTCTCCTTCTCATACGCCGCCGGAATGCAGCAAGGGGTTCCCACTCAGTTCGTACGCCGTGATGACGAAGACATGATCCGGCTCGGGGTCAGGCACGTAGATTACCCGCAGGCGACGACCAGCACGGGTCCGGCCGATCGCGATACGTACTCCGTCTCGTCCAGACCGATCTTCATCCGGCGACTCCAGGACATCCGCTACTTCACGCTCTTGGACTCCATGAGAAAGAATATGCAGGTCGTCGGTTTCTGGGTCAATATAGAATCTGGTATGCAAGGCTGCGACCCCTGCCCCTATGATAAGACAACCTCACGTGCGCGACCTCAGCACTCTGGCACAGGACGAGTCCATGACAACCGTGAACGTCCGCGAAGCGAAGTCCCAGCTCTCCCGCCTGCTCAGACAGGTCGAGGCCGGGGAGGAGGTCATCATCGCCCGCAACGGCAAGCCCGTCGCACGGCTGGTGCCATGCAAGCCCCTGGGCAAACGGCAACCGGGCACGTTGAAGGGCCTCATCAGCATCGACGAGCGCTTCTTCGAGCCCCTCCCAGAGGAGGAATTGCGCCTCTGGGAAGGACGCTGACCGCTACGGCGTGCGCCGTCTCTGGTAACGCTTGCTATCGGTCAGCTGAGGTGCTTCCCGAACCACGCGAGCGCGTCGGCCCACGCGGTTTCGGCTGCCTCCTGGACGTAGCGGTCCGCGTTCGTGTGGTTGTGGAACGCATGCGGCGCGTTGGCGTACACCTTCATGTCGCACGTCGTCCCGGCGTCGTTCAGCGCCTTCGTGATGTCGTCGATGCCCGCGTTGATGCGTTCGTCCAGCTCGCCGTAGACGGCGTAGACCGCGCCCTTGATGTTCGGCACCTGCTCCAGCGGCGGGTTCGCGCCGTAGAACGGCACTGCAGCCGCGATGTCCGCGCTCTCCGTCGCCACGCGCCACGTGATGCCCCCGCCGAAGCAGAAGCCGATGATGCCGATGCTCGTCACGTCGGACTGCGCCTTGAGGTAAGCGATCACCGCCTGCACGTCGCTCACGTGCCGCTCCCGCGGGATCTCGCCCAGCTTCGCCGGGATGTCCTCGATGCTCGCCGTGCCGCCGTCGCGCGACAGCAGGTCCGGCGCGACCGCGATGTAGCCGTTACTGGCGAGGCCGTCAGCCACGTCGCGCAGGTAGGGCACGAGCCCCCGGTTCTCGTGGATGACGATGACCGCAGGAGCGCTGCCGCCCCCAGCCGGTTTCGACTGGTACGCCGCGAGTTGGGCGTCGCCCGCGTCTATCGAGATGTCGCTTCCCGAGGGCTCAGGCCCGCCGATGAGAGGGTTCGCCATTTCTCCTATCCTCCTTTGGTCTTGGTCAGGCCGGCTGGATCACTCCAGCCTGACGTTCTTGCTGTAGTCGTACTCGGTCGAGATGTCGCTCGCGAAGTCCCACGTCACACGGCTCGTGTCCCAACCGGCGCCGAACGCTTCTTCGAAGAACGCAAGCATGTCTTTCCATGCAACGGCGGTCTGCTCCGGGCGGTACCGTCCCGGCATCGTATCGTTGAACCAGCCGTGCGGTGCGTCCGGGTAGACGCGGATGCGGTAGCTCTTGTTGGCCTGCTCGAACGCGTTGCGCCACGCCAGCATACTGTCCACGGACATGACGTGGTCCGCCTCGCCGAACTGGCCGAGCACGGGGCACTGTGTCCCGGCAATCAGGTCGCTCATGGGCACTGGATGCTCCGGCGTCGGCTGCCAGTCAGGGCCGTCCACCCCGCCGTAGAGCGCAACCACCGCCGCGACGTCGTTCCGGTGCGCCGCGTACAGGATCGGCTGACGCCCCGTCTGGCAGACGCCGATGATACCGATGCTGTCGCTCCGCACGTAGTCCTGGCTGCGCAGGAAGCGGATGACTTCATCGAAGTCGTCGATCACTTCGTCGTCGCGGATGACAACGCGGGCGTCGCCGCGTGCCAGCGCGTCGAGGTCGCCGTCGAAGCGGTGGAACAGGTCGGGCGAGACACCCACGTAGCCCACCTCGGCGAGCCGCTCGGCCATGTCCTTCGGGTGCTGGACGATGCCGTACCGCTCGTGCAGCCACATCACCGCTGGGCGCGGTTCGTCCGTATCGGGCCGCGCCAGCCAGACGCTCATCCCGCTCTCCATGCGATGCTCTTCCAGCATGGCGCTTCCTCCTGTGAGACCGGCGCCTATAGCCCGGCGACGAAATCCGCGAGACGGTCTATCTGGTCGATGTCGGCGAGCCCCGGCTCCAATATCAGTTCATCGCAGCCGATCTCCTCATAGGCGCGGAAGGCCTCCCGCAGCGTCTTGGGCGTGGACGGCACCTTCACTTCCATCGTCCGCGCGGCCTCGCCGCGGAACGAGTAGTAGGAGCGTATCGACTCCGCTGTCCGGTCTGCGGCGTACTGCCCCCAGGCGCACGTGAGCCCGGCGACCAGCCTCGGTCTGCCCGGTTTGCCTGCCTCCTTCCACGCCGACTCGACGACGCGGAAGTAACCCATCACCTCCTGCGCCTGGTTGGAAGCCGCACTTCCCGCGCTGCCCGCGATGTAGCCGTCGCCCAGCCTGCCGGAGCGCCGCAGCGCAACCTCTGTGCGCCCGCCGATGAGCAACTCCGGGCCTTTCTTGTACCCTGCTGTGGGACCGATGGGGCCGACGTCCTCCTGCAGCGGTTCGCCCGCCCAGATGCGGCGCATCGCGGCTATCTGCTCCTCGAACCGCTTGCCGCGAGCCTTCATCTGGGCCTCGGCGGCGACGAAATCGTCCGGACGCGAACCGACGCCGAGCCCGAGCACGAACCGTCCGCCCGAGATCGAGTCGATGCTCGCGACCTGCTTCGCCATGATCGCCGCATTGCGCAGCGGCGCGATGAGCACCGTCGGCATCAGCCGCACGCGCTCCGTGACCGCTGCCGCTGCCGCCATTGCGATGAGCACGTCATGATTGCCATAGACCAGCCGGTCTATCTGCGCAAGGGACGAGAACGGCCCCTGGTCGGCCTTGACTGCCCAATCGACAAGGATGTCTCCCTTGTTCGCAGGGATCACCTTGGGAAATGCGATTCCTATCTCCATGCACGCTCCGCGCCTGAGCGCCTGGTTACTCCGGTCTGACCACGAACACGGGGCCGGCGCTGTGCCGCACAACCCGGTCCGTAACGCTGCCCAGCAGCAGGCGCGCCATGCCCGCGCGGCCATGCGTCGCCATCGCCACCAGTTTGTCGCCCGCCTCGCCGACCTCGTCGAGTATCACGCTGGCCGGGTAGCCGGTGACGACGCTGCCGGAGACGTCCGTGACGCCCGCCGACTGCAGGTCGGCGACCTTCGCCGCAACGTACTCGTGCGCCTCGGACTCCATCTCTCCCGCCAGGTCCTGGCTCGTGTGTATCGGGGCGTACTCCGTGAACGCTTCGCCGTACGGGTTCAGCGAGACGGCGCGCAGCACTGTCACTCCTACCCCCAGCGCGTTCGCCATTTCTACCGCGTGCGGCAGCGCCTGCTCGGACAGCTCGGAGCCGTCCACCGTCAGCACCACCCGGTTGACCGGATGAGCGCCGCCTTCCTGGGCTCGAGTGATGAGCATCGGATGCCTGCCGCTCCGCACCATCTTGTCCGTGACGCTGCCCAGCAACCACCTGCCGACACCCGTGCGGCCGTGCGTGGTCATCGCGATGAGCGTGCCAGCGTCTTTGTCCGCCTCCTCCAGGATGCAGTCCGCCGGGTCGCCGTCTTTCACCACTGTCTCGACGGTCACGCCGCCCGACCTGATGGTGTCCGCCATCTGATCGAGATACGCCTGCGCATCGCTGTTGATCCTCGCAAGGATGTCTTCCCAGTCTGCGGCCGATGGCAGAGGACCTGCCTGGTCGTCCGTCTCCCGGTAGACGCTCATCCCTTCTCTGACCAGTTCACCGGGATAAGGGTTCACGACACGCAGCAGCAACACGGTCGCTCCCGTGGACTTCGCGACCATCTCTGCGTACGGCAGCACCTGCGCTGCCAGGTCCGACCCATCCAGCGGAACCAGGACACACGAATACATGCAGACCCCTCCTGCCTCGTTATCGATGACGCTCTGCGGACGCTTGGCCCGGTTTACCCCTGGCCCACCAGCTTGCGCCGCTCGGCGGCGTCTTCGCCGCCCTGCACGCCGCGCTGGTTGAGGATGGGGCTGTACTTGCTCGCCATGCCCTGGCGCTCGTAGACGCTCGTGCCGGTGCCCGTGCCGCCGAGGTCGTTCGGGTTGATCTTCGCCGCGAGCTCGCGCGGGTACTCCGTGACCATCCCGTGGTACCTGTTCTCCTCCGGCGTGCGGAACGTGTTCATCGGGTCGCCGCCGTCCTCAACGATCTTGATGTTGTCCTCCAGCATCTGGCGGAACATGATGATGCCCTTGTCCGAGCGTCCCAGGTGCTCGCCCGTTCGGTCGGCAATGTCGCCCTGCGTGATCCACGCCGCGACGTCCTGGGCGGAGTTGCTGTCCAGGATGACGTACTGCGGCTGATCGTTCTCGTCGAGCTGGATGACCGGCGGCTCGAAGAACGGAACGTCCTCTGCGGCCTGCTCGGGCGTGTCGGCGTCCTTCGGGTGGCACATCACCCACCAGTGCGCCGTGTTGTAGTCGTCTATCGGAACGCGGATCTGCACCGCCGGGCCGGTCATGCCCCACTTCTCGCGGTCGAACCCGTCGCCGCCCTGGCGCAGGTAGTACGGGAAGATGATGGGGTGACCCTCACGCCAGGAGGTGTCCTCCTCGGAACCGCCCTCCATCACGCGGCGCTTGTAGATGCCGTATTCGTACTCTGTGAACGCGATCTTCTCGTGGTGTCGGATCGTCTTCCTCCGCTCAGGCTCGTTCCGCATCTCGGAGATGAAGTTGGACCAGTAGCCGTGCAGCCACTCCAGGTGCACCGGGTCCAGCGAGTTCTCCTGGCACTGCAGCCAGTTGCACGGCAGCACGGCCAGCCCGATGTCCCTGATGACGTCGTCCACCGCGAAGACGTCCCAGTTCGGAACGAGCGGTGCGGGCGTGGGGCCGAGGTAGGCGAACAGCAGCCCGGCCTTCTGCTCAACCGGGTACGCCTTCATCTGGATCTTGTCCTTGAACCGCGCCTCAGGGTCCTCCGTCTCCTCGTACGGCTGCTCGGTGCACTGGCCCGTCTCGTCGTACAGCCAGCCGTGGTACGGGCAGCGCAGGCCGTGCTCTTCGGGGATGCCGTAGATCATGTTCATGCGCCGGTGGGCGCAGTGCGGCTCCATGAGGCCGAAGGTGCCGGAGCGGTCCTTGTAGAGGATGAGGTCCTCGCCCAGGAGGCGTACCTTCATCGTCCACTTGTCGTTCATCTGGGAGACTGCGGCGATGGGATGCCAGTAGCGGCGCATCAGTTCGCCGGTGGGCGTGCCGGGGCCGACCCGGGTATAGCGGTCGTTTGCTTCCTGCGTCAGCATCGCTTCCTCCTTCTGTCCTCTCTCATCTCGATTGGCGGGCGCATCATACAGCCGCCCGATTCCTGCCGCTAGCGACGGTACGACGGCGAGCTCGGGAGCGTCCGCTCCTCGAACGCGCGCTGCACGTCCGCGAGCTTGCGGGGGAACTCCGTCGTCCGGCAGTTGTGCCAGTCGCCCAGTTCAGCCTCCCAGTCCGCGCCCGGCGGCAGGATCGTCGCGCACGACCGCACGTTGTAGTACTCCGGGTTCTCGGACGCCGGTGGTGGCGTCCCGTCCTCGCGCAACTGCGTCGCTGCCCGGAGCAGCATGCGCCGCGCGCGGATGATGCTCACGTCCGTCGTCCCCAGGTGCTCGCGCGTCCTGTCCATGATCGGGCCCATGCTGTGGATGACCGCCGAGTCCTGCAGTCGCACTGTCGGGATGCCCGTCGCATTGCGCTGCTTCGCCGTCTGGTCCATCAGGAAGTCGCTGTCCGGCGCGGCCTGCGGCCACCACTTCGCGAAGAAGCGCCCGTGCTGCTCAGGCTTCATCGGCCCGACGCCCGGCACGAGCGCGCCCGGTTCGTCCGACAGCGCCGAGTGCGGCTTGCCGTTGCCCGGCATCTCGCCCGCGGGCTTCCACCAGATGCCCATGTGCACGGTGTGGTAGTCGTCCACCGGCAGGTAGATCGAGAGCGGCACGACGCCGTCCTGCGCAGGGAACATCCCGTAGATGGGGAAGATGAACTGCGTAGTGCGCCAGTAGACGTTGCCGTCCAGCTCGTGGCGCTCCGCTCCGTAGGTGAACCCGTACGGCTTCTCGGATATGTGGAAGAGCGCGCGCTGGTCGTTGTGGTAGAGGCCGAAGCGCGGCGAGTCGTCGACGTTCAGCCGCCGGTGCAGGAAGTACACGTGCGTCGAGTCCAGCTCGCCCTCGAGCGCCTGCATCCAGTTGCACTCGTAGACGATCTTCTGCGCGTGGCTCACGTTCTCCGGCGGTATCTGCCCCCACTCGAACAGCGGGATGCCGGGCGGGTCGTCCTGGTTCGGCCCCATGTAGATCCACGTGACCCCGCCGTAGTCCGCGCCCTTGTACGCCGTTATCCGCACCTTGCTCTTGAAGACGCTCTCGGCAGGCTCGTTCGGCATGTCGACGCACTGACCGTCGGCGTCGAACTTCCAGCCGTGGTACGCGCAGCGCAGCCCCTCCTCTTCGGTGCGGCCGTAGAAGAAACCCGCGCCCCGGTGCGGACAGTTCGCCTGCGTGAACGCGGGCGTCCCGTCCAGCGTGCGCCACACGACGAGGTCCTCGCCCAGAACGCGCACGCGCTGTGGCTGTCCCTCCGCTTCGTACTCCCACGAGTAGCCGACCGGCAGCCAGTACTGCCGCATCAGGTCGCCCATCGGCGTGCCGCGCCCTACGCGGCAGAGCAGGTCCGTGTTCTCGGCAGAGAGCATGCCGTCCTCCCGTTTACGCCCAGCGAGGCGTTGTGCACTCGGACATCATCCTGCGGGCGTCAGCATACGCCAATCCGCCACGTAATTCACCGCACGATGCACCCCGTGCGCGCACTGGCGTATAGTCGCACGCGAGACAACGGCGGAGGAGCGAACATGGAGATCACCGAGAACGTCCTGCAGAGCGGTATGCGACTCTGGTACGCGCGCCCGGAAACGAACGAGCCACGCCCCCTCATGGTGATGCTCCACGAGCGCTACGGGCCGGTGGAGCAGAGCTGGAACGTCCTCCGGCGCATGGCGGGCTACGGATACGTCGCCTGCCTCTCCGACCTCTTCCACCGCTACGAGGGCGACCGCGGCCCCATCGAACGCTCCGAGGCCCGCTGCGACCCCACCGACGAGCAGACCGTGACCGACATCGACGAGTCCATCGCCTTCATGCGCGGGCTCGATTTCGTGGACGGAAGCAACATCGGCCTCGTCGGCTTCTGCCAGAGCGGACGCACCCCCATGGTCTACTCCGCGGCAGGCCGCGACGTGCAGGCGCTTGGCGTCTTCCACGGCGGCATCTACCCCCGCGACTACGAGCCCATCTACGAAGGGCAGGAGCCCATCGCCGACGTGCTGCCGCGAGTTACTGCGCCGATCCTTGCGGGCTTCGCCGAGCACGACCAGCTCGTGCCCATGGAGAACGTCCGGCGCTTCCGGGGTGAACTGGAGTCGCTCGGCAAACGAGCGAGCATCCGCGTCTTCAGCGGCATAGGCCACGGCTGGTTCAACGTCACCCGCCCGAAGGACTACAACGAGGCGGCGAGCGACGAGTCGTGGGACCTGCTCGCCGCGTTCGCGGCCAGCGCCTTCGCGGGCACGCTCGGCGACGGCCCGAAAGTCGAGTTCAACGCCGACGCTTCGATCCCGTTCGACTTCTCGGTCTAGCAGAATACGGAGCGACTACCCCACTACAGGAACGCCCTCCCGCGTGGGGAGGGCGTCCAGCCTGCTATCTCTCTACCTCGAGGCCACCTTGGCCCGGACCCCAGCCGCGAGCTCCGCGCTCTCGGAGACGGCGGTGCCCTCCGGGTCCTCCCACGCGAGCTGACCGCCGAGGCCATGCTCGATGTTCCACGTAACGACGTCGAAGCACTTGCCCGTCACCTCGGTCGCTGCGTCCTGCTTCGCGAGGAAGAGCGCCAGCGGCACCATGTGGTCGGCCCGCAGCGGCAGCGCCGCGTTCGGGTTCCCCATGCCCATCTCCCGGCGCGCGATGTTCTGCTCGTCGAAGCCCGTCGTGCGCGTGTGGCCGGGGATCATCAGGTTCACCGCCACGTTGTCGCTGCGTATCTCGTCCGCCAGGTAGAACATCATCGTGAGCAGCGCGGCCTTCGTCGACTGGTACGGCATCTCGCGGCTGTTCGGACGGAGCGCCTTGTACGCGCCGCCGTACGAGTGGTGCAGCGCGCCGCTGCTGATGATGGAGATGACGCTGCCGGAGCGCTGCTGGATCATCGGCCGGATGAAGCGCCGCGTCACCTTGAGTGCGCCGAACACGTTGACGGCGAACGCCTGCTCCCAGTCCTCGTCGCTCGTCTCCAGCGTCGTGATGCGCCCCGTAGGCGGGAAGAGGATGCGCTGCCGCATCGCCGCGTCGTTGATGACCACGTCGCACGTGCCCCACTTCGCCATCGTCTCCTCGTACGCCGCGTCGATCTGTGCGCCGTTCGCGACGTCCACCGTCGCCACGAGCACGTCGTCGGGACGGGAGCGCAGGCTGTCCAGGAACTCGGTGTCCTTGTCGCTGGAGAACCCCGTCGGCTCCCACGACAGGTCCATCGCCACCACCTTCGCGCCTTCCGCCAGGAACGCCTGCGTGAATGCACGGCCCATCCCTCGCGCCGCGCCCGTTATCGCCACAACCTTGCCGGCCAGTTCGCTCATCTCTTCACTCCTCGGATACCGCCCCGGATACGCGCGCCGGGCGGAAGATGCGCCAATCATACTCCGCCAGCCGATGGGACGCTCGCCCCGCGTGCCCGATAATGGTGCGAGCGGGCATGCCGCCCGCAGGCGGGTGAACGTGAAGATACTCGGTAAACGCATCGGGCTCGGCAACGGCACGGCGGCGGACGTTGCCCGCTTCCTGCGAGGGCCGGACCGCCGCAGGCGCGAGCTCCGGCAGGCCGCAAGCGTCTTCCGCGAGATGATCGGCGGCTTCCGTGCGCTCCACTTCGTCGGCCCGTGCGTCACCGTATTCGGCTCCGCCCGCACGCCGGAGGAGAGCGCCTACTACCGCATGGGCATGGAGGTGGGCGGCGCGCTCGCGGACGCCGGGTTCACCGTCATGACCGGCGGCGGGCCCGGCATCATGGAGGCCGCGAGCCGTGGCGCGAAGGAGGCGGGCGGGCGCACCGTCGGCTGCACCATCCGCATCGACATGGAAGAGGACGCCAACGCTTACCTGGACACCTGCAAGGAGTTCAACTACTTCTTCGTCCGCAAGGTCATGCTCGTCAAGTACTCCTACGGCTTCATCGTCATGCCCGGCGGCTACGGCACGCTCGACGAGGTGTTCGAGACCGCAACGCTCGTGCAGACCAACAAGATCGCCGACTTCCCCATCGTCCTCATGGGCGCCGACTTCTGGCAGCCGATGCTCGGCTTCATCGAGGAGACGCTCGTCGCTCAGGGGATGATCGACCCCGAGGACTTCGCCGCCATCACCGTCACCGACAACGCTCAGGAAGCCGCCACCCTCATCCGCGACGCCGCCGTCCGCAGCCACGGCGACCACTTCGACGAGATCCTCCACCGCAACCGGCTCCTGTTCGAGTAACCCTACGCCGGCAGGTAGCTCGGGAAGCCGTACAGCGCGACGCAGTTGTCGTGCACGATCTTGCGCATGTCCTCCTGCGCCTCGGGGCCGGCGAAGTCGCGCTCGATGAACTCGCGGGACTTCGGCCACGTCGACGCCGCGTGCGGGTAGTCCGACGACCACATCACGCGGTCCACGCCGATGTCGCCCCGGTACTGTATCCCCACCTCGTCGTCGATGTACGTGACGTACACCTGTCGGGCGAAGTACTCCGTCGGC
This sequence comes from Dehalococcoidia bacterium, assembly GCA_965206315.1. GTDB lineage: Bacteria > Chloroflexota > Dehalococcoidia > Lucifugimonadales > Australimonadaceae > Bin16. The sequence goes on from OZ242210.1 coordinate 30,862, forward strand.
TTCATGCTGAGCGGCGTCGAGAAGCCGCCCCGCCTGCTCGAACCGGTCCCCACCGTGCCGTTGATCCGGCCGAGCCAGAACGGCACCCAGCCGACGCCGTACTCGGCGGAGATGACGTTGAGCGTCGGGAACCGCTCCAGCACTCCGGACGCGATGATGACCGCGATCGACTTCTGCACCTCGTGCGCCGCGATGATCGGCCGAAGCACCCGGTTCTCGCGCCCGAACTCGTAGCGGGGGCGCTCCATACCCGTCGGCGGGTGGAGGCTGAGGGGCATCCCCAGCTCCTCCGCCTTGCTCCAGAAGACGTCATACATATCGAGGTGGTACGGCTGGTCCTCAGGCGGTGACGCCCAGATCATCGCACCGCTCAGCCCCATCTTCGCGCACCGTTCCAGCTCCTCTGCGCCCAGTTTCGGGTCGTAGAGCGAGATCAGCGCCAGCCCCTTCAGCCGGTCGGGCGCGTAGCTGCAGTACTCCGCCAGCCAGTCGTTGTAGACGCGGAAGCACTCGCGCTGCAGCGCCGGGTCCAACAGCCAGAACAGCCGGAAGCCGAGCGTCGTGTACAGCACCTCGGCGGCCACGCCGTCGACGGCCATGTCCTTCAGCCGCTCCGCCGGGTCCCACCCGCCGGGACGCGCGTCGGCGTACCCGCCGGTCTTCATGAACTCGACCTTCTCCTCTTCGGTGCGGCTCTTGCCCCCCGCGACCCCGACCGCGAGGTCGTGGGGCTGGTAGCCCTCGTACACCCACCACGCTCCGGGTACGCCGTTGTACTCGTCCTCGACGTGCGGCGCGCGGTCTCGGAACTTCACGTCTATCCGCGTCGTCCACAGGTCCAGCGGTTCGCTCATGTGCGAGTCCGACGATATGTACCACGCATCTGCCATCGGTTGTCCCTCCCCGTGCCTTTGCACGCAATATCCTCCCGGCCCGCGCTTCCGTCAAATCCCGCCCGCCCCGTCAACTTGCGCCCGCACCCCATCTGATTGACAATCCGCACTGACCGTAGGAAACGCCAACCAGGAGGACTGCAATGGTCTCGATCATCAGGTCACGCGGTGACCGGTCGCTTCGCAGCCTGGTGAACCTCGACGAGGGGCTCATCGCACGCGAGATCTACGTCAACGAGGGCATCTACCAGCAGGAGCTGGAGCAGATATTCGCCCGCGCGTGGCTCTTCCTCGGACACGAGAGCCAGGTGCCAAACCCCGGCGATTTCGTCATCTCCCGCATGGGCGAGGAAGAGATCATCGTCACCCGCGACAGGAAGAACGTCATCCACGCGTTCCTCAACACCTGCCGCCACCGGGGCATGAAGGTCTGCCGCTACGACGACGGCAACACCCTCGTCTTCACCTGCCCTTTCCACGGCTGGTCGTACGACACCGACGGCAGGCTCGTCGGCGTCCCGCACCACAAGCAGGCCTACCACGAGGAGCTCGACAAGGGTAAGTGGGGGCTGTTCGAGGTTGCCCAACTCGCCAACTACTACGGCTCCCTCTGGGCCACGTGGGACCCCAAGGCCCCGTCGTTCGAGGACTACCTCGGCGTCTACGCCCCCACCATCAAGTGGTGCTTCGAGAGCAGCGGCGGCGAGGACAACGGCGTCGAGCTCTTCAACCCCGCCACCAAGTGGTACATCCCCACCAACTGGAAGTTCCCCGGCTTCTCGTTCGACGGCGACAGCGCCCACGGCGCTATGACCCACCGCTCCGTCAACGTCGCCGCCATCGGCCCGCAGGGCGAGCTGCAGGGCGGCAGCCGCAGCGGCATGAGGGCCCCCTTCCCCTCCACCTCTTACGAGATGCAGCTGCCAGAGCTCGGGCATGGCGGCCACAACTTCATGTTCGAACAGCCCGGCACGGCCGAGTACATGGACACCTGGCAGACCGAGCCGCCCGAGGTCGACGCCTACTACCGCGCACAGCGGGAGAAGAAGCAGGCGCGCTACAAGGACACCTACCTCCACGCCGGCAACGGCGGCACCGCCCTCGTCTGGCCGAACGTCAACATCCAGCCCCACCGCATCCTCATCTGGCACCCGCACGGCGTCGGCGTCACCGAGTCCTGGCGGCAGTACCCCGTCGACAAGGACGCCCCAAAGATCGTGAAGGACGCCCAGCGCCGCTACATGATGCGCTACGGCGGCCCCACCGGCCTCACCGAGTCCGACGACATGGAGAACTGGAACTACGCCTTCCCCGCCAGCCTCGGCACCATCGCCCAGCGCCTTCCCTACAACTTCCAGATGGGCCTCGGACACGACTTCACGGACGAGCGCTTCCCCGGCATGACCTTCAGCTTCCGCATCGCCGAGGCGAACCAGCGGGCGCGTCTCCGCCGCTGGATCGAGTTCATGGAGGCCTCCAGCTGGGACGACATCTACCCCGTCCACCCGCAGAAGAACACGGAGCGCTGATAGCGCAGCGGGGCAGGAGGCAGCCATGAACTTGTCCGTGTCCAACGACAGGCTCGTCGCGATCGCTCTCATCGTTCTGGGGGTGCTCTTCCTGCTGCCGCTCGACATCTCCATCGGCGACTGGTGGCCGCTCATCCTCGTGCTCGTCGGGCTCGGCAGCGTCTCCAGGGGCAGCATCACGGGCGGCCTCATCGTCGCCGGCATCGGAGTCGTCTTCCTGCTGGGCAACCTGGATATCTGGAACATCAGTATCGGGAGGCTCTGGCCGGTCGCGCTCATCGCCGTCGGCGTGAGCATCCTCTTCGGCGCGTCCCGCTCACGCACCGCCGGTGGAACGGAGGAGGCGCCCCCTGCGGGTAAGGACCTGTATGTCTCCTCCCTCTTCTCCGGCACCAACAGGCGCGTCGACAGCAAGAGTTTCACTGGCGGCAACGTCTCCACGACCTTCGGCGGCGCGGAGATAGACCTGCGCGGCTCGGTCATCGAGGGCGACGCGGCCACCATCAACGTCAACGCGACGTTCGGCGGCGTCAAGCTCCAGGTGCCGCCCGACTGGGCCGTCGACGTCCGCGTCAACGCAACCTTCGGCGGCGTCGAGAAGAAACGCCCCGACCCCGCCGAGCCGAAAGCCACGCTCACCGTCACCGGCTCGTGCCTCTTCGGCGGCATCGAGATCACGTCCTGACCTGACAGGAGTAACGTCATGACGACCCAGCGACCCAACGACAAGGCCGAAGACCTCATCAACGTCAACAACACCGTCATCCTCACCAACCTGCCCGTCGGACAGCAGATCAAGCTCCGCGACGGCACGGTCGCCGAGGTCACCGCCAACCCCCGCGACGGCGGATGGGTGCGCGCGCGCTTCGTCGAGCACGCCTCCAACGCCGCCCTCGTCGGGACCGAGGAGATGATCTTCGCCACCGACGTCACCGGCGTCATCGAGACCGCGGACGTCACCCCGTTCGCCGACCGCGACACCGGCCCCGAGCGCGCCGCCGGGCTCGCCCGACCCGTCACCATCACCTCGCCGGAGCAGAGCCTCGAACGCCTCCTCTTCGAGCGCGAGATCGAGCGCTTCCTCTACCGCGAGGCCGAGCTCCTCGACGACCGCCGCTTCAACGACTGGATCGCGCTCGTCGCCGAGGACATCCACTACCACATGCCCGTCCGCCGCAACGTCAAGTTCGGCGAGCAGCACCGCGAGAACACCGACCCCGAGTCCGAGATCTCCTGGTTCGACGAGGGCAAGCGCACGCTCGCCGGCCGCGTCCGCCAGATCAACACCGGCCTCCACTGGGCGGAGGAGCCCTTCTCCCGCGTCCGCCACGTCATCAGCAACATCCACGTCGGCGAACTGCAGGGCGACGAGGTGCCCGTCCGCAGCAACTTCTTCGTCTGGTCCAACCGCCTGCACGACGAGACCAACGTCTTCGTCGGCACCCGCCACGACGTGCTCCGCCGCGACCCGGACACCGGCTGGAAGATCGCCCGCCGCCTCATCCTGCTCGACCAGAACGTCCTCCTCTCCAAGGTCATCACCACCTTCTTCTAGGAGCATTCGCCCATGGCACTCAGCGCGGAATGGCGCATCTTCGGCGAGTTCGACGTCGTCCTCGTCGTTGAGGACGGCATCGTGCGCGAGGCGATGACCGCGGACGCCGTCATCCTCAACAACTTCCTCACGTCCATGAGCGGCCTCCACTCCTGGCGCAGCGACCACGCCGTCGAGGGTGAGAAGGAGCGCCCGGAGCCGTGGGGCGCGCTCGTCATCTCCCGTGCCGAGACCGGCGAGATCATCGACATGGACCCGCAGCGCTTCTGGACCGGCGTCCACATCTGGTTCCGCTCCCGCGGCGTCGACTACGACACCCCCATCGCCGTCTGATCCGCGCTTTAGCGCGCCTCGCCCTGAGGGAGAGGGCAACGCGCTTCAGCGCGTGGGTGAGGGTGAACCGGGGCGTGGTGATGTGGGGTGTGTCCCCCGCTCATGGTGAGCCTGTCGAACCATCCTGCGAAGGCCCGCGCTTTAGCGCGCAACCTCGCCAGGTGATTGCAACGCGGGGCGCCAGCCCCGTCGTTCCTGCGAAGGCAGGAACCCCGCAGCCCTGCCTCCCCCACCTCTCCCCCGGGGAGAGGTCGACGCGCTTGCCGCGGCGGGTGAGGGTGGATCGGACGCGGGGCGCAGCCCCCGTCATTCCCGCGAAGGCGGGAATCCAGAGTGCCCGCTAGGGCACGCGGTGGCGTTGGGTGCGGGAGTGTACGACTCGTGATGACACAAGGCCATTGACTGCGCACTTCCTGATAGACAGTAGACTGTAGAATGCTCCGCGCCCCACTGCGGAGTTGTTCACGAGGGGCCTGCATGTCTATTCAGATCGACTACAACGATGCTCAGTACCACGATGCCGCCGCTGAGATTCTGCGGCGACATAACAATGGCGAGCCTGAGGCGAATATCACTAGTGCGGTGCGCGATTTCCTCACCGTCACGGGGCTCGTAAGGGCTGATGAAATAGTTGAGGAGAACCCACCCGCGCAAGGTTCGCGCCGTGCGGTGGACCTCACAGCCCTCGACACCTTCATAGAGTTCAAGCGAAGGATAGGGACCACAGGAGGCTTCAACCCCAACGCCGACTACGTCCAGCAGCTTGATGATTACTTGGAACAGTCAGAAAAGCAGGACCGGGTGCGCATGGGCATTCTCACGGACGGCAAGCACTGGTTGCTCCGTTGGCCCAACGCCGGCCCAGTCAAAGCGGTTTTGCCTTACGCCTTCACTCTGGAGGACGCAGACCGCTGGATCCCCCTCTTTGAATGGCTCCGAGACCACGCTCTCTCTGCCGAGCAGGATAAGCAACCATCCCGCTCGGCCATCGAACAACACTTCGGGCCGATGGCCCCGTCGTATGAGCGGGACATCGCGACCCTCAAAGCCTTGTACGTTCAGCATGCCGACTCCAGCACTGTCAAGGTCAAGAGACAGCTGTGGGAGAACTTGCTGACAGCGGCGCTGGGTGAGATTGCAAGATCAAATGCCCAACTGGATGACCTGTTCGTCCGGCACACTTACCTGAGCGCCGTCATTGGCATGGTGGTCCAAGCCTCCTTCGGTGGCGACATCAAACGCTTGGCGGAGAACGATCCGGCAGACCTGCTACTTGGTCGCGACTTCCGAAGTAAGACCGGTCTTCAAGGCATCGTGGAGTCGGACTTCTTCACCTGGCCTATCGAGGTAGGAGGATTGCCCCTGTTGAGAACTTTGGCCCGGCGTATAGCAGGGTTCGATTGGCGAAAGGCACCCAGTGACGTTGCGGCCATCCTTTACGAGACGGTCATCCCACCCGACGAGCGTCGCCAGTTGGGAGAGTACTACACGCCAGACTGGCTGGCGCGCGCCATCGTGGAGGAAGTGGTCACGAAGCCCTTGGAGCAACGTGTCCTTGACCCGGCCTGCGGTTCCGGTACTTTCGTCGCTGAGGCTGTTACCCATTTCATCGAAGCGGCTAAGGCCTCTCCCCTAAGCCCCGGGGATCTGTTGGAGCGGCTGCGGTTCTCTGTTGCAGGCATCGACGTTCACCCGGTCGCAGTGCACTTGGCAAGGGCCGCGTGGGTGCTGGCGGCCCAGCCCGCGATACAGGCAGCCATCGACGACGGCTTCGCTGCTGATGTCACCGTTCCCGTCTACCTGGGAGACTCCCTTCAACTCCGATTCCGTACCGGCGACATGTTTGCCGAGCACAACGTAACGGTCCAGGTAGAGGATGAGGAGAACACGGAACTGGTTTTCCCCGTGAACCTCGTGGATCGGGCCGAAACCTTCGACGCGCTGATGAGCGACGTTGCTCAGGCCATTGAGAAAGGCGACGACCCCATCTTGGCTCTTGATGACCATCAGATCACTGAACCTGGAGAGCGGCAGGTCTTGGACAAAACCATCGCCGCCATGCAGAGGCTGCACGAGGAGGGGCGTAACCACATCTGGGCCTACTACACCCGCAACTTGGTACGACCCGTGGCTCTGTCCCGCAATAAGGTGGACGTGATTGTCGGCAATCCGCCTTGGCTGAGTTACCGCAACACCGCCAGTACGCTACGCACGGAGCTGGAGCGACAAAGTAGGGACGTCTACGGCATCTGGGCTGGCGGCAGATATACCAATCGTCAGGATGTAGCCGGCCTGTTTTTCGCTCGCAGTGTGGACCTTTACCTCAAGGATGGCGGCGTCATAGGCATGGTGATGCCCCACAGCACCCTGCAGACAGGCCAACACTCGAAGTGGCGAACCGGAGCATGGGGAGCAAAGCCGAGTGGTAGGGGAAGGAACCGCACACCAGGCCGGGTTCTGGCGGTCGACTATAGCTACAAGACCGCGTGGGACCTGGAAGGTTTGGAACCTAACACCTTCTTCCCCGTTCCGGCTTCAGTAGTGTTTGCCAAGCGCCGTGGCGAGGATGGCAAGGCGACTCCCCTGGCTGGTGAGGTAGAGCGATGGTTGGGCAATGCAGGTGCACCTGACGTTCTTCGCTCACGCGTCTCAATCACCGACACCTCAGTTGAAGGCGATTCTCCTTATGCGGCACTGTCTCGACAGGGAGCAATAATCGTACCGAGGTGCCTGTTCTTCGTAGAGGAAGCGGAGAACCCGACAATCGTTCAGGCCGGTCAAACCGTGACCGTGAAGCCACGACGAAGCCCTCAGGAGAAAGAGCCATGGAAGGGCCTCGCCTTGACCACTATATCTGAGCAGACAGTTGAAACTGCGCATGTATTCAATGTGCATCTGGGAGAGACCGTGGTCCCCTACGCGACGCTTGATCCTTTGAGGGCGGTCTTGCCCTTGAGACATGGTGAGCACAAGATACCGACCGCCAATAACGGAGTGGGCGGCATCCGCCTAGGCGGATTGGGCCAACGGATGCGCGCCCGGTGGCAGATAGTTAGTCGCCTGTGGGAGGAAAACAAAGCACCTGCCAACAGGCTAGACTTGGTGGGACAGTTGGATTACTACGGCAAGTTGTCGGCCCAACTGGAGTGGCAACAAAATCCCGGGAACCGACCGATTCGAGTGGTCTATACCCAAGCCGGTGAGTCTACAGGGGCTTTGTTGCAAGATCAGGAAACTGTCGTGGAATCGCGACTCTATTGGATTCCCTGCAAAGATACGCGCGAAGCCTACTATGTGCTGGCCATCATTAACAGTAACGCCCTGTTTGAGAAGGTGGCTCCGCTGATGTCGAAAGGCCAATTCGGTGCGCGAGACCTGCATAAGCACTTGTGGAAGCTACCCATCCCTGAGTTCGACCCCGCGAACCCATTGCACACCAATGTATCCCAAGCCGGTGAATCGGCTGCCCTAGGGGTGGCCAAGCAACTAGCTGCACTGCGCAAGGACAGAGACGACGTGAGTGTCACCATCGCTCGGCGTGAGGTCCGGAAGTGGCTGCGCGATTCTGCGGAGGGCAAAGCCGTGGAAGCTGCTGTCCAAACATTGCTGGCGCAGTAAGGCTGGCATAAACACACCCCTTCTCGTCATTCCCGCTTCGCGAGATCTCGTCCCCTGTGGGGGCACTCTTCGTGAGGGTCATGCCCTTCCGTCATCCTTGTGACATCTGCCCGTTGCACGAACGAGCCACCCCTACCTACCCTGTTTCGGACGGCCCGACGCCACCCGCAGCATCGCCGTAGCGAAGGGCCGAACCGCAGAGGAGGCGTGGCACAGAATGGCACACAATGGCACACTTGTCAGGAACGATTCCCTCACTCCCCGTCAGGCGGCGGCCCTCCCGCACATCGCGTCCGAACCCAATCTCATGAGGGGCGCTCAGGCCGCTCAGGTAGGCAGGCGCACCCTCATGCGCTGGATGAACGATCCCGCCTTCCGTGCCGAGCTCGAACGCATCCGCAACAACATCGCAGACCTCGCCTTCACGGAACTGGAAGGCCTCACGCTCAAGAGCGTAATCAGGCTGGACCAACTGTTGGACGACCCTGACCCCCGCATCAGGCATCGTGCCCTGAAGACCGCCCTCTCGACTTCCCTCAACATCAAGGAGCAGCGTGAGGTCCGGCACAGGCTCGACCTGCTGGAGAACACCCAGGTGATGATGAGGCAGCAGCGATGAGGCGCGCCACGAGAGGGCTCGAACGGTACTACGGCTGTCTGCTGGCGCAGGCGGCGCTCGCCCCCATCGCCGAGGACTACGTCCTGCGCTGGGTGGACGCCGTGGAGCGCGGCGAGTATCCGCCCGACATCGCGGATCTTTTCGAGGCGGCGGGAGAGGCGCGCGTCCCTGTGCTCAGCCCCGTCCCCATCGACTCCTACCTCCGTCAGTGCTTCAGGACCGGACGCATCCCTGACGACGCCCGCATCGTGCAGGCCATCGCCCACGCCTACGCGGAGGGCAACCTGATGAATCTGGACGGAACGTGCCACTGCCCCGCGCGGCGTCCGCTCTTCCAGCGCCCCGCCCGCACCGGCTTCCGGGGTGACTAAGGTGAGCACAAGAACCGTCATTCCAGCGAACGCTGGAATCCAGCGCACGGAGCGCCCACTGTCCCCCCCTCGCCCTCTGGGAGAGGGCAACGCGCTTCAGCGCGTGGGTGAGGGTTGCCTGCGGAGGTGGCGGGATGCGGGGCTGTCCGGTGTAGGGGCATCCCTTGTGGGCGCCCGACGCGGTGCGCCAGCACCCGTCATTCCAGCGAACGCTGGAATCCAGCGCGCGGGGCGCCCATCCCCCCCCCCTCGCCCTCTGGGAGAGAGCCTGCCCTGAGCTTGTCGAATGGGGCAACGCGCTTCAGCGCGTGGGTGAGGGTTACCCCGTTGCCCCCTCTCCCGCAGCGCGGGTAGGATAGCCCCATCCCCCTGCACACCCCCGTCCCCGAGGAGGACCAACGTGTTGTCGAGGAAGAATCGAACAGGACCCTTCGCACCTCTCGTTCTGCCCCTCATCCTGGTCGCGCTCCTCGGCCTGGCCGTTGCCTGCGCCGAGCCCACTCCGACGCCCACGCCTACCCCGACTCCTACGCCCACGGCAACCCCTACCCCCACACCCACTCCCGAGCCTCCGCCCGCCGCAGGGGGAGGCGGCATCAAGGGAAGCGACCTCTTCGCCCTGCTCCCTGAGGACGAGCTCAACTGCCTCAAGGAGACCGCAGGCGAAGCGATGTTCGCGATGGCGCAGGAGATGACCATCACGATGGAACTGGCCAACGACCCGGCCGGCGCATTCATGTTCCAATGCGTTTCCGAGGAGAGCCTCGCGAAGCTCGCCGCCGCCATCGTGGCCGCCGGAGGTTGACGACATGGACCGCACGACGTTCCGGGCGATAGACGGCGACGGCCACATCCGCGAACGCGACGCCGAGATATGGAAGTATCTCGACGAGCCCTACTGCTCGTCCGAGGTCACGCTCAACTATCCGTTCTTCCCCTCGCTGGACGGCTTCCAGCGCGGCGCGTTCGGCGCGACGGCGGGAGCGGCGAAGCGCAGGGAGGGCGTCATCGACGTCGGCGCCTGGCAGCGGCTCCTCGACGAGATCGGCCTCGACTACGCCGTCCTCTACCCCACCGCCGGGCTGAGCGTCGGCATGATCCAGGACCCGGACTGGGCCGTCGCCGTCTGCCGCGGCTACAACAACTGGCTCGACGCCACGTACCGGCAGGCCGATGCCCGCCTCGTGGGCGTCGCGCTGCTCCCGCTGCAGGACGTCGATGCCGCCGTGAAGGAGCTTCGCCGCAGCGTCGCCGAGCTCGGCATGGTCGGCGGCATGCTCCCGGCCAACAGCGCCAACATGGGCGTCCGCAACCCCTTCGGCGACGAGATGTTCTGGCCTCTCTACGAGGAGGCGCAGCGGCTGAACGTGCCCCTCGCCGTCCACGGAGCACCGTCGGTCGGCCTCGGCATCGACTACGCCCGGAGCGTCACCCTCGCCAACGTGCTGGAGCACCCGCTCTCCGTCATGATCCAACTCGCCAGCATGTTCCTCGAGGGCGTCTTCGACGAGTTCCCCGACCTCCGGGTCGCCTACCTGGAGGCCAACACCGTCTGGATGCCCTACATGATGGACCGCATGTCCGGCAAGAAGCGGCGCGGGCACACCGACTCCGCCGACCTCATGCACAGCGGGCGTGTGCTCGTGAGCGTGGAGGGCGCCGACCCCGGCCTCCCCTACGCCGTCGACCGCCTCGGCGAGGACGCCATCATCTACGCGACCGACTACCCCCACGAGACGAAGGAGCGGGTCGCCGAGGAGCTGGACGAGGCGCTCGCCCGCACCGACCTGCCGGAGAGCACGCTGCGCAAGATCTACCGGGACAACGCCATCCGCCTCTACAACTGGCAGGGCCCCGAAGGGGAGACGGCCACACGGCCCGCGGCAACCGCAACCGCGTAGGTCCTACCGGAGCCCTATGGAAGCCGGCGCACCCTCCAGCACCGCACCGGACGCCGAAGCCACCGTCCGTTACACCTATCGGGCGCACTACGCCTACGGCCACGAGGTGACCCGCAACGAGAACGTCTTCCGCATCATCCCCCGCGTGGACGGCGCGCAGCACAACGCCTCCTGGGAGGTCCGCATCACGCCGGACGGAGCACGGGACGAGCACCATGACGCATTCGGCAACCTCGTCCTCCGCTCGCTCGTCACACAGCCGCACCGCGAGATGGACGTGGAGGCGTCCGGCTCCGTGGCCCTCCGCGTCGACCGGCAGCCGGTGGCCGACCTCCGGATGGAGGTGTACCGGGAACGGCTGCTCCCCGGTGATGTCTACCTCGCGAAGACGGCGCTCGTGGACCCCGCCGCGCTCGCCGGCCATGCCAGGACTGCGGCGGGCGGCGCGGTGTCGCTGCTGCAGGTCGTCGAGGCCGTCACCGCCTGGCTGCCGCGCCACATCGTCTACGAGCGCGGCTACACCTCCGTCTTCACCACAGCGGAGGAGGCCATCGAGCGGGGGCACGGCGTCTGCCAGGACTACGCTCACGTTGCCATCGGGCTGCTGCGTGCCCTCGGCATCCCCGCGCGCTACGTCTCCGGCCTGCTCGCCACCCAGGTGGGCGAGACCCACGCGTGGATCGAGTTCTTCCACCCGGACCACGGCTGGGTCGCCACCGATCCGACGAGAGCGCGGGTGCTCGCGGACCCCGGGGAGCTGCTCACGTTCGCCGTCGGACGCGACTACAACGACGCCCGCCCCAGCATCGGCTCGTTCGAGCCGCCCGGCCAGGGCGGGCTGGTGTCGATAGAGGCCAGCGTGCAACTGCCGGCTGAGACATAAGCATCGTCATTCCCGCGCATCACCCGTCATTCCCGCGCAGGCGGGAATCTCGCAGCCCACCGGGCGAGGTTCCTGCCTCCGCAGGAACGACGGCCTCTCTCGCAGGCTACGCTTCAACCGACTGCTTGCCCTCGATGCGCCGCACGAAGCCAACCAGCGCGTAGATGAGCGGGGTGTCCAGCGCGGCGATGCCCAGCTTGATGACGTACTGCACGTAGATGAGCTCCCACAGCACGCCGCCCGGCACCGTCCCCGCGAACGCGATGGAGACGAAGACCGCCGAGTCCAGCGCCTGCGAGACCATCGTGGAGCCGTTGTTCCGCAGCCAGAGGTGCTTGTCCTTCGTCACCTTCTTGATGATGTGGAAGAGGATGACGTCGTTGTTCTGGGAGATGAGGTAGGCGACCATCGACGCCAGCACGATGCGCGGCACCGAGCCGAGGATGTCGTCGTACGCCCCCTGCCCCTCCCAGAACGAGGCGGCGGGGATGATGCCGCCGACGTAGGTGAGCAGCACGACCAGCAGGCTCAACGCGAACCCCGTCCAGACGACGATGGCTACGGTGCGCCTGCCGTACACCTCCGAGATGGTGTCGGTGACAAGGAAGGTCAGCGGGTAAGCGATGAAGCTGACGGATACCTCCCAACGACCGAGCGAAACGATCTTGACCGCGATGATGTTGGCCACCACCAGGAACGTCGTAAAGGCCATCGCGAGCACTGCCAGCGGCATCTTGTCCTCCCATCGGGACGTGGTTCGTCCAGACAGGGGGAGTATATTCGTCTATCGCGCGACGGATACCTCTGGGGGTTCAGCCGATTTCACACGCTCGGGCTCGGCCCCGGAAAGAGCCATTGCGACAGGGCAGGTTCGGCCTCCGAACAGGGCCGCATCAGCAGGTCGCGCCTGACGTGGCTGCGTCCGCCTGCGGGTTCGCCGTCGCCTCCCGCGACGGCCAGGCACACGTCGCCATCAGCCGACCGGAGAGTTCCGTCGTCGCCATACGCGAACCGCTGCAACGGTGACCCCGAGCACGGCCGCACGTAGAGGCTCGTCCCGTCCGCCTCCATGCAGCGGTCGTGCTCGACCAGGTAGAGCTGCCCTTCGGACGGCCGGTTGAATGCGAACATCTCGTCGTCCGCACCCGGCTTGCAGGTGTGCGCCTGCAGCGGGCGGTCAAGGCCCAGGCTCGCCCCGAAGCCCGCAACGTCGACGCAGTAGAACTCCGGCTCGTCCAGCGGGTCAGCCAGCATCACGAGGGTCTCGGACGGCGCGACGTCATCCACAGGCGCCGCAGCAGTCGGGGTTGGTTCCGGCGTGGACGTAGGCACAGACGTAGGAGTAGCCGTAGGTTGCGGGGTTGCCGTCGGCACGGGCAAGGATGTGGCGGTGGGCTCCGGCGTCGGTGCAGATGCAACAGCAGGCGTCGCAGTCGGTTCCGTGGTCGGCGCAGGTGCAGTCGTGGGAGTGGGGGTGGGCTGCAACGTTGGGGTCGGCACAGCCGCGGGAGTGGGCTCGGCGGAACATGCCGCCAGCGCTGCGACAGCTGCCAGGCAGGCCACCACAGCCACCGGCGCAGTCCACCGCATACGGCTCACGCCTGCTCCTCGTCGGGGGCGAACGCGTCGAACTCGGGTGCGAAGCGGACGGCGCCCGTGATCTGTTCGAGCGCGCCCTGCCGGAGCTCGATCACCTGGAACGCAGGCCCGCCCCCATAGGGGTCCGTCAGCCCGTAGTCGCCCGCCGGAACGAACCCGAACCGCCGGTAGTAGCCGGGATCGCCCAGCAGGACCACGCCGTCGCAACCCTGCAGTTGGCACTGGGCCAGTCCTTCCCGCACGAGGCGCGACCCGATACCCCTGCCCTGGTGGTCCGGCAGCACGCCTATCGGCCCAAGGGCCACCCACCGCGAGTCCGGGGCGGAGTGCTCCACGGTCACCGGAGAGAACAGCACGTGTCCGACGACCTGGCCTGCGGCGACAGCAACCAGCGACAGCACGACGCTGTTCGAGGCGCGAAGCATCTCCACGACGGTCGCTTCGTCGTCCTCCCCGAACGCCAACTCTTCCACGGTGCGGATGGCCGGAGCGTCGCTTTCAGTCTCTTCACGTATCTCGATCGTCTCCATCATAGGGTCGCTCATCCGAACATCATACCCGGCGCTGTACTGCCGGACGGCGCATTGCGCTATTGCGTCCTGTGATAGCATGACTGGTACGTATCCGTTCACCGACAGGGGAGATTGTTCCGAAAACAGGCAGTATCGAGGAGACTGGCTGCGCCCGCTGGTCGAGCGTGAGAGTGTCCGTGCAGAGGATAGACACTGCGAGGAGGTCTCCGATGCGGCTTCTCAGACTCACGACCGTTCTGTCAGTCATACTGGCCACGTTGCTCATGGCCGGAGCGTGTGGTTCCGAAGAACCCACAGCCACACCGAGACCCGAGCCCACGCCGACACCGCCTCCCGCAGCTCCGCAGCCGGAGCCGACGCCCACCACCGAAGCGATGATGCCGGCGGAAGACCCCACGCCGACGCCCACGCTCGCTCCGGGTCAGCCGACACCCACTCCCGCTCCTCCCCCGGCGACTCCTACGGCCACACCCGTCCCGCCTCCGTCGTTCAACCCTGATACCTACCTCGCAGGCAAGGTCGTCCGCGTCATCGTCGGCTGGGACCCCGCCACGTCGTCCGACCTGCAGGCGCGGTACATCGCCGGCGAACTGCCGCGGTTCATCCCCGGCAACCCGCGCATGATCGTGACCAACAAGCCGGGCGCAAGCTCTATCATCGCCAACAACTTCATGGCGAAGGCAGAGCCAGACGGACTCACCATGTTCTGGGGCGTCGGCGGCCAGCCGACCAGCCAGCTCACTCGAGCAGACGAGACCGAATACGAGTTCGACAAGTTCGTGCGTATAGGCACGTTCGAGAACCGGCCCGCCGCCTGGTACATATCGGGAGACGCCCCGTACAGCCGCATCCAGGATGCCATGGGCGGCACGGAGGAGTTCACCTACGGTACGACCACCTTCAGCGCCACCGTCGAACTGATGAGGCAGGCGCTCAACCTGCCGGTGCGCCAGGTGCTCGGCATCCAGGGAGGCACCACCGGCTTCCTGCTCGCGTTCGACCGCGGCGACGTCGACAGCATGATCAGCGGCAGCGGCTGGTACCGCATCGCCAGCGACCGCCCGGGCTGGTTCACTGACGGCTACATCGAGCCGTTCGCCATCATCGCCGACCCGACCACGCGACTCCAGTTCAACGGCGAGATCGAGCCACCGGATGACCTCGTCAACGTTCGGTCACTGATGAGCGAGGAGCACGTCCGCGACTTCGAGATTCTCACCGCCACCGACGGCGCGCTCTACCGCACCGGCTTCCTGCCGCCCGGAACGCCGCACGAGGTGCGCAACCTCTTCTCGGATGCGCTGGTACGAGCGTTCCAGGACGCGGCGTTCATCGACGGGCTGACCAGGCTCATGGGCCGGGCTCCCGACGAACTGATACCCGGTCCGGAGCTGGATGCGATCGCGCAGTCGTTCAGCGTTACCGACCTCGACGGCGCCTACCAGAGGTGGGACCCGAACTACGAGTCGCCGCTCAACTAGCGCGAGCAGTGTCGAAGCGTCTGAGACCGCGGGGGCGGGACCGGATCCCGCCCCCGCTCACGTTCGATCTACGCCAGGCCCAGCCACCTCAGTACGAAGCGGTCAGGCCAGATGACGTGCAGGAAGCTGTCCAGCACGACGAACGCGACGAACGCCGCGAAGGCGGCAGGGATCAGCGACCATAGCCGCCTCTTCCCCCGCCAGGGAAGGTTCAGGTTGATGAACACCAGAGGATAGAGCACCGCCGCGTACTTGAACCCGATCGTCCCCGCAAGGAGCATGAACACACCTATCCAGGCGATGATCCGCAGCAGAGCCCACGCCGCCTGCAGGTCGTTCCCTGTTCGCATGCCGATGTCGAACACCGGCGCGCTGGCGCCGCGAGCGCTCAGCAGAGTGGTTACCACGATCCCCAGCAGCACGAACAGGAACGCGGAGCCGGCCCATATCGGCAGGAGTTTCGCCTCACGCTGGTTGTAACCGATCGCCTCCGGCAGCACGACCAGCGCCGTCCAGCCGCCGAGGACGAGCAGCATCGCGAACTCCCACCGCCAATAGCGAGCGAGCGTGCTCCAGACCGTCGAGGGTTGAGCAACCGCCACGCTTCTGTCCGGAACAGCCGGCGCAGTTGCAACCTCTCGGACATCCGCAGGCTCAGCATCAGGACCCTGCAGGCCTGCTTCGGCTGCAGCCTCCGAGAACTCGCGGGAAGCACGGCCCATCACCCACCACAGGTAGGAGGCGAACAGGACCGCGAGGACCAGGATGGTGATGGCATAGGGGCGCGAGAAGATGTAGGAGAACCCGCCCAGGGAGAGCGACGTGAAGACGTTATGCTCGATGACCGGGCCGAGGATGAATCCGAGCAGGAACGGCGCCCTCGGCCAGCCGTGCCACTTCATGCTCAGCCCCAAGGCGCCGACCGCGAGCACCACCATGATGTCGCCCAGGTGGAGCGTGGCCTGGAATGCGCCGAGGAACATGATGGGGAGCATCATCCCCGCAACGAAGGTGTACGGCACCTGCGTAAGCCGGGCGACCTGGGAGCCTATCGCGATGGCAACCACCATGCTGAGCACGTTGCCGATCCCGATGGCGAGCACGAGGCCCATCGTGATGTCGAGGTTCGTCGTCAGCATCGGTACGCCGGGAGCGACGCCGTAGGAGATGAGCGCGACGAGCATCATCGCCCAGCCCACGCCGCCCGGTATCCCGAACGCCAGCGTCGGGATCGCCTGCCCTGCTTCCTTCGCGGCCTGCGCCGATTCCGTGAACAGGACGCCGTCCAGGCTGCCCTTACCGAACTGCGACTTGTCCTTGGCGAACAGGATGCCGAAAGCGTACGACAGCCACTCCACGACCGCGGAGCCGATGCCCGGGACCGCCCCGAGGAACACGCCGAACAGGCTCTGGCGCGGGATGGTCCGCCAGCGCTTCAGTCCCTCCTTCATCCCTATCCAGATCTCGCGGTTGGAGACCTCGCCCGTCGAAGCGATGGGCCGCCTGCTTGCGGCAAGGTCGATGATCTCCGGCAGCGCGAAGATGCCCAGCACGGTGGGGATGAGCGGCAGCCCGTCGATGAGATACGCAGAGTTGAAGTTGAACCGGTCTATGGCAGTAAGCGCAGCCGTTCCGATGGTGGACATGAGCACGCCCAGAATCGCGGCGGCGAGCCCGCGCAGCAGGGAACCCCGCACGACCATGACCACCATCGCCACGCCGAGCAGCGCCATCGCCGCTATCTCGGCGTATGAGAACCGCACGATCAGGGGTTTGATGAACGGCAACGCGATGATGAGCGCGATGGCTCCAATCACCCCGCCTATCGCGGAAACGACGTAGGTCGCGCCGATCACCCGTGCGCCGAACCCGCGCCGCGCCAGCTGGTGCCCCTCCAGGAAGTCCACCGTGGACGACGGGCCTGGGTAGCCCAGCAGCACCGCCGGAATGATGTCCACCGACTGCCCCAGCGCGATCATCGCTCCAACGAAGATGAGGCCGATCGTGGGGTCCACACTGAGGATGAGGAACGGCAGCAGCAGGGCTATCGTCGTCGTGCCGCCGACTCCGGGTATCAGGCCGATCGGGCCTGCGATGAGCATGGCGAGGAGTAGCGCGCCCCAGAACCCGGGGCTGATCAGCAGGTCACCGACGATCGGGACGGAGTCAGCGAGGACGTCCAAGGTGTACCCTCCCACGCCTCAACATGAAGAGGCCGCGCCATTCCGGCGCGGGCCTCGTCCACTTGCTGATCAGAAGAAGTTCGTCAGGTTCTTCGAGAGCAGTACGTTCTGGTCGAGGTAGATCTCCCGGCGCGATATCTTCCATTCGCCGTCCACTCGGCGCAGGGTGTCTATCCTGTTCCCTATCCAGGTGTTGTCCTCGTCTTCCAGACGGTTCCGGTGCACGAGGAAGCGGGACTTCACCCGTATCTCGCCGGCGCCGACCTCGGCAGAGCCCGAGTCCAGCAGGCGGACGTTCGAGACGAAGTGGGTGACGCGCGAGAGCGGCTCCTCCGCCCAGTGCACGCCGGTGCGTATCTGCGCAACGCGCTTCGTGAGCGTGTCCTTGCCCTCGTCGAACCAGGACATCTCGATCTTCTCGCGCGTCAGTTCGGTGTCCATCTCCTTCGACGAGACGTTGCGCTTCATGGGCGCGTGGTAGCGGGCGTCCTCCGTGAACAGGTCGAGCCACTCCTCGTACCGGTGCTCGTCCAGCAGGTCGGCCTCCATGTAGAGGAAGTCTTCTATCTCAAGCCGCAGCAGCAGCTCCTCGTGCGAAAGCAGGTCAGCCACGTCGCGCCTCCTACTTTCCGTTCCTGTTGGTCATCCAGTCGTCCCTCGTTGCCGCGGCCCGAGTGGGAGCCATCTCGCCCCAGTCCTTCGCCTGCATCACCTCGGCCCATCGCTGGTAGTAACGCCGGTGGTTCTCGTCGCTGTAGTTGTGCGCGAACAGGCCGGGCATGCCGAACTCCGTCGGCCCGTGGAGCGGCGGCTCGGAGAGCCGCATCTGGTAGTTGAGGTCCAGCTTCTGCGCGACCGGGCCCTTGCTCGCGATGGTCAGCGCGTACCAGTTCTCCATGTCGTCCTGCTGCGTCACGCCACCGGGGCCGTAGTAGAGCTCGTAGTAGTTGGCAAGCTCGGTCTTCACCTCTTGCGGAGCGTCCTTGTCCACGAAGAAGTAGGTCCATATCTCGGTCATCGCGGGGCCCTGCGGGTGCATGATGCGGACGACGCGCCCGAGCCAGCCCTCGTTGGGGAAGATCGCCGGGCCAACGGAGAGGTGCGCCATCAGACCCAGGCGCTTCTTGCGTTCCTCGAACTTCTCGCGCAAGTACTCGCGGACGGCAGGCCGCTCGTTCCAGGTGCCGGACTCGTCCCAGCCGGGGTCGCCCTCTTCCGGTATCGTCACGCCCATCGTGTGACCCTCCGGGAATGAGACGGTGTAGCGGCTCCGCGTCTGCCCGACGGAGATCGAGCGGTCTTCCCGCGGACGCACGGGGTTGCCCGTCGCTCCGACGCCCAGCGCAAGAGCGGTCGAGCGATGCGTTATCCAGCCGTGCGTGGTGTCCGTGTCCGGGCAGGGCACCTTCCAGTTGCAGCCCAACCGCCACTTGACGACGCCCCCGAGCACCTCCGCGCCGTTATCCGAGCCGTCCGTGTGCAGCAGGCCGGTGGCAAGGTAGAAGTCGGACCCGCCGAGGTATTCGTGGAAGTCGGGCGCGGTCTTGTCCCACGTGGCCCAGATGGAGCCTTGGAAAACCTCCACACGAGCCTGCAGCAGCCCCCACTGGGACTTGTCCATCAGGTCGTAGCCGTTCTCGTGGTAGGGCAGCGCGACCAGCGCGCCCGTGGCGTCGTACGTCCAGCCGTGGAACGAGCAGACGTGGGTGAACGAGTTGCCCTGGTCGTAGCGGCAGACACGGTTGCCCCGGTGTCTGCAGGAGTTCAGGAACACGTATATCTTCCCGTCGCGCGCACGGCTGACGACAACCGCCTCCTCGCCCATCCGTCCGAGGAAGAAGTCTCCGGGTTCCGGGATCTGCGATTCGTGACCGACGAAGAGCCACGAGCGATTGAACACCTGCTCCATCTCCTGGTCGTAGAGGTCCTGGTTCCAGAAGATCTCCCTGCTGACGGTGCCGCTCTCGGAGTCAACGAGCCTCTTCATCTCTGACGTTAGCTGAACCATGATGCCCTCCTGATCTATCGCGGCTCAAAATCTGGCGCTATTCAACCACACGGCAGGTGAAATTGGAAAGAAGCGCGGCTAGAGGTAAGCCGGTGGCGTACGGATTTCGTTGCGGTCATGCAAGCCACCGTCCTGCCGAACGGGTGAAGGCGGCTGCTAGAATGGCCGCCGGAGAAGCCGCTCGAATGTTGACCGAGTTCACCAAACTTGCGGAGGTCGGGGACCTTGCTCCCGGCCAGATGCGCACGATCAGGTTGGGCAGCGAGTACGTCCTGCTGGCGCGCCTCGGCGACGAGTATTTCGCGCTCGACGGGTTCTGTTCGCACGCGGACGGATTTTTGGCGGACGGGTACCTGCACGAGGACTACTGCGAGGTCGAGTGCCCCATCCACGAAGGCGCCTTCGACCTTCGCACCGGAGCGGTAACGAATCCACCGGCAGAGGTGCCCGTCGTTGCGTACGACGTGCGTATCGAGGGCGGCGACATCCTGGCAGGGCCGCGCGCCTAGGCCTCCTTCGCAACCGCAGCCATCACCCGCTCGCGGATCAGCGCGTGCAGGTCCGCGTCCAGCGGACCGGCCTCCGCTGCGGCGATGTTCGCTTTCAGGTGGTCCAAGTCCTTGGTGCCATTGATGAACGTTTGCGCCGAGGGATGCGCGAGGGAATAGCGGAACATCGTCGATACGAGGTCCATCCCTTCGAGCACGTCCGCAAGGCCGGACTCCACCCACCGCCTGCGCACGATGGGGAACTCTCCACCCCGTCCCTGCTCGCGCAGCGGAGCGCCCTTGACCGAGCCGCCCCTGATGATGGTGCCTGCGCCAGCGGCCTCCGCCGCCGTGATGGTCTCCTCGTGCTCAGGTTCCAGCGCCGAGTAGACGATCTGGAACGCATCGAATACGCCCCAGTCCACGAACGTCGCGATATCCGGGAGGATCGCAGAGACACCGATGAAGCGTGTCTTGCCCGAGGCTCGCACCTCTTCCAGCGTGGCGACGCAGTCGTGCATCTCGATGTCTCCGACATGCGGGCCGTGGAGTTGCAGGAGGTCGACGTGGTCCGTTTTCAAGCGAGCGAGGCTCTCATCGATGGTGCGGAGGATGTCCCTGCGTGACCACTCGGACTCGGCGTGCGGCACGCCGGTCTGCGGGCGCCCGCACTTCGTCGCGAGGTAGTACTCGTCTCGGCGGTGCGAGATGAAGCGTCCGATGAACTCCTCGCTCCGGCCATAGCCGGGCGCGGTGTCGATGAAGTTGATGCCCGAGTCCAGCACTGTGTTCAGCACGACGCCCGCGTGCTCTTCGCTCGGCAGGCGTCCCCCGTTCTCCACCACGTCCCGCATCTCCAATGCGCCGAAACCGAGCTTCGTGACCTCCAGCCCCGTCCGCCCGAGCACGACCTTTTGCATACGTCTTCCTCCGGGTGGTCTCTCAGCGAGACCTCTTGCAACCCATCCTCCCCGCCAAGGGCCCTCACCCTAACCCTCTCCCTCAGGAGAGGGGACAGACAGCGGTCAGATGCCGTAGAACCGGCGCGGGTTCTCGTCGACAATCTTCTTCGCCACGCCTTCGGGTATCTCCCCTTCTGCCTCGCGGCGTTCGATGACGTCGAGCGCGTGCAGTTCGGCGGACTGGTCGGCATGCGTGTAGTCCGTGCCAATCATCAGGCTGTCCTCGGTGCCGAACGACAGGATGTACGGGATGTCGTCCGTGGTGTCGCACGCGACGTAGAAGCGGCAGCTGCGGAACAGGTCCGAGCGGTAGTCGAAGGGGTGGAATGTCAGCTTCTGCTGCTTGGCGATGAGGTCTGCCATCAGGAACGGCACCCACGACGCGCCGGTCTCTATCCAACCGACCCGCAGTTCCGGGAACCGGTCCGGCACGTCGCTCATGGCGAGGTCGGTGAACGCGGCGATGGCGTTGAACCGCCCCCCGATGTCAGCGCCGGAGGTCGGCGGATTGCCGGTGCCGGTGTGGATGCAGATGGGTATGTCCAGCCGGCTCGCTTCCTCGTACAAGGGGAAGAAGTAGGGGTCGCTGGCGCTCCTCCCGCATTCGATGCCCTTCTTCATGACGCCGCATGCGCCGTTCTCCTTCGCCCATCGCAGTTGGTTGACTGCCTCGTCGATGTCCAGCATGGGCATGAGCGCCACCCAGCGCAGGCGTCCGCCGGATGTGTCTGTGGCGTCGGCCATCCAGCGGTTGTAGGCGCCGGTGAGGGCGCGGTCCACCTCCGCGCGGGCGGTGAACCCGCCGAGGAACAACGTGGGGTAGAGCACCTGCACGTCGACGTTCAGCTCGTCCATGTGCGCGAGCCGCGCAGGGACATCGGTCAGCTCGCGCGTCGCCTGCACCGTGCCCGTGCGGACGTCGTCGCGCCAGCGGCGCAGGCGCGTCCCACCGTCTATGAGCCAGAGCCGGTGGGGTCTGCGGTCGCCGGGAACCGTCGGCACACCGGGGTCGGTACAAACGGGTGTGTACCGCCGTTCCGATTCGCTGAGGAAGCTCCAGGTGGCTTCCGTCTCGTCCACGTGTGCGTCAACGTCGATACGCGCCATCGGTCACCTCCCGCAGAGTTGCCGTTTCGTACTGTGGGGAGTATAGCCCTAGCGGAGCAGCGAGCGAGAAAAATCGCGTTCTCCGGCTCATTACGGCTCATCCGTCGTCGATTCACCTCTCAATTCGGCCCTACGAAGGGGGCTCACAGGAGGCTCAATAAGGCTCACGTCACCTCTGCACGGGGGCTCATCAGAGGGCTCAGAATGGCTCAAAAGGGCTCATCCCGGTTCCTCCCTCGGAGCAGAAGAGAAAGGGAGTAAGCCACCAACTCCGCCTCCTCCGCGCGATGCGCTCAATGCAGGATACGCGCGCATGAGTCGACGGCGTAAGGGGCAGATGGCACAGGCAGGGAGGTCCACCCAGGACTCAGCGATGCCACTCCGCGATGTTCCAGAGTTCGCTGTCCCAGCCGTTGATGCGAACGCCCTTCAGCGTATTCAGATGCGCGGAGACGAGGCCGCGATTGACCAGCGGGATCTCAACGTAGCTCCGCACGTGCAGGTCGTTCAGGCGCTTGATCAGCTCCGCGCGCTGCGGGCCGAGACCGGCACGGGGCAGTTGTGCGTAGAGTTCGTCGTACCCGGGGTTACAGGAGCGGGCGTTGTTGCCGTCGGCCCAGTTGTTCTCCCGGGTCTGGACGTGGTCGCAGAGCTGGCTGAACAGGTATTGCTGCGGATCGATGCCGGAATCGGTCGCGTACATCTGCACGTCGGCGAAGAACCTGCGGTACGACTCCTCGGCGTTCTCGAGGGGATCGCCGCCGAAGAAGAGCGCCGCGTCGTGGTGCACTATCTGGGCCTCGATACCTATGTCGCGCCACCAATCACGGATGAGGGCCTGGGTGTCCTGCCTGATGGCGTTCGTCGAGGTCTGGTAGACGAGGCGCAGCGGAACGCCGTTGTGCTCGCGGATGCCGTCGCCGTCGGTATCGAGCACGTCGCTCTCGTCGAGCAGGCGGTTCGCGCCATCGACGTCCTGAGAGAGACAGTCCTCGTTGGCGGTGGAGGCGTAAACCGGAGGGCCGGTGACGACGTTGCACGCGGGCTGCCCGGCGAACCCGTAGAGCTGCTCTGAAATGAGCGTGCGGTCTACGGCCATGGACATGGCCTGCTGGATGGGGGCGAAGGTGAGGAATGGGTGCGGGTTCTGCCCATCCATGTATTCGGACCGGTCGTCACCCAGCGCGGGGTCGGGGTTCGTCTGGTTAACGACGATGCGCTCGACGAGGCTTGCGAATGCAGAAACCACCGTGCCGTTGCCGGCCGCCTCCATGATGGCAAGGACCTCCGGCTCTATCTGCAGGTTCCAGGCGTAGTCAGCCTCGCCGGATTCCAGCACGGCACGAGCAGCCGACAGAGCATCGCCGCCGCCCTTGAGGGTCACCCGGTCGAAGTAGGGCTCAGGGCCCCGGTAGAAGGGGTTGCGCTCGTACTCGGCCTGTTCGTTAGTCTCGAACGCGGTGACGCGGTAAGGGCCTGTGCCGAGCGGAGCGTTGTTCTGCTCGTCGCAGGTCGTGGCTGCCGCGCCGACGCACTCGGTGAACTGCTGCCCGCTGATGATGGGCACACTCGTACTGACGAACGCATTATAGGGATACGGCGTGGGCGCCTCGAACGTAATCTCGACGGTAAGCGCATCGAGCGCCTCCACCGAGGCAATCCCCTCGAACGCGTCCGCTGCAGTGCACCCGGTATCGTGGTCAACGCAGTAGCTCCAGGTGAAGACAGCGTCATCGGCTGTCACGGCGCTGCCGTCTGACCACTGCAGTCCCTCTTTCAACGTCCACGTGATCGACGTCAGGTCATCCGAAACGCCGCCGTTCTCCAGTGTGGGTATCCCCGTTGCCAGCGCCGGCACCAGGTTGCCATCGGGGTCGTATACGGCCAGCGGCTCGAGGGCGACCGCCCCGGCGTCGCGGTCCTTATAGCCGCTGGAGAGATAGGGGTTCGGTATCGACGGCGCCTGCCAGTAGATGAGCGTCAGGACTTCCTCGCCGCCGACAGGTCCGGGAGGAGCGGTGGGTTCGGGTTCATCCCCGGACCCGCAAGCGGCAAGGAGGAGAACAAGGGACAGGAGGACGGGGACAGACTGCGCTGAACTACGCATACGAGAGAGGGAGTCCTTTCGGTGGGGTGCGGCCCTGGGGGGATAAGGATATCGTACTGCGGGTCCGCGACCGGCTGAATGCGTATCGGTTAGCGGACTGTCGTGCGGCACTGTACACTCGCGGCATCACATCAGGGCAGTGCCGGATCAGGAGGCAGACATGGGACGCCGTCAGGTCATCGATCTACCGGGAATGGGCCACCGCGCGCCGATCTCGCTCGGCGTACGGATCGACAACATCCTGTACACGTCGGGCATCAGCGGACGTGACGCGGAGACCGACTCGATGCCGGAGGACGCCGCAGGCCAGGCGAAGTGCATGTTCCGCAACATCGAGCGGATGATGGAGGCAGCCGGGGGGTCGACCGACGACATCATCTACATGCAGTTGCGCCTCAAGGACCGCGCGCTCCGCGAGTTCGTAGACCCCGAGTGGCTGGCGATGTTCCCCGACCCGGAGGACCGTCCGGCACGGCATGCGGAGAACGCTGACCTCGGCGGAGGCATGCTCATGCAGTGCCAGATCATGGCGGTGATCCCGCAGTAACGCTACCCGCCCACCGGCACTTCACCCTCCGGCGGAACGGTTCCGCCATGGGACGCCCACTGCAACCAGGAAGGTTACGGCGGAACCCCGCGCCACGCCCAGGGCTTCCACAACCTCGTCGTCATAGAACGTGAGCCCCGTCGCGCCGAGTCCGAGCGCATATGCCGCCAGGTAGACGCGGCCGGCCCTGATGCTGGCGTCGAGGTGGGCGGTGCGGTACCCGCGTGCGCCCCACCTGCTGACTACAGCCGGCATATCGGCGATGAAGTACAGATCAGCCGCCGCGTCTCCACCCAGCGGCTGGTCCAGGTCCAGATGCTCGGACAGCGCCCGCGTCTCTGATGCGCTGACCGGGTCCAACGACCGCAGCGATGGCCGGTAGCGGTAGATGCCTTCCGGCAGGCCGTCGACCGCGTTCGCAATGACGTACAGGTCGTTGAACGCCTCGCTTGCGTCAGCACCATCGGGTCCGGTGGGACGCGCAGCAGCATCCAGCATCGCCGCGAGAGCAGGAAGGCTGATGGGCTCGCGGGCGAACCTGCGCGACGAGCCGCGCTGCAGGATGACGTCTTCCAACTCCCTCGTGAGCAGTTCCCCTTCCCCAAGCGGGATGAGGTCCCCGCCTGACGCAGAGTCCTCCCTTTCCTCTTTCGCCATTGAATCGACTGGAGCAGGGTCAGCCAATGTGGTCGCTGCATGCGCCTCGCGTATCAGCGGATAGTCGATGGGGTTACGGGAGAGCGGAACGACCGGTATGTCCAGCCGCGCCGGGGCGTCGACAGGCGGCGCGTCGGGGCCCTCGCCGAGTGGCAGCAGCGCAACCGACGCTTCCGTCTCCCCGTCGACGTCGACGAGGTCGTTTACCGGTGCGTCCGCGTATCTCGTGACGAGGTTGGCCCTCAGGCTGTTGGCGCGCGCAGCAGCGATGCTGTGCGCCAAAACCGTTCCGCAATCCCAGAAGGCGTGGCGGTAGGTCCTGCTCCCGTACTTCCAGGAGTTGCGCCAGAACGTGGACGTGTAGACGACGACCGCTGCAGGGGTGTGCTCCAGCCCCGCAGCCTGCGCGGCCACCGCCCGGAAGTCTCCGTCGCGGATCCTGCGCAGAGTGTTGTCGTGCGCGCCGTACTGGTAGACACCGGCAGGCAGACCGGAGAGCGGCCCGCTGACGACATACAGCTCGATGTGGTAGAGCGCGCCCGTGCATGCCGCGGCGCGGAAATACATGTATCCGTTGCCCGCGCGCAGCCGCTTCGTGACCCCGGCAGACAGTTGCAGGACACTCGCCAGGTTCGACAACGTCAACTCGGCGTCGCCCACGACTGGGGACGGGGAACCAAGAAGCGCCTCCTCGACAGAGACGCCTGTCCTGATCAACTGCTGCGGCAGCGGCACCTCCGGCAGCGGAACATCGTAGAGCTTCCACGGACGGGGCATGTTCGTGAAGTCGAGCATGTGCCCGCCGCGACGGACGCTCTCCACGGAGTGCTTGGTAGCCTCGTGGTAGGCGAGGATGGCCTCGACCTCGGAACGGCTCTGCGTCACCTGAGCATCCGCTAATGAACGACCGCGGCCTCGTAGTCGAGGGCGCCCGCCTGATCAGCGGGGAAGAGGTCGTGCAGCATCATCCAGCGGTGCGTCCGCTCGAAGACCTCGACGGTGTACGGTTCGAACACGATCCGCTCACCGATGCCGCAACGGCGGATGTCCAGCATGGAGTGGTACTTCTCCGGAATCTCGTTCAGGAGGTAGTGCTTGTACCGCTCGGGCTCAACGTCGATGGCGCGCTGGGCCCGCTGCAGCGCGCGAAAGTACTTCGCGGCGTCCTCGTCCGTCGCCGTGTCCTGGATCAGGAAACCGATCATGAACGAGGTATCGACCACTTTCCTGAACCCCTGTTGCTCGAGGACGTAGGTCGCTGTGCCGAAGACGTTGCCCGCCTGCACGCGGCGATCCAGTAACAGCTGCAACCTGTCCAATGCGCCGCCCACGAATTGCAGCTCCACGTTCTCCGGCCCCAGCAACGGCTCGAGATATTGGAGCGCCGAAAAGTGGCTGCCCGAGTGATAGCCGACCGCGACCGGTACGCCGGCGAGATGCTCGGGCTCAGTGACGGGTGATCCGGGCGGCACCCAGACCCCGGACGGGGTGACCGAGTAGGCGTGCCCCCACATGCGGCCATGCTGAGCGCTGGCGGCCATGCCCACCGCCCAGTGGCACGCCGAGCTCACGTCGCAGGCCCGGCCCGCCTCCATCGATTCGAACGCCCCCCGCTTCACTTCATCGGGAGCTCCTTCCGTCGAATGGACAGACGGGTTCCGCGACCCCTCGCCTGAATCTCTGAACACATAGTCGAGACCCTCGTCGGTGAAGTAGCCGTTCTCCTCGGCTACCCACTCCTGGAGCCGGGAGTGGGGCTGGATGATGAACGTTCCCATAGCACCTCCTCATGCGCCCATGTGGAGCCTGCGGTCGGCTGCGGCGTCATGGTACGACCAGCACAACACCGCCGCAACGACGACGTGCCCTATCGTTCAGGCGATACCAACGCGGTAGCGCAGCCCCAGAATTTCCGGTACGCTCGCACCGCATGAAGCGAGGAGGAACGGCCATGG
Organism: Dehalococcoidia bacterium; assembly: GCA_965206315.1. GTDB lineage: Bacteria > Chloroflexota > Dehalococcoidia > Lucifugimonadales > Australimonadaceae > Bin16. The sequence continues at coordinate 58,191 of OZ242210.1, forward strand.
GAACAGTCCTCTATCTGGGAACACGGAACGGAGTGCTGACGGTCATCGAGGACGGCAGGAGCTGGGCCATCGCCAGCCACGATCTCAAGGGGTGGGAGGTCCCGGAGGTCGAGCCGTCGCCGGATGACCCCCGATGCGTTTTCGCAGGGACGCGCGGAGACGGCGTGTGGCGCAGCGAGGACGCCGGCGCCCACTGGTCCAAGCCCTCGTACGGCAAGGTTGCGCCGGGGAAGGTGCGCTGCGTCACCATCGACCCACACAATCCCCAGACCGTCTACGCAGGCTGCGAGCCCATCAGCATATGGAAGAGCGCCGACGGCGGTGCCTCGTGGAGCGAGATCGAGTCCGTCCGCAACTTCCCGACCGTCGCCGGGATCGGGTACCCCGTCCCCATCGTCGAACCGCACGTGCGCGACATCACCATCTCCCCCGATGATCCGAACACCATCTACGCCGCCCTGCAGGTGGGCTACATGCTCAAGACGACGGACGGCGGCGAAACGTGGCGCCTGCTCGACAACGGCCTCGACGAGGACGTGCACGCCATCATCACCGACCCCCGCGACACCAGTCACCTCTACATATCGAGCGGCGGCGAGGGGATGCGGTCCGGCAAGGCGTCGGGGCGCAGCCTCTACCGGAGCCTCGACGGCGGAGACAACTGGCTGCCCATCGCACTGGAGTTCCAGAACGAGTACTCCGTCGCCTTCGCCTACGACCCGTCCGACCCGTCCGTCATGTACTCGGCGGTAGCGAACGGCAACCCCGGCCAGTGGCGCGCCCGCGAGTCCGGCGCGGAGGCGAACCTCATCCGCTCACGCGACGCAGGCCAGACCTGGCACGAGTTGAACGCGGGTGAAGAGGTGGTGCGCGGCTTCCCCGAGGCGATAGCAGTCGACCCCCAAACACCCGGCAGGGTCTTCCTTGCCACACGCTCAGGCCACCTCTTCACGAGCGACGACGGCGGCGACAGCTGGACCGACCTCGGCGTTACGACGCCCGACGTCGCCAATATGAAGATCGCACACGTCTAGCCGGGCGGCGGTACGGCAAGCTCAGGCGGCAGGTAGTTGCGCGACGCGACGAACCCTCCGCACGCCCCGCAGACGCCCGCAAGCAGGCGAAACCCCGTGCCAATGAACGGAGCGTAGGGCGCGCCGAGGTCTGCCCAGTCCACTTCGACGACCTTGACACCGCCCGCGAATCCGCCGCCGCAGCGCGGGCAGGCCGGGGGCAGAGCGCCGATGGCTTGCGCCACAGGTGGCTCAACCTCAACTGTCTCCAGACGCTGCCGCCGCATCCCGGCGCGGTGCTCCTCCGTCAGGACAACGTCCGCGATCCCATCGGAACCCAGCGCCACGCCGTACAGTTGCAGCGCCGCGTCGACTGACAGCAGGCCCGACGCCACGTCAGCGGCAACCGCCTCCACTGGTCTTTCGAGCGGGTCGCCCCAGCCGCTGCCTCCTGCCCCGCTGCAGAAGAGCACGTCGCCATCACGCAGCGCGGTCCGTCCAAAGGACGGCGGCGTTTCGGCGTCCGATACCGAACTCGACCCTGTGTTCATGGGACCAGCAGCGCGCGCCTGCCTGAAGACCTGCAGCACGTTGGCGCTGCCGGGGTACCCGCCATCGAAGGGCGGGCTGCTCGGGCAATCCAGCCCGTGACTGTGGAAGACGAGCGAGCCGATCTCATCGACGCCGTGGGGCGTGAGTCCGACCTCGATGCCAACACCCCCGCGCCGCAGGCCGGCCCCCGCCGAATCGTGGCCCTGCCGCCTGAACAGGTAGAGCCACGGGTAGCGCAGTTCGTTCGTCTCGACGTTCGGCACCGTGACCTCAGGCTCGCTGCCCGAGCCGGTGTCGATGCCGTCCTGAGTGCCCCTCGCGCCGCTGCCCTGCCCGAGGCCGCAGTCCGTGAACACACCCGCGAACCGGTTTCCGTGAGCATCGAAGGCCGCAAAGTCGAACAGCGGCATGTGCGAGCGCCAGGTCGTGATCGCGCGCTCCGGCATCCCGCCGGACGCGAGCATCCGGCTGATGCAGCTCGTGACCGCGTGGAAGACCGCGTACGTGCCCGACGTGGTCCCCTTGCAGACCCCTGCCGGCCAATCGCAGTCGACGAACGAGCCGCGCTCGGCCTGCACTTCGCAGACGCGCGCCACGCCCGCTGGGCAGAGCGGTACCGCGAAGCCGAAGGTGGCCATCACTGCCCGCACCACGTACCCCTCCAGCGCGGGGCGCGTTACGTTGATCACCCCCGGCGCCTGCCGGGAGGAGCCGGAGAAGTCGAACACGAGCGAGTCTCCCTGCTTGGAGAGCGTCAAACGGCATACGTATATCTCGACCCGGCCACGGTCGTAGTAGTCGAGGTAGGTTTCCTCGGACCACGAGCCATCGGGAATCTCGCACAGGATGCCGCGCAGCCGGGCCTCGACGGAGTCGATGATGCGTTCCATCGTCGCCGCGACCGTGTCCGGCCCGTATCGCTCGACCAGTTCCGAAATGCGCTGCTGCATCACGGTGTTCGCCGCGATCTTGGCCCGCAGGTCTATGGCGTTCTGGGCAGCGGTGCGGGAGCGGCGCAGCCAGTCGGCTTCGATGTCGCTGCGAAGCACACCGCCCTCCACCATGCGTACGGGAGGCATCGGCAGGCCCTCGTCCCAGACCGACTGCGCGCCGAGCGAGACCTGCCCCGGCGTCGATCCCCCGGCGTCGGCCACGTGGATGCCAGCCCCCGTCCACCCGAACCGCTGCTCTCCCGAAAACATCGGCGCGACCACGACCGTGCAGGTCTGGTGCGGCGTAGCGACGTACGGATCATTGGTGAAGAACATATCTCCGGGGTTGATGCCGGGGTTCGTCGCACAGTGCTCGTCGACGTAGTTGCAGGCGTAGCTGCAGGCGAGGGCGTGCGTCACGATCGTGGGGCCAACGACTACGGCTTCGCCCCGCTCGTTCAGCAGCGCAACGTTGCAGTCGTTGGACAGCGCAACGGTCGGTGAGCCGGAGACGTTCCGCAGCGAGATGGCGCCCTCGTTCACGATGGTGACCAACCGGTGCCGGAGGATCTCGAACGTAACGGGGTCGAGTGAGGTCATGCCATTCTCCTACACGGTGATCCCGAGGTTGGAGTAGCCGTCGACCTCGACCGTCTGACCTGCGTGAACGACGACAGTCGTGTTCGGCGACTCGACGATCAGCGGGCCTTCCAGCATCGTGCCGGGGCCCAGGTCGGCAAGCGCGAACACGGGAGTCGCGGTGGGCTTCTCGTTGAAGTAGACGTCGCGCGTCGCGGTCGGCGCAGGGACAGCGCCTCCCGAGTGAGGACTGCCCGTGAGCGTATGAGCGGCGGCAGGGAGCGTCGAAACGAGATGGAAGGTCACGATCTCGGTCGGAGAGCCCGCAACCGCGCTCCCCTTGCCGAATGCCTGCTCATAGGTCGCGAAGAAACGCGCAACGAGCGTCTCCGCCGTATCGTCGGGCGACAGCGGGACGCGTATCTCGTGTACCTGGTGGCGGAACCGCATGTCGACGAAACGCTGATAGACGGCAGCATTCGGATCGAGCGCGGCAGCTTGCCAGTCAGCCTGCATCGACGCCTCCATGGTAGCGCACGTCTCCAGTATGGCCTCGGCACGGTATGGCTCCCGCATCGGCGCAGCCCGAGTCCGGTGCCGCCGGAACTCTCCCGTGGCGATGCCGAACGCCGACTGCACCGGCGCGTAGAGCGGCACGTAGACCCTGGACACGCCAAGCTGACGCGCATAAGCGCCCACGTGGACCGGCCCCGCTCCCCCATATGCGAACAGGACGAACTCGCGAGGATCGTAGCCCGTCGAGATGGTCATCGTCCGCAGCAGGTCGGCCATGCGGGCGTCGACGATGTCGACGATGCCAAGCGCGGCGCGTACCGGGTCCATGTTGAGCGGACGGGCGATGCGCTCGGTGATGGAGGCGAGCGCCGCTTCCCTGTCCAGCGTGCGCCTGCCGCTCCAGAACGAGTCGGGGCCGATCCGCCCCAGCACGACGTTCGCGTCCGTGACGGTCGGCTCGGTCCCTCCGGCTCCGTAGCAAACGGGTCCTGGCGTGGAACCCGCGCTCTGCGGGCCGACATGCAGTTCGCCAAACCCGTCCACGGCGGCGATGCTGCCGCCTCCCGCCCCTATCGACGTGACCTCGACGGTGGGAACGCGCAGCCGGTGGCGCTCGACCACGCTCTCGCCGGAGAAGCGCGGCTGGCCGTCCACGATGAGGCCGACGTCGAAGCTCGTACCGCCCATGTCCGTGCAGATAGCGTTCTGCACGCCGAGGGCTGCGGCGAGACGCTGCACGCCCACGACGCCGCCGACCGGCCCTGCAGCCAAGCCCGTCACCGGCCTGCGCCGCAATTCATCGCTGGCCGCGAGCCCTCCATTGGACTGCATCAGCAGCAGTGGCTGGCGCAGACCGCGCTCACGCAGCCGCGCGTCGATCTCGGCGAAGTCGCGTTCGGCACCGGGAGCGAGGTAGGCGTTCATCAGCGTCGTGTTCGCGCGCTCGAACTCGCCGAGGGTCGGGGCGATGTCGCTGGAGAGGTTCACCGGCAAGCCGGGCGCCGCCTGCTCGACCAGTTCCCGCGCCCGCAGCTCGTGTGTGGGATTGAGGAACGACCAGAGGAACATCACCGCTATGGAGTCCACGTCCATGCCGACCAGCTCATCGACCGCTCGCAGCAGCCCTACTTCGTCGAGCGGCGCGACGACCGCTCCGGATGAATCGACGCGCTCCGAAACGCCCCGCACGCCGCCCTCGACGAACAGTGGCTCGGGCTTGTTCCAGGCGGCCACGTCGTAGTGCAACTGCTCAGGCAGCCCCTCCGAACGCGAGAGCACCCGGCCTATCCGGACGGCGTCCTCGTGGCCCTGCGTGGTGATGAAGCCCACCCACGCCCCGCGCCTCGACACGACCCGGTTTATGAGGCTCGTCGTGCCGAGCGCGAACACGCTCGCTTCTGAAAGCACGTCATCGACTTTCGCGCCCAGCCGGTCGCAGACGTTGGCGAGCGCGGCAACGATGCCCTCCGCCAGGTTGGACGGCGTGGTGAAGGCTTTGTCCATCCAGACGCGACCCTGCTCGTCCACGACCACGCAGTCGGTGAACGTGCCTCCCACGTCTATGCCGACGACGCTCCCCACGAGGCTGCTAGCCGCGCCACGCGGCGAGGATGTCGTCGAGTGCCACGAGGTCGGGCGCCAGCAGCGTCATGGCGGCCTCGTGCTGCGCCACGTTCATCCCGGCTACGCATTCACGGGGGATGACGGTGAAGTAGTCGAGCGTGAGCGCGAACCGGGCAGTCGTCAGGATGCCGGAGTGGCTGGCGACACCGGTCAGCACGAGCGTCCGCGCCGAGAACGACCGCAGGAGCTTGTCCAGCGGCGTGCCCTGGAACGCGCTGAACGCGTACTTGTCGATCTCGGCGTCGCCCGGCTGAGGGGCAAGCTTGTCCACGACAGCGTGCCCCCAGCTCCCCAGCACGACATTCGGCTCGGCCCCCCGTTGGCCGTTGGCAAGCAGGTGCCGCAGGTGCACGGGCGACTCATCGGACGCGTCCGGCAGGTGGCTCGCTCTCGTGTAGATGACGCGCACACCTGCCGTGCGGGCCGCCTGCGCCAGCACTCCGATGCGCTCGACCGCCTGCCGGGTGGACGCCGCAAGCGACTCATCGAACATCGAGAAGAGCTTACCGCCCGGCGCGCAGTAGTCGTTCTGGACGTCGTGGATGAGCAGGCACGTCCACGCGGGGTCGACCAATTCGCTGAGCGTCTCGGGTATCTGCTTGCCGCCGACGTTCAGCATCTCAGCGCCCCGGTCTCGTCCGGCCAGCTGTCGCACCGCCGTCCAGCACGATGACCGCGCCATTGAGATATGACGCCTCGTCCGAAGCCAGGTACGAGACGAGCGAGGCCACGTCATGGGGAGCCCCGGCGCGCCCGACAGGGATATGGGACGAGGACAACTCTCCAGCTCCTTGCCGGTCGATCGACCCCGGAGCGATGCAGTTCACGCGGATGCCGAGCGGGCCGAACTCCATCGCCATCACCTTCGTCAGCGCGACGAGCGCTGCCTTGGACGCGGCGTAGGCGCCGCCTCCAACATAGGGAGCGACGCCGCTGATAGAGCCGATATTGACGATCACGCCGCCTCCCTGCTCCCGCATCGCGGGCAGCGCGGCGCGAGCGCCAAGCAGCGCGGCGTCGACGTTCACCCTGAACGACTCCTGCCAGTCGACAAGGGAGATGTCGGCGAGAGGTGCGATATGGCGGACGCCTGCGTTGTTGCAGAGGAGGTCGATGCGTCCGAAGTGCACGAGCGCCTCGTCCGTGACCTCGCGAACCTGCTCTTCGACGGTCATGTCCGCCTCCATGACATACGCCGACCGTCCTTCGAGCAGGCTGCGCACGGCATCGCAAGCCTTGGGGTCGCGGTCTACCGCAAGGACGTTCATCCCGTCGTCGAGGAGCCGCTGCACGATGCCCAGCCCTATCCCTGCCGCGCCCCCGGTGACGATGGCGGCGCGTGGGCGCTCAGTGGCCACGGCGGACTACCGCCTCACGCTGGCAGGGCCGACGCCGGACGCGATGAGCGCGTCGCGGCCGATCTGGTCGAAATGGAACCAGCGTATCTGCATCGTCTCGCGGAGCAGGTCCAGCACTCTCTCCTGCTTGGAGGCGTCGTCCGCGTACTTCGCGAGTATCTTGAGCGTCATGTCGCCGTGCCCGCCCTCAGGGAAGTCGGCTTTCTCACCCGCCGACCAGTGGGAGAGCGCCTCGTCCGGCAATCCGAGAGGCTCCCACACCTTGCGGTTCAACGACGCGATGTTGCCGAGTTTCGCCACGGCGGGGCCCCGCGCCGCTTCCAGTCCGGCGACCGCGGCGAACGCCTCCAGCCACGGCCACGCCCGGCTGGCGCGCTCCCAGTACGCCAGCGCCATCTTCGTGTATGGGCGACCCTTGTAGGCGTACACGTAGTCCCGCTCGAACCCGAGCGCGACGGAGAAGTCCACCATGCTCTCGTAGTGGCCGGTGTCGATCGTCGGGTCGGTCACTTCCTCGACGTACATGTTCTCGATCATGTACTGCCGCACGTCGAGCGCCGGACAATTGCCGATGATGTTGCCGAACCAGCGGGGGAACTCGTCGGCGAAGACGGTGTGCTCCAATGCAAAGACAGCGGCGCCCTCGCGGCACATGTGGTTCCGCAGCCACAGGTCGAAGGAGTTGTGCTCCTTCCACCGCGTCTCCCAGATGAGAAGCGCCATCTGGTCCTCGAACTGTTCCGGCGACGCTATCGCCATGAGCCCACTCCCGTTCGGATTTCGCCTGTCGGCGCGGCGGATTCTAGCAGCGCGGTCAGCTCGACGCTGCGTCCTTCTGCCAGATGGAACTCCACTCCTCCGTCTTGGGAACGACAGCCTCGTAGACGCGTAGGTGGTCCATGCGGTTCCGGGCCGGGTCACGCACGACATGGGGCGCTTCTCCTCCCTCCTCCACCTCGCGGATGGCCCGGAGCAGCAGCCGGCGGGAGAGCGCGACGGGTTTGTCCGCATAGCCGAGGTGCTCGACGGTCCTGTCCTGAATGTCGCCCTGTGCCTCGACGGCGAACTTGTCCTGCAATGCGAAACTCGCCCCCATGCCGAGGAACGTTGTCCGCTTCATCTCGGCGCGGTCCTGGCGATAGCGGTTGGAGCGGTCGCGCACGTGGGCATATCCGGGGCCCATGTCGGCCAGGATGACCGGCCCGATGCGGTCCTTCGCGAGTGGAGCGTTCGGCGACACCAGCAGCATGTACTTCCAGTGGTGGGTGTCGTCGATTGGCACCTGCCAGTTAACGCCGTAGAAGCCGGCGCCGACGGCAGTCCCGATCGGCGCGCCGGTGATGTCCGGGGGACGCAGCGCGGGAAACGCAACCGCGGCGGGGTAGACGTAGTTGGTGACGCGCACGTAGTCGTGCTCGTCGTCGAGGTCGCGCCCCGAGTAGATGCGGATGCCGTAGTCCGTCTCCTCGACCTCGATCCGGGGTGCGACGTCGATGCCTTTCACGTCCCACCGCACTCCGGCGTCGGCCACCTCATCAGGGAGCACGTAGTGGAGCGTGGCGAGATGCTGGGGGTCGATGTTGCCCTCGTGCCCGTGCAGGTAGTTGCACTCGTGGTAGAACTTGGTGACAAGGACATTCTCCTCAGGCAGCCCCAGGCACTCGTAGTCCGGCAACTCGGGAGGCTCTCCGGGCCCCATGTAGGCGAAGATCAGCCCGCCGCGCTCAGTACATGGGTACGAGCGTTGCCGCACCTTCCCCGCGAACTTGCTCCACTCCGGCTCGCCCGGTTGATCGAGGCAGTTGCCATAGACGTCGAACAGCCACCCGTGATAGACGCAGCGAAGGCCGCCGTCCTCGATACGCCCGTAGCTCAGGTCCGTCCCACGATGCGGACAGCGCAGCCCGAGCAGTCCGAGGCGCCCGAACTCGTCGCGGAAGAGCGCCAGGTCCTCGCCCATGACGCGAAGCGGCAGAGGAGGCCCGTCCTCGTCCAACTCCTCCGACAGCGCCACCGGCTGCCAGTACCGCCTGAGCAGGTTCCCCGCGGGCGTCCCCGGCCCTGTCCGCGTCAGCAGTTCGTTGTCTTCCTGAGAGAGCATTCGAACACCTCCTATCAGAAGGTCTTACCGGCAGAGTCTATATTCCATTCCTCGCGCCTCGATAGCCGTGGTGTTAGAAGCACAGGCAAGCAACCAACGCAGAGCGTTGCGGGCACACCCCGCGCAGTTGTTACCGCTCCGGCCCCGGCTTATGATGGCGCCAACCCGGATACTTACGGAGGAGCCCATGAGCGTTGAGGAACCCTCATCCCGGGAGCTCCGCATCTCCGCCGACTCCCACATGGGCGAGCCGCCCGACCTCTGGGAGAAGGAGCTTCCCCTGAAGTTCCGATCGCGCGCGCTGCAGGTCGAAGAGAGGCCGTTCGAGACCAACCATCTCCTGCGCGCAGGCTGCTGGGACCCCTACGAGCGACTGAAGGATCTCGCACTCGACGGCGTCAGCGCCGAGGTGCTCTACCCGACCTTCGCTGTCCGCGCATGGCTCATCGACGACCGCGAACTCCAGGAAGCCCACCTGCGCGTCTACAACGACTGGATGATCGATTTCTGCAGCGTCGCTCCTCACCGGTACTGGGGGCTGGGCATGGTCTCACTCTGGAACGTGGAGAACGCCATCCAGGAGATGCAGCGATTCATCGAGGCCGGGCTACGGGGCGTCGACATCTGGATCGCACCGCCTGAGAGACTGCCGTACAGCGACGAACGGTACGAGCCCTTCTGGGCTGCCGCCGAGGAGACCGGCGCAACGGTCAATATGCACATCAACGGACTCGCCGAGCCCCGCGTGCGCGACCCCGCTGGCATCCCCATCCACTCGATCAACGGGCACAAGAGCGACGCGATGGACTCCCTGCTGCACATCATCGCCTCCGGAGTGCTCGAGCGTCACCCGCACTTGAACGTCGCGGTCGCGGAGGCAGGCGCAGGCTGGGTCCCGTTCTGGCTTCAGGAAGCCGACCACTACACGATGAGCCGCCGGAGCACGCTGCCGATGCCACCGAGCGAGTACTTCAAGCGGCAGGTCTTCTGTACTTTCATCAGCGACGCCGTGGGGGCTTACCTCCTGCAGGACTTCGGGCAGGACAATTTCATGTGGTCGAACGACTACCCCCATCCCGCCTGCACCTGGCCCGACTCCAATATCCTCATCCCGGAAGAGTTGGGGGGCCTTCCCCTCGACGTCCAGGAGAAGGTTGTCTGGCGCACGGCGGCGCGTGTGTATAACAACGGCGAACCTCCCGCTCCGCCCGACCCACCCGGCGACCGCGCCGAGATCGAGCGCTGGTTGGAGCACCACCGGAACTTCGGAGCCAGCGCGCGTCCGAAACACCGTGCTGCCTGAATGTTGAGGAACCGGTGAACGTGGGGTAATCTGCCGCTAACGTCGCGCAAGGAAGGAGTAGAGATATGGCAACCACGAAGCGATGGGGCCGTGACAAGCTCTCCCCCGACGAGCTGATGGACGGACTCGAAGACATCCGGGCCGAATGGAAGCAGGGCCATCCGGCGAGGCCGAAGGCGACCACTATCGAAGCGATCGCCGAGCGCAAGCGCCGCACCCACCAGGGCGGCGACGGCAATCACCGGTTCGAAGGTGAGCGCTACATCAACACCACCAACAAGGATGTGCGCCGCTTCCAGCTTCGTAAACTCATCGATGAAGGCGGACAGGACACCGTGGGTGGGCCCGTGCCCAGCCATCCCACACTGAGCCGCTGGCACTCCGAGGAGTTCGGTCTCCCCAAGGAAGAGATCGATGCCTTGGAGAAGAGGGACTGGGCTCCCGAAGAACTCGTCTCGAACGGCTGGTACTACTGGATGCACCGCACCGAGCCGTGGCCTGTCCTCCTCGGCAGCGCCCTCGTCGGCGAGGGTGAGAAGCGGCTGCCCGAGGTCCGCGAGCAGATGGTCCAGGACCTGGAGGAGACCAGGCAGCTCTATGAGAAGCTTGGGATCAAGGACATCGATCGCGCCATGCTCAACCAGCACGAGCACTCGCCGATCGGGGCGGACGCAGACCACGTCGTCTTCGGGGAAGACGTGACGAGGGCCTTCGTGGACACGCCGAGCCTGCAGGAACGGCTCCGGCGCGTCTTCATATTCAGGTTGCAGCGTCGGTAGCGATGCTGAACCATCCTCCCTATAGCGCCGACGATCTGAAGGACCCGCCCCTCCCGGGACCGGAGTTCATAGCACTGCTCCACCGGCAGCGGGCGGAGCGGTACCCCGAACCACCGCCGCTCTACCAGCTCCTCTACGACGGATCTCTGACCAGGGACGATCTGCAGTTGTGGGCAAAGAACCACTACTACTACCTCGACCACGGCTTGCAGTTCAGTACCGCCGCCCTCTACATCAAGAACAACGACGAGGCATCGCGCACGCATGAACTGAGGAAGCTCGTCAAGATTGAAGGCCGGGACATCGTGAACGATCTCGTCGGCTGGACGACGCCCGCATACGAGGAGCTGTGGATGCGCTTCTGCGAGGGCCTCGGCCTCGAACGCGAGGAGGTCACAGCGTGGCGTAACTTCACCCGCTCCTACTTCGCCGTGTCCACGCTCTCGCTGTGCACGCGGTGGTGGGAGTGGTCGTGGCTCGACGGCATCGCCGGACTGTTCGCAAGCGACCTGCTGGCCAGGGACACGATGGGCAAGGCAGGGGAAGTCCTGCAAACGCAGTACGGCATCGCGGCGGAGCGTCTGGAAGTCTTCCAGCGCATCGCTGAGGACGCCGAAGAAGACCTGGGCTGGGAGAAGGCAACGCTCGCCGAGTGGGCCTGCACCACCGAGCGGCAACTCACCGCCGCCCGGGCGTTCCGGTACCGGCTGGATATCGACTACCAGTACGTTCAGCCCGTCCACGCCGCGATCACGACGGACGAACTCCCCGTCCAGGTGCCTGTCTCGCTCTACGAAGAGGAGCCGCCCTCGCTCTAGCGACGTACGGTTGCGAGCTACGTTCCCAGGGTTACAGGTACCCAGGTACTTCTTCACCTGCTCGCCAACACTACACTTGAGCAACGAGGCGAGGTTCGTTATCGCGTTGACACCCCCCAGTTTAGAGGGTCATACTGCTTATATAGGTAGCCTTAAGTACCGGGATGATGCCGCGGAGACAAGGGCTGATGACTCTTTCCACAGAGGGCGTAGCGACCCAGGCACTGAGTTTGCCGGAAGAGCTCATCCTGATGCTCCTCAACGAGGAGAGCGGCTACTTCCACCAGGTGCCTGGCTGGGACCTGAACTGCACCGTCGCCGGGGCCGTACTCGCGGAACTCTCTCTCATGGGGCGCATCGACACGGACGTCGAGAGCCTGTTCATCGTCGACCAGACAGAAACGGGCGATCCTGCCCTGGACCCCATCCTGAAGGAGATCGCAGGCGAACCGGCGCAACACAACACTCAATACTGGATCGAACGGCTCGCTCCCCGTGCGGAATCAATCATCGATCTGACTCTGGACCGCCTGGTCGACCTGAATATCCTGGAGCATCACGACGGCGAATTCTGGACGCTGTCCCGTACCGTCCGTCAGGCGGAACTGTCCGGCAGTACACCGGACAGCGATGCGCTCCAGTTCGTCAGAACGCGCATCAGCAAGGCGATCTTCAACAACGAGATCCCTGACCCGAGAGACGTCATCATCATCGCCCTGATCGATACGTGCGACGTCTTCCGCTTCATGTTCCAACTCGACGACGAGGCGGAACAGCGCATCCAGGCTATCTGCAGGATGGACCTGATCGGCCGGTCCATAGCCGACGCGGTCTCCCAGAATATCGCCGGTCCGCTGCTTCGACGTTCCGCCTTCACGAAGAAGATCCCCACCGTCTCGCTACGCAAAATGCTGTTCAGCCCGCACCTTCGCAGCGGCAACATCGCCGCGCTCTTTGCAGACCTCGCCAAGGAGTACGGCCCGGTCTTCGAGATACATCCGCCGTTCAAGAAGCCGATGCTCTTCCTCGCCGGGCCCGACACGAACCACTGGGTGCACCGGCACGGGCGCATGTACCTGAGAGCCAAGGACTACTTCTCCGACTTCGAGAAGGTCTACGGCGCGAACGGCGTGATGCCTTCCATGGACGGGGCCGATCATTTCCGGCTCCGGAAGGCGATGTCGCCGGCGTACTCCCGCGGGAGGCTGGAAGGACAACTGAACATCCTCTACCGCCATGCCCGAAAGCACATGTCTGGCTGGACGGTTGGAGACTCGTACCCCGCGACGAGCATGAGCCGACAGATGATCAACGCGCAACTCTCACCGCTCTTCGTCAGCGTCGATTCCCAGGACATCTTCGACGACCTGGCGAAGTACAAAGAGCGAGCGCTCCTCACCCACATCATGAAGGCTCTGCCCAAGTTCATGCTCCGCACTCCGGGAATGAAACGACGGGCAAGAGCAGTAGACACCCTGCTGGAACGGGTCCAGAGCGTCCATACGCCCGCGCAGCGGGCCGGCTCTCCGCGGGACCTCGCGGACGACTGGCTCAGCCTGCATGCAAGCGATCCGCAGTTCGTGCCGGAGACGACCCTGCGCTTCCAGCTCTCAGCAGCGCTGATCGCCAGCGTGTACCTCGGCGACGCGTTCAGTTTCGCGCTCTACGCGATGGCGGCGCAGCCCGAGCTCTACCGCGAGATCCAGCGCGAAGCCGACGCCCTCTTCGACAATGGCGACCCTGAGGGCGAGGACTTCACCATGCAGTCACTGGACGTCACACACCGCTTCCTCATGGAGACCGTGCGAATCTACCCCATCGTTCCGATGTCCATCCGGAACGTGATGAACACGTGCGTGGTGGAGGACTACGAACTGCCGGTGGGGTCACAGGTCTTCATCGCAACCACGGCGACGCATTACATGGAAGACCTCTTCCCCGACCCCTTCACCTTCGACGTGGACCGGTACCGGCCTCCGCGCAACGAGCACCTCAGTCCCGGGTACGCACCCTACGGGCTGGGCACGCACACCTGTCTTGGCACCCGGTGGATGGAGTTGCAACTGGCCATCAACGTGCTGATGGTCGCGCACTACTTCAATATCGAAGTGTCCCCCTCGAACTACAAGCTCAAGTTCAACCCGGTCCCGTCGATGAAGCCGAGCAAGAAGCTGAAGTTCCGCATCGCCGAGCGGCGGCGCGAGATACCCCTGGTCGCCTGACGGCGCTTGGGAGGCCGGGAGGGAGACCTACAAGGGCTTGCGGGCCAGAAAGCAGTACAACGGCGTGAAGACTCCGGCCCTGCCGCCCGCGACGTAGGCCTTCGCGGTGCTGTCCATCAGTCTGACGACGTCCGCAGACCCCTTCGGGAACACGCCCAATACCTGGGCCAGCCTGGCTACCCCGATGTATGCCTTCCGGCCCATCGGGACCCTGCGCAGGAGGCTGTTCAGCGTCTTGCCCCGCGCCTCCATGGGGTGATACCACGGCGTGGCAGGACCGTCCCCCGCGACGGCCAGGTCGCTGCCCTCGATGACCTCGAATCCCGCCGCTTCAAGGGCCCAATCCACCTCTGCCATGGTCGCGATGTCCTTGAGCGCGATACCATGCATCAGGTCCCTCTTGATGGCCCGGTGACGACTGTCGCCGGGATCGAACCGGTCCGTCATGCACATCTCCTGGCCCCAGAAGAGGGATCCGGGTTTCAGCACGCGGTAGATCTCGGCAAACGCGCCCGCCTTGTCCGGCGCATGGCACGTCGATTCGATAGCGTATCCCCGGTCGAACGTATCGTCCGTGATAGCGTTCATGTCCATGAAGCTGCACGCGAGGTAGTCGACCATGTGATCGAGCCCCGCCTCAGCGGTCAACGCTCTCGCCTTCTCCAACTGGACCTCACTGCTGTTGACCCCGACGACACTGACACCCGCCTCCCGGACAACACGGCGCATGGGGCCGCCGATCCCGCAACCGACGTCGATCACCGTCATGCCCGCCTGCAACTCCAGTTTGTCGATCATCAGCCGCTGGTGCCGCGCCTGGGAGTCCTCGAGGCTCTCCTCGGACGACAGCGGCGCGAAGTGGAGGGACTCGCTCCAACCGAACACCATGAACTCGTTGCAGAGGTCGTAGTATTCCCTGACGGTCTCGGCGTGGTCGTAGCCCGCCGGGCCGACATCCTCCGCCTGTGCCCTGTCCATCCATCCGTCGAAGTGTTCTACGCGGCGGCGGACATCCGACCCACGGTACGCGGCCTTCAGCCCGCCGGATAGCTTGCGAAGTTGCATGAGCCTCCTAGGACGAGCCCCTTCCCTGTTCGTGACTCTGGTGTATGCCCTCTATCGCCACGTCGAGCTCGGCCCACTGGCGCTCCACCATGGAGCGCAGCCGCATGTTCTGGTACGCGCCCCAGACCACCATCGCCGGCAGCACCAGCAGCACAGAGACGATAAGGGAGTAGACGATAGTGATGGTCGCCGTGATGCCGAACTGCTGAGAAGCAAGCAGCGGCGAGGCTATCAGCACTCCGAACCCCAAGGCGGTCGTCATCGCGGAGCCCAACAGCGCCGAACCCGTGGTCGCGAGCGTCCGGACTGCTGCACTCTCCGGGTTGCGCGAGCGGGTGAACTCCTCACGGTAGCGATGGATCACGTGGATGGTGTAGTCCACACCTATCCCGATCGAGAGCGCCGTGATGATCGACGTGACGAGTGAGTACGGGATGCCCAGCAACGCCATGGTGCCCAGCACCGAGATGAGGACGAGCACGATGGGGCCGACCGCGACGACCGCGAGCGCCGGCTGGCGCGCCGTCAGCCAGAAGAAGACAGCGAGGACGGTGAGCGCCGCCGCGATAGTAGTGCTGATCGCCTCCGTCTGGCGGTCTGTGATCGCGTCCGTAACCCCGATCGAGACGACGCTCTCCGAAAGCACCGTGAGGGCGGAATCGTCTCCGGCCCAGATCGCTTCGAGGTCGCCCTGGAGCGTCTTGGTTGCTCCCGGGTCGTTCGAGTAGGTCGGGAACTGCAACAGGATGGTGTCGATGCCGTTCGGATCGTTGACGAGGCCGTGGGCGATCGCGGGTTCCCTCTCCCCGAGCTTGTCCAGGAGCTCCTGCATCAGGGCCGGATCGAGCTGCACTTCCGAGGAGGCTTCGCTGAAGAGGGCCGCAAGCTCCGGGTCGTAGTTGTCGCCGGGCTGTCCGCTGTCGGTGGTCCAGTCGTCCAAAAGCGACTCGTAGGACGCCAGGAGCGGCCCTGCCGCTGCGGGCGGGCGGCGTTGCTCGTCCTGGAAAGCGATCCTGAGGTCCTGCAGGTTCAGGAGTGTCCGGGTCTCCGTAGCCTCGGCCTTCACCAGCACGCTGGCCATTTCCGTCGAACCGCCGACGGTCGCATCCAGCGTGTTCATGTCAGCCACGATGGTCCCGTCCCTGGGAAGGATGTCGCGGATGCTGAACTCCGACTTGAGGTCTGTAGCGGCGAACCCAAGCCCAACCGTTAATGCGACGACGACGATGATGTACGGCGCCGGCTGACGCGTAACTCTTCTCCCGAGCACCTCCGCTACCCGTGGGATGCCGGGCAGCGCATTCGAAAGCGGGCGAGGCTGGCGCAACGTACCGCGTGCCTCGCGACGCCGGTCGAGGATCGTCCGGGCCGCCGGGACCAGCGTCAGCATCACGATCAGGCTCAACCCCACACCCATCCCGGCGACAACGCCGAAGTCTCCGATCACACCTATCGGCGAGAACAGCGTCGCCAACAGGCTGACGATCGTCGTGACTGCGGCCAACGTCAGCGGGACCGTGACGTTCCGCAGACCGATCTGCACCGCCCGGACAACGGGCTCGCCCGCGAGCCGCTGCTCCCGGTAGTGAGAGATCGCCTGGATCGCATAGTCCACCGTGAGGCTGATGATGATGACGGGCACCATCGCGGTGAGCGAGCTGGGAGGGCCTATCACGTCGAGTCCATTCGGCCCAAGCCAGCCTTCGGCGCCGACCAGCCACATTATCGCGACGATAAGCCCCAGCAGCGTGAGCAACATGTCCGACAGGGCGCGGGTGAAGAGCAGGAGCAGAGCGGCGATCAGCAACAGCGCCAGCCCGATCAGCGGCCCCATCCCCTCCTCTGTAGCCTTCTTGTACGCATCCTCGATGACCGCCGACGACAGGCTGCTCACCCGCGACGCACCCTCGTTCCCTGCAGCCAGCTCGCTGATCCTCCGCTCGGCATCGTCAACGCGCTCGTCACCCGTGTCGCGCAGGCGCACGATGGCGATAGCAACGAGCGTGCCGTCGGTGTCGGTGCCAGTCATCTCAGCGAGCGCCTCTCCGACTCCGGGGACGTTGCGTGCGGAGTCGATCTGCCCCTGCGTGACCGACTCGAAACTGTCCACCTGGAGCACGGCGCCGATAAGGGAGGAAGGCGCAACGACCGGAGTCCCCGGCGCCAACAGCTCGCCGACGCCCGGGTCCTGGACGATCTCGTCCAACAGGCCATCCATCTGGGAAAGACCGCCCGGCGTGAGCGGTTCCCCGCGGAAGAGGAGCGTCACGACGATGACCTCGCCAGCGTCCCTGAATTGGTCATCTATCTCTCGCGTTGCTTCAGCGATGGGATGACCGGGAGGAAGGAAGGCGACGCTTGCGCCCTCCGTAGGCGGCAGACGTTGCGCCGTCCCCATGACCATTACGACGGTAACGATGAGGAGGACGAGGAGGGTGAGCCAAGGACGAACCGTGACCAGCCGGCTCAGTCTGCCGAGTACGTTGTTCATGGTATGTACCTCAGTGCATGGTGGAGGTCGTTGAGGCCGGTTCGAGTGGTCATACTACAGCCTCACCAGATGTGCCGGGGAGTGCGACCGCAGGAGCGCATGACCCAGGATAGAACTGGGCGCAGTAGGCGCGGAACGTCATGATCTCCCCGTCGGAACGGCTGAGGCGCGGGAGAGTCCTGTACCGCTTGCGGCTCCAGATGATCACGTCCTGCCGAACGTCCCGGTCCTGCTGCGACGCGATGAACCGGTTCATAAGCGGCGCACGCAGCTTCACGGGAAGGAATCCCAGACCTCCAATCCACCGCTTCGGCCCCCGTATCTCTCGAACCTGTGAGACCAGCGACAGGTCGATGAGCGTGCCGTCGACGGGCGTCGCCAGCACCCACAAGCGCATATCCATACCGATGGACTTCTCGCGGATCTCCACGAACGAGTATCCCAACCCGAAGATGTGCGTCCTGGCGGAGACATCGAAAGTGAAGGGGATGGCCCCGGCTATCCTGTACCCGCGCCTGAAGTCGAAGTCGCTCCGAAGGTAGGCCCCGTCCATCGACACCTCTCCGACGCGGTCCACGTTGCCGTACCCGTGGACGTAGAGCAGGTGAGCCAGGTCCACTGAGTTCTCCGTCGTATCCTGGGGATGCCCGGGGAAGCGAAGGGTGCGTACGGAGAGACCGCTCCAGCCGGTCTGGTCCGACAGGTCAGCAGGGAGACCCCACTGCGGCTCCCGTCCCTCGATACCCCACCACGCGAAGATCAACCCGGCGATCTCCTGGGTTGCGAAGACGCGCAACCGCGCGGCCCGTGGCGGGGGAGCATAGGGAGTGGCGACGCACTGGCCGGTTGCATCGTATTCGAAGCCGTGGAAGGGGCAGACGAGCCGACCGTCACGTACGCGCCCCCCGGCAGCAGGCCCCAGATCGGAGCCAAGGTGCGGACAGTAGGCCCCGGCGACGCAGACGCGCCCGTCCTCGTCGCACCAGACGATGACGTTCTCCCCCATCCAGGTCTTCTGGATGAGCCTGGCCTTCTGTATGGCCTTGCGGCTTGCGATGAAGTACCAACCCTCGGGAAACGGGGAAGGCGACGGGGCGTTGTCAGGCTCTGCACGCGGAGTTGTCATCGAACGGGACTCCCTGCCCTCTAGGATACGAGATTCGTTCGCCAATCCCATCCCTGTGCGCGCACCTGGCACGTCATGTTTCAGGCAGGGAGGTTGGCCAGCGGCTGCCCTCAGGCGATGCTTCCTCTTCGACGTCTTCCACTCTCATCAGCAAGGCCGGCAGGATGGCGAACAGGGCGAGGAACCCTGAGATCATGAAGAGGTTCTGGAACACGGTCACTCCCGCTTCGATCAAGGGGGCCTCGGTCTCTTCGAACGTCGATCCGATAGTCACGTCAGCGGTCAGACTGTAGAAGCGCTCGATGCCCCAGGCGGACAAGGTCGCCAGCCCCAACGCCATCCCCACCATGCGCGATGCGGTGATCAACGATGCCGCCGCTCCCCAATAGTGACTGGGTGCTGCGCTCAGAGCGCTGACGCCTATGGGAGGAATGACCAGCCCGAACCCCAGACCCGCCATCACCAGTGGTGTGGTCAGCCTGACCTCCTCCACCTCCGTCTCCCAACCACTCATGAACAGCAGGCCCGTTCCTATGAACGCAAGTCCGGTGATACACACCGTCCTCACTCCCGTCCAGCGCAGGATATAGCCTCCGACCACGGCTCCAACCGGAATGGCGGCCGTAAGACGGACCAGGTGAAGGGCGCTCTCCCACGCCCTCTTCTCCATGACGGTGCCGGCCATGAGGGGCACGGCTACCAGTGAGATGATCAGCGCAACTCCCACGAGGAACTGCGTGATGTTGGAGGACAGGAACGCCCTGGAGGTGTACAGGAACGATGCAAGCAGAGGCTGGACGGTGCGTCGCTCGAACAGGACCAACAGGAGGACCAGCCCGACCCCAAGGGCTATCAGGACATACGGGAAGAGGGACTCCCCGGAGAAGATGGCCCTCTGGGACAGGCCGATGCTGAGGACGGTGAGGGCTGCTCCGAGCACGAGCGCCCCGAAGTAGTCCATCCTGGCCGCAGGGTTGGAACGGTTCGGCAGGATGGCCAGAAGCGCTATGAGGAAGAGGCTCTGGGGGATGTCCAGCCAGAATATCCAACGCCAGCCCAGCAACTCAATGATGGCTCCTCCGTAGAGAGGGCCCAGCACGGACCCGGCTTCAGCCGAGGCGGCCACGAGTCCTATCGCCAATCCTCTTTTCTCCGGCGAAACGGCGGCCACAGCCATGGCGAGGCCTATGGGGACCGTGGCGCCGCCTCCGAAGGCCTGGACCACCCTGGCGGATACGACCCACTCGAAGTTCGGCGCAAGTGCCACGAACCCCGACCCGATGGAGAAGACGATCAGTGCCGCGTGGAACATCCGGACGCGGCCGTAGACGTCGGACAGACGCCCCGCCAGCGGCATCGCCACGGTGTAGCTGATCAGGTACCCGGTTACGATCCAGGAAGCCCTGTCCAGATCGGTAAGCGGGATCTCCAGGTCCACCATTACGGCAGGCAGGGCGGCGACCACCACTGTCTGATCCAGGGCAGTCGAGAATACCCCCAGACAGATGATGCCCAGCACAACCGATTGGGAAGATCTCAGAGATTGGAGGCCAGACCTGGCAGTGTTCACGACCCTGAGGCCGTCTGGGGAAGTTGGATGTCGACGGGGGAGTTGATGTCCGTGATGACTACCAGCCGCGTCGTTTCCGGCGCGTCGTCGTCGTAGAGTCTGCCGTCTATCCTGAGTTGACGCAGGGCATACGAGGCCTCGTCGATCCAAACGGACAACGTGATCGCATGGCCGGAGTCCACATCCGTGATGAGGTCCGACATATCGTCAGAGACGACATCCCCGTCTATACGGACAGCCTGACCTCCTCCTACGGACTCCCGGCCTGTGATCTCAGCGTTCTCGATACTGGGCAGTATCTCGCTCAAAGTAACGCCTATCCCCCCGAAGTTGAAGGGCACCTGGTCCAGCGGCAGGGGAAGCCATGGGGCGTCCGCAGAGAACTGCATGTACGCCTGGTCGCCGACCGCCATCATTCCGACCTCCACGAACCCAAGACCGGGATTCACCAACTCCACCAGCATCCTGAAGCTGTCGGGCGTTTTGACTTCTCCTTCCACGCTCTTCAGAGTCATCTCGAAGAACTTCGCGCCTGATTCCATCTCGTCAACCATCTGGAATCTCGCCGTCGACATTGCAGCCAGCTCTTCCGCCGCACCGGAAAGCACCTCATCCACCGACAACTCCGGGGTTGGCGTGGGTTCCGACTCACACGCGGCTGCCAGGAAGAGGGACCCCAACGCGAGCACGGCGACCGACAATCTGCGACCCACTGCCGTTCGGATGGATGGAGCGAGTGCCATCATCATGTGAGGCAAGGTACCACCCGCAAAAGACGCCGGGCAAGCACCCTCAGGAGCATTCAGCGCTACGCCTTCCTGAACCGCCAGCCGTACATGATGCTGCCGTAGTAGTTGAACGACCGCTTGGCCGCAGGGTCGTCGAAGGGGTAGTCGGCGCCCATCTGTCTCGCCGTGGCGAGCCCGGAGACGAAGCAGGTCTCCTGGCTATTGACCAGGGTATGAGCTCCACAGTGCCACGTTCGCCGCTTGCCCTGGATGCAGCGGAACAGGTTAACGAGCAGTACGACGTGACGCACGTCATGGACGATGTGTTGGAACCACCATCGCCTGACGACCTTCCGCTCGTCGATGGGGCTGATCGGGTTGTAGGTCACCAGGCAGGGCTTGTCAGACCGGTGAGCCCATGGCTGTTGGTTGTGCATGATGTACGTGATCTCGTAGTTGTCCGGTCTCGCGCCGTACTGTTCGATGTGATTGCTCCGTGTGGTCAGAGCCTTCACTTCGTTGTCGGGTAGCACCGAGGAGTCGGAGTGGACGACCGTGTGGTTGTGCAGTTCACTCTCGTAGCGTATCGACGAGAGGATGTAGCGTTCGAGGAACGAGGGTCCGTCCAGGATCATGAGCGTCTGGTTCGCATTGCATGCGAAGATCACGTCGTCGAACGCTTCCTGGAAGCCGTCATGGTCCTCCACAACGACGCCATCCGTCCGCCGGTACACTTTGCGGACGGGTCTGCTCAGGTAGATCTTGTCCCGGAAGTTCGCCGACAGGTTCTCGTAGACGCGGCGTGTTCCCTGGTCCCACGTCTGCATGGGCGTAGCGGTCTCGATATCGAAGAACTCGAGGTATCTCGAGAAGAGCGCCGCGGGCATATCGAACACGTTCGTCGCCATCAGGAAGTTGACGAACATGGGTTTCAGCACCTTGTACCTGAAGTCTCCGGAGAACCCTCCGAGATTCAGGACCGTCCCCATGCTGATGTAGTTGAACGGGTTGAGAGCGTTCAGGCACCGGGACTGGGTGCGGGTCAGCCGGCCGAACCAGCGCAGACGCTGCAACAGCCGCTGGAACTTCTCGATCTCGTGCTGCAGCTGCTCCCTGATGTCGGAATCGAAATCGTGGGCGTAGACCTGGTCGCCGTACTTCACGCTGTAGCTGAACCTCGTGTCGACCAGTTCGATGCCGAACTGCTCCATCAGCAACAGGATGTGGTGATACACGGACGGGATGCAGGCAGTAACGGAGATGTCGAAAGGGATCGAGCTGCCGTCGTCCTGGGGCATATCGGCTGTGACGGCATTGCCGCCGATCTGTTCCTGGGCCTCGAACAGCCGGAAATCGAACCGGTCCGGGTGATGATGCAGCGCCCACGCAGCGCCCAGTCCTGAAACGCCTCCACCCACGATGGCGATACGCTGCGGCGCTGTCCCTGTCTCCCCGGTTGCCATGGCCTCCTGTTCTACCATCGTCACTCGCTAGGGAACCCGGCTAACGTGTCCGGACGAACTTCTGGAGTCGCGCGCCCTGCAGTACCTCGGAGACGTACATCGCACCCTGGGAGTCGACGCAGATCCCGTGTGGCGCCGTGAACTTCCCGGGATCGTGGCTGGCCTCTCCTCCCCACCGCCAGAGTACGTTCCCCTGGAGATCGAGGATGCTCACCCGCGCACCCAGCTCGGCCACGTACATCGTGTCTTCGTTGTCGATGTAGATCTTGCACGGCTGCAGGAAGCCCGGCCACGTCTCGATGTGTTCACCATTGGGAGTGAAGATCTGGATGCGGTTGTTGGCCCGGTCACAAACGTAGACCCTGCCCTTGTGCTCCCAGACAGCGTGCACGAGGTTGAGCTGGCCCGGACCGTCGCCCGGCTCGCCCCACGAGAACAGCAAGGTGCCATCTGCGCTGTACTTGTGGACGCGGGAGTTGCGATAGCCGTCCGAAACATAGAACTCCCCGCTGGGAGACAGGCCCACGTTGGTGGGATGGTGGAACGGAGGACCCGCGTACTTCACGGTCGGGCTCTCCGCGGTGTAGCCGGTGTCAGACGGCTTCCCGCGAGTGCCCAGGGTGAATACATGCCGCCCGTCTCCGGTGAACTTGAGAACGATCTGGGGGCCGCGGTCGGTCAGGTAGACCATGTCGTCGGGGCCGATGCAGATGCCGTGGGCATCCTCGAAGATACCGTAGCCCCACGAGTGGAGCAGTTTGCCGGAGCTGTCGTAGATCCGGTAGGGCGGATCGACGCCCCGGGTGAACACGTGGACGCGGTCCTGCGAATCGACCGCAACGTCGCCGACCAGACCCCAGATCCAGTTCGGTTTGAGCTCTCCCCAATCCGGGACCAACTCGTAGGTACGCTCACCGGCATCGATGCTGACCATTGGCTCCTCCACCGAACTGCTGCCGCGAGTATACGGGCTTCTCGACGGCTCCGAGAAGTTGAGAACGCAGGGATGTCGCCGGAGAGTCGCGGTTCGTGACGGTTAGCTGACCCGCGCGGAATCTCCCTTGGCGTGAGCCTGACGCTAGCCGATCAGGCCACCGCCGCTGCCCGCCGGGCGTCCACCTTTGCCAGGAAGGCGAGGACCTCCCTGTTGAAGGTCTCCGTCTGGTCGAGGTTGGTGAAGTGCCCCGCGTCCGGCACCACCACCAACTCCGAGCCCTCGATCTGGCTGTGGATGAACCTGACATCCTCCAGGGCCGGGTCCTCTTCCCCGGCGATGCACAGCGTCGGCGCTTCGATCTCACGCAGGCGGTCGTCGAAGACCGGCGCCTGGTCGAGGGCCTCGAGGGAGTAGACGTAGCCGTGGGGCGTCAGCGCCTTGAGCATATCGAGCATGCCTTCGGCCTCCTCCGGGCCCCTGGCTGCCCTCAGAGCGAAGCTGTCGACCTCCCGGATGGAATGGCGGGCCACCGCTTCCATCCCCTCGGTGAAAGCCAACTCCCGCACCCGGGCCGTATTCCTCCTGGTCTCTTTGCTGTGGGCGTGGCCCGACGCCGAACCGGAGTCGATGACCATCAGGCCCGCCACCCGGTCCGGGTGCAGCAGCGTGAACCGCGTAGTGATGCCTCCGCCCATGGAGAGCCCGCCGACGTACGCCTTCTCGATGCCCAGGTGGTCCAGCAGGCCCAGCAGGTCCGAGACCGACGTGTCCAGCCCGTAGGCCGACGGGGCCTCCGGAGAGTCCGAGTTCCCGTGTCCCCGCGGCTCGAAGCGGATGAACCGGTACTTCGCGGAGAACGCCTCCACCTGCGGTGCCCACATAGTGGCGTTGCCTCCCCGGCAGTAGCAGAGCACGAGCGGGAATCCCTCGCCATCGCTTTCGTAGTTGATGCCGACGCCGTTGATGATTGCTTTGGGCACGGAGTCCTCCTCCGGGTGTTGCCACGTCTGTCTCGGAGACGCGTGGACTGTACTACGAACTTTTCGGTGGGTGGTACCCGGTGCGCGTGGCTCGCCGGACTCTGCCTTACCGGAAGCGCGACTCCAACATGTCTGCAGCCCGCATCCCTGCGCTGTAGCCGCTGGCGAGGGCGCCGTTGACGGACGGCACGCGCATGTAATCGCCTGCCAGAAACAGGTTGTCGATGCGCCCTGTAAGTTGCTCAGGGACGTCTGCCATCGCGGCGAGCATACCGGGCGTCCCCATGCACAGCGCCTCCTCCCAGCGGTACACGCGGAAGAACAGACCCTCGTTGTCGTCCGGAAGAGCGGAGCCCGGAGGCGCCTTGCGGCGAGCGGCGCCCAGCAGCTGGCGTTTTATCTCATCGTCGTCGAGCGGGATGAGCTCCCTGGCGCGGTCGCGCCCGACGAGCAGGTCGAGGATGCTCTTCCCCGGAGGCGCGCAGGCAGGGAGGAAGGCGGTCCGGTGCAGCAGGAGCGGGGTGTCGTCGTCCTCCGGGTAGAGCGCGCCATGCCAGCCGGGAGGGAGCGGGGAGTGGTCGAGGCCTATCACCACCCGGCAACCGGTTGAGTAGCTGACGGTGTTGAGTGCGCGACGTGTCTCTTCCGGCAGGTCGGGGATGAGGTCCGGGGCCTTCGTGCCAGGGACGGCGCAGATGACCGCGTCGGCCTCGATAGTCTCGCCGTCCACGACTACGCCGGTCGCGGTCCCGTCTGCGACGACGATCCTCCTGACGGGGGTCGATACGCGGATGGCATCAGAGCAGGCAGTGGCAAGCGCTTCGCTCAGCGAGCCGATGCCTCGCTCGGGCATGTAGACCTTGCCGGAGTGCAGCATGGTTTCGCCGATGTAGGCCCGCATCAGCGCCTGGCCTGCG
Organism: Dehalococcoidia bacterium; assembly: GCA_965206315.1. Classification (GTDB taxonomy): domain Bacteria; phylum Chloroflexota; class Dehalococcoidia; order Lucifugimonadales; family Australimonadaceae; genus Bin16. Next base: position 83,264 of record OZ242210.1, read on the forward strand.
GGCATTGGATCGCCCAATATCATGTCGAGGGGCCCTCTGAGCGTCACCTGCAGGTCCTCGGGCACGCCGAGCCGTTTCATGTAATCGCCGAAGGACTCGTCGTCGTCGATCTCGGCGAGGGGGCTGTCGCCGGCGAAACTCATGTATGCCGCCTGGCGATGGATCTGCCGCATCACCTTGAAACCGGACCGCATGCCCGAGGGTGAGAGGAAGCCCATGGTGAAGGCCGTACGCAGGTGCCGTACGAAGTTCCAGAACGATTGGTCCGGCGTCGTGGTAACCCACCGGCCATTCCGGTAGTGCCCGAATTTCATCTTTGAAGGGACCAGCTGGAGTCCCAACTCCCCGCAAAGGCGGAACGCGACGTCGTAGGTGGAGGTAAAGACGAATGCGCCCATGTCCAGAGAGAACCCGTCCACCTTCTCGCCGCTGCCGCGTCCGCCTACACGCTCCTGAGCCTCCAGCAGGAGGGGAGTGATGCCCCGCTTCATCAGTGCATAGGCAGCGCTGAGCCCGGCGAAGCCCCCACCAACGATGACGACCCGCTGTGCAGTCATGGGTGCGGTCCTTCAGGATTGCCCTGGACATGGTGGAGCCGAGGGGACTCGAACCCCTGACCCCCTGCTTGCAAAGCAGGTGCTCTCCCAGCTGAGCTACGGCCCCACGCGTACGGTTCAGGATACCATCAGCGCCTACGGCGAACTGAGCCCCGGCATCGACAGCCCTTCCATCGTCTCCTGCACGACGCCGAAGCGCTCGAACGGGGGCATGAAGTACGCACCCGCGATACGGCCGGAGAGCGCCGTGAGCAGCTCGCGGCTGAGCGCGATGCCCTCCTTGCCCCCGGCGTCGCCCCGGTATTCCGCGAGGTCGATGCGCTGCATCACGTCATCCGGCACCACGATGCCGGGCACCTCGTTCTGCAGGAAGCGGGCATGACGGGCGTTGCGGAGCGGCAGCACGCCCATGATGACCGGCAGCGGGAAGCCCCCCAGCAACGACCACACACTCTCCACGTGCTCCGCCGCGTAGACCGGCTGCGTGAGCAGGAAATGCGCTCCGGCCTTGACCTTGCGCTCCAGCACGCGGAGCTCCCTGTCCAGGTCCGGCGCATTGAAGTTCAGCGCCGCGCCGATGAAGAACGACGTCGGTTGGCCGATCTCCCGTCCGTTCCCGTCCACGCCCTCGTTGAAGCCCGCCATCAGCCGGATCAGGCCGGACGCCGTCACGTCGCTCACTGCGGTCGCATAGGGATAGTCGCCGGTGAGCGGGACGTCGCCCATCACCGTGAAGACGTTGCGCAGGCCCAGCGCGTGCGCGCCCAGCAGGTCCGAGTGCAGCGCCAGCAGATTGCGATGGCGGATGGCCATGTGCATCACCGCCTCGACGCCCAGCCGCGACTGCACGAGGCTGCCGGTGGCGAGCGCGCTCATCCTCCCCTGCGCACGCGGGCTGTCCGCAACGTTCACCGCGCTGACGCTCCCGACCACGCCGCGCAGCTTGTCCAGCGTTCCGCTCACGTCGAACCCGCGCGGAGGCGAGAGTTCCACCGTAACGACGAACTCCCCGCGCTCGATGCGTTCCGCAAGTCCCGTGGGGCGGGTGGCAGGAGCCTCGACGCGCTGTGGGCGCGCCGCAGCCGGAGCGGGCGCACGCCGCGCCGAGGACTGCAGCACCCCGCGCACCGCGTCCCGTACGGCGGCGATGTGCTCAGGCGTAGTTCCGCAGCATCCACCGACCGCCGCTGCTCCTGCGCGCGCAATCTCGCGCGCCGTCTCCGCGAAGTACTCCGGCGGCGCGGTGTACTGCAGTCGACCGCCCACATAGGCGGGAAGTCCCGCGTTCGGCTGAACCATGAGCGGCACGCCCGCTGACCCTGCCATGCGTTCGACGACGCTCAGCAGCAGGTCCGGGCCTATACTGCAGTTCGCGCCGATCGCAAGCAGCTCTGCCTCGTTCAGGGCCGCGACCACGTCTTCCGGCGCATCCCCGCTCGACGTCAGGCCGTCTCCTGTGAAGGTCATCTGCGCGATGACCGGCAGTTCGGAAACGGAGCGCACCGCATCGATGGCCAGCCTGAGCTGTGCCAGTGAAGTGAACGTCTCCAGGAGGATGAGGTCCGCCCCGGCGTCGGAGAGCGCCGACGCCTGCTCCGCGAACACGTTCCGCGCAGATGCCGGCGAGAAGAGACCCGCGCCAGTCGTGTCGGGTGGCAGTGGGCCCATCGAGCCCGCGACCCAGACGGTCTGACCGTGCAACCGCCCGGCTTCCCTGGCCAGCGCGACGCCGGCGCGGTTTAGCTCCTCGACACGGGAGGCCATCCCATGCATGCCGAGCTTGGCCGCATTCGCGCCGAATGTGTTCGTCTCTATGAGTTCCGCACCCGCACGAAGATAGGAGAGGTGCACTCCCTTCACGATGTCCGGCTGGTCGACGTTGGCCGGTTCCAGCAACGCGGCAGTGAGACCGTGTGCGTACAGCTGCGTGCCGGTGGCGCCGTCGCAGAGCAGCAGGCCACGGGATAAGCGTTCGGAGAGCGAGAAGTCCATGAGCTGGAACCTCTGACGATTGTACCAGCGCCACCCTCCCGCCGTTGTGCCGAGCAGGCAGGACGGCTATCCTGCCCTTCCCTATGACAGGCCCGGAACTCACGATTCTCAACTGGCTGCTGGCCGCCTCGCCGGTCGTCTTCCTCGTAGTCGCCATCATCTGGCTGAACTGGAGCGCGCCGCGCGCCGGAGCTGCGGCGTGGTTGCTTGCGCTCGCTCTGGCGCTCCTCATCTTCGGCGCCGCGCGGGACCATGTCGCGATCGCGAGTGCGAAGGGATTAAGCCTCGCGGTCTTCGTTCTCACCATCGTGTGGACGTCCGTCTACCTGTTCAACATGGTGGACAGACTGAAGGGTATAGAGGCCATCGGGCGGACGATGGCCGCACTGGCGAGCGACCGCCTCGTGCAGGCGCTGCTCATCGGCTGGGGTTTCTCCAGCTTCATCCAGGGCATCACCGGATTCGGAGTGCCTGTGGCCGTCTCGGCCCCGTTGCTCATCATGCTCGGCTTCCCGCCCGCCCGCGCCGCCGCTATGGCGCTCGTCGGACACGGCTGGGCCGTGACGTTCGGCTCCATGGGCTCGTCCTACTACACCATCCAATTGGTCACCGGCATCGAGGGCGAGGTCATCGCACCCCACATGGCGTTGCTGTTCGCGCCCATCATCGTTGCGAGCGGCATGCTGGTCGCACACATACAGGGCGGGCTGAGCGCGCTGCGGCGGAGCCTGCCGGTGGTGGTCATAACCAGCGCGGTCATGGCCGCGGCGATGTACGCACTCGCATGGGGCGGCGCGCCGCAGATAGCATCCACCGTTCCGGGTATCCTCGGCATGGTTGCGCTTGGCCTGCTCTCCCGCACTCCGCTCCTGCGCGGCGCTCCACAGACGGAAGCAGCACCGGAAACGCCGCCTGCCGGAGCGTCGGACGAGGCCGATGCCCGGCCCATGCCGTTCATCCTCGCTTTCATGCCGTATCTGCTGCTCATCACGCTGAGCGTCATATCGCAGATCGGCCCGGTGAAGGAGGCTGTCCGCAACATACTCTGGGCACTCGACTATCCCGCGTTCACGACTGCCCAGGGGTTCGCCGTTGCCGCCGCAAACGACTACGCGCCGCTACGCATCCTCAATCACCCCGCTCCGCTCATCTTCTTCAGCATCGTGCTCAGCGCGGTGGTCTATGTCTTCGCCAAGCGATGGCGGAAGGGCGTCGCGTGGGAAGCGATGAAACTGACCTACGGGCAGACCCTCAGCTCCTCCATCGGCGTCACGACCATGGTGATGATGGCCGTGGTCATGGCGGACACCGGCATGACCGTGCTCCTCGCGCAGGGCATCGCGAACGCTTCCGGTCCGCTCTTCCCGTTCGTCTCGCCGTTCATCGGGTTGCTCGGTTCGTTCATGAGCGGCAGCAATACGAACTCGAACGTCATGTTCGGCCTGCTCCAATTGGAGACGGCCAGGGAGCTGGGCATCGGGACGGTCACCATCTCCAGCATCCAGTCGATCGGCGCGTCCGTCGGAAGCCCCATGTCCCCGGCGAAGGTGCTCGTCGGTGCTGCGGTCGTCGGTCTCGCGGGCAAGGAGCGGGACATCTTCCGCATCGTCATCCCCTACATCCTCGGGCTGGTCGTCCTCGCCGGCATCGAGGCCATCATCATCATCGAACTGCTGCCAGCGCTATCGAGGTAAGCCATGCTCTCAGCCGCAACGAAACGCAAACTCCGCCACGTCGTCCTCGCAGGCACCATCGTCAGCTTCCCGCTGCTCTACCTCGGCCCCGTAACGCTGGAGGCGGGGGCGGTGACGCTGGCAGGGCTCGCCGTGGGGATCGTTACCGCGGTGCTCGCCTGGCTCGCCTTCTAGGAGACGAACGCCCGATGACGAACGCACAACCCGACAGAAGCTCCCAGAGCCAGTTCGGACGGCTTGCCGGAGCCTACGGCGCGAGCAAAACGCACGCGCAGGCAGGCGCGCTCGCATCTGCTGCATCCATGCTGGGCGACCGCCGCTACGGGACAGCCATGGACATCGGCGCGGGGCCCGGCTTCACCGCATTCGCCGTCGCCGACCACTGCGACCGCGTCATCGCGACCGACGTGACGCCGGAGATGCTGGAGCAGGCGCGTTCGCTGCGCGGTGAACGCGGAGCGCCGCAGACCGAACTGATGCTGACTGCAGCCGAGTCCCTGCCTTGCCGGGACGGCAGCCTCGACCTCATCACCTGCCGCACCGCCGCTCACCACTTCCTGAACGTCGACTCCTGGCTGAACGAGGTGCACCGCGCGCTGGCCCCGGGCGGCGAACTCATCCTCATCGACACTGTCTCGCCGGAGGACATTGAAGCGACCGCCTGGATGCACGACATCGAGATATGGCGGGACCCTTCGCACGTACGGAACCTCGCCGAGTCCGAGTGGCTGGATGCCATCGAAAGTGCTGGGATGCGCATTGCCGAGACCGCGCTGTCGCGCGTCGATCTGGAGTACCCCGATTGGACGGAGCGTGCGGGGATGCCCGAGGAGGAAGCCACCCGATTGGGGCAGGCACTGAGGGACGCGCCTGCGGCGGCGGTGCAAGCGTTCGGCATCACGCCCAAAGCCGACGGGCTGATCGAGTTCTACTGGCCGATACTGAGCGTGAAAGCGGTCAAGCCGTAAGGCGCTAGTCCACCCCGCGCAGCACGCGCTGCGCCGCCGCGACTCCCGCGCCAGCCTGCGTCTCGTAGCCCTGGTCACCGATCGCCTCTTCCAGCGCACCGAGCACCGTCAGCACGTTGGGCCCGGTGCTGTTGTGCCCCATCAACCCGATGCGCCAAGCCTTGCCGGCGAGCGCCCCCAGGCCGCCGCTCAACTCGATGTTGTGCCGGTCCAGCAGATAGCGGCGCGCTTGCGCCTCGTCTATCTCCTCCGGAGCGCGGACGGCGGTGAGACTCGGCAGTTGCACCTCCGGGTCTGCCACGACGTTCAGCCCCATCGCGTGCAGCCCGGCACGGAGCGACTCTCCGTTCCTGGTGTGACGCTCCCATCGTGCCTCCACACCTTCCTCCGCGATCAGCCGGAGCGCTTCGCGCAGTGCGTAGATCATGGAGATGGGGGCGGTGTGATGGTATGCGCGGCGGTCCCAGTAGCTGCTCAACTCGGTGAGATCCAGATAGAAACTCCGGACCTTTGTCGTGCGGCCCTGCAGCGTCTCCACTGCTCGTGGGCTCAGCGTCAGCGGGGCGAGTCCCGGGGGTGCGCCGATGCACTTCTGCGTGCAGCTGTAGCAGACGTCGACTCCCCACTCGTCCACGTGCAACTCCACGCCGCCGAGCGAGGTAACCGCGTCCACGACCAGCAGCGCCCCGGCCTCATGTGCAACATCCGCTATCTCTTTAATTGAGGTGGCTGCGCCGGTCGACGTCTCCGCGTGCACCACTCCAACCGCCTTCACTTTGCCTGCCCCGGCGAGCGCCTCCCGCACACGCTCCGCATCCACAGCCTTCCCCATCTCATGCTCGACCTTGATGACGTTCGCCCCGCTGCGCTCCGCGATCTCACCCAGCCGCTGTCCAAAGTAACCGTTGATAGCGACAACAAATGTATCGCCCGGTTCGATGATGTTGACCATCGCGGCTTCCATGCCGGCAGTGCCGGTGCCGGAGATGGGCAGCGTCACCGGGTTCTCCGTCCGGAAGACGTAGCGGAGCAGCGAGCGGACGTCGTCCATCACGGCGAGGAAGTTCGGGTCCAGGTGTCCAACGAGCGAGGAGGCCATCGCCTGCAGCACCCGAGGGTGCACGTTGGATGGGCCTGCTCCCATGAGCAGCCGGTACGGAGGCATGAAGCCAGCAGTGTCTTGCGTCATACGGCATTCTCGACAGTGTGGGATATGCCCGGCGCGAGGCGGGTACTCGGGCGCAGGGCGGAGAGCATTATAGCAACACCTCCCTCGCCGGAGAAGAATCTGGCGGCATTTCTAGCCGAAGTTTGAGAAATACCTACAACATGTTGTGGGCGCATTCATCGTCTACGCGCCCTGTTGCGATGGCGGTCTTGCGTTCACATGGTTACCGCCGTGTCGAGGCAGCCCTCAGGGCCGCATAAACCCGATTGAATGCTAGGCAAACGCATTGATTCTGTTTTAGACAACGTCTAACGTTTTTCCTTGCAACGCTCCTGATCGGAGCGCGCAGCGCGGAGGCATAACCAGTCCTATGTCCGCCCACAGCCACATATACCACGAGCCGGTGATGACCGCTCAGGTCCTTGCCGGACTCGCTGTGCGGCCGGGCGGAGCCTACGTCGACTGTACCCTCGGTGACGCAGGGCATGCCACCGCCATCCTCGAGGCGTCTGCTCCGGACGGGCGCGTCCTCGGACTCGATGCCGACCCCGAGGCCATCTCCCCGGCTACCGAGCGCCTGCGCCGGTTCGGCGACCGCGTGATCGTTGTCAACGCCAACTTCGGCACGGTCGCATCGCAGGCACACGCCCACGGCTTCGTGCCTGCCGACGGAGTGCTGTTCGACCTGGGACTCTCTTCCCGTCAACTCGACTCGGAAGAGCGCGGGTTCAGCTTCCGCCGCTCCGCCCCGCTGGACATGCGGTTCACCCCGGAGGGCGATTCCGCCGCAGACCTCGTCAACGACCTGCCCGAGCAGGAACTCGCGGACCTCATCTACGCGCTCGGCGAAGAGCCACGCTCACGACGCATCGCACGCGCCATCGTCGCAGCGCGTCCATTGAGCGACGCCGCCGAGTTGGCGGAGGTCGTCGCGCGCGCGTCCGGCTACCGCAGAGGCCGCACCCACCCGGCCACGCGCACCTTCCAGGCGCTCCGCATGGCCACGAACGACGAGATTGGCAACCTCCGGCGTGGACTCAGCCAGGCCGTGTCCGTGTTGAACGCCGGAGGTCGCCTCGTAACGATCGCCTATCACTCCCTCGAAGACCGCGAGGTCAAGCGGTTCGTAAACAGCGGCGAGGTCCGCCCCGTGACGAAACGCGTCCTCAAGCCGGACTCCGAAGAGATATCCCGCAACAGGCGCAGCCGCAGTGCGCGGATGCGCGTTGCCGAACACGTGTGAGTTGGAAGGGGACAGATGACAAACTCTCGTGAACAGCTCTACGCCGCCATAGATGTCGGCACGACCAAGGTCGTCACACTCGTCGCAAAGGCTGACATGGAAGGCGGAGTGGATGTCGTTGCCCAGGGGCACGCGTCTTCCGCCGGCATGCGGAAAGGCATGGTCGTCAACCCGGACTCCATGAAGGAGTGCATCAGGCAGTCGGTCCGTGAAGCGGAGAAGACGCTCGGACGCAAGCTGCCACCCGTCATCGCCGGGGTCACCGGCAGCCACCTCCAATCGCACAACGAGAGCAACAACGGGGACGAGGAGAGCGTTATCCCGGAAGACGGCTACTTCACCCGGTCTGCTGTCGACGGGTTGGTGCAGGCGAGCACCTCCAACTCCATCGGCATGCGGGTGATCCAGACGGTCCCGCGATCGTTCGAAGAAACGCACGTCATCATGGGCGACGCGGTGCCCATCGACACCCTTACCGCTACCCTGTCCGGAGCGGGCGTCACTTTGCGAGGACTCGTGCCGGAGCATCTCGCCAGCGGTGAAGCGGTCCTCAACCCGGAAGAACGTGTCCTGGGCGTCGTCCTTGCGGACATCGGGGGCGGCTCCACGGATGTCGTTGTCTACCGGGAGGGGTCCGTCTGGTACACCACCAGCATCCCCGTCGCGGGGCAGCACTTCACCACTGACGTCGCAACGGGATTGGGCCTGCTGCCTACGGCTGCGGAGCACGCCAAGATCAGGAAGGGCTCGGTCTGGTTCGAACATCTGACCGAGAGGGACACCGCTGAGGTGAAGCCTGCGCTGAGCAGCACCGCGATCCCCGTTCACCTCAAGAAGCTCAACCGGCTGCTGCATGACCGGGCCGTTGAGCTCGTGCGGATGATGATGTACCGCCTCGCCTCAAACGGGATGGTGCACATCCCCTCAGCCGGCATGGTGCTGACAGGAGGCTCCTCGGCGCTGCCGGGGCTGGCGGACATCGTTGCGGACTATGGCAAATGCCCCGTACGTATCGGCTCTCCCTCCTCCACGTTGGGATTGCCGGATGAGCTGTTGGACCCCGCCTATTCCACAGCCGTAGGCCTGTTGCTCTGGGCCATCCGGCAACGGCACATCAATACGCTCACGGAGTCCAGGTACGTTGGGACCTCCCCATCGCGGTCCGGCGGCTGGCTCTCCCGGTTCAAATCAAAGCAGCCAACGGAAGTGAGCGTATGAAACGACCGAACAGAGCATTCCCGCAGCGGGAATAGAGGGCGACAGAGCGGAGAGGCGTCCCACAGGCGACAGACAACACCACCAGTCCAACAGAGGACCAGGCAAAGGGGTAACGGTTATGACCATGGAACTGTTTGGCAACGAGCAGAAGGCGGACATTGACGGCATCGCGCGCGTCAAGGTCATCGGCGTAGGCGGCGGAGGCTGCAACGCCGTTAACCGCATGTACCGCGAGCGCGTCCCTCACGTCGAGTACCTCGCCGTGAACACGGACGCTCAGCACCTCGTCCGTCTCGACGTGCCGGTCAAGATACGCATCGGCGACACGATCACGCGCGGCCTCGGCGTCGGCGGCGACCCTGAGGTCGGGCGAACCGCGGCCGAAGAGTCCCGCGAAGAGATCTACGAATCGGTCCGCGGCGCCGACATGTTGTTCATCGCCAGCGGCATGGGTGGCGGCACCGGCACCGGCGCAGCCCCCGTCGTTGCAGAGGTTGCCCGCGAGACCGGCGCGCTCACCATCGCAGTCGTAACCAAGCCCTTCCGCTTCGAAGGCCGCAAGCGCGGCAAGAACGCCGAGGACGGACTGGCCCGCCTGCGCGAGGCTGTGGACACGCTCATCGTCGTCCCGAACGACCGCCTCGGCGCGATGTGCGACGACGACCTCTCCGCTGAAGACGCCTTCAGGCTGGCCGACGACGTGCTCCGCCTCGGCGTCAAGTCCATCGCGGAGCTGGTGACGATCCCCGGTGAGATCAACCTCGACTTCGCCGACGTCAAGACCATCATGACCGGAGCAGGCCCCGCGTGGATGTCCATCGGCTCCGCTCACGGCGAGAACCGGTCCATCGAGGCGGCCAAGAGCGCCATCCACAGCCCGATGCTGGATGTCAACATCGAAGGCGCGCGCGGCGTTCTCCTCAACATCACGGGCGGCACCAACATGACGCTCAAGGAAGTGCAGCGGGCAGCCGACGTCATCGCCAACTCCGTCGACCCGGACGCCAACATCATCTTCGGCATGGTGACGGACCCCAAGATGGACGACGAGATGTGCGTCACCATCATCGCCACCGGCCTTCCGAGCATCGAGCAGATGAGCCTGAACGACGACGGCATCGCCGAGTTCCTCCGCCGCGCCATCAGCGACGAAGCGGACTTCGACCTGCCGCCCTTCCTGCGCCCGAGCAACCGCCAGGCGTCCTAGGCAACCCTCAGACAACCAGCTCCGCCGCCCGTCCCCCACGGCGGCGGAGCGCGGAGCAGGTTTCCCCAGGCCCGCTCCGCAGGTATCGTGATCCAAGGCCCCCGGAGGTGAAACCTCGCGGGGGCCTTCGCACGTCCTGTAACATCTGTACCACGCCGGGGATTAACGCAATATGTGCTACTGCCACTAAGGCATATCCCGACAATTGGTAGAATCTCCGAAATTGCCTATTGACTTTCTGCGCCGGTTGAAAAAGAATAGCGGCTGTCAGCGAAAGGGCTTTATCTGGTAGCCCGTGCACCTTAAAATCCCCTATATTGTTGTCCGAGGCACGGAACGAGCCTTCCCTGATGGGAACTCGGACCGATTCCAGCCAGCGGGTTTGAGATGCACTGTCCCAACTGTGGAGACCCAAACACCCGGGTAACCGACTCCCGGGACACCGGCCAGGACATCCGCCGCCGCCGGGAGTGCGGACGCTGTGGCGTGCGCTTCACCACCTACGAACGCATCCAGCACCCCACGCTCCAAGTCATCAAGCGCGATGGCCGGCGCGACGAGTTCGATCCGCAGAAACTCCTCCGCAGCATCCGGCTCGCCTGCACCAAGCGTCCTCTGCCTACAGGCGCCATCGAGAAACTCGCCAGCGAGATCGAGAACGACCTGCAGGACCTGGGCAAGGCCGAGGTACCCGCTTCCGTGATCGGCGACCTTGCGCTCGAACGCCTGCGCCAGCTTGACCCCGTCGCCTACGTCCGGTACGCCAGCGTTTACCGTGACTTCGACACGCTGGACGGGTTCATACAGGAGATCCGCGAATACCAGGCAACGGGCGGCCTGACCCCTGAGCAGGAAGTCAGCCAGCTCTCCCTCATCCCCAACGAGTTCGCCGTTCCTACCAAGCGCACCGGCCGGCGAGGCCGCAGGCCCAGCATGACTCAGCCGCTCCACGGCAGCGCGACCGGCGCCGGCTGAACATCCTCCCCACAACTTCGGACAGCGATACCAACACTTGCGTGCTCCGGCTCTCGAGCCGGGGCGACCGGAAGTGCGCTCTCCCCTGCGCTCTTCCACGTCTCCCTCCTCCGCAGGCCCCTCTCGACGCGCCACGGGAGCGGGCCATCGGGCCCCGTTGGGTTTATCCCGCGGGGCCCGCCCTGTTTAAACCGCTATAATCACCGACGCACCCCCCCGCAGGGACACTGGACTATGAACGCACGCCCGCGCATCGCGATAACCCTCGGCGACCCCACCGGCATCGGCCCGGAGGTCGTCGCAAGGGCACTCTCCCAGCCAGACCTCGAAGCGGACACTGCGCTGCTCGTCGTCGGCTCTCCCGCAGTGCTCGACCGGGCGTTCGACCTCGTTGGCAGTGACCTGCGTGCTCGAAGCGTCGACGGCGCCGGGGACGCCATGGCCGCCGGGCTCGTGAACGTCATCTCCCCGCACGACGACGACGGGCTCGCCTCCCTGCCCTACGGCGAGATTTCGCCGCGCGCCGGAGCCGCAGCCGTCGAGTGGGCATCCGCCGCAGCCCGCCTTGCGATGGAAGGCGCGGTGGACGCCATCGCCACAGCCCCCATCAGCAAGGAGGCCGCCCGCCTCGCCGGACACGAGGACTTCGGGCACCAGGAGATCTACCAGCACCTCGCCGGAGTGCCGCGTGTCCTTACCATGCTGCTGACGAACGGTCTCAACGTCGTGCACCTCACCACGCACCATCCCCTCCGGGACGCCGCCCTCTTCGTGACCCGCGAGCGGGTGCTGGAAGCACTGCGTCTCACGCACGACTTCTTCACCGCGCGCGGCGTCCCGGAACCCCGCATCGGCGTCGCGGCGCTGAACCCGCACGGAGGCGAGGCCGGGCTCATCGGCTCAGAAGAGATCGAGGAGATACGCCCCGCAGTCGAAGACGCCAACGCGGAGGGCATCGCCGCCACAGGTCCCGTTCCCGCCGACTCCGTATTCGGACAGGCCATCGACGGACGCTACGACGCCGTCCTCGCCATGTACCACGATCAGGGGCACATCGCCGTAAAGGTGCACGACTGGGCGGCGAGCATCACGCTGAACATCGGCCTGCCGTTCCTCCGCACCTCGGTCGACCACGGCACCGCGTTCGACATCGCAGGAAAGGGGATCGCCGACGCGACAGGTATGGTCGAGGCCATCCGCTACGCAGCGCAGGTCTCGCGCACCGGCCGTCTCCCCTCCCCTCGCTCCGCCTAAAGCTCCGTCATTCCCGTCCCTTCTGTCATTCCCGCGAAGGCGGGAATCTCGCCCCCTGCTCCTCTCCCTGTGTATACTCTCTCAACGCGCGCCGGCATGGAGAACACGCTGGCGCGTCCTTATACGAGGAGGACCGTGGTGCGCGTCGGGTTCGCGGGCGGCGGAGTGATGGCCGAAGCGATGTTCAGCAGAGCGATCGCCTCGGGGCTGTGCGCTGCGGACGACATCAGCGTCGGCGAACCGATACCTGCCCGCCGTGATGACCTCGCGGAGCGCTACGGCGTCGCCGTCCACGCGGACAACGCGCCGGCGGTTGAGGGCGCCGAGATCGTCGTTATCGCGGTAAAGCCGCAGCACGTCAGCCACGTCTACCATGACCTGCACGGGGCGCTCGATGCTGGGCAGACGGCGCTCTCCATCGCCGCCGGCGTAACGATAGGTTCACTCGCCGCGGGGCTGGGCCACGACCGTATCATCCGTGTCATGCCGAATACACCCGCTCAGATCGGCGCCGGCATGTCCGTCTGGACCGCGACGCCTGAAGTGCCGGACGCCGCGCGAGATGCGGCAGCGTCGCTCCTCGCAACGCTTGGACGCGAGTGGCGCGTCGACAGCGAGGACTATCTGGACATGGCTACGGCCGTCTCCGGGAGCGGCCCTGCTTATGTTTTCGCATTCATCGAAGCGCTGACGGAGGCCGGGGTGTTCGTCGGCATGCCGCGCGACATGGCGCAGACGCTGGCCGTCGAGACTGCGCTCGGCTCCGCCCGGCTCGCGAGCGAGTCCGGCGAAGCGCCCGCCATCCTCCGGGAGCGGGTCACGTCGCCCGGCGGCACCACCGCAGCAGCGCTGCAGGAGCTGGAACGCAGGGGATTCAAGAGCGCCCTCATCGAGGGAGTGACCGCCGCGTTCCACCGATCGCAGGAGTTGGGAGGCAAGCGGTGAAAGAACTCGCCATCGCCATCATCCAGGTCCTTCTGCTTGCGATACTCGCGCATGCGCTCCTCTCCTGGCTTATCGTCGCGGGAGTGCGGAACGACGTGGTCGTCCGTCTGTACCAGAGTATCGGCGCCGTGCTTGATCCGATCTACCGGCCGCTGAGGCGGGTCATCCCCATGGCGGGGATGCTGGACCTCACACCCCTGGTTGCCATCATCGTGCTCATCATTCTGCAGAGGGCTATCGCCAGCCTCGGCTGAACTCGCCCTATAATGCCGCTCACTCATGGCCACAGCCATCGTCTCCGACTCCAGCGTCTCCCTGCCTGCGGACATCACACGCGGGCTGCCGCTGTTCCTCGCGCCGCTCGAGGTCCGCATCGACGGGCGGGTCTATGCCGACGGCGTGGACATTGCCCCCGCTGAGTTCTACGCGCGCCTGAAATCGAGCGCCGAGCTGCCTACGACCGCCGCTCCTCCACCGGGCGCGTTCCTGGACGCCATCCGGCGGGCGGGCGAGGCTGCGGACGAGGTCGTCTGCATGACGATATCGTCAGAGTTGAGCGCGGCGCACAGCGCGGCGGCGGAGGCCGTCCGGCTCGCAGAGACCCAGCTCCCGCACCTCCGCGTCACGCTGGTCGACTCGCGAAGCGCAGGCGCAGCGCAGGGCCTTATCGCGCTCGACGCTGCGCGGTCCGCTGTCTCCGGCGCATCCATGGACGACGTGCTGGCCCGCATGGAGCGGCGCATAGGCGACACCCATTTCATCGGCTACCTCGACACGCTCTACTACCTCTGGCGCGGCGGACGCGTGCCGAGGCTCTTCATGTGGATGGGGAGCGTCCTGAACCTCAAGCCGGTCCTCCAACTCTCCGCAGGGCGCATCGGCCTGGTGGAACGCCCCCGCACCGAGGCGAAGGCGCTCGCGCGCCTGACCGCCATCGCCGCCGAGCGCACCGCCGGACGCCCCACGCGAGCCGCCGTGATGCACGCCATGGAGCCGGAGAAAGGGGAGGTGCTCGCGGAGCAGCTGCGAGCGCGGCTGCACATCGAGGAACTGTTCATCACCGAGTTCACGCCTGCCATCGGCGCGCACACCGGCCCCGGCCTGGTCGGCTGCGCCTTCCATCCGGTGGACTGATGCGCCGCTTCCGCTCCTGCTCCCTGTGGTACGCTAACGCCACTCCCAGCAAGAGAGGCAACGCGACATGACCACCGTGCGAGTTGAGCAAGGCGACATCACCCAGACCGACGCAGACGCCATCGTCGTCAACCTGTTCGAGGGAGTAACAACCCCGGGCGGCGGGACCGGCGCTGTAGACGCCGCGCTGGACGGCGCTATCTCCGCCCTCATCGCGGACAAGGAGATCACCGGCAAGCAGGGCGAGACCGCCACCATCCACACGTTCGGCAAGCTGCCTGCCAAGCGCGTCGTCATCGCCGGGCTCGGCAAGCGCGAGAGGTTCGACACGGACGTGGTGCGTTCCGTCTCCGGCGGCGTGGCGCGCCGCCTCCGGCAGCTGGGCGTGAAGCGCGCCGCAGTCATCGCGCACGGCGCTGGCATCGGCGGGCTCGACGCGGGCGATTCGGCGCAGGCGACGGCGGAGGGCACGCTGCTCGGCCTCTACGAGTTCAAGCGCTACCGCTCCTCGTCCAACGGCAGCGACGACGGCAAGTCGCTCGACGACCTCGTCATCGTCGAGCGCGACGAGCACCGCGTGCAGACGCTCGCCGCCGGCGCAGCGAAAGGGACGCTCCTCGCCGAGTGCGCCATCCTCGCCCGCGACCTCGTCAACGAGCCTGCGAACGTCGTCAACCCCGCGCGCATGGCCGAGGTCGCTACCGACGTGGCGAACGACGCCGGACTCCCCATCACCGTGCTGGGGCGCGAGGACATGATGGAGCGCGGGATGGGCGCCATACTCGCCGTGACGCAGGGCAGTGCGAACGAGCCGCGCCTCATCATCATGGAATACGCGGGCGACCCCGAGCACCCGGAGAACAACGTCGCCATCGTGGGCAAGGGGATCACTTTCGACTCCGGCGGTATCTCCATCAAGCCGGCGGCCAGTATGTGGGAGATGAAGGGCGACATGAGCGGCGGTGCGTCGGTCATCGGCGCGATGAAGGGCATCGCCGCGATGAAGCCGAAGATCAACGTCTTCGGCGTCGTGCCCGCCGTCGAGAACATGCCGTCCGGTACGGCGCAGCGTCCCGGCGACATCATCCGGGCGATGAACGGCAAGACGATTGAGGTCGACAACACGGACGCGGAAGGGCGGCTCATCCTGGCCGACGCCATCTGCTATATCAAGGAAGTCAAGAAAGCGCGCCGCGTCGTGGACATCGCAACGCTTACCGGCGCGGTCGTCGTCGCGCTGGGGCACGTCGCGAGCGGCGTCATGGGGACGTCGCAGGAACTCGTGGACTCGGTGCTCTCAGCGTCGAAAGCCACGGGGGAGAAGATGTGGCAGCTGCCGCTCTTCGAGGAGTACAAGCGGCAGAACCGCTCCGACTACGCAGACGTGAAGAACACCGGTGGGCGTCCTGCGGGCAGCATCACCGCGGCGCTGTTCATCGGCGAGTTCACCGATGGCGTGGAGTGGGCCCACCTGGATATCGCGGGGACGTTCATGTCGGAGCGCGCTGCCGGTCACGTCGTCAAGGGCGCCACGGGCGTCCCCACCCGCACGCTCGTCCGGCTCGTGGAGGACCTGGCGGGCTGAGCAGCCTGGCGGCGCTCGCCGCTCACGTCACGGCGATTCCCGGCGATCCTCGCCGCCCTCTCGGTCGGGGCCTCCCTTCCACGGGACGCAGTTGGCTGACGCGCAGTATCTGCAACGGCTCGTCGCTGATGCACTCGAACCCGTAACGGGTGTAGCGGGGCGTGTAGATGCCTTCCATCGGTTCGACGTCGCCGAAGTGCGTATCGCCCTCGCCGAAGTAGCGCGCTCTCCCCGCAAGCACCATCCAGTAGCCGTCCTGGTCGTTGTGGTAGTGGAGCGCGTTGCCCTGCCCCTTCTGCATGATCTGGACGGTGCTGACCATGCTGTCGTTGTAGAGCAGGTCGTACGAGCGGCCCTTGTCGGGACCTCTGTCCCGCGCCCCGGGGTCTGCGGCGCCGGGGTAGCTGAACCGCTTCACCTCGTTCCGCGTGTCCTTTTCTCTCGCCTGGGACTTCCCTTCCACTGGTCGCAACTGGCTGACGCGAAGTATCTGCAACGGCTCGTCGTCGATGCTCTCGAACGAATAGCGGGTGTAGCGGGGCATGAAGATGCCCTCCATCGGGCCGAGGTCGCCGTAGTGAGTGTCCCCTTCGCCGGAGAAGCGCGCCTTGCCTGCCAGCACCATCCAGTAGCCGTCCTGGTCGTTGTGGTGGTGAAGTCCGGTGGTCTGCCCCTTCTCCATGACCTGGACGGTGCTGATGACCAGGTGGTTGTAGAGGAGGTCGGACGAACGGCCTCTGGTGGGGCCGCGGTCGCGGGCATCCGGGTCCGCGGAACCTGGGTACCTGAACCGTCTCACCTCTTCGGCCATGGCGTCCCCCCCTCGTGCTGCTGGTGCGCCGTGTTGCCCGGAACTATACCCCTTCTTGCTATTCGGGTGGGTCGGCGGCGAGGGACTCCTGGTGTGCACGAAGGCGCTCCATCGTCGACTTCCGGTAGTAGATGAGCATGGCCAGTGAGAGCCAGGTTGTGGAAAACACCGTTGCGAAGACGACACCCAGGTCATCTGCGCCGTTATAGGTCAGGACGATACCCACAGGGGCTACTATCAGGGCAAGCACCGTCAGAAACCGGCTTATCCCGGTCGTCTTTGCCATAGCCGTCTCCTCCGCACCCTTATCGGCCATGAGGCCGCGCGCCAAGAGTGAAATCGTATCTCCGGGAGAGGCCACAGTGAACCGGACAAGCGTGCGTAAAGCCGCCGCTTCGCCGTCCTGGTATGGTCCTGGCAGCCTCTCCATGAGCGCTGTCCTCCTCTGCCACAGGCGCCTCTGCTACAATGAGTGCTCCGTGGTGGGCGTGGTCGAGGGGTTAAGACGCCAGGTTGTGGCCCTGGAGATCGAGGGTTCGATTCCCTCCGCTCACCCCAGTTCTCTTATTAGCCTCGCCGCTCTTTCACGTCCACGCGCGTTCGCATAGAATCCCGCAGGGCGCGGCGCGCGTCCCCAACACGAAACCGGGGAAGGTGCAACATGGGCAGGCTGGACGACAAGGTTGCAGTGATCGTCGGGGGCGGCAGGAACATCGGCCGCGCCTCCTCCAAGCTCTTCGCATCCGAGGGCGCGAAGATCGCCATCTTCGACATGGAAGAGAACCGCGCCGCAGCGGTGACCGAAGAGGTCGCTGAGCAGGGCGGGGAGTGCATGTACGTCGTGGGCGAGGTGCAGAAGGTCGACGACGTCAAGAACATGATCGCAAAGGTCGTCGAGCACTACGGCCGCATCGACATCCTCCTGAACTGCGCCGCCATCTCCGACCGCAAGCCCATGCTGGAGTTGGACGACGAGGAGTACCGGAAGATCATCGAGGTGACCCAGAACGGTACGTACTACACGTGCAAGTACGTGGCGGAGCAGATGGTGAAGCAGGGCGACGGTGGGGCCATCGTCAACTTCTCATCCGGCTCCGCGTTCGGCGGCAACAAGAATCGAGTCGCCTATGACATGGCGAAGGGCGCCATCGTGACGTTGACGATGGACATGGCGGTGCAGCTGGCGGAGTACGGCATCCGCACGAACGCCATCGCACCCGGCATCACGGGCTCGCAGGTCGGCGGCATGATCGCAATGGAGGACCGGTCGACGAACAACCTCGTCGGCGGCCGCGCCGGGTACCCGGAGGAGCAGGCGAGCGTCGCCCTCTTCCTCGCCAGCGACGACGCCCGCCACCTCTACGGGCAAACGCTCAGGAACGACGGCGGCGGCTCCGTTGTCTAGCGTCCCTGTCCCACACTTGATGCGGGGATGGGGTGAATCTATAACACAGGAGAGTGTGACATGCCGGAAGGCTATGAGCGCGTCGCGTCGCGCGACGAAGTGAGCGCGAGTGAACTGAAAGTAGTGCAGGTCGGCGAGAACCAGGTCATCATCACCGAGCTGCGGGGTGAGGTCATCGCATTCGACAACATGTGCACCCACGAGGAGTGCGACCTCTACTACGGCGCGGTGGACGAGGACGACGAGATCGAGTGCGACTGCCACGGCACGCGGTTCAACGTGCTCACAGGCGAAGTGACCGCGCCTCCCGCCGAGATTCCCCTCCCCATCTACGAGGTGAGCGTCGAGAACGGCGAGGTCTCGGTCGGCCCGCGCAAGAACTAGACCACACCCAGGAGGCCGCGTGCAGGCCTACCATGTGATCGGAACGGCAACCCCGCGCGTCGACGGCGTCGCCAAGACGACGGGCGCAGCCCGATACGCCGCCGACACCGACCTGCCGGGCATGCTGTGGATGAAGGCCCTCCGCAGCCCCTACCCGCACGCCCGCATCGTCTCCATCGACACCTCCCGGGCCCAACGGCTCCCCGGCGTTCACGCTGTGCTGACCGGGGTCGACGTCGTGGGCGTCCTCTACGGGCGGCGGCTGCGCGACGTTCCGGCGCTCGCCCACGAGCGCGTCAGGTTCGCCGGCGAGCGCGTCGCCGCCGTCGCCGCCAGCGATGCCGAGACCGCGCAGCGCGCCGTCGACCTGATCGAAGTCGTGTACGAAGAGCTGCCTGCCGTGCTGGAGCCCGAGGACGCCCTCGCCGATGGCGCGCCTCTGCTGCATCCGGACGTGCAGGCATATCACGGCCTCCCGGCGCCCCTGCCCGAACCCACGAACGCGTTCGTCAGCGACGTGTGGGGGCGCGGCGACCCTGAACGCGGGTTCGCCGAGGCAGACCTCATCGTCGAGGGTGTCTACACCACGCAGCGCGCCCATCAGGCATATCTCGAGCCGCACTCGTGCGTCGTCTGGGTCGACAACGACGACCGGCTGCAGGTATGGGCGCCCAACAAGGCGCCCCATCGTCTGAAACTGAACCTCGTCGACGCCCTTGGCCTCGACCCTGAGCGCATCGTCGTCCGGCACTCGACCATCGGAGGCGACTTCGGCGGCAAGGGTTCGCCGATGGACATCCCCGTCTGCTACTTCCTGGCCCGCAAGACCGGCCGGCCGGTCAAGAGCGTCATGACGTTCGCCGAGGAGTTCTCCGCCGCCAACCCGCGCCACCCCGGCGTCGTGCGGATGCGTACCGGCGTGAAACGCGACGGCACGCTCACCGCCCACGAGGCGCGGTTTCTCTTCAACAGTGGCGCCTACGGCGGCTTCAAGCCCGTACCGGGGGTCAACCTGCCCGGCGCAAGCCACGCCGCCGGGCCCTACCGCATCCCCCACACGCGCATCGAGGCCGTCCACGTCTACACCAACACCATCCCCGGTGGCTTCTTCCGAGGGCCGGGCGCGGTGCAGGCCAACTTTGCCATCGAGTCCCACATGGATGTCATCGCCCAGCGCCTCGGCCTCGACCCTCTCGAACTGCGACAGAAGAACCTCGTGCGCGGCGGCGAGGAGCTCGCCAGCGGCATGCCCGGACTCATCATGCGTCCCGAGGAGACGGTTGACGCCGCCATCCGCGCCTCCGGCTACCACGACTCCAGACCACCATACGTCGGACGAGGCATCTCGCTCTCCTACAAGGATCAGGGCGAGGGCGTATCGTCGGCAGCAGTGACGTTCCGGCCGGACGGTTCAGTGCTCCTGCACACCTCGGTATTCGAACAGGGCACGGGCTCCTACACCGCGCTCGTGCAGATCGTTGGCGAAGCGCTCGACGTGGCTCCCGAACGCATCGAGGTACAGGCGTGGGACTCGGACGACGGGCCGTTCGACACCGGCGTCGGCGCGAGCCGGGTCACCCGAGTGGCGGGACCGGCTGCATACGAGGCAGCCGTCCGCGCACGAGCCGAGTTGCTCCAACTCACGACGCGTCTGCTCGGCTGGCCGACTGAACGAATCGCGTTATCCGGCGACACGGTAAGGCGGACCGACACGGGCGAGTCGGCATCCTGGGCTGCGCTCGTCGCACAGGCTGACGCCCCTGTCACAGGAAGCGCGACGAACAACGAGCACGAGCCTTCCCCCGTCGCCTCGGCGATGGCGCAGGTCGCCGAGGTGCGCGTCGATCCGGAGACGGGCCGGGTTGAACTCCTGAAGATGACCAGCGCCCACGACGTCGGCGTCATCATCAATCCCGTCGGCCACCAGGGGCAGATCAATGGCGGCGTCGTGCAGGGAATCGGACACGCCCTCACCGAGGAACTCATGATCCAGGACGGCCGGGTCGTCAATCCCAGCCTTGCCGACTACAAGTTGCCCTCGATCGCCGACCTTCCTGAGCTGCGCACCGCGCTCGTCGAGTCCGAGGAAGGGGTCGGTCCGTATCGCACGAAGGGCATCGGGGAGTACGCGATCGAGGGCATCAGCGCGGCAGTGGCGAATGCCGTGGCCGACGCTGTCGGCGTCCGGATCACGGACGCGCCCGTTACCGCGGAGAAGGTGTACCGGGCACTCCGGAACCGCGACACCTGATCCCTTCCCTCTTGATGGGGGAAGGTTAGGATGGGGGTGCCCCCCTAGTACCCGCCCAGTGCGACGCTCGCGAACCTTCGCTCCATACGCAGCGCAAGGTCCCGCGCCGTGGGGAGGTGCTCGCTGCTGCCCAGCGCAACCACGAACGCGACGCCCAGCAGCCGCCCGAGCGCGAAGTCCACGATCGTGGAGCCGATGACACCCACCGGCACGTCGTGCACGGCGAAAACGCCCGCCGCCTTGCCGTGGAAGCCGGATACCGGCACTTCCTCCGCGTGGAGCAGTTCATGGCCGCTGTCCAGCACGCGGCCCGCATTGCCGACGAACTCGTTGAGGAATGTGTCGTCTATCCAGCGTTCGACCGCCTCCCCGTCGCGGAAGAGATGCGCCACCATGCCTGCGCTGACGATGAGGCCCGTCTCCGGTTCCTCCTCCAGTTCACGGCTGATCTCCCGCAGGTAGCCGCTGATACGTCCCGCCTCACCGATCGACTCTTCAGTCTGGCCCGGGAAGCCATGCTCGGCCATCGTCTCGTTGTCGAGCTCTCCCTCCCGCGCAACCACGAACCCTGCGAGGTCGGGCGGCATGTCGGGGGGCTGCAGCAGCATGTGCTCGAGGTCAGCCATCCGGACAGCGTCCGTGGCCCTGCGGAAGGCATCCGTATGCTGGCTCTGGCCGGTCATTGCAGGCGTGCTCCTCGTCGAATCATGCAAACAGCCTAACAGAGCGGGGGCGTCGCGGTGCATAGTACAATCGAAGGAGGCGCCCGCCCGTAGCTCAGCGGATAGAGCATCGGTCTTCGGAACCGAGTGTCGTGGGTTCGATTCCCTCCGGGCGGGCCAGTACGCCGCATCGCGACAGATCCAAGACCCGCGGAGCAACGTAATTCACTGTTGACCGGTTGTTCCTTAGGGAAACACGTTATCCTTGAGCCGCTACCGATAGACTTTTGCTGCCCGAAAGACACCCGTACGGACCCGCAGCCGACGCCCCGCAAGTGTCTTCTGCTCCCGCGCGGAGCCGGGAGTAAGGAGATGCGCGAGTGAGCTTCCTGACGTCGATGGCCCTGCGCCGCCCAACCGTGACGGTGCTTGCCATAATCCTCATCCTCGGTTCGGGGGTCAGCGCCTATCGCTCGCTCCAGGTTGAACTCTTCCCCCAGATAGATTTCCCGCTCGTAGCGGTGTTCGTCGCCTACCCCTCCGCCGACCCTGAGGCCGTCGTCCGCTCGATCACCGACCCCATCGAGCGCGCCATCTCCGATACGCCGGAACTCGAATCGATACAGTCCACCTCGTCCGAGGGCAGGTCAGCGATATTCGCGAACTTCCGCTACGGCACGGACATGGCAGAAGCGCAGGCCGCCATCGAGGCTGCCGTAGGCGGGGTCGCCTTCCCGGACGGTGTCCAGGAGCCGGACGTCGGGCGCTTCAACCCGGACGACTTCCCTGTGATCCAGTTCAGCGTCATATCTGACAGGCCCCTGCCGGAGATACAGGAGATCGTGCAGTCGCGCATCGTCCCCGAGATCTCCGGACTCGACGGCGTGATGGACGTTTCCCTTGCCGGCACCGTAGACCGCAGCGTGCGTATCACGGTGGACCCCGGGAAGATGGCAGCCAGCAACATCTCCTTGTTCCAGGTCGCGGGCGCGTTGAGCGAGAACAACCTGACGCTTCCCGCCGGGGTCATCTTCGACGGTTCACAGGCCGTCATCGCCAAGACGACCCACACGCTGCAGTCGGTAGAGGACATCGAGGACCTCATCGTCGGAGGGTCCGCGGCCGGGGTCGTGCGTCTCGCCGATGTCGCCACCGTCACTCTCGGTAACGGGGTGCCCGACAGCATCGACCGCACGAACGGCAAGCCCGGCATCGGCGTCTCCATCACCAAGCAGCCTGACGCCAACACCGTGGACGTGACGACCGCGGTCAACGACGCGCTGGACGACATCGAAGGGCTCCCACCGGACATCGAGCTCGTCGTCGTTGCCGACCAGGGTCCGGACATCCAGGGCCAGATCAACGCCCTCGCCAGGGAGGCGATCTTCGGTTTCTTCTTCGCCGTTTCCGTGGTCTTCGCCTTCATGTTCACCATCCGGCCGACGGTGGTGCGTGGGTTCTTCAACACGCTCCGTCCCACCGTGGTCATCGCGCTCTCTATCCCGCTGAGCATCCTGACCGGCATCCTGCTGATGTTCTCGCAGGACATGACGCTCAACTTCATGACGTTCGGAGGACTCGCTATCTCCGTGGGACGCGTCGTGGACGACTCCATCGTCGTGCTCGAGAACGTCTACCGCCACATACAGGGCGGGCGCGAGCGATGGCGCGCGGCGCTGGAAGCCACCACAGAGGTCGGCCCCGCCATCTTCGCCTCCACCCTGACCACCGTTGTCGTCTTCCTGCCGCTGGCGTTCATTCCGGGCCTCTTCGGCGCGTTCTTCTCGCCCTTCGCGCTCACCGTCACCTTCGCGCTCATCGCGTCGCTGTTCGTCGCGTTGACGGCGGTCCCCGTCCTCGGCGCGTACCTCCTCCGCCCCGGTGACCTCCCGGAGGGAGCAGGCGACGAGGGCGAGTTGATACTGCCGGAGACCGCCCTGCAGCGCGTCTACACCACCATCCTGCGGTGGGTGTTGCGCCACAAGATCGTCACGCTGCTGGCCGCAGCGGCCATCACGCTGTCGAGCCTCGGCTTTCTGGCCGTCATCCCCGTCAACCTGTTCGGTGGAGAGACCGACAGCCTGCAGATCGAGGTCACGCTGCCGCCCGGGACCGCCCCGGAACAGACCCTTGCCGCAGTCGTCGAGATAGAGGAACGCCTGAACGACGTCTCCGATCTCTACTCCGTGACCATCGGCGCGTCGGAGTTCGGCTTCTTCTCAGGTGGGGGACAGGCCCGGCGTGCCGAGTTCTTCGTCACCCTCAGGGATGACGCACCGGAGGACATCGCCGGGATCCTCCGGCAGGAGCTCGACAGACCCGGACAGGTGGTCAGCATCACGGAGATCGTGGACGGTCCTCCGGCTGGAGGCGTGGACATCGTCGTCACCGGCCCGGACTACGACGACATCGCCGCCGTCTCCCGCGAGCTGGCCACGTCGCTCGGCGCCATCGAGGACATCGTCAACGTCGAGAACACCGTGACGCAGGCCCGTCCCGAGATTGCGATAGAGGTCGATCCCGAGAAGGCCGCCTTCCTCGGCCTCACCACGCGCCAGGTCGCCTTCCAGCTCAGCCAGTACCTGATCGGTCAGACCGTAACGACCGTCACGATAGACGGCCGGACGTACGACGTGGTCGTTGCCGGAGACCCGCGTGCCACCGGAGGGCTGAGCGGCGTGGGCTCCCTCATCATCACCGGACAGGTCGGCTCGGCGCCTCTCGGAGAGATAGCCGAACTCGCCATGCGCGAAGGCCCGGTCGAGATCAGCCGCACCGATGGCGTACGCTCCGCCGGCATCACCGGCGACATCATCTCGGACGACGCGCAGGCAGTCGGGGTCCTCGTTCAGGAGAAGATCGACGCCCTGCATCTCCCGCCCGGAGTGAGCGTGGAGAGCGGCGGCATCTTCGCCGACATCGCGGAAGGCTTCCAGGCCGTCTTCATCTCCATGGCCGTCGGCATCGTCCTCGTCTATCTCGTCATGGTCGCAAGCCTCGGGTCGCTGCGGAACCCGTTCGTCATCATAACGACGCTGCCCCTCGCGCTGATCGGTGTGTTCCTATCGCTGGCCGTAACCGGTCGCTCGCTCGGGTTGCCCGCCATGATGGGGATGCTGCTGCTCATCGGCATCGTCGTGACGAATGCCATCGTCCTCATCGCGTTCGTGGAGCAGCAGCGCGCCAGGGGGATGGCCGTCTACGATGCGCTGGTCTCCGGAGCGCGAGTGCGGCTGCGCCCCATCCTCATGACCGCTCTCACCACCAGCTTCGCCCTCCTCCCCCTCGCAGTGGCGAGCGAGGGCAGCGGCGGCATCATCAGCGCGGAGCTGGCGACGGTTGTGATAGGCGGCCTGATGAGCTCGACCGGGCTCACCCTGCTCGTCCTGCCGATCGTCTACATACTGTTCAACGACAGCATCCCGAGGCTCCTGAACAGGCTCTTCCGCCGTTCGCAGCCTGCCCCCGTGCCCGGTACTGCACCGGCAAGCTGATCCCTCTCCCCTAAGAAGACCCTCGCGTGATGTCATGTTGAGCGGAGCGCAGCGGAGTCCGCGCTTCAGCGCGCAACATCCTCTCAGGGGTCTGATCCCCTCTCCCTTGAGGGGAGAGGGTTAGGGTGAGGGTGAACCGGGGCGGGCGTTACGCGCGCTTCTCCAGCTCCCACGCGATGACGATGGGCAGGCCCTTCACCGCGGCGTCCAGCATGTCGGGGAAGTCCTGGGCGAACGGGAACGTTGCGATCTCCCGTTCACCCCACAACGGCTCGATGCACCGCACGACGTCCAGTCCCGCGGCCTGGAATGCCGCGAGGTAGTCCGACGCCAGGTGAACGTGGTTCCGGACGAACCCGCGCTCCGCGTCGGGCGGCCGGTAACGCGCCTGCGCGCCGAGGATGACTGAGAACGGATGGGCGTCGGAGAGCACCGCGTGACCGCCGGGACGCACCACGCGTGCGAGTTCGCTGACGGACGGGCCGAGGTCGGCGCAGTGCGTGAGCGCGAACGAGCAGACGGCGAGGTCCACGGAGTCGTCGGGCAGCGGAAGCGCCGTAAGGTCGCCGGTCTCGAAGCGCGCGGCGGGGACCTTCGCTCTCGCGTGCTCCAGCATCTCGGGCGTGGCGTCGATCCCTATCACCCGGTGGCCTGCCGCCGCCAGGTGCTCGGCGTGCCGGCCGGTGCCGCAGGCCGCGTCGAGCGCATCGCCAGACGGGTAGCGCGCGACCACCTCGTGGACGACCGGCTCTTCGGCGAGCAGCACCGGGTTGTTCGGAGCGTCGTAGACGGCGGCCCACTCGGCGTAGCCATCCGTGACCGCCTTCTCCCCCACGACTTCGGGACTCGACCAGGGCTCCTCGTCGAGGCGACCTGCCATCTCGACGATGCCCCGCACCCGCGCCTTGACGCCTGCCGGGTCCAGCGTCCAGCTGCGCATGATGCCGAGACCCTCGAAACCGAGGATGAAATCGCCGAGCGTGGGGTGGTCAGTCATGGCAAGCGCCTCCTTCGTACCCCACCAGCATAACAACAGCGAGGTGCAGCCCTCATGGGGAGGCGGCATTGCGCTCGTTTCAGGATGGCGGAGTGCCTGCCTCCTCGGCCAGCCGGGCACGTACGCGCGGCCCTACGACTCCCATCAGCACCCCGATAGGCGCCATGAACAGGAAGATGGCGCCGATGACGTAGAACGCCGCCCCCAGCCCGAACAGGTCCGCGATGCCCCCGATGGCGAACGGCCCCACGAATGTCGCGAAGTGTCCCGCGGCCTGCGTCCGGCCGAAGAACCGCCCACGCGCGCCCGGCGGTGACACGTCGATGGAGAAGGCGTGCGTGCCGACCATGACCAGGGCCGCCGCCGCGCCGAGCGCCGCCGCCAGCAGCACCATGCCGACCAGACCGGGGCCTTGCGCTGTCAGCACGAGCCCGGCGGTCGCCGCAAGCGCCCCCGGCACGAGCGCGGTCTGCACGCCCCACCGGTCCGTCGCCCAGCCGCCCGCCAGCGACGCCAGCAGTCCACCGATGCCCATCGCCGCTATCACGATCCCCAGCTGCGACTCGGCGAGCCCCAGCACCTCCTCCACGTAGACCGGCAGCACCAGGTCCTGCACCGTCGCGCGCATCAGGTTCACCGCGAACGTCCCGACCAGCACGTAGAGGAACCCCGTCGCGGCCATCGAGACGATCATCGACGGTACGCTCCCCATACTCACGGCGGTATAGCCCACGCGGATGAAGAAGCGGCTCATATACCCGGTTGAGCGCGGGATCGGGGGGCGGGCCGTCGTCCGGGCCTCCGCCGAAGCTGCCGCCGGGGTGGGGGCGGAGGCGGGGCGCGCCGAGAGCTGCCGTGTCTCCACCATCATGAAGATCATCACGAAGAGACAGACCATCTTGCTGAACCCGTTGATGAAGAACGGGATGCGGATATCGCCCGTTGCCGCCCACGCCAGGCCGCCCACCACCGGCCCGACGATGGCGCCGAACTGCGCCCAGCCCTGCTTGCGGCCGCTGATGCGCCCGCGGTCCTCGGGCGTGGAGACGTCCGCCGTGATCGTCTGGTGCGCCGTTCCCCATATCGACGTGCCGATGCCCGACCCGAACCGGAACGCCAGCAGCGAGAGGTAGGTCGGCGATATCCCCTCCAGGAACGAGAACACCATGCGGATGAATATGCCGACAGACCCGATCCCGCGCCGCCCGAACCGGTCCAGCAGCGGCCCGGTGGTGTAGCTCACCAGGAACCGCCCCGCGCCGCCTATCGACACCACCAGTCCGGCCAATGCGATATTCTCGTTCAGTTGGAGCGAGAGGATGGGGATGACCGGCACCGCCGCCCAGAGCCCGAGGCTCCAGGAGAAGGACATGATGTACTGTCCCCAGATGACGCGCCTGCGCGGGAACCCCGCGAACCGGGCATCCATCTAGAACCTCTCGTCCGTGGAGCAGTCGAACGCCGTACCGGACATGGCACGAGCTTACACCTTCACCCGATGACCGCATCAGACCCACACCCCCGGCGCACCGTCGAAGTGCTCGACAGCAAGATGACGTATGTCGACACCGGCGACGGCGACCCCGTCGTCTTCCTCCACGGCAACCCCACCTCGTCCTACCTGTGGCGCAACGTCATCCCGCACCTCGCCGGACAGGCGCGCTGCCTCGCCCCCGACCTCATCGGCATGGGCGACTCCGGCAAGGCGCCCGGCGGCTCGTACCGGTTCGCCGACCACGCGCGCTACCTCGACGCATGGTTCGACGCGGTCGGCCTCACGGAGCGCGTCGTGCTCGTGGGCCACGACTGGGGCTCGGCGCTCGGGTTCGACTGGGCGTGCCGCCGCCCCGACCGGGTGAAGGGCGTCGCTTACATGGAGGGCATCGTGCGCCCGATGACATGGGACGAATGGCCGGAGCAGGCGCGCAACATCTTCCAGGCGATGCGCTCCCCGGCGGGCGAGGAGATCGTCCTGCAGAAGAACGTCTTCGTGGAGCGAGTCCTCCCCGCGAGCATCATGCGCACCCTCACCGACGAGGAGTTCGCGGTCTACCGCCGCCCCTACCTGGAGCCCGGCGAGTCGCGGCGCCCCACGCTCGCGTGGCCCCGGCAGATACCGCTCGACGGCGAGCCCGCCGACGTCGTCGACCTGGTGCAGCGCTACGCCGACTGGCTCGCCGCCAGCGACCTGCCGAAACTGTTCATCAACGCGGAGCCCGGCATCATCCTCACCGGCGCGCAGCGCGATTTCTGCCGCACGTGGCCCAACCAGCGTGAGGTGACCGTGCGCGGCCTGCACTTCATTCAGGAGGACTCGCCGGACGAGGTCGGACACGCCCTCGCCGCATGGTACGCGTCCCTCTGAATCCTCGACGCCACGTGACGACAGGCGTAATTTAGCCCCGTGCGTTCCACCCTGGCCCGACGCTTCGAATTCGTCTCCGTCCTCCGACGGCGCGACTACCGCCGCTACTGGCTCGGCCTCGTCGCGAGCGTCACGTCGCAGCAGGCGCTCATGACGGCCGAGGGCTGGCTGGTCTACGACCTCACCGGCGACGTGGTCATACTCGGTTTCGTCGCCACCGCCCAGGCCATCCCCGCCATCGCCTTCAATCTCCTGGCCGGAGCGCTCGCCGACCGGCTGGACCCGCGGCGCCTCATCGTGATCGGCGAGGGTATCGCCGCGCTCGTCATCACGGTGCTGGCGACGCTCGTCCTGCTGGAGCAGGTCGAGGTCTGGCACATCATCGCCTCGGCGTTCCTCATCGGCATCTCCACGTCGCTGGACCAGCCCGCCCGCCGCGTCATATGGCCCGCGCTCATCGAGCGGTCGCAGTTCATGTTCGCGACCGCGCTCAACCAGGGCGTCTGGAACGGGACGCGCGTGTTCGCGCCCATGATCGCGGCGGGGCCCATCGCCATCGTCGGTGGCATCACGGGCGACTTCCGGTTCGGCGCAGCCGTCGCGCTCTACCTCATCGCGGCGGGCTTCGCCACCATGGCGCTCGCCATCATGACCATCAGGCTGCCGGAGCTGCGCCGCGCCACCGGGCGGACGGTGCTGCACGACATCGCGGACGGACTGACCTTCGTGGTACGGCACCGCATCTTCCTCATCCTGCTCATGATGAGCTTCTCCATCGGCTACTTCGGGCTCTCCTACCAGTGGCTGCTGCCCGCGTTCGCCGCGGACATACTGGGGGTGGGGCCGGAGGGACTCGGCCTGCTCCAGACCGCGAGCGGCATCGGCGGGCTCACCGGCATCTTCCTCTCGGCGTCCTTCGGCCAGCAGCAGAGCAAGGCCTGGATGCTGGGCGGCGGGGCGGGCCTGCTCGGCCTCTCCGTGCTGCTGTTCGGCGTCAACGGCGAGATGCAGTGGTACTGGTTCGCGCTCGCGATGGCCGCCTCGAGCGGTGGACTCTACGCCGTCTTCCAGACGGCCTCCAACACCCTGCTCAACCTGCTCATCCCGACCGAGTACCGGGGACGCGTGATGGGACTGCGCGGCGTGATGTGGAGCCTCGCGCCCCTGGGCGCCCTGCAGGCGGGCTTCATCGCGTCGTACACGAGCACCCCGTTCGCCATAGCGCTCGGCGGCGGCGCCGTCATCGCCGTCACCGTCCTCGCGTTCGTGTTCAGCGCGCAGGTCAGGGGCATCCACCGCCTCGTCGAGGAAGCCAACGCCCGCGAGGGCGTAGCGTAGGGGACCTCGTCATTCCCGCCTTCCCCGTCATTCCCGCGAAGGCGGGAAGGTGGATTCACATTCGAAGTGCAACACCTGCTCTCGTAGCACCTCGGCCGGGGTCTGCCACTCGAGGCACTTGCGCGGCGTATTGTTATACACCCTCAACAGCGCCGTGAACTCTCCCTCCGACAGTGAGGCCAGGTTCGTCTTGCGGGGTAAGAACCAGCGCATCCGTCCGATAGCGTTCTCCACGCCTCCCTTCTGCCACGGAGAATAGGTGTCGCAGAAGAACGTCTCGATGCCCCAGGCGTGGAGTTCGTAGTGGTGGGCGAACTCCGTGCCGTTGTCGAACGTGACCGTCTGGCGGAACTCCGGTGGCAGCGGTCCCAGGACGGCGGCGATGGCTTTGGCGACCGGTGCTGCTGCCCTCGAAGGTCGCCGCACCGCGATCAGCAGCCTTGAACGGCGCTCGTGCAGCATCAGCACCGTCTGCCCGGTCCTGCCGAACTGCATCCCATCCGCCTCCCAGTGCCCGAATGTCTGCCGGTCGGCAACTGCTGCAGGGCGTTCCGAGAGCGGCCGGCGGTGCAGAATGGTGCGGGCCGAACTGCTCCCTCCGCGCTGGTGCCGACCGCGCCGCCACTTCCCCCGTCGCAAGAGCTTGCGCCACGAATAGTCCTTCGTCCGCGCTATCTGCGCGTAGATGAACCGGTAGATGCTCTCATGGGAGGTGACGCTCTTGCCGCGCTCCTTCTTCAACCGCCCCGCCACTGCCTCCGGCGACCAGCCCAGTTGCAACCCGCTCAGCACATCCCTGCGGAGCTCGTCGTCTCGGTCCAGCCGTGCGCCACTCCAGCGCCGTGCACGGGCCTGCTCGTGGGCATAGGTCGCCCGGTAGCCGCCGTCCTTCGTGCCGTTGCGCTTCAACTCCCGAGCAATCGTCGGTGGCGGGCGATCCAGAGTTGCTGCGATTTCCCGGAGCGAGCGCCCCTCAGCACGTAGGCGGGCAATCGCACAGCGTTCCTCAATCCCAAGCTGCGTATAGCGGTTCCCCATGGCAACACCTTAGTCTGGTGTTGCACTTCGTTTGTGAACTTAGGGAATCCAGTGTGCCCTGCCGGGCACACGACGGGGCGAAGCGTGCGCAAGCCCGTCGTTCCTGCGTTAGGCAGGAACCCCGCATCCCCCCTCTCCTGAGGGAGAGGGCAACGCGCTTCAGCGCGTGGGTGAGGGCCCTCGGGGCACGGATGGGGGTGCCTGGTTCCCTCTCCTGAGGGGAATTACTAACGATGCTAGCCGAGGGGATGCTGTGTAGGGACGGCGTTGCCCTTCGCCTTGTTGCAAGGGCGGCATAGGACTTGAAGGTTGCTGATGTGGTGCGAACCTCCGAAGGCTTTGGGGAAGTAATGGTCAATGACTGCTTGGCGGAATGTGATGGCATGAGGTAGGCGTTCCCATCCGTTGCACATGTAGTTCTGTTGTCGCCATAGGACTTCACGGAGAACCTTGTTGTTGCCTCTAGGGATGTAGTACATGAACTAGGGAAACCTCGGCCATTTCACTTGCCCCTCAGGGGTTGGGTCTACGTGGGTCTCGGGCTCATCGCCCCACAGGCCAGTAACCCGCCACGGGATAGGCCTCGTCGTCGCCGGGCCAGGGCGGTATGGTAACGATCACGAACCGCAGCGGACGGTCGCCCGTTGTCCTGAACTGGAAGTGAGCGCCGACAGGGACCGACAGGCTCGCTCCCGGAGCAACGTCGACGACCCGCTCGTCGCTGCCGTGCCTCCTCCACACCTGCCCTGTGCCCTCGAGGAAGTACCAGACCTCCTCGACCGTCCGATGGGCGACGGGAAGTGACACCTCTCCCGGACCCAGGGTGCAGTGGACCATACTCCCCCTGCCCGTCTCCGACAGCAGTCGTATCTCCGAGCCATCTGGGGCCAGGGCATCCCGGTCCCTGGCAAGCTCCTTGTAGTCGAGTTCCTGTTCCATGTTGGTAGGTTCGCTGCTCCATGCACAGGATAGCGGACTCACCTGAGTGCTGAGGCCCCCACACGCATCCCCCGCTCGTGGTAAAACAGGAGGGTCGCCGAAGGCGTCACGACCACCAAGGAGAACGAGCACATGATCCTGATCATCGGCGGGATGGGTTTCATCGGACTGAACACCGCGCTGCGGCTGCTGGACACCGGCGAGAGCGTCGTCATCACCCAGCACAGCGCTCACCGCGTGCCGGACGCGCTGACGCCGCACCTGAACGACCGCGCGTTCGTCGACCGCATGGACGTAACGAAGCTGTACGAGGTGATGGACGTCGCGAGCCGTCACAAGGTGGACAGCATCATCTCGTTCGCGGCGCCGCCCGCGCGCGGCATCAGCCCCCAGGAGGACTACCGCATCTACACCGCCGGGCTGCAGAACACGCTGGAGGCGGCGCGCATCCTCGGCATGCGCCGCGTCTCGCTCGCAAGCTCCACGTCGGTCTACGGCAGCCTCTCGCAGGGGCCGTTCCGGGAGGACATGCCCCTGCCCATCCACTCCGGCACGCAGGTCGAGGCGTTCAAGAAGGGCATGGAGATCCACGCGTTCCACTACGCCGCGCGCGCAGGGGTGAACGTCGTCTCGCTCCGCATCGGCAGCATCTACGGCCCCTATTACTACAGCATGTTCAACCCCATGAGCCGCATGTGCCACGCCGCTCTCAAGGGCGAGGACCCCGACTTCTCCGACAGGCCCGGCGGCGGGATCAACGAGGACGACGAGGGCGACTGGACGTACGTGGGCGACCTCGCGCGCGGCATCCAGCTCGTGCACACCGCCGAGTCGCTGCCCAACAGCATCTACAACATCGGCTCGGGCGCGGCCACATCGACGAAGCGCGTCTTCGAGGCCGTGCAGAAGGCGCTGCCGGACGCGGTCTGCTCCGCGCTCAAGCCCGGACGCACCCCCTCCAATGCGCACAACCCGGTCATGGACCTGTCGCGCATCGGCGAGGACGTCGGCTACGCCCCCGAGCACGACATCGACTCCGGCATCGCCGCCTACGTCGAGCACCTGCGCCACAACGCCCAGTAGGGCTTCGTCATTCCCGCACCGGCGGGAATCCCAGGTGCCCCGACAGGGCACACAGTGACGCCGGGCAGGTCACGCGGGGGCGGGGGGCGGGCGGCTTGTCATTTCGAGCGGAGCCGAGAAATCTCTCAGGCGGCTCGATGTAGGGGCACCCCTTGTGGGCGTCCTCCCCCTTCCCCCTCCCCTTGAGGGGAGAGGTCGCCGCGCGTCAGCGTGGCGGGTGAGGGTAACCGGCGGGGCGGCGGGGCGAGCCCCTGTCATGTTGAGCGCAGCCGGGGGCGGAGTCGAAGCATCTCTCAGGAATCTCTCCACCTCGCCCTCTGGGAGAGGTCGACGCACGTGTGCGACGGGTGAGGGTGTCTGGTGTAGGGGCGTCCCTTGTAGGCGCCCTGCCTCTTCCCCCTCTCCTGGGGGAGAGGGAAACGCGCTTCAGCGCGAAGGTGAGGGCCCTGCGTGGCGGTGAGGGTGTCTGGTGTAGGGGCGTCCCTTGTGGGCGCCCTGTCTGGTCCCTTCCCCCTCGATGGGGGAAGGTTAGGATGGGGGTGAACTCCCGTCATTCCTGCGGAGGCAGGAATCCCGCCTCCCCTGTCCCCTCTCCTGAGGGAGAGGGAAACGCGCTTCAGCGCGAGGGTGAGGGTTGCCCCTCTGTCATATTTGTGACATCCGCCCATTGCGCCAACGATACCGCCCTTCCTACCCTGTGATAGCGCCGCGCGGACGCCCGCAGCACATGTACGGAGGGAGTGGTCGGAAAATGAGCGGGAAAAAGCAGAAACTGATGAGAAAAGAGCAGCGAATGAGCAGGAATGAGCAGCCGGACTGCTCACCCGGAACGCCGGTTTTACGAGTGGACAACCACCCGGTGAGCAGAATTGAGCAGAATTTCCCGCCCGAACTTTCCGACAGGCAGGTCGGTGCCCTCCCTTACCTCGCTGCTGCGGCCACGAACGAAGAGGGCGCGAGGATGGCGCAGATCAGCATCTCCACGCTCACGCGCTGGCGGCAGGATTCCATCTTCCGTGACGAACTCCGCAGGCTGCGCGAGGACGCGGCCAGCCTCGCCCATGCCGAACTCAACGGCCTCGCCCTCAAGAGCACGGCGACTCTCGCCGACCTGCTGGAAGACCCCAACCCCCGCGTCAGGACGCAGGCTGTACGCATTGCCATCGACGCGGAAATCAAGCTGGGGGAGGCCGCCAGGAACAGCCGCCGCCTCAACCAGCTCCAGAAGGCCCTCACTCTGCTCAAGAACGTGAAGTAAGGAGACCCCCGATGCCCAACGCCATCGATGCGGTGGAACGCTACCTCGTTTGCCAGCTCGCCCAGGTAACCCTCTTCCCTATCGTGGAGGATTACGTCGACCGCTGGCGCGATGCCATGGAGAGCGGCAACCCTTTGCCCGATATGCTGGAGATCGTCGAGGCCGCCGCGGAGAAGGAC
Source organism: Dehalococcoidia bacterium (assembly GCA_965206315.1). GTDB lineage: Bacteria > Chloroflexota > Dehalococcoidia > Lucifugimonadales > Australimonadaceae > Bin16. The sequence goes on from OZ242210.1 coordinate 117,408, forward strand.
GTTCCCATCCTCACGCTTGCCTCCGTGGACCCCTATCTAAGAGGGTGCGCCAGAAACGCCCGCGTTCCTGATCCTGCGCGCGTCGTGACCGCCATCGTCCACGGCTTCGCGGAGGTGCGCTTCTTCGGGCGCAAGGTCTGCGGTTGCCCCGCGCGCCAGTCGCTGGAGGAACCCCGCGTCCTCCCATCCGAACGCCTCGCCTTCTTCGACGATGCGTAACTTGCCCGTCATTCCAGCGGAAGCTGGAATCCAGAGTGCGCGCCAGTGCATACGGTGGGGAGGGTGTGCGGAGGCAGGAACCCCGCCTCCACCTTGTCATGCTGAGCGGAGCGCAGCGGAGTCGAAGCATCTCTCGGGCCTGTCTGGTGTAGGGGCGTCCCTTGTGGGCGCCCTCCCCCCACCTCGCCCTCTGGGAGAGGTCGACGCGCTTGTCGCGGCGGGTGAGGGTGCCCCCCCTACCTGTCCGTGCGGTACACGTACCGGTCGTCCCAGAGGCCGTAGAGCGTGGGCGTCACGTTGCCGAACACGTTGCGCACAGCGGTCAGCCGCTCCGAGAGCGACGTGTAGATGACCGGCGTCTGCTCCGCCGCTATCTCCTGCGCCCGGTGGTACATCCGCACGCGCTCCTCGTGGTCGAGCGACTGGCTCGCCGCGGTGAACAGCTCGTCGATCTCGGCCTCCCACGTCGTTGCGGGTTTAGGCTGGTTCGGGTACCACAGGTGGAAGTCCGCGTCGCTGTGCCAGAACGTGATCGCGCCGTACGGGTCCGGCCCGCCGGTGAAGCCGATGACGACCGCCTCCCAATCGTACGTGGAGACCAGCTGCTCGACGATCACGCCGAAGTCGATGACCTGGAGGTCGACGTCGAGGCCGATGCTCCGTATACCGTCCGCGACGATGCCCGTGGCCCGCTCCCGCACGGTGTTGCCCTCGTTCGTGACGAGCGTGAACGCGATGGGGTTGCCCGCGCCGTCCTCGCGGATGCCGTCGCCGTCCGTGTCGGTCCAGCCGAGGCCGTCGAGCAGGGCGTTCGCCGCGTCGAGGTCGTACTCGTACCGCCGGACGTCCGGGTTGTGGAAGTCGCCCGTGGCGGGGCTGATGGACGACCACTGCGGGTAGCCGAGTCCGCCGAGCGTCTCCTCGACGACCCGGGCCTTGTCGACGCTGTGCGCGACCGCCTGCCGGAATTCGAGGGCCTCAAACCACGCCCGCGCCTCGGGCCGCATATACGGTTGCCCCTCCGGGTCCGTCCCCGGGTTCACGTTGAACGTCAGGAACGTCGTGCCGAAGCCGGGGCCGCGCCGGTAGATGGTGAAGCCGCCCTCCTCCTGCAGCGGCTCCAGCACGGGGTACTCCTCGCCGAGCACCCCGTGGGCATCCGTCTCGCCCGCCTGGAAGAGCGCCAGCTCCTCCTCCAGCGTCTCGACGATGAGGTGGACGATCTCGTCGATGTACGGGAGGCTGTTGCCCGCGCTGTCCCGCATCCAGTAGTCCGGGTTGCGCCGCAGCGTGAGCCGCTCGCCCGGCGTGTAGTTCGCGATGGAGAACGGCCCGGTGCCGATCACCTCCGACGGGTCGGTCTCGACGTCCCACAACTCCGTGAACGTGCCCGCGTCGACGTAGGGTTCGAGGACATGCTTCGGGTAGATGGCGTAGCCCATCGACCGGAGGAACGGAGCGAACGAGACGGGCAGCACGAACCGCACCGTGTAGTCGTCCAGCGCGGTCACGGTCATCCGCCCTTCGGTCTGCTCGCCGGTCGCCTCGTCGGTGTAGACGAAGATGAAGCCTTCGCGGTCGTTCGTGGGGATGTCGTCGTTGTAGACGACGCGGTTGAACGTGAAGTCCACGTCGTGCGCGGTGAACGGTTCGCCGTCGTGCCAGGTGACGTCCCGCCGCAGGCGGAACGTCCACTCCAGCCCGTCGTCCGAGTGCTCCCACGACTCCGCGAGCAACGGCTCTATGCTGTCGTCCAGCCACGAGGTCTCGGTCAGTCCCTCGAACACGTAGCTCAGGTAGCCGGACGAACCGGCGTCGTTCGCGAGCGGCAGGTTGAACGTCAGCGGTTCACTGATCGTCGAGTACGTGATCGTCCCGCCCTGCGTCCCGACCGCGTACTCGAAACTTTCGGCGTTGCCGCGCAGCCGCGCGACGATCTCCTCCTGCGTCTCCGGGCCCGCGTCGCTGCCGCAGCCGCCCAGCGTCAGCGCGCCGAACAGCGCCGCCGCGAGTATGAACGCCACCACCCTGCCTCTCCCTGTCATGCCGACCTCCAAGGGTATGTTGACCGCAACCCACACCGAAGTCCGGGCGCGGGAGCGGATACAGTATAGTGGAGGCGCGTGGGCGCCCGGGACAGGCTGTGCAGGGGTCCAGGAAGGAGTAGCGCGATGGCCATCGAGATCAACCCGTTCCAACTGCCGGACGACCAGAAGGGCTGGCGCGGCATGGAGGTCCACGGACGCCCGAGGCGGCGCGTCTACACCGTGCTCGAGACGGACCAGGTGCTCGTCACCGCGCTGCTCCAGATACCCGGCGAGCCGGGCGTGCGCCACAGCCACGAGACCGGCGAACTCTCCTTCCGCTGGGGCGGCGACATGACGCCGCACATCACCTGGCACCCTCCCGGCGAGTGGCACGGCGGGATCGCCGAGGTGCGCGCCAGCAAGGCCCAGGAGGTCGCCGACGGCGTCGCGCTGCTGCGCTCGCAGCTCAAGAGCGGCGCGGCGGAGGTGGAGTCGCTGCTCCGCATCGCGGAGACGCTCCAGGAGCAGATCGACACGCTGCAGCACCAGGCGCGCAACGCCAGGGGGCCTGCGGGAGGTCCCGGCCTGCTGATAGACCTCCTCTTCCCTCCGTTCAAGACGACGATAGACGACCCCACCTACCCTGAGGTGCGCACCATCACCGGCCAGTGGTACGACTGAGCGCCCCGACCGCATGGCCGCATCCGCCCGAAGCGTCCTCGCCCTGCGCCACCGCGTCTTCTACGGCTGGCGCATGGTCGTCGCGGCGTTCTTCAACCAGATCATGCACTCGTCCCTGCTCTTCCTCTCGCAGGGCTTCTACGTCGTGCAGTTCGAGGCGACGTTCGGGTGGAGCCGGGGCGCGGTCTCGTGGGCGTTCGGGCTGCTCCGGATCGAGACCGGCCTGCTCGGTCCCATCCAGGGCTGGCTGATCGATCGCTTCGGCCCGCGACCGCTCATGCGCGCCGGCACGCTCCTCTTCGGCGTCGGGCTCATCCTGCTCGGACAGATACAGGAGCTGTGGCACCTCTTCGCCGCCCTCACGGTCATCGCCGTGGGCACGAGCCTCGCAAGCTTCCTCACCATCAACACGGCGCTGGCCCACTGGTTCATCCGAAAGCGCGCCCGCGCCATGTCCGTCACTTCCATCGGTTTCGCGGGCGGCGCGGTCGTGGCGCCCCTCATCGCATGGGCCATAACGACGTTCGGATGGCGGGAGACCGCCGTCTTCTCCGGCATCCTCTCGTTCTGCATCGGCTTCCCGCTGGCCCAACTGTTCCGGCGCAGCCCGCAGGAGCTCGGGCTGAACCCGGACGGCGACAGCGACGAGGTCGCGGCGCGCCACGCAGCCGCACGGCGCGCCGCAGGCACCGACTACGACTTCACGCTGCGCGAGGCTATCCGCGACCGCTCCTTCTGGCTCGTCTCGAGCGGGCACGGCCTCGCGCTGCTGGTCGTCGGCACCATCCCCGTGCACCTCGTCCCCCACCTCGTGGAGAGCGACGAGTGGGACCTCGCCCGCGCCGCGCTCCTGTTCCCGGGTCTCATGGTCGCGCAGGTCATCGGGCAGGTGAGCGGCGGCATCATGGGCGACCGCTATCCGAAACGCCTGCTCGCGGGGCTGGCGATGCTCGGGCACGGCACGGGTATCTGCCTGCTGGCGTTCTCGACCAGTGTGCCCGTCGTGGTGGTCGCGATACTGCTGCACGGCGTGTCGTGGGGGATGCGCGGCCCGCTGATGATGGCGCTGCGCGCGGACTACTTCGGGCTGCGGCAGTTGGGCAGGATCGCCGGATGGTCGAACACCATCACGGCGGGGGGCAGCATCATCGGGCCGGTCTACGCGGGCATCATGTACGACGCACGCGGCGACTACGTCTTTGCATTCCTCTCGCTCGGCATGGTGACGATAGCCGGCTCGCTCACGTTCTTCCTCGCCCGCCGTCCTCCGCTCCCGGCGCGCGCCCGCGCCGCGCAGGCGGGTTAGGACTTGCGCTCCGTCGCGGGTGCTGCCTCGTCCGGCTGCTTAGCAGTGTCCGCGACAACGCCTCTGAACAAGCCTGAGTGCGATCGAGAACCCGAATAGCAGGACTCACACAACGGCTTGGCGAACGTGGTTGGAGACTGCCTGCCGCACTTGTGGCAGAAGTTCTCTTTGTAGTTGGGATTCTTGTATCGATTCCACTCGGCGTAGTGTGTCTCGCAGAGCGGGTTATCCGTAGCGTACGGGATAATCTTCTGGCATCGGATGCAACGCCCGCGCGTAATCCAGGCTCTGGCGGTCTTGATAGCCGTCTTTGATATCTCGTCGCTATTCCGCAAGAGTGTGTGCCTGAAAGAGCCATCGTGTGTGGGTGAAGGTCCTCCGCGCTGCTCCACTCCACTCGTGCTTCCCACCGATGGAGTCTCGATACGCGTGGCTAGGTTTGCAAGACGTCTCGCGTAGTCCAGTAACTCCTTATAGGAGCCGTCCGTTCCTTCCACTAGCATCCCAATATCCAAGGAGTTCTTGCTTGAGCCTTGAGTCAGGTTCATGGAAGAGAGCATCGCGGAGGATTCGTTCAAGTAGATCTTTGCATGGAGATTCGGGTGCCTGAAAACCGTCCCGCCTTGCGCCAGCAGCCACTCGGTCCCATCGCCCCGAGCGTATGATTCTGCCTGATAGATGAGGGTGACGCGTACTTTCCGCTGGATCGCAATCTGAATCTCGTTCTTGAGATGCGTCCAGAACGCGTTGAATGGTGAGACGAGGACGACAAACTCCTTCGCCTCACGGATGATTCGCAGCACTGCAGGCGCTATCTCATCATCCTTGACGACCTGTACTGTCTGACGCGTCATGGGCAGTCCATCCCCCTGCGAACCGAGCGATGATAGCGCATCCGCCGTATGCGGACGCCCTGCCGCCTACCGTGCGATGCCGTTCGCAGCCTGCGCGTCGCCCTGCTCCGTAAGCCGCGACGCCACGGACGCGATGAGGTTCCCCATCGCCGTCTCGGACCAGAACCACCGCTGCAGCTCATCGTCGTGGTCGTCCGGGCGCTGGGAGAAGCGCGCCTCCATGAAGAACGCCTTGAGGTCGTCGGACGCAAGGCGCAGGAACCGCACCGGCTCCACGCCATCGGGCATCCGGTCGTATGCCGCGTCCTCTCCGCCGGCGAACGCCTGCAGGTAGCGCACGAGGCCGCGGAACTGCCGCTGCGGCACGCCGCTCAGCCCCACCATCGTCCGGCCCTCGTGCTCGTCCACCCACCGCTCGTAGTAGCCGCGGAGCGCCGTCACCTCGTCGGCAGGGTCGCCGTCGCGGTTCGCCGCGTCCGCCTGCGCGGCGCTCGCCTGCAGCAGCACGGGCGGAGCGTCGGCGTCCTCCGGGAACTCGGCGAGCACGGGGGTGTCGTTCTCCGACAGCAGGCCCAGCGCGGCGGAGAGCACCTTCAGCTGGAAGGGCGGGTCGTCCGGGTTGCCGAGCGCGAACCCGAACGGGAACGGCACCCAGAGCGTCCGCGGCGGCTTCACCCGCTGGGCATGCTCCTTGACAAGCGCGACGGTGACCGTCGGCAGGCCCGTCTCCTCGATGGCACGCGCGAGCACACTGACCGTGTGCGTGCAGTTCGGTCAGGTCGGCGTCAGGAAGGCCGCGTCCGCGCCCTCCTCCAGCAGCAGGCGCCCGACCTCCGGCCCCGTCTCCTCTTCGATGCGTCGCGGGCTGCGCTGCGCCCCCATGAACGAATAGAAGTTCTCCGTGACCGAACCTATCTCGCCACGCTCCGCCATCTCCCGCAGCCGGTCGATGGGGAATGTGACGTTCACGTCCCGCATGATGCCCGTGCGGTCGAACCCGATGCTCATGTGGCTCTGGATGATGCCTGAGGCGGGTGTGGACGACGGGATGACCCGGTACGTCTGGTCGCCGCCCGAGAACGGCGTGTCGTCGCGCAGGTGCAGGCCCGCCGTCGTCACGAGCGCGATCTTCGCCTCGGTCAGCGGCTTCAACATCACCGCGCAGGGCGCGTCGTCGTGGTCGAAGGCGGGGAAGTTCAGCATCCCCTGCCGCGTGAGGTCGGGCAGGTCTTCGAGTCTCGGCATGGGTTACTCCTCTTCGTCGATGCCGTCCTGGGACGAGCGCGACTGCTTCCGGCTGCCGCGCCGCCGCTTCTCCGCCAGCCGTTGCTCCACCGACGCCTGCGACGGGCGCGTGGCGCGGCGTGCGCGCGGAGGCGCGGCGGCGTTGCGCAGGATGCTCACGAGCCGCTCGACGGCGTCGTCGCGGTTGCGCTCCTGGCTGCGGTAGCGCTGCGCCTTGATGATGAGCACGCCGTTCGGCGTGAGCCTGCGTCCTGCTGCGCTGCGCAGGCGGCGCTTCACCTCGTCCGGCAGGGACGGCGATGAGGCGGCGTCGAAGTGCAGGTGCGCGGCGGTGGCGACCTTGTTCACGTTCTGCCCGCCGGGCCCGGCAGAGGTGACGTAGTGGAACTCCAGTTCGTGCTCGGCCAGATGGATGTCGTCTGTGATGGGAATCATGTCTTCATGGTAACGCCTGCGCCCTCTGCGTTGACAGACCCCCGCCTGCTGCTATGCTCGCCCCACACCCACCCTGCCAAGGAGTACGCATGGCGCGCAGCAGCAACAGCATCCGGTTCGGACTCAACCCGCGAGGACTCCCCTATGACCGCGTCGTCGCAGTCGCGAAGGCCGCCGAGGCCGCGGGCTTCCAGAACATCTCGTTCAGCGACAGGCCGCCCGAGAACAACCTGGAAGGCTGGACGCTCGCGACGGCTGTGGCGCTGCAGACGAGCAGCATCCGCGTGACGCACTCCACGCTCAACGTACCCTTCCGCAATCCGGCGCTGCTGTCCAAGATGGCGACCGCGCTCGACAGCATCACCGGCGGCGGGCGGGTCATCCTCACGCTCGGAGCCGGGACCCAGGAGAACCACTTCACCACCTACGGCATCGAGTTCGGCTCCCCCGGCGAGCGTGTGGACGGCCTGATAGACGCCATCGAGATACTGCGCGGCACGTGGGCGAACGAGCAGTTCTCCTACACCGGCAAGCTCTACAGCGTGGAGGAGGCCACTGTCACGCCGACGCCCGTGAACGGGACGATCCCCATCTTCATCGGTGCAGCGAAGCCGCGCATGCTCCGCCTGACCGGACGCACCGCAGACGGCTGGATACGGAACGGCGGGTGGCCGTCCGACCTCGACGCCTATCGCGAGCAGGTCGCGGCCATCGAAGACGCCGCGAACGCCGCCGGACGCGATCCCGGCATGATTCACCGGGTCGTGAACTGCAACGCCTACGTCGGGGACGAGGACCCGGCCACCAAGCTCGCGACGACGTTCGGGAACCCCGGCGGACTGATGGGGACGGCAGAGCAGGTGCTGGAGACCGTCGAGCAGTACCGCGAAGCCGGCGTCGACACGTTCCACGTCCAGTTCCAGAACGACATCATCGACGAGCAGATCCCCGCGTTCGGGGAACAGGTCATCGCCAGGGCGAAGTAGGACCGGCTACTCCGCGCACTCACGGAGCAGGACGCTAGTAGGAGGTAACGCCGAACTCGTTGCGCAGCTCGCTGCCGTCCAGGTAACGGTGCAGGTTGTCGATGAAGACGCCGCGCTGGAGGAGCCACTTGTCCGGGTCGCTGGCGGCAAGCCCGGGACTGATGATCACGTTGGGGAAATCCCACGCGGCCGAATCTTCCGGAAGCGGTTCGAATGGCGAGATGTTGATGACCGCTCCGGCGATGACGCCTCCTCGGAGGGCATCGCCCAACGCATCGAGGTCGACGATATACCCGCCCCCGACGAGGACCACCAGGATGGCGGTCGGGCGCATGAGCCTGAGCTCCCTCATCGTGATCCAGGGCCGCCTGTCACCGCCCGGCGGCCGGGCAACGACGACGTAATCGGACTCCGCCAGGAGATCGATCGTTCCGTCTGGCCCTGCTATCCAGTCCACGTAGTCCGGCTTGCGGTCCGGGCGCAGGCGCGTTGCCATCACCCGCATCCCGAATGCCCTGGCCTTCTGCGCAACCGCCGATCCGATGGCGCCCAGGCCCACTACGCCAAGCGTGCTACCCTCCAGCTTCCCCAGCCCCATGTCCGCAACCCAGCGGTGAGCACGCTGGGCCTCCACGATCTGCGGCAGTTGCTTGGTCAGCGTAAGGATCGTGGCGAACGTGAACTCGGAGAACGGCGCTCCGTGGATGCCTGTGCACGTCGTCACGCGGATAGAGCGCTCCCGCATAGACGGCGTGATATAGCTCGCCCCGCCTCCCCGCGTCACCTGCACCCACTTCAGCCAAGGCATGGCCTGAATGAAGTCGTCGCTGAACGGATCGCTCGTGAACAGGACTTCAGTGCTTGCCTGCTCCACCGGATCGAGCTCGAAGCCGGTATGGAACGTCAGGCCGGGAAACTCGCGCGCCAGAAGGGCCCGGTCCTCTTCCGACAGCGGCAGGCGTACCCAGACGCTGCCCGTCATCGGCAACCTCCCTCGCCCTACGACTTCCGCAGCGCGCGCCCCGGAAGCGCGCCGGTGTGCCGCCCATGCTCCCACACGAGCGTGCCGTTGACGAACACATACTCGATGCCTGTCGCCAGCTGCTTCGGTGACTCGAACGTGGCCTGCGCACGCACACGCTCCGGGTCGAACACCACCACGTCGGCCTTCGCACCGTCGCGCAGCACGCCGCGGTCGCGCAACCCAAGCCGTCGAGCCGAAGCTCCTGTCATCTTGTGCACCGCGTCCTCGAGCCGGAGCGTCCCTTCCTCTACCGCCTGCCCCAGCAGATACGGAAACGTGCCGTAGGTGCGCGGGTTCGGCATCTCGCCGGTCATGAGGCCATCGCTGCCCACCATCTGCGCCGGATGCGCCATGATGGTGCGCACGTTATCCGGGTTGCCGGTTCGTGCGACGAACGCCACTTCCAACCGCTCCTCGATGAGCAGGTCGCAGATGGTGTCCACCATCCGCTTGCCCTGGGCGTCCGCCATGTCCTGCAGCGAGCGCCCTTCCCACTCCTTGTTCTTCTCGGAACCGACATGCGCGAACATGTAGTCGGCCAGGGAGCCGCCCCACTGCGGATAGACGCCGTCCGCTATCCGGTCGCGCACGTCCTTGTCCGCGATACGCTGCAGCAGCATCTCCGGCCCGCCCTCGTGCACCCACGGCGGGATGAGGGACAGCAGGATCGTGCTCGCCGCAGGGTACGGGTACTGGTCGAACGTCACGTCGACGCCGGCGGAGCGCGACTCGTCCACAAGCGCAACCATCCGTTCGCCCATGCCGGGGACGGGGTTGTGATAGTGCGATATCTGCACCGGCGCGCCCGACTCCCTGCCGACCGCGACCGCCTCGCGGAACGGGTCCAACAGTCCGTCACCGAGCGCATAGCGACTGTGTGTCACATAGATGCCGCCGTAGGGCGCGACAGCACCGGCGATCTCGGTCAGCTCGTGCGTGTCGCTGTAGATGTTCGGCACGTACGTCAGACCGGTGGAGAAGCCGAATGCGCCGTCGCGCATCCCCTGCACCGCCAGCTCCCGCATCCGCGCCAGCTCGGCATCCGTCGGCAGACGGTTCGCCCATCCCATCGCTTCGATGCGGAGCGCCGCGTGCGGTACGAAGTACACGACGTTGCAAGACGATGCGCCTTCGAACAGATCGAGGAACGACGCCACCGACGTCCACTCGGTGCCCTCGGGCGGGCGGCCGTTCACGGCGGCGAGATAGTCTACGAGGTGCTGCCGGTTGGCGGGAGAGATGGGCGCGTAGGAAAGACCGTCCTGTCCCAGAGCCTCAGTCGTCACACCCTGGCTCACCTTCGGTTCATGGCGCGGCGAGGAGAGCAGCGCGAAGTCCGAGTGGGAGTGCATGTCGATGAAGCCGGGGCAGACCGCCATGCCGGACGCGTCTATCGTGCGCCCCGCCTCGACGTTCGACACGTCGCCTTCGAGCACCGTGACGGTGTCGCCCTCGATGGCAACGGCGGCGTGGAACCACGCACGCCCCGCACCGTCGATCACCTTCCCGTTCACGATGAGCGTATCGAACATGGGCTTCGCCCGATGACCTTAGTCCGGGTGGCGGGCGCGGCTCGCGGCCTGCGACACCTGCACCGCACGCTGGGCCATGACCGCTTCCGCCAGCGTGTGGAACCGCCCCGAGACCACTTTGAGCACTTGGCCGAGCAGTCGATAGCCGACGTGCGGATCGCGCACGCACAGGTCCGCGAGCTGCGAACCTTCGAACCGCGCGAGCGTTGCATCCGTCACGCACACGGCAGTGAGGGAGTAGACGAACGGCTCCACGAGCGCGGACCAGCCGAATATCTGGCCCGCCTTGGCCGTGGAGACCTTGCGGTGCGGGGTGTCGATGCCCCACCACTCGGGCACGTTCATGCGCAGCTCCACCTCGCCGTCGAGCGCGACATAGAGGTGCTGGGCATACTCCCCGCTTCTGAACAGTTCGCTGCCCGCTTCGGCGGTGACCGTCGTCGCCAGGTCCTGGAAGCGCTCGATGTGGATGGGGCTGAAGCCCTTGAGCAACTCGCTGTGTGCTAGCACATTCTCCAACGCGGCCCTCCCAGCAGCGATCGTGTTGTCAGCAACGGGTCGCACCACACGCAGTGCGACCTGTTACAGAAAATAGCGTAGCAGATGAGGCATTCTCCGTTGCAGGTTCACGGTGAGAGATCGATGACGATGTTCCCTATCGCGGTGTTACTCTCCTGGAGTTCATGCGCGGCAGCGATGTCGTCCAGCGGCATGACCGCCGCGATGGGATGCGTGAGCGCACCATCGGCGATGGCGCTCGCGATGTCGTCCACGGCCTGCTGCTTCGCCGGCTCCGGCTCCGAGTAGACGAGCACGAAATGCACCGTCGCGTTCTTCCGCGAGAGCGCCTGGTACTCCACCGCGGGCTCGCGGTCGCCGGTCGACGCATAGGACCCGATGGCGCCGTTCAGCCGCAGCGCGCGCTTGCTGGCAGCGAGGTTCCCGCCGAAGTCGACCTCGACGATGCGCTCGACGCCCTCGCCGCCGGTGAGCTCCAGCACACGCTCCCCCACGTCTTCCGTGCGGTAGTTGACCGTGTGGTCGGCGCCGGCGCGCAGAGCATGCCCCGCCTTCTCGTCCGAACTCACCGTGGCGATGACCGTCGCCCCGCCCCACTTCGCGAGCTGGATGGCGCAGTGCCCCACCGCGCCCGCTCCTCCGGTCACGAGGACGGTCATCCCGTTCACCGGCCCGCTGGCGAACAGGCAGCGGTGCGCCGTCATCGCAGGGATGCCGATGCACGCGCCCTCCGGGAACGACACGCTCTCCGGAAGCACCGGAGCATGGGCCGACGGCAGCGCGATGTACTCGGCCGCAGTGCCGAACGGACGCTGCCACTGGCCTTCGAACAGCCAGACACGCTCGCCGACCCTGCCTGCGTCCACGCCCGGACCAACCGCCTCGATGACGCCCGCGCCGTCGCTATGGGGGATAACGCGCGGGAACGGCATCTGCGGCCCGCGCGAGCCGGTACGCGACTTCCAGTCCGACGGGTTCACGCCGGACGCGTGGACGCGCACCAGCACCTCGCCGTATCCCGGCTCCGGGTCCGGCATCTCACCGACGTGGAAGACGTCCCGCGCGGGGCCGTACCGCTCGTACCACGCTGCTCTCATCCTGCCGTCCGCCTCCTATACCTCGCACTCGACGTCGAACTCGGCGCAGACGCCCCGGAACCAGTCGACCACTTCGCGATGCAAGGGGATGCCCTTCACAGAGCGTTCTTCCAGCGCGTCCCACTCCGGGTCGCCCGCCACCATCACGCGGTCGTGGCCCGTCGCCGGGGGCGTCGCCTTTAACTCGCGGATGAAGTCGTCCATGCGCGCCTTGAACTCGCCCACGTCGCTGAACGCGTCGATGTTGTACGCCGCGACGTAGTGGCGGTAGTTCTGCCGTCCGGCCTGCATCCCGTAGTCCGTCCCCGAGAGCACGGAGCAGAGGATGTCGACCGCCACCGCCAGGCCATAACCCTTGTGGGAACCCGAGTCGCGGTTGGTGCCGAGCGGCAGCAGGATGTAATCGTCAGGCACGGGCGCAGGCTCCATCACCGGCGTGCCGTCCTCCGCCGCGATGGTCCCCGGCGGCAGCAGCGTGCCCATCCGTCGAGCGTTCCGTACCTTGTTCACCGGCACCACGCTCGTCGCCATGTCGAACACCCATGGACGCTCCTCCTGCGTGGGTGCAGCGATAGCGATGGGGTTCGTGCCGAGACGCGGCGCCCGTCCGAACGTCGGCGCGACGTCCGGGCCTGTCGCCGTCATGCAGACGCCGATCATGTCGTGCGGCAGCGCGAGCATCGCGTGGTAGGCCGCCATGCCGACGTGTCCGCCGTTGAACATCGTGACGACGCCGATGCCCGTGCTCCGCGCTTTCTCGATGGCGATCTCCATCGCCTTGGGCGCGATGATGACACCGAGTCCACGGTCGCAGTCGATGTTGGCGGAAGCGGCGCGCTCCCGCACGATGCGCCACTGCGGCGCGGTCTTCTGCACGCCGCTCTGGTAGCGGTCCAGGTAGACCTTGAGCATGTTGGAGACGCCGTGGCTGTCCACGCCGCGCAGGTCGGCGGTGACGAGCACGTCAGTCGCGAGCGCGGCGTCAGCCTGGTCGAGCCCCACCTTCCTGAACAGCGCCTCCGTGGCCTCGCGCAGCGGTCCAGCCTGTACGCGAACTGCTTCCTCTTCCCGGATGTGGAAGCTCTGCGTCACGACTGCGCCTCCAGCGCTGCGAGCCCCGCCGCGGCGACCGCCTCATCCTCCGCCGGACGCGCGCCGCTGACGCCTATCGCGCCGACCATCGTGCCATCCGGCCTGCGAACGGGCAGCGCGCCCTGCCACGGGATGAGCCGCCCGTTCTCCATCATCGAGAGCGCGCGGACGACCGGCTGGTCCCAGCGGTCGCTCAGGTCGCCGCTCGGCATGTCCCACGCGGCCGACGCAGCAGCCTTGCCCTGGGAGATGGGGACGCTGCGCCAGAGCGCGCCGTCCATGCGGTTCAGCGCAACGAGGTCGCCGCGCGGGTCGAGCACCGCGATGCTGACCCGGATGCCGAGCTCTTCGGCCTTCGCACGCCCCGCCTCGAGCATCCGTATCGCCTCGTCCAGTCGCAACGGTTCCATAGCCACGCCTCCCTGAGTGCGAGGGGGAGGATAGCGCATAACGCGGACGTGCGGGGTGTGAGCGAGGATCGAGGGGTGGCGGGGCTTCCGGGATTCGTGTATAACACCCCGACTTGGGTTAAATGAGGTGTCCTGAGCAACTGGGGCGCCCGAGCTCGCCGTTTGGAGTCGGCCCCCCAGTCCCCCGGGGCCACCTCGTCCTGCGGCTCACTCAAACCACAGTCACTCAGGACGGGGTGAATCTTAAACAGCGCGTTAAAGCACTGTCAAGCGATTTCGAGCCGATTTCAGCGCAGTTTTGCCGGCACCCTCATACTGATACCCGGATGCCGGTTTTACGAGTGCCCGTATCAATAGCAGGCCACTTCGGCATCTGCGCGTCAACCCCCTTGCGTCCTCCCCTGCCCTACGATTCGTAACCCAGGCGCTCCATGGTCTGGTCGTCGGTGCCCGGCATGACGTACGGCGGGCGGCGCTCGGCCGTGACGGAGACATTCGGGTCCTCGAGGTCGACGCCCATGAACACCAACTGGCGTGTCGCGATGTGCTCGACGCCCCCGCTGCCGAGCACGCGGAAGGGGCGGTCGTGCCCCGGATAGATGACCTCCGCCTCCTCGAGCACGCGCTCGATGCTCCGCTGCGAGTCCTCCTCGCTCCAGAAGACGTTGGCGTTCACCTTCGTCATCGCCACCTGCGCATTCGCCACGCCGTCGCCTGTTATCGCGACCGGCCCTTCCGGCGTATCGACGATAACGGCCATCGTCCCGGCGGAGTGCCCGGGGGTGTGCAGGATGCGCACCCCCTGCTCGATCTCGTAGCCGTCCTCGACCTCCTTGAGGTTGGGGATCGTGTCGAGCATCGCGCTCGTCCAGAGCGGTGTGGCCCAGTCGTTCGGGTGGGGATTGCGCGCGTACCGCCGCTCCCACTCGTGGATCAGCACCTCCGCAGTGTCGAGCACGTCGTAGTTCTGTGCGTGGTCCCAGTGCGAGTGGGTCATCACCGCAACGTCGATGTCCGACGGCTCCAGGCCGCGTTCGGCGAGCGCCTCGAGCAAAGCGCGCCGCCGGCCGACGTGACCCGTGTCGACGACGATGTTGCGGTCGCCCCGGACCAGCAGCGTGCTGCAGTAGCCGATGGAGCCGTAGTTGGTGGCGATGGACTCTCCGTGCAGCAGTACGTCGACCGTCGGCATGGCGTCTCCTATATCCCGTACAGCCTGCGGGGGTTGTGCAGCAGGATCCGCTCCTTCTCCACCTCGTCCAGCCGCTCGTCAGCCTTGAAGACGGAGATGGCGTCGACCTCGCTGGACGGGTCGATATGCCCGTAGTCCGTGCCGATCACCAGGCAGCGCTCGCCCGCGTAGCTGCGAACGTAAGGGAGGTCGTCGTCGGTCTGGCAGGTGACGTAGATCTTGGCGTCGCCGAAGGGGTCGTCGGACATCTCTCTGCCGCCTGCGCGCCACCGGTTGGCGATCTCGTGGTAGACCCACGGCACCCACGACGCGGACGACTCGATGAACCCCCAGCGCAGGTTCGGGAAGAGCTGGGATATCTCGCTGTTGAGCAGCGAGTGGCAGACCATCATCGTCGGTGCGCGGAAGAGCGCGAACGAGTTCGCGTTCGTGAAGATGGAGCCAAACAGCTGGCGGTACTGCGGACTGGCGTTGGCGATGTGCACCGCTATGGCCATGTCGAGCCGCTCCGCCTCCTCGAAGAAGGGATAGAAGTACGGGTTGATCAGGTACTTGTCGCCGTCGAAGGGGCGCAGGCAGAGCGCGACGGCGCCGTTCTCCTTCGCGAACCGCATCTGCTCGACCGCCTCGTCGGGCAGCAGCGACGGCACGACGCACGACCAGCGGAGCCTGCCTTCGCTCTCCTTCCATATGTCCGCGAGCCACTTGTTCCAACTGCGGCAGAGCGCGGCCTCGGCGTCGGGGTCAGCGCTCACCTGTTCGATCCAGAGCGTGTTGTGCAGCACCTGGACGTCGATGCCGAGATGGTCCATCTCCCGGAGCCTGAGCTGCACGTCGTCGAGCTCACGGGCCTCCCGAGGCGTGTCCATCCGGCGTCCCGCCGTCTCGGACATCGTGAGGAGCTGCTGTTCGGAGAGCGTCGGGAAGCGGAGCCCGCGTATCCGCTCTTCGATCACCCAGAACTCCTTGGTGGGGGCGTCGGGCGACGTGTACAGGAGGGGCCGGTACTTCTGTTCGGCGGGTTCGAGGTAGTCCCAGGTGCGCTCCGTCTCGCAGACGTGCGCGTCCGCGTCGATGACTCGCAACTTCGTTTCGGTAGTCATGGCCTCACGCCTCCCGTCCTGCCGGTTGCGCGCGAGCGTAGCAAAGCGGACGGTGGCCGTCCATCAAGCGGCCCCCCAGGCGCCGCCGTAGAACCGCGCCGCGTTCCGGTAGAGGATGTTCTCCTTGGCGCTCTCGGACACTGCCTCGTTCGCGAGCAGTTCGTCGATCTCGGCGCGGATGGTGTCGATGTTCACCTCGTGCGGGAAGTCGCTGGAGAACACGAACGCGCCGCTGCCGTACTTGTCGATCGCGCTCGCCAGCATCGGCTCATCGCCTTCGATGCCAACGAACAGCCGTCCTCCGTCGATCATCCGCTGGATATACGCCTCGACGTTGTCCCCTTCCTCGATCTGAATGAAGCGCCGCTGCGGGTCGACCGGCGTGAACGCGTCGTACGCGCCCGAGCACCGCTCGATCACCATGAGGAACCAGCCGAGGCCGCCTTCCAGGAAGCCGAAGCGCACGTTGGGGTAGCGGTCGAAGACCCCGGTGAAGAGCATGTCCGTGAACGCGATGCTGATCGCGAAGGAGTGGCCCAGCGCGTGGACGCCCGCGAACGGCGTCATGCCGTCCAGCCCCATCGCATGGTGCGCGCCCGCGTGGATGCCCAGCACGCACCCGAGCCGGTCAGCCTCCGCGTAGACGGGCCAGAACTTCCTGTTGCCGAGCAGCGCCTGCAGGCCGGTACCGGGCACCATCGCCCCGACGAAGCCCAGCTCGGTGACGGCGCGGCGCAACTCGTCGACCGCAGCGTCCGGGTCCTGCATCGGGACGAGGGCGGCCGCCTTCACCCGTTCGTCCCTGCTCAGGTACTCGTCGTACAGCCAGTCGTTGTACGCCCGCGCCGTCGCTATCGCGAGATCGGGGTCGAGGATCTTGCCGAACGAGAGCCCGCGCGTCGGGTAGACGACCGTGCCGTCGATGTGCGCGGAGTCGAGGAAGTTGCCCCATCCCGCAACGCCGCCGGGGTCCCTGAACGCGCCGTCGGGATAGCGGTGCGACTGGTGGTGCAGATGGTCAGGCGCGGGGAACGGCCCGACGCCCCTGACCGCGTTCCCGCCGAGCAGCTCAGGCGGGATGCGCTCCATGATCGCCTTCACGTCTTCGATGACATGCCCGTCGCCGTCGAGTATCCGCATCGCGTCTCCTCCCTCCGCACCGGGGCGCCTCGCGCTATCCTTACTCATCCTCCACGCCCTGTCCATCCCGTTGATACCAGCCTGCGCGAGCGGCTACGCTCATGCCATGCAGCTGCGGAACGTGGAACGAGGCCTCACGTATGCTGACATCGCCTTCATCCACGAGGCGCTCGGAACGGACGCGCCCGCCGAGGACGAGATGCCGCACCTCCTCGCGGACGAGGAACACCGCGCGCGATTGCTCGGCGACTCCCGGCTGTTCGACGCGCTGCTGCCGCACGACGGCTCGCTCGCGCCGGTCTCGCCGCGGCTCTTCTTCGAGGCCTTGCTGAGGCGCGCTGTCGGCGAGTTGCAGGGCGCACGGCACACGTTCGAGCGCACCGGCTCAGTCTCCGGCGAGCGGGTGCCGGTGTTCGACGCGGCGGAGGTGGCGGCGTTCGCTGCCCAGCCCCGCATCCTGCACTACCTCGCGTCGATGCTGTCGTCGTTCACGAAGGTGCACAGCCACACGGAGCGCGTCTGGGTGCGTCGCGGCGTCGTGCGCAAGGTGCGCTACAGCGACCTGGACGTGCACTCGATGCTGCGGCTGATCCAGCAGACGGAGGAGCACGAGCGCCTGCCGCTCTACCGGCGCACCGGCGACCTCTGCCTGCTCATCCTCGGCATATTCCCGGACTTCGCGGCAACGGCGCACCGCTACCCGGGCTCGGGCGCGCTGCGGGCGCAGTCGTCGTACCGGCGCAGGCTGAGCACGGAGGAGTACGAGACAGTCGCCTCAGAGATGTACGGCCACGCCGCGCGATACGACACGGGCGAGGGGTCGACGGTCCACCGAACGCTTTCGTCCCGCATCCCGGACGCGAAGAAGCCGCTCAACTTCATTGCTGAGCACTACCTCGGCTTCCGCCGCGACCGGCTGTTCGGCATGAGGGAGTGAGGGGGGCCATGCCAGTCTTGCCCTCGCCCACGCGCGGGCGTACAGGTCGCCGCAAGTGAACGGATGCCGCAGCCGGCAGGCGCCCCATGCCCGCGATAAACGAGGTCGGGCGCCTGGCCATTCCGGGATCTCCCTGCGGGATTCGTGACACCTGCCCCTTTCGTGGTCGCGCCCGCCTCGGGTACTTTGTTTCCGGACGGCCCGCGGGGCGACGGCGGGAACGCAGTCTTCCGGCGCCGCAGCAGCCCTGTCGCAAATTGTCGCATTCTGCTGCATCGCAGTCGCATTCCGTCCTTCGCTCCGCTGCGGAGCGCAGCCCATCCGCTGCATCGAGGCAGTGCTTCCCACGAGTAAAGCGGCAGAATGCAGCAAAAACAGAAAATCCACGGACCGCGCGGGATGATTCGACAGGCTCACCATGAGCGGGGGCGGCTTGCCCTCGCCTGCGCGCGGGCGTACAGTTCGCCGCAGATGAACGGATGACGCAGTCGGGAGGCGCCCTATGGCAGTGATCGATTCAGATGCACACGTCGTGGAGTCGGAGCGGACGTGGGACTTCATCCCGGATGAGTTGCAGCACCTCCGCCCCATCGTCCTGCTACCCAAGGAGGGCTACAAGTCGCCCTCGCCGGAGTTCTGGTACGTGGACGGGCGAGCGTTCAGCAAGGGCGTCAACGTCGGCCTCGACACCGACGAGGCCACCCGCGAGGCGAGCGACATCGCCAAGCGGCTCGCGCACATGGACGAGCTCGGCGTCGACACCCATGTTCTCTACCCCAGCATCTTCCTGCGACCACTCGCCACGCACCCTGAGGTCGACCTTGCGCTCGCGCAGGGCTACAACCGCTGGCTCGCCGACATCCACCGGCAGGGCGGCGGACGCCTCCGCTGGGCCGTCGTCCTCCCCACGATGTCGCTCCAGGAATCGATCGAGGAGATGAACTTCGGCAAGGAGAACGGCGCGTGCGCCGTGTTCATGCGCGGCATCGAGGGCCCGCACCGGCTGAGCGACCCGTACATGACGCCGCTCTGGGAGGAGGCGCAGCGGCTCGACCTGCCGGTGTGCATCCACGCCGCGACCGGCAACTTCGCATTCTTCGACTACTTCGGACGCGACGCGGGCTTCTCCACGTTCAAACTCTCCGGCGTCGGCGCGTTCCACGACATCGTGATGAAGGACATGCACCTGCGCTTCCCCGACCTGCGCTGGGGCTTCGTCGAGCTGAGCGCGTCGTGGGTCCCGTACGCGATGAACGACCTGGCGCTGCGCTTCGAGAAGCGCGGCAAGGCGTGGCCGGGGCGCGAACTGCTGGCGGAGCGCAACATCTGGGTCGCCGTGCAGACCGCCGACGACATCGACTACATCATCGACTGCGCGGGCGAGGACAACCTCGTTCTCGGCACGGACTACGGCCACAACGACACGTCAACCGAGCTGCACGCGCTCCGCAACCTGCGCGAGAACGGCGGACTCGGCGACGACGTCGCGGACAAGATACTCGACCACAACCCCACGAGGCTCTACGCGCTGTAGGCGCACAACCAGAACACTTGGGAGGAACCCCATGGCACGCATCGGAAAGATAGGACGTTGGACAAGGCTCATGCTGCTCGCAGGCGCACTCGCCGCTGTAGCGGCATTCGGCGTCAGCTGCGGCGACGACGAGCCGGACTTCCCCACTCGCGACGTCGAGTGGTTCGTCGGTTTCGCGGCGGGCGGCGGCTTCGACACCGCGAGCCGCATCATCGCCGACAAGATGAGCGATGACCTCGGCGTAAACGTCGTGGTGCGGAACATCGAGGGCGGCGGCGGACGGCGCGCGGCCCAGGAGATAGCAGGCGCCGACCCGGACGGGTACGCCATCTCCATCATGAACATGCCGAACCAGATAACGGCGGAACGGCTCGACCCGGAGGACGTGGACTTCAACGAACTCTCGTGGGTCGGTCGCGCGGTCATCCAGACGTACGGCATGTACACGGCTGCCGCCAACGACTTCAACACACCCGAGGACCTGCAGGGCATGCCGGACGTCCGCTTCTGCCTGAGCGGTCTCGCCGGGCACTCCTTCCTCGTCGCGTCCGTCACCACGGAGGTGATGAACATCGCGTGGAACCCGGTGACGGGCTACCGCGGACAGGAGACGCAGGCCGGACTGCTGCGCGGCGACTGTGAGCTGGCGCTCGGCCCGATCGCGGGCTCGACGCTGACCGCAGTGCAGGGGCCGGACTTCAAGGTGCTGTGGATGTACTCCAGCGAGCGCTTCGGCCCGGTGCCCGACGCGCCGACCGTTGACGAGCTGGGCTTCCCCGAACTCGGCGGCTCCAAGTTCGCGAACAACGGACTCGTCGCGGCAGCCCCCGGCACGCCGGACGACATCCTCGAGATACTGGCGGACGCGTTCGACAGCGCGCTGCAGGACCCGGACGTCGTCGCCGGCATCAACAACGCAGGCATGGACGTCGTGCGGCTCACCCCGGACGAGACGGCCGAGGTCGTCGAGGGGATGGACGGCATCGTCTCGGAGTACCTGGAGACGGTCAGGCAGAAGTCGCAGGCACAGTAGCGAGGGAGGCCCGACAGACCTATGTTCGAGGCATTCCTCGACGGACTCGCGGGGATGGGCAGTCCCGCCGTGATCGGGGCGATCGTCCTGGGCACGACGCTCGGCGTCCTGTTCGGGGTGATCCCCGGTCTCGGCAGCGTCATCGCGATGACGCTGATCCTGCCGTTCACCTTCGGCTGGGACCCCATCATCGCGATGTACGTGTTCGCGGGCATCATCGGCACCGCGAGCACGGGCGGCGGCGTGCCCGCCATCCTGCTGAACACGCCGGGGACGATCGCGAACGTCTGCACGACGTTCGACGGCTTCCCCATGACCCGGCGGGGCGAGGGCG
This sequence comes from Dehalococcoidia bacterium, assembly GCA_965206315.1. Lineage (GTDB taxonomy): Bacteria > Chloroflexota > Dehalococcoidia > Lucifugimonadales > Australimonadaceae > Bin16. The sequence goes on from OZ242210.1 coordinate 138,108, forward strand.
GGCGCGCCATAGGGCTGGCCGCCACGGCGTCGGCGCTCGGCACGCTGTTCAGCATCGTCGTGCTGGCGGCGCTGCTGCCGCTGGCGGAGATCATGCTGCGGGCGTTCACGCCGCCGGACTTCTTCTGGCTGATCATCCTGGGCCTCATCGCAGTGACGTTCGCGTCGCGGCAGAACATGGTGAAGGGGCTTGCGGCGGGCGGCGTCGGCATCCTCATCGCGCTCATCGGGTTCAGCCCGGTGTTCGGCGTGCGGCGCTACACGCTCGGCAGCGAGTACCTGTGGGACGGCATCGAGATCGTGCCGCTGGTCATCGGCTTCTTCGCGCTGAGCGAGCTCATCGTCTACACGTCGCGCGGCGGCTCCATCGCGCGGGACGCCAGCGTCAACCTCGGCGGCTTCAGACAGATCATGCGCGGCGCGGTGGAGGTCTTCCAGTACAAGGCGATCCTGCTGCGCGGCTCCGTCATCGGCACCGTCATCGGGGCCATCCCCGGCGCGGGCGGCGCGGTCGCCAACTTCCTCTCCTACTCGACGGCCAAGCAGGCATCCAAGACACCGGAGCTGTTCGGCACCGGCTATCCCGGCGGGGTGGTCGCGTCAGAGTCGTCCAACGACGCGAAGGACGGCGGCATCCTGCTGCCGACGCTCACGTTCGGGATCCCCGGCAACGGCGAGATGGTCATCCTGATGGGCGCATTCGTGCTGCACGGCATCCAGCCGGGGCGCGACCTGCTCGTGAACCGGCTGGACATCGTCTGGGCCATCATCCTGGGTGTGATCGCGGCGCAGGTGCTGACCACCATCATCATCCTGGGCGGCGGCGCGTGGCTGGCGCGCATCAGCCTCGTGCCGGTGAAGTACATCGCGCCGTTCGTGGCCATCCTCTCGTTCATCGGCGTCTACGCCGTGCGCAGCAACATCTGGGACGTGGCGCTCGCGGTGTTCGCGGCCCTGGTCGGCTTCTCGATGCGGCGCGCCGGGTTCCCACTCATCACGGCGGTCATCGGTTTCGTGCTCGGCCAGCTGGCGGAGGAGAAGTTCACGCAGTCGCTCCAGATATCGGGCGGCGGCTACTCGATCTTCTTCACCCGGCCCGTCTCCATCATCCTGCTGCTCGCCATCTTCTTCATGCTCGGATGGTCCATGTATAAGGCGGCGAAGAAGGCCCCCGCGCCGAAGGCGGCGGAGTCATGACGCGCATCAACGGCTTCAACCTCGGCGTCTACGCCTTCCTGCTCACCATCGCGCTGAGCATCGTCCTCGGCGCGACCGCCTACGCGGGCAAGCAGCAGCTCACGGCGTTCGTCATCGGCATCCCGACCATCACGCTGCTCGTCTTCCTCGTGCTCGCGGAGGTCACGCCGCGCCTCATCAAGCTGACGGGAGCATTCGGCGTGTCGGAGGACGACGCCCCCCAAGCCGCCGAGGACGACGCGGGCGGCAGTCCCGGCGGTATGGAGGCGGGCTCGTGGCGGCGCATCGGCATCGTCTACGGCTGGCTCGTGCTCTACTTCGCGATGACGTTCGTCTTCGGGTTCTACATCGCGATACCCGTCTTCATGGTGCTCTTCCTCACCATCGAATCGCGCCTCATCCCCGTCTACGCCGTCGGCGTCATGGTGGCGGCGGGCCTGCCGCTGTACATCATCTTCCGGTTGGTGCTGGACATCCCGCTCTGGACCGGCATCCTGCCCCGCATCCTGCCGGGCATCATCGGCGGCGGCACCGTTCCCCAGCTGAACTAGGGCGAGCTACCCGCCAACCAGCACGATCCTCCGGCCCCGCAGCGGCTGGAGCGGCCTGTTGTTCGGCCCGCCGCTCAACGACCGGAGCACCTCTACCTGCGCCTGCGACACCGTTGCCGCATCGCGCATGACCACCCACTCCACCGGCTCGTGGCAGGGTGGGGTCGTCTTCGAGCCGGTGTAGTTGAAGAACGCGCTGGAGCGCGGCCTGAAAGCTGCTCCGGCAAGGAAGCCCGCCGTCTCTCCCACGGCTGCCTCGAGCATCGCCTGCAGGACAGGGTCAGAAGGGCCGAGCCGGTAGAGGACGCCCACCACGAGGGCTTCGCCGGAGGCATCCTCGTGCACCACGTGCAGTTCAGCCGCGAACCGCTCACCGTCCACCGTATGCTCAGCGGGCGCGTGCGCATGGGCCGACAGCAACTCGTAGCGCCGCTCTCCCAGCGTGAGACCGCTGCCCGGCGCGAACTCCACGACCACCGAGCCGCGAACGAGCGCAACCCCGCTCACGCCGCCACCGTACGAGAACGATACCTCGGGAGCGTCCGCGCGCTCGTAGCCGGTGATGTCGATGGGCGACTGCTGCACACCCTCGCCGCACGGAGCGTAGTCAGGGGAGAGCGACGCCCAATGTTCAGGGCCAGTCGACCCCGCGTAACCCCACTCCATGGTGCTCAGCTCAGGTACTGAGCGATGACCTCGTCCAGAGGCAGGACCTCGCTGTGCAGGACGTTGCGCACGATGCGGAGCGCGTACTCTTTCACCTCCGGCGGCTCGCTCTCCCGGTGCACCATCGTGCAGTCCTCCACGACCACAACCTTGTACCGAAGCTGGAACGCGTCGGCGGAGGTCCACAGCACCGTGTTGTCGGTCGACGCCCCTGCGATGATGACCGTGTCCCGATGCATCGTGCGCAGGACGTAGTCGAGGTCGTTGTGGGAGAAGCCGCTCAGGTAGCGCTTGTAGACGAGGGTGTCCTTGTCGACCGGCTGCAGTTCCGGGATGACCTCGAGCGCCTCGGTCCCCTCCTTCATCATCACGCGGGACCAGTCGCCGACCTGGTCGCTCTCGCGCCGCATCGAGTTCACGTGGATGACCGGGACCTCGGCGGCGTACGCGGCGTCTTTGAGCCGCCGCACGTTCGCCACCATCTCGTAGCCGTACGAGCCGGGCGCCCAGCCGTAGCCCTTCGCCATGTCCAGGATGATCAGTGCGATGTTCATCGTTCCTCCTTCGCTCCCCTATCCCGCCGCTTCCTTGAAGCGGCGCAGGGCGTCGATGTGTTCATCCGCCGAACCGAGTCCCGCGCGCAGCGTGTTGAATGATACGTGCGTCGCGCCCATCTCCTGCCACGTCCCGGCATCGCGCAGCGCGCCGTCGATGCCGCCGCGCGATACGGCAACACGGGCGTCGACACCCACGTCATCCTGCGAGCGTCCCGCCTCGGCAACGAAGTTGCGGAACGCCGCCATGCGTTCCCTGCCCTGCTCGTCCGCCTGCAACTGCGGGAACCAGCCGTCACCCATGCGCGCGATACGACGCAGCACGCCGTCCGAACGTCCGCCGCCGAACCAGATCGGGATGGGGCGCTGCACCGGCAGCGGATTGATGCCGGCGCCGGGGATGCTGTGCCACCTGCCCTGGAAGTCGACGACCTCGTTCGTCCAGAGCGCCCGCAGCAGCTCCACCTGCTCTTCGGAGCGCTTGCCACGGTCGTGGAAGTTCTCATTCAGCGCCTCGTACTCGACGTCGTTCCAGCCGATCCCGACGCCGAGGCGGAGGCGTCCGCCGCTGAGCACATCGACCTGCGCAGCCTGCTTGGCGAGGAGCGCCGTCTGGCGCTGCGGCAGGATGATGACGGCGGTGACGAGCTCGATGCGGCCAGTGAGCGCGGCGAGGTAGCCGAACGTGACCATCGGCTCGTGGAAGACGTCCCGGTAGGAGTACGGGCCCTGCCAGTCCGGCCTGCGGCTGGTGTCCGCGCCGAGCACGTGGTCGTAGAAGATGAGGTGCTCGTACCCCAGATCCTCGGCGGCCTCAGCAAACGCGCGCACCGCGCCCGGGTCCTCGCCTATCTCGTTCTGTGGGAAAACGACGCCTAGCTGCATGGGTACTCCAAGGTTGGCCTAGTCGAAAGGCTGTTCCCCACGAATGATAGCCAACGCCACGTCGTGTGGGATGCGTCTGCCATCGTCCGCATCATGGGCAGCGAGTATATCCTCCAACTCCTCGATGCGGGCGTGGAGTGCCTCATACTGTGCTCGCGGCAGCGTAATCGTGTCAGTGTGCGACATGGACTCTCCTACGCCCAAGCCCCTCAGTCTACTCCTATCTCTGTTCCCTGAGCAGTTTTGCCTACACCTATTGAGGCACGCCCGCGTACAATCGCCGCCTGCAGAGAGCCAGCAATGCCAACCTGGAAGCGCCTCCTCATCGCGTGGTTCTTCGTGCCGGTCCACCGGCTCCTGTTCCGCCTATCGAGGGGCCGTCTGCTGGGTCAACTGGAAGGCACGGGAGTGCTCATCCTCGTGACGAAGGGACGCAGAAGCGGCAAGCCCCACTCGTCGCCCCTGCTGTACTTCCGGTTCCAGGAGTCCGGCGACCTCATCGTCGTTGCTTCGAACTACGGCCGGGACCGCCATCCTGCGTGGTACCTGAACGTCGCAGCCGACCCGAACGTCTCCGTCGAGGCCGGCGGCGAGCGTTTCGCGGCCGAGGCCCGCATCACCGAGGGAGAGGAACGCACCGCGCTCTACGACAGAGTGGTCGCGGCGACCCACGCTTCGGCGTCTACTACGCCGCTACCGACCGGCGAATCCCCGTCGTTACGCTTCGCCGTTCCTGATGGCGGCGGAAGTGAGACGGCGCGAGCCTACCGCACCATGAGCCAGGGCACAAATGCCCGATCTCAGCCTGAGGCGTCCGCCGACCCCGAGCGCCGCGCCTCACGCTCCAGCCGCTTCCGCTCGGCGCGCTCCCGCTCCTCCGGTGGATGGACGTCCTTGAACGCCAGGTAGAGGCCGACGAGGTAGACCGACTTCAGCGCCCCCGAGGCGACGAACGGTGCGCTCGCCGAGACGGCCTGCCAGAGGACGGTCGCGAGCGACGGAGTGGCCGCGCCGACGGCCGCCTGGCTCACGTTGGTGATGCTGGCCATGGCCACGCGCTCGTCCCGGTTCACGATCGCCATCATGTACGACTGCCGGGCGGGGACGTCCATCTGCCCGAAGAACGCCCGCACGTACCAGAGGACGACCGCCAGCCAGGCCGTGGGGACGAATGGGATGGCGATCGTGGCCGCCACTGCCGGGATATGCGTGTAGATGACCGTGTTCAGCAGGCCGATCCGGTTCGCCAGGCGCGCGGCAACCCAGAGCGAAACCATGTTCAGCGCCGTCGACCCGGCGAGCACGTAGGCGACCTCACTGACATCGAAGCCGTACTCACGGTAGAACCACGCCCCCACGAGGCTGAAGAAGACGAACCGCGTCGCGAAACCGTCCACCGAGACGACGGCGGCGAGGGTGAAGATGGTCCTCCGCGACTCGAGCCGCAGAGGGTTCCGCCATCCGCCCCCGCTCACGCCCGAGTCGACCGCCGGCGAGAGGAGGCCGTACATGGCCCCGGACACGAGCATGAGCACGGCGTAGACGACGAACATGAGCTTGAAGGCCGTGATCTCGCCCACGCCGAGGAGCGGGACGAGCACGGCGGGCGCGGCCGCCCCGACCGTGCCTGCCAGCCGCGCAGCCCGCTCGCCCATACCCGCGAGCGCGAAGAGGTCCGTCCGGTGCTCGGCCGTTGTGGTGTCGGGGAGCGCCGCCTGTTCCAGCGGCTGCACCGGCCCCCTCGGCCCGCTCCCCGAGATGGCGAGGCTCCCCACGAAGAAGGAGACGAACGCCAACAGTGTGTACCGCTCCGTGAACGCGTAGCCGAGCCCGGCGAGCGCCATCATCACCGTGAACCCGACCATCAACCGGCGCCTGCCCAGCGTGTCGCCGATGAAGACGATCAGCGTGGCGAACAGGGCGCTGCCGACCGAGCCGATGGTGACCAGCAGCCCCATCTGCACGAGGCTGTAGCCCAACTCGATGAGGTAGATGCCGAAGAAGACGGCGATGAGCGACTGGGCGAATGTCCGCAGGAACCGGGCGCTGACCATCAGCCAAGCGTCCCGGGTCACCCATCCGAGCGGACGCGTCAATGCGGCCATGGCCTAAGTCATCCCCGCGACGCGATGGCTTCGTGGCGAGCGAGGAGGCGTTGGGCACGCTGCACCACGGGCACGTCGATCATCTTCCCATCGAGTTGGAACGAGCCGCGCCCCGTCTTCTCCGCCTCGGCGTTCGCCTCGATGATGCGCTTGGCGAGGGCGACCTCCTCCTCGCCGGGGCTGAACGCCTCATTGAGCACGGGCACGACGCTCGGGTGGATGCACGATGCACCTTCCAGCCCGAACCGCCTCGCCTTGCGCGCGACCTCCCGCACGGCGTCCAGGTCCTGGTAATCGGCCACGGTGCCGAAGATGCCCAGCGCCATCACTCCCGCCGCCTTCGCCGCGTACACGGACTGCGTCTTCGGGTAGAGCAGCGTCTCGGAATCCGGCTGCATCCCCAGCGACGACGCCAGGTCCTCCGCACCGATGGTGATGGCCGCGATGCGCGGGCTCGCCTTCGCGATCTCGCCGATCTGGAAGAATGCCTCCGGCGTCTCGACCATCGCCAGGAATGTTGTCGCGCCCACCGTCATCCCGCGCTCCATCTCAAGGTCCGACACCATCTCGTCGAGCAGCCTGACATGGGCCGGTCCGGCGACCTTCGGCAGGACAAGGGCGTCGACCGCGGGCGACACGCTGGCCTCGATGTCGGGCACGGTGAGTCGCAAGGGCTGATTGACGCGCACCAGCACGTCAGCGCCCGCCTGACCGACCCGCTCCGCAGCCGCCTGCACACCCGACCGCGCCGACTCCTTCTCCCCGGGTGGAACCGAGTCCTCCAAGTCGAGGATGATGCCGTCGGCGCCCCGCTCGTGGGCCCTGGCGAGATAGCGTTCGACGTTCGCCGGCACGTACAGCAGCGACCGCCACACCGGGAGCTTCCGTTCGTCGGTCATCCGATAACACCTCGCGCTCGAAGATCGGCCATCTCCTCGGCGGAGACACCCGCGCCGCCGAAGATCTCGTCGTTGTGCTGCCCCAGCCTGGGCGCGGGGTAGCGGAACGTCCCCGGCGTTCGCGAGAGCCGGGGCACGACGTTGTGCGTCGGGACCGTTCCCACGTCCTCGTCGGGCAGGTCGACGACCACCTCGCGCTCGATGACGTGGGGGTCGTCGAGGAACTGGGAGATGTCGTAGACGGGCCCGGCGGTCACACCCGCGGCGTTGAACGCGGCGAGCGCCTCGTCCAGTCCGCGCTCGGCCATCCAGCCTCCGACGATGGCGTCGACCTCGTCCCGGTGCCGCACCCGCTGGGCGTTGTTCCGGAAGCGCGGGTCGTCGATCGCGTCCTCCCTGCCGACCACCCGGAACACGCGCTCCGCCATCGACTGGATCGACGCTGACAGCGCCACCCACTTGCCGTCCTTGGTGGCGTAGACGTTGCGAGGCGACGCCGTGTTGGAGGCGCTGCCCACGCGCTGCTTCACACTGCCGTCGACCTTGTACCCTGCTGCATCCGCACCGAGGATGGAGAAGACGGGTTCGAGGAGCGAGAGGTCGATGACCTGCCCCGCTCCGCCCTTCACCTCGCGCTCACGCAGGGCGATCAGCACGGCCATTGCGCCGTACAGGCCCGCGGCCATGTCGGCCAGCGCCATCGGCGGCAGGACGGGCTCGCGGTCGGGGAAGCCGTTCCGGTCGGCGAACCCGGACATCGCCTCCACCAGCGTGCCGAAACCCGGACGGTCCCGGTACGGCCCCGTCTGACCGAACCCGGAGACGCGCACGACGACCAGGCCGGGGTTGTCCGCATGCAGCACCTCCGGGGCTAGCCCCATCTCTTCCAGCCGGCCAGGTATGAAATTCTCAACGAGCACGTCGGCGCTCGCGGCCAGCCGCCGCACGAGCGCGCGCCCCTCGTCCTCCCGCAGGTTGACCGACACGCTCTTCTTGTTGCGGCAGTACGTCTTCCAGTGCGTCTGAACGAAGCTGTCGCCCCAGGCCCGCAGCGGGTCGCCGTTCGGCAGCGCCTCGATCTTGACGACCTCGGCGCCGAAGTCGGCGAGTTGGAGGGTCAGCATGTTCCCCGCCACGAGCCGCGACATGTCGAGCACGCGCAGACCATCCAGCGGCCCGCGGTCGTCGGGATCGAACTGCCTGGCGTGAAGTCCCATGCTCCGCAGCTCCTCTCTCCGCGATTCTACCGCCCCGCCGCCAACGGAAGGCTAACCGTCCTGCCTGAAGACCGTGCTTCCCGCCTTCATGGACCGCATCACCTCGGCTGCGGCATCCGCGATGAGCTCACCGGCGCGAGCCGACGCCTCATCCAGGGTCATCGGAGCAGTGAGGATGGACACAACCGCGTCGATACCCTCCGCATGGACGTCTTCGAACCCCTTGCCGAGAGAGCCGCAGACGGCCAGCACCGGGATACCTCTTCGTTTCGCTCGCCGTGCGACTCCGATCGGGGCCTTGTTGTAGACGGTCTGAAAGTCGATCCGGCCTTCACCGGTGATCACTAGGTCGGCGCCTTCCAGCTTTCCGTCCAGTCCGACATGGTCCAGTACGATGTCCACGCCCGCCCGCAGTGAACCTCCGAGGAACGCCATCATTCCCCCGCCAAGTCCGCCGGCAGCGCCCGAGCCGGGAACGGTGTCGATGCTCGTTCCGGTATCGCGTTCAACGACCCTCGCGAAGTTCTCCAAGGCCGCGTCCAACCGCTCAACGAGGTCGGGCGTCGCTCCCTTCTGCGGGCCGTACACCGCCGATGCACCCTCGGGGCCGGTGAGCGGGTTCGATACGTCGCATGCTACTGAGAACCGAGCCTCCATCACTCTCTGGTCCAGTCCCGACAGGTCTACCTTCCGGAGGTCGGCAAGCGCCGCTCCCCCCGGTGGAAGGTCTTTCCCGGTCTCATCCAGTAGCCGGACGCCCAAGGCCTGGGCCATCCCCGCGCCGCCATCGTTCGTTGCGCTGCCGCCGATGCCCACGATGAAGCTGCGAAAGCCAGCGTCGAGCGCCGCGCGGAGCACCTCACCGAGCCCGTACGTGGTTGCGCGCAGTGGGTCGCGTTCAGCGAGCGAGAGCATTGCAAGACCAGAGGTACGCGCCATCTCAATCACGGCGGTCTGCCCATCGCCGAGCGCGCCCCACTCCGCCGCGACCGGCTTTCCGATGGGGCCTGTCACCGTCGTGGAACGAATCTCCCCGCCGGTTGCGTCAACAAGCGTCTCGAGCGTTCCATCGCCGCCGTCCGCCACCGGCACGAGAACAGTCTCAGCGTCCGGTACGACCCGCAGCACCCCTTCTTCCATGGCCGTGGCGGCATCGAGCGCCGAGATGCTTCCCTTGAAGCTCTGCGGTGCGATGACAACCTTCATCACTTACCCTTCCTCACTCTTCACGAACGGACTGTGAGGATACAGGAGAGAAGGTATGCCATCGGCGGCTACAATGCGGGCGGCGGACCCGCCTGTCGGACGCAAGGAGGAGACCATGAAGGCCTTGGAAGCGATGGCTGAGATCCTGAAGCGGGAGGGGGTCGAGTACCTCTTCTGTTATCCGACGACCGACCTGATAGACGCCGTTGCCGACGCCGGCATCAGGCCCATCGTCTGCCGCCAGGAGCGCGTCGGCCTCGGCATGGCGGACGGCCTCAGCCGCGCCAGCAACGGCTCGAAGATCGGGGTGTTCGCGATGCAGGCGGGGCCGGGCGCGGAGAACGCGTTCGCCGGGGTGACGACGGCCTACGCGGACTCGTCGCCGCTCCTCGTGCTGCCGTCGGGCTACCCGCGCGACCGCGAGGGCTGGCCCCGCTACTTCACGGCGGAGCGCGGCTACCGCAACGTGACCAAGTGGCTCGAGACCATCAACGTACCCGAGCAGACCGACGACGCGATGCGGCGCGCCTTCTCCCGGCTGCGCAACGGCAGGCCGGGCCCGGTGATGGTCGAGCTGCCGACCGACGTCGCCGAGCTGGACATCGGCGAGACGGGCTACGAGCCGGTTACGTCGACGTGCACCCTCGCAGACCCGCGAGACGTGGAGCGCGCCGCCCGTGCTCTGGCCAACGCCAACGCTCCGGTGATACTGGCCGGGCAGGGCATCCTTTGGGCCGGAGCGACGGACGAGGTCGTTGAGTTGGCCGAGATGCTGGGGGCGCCCGTGGCGGCGACACTCCTCGGCAAGAGCGCATTCCCCGAGACCCACGCGCTCTCCATCGGTACAGCTTCGACCTCGACCTCTCCCATGGTGCGGAGCTTCCTGGACAGGGCCGACGTCATCCTCGCCGTGGGAGCGAGCCTGGCCAAGCACCAGATGAACCTGCCCCTGCCGGAAGGCCGGACCATCATCCAACTCACCAACGACGAGGCGGACCTGAACCGGAACTACGCTGCCGCTCACCCCCTGCTGGCCGACGCCAGGTTGGGCGTGCGCCAGCTCATAGACGCCGTCAGCGACATGGGCGGGGCGAACGCCGGTCGGCGGTCCGCGGTCGAGGCAGAGGTTGCGTCGATGTACAGCGCGTGGGTCGATCAGTGGCGCGACAAGCTCGAATCGGAGCACGCGCCCATCAACCCGTACCGGGTGGTCTGGGAGTTGAACCGCACCATCCCGGCAGACGAGGCCATCGTCACCCACGACTCCGGCAGCCCGCGCGACCAGATGGTCCCGTTCTACCGGTCGGGCGGGCCGCGCAGCTACATCGGCTGGGGCAAGTCCCATGCGCTCGGCACGGGCCTCGGCTTCGCGATGGGCGCCAAGCTCGCCGAACCGGACAAGGTCTGCATCAACTGGATGGGCGACGCCGCATTCGGCATGACGGGCCTCGACTTCGAGACCGCCGTGCGCAACAACATCCCGATCATCACGATGGTGTCGAACAACTCGACGATGGCCATCGAGACGAAGCGGCTTATCGGCTCCCACGAGAAGTACGGCACACGGGACGTGGGCGGCAACTACGCCGACCTCGCGCGCTCGCTGGGCGGCTGGGCGGAGCGCGTCGAAGACCCGGAGGAGGTCGGCCCCGCGATCCTGCGCGCCCGCCGCGCCACCGAGGAGGGCCAGGCAGCGTTGCTGGAGTTCATCACGTCGGCTGAGACGGCGCTGAACCGCTAGGAATCTTCATGCGCACCAATACCACCAAGGCCAAACTGCATGAGGGCAAAGTCGTCTTCGGGGGCATCGTCACCCGTTACGCTCCCGACACCGTAGAGATCCTCGGCGCTCTCGGATACGACTTCGTCATGATCGACTGCGAGCACGGCCCCTCCGACTTGGACCAGGTCGAGCACATGGTCCGCGCTGCCGAGTCCTTCGGCATCACTCCCATCGCCCGCATCCCCGACCACACCGAGCAGACTATCCTCCGGTTCCTTGACCGCGGCCTCCAGGGGATAATCGTCCCCCACGTCAATACCGGAGAACAGGCTGCGGCGGTTGCTCGTGCCGCTCGTTACTACCCCGACGGTTACCGGGGCGTGGCCATCGGCCGGGCCCACGACTACGGCATCAGCGTCTCCCGGAACGAGGCGACGGCGTGGATCAACTCACAAGTGCTGGTGATCCCGATGGTCGAAGACATCGAAGCCATCAACAACCTCGACGATATCCTTCAGGTTGCAGGCGCCGACGTTCTCCACGTGGCCCCTTCCGATCTGGGCCAGAGCCTGGGCAATCCCGGCGCGGACGAAGTCCGCCGGGTCATGAGCGAGGTCATCCCTCGGATACGGGCCGGCGGCAAGTTCGCGGGGGTGGGTGGCAACAGTCCGACCGACACCGCCGGCGTGGCCGAGTTCATCAGACAAGGCGCGAACTTTGTAACCGTCTCTGCCTGGAGCCTGCTCCGCATCGGCGCAGAGGACTTCCTCAGGAACGTCAACGCGGACCTTTGAGGATCGGTGAGACAACCATGTGGATAATGGCGCCATGCAGAGACTGACCATACGCCCAGGGGCGCCACTATCCAGCGGCCTGGCGCGTCAAACCACGCTTCTGCTCCTGTTGTCAGCGGCCTTGGCAGGCTTCTTCCTGTTGCTCGAGTTCGTCGTTGCCCTGGTGTCCACGGGCCCCCGGGACCTACTGGCCACTACATCCTCACAGGAGAGGACGTTCGGCGTACCCAATGGTGTCGCACTGCTCGAGTTCCTGGTACTGCCCGTCGCCGTCGTCCTCGCATCGGCCGCGCTGCTTGTATCCGTCGGTTGGCCGCTGCGCAGGGCTTCCTTCCGACCAACGTGGTCTCTCGCGCTGGGAGCGCTGACTGCGGCAGTCCTGATCGCCGCCGGAGCGTACCTAGCCTTCTCAGGGATGCTGGGCAGCGCGGTCTCCTACGACGAGCACATGGTGCAACGCACCTATCTGGAGTCGGAGAGCCTGGTCCTCCTGGCAGCATTCTTCCTGTCTGTCACGATCGCAGGGATACTCAACTGGAGACTGCTGGCAGTGACTCTCGTGGTCTGGCTGGCCGCCGCGGGCGTCTTCGGCTTCCTGGACACCAAACCCATCGACGGGCTGCTCCTCTTCCCCAGGACACAGTTCCTGGAGGTGCCCGCCAGCTTCGCAGCTGTGGTGAAGGGCTTCCGGCAGACAGAGGAAGTGTCGACCGTGCAGCCTACGGGGTTAGCAACCACTGCCGCGAGCACGCCGGCGGACACGTCTCTGCTGTCCCAAGTCACCGCGTTGCAACTCCTGCCACCGAGTAACGCTCCCGTATTCCGAGTGACGGGCTCGGTCCACACGAGGTATCTCAGGACGTCCACAGGCGACAGCTACAGTGACGGGACGTGGAGCCAGGCGGACCCAACCCCCGTTACGCTGGAGGAGAACACCCAAGTCCCGGATGCGCTGGGGCTGCTGGCCGGACAGCTCCATCTGCCGTCGGCAGCCCCGCTCCATGAGTTCGTCGACCACATCGTGGTCTCGCCGATCGAAGGGGCAAACGCCCTCGCAGCGGGTGTGCTCCCGGTAGCCAGGAACCTGCAGAGCGTCAGCACGTCCGCTACGTACTTCCCCTTCAGCGAGACCCTTGCGGTCGATAGTGGTGTGCCCGGTTACCAGATGGAGTCGACTCTCCCTCTGTTCGCGCTGGGGCAGAAGATCGAGGCACGTCCGGTGGCGGACGAGACGTATCTGCAACTGCCGGATGGACTGCCTCCGCGTGTTCGTGAGCTGGCTGAGCAGGTCGGCGGTGTCGCCTCCCCGTACCTGAAGGCCCGCCTGCTCCAGGTATACCTGCAAGAGGAGTATGCCTATGGAGTCGCCGGCACCGAAGAGGAGGCCCAGCCGCCCGCCGGTCAGGACCCGGTCGACTGGTTCCTGTTCGACCGCCGCGCGGGCACCAGCGGCAACTTCAGCAGCGCATTCGTGGTGCTCGCGCGGAAGGCCGGGATCCCGGCCAGGGCCGTGTCCGGTTGGGTCGTGGCGAGACAGGAGGAGACGCAGACGGTCTATCGAAACCAGACCCACCAGTGGGCGGAGATCGCCCTGGACGGTCTGGGCTGGGTGACTGTGGACCCGCTGCCAAGGGACGCCTTCACGGACACTGACGTTGACCACGCCGTGGTGACCGCGCTCGACGAGCTGGCCGCCAGTTCAGTGCCGGAAGTGCGGGATGCGGTGGCTGGGTTGTGGAACGCTCTGGACGACCCGGATGCACTGCGCCTGCTGTTCAAGGAGATAGACAATGCCCAGGAAGCGAACGCCCGGCAAGCCGCGCAAACCGCCATGGGCGTACTGGCCATTCACTGGCCCATCGGAATCCTGCTGGGCCGTGAGGACCCTCTCATGCGGGCTTCAGCGGCCTACGGCCTGGGGGTGCTCGCCGACCCCGAGGCGCTGGACGCGTTGATACAAGCCCTGACTACGGATGAGGACGCCCGGGTCAGAGTGGAAGCGGTCGATGCGCTGGCCATCCTGGGGAAGGGCAGGGCTGAGGAGCCGTTGCTGCAGGCCCTGGAAACAGACCCGGACGCTATCGTACGTGAGGCCGCGGCCCGGGCGCTGGGTACTCTCAAGACCGGGTGGACGGGGGAAAGGATGGTGCCCGTTCTCCTGTCCGACGCCGCCCCGGAGGTGCGTGCAGCAGTGGCGCTGGCCCTGGGCGCGATCAGGAACGACGTCGCGCTGCTGCCGCTGCTCGACGCCCGGTCCGACGACGCATCCCCTGAGGTGAGGGCTGCCGCGGATGAAGCTCTGGACGAGTGGGACTACACCGCCCTGCTGGAGATTCTCCTCACTGCCGAGGACCCACTCCAGAGGGCTGCGGCTGCCCGGCTTATGGGGGAGCGAAGGTACCCGGCGGCGTCAGGCGAGATGGTGCCCATCCTCAGTTCCGACCCCGTCCCACTGGTTCGAGCAGAAGTGGCACTGGCCTTGGGAGAGATCAGGAACAGGGAAGCGCTGCTGCCGCTGCTCGATGCCCGGTCCGGCGACGCATCGGCTGACGTGAGGGCAGCGGCTGCTGAGGCCCTGGACGAGTGGGACTTCGACGCACTGCTGTTGATCCTCGAAACCTCAACGAACCCACTCCAGAGGGCTGCGGCCGCCCGGCTCATGGGGGAGCGAGGATACTCCCACACCAGGGCGTTGCAGGCATTGCTGTACGCCCTGGCCACGGATGGGTCCGCCTTGGTCAGGGCCGCGGCTGCCTACGCACTGGGCCAGGCCGGGGACAGCGTGGCGCTGCAGCCACTGCTCGACGCCCGTTCCGATGACGGTTCGGCTACCGTCAGGAACGCGGCAGCCGAGGCCTTGGCCGAATGGGACTTCTCTGCCCTGCTGTCGACCCTGGAGAGTGCAGGGGACCCGGCCCAGAGGGCTGCGGCTGCCCAGCTCATGGGGCATGGGGGGTACACGGAGGGGATATCCGCCTTGAACAGGGCCCTGGGCGATCCCGCTGAGGAAGTCCGCGGCGCCGCACGGGAAGCCCTGGAGAGGCTGGACGCAGACGTGGCCGGACTGAACGGGAACGGCTCCGGCACAGGCGGACAGGGGAGCGGCACGGGCGGCGGAGGCACAGGTACAGCCGTGGAGGGGAATGGCTCGGGCACGGGTGGACAGGGGAGTGGCGTCGGCGACGGAACCGGAGGTTGGCCGTCAGTGGACGGCGGGTCGCTCAGTCGAGGAGACGCACAGACCCGCAATGCCACACTGGAAGCCTGGGCGAGACAGGGCGCCGATGTGACCCGGTTGGAGAATGGAGGGGCGTTCGTATCACTAGGTGACCGGATATTCATGTACCCGGACACAACGACGGACCAGTTGTCGGATTCGCCTCCTATCCCCGTCTTCGAAGTAAGGGGGGCCGCCCGTACGAGCTATCTACGTCAGGCCACAGGGGAAGTGTATGAGGATGGGGTCTGGAGACAACTGGACCCCTTGGAAATCTCGTACACGGCCGGAACCGATATACCCGGCGAGGTAAGGCAACAGTACAACGCACCGACTGGCGGATTCAGCACTCTCCCCTCCAACAGGCGAACCTTCCAGTCGCTGTTCGGGTTCCGATATAACCCGCGTCTCGTCTTCTCGGACCGGATCCAACTGCTGCCTGCCGGAGGATTCGAAAACCTGCCGTTCCGAGTGATGCCAACGTCACTCGACCTGCAGAAGACGGACCTCGATGGGGTCTTCTACCCCTTCAGCGCAACATTCTCCTCAGAGAGCGCGGCACCGAGATTCTCCTGGACGTCCAGCGTCCTTTTCTTCTCGCCAGAGCAGTACCGGGCTGCCGCTGCCGCTACCGACCCCACCTATACACAACTGCCAACGGACCTCCCAGACCGCATCCGGCTGTTGGCCGATCAGATCACCAGCCCCTACGATTCTCCGTATGCGAAGGCTGAGGCGCTGGAAGACTACCTCAAGACCCGATACGCCTACCGCTTCGCCGCGAGTATCAGCGAAGGCGTGCCGCCCGCGGGACGCGACCCGGTGGACTGGTTCCTTTTCGACACCCGCGCGGGTACCTGCGGGCAGTTCAGCAGCGCGTTCGTCGTCATGGCCCGCTCCGTAGGCATCCCTGCCAGGGTGGTCTCGGGGTGGCTCATTTCGCCGACCGCGGGAGCGTTGACCGTATATTCTGACCAGGCGCACCAGTGGGCGGAGGTTGCGCTGGAGGGCATCGGCTGGGTGCGCTTCGATCCCACGGCGGAAGGCGGGGCGTCATCACGGGTGACGGGCATTCCACCGACTGTCAGGCCCATCCCGGTTATCAGGCTAGTCGACGAAAGCGGGTCGGGTCCTGTATCCCTGCCGACCGACACGGTGACGAACATCACGCTCTCGCCCACAGAGATACGGCGTCAGACACCGTTCGTGGTGGGGGGAACGGTGCTCACCGCCGACGGGCAGAGCGTCAGCGGGATGACGATCGAGATCTACATCAACGAGACCAAGGACCACGGCGGTCTGAAGATCGGAACGACCACGTCCCGCTCCGGTCGCTTCGAGGCAGAGGCGCAGCTCCTTGCGGACATGGAACTGGGCGGATACCAGCTCCTGGCCCGCGCTGTGGGGAACGACCGCTTCAACGAGTCCTGGAGCGACCCCGACATCAAGGTGTTCTCCGGGAACAGGATCGAGCTGAGCGGCCCCGCGGAGGTCGTCTTGAATTCTTCAGCCCGATTCGAAGGAAGGCTGATCGAAGACGCCGGACGGGGGGTGGCCGGACTCGAGCTCTCGGTGACGTTCGATGGGAACGCGGCGCCCGTGGTGACGACCGACGCATCGGGTGGCTTCTCCTTCTCCCAGTCCTTCTCGCGGCTCGGACAGCACTGGGTGGAGGTGGAGATCCAAGGAGAGGAGTTCCTGCTGGACAACACTGCCCGCCTGGACTTCGAGGTAGTCCGCCCGACGGAGATCGAGATCCATGCACCGGCCTCCGTGGTGATAGGAGAGGAGTTCCTGGCGAAGGGTCAACTGCGCGGGACCGACGGGCTCGCGCTTTCGGGGAAACGTCTCGGCGTGAGGGTCGGCCGCGGCCCTGAGCAGTCGGTCACCACGGACAGGGAAGGCTGGTTCGAAGTTGCCGGCATGGTATCGGTGGAAGGTGAGTTCGTCGTCAGCGCCAGGTTCCGTGGTGAGGGGTCGGTGCTCGCTTCCAGCGGGACAGCTCGCTCTGCGGCCCTGCACGCCGTGGAACTGACACTGGAGGGGCCGCTCCGGCTGGAGCGCGGTGAAGGAGCGACGTTCCAGGGCAGGGTTGCGTCGGACACGTTCTCGCCCACCGGGCAGGTTGAGTTGGCCATAGAGGGCGCCGGGGACGAGTGGCACGCCGCCGCGAACGTCGGTGAGGACGGAACGTTCGAGTACGAACATCCCTCCTTCTACAGCAGAGGAGCACACACGCTCACGGTCCACTTCGCCGGGGGAGAGTTCGTTGAACCTGCATCGGCCGATCTCGCCTTCGAGGTGCTGGAGCCCACGGTCCTGACGCTCGACGGCCCCACGGTCGTACGTGACAGCGAGGGATTTCAGATCACGGGCACGCTGCGCGAGAGTGGCGGGAGCCCGGTCCCCAACACCGCCGTGCAGGTCGTGAGCGGCGAGCCGCTCTCCCTGACGACCGATGCCGAGGGGCGGTTCGCGTGGGACGTCCAGGCAGCATTCGACGAGGACGCCGCGCATGACCCGCACGAGTCCACGTTGAGCGTCGAGGTGGTGTTCGAGGATACGGAACAACTGTCCTCCAGCCGTGCCACCCTGGATGTTGCAGTCGGGCTCCCGCGGGTCCTGGTAGAGCCAATGGAACCCGTGGCGCGTGGCAGCGTGGCAGTCCTCCGAGGGACCGTCCTACTGGGGACCTATCCTGTGCCAGGCGCCGAACTGACCGTCGGCCCCGACGTAGCCTTCATGTCCAACGACGTAGGCACGTTCATGCACACGTATCCGGTGGCCGCGGACGAGCCGCTCGGGACCACCGAACTCGTGATCGCTGCTCCCAGCCTCAATGTCGGCTCCACGACACCCCTCGTGGTCAAGTCCGCCGCCAATCTCATCGTAACCCCGGTCGGCAGAGTGCGTCCCGGGGGCACGACGTTGCTCCAGGCGACGTTGCTGGACGACACCGGGGCCGGGATACCGCAGGCGGTCCTGCAGTCGAGCCAGGGCGTGGACGCCGTCACGGACGAGTCCGGGGTAGCGATGCTGGAGCTCGGGGTGCCGGGGACGGAAGATCTGCAGGGCAGCTTCGTGGAGTTCGCCTACGCCGGGGACGACCTCCATACTCCGCTCAGCATGCCGTACTTCTGGGAAGGCGCCATCACGCCCGCCGGGTTCAACTGGCTCCTTTGGGTGGGGGTGCCCGGCCTCGTCGCGATGGCCGTGGCCGCTGCTTACACCGGCAGAAGGATCAGGGTGACGCCGCTGGCAGCGCTCGCGCGCTGGAGGGGCGCGCCGCGCGGGCAGGTCCCGGCCCCTGACCCGGTCGACGAGGGTGAGGGCCCCGAGGACGACGCAGGCCCGGCTCCGAAGCCGGTGCAACTGCGGATCGCATTCCGGAAGGAGCCGGACCTCGCCGATGTCTGGGGGGTTGGCGAAGAGGTGAGAGTCACGGTGGGTGTGGCCGACGAGGAGGGGCGTGCCGTTGCGGGAGCCATCGTCGACGTGTCCGTAGGCGACGATGCTCCGTCGCAGCTGGCTGTCGCCGGCAACGACGGGGCATACACCTTCAGTTGGAGCGGCGCCGAAACGGGCGAGTATCCGGTATCTGTGGAGTTCGGGGGCAACAGCGGCTACCTGCCGTCCTCCACGTCCGGGAGCCTGCGGCTAGTGGACTTCCGGGAGGAGATCGTTCGCCTGTACGGCCTCTTCCTGGACTGGGCGAAGGAGAGGGCCGCAGGCGTGACTGACCAATCGACCCCGCGAGAGGTGGAGGTCATACTGGTGTCCCAGGGATTCCCGGTACCCCAGAAGGCGCTCGATGAGCTCATCTCCCGGTTCGAGGAGGCGGACTACAGCGAGCACCCGATCGCCCGACGGCACTACGAAGCGATGTACCGTGCATGGAGCGCGGTGGTGGAGGCCAGCGCGTGAATGCCGCCCTCTCCGAACGCCCGGCGCTGACGGCCGCGCTCCTCGCAGGCGGCTCGCTGGTGGTGCTTGCGTTGCTGTGGGGCATGGACAGCCCGCTCTCCAGGTTGACCCAGCTGGACCTGCGTTTCCTCGCCCTTCCTCTCACCCTGTGCGGGGCCTTGCTGGCCCTTGGCAGGCTCACTGTGTGGCTGCGCGGCACGGAGTTGGCCGAGCGCGTCACGTGGCGGCTGCGGGACAGGGACGGAACAACCCGTGTACTGCGGATGGCCGATGCGCTCCCCGTTACCCAGCGGCTGCTGATAGACCTCGCCTGGGTGGCGCTGGGGTTGGGAGTGTTGTCGTCCGCATCGGAACTGCCGGCCGTAGTCTCCGAGCACCCGTGGGTCCCGGACATCGCCAACCTTGGCCGCTACCTGGGTGGTTTCGACTCGCTGGCGACGTGGGGCATCCTGCTTCTGGCCCCGTTCATCGCCGCTCGAGCGACTGCGGAAGCGCGCCCGAACATAGGCGAGGTCGTCGGCTTCCCCCGGACTCGACTCGCGGTCTTCAGCGCCGCCTACGTCCTGCTGGCGGGCGATGGCGTTCTCTCCGCCGCGTTTGCGTTGGATGGTTCCTGGGTACTGTTCGGGCTTGGACTCGCATTGGTGTCCTCGCTGACCGCTTCGGTCCTGCGGCGCACCCTGGCGCTCGCGGCCCCGGAGCATCCGCAGAGACTCCGCACGGCGCTCCACGTGGCCGAGGCTGCGTGGGTGGTTGCGCTGCTGGGCGCGATGGCAGCCCTGCCCTACGCGGTGGAGGACGCATTGGCGGGCGTCGGCGACCCGGATGCAGGCCCCCTGAACGCATCCTACCTGGTGTTCCTGCTCCCATTCGCACTGGTCCTCTACGCGGGAACGCTCCGACCCGCCGTGGCCGGCATCCTTGGAGCTCCCGTGGGACACATCGTGCTGCTGGCCGTGGTGTTCGTTGTGTTCTCCGGCAGCGGCGTGGTATCGAGGGCGTTTGCGGTCGACATCCCGGGACTGTTTACCGCGCTCGTCGTTGCCTCAGTCCTTTCGTACGTGGCGATGGTGCTACGCAACGTCCCCAGGATCGAAGTCCCCGAGCGACATGCGCTGCTGACGGCGAACGCATCGCGATCGCTGAGCACACTGGCTCTCGCCGCTGCCCTGGCCCTCGTTGTTGGGGCCGGACTCGCTCATCTTCCTGTCGCCAACGCCGTCCTGCTGGACCGGGAGGGAACGAGGGAACTCGGTGAATCGTTCCTGCCTTTCCTGGGAGGGTTCTACGAAGCCCGATACTCCATCGCCTTGTTGTCGTTCACGGCAACCGCGATGCTGCTCCTGCCCCGAGTGCTGGAAGGACACAGCTTCCTGCGCTACCAACCGCTGCTGTCGGCTGTGAGCTATTTCGCGGTAGGATGTTTCACCTGGCTCACGGCATCCGGCCTGTCCGCGTTCGGACATGGCTTCACCTTTGGCGGCGCCATCACCGCGGCAGGCATGTTCTCCCTGGCGCTGACCCGGTTGGCACGGTATGCGACCGCTTCTCCCCATCCGGCGATGGCCGATATCGCCGGATGGCTCGCGGCATCTCAGATCCGAGGTTTCGTGGCCGGAGCGGCTGTTGCCTTCTACGTGCTGCTGCTGCGACCCGTGGTCTACGAGGTGCTGTGGTTTGCCCCCCTTTACGAGTACACGGCGCTCCTGGTCCTGCTGCTGGCGGTCCTGATGAACGTCGTCAACAAGCTGCGGCTTGTCGCCGATGCGCCCGAGAGCGTGGAGCCTGTCTGGACCGACTGGTCTCACCACCGGCAGGCTCTCGAGAGCAAGCCGGACCCGCGGGCCAAGCTGGCAGACGCGCTACGGCAGCGATTCGTGAACCACGGGGATTGGAAACCGCTATGGGCGTACCTCTTCGGGCTGCTCTACCGCAGCGGAGCATCCCTCGACGCGATGGCGGCAGTCTGCCGGTCACTGCGCCACGGCGCCGTCGCGCCTCCCGTGTGGGACATCCTCGGCCGCAGCGGCATCAGATCGAAGAGACTCGCCGCGCTGGAACACGCTCTGGACACGGCAGGCTGGGCGCTGTCATCTCCTGTGCCTCAACTCGAACGCGTCAGCGAGGAAGACGCACGGAGGGCAGCCGCGTCGTTCGTAGACAGGGGAACCGACCCAGAAGCACTGGCCGTGGCCCTGACCGTCGCCCAGTGCCAGAGGGGCGATGAGCCTGAAGAAGCCGTTGTCCGCTGGTCCTCGCTGCTCGACACGCCAAACCCGTTCCTTGAACGGCTCACTCGGCTGCGGGGCAGGTCGAACACCGGGGTTGGAGCCGCACTGGGCCGCTTCAACCTGGTCAACACCGCAATCGCGTCACTCTTCGAGGACGCAACGAACCAGCCGGTGAATCAACCCGGTCTCAGCACGCGAGACCGCGATCATCCGTAAGGAGGTTGGCTATGCTTGTGAGAACGATGCTCATCGACCGTAGGGGCGGTACCCACCCATGAATGAGAAAGAGCTGGAACTGGCCCGTTCTTCCTGCGAACAGATCATCGACCGTGTCGCCGAGGCCTTCGTTGGCAATCGCCTGCTCTTGAGGAAGCTCCTCGCGGCGGCGTTGGCCAACGGTCACGTGCTGTTCGAGGACTATCCCGGCCTGGGGAAGACGCTCCTGGCCAAGGTGTTCGCGCGGTCGATCGGCGGAGACACCAAGCGCGTCCAGTTCACGCCCGACCTGCTCCCTTCCGACATCCTGGGGATGAACGTGTGGCGGCAGAAAGACAGTACCTTCCAGATGATGCCCGGCCCTGTGTTCACCAACGTGCTCCTGGCCGACGAGATCAACCGCGCTCCGCCCAAGACCCAGTCCGCCCTCCTCGAGGCCATGGAGGAGCGCCAGGTCACCATCGATGGGGCGACCCTGCCTCTCCAGCTCCCCTTCGTGGTCATCGCGACCCAGAACCCCATCGAACAGGAGGGCACGTACCCGCTGCCGGAAGCCCAGTTGGACCGTTTCCTGCTCAAGCTTTCCGCCGGATATCCGGCCAACGCGGCACTGGAGAACGACATCCTTCTGAGACGCATCCACTGGCAGAAGGATGATCCCACCGCGGACATAGAGCCGGCGGTGGACATGCGCCGCTTCGTAGAGCTGCAGCGGTTCGTGGAGACGGGCGTCTACACCGACCAGCTGATCGTGGACTACATCACGCAGCTGGTCAGAAGCTCCCGTGAACACGCGCGGGTGGCGATCGGCGTCAGTCCGAGAGGAGGGCTGGCCCTGCTCAGGGTGTCGCGGGCGATGGCCCTCATCCACGGCCGGGACTTCGTGGTGCCCGACGACGTCAAGATGCTCGTCCCGGACGTGCTCGCCCATCGCATCATCCTGAACATAGAAGACACGCTGGAGGGCGTTCGCGGCGATCTGGTCGTCGAGGAGATCCTGTCGCGAGTGCCCATGCCCGGCGAGACGGGACGAACTGCGCCGTAGTGAAGTACCAGCCGTCGCAACTGAGTTGGGTCGCCATCGCCCTCGTCCTCCTCGTGGTGGGGTTGGTCCTGGGCAATGTGGTCCTCCTGAGCGGGGCGGTCTTCGTCCTGGTCTCAGCGCTGCTGTCCACCGCCTTGTCCCCGCCCTCCGGCATCGTCGTGACGAGGAGCCTGGCCAAGGTTGCGTGCTGGGTGGGCGACACCCTGACCGTGGAGCGGCGGCTGACGGCACGCGGCGGCATCGGCGCCGTCTTCGTCCACGACGAGTTGCCCCCGGAAGCGCGCGTGGTGAGCGGAAGCAACCTGCGCGTGGTGTGGAAATGGCCTGGAAGCCACACCGCGGACATCTCGTACGAGGTGCAGTTCTCGAAACGCGGGATGTTCACCCTGGATGAGACCGGCTGGGAGTCGCGCGCGCCCTTCGGCGTCGACCAGGGCGCGTCCGGCTCCTGCGGGCCCGCCTACCAGGTCTCCGTCGTGCCCCGGATACGCAGCATCACCCGTCTGAACGCTGTCCGTGCCATCGGCAGAAGCGGTCGCTACCTGGGCGATCTGGCGAGGACGGGGGCTGCCACGGACGATTTCCGGGAGCTTCGACCCTACCAGCCGGGCGACCCCTTCAAGCGGATCAACTGGAAAGCCAGCGCGCGGGGAACCAGGCCGGACAATCTCCCGCTAGTCAACGACGTGGAGCCGGAGTCCAAGAAGGGAGTCTGGATCTTCCTGGACATGGCGGACTACATGGACGTGGGTGTGCCGTTGTCCAATCCCCTGGAGAACACCGTGGAGGCGTCCGGCACGTTGGCCCAGTACTACCTCGCACAGGGGTCCACGCTCGGTGCTTACGCCTACAACAGCTACGACGGGAGAGGCGAGCTGCTCACACCCGAAGCGGGGAAACGTCAGTTCAACCGCCTCATACGGATGCTGGCCGGCCTGAGGCCGGGGCCGCCCGAAGAGGACCTGCTCCAGGCGGTGGAGCGATGCAAGAGCTTCCTCTTCCGGCTGCAGCCGCACGTATTCATCATCACGCGGTTGGACGTTCACTACCTCAGGCCCGGCGAGCCGGCAGGCTCTTTCGACCGCTTCCGGACGGCTGTCACCCGTCTCGTGTCCCTGGAGACGCTCTCCGGCAAGCACCGCCCGGTAAGGGTAGTGCACGTGGACCCGCAGGAGTCCTCAGGGACGTCGCAGGGGCTGGGGCTGGCCAGATGGGAAACCCGGTTCGTCGCCGGTGCCCTCCGGGACGCGGGCGCGTCGGTTATCGAGTGGGAGCCTGCCCGCGAAGAGTTCACGTCGGTATTGGTGCGGCATGTTGAGGCCTACCGGTAGACCGGACTGGCGCGGCGGAAGCGCAAGGTTCGTTGTTGCGGAGTCGCTGGTGCTCTCCGGTCTGCTGCTGCTTGCCGTCTACGTGCTCCGGGACATGGGCTTCGGTCTGCACGTCCAGGCGCCCTCATGGGCAGAGCGGGCGGACGAGCTGGTCCTCTTCTTCATCCCCTGGCAGCCGGTGCTGGCGGTAGCCGTGGGTCTCGCGCTGTACTGGGGGCTCCAGGCCTTCGGCCGCGACCGCATCGCCTTCTGGTCCATGGCGCTGGCGGCCGTCCTGCCCCACGCCTTCCCGGCCTGGTCTCACAACCGCATCGGATGGCATGAACTGCTCGAATTCCAGGAGGAACTGGTGGGCGACCGCTCCGTCTATTGGGACGCGGCACTCTTCGTCGTATGCCTGGTCGGGCTGGTCGCCCTTCACCGCGTCGTGGGGATGAAAGGACTGGAACGCCGGATGCTGTCGCGGGAAGTAGAGCGACTGGACCAGCGCCGGGTGATGCTGCACGAGAGTCTCATGCTCATCGGACTGATCGTTGCCGGACTGCTGCTGGCCGGCTCGATGGTGTTCGTTGCGGCGGTGTTGACCAGATACGACGGACTGCTGGACGGGTCGTCCCTCGCCATAGCAACGATCGGAGGCGGAGCTGCCATCCTGCTCGCCCTGATGCTCCTGCTCTGGTTCCGAGGCCGGCGAGACGCGCCCCGTCCTTGATAAACTCACCAGTGCACTGCCAGCCTTGGCCGGCCTTCTCGACGACCAAGGCTCCTCTTAAAGTTCACAAAAACTCACACTAATTCGGGGTCGAAGTTACACAACGGTAATACAATTGATGCTAGAGTGCTGGGTATTGTGGCACTTGAGGCACTCCTGCACCGACAACCCTTCGCACGTACGTCCCCCTCTTCACGCCCGCCCGGTCGTTGCTTCAATGGCTTCCGTGCCGCATTGCGCTCTTCTACAGAGAGCCAGAGGAGGACAGGAGATTGACCGAACAGACGCCGGGGACCCCCGACTACACGTTGGGCTTCAGCGAAGAGATACTCGAAGGTCTTCGCCGGGGCACCGCCGAGGCCAACACTGCCTTCTTGTTGCCGCACCTCAGGCCGGGCCTCCGCCTCCTCGATTTCGGCTGCGGGCCCGGCACCATATCGGTCGGGCTGGCCAAGGCGGTGGAGCCCGGCGAGTTGCACGGCGTCGACATGGAGGAGTCGCAGATCGAACTGGCGAGGGCCATCGCCGAGTCGCGCCAGCAGGAGAATGCCTTCTTCCACGTTGGAGACGTGCTCGACCTGCCCTTCGAGGACAACTTCTTCGACGTCGCCCATTGCCGCAACGTCCTCGTGCACGTTCCGGACACCGCGACCGCCCTGGCCGAGGTGAAGCGCGTCCTGAAGCCCGGCGGACTCATCGGCTGCCAGGAGATGATCGGGGAGTCGTCCTTCGCCTACCCGGACTTCGGCGTCACGAGGAAAGCGTGGGACATGTTCGAGGACCTGCTCGCAGCCGACGACGGCCATCCCCAGATGGGGAAGGAGTTGAAGGGCCACGCCCTGAGAGCGGGGTTCACCAACGTGCGTGCGTCCGCTTCGTGGGAGCTCTACAGCACGCCCGATGACATCGCCTTCATCTACCGGGTCGTCAACGACTGGTTCCTGTCCTCGGAGGTCACGGACGCGGCCATCAAGTACGGGGCGGCGACCAGGGAGCTGTGCAACAGGATTGCCGACGCCTACAGCAGGTGGAAGGACAGCCCCAGCGCGGTGTTCGGCGTGGCCCACGGCGAGGTCCTGGCCGACAAGCCCTAGGCAGCGGACCCACCCTCACCCGCGTCTCTTGAACGCGGGCCGGCCTACTTCTCGTACTGCTCCATGAAGGCGGCGTGGTTAGCGACTATCCGGGAGAAGACGGCCACGAAGACCCGGACGGCGTCCTCGTCGACGCCGGTCATCAGCCTGGCGACGAACGCGTCCAAGCTCCCGAGGGCCCGGAGCGTGAGGTCCTTCCCTTCATCGGAAAGGTGCAGCATGACGACGCGCCTGTCCTCCGGCAGGCGCCGCCTGACCAGCAGGCCCCTGTCGACCACTGCGGTGACGATGCGACTGACACGGGACGCGTCGACGGGCAGCATCTGCGCCAGCTGCGTGGCCGTGATCTCCTCCCCCTGCTCTATCAGGCAGAACCTGAGGAGGTTGAACTCCATCGGAGTCAGGTTATAGGGAGTCAGCTCCCTCGCGATGCCCCGCTCGACGAAGTTCGCCAGCCCGGCCATCCATCCTCCCAGGGGGGGTGTCGGGCCGGTCGCCTGGGGGTCGGGGGTGCCTTGGGGATCCTGCTCTGTCACGTTTCCATTCTCGCATCAGGCCGGGCAATGGCTCAAGCACCGGCCCACCGCGGCTATTGTAATTGTCAATAGTTGCTCTTGACAATTACTGCTATCAACATACAATGCGTTTTGCAACAGTTGCTTTATGCAGGAGTAGTCTGCAGATGGAGGGCATACCAGTGTGTCCTGGAAGAGGCCCGGCCCTGGAAGGAGCCGGGCCCCCGATAGCATGGCCCCGGTGCGGCCGACTCTCACCTCGAACCCGCATCCAGGAGCTTCAGCCAACGCACGGTACTCCCCCCGCGTCCGGTGTTCAACCTGTTCCGCGCACGTCTCTTTATAAGCCACCCGCGTCTAATCCACCCGCGTCCCGATCTCAGGGTAGGGGTGGGCCAGCGAGATGATCGCCGGCCCACATCGTGGGAGGGTCCAGGCCCGGCGCGCGCCAGCAACAGCGTGGGCGCTCGCCGCCGTGGCGGTCCTGTTCTTCTTCTCGCCCACTGCTTCCGCGCAGGCGCCGGCGCCTGGAGACGATACGACAGCTCCACTGCAGGTCGTCGTCACGGTAAGCCCCGCCGAGCCTGCGGTCGGACAGACGGTAACGCTGAACACGGAGATAGCGAACGCTCCGGCGGACTCCGACCCTTCGTACGCATGGGAGGCGCAGCTTTCCGGGGCAGACGACTGGCATGCCGCCGGGACCGAGGCCACCCTCTCGTTCCTCGCCAACCAGCCCGAGTCATGGGCATTCAGGGTAACGGTCACCTACGGCTCCGGCGCTTCCGCCAGGTCGGAACCGCTCACCGTTACGTGGACCGACGCCTCAACGGCCCCGCGGTCCGTGCCTGAGGCAACGCCCGAGCCCACGCCTGAGCCGACACCGGAACCGACTCCTGAGCCTACGCCCGAACCCACGCCTGAGCCGACACCGGAACCGACTCCTGAGCCTACGCCCGAGCCCACACCTGAGCCGACGCCTGAACCCCCGGCCGGGCCCACAGGATTGGACGTGACCACCGAAGCAGGCTCGCTGGACGTGTCGGTGGACTGGGACGACGTTGACGGGGCGACCCACTACCTCGTGCGCTGGCGGGTGGCAGGCCCGGGCAACGAGCTGAACGCGGGTGTGGAAGTGCAGTCCTCCGACGCCAGCATCACCGCCGACGGCTACGGCGAGTGGGTGGTGCGGGTTGAGGCGTGCAACGACGCGGGTTGCGGCCCGCACCTGTCCGCGAGGTTCAGCGTGGGTCCGGCCGCCACGCCCGAACCCACGCCAGAGCCCACGCCGGAGCCGACGCCTGAACCCACACCGGAGCCGACGCCAGAGGCCACGCCGGAGCCGACACCTGAGCCCACGCCGGAGCCCACGCCGGAGGCCGACCTGACGCCGTCCTTCTCCACCGCGTTCAGCGCGCTGTTCTTCAAGCAAGGGGAGGACGCCGGCCAGACCGTGCTGCCCGAGGCCGAGGGCGGCGACGGCGAGCTGACCTACACCCTGTCCCCGGACCCGCCCGCGGGGCTGTCCTACGCCGCGGACACCCGCACCATCAGCGGCACGCCCACAGCCGCCGGCGAATACACGATGACCTACACAGCCGCCGACGAGGACGCCGACGAGGCTTCGTTCACCTTCGCCATCACCGTGGCGGAGGCCTCCACACAGGGCGGTTCAGGCGCGAGGGGCCGGAGCACGGACGGTGTGAGCGGCCAGAGCGAGGACATCAGCGCGCTGCGTCCCCATGTCCGCAACATGCAGGTGGCGCGAAAGACGTACAGCGGGGCGTCTCCCCCCGGTTTCACGGTGACCTGGATCCCCCCGCTGGAAAGGGGCGATTCGGGGGAGACCGACCTGGTCGTCGAACAGTATGAGCTGCGTTACAAGAAAGCCGGCACATCCGTGTGGACGGATGCCTTCATATCCAAGGACTCGCGCAGCGTGGATTTGACCGGCCTGGAGGCCGGCACGGTATACCATGTGGATCTGCGCGTGAAGTTCTCGGGCGAGCGCTACACGGAGTGGAGTTTCGCGGACCTCAATGGGCACAGAACCAACCGCACGCCGACGCTCAGCGATGACTCATTCATCGCAGACGCCTCGTATCCGTGGGGCGCCGTGGGAGAACTTGACAACCTTGCCGGCTTCTTCACCGATGCGGACGGGGACACGCTGACCTATACGGCCTCCTACGCGCATCCCGGCGTGATGAAGGCCAGCGTGAACGGGACCACATTGTGGACGGACTTCCGCAATCCAGGGACGACAACGCTCACCTATGGAGCGCATGACGGGTACGGCGGATATGTCTCGCGCACGGCCACCATCTCGAGCACAGGAACGGTGACCCGGAGCGTGCGCGAGAACTCCGCCGCAGGCACGACGGTGGGGGGCCCGGTGCCGGGGATGCCCTACGACGACGGCGACGATGAGACCGATGACGCGCTCACGTATACGCTGCATGGCGAGGCGGCGACTTCCGGCGCATTCGTCATCGACTCGGCGACGGGGCAGATCAGCGTGAAGCAGGGGGCGAGCCTGGACTACGAGGCCAAGGCCTCCTACACGGGACAGGTGAAATGGACGGTCCAGGGGCAGGTCTGCGTCGCCAACCTGACCATCAACATCACGGATGCGGAGGCGGGTAAGCCCGCCACGCCGACGGTGGCGCGGAAGAAGTCCAGCGTGCCGATTACCCCGGCGCTGGACGTGTCCTGGCCGGCGGCCCCGGCTAACGGCACGACGATCACCGGGTACGAGGCCCAGTACCGCGTCAAGGCAGACGAGGGCGAGGCCCCCAACAGATGGACGGCCTATACCGGCACGCTGAGCGCCACGACGACCAGCCTCGTCCTGTCGACCCTGCCGGAGGGCGTGACCTACGAGGTCCAGGTGCGCGCCCTCACCAGCCTCGAGGGCGAGGGCCCGTGGTCGGACACGGGCTCCGGGCGGGCGAACCGGCTGCCGGCGCTCACCGCCTTCGAGTTCACCGGCGTGGAAATCGCCGCCGGTTCATCCATCGAGTACCGGGAGACGGGACAACCGACGGCGGCGCTGTTCTTCACGGACGTGGACGGCGACGCGCTGACCTACACGGCCACCACCGGGCCCCCTGGGCTGCTGGGGGCCAGCCTCTCCGGCGCGGGGGGAAGCGCCCGCCTGCAGTTGACCGGGCTCAACCAGGGATCGGCCACGGTGACTCTTACGGCGATCGACCCCTACGGCGGGGAAGTCCGGCGCACCGCGACGTTCACCATCACGGCAAGTGAGGAGCGCAGCATCCTCGAATTCTCCCCCGCGGGCACGGCGGTGGGCGACCCGGTGACCGGCACGCCCTACCAGGGCACGGCTCTGGTCTATAGCCTCGCAGGCAACATCGTGGAATCGGGGCTGTTCGTAATCAATTCCGCGACGGGCCAGATCAGCGTGGCGGAGGGGGCGGTGATCGACTCCTCGGTGGTCGACTCCCACCGGGAGGCCATGGAAGGGCAGGAAAGCAAACAGTTCTATAGCGGAGAGGTGCGCTACCGTGTGGGGGACCAGAACACCGCCATACAGGTACGCATCTTCGTGACGCAGGTGATGCCGGGAGCTCCCGGCAGGCCCACCCTGGCGCCCGAAACGTCCAGTGAGACGGGGAACCCCGGGCTGGACGCCTCCTGGACGGCGGCCGACGGCAACGGCCTGACCCTCACGGGCTACCAGGTCCGGTACCGCAAACAGGGCGAAACCGAGTGGACGCCCTACAGTGGTACGCTGCCGACCTCTGCGGCAAGCGCGACCATGCCGGACCTGGATGCGACCACCACGTATGAGGCGCAAGTGCGCGCGGTGGCCAACACAGGCCCACCAGCGGACATCTTCCTCAGCGTGGACAAGACCTCTCTTCGCGAGAGCACGCAATCCTACTACGTTAACGTCACGGCGACCCGGCAGAGAACGTCCGGCGAGGTGACGGTTGCCCTGGCGTTTTCCGGCACGGCCAGCATGGTAGTCGATTACTCCCCGTACCCATCCAACCCGACCATTACCATTGCCGACGGCGCGACCAGCGGGACGGTGGAGCTGCGCATGGCAGTGGTGACCGACGGCGACCGGGAGGGGAGCGAGACGATCATCCTCTCCGGCACGGCCGCGGGGCTGAACGTCGGCAGCGTGGTCGTCACCGTCATCGACAACGACTATCCGGGCGACCCCATCACGGCCTCGCCTGAGAGATTCAGCCCCTGGTCTGAGACCGGCACGGGAATCACCGGCGAGCGCAACAGCATCACCCTCTCGGCCAGCCCGGACACCATCGGCGAGGATGCCGGGGCGACCGAGGTGACGGTATCGGCGACGCTGAACGCGGCGCTGGCCACGGACACGGTGGTGATCCTGACGCTGGGCGGGACAGCGGCGGCCCCGGCGGACTACACGGCGACGTCACTGGCGAGCATCACCATCCCCAAGGGCCAGACCAGCGCCGAGGGAACGCTGACCATCACCCCGGTCGATGACACGGTGGTGGAGGGCGACGAGAGCATCGAGGTCACCGGGAGCTACAAGCGCTTCACCGTCTCCCCGGACACGATCACACTGACGGACAACGACACGGCGACGGTGGGCATCAGCGGGCCGACGGCGGAGGTTGCGGAGGGGGAGAGCGCGGCGTTCACGGTGACGCTCAGCAAAGCCATCGCCAGGGAGACGACGGTGGCGTGGTCGGCGCCCCTGGCAACCGACACGGCTACGGCGGCGGACCTGGGGGCGACGTCGGGGACGGTGACCTTCGCGGCGGGTTCGGCGGCGGGTGCGACGCAGACCATCAGCATCCCCATCACGGACGACACCACTCTGGAGCCTGCGGAGACGTTCACCGTCACCCTCGGGGCCGTCGGCGGCGACCTTGCGGGCCTCGTGACGGTGGACCCGGCGGCGGCGAGGGCGACCATCGCGAAGGACGCCAGTTTCGGCGCCCACATTACCCTCTCGTTCGACCCTGAGTACGTCCAGGAGGGGGCTGACTTCGTCGTCACCCTCACGGCAACCCGGGACGGCACAGAGGGCGATCACCTGGTCGATTGGAGCGTGGCCACCGTCACACAGCAAACCGCCACCAACAGCACCGACTTCACAAAGGGGGGAGGCGGCTCCTGCGACAACAGACCGGGTGCCGACTACTTTATGCGTACACTTCCTTCCGATGTGCGCATCGCACCGGGCGAGTCCAGCGCATCGACGACCGTGACCTTCCACATTTGTTCCGACGATCTGGATGACCCGAACGAGACGATCATCTACACGGCGACCGCGTCCGGCGCAACCTTCACCGAGGCCGTGCTCACCATCGGCGACCCGGAAACCATCACCCTTTCGGTCAGCCCCGACACCATCGCGGAGGACGCCGGCGCCACTGAGACAACGGTGACGGCGACGCTGAGCGCGGCGCGGGCCACGGACACGGTGGTGGACCTGACGCTGGGCGGGACGGCGGCAGACCCGGCGGACTACTCGGCGACGGGCCTGACGAGCATCACCATCCCCAAGGGGCAGACCAGCGCCGAGGGAACGCTGACCATAACACCCGTCCATGACACGGAGGCGGATGATGGCGAGACCATCACCGTTTCGGGTGCGTCGGGGGCGCGGCCGGTGACCGCGGCGGACATCACCCTTACCAATGTCACGCCGCCGGCGCCGGTGATCTCCTTCGAGACCGCGCCGACATCGGTCGAGGAAGGGAAGACCGCCTCGTATATCGTCAAGCTGGAAGGCAGGCGCACCACAAACGTCACGGTGCGCTTCAAGACCGGCGCCGACGGTGACCTGGCCACTGCGGGACAGGACTACACCGCGGTGGACTCGACCATCACCTTCACGCCCACAGACACCACCAAGACGGTGACGGTCAGCACCGTCAGTGACCAAAGGTTCGAGGTCTCGGAAGACTTCACCGTCACCGTCTCGGACGCCCAGGGCGGCGGCGGGCTGGAGCCGGTGATCCGGGACGGGACCAAGACCACGACCATCACCGACGCCTTCACCGACGATGACGCGTACCCCGAATCGTATACGTTGGAGGCCACTCCCACCTCGGTGGGCGAGGGCGACGGGGCTACCGAGATCCGCTTCACCGCGACGCTGGACGACGAGGGCACTTTCCCTCACCCCGTCGATGTCATCGTCTACGTTGAGGGTAAAGCCGGACAAAGGGGAACGGCAGACCTCAACGAGGACTACGCCGTCGCCGGCAGCCACGGGGAGTTCCTGATCTTCTCCATCGACCCGCGGGAGGACAGCGGCACCGGAACCCTGACGCTGACGCCAGTGGACGACAGCGTGGTGGAGAGGGAGGAGACGGTCGTCTTCACCAGCGCGGCCGGCGGAGGCATGACAGCCTCCGACACGCTAACCGTGACCCTCACGGACAACGACATGGCTACGAGCATTACGTTGAGCGTCAGCCCGTCGGTCCTGCGCGAGGGCAGCTCGGACCAAGCTACCGACGTCACGGTCACGGCGACGCTGGACAGCGACGCGACGCTGTCGGGTCCGACTGAGGTAACGGTGTCGCTGGAGGACGGGACCGCCAAGAGCGAGGACTACTCCAAGGCCACTGCGACGGTGATCATTCCCGAGGGAGAATCGAGCGGGTCCGGGAGCCTCAAAGTGACGGTCATGGGTGATGACAAGGCCGAGGAAGATGAAACCCTGAACGTCACCGGAACGTCGAAGGAGTTCACGGTCCATCCGGCGGAGCTCACCATCCTGGACGACGACTCCACTCGCAGTGGCAACAATATCAGGCTTACCGTGAGCCCCAGCAGGGTGCGGGAGGACGCAGGGGCCACCGTTCTCAGCGTCACGGCGTCGTTGCTGGGGCAGGGTAAGGCTTCTAAGAGCATCGAGATCGACCTGTCGTTGGCCAACGGCACGGCCACGCTCGCGGACGGCGACTACTCGGCGGCCACCGGGACGGTGACCATCTCCACGGACCAGTCGTACGGCGTTGCCGACTTCACCTTCACGCCAACCAACGACGCCGTCGTGGAGGGCGACGAGACCGTCCTCGTGAACGGGTCGGTCCAGGGGGTGAGCGTTTCTCCCGCGACGGTCACAATCGTCAACACCAACCACGCGGACCTGAGCATCAGCGGCTCGAGCGAAGCGGTGGCCGAGGGCGCCAGCGCGACGTTCACCGTCACTCTCTCTGCGGCCATCTCAGAGGACGTGAGCGTGGCGTGGTCCGCAACGCCAAACACCGCCGTGGCGGCGGACTACTCCCCGGGCAGCGGCTCCGTCACCTTCCCGGCGGGCTCGGCGGCAGGCGCTACGCAGACCTTCACCGTCGGAATGACGGACGACGCGCTGTCAGAGGTGCTGGAGAACTTCACCGTGGAGTTGGGGACGGTGACCTCGGATGTCAGCGCGTTCGTCGCGCTCAAGTCAGGCGCGTTCATCGCGGACGCGTTCATCGCTGAGAGCGACCCCATCACGGTCAGCATCGAGGGCCCGTCATCCGTTAGCGAGGGTGACGCGACCTCCAACTACACCGTGTCACTCTCCGGTGGCACCCCGACCGCAGACCTGACGGTGGACTACGCCACGTCGGACGGCACTGCCACGGCGGGCGAAGACTACGACGCGGCATCCGGCACGCTGACGTTTACGCAGGCGGACCACGCCGGCAAGACCTTCACCGTGCAGACCACCGAGGACACGACCGGCGAGTCGGATGAGACGTTCACCGTCACCATCTCCAGCCCCACGGGCGGGGGCGGTCCGGCGCCGGGCCTGGGAACGTCGAAGTCGGTCACCACCACCATCACGGACGACGACTCCACACCCACGGGCATCACGCTGAGCGTCGACCCCGACACCCTCGGCGAGGACGACAGCGCGACATCCGTCACCGTGACGGCCACCCTGAACGGGGGCACGCGGGCCGAGGCGACGGTGGTGACCATCGGCACGCTGACCGGGTCGGCGACGAAGGGGACGGACTACACGGCAACGTCGCTGGCCTCCATCACGATTCCGGCCAACGCCGGGAGCCATACCGGCACGATCACCATCACGCCGACGGACGACAAAGTGGTCGAGGGCAACGAGACCATCATCATCCCCGGCACCACTACCACGCAGGTGGGGCTGACCGTCACGTCGGCCACCATCACCCTGAAGGACCACAACGGGACTACCACCGACGACCCCAATGACGAGGACAAGGCGGACATCAGCATCGAGGGTCCGACAGGGAACATCGCTGAGGGCGGAAACGCCGTCTTCACCGTCACCATGTCTGCGGGAGTGGGGTCGGAGGTACGGGTGGCGTGGAGCGCGCCATTGGGGACGGACGCGGCAGAGGGAACCGACCTGTCGGCGACCTCGGGCACCTTGACGTTCCCTGCGAACAGCGCAGCCGAGACCACCCGGACCATCACCATCACCGCGACCGACGACATGCTCTCGGAGGGAGCGGAGAGCTTCACGGTGACGCTCGGGACGATCACGACGACGCTGCCCACCACCCAGGTGTCGCTGAAGAGCGACGACTCCAGCGCGACGGCGACCATAGCCGCGAGCGACCCGATCACCATCAACATCTCCGGCCCGACGGCGGTGGACGAGGGCGACGCGACCTCCAACTACACCGTTTCCCTGTCCCCGTCCGGCGTCAAGCCCACGGCGGACCTGACGGTGGACTACGCCACTGCCAACGGCACGGCGACGGCTGGCTCCGACTACACCGCCAAGTCCGGCACGCTCACCTTCACGAATGCGGCTGCGGGGGCGCAGACCTTCACGGTGCAGACGACGGGGGACACGACCGACGAGTCCGGGGAGACGTTCACCGTCACCATCTCCAGCCCGTCGGGCGGCGGCGGGACCACGTCCCTGGGCACATCGAGGTCGGTCACCACCACTATCACGGACGACGATACCGCTCCCACCGGCATCACGCTCAACGCCAACCCCAACAGCCTCGGCGAGGACGACAGCGCGACCTCCGTCACGGTCACCGCCACACTGAACGGAAGCGCGCTGCCCTCAGACACCGTCGTCACGATCGGCACACTGGCCGGAACCGCGACGGAGGACACCGACTACACGGCCACGTCCCTTACCAGCATCACCATTCCGGCCAATTCGACCAGTGGCGAGGGTTCGATCACCATCACGCCGACGGACGACCTGGTGGTCGAGGGCGACGAGACCATCATCGTGTCGGGGAGCACCACCACGCAGGTGGGGCTGGACGTGACCTCCACCACCATCACGCTCACAGACGACAACAAGACGACCACGACGCCCGGGGACAAGGACAGCGCCGAGCTCTCCATCAGCGGACCCACATCGAACGTCTCCGAGGGGAGCGACGCGACGTTCACGGTGACGCTGTCGGCGGCGGTGGACGCGCAGGTGCAGGTGGCGTGGAGCGCCCCGTTGGGTACCGACGCCGCAGGAAGCGCAGACCTGGGCTCGACGTCCGGCACGGTCACCTTCGCGGCCAATTCGGCGGCGGGCGCGACGCAGACGATCACCG
This sequence comes from Dehalococcoidia bacterium, assembly GCA_965206315.1. Lineage (GTDB taxonomy): Bacteria > Chloroflexota > Dehalococcoidia > Lucifugimonadales > Australimonadaceae > Bin16. Next base: position 173,716 of record OZ242210.1, read on the forward strand.
TCGCCGCCACCGACGACGCGCTCTCGGAGACGGCTGAGGGCTTCACGGTGACGCTGGGGGCAATCACCTCGACGCTCTCGAGCCAGATCTCCCTGAAGAACGGCGCCTCCTCCGCCCAGGCAACCATAGCGGCGAGCGACCCGATAACCATCAACATCTCCGGCCCATCGTCCGTTGACGAGGGCGACGCGACGACGGCGTACACCGTCAGCCTCTCGCCGTCAGGCGTCACTCCTGCGGCCGACCTCACAGTGAGCTACGGGACGGCCAACGGTACGGCGACGGCCGGGACGGACTACACGGCCAAGTCCGGCACGCTCACGTTCACGCAAACTGCTGCTGGGTCGCAGACCTTCACCGTGCAAACGACCGGGGACAGCATCGACGAGGACGCGGGCGAGTCCTTCACCGTCACCATCTCCAGCCCATCGGGCGGCGGCGGAGCCACCCCGAACCTGGGCACGTCTTCAGTCTCCACCACGATAACGGACGATGATGACGCGCCGTCGGGCATCACGCTGAGCGCCAGCCCCAACACCCTCGGCGAGGACGACGCTGCAACGTCCGTCACCGTCACCGCCACCCTGACCGGCGACAGTACGCGCACCTCTGCGACTGTGGTGACCATCGGGACGCTTGCCGGCACGGCGACGAAGGGCACGGACTACACCGCCACGACGTTGGCCAGCATCACGATTCCGCCCAACACGGAGAGCGGGACCGGGACGCTGACCATAACGCCCACCGATGATCAAGTCGTGGAGGGCGACGAGACCATCACGATACCCGGTACGACCACGGTCTCGGGTCTGAGCGTCACTTCGGCCACCATCACCCTCACCGACGACGACAAGTCCACGACGCCGCCCGGCGACAAGGACTCGGCGGAGCTGAGCATCACCGGGCCCGCATCGAACGTCTCCGAGGGCAGCGACGCTACCTTCACGGTGACCCTGTCCAAGTCAGTCGCCGAAGACGTGACGGTAGCTTGGAGCGCTCCTCTTGGGACGGACGCAGCAGAGGGCGCGGACCTGGGCTCAACCTCCGGCACGGTCACCTTCGCGGCGAACAGCGCGGCGGGCGCCACGCAGACCATCACCATCACCGCGACGGACGACAAGCTGTCTGAGGGCGACGAGTCGTTCACGGTGACCCTGGGGGCCATCACCTCGACACTCGCAAGCCAGATATCTCTCAAGAGCGGGTCGTCCAGCGTTACGGCGACGATCGCCGAGAGCGACCCGATCACAGTGAACATCTCTGGCCCGACGGCGGTGAACGAGGGCGACGCGACGACGGCCTACACCGTTTCGCTGTCCCCGGCCGGCGTGACCCCGACGTCGGATCTGACGGTCTCCTACGCCACCTCCGACGGTACGGCAACCGCCGGCACGGACTACACGGCCAGTTCTGGCACGCTCACCTTCACGAACACGGCCGCGGGCTCGCAGACGTTCACCGTGCAGACCACCACGGACGCCGTCGACGAGGGCACGGGCGAGACGTTCACGGTCACCATCTCCAGTCCATCGGGCGGCGGAGGGCTGACACCGAGTATCGGCACTTCGTCCGTCAGCACGACCATCACGGACGACGACGATGCCCCCACCGGCATCACGCTCTCGGCCAACCCGTCGAGCCTCGGCGAGGACGACGTTGCGACGTCTGTCACCGTGAAGGCCACCCTGAACGGCGGCACGACGCGGACCGAGGCGACGGTGGTCACCATCGGGACGTTGGCCGGATCGGCGACGAAGGACACGGATTACACCGCAACCTCCCTGGCCAGCATCACCATTCCGGCCAACTCGACCAGTGGCGAGGGTTCGATCACCATCACGCCGACGGACGACCTCGTGGTGGAGGGGGACGAGACCATCATCCTGTCGGGCACGACCACGGTGAGCCTGAGCGTGTCCGACGCCACCATCACGCTCACCGACGACGACAAGACCACCACGTCGACGCCCAACGACAAGGACTCAGGGGAAGTGAGCATCTCCGGGCCTTCCGGCCCTGTCGCGGAGAGAAGCAACGCCACGTTCACCGTCACCCTGTCGGCGGCGGTGGACGCGGAGGTGCAGGTCGCGTGGAGCGCGCCGCTGGGGACGGACGCCGCGGGGAGCGAGGACCTGGGCTCGACCTCCGGCACGGTCACCTTCGCCGCGAACAGCGCGGCGGGCGCGACGCAGTCCATCACCATCGCCGCCACCGACGATATGCTCTCCGAGGACAACGAGTCGTTCACCGTCACGCTGGGGACCATCACCTCGACGCTTGCGAGTCAGATCTCCTTGAAGAACGGGGCCTCCAGCGCCACTGCGACGATAGCGGCGAGCGACCCGATCACCGTCAACATCTCCGGCCCGTCATCCGTCGACGAGGGCGACGCGACCTCCAACTACACCGTCTCCCTCTCCCCCTCCGGCGTCACCCCGACGGCTGACCTTACCGTCTCCTACGCCACGGCCAACGGCACGGCGACGGCGGGCTCCGACTACACCGCCAAGTCCGGCACGCTCACCTTCACGAATGCGGCCGCCGGCTCGCAGACCTTCACGGTGCAGACGGCCGAGGACACCCTCGACGAAGGCACGGGCGAGACCTTCACAGTGACCATCTCCAGCCCATCGGGCGGCGGCGGGCCTGCGCCGAGCCTTGGCACATCGAAATCGGTAACAACCACGATAACGGACGACGACGACACCCCGACCGGAATCACGCTCAGCGCCAGCCCGTCGACCCTCGGCGAGGACGACAACGCAACGTCCGTCACCGTCACCGCCACCCTGAACGGGAGCAGCACGCGTACGTCTCCGACGGTGGTCACGATCGGAACGCTCTCGGGCACCGCGACGAAGGACACGGACTACACGGCCACGTCGCTTGCCAGCATCACGATTCCTGCCAACGAGACCAGCGGCACCGGCTCGATCACCATCACGCCTACCGATGATCAGGTCGTGGAGGGCGATGAGACCATCACGATACCCGGCACGACCACGGTGAGCCTGACCGTGACCTCCGCCACGATAACGCTGACGGATGACGACAAGTCCACAACGACTCCCGGAGACAAGGACAAGGCGGAACTCAGCATCACAGGCCCGACAGGGAACGTGGCTGAGGGTTCGGATGCCACCTTCACCGTCACCCTGTCGGCAGCGGTGGACGCTCAGGTGCAGGTGGCGTGGAGCGCGCCGCTGAGCACTGACGCCGCAGAGGGCGCGGACCTGGGCTCGACCTCCGGCACGGTCACGTTCGCGGCCAACTCTTCCGCGGGAGCAACGCAGTCCATCACCATCACCGCGACTGACGACGCGCTGTCGGAGACATCCGAGTCCTTCACGATGACGCTTGGGACCATCACGTCGACGCTCTCCTCCCAGGTCTCCCTGAAGAGCGGCGCATCCAGCGCCACTGCGACGATCGCCGAGAGCGACCCGATTACCATCGACATCTCCGGCCCAACTGCGGTGAACGAGGGCGACGCGACAACGGCGTACACCGTCTCGCTGTCCCCGGCCGGCGTGACCCCAACGTCGGATCTGACGGTCTCATACGCCACTGCCAACGGAACGGCGATGGCTGGCTCCGACTACACGGCGAAGTCCGGCACGCTGACCTTCACGAACACGGCCGCGGGCTCGCAGACGTTCACCGTGCAGACGACCGGGGACACCATCGACGAGGGGGCGGGCGAGACGTTCACCGTGGCCATCTCCAGCCCAGCGGGCGGCGGCGGACCTGCGCCGAGCCTGGGAACCTCGTCGGTGAGCACGACCATCACGGATGACGACGACGCTCCCACGGGCATCGCCCTCTCGGCCAGCCCCAACAGCCTGGGAGAGGACGACAGCGCGACTTCGGTAACCGTCACCGCCACCCTGAACGGCGGCACCACGCGGACCGACGCGACGGTGGTGACCATCGGCACGCTCTCCGGGACCGCGACCAAGGACACCGACTACACCGCAACATCCCTCGCCAGCATCACCATTCCCGCCAACGAAACCAGCAGCACGGGCACGTTCACCATCACCCCAACGGACGACCTGGTGGTGGAGGGTGACGAGACCATCACAGTGCCGGGTACGACCACGGTTTCGGGCCTGAGCGTGAGCGACGCCATCATCACGCTTACCGACGACGACAAGTCCACGACGACTCCCGGAGACAAGGACTCGGCGGAGCTGAGCATCGCAGGTCCTTCCGGCACTGTGGCCGAGGGAAGCGACGCGACCTTCACCGTCACCCTGTCCAAGGCCGTTGCTGCGGAGGTACAGGTGGCATGGAGCGCGCCTTTGACCGCCGACGCCGCTAAGGCCGCGGACCTGGGCTCAACCTCCGGCACCGTCACCTTCGCGGCGAACAGCGCGGCGGGCGCGACGCAGTCCATCACCATCACCGCCACCGACGACATGCTCTCAGAGACGGCGGAGAGCTTCACGGTGACGCTCGGCACGATCACCTCCACCCTCTCATCCCAGATCTCCCTGAAGAACGGGGCGTCATCCGCCCAAGCCACCATCTCCGCGAGCGACCCGATCGCCATCAGCATCTCCGGCCCGTCCACCGTGGACGAGGGCGACGCAACGACTGCGTACACCGTCTCACTCTCCCCGTCCGGCATCACCCCGACGGCCAATCTCACCGTGAGCTACGCCACCGCTGACGGGACGGCGACGGCGGGGTCCGACTACACCGCCAAGTCGGGGACGCTCACCTTCACGAATGCGGCCCCGGGCTCGCAGACCTTCACGGTCCAGACGACCGAGGACACCAGCGACGAAGGCACGGGCGAGACGTTCACCGTGACCATCTCCAGCCCAGCGGGCGGGGGCGGGCCGTCGCCGAGTCTTGGCACATCGAAGACGGTCACCACCACGATCACGGACGACGACGACGCTCCGAGCGGCATCACGCTCAGCGCCAGCCCGTCCACCCTCGGGGAGGACGACAGCGCGACCCCTGTCACGGTCACCGCCACCCTGAACGGCGGCACCACGCGGGCCGAGGCGACGGTCGTCACGATCGGGATGCTTGCCGGCACGGCGACGAAGGGCACGGACTACACCGCCACGACGCTTGCCAGCATCACGATCCCGGCCAACTCCGCGAGCGGTACTGGGGCGATCACCATCACGCCGACGGACGACGAAGTTGTCGAGGGCGACGAGACGATCACCATCCCCGGCACGACCACCGTGAGCCTGACCGTGAACTCGGCCACCATCACGCTGAATGACCACAACGGGACTACCACCGAAGACCCCGACGACAAGGACAAGGCGGAACTCAGCATCTCAGGTCCGGCGTCAAACGTAGCCGAGGGGAGCAACGCCGTCTTCACGATGACGCTGTCCAAAGCGGTTGCCAAAGCCGTGACGGTGGCGTGGAGCGCCCCTCTTGGGACGGACGCAGCAGAGGGCTCAGACCTGTCGGCCACGTCCGGCACGGTCACCTTCGCCGCCAACTCTTCTGCGGGGGCAACGCAGACCATCACCATCACCGCGACTGACGACAAGCTGTCTGAGACGGCCGAGTCCTTCACCCTCACGCTTGGGACCATCACCACCACCCTCCCGTCCAGCCAGGTCTCCCTGAAGAGCGGGTCGTCCAGCGCAACTGCGACGATAGCGGCGAGCGACCCGATAACCATCTCGATTTCAGGACCTACGTCCGTTGATGAGGGTGACGCGACGACGGTCTACACCGTCAGCCTCTCGCCGTCCGGCGTTACGCCCACGGCCGACCTTACCGTGTCCTACGCCACCTCCAACGGCACCGCGACGGCCGGGTCCGACTACACCGCCAAGTCCGGCACGCTCACCTTCACGAGCACGGCGGCGGGCTCGCAGACCTTCACAGTGCAGACGACGGAGGACACCATTGACGAAGGCACGGGCGAGACGTTCACCGTGACCATCTCCAGTCCATCGGGCGGAGGCGGCCCGTCGCCGAGTATCGGCACATCGCAGTCGGTAACTACCACGATAACCGACGACGATGCCGCTCCGACCGGGATCACGCTCAGTGCCAGTCCCGATAGCCTCGGGGAGGACGACAGCGCAACCTCCGTCACGGTCACCGCTACCCTGCAGGGCGGCACCACGCGCACGTCTGCTACGGTGGTGACGATCGGTACCCTGGTGGGCACGGCCACCAAGGACACTGATTACAGCGCGACCTCCCTCGCCAGCATCACCATACCCGCGAACATGGCCAGCGCCACTGGCACACTGACCATAACCCCTACCGATGACCAAGTCGTGGAGGGCGATGAGACGATCATCATCCCTGGGACCACGACCGTAGAGGGCCTGGACGTGTCCGACGCCACCATCACGCTCACCGACGATGACAAGACGACCACGACGATTCCCGGCGACAAGGACTCGGCGGTACTGAGCATCTCAGGTCCGGCGTCGAACGTCTCCGAGGGATCCGACGCCACCTTCACCGTCACGCTCTCGGCGACGGTAGACGCGCAGGTGCAGGTGACCTGGAGCGCGCCGCTGGGCACCGACGCGGCAGAGGGCGCAGACCTGTCCGCCACCTCCGGCACGATCACGTTCGCGGCGAACAGTGCCGCAGGCGCCACGCAGTCCATCACCATCACCGCCACCGACGACATGCTGTCGGAGACGGCTGAGGGCTTCACGGTCACCCTCGGGACGATCACCTCAACGCTCGCGGGCCAGATCTCCCTCAAGAACGGGGCGTCCTCCGCCCAGGCCACCATCTCCGCGAGTGATCCGATCACCATATCCATCTCCGGACCATCCACCGTGGACGAGGGCGACGCGACGACGGACTACACCGTCTCCCTCTCCCCGTCAGGCGTGAAGCCGACGGCTGACCTCACCGTCTCCTACGGCACGGCCAACGGCACGGCTACGGCGGGATCCGACTACACGGCCAAGTCCGGCACGCTCACGTTCACGCAAACTGCGGCAGGTGGTCAGACCTTCACGGTGCAGACGACCGAGGACACCATCGACGAGGGCACGGGCGAGACCTTCACGGTGACCATCTCCAGCCCGACGGGCGGTGGCGGCCCGTCGCCGACCCTGGGGACATCGAAGTCGGTAACCACCACGATAACGGACGATGATGACGCACCAACCGGGATCACGCTGAGCGCCAGCCCCAACAGCCTCGGCGAGGACGACAGCGCGACCCCTGTCACGGTCACCGCCACCCTGAGCGGCGGCACCACGCGTACGTCTGCGACGGTGGTCACCGTCGGCACGCTTGCCGGGACCGCGACCAAGGACACGGACTACACCGCGACGTCCCTGGCCACGATCACGATAGCGGCCAACTCTGCGAGCGGCACCGGCACGATCACCATCACCCCCACGGACGACGACGTGGTCGAGGGCGACGAGACCATCACGATACCCGGAACGACCACGGTCTCGGGCTTGACCGTGTCCGACGCCACCATCACCCTCACCGACGACGACAAGTCCACCGACGCCCCCAACGACAAGGACTCGGCCGAGTTGAGCATCAGCGGGCCCACGTCGAACGTCTCCGAGGGGAGCAACGCCACCTTCACGGTGACGCTGTCCAAGGCCGTTGCTGCCGAGGTGCAGGTGGGCTGGTCCGCCCCGCTGGCAGCCGACGCGGCTGAGGGCTCAGACCTGTCGGCAACGTCCGGCACGGTCACCTTCGCCGCCAACTCTTCTGCGGGGGCAACGCAGACCATCACCATCACCGCCGCAGACGACAAGCTGTCAGAGACGGCTGAGTCCTTCACCGTCACGCTTGGGACCATCACCTCCACGCTTTCTTCGCAGGTATCCCTGAAGAGCGGGTCATCCAGCGCGACTGCGACGATCGCCGCGAGCGACCCGATCACCATCAACATCTCCGGCCCATCCACCGTGGACGAGGGCGATGCGACGACGGCGTACACCGTTGCCCTTTCGCCATCTGGGATCACGCCCACGGCTGACCTCACCGTGTCGTACGCCTCCTCCAACGGTACGGCAACGGCCGGCAAGGACTACACGGCCAAGTCCGGCACGCTCACCTTCACGAGCACGGCGGCGGGCTCGCAGACCTTCACGGTGCAGACGACCGAGGACACCATCGACGAAGGCACGGGCGAGACGTTCACCGTCACCATCTCCAGGCCATCGGGCGGCGGCGGGCCGTCGCCGAGTCTTGGCACGTCGTCTGTCAGCACGACCATCACGGACGACGACGATGCCCCCACCGGCATCACGCTGAGCGTCGAGCCATCCACCCTTGGCGAGGACGACGTTGCGACGTCTGTCACCGTGAAGGCCACCCTGAACGGCAGCACCACGCGGACGTCCGAGACCGTGGTGACCATCGGCACGCTCTCCGGCACGGCAACGAAGGACACGGACTACACCGCTACCTCCCTGGCCAGCATCACCATTCCGGCCAACACGGCCAGCGGCACGGGCACGCTGACCATAACCCCCACGGACGACTCGGTCGTGGAGGGCGACGAGACCATCATCGTATCGGGGAGCACCACTACACAGGTGGGCCTGGACGTGTCCGACGCCACCATCACGCTCACCGACGATGACAAGACGACCACGACGATTCCCGGAGACAAGGACTCGGCGGATCTGAGCATCTCAGGTCCGGCGTCAAACGTCTCCGAGGGGGGCAACGCCGTCTTTACGGTAACGCTGTCCAAGTCAGTCGCCAAAGACGTGACGGTGGCGTGGAGCGCGCCTTTGGCCGCCGACGCCGCTAAAGCCGCAGACCTGGGCTCAACCTCCGGCACGGTCACGTTCGCCGCGAACAGCGCGGCGAGCGCGACGCAGTCCATCACCATCGGCGCGACTGACGACGCGCTCTCGGAGACGGCTGAGGGCTTCACCGTCACGCTGGGGGCCATCACCTCGACGCTCTCCTCCCAGGTCTCGCTGAAGAGTGACGCGTCCAGCGCGTCTGCCACCATAGCGGCAAGCGATCCCATCACCATCAACATCTCCGGGCCGTCGTCCGTGGACGAGGGCGACACGGCCTCCAGCTACACCGTCTCGCTGTCCCCGGCAGGCGTGAAGCCAACGGCTGACCTGACCGTGTCGTACGCCACCTCCAACGGCACTGCCGTAGCGGGCTCTGACTACACCGCCAAGTCCGGCACGCTCACCTTTACGAACGCGGCCCCGGGCTCACAGACGTTCACAGTGCAGACGACCGAGGACAGCATCGACGAAGGCACGGGCGAGACGTTCACCGTGACCATCTCCAGCCCATCGGGCGGAGGCGGACCTGCGCCGAGTCTCGGTACTTCGTCCGTCAGCACGACCATCACGGACGATGACGACGCGCCGTCGGGCATCACACTGAGCGCCAGCCCCAACAGTCTTGGCGAGGACGACGCCGCAACCTCCGTTACCGTCACCGCCACGCTGACCGGGAGCGCGCTGCCCTCGGACACCGTCGTCACGATCGGCACGCTGTCTGGCACTGCGACCAAGGACACCGACTACACGGCAACCTCCCTGGCCAGCATCACCATTTCCGCCAACTCCTCCTCCGGCACGGGCACGCTCACCATCACCCCCACTGATGATCAGGTCGTCGAGGGCGACGAGACAATCACCATCCCTGGCACGACCACGGTCTCGGGCCTGAGCGTATCCGACGCCACCATCACGCTTACCGACGACGACAAGACGACCACGACGATTCCCGGCGACAAGGACTCGGCGGAGCTGAGCATCAGCGGGCCGGCCTCGAACGTCTCGGAGGGTGGGAAAGCCGCGTTCACGGTGACCCTGTCGAACGCCATTGCTGCCGAGGTACAGGTCGCCTGGTCCGCCCCGTTGGCCACGGACGATGCGGAGGGGTCCGACCTGTCCGCCACGTCCGGCACGGTGACATTCGCAGCCAACTCGGCGGCGGGTGCGACGCAGACCATCACCATCACCGCGACCGACGACGCGCTCTCGGAGGGCGGCGAGTCGTTCACCGTCACCCTCGGGACCATCACCTCGACGCTGTCCTCGCAGGTCTCCCTCAAGTCCGGCGAATCCAGCGCTACGGCGGCCATATCGGCAAGCGACCCGATCACCGTGAACATCAGCGGGCCTGCGGAGGAGGTGTCTGAGGGAGACACTGCCACGTACACAGTGTCGCTGTCGGGAGGGACTCCCACAGCGGGCCTGACCGTGTCGTACGCTACCTCCAACGGCACTGCGGTAGCGGGCTCCGACTACAACGATACCGCCGGGACCGTCGCCTTCACCCGGACTGACGCCGGGGACAAGACCTTCACGGTGGCGGCTATCGACGACATCCTGGCCGAAAACTCCGAGGATTTCGCCGTCACCATCTCCAATCCCACAGGCGGCGGAGGCCCAACACCGTCCCTGGGCACGCCATCCTCGGTCACCACCACCATCAGGGACGACGATGCGGTAGTCCTGTCCCCCAACCTCCCGTCCGACATCATCAGCAATATAGCCATTCAGCTGACGGTTGACCCGGACAGCGTCAACGAGAGCGACGGCGAGACCACTTTCACTGTGACCGCCACCCACAACGCCGGGAGCACACGGAGCGAGGACGCAGAGATTACGCTCTCACTGGGAGGAACGGCGGACAGCTCAGACTACACCGGCCCGACAGCGGCGAGCGTGACCATACCCGCCGGCCAGTCCAGCGGCTCCGGCGACCTTGTCCTGACGCTGATCGACGACGAGGTCTCCGAGGGCGACGAGACCATCATCGTCGGCGGCAGCTTCGGGTCCCTGGACATCGGCTCCGCGCTCATCACTGTCGAGGACAACGAGTCAACGTACCTGAGTATCACCGGACCGGCTACCGAGGTGCAGGAGGGCGCAAACGCGTCGTTCACCGTCACGCTGTCGCAGACCGTGTCCGCGGACGTAACGGTCGCCTGGTCCGCCCCGGTGGATGCTGATGCCGCAACAGCCGCCGACCTGGGCTCCTCGTCCGGGTCCGTCACCTTCCCCGCCAACTCCGCAGCCGGGGCCACGCAGACCATCACGGTCGCAGTCGCCGACGACAACTTGTCGGAAGGGGCTGAGACCTTCAGCGTGGCGTTGGGGACCGATACCGGCGACGAAGCAGACAAGGTATGGGTCAAGACCACGGCCGCCACCGCCACGGCCACTATCGCCGAGAGCGACCCCATCACCGTCAGCATCACCGGCCCCTCCACCGTGACAGAGGGCTACGCCACCACTGCCTACACCGTCAGCCTCTCCCCTTCCGGCGTCACCCCGACGGCCAACCTCACCGTGAGCTACAACACGGCCAACGGAACGGCGACGGCGGGCACTGACTACACGGCCACGACTGGCACGCTCACTTTCACACAGGCTGCGGCGGGCTCGCAGACCTTCACGGTGCAGACTACCGAGGACATCCTGGCCGAAAACTCCGAGGACTTCACCGTCACTATCTCCAATCCTACGGGCGGCGGAGGCCCCACACCTTCTCTGGGCACGCCGTCCTCCGTCACCACTACTATCAGGGACAACGATGTTTTGATCTTGTCCCCTACGCCTGAGCCTGTCCCGACGCCTACGCCTGTGCCTCCCGCCACGCCCACACCTGAGCCGCCTACGCCAGAGCCTCCCACGCCGCCTACGCCAGAGCCCGGCGGGACGCCCACGCCTGTGCCCGGCGCAACGCCTACTCCTGTGCCCGGCGCGACGCCTACTCCTGTGCCCGGTGCAACGCCTACTCCTGTGCCCGGCGCAACGCCTACTCCTGTGCCCGGCGCAACGCCTACTCCTGTGCCCGGCGCAACGCCTACTCCTGTGCCTGAGGCGACGCCCACTCCTGTGCCTGGCGCAACGCCTACTCCTGTGCCTGGTGCAACGCCTACTCCTGAGCCCGGCGCGACGCCCACTCCTGAGCCCGGCGACACACGCACGTCTACGCCTGGCGCGACACCCACGCCTGAGCCCGGCGCGACGCCTACGCCTGGACCTGGCAACACACGCGCGTCTGCGCCTGAGCCGATACCCGCGCTCGGGCCGTGGACTGGGCCCGGACACGCATCGGGGGCCGGACCCGGACAAGGATTCGGGTCGGGGCAGGGATACGCGGCAGTGATAGAGCCTACACCCACTCCGACTGCCGAGCCTGGGCGCCAGCAGAGGAGGATGTCAGCCCTGGTGCCGGCGATGGGGCCCACCTCCGTTCCCGAGACGACTGGCGGGGGCGCTTCAACTTCAGCGGAGCCTCCGGCGTCGCCTGTGCTCCCGTTGTCTGAGCTTCCACTATCACCCTGCTGGATCATCCTGCTGCTGATAGCGTTGCTGATAGCACTCATGATCCTTCTAAGCAGAAGACTCAGAAGACGGGTGTTGAGAATCGTAGAACGCTATCGCTACCGGCGGTCGAGCAAGATCCCTCTCGGGTGACCCCATTGCATCAGAGGACCTCGCTGAGGTCCCGGGAGCCCATTTGCTCTGGTTGCCTTCTCCGCGCGGTCCGGGTGAGTATCTGGTGCCCCCAGCGGGATTCGAACCCGCGATCTCCACCTTGAAAGGGTGGCGTCCTAGGCCGCTAGACTATAGGGGCACGCGTGCGGCAGTGCGCCTAATGGTAGGCGCGCTACGGGTAGATGGCCAGTTGCTCCAGCCCCGTCGCCTCCGGCAGTCCGAACATGAGGTTCATGTTCTGCACCGCCTGTCCCGCCGCGCCCTTGACGAGGTTATCCAGCGCGGAGAAGACGACGAGCTTGCCCGTGTGCCGGTCCACCGTAGGATAAACGAGGCAGTCGTTGTTGCCCCAGGTCTGCTTCGTCTGGGGCGACTTGTCGGTCACCTTCACGAACGGCTCATCGCGGTAGTACTCGCGGTAGAGCTCGGTCACCGAGGCCGACGCTTCCTCCACTGAGCCGAACGCACCATCCACAAAGTCGGCATAGATGGTGTCGAGGATGCCGCGCGTCATGGGGATGAGGTGCGGCTGGAAGAGCACCTTCGGTGCGTAGCCGTCCCTGATACGGCGCAACTCCTGCGTGATCTCCGGCAGGTGGCGGTGCCCGCCGACCGAGTAGGCGAACACGTTCTCGTTCACCTCGGAGAAGTGCGTCGTCATGCTCAGGCCGCGTCCCGCGCCCGACACGCCGGACTTGCAGTCGACGACGATCTGCTCACCGATGAGGCCCTTCTCGACCACCGGGGCGAGCGCCAGCAGCGCGGCGGTGGGGTAGCAGCCGGGGTTCGCGACGAGTTGCGCCGAGGCGACGCCCTCCCTGTCCAGCTCCGTGAGGCCGTAGACGGACGTCTCCAGCAGGTCCGGCGCCGGGTGCTCCGCGCCGTACCAGAGCGCGTACTCGTCGGGGTCGTGCAGGCGGAAGTCTGCGGAGATGTCGACGACCTTCACGCCGTCCCGCGCGAACGGGACGCACGCCTCGGCCGAGGCGACCTGCGGCAGCGCCGAGAAGACGACGTCCACGCTGCGGGTGATCTCCGGCTCGATGGTGATGTCCATGCGCGAGAGGTGCGGCAGCGCGTCGCCCAGCTCCTCGCCGGCCTGGCTGCGCCCCGTGACGCTGACGACCTCAGCCTCGGGATGGCGGTACAGGATGCGCGCGAGCTCGATGCCCGCATATCCCGTCACGTTGATGATGCCTATCTTCATACACCCTTACCTTGTCTCGTCATTCCAGCGAAGGCTGGAATCCAGAGCGGCCCTGCCGACGCGTCCCTCCATTATAGAGGAGAGGCCTACGCGCCCAGCGGGACGAGCTTCTGGTGGAACGGCTGGACGATGGCCTCGGCCTGCAGCCGCATCTGCTCCAGCATCTCATCGGCGCCGCAGGCGGGGTTGAACACGAACTTGGACGCACCCGCGTCGATGTACTCGCGCAGCCGCGCCATGATCTGGTCCGGCGTGCCGAGCAGGTTCAACTGCTCCGGCGGCACGTCGGAGCGACGCCGCAGCAGGTAGCGCTCCTTGATGTAGTCCGGAACCGTGCCGCTCTCCACCAGGTAGCTGTTGATCTGCAGACCGAAGTGGTCATCCTCTATGTGATTGCCGGCCTCCGCTGCGTACTCCTGGATGCGCGCGATGCCCGCCGCGACCTCCTCCGGCGTTATCTGCGTCGGGAGCCAGCCGTCGCCCAGCCTGCCCGTGCGGCGCAGCCCGGCCTCGGAGCGACTGCCCATCCATATCGGCACGTTCGCCTGCTTCGGACGCACCCCTATCGTCGCGTCCGTCAGCTTGATGAACTCGCTCTCGTAGGTGACGCGCTCCTCCGTCCACAAGCGCCGCATCAGCACGATCGCCTCGTCGAGCCGCCTGCCGCGGTCGCGCTTGCGGACGCCCATCGCCTCGTACTCCGCGGGCGATTCCTGTCCGACGCCGACGCCCAGGACGAGACGTCCGTTGGAGAGCAGGTCTATCGTGGCGAGCTCGCGGGCCGCAGTGACGGGGCTGCGCATCGACATCAGCAGCACGCCGGTGCCGAACTTCAGCTTCTCGCTGCGTCCGGTGACGATGGCCATGCCCGCGATGGGGTCCATGCGCCACGCCGGACCGACGATGCGGTCCGAGAACCAGATAGAGTCCCAGTCCAGCTCCTCGGCGGCATCGATGTACTGCAGGAATGTCTCGCGTCCCTCGCGCGCCATCACCGACGCCCCGGACAGTCCGATCTTCACCGACATGCCATCCTCCGCCTGCTCATGGTTGGCAAACAGCCGTTCGCCTCACAACGCCTGATTCTACCAGCAGCGTCTTCGTGCGGTTGCGCCTGTTCGCCCCGACCAAGGTGGCCAACCCGCCCGTTTATTTGGCCACCTTGATACCACGATTACGAGTAAACCGGCTGTTCAATCTGGCCACCTTGGCCACCTTGATACGGGCTTCTGCAAGGCCACGGCCTGCTTCCTGCATCAAGGTGGCCAAGGTGGCCAATGATTTCAAAAGTTGCGCCCGCTGTCATAGATTCCATCAATGGGAGAGCAGACGAGCTATAGAATCTGTCTATACCTGCAGTGGAGTACACAGACATGCGACCAGCGTAGCCCACGAGGACCGAACAGGTAAGGGGCAGATGTCACATATCCGCGAGGCATCCGGGCGCCTTAGCCGGCGCCTTAAACGAAGCGCCCCGGCTCCATCAGGAGCCGAGGCGCCCGTCCTTTCCCCGTGTCAGCGCCGCCGAAGCGGAACCTCTACGGGGTGCACCCTGCCGCGCCTCCCGCAAGGACCCACCACTGAGGTCCCACGGGACACCGCGGGGCGACCGACATCGACCGGTCGGTCCCTAGCGGCGAGCAGCGGGTGACGCAGCAGTGCCAGGTAATGATGTATGCACTACGGATCACCCCCTTTCTGCGGCCTATCGCCGCACGCGCCATGTTAGGGGGCGAATCCCCGCTTGCCAAGCCCATCGCGCGCAGGTTTCGACTGATATGCGCACCCGGTAGTGCGGCATCGGTCTGTAGGGATAGGCTCAAGACCGATGCGAACCACCACGCTGCCCATCGTCCTGCTCGCACTGCTGGCTGCTGCCTGCGCGCCTTCGGCGAACCCGGGTCTGCAACAAGTGCGCCTCGTCGAAGCGTTCGACGGAGACTCGGGTATCGCAGCTGATACGAACGGTGAGTTCGAGTTCCGGCTGTACGGCATCGACGCCCCCGAACGCGATGACGTTGCCCGGGCAGCGCTGGTGAGCCTGATAGCCGGGCTCGGCGACGACCTGTATGCAGAGGAAAGGGACGTGGACCGGTACGGGCGGAGAGTCGTCGTGCTCCAAACGCAGGATGGGTCGCGTTCGGTGAACGTCGCGATGGTGCGGCAGGGCTTCGCTTACGCATATCTCGACTTCGGTGAGCTGGAGGGTGTCGTCGCAGCCGAAGCCGAAGCGAGAGCGAACCGGCGCGGGATGTGGCGAACGCCTCAGTAGTTTCAGCGAGGTCGCAGTGGACTAGTCCCTTGCCCATCCCCGTTCGCCCACGCGGCGACCTCCGCGTAGGAGCCGCGCACCGCTCGCGAGAGCATCCCACGCCTCGGGCCGCACGCCCGGCAGTAGAGGCCGCGCAACACACGGAAGCGGACGATGCGCATGCCGCAGCCGGGGCACTCCAGCCCGGAGCAGCGACGGTCCGGCGCAGGCTCAGGCGCGAGCGCGGGGCCGCGATGTGCGGTCGCGCGCGGGTCGGCGCCCAGCTTGACCGCCCACGCCTTCCAGCGAGCGCCGTGCGGACGCCGACCCCTTCCCACTGCGACGTGCGCCAGCTCGTGCCGCAGCGTCGCCTGCGCCTGCTCGTGGTCAAGCCACGCGGAGAGCCGGATGAGTCGACGGTCGTGGTATGCCTTGCCGAGCACGCGCCGTAGACGGCGGGACCACTCCAACGCCGGCTGCGGCGATATGCCGTGCTCCTCGCACAGCGCCGCCAGCAGACGCTCCACCGATGCGCGTTCGAGCGGCGAGATGGGGCGCGGCTCGCTCACAGTGGCAGCCACACTGGATTCCCGCCTTCGCGGGAATGACGGAGGGGGCGGGAATGGCGGCCCTCGCTGGCAGAAGTTGGCGCAGGGTTGCTCATAGCGGCTTGTGGCTCAGTGTGGCGGTCGGGACGCGCGGGTCATCCTCGCGAACGTGGCGGGGACGCTCCGGGCAGCGCTCACTCAGCGGGCAGGCGTGGCAGAGCGGGCGTTGCGCCTTGCAGACGCGGCGTCCGTGCGTGATGAGGTAGACGTGCAGGTTCAGCACGCGTTCCGGCGCGATGGCCTGCTCCAGCACGTCATGCGCCTCGTCCGCCGTCACCTTCGGCCCGATGAGCGCGAGCCGCTTCGACACGCGGTAGATGTGCGTGTCGACCGCCATCGCGGGCTGCCCCATCGAGAACGACAGCACGACGCCCGCCGTCTTCGGCCCGACGCCCGGCATCGCGCGCAGCCACGCCTTCGCGCCCTCCAGCGGCATGGTTTCCAGGAACGAGATGTCGAACCCGCCCGTGCGCTCGCGGACGGAGCCGAGCACCTGCTGGATGCGCGGCGCCTTCTGGTTGGCAAGCCCGCCGCTGCGGATCGTCTCTGCCAGGTCCGCTTCCGGCGCGTTCAGCACGTCCTCCCATGTTTCGTAGCGATCGGAGAGCGCGGCGAACGCACGCTCGGCGTTCACGTCGGACGTATGCTGCGACAAGATCGTCCACACGAGCTCGGACATGCCGTCGAGTCGCTGGCGGCGGCTCGGGACGCCGTAGTAGTCCTCGAGCAGGTCGTAGACCTCGTCGGGCGAGTACGGCTTCACGCCGCGCACGCTGCGCGGACGCAGCACTTTGCGGCGGGTCCTGCGGGATGGGCTCGTCATTCGATCCCCGCCAGGTGCGACACGTCGTTATGGCACGCGACGCGCGACGCGCCGTCCTCCACCTCCAGCGCCGTCACCGAGGCGTAGGCGGTCTTGATCCACTCCTCGCGGTGCGATGAGTCCGGGAGGCCCTGCGCAATGGCGACCGCCATCCGCACCGGCGAGTCGTGCGTCGCGGCGAAGACCGTCCCGTCCGGGTGCGCCGCGGCCATATCGCGGATGAAGCGCTCGATGCGCCCCCGGAGTGCAGCGAGGTTCTCGCCGCCGTCGAACGTGACGTTCTGTGGCTCGGTGCGCCAGCGGTGCAGCAGGTCAGGGTCGTCCCGCATCACGTCAGCGACGAACGCCCCCGCGTACCGCCCGTAGTCGAGGTCGCGCAGCAGCCGGCGACGGCGCACGCGCAGGCCGAGGGCATCGGCAAGGGGCTGCGCGGTCTGGCGAGCGCGCCACGCGGGCGAAGCGTAGACGGCGGTGATGGGCTCGGCCATGAGGCGCTCGGTGAGCGCGGCGACCTGCGCCCTGCCGACCCCGTCCAGCCCGCCGCCGCCCTGCACGCGTCCCTGCACGTTCCACGAGGTGCGGCCATGGCGGACGAGGATCAAGCGAAGCATCGGTGCGGATTGTAGCGCGGTCGAACCGTTCGTGGTGAGCCTGTAGCCCTCACTCGATGTACTCGCGGACGGCCTCGCCGTAACGCTCGTCGAAGGCGTTGCGGAGGCGGTCGAAGAGGGCGCGGTACTCCGGGGAGTCGAGGGCGTCCGTGGTCATGATGACAGCGTCCTCGTGGTTGTCGGCGTAGTAGCGGCGGCGGATGCCGGCCTCATGGAAACCGTACTTGGCGTAGAGCGCTATCGCAGGCTCGTTGGAGACGCGCGCCTCGAGCGTCACGACCTGCGCGCCGCGCGCCATCCCCATCTCGATCGCACCGATGACCAGCAACTCGCCGAGCCCGCGACGGCGATAGTCCTCGCGCACCGCTATCGAGACGATGTGCGCCTCGCCCGCCATGTGCCACACGCCCAGGAACCCGGTGAGGAACCGCCGCCGCTCGGGCGGCTCAGGCTTGTTGCGGCGGAAGAGGCGCCGGAGCGCGCCCTGCCTGCGCTCCACCGTAAGGTACTCGCCATCCCGCACGCAGACGAGGTACTCGGCAGTGCGGTTCCGCAACTCGCGGCGGTAGTTGGTGGGAGGCCAGAGTGTGGGGAACGCCTCGCGCTCCATGGCGGCGACCTGGTCGAGGTCGTCCCAGTCCATGGGGCGCAATGAGTAGGGGAGTACTGCTTCTCGGCGCACGTCGTCGAAATCACCTGCGGGGAGCATCTCCGATTCTAGCACCGGCACGCGAAGGTGAGTGGGCGCGGCAAGCAGCAACCCCGAAGCCTTAACGAGTCCCTTAAGGTGGCGTATACTAGTCGGGATTCGTACCCTCGTTCCCGTCCCTGAAACTCAATGCGAAGAATCCTCTGGCGCATAACGAAACTCGCCGCCCTGGAGAAGGGGCGACTCATCATAGCCTGGGTCTCGCTCATCACCGCGTCCGTGCTCTTCCTCGCAGTGCCCCGGCTGGTGGGCAATGCGGTCGACGCCGCGGTCGGCACCGGGGGGCAGGGGGACAGCGGCGACCTCGTACGGCTGGGCCTGCTGGTAATCGGCGTCATCGCTGCGCGGAGCGTCTTCAACTACGGAAACCTCTACATGGCGGAGGCCGTCTCCCAACGCGTCGCCTACCGCATCCGCAACCTGCTGTACGACAAGCTGCAGCACCTGAGTTTCGCGTTCCACGACCGGGAGCACACGGGCAACCTGATGTCCAAGTCCACAGTGGACGTGGAGATGACGCGGATGTTCGTGAGCATGGGCCTCATCCGCGCCGGGCAGATAGTCCTGTTCACGGCAGGCTCCGCAACGATGATGCTGCTTACGGACGTACGGCTCGCGCTCATCAGCCTGTCGTTCGCGCCCATCATCGCGGCGCGCGCCATCTGGGCGAGCAGGCGGATGCGCCACATGTGGCTCCAGACGCAGATAGAGATGGGCAAGCTCACCACGGTGCTGCAGGAGAACCTCTCCGGCCAGCGCGTCGTCAAGGCGTTCGGCGCGGAGGACCACGAGGAGCGCAAGTTCCGGAGCCAGAACGACGAAGTGTTCAACCGCACGTTCGAGGTGCAGCGAGCGCAGTCGTTCAACACTTCGCTCATGCAGATCGTCTTCTGGAGCGCGTCCGGCGTCATCCTCTGGTTCGGCGGGAGGGCCGTGATAGAAGGGCGCATGACGCCGGGTGAGTTGACGGAGTTCTTCCTCTACATCAGCCTGCTCGTGCAGCCCATCCGCATGCTCGGCTTCCTCGTCAACACGTTCGCGCGGGCGGCGTCCGCGGGCGAGCGGGTCTTCGCTGTGCTCGACGCCGACTCACCGGTGCGGGACCTGCCGGAGGCCGCGCCCATCGGCGAAGTGCGCGGCCACGTGCGGTTCGAGAACGTCTCGTTCGGCTACACCAACCGCGACGCCGTGCGGAACGTCTCCTTCGAGGCGGAACAGGGACAGGTGACCGCTCTCATGGGCGCGCCGGGTTCCGGCAAGACAACGCTGATGAGCCTGCTCGCACGCTTCTACGACCCTGACGGCGGGCGCGTCACCATAGACGGCAAGGACATCCGGGAGTGCCAACTCACCTCGCTCCGGTCGGCCATCGGCATCGTACAGCAGGACGTCTTCCTGTTCAGCGCGACGGTGGCGGAGAACATCGCCTACGGACGCGAAGACGCGACGATGGACGACATCATCACCGCGGCCAAGACCGCCCAGATCCACGACGAGATCATGGCGCTGCCCGAGGGCTACGAGACGGTCATCGGCGAACGGGGGGTCTCGCTCTCCGGCGGCCAGCGGCAGCGGCTCTCCATCGCCCGGACGCTGGCGCTCGACCCGCCGATACTCGTGCTGGACGACTCGACCTCCAGCGTCGACGCGGGCACGGAGTCGCGTATCCAGGATGCGATGGCGGAGGTGGTGAAGGACCGGACGACGTTCATCATCGCGCACCGGCTCTCGTCCATCCAGCACGCCGGGCTCGTCATCGTGATGCAGAACGGCGAGATCGGCGAGATGGGGACGCCCGACGAGTTGATCGAGTCCGGCGGGCTGTTCACCCACGTTACGGAGTTGCAGTACGCCACCAGCCTGAACGGCGTCGCCGCCGTCCGCATGGGCTCGCCCGCGCAGAGGAGAGCCACGCCATGATGATGAACACGGGCGGCGGCCACTGGGTGATGCGCGGCCAGCAGGGCGACATCGACGAGGACGGCACGAAGCTGTACGACCAGCGTGTCATCCTGCGCCTGCTCAGCTATGTGGTGCCGTACAAGTTCCCGGTCTTCCTCGCCATGATGGCAGTGGTCGTCTACACCGGAGCGACGGTTGCGATACCGCTCATCATCGCCATAGGGATAGACCGCTACATCGAGAACGGCGACCTCTCCGGTCTCAACACGCTCGCCGTCTGGTTCGGAGTGGTGCTGGTGGTGCACTATGCCGCGAACTACGCTCACCAGGTGCTGCTGGCGCGCGTGAGCCAACGCGTCATCTACGACCTGCGGAACGACCTCTTCAAGCACCTCCAGGACCTGCCGATGTCGTTCCACAACCGGCACAAGGTCGGTTCAGTGATGTCGCGCGCGCAGAACGACGTCTACCAGCTGCAGGAGTTCCTGGACATCGTGGTGCTGAGCATCGGCGACCTGCTGAGCCTCAGCGGCATCATCGCGTTCATGCTGGCCAGGGACTGGCAACTGTCACTTCTCTCGTTCGCCAGCCTGCCCGTGCTGATGGTCATCATCTGGGTGTGGCAGAAGCACGCACGCCCGGCGTTCCTTCGCGTCCGCGTCGCCATCTCGCAGGTGAACGCATCGCTCGCGGAGAACCTGGACGGCGTGCGTGTCGTGCAGAGCATGAACCGCCAGCGGACGAACATGGGCGTGTTCGATGGACTGAACGACCACCACCTGCAGACGAACCTGCGCGCCCAGCGGCTCGCCTCCTCGCTCATGCCGGTGGTGGAGATGTTCATGTCGTTCAGCCTCGCGGCGACCATCATCTTCGGCGGCAGGCTCGTGCTCGGCGGAACGCTGGGCGCAGGCCAGCTCGTGCAGTTCACGCTCTACATCCAACGCTTCTACGACCCGATCCGGAGCCTTACGATGCAGTTCACGCAGCTGCAGCGCGCGATGGCATCCGGCGCGCGCATCTTCGACCTGCTGGACACGGAGCCGGACCTGGTCGACGCGCTCGACGCGAAGCCGATGCCGCAGATACAGGGCGCGATACGGTACGAGAACGTGTCGTTCGCGTACGAGCCGGGCAAGGAAGTGCTCTCAAACGTGAACCTCGACGTGGAGCCCGGCGAGACTATCGCGTTCGTCGGACGCACCGGCGCAGGCAAGACGACGATGGCCGCGCTCGTCTCACGCTTCTACGACGTGGTCGGCGGGCGCATCACCATAGACGGCCATGACGTGCGCGACGTGACCCGCGAGTCGCTGGCGAAGCAGATGGGCATCGTGCTGCAGGAGCCCTTCCAGTTCTCCGGCACCATCATGGAGAACATCCGCTACAACCATCCGGAGGCGAGCGACGAGACGGTGTACGAGGCCGCGAAGGCCGTCGGCCTGCACGACCACATCGCGAGCCTGCGGGACGGCTACGAGACGATGATGGAGGAGCGCGGCGGCAACATGAGCCTCGGCCAGCGCCAACTCGTCAGCTTCGCCCGGGCGCTCGTCGCGGACCCGCGCATCATCGTGCTCGACGAGGCGACGGCGAGCGTCGACACGCAGACGGAGCAGCTGATCCAGCAGGCGATAGGCAGGATGCTGCACGGGCGGACGGCCATCGTCATCGCTCACCGGCTCTCCACGATCCGCAACGCGGACAAGATCGTGGTGATGGAGAAGGGCCGCATCGTGGAGATGGGCAACCACGACGAACTGGTCGCGCTCGGCGGGTTGTACGCGCAGCAGTACGAGCTGCACGCGCGCCTCGCGGCGTCGGGCGCGAAGCGGGACTACGCCCCGACCAACGAGTTCGACGACGAGGTCCCCGGCCTCGCCCCTGCGTGACGCCCCAGGAGCATGGAAAGCACCGACTACTACGAACGAAGAGCGCGCAGTCGGCATCCCGAACCGATCGATGAATGGGTAGAGAGGGTGTTGGCCAACCCGTATCACACCGAAGAACAGCCGGACGGCAGGGTGCGGTATTATGGGTTCATTGAGGAACAGGGCAAGTGGCTCAGGGTCATCCTCTCAGACGGCAAACTACATAACCGCTTCTTCGACAGGGGCAAACTGAGAGAGTGGGGCAGGCTATGAAACCGGTAGTGAGATACTTCGAGGATACCGATACGCTGTCGGTTGACCTGGCAAGCCGCCCCGCTGCCGAGGCGGAGGAAGTCGCCGAAGACGTCATCGTCGACTTCGATAGCGATGGCAACGTGGTGGGGTTCACCATCGAACACGCCAGCCGCCTGCTCGGTCCGGCACTGAACGCCAAGCGCACGGCGCAAGCACGGCGTTAGCCGTGGCTGAACCCTACGAACTGACCCTCACGCAGGCCGCCGCCGAGATCGCGGCGCGGCGGCTCTCATCCGTCGAACTGACCGAGTCGTTGCTCGCACGCATCGATGCGCTGGAGCCGCGACTGCAGGCGTGGGCGACGCTCCTGCCAGAGCAGGCGCTCGCTGCCGCCCGCGCCGCCGACGCCGCAAGCGGCGGCTCGCAAGGTCCGCTCGCGGGTGTCCCCTACGGCGCGAAGGACATCTTCGACACGTCGGGCATCCGCACGGCGGCGGGCTCGAAGATATGGGCCGAGCGCGTGCCTGACGCCGATGCCGCGCCCATCACCCTCGCGCGGAACGCTGGCGCGGTGCTGCTCGGCAAGCTGCACACAACCGAGTTCGCCGACGGCGACCCCGCACCGTGCTTCAACCCCTGGAACGCCGAGCACACGCCCGGCGGCTCCAGCACCGGCTCAGGCGTCGCGGTCGCGGCGCGCATGGCGCCGTGGGCGTTCGGCTCGCAGACCGTCGGCTCCGTGCTGCGCCCGGCCGCGTACAACGGCGTCGTCGGTTTCAAACCGACGTTCGGACGCATCCCGCGTCTCGGCGTCGTGCCGATGGCAACGTCGTTCGACCACGTCGGCGTGCTCGTGCGAAGCGTCGAGGACGTCGCGCTGCTGCTGAGCGTGCTCGCCGTGCACGACCCGGACGACCCGTACTCCGCCGACGTTCCGGCAGACGACTACCTCGCGGCGGTGAGCGGCGACCTGCCCGCGCCGCGCCTCGGTCTCGTGCGGGGCTGGTTCGCAAACGAGGCGGACGCAGAGACGCGCCTCCTGATGGAAGAGACGGCGCAGGAACTCGCGAACGCGGGCGCCGTCATCGAGGAGATCGACCCCGGCGTGGACTTCGCGCGCTCCTACGCCTCGCACCGCATCATGCAGGAGTCGGAGATGGCCGTCTGGCACACGCCGCTCTACACCGGCAACGAGAGCCTGTACGGCCCGAAGATCACGGTCTACATACAGAACGGCTTCTCACACACGGCGCGGGACTACGTTGCGGCATCCGACTACCGTCGCGAGGTGCAGCGGTTGACCGCCGGGGCGATGGAGCAAGTGGACGCCCTTATCATGCCGACCGCATCCGGCCCAGCACCCCGCGACCGCACGCAGACCGGCGACACACGCTTCCAGAGTCCATGGAGCTACACCGGGTTCCCGAGCATCTCGCTGCCCATCGGGCTTGCCAGCGACGGTCTGCCGCTCGGGGCGCAACTGGCGTGCGGCCCGTTCCGGGAGGCACAACTCCTGCGCGCCGCCGCATGGGTCGAGCAGGCGCTCGGCGTCGAACTCAACCCTCCGCTCTAGGCAAACCTTCGTCATTCCCGCGCAGGCGGGAATCCAGCCGCACTGGCTGGGAGAGCGGCCTAGTTCTAGCGGACGCGCTTGGTGAAACCGAACCGGACGCGCTTGCCGTTGCGCGTCTCGTCCTTCTTGCTGACCCGCGCGATGAACTGCTCGGTCGTCTCCGCGGGCTTCTCTTTCTTCGCTTTCTTGATGCGGGGCATGGTCTGCTCGCTACTGAGTAGGGTGTGCGTGAGAGAGTATACCAGCACCGGGTTCGGCAGGAGCGACGTCGAGGTGGCCGGCGTCGCTCCACGCGAAGAGCGCGGTGCGGCCGTCATCACGCCTCCGGACGCGGGATACGCTCGCGGAGCGCAGACCGCTGAGCGACCAGAACGTCTCGTCCGGCAGGCCGAGCATCCGCACGGCGAGTGCGCGGAACGCCGCGCCGTGGCCGACCACGAGCACGTCCTCGTCGGGATGGCGCTCCCGCAACATCTCCGCAAAGCCGCCGAGCCGGTCCAGCATCCGGCGGTAGGACTCGCCGCCGGGCGGGGCGAAATCGAGGTTCCGCTCGTTCTGCACCGCCCTGATCTCGTCGTCCATCTCCGTCCACGTCTTACCCTCCAGCTTGCCGAAGGAGACCTCGCGGAGACGCTCGTCGAAGACGATCTCATACGGGCCGGTGTTGCTGGCGGCAACGATGATCTCCGCTGTCTCGCGGGCGCGGATGAGGTCGCTGGAGTAGACCGCGCCGAACCGGATGTCGGCGAGGCGCCGGCCGGTGAGCGCTGCCTGCTCCCGGCCGACGTCGTGGAGGGGAACGTCCGTGTGGCCCTGGACGCGCCGCTCGGCGTTCCACTGGGTCTCGCCGTGGCGGACGAGGTACCAGTCGTTCATCGCGGGACGTCCGGGCGCGGGGGAGGAGTGGCGCTGTCGATGATCGCGTTGCGCCCCTCCCACCAGGACGTGAGGGCGTCGAGCTCGTCCAGGTCCTCGGCGGTGAGCCTCCAGTCGGCGGCCTTGACGTTCGCCTCGACGTGCTCCGGGCGGTCGAAGCCGGTGAGGGCGAGCACGACCTCCGGGTGAGAGATGACCCATGCGAGCGCAAGCTCATTGACGGCGTGGCCGCGCTCTCCGGCGAACGCTTCGAGCAGGGGAACGAGGCGCTCGACACGCTCCGAGCGGAGGCGCGTCACGATGCCGGTGGGCACCTTCGCGGCGCGGCTCCCCTCGGGCGGCGGTTCGCCGGGGCGGTACGTGCCGGTGAGCCAGCCGCCGCCGAGCGGGAAGTACGCAAGGAGCGACCTGCCGTACGCGCGGCAGAACGGGATCAGTTCGAGTTCGGCGTGGCGGTAGAGGAGGCTGTAGTGGTTCTGCGTCGACTGGAACTCGGCCATGCCGTTGGCACGGGAGGTCTCGATCTCCTCCAGCCAGCGCCACGATGCAGTGTTGCAGTTGCCGATGTAGCGCACCTTGCCCTGCCGGACGAGGTCGTCCAGCGGGCCGAGCAGCTCTTCGTGCGGCACCTCCGGCGTCGAGTAGTGCACCTGGAAAAGGTCGATGTGGTCCGTGTGCAGTTTGCGCAGGGCCTCCTCGCAGCGCGCGAAGATCCGGTCTCGCGGGGTCTGGTCGCCGAGGTCGCGCAGGTTGAACTTGGTGGAGAGGTAGATGGCGTCGCGCTTGCCCAGAAGGGCGTTACCGAGGAAATCCTCGCTCTGGCCGCCGCCGTAGACGTCCGACGTGTCGAAGAAGTTGATGCCGCAGTCGATGGCGCGGTGCACGACGGCGGTCGTCTCGTCCTGGCCGAGCAACGGCGGGCCGAACGGGTAGCCGCCCGCGCCGATGACCGATACGTCCATGTCCGTGCCGCCAAGCCGCCGGTACTCCATGAGGCCTCCCTGCTACACGCCGTCCTGCTGACCGGGAAAGACGAGCGACTTGATGACGACCGGCGCGGCGCCGGACGACGGGATGAGCGCGCCGATATCGATGTAGTCGAACTCGCGCAGCTCGATGCCGTCTATGGAGATGACGGGGTTGGGCAGGCCGACCTCCTCGCGGAGATGCAGACCCAGCAGCCCGCCGATGTCGCCGTCGCTCACGAGGACGAGGGGGTTGCCCTTGTCCAGCAGCGCGCTCATGGCGGAGGCCGCGCCGCGCGTGAAGGCGTCCAGCCGGTGGAACGTGGCCGACCCGCCCCACCGGAAGCCGATGGCGACCGCGGTATCCGCGTCGTGGAGGTCGAGCCGCGTGAGCCCGGCGCGCACCGCGCCGGCAACGGCATCGGAATCGATATCGTCAACGGTAAGGTCGAACTCGGGCGTCATCACGGGGATGTTGCGGATGGGCACGGACTCGATAGGCGAGATGAAGATGGTGCTGCCGCTCACCTGCACGGTGTACTGTGACGCGCCGACGACCGTCGCACGGATGCCCGCGGTGGGCGCCATGAGCATCGCCCCAAGCTCCCCGACGCGCTGCCGCATCGTGCGGGCGAACAGCGGCCCGAGGTCGCCGTAGCTGTTCCTGTCGTAGCCGTAGACGAACTCGGAGACGCCGCCGGAGAAGATGACGGTGCCGATCGGGCCTTCGTACGACAGCTCCGGCAGGCGCAGCAGGCCCTTCGTCTCATCGGAGACGCCATTGCGCAGCACGACCTCCATCAGACGGTCCACCATCTTCCCGGCGATGGCCTGCTTCTCCTCGTCGGAGAGCGTCGCGCCGAGCTCGACGTTCACCCCGGCCTCGTTCGCGTAGAAGCGTCCCGCCTCCTCGATGCGGACGACGCGGTCGTTGTCGTCGAAGGCGAGGAGGCGTGCGCCCGCGTCGAGCGCCGTGACCTCGAGCGTCTTGCCGCCCTGGCAGACGGCGACCTTGCTGGTGCCGCCGCCGATGTCGATGTTCATCACGACGCCGTGCGTCTTCTCGGACTCAGCGATCGCTCCGGAGCCGTGGGCGGCCATCGCCGCCTCGAGACCGTCGCCTGCGCTGACGGCGACGAACTTCCCGGCCTCCTGCGCGAAGAGTTCCGCGATGGCGCGAGCGTTGTGCCGCCGGACGGCAACGCCGGTGAGGATGAGCGCGCCGGTGTCGATCTGCTCACGGCGGAGCCCGGTGGCGCGGTACTGTGCGTCGATGAACGCGCCGAGCGCAGCGGCGTCTATCGTCGCGCCGTCGTCCACGTAGGGCGTCAGGAGAATGTCCGATTCGCGGATGATGGTGCGCTTCACGATGACGTAGCGGGTGTTGCGGCGTTCCAGTTCCAGCGCAGAGAAAACGAGGTGGGACGTGGACGAGCCGATGTCCACGCCGACGCTGGTGAGGTGCAGCTCTTCCTCGCCCATGAAGGAGCGGTCAGAGCCGGTGAAGCCTTCGCGTTGCGGTTGCGTCAAGGGAACTCCGGGGCGCGCGCGTCCACTCCGGGGCGGTACGGCGGCGCGGGTTAGTGTAGGAGCGCGCTCCGGGAGCGTCAAGGAACGCGCCATTAGCGGTACGAGATAGGGAGTAGACTCCGGTGCGAGGTCGGACACAGGCGTATGAGACGGAGCATGCGGGCAGGGCCCGGTTCGAGCATGTTCAGCAGGCAGGGCCTGCCGCTCTTCGCGACGTACCTCATCTGGGGGACCGGGAGCGGGGCGCAGACGCTGGGACGATCGCTGTTCGCCTTCGAACTCGAGAACTCGATCTTCCTCGTCACGCTGCTCTTTGCGGCGCTGGGTGCGTCCCGCATCATCTCCGCTCCACTCACCGGCTTCCTGACAGACCGCGTCGGACGCAAGCCGCTGGCGGTGATAGGGGCCTTCCTCAGAGGCGCCGCGTCGTTCGGCGTGCTCTACATCGACAGCTACGCGGCGTTCTTCGTGCTGGAGCTCATCGGCAACACCGGTGTGTCGATGTGGCAGACCACCTCGCAGGTGGTCATCGCGGACATGAGCACGCCCGAGAACCGGGGACGCGCCGTTGCGATGCGGAACTCTTCGATGCGCCTCGGCCAACTCATCGGGCCGGTGCTCGGCGGAGTGATCGCCGTAACGTGGGGCCTGCCACAGGTGTTCGTGGTGAACGGCGTCTCCAAGTTCCTGGTCATGTTCATCACGCTCTACATGATCGGTGAGACGCGCCCCACACGCGAGCGCCGTCCCGCCGCCGAGCGGACGACCCTGCGCGCCGACCTGCTCCCCATCGTTATGAGCCGCGCCTTCATCGCGCTGGCCCTCACCACCATCGCCGCAACGCTGATCGGCCAGAGCATGGTACAGGCGATGTTCCCCATCGCGGGCAAGATAGAGGCAGGCCTGATTGAGAGCGAGATCGGATTGCTCATCACCGTCGCCGGCATCATCACGCTGCTCGGCTCCTTCCCCAACGGTATTCTGGTCGACCGGTTCGGAAGAAAGACCTCGCTGGTGCCGGGGCTGCTGATCGCCGCCGGGGCGGCAACCCTCCTGTCCACGATGGACGGCTTCGGCAGTGCGCTGTTGGGGATGGCGGTGCTGGGCCTGGCAATCGCAATGACGATGGGCTCCACACAAGCCTTCGCCATGGACCTTGCGCCGGAGGACAAGCGCGGAGCCTTCCTCGGCGTCTGGGCATCCTTCCAGAGCTTCGGCTCCGCAGTGGGCCCGCTGACCGCTGGCGCCGTCGCAGAGATCTGGGGCTTTGGGACGGCGTTCATCGCCGTCGCGGCGTTCCTCGTGGTCTGCGCACTGGTGATGGCGGCGTTCGGCCCGGAGACACGCTCACAGCGCCGGCGTGAAGTGGAAGCGGCTTCGGACGCGCCGGGGCGCGAGTAGCCCGCATCCCGGCACGGTACGCCCATCGCGCGTTAGAGGTTCAGGGTGATGGGAGCGAACATCTCCTCGATGCTGGCCCGCTTCTTCGTCAGCCCCTGCTCGTGCGAGTAGTCGATGAGCGTGTTGAGCATCGCCTCGTTCGCCTTCACACCGTACGGGTACGGGTCGTTGCCGAACACCGCCCGCGTCTGGCGCATGTAGTCGTTCCCGAAGACGAGGTCGGTCGGCATCCGGGCGGGCAGCGTGCGCATCGACAGGTCCTTCGCCTGGACGAAGGCGTTGTAGAGGTTGAGCGCCACCCATGGATACTCGCGGTAGACATCGCCTCGTATCACGTAGGTGTGGTTGGCGGGAATGAACCCGTGCTCCTTGAAGAACCGCGTCCCTTCCGCGATGCGGTCCGGGAACATCGGCTTGATCTTGCTCAAGTCGCCCTGGCCCTGGATGCGCCACGAGCGGTCGACGAGGTTGGGCCCCTGCCCGCCGGGCTCGTTGAGGGCTGCAGGGTTCACCGACGCGATGTCCAGCTTGTTGGCGAGCAGCATGGACGCGAGGCTCTCGTCCGGGGGGACGCGCTGGAAGGAGATGCCCTCCGGCGGTTCGAATCCGGTGGCGCCGCCGTGGCTCATCTCTTCGGTGCGCTCCATGTACCAGTGCACCTTGTACTGCGACACGCCGTGGTCGTGCTCCATGATGCCGCGCATCCAGAGCGCCGCGGTCTGCTGGTACTCCCCTACCCCGATGCGCTTGCCCACCACGTCGGACGGCTTCTCGATGCCGGAGTCCGTGTGGTAGTGCAGGCCCATGTGCATGAAGCTGCGGTGAGGGAAAACGGGTAGCGCTATCCAGTCCGCTCCCTGCTCCCGCGAGATGAGATACGACGAGATGGAAAGCTCGTGGAACTGGAACTCGCCGAAGTTAAGATGCCGCCACGCGCCTTCGGACATGCCTCCGAAGGTGTGGATCAGTTCGATCCCCTCGGGCTGTACCCGCCCGTCGAGCAACGGCGCGACACGGTCGCTGGTGGACGACATGAAACTGAGCCGGAGCTTCGGTTTGCTGACCATGACCTCTCCTCCTGTTGTGCGGTGCTGTTTCTAGAAACCGTAGAAGCGGCGGGTGTTCTCGAAGAGCACCGCGTGCTTCTGATCGTCGGTGAGCGTCTCGTCCTCGAGCGTCTCCTCGATCTCGTGCATCGCCGCGGTGAGGTCGACCTCGTGCGGGTAGTCGGAGGAGTAAGCGAACGGCTCGATGCCGATGCGCGAGGCGACGTACGGCAGGCTCACGTCATTCCCCTCGCAGCCGATGAGCACGTTCCCGCTCGTGATGTACTCGTCGAACGGGCGCTTCGCCACCTTGCCGAAGAACTCGTCGTCGCGTATCGCGCGGTCGAGCACGGGCACGAGCCAGCCGGGACCGCCCTCCAGGAACGCGAGCTTGAGGCCGGGGTACCGGTCGAATACGCCGTGGTAGACCAGAGCGACGAGCGAGTACATGAGCGGTACCGGATGGTGCAGGACGTGCGAGCCCACGAAGTCGGTGAACGTGTCGAGGCCGATCCCCCGGTTCGATCCGCCGTGCAGCGCGAGCACGCAGCCGAGGTTGGCCGCCTCCTCGTACACCGGCCAGTAGTACTCGTGGGCGAGGTGCAGCGGGAGGCCGGTAGTGGGAAGCATCGCGCCCGGCATGCCGAGGTCGCGCACGATGCGGCGCAGCTCTGCGACCGCCAGGCTCGGGCTCTGCATCGGTATCAGTCCAACGGGGTGTATGCGCGCGTCCACCTTGTGGTAGCGGTCGTACACGTAGTCATTGTAGGCACGGCAGAGGCGGTCGGCGTACTCCGGCGTCTGGATGAAGCCGACGGCAAGACCGCGCGTGGGAAAGATGACGGTCTGTTCGATGCCGGTCTTGTCGAGGAAGTGGGTCCAGTCTTCGCCGGAGCCGGTGCGCTCCTCGCTGGCCATCGTCCGCTCTCCCCCGAACCGTCCTCCCTCACCCTTGAAGAAGTTGTGGATGCCGTCCAGCGTTGGGAACGGCCCGTCCTGTGCGGGCACCTGGCCTGTAGCCACCGCCTTGATGGAGTCGTCAACGTACGCGCCGAGTTCGCTGTTCGACTCGATCAGGTGGCCGTCCGAGTCCAAGAGCCTGACCTGCGTGCTGGTCATGGTTCCCCTCCCTGCTCCCTGCTGGCGGCATGCTACCACCAACGGTTCGCGCACGCGCACGATGGAGCACGGGACTGCGTCTGCCGGAAATCCGTTCAGAATCAAGCGTTTTCCTTGACACAAGTCTGTGAAAGCCAAGTATGATTCCGACGCTTGCGCCCACCGAAACGGCGCAGGAGTGGGAGGGCATGATGGCGAACCTGGAGATCGTGATCGACGGCGACGGCCACATCTTCGAAGACGGAGAGGAGCTTCGGAAGCACCTGCGAAGCCCGCTGGCGGATGCCAACATCGCAAAGCTGTTCAGCATCTTTCCGCAGTTGGACCACCTTCACCACAGCGTCGTGCGCAACCCTGAGGACTCGTTCGGCATCAGCAACGGCGTCTTCAAGGATCCGGGCGTCGAGGGCTGGGGTGAGTTCATGGACAGGGCCGGCGTCGAGTCCGCCGTGCTCTACCCGACCTCCGGCCTCTCCTACGGCAAGATCATCGACCTGGACTTCGCCATCCAGGCATGCCAGGCGTACAACGACTGGATCACCGACGCGTACTCCTCCAGGGACAGCCGTCTGCACCCGGTCGCGCTGATCCCGATGCAGGAGCCGGACGCCGCTGTCGAGGAGCTGCGCCGCGCCGTGAACGACCTCGGCATGTGCGGAGCGATGCTCCCGTCCACCGGGCTCATGACGCACTTGGGAGCGAAGACCTACTGGCCCGTCTACGCGGAGGCAGAGCGCCTCGGCGTACCGCTGGCGGTGCACGGGGGCGCCCACCACGACCTGGGCATGAACACCATGAACGTGTTCGCGGCCACGCACGCCATCGGCCACCCTGTCGGCATCATGATCGGGCTGGCGGGGATGCTCTTCAACGGCGTGTTCGAGCGCTTCCCCGGCCTCAAGGTCGGTTTCCTGGAGGGCGGGGTCGGCTGGTTCCTCATGGCGCTGGAGCGGTTCAACGGCTCCTGGGAGGCGTTCACCCCCTTCGACCCGCGCGAAGAACTGCTGCAGCTACCGGAAGGCATGAACGTGCGCGAGTACCTCATCAGCCTCTGCCGCCAGGGTCGTGTGCGCATCGGCGTCGAGGGCGACGAGCCCGCGCTTGCCTACGCCGTGCACGTCGCCGGGCCGGAGGCGTTCATCTTCTCGTCCGACTTCCCGCACGAGGTCAACCTCGGCAGCATCCGGCACGAGATAGAGGAGTTGATCGAGATCGAAGAGCTTTCTCCGGAGGAGAAGGAAGCCATCCTCTGGAAGAACTCGCTGGACTTCTACAACCTCAGCTCCGCGGCTGCCTAGGCCGCCGGGAGCATGTCAGAACATACGTCCCTTTGACCAGGGTTTGGGAGGAATCATGAGAGTCAGCAGGTACCTGTTCGCAATCGCACTGATCGCCGCTCTCGGCCTCTTTGCCATCGCATGTGGCGACGACGAGCCGGAACCGACGGCGACGCCCGTCCCGGCTGCAGCCACGCCAACGCCGACAGAGGCGGCGATGATGGAGGAGGACGAGCCGGTGACGATCGACCTGATCGACGCCTTCCCGGAGGTGCTCGACGTCTCCAGAGCGACGGCGTTCTTCATCGAAGAGGTGAGCAATCTCTCCGACGGTTCGGTCACCATCAACCGCGTCGGTGGCCCGGAGGTCACGCACTCGCTCGAGCAGTTCGCTCCGACGCGCGACGGCGTGTACGACGCCATCGCCACCGTCGGCGCATACCACACCGACCACACCAAGCTCGGCCTCGGCGAGAACGTAGCCGCCAACTACACCCGCGTCGCCGACAACTACGGCCCGCGCGTGGAGTGCGGCTTGTACGACGCGCTGGAAGACATCTATGCGCCGCTCGGCATCCAGTACGTCGGCTCCATCGCCGGCGGATGGGGCGCGCGGCTCTGGACGAACGAGCCCGTCCGCGACGTGACCGACCTCGACGGCGTGCACCTGCGCGCGGCAACCATCTACCAGCCCTTCCTGCACGACTACGGCGCAACCACCACACCGCTCCAGTTCTCCGAGATCTACCCCGCGCTCGAGAAGGGCGTCATCCAGGGTCTCTACTGGGGCGGCGTCGGCGCGTTGAACGGCAAGTGGGACGAGGTCATCAAGTACCAGTACCCCGACTCGCTCGCGGGCGGCGGCGGCGTCTCCATCATGTTCAACCAGGATGCCTGGGACCAACTCTCCGAGAAGCAGCAGCAGGCCGTGCGGGACGCTATTGCAGCCGCGTCGGTCTTCTACACTGAGTTCATCGACGGCGTGGAACGGAACGAGGTCACCGTGCTCGGAGAGCGTGGCATCGAGAGCATTCCATGGCCCGAGGACCTGAAGAACCGGTGGACGAACGACCACTACGACAAGATCATCGACGACTTCATCATCGCCCCGGACCCGGTGCTCGGTCAGCCGCTCGCCGACGCCATCCGCTGCGTGAACGACATCGTGCTCCCCGACCGCGAGGTCGTGGACGAGCCGGTCACGATCGACCTGATCGACGCATTCCCGACCGTGCTGGACGTTGCCAGGTCCACGGCCTTCTTCATCGAAGAGGTCAACCGGATCTCCAACGGCACCGTCACCATCAACCGCGTCGGTGGCCCGGAGGTCACGCACTCGCTGGAGCAGTTCGCTCCGACGCGCGACGGCGTGTACGACGCCATCGCCACCGTCGGCGCATACCAC
Organism: Dehalococcoidia bacterium; assembly: GCA_965206315.1. Taxonomy (GTDB): domain Bacteria; phylum Chloroflexota; class Dehalococcoidia; order Lucifugimonadales; family Australimonadaceae; genus Bin16. The sequence continues at coordinate 207,570 of OZ242210.1, forward strand.
ACCGACCACACCAAGCTCGGCCTCGGTGAGAACGTCGCGGCCAACTACACCCGCATCGCGGACAACCACACGCCGCGCATCCAGTGCGGCATGTACGACGCACTGGAAGACATCTACGCACCGCTGGGCATCCAGTACGTCGCGTCCATCACCGGCGGCTGGGGTGCCCGTCTGTGGACGGTAGACCCGATCCGCGAGATCAGCGACCTGGACGGCGTGCACCTGCGAGCGGCAACCATCTACCAGCCGTTCCTGCACGCCTACGGCGCAACCACCACACCGCTGCAGTTCTCCGAGATCTACCCCGCGCTCGAGAAGGGCGTTATCAAGGGTCTCTACTGGGGCGGCGCCGGCGCGCTGGCGGGCAAGTGGAACGAGGTTATCAAGTACCAGTACCCCGACTCGCTCGCGGGCGGCGGCGGTATCGGAATCATGTTCAACCAGGAAGCCTGGGACAACATGTCGCCGCGCCAGCAGGAGGCGGTGCGCGCCGCCACCAAGACCGCCTCGAAGTTCTACACCGAGTACATCGACGAGGTTGAGCGGACGGAGGTGGCGACACTCGAATCTCAGGGTATCGAGAAGATCGAGTGGTCCGACGAGATGAAGGCAACCTTCACCAACGACCACTACGACAAGATCATCGAGGACTTCATCATCGCGCCGGACCCGGTGCTCGGCCAGCCACTGGCTGACGCTATCCGCTGCGTGAACGACATCGTCCTGGCTGACCGGCAGTAGGAAGACTCATCACGCGGGCCGGGCTTCCACGAGGGGCCCGGCCCGCGACAGCCCGCTCTCGGCTGAGACTGGAGCGGGTTCCGGTGAGAGGCGATGGCAGAAGCGACTGACACCCAGCAGGACCAACCCGAGGGGCCGAAGAGCCTTCCTTCGCGCTTGGTAGGAGCGCTGCTGGATGTCACTGACCAGCAGCGGGCGGCGCGCACCAGGAACCCGCTGGCCACCCAGATATTCGACTGGATCATCGACATCTCCGCATTCGCCGGAGCGCTCATCGTGCTCTACGTGGCGCTGACCATCGGCGCGAACGTCCTGGGGCGTTACGTCTTCGAATCGCCGTTGAAGTGGGCCCTGCCCACGACCGAGTACAGCCTGTTGTACCTCACGTTCCTCGCGGCGCCCATCGTGCTCCGGCGCGAGGGTCACGTGCGCATGACCGCCATCACCGAGCGGCTTGGCAGCACGGCGCGCCTCTGGTTCTACATCGTCGGCTCGTTCATCTCCTCGGCGGTCTGCGGCGTCATGGCCTGGCAGTCGTTCGAGAAGACGGTGGAGGAGTTCCAGTCCGGGGCCATTCTCCTCTCCGGCATCGAGGTGCCGCGCGCGCTGGTCACGTGGGTCATCCCCTACGGGTTCATCCTGCTCGGCCTCCAGTTCCTCCGCATGGGCGTCAACGCCGTGCGCCTGCGCCGTTACAGGGAGACGGTTGAGGAGGCAGGCATCTAGCGCCGGCCCATGGAACTCTTCGGCTACGAATTCTCCTGGTGGCTCACCCTCATCATCTTCTTCGCGCTGCTGCTTGCGCTCATGTCGACCGGGATGCCTGTCGCGATCGCATTCGCAGTGCTCAACATCGCCGGTCTTCTGCTCGTCGTGGACGGTTTCAAGGGCCTGGAGCTGCTGGCAGGCAGCGTCTACAGGTCGGTCGCGACGTTCAACCTGCTCGCCATACCGATGTTCTTCCTGCTCGGCGAGGTGCTGTTCCAGTCCCGCGTCATCGGACTGACCATCGACGTGATGGACCGCTGGATAGGCAAGGTGCGCGCGCGCCTGCTGTTCACCTCCCTCGGCGCGGGGACGATCCTGGCGACCCTCAGCGGCGCGGGCATGGCGGACACCGCGCTGCTCGGCACGACGCTCCATCCGGAGATGGAGCGGCGGGGCTACGACCGCCGCCTGTCGCTGGGCACGATCATGTCGTCAGGACTGCTCGCCGCCATCATCCCGCCGAGCGCCCTGGCAGTGCTCCTCGGGAGCCTGGCGGAAGTGTCGATCGCACGGCTCCTCATCGCGGGATTCATGCCCGGCCTGCTCATGGTGGCCGTCTACGCCGTCTACATCTGGATCCGCGTGCGGATGAACCCGAACCTCGCCCCGCCGTACACGGGTGAGGTCGTCACCTGGCGCTATCGCTTCCTGGGCCTCGCCCAGATGAGCCCCCTCGGCATCATCGTAATCATGGTCATGGGCTTCATCCTCTTCGGCGTCACGACACCGAGCGAAGCGGCGGCCACGGGGGCGATAGGGGCCTTCATCGTCGCGATTCTCTACCGGCGGCTCACCTTCAAGGTGGTCAAGGACTCGCTCTACGGGACGCTGTACATCGGAGGGATGATCTTCCTCATCATCACCGGCGCGGTGGCGCTCGGCCAACTGCTGGCATTCACCGGGGCGACCCGCGAGTTCCTCGCGTTCATCGTGGACCTTGGTCTCTCAGCCGTCCTGCTCGTCATCATCGTGCAGCTGGCAGTGCTCGTCCTCGGCTTCTTCATAGACCAGCTCTCCATCATGCTGGTGGCCATCCCGGTGCTGGTGCCGATCCTGGAACCGTTGGGCATCGATCCTGTGTGGTTCTGGGTGTTGTTCCTCATGAACATCTCCATCGGCGCCATCACACCGCCGTTCGGCATGATGCTGTTCGCGCTCAAGGGCGTCGTCCCGCAGGCGTCCATGTCCGACCTGTACCGCGCAAGCATCCCGTTCGTGATCCTGGACGCCATCGCGGTCGGACTGGTCATCGCCTTTCCGGAGATCGCCACCTGGCTGCCGAACCTGGTGGCCTAGCGGCGGATGTCGCCTGAACTCACCGGCGGGCTGATAGCGCTCCTCGTACCGCTCTGCTTCGGCACCGGCACAGTGCTGGCGCGCGTCGGACTCGTGCACATCCCCGCGGGCGCAGGCAATTTCGTCTCGCTTGTGACAGGCTGGCTGCTCATCGCGAGCGTCACGGCCGTGCTCTACCCGGATGCGCTCTTCGGCATCACTCTCGGCACGTTCGGCTGGCTCGCGATGATCGGCGTCGTCAACTTCCCCGGCGGACGATTCCTGAACTTCGTCAGCATCAAGTATCTCGGCATCCTCAGGGCCAATCCCATCCTTGCGATGGCGCCTATCGTCTCAGCGTTCGAGGGGGTCGTCTTCCTCGGCGAACAGATCAACTGGGCGATAGCGATGGGGACGCTGATGGCCGTCTCCGGCATCATCTTCGTCGTTTACGGGGAAGTGTCCGCTCGCGGCGAAGGAACACCTCAACCTGCTGCGCCGGTCCCGGCCTCCAACGAGGACCGCCCCGGGCTCATCGAGCGCCACCCACGCCTGTTCGGTTACTTCGCGGCGGCTGGCGCAGCATGCGCCTACGGATCGGTCCCCGCACTTGGGCGCGTTGCAGTAACCGACTTCGCCATCCCGCTCGTCTCCGCGACGTACACGATGCTCGTCGGCTTCATCGTCATGGGTTTGCTCTCTGCCGGGTCGATACCGGGGATGCTGCGGAACGCTCCCCGCCGCTCGCTGCTCCTGGTCGCGCTCGGCGGCGCAGCCATGTCCACGGGCGTCTCGTTCCTCTACCTGGCGTTGAGCAAGGCGCCGGTGATAGTGGTCTCCCCGGTGTTCTCGCTCACCGCGGTCGTCTCGCTCGTACTGGCGCACATCTTCCTGCAGCGGCTGGAGCGCATCACGCTGCCGCTCGTCCTCGGCACCTTCTTCGCCGTGGGGGGCGTTATCGCCGTTATCATCGGGACGCAGCTATGAGCACTCGCACCCACACCGGACCTGGCGGGCCGTCCGCGCATGTCGCCTGAACTCACCGGCGCACTGATAGCGCTCCTCGTACCCATGTGCTTCGGCACCGGCATGCTGCTCGCGCGCGTCGGGCTCGTACACATCCCCCCGGGTGCGGGCAACTTCGTATCGCTCATCGTCGGCTGGGTGCTCATCGCGAGCATCACGGCGGTCCTCCACCCGGATGCGCTGTTCGGCATCACGCTCGGCGCGTTCGCCTGGCTCGCGATGATCGGCATCATCAACTTCCCCGGCGGTCGTTTCCTGAACTTCGTCAGCATCAAGAACCTCGGGATCCTGAGGGCGAACCCCGTCCTCGCGATGGCGCCCATCATCTCCGCATTCGAGGGCGTCGTCTTCCTCGGCGAGCGCCTCAACTGGGCGATAGCAGGAGGGACGCTGCTGACAGTCACGGGTGTGATCGTCGCGGTCTACGGCGAGGTGATGGGGCGCGGCGGTGAAGCGCCGCGTCCGCCGGCTGCCATGCCGACCGCAGACGGTAAGCGGCTCGGGCTCATCGAACGCCGGCCGCGCCTCTTCGGTTACCTCGCGGCATTCGGAGCGGCGTGGGCCTACGGCACCATCACGGTGCTGGGACGCGTAGCCGTAACCGACCTGACCGTTCCGCTCGTCACCGCGACGTACACCATGCTCGTCGGCTTCATCGTGATGGGCCTGTTCTCGGCGAAGTCCATACCGGTCATGCTGCGGGACGCGCCGCGCCGCGCGCTCCTGTCGGTGGCGCTGGGCGGCCTGTTCATGTCTTCAGGCGTCGCATTCCTCTACCTGGCGCTGAGCAAAGCGCCGGTCATCGTGGTCTCGCCCGTATTCGCGCTCAACCCGGTCGTGGCGCTCGTGCTGGCGCACTTCTTCCTGCAGCGGCTGGAGCGCATCACCCTGCCGCTCGTCCTCGGCACCCTCTTCGCCGTTGGCGGGGTCATCACTGTTATCATCGGGACGCAGCTGTAGGAGCCCCTGCCCTTCTCCCAACGTCTCCCGCGTGATACGCTCCGCCCCGCTACGGACGCGCGGCGCGCGATGCGTTCGATAGCGGAGGAGACGCGGCATGACGATGCGCGTAGTCGGCAAGCGCACCCCTCGCATCGAGGGCCCCGACAAGGTGAGCGGGCATCTCCGCTTCGCCGCCGACCTCGCTCCCGAAGGCTGCCTGTGGGGCAGGGTGCTCCGCAGCCCGCACGCTCACGCCCGCATCGTGCGCATCGACACCTCCGCCGCCGAGCGCGTGCCCGGCGTACACGCCGTCCTCACCGGAGCGCAGCACCCCCACTGGATAGGGCGCATCATGCGCGACCTGCCCGTCCTCGCCGTCGACAAGGTGCGCTTCATCGGCGAACGCGTCGCCGCCGTCGCCGCGGAGTCGGCGGACGCCGCGAACGAGGCGCTCGCCCTCATCACGGTAGAGTACGAGGAACTGCCCGCCGTGTTCGACGTTCCCGAGGCGCTCACGCCCGGCGCGCCGCTCGTCCACGACGACCCCACGCAGTACGCGGGCGCGTTCGTGCACCCGGAGCGGCCCGACCTGCCCAACCTCTGCTCCTACGGACGCTGGACGCACGGCGATATCGAGGCCGCGCTCGCGAACTCCCTCCGCGTGTTCGAGAACACGTTCGTCACGCAGAAGGAGCACCACGTCTACATGGAGACGCACGCCTGCGCCGTCTCCGTCCACCCGGACGGCACGGCTGACGTGTGGGCGTCCAACAAGAGCCCGCACATGCTGCGGGGCCAGCTCGCTGCCTCGATGGGTGTGGACGTGCCGACCATCCGCGTGCACCCGATGCCGGTCGGCGGCGACTTCGGCGGCAAGGGCTCGCCGATGGACACGCCCGTCGCTTACCTCCTCTCGCAGGCGACGGGACATCCTGTGAAGATCGTGATGTCGTACCAGGAGGAGTTGCTCGCCGCGAACAGCCGTCACCCCGGCACGATCACGGTGCGCACGGGCGTCACGGAGGAGGGCAGCGTCACCGGCATGCAGATAGAGGCATACTTCGACAGCGGCGCGTACGGCGCGTTCAAGCCCGCCCCCAACGTCAACCTGCACGGACTCGAGCAGGCCGGCAGTTGCTACAGGTTCACGGCGCTGGACGTGACGAGCCACATCGTCTACACGAACACGCTCCCCTCCGGCCACATGCGCTCGCCCGGCGGGCCGCAGGTCAACTTCGCGGTCGAATCGCAACTGAACATCGTCGCGGCGGAGTTGGGGATGGACGCTGCGGAGTTCCGCAGGCGGAACCTGCTGCGCCCCGGCGACACCGCCCCGAACGGCGAACAGTGGGGTGCGATCTATGCCATTGAAGCGCTCGACGCCGCGGTCGAAGCGATAGGCTGGAGCGAACCGAAGGCCCCGTACGTCGGGCGCGGCGTCTCCATGTACGAGCGCGGCCCCATCGGCGGCGATTCCAGTTGCCGCCTCGTGCTCCACCCGGACGCATCGCTCACGCTGTACGTGCCCATCGCCGACCCCGGCCAGGGCGCGTACACCGCCATGCAGCAGGTCATCGCGGAGGAGTTGGGCGTCGAGCCGGAGACCATCAAGGTCCTCCCGGCGCCAACCGACGAGCTGACGTTCGACTTCGGCGTCTCCGGCAGTCGAACGACGTTCGCGCTGGGCGTGACCGTACAGGAGTCCATCAACAGCCTGCGCTCTCAACTGCGCGAGGCCGCTGGCGACGCCCCGTTCGCGGAGGCCGCCGCTGAACTGTGCCGCATCAATGGCGGCGATGTGTCGGTGAACACCTACAAGAAGGTGCCGCTCTTCCCGGACCCGCCCACGACCGAGTTCACGGCGCAGGCCGCCGAGGTCGAGGTGGACCCGGAGACCGGCAACGTCACCGTTCGCATGCTCGTGAGCGCGCACGACGTGGGCACCATCATCAACCCGGAGGGGCATCGCGGCCAGATACTCGGCGGCGCGATCCAGGGCCTCGGCATGGCCACGGTGGAGGAGCACGTCATCGAGGACGGGCGCCCCGTCGCGCTCAACCTCGCCGACTACAAGATACCGAACATCGCCGACATACCGGTGTTCGAGACCGTGCTCATCCCCAGCGGCGAGGGGCCGGGGCCGTTCAACGCGGGCGCGATAGCCGAGTCCGCCAACGTGCCGACCGCCTCCGCCATCGCGAACGCGGTGCACGACGCCATCGGCATGCCGGTGCGGTCGCTCCCGCTCACGGCGGAGCGCGTCTACAACATGCTGCACCCTGCCCGTCATTCCCGCGCAGGCGGGGATCTACCCCTAAGCGATTGACGGCAGCAGGCGCATAGGAAAAAAGAAGGGAGAACGACATGGCTGAAGGAGTGCTGGACGGCAAGACGATCATCGTGACGGGTGCGGGGTCGCCCATCGGCATGGGACGCCACATGTCCATCGCCCTCGCGTCCGCGGGCGCGAACGTCGTGATGATGGACATAGACGGCGCAACGCTGGAAGCGAGCGCGAACGACGCCCGCGAGGCCAGCAGCGACGAGCAGATCCTGACCGTGGTCGCCGACGTGACGAGCTACGCCGACGCGCAGCGCACCGTACAGTCGGCGCTGGACCACTTCGGCGGGCTGCACGTGCTCGTCAACAACGCGGGCACGAACCAGCGGAACGTCGGCATGAGCAACACGCTGATGGAGCCGTGGTGGGAGGTGTCGCCGGAGGCGTGGGCCCGCGTCATCGCGGTCAACTTCAGTGGCCCGTTCCACATGGCGCACGCCGCGGTCGGCCATATGCTGGAGCAGGGCTGGGGCCGCATCATCGGCGTCACGACCAGCCTGGACACGATGATCCGCATCAACATGTCGCCCTACGGACCGTCCAAGGCCGGGCACGAGGCGCTCGTCGCCACGATGGCCACGGAGCTCGAAGGCACCGGCGTCACCGCGAACGTCCTCGTTCCCGGCGGCCCGGTCAACACCAACCTTCTCCCGCCCGATACCCAGTTCGACCGCGCGAGGCTCATCCAGCCGGATGTCATGCGCGTGCCGGTAGTGTGGCTGGCTTCCGACGCCGCCGACGGCGTCAACGGCCGCCGGTTCATCGCCTACTTCTGGGATGAGTCGCTGCCCATCGAGGAGCGCCTCGAACAAGCCGGCGCTCCCGCCGCCTGGCCGCAGATTCCGAGCAAGGCGGTCTACCCGGCGTAGGAAGGTTTCACACCTCGAACCCCAGCACCTGCGCGACTTCCTGTAGGCGTCGGTCCAGCGTGAGAAAGGTAATGCCCTCTTCGCCCCGTGCAGCGTAGAGAGCGGTCGCTATGTGCAGCAGATCGGCGCCTCGGAGGTAGCCCGCGCTCAGAGCGATACTGATCTCGCCAGTCAGGGAGCGGTTCGGCAGCACCCATGTGATTCGAGAGAGCAGATGCTCCTCGAATGTCCGCTTACGCATGGCGAATCCTGGTTGCGCTTCAGCGTCCAGCAGCCGTTCCTCACGCGCGAATGCAGACCGAACCTCAGCATCCAGAAGGATCGAGGACAACAACCGTGAGAACTCACTCAGTCGGTTCTCAACCTCGACACCGTGTTCCTCGTTCATGGCAGTGGCGACGAGCGCCGACGAGTCCACGTACGCAGTAGCCATCCCTTGCGATCAGCGCTCAGCGAGGAATCGCTCGAGCGCCCCCGGTATGTGCCGGACAAGCTCCAACCGCTGAGGCTCCCCCGTTGGAGGAGCCAGAGTCCCCTCTCGCTCCATCTCGTCGAGGCGCCTTTCCAGCGGTGTGCGCGTGTCGGGAGCAGCGGCAGGCGCGTGCTTGCGCCTGCGTTGCCTGCGGATGACGCTCGCGATGCGCATCCGCGCGCTGTGGCTCCGTGCCGTGTAGTTCCTGCGTATGGTGGTCATGCGTTCAGTGTAGCGCAGCGTGCGGAGACGGGGCAGCGCCTACCTGCCCGCGGCCCGCGCGAAGATATCCTCCGCTGTGCGGGCGATGGGCCCGTACTTGCCGGTGGGGCTGCGCACGAGTTTGCCGGTGTCGGGGTCCTTCTCGCCGGACATCGGCAGGGCCTGGAACGCTCCCCCTATCCGGCGGCGTCCCTTCAACCGCCGCTCGCCGGGCGCGCGGTGCTCGTCGAAGGTGAAGATGATCTCGTTCTCCGCCGGGTCGCGGAACGTGTTCATCGGGTCGAGGCCGTCCTCCACCAGCCGCATCTGCTCCTCCAGCAGCTTCCGGTAGAGGATGATGCCGACGTCCGACTGCCCCAGCTTCTCAAGTTCGCGCTTCGCGATGGGACCCTGCGTCCACCACGCCGCCGTGTCCTGTCCGATGACGAAGTTGACGGCGGCGCGTCCCTCTTCGTCGACGTACGGCACGTCGTAGCCGGGTATCTCCTCCTGCGGCTCCAGCTCGACGCCCTCCGGCGGCACGTAGACGTTGTAGAGGATGTGCCAGGTGTGAGTGTCGTCTATCGGCACGCGCATCTGGAAGCCGGTGGTGCCGCCGAGCCAGTTCGGGAAGATGATGGGGTGGCCGATCGTCCACTCGGGGTCATCCTCGGTCGTGCCTTCGACCACGCGCTTCTTCACGAGGCCGTTCTCGTAGCGCTCGAAGCCGATCTTCTGATGCGTAAGCCGGGCGATCTCGCTGCGGTCGGCTATCGCACCCTCGCTCTCCAGCACCGCGCTCGTCAGGTAAACGTGCAGCCACTCCGTGTGGACCGGATCGAGCGAGTTCTCCATGCACTGCAGCCAGTTGCACGGCAGAACGGTGGTCCCGATGTCGCGCAGCACGTTGTCCCACGCGAGCAGGTCCCAGCGCGGCAGCAGCGGCGTCGGCTCAGGGCCCATGTACGCCCAGAGCAAGCCGCCAAGCTCCTCCACCGGGTAAGCCGTGACGCGCACCTTCTCCTTAAACCTCCCGTCCGGATGCACGGTCTCCTCGAACGGCTGCTCGATGCACTGGCCGGTCTCATCCATCATCCAGCCGTGGTACATGCAGCGGAGGCCGTGCTCTTCCGGTATGCCGTAGGAGAGGTCGACGCGCCGGTGGGGGCAGTAGCGGTCGATCAGGCCGTACGCGCCGGAGCGGTCGCGGTAGAGAACGAGGTCCTCGCCAAGGATGCGGACGGGACGTGTCGGTCGCGTGTTGAGTTCCGACGTGACGGCGACGGGTTGCCAGTAGCGCCGCATCAGTTCGCCCATCGGCGTGCCCGGCCCTACCCGCGTGAGTCGCTCGTTCTCAGCCGTCGAAAGCATGACCACACCCCCAGCCGGTGAACGTCGGGCGCATCATACGCCGGGGCATGCGGAGCGTCTACGCAGACGGCGTAGCCCGGCGCCGCGCCTGCGCGAACGTCTCTTCCGCCGTAAAGGCGATGGGGCTGTACCTGCCCGTAAGGCTGCGGACGTGCCTGCCCGTTTCCGGGTCGCGCTCGCCGGACATGGCAACGGACATGAACGCGCCGCCGAGCTGCAGGATGCCCTTCTCCGGGCGTTCTCCCGGAGCGCGGTACTCGTCGAACGTGTAGAGGACCTCGTTCTCCGCGGGATCACGGAACGTGTTCATCGGGTCCGCGCCGTCCTCCACCAGCCGCATCTGCTCCTCCAGCAGTTTCCGGTACATGATGACGCCGACGTCCGACTGCCCCAGCTTCTCCCTCGTCCGGTCCGCTATCGGCCCCTGCGTAACCCAGGCCGACGAGTCCTGCGCGACGATGAAGTTCTGCAGGTAGCGCCCGTCCTCACCGACGTACGGCACGTCGTAGCCGGGTATCTCTTCCTGCGGCTCCAGCTCAACGCCCTCCGGTGGCACGTAGACGTGGTAGAAGAAATTCAACGTGTGGGTGTCGTCTACCGGCACGCGCATCTGGAAGCCGTTGATGATGCTCACCCACGTCGGGAAGATGATGGGGTGACCGACCGTCCACTCCCGGTCCTGCTCGGTCGTGCCTTCGACTACCCGCCTCTTGATGACGCCGTTCTCATAGCGGTCCAGACCGATCTTCCGATGCGGGCGACGCGGCATATCACCGCGGTCGGCTATCGCGCCTTCGCGCTCGAGCACCGCGCTCGTGAGGTTGATGTGCAACCACTCCGTGTGGACGGGGTCGACAGCGTTCTCCACGCACTGGAGCCAGTTGCACGGCAGCACCAGGACACCGATGTCCCGCAGCACGTTGTCCCACACCAGCAGGTCCCAGCGTGGCAGCAGCGGCGCGGGCTCGGGACCCATGTACGCCCAGAGCAGCCCGCCGAGCTCCTGCACCGGGTAGGCGGGGATGCGCACCTTCTCCTTGAAGCGCCCGTCCGGGTGCACGGTCTCCTCGAACGGCTGCTCGATGCACTGGCCGGTCTCGTCCATCATCCAGCCGTGGTACATGCACCGCAGGCCGTGCTCTTCCGGTATGCCGTAGGAGAGGTCGACGCGGCGATGCGGGCAGTAGCGGTCGATCAGCCCGTACTCGCCGGAGCGGTCGCGGTAGAGAACGAGGTCCTCGCCGAGGATGCGGACGGGCTTCGTAGGCCGGGCGTTCAGTTCCGACGTGACGCTGATGGGCTGCCAGTAGCGCCGCATCAACTCGCCCATCGGCGTGCCCGGCCCCACCCGCGTGAGCCGTTCGTTCTCAGCCGCTGACAACATGCGCCGCATCATACGTGGAGGGCGAAGGCCGTGCCTACTGGCCTCCAACGTAGTGACACCGGCCTCTTACGCCGACGCAGCTCCGCAGCGTAGGCTGTCTGAATGACCATCGTGTTGGCAAGGCCCCTCAACCGCGTTGGCGCATCTTCCCTCAAGACTCTGGACAGGGACGAGCGGCATCCCACACACGCGATTGGTCCATATCTTGGCAGGAAGAACCCGGAACAAGGCCGTGGCCTGCTCGATATAGATCCGCAAGATCCGGAAACTCCTGCGCTTACGAGTGAGGTTCGGATGAAGAACAGGGAACGCTGCCGCCCTGCGCCAGCAGTCCCCGACCTTGCCCCACGTTCCCTGACGGCGTAGGCTTGCGCCACAGCATCGTGTGAGGAGCGCACCATGTACGACCTGCTGATCAAGAACGGAAGAGTCGCCGACGGCTCGGGCATGCCTTCCTTCATCGCCGACGTCGGCATCGTGGACGGACGCTTCGCCGACGTAGGCCGCCTCTCCGGCCCGGCGCAGCGCACCATCGACGCCGAGGGACGTGTCGTCGCGCCGGGGTTCATCGACAACCACTGCCACTTCGACGCCCAGGTGACGTGGGACCCGCTCTGCACGTTCTCCCCGCAGCACGGCGTCACCAGCGTCATCTTCGGCAACTGTTCGCTGACTCTCGCGCCGGTGAAGCCGGACGACCACGACGCCCTCGCGATGATGCTCTCGCGCGTCGAGGCCATCCCCATGGAGAGCCTCCAGGAAGGCATCCCCTGGGAGTGGACGACGTTCGGCGGCTACCTCGACTACCTCGACCAGCGCCTGGGCGTCAACGCGGGTGCGCTCGTCGGCCACTCCGCCGTGCGTCGCTGGGTCATGGGTGACGAGTCGTTCCAGCGGGCCGAGGCCACTCCCGCCGAGATGGAAGAGATGAAGCAGCTCGTCCGGGACTCCATCCGGCAGGGCGCGCTCGGCCTCTCGTTCAACCGCAACAGCGGCCACATGGACCTGCTCGGACGCCCCATCCCCGGCATCGTGCCTCCGGTCGAGGAGCTGTACGAGCTCGCGACCGCGCTCCGCGACGTGGGCGCCGGCGTCGTGCAATGCGGCGCGGCGTACCCGCTGGAGATACGCGACGGCTTCGCCACGAAACTCGGCGAGCACGCGCAGCGCCCCGTGGTCTACAACCAGATCGTCTACCACCCCAGCGAGCCGGACCGGTGGCAGCGGCACCTGGACATCGTGGAGCGCGGCATCGCCGAAGGGAAGCAGGTGTACCCCGTCATCAACCCGCGCCCCCAGGCGCAGCGCTTCACCATGCGCAACGCCCAGATATTCGACCGGATGCCCACCTGGCGCGAGGTGATGCTCGGCTCTGTCGAGGAGAAGGCTGCCGCCTTCCGCGACCCCGCGGTGCGCGACAAGCTCCGCGCCGAGGCCGTCGACGGCAAGGACCTGCCTTCCGGCGCGCTGCCCATCAAGTGGGACCGCATCTTCATCACCCGCACGCTCAAGGAGCGCAACAGCGCGTACAAGGGCATGAGCGTCGCGGAGATGGCGGAGACCCAGGGCAAGGAGATCCTCGACGGTTTCCTCGACCTCGTGCTTGACGAGGACCTCGGCACCGGGATGCAGAACAGCCAGGCCGGCGCGGACGGCGGCATCATGGGCAGGCTCATCGCCAGTCCCTACACCGTCATCGGCCTCTCGGACGCCGGCGCGCACGTCGTATTCGAGGCGGGCTACGGCTACAGCACGCTCGTGCTCGGGAAGTGGGTGCGCGAGGAAGGGGCGCTCTCGCTGGAGGAAGCGGTGCGCAAGCTCAGCTTCATGCAGGCGTCGCTCTTCGGACTGCACGACCGCGGCCTGCTGCGCCCCGGCTTCGCCGCCGACGTGGTGGTGTTCGACCCGGACACCGTCGGCGCGGAGGAGCCGGACGAGGTGAACGACCTCCCCGGCGGGCTGATGCGCCTGCGCCAGAAGGCCAACGGCGTGGACTACACCATCGTCAATGGCGAGGTGCTGCTGGAAGACGGCGAGCACACCGGCGCATACCCGGGCCGCACGCTCCGCAGCCGCGCTCCCGTGCCCGCCTAGGCAACAGATGGACTACCGCGCACTGACGAAACAGGAGAGGCCACCCAAGGGTCAGGGCGGCGTGGTAGGGGACGAGTACGTCACCTACGAGATAGAGCGCGACAAGGCGCCGAAGCTTGCCGAGTGGCTGAACCAGATGGACGCGAACGGTTACGAGCTCGCGGCGCTGGAGGGATACGGAGGCGGCGGCTCCGTGTACCTGATGGCGGTGGTCCGCCGGAAGCAACGGTGAGGAGGTCCTGACGATGACGACGGAGATGGCCACGCTGGCCGGAGGCTGCTTCTGGTGCCTGGAGGCAGTATACGAGCAGGTGCGCGGTGTCGAGAAGGTCGTCAACGGCTACACCGGCGGAACGACCGTCGACCCCACCTACTACGAGGTCTGCTCAGGCAACACCGGCCACGCGGAGGCCGTACAACTGACATACGACCCGGACGTGGTCTCGTACCGGCAGCTGGTCGAGCTCTTCTTCACGATGCACGACCCGACGACGCTCAACCGCCAGGGGCCGGACACCGGCACGCAGTACCGCTCCGCCATCTACTACCACGACGACGAACAGCGCCGGATAGCGGAAGAGGTCATGGCCGACTTCACGGAGCGCCGCGTCTGGCGGGACCCGATCGTCACCGAGTTGCAGCCCCTCGACGTGTTCTACGACGCCGAGGACTACCACCAGCAGTACTTCCGCAACAATCCGTGGGCGGGCTACTGCCAGATCATCATCGCGCCGAAGGTCGCCAAGCTCCGCAAGGAGCACCTCGAAGCGCTCAAGGCGTGATCCGGCGGCCTGCTCCCCTCTTCCTCGAACGCGCGGTGAGGGTGAACCAGGCAACACGGCGTTGACCGTCGGATGCTGCGACGCTGATACTTGCGCTGGTCGCCGAACGGGCGACCCATCTTCGCAACGACCCCCCAAGGAGGAGTTATGGCAATCACCAGATCCGCGCGCGCCGTCTGGAGCGGCGACCTGTTCACCGGCACCGGCACGGTCACCGCGTCGTCGTCCGGCGCGTACAACGAACTTCCCGTATCGTGGAAGGCGCGCAGCGACGAGACCGCAGGCCCCAGCACGAGCCCCGAGGAGCTGGTCGCGGCAGCGCACGCGAGCTGCTTCTGCATGGCGCTCTCCGTCCGGCTTGGCCAGGACGGCAAGGTCGCAACCAGACTGGAGGCAGACGCCACGGTCACGTTCGAGCTGTTCGAGGGCGGCGCGAAGGTCGCGTCCAGCGCGCTCAAGGTCGTCGGCGAGGTGCCGGACATGAGCGAGGACGACTTCCGGCAGGCTGCGGAGGACGCCAAGAACGGCTGCCCCATCTCGACAGCGATGGCGGGCAACGTCGAGCTCAGCGTCGAGGCGTCGCTGGCGTAAGCCACCGCCGACAGCAGCGTTAAGCCAGGAGCCCTCCCGATTGGGAGGGCTCCTTCGCTGCCCATGGGTATGGTCGCGCGGCTAGTCCACGCCGCCCGCGAGCACCAGGAAGCCTTCCCGAAGCACCGGGTCCTCCAGTGCCCTCTGGCCTTCCTGCAGCACCGCTACGATCTCGTCAGGCCCCGCGTAACCAACCTCACGGTTGAGGAGAGCCATCGCATCGAGGAACTCGGGGTCGTGCGCCGTGGCACGGAATGCGTCCACCCAGACCTGATAGATGTGCTCCGGCGTGTCCGGGTGCATGATGAACAGGCGCGACATCTTGTCGTTGATCGTCTCGGTAACGCTGAACAGCGTCTTCTGTTCCTCCGTCAGATCGATGATGTCGAACACATGCGGAGGTATCTCAGCCCCGAGGTCGTTGACTACGTAGTTGACGAAACTTGCGTCGTCAGCGGGGTCCGCGCCCCAGTAGAAGAGCGGCACGATCTGCTGCTGTTCCACCCACTCGGGGAAGAGGCTCTTCGCCGTGGCCTCAGAGCCTCTGGTAGTGATATCGATCTCGCGCCTGTCGAACGCCGCAGCGATGTCAGACGAGCCGGGATAGCCGTAGACGTTCTTGACCGGCCCGCCGACCAGTTCGATGAACGTCGTGGCAAGGCCGCCGCTGTCGCCCGGCTCTGTTGCGCCGACCGTGAGTTCGCCGCCGGCATTCGCCACGGCCTCATCCCATGTTGTACCCAGGTCGCGGAAGGTGAACTGCGCGCTCACCGTCGATACTGCTGAGGCCGTGCCGATGATCCTGACCTCATTCATGTCGAAGTCCGGCACGTCTATGCCGACCAGTTCGCGCTTGAAGAAGCGCGGGTGGACGACTGCAGCCGCATACCCCTCAGGCTCGATATCGACCAGCGTTGGCCGGAAGATCCGCTCTCCGCCGCCGCCGGTAAGGTTCCGCACCAAGACGCGCGGGTTGCCAGGCAGGTGCTTGGGCAGGAACTTGGCCACCACTCGTCCGAACGTGTCATAGCCGCCGCCCGGTGAGAAGCCGACGTTGATGGATATACGCTTGTTCTTGAAGTGCTCCTCCGGGTCGAAGCCGGGGATGGGGGTCGCCGTCGGAGGCGGAGGAGAGGTCGGAGTCGGGGTTGGCGGAGGCGGAGTGACACCCGGCGGGAGCGGCGTCGGAGTCGCCGCCGGCTCCGCCGGTTCCTCTGGCTCCATCGCGTCCATCGCCGTCGGCGTGGGTGTAGCCGCGGGCACGGGCGTAGGTGTCGCTGTAGGGTTGGGATCGGGGTCGTCCCCGCCACAGGCGACAGCCAGAAGCGCCGCGCACAGCAGCGCTACGGTTAGACCTAACAATCGCGTCGCACGCATCACTTTCCTCCCGTCCCGCGAGTGGGCTCGCAGACGCGTTGCGAACGATAACAGGCGTCGACTGTCAATGCCAAGGGTTGCGCGCAATAACGGATGAAATTCCTGCAGATGGCCATAAGTCTGCGGCGTGTGGTAGTCTTTCTGCAAATCTTCGCAAGAGCTATTCGATGCAACACCGCAACGACACGGCCGAAGCGCTGCGGGCCACGGGGCACCGCGTCACCATACAGCGCGTCGCCGTGCTGGATGCCATCCGCGAGATGGAAGGGCACGTCGCTGTCGATCAGGTTGCGGCCAAGGTCCGCGAAAGGCACCCCCAGATGGACCTGGCGACGGTCTACCGTACCGCCGGACTGCTCAGCCGCCTGCACCTCCTGAACGAGGTCTCCGTCGGCGGGGTGAGCCACTACGAATACGCCCTTCCCGGCCAGCGGCACGGCCACATGGTGTGCGAGCACTGCGGCAGGACGATCCACGCCTCAACCACGCACCTTGACGAGTTGCGCGAGGTGCTGCTGCGCGACACCGGCTTCGAATTGCACGTAGAGCATCTCACCATGAGCGGGCTCTGCCGGGAGTGCCGCCAGGACGAGGGACACTCGCATAGCGGCCACACGCACGCACAGACGCAACACCACAAACATCCTTCGGCAACCGAAACAGGGAGGCAGCAGTGATAGAAGCTAGTACCGGCGTATGGGCCATCCTCGCTATCGGCATGCTCCTGGGCCTGAAGCACGCGACCGACGCCGACCATGTCGTGGCCGTCGCCACCTTCGCGACCGAGCACGGCAACGTCTGGCGCGGGATGTGGGTGGGCGCGTCATGGGGGCTCGGTCATACGACGCCGCTGCTCATTCTTGGCATCGTCATCCTGCTCGTGAAGGAGGCGCTGCTCGATCGCTATGAGGCCGTTGCTCCCGTCCTGGAGTTCGGCGTCGGAATCATGCTGGTCTTCCTTGGAGCGCAGGTGTTCTACAAGCTGCGGCGCGGCTCACTGCACGCACACGTACACGAACATCAGGGCCAGGCGCACGCGCACGTACACGCCACGCACCGAGAGGGCAGCGAGCCCGGCAACGGCCTCCACGAGGCGCTCCGTCCCAGCTTCCGCCTGAAGTCCTACGGCGTCGGCATCGTACACGGCCTAGCCGGGAGCGCGGCGGTCATGTTGGTGCTGTTGCCCCAGATCGAGGTGTTCTGGGTGGGGCTGGGTTACCTCGTGCTGTTCGGCATCGGGACGGTCGCTTCGATGGGCGTTATCACCATCGTCCTTGGGGTGCCGTTCGCGATCATGTCGCAGACACGGCGGTGGTATCAGATCGTCGCCGGGGTCGCAGGCGCGGCGAGCCTGCTCTTCGGCGTCGCGCTCATGGTGGAGATAGCAACAGGCATGACGCTCATCCCGTTCTAGGTTTTGGAGGACGTCCTCCAATCCCCAGGATGCTGCCTGTTCGATTTCGGGCTATAGTCCCTTCACCAGCGGGCGAATCTGAACGAGTGATCGGGGGTGTGCGATGGCAACCGTGATCGACGCCGATACCCACGTGGTCGAGTCAGAAGCGGTGTGGGACTTCTTCGACGAGGAACTCGCGCACCTGAAGCCGGTGCTCGTGGGCACCATGGAGCCGTCCTCGAGACTCCCGCGCAACCGGTGGGTCATCGGTCGGCGGCTGATCCCGCAGCCCGCCGGGCCGGGAGGGCACAACGCCCAGGCACCTCCCGCGGATGCTGAAGTCCTGGCCAGCAAGTTCTGGGGCGGGAAGTCGCTGCAGGACCTGTCCTACCGGCTGCAGGCGGCCGACGAGATGAGCGTGGACGTGCAGGTCGTCTACCCCACCCTCTTCATCGTCTATCTCACCGGCGACCCGCAGTTGGAACTCGGGCTGTGCCGCGCGTACAACCGGTTCATGGCCGACGTTTGGTCGAAGTCTAACGACCGTCTGCGCTGGATTCTCGTTCCGCCACTCCAGTCCATCGACCGGGCCATCGAGGAGATGCACTACGGCGTCGCGAACGGTGCGGTCGGCGTCCTCTTCCGCGGCATGGAGGGCAGCCGGTCGCTCTGCGACCCGTACTTCTTCCCGGTCTACGACGAGGCGCAGCGGCTCGGCCTGCCCGTCTGCATCCACACCGGTGCAGGCAACCCCGCGCTCACCGAGGCATTCGACACAACGATCGTGCAGTCGTTCCCCCAGCAGCGGCTCCTGCCGCTCATCGGCTTCCATGATCTCGTCTCCCACCGCGTCCCGGAGCGGTTCCCGGACCTGCGCATCGGTTTCATCGAGACGAGCGCATCCTGGGTGCCGTACCTGCTGCACTACCTGAAGCACCGCGTGCGCGACGGCAGCGACCGCTGGGAGGGCGGCGTGCTGAAGGACTACCGGCTGTTCGTGGCGTGCGAGGCGGACGAGGATATCTCCTACCTCGCGCAGTGCATCCCGGAGGACCAGCTCCTCATCGGCTCTGACTGGGGCCACACCGACCCCTCCGCGAATTACTCCATCGTCGATGAACTCAATGCGCGCGAGGACGTGGAGCCGGAGTTGAAGGAGAAGATCCTCTCCCGCAACCCGCGGGACTTCTACCGGTTGTAAACGCGGGTCAACCGCTCAAGCCGACAACCCGCGCTCCGGCGCCGGTGGAGACTATGTCGAACAACGCGTCGACGAAGTCCGGCGAATCGTTCGGCATCTCGATACGCGAGAGACGCACACCGAGGTCTTCCGCCGCTCGCTTCGCCACGATGTCGACGTCGAACAGTATCTCAAGGTGGTCACAGACGAAGCCGAACGGGACGACGAGCACGTTCTTCCTGCCCTCGCGCGCGATCTGTTCGATACTTTCGAGGATGTCCGGCCCCAGCCACGGCGTGCCGGTCTTCGCCGCGCTCTGGTAGGCGAAGCGCCACGCCGCGATGCCCGCTGTCTGCGCCACCATCGCGGCGCTCTCCGCCAGCTCCTCCGGGTACGGGTCGCCCTCATCGATTACCCGCACGGGCAGGCTGTGCGCGGTGAACAGAACCTCCACGTCTGAAGGGTCAGCGTAGGACCGCGCCAGCGCGTCCCTGATCCGCTGCGCGATGAGTGCTGTGAACTGCGGGTTCGCGTGCCAGCTCTCGATGAACCGCGTTGGCGGGGACGACGAGGCCTGCGCCATGCTGCGCACCACGGCATCGCGGTATCCGCCGGTGCTCATCCGCGAATAGTGCGGCGCCAGCGGCAGCGCAACGAGTTCGTCTACCCCGTCGGTCACGATGCTCTCGACGGCTTCCGCGATGTAGGGATGCCAGTGCTTCATACCGGCGTAAACGCGCCAGGAGGCGTCTCCGCCACCGTCCCGGTTCAGACGCCTCTCCAGCAGGTCGGCAACGTTCCGGGTAATCGCCAGCAGCGGCGTCCTACCGCCCACAGCGCGGTACCGCTCGGTCAGGTTCGCCACCGCTTCCGGACTGGGCGTTCGGCCCCTGAGGATGTCGCGGTAGTACGGCTCGACGTGGCTCAGGTGCTCTGGCGTCCCGTACGCCATCAGCAGAACGCCTTTCAACCCTGACACGCCCTCTCTCCGTTCCTCGCGCTCAGACGCTCGTGGTCTGCGCTGCGCCTCTACGCGCGAACGCATGGACGCGCTCCGCGGTGTCGCGGCCCTGCCGGATGCAGTCAGGAACGCCGACGCCCCGGAAGGACGCGCCGCACAGGAACAGACCGGGGTGTGCGTCGAGTTCCCTGTCCACGCTCTCCAGCCACTCCGTGTGGTCGACCTTGTACTGGGGCAAGCCGTCCGCCCACCGGTGCACCCAGGCGTGTTCGGGCGCGCCGCTCACGCCTAGGAGGGAGCGCAGCGCTTCGGTTGCAGTTTCGATCAGCACTCCATCACTGTCACCGACGGGTGTACCATCTTCGGTCCGCATGAACGCGCGCAGCAGCACATGGTCCTGTGGACTGCGGCCCGGCCACTTGGACGACATCCAGGTGCACCCCGTGACCGGCCCTTGCTCGGAGCGCGGCGACAGGAAGCCGGAACCGTCCAAGGGGTGGGCGACGTTCTCGCGCCGGAACGCCAGGTAGACGCTGACGGCCGGTGCGCTCTGCATCCGCCCCAGCAGCCCGGCCAGTCCCGGCGCGAACGAGCCGACGAGGTTTTTCGCATCCTGCGCAGGCGCTGCGAGCACAACAGCGTCCCCCTCGAACGACCGCCCGTCGTCCAGCGTGACGCGGTAGAGAGGGGCCGCGTCTCCGATGCGGTCGACCGCAACAGCCGTGCTACCGCTGACGACCTCCGTCCGGTCGAGTCTTTCCACAACCGCCTCCACGAGCCGGTGCGTTCCTCCCTCCAGCGAAAAGAATGCGCTCGGCGCCTGTTCAGCGCCGCGTGCTGCTTTCCTGGCCTCCCGCATCCCGCGCGTGATGTTGCCGTAGCGCTGCTCCCACTCCTCCAACATCGGGAAGAGCGCGTCAAGGCTCATGTCGTAGGAGTTGCTCCCGTATATTCCGGCGGTGAGCGGCTCCAGCAACGTGTCGGTGAATTCTGCGCCCATACGCCTGCGCAGGAACCCGCCCAGCGACTCGCGGCCCTCAGCCTTGCGCTTTCGCGCCAATGGTTCAAGGCTGGCGCGCAGCTTGCCGCGCCATGACAGGAACGACGCGCTCCACACGTCCTTCCGGCTGGCGGGCGCAGGTCCCATGAGGCCTGCAGGTATGCGGTGCAATTCCCCGCTACGAAGGAGCATCGCGCCGGTCGCCTGCATGAAGACGACATCGTCCGCGATGCCGAGTTCGTTCGTGAGCTCGAGCGCCCACGGCTTCCGCGTGAGGAAACCGTCAGGCCCACCCTCCACGATGAAGCCGTCCTCGTTCAGCGTGCTGATCTTGCCGCCAAGAGTGTTCTCACGCTCCACGAGGACGATGGAGAGGTCGGTCCCATTCCGCCGGGATGCCTTTTCGAGGTACCACGCTGTGGCGAGCCCGGTGATGCCGCCTCCGACGACGACTACCGAGAGACGATTCTCGTCTGGTATGCCATGGTCAGGAGACATGGGAGGCATCCCACTCCCGTACGCAATCGATCATGTACATGATGTTGTCGATCGGGGTCTGGGGCAGGAAGCCGTGGCCCAGGTTGAAGATGTGGCCGGACCGTCCTCCAGCGCGCCTCAGCACGTCACTGGTCTGCTCTCGCACCACGTCCGGGGGGCCGAGCAGCACGGCAGGGTCGAGGTTCCCCTGCACGGCGACGTCTCCCAGCGATGCCCACGCCTCGTCCAGCGGGACGCGCCAGTCCACCCCTATCACGTCGGCGCCACTGTCCCTGATGACTTCGTTGAGCCCGCCGGAACCCGTCGCGAAGTGGATGACCGGAACGCCCGTCGCCTTGACCGCAGCGATGATCTCGCGGGTGTAGGGGAAGACGTATTCGCGGTAGTCCCGCCTGCTCAGCCAGCCGACCCAGCTGTCGAACAACTGCAGCAACTGGGCTCCGGCGCCTGCCTGTGCGCACAGGTAGGCGGTAATCATTTCACTGAGCCGGTGCATCAGTCCATGCCAGAGCTCCGGCTGGCCGTACATCACCGCCTTGGTAGCGGCGTAGTTCCTGGACGGTCCACCCTCCACGAGATACGTGGCGAGCGTGAATGGCGCGCCGGCGAAGCCGATGAGCGCCTTCTCCTCCGGCAGCGCCGCGCGCACCAGCCGAAGCGTCTCCAGCACGTACGGCACGTCCTGTTCGGGATCGAGCGCCCGCAGTCGCTCGAGATCGCTTTCGGAACGGACGGGCTGGTCTATGACCGGCCCCACCTTCTCGACCAGCTGCAGGTCGATACCGACTCCCAGCAGCGGCGTCACGATGTCTGCGAAGATGATGGCGGCGTCCACGTCGAAGCGCTCGACAGGCTGCATCGTTATCGTCGCTGCGAGTTCCGGGTTCCGGCAGATGTCCAGCAGACTGTGCTTCCCGCGCACCTTCCGGTATTCGGGCAGCACCCGCCCGGCTTGCCGCATGAACCACAGGGGAGTCCCTTCGGTCTTCTCCATCCTGGCGGCCTTCAGCAGCGCAGGCTCATATCCGGTATGTGTAACGAGGGTACTCATGGCAGATGCGCCCGGCTATCCGAGCATGTCCAGGATACGTTTCGGGGCTCTCTTCACGCACGTGAAGATGGGGGTATCGCGAAGAGTGTGCCGCCTCGCCTCAGTCGAGCGGAGTTCGACGACGAGGTCCTGGAACTCGGCGAGCGAGTCGGTCTCATACCCCACGATGAACTCCTGGTCTCCCAGCCCGGTCGAGTAGAGCAGGATCTGGCTGATGTCCGGGTGCGTCCGTCCCACACGGATGTGCTCGTTCATCATCCCCTGCCGCGCCTCGCGGGACATGAGATACCACTCTATGGTCTTGGTGAAGGGATAGAGCACGAAGTACCTGCCCTTCTCCTGCGACTGCTCCGCGTGGTCCTGGTCCGTCCGCGCCTGGCCATAGGTTGAACGCCGAAGCAGACCGAAGTACGAGTGACTGACCTCCAGGAACCCGCCCAACTCCGTTGAAAGCAGCGCTCCAAGGGTCTCTTCGAGGCATTCGAGTCCTGTGGACGTTCGCCACAGCATGAAGTCGGTGTCGGCGCGCAGCCCAAGCGTACTGTAGGAATGCGCTGGAACCTCGGCTTCCGTCGCCTGGAGCGTGGAGAGGAACTCCTCTTTCTGCTCTATCCTCGCTCCGGCGGGCTGTCGCCGCCACGAGGCGTCCAGCTTGAAGAACACGAACTGGACGCAGTTGTCGTCTGTCCCTGTGCCGTTGTCGGTCAACTCATCCCATCCTTGTCACCAGGCAGAGCGCCGGTCTGGCTGCCCCGCCTGGATTCGAACCAGGGTCAACAGATCCAAAGTCTGCTGTGCTACCACTGCACCACGGGGCACCGGAGGCGTCCCCTTATTCTACCGCACCGCCGCTACCGCGCCGGTGTTACGCAGGGAGCTGTGGCGAGAACGACGTCGCTTCCCATATCGAGTTCTCTATCCGAGCGACGATGAGGCCGTCCTTCTCCGATTCGGCGAACGCGCGGATGCGTTCCGGGTCGTCCCGGAACTCGGCCCACTTTGCGCGCCGCTCCGCGTCATCCTCCCACGCCAGCATGTAGTGGAACTTCGTGTTGTCGCCGACCGACTCCGTCCAGTATCCCACGGGGCGGAACCCGTACTTCAGGAAGAGGTCATGGGTGACGTCCGCGAACCGCTGCACGACCGCGCGCAGCTTGCCCGGCATCGCATAGTAGGTGCGCATCTCGTAGATCATAGGTGCCTCCTCAACCGCGTGAGGATACTCCACCGTCGCAGGTGCTCGCGAGCATCATTATGCTGTCCCTCACGGGAGCGGTGTGAAACTGACAACCGAGCCCTTCCCGATG
The DNA here is from genome assembly GCA_965206315.1 of Dehalococcoidia bacterium. Classification (GTDB taxonomy): domain Bacteria; phylum Chloroflexota; class Dehalococcoidia; order Lucifugimonadales; family Australimonadaceae; genus Bin16. The sequence continues at coordinate 231,197 of OZ242210.1, forward strand.
CCCAACTCCTCGGCGAGCCCGGCGTTGATCTCCAGCACGTACCGGATGGGAACCCCAGATGAGTAGCGCGGCAGCGCCGAGTCCGGCGTCCCTGGATCGGGGAACGGCAGTCGCTCTGCCACGCCCGTCACCACCAGGTCGTCCGATATCCAGACGATGTCTATGGGAATGCGCATGCCGCGCATCCAGAACGTCGCATCTCCGATGCCGGGCATGTCAAACCACATCCCGACATCACGCGCCATTTCATCGCGTCCACCCAGCCCGAGACCGCGCCGCTCATACGTATCCGCAACGTCCACCAGGAACGTGAACCCCTCGACCGTCACCTCCGCCTGCGGGTAACCGGACGGCGTTGCGGTCGGCGCAGGTGTAGGTGCGGATGTCGGTACAGGAGTGGGCGTTGACGTCGGCGCCGGAGCCGGCGTGGGAGTCGAGGGGGGTGTTGGAGTCAGGGTCGGCGTCGGCGTTAGCGTGGGAGTCGCCGTGGGAGTCGCCGTGGGCGTCGGAGTGGGAGCAGGCGTGGGGGTTGGCGTCGGGTCGGGAGTGCACGACAGCAGCGCGAGAAAGAGCACAGCGCACAGCGACAGCACAGCAGCGCGAGGTATCGTGAACGAGGGCACGGTGGCGGTCGTCAGGCCCCTTGCGCCTGCCGTAACTGCAACTCCTCCGTCTCCCGGTAGAGCTGCACGATGGTGTCGCGGTCCGGGCAGTACCTGTCCACGTCGTCGTCGATGTAGAGCCAGCCGCCTTTGGATACCTTGTGAAAGTTGGCGCGGTAGTAGATCGTCCCTCGTGCGCCACGGCTGGCAAGCACCTTGGCCGCGGTCTCACTGTCCTGCTCCAGCACCCGCTCCGGACGCTCTATCGTGGACGGGTCGCGGAAAACATTCATCGGTTCGCCCCCGTCCTGCACGACCTTGATCTGCTCCTTCAGCAGGTTCCGGTACGCGATGACGCACGCGTCCGAGACGCCGAGGTGCTCCTGCGTCCTGTCCGCTATCTCGCCCTGCGACCACCACGCGATCATGTCCTGGGAGAGCACGTTGTCCAGGATCGGCTCACCGTTCTCGTAGTCCAGGGGCACCTCGGCGTAGGGCACGCCGTCCTGCTCCGGCACGTCCACGCCCGGCGGGAAGTCGTAGAAGAAGTACTGGAAGTGCCAGGTGCTCGTGTCGTCCAGTGGCACGCCGATCTGGTACGACTTCCGGATCGTCCCCGGCTGGTATGGTGCGAACGTGAGGATGTACGGGAAGAGGAACGAGTTCGCGCCGATCGTCCAGGACGGCGAGTCCTCGCTCCTGTCCGATTCGAGGTTGCCCTTGGAGAACCCGAACTGGTTCCACACGGGCTGGTACTTCGTGTAGACGCCCCGGTCCAGCCTGTCCTGCTGCTGGCGCATCGTTGCGTTGTAGCGCGCTCGGGAGTCGTCGGTCAGCCTGCCTTGCCGTTCGAGCGCGTACTGCGCGAGCCGCCCGTGCAGGTAGGTCGCGTGGCCCAGGTCGCCCCGGTTCTCCATCACCTGCAGCCAGTTGCACGGCAGGTGGTGCGCTACGATCTGGCGGAAGCCGCCCGGACGCACGAAGAGGTCCCAGCGCGGCAGCAGCGGCGCGGGCGATGGGCCCAGGTACGCCCAGACGAGTCCACCCATCTCCTGCACCGGGTAGTGCAACGCCTGCACCTTCTCTTTGAACGTGCTGTCCGGCGGCTCCAACGGCGTTTCGATGCAGCGGCCCTCCTCGTCGAACATCCAGCCGTGGTAACCGCAGCGCAGGCCGTGCTCCTCCGGGATCCCGTATTCGAGGCTCATCAGCCGGTGCGGACAGCGCAAGCCGAGCAGCCCCAGTGTGCCGGAGCGGTCGCGGAAGAGCGCCAGCTCCTCACCGAGTATCTTCACCTTGCGAACGGGGTTCTCGTCCAACTGCTGGGTCGCCAGTACCGGATGCCAGTACCGACGCAGCAATTCACCGCCGGGGGTGCCCGGCCCTACCCGCGTCAGCAACTCGTTGTCCTGCGCTGTCAACATCGCTTCTCCCTCCAGCGCATGTTCACTGCCCCGTACTGTCCCACAGCTGCGGCTGCCCGACGGCGAGGCGAGGCGGGGGCGTAAGGCCCAGGTGCTCGTACGCCGCGCGCGTCAGCATGCGGCCACGCGGCGTCCGGTTCAGGAAACCCAACTGCATCAGGTACGGCTCGTACACGTCCATGATGGTGTCCGCCTCCTCGCCGGTGGACGCCGCGAGCGTATCCAGCCCCACCGGCCCGCCGCCGTACTTCTCCGCGATCATCCGCACGAGGCGATGGTCCACCTCGTCGAGGCCCAGCGCGTCCACCTCCATCAGCCCGAGCGCCTGCGACGCCACGTCGCGCGTCACGCGGCCGTCGGCACGCACCTGCGCGAAGTCGCGCACCCGGCGCAGCAGCCGGTTCGCAACGCGGGGCGTTCCCCGCGCACGCTTGGCGACCTCTTCCACACCGCCCTCGTCCGTCTCCAACTCCATGATTCGTGCGGAGCGCCGCACGATGTCCTGCATCGCAGCCTCGTCGTAGAAGTCTAGCCGGTACACCGAGCCGAACCGATCGCGCAGCGGCGCGCTCAACATCGAGTACCGAGTCGTCGCGCCCACGAGCGTGAACGGCTCCACCTTCAGGTTGATGCTCTGCGCCTGCAGCCCCTTCCCCATCACCCAGGAGAGCGAGTAGTCCTCCATCGCCGGGTAGAGGATCTCCTCCACCAGCTTGCTCAGCCGGTGTATCTCGTCAATGAACAGCACGTTGCCGGGCTTCAGCTGCGTGAGGAGTGACGCCATGTCGCCGGGGCGCTCGATGGCCGGGCCCGCCGTCGTGCGCAGGTTCGCGCCCATCTCCGCCGCGATGATGGAGGCGAGCGTCGTCTTGCCGAGGCCGGGCGGGCCGTAGAGCAGCACGTGGTCGAGCGGCTCGCCGCGCTGCAGGGCGGCGTCCATGGAGATGGTCAGCGTCTCCTTCACGCGCTCCTGGCCGATGTACTCGGCGAGGCGCCGGGGACGTAGCCCACCCTCCGCACCACGGTCTTCCTCGCGCGCTACTCCTGAGACGATGCGTTCGTTGGCCATCCCGCCGCGATTCTAGCGCATGGGGGGCGTACGAAAGCATCCCACCCTGTACACTAGCCCCATGACCGACGACGCCCACGAGCGCTGGCAGCGCGAGACGTACGACCCTGCCGTGCGGCGCGTGCCGGAGCGCAAGCCCGCCTTCTCCACCGAGTCCGGCATCGAGGCCGCGCCCCTCTACGGGCCGGACGGCCAGCCGAAGGATGAAGACCGTCTCGGCTACCCCGGCGAGTACCCCTTCACGCGCGGCGTGCAGCCGTCCATGTACCGCGGACGGCTCTGGACGATGCGCCAGTATGCGGGCTACTCGACGCCGGAGGACTCCAACGCCCGCTACCGCTTCCTGCTCTCGCAGGGGCAGACCGGCCTCTCGGTCGCCTTCGACCTCCCCACCCAGACCGGCTACGACGCCGACCACGACATGGCCCGCGCCGAGATCGGCAAGGTCGGCGTGCCGATATCCAGCCTCGCCGACATGGAGGCGCTGTTCGACGGCATCCCGCTGGTCGACGTCACCACGTCCATGACCATCAACGCCACTGCGCCGATGCTGCTCGCGCTCTACCTCGCCGTCGCGCGCAAACAGGGCGCGCCGTTCGCCGAGATCGGCGGCACGACGCAGAACGACGTGCTGAAGGAGTACATCGCGCGCGGCACGCACATCTTCCCGCCCCTGCCGTCGCTGCGTCTGGCAACGGATATGTTCGCCTGGTGCGCCGCCGAGGTGCCGCGCTGGAACACCATCAGCATCAGCGGCTACCACATGCGGGAAGCGGGCGCCACGGCCCCGCAGGAGCTCGCATTCACGCTGGCGAACGGCATCGCCTACGTGCAGGCCGCAGTCGACGCCGGACTGAACGTGGACGACTTCGCCGGGCGGCTGTCATTCTTCTTCGCGTCGCACAACAACCTGTTCGAGGAAGCGGCGAAGTTCCGCGCGGCGCGGCGCATGTGGGCCGGCATCATGCGGGACCGCTTCGGCGCGAAGGACCCGCGCTCCTGGATGCTCCGCTTCCATACGCAGACCGCCGGCGTCACGCTCCAGGCGCAGCAGCCGGACGTGAACGTCGTCCGCACGACGGTGCAGGCGCTCGCCGCGGTGCTCGGGGGGACGCAGTCGCTCCACGTGAACTCGAAGGACGAGGCGCTAGGCCTGCCTACCGAGGACTCGGCGGCGCTTGCGCTCCGCACGCAGCAGGTGCTCGCGAACGAGTCCGGCGTCGCGGAGACGATAGACCCGCTCGGCGGGTCGTACTACGTCGAACACCTGACGAGCACAGTCGAGCGCGAGGCGTCGGCCTACATCGAGCGCATCAACGCGGTGGGCGGCGCGGTCGCGGCGATCGAGGCGGGCTTCCAGCGCGGCGAGATAGAGGAGGCCGCGTACCGTCACTTCCAACTGGTCGAGAGCGGCGAGCGCGTCATCGTCGGCGTCAACGCCTTCACGTCGGAGGAGGACGAGCGCATCGAGCTGCAGACGATCCCGCCGCACGCGGCGCAGCGCCAGCTCGACCGCCTCACGCGTGTCCGCAACGAGCGCGACACCGCCGCAAGCGAGACATCGCTGCAGCGGCTCGGCGAGGCTGCGCGCTCGCCATCGGTCAACCTGATGCCGCCCATCCTCGAGTGCGTCGAGTCCTACGCCACGCTCGGCGAGATCTGCTCGACGCTGCGCGACGTCTTCGGCACGTTCGAAGCGCCCGCGTAGCGACCCGCGCAGCGTGCCCTGTGCGTGCTACAATCCCGCCAATCTGCCTGCATCGGGAGGATGAAGGATGCTCTCCGCACAGGACAACGAACGCATCACGCAGGTCGGGCCCGGCACACCGATGGGCGAGTTGATGCGCCGCTACTGGCACCCGTTCGCCGCCGCGACGGAACTCGACGAGCGCCCCACCAAGGCCGTGCGCCTGCTCGGCGAGGACCTTGTCCTCTACAGGGACAAGTCGGGTACCGTCGGCCTCATCGATCGCTTTTGCCCCCACCGACGCGTCGACCTCTCCTATGGCATCCCCGAGGAGCACGGCCTGCGCTGCATGTACCACGGCTGGATGATGGACGAGACCGGCCAATGCATCGAGCAACCCTTCGAGGAGACCGTCCACCCGGACGGGCGTTTCAAGGAGAAGGTCAAGGTCGCCGGCTACCCCGTACAGGAGATGGCCGGGATGCTCTGGGCGTACATGGGGCCTGCTCCCGCACCGCTCATCCCCATGTGGGAGCCGTACACCTACGAGAACGGCTACTCGGACATCGGCATCGCTGAACTGCCGTGCAACTGGCTCCAGTGCCAGGAGAACTCGCACGACCCCGTCCACCTCGAGTGGCTGCACGGCTACTGGGGCGTCGTGCAGCAGCGCGAGAAGGCCATCGCCCTCGGCGGCGAGCCGGACCTCAGCCCCATCATCCCGCGCAACCACAAGGAGATCGGCTTCACCGAGTTCGAGCACGGCATCATCAAGCGCCGCGTCGTCGAGGGCACCTCGAAGGAGGACCACGACTGGAAGGTCGGCCACCCCGCCCTCTTCCCCAACATCCTCTTCGTCGGCGACGGCGTGAAGTGCAACTTCCAGTACCGCACGCCGGTCGACGACACTACGACGCTCCACGTCACGTGGTTCTTCTACAAGGCCGCGCCCGGGACGACGCTGCCGAAGCAGGAGAAGGTCCCGCACTTCATCGTCCCGCTGTACGACGAGCAGGGCCGGCTCATCCCGGACCTCGTGAACCACCAGGACTTCGTCGCGTGGATCACCCAGGGCCCGAACGCAGACCGCGTCCAGGAGAAGCTCGGCGAGTCCGACCGCGGCATCATCCTGCTCCGCAAGCAGTTGATGGAGCAGATGAAGATCGTGGAGGACGGCGGCGACCCCATGAACGTCATCCGCGACGCCGAGAAGAACCGCAGCATCGAACTCCCGCTCGAGCGCTGGCCCTCCCTGCAGGAGGTGAGCAGGCTCTCGGTCTACTTCACTGCGCAGGCCGGCGAGACCGAGGAGGTCAAGAGCGACATCCAGAGCGTGCTCGACACCTGGGCCGGCCACACCGACGAGGTGGTCGCGAGCAACCGGAGCTAGGGACAGGGAACACGAGACATGCGGCGCTGAACAAGCCGCAGAGGAGGAGCAGCGATGGCTAAGGACGGCTTCCTCATCTTCGACAGCGACATGCACATCATGGAGCCGCCGGACCTCTGGCAGCGCTACATAGACGAGCGCTACAAGAGCGCCGCGCCGGTCGGCATCACCTCGGAGAACGTGCGCGACCTCCGCATCAGCTGGCCCGACCTCGAACGCATCGCCGACGGCACCGGCGCGGGCGCAACCACCATCAACCGCCGGGGCCACAACTACGAGAAGAACCAGGTGCTCTACAAGGACCACTCGTCGCGCGGGTGGGACTCCTACTGCCAGCTGGAGGCGATGGAGGCCGAGGGCATCGACGTTGCCGTCATGTTCCCCAGCCGCGGCCTCAGCGTACTCACCCGACCCGACATCGACCCCGGCCTCGGGGCCGCCATCGCCCGCGCCTACAACGACTGGATGTACGACTTCTGCTCCGTCGACCCCAACCGCATGTTCGGCGCGGGCATGATCTCCGTCTACGACATCAACGACGCCGTGGCCGAGACGCGCCGCGCGGTCGAAGAGCTCGGCTTCAAGGCCGTCTTCGTCCGCTCCAACGTCGTTAACGGCAGGAACTGGCACGACACCTGGTACGACCCGCTGTGGGAGACGCTGCAGGAACTGGACGTGCCCATCGGCTTCCACGAGGCCTCCGGCTCCATGTCCAAGCAAGCCGGCGAGCACTTCGACAACTTCATGCTGCGCCGCGTCTACGCCCAGCCGTTCGAGCAGATGATGGGCCTCGGCAGCTTCGTCGGCGGCGGCGTCCTTGAGCGTCACCCGAAGCTCCGCGCCGCGTTCCTGGAGGCCAACTGCGCGTGGCTGCCTTGGCTCCTCTGGCGAATCGAGGAGATGCACGAGCTCGAACTCGACGCCTACATGCCCGAGCTCCAGGAGAACCCTATCGAGCTCTTCAAGCGCCAGTGCTGGGTCTCCATCGAGCCGGACGAGGCGCCCGCCAAGTACGCCATCGACTATATCGGCAGCGACCAGCTCGTCTTCTCGACCGACTACCCCCACGGCGACTCGCGCTACCCGAATGCGGTCAATGCGTTCCTCGAGCTCGACATCTCCGACGAGGACAAGCGCAAGATCCTCTGGGACAACTGCGCCCGCTTCTACAAGGTGGAGGCGCCCGTACCGGTGTAGACCACGCGACTAACGTTGGTACGAAAGGGGCAGGCATGGGTTGCCTGCCCCTTTCTCTTGCCTCCGATTTGTGCGCGGCGCGCCTTTGCGATACGCTTGCCCCACATTCAACGGAGTGAGGTGAGGCCAAATGGTTATGCAAGGCACCGACATGAAGGTGGCGGAGACGCCGACCGGTCAGCTCGAAGACTTCCGCATCCCCGACGCCTACGAGGACTGGCTGGAGAAGGAGAAGGTACTCGTCCACAAAACGTACTATGTCCCCAACTGGCACGAGGTCGAGGTTGGCCCGTGGGAGCGCAAGGGCGGCGAGGGCGCCGTCATCCACATCGACAACGCCCACATGCCGAACGACCTGCACGTGGTCGACATCGCGCCTGGAGGCCGCTCCGAGCCCGAGCACCACATGTACGAGATCAACTTCTACATCGTTCAGGGGCGCGGCGCGACGACCGTCTGGATGAACGAGGACAGCAAGCAGACCTTCGAGTGGAGGACGGGCTCCCTCTTCACCATCCCCCTGAACGCTTGGTACCAGCACTTCAACGGTTCCGGCGACGAGAAGGTGCGCTACATGGCGACGACCAACGCTCCGCCCATGATGCGCCTCTTCCGCGACACGGACTTCATGTTCAACAACGACTTCATGTTCCGTAGCCGCTACTCGGACGACGAGTCCTGGTTCTCCGGCAATGGCAAGCTCTACAACAAGCGCATCTGGGAGACCAACTTCATCCCCAACGCGCCGGACATGGCGCTCTACGGCTGGAAGGAGCGCGGCGCCGGCGGCATCAACGCCATGCTGCAGATGGGCCAGAACGACATGGGCAACCACATCTCCGAGTTCCCCGTCGGCACCTACAAGAAGGCCCACCGCCACGGCCCCGGCGCGCACCTCTTCCTCCTCAGCGGCGACGCCGGGTACTCCCTCCTTTGGACGAAGGAAGACCGTTCGGACATGGTGAAGTGCGACTGGCAGATCGGCACCATCGTCATCGTTCCCGGCGACGGCACCTACCACCAGCACTTCAACTCCGGCACGACGCGTGCCCGCTACATGGCGCTGCGCGGCGGCAACGGCGGCTTCTACGCACCCAACCAGCGCGCCACCGCCGACGTCAGCATCAAGGAGGGCGGCATCCAGGTGGAGTACGAAGACCAGGCCCCTGAGATTCACGCGCTCTTCCTTGACGAACTTGCCAAGTCCGGCGCGGAGTGCAAGATGGATTCTTTCCTCTCCCACTGTGAGTGGTACGCCGGCGTCACCAACGGGCGCCAGGCGTAATACACCTCTCCCTAGATGGGAGAGGTCGCCGCGCAGCGGCGGCGGGTGAGGGTGAGCAACGCAGGGCGAAGGGCGGGGGCTGGTGCTCCCGCCCTTTCGCTTCAGTGCGGAAGGAGCAACGCCATGACCACCGGCGCAGGCACGCAGGACGGCAGGATGCTGCGGGCGGAGGAGCCCGCCGAGTCCCTCGGCGACTTCGAGGTCGACGACCCGTACATGGCGTGGGTGCGCGAGCAAGGCGTCCGGCACATCGTCGAATACGCCTTCGAGGACCTGAACGCGCTCGAACTCTCGCCGTGGGAACCGAAGGGCGGCAGCGGCGCCATCATCAACATCCCCAACCGCCTGCTCCCGAACGACGCCCACGTCGTCGAGATCGCGCCCGGCGGCAAGTCGGAGCCCGTCCACCACATGTACGAGACGCAGATGTACGTCCTCTCCGGCAGGGGTGCGACGAGCATCTGGGTGGACGAGAGCCGCAAGCAGACGTTCGAGTGGAAGGCCGGCAGCGTCTTCGCCATCCCGTTGAATGCGTGGTACCAGCTCTTCAACGGCTCCGGCGCCGAGCCCGCGCGCTACATCGCCGTCACCAGCGCGCCGCCCATCATGCGCCTCTACCGCGACAACCACTTCATCTTCAACCTCCCCTACGTCTTCTCCAACCGCTACGCGGACGACTCCTACAACGGCAGCGGCAAGCTCTACAACGGGCGCGTCTGGGAGTCCAACTTCATCCCCAACGCCGACAACATGCCGCTCTACGGCATGCCCCTGCGCGGCGCGGGCGGCATCAACGCCCAGCTGGAGATGGCGAAGAACAGCATCACCGCGCACATCTCCGAGTTCCCGGTCGGCACCTACAAGAAGGCGCACCACCACGGGCCCGGCGCGCACCTCATCATCCTCAGCGGCGACGCGGGCTTCTCGCTCCTCTGGAACGAGGACGACCACTCCGACATGCGGAAGGTGGACTGGAAGCGCGGCTCCATGGTCGTCGTACCGAGCGAGCGGACGTTCCACCAGCACTTCAACACCGGCACGAAGCGCGCCCGCTACCTCGCGCTGCGGCAGGGCGAGCACGGCCTCGTCCCACCCTACGGGGGCTCCCGCCCCGGCGCGGACGTCAGCATGAAGTCCGGCGGCAGGCAGATCGAGTACGAGGACGAGGCCAGCGAGATACACGACTTCTTCGAGGCCGAACTCGCCAGGACCGGCGCGACCTGCCACATGAAGAACTTCATCCCCTACTGCACCGGCGATGCCTCCGTCACCAACGAGCGCGAGACGTAGAGGGCGACACCCGCGCAGCATCGAGCGACGGGTACGCGACACCGCACACCGCGGATACGACACAAAGCGACACTTATGCGACAGCCTCTCCACTCCTGGATCGGAGGCCGCCAGGAGCGACGGCGACCGGGTGTTTTCTGAAAACTGTCGCATTCTGTCGCTTTCGCCCCGCGGTCGTTCCCGCACTTCAGCGCGCCACAGGCGGGGACCTCGCCTCATGCAACCAGCGTACCGCGCGGACGAGCGACTGCGAAACGGGCGCGTGTCACGAATCCGGGGAATGAACATCGATGCACAGGATGGGGAGAACTCCGTCGTTCCTGCGCAGGCAGGAACCTCGCAGCCTCACCACGGTGGGCTTGTATAGCATTGGCACGCGAACGGGGTTAGGATAGACAACTATGTCACAGCAATTTCCCCAGCAATTCATACAGAGAGTCATCGAGTGGCAAGAACGGCTACTCCAACTCGACCGGCGCAACAGACTGCTCTACCTCAACCTTGGCGGGAAATACCCCCTTCTCCTTGAGGGTGAGACAGCCAACCATATTGTTGATCTGCTTGAACGGAAGGGCCCCGAAGGCGCTTCGTTCCCTTTCGTCGAGAAACTCCATGACACTGATGAGGAGGAAGCAGGACCTCTGTCCGGCAGAGTCAGCAGGGGAGACTTACGGAGCGACTGCCCTCTGCCTGAACTGCAAAGACGGTTGGGGTACCTGCGAAGCAGGCAGCGGGAATGGGAAGAAGAACAAGGACTGCCTGTGCTCTACATCGCAATAGGGTTGCTCCAATGGGTAGATGAAAGAGACAACGAAGCGATTGCTCCTCTGCTCTTGCTCCCGTGCAGCCTTACTCGAACAGGCTTGCGTAGCCCATTCCGACTTGCCCTCAACGATGACGACCTTGCTCTCAACGAGACTCTCCGGTTCAAGCTGAATAAAGACCTTGGCATAGGTCTCCCTGAGATAGAACCTGAAATGAAGCCTTCTGAGTATTTCGACAGCGTGAAGCAATCTATCGCAGGCATCGCTGATTGGAAGATAGAAGACAGTGTGTACCTTGGAATCTTCTCATATTCCAAGCTTGCTATGTGGAGGGATCTAGAGACTCTCAAATCTCGCGGCACTGATAATGAGATTGTCAGGGTAATGTCAAGGTTGTCCAACTCATCAGGTTCGATTCTAACGCCCTCAGCGATCCCGTCGGATACGAAAGCCCTTGCCGGAGGCGGGCTGGACGATCTCCTCAACTTGCAAGACCAGTCTACCATCCTGCCTGCCGACTACAGCCAACTCATCGCCATAGCAGACGCACAAGATGGATTGAATCTCGTCATACATGGACCACCGGGCACAGGAAAGAGCCAGACCATTGCCAATGTAATTTCGACATGCATAGCCGAAGGCAAGTCCGTGCTGTTCGTTAGTGAGAAAACAGCAGCACTGGACGTAGTCAAGCGACGCCTTGACGAAGCGGGGCTAGGACTGTTCTGCCTCGACCTGCACAGCGAGCGTGGGCGCAAAGCCAACGTCTACGCTCAACTGCAGGAGGCCGTCGAGTCCAGGCGATCAGTCCGCGACACACCATCGAGGCTATCTGAGCTGAACGGTAAGCGGAGCAATCTCAATGCGGTTGTCCGGACACTACATCAAATACGACAACCCATCGGAATGAGCATCTACCAAGCGCAGGGGCATTATGCCTCTCTCGAAGGAGTACCCCGCCTGAAGCTCAATCTTCCTACGGCTACTGGCGATATCAATCAGGCTTGGCTTCAGGAGATGCGCGAGAGCCTCGCGCCAATCGCATCGCGAGGTGAGGAATACCAACAACATGAAACAAGCATCTGGAAAGTACTAAAGACAACCGTTCCTGGCCTGAATCTCTCTGATCAAGTGCGTGATGATATGTCTGCAGTTGCAACAGAATACGCCGATGCTGCCCGAAACTTTGCTCTCATCGCTAAGGAAATCGGTTGGGATACTCCCAACACTCTGGAATCTGCAGCAGCCTTGGAGACCATCCTCAAGCACTTCACAACAGCGCCTGGGGTTGTGGTGGAGTGGACAAGATTCTCCAAAGACAGAGTTAACGAACTTCTTGCTATAGCCTTGGAAGAGAAGGAAGACCAGCGCATTGCCCGCCTCATTGAGTCCATCGCTCCGGCACCATCATCGTGGGCAAGTCAAGACGGAGTCGACAAAGCCAAGGTCGCTGTAGCAGAGGCGCGGACGGCCGCAGACAATCTAAAGAGTGCAGAGGAATCACTCCTCGAAAGCTGTAATCTTGACATAACTACAGTAGTTGATTCGTCCATGTTTGAACGCTATAGCGTAGGTTACCAAGACTGGATACAGCGAACTTTTAGCCGGGATTTTCGTGCTGACCAGAAAACTGTCCGGCAGTTCATGCGTAATCCAAGCAAAATCACGTTAGCCGAAGGTTATGCCTTGGTTATGCAGGCCATGCGAGTGATACAACAACGCGAAGAATGGAACAATCGGTCAGCACAGTGGCAATCTCTGATTGGGGAACGCTTTAGCGGCCGAGCTTCAGATTGGAGTGCCATCGAACAGGACCTTAGAACGGCCAGCGAACTGGTGAAATCTCTGAATAGCCTTCAGAAAGACATACAGAATCTACAGAACACCAAACAAGGCAGAGAGCGTCATCCATGGGCTGAGGTGCATCAAGATATACAAGCATCGCTTTCATCACATGACCCGCTCGCGAATTGGCACGCGATCAAGCCGTGGAGCAGGGAGCAACCCGATAGCCTTCAACAAGCCTTCATGCACTTCTACGACGGACTTGACACCGACTGGCAAGACATCATTCCACGATTGGAATGGATCAAGGGATTCGTTGAGGCAATCGAACAGCATGGAATCAACCAAGAAGCAGTCATGCATGCCGTCAGCCCAAGAGATCCTCAACAATATGAACGACTTGCTGCCCAAATCCATTCGGCAAGAGCCCGGCTGGAGGAGTTGTGGGGTGGATTGAAGCATGAGTATGAAGCTCCGGTTTCGAAGCCGTCAGGAGCAGCTACGTTCGAAGACATCCAAGAATGGGCACGGCGGCTTCATGATGATGCGGAAGATGCTGATGGGTGGGTGCGCTATAGAAACGCAGTCATGCGGGCAGAGACCATCTTGGGTACAGGAGCAGTCAGTGAATGCCGCAAACTTACTGACAACGCATATCTTGTGCCCCGGATAGTGGAACGCAGTGTGTTTCAGAAGATAGTAGAGTACTACAGCCAAGATAATCGAATCAGCAACTTCGCTTCAATAGACCATGAGAACGTTCGCAAGGAGTTCCGTTGGTTAGATGAAGAATTCCCTCGTGCAGTACGATCAGATATACGGGAGCGGATGTTCCGGCATTATGACCAAATTGCAGATAGCTGGGGGATGATCCGGCTCAACCGCGAGTTGGTAAAGAAACGGCGCCAGAAATCCGTCAGGGCATTGATGCGCGATATCCCTGAATGCATCAAAGACCTCAAGCCTTGCTTCTTGATGAGCCCGCTTGCGGTCAGCCAATACCTCTCGCATACCGGTGCGCCAGCGTCCAAGCAGGATGGAAAGAGCGCGGAATCCGATCAGAACGAACTCCCCTTCGTATTGAGCGCGACTTTTGATGTTGTGGTTTTCGATGAAGCATCGCAGGTATTCCCAGAGGATGCTATTCCCGCGCTGCTCCACGGTAAACAGGTCATAATCGCGGGAGATCAAAAGCAACTGCCTCCGAGCAACTTCTGGAACCGTTCTCGTGATACAGACGATGAATACGATGAAGATGCAGACGATGAAGGTGATGACGATGGTTCACTCGTGGGTATCGACAGCATCTTGGATTTAGCTGTCCAAAGCAGGAACATCCTGTTCCACGAGCGTAGCCTCGACACACACTATCGAAGTCGGCATGAGGACTTGATTCGCTTCTCGAATCACAATTTCTATGGAGGACGTCTACTGACCTTCCCGTCTCCTGGCACCCGGGATGAATGGCAAGGAGTCCACCGTCACTTCATGCCCAATGCTCTCTACGAGAGTGGCGCATCAAGGACGAACCCGGAAGAGGCGCAGCGCGTAGCCGACCTGGTAATAGAACACGCACGAACTCACCCTGATAAGTCCCTTATCGTAGCAGCGTTGTCGCGCGCTCAGGCCGATAGGATACAGCGACTTGTGAATGAACGGCGGCTCGCGGAAGGCGAGCTAGAGCACTTCTTCGTCGAGAACGGCCCTGAACCGTTCAGAGTGAAAAACCTTGAGAACGTCCAAGGCGACGAGCGGGATCGCATAATCATCAGCATTGGCTACGGCCCTACAACGATAGGCGGTCCAACCCCCAACCGTTTCGGACCTATAATCAATCTGGGAGGCCAGCGCAGGCTCAACGTCCTAGTCACTCGTGCTCGCGAGCGCATGGACATCGTTCATTCAATAGACCCGGTGCATATCACTTCGGACTCTGAAGGCGCGCGAGTATTACGACGCTTCCTTGAGTATGCTGCCGACCCGCAATCCGACCTCAGCGCAGGACCAAGCACCACTCTCGCTCACCCCACCGGCGATGAGTTGAATGACTTCGAGAAGGCCGTGAAGGGTGCACTTGAGGAGCGTGGGCACCGCGTAGTTGGTCAGATCGGATCGTCAGGATACGTCATCGATCTTGGGATACTCTCAGAAGACGGCGCACGCTACGACCTTGGAGTGGAATGCGATGGAGCCACCTACCACTCCGCTCCCGCAGCAAGGGACCGCGATTGGCTGCGGCAGTCGGTTCTCGAAGGGCTGGGGTGGTCGATTCACAGAGTCTGGTCAACGTCGTGGGCTCGAAACCCTCAAGCAGAGATTGCGCGCATAGAGGAAGCATTGAAGGTGGCGCGCGTACGAACCAGTCCTGTTTCCAGCAAACCAGAACCTGCTGGTGCGACTGATTCAGAATTGACAAGTGCCGCACCAGAAGCGATAGAGGACACGCCTACCAGGAGTATCAATACCCCCAGTCCCTTACAACTAGCCCCCTACACTACAGCGAATCTCGCTTCGTTCAAGCCTGTCGGCGAGTTGCGCTTTGCGAGCTTCAGGCAACTTGCTGAGATGGCAGTATCCATTGCGGAAGTCGAAGGGCCAGTACACTCCGACGTCGTTATCGAGCGTATCCGCGACCGCTACGGAATAGGGCGCGTACGAGGTTCAACGAGGGATCACGTGAAATACGCAATCGGGCAAGCAGTCATGGGGGGTAAGCTCCTGCGCACGGGAGACTTTCTGCACACAAGTCCAAATCAGCTCAATCGGGACCCGCGGATGCTCGTGGACGAGAATATCGAACACGCGCCTCCAAGCGAACTGAAGACTCTCATAGCGCAGGCGGCCGGTCAGTTCCGTGGCCCCCAAGAGGACTTGGCGAAGGAAGTTACCTCAATGTTAGGTTTCGCACGGAAGGGGAGGCGCATCGCTGAAATAGTAAGCAGCCTGATTTCAGACTTGATTGAGGAAGGCCGCTTGGAGGCCGTTCACGGAATCGTTCGCCCTCCTCGCGCCTGACCTCCTAGCTCCGGTTCCATCACGGCACCGCTCAGCACGACACACCCCTCCCCACCCTGCACCACCGCGTGACCTGCCCGGTCACTCTGGGTTCCCGCCGGTGCGGGAATGACGGGGCAGAACTCGCGACACCTGCCCCTTTCGCCGACACCTCCTGCCCGCATACGCTGTTCCTCAGCGACCCGCCAGCCGTACGGCAGGTCCCTCGCGGCCTGCGAGCGCAGTGGTACCGAAATGAGACCGGATGAGACCGTCAGGCGAATACCGGTCTGGTCAGGAGTGCAATGGCTCACAATGGCGCAGAATGGCTCACTTCGACAAACCGAGCGTCCGCCTGGCACTCGTAGCACCGGCAGCCCTTACGAGTGCATCGGCGTCGACATCCGCTCACTTCACGGCGCGGCGACCCGTGGCGCAGAGGTCGGCGAGGACACAAGAGGTGCATCGAGGCTCGCGCTTGGTGCACACGTCCTTGGCATGGGCGTCGAGCAGCGCGTGGTACTCGTTGAAGAGCGCAGCGTCGTGCGGCAGGTGCCGCTCGAACAGCGCCTGGTAGGTGTCGTAGCCGCGCAGCCGGTGGCGCGGCAGCATCCGGTCGACGATCCGCTGGGTGTAGACGTCCATGACGAACGACGGCAGGCCCGCGACGTAGAGCACGATGTCATCCGCCGTCTCTGGGCCGATGCCGTGCACCGCCAGCAGCTCGGCGCGCAGCGTCTTCGGCTCCATGCCACGCCACGCCTCGACGCTGTCGTTGTAGCGTCCGAGGAACTCGGCCATCGCCTTCAGCTTGCGCGCCTTGGCGTTGAAGTAGCCGCTGGGACGGACCACCTCCGCCAGCGTCTCTTCCGGCATCGCCCGCAGGGCGCCCGGCGACATCGCGCCTGCGGCCTTGAGGTTCTCGATGGCGCGCGCGGCGTTCGTCCACGCCGTGTTCTGCGTGAGGATCGCGCCGACGATCGTCTCGAACGGGCCGTCGCCCGGCCACCAGCCCTGCGGTCCGTGGTGCGCGAGCAGGCGTTCGTACATGGTGGTGAGCAGCTGTGCAGTGCGCGAGGAGCGGCGCATGGGAGCGGAGACGGGTCGTGCCATGCGCCCGATGCTACCAGCCGCCCGCGCTTGGTACACTGAGAGCCGTGAGCACCTTCATCGAACAGCTGGACGCCGCCGCCGCACGCAACCGGAGCCTCCTGTGCGTCGGCCTTGACCCCTCGCTCTCCGCGATGCCCATCGACGACATCGCCGCGTTCAATCGCGCCATCATCGCCGCCACGAGCGACCTCGTCTGCGCGTACAAGCCGCAATGGGCGTTCTATGAGGCCGAGGGCATCCCCGGCATCGAGGCGCTGCAGGCCACCATCGAGGCCGTACCGGACGGTGTGCCCGTTCTGCTCGACGCCAAGCGCGGCGACATGGACAATACGTCCAGGGCCTATGCGAAGGCCGCATTCGAGAAGTGGGGCGCGGACGCCCTCACGGTGAACCCGTACCAGGGGCACGACGCTGTGCAGCCATTCCTGGACTACGCGGACAGGGGCGTGTTCGTGCTCACGCGCACCTCCAACCCCGGCAGCGCCGAGTTCCAGGACCTCACCGTGCGCGGCAACGGCGTCGAGGGCCCGCTCTACGAGGAGGTCGCGCGGCAGGCGGTCGCGTGGAACGACAACGGCAACGTCGGGCTCGTCGTCGGCGCAACCGTCCCCGACGAGCTCGCGCGGGTGCGGAGCATCGTCGGCTCGATGCCGATCCTCATCCCCGGCATCGGCGCGCAGGGCGGCGACCTCGAAGCGTCGGTGCGGAACGGTGTAGACGCCAACGGACGCCGTATCCTCATCTCTGCTTCCCGCAGCGTCATCTACGCATCGAAGGGCGCGGACTTCGCTGAGTCCGCCCGTGCCGAGGCCGAGCGCCTGCGCGACGCCATCAACGCGGAACTCGAACGGATGGGCAAGCCGTGGCCGTAGAGTTCCACCTCGGCGAGCGGCTCACGCTCCGCAAGCCGCACCCGTGCGGCGGCGTGGAGTGGCGCGTCGAGCGGCTCGGCGCCGACATCGGCATACGCTGCCTCACCTGCGGCCACTACCTGCTGACACCCCGCCGCAAACTCGAACGCGCCACGAAGTTCCAGCAGCCGCCGCTATCGGTGGAGGGGGCGCCGTAGGGGCTTCCGCAGCCCACCCACCGCCAACCCTCACCCACGCGCTGAAGCGCGTTGCCCTCTCCCAGAGGGCGAGGGGGTCGGACAGCCGCCCCGCCACCGAGCCGGTTCACCCCCATCCCCGCATCAAGTGCGGGGCAGGCTCTAACCTTCCCCCGTCAAGGGGGAAGGAACCAGGCGCTCCACGCCTCACCACCAACCCTCACCCGCCGCGCAAGCGCGTCGACCTCTCCCAGGGGGAGAGGTGGGGAAGTGGCGTCGGGGATGGGAGGTAGGGAGGAATCGGCTCCCCTCGCCCTCTGGGAGAGGGGCTGGGGGTGAGGGTTGCACGCTCCGCAGGAACGACGGATTGCGCGACCGCTTCGCGGCGCGTCGTGACCTGCCCGGCGTCACTGTGTGCCCTGTCGGGCACTTGGATCCCCGCCTGTGCGGGAATGACGAAGTCGGCGGGGCAGCGCCATTTTCATGGGACCGACGGATAATCGTTACGCGGCCCTCTCCGCCCTGCCTGCGCTTTCGTCCCCGGAGGCGGCGTAGAGCAAGGGCGTCAGCAGGGCGGTCACGGTCATCAGGGCGCCCGCAGCGATGAAGGAGAAGGTGAGGCTCGTGACCGCGGCGAGCGGGCCGAACAGCAGCGGCCCGAGCATCTGCCCGGACGCCCAGTAGATGCCGACCACCGCCATGAACACGCCTCGCTGCTCCGGGCTGCTCACCATCGCCGTGATGCTCACGTTCAGCACCCGCCCCGCGTTGAACGACAGCCCGAGGACGAACATGAGCGCGACCGCCGCCGGGTAGCTGCCGCCCCACAGCACGATGCCGATGAGCGGCAGGCCGTGCAGCGCCATCGTCACGGCGTAGGTCGGCCGCTGCCCCACCCTGCTGAGCAGGCGCGCGAACAGGAACCCGGCCACGATGGCGCCGCCCGCGTGGATGGCCATGAGCACGCCGAACACGTCATCGTCGAAGCCGAACTCCTTGTAGACCGCCGCGCCCACGGAGGAGAGCACGGAGACGTGCAGCGAGGTGCCGAGCGCCATGACCGCCGGGAGCAGGGTGGCGCGGTTACGGAAGACGCCGGGCACCGGGCCGAGTATCTCGCGGAGCGTCATCGCCGCCCGCCTCGGCAGCTGCGGCATCACCGCAACGACGACCATCGCCCCTGCCGATATGGCCGCGGCGATGAGGAACCCTTCCTGGTAGCCCAGCAGCACCGCAACGAACCCGCCGCCCGCATTGCCCGCCAGTCCGCCCACCGCCGCGAACCCGAAGAAGCGCCCCATCAGCGTCGTCGGGCGGGACTCGTCGATCCGGCTGCCGTACGACTGGGAGGACGTCCAGTAGATGGCGCGGGAGCCGCCGAACAGCACCTGCGCCGCCAGCAGCGCGAACAGCGATGAGGAGAACGCAAGCCCGAGCGTCCCTACGACCAGCGCGGCGAAGCTCGCCTGGATCACCCACCGCTCGCCGATGCGGTCGGAGATGACGCCGCCGAAGAGGCGCAGCGCCACCTGGAACAGCCCCTGCCCGGCGATGATGACGCCGAGCCAGCCCGGGTTGTAGCCGAGCGAGATGATGTACAGCGGCACGAGGACGATGATGCCGCCAAGCACGACACTGTACGCGGTGGTATGGACGTAGAGGCCAGTCTCAGCGACGAGTGGGCGGGGTGCGGCGGACATGACTCTCGCATGCTACCGCACCTGCGCGCGGGGCGTGCTTCCCGAGAGGACCCTGCGCGCTAAAGCGCGGGGCTCTGCTGCGTTCCGCTCGGAATGACAGGCTTGTTCTAGCCCTTCGCCTTCAGCGCGTCGACTTCGCTGCGCAGGGAAGCGACCTCAGCGCGGAGCGAGGCCAGCTCGACCCGCACCTGCTTGAGTTCGACTTCCACGACCGTAAGCTCCGACTTGGTGACCATACTGCTCTGCTCCCTGGATGTTGTGATTCAGCCCTGGCCGGATCGGAAGGCTCCCGCGCGCGGCACCCGCAAGGTATAGCCGTCCTTGGAGGCGAACACAGAAGGCAGCCGCAACGCCTCCTTGCCGCAAGCCGGGCATACCGCCGGGCTGTCCGCCTCGCTCATCGGTCTGCGCTGTTCGAACTCGTTCCCGCAGGCCGTGCAGCGGTACTCGTAAAGCGCCATCAGGTCCGCTCCTTCAGTGTCGTTACGCAGCGGTAGTTTATCGCGCCAGCAGGTATGGTGTGGACATGCAACTGAGCGCGGTCCTCTTCACCATCGACGCCGTTCTGGCAGACGGCGCCGCAGACCCGGAGGCGGCAGCCGTGATCGAGGCGCTGGACCGGCGGGGCGTCGTCTCCGCCGTGCTCACGAACGGGGAGGGCGACCCTGTACGGGCACTCCTGGAAACGCTGGGACTCATCCCGCACGCGCTCGTGGGGACGAACGGCGAGCGGAAGCCCCTGCCCGCACCAGACCTGTTGTTCCGCGCCTGCGAGGTGCTGAACGTACCGCCGTGGGAGGTGCTGCTGGTTGACTGCTCCGACGCCGGACGGCAGGCCGCGGCGTCCGCCGGATGCCTCTTCGCAGGCATCGGCACGCCCGGAGCATTCGCGATAGGCGGACTGGGAGAGGCGGTCAGCATCGTGGACGGCGCGGGGCCGTCGCGTTAGGCCGCGTGAGCGGATGGCGGGGGGAAGGCCGCGACGAAACTGTTGACCCCCACCTTTACCGTCTCCCCCACCTCGGCGGGGATGTGCACACCCATCACGCAGCGCACCGGTCTGCCGGAGCGAAGCCGCAGGTTCACTGCCTTGGAGGTGCCGTGGAACTCGACGGAGGTCACGACCCCCTCGACCGACGCGTCCGATTCCGTGTGCAGGCGGACCGTCTCCGGGCGTACGCACACGATCACCAGCCCCTTCGGAGGGTCGGGATTGCCCACCGGAAGCACGCCCAGCTCGCAGCGGACGTAGCCGCCTGAGCACTCGCCGGGCAGGATGTTTGCGACTCCCATGAACCGGGCGACACCGAGCGACGCTGGGTACAGGTACACCTCCGCGGGAGGGCCGGCCTGTTCGAGGCGGTTGTCCAGCATGACGCACAGCTTGTCGGCGATGCTGAACGCCTCATCCTGGTCGTGCGTCACGAAGACCGAGGTGGTGTCCGCGTCCCGCAGTATCTGGCGGATGTGACCCCGCACGTGCCGCCGGAGGTTTGCGTCCAGGTTCGAGAACGGCTCGTCGAGCAGCACCACGCTCGGTTTGGGAGCGAGCGCACGCGCGAGCGCGACGCGCTGCTGCTGTCCGCCGGAGAGCTGGTCCGGCATCCGCTCCGCCTCAGCGGTCATGCCCACGAGCTCCAGAGCCTGTTGCACGGCGCGGTCCCGGCCAAGGCCATGCGGTACCCCGAACGCGACATTCTTGCGAACGGTGAGGTGGGGAAAGAGGGCATAGTCCTGGAACACCATGCCGACACGGCGGCGCTCAGGAGGCACGAACCGTCCGGGACCGGCGACGGTCCGGCCGTCTATGGTGACCGTCCCTGCGTCGGGGGTCTCGAACCCGGCAACGAGCCGGAGCGTCGTCGTCTTGCCGCCACCGCTCGGGCCAAGGAGAGCGACCATGCTGCCACGCTCGGCATCGAACGTGGCCTCCCGGAGGGCGGTCGTACCGTTGAACGACTTGGCCAGTCCCTCGACCCGGACGGCAGGGCCGTCGCAGGGAGTAGTCTCCTCGTGCGTTCTGCGACGCGGGAGAGATACGCGCATACGCCAACGATACGTCCAACCGATGCGCAGCGCAATGGGTGCACGTAGTCAGTCTCTGGTGCTGCCTTCGCCGTCTGCTTCGGTGAGCCGGTTGCGCACCTCGGTCTGCACGAGCGTGTCTCGTATCACGCGCCGCCTGCCTTCGTACGCCGCCGCGCCGATAGCGTGCCGATCGTATGCATCGCGCAGGGCACGAGCCTCGGCAAGCAGCTGCTCCCTGCTGGCGCCGCCCATGGCCACGGCGCGTCGACGGCGCAACGACAGCAGCAGGAGGGCCGCAGCCGTCAGGCCAACGGCAGCGGGAACGACATACCGGACATACCATTCACCGGCAGACTCGCGCGCTGCATCGAACGCCGACCTGCCGGGCAGGTCGGCGACAGCGAGCGGCAACACCTCGGCAGGCGCGATGTCCTGGCCTTCCAGCAGCCGCAGCAGACGCCCGTCGAGTTCGGTTGCGCCGAGGTCCGCCAGGCGAGCCGACGACGGCGTGGCAACGTCAACCGGCACCACGAAACGCACCGACTCGGCGCCGAACCGCATCGTGCGAGAGAGGTCGATAACGGGCCCGTCGTAATCGAGGCGGTAGACGAACTCGAACTGGTGCGGCAGTCCCGGAGGGGTCGGAGGGACGGGCGAGTTGATCGCGAAACCGCGGTCGACCTCCAGCACCTGCCCCCCGGTGATGTTCGACCGGACGTCCAGGTTGTAGGCGCCGGGCGGGAGAGCGAAGCGCAGGAAACTCAGCATCGCCGGGCCCTGAGCGTTCAGGTCAGGGGTGAGCGTGAGGTTGCTGTCATTCCGCACCATGACACGTTCGAGAATCTCCACGAACCCGTCGTCCGGCACCGCGCCGGTAACGATGACGGTGTGACTCTGAACCGTGAGCACAGAGGTGTCGTTCGTGGAGTCGAAGACAGTGACGACGACGGGTTCGCTCAGCTCGCTTGCACCGCGCACGGCGGAGTAGTTCGCGCCCTGGTACTCGACGGAGAAGAAATAGGTGCGTCCTTCGGCAGCAGTGACGCTGAAGTTGAAGGCACCGGACTCATCGGGCAACGCGGAGTCCTGCGAGACGAGCGTGATCCCTTCCAGCACGTTGAGCGTTACCCGCGCCTGCGTGGGATCGAACGAGGCGGCATCCGCTCCGTGTTCCACGCGCCCCGCTATCTCGGCCTCACCCACTTCCTGCGCGAGCGCCTGAGCGGGCAGCAGCGCCGCCAGCAGAACGACGACCGATACGGCGGCGCGCTTCACGCTTCTTCCTTCCGATCGCCATCGTCCGGCAGGAGATCACGCAACTCCGTATCCACGCGGTCTTCAATGGCAGCAGCCGTCTCATTCACCTGCTGCTGCTCGCGGATCAGCTCCGCAGCCCGCCGGCGTGCCGCCTGCAACTGCGCACGGTACTCGGCTTCGGTCGTGTTCCCCAGGAAGTACTCCTGCTGCAGCGCGCGTATCTCTTCATAGACGCGGTCGCGGGCACGGCGGATGCCAGCCTCGAGGTCGCGCGCAGGATCATCGAAGAGCACGCCCCCGTACCGCGCCGCCCAGAACGGATAGACCAGGACGACTATCGCCACGAGCACGAGCAGCGTAAGGACGAGGATGGTCATGACTGTCCTGCCAGGGCCGACGCCACAGCCCGCCTAGGGTGCGCCGCCGCTCGGCGCAGCACCCGGCACCTGGGGAATCGCATAAACAGCCGCGCGCTGGCGAGCGGGCCAGAGGGCGACGACAGTGCCGAGGATGACGAACGGCCCGGCAAGCCACATCCACCAGACCATGGGGTTCACCAGCAGGCGGAACGCCGCGGTCCGGCCGTCCGGCTGCAGTTCGCTGAACAGCACATAGAGGTCTTCCTGGGGCGTAGAGCGTATGCCCGCCCGGGTCGAGATCATGGAGAACGACGGGTAGACCCCCTGCCACGCGCTGAGCGTGCCGAGGCTCTCGCCCCCTCTCGTAATGTTCAGGACCGCAGTGCGCTCGGTGCGGTCGGCGAACGTCTCGGCGCTCACGTCCACGAACTCGACCGTGTACTCGCCTATCACGGCCCGGTCTCCGACGGACATGAACACGTCGCGCTCCTGGTCGTAGAACGAAGAGCCCACGATGCCGAAGGCGAGCATGACCACGGCCAGGTGGACGACATAACCGCCGTAGCGCGGACGGTTCGAGGCGATCAGCTGCCCGAACGCCACGGGCCACAGCGCACCGGTGGAGCGACTGCGCGCCAACGTCCCCCGTACCCACTCCTGCAGGATGCTGATGCCCGCGAACGTGCTGACCGCGATGCCGAGCACCACGACGGGTATAGTCACGCGAAAGAGGAGTGCGGCTATCGCGGTGATGACGAGCGTAATGACGCCCGGTACAAGCAGCGCACGGCGGACGCTCTGCCACGTCGCCGTGCGCCAGGGGAGCAACGGGCCGATGCCCATCAGCAGGATGAGCGCGAGCATGAGTGGCCCGTTCACGGTGTTGAAGAACGGCTCCCCCACAGTGATGGTGTCTCCGGTTGCCAGCTCCGAGATGAGCGGAAAGACGACGCCCCACAACGTGACGAACGCGATGCCGAGCAGGAGCAGGTTGTTCACGAGGAAGGCGGCCTCACGCGAGAGCGCCGATTCGAGTGAGGAGGGGCTGCGCAGAACAGCCATCCGATAGAAGAAGAGTGCGAACGATGCAACCGTTACCACGCCAAGGAACGTGAGGAACACCCAGCCCAGCGTGGACGCGCCGAACGAGTGCACCGACGGCACAGGCCCGCCCCGGTTGATGAAGATACCGAACGCGCCGAGGGTGAAGCTGATGTTGATGAGCGCGATGTTCCACATGCGGAACATACCCCGGCGCTTCTGGACCATGATGGAGTGGATGAAGGCGGTGAGCGCCAGCCAGGGCATGAACGCGGCGTTCTCTACCGGGTCCCACGCCCAGTAGCCGCCCCAGCCGAGGATCGTGTACGCCCACCAGGAGCCGAGCAGCAGGCCGATGGCGAGCAGCACCCACGCGGTGAGTCCCCAGACACGCCCGGCGTCCACCCAGTCGTCGTCGATGCGTCCCCGCAGGAGCGCCGCGACAGCCAGCGAGAACGGCACCGCTATCGCAACGAGGCCGGTCATGATGAGCGGCGGGTGGGCGAACATGCCGGGGTGCGTGAGCAGCGGGTTGATGCCCTGCCCGTCCGCGGGAGCCCGCTCGAACGTGGCGAACGGGTTTGCGAGGAAGAAGAGCACCACCAGGAAGAAGAGCAGGATGAGCATGAGCACGCCGTTGGCGTACGGGCGAAGCGCGCCGAGTCGCCCGGGAGCGAGCGCCATGGAAAGCGCCGCCATGCCGCTCAACGCGAAGGCGACATAAAGGAGCGAACCGGCGTTGCCGGCGTAGAAGGCCACCCAGGTGTAGATGCGGGGCATCGCGAGGTTGCTGTGCTCCGCCACGTAGCGGATGCTGAAGTCGTTCTCCAGGAACGCGTAGACGAGCGCACCCATCGATACCGCCAGCGTGAGCGTGGTCAGATAGTTCGCACGCTGAGCGCTGACGACGGCGGGGGCATCGCCCCGCTTCGCGCCCACGAATGACGTCAACACACTGTATGCAGTCAGGAGCAGTGCGATGAGTATGGTCGCCGTGCCGAGGTTTGCCATTCGTTCAGCGTTCCTCTGCCATCTTTGCGTCCTCCCCGAGCTCGCGGTCTACGAGGTCGAACGGCAACGGTCCCGCGCCGGCAGTGTCCGCGGCGCCTCCGCCTGCGGCAACAGCGGCAGGCTCGGTCACCGGACGCGCACGCATGTTTCGTATCGTAAAGAAGACGGCGGCGGCGCCAAGCAGGAGCGCAAGCGGCGGGACGAGCCAGGCGAGGAGGGAGAACCCGCGCGTCGGGGGCGACGCCAGGATGCCCTCGCCATACGATTGTACGAGGCTGTCCATGATGGCGTCGTCCGATGCGCCGTTGCGCAGTTGCGCCTGGATCGCCGTACGCATGGCCTCGGCGATAGGGGCGTTCGATTCGTCGATCGTCTGGCCCGCGCATTGAGGACACATGACGCCGGAGTAGATGCGCTGGGCGCGTTCCTCCAGATCGGGAGGGAGTTCCTCATACGTCTGAGCGCTCACGGGGGCAATCGACATAACGGAGAGAACGGCACACGCCAGCAGAAGCGTGGCGGTGCGACCGAGGCGCAGATTGGTGTGTGTGCTTCTCACGGCAGCCGTCGCCGGGCGGCTCGAGGCCGCACGCGCTAGAGCTGCCCCCGCAGCCGGAGAAGGTCGAGGGTGCGCTGCTCTTCCGGGATATCGTTGATCGACTCGAGCACGGCCTGCCTCTCAGTGACGGTCGCGTCGATGAGCGTGACGAGCGCCCAGCGGTCCTCTACCGAGAGCAGGGGTTCGAACGCGGGCATGAACCCCTTGCCGCCGGAGATGTTGCCGAATGTCTCACCGGCGCTTACTTCGGTCGTGCCGGTATCGCGGATGACTATGACGCCCTCGCCGTCGCCGAACGCGGGAGGACGAGTGACGTTGTATTCGCTGAGCAAGTTGCCCACGTAGCCGTCGCCACCCCCGGTGAGGCCGTGGCAGACCGAGCAGTTCTGCTTGTAGAGCAGGGCGCCGCGGTGCATTGCAAGGGGGTCGCCGGCAAGCGGGTTCTCCAGCTCCGCGATGTTCTCGATCTCGTCAACGGAGATATAGCCGCCCTCCACCGGGTAGGAGTCCTCGGGCGGCAGGAAGCGAGGGGGCTCCTGCGACTTCTGCGTCTGGTTGTAGTGCATCTCCTGGAAGACGTCGATCGGGTACGAACCCGTGGAGCGGAAGGGGTCTCCCGGTGAGCACGCAGCAGCGACTGCCGCCAAAGCGACGGCGGCGGCCAGCAGCAGAAGGGTGTTGCGGCGGCGGATCTGCACGGGTTGCCTAGCCCTCTTCCCTCTTGATCTCTTCGGCGCCCGCTCCCTGGAGCGCAGACTCAGCGGCGGAGGCGCGTTCCTCAGGGCAGTCGACAATGATGCCGATGTAGCCCTCGGTGATGCGCTCGTCGTAGAGGCCCAGCTTGCGGCGCGGCAGTCGGGACTCGAAGAGCACGCCGAGCACCGTGAAGATGATGGCTCCGAGCATCGTGTTCTCGTACATGATGATGGTCATCGGCGGGATGCTGAGGAGGGGTTTGCCTCCGGTGACCAGCGGGTAGGAGATCTGCGTGCCGGCCGTCCACAGCAGGCCGATGGCGAAGCCGACGAGCGCGCCCACGAGGGGGAACATGTACAGCCGCATCTCCGGCTCGTGTTCGCCGAAGGAACCCTCGGGGAACGGGCTGCCGGAGTAGACGTCCAGGTCTTCAACGGGGAAGCCGTCTTCCTTGAGCTTGGTCATGGCCCCTGCGGCTTGTTCAGGGTCCTGGAACAGCCCCATCAGTTTCGTGTTTGCCATCGAACTCTCCTCACTCCGCCTGCTAGTGCTCTTTCACCAAAGCAGGGACCACGCGGTCGCCGACCTTGACCTCGTCTATCAGTTTCTGGCCTTCCTTCTCCTCCCAGATGGGAATGAGCGGGAAGAACTTGCTGAACATCATCAGGAGGAACGCCACCAGCGCGATGGAGCCCACGATCAGCGTCACCTCCACTGCACTCGGGCGGTACGTGTCGTAGGTGAACACCCACGGCCCCTTCCGCATGAGCGCGGGCACGATGATGATGAGACGTTCCAGGAACATGCCGACGTTCACCAAGAGGCTCGTCCAGAGCATCCAGGTGAAGCTCCGTCTAACGCGCCGGAACATCCATAACGGCACCGGGATGATGTACGAGCAGACGATGAACACCAGGAACAGCCAGCTCCACGGCGGCTCGAAGAGGCGGAGGTGCCATACGGTCATCTCCTGCTCCTCGCGCAGCCACAGGGCAAAGACCAGGTCCAACCAGAAGAAGAAGAGCCACGCGGTGGCGACCACGATGAGCAGCCTGGCCACAGCGTCGATGTGCTCTTCCCAGATGAAGTTCTCCAGCTTGTACAGCTTCCGCATCAGGATCATGAGCGTCACGACCGCCGACACACCCGAGTGCACGGCGCCGATAACGAAGTACGGCGCGAAGACGGTCACGTGCCACGACGGGACGAGGCTCACGCCGAAGTCCCACGACACGATGCTGTGCACGGAGACGAACACCGGCAGGATGAGGGCCGAGAGCAGGATGCCCGCGATGCCCTGCAGCTTCCACTGCCTCGGGTTGCCGTGCCAGCCGAGCGCCAGGATGCCGTACACGGTACGGCGCCAGCCGGTACTGCGGTCGCGGATGATGGCGAGGTCGGGTATGAGCGCGGTGTAGACGAACAGCGAGCTGGACGTGAGGTAGGTGATGATGGCGGTGGGGTCCCACACCAGCGGAGAGCGTACGTCCGGCCAGATGCCGCGCGCCCAGTCGTACGGGAACACCCAGTAGAAGATGCGCCAAGGCCTGCCTGCGTGGATGAGCGGCTGCAGCAAGGAGGTCATCAGCGCGAAGACCGTCATGGTCTCCGCCGCGCGCACCATCGGCCTGCGCCACTCCGCCTGGCTCAGCCGCAGGATGGCGGAGATCATCACGCCCGCGTGGCTGATGCCGACCCAGAAGATGAAGTTGGTGATGAAGAAGCCCCAGAAGATGGGCTGCTGCAAGCCGGTGACACCCAACCCCTGGTTCATCATGAAGCCGAACGCGCTCGCGGCGCCGGCGACGATGAGCCCCAGGATGGAGACGATAACGACCCACCACATGGGCGTCCTGAGGACGACGTCCAGGAGTTCCCTGTTTATCTGTGCGTCGGTTAGCGTTCTGCGGTAATACATCCGGCTGTTGTCCGTGCCTGTGCGGCTAGTGCGACTTGGCTATCACTCTTGCGTAGCGGTTCAGGTAACGCCTCACCTTCACGAGTCTGAGTCC
The DNA here is from genome assembly GCA_965206315.1 of Dehalococcoidia bacterium. Lineage (GTDB taxonomy): Bacteria > Chloroflexota > Dehalococcoidia > Lucifugimonadales > Australimonadaceae > Bin16. The sequence continues at coordinate 259,508 of OZ242210.1, forward strand.
TTCGCCGACCTCCCAGATGGAGACCACCGGGATGATCTTGCTGACGAGCATGAAGAGCAGCACGCATCCGGAGATCGCACCGACCATGATGAGCAGGTCCGGCGCGTCGGGCCACTGCGTTGCAGGGCGGGGGTGCATCACGTGCTGGCTCGGGTCTGCGACCGAGAAGGCCGAGACGTAGAGCCGCACCTGGTTCACGAGCGCTCCGATGACCACGCCCGTGCCAACGAGCGCGGGGCCCCATACGCTGCGGCGCACGGGGTTCCATACCAGTGCAATGAGCGGGCCGATGAAGTTGAGGAAGAAGGAGATCATCAACGCACCGCGGTACTCGTCCAGCACCAGCAGGCGGATGACCTCGCTCTCGCCGGGCTGGCGTCCGTACCAGAAGGTGATGAAGCTCGCCCACCAGAAGTAGAACCAGAGCAGGGAGAACGCCAGCAACGGCTTGGAAAGCGCCCAGAACTGCTCCACGCTGAAGTACTTCTCATAGTTCCCCAACCGGCGCATCAGGTACATGGTGAGCAGGGTCATGCCCACCGCGCCCTGCAGGCCGTTGACCACCACCGTCGCGGGGATGATGGCGTCCTTCAACCCCGGTATCAGGCCGTGGTGGAAGTCCGAGATCATGAGCGTCTGCACGAGTGGATACGTGAGCAGGTACATCGCCCCGGCGAGCAGCGAACCCTGGTAGAGCACGCGCCACTGACGGACACCGCCGACCCACCCAAGCGACAGCCACTTGATGACGCGTTGGCGCTGGGAGGCGGGGAGGTGGTCCCGCGCCGCCGCGAGATCAGGCAGGGCAACGGCCCACAGCAGGGTGAGGCCGATGAACACCAGCGTGCCATAGCCGATGATGTCCCACACTCCGGGCGCGCCCAGCGGGAACTCGAACCAGATGGTGTACCTGCCGTTGATGGAAGGCAGTGCAATGAGCGCGGGGATGAGCATGAGGACGACGAGCAGGCCGGTAATGGCCATGTTCTCTGTCACGCGCGTAAGGGGCCGTCGCCAGTTCGCCTTCGCGAGACGCAGCCCTGCCGAGATGACCGGCATGGCGGTGAACGTGGTAACGATGAAGGCAAGCGTCGCTACGAGGTAACCCCAGTTGGCGCGGTTCTCGTCGCTGAACCCTTCCGACAGGCGGATGATGAACCCAACCACCCCAAGGACGAACAGGAACGCGAGCACCGTCACCCAGCCCCAGTACCGGTGACCCAGGTCCTGGAAGCGGCCGAGCACGTCCCTCGCGACGTCCTGATGCGTCGGGAGAGGGCCGGCCGTGAGTTCGTGTTCGCCGTTATGCATGAGCGTCTACCTGCTTCAGGTACTTCACGCTGGGGTTGGTGCCAAGTCCTTCCAACACACGGAAGGCGCGCTCGTCCTCCCACTTCTGCGAGACGCGAGAGCCAGGGTTGTTGAGGTTGCCGAACGTCATGGCGTCGGTCGGGCACGCCTGCACGCACGCGGGGTTGAATGCCTGGTCCTCCACCTCCTTGCCACCCCGGGTGCTCCGGCGGATGCGCTGGATGCAGAAGGTGCACTTCTCCATGATGCCGCGCGTCCGCACCGTAACGTCCGGGTTCAACTGGTTCCGGAGGTCTTCGGGCCAGACCGGCTCCCAGTAGTTGAACAGCCGGGCGTGGTACGGGCAGTTGTTGCCGCAGAAGCGTGTGCCCACACAGCGGTTGTACACCTGTACGTTCAGTCCCTCGTTGTTGTGGTAGGTCGCATATACCGGGCAGACAGACTCGCACGGGGCGTTGTCGCAGTGCTGGCAGAGCACCGGCAGGAAGCGCGCCTTGATGTCCGGGTAGTCGCCTTCCCAGTAGCGCTCCACGCGTATCCACTCAATGGCCCGACCGTCGAGGAAGGCGGTCTGATCGTTGAGCGGGATGTTGTTCTCAGACTGACAGGCGATGACGCATGCCTGGCAACCGGTGCAGCGGTCCAGGTCTATGACCATCCCCCATTTGTGTTCTGCCCGTGTGCTCTGTGTACGCGTCGCCATGAAGTCCTGTTTCCTATGCCTTGTGCACGAATATGAGTTCTTCGCCATGGAGCTGGCGGGCGGGCTCGAGGCCTTCCAACTTCGGAATCACCCTCGTCCGGGTGGTGCCGGAGATGCGGACGCGGGTGCCGCCCCAGGCGAATGCCCCGGTCTCTGCATCTTCCGCAGGCTCCAGTATGTCCAGCACGTTCGCACCGCGCCGTGCCGCGTAACTCGTAAAGGCCCGGTGACCCTGGCCCATGGGCACAGCGGCCACGTCGGGAGGCGTGGCGGGGTTGACGTAGACCGGCACGCGGATGGTGCGGCCCGTAGACGACTCCACGATGACGACGTCGTTGTTCTTGAGCCCCATCTCATCGGCGGTGTGCGGGTTGAGCTCCACCCACGTGTCCCACGCCGCGCTGGTGAGGGGGTCCGGCGCCGACTGTGCCCACGGGAGATGCGCGTACTGTCCTGCGCCTACTCCGATGCCCTCGAACGGCACGAGGTGGAGCGGGTAGCGGTCCGGATCAGCCGATGAAACCGCCGGCGCGCTCCTCGCAAGTTCAGGCAGAGCAGGCCGTGAGCCGTCCGCCGTTGCACCCGTGTCCCACCAACCGCCGCGCTCCAGCGTTCGCTTCCAGAACTCCGCGAACGTGGGCTGCACGACGGAGCCGCGTCCCCGCTCGTGCAGGTCCTGCGCGAGCGAGCGCACTGCCTCACGCATGTTCTCCCACGGCAGACCGGGCAGGCCGAGTTGACTCCCTGTCTGCAGCAGAACGTCGCCGAAGCTCAGCGTGTCGTGGAAGCGGTTCACCGCAGGCTGCTGGAAGCCGATGGTCGTGTAGCCGGGGCCGGGGTTCGGCTCGTCCGTGCCCCACTCTTCCAACGGGGTGTGGCACGGCAGGATGAGGTCGGCAAGCTCGCTCGTCTCATCGAGGAAGCTGGAGAAGCTGACGATAGTGTCGACGCTGCGCAGCGCGCCACGGGCATCGAGCGCACCGGGCAGGCCGTAGGCCAGATCCGACTCGCGCACGAGCACGGCGGTGATGTCGCCGGAGCGCATGTCGGCGAGCGTCTGCTTCCATTCACGCAGCGAGGCAGAACTGACCCGCCCGCTGATCGGTTCAGGGTTGAAAACGAGTCCGCCGGAACGGTTCACCGACCCCACGAGCGCATTGAGCGCGTAGACCGCAAGCATGTTGAACAGGCCGTTCGCCTGGGCTGCCGCCGGGCCGCCCCCGATAACGAGTGCGGGGTGATGCTTCTTGTCCGCCAGTTCGTGGGCCAGTTCGGAGATAACGTGCGCATCAACACCGATGCGCGCCGCTACCCGCTCAGGAGCGAAAGCCTGCAACGCCCTCGCGCCGTGCCCTCCGGTCAACTCGGACGCCGCGTCCGAGTCCGCCGTGCCTTCGTCGATCATCGTGTACGCGATCGACATCGCCAGCAGCCCCTCTGAACCGGGGGTTGCGTACACCCAGTGGTCGGCGGCTGCCGCCGTGGTGGAGTAACGTGCGCCGACGTGCACCAGGCGTCCGCGCGAGCGGCCATCGCCCTGGCGGAACTCGCCGTAGCCGCGCGAGAAATGCGTGGGGTTGACCCACGTGCCCAGGAAGTCGGCGCCGAAGTTGAGTATGTAGCTCGCGTGCGCGATGTCGAAGTCGGGTTGCGCGTTCTGGCCATAGAGCTGACGCAGCGCCTCCCGGGCAACGCTCTCGCAGCCGAGCGCGTCGAAGCCCTGGAGCCGTATGCCGGAGCCGTCTGCGAACGCCTGCACGACATCGGCGGCACGCCCACGCAGCAACGGGGTCGTGAGCAGCACCTCGTTCGGGTCGCGGTCGCTGATGATGGCGGCGAGCCGCTCGATGCCCTCGGTCCAGTCGATACTGCGGAACGGCCCGCCCTTGGCGATACGGAGCAGCGGGTGCTTGATCCTGTCAGGATGGTAGAGCGCCTGCAGCAGGGCCTCGGCACGGATGCCGTGCTTGCCGGTGTTTACCGGATGGTCCGGGTTGCCTTCTATCTTCTTGGCACGGCCTTCCATCACCCGGACGAGCAGTCCTTCGCTCGCCAGACCGAGTTGGGCAGCAGTGGCGTAGTAGTTGTCTCTGCCGGTGACGAGGTCTTCCGGCATCTCGACGGGGCTCTGGACCTGGATCTCGTGGTCCGGTACCCGGCAGCCGTTGAAGACGACAGCGCCGATGCCGGTCACGCCCGCCCATTTGAGAAACTGTCTGCGAGTCAGCGCCATTCGTTCTTCCTAGTAGTGGCACGTTGTGCAATCGGTCGGTGCACTGTATTCGCGGTGACAGTCGACGCAATCGCGCATCTTCAAGTTACGGACCTGCTCGACGACCTCCATGCTCGCGACGTCTCCGTGGCACGTGGAGCAGGGGAAGCCTTGCTGGATATGCGGGGCGTGCACGAACTGCACGTGGTCGGGAAGACGATGAACACGCACCCAGTTGACGGGATCGGGCCCTTCCAGCGGGTCTCCTATGAGTTTGGCTATCTCAGTTTCAGCCGTGGGTGAGGAGGACTGCTCGCCCGTGATGCGGGTGAAGTCATGGCAGAACTGGCACTGCGCCACGGCAGGGACGGTGGCCGCCTCCTCCGTGGAGACGGTGCGATGGCAGAACTGGCAGTCCAGTCCGGCAGTGGTCACGTGCACCGTGTGGGGGAACGCTATCGGCTGTGTGGGGCCGTCCCCGAAACCGAGAACGGCGGGAGGCTGTGCCCACCAGGCCTGTACGAAGAAGTAGGCCACGAAGGCGAGAACCAGAGCTGCAACGAGACCGATGACCGGAACAGCTATCTTGATCAGGGAGTTGCTCATCGCCTGCACGCCGGGGTACCCCGGCCCTACTGCGCCCCCCTGTAGAACAGATCAGATATGAGGTCCAACCTTTCGATGAAGAGCGAGATGGCGTAGAACCCAAGCAGCAGGAAGAGGACCGCCCCTGCGTAGAGCGGGATACGGATGCGGCGAGCCACATGGGCGGGGATGTCGCGCGAGACAGCCAGGGACGGAATCATGCCGTGGGCAAGGAGCATGCACGCTCCGAAGCCAAGGGCCGAGCCGAGGAGGAACCAGAGCGCTGCAAGGAGATCAGCAGCAGCAGCCCAGTCGGATGCCGTCATGAACGTGGGGTCTGGGCCGGTCATTCACATCGTCCGAGGGCCTGGGTTTCAAACAGCGTCACCGGAAGCCCTGCCTGCTTCTGGATTGGGCGGAGAGACGCTGCGTGAACATACCATCGGCGATCCTCCCGCCAGGAAGAGCACGTTAAACCACCTTCAGGGCAGGTGTCAACAGTTTGTGATGAATTTCGCACACGGGCTGGACGACTTGCAATCTACCGCTGTCCGCCTACAATTATCCGCCGTGGCCGGCCTGGCCGCAGGAGCGTAGCGGACGAATGGCAGGATCGAACGAAACGACCGCCCGGAACACCGTGACCCGACGCGGCTTTCTGAAACGGGCAGCCCTGGTGGGAGCCGCGGCGTCGGCTCTGGGCATCCTCTCCAGAGGACGCATCGGCGGCATCGGGCAGCAAGGGCGCTCCACACCTGCCGACCTCCCCGGCGCAGGCTCCATCTTCCAACCCAGAGGCGACACGCGGATCCAGCGCTGAGCGCCACGAATCGCGCGTATTCCTGCTGATTCGCAAGGAACGCGTCGCAGATTTCCCCTCTCACGGCGATTAACATTCCTCTAATCGTTGACGATGCATGAATCCTCTTATACGATGCATCCGCATCCTGACGATGCGCCATAGCATGCTCAGCGCTCGTGTGCGGAGGACGTCTTGGACAACATCGACCGACGGATCATCGAAACCCTCCAACAGGACGGCCGCGCCTCTCACGCGCAGATGGCCCGCGAGTTGGGGCTGAGTGAGGGAACCGCCCGCCGCCGTCTTGCCAAGCTGCTGCAGGACAAGGTCATCAAAGTCGCCGCGATCCCGGACCCGGAACGCCTCGGCTACCACACGTCCGCGTTCATCGGGCTGCAGGTGGACCCGTCACGAGTTGAAGCCGTGGCAGACGAACTGGCCGAGCTGGCGGAGGCGGAGCACGTCTCCATCACCACCGGCAGTTACGACATCTTCATCTGGGTCAACCTGACGAGCTCCGAGGCTCTCGCCTCGTTCCTGCACAACAAGGTGGGCATCGTGGAGGGAATCCGGCACACAGAGACGTTCGTCAGTCTGGAGACACGCAAGCGCGCCCTCGGCGCCGGGATGGTGTAGCAACCCTCGTCGGTTGACACATACCGGGGCTCTCCGTAGCATGAAATGACCGGGCCGAGGTAGCTCAGTTGGTAGAGCACAGCACTGAAAATGCTGGTGTCCCCAGTTCAAGTCTGGGCCTCGGCACCAGGCTGTAAGGGGCCCGGTGCTGGCACGAGCGGAAGTGGCTCAGGGGTAGAGCGTCTCCTTGCCAAGGAGAAGGTCGCGGGTTCAAATCCCGTCTTCCGCTCCAGCTTCATCCCATACATCGCCCAAACCCCATCGATCTGAGCTTCAGGCCTGAGCAGCGTGTTCTGCCGACAGGCCCGGCTACAGCACGCTCCGCTATAATCCTGACCAGCGCCGAAGTGGCGGAATGGTAGACGCGACGGTCTCAAAAACCGTTGAGGGCAACCTCATGCCGGTTCGAATCCGGCCTTCGGCACCAGTATCCCTCCATCGGTCACAGTACAAGGGCAGCCATCCGTTGGATGTCCGGGACCGCCCTGCTATATGCTGCGGCCGTGAACAGCCAGCCCTATACGATCCATGTCACAGACCGCGTCCTCGACGACCTGCGTGAGCGGCTCGCCAGGACCCGGTGGCCGGACGCGGTCGATGGCGCCGGCTGGGACTACGGGGCCAACCTCGACTACGTCCGCGAGCTGGCAGAGTACTGGCGCACGGGGTTCGACTGGCGTGCTCAGGAAGCGCGGCTGAACTCGCTGCCCAACTATCGGGCCGAGGTCGGCGGACTGGGCATCCATTTCATCCACGTCCGCGGCAACGGCCCCCATCCCCTGCCGATCGTGCTGACCCACGGCTGGCCGAGCACGTTCCTCGAAGAGCTGGAGGTGCTCCCCCTGCTCTCCGACCCTGCGGCGCACGGCGGGGACGCTGCCGACGCTTTCGACGTCGTCATCCCGTCGCTGCCGGGCTACGGCTTCTCCGACCGACCGTCGGAGAAGGGCATGAGCGCGAAGCGCACCGCCGCGCTGTGGTCGGAGCTCATGCAGGGACTCGGCTACTCCCGGTTCGTGGCCCACGGGGGCGACTGGGGCGCTGCCGTCACCACGCAGCTCGGCCTCGGGCATTCCGATCGTGTCGCCGCGGTCCATCTGACCTCGGCAACCATCGTCGGGCCGCACCTCGGCGAGGGGTCTGCGCCGCTCAGCGCAGCCGAACAGGCGCTCGTCAAGCACCGGGACTGGTGGCAGGCCACCGAGCATGGGTACTCGCACGAACAGCGTACGAAGCCGTTGACGCTCGCCTACGGGCTCAGCGACTCACCCGTCGGGATGCTGGCCTGGATCGTCGAGAAGTTCTGGAAGTGGAGCGACAACCGGGGCGACGTCGAGGAGCGGTTCACCAGGGACGAGCTGCTCACGAACGCGACGGTCTACTGGGCCACGCAGACGATCTCGTCGTCCGTCCGGTTCTACAAGGAGTCGGCGGAGGACCCGGTGCGCCTTGGACCCGGCGAGCGGGTCGAGGTGCCCACCGGCTTCGCGATATTCCCCGGCGATTCGAGCCAGCCGCCGCGCGAATGGGCCGAGCGCTCCTACAACGTCCAGCGCTACACGTTGATGCCGAGCGGCGGACACTTCGGCGCATGGGAAGAGCCGGAGCTGTTGGCGAACGAGTTGCGGGAGTTCTTCCGGCCGCTCCGGGGCTAGTTCGCTGCGATCAGCGCTCGCCCGGGTCCCGCGCGTCAGATCTGCTTTCGTTCCCGTCGCCGAGCCGGTACATCGACGCCACGAGGTTGCCGGCCACGACGAAGGCCATGTAGGCGAAGACAGTCATCGCATGCCACGGGTAGCCCAGGTTCAACCGGTCCAGGGCCTCTTCGCGGGAGAAGCCCAACGCGGCGAAGTCGATCTCCCACGAGTTCAACAGGTTATGGTCCGGCAGGACCATCGGCAGGTCGGGAGAGACGTATACCGCGATAATGGTGAGCAGGCCCAATACCGACGAAACGATCGCTGCCGCCAGCGTGGTAGACAGCAGAAACTGCCTGTCTCTCTCGCTGGGGTTAGTGGACGGGTCCTGGACAACCAGCAATGCGATGAAGAGGACCGCTGTCGCGGGCATCAGCACCCCGAGCTGTATCCAGACCGAGGCGTTCGAGATCACGAGGACAACGGCGTACACGAAGCCCACCGGCGGCAGGGCTGTCCAGACCGACCGCTGGATGATGCTGCCTTCGCCGCCGCGGCGCGGGTGTTGCCGCTGCCACAGGAACTGGAACATCAGCCCGGCAGATGCGGCGAGCGCCAGGTTCACCAGGAGGGCGAGCAGGAAAGGCACGTAAGTGCCGACGGAGTCCCCGACCCGATAGAGGGCGTAGTGGTCCATACCCAGAGGCGCGAACTGCAACAACGGCGTGCTGAGCACAACGAACAGCGTGATCCAGAAGAACTCCCTGTTGGGGACCGTGCGGTCCGGGAGCAGGAACCCCTGGGTCACTACCAGCGCCGTCGCAAGGACAACGTAGAACGCGGGGGTCCAGATGTTCTCCCAGTTCAGGAATGACAGGGCGTACCCGGAACCCGCGATAGCAACACCCAGTGGCAGGCACCTGAGGAATACGAATCGCGCCCAGCCTTGCAGCAGCGGGGGCGCGGTCGCAGTTGCGGCGGTGCCACCTCCCCTGGGGTCCGTCGGTCCATGCTCCTCGCCCGGCCTCGGTTCATATCCGGGGTTCTGGCTGCTTCCGCCACTGATGGCCATGGAGGAAGCCGTCTGGAGGTCGGGCGCGAGGCCTGCCAGCAGGATCAGCCCCGCCACTTCCGTCGGCGACAGCCCCAGGGCCATCCCAAAGACCTGCAGCCGGCGCACGGTGGGACGTGTGGCCCCGGACTCCCACCGGGAGACGGTGGCATGGCTGAACCGCTCCGCGTACTCCTCGTCTATCGACGCCATTAGCCGGAGCAGCGCTTCCTGGCTCAGGCCGCGTTGGCCGTCTTCCGCGAGGAAGGACTCTCGGTAGGCCCTCATGGCGAACCCTGCCTGGGCCGCTCTCAGCCGTTGCTCATCGACCTCGGCTGCCATCGTCAGAAACTCACCGTAGGTAGTGTTCCTGAGAGGTCCGTTCGTGGGCATGCAGACATGGTATCGGATGCAACTTCGGCGAACAGCATGTCCGGCAACTGTTGCGGAGACCCTGAACGAACGCCATGCCATGCCCGTACATCGCCTCCGCTGACCGCGCACATAACCACTCATGGACTGTGCACAACGCGCCGGGTGCAGGCGTGGGCTTGCGCACATCGCAGGAGTGGAAGAGTCCGAAACTGCGCATGTACAGACTCCCGGGAAGGCATCGGTCAGGCTGTTGCGGATTTCAGGGCGGCTAGGCCGCTCCGCTATCGCCTCGGTGTTTGCCCGGCGCAGAGACCGCTGAGTAAACGCCACGCCGTGCCCGCACACCGTATCCGCTGACCGCGCACATAGCCCCTAATGGACTGTGCGCAACGCCCCGGATGCGGGCATCGATTCCCGAACAGCGCAGGAGTGAAACAGTCCGAAACCGGGCATGTACAGACTTCCAGAGACGTAGCGGTCAGGCTGTGGGCGTGAATGACATCGCGCGCGGGCGGAACAGCCCCATCTGAAGCGATGTCGAAGTGCGACGAGGGAACTCCACATGCACGCTACGCGCCCGGCGCGCTTCTTTCGCCCCCTCATGTCCACGGCAGCCCTGGCCTTCCTGGCGGCGCTTATCGTGCTGTGCGTCCCGCAGGCGCGCGCGCAGTTCGACAATACCGCCCCCTTGCTGCTGGCAGCGAACGTGGACGGAACGTCCCTGGTCCTCATCTACAACGAGCTCCTGAACGAAAGCTCCACCCCCGCAGCGAGCGACTATACGGTGGACATCGGCGGCACGGACTACACCCCGTCGAGCGTCGCAGTGCTCGGCGCCGAGGTGGCGCTCACGCTGTCGACAGGCGCCGCAAGCGGCGACACGGTGACGTTGGACTACACCGTGGGGTCAAACCCGGTGGAGGACCCGGCAGGCAACGACGCGCAGGCGTTGACCAGCTGGTCTGTGACCAACCACACGGGCGCGACCAACGACCGGCCGGAATTCTCGAGCGAGACGATCACCCTCACTGTCGATGAGAACACGCCGTCCCTGACCGCCTTCGGGGACCCGGTCGCCGCCACGGACGATGACACGGGCGACACGCTGACCTACGAGCTGCACTCGACCGTCGTTCCTACATTCTTCATCGACACGAGCACCGGTCAGATTTCAGTATTCGGAAACCTGGACTTCGAGACCACATCCACCTACGTCGCACCCATGTACGTTCGCGACAGCAAGACCCCCGCCGGAGACGCTGACAGCGCATGGGACGACAGCATCAAGGTGACCATCAGCGTCAACGACCTCAATGAAGAGCCCACCATCACCGGCGACACTGCCCCTGATGTCGATGAGAACACGACCACCGTCGGGACGTACACGGTCTCGGACCCGGACCCGGCGGACACCCACACGTGGTCGATAGACAGCGACACCAGCGTTGAGGAGAACCAGGACGGGGCGCTGTTCCAGATCGGACCGACCTCCGGCGTACTCTCGTTCATCAACGCACCGGATTACGAGACGCCGGGCAGCGCGACCACTCCCGCCAGCAACACATACCAGGTGACGATCAAGGTCACCGACAGCGGTTCGCCCGCCATGAGCGATACATTTGACGTTGTCGTCGATGTCACCAACGTCAACGAGGCGCCGTCCATCACGAGCACGGGCTCGTCCCACACCTCCATCAGCAAGCCGGAGGGGACAGGGCCCAGTGACCCTCTCGCAACGTACGCGGCGGACGACCCGGAGGACGACACGCTGACGTGGTCGCTGAGCGGGCCTGACGAGCTGGACTTCACCATCAACTCGTCGACAGGAGTGCTCAGGTTTCAGGCCCTCACCGACTACGAGGACCCACGGGACGCCGGCACCAACAACGTCTACAACGTGACCGTGGAGGTGAAGGACACTGATGGCTCCGCCGTCGACGACAGCATCAACGTCGTCGTCATGATCACCAACATCGACGAGGCGGGCACGGTGACGCTGCCCAGCACGATCACGGCCGGGCAGGCGGTAACCGCGACGTTGACCGACCACGACGGTACCCCCAGCAACGTAACGTGGCAGTGGTCGAGGTCCGACACGGCAGGCGGGACGTTTACACCCATCAGCGGGGCCACCTCAAACCCCTACACGCCCGTGGCCGCGGACGTGGGCAAGTATCTGAAGGCCACGGCGTCCTACACGGACCCCCACGGTTCGGGCAAATCGGCAACCAGCGCCGCGTCGAGCCAGGTGGCGGTGGGCAACAGGGACCCGTCGTTCAGCAGCATGACCGCCACGCGCAGCGTGCCGGAGAACAGCACGACCGGGACGAACGTCGGGGCTGAGGTGTCGGCCACGGACCTCGACAACGATACGCTGCACTACTGGTTGACGGGCACGGACGCGTCTTCCTTCGACATCGTTTCGACGAGCGGCCAGATACGGACGAAGTCGGGGATCACCTACAACTACGAGTCCAAGAGCAGCTACACCATGACCGTGAACGTGCGCGACAACAAGGACGAGGCTGGCGACGCCAACACCGTCACCGACGACACCATCGACGTGACCATCAGCCTCTCCAACGTGGACGAGCCCGGCACGGTGACGATCATGGGCACGGAGGCGGGCGGCGAGACGCTGACGGCGTCCGTGACCGACATCGACGGTACCCCCACCAGCGTCTCGTGGCAGTGGGCACGGGGAAACTCGGCCTCAGGGCCCTTCACCAACATCACGTCGAATGGCAATTCAGCCTCCTACACGACAGTGGCCGCCGACGTGAACAAGTTCCTGCGCGCCACGGCGTCCTACACGGACCCCCAGGGGTCGGGCAAGTCCGCCAACGCCGTCACGGGCCAGATCGGCGCCAGCAACGTCGAGCCGTCATTCAGCAGCATGACCGCAACACGCAGCGTGGCGGAGAACAGCGGGTCAGGCGTGAACGTCGGGGCTGTGGTGTCGGCGACGGGCGGCGACAGCGACCCGCTGCATTACACGTTGAGCGGTACGGACGCGTCTTCCTTCACCATCGTCTCGACCAGCGGCCAGATACGGACTACTTCAACCGGCTACAACTACGAGTCCAAGAGCAGCTACAGCGTGACCGTGAACGTGAGCGACAGCAAGGACGCCGCCGGCAATGACGACAGCAACTCTGTGGACGACAGCATCACGGTGACCATCAACCTTCTGGACGTCAACGAACAGCCCGCGATCTCCACCCCCCAGACCGCCATTTCCGTCGCGGAGAACCAGACCTCCGTCCTCACGTACATGGCAACCGACGTGGACAACGAGAACAACGAGGCCCACGACTCGGCCAATACGCTGACCTGGTCAGTGGAGAGCGCCGACGACGGGGGCTTCTTCGAGATCGGCTCGTCGAGCGGCGTGCTCACGTTCAAGAACGCGCCGAACTTCGAGGACAAGCAGGACGCCGGCGGCGACAACGTCTACAACGTCACGGTCACAGTCACGGACAACGGCATCGACGGCGCGCGGGGAGCGTCAAATCACCTCAGCATCTCCAAGTCCCTGGCAGTCACGGTCACGGACGTCAATGAGACTCCCACGCTGACCACTGCCCCCGCCACTGCCACGTTCGACGAGAACGCAACAGGGGTTGTCGCGACGTACGTGGCGACGGACCCGGACGCGACGACGGGGACGATGTCATGGGACCTGCAGGGCAACGATGCGGGGGACTTCAACATCACTTCGAACGTGAACGGAACGGCCACGCTCACGTTCAAGAGCCCGCCGGACTACGAGATGCCGGACGACACCGGCGGCAACAACGTCTACGACGTGACGGTGCGGGTGAGAGACAACGGGAGCCCCAGGCTTGAAGACACCCAAGCCGTCGCAATCACGGTCAACGACCTCAACGAGACGCCGGTGGTCGCCGGGAACGCCGGGCCAAGCTTTGCGGAGATCGAGTTCGACCACACGGCCACGGCCTCCGAGCTCGTCGTCGGCACCTACACCGCCACCGACGACGACAACGCCGACAACGCCGGCCTCCAGACGATCACGTTCGACGTGTCCGGCACGGACGCGGCCCACTTCACCATCAACGCGAATACCGGCGTCCTCTCCTTCAGCATCGAGCCGGACTTCGAGAACCCCGCCGACCTGGCGGACTCGAACATGATGGGCGCCTCCGACAACATGTACGAGATCGTCGTGGAGGCGGATGACGGAGCAGGGCAATCGAACAGCGTCGGGACGTTCAACGTCACCGTGACCGTCACCAACATCAACGAGACGCCAGAGGTCCCGGCCGGCGTTCCTGACGAGGACTTTGCGGAGATCGAGTGGGACGCCGATTCCGCGGACCTGGACGTGATGACCTACATCCCCCGGGACGAGGAGACAACCACCCTTACCGCCCTGTCATGGTCCCTGGCCGGCACGGACGCCGCCGACTTCCAGATCACCGAAAACTCCACAACCGGCCATGGCACGCTCAGCTTCCGGGACCGGCCCAATTTCGAGGACCCGACCGACCGCGTGAACACCGCCGAAAGCCACGCAGCCGGTGACAACATGTACCAGATCATCGTGAAGATCAGCGACGGCCCGAACACGCGCGACTACCCGCTGGCCGTGACGGTCACCAACGTCAACGAGACGCCGGGGTTCACTCAGCTTTCGACCGGTCGGCACGCGGACGAGATCGAGTACGACTCGGGGACAACGGCGTCTGATCTCTCCACCATCCCCGCCACGGTGGCGAACCAGGCCTATTGGTACCGGTTCGAAGCCCGGGACGAGGAGGGGGACGACATCATCTGGACCATCACCGGGCCCGACGCGGCCGATTTCGTCATCGTGGAAGACCCCACCTTCGTCATGACGGCCGACGCTGACGAGAGCGCCATCGCCCGCTGGAATATCGTGCCGGACTTCGAGGACCCGATGGGTTCTTCAACCGATGTAGGAGCTAACGGATACGTGTTCACCGTGAACGCTTCCGACGGCACCAATACCGCGATGCACGAGGTCTTCATCCGTATCTTCGACGTCAACGAGCAGCCGGAGTTCACGGGGACAGTCGAAACGGCGATAGCGCTCGACGAACACGACGCAACCCTTGACATGGCCTTCCAGGAGCCTCCTTATGCCTTCCCCACTATCGCCACATACACCGGGCGCGACGAGGAGGGTGGGGTCACGTGGTCGCTCACGGGCACGGACGCGGGCGACTTCGAGATCGACAGCGGCGGAAACGTCGTCTTCAAGGAGACGCCCAGCTTCGAGGACCCGAAGGACTCCGGCGGGGACAACGTCTACAACTTCAACGTCGTCGCCACGGACATCCTGAGCAAGACGAACCGGCGTACCGCCACGCAGCCCGTCACCGTGACGGTGCGCGACATCGAAGAGACAGGCGTCATCATGGTGGACAACCTGGACCCGGTCGTGGGGGACACGATCACCTTCACGTTGTCGGACCCGGATGGCGGCATCGATGTGAGTCAGACCAACATCAGCTGGACTCTGAGGGCCAGGGAATCTGGGGTGTGGCAACCCATCACCATCGGCCCCACCGCCTCGACCACGCTGACGTACACCGTGGACGAGGACGATGCCGGGAAGCCCCTGCGGGCCGAGGTGTCCTACTTCGACCGGCGAAGCGAGGACCGCGTTTTCGCCAACCGGAAAGAGCTTACGAGCGGCGAGACCTCGTCTGTGGAAGCGGACCCCCTGCCCAACGTGAAGCCCCGGTTCCGCTCCGGGTCCAGCCAGGCGATCGACGAGGGGCCCGCCGGCAGGGTCCTCTCCGAACGCATAACGGCCACGGACCGCGATAACGACAACCTGACGTTCGGTATCCAGGCCGGGCAGGACTCCGCTCTCTTCGAGATCGACGCTTCTTCCGGACAGATCACCGCCGTCGGGGCGTTGGACTTCGAGACGGCGGGGTCGGAAGGCCTGCTGTTCTTCACCGCTACCCTGCATGACGGCAAGGGCCTGGACGCTAACGACATGGTGATCAACGACGACTCCATCGACGTGACCACCGTTGTATCGGTGCGTGTCATAGACCTGGAGGAAGACGGCGTAGTAACCCTCTCCGCCCAGGAGCCTGATGTCGGGGTGCTGCTGACGGCCACGCTCGCCGACGGGGATGGCGGCGTCACGGGCGCCTCCTGGCAGTGGGCCTGGTCGGATGACGGGCGGACCGGCTGGACGCCCATATCGGGAGCGACGAACCGCAGCTACACGCCGACCGAAGACGACGGGGACCGCTACCTGCGCGCCAGGGTCGAATACACGGACCGGCGCGGCGGCGGCAAGAGCGCGGAAGGGATCACGAACCCCGTTCCCACTACGAACCGGCGCCCCCTCTTCCCGGCCACGGAGAACGGCCAGCGCACAGTGGACGAGAATTCGCGGGCGGGCACGAACATCGGCGCGCCGGTGGCGGCGGAAGACCCTGAGCGAAACACACTGACGTACACGCTGACCGGCACGGACGCCGCCTCCTTCACCATCGTGACGAGGACAGGTCAGATACGGGTCGGGTCGGGCGTGACGCTGGACTATGAGACGAAGTCCACCTACCGCGTCACCGTGGAGGTGCACGACGGCAGGGACGGCTCCGGCGTCACGTCGACCGCCATCGACGACACGCAGGACGTGACGATAACGGTGGAGAACCTCGAAGAGCCGGGGACCGTCACCCTCTCTTCCGAGACGGCCACCATCCAGGCAAGGGTCCCGGTGACGGCCACGCTGGAGGACGACGACGGGGTCATCGGCTCCGTCAGCTGGCAGTGGGCGCGCTCTCGCAGCAGTACGTCGGGATGGGCCAACATCGCGGGGGCGACGTCCGACACGTTCACGCCGGCGGACACCGACGTCGGCGGCTACATCCGCGCGACCGCCAGCTACAACGACGGCGAAGACTCGGGCAAGACGGCTGTCAGGGTGTCGCCGCGCGTGGGACAGCCGCCGCCGGTGAACTCGGCCCCGGCGTTCCCGGCGACGGAGAACGGCAGGCGGGAGATCCCGGAGGACGCCACCGGCGGCACGGCCGTTGGCGACCCCGTGGCGGCAACGGACTTCAACGACGACCCGCTGACGTACACGTTGAGCGGGGCGGACGCGGCGCTCTTCACCGTCGGCGCGAGCGATGGGCAACTGCGGGTTGCCACCGGCGCGCAACTGGACTTCGAAACCAGGCGCACCCTGCGGGTCACGGTGGAGGTCACCGACGGCGCGAACTCGCTGGGCGACCCCGACATGGACGCCATCGACGACCGGCAGAACATGATCATCACGCTGACGGATGTGAACGAAGCGCCCGTCGTTACCGGCGACGAGACGCCGTCATTCCAGGAGAACTCCAACCGGGCGGTCGCGACCTACACCGGCACGGACCCGGAGCGCGACGTGCTCACCTGGTCGGTCAGCGACACCACCAACTTCTGGATCTCCGAGCGGGGCCAGCTCTACTTCCGCACGCCCCCCAGCTACGAGGACCGGACCTCCTACCCGGTGACCATCACCGCCACGGACGACGACCCGGACAACCCCCTCTCCGGCTCCCTCTCCGTGACCGTAACGGTGACAGATGTTGAGGAAGAGGGCGTGGTCGCCATCACCCCGTCACGAGGCTGGGTGGACGCGAACACGCGGTTCAGCGCCAGCCTGACCGACGACGACGGCAGCATAAGCAGCGAGTCCTGGCAGTGGGCGCGGTCGCGTAGCCGCGGGGGCGGATGGACAGACATCGATGGCGCAACGTCCAGCAGCTACACGGTTGGCGCGGACGACGCCGACCAGTACCTGCGTGCGAGCGTCTCCTACGAGGACGCCCGCGGCAGCAACAAGACGGCTTCCGCCGTGCTCGCTTCGGCCATCGGCGCTACGAGGTCTGCAACGAACACTGCGCCTGAGTTCTCGGAGGACGATGACACAACGACACCGGGCCGCACGGCCACCCGCAGCGTCTCCGCGGGAACAACGGCGGGCCGTAACGTCGGCTCGCCCGTGCGGGCGACCGACACCGACCCTGGCGACGTACTCACGTATCTGCTCAGCGGCCCGGATGCCGGCACCTTCGACATCGACCCGGCCACCGGGCAGATCAAGACGAAGGACGTCCTCGAACGCGACCCGGAAGGGGACAACACCTACGAGGTCACCGTCGACGTCCACGACGGCTTCGACGCCGGCTACAACGAGTCCACCGCCCCGGACGACACCATCGACGTGACGATAACGGTGACCGCCGCTCCCACGGTACGGCGGCCGCCACCCCCCGGCGGTTCCACCGGCGGCGGGGGCGGTGGTGGCGGAGGAGGAGGCACCTTCACCCGCGTCATCCCTCCGCCCGTGTTCAGCGAAGGGTTCCAGGCCTCGCGCAGCGTGCCCGAGAACGCGCAGCCCGGGGATGCTATCGGCGATCCGGTATCGGCGCGAGACAACCAGGGTGAGGCGGTGACGTACAGCCTGTCGGGCGCCGACGCCGCCCTGTTCACCATCGATGCGCAGACCGGACAGATCAGCATCGCCGAGGAAGCGGTCTTCGACTTCGAGGGCGAGCAGAACACGTACGAGGTCACCGTGGTGGCGCAGAACGCCAGCGGCGCGTCGGCCAGCATACGGGTCGTCATCCGCATCACCGACGTGGCCTTGGCGGGCGTCGCCAACGACTACGACGCCAACGGCAACGAGCGGATCGACCTCGACGAGGCCATCGCGGCGGTCAACGACTTCAACGCGGGCACGCTCACCCGCGAGCAGGCGACGGAGGTCGTCAAGATCTACTTCGCCGGGGGAAGCGCGTCGTGATCAGGAGCGTTCAACTGTTGTGCCTGCTGCTGCTCATGGTGGGCGCGGTCCTGATAGCGGCCCTCCTCCTGACAGGTAGCGTGGGGGCGTCCGGGCACAGCGCCACGCGATCGTTCGCCTCCCCCTCGGTCGCTCCGGGTGGTCAGATCGAGGTGACCATCACAGCCCGGAACTACGGGGCCTTCGCCCAGGTTGTGGAGACGCTTCCGGGTGGGTTCACGTTCGCTGGCTCCAGCCTCCCCGACGCTGCCGTGGAGGCGAAGCTGGATGCAATCACGTTCACGCTGTTGGGGGAGGAGCAGTTCACCTACACGGTGCAGGCGCCTGCCGTCGAGGCGGAGTTCACCTTCTCCGGCGTCGTGCGAGACCAGCACAAGGTCGAACACGAGGTCGGAGGCGACACCAGCCTGCGGGTCGGGCCACCATCCACGCCAGTCCCCACGCCCGACCCGCAGGCCTCGCCGACGGCCGAACCAACCCCCACGGCAACCCCCATGCCGACGCCTGTTCCAACCGCCACACCGGCCCCGACTGCGACGCCGCGTCCGATGGCCACTCCCAGACAGGAGCCAACAGCAACACCTGTGCCGGAGCCCACGGCAACACCTGTGCCGGAGCCCACCGCCACGCCTACGCCCAGACCCCCGGCGCCTCCGACGATGACCCCGGTTCCGGTTGTGCCAACGCCTCAGGAAGAAGGCGGCATTCCCCCGTGGGTATGGGTCCTGCCGCTCTTCTTTATTGTGCTGGTCCTCGTCAGCATCGGATACGCGCGCAGGCGGCGTTAGAGCCTGCAGGCGGGCCTTGCCTGCTCCCTTCCGAGCGGCCGTAGCCTTCTACGAGAACCGCTGGCCGTACACGCTCCGGGCGTTGCCTTCGTAGATGGCGCCCCGGTCCTCGTCCGAAAGGAAATCGATGTCGTCGATGTAGGGCTTCGTGTTGTCGTACCACTCACCGGTGCGCGGGTTATCGGCCGACCCCGCGCCCGGACGCTCCGTGCCGAACAGGCAGCGGTCCGTCCCCACGATCTTGAACAGCAGCTCCAGCGACTCCTGGTTGTAGAGGCAGGTGTCATAGTAGAGGTTGCGCACGTGGCGGTCGAACGTCTCCTCCCCGTTCGCGCCGCGCATCCGGGCCCGCCAGCGCCCCGATCTGGTAGGGGATCGAGCCGCCGCCGTGGCTCATGATGATCTTGAGTCCCGGGAAGTCGTCGAATACCGTGGACTTCGCGAGCGACAGGATGGCGATGCTCTCCTCCGTGATGAAGTGGTTGTGGAACGACTCGCGCAGGTCTTTGCAGCTTGCCGGATGGATCAGCGCCGGTATGTCCTCCTTCTCCATCTTCTCGTAGAGCGGGTACCAGTACTCTTCGCCCATCGTCGGCGTCGTGTGCTGGCCCTCGCTCGGGTCCGGGTTGATCATGATGCCGATGAACCCGAGGTCGTTGATGCAGCGGTCGATCTCCTCGAACGTATCGGTCACGGGCGCTCCGTCGCACTGCGGCAGGCCCGCGACGCCCCTGAACCGATCAGGTTCGTTCTGCACGGCCAGCGCGATCGCGTTGTTGTTCGCCTCGCAGAACCAGTGCACGATCTTGTCGGGCTTCTCCGAGTGCATCAGCGAGTACGGGCGCGGGGAGATGAAGGCCATATCCGTCCCCACGTCGTCCAACAGCTGGGAATGCGTCTTCCCCGCCGTCTTCCAGCTCGCCACGGTCTCCGCCGTAACGCCCGGATGCCCCTTGCCGTGGAACCCGCGCCCATTGATGAGGAACGCCTGGTACTGACCGATCTGCGACCCCGTAACCAGATGCTGGTGCGCGTCGATGATCATCATCGCCTCCCCTGCGCGTAGTGGCCGCATCATCCGCGCAACAGCGCTCCGGTGCAACCTGCCCGGCGCGCTCCCCGGGTGGAACCTGCTCCTTATGGAGACTAGACTCAGCCACAGCCCTTGTGAGACTTAGAGGAGGCGCGGAAGCATGACCGATCCAGTCGTTGAACGTCTCGCCGGTTACGCAGCCGGCATCAGGTACGACGACCTGCCCGGCGAGGTCGTGCACCAGGTCAAGCGGCTCGTGATCGATTCGATGGGTTGCGGGCTGGCAGCGAGCGACGCCGTCCCGGTGCGCGCGGCACGAGACCTGGCGCTCGGAGTGCGCGGTTCATCACCTGCCACGCTGCTGGGGACCAACGAGACCACCACGCCGGACATGGCCGCTTTCGTGAACGGCGCCATGGTGCGCTACCTGGACTTCAACGACTCCTACAACGGCAAGGACATCGCCCACCCCTCCGACAACATCCCCGCAGTGCTGGCTGCGGCCGAGGCGCACGGAGCGTCGGGCCGGGAGCTCATCGCGGCTGTGGCACTCGCCTACGAGGTGCAGGCCGCATGGGCGGACAGCTTCCACCTCGCCTCAGGCGGCGCCTGGGACCAGGCCGCCTATGCCGCCATCTCCGCGCCGCTCGGAGCGGGCAGCGTGATCGGCCTCACGGAGGAACAGCTCGCGGAAGCGCTCCGCATCTCCGTGGTCAGCAGCATGACGCTCGGCGAGGCCCGTCGCGGGACCATCTCCCACTGGAAGGCGGCTGCCGTCCCGAACGCGGGCAGGAACGGCGTCTTTGCTGCCATGCTCGCGCGGCGCGGGATGACGGGGCCGCCGGAGGTGTTCTCCGGTTCGCACGGGTTCTTCGCCGGCGTGACGAGCAGCCCCGTCGAGCTTGCCCTGCTGGCGGGCGAAGGCGGCAACGACCGCCCGTTCCGGCTCATGGAGTCGCGCTTCAAGCGGTTCCCGGCGGGCTTCGTCTCCCAGACAGCGATAGAGGGTGCGATGGAGGCGCGGGAGGCACTGAGCATCGTCGACGTGGCCGACGTCGAGCACGTCCACATCCGCACGTTCGAGAGCGGCAAGCGCATCATGGCGGGCGACCCCACGCGCTGGCGCCCGGAGACGCGCGAGACCGCCGACCACAGCATCCCCTTCGTCGTTGCCTGCGCCCTCCGGTTCGGCACGGTCGAACCCGCGCACTTCGAGGACGACGTCCTGCGCGACCCGGCGTTGCTGGGCCTGATGCAGCGTATCGAAGTCGTGCAGGACCCGGAATGTGACGCGGCCTGGCCGGAGGCCATCCTCAACATCCTCACGGTCCGTACCTCGGACGGTCGCCAGCACACGGCGTCCGTCCCCTACTACACCGGGCACTTCAAGAAGCCCATGACTGACACCGACGTCGAGGACAAGTTCAGGCGGCTTACGACCGGCCTGCTCGACGAGTCCCGCCAGCAGGCAGCCCTGGACCGCCTCTGGCATCTCGACGAGCAGACCGACCTCGGCCAGGTCATGGCAGCGATGGCTATCGCGTAGGCATCGCCGGGCACAGCACTTCGTAGCGCCGAGCGTCTATAATCCCCCCATGACGCAGCAAGAAGTCCGCCTCACCAGTCTGGCCACCTGCGCGGGTTGAGCCGGTAAGTTCAGCCCTGAGGACCTCGGCGAGGTCCTGAGCCACCTCCCTCACGTGCAGCACGACGACCTGCTCGTGGGGTTCGACACGAGCGACGACGCCGCCGTCTACCGCCTGACGGACGACCTCGCGGTCGTGCAGACGATCGACTTCTTCCCGCCGATCGTCGACGACCCGTACGACTTCGGCGCGATCGCCGCGGTGAACGCGCTGAGTGACGTCTACGCCATGGGCGGGACGCCCCTGCTTGCGCTCAACATCGTCTGCTTCCCGGAGGACCTGCCGAAGGAGGTGCTCGGGCGCATGCTGCTCGGCGGGATGGACGTCGCGAAGGAGGCCGGCATCGTCATCGCCGGCGGTCACACGGTGAAGGACAGGGAGCCTAAGTACGGGCTGTCGGTCACCGGCATCGTGCGGCCTGACAGCATCGTCACGAACGCCGCCGCAGCCGTCGGCGACGACCTCGTGCTGACGAAGCCGCTCGGCTCAGGAATCATCACGACCGCGGCCAAGGCAGGGGTAACGGACGACGCCATCCTCGCGGGCGCTGTGGCGACGATGCGCCAGCTGAACCGCGCGGGCGGCGAGGCGATGGTGGAAGCCGGGGTGAAGTCCGCCACGGACATCACCGGCTTCGGGCTGGCGGGGCACATGCTCGGCATGCTGAAGGCGAGCGGGACCGCCGCGAAGGTCCGCTTCCCGGACGTGCCGCTCCTGCCCGGTGTGCGGGAGTTGGCCGAGCGCGGCGTCGTTCCGGGCGGAACGCGCAACAACCTCGACGCCTTCGATCCCGACATCGCCTGGGGCGACGGCATCACGGATGAGGAGAAGCTCATCTTCTGCGATGCCCAGACGTCGGGCGGCCTGCTCATTGCCGTGCCGCACGCTTCGACGCAGGTGGTGCTGGACGGTCTCGCCCGGCGTGGCGTTACGGGAGCAGTGATCGGTCGAGTCGTCGCTGCGGAAGACGCCGCCAACACGATCGAGGTCTCAGCGTAGCGTGGAGCGCCCGTCGCCATGAGCGCGTACGACCTGCCCCCCGCGCCCTCGCGCAGGACCGACGACCTCGTCGCTGAGGCATTGGACTCGATCGAGATGGTGCTCGCCCTGACCGCCGACCTCGACGCCCGCCAGCAGCAGGGACCCATGATCCAGATCGTGAACCCGGCGCTGTGGGAGGTCGGTCACGTGGGGTGGTTCTTCGAGAAATGGACGCTCCGCAACCTCTACGAGACGCAGAGCATGGTGCCCCACTCCGACGCGCTCTACGACTCGGCGGCCATCGCGCACGACACCCGCTGGCGGCTGAGCTTCCCGACGTGGGAGGAGACGCGGGCGTTCGCACTGAAGGTCGCCCGAGATGCGACCGGCCGCCTCGGGCCGGGCGCACCGGACGCGTTGGAGCAGTACTTCATCCAACTCGCGACGATCCACACGGACATGCATGCCGAGGCGTTCACGTACACGCGACAGACGCTCGGCTTTCCCGAGCCTGCGCTGCCATCGACGGCGACCCCCTCGCCGCAACTCGATTTCGAGCCGCACGACGTCGCCATCCCCGGAGGGACGTTCACGCTGGGCGCGGTCGAGGGCGAGCTGCCGTTCGTCTTCGACAACGAGAAGTGGGGGCACGAGGTCCACGTGGAACCGTTCGCGATAGCGGCCACCGCGGTGAGCAACGGCGAGTTCCTGCGCTTTGTCGAGTCCGGCGGCTACCGCGACCGTTCGTGCTGGACGGACGAGGGCTGGTGGTGGAGGCAGGCGCTCGGTGCTGAGCATCCCGTCTACTGGCGCAGGGAGAGCGACGGCCGATGGCTGGTGCGGCGCTACGACGCCTGGGTACCGATCGACCCGCACGCCGCCATCATCCACGTCAATTGGCACGAAGCGAGCGCGTACTGCGCCTGGGCCGGGAGGCGATTGCCGACGGAACCCGAGTGGGAGCTGGCGGCGGCGGGCGGCGCGGACGGCGCTCCGAAACGCCGCTACCCGTGGGGCGACGAGCCGCCGACGCCCGAGCGCGCGAACCTCGACTTCCGGGGCCGGGGCACCGTCGACGTGCGCGCATTCCCCGCGGGAGACACGCCGGTCGGCTGTCGTCAGATGGTGGGCAACGCCTGGGAGTGGACCGCAACGGAGTTCGGGCCGTACCCGGGTTTCGTCGCCGACCCCTACAAGGAGTACTCCGAGCCGTGGTTCAGCGGTCACAAGGTGCTTCGGGGGGGAGCGTGGAGCACGCGCAGCCGCCTGATCCGCAATACCTGGCGCAATTTCTACCTGCCCGACCGGCGCGACGTGATGTGCGGTTTCCGCACCTGCGCGGTCTGACCCGGAGGTAAACGCTCGTGTACATCGGCCTCGTGACGCCCGCCCCGCCGTACAGCCGGAACGGCAACCGCGTCACGGCGAACCGCTGGGCCGGGATCCTGCGCAGCCTGGGGCACCGGGTCACGATCAGCCAGGACTACGGCGGGCAGGACTTCGACCTGCTCGTCGCCATCCACGCGCTGCGGAGCGCACAGGCCGTCGGTGCGTTCAAGGTCCGCCATCCGGACAGCCCGGTCATCGTGCTGCTGGCGGGCACCGACGTCTACGGGCCGCTCTATGAGGAGGGCGGCGGCCAGGTGCTCGACGCTGCGGAGCGCCTCGTAACCCTCCAGCGCCTCGCCGTCGACGAGCTCAGGGAGGAGCACAAGGTCAAGGTCCGGACGATCGTGCAGTCCGCGAGGGCCACGCCCACGTCCGGCCCGTCGCAGAACGCGCGCCACTTCGACGTGAGCGTCGTAGGGCACCTGAGACCGGTCAAGGACCCGTTCCTCACGGCCGACGCAACGCGGCGCCTCCCGCAAGAGTCCCGCATCCGCGTGCTGCAGATGGGCGATTCGATGGGCCCCGCGATGACCCGCCGGGCGAACGCGCTCGCGGCGAACCATCCGCGGTATGCGTGGCTGCGCGGCCTGCCGTCGTGGCGCGCCCGCCGGCTGCTCAAGCGCTCCCACGTGATGGTGATCTCGTCGCTCTCGGAGGGCGGGGCCAATGTCGTCTCAGAGGCGGCGGTCGACGGCGTGCCGATACTGGCGTCCCGCATGCCCGGCAACGTGGGCCTGCTCGGCGACGACTATCCCGGCTACTTCCCCGTGGGCGACAGCGCGGAGTTGCGCCGCCTGTTGCTCTGCTGCGAGAGCGACCCCACGTTCCTCGACTCCCTGCGGGAGGCGGAGAAGCCCCTCCGCTCGCTGCTCGATCCACGGCGCGAGTGCGCCGACTGGGCTGCGCTCCTGGACGAGGTCGCGCCAGTCAGGGGCTAGCGCGCCAGGCGGCGCATCGCCGCAGAGGCGAGGTCGACGCTCAGCACCAGCAGCAGGTACCAGATGAGGAGCAGGGTCACGGTCGTGTAGTGGAAGTGGCTCAGGGAGATCCGGAACTCCATGCCGAGGCCGCCGGCCGCCACCAGCCCGACGACGATGGTTGTCCGGATGATGACCTCCCAGCGGTAGAAGAGGTAGGTGATGAACCGGGGCAGGGCGGCGGGGAGGATGGCGTAGGCGATGACCTGGAACCAGCCCGCGCCGGACGTCCTGAGCGCGCGGGCCGGGCGCGTGTCGAGGCCTTCCACGACTTCCGCCGTGAGCTTGCCAAGGATGCCGAAGTTGTGTATCGCGAGCGCCAACGCCCCGGGAAGGATGCCGGGCGAGAAGATGAAGACGAGAAGCATCGCCCATATCAGCTCCGGCACGGAGCGGCTCAGCGCGTAACCGAGCCTGACGACCCCGAACCACGCGGTCCAGACCGGACTCCGGTAAGGGGCCAACTCGCCCGCCATGACGTTGCGCGCCGCGAACATGAAGGTGAACAGCGCCCCTATGGCGGCGATGCCCGCCGCGAGGACGCTCATGGCAAGCGTGGTCAGCGCGAGGCGCCCGGCCTCCGCCCACTCCGCGCCCTTCAGGTACGCGGGCGTGCTCTCGCGGCCCACGCCCGCGAGGTCGCCGAGGAACGACCACGCCCGCGAAGCGGTTTCCCCGGAGAAGAAGCCGTGGCTCGGCCACGACTGCCCGAAGACGATGTACGTCCACGCGGTGAGCATGAGGAAGGCCATCGCCAGCACGGAGCCCGACACGAACGTCAGCCTCGGACGCCCGCTCCCTGACACGTAAGCGGCGGTTGGAGCGGGGTTCATGGCGCAAGCCTCCGCCGTACCTGGGAGCTCCAGAGGTCCACGAGCACGACCATGACCACCAGTACCCAGAGGAACGTCCAGACGCGGGAGTAGGCGAGGTCCTCGAGCGCGATCTGCACCTGGAAGCCCAGCCCGCCGAGCCCGACCCAGCCGAGCACCGCTGCCGACCGGATGCCGCACTCCAGCCGGTAGAAGGTGTAGGAGACCATGTCCGGCAGCGCCATCGGCAGGCGTCCGAACAGGAACACCCGCCACTCCGACGCCCCGGAGCGGCGCAGCGCGTCCAGCGGGGCCTGCGGCACGTCCTGCAACAACTCCGAGTAGATGCGGCCCAGGATCCCTCCGTACGGGATGCCCAGGGCCAGGACCGCCGCCATCGGCGAGAGACCTATCGCGGCAACGAAGAGCAGGGCCCAAACGAGTTCATGGATCGCCCGGAAGAAGGCGAGGAGACCCCGCGCGGCGCCTATCTGGGTGAGGGCCCCCACACGCGAGCGTGCCGTCGTTCCGGAAGCGATCACACCCAGCGGGATGCCGATGAGCAGTGCGACCGTAAGCCCCGCGACCGCATAGGCCAGGGTCTGCCAAGCGGCGGCAGCGGCCTTCCTCAGGAGGTCCGGTGAGAGGTCGGGCCGGATGAATGCGCCCAGCGTCTCGGCGATCGCGCTCACCCCGCGCGGCCGGAAGACGCCCTCGCTCCAGTCGATGCCGAGCAGGCTCAGCGCGAATGCGCCGAGAAGGATGAGGGTGATCGTGCGCCGGCTGTCGATCGCGCGTGGGCGTCCCGGAGATATGGGGTACTCAGACCTCACTCCGCAGTCCTTCGATCTCGTACAGCTCCTCGAGCATGCGGTCACGGATGCTGAAGGCGGGCACGTCGAACTGCACGAGCCCGTTCCGCAGGCCCACGATGCGGTCGAAGAACTCGCGCGCAAGGTCGATGGAGTGGATGCTGGCGACGAGCGTTTCGCCCTGCTCCTCGGTCACGTCGGTGAGCAGGCGCACGACTTCCCTGGCCCGTGCGGGATCGAGCGATGCCACGGGCTCGTCCGCCAGCACGACAGTGGGACGCTGGACGAGCACCCGCGCTATCGCGACCCGCTGCTGCTCGCCGCCGGAGAGGCGACCGGCGCGCTGGTGCGCAAGGTGCGTGACGCCTACGCGTTCGAGGGCATCGAGCGCGAGCCGCTGCTCGCGGGGCCAGACCAGCGAGAGCAACGACTTGCCGAAGCTCCACTCGCCGAGCCTTCCCGCCAGCACGTTGTGCAGCACCGAGAGGTTCGGGACGAGGTCGAACTGCTGGGCGATCATCCCGACGAGCCGGGCGAGTTCGCGGCCGGGACGGAGGCTGGAGAGGTCACGCCCGCAAAGCTCGACAACGCCGGTCGTCGGGGCGGCGGCGCCCGCCATGAGCCGCAGCAGCGTCGTCTTTCCGGCGCCGCTCGGCCCGATCACGGCCACCCGGGTGCCCCGCTCGACGGCGAACTCCAGCGGCGCCAGCACGGTCGTTTGGCCGTAGCGCATGGAGGCGCCGTCGAACCGGACGGCGGGGACCGCCGTCGCAGCGACGGACGCCTCGCTACTCGATAATGCCGAATTGGCGCGCAGCATCCTCAATGGCCTGGTACCTGTCGTTGCTCGTGCGAACGAACCGTTCGCCGTTGAAGGACTCGGCGATCTCCTTCGCCTGCCCGCCCCGGTCAACGTCGACGGTGAGCAGCGCGTCGGTGATGTTGTCCAACGCGTCCTCGCCGAACTTGTCGCCGATCGAAGGATGCGCCACCCAGTGGTAGTTGACGTACGCCGGCGTTCGATAGAACACGTCGACCTTGGACGTGTCGACCTCGCCGGCCGCGACGCGTCTCTCCCAGACGGCCTCGCTGAGCGCGCCTGCGTCGAACGAGCCGGCCTCCACGAGCTTCCATGTCGTGTCGTGCGAACCGCTGAAGCTGAGGGCGCCGAGCTCCGTCTCCGTGTCGACTCCCGCCTGGCTCAGGTAGTAGCGGGGCATCAGGTGCCCGGAGGTGGAGCTTTCGGAGCCGAACGTCACCGTCTTGCCGCGCAGGTCATCGAGACTGCTGATGCCCGAGCCGGGCGCCGCGACGAAGACGGAATGGAACTCGCCGTCGCGCGGGCGGTGCGCGATGGCGTCGGCCTCGGGGACGGCGATCCGCGCCTGCACGCCGGTGACTGCGCCGTACCACACGAGATGGATGTCGCCCTGCTTGAAGGAGGTGACGACGGCGGCATAGTCCGCCTGGGGCACGTAGCGCACGTTCAACCCTGTCTCCTCCGAAAGGTACTCGGCGAGATTGTTGAAGCGCGCTTCCAACACGCTCACGTCCTGATCGGGTATCCCGGCGATGAGCAGCTCCTGCTCTTCTCCGCTTCCACACGCTGTCAGCCCTGCCAGCAGCAGGACAGCAGCCATTCCGATGACGATCTTTCGCATGTCTCTCCTTAGGTCTCCTGGGGGATGCGAGGTATGATACTGTCTCGTGATGGTTGGCGGCATGAACGATTACAATTTATCATCAACGCATGGATGTTGGTGCACTCAGGAGCTTCGTCGCCGTGTGTCGTTCCGGCAGCTTCCATGGGGCTGCGCGTGAGCGGCACGTGAGCCAACCGGGCGTGAGCAGGCACGTCCAACGGTTGGAGGAAGAGCTCGGCGTAACCCTGCTGGTCCGCCAACGGAAGCACGCGGTGCCGACCGCCGCGGGCAGCAGGCTCTTCGCCTACGCCGTGGACGCGATCGCCGCCCATGACCGGATCATCGAGTCACTCGCGCGGGACGACGCAGCGGTCGAGGGCGAGCTCCGGATCGCGGCGAGCACCGCACCGGGGGAGTACCTGCTGCCCGGCCTCCTGTCGCAGTTCACGGAGATCTACCCGCGAGTGCGGCCACGGGTTGCAGTCACCGATTCCGCATCGGCGACTGCCCAGGTCGCGGAGGGCCACGCCGATATCGGGTTCACCGGGATGCGGGCGGCGCACCCTTCCCTGGAGTGGACGGTGGTCGCGGAAGACGAGCTGGTGCTCGCCGTGCCGGGAAGACATCCGTTCGCGGGCAGGGCGTCGGTTGACGTGAGCGAGCTGAAAGGGCTGCCGTTTATCGAGCGGGAACCGGGGTCCGGCACCTGGACCGGTCTCCGCCGCGCGCTGGACACGGCGGGGATCGGAGAGCCCGGTTACACGCCGGTCATGGTCGTCAACTCGACGCACGCTACGCTCGCCGCCGTCAACAACGGCTTCGGGTTCAGTATCGTATCCTCGCTTGCGGTCCACGAGCACGAGTTCGACCAGGTCTACCCGGCGCGGTTGACCGGCCTCGACACCACTCGAAGCTTGTTTATGGTCAAGCGGACCTCGCTCGACTCATCCGTTGCCCAGGCGTTCGGGGACTGGGTGCTGGCCCGCCTCGCAAAGGGGCGCGAGACCATTGAAGGGGATCTATCGCGATGACCGGATCATTCAACGTCACCGTCTGTACGTCAGCGGACGAGGAGCGCGCCTCCGCGGTGGAGGAGATCGTTCGGGGTCTGACGGCGGAGCCGAAGACGCTGAGCCCCAAGTTCCTCTACCACGAGGACGGCTCCGGCCTGTTCGACGAGATCACGCACCTGGAGGAGTACTACCCCACCCGTATCGAGCACTGGCTGCTCGAGAACTACGGCGCCCTGATAGTTGGCGAGGTTCGGCCCCACGAGGTCGTTGAGCTCGGGCCCGGCAACAGCGCCAAGAGCGGTATGCTCATCGGCCCCGGACTGCAAGCCGGAACGCTGCAGCGCTACATTCCCTTCGACATCAGCGAGTCGGCGGTCCGTGAGGGTGCGCGTGCCCTGTTCGACCTGTACCCGGACCTCGGCGAGATCGCCGCTGTCGTCGGCGATTTCGGACGCCACCTCTCCGCCATACCTCACCCGCAGGGAACACGCCTCATCGCGTTCCTGGGTTCGACGATCGGCAACCTCTACCCCGATGAGCGAAGCCGCTTCCTGACGGAGGTGCGAGGGCTGATGTCCCAGCCGGAAGATGCGCTGCTCGTGGGAGTGGACCTCATCAAGGAGGTTCGCACCATAGAGGCGGCCTACAACGACGCCAGGGGCGTGACCGCCCTGTTCAACCTCAACTCGCTCAAGGCGGTGAACGACCTGCTGGGCGTCGACATCGACGTCAACCAGTTCAGACACTGCGCGCTGTTCAACGACGAGCATTCGCGGATCGAGATGCACCTGGAGGCACGGGCCGACGTTGCATTCACGCTGCCCGGGAGCAACGACATCGTGCGCGTCCAGGCCGGAGAAACGATCTGGACCGAGAGCTCCTACAAGTTCACCAGGGACGGCTTCGCCGGGACGCTGCACGATGCGGGCTTCGGCGATGTCCGCTGGTTCACCGACCCCGAGGAGATGTTCGCGCTGGCGCTGGCCCGTCCGTGAGCCGGCGTCATCCCCCGGTGGACGCTTCCTTGAGGCGGCGGTACACCGCGACCACCGTCTCCCACGCCGCCTGCGCCTGCTCCGAACGGATCGCGGTCATCTGCTCGCCCGCGCGGTAGCACCACGTCGACACGTTGGCTATCCCGGTTGCGGCCATCGCCTCCGCAGCCCTGGTGATCTCGTTCTCCCGACCCGCTGGTATCGAGAACGCCTGCAGCCAGGCCATTGGCTCCTGCCGGGACTTACTGCATGCGTCGACGATAGCTGCGCACGCGTCGTGCACATAAGGAGAGACGGGTTGTCCGTGCGCTCCCCACAAGGGTGATACCGCGACCACGTCGGCCGCGCGGGCCGCCGCCAGCTGCTCCGACAGGCTTGGCCCGGGGAGCACGCCGACCGCAGTGCGCAGTCCGAGTCCGCGGGCATCGCCGCATGCGTCCTCCATCAGGCGGGCCAGGCTCCACTCGAGAAACGTCCCCCCGCCCTGCGCTTCGAGGAAGGCTTGCTGCATCTCCCGGCAGCTCTCGCAAACGCACGACGCCTCTCCGGGAGCCATCGGGTCGTCGAAGAACACAGCGTCGGCGCCCGCCCCTGCTGCCGCCTCGATCCAGCTCTGGAGCAGTTCGCGGAATGCAGGCGCGTTCGGGCAGGCCACCGGGACCCGTTCGCCATCAGGCTTGACCTGCCATGACTCGGGATGCCTGAGCAGGAAGTCGCTGAACGCTTCGCCCGCGAAGAGGCCCCCCAGCCCCCAGCAGTCCAGCCAGGCATCGAGGCCGGCCTCGTGCGTGGCGTTCACCAGCGCGCTTATCTCGCCGGAGTGGAAGGCCAGGTCGTACTCGCTGAAGGTGTGAACGACGTAGTCGCAACCGGCCTCGACGATCTCAGGAAGGTCTCGCTCCGCGTAATGCCGGACGAACCGGTTGCCAAGGTACGTGACGCCGAGTTTCATACGCGCGCAGTACCGCCCGGCTCTCGCGCTACTCGACGGTGACGCTCTTCGCGAGATTGCGCGGCTGGTCCACGTCGTTGCCGAGCAGGTCGGCCGTCCGGTAGGCGAACATCTGCAGCGGCGCCACAGCCACCATCGGCTGCAGCAGCGGCGGACACTCGGGCACCCACAGCACGTCGTCCGCATACCCCGCGATCTCGACGCTGCCCGCCGTGGCTACGGCGATGACCTTCCCGTCGCGAGCGCGCACTTCCGACATGCTGATCAGCATCTTCTCGTACAGCGCGTTGCGCGGCGCTACCGCGACGACCGGGGTATCGGCGTCGATGAGCGCGATAGGGCCGTGCTTTATCTCCGCGGCGGACATGCCCTCCGCGTGGATGTAGCTCGTCTCCTTCATCTTGTACGCGCCCTCGCGCGCGACCGGCTCCATCAGCCCGCGGCCCAGGAAGAGGAAACGCCGCGCGTTCATATGCCGCCGCGCGGTCTCCTCTGCATCGCGTTCTGTCATCTCGATCGCGGCGCCCAGAAGGGCGGGGAGCCGGGTGATCTCGTCCACGCAGCGCACGACGCTCTCCGCGCTCAGCGTTTCGCGTTGCTGTCCGAGGGCGCACGCCGCGAGATACATCACGACCATCGAGTTCACCATCGTCTTCGTCGAGGCGACGCCAACCTCGTGGCCCGCGTGCATGAGCAGGGTGCGTTCCACGGCGCGAGTGGCTTCACTCTCCGGTACGTTGGTGATGACGGCGGTCCGGGCGCCACGGGCGCGGGCCTCGTGGAGCGCCTGCAGAGTATCCGCCGTCTCGCCGGACTGCGTGACGCCGACGACCAGTGTGTGCCTGTCCAGCACCGGGTCGCGGTGAAGAAACTCAGCGGCGTTCTCAGCCGATGCCGGGATGCGGGCGAGCAACTCGACGTAACGAGCGCCCACCAGACCCGCGTGAACGCTCGTGCCCATACCCAGGAAGACCACGCGCGTCAGCGCCTTGGCCTCCGCGTCCGTGAGCGGCAGCAGCCTCTCTTCCAGTTGGGCCTCGCCCTGCGAGAATGCGATGCGTCCGTGCAGGGCGCTCATCGCGGACTCGGGCTGCTCGTGTATCTCCTTCAGCGTGAAGTGCTTGTAGCCGCCCTTCGCGGCGGCCCCGCCGTTCACACCCACGGGGTGCAGCGCGCGCGTCGACAGCCTGCCGTCCAGCGTCCGCAGTTCGAATCCCTCCGGCCTCACCACTGCGGACTCCCCCGGCTCCAGGAATATCGCCGTCGGCGCATAGGGCGTCAGCGCGGGAAGGTCGCTCCCGATGAGCGTTTCGCCCTCACCCGCGCCCACGGCGATGCCGCCCGCGTTGCCGATGCGCGCGACGACGAGCATCTCCGGCGTACGCGCGTGCATGCAGGCTATCGCGTGGGCCCCCCGCAGCCGTCCTGCCGCCCGGCGGACCGCCTCCTCGAACGCCAACCCATCGGCCAACAACTCTTCTATAAGGTGCGGGATGATCTCCGTATCCGTCTGCGAGTGGAACCGGTGGCCGCTCGCGGTCAGCCGCGCCTTGAGCTCAGCGTAGTTCTCCACGATGCCGTTGTGGACGACCACGACCTCGCCCGTGCCGTCCGTGTGCGGGTGCGCGTTCACGTTGGAGGCGGGCCCGTGCGTGGCCCAGCGTGTGTGGCCGATGCCCTGCCGCCCGCTGACCGGCTCGTTCTCAACGAGCCGCCGGAGGTTGTCCAGCTTGCCGGCGGCGCGCCGGATCGAAAGGTGCCCGAAGTCGTCCGCAACGGCAAGGCCCGCGCTGTCGTAGCCGCGGTAGGAGAGGCGCGTCAGCCCGTCCAGCAGGATGCTGGATGCCTCACGAGGGCCGGTGTATCCGAATATCCCGCACATGCGCTGTAAGGGAGTGTAGCACTCCGGCCGTCACTGCTGTGAATCGTGACATCCGCCCGTTGCGCTGGCGAACATCCCTCCTTACCCTGTTCCTGGCGACCGTGTGCCCCTGGGGCTGCGCCTCCGGAAGCCCTGTCGCATATTGCTGCTTTCTGTACGCATTGCAGCGGCAGTTCGTCTGGGTCGCTGGTGCGGAGCGCAGGCCGATTGTCGCAGGGAAGGGCCGGGATTCACGAAGAAAGTACGCCTGATGCAGCAGAAAGCGACAGAAAACAGAAACTCGCCCTCGCCCCAGGCACTCCTTCACCCTCGGAGGTTGGCTACTGAGGCCGGTGGGGCTACCATCCGCCCAAGCGACGGTTGAGGAGGGCGACATGGCACGAGGTCCGGTGATCGACGCAGACGGCCACATCCTGGAGCGGTCTCAGGATGTGTGGCGATACATCGAGCCGCCGTTCGACAAGCGTGGCGGCGGCCTCTGGGGAGGTGGTCATCCGTGGGATGCCGAGCTGGCCGGGACGCTGACCAACCACGACTACAAGGACGGTGGCTTGGAGCCCGAGCGCCAGGTGGAGACGTGGCTGCGCATCGCTGACCGGGAGAATATCGAGACGGCGGTCCTCTTCCCCACCGGCTCCGGGCACGTCGCCTACATCCCCGAGCCTGCGTGGGCAGTCGCGGTCGCGCGCGCGACCAACACCCACTTCGCGACCGATTACGGCGCAGCGTCGCCGCGCCTCCGTCCTGTGGGTGTTCTGCCCATGCGCGACCCGCAGGCAGCGGCGGAAGAGCTCCGCCGGGCCGTTACGGAGCTGGGGCTGGTGAGCTTCGAGATCCTCTCGCAGGGGCTTAACTTTGGGTTCGGCGACCCCTTCTATGACCCCATCTTCGCGGAGGCCGAGCGCCTTGGCGTGCCGCTCTGCATACACGGCACGCGCTCCAGGCCGGAGGAGGTAGGGGGCGAACGGTTCAAGACGTTCGCTGAGGTGCACACCTACGTGTTCCCGGCGTCCGTCACCCTGCACTTCGTCAGCACCATGGCGAACGGGGTGCTCGAGCGCTTCCCGAAGCTGAAGCTCGCCTTCCTCGAGATCGGTGCGACGTGGCTGCCCTACTGGCTGGACCGGCTGGACGAGCACTGGGAGCTCCGTGGCGCCCAGGAGATGCCGCACGTCACGAAACGGCCGACGGACGTCTTCCGTGAGCACGAGGTCTACGTGAGCGTGGAGCCGGAGGAGACGATGCTCCCCCAGACTATCGAACACCTCGGAGACGAACACTTCCTGTTCGCATCCGACGTTCCACACTGGGATGCGCGGTTCCCAGAGAACCTCGAATACCTAGAGTCTCGACAGGACATCTCCGCGGCGAGCCTTCGGAAGATCACGTACGACAACGGGAAGCGCCTCTTCGGGCTCTAGGCTGCTTCACCGCTGGGGAACGGCCTTCGGCTCCGCTGGCTGCAGCACCCCGATGTACGGCAGGTTGCGGTAGCGCCCGCCGTAGTCCAACCCGTAGCCGATGACGAACTCGTCCGGCACCTCGAAGCCCACGTAGTCGACGCGTACGTCCGCCATGCGGCGCACGGACTTGTCGAGCATCGTGCAGACGCGCAGGCTCGCCGGGCCCTTGGCTTGCAGGTGCTCCAGCAGGTAGCGCAGCGTAAGCCCGGTATCCACGATGTCCTCGACGATGACCACGTGGCGCCCCTTGAGTTCCGTCATCACGTCCCTGATAACGTCGATGCTCTTCTCCCGTTCCTCGCCGTAATGCGTGATCTCCATGAACTCGACCTGCAGGGGCAGGTTCATGGCGCGCATCAGGTCTGCCATGAAGACGACCACGCCCCGGAGGATGCCGATGAGCACCGGCTCCGTTCCCGCGTAGTCCTGCGACAGCTGCGCACCCAGATCCTTCACGCGCTTCTGGACGGTCGCCTCATCGAACAACACGCGTTCCGTGCCCTCGACCGAGACCTCCGAAAGAGGCCCGAACCCGTACTTGCCCATCAGCCGCATCAGGTCCCGGCGATAGAGCAGTTGGACGTTCACCTCCGGGTACAGCTCCCGCACGTGCCGGAGCTTCCGGTTCTTCTGGGTGACCAGGTTCTGCTTCATGGTGGTCAGCTCGAAGTACTGGTCGTACTCCGGCAGGTAGAAGTCCGGCGTGAACATCTCCACGACGCGGCTCCCGTCCCAGCGAAGCGGGAAGGACCGGGGCTCGTAGAGGTAGTTGATGTGGTAGTAGTCGAGGAGGTCCGCAAACTCCTTCTCGCTCGGGTGCATGAAGGCCTTGGAGGGGGGTGCCTTCTCAGCATCGCCACGGCGGCCCCGACGCCCACGACGTGATCCGCCCCCGCTGCCGTCGCGCTCCGGCGCTGGAGATTCGTCCGATGGCGGAGGCATCCCCAGCGCGGCGCGCTCCGCGGTCTGCCTGCCTCGTCCCCGACGCCGCGACGGAGTCCGCTGCGGTGGCTCAGAGGCGGTGTCCTGCGCGGGTGCTTCACTCGTTTCCTCGGAAGCAGGCGCGGCGGCTATGCCGGGCGAACGACGACCACGACGGCGTGTCGTTGCGCGCTGTGGTTCCTCCGCTGCAGCATCCCTGGCTGGCGCTTCGCTCGCTTCCTCTGAAGCGGGTGCGGTGGCTATGCCGGGCGAACGACGACCACGACGACGCGTCGTTGCGCGCTGTGGTTCCTCCGCTACAGCATCCCTGGCTGGCGCTTCGCTCGCTTCCTCTGAAGCGGGTGCGGTGGCTATGCCGGGCGAACGACGTCCGCGACGGCGCGCCGTAGTGCGTTGCGGCTCCTCCGGCGCAACCGGTGATTCGTCCACGGCATCGGCGGACAGCGCGGCTTCGGGCGCAGCGTCCGCTGCGCGGCGGCGCGTGGTCCTGCGCCGTCGAGGTCGAGGTTCCGAGTCCTCGGACGGGTCTGCCTGCTGGGGGTCCTGCACCATCTCGTCAGACCTCTCGTCTCAGTGTTGTCGTCTTCATCGCGCCGAGTGCTGTTCTTCCACCTGTACGACGCCGCGCACGTACTCCGCGGTCGTTGCGACGTTGTAGTCCGAGCCGCCCAGCACCAGCGCCTCGACTGCCGCCCGCGCCGTGTCCATGGAGGTGTAGCAAGGTATCCGGCGCTCCGTCGCTGCGCGGCGTATCTCGAACCCGTCGCGCAGCGCCTGCGCGACCTCCTCGACCGTGTTCAGCACCGCGTCCACCGTCCCATCCGCCACGACGGAGTAGGCGTTGGGGTAAGGCTCGGCTGCCTTGTTCACTTCGGTGACCGTCAGCCCCAGCCCGCGCATCAGCGCCGCCGTCCCATGCGTGGCATACAGTTCATAGTCCAACCCACCCAGCATCTTCAACCATGCAACGGCGTCAGATTTGTCCCTGTCCGCGATGGTGATCAGGATGCGGCCGGAAGACGGCAGCATGAGCCCCGCTGCCATCAGCGCTTTCGCGACCGCTGGCCGGGTGCTTACGTCTATGCCCATCACCTCGCCGGTTGACTTCATCTCGGGGCCCAGGTACGTGTCCACTCCCGCGAGTTTGGACATGGAGAAGACCGGCGCTTTCACGCTGGCCATGGGCGGATCAGGCTGCAGCCCGCCGGTGTACCCCTGCTCCGCTATCGAGTGTCCAAGCATCACGTTCGTCGCCAGCTGCACCATCGGGATGCCGGTGACCTTGGAGATGAACGGCACCGTGCGGCTCGACCTGGGATTGACCTCGATGACGTACACCGATGACAGCCCGCTGTCGGCGGCAACCGTGAGGCCGAACGGTCTGCTCTCGTTCACGATGACGTACTGGATGTTCATCAGGCCGCGTACGCCTATGGCCAGCCCGATGCGTGCCGTGTAATCGACGAGCGCCTCCCGTTCGTGTTCCGAGATTCCCTCCGCGGGGTAGACCGCCATCGAGTCCCCGGAGTGGACGCCCGCCCGCTCGATATGTTCCATGATGCCGGGGATCAGCACCTGCTCGCCGTCAACGACGGCATCGACTTCCACCTCGCGCCCCTGGAGGTACTTGTCGATGAGGATAGGGCGGCCCGGCGCAGCCTCGAACGCGCGCGACAGGTAGCGCCGGAACTCAGTCATGTTGTCCACGATCTCCATCGCCCTCCCGCCCAGCACGTAGCTCGGCCTCACCACCAGCGGAAAGCCGAGCCGCTC
Organism: Dehalococcoidia bacterium; assembly: GCA_965206315.1. Taxonomy (GTDB): domain Bacteria; phylum Chloroflexota; class Dehalococcoidia; order Lucifugimonadales; family Australimonadaceae; genus Bin16. Next base: position 296,727 of record OZ242210.1, read on the forward strand.
CGCTATCGCCGTCCCCTGGTCGAGCGAGGTCGCCGTGTCGCCCGGCGGCTGTGGGATCCCGAGACTCGCCATCAGGTCGCCGAACCGCTCCCGATCGGAGGCGATGTCTATGGCGTCCGCTGACGAGCCGAGGATCGGCAGTCCCGCTGCCCCTATCGACTGGCTCAGGTTGATGGCGGTCTGCCCGCCGAACTGCACGACGGCAGGGGGGTACACGCCGTCCATGCCTTCGTTCTCGATGATGTCGCGGACGCTCTCCTCGTCGAGCGGCTCGAAGTAGAGGCGGTCGCTCGTATCGAAGTCGGTTGAGACCGTTTCCGGGTTGGAGTTGACCATGATGGAGTTGACGCCCGCGTCGTCCAGCGCCCACGCCGCGTGGACCGAGCAGTAGTCGAACTCGATGCCCTGCCCGATGCGGATCGGCCCGCTGCCGATCACGACGGCCTTGTCGCCCTGCAAAGGCTCCGCCTCGTTCTCCTGCTCGTAGGTGCTGTAGAAGTACGGCGTCACGGCTTCGAACTCCGCGGCGCAGGTATCCACCATCTTGTAGACCGGCCGCAGGCCGAACCCCTGCCTGAGCGAGCGCACGTCCTCGTGCGTCCGGCCAGTGAGCGTGGCGATGACCTCGTCCGGCATCCCGAGGCGTTTGGCGTCCCACAGCAGGTCGCGCGAGAGCGCCTCGGAGCGCAGCCGCTCCTCCATGCCGATGATGCGCGCCATGCCATGTACGAACCACGGGTCGACGTGGGTCGCCTGCGCCAGTGCGTTCGGGGTCATGCCCCTCCGGAGCGCCGCGGCCATCGCCCACAACCGCTCATCCGTCGGCTCGAGCGGAAGTTCCTCGGCTGCGAGTCCGTCCCACTCCGGCGACTCCCACAGCAACGTGCGGCCCCCGAGTTCGATCGACCGCACCGCCTTCATCAGCGCAGCTTCGAAGCCGCGGTCTATCGACATCACCTCGCCCGTCGCCTTCATCTGTGTACTGATGGCGCGGTCTCCGAGGGAGAACTTGTCGAACGGCCAGCGTGGCGACTTGATGACGCAGTAGTCCAGCGCCGGCTCAAATGCCGCTTTCGTGCGCTGCGTCACCGCGTTCGGTATCTCGTCCAGTCGCCGTCCGACCGCGATCTTCGCCGCAACCCGAGCGATGGGATAGCCCGTTGCCTTGGACGCGAGCGCGGAAGAGCGACTCACGCGCGGGTTCACCTCGATGACGACGTACTGCATCGGGTCCGGGACGCCGCCCGGCAGCACTTCGCCGACGACCGGATGCGGCGACAGCCCGAACTGGATGTTGCACCCGCCCTCGATCCCGAGCGCCCGGATGATGCGGATGCTCGCGGAGCGGAGCATCTGGTACTCCTTGTCCGAGAGCGTCTGGCTTGGTGCGATGACGATGCTGTCTCCGGTGTGAACGCCCAGCGCGTCGAGGTTCTCCATGTTGCATATCGTGATGCAGGTGTCGGCGGCGTCGCGCATCACCTCGTACTCCACCTCGCGCCAGCCCCGCAGCGAGCGCTCAACCAGCACCTGGTGGATGGGGCTGGCGGCGAGTCCGCTCGAAACGACCGCTTCCAGCTCCTCCATCGTCGTGGCGAACCCGCCGCCCGTGCCGCCCAGCGTGTACGCGGGCCGCACCACCAACGGAAGGCCCAGCTCGCTCCCTACGCGCATCCCCTCCTCCAGGGAGTTCGCGATCTCGCTCGGCGGCGTGGGTTCGCCAAGCCGGTTCAGCAGAGCCCGGAAAAGCTCGCGGTCCTCCGCCGTCTTGATCGTTTCGATGGAGGTCCCCAGCAGCCGGACGTCGTACCGGTCGAGCACGCCCGCCTCGTGCAGGGCGACCGCCAGGTTCAGCCCTGTCTGGCCTCCGAGCGTCGGTAGCAGGCCGTCCGGGCGCTCGCGAGCGATGATGCGCTCGATCACCTCGACGGTCAGCGGCTCGATGTAGACCGCGTCCGCCACGCCCTCGTCCGTCATGATGGTCGCGGGGTTTGAGTTCACGAGGACGACGGATTTGCCCTCCTCACGCAGGGCCTTGCATGCCTGTGTTCCCGCGTAGTCAAACTCGGCGGCCTGCCCGATGACGATGGGCCCGCTGCCGATAACCAGCACTTTGTGGAGTCCGGAGGTTGCGTCGTGTGTCTGCACGCTAGTTCTTCACCATGTCGAGGAAGCGGTCGAAGATGTACTCGTTGTCGAGCGGCCCCGGCGACGCCTCCGAGTGGTATTGGATGGTCAGCACCGGCAACTCGCGGTGCCGGATGCCTTCGATCGTCCCGTCGTTCAGGTTCCGGTGCGTCACCTCGATAGCGCCCGGCAGCCCCTCGTCGGAGACGGCGAACCCGTGGTTCTGCGCAGTGATGTAGACGCGCCCGGTGTCGATGTCCTGCACCGGATGATTGCCCCCGCGGTGGCCGAACTTCAGCTTGTACGTCTCCGCGCCGAGCGCGCGGGCGATGATCTGGTGCCCCAGGCAGATGCCGAGCGCAGGCACGCGCTCGATGACCTCGCGCGCCGTCTCGACGGTTGGCGCGTTATGCACCGGGTCGCCCGGCCCCGGTGAGAAGACGACTCCGTCCGGGTTGTCCCGCAGGATCTCGTTCGCCGTGGCAGCCGCGGGATGCACGCGCACCCGGCAGCCGCGTTGCGTCAGCAGTCGCAGGATGTTGTACTTCACGCCGCAGTCCACCACCGCGATGCGCCTGCCGCCCTCCCCGCTCCACTCGTACGCCTCGTCCACCGTCACGCGGTCAACGAAGTTCACCGTGTCGTAGGACGGAAGCGACGCCAGTTCGCGGAGCGCCGTCTGCGGGTCGTGAGTGGTCAGCACGCCCATCATCACGCCGTGGGAGCGGATGCGCCGTGTGATGGCCCGCGTGTCCACGCCCCAGATGCCCGGGATGCCTTCGTCGGCGAGATAAGTATGAAGCGTGCGCGTCGAGTCGTAGTGGCTCGGCGTGGACGAGTGCTCGCGCACCACGAACGCCGCCACTTTGATGTCCTTCGACTCGACATCGGACGGGTTGATGCCGTAGTTCCCCTGCATCGGGTACGTGGGCACGAGGATCTGCCCTGCGTAGGAGGGGTCGGTGAGCATCTCCTGGTAGCCCGACATGCTCGTGTTGAAGACCACCTCGCCGAACGCGTTGCGCTCGGCCCCGAACGCATAGCCCTCGTACACCGTCCCGTCGTTCAGCACCAGGTACGCCGTCGTCACCGCGCCGCCTCCCCGAACGCGATCTCGCCGCCTGCGATGGTCATACGTACCCTGCCTCGCAGCGTCTGTCCTGCCAGCGGCGTGTTCTTCCCCTTGGACGCGAAGCGGCTCACGTCCACCGTCCAGCGCTCCTCCGGATCGAACAGCACGATGTCCGCCGGAGTGCCGACAGCCAGCGAGGCGAGGTTCGCAAAGCGCTCGCCCAGGACCGATGCCGGCCCTGTCGTGAGCCGCGCAACGAGCGTGGGCAGGTCTATCGCGCCCGACCGCACGAGGCTCATCAGCGAGCCGAACGCCGTTTCGAGCGTGGAGATGCCAACGGCCGCCTCGTCGAACGGCGTCGCCTTATCCCCGAACGTGTGGGGCGCGTGGTCGGTCGCCACTGCGTCTATCGTGCCGTCGCGCAGCCCCTCTACCAGCGCATCGCGGTCGGTGTGCGACCGCAGCGGAGGGCTGACCTTGGCCTGGGTTTCATACGCGGCGAGCGTGAGCGATCCAGCTATGCCGTCCGCTGGGCCGTTCGCGCCGAGCACCCATTCGTCCGTCATCGTCAGGTGATTGGGCGTTACCTCCGCCGTGACACGCAGCCCGCGACGCTTGGCCATGCGCACCATCTCGACGCCGCCCGCCGTGCTGACGTGTGCAACGTGGAAGTGCCCGCCGGTCAGGCCGAGCAGCGCGATGTCCCGCGCGACGAGCGATTCCTCCGCAGCCGACGGGTACCCTGCGAGCCCCAGCCGCGAGGCGACCGCTCCTTCGTGCATCCCCAGCCCCGCCGTGATGGAGTGGTCCTCGCAATGGTCCATCACCGGCAGGCCGAGCTCACCTGCATACAGCAGCGCCTTCTCCATCAGCAGGCCCGTCGCAACAGGGCTGCCGTCGTCCGTGAAGCCGACGACCCCCGCCCGCGCAAGCTCCTCCATGTCCGTCAGCTCGACGCCCTTGCGTCCGCTGGAGACCGCGCCGAACGCCAGCACCCGGACGGGGCCCGCCTCGCGCGCGCGATGTGCGATGAAGTCGACGACCGCCGCCGTGTCTATCGCCGGCGACGTGTTCGGCATCGCGCAGACCGTCGTGAATCCTCCGGCTGCGGCCGCAGCGGTGCCCGTCTCGATCGACTCCTTGTCCTCGAAACCCGGCTCACGCAGGTGCGCGTGCAGGTCTATGAACCCTGGCGCCGCAACCAACCCCTTCCCGTCTACGACCAGCGCATTCGCGGGAGCCGTCTCCGGCGCATCCGCGATGACGCCGTCTAGCATGAACAGGTCCCCCGTGCGGTCTGAGCCCGCGACCGGGTCGATGATCCGCGCGCCGGTGATGAGGATCGGTCTGCTCACTCGCTCGCCTCTTCCTGCCCGCCCGTGAGCAACTGGTAGAGCAGCGCCATCCGCACGGCGACGCCGTTCGTCACCTGCTCCTCGATCTGTGAGCCCGGTCCGTGCGCGAGCGACGACGCGATCTCAACGCCCTCGTTCATCGGCCCGGGGTGCATGAGCAGCGCGCCGGGTTTCACCCTGCGGTAACGCGCCTCCGTGACCTGCCAGCGACGCGTGTACTCGCGCATGCTCGGCAGCATGCCTGCGCCCTGCCGCTCCTGCTGGATGCGCAGCGCTATCACCGCGTCCGCGTCCTCTATCGCGCGGTCGAGGTCGTGCTCGACGCTCACGCCGGGCAGACTCTCGTCGCCGCCGTGAAGCAGGTCGAGCGGGATCAGCGTTGGCGGGCCGCACAGCACGACCGAGGCGCCGAGCGCCTGCAGGCCGAACACGTCCGACCGCGCAACGCGGCTGTGCAGCACGTCGCCCACGATGACTACGCGCTTGCCCTCGAGTCCGCCGATGTGGTGGCGCATCGTCATCAGGTCGAGCAGCGCCTGCGTGGGGTGCGCGTGACGCCCGTCGCCCGCGTTCACGACGCCCATCCGATGGAGGTTCCGAGCGAGGAAGTATGGCGCGCCGGAGTGCGGGCTGCGTATCACGATGAGGTCAGCGTGCATCGCCTGGAGCGTCAGCGCCGTGTTCAGCAGCGATTCGCCCTTCTCCGCGCTGCTGCCGGAGCCGCTGATGTTGATGACGTCCGCGCTCAACATCTTCCCGGCCTGCTCGAACGAGACGCGCGTCCGCGTGCTCGGCTCCAGGAACAGCGTCAGCACCACCTTCCCCCGGAGCGACGGCGCCTTCTTGATACTCCTGCTCAGCAGTTCGCGCATCGCGTCCGCCGAGTCCAACACCGCCGTTATCTCGTCCCGCGAGAAGTCGTCGAGGTCCAGCACGTGCCTGCGACGGTGCGGGGTCTCCGTCTGAGCGGCAGCCGTGCTCTGTTCCGTTGCGTGCGCCATCATGCCGGCACCGCCTTCACGCGCTCCACGATCGCCACCTCTTCTACCCCGTCTATCTCAGTGACCCGCACCTCCACGATTTCGTCGAGCGACGTCGGAACGTTCTTCCCTACGTAGTCGGCCCTGATAGGAAGTTCGTGGTGCCCGCGGTCCACGAGCACGGCGAGCTGCACGATGCGCGGCCGCCCGAGGTCCATCAGTGCATTCAGTGCGGCGCGGATGGTGCGGCCGGTGAACAGCACGTCGTCGACCAGCACCACCGCCTTCCCTTCGATGCCGGAGGGCAGCTCCGTGGGGCGTACGAGGGGTTGAGGACGGCTCGTGAGGTCGTCGCGGTACAGGTTGATGTCGAGCGCCCCGACCGGAACGCTCGCGTCCTCGAACGAGGCGACGGCATCGGCGATGCGCCGTGCGAGGGGCACTCCCCTGCGCCGGATCCCCACCAGTGTCAGTCCATCGAGTCCCTTGTTCGACTCAACGACCTCGTGCGCGATGCGCGTCAGCGCTCGCCGCATCTCCTCGCCGGTGAGGATGAGCCGTCCTTCTGCCAAGAAAAAACCTCTTGCCCGCTGGCAAGAGGTCTCGTCACACACTGGGGGTGAGGCACGCCCCGAGTCTCACGATTCCTGACCTTGCCAGCCTCACGGGACTGGATTTAAAGGTCGGTCGCGGTGCAACACCGCAACGCAGAGTATAGGACGTCGCCACCCCGCCGCGCAACCGCCCCGGGCATCCGTCATTCCCGCACCGGCGGGAATCCAGAGTGACCGGGCAGGTCACGCGGCGGGGTGTGGTTCGAGGACAGCCTATCCCACCTCTCCCTCGGGGAGAGGTCGACGTGCTTGCGCGGCGGGTGAGGGTTGGAGGGGAGAGGGCTAGGGTGAAGGTCGGCGTCCCTAGTTATCCGAGAACCCGTGCGAGGGACGGCGGCGACTGCGCCGCTCCAGCTGCTTGCGGGCGTCCTTCAGCAGCTCCAACTCGTCCCAGAGCCGATCGAACGCGGGCTGTTCCAGCAGCTTCTGCTGCACCGACAGATTGCCCTGGAATATCTGCGCCACCTGGTAGGAGAGCACCTCCGGGTCGTCCGGGAAGTTGACCTCCCGTACGTAGCCGCCGCGCGAGGCGACCAGCTGCCGCACGAACGAGGCCGCGTCGAAGCGCACGTTCTCGACCAGAGACGGGTCCACCATCTCGTGGCTGTCGTCTTGAAGGTATTCCACCTCGGCAGCGAGGTAGGCGTTGTCGCGCAGGAACTCCCGCACCTTGAAGCGCCGGCCGCCGACCGCAACGACGCTCAACCGTCCGCCTCCTGCCTCGCTCGTCGTCATGATGTGAGCCGTTGTGCCGGTCTCGAACGGGGTCACCTCGTTAGTCCCCACCTCGCCGCCTTCCTTGAGCAGCAGCACGCCGAACGGTTCGTCGTTCGCCAGGCACTCGTCGGTCAGTTGAAGGTAGCGCGGCTCGAACACGATGAGCGGCAGCTCCATCCCCGGGTACAGGACGACAGCCTGGAGGGGAAAGAGACGGAGGTAACCGGTTTCAGCGTTCTCGGCCATGCGCAGAGTGTACAGACGCAGCCTCGTGCGTCAACCGCCACGTCCCCGGATCACGGGTCCCCGACCGTACGGATATTGATGTCGTTCGGTATGCCGCCCGCGCCGATGCGCGTCGCTCCGAAAACGACGACACGATCGCCGGGGGCGACTGCGCCGCGTTCGCGGAGCGTGGAGAACGCCTGCAGCACGCGCGCCTCGGTCCGGTCGGAGAGGTCCGCGTGGATGGGGCGCACGCCGTAATAGAGCGCCAGCCCGTTGCAGACCGCGGGGTCAGGCGTGAATGCGTAGACGGGAGCCCTTGGCCGCAGGTGCGAGATCGTCTTCGCCGTGTGGCCGGACTGCGTGAACACCACCAGCGCCTCGGCCCGCAGCTGCTCCGCTACGAAACGCGCGGCTTCGGCCATCGCGTGGGACTCGTCGTGTGGATGCTTGACGTGGAACGGTGTCTCGGCCGTCTCCGCCTGCAACGCGATGCGGCCCATCGTCGCTATGGCTTCCACGGGATACTGCCCGATAGCCGTCTCCTCCGAGAGCATCACCGCGTCCGTGCCGTCGAGGATCGCGTTGGCGACGTCGCTCGCTTCCGCCCTCGTCGGGACGGGACTGTCCATCATCGACCCCAGCATCTGGGTAGCCGTGATGACCGGCTTCCCTGCCTCGTTCGCCTTGCTGATGATGAGTTTCTGCAGCAGTGGCACCCGCTCCGGTGACACCTCCACGCCGAGGTCGCCCCGCGCGACCATGATGCCGTCCGATTCTTCGATGATCTCATCGAGGTACTCGATCGCCATCGGATGCTCGATCTTCGAGATGATGGGCGACGCTGAGCGCATCTTCTGCAGCAGCTCCCGGCAGGAGCGCACGTCGTCGCCGCTGCGGACGAAACTCATCGCGACGTAGTCCACGCCGATGAACACGCCGTAAGCCAGGTCCTTCCGGTCCTTCTCGGTGAGCGGATCGGCCGTAACCCTGGAGTCGGGCAGGTTGACTCCCTTGTGCGACGTCAGCACGCCGCCTGCAACGACGGATGCGCGCAGGTCGCTGCCGTTCACTTCGGCGACGCGCAACACCAGGTTCCCGTCCGCTATGAGGATGCGGTCGCCCCGGCTGACGTCGCTAGCGAGCCGGGGGTACGGGATCGCAACCGAGCCGTGCGTGGTTGGCACGTCCTCGGACACGACGCGCACCACCTCCCCCGATGTGAGCCGGACACCGTCGGGGTCCTCCACAACGCTTGTGCGCAGACGCGGCCCCTGGATGTCCTGCATCAGGGCGACGGTGCGCCCGATCTCATGGCTGATCGCCTTGATGCGCGGAACGGTCTGCTCCAGTTCCGCATGCGTGGCGTGCGAGAAGTTGAGTCGGAAGACGTCCACCCCTGCCGCGATGGCCTGCCGCAGATGCTCATCCGAGGCGACCGCAGGCCCCAGCGTGGCGACGATCTTGGTGTGGCGCGGAAATCCGTTCATGCGCATAGATGATAGCCCCCGCCGGTTCCCATCAGGAACCACCTAACTGTGACATCCGCCCCTTACGCGGTCGCCCCTGCCTCCGCTACGCTGGACGCATGGCTTTCCCGCAGACCCGACCTATAGACCGCGTCTATGGCTCGCAGCCCCACCCATCGACAGCGCCTATGGCTTGGGCTCGAACTTTTCAAAACAATGGCATTGTTGACATTCTTGATACTCCGAAGCCCGGGAAGCAGGCCACGGCCATGAAACAGGCTCGATCAAGGATCTCAAGGATGCCAAACGCGGTGACCGTTTCACTCGTGATGGACCGATCAAGGATGCCAGCTATGGGGCAGGTTGGCATTCTTGATCCGGCCCGCCCCATCCGCCTGGACCTGCACGGGGTACAGGCAAGCCGCAGGCCGACGTACCACCGAACACTGTTAGTGGGATTAGGCGATGGATGTGGTAAAGTTGCGCAAGGATGGCGCATCCCGTTGAGCATCCGCCCCGAGTGCGATGCGCCATGATTCGGGTAAGGCCGCTATCGGCGCGCTCCCCGCATCATCATGACATACACGGAGGGAGAGCACATGTATGACGTGCTCGTCGTTGGCGGCGGGATAGCCGGGCTCCGCGCCGCGGAAGCGGCGAAGGGAGCAGGCGCGTCGGTCGCGCTGATTACCCAGTCGCACCCCACCCGCAGTTACTCGGTTACCGTGCAGGACGGCATCAACGCGCCGGAAAGCCCGGAGGGGCGTGACAGCCACGTCAGCGAAACGCTGGCAGCGGGCGCGGGACTGAACGTCGCATCGGTGGTCGAGAGCGTCTGCCGCGAGGCGGCGGGCCTCGTCGAGGAGCTCGACCGGATGGGCGTGCCCTTCAACCGCGTCGGCTCCGTCATAGACCGGGCCAGCGTCTCCGGCGACGGTAGCTCCCGGACTGTCTACGTCAACGACATAACCGGCCTCGCGGTCACACAGACCCTGTGGGAGCAGGCCATCGGCGCCGGCGTGGACATCTACGAAGAGTGGATCGTCCTCTCGCTGGTCATAGAGAACGGAGAATGTGCGGGAGTCGTCGCGCTCCAACTCGCCACCGGTGAGGTGGAGCCCTTCCGTGCGAAGGGCGTCGTGCTCGCGACCGGCGGGCCGCGCCGCGCATTCGAACCCAGCACTGCATCCCTGCTTTGCAGCGGCTCCGGCATCGCGCTGGCGTACAGGGCCGGTGCAGCGCTCGCGGACATGGAGTTCGTCCAGTACTACCCCGCGGTGCTGAACGGCAGCCACCTCGCCCTCTCCCCGCTCCTGCTTGGAGCTGGCGCGGCACTGGAGGATGGCAACCTCCGGCTCAACGGCGCTCTGGACGACGCGCAGGTGGAGGCCCGGTTCCCCGACACGCTGCACCGCGTGGAAGCGCTCTCTGGCGTCAACATGCTCAGGGAGCCCGCGCCGGTGCATTCCGCGATGTCCCGGCTGCTCGGCGGCATCGACGTAACGGTGCAGGGGGAGTCGTCTCTGGCAGGGCTCTTCGCGGCCGGTGAGTGTGCGGGCAACGGTTTCCACGGCGCGCAGGGGTTGGACGGCAACTTCCTCCTCGCGTCGATCGCCTCCGGCAAGAGTGCCGGGCTGGCGGCAGCGGCGCAGGTACGCCCGTTCGGCGACAGCGCGGTTGGCGAGCAGGCCGCGGGCGCTGTGCGCTCGGAGTTGGACGCCGCGCTGGGCCGTCCCGGCGGCGCGCCCGTCGCCGCCCTGCGAAGCGAGCTTGCTTCGCTCATGCATGAGAAGGTCGGCGAGAGCCGCAACGCCGGTGGCCTGAACGAGGCCCTCCAGCGCATCCGGGCGATGCGCGAGGAGCACGCCCAACTCGGCGCGGGCTCCAGTGCCCGCGACTACAACTTCGGTCTCGTCCAGTACCTCGAACTGGGAGCGCTGCTGGACGTCGCGGAAGCCATCGCCGTCAGCGCCTCGGAGCGCACCGAGAGCCGTGGCGTACACCAACGGACCGACCACCCGAAACAGGACGACGCTCAGAGCACCCGCCTCCAAGTCACGAAGGGCGAGAGTGGAGCGCAGGTGAGCAGGGAGACCACGCCCGCCTCGTAGGGGCGTAGCGAGCGGAGATCCGCAGAGAGGAGACGCGCAGATGGAGATCACCTTCAAGTTCCAGCGCGGAGGCACGCGGGCACAGCCCGAGTACGTCGACTACCAGATAGACGTGCCGCCTGAGATGACCGTCTTCGACGCGCTCGTGGCCGTGCGCGAGACCCAGGACGGCACGCTCGCGTTCCGGGGCAACTGTTCCGTCGGCTTCTGCGGCGACTGCACCCTGAGCGTCAACGGCGCGCAGAAGGTCACCTGCCTCGTCACCGTCGGCAAGACGCAGAAGGACGGCGTCATCACCGTCCAGCCCATCCGGTACGCGCCGGTGGAGAAAGACGTGATGCACGACATGCGGAAGTTCCTCTGGGACAAGGTGGACGTCTTCGCCAAGGGCGTCGTTCCCAACGGCGGCCACCCGGTTACGGACGAGGAACTGCGTCCCGTCCGTAAGGCGATGCGCTGCACCACCTGCGGTCTCTGTGACGAGGGGTGCACGGTGATCGACGTGAACCTCGACTTCTACGGCCCTGCCGCTCTCACCAAGCTTTACCGCTTCGCGTTCGACCCCCGCGACGGCATCACCGCCGAGCGGCTGCGACAGGGCAGCGAGATCCACGGCATCTGGGACTGCGTGCACTGCTGGGAGGCGACCGAGCACTGCCCGTTCGGCCTCGAGCCCACCCACCTCATCATGGACACGCGGGACCGCGCCATCGCGCACGGCATCAAGTCCGGCTACGGCAACAAGATGCTGGAGCGCCACTACGACGCGTTCGAGGAGTCCATCTCCCGCAAGGGCTGGCTCGACGAGCGCTCCGTCGCACTGCAGACCTACGGCGGCCTCATCAAAGGCGGAATCAAGACGCTCCCGCTCGGCCTTCGCGCCCTCCGGAAGGGGAAGGCAACCCTGAAACCCCACTACAAGCGGCCGGGCGCTGACCGGATACGCAAGATATTTGACCGATACAACCGCTCCAACGCGGGTCTGCGAAAGGAGAAGCAGCGATGAGCCACCGGTTCGCCTTCTACCCCGGATGCGTTGCCAAGGGCTTCTGCCCCGAACTCTACGAATCGTTCGTGCGGGTCGCAGCCGAGTTCGACATCGAAGTTGAGGAGTTAAAGGACGTCGGCTGCAGTGGCGCGGGACTGATTCCGGCCGAGATATGCGACCCCATCAACGCCCGCACGCTAGCCAAGGCGGAGGCCATGGGCCTCCCGCTGCTCACCATCTGCAGCACCTGCCAGGGCGTCATCGGCGGGAGCGCGCTCCGGCTGACAGACCCGGCTTACCGCGCCCGCATCAACCGCGAGCACCTGGCCGATGAGGGGCTCGAATACCAGGGCACAACCGACGTGAAGCACTTCCTCTGGGCGCTCGTCGAAGACGTGGGACTGGACGTCGTCCAGAGCAAGATCAAGCGTCCGTTGGATGGCCTCGGCTTCTCCCCCTTCTACGGCTGCTATCTCCGCCGCCCGATAGACGTCATCCAGCGGCCCGAGCGCAAGCTCTACCTGGAGCAGGTCACCGAGGCGCTCGGCGGCACCAACGTGGACATCAGCGGCAAGGGCAAGTGCTGCGGCTTCCCGTCGCTCACCGCCAACGAGGAGAACGCCTTCGCCATGACCGCGAAGCACCTCGGTGAAGCGGTCGACAAGGGCGCCGACGCCATGGTGTTGCCCTGCCCGCTCTGCCACCTGGAGATGGACGGCGAGCAGAGTGCGGTGGAGAAGGCCACAGGCCGCCGTTTCGACCTGCCCATCCTCCACCTGCCGCAGGTCGTTGGCCTCGCCATAGGCCTGGAGCCCAAGGAACTGGGCCTCTCCCGGCACATGATCTCCACCAAGAAGTTCGTCGCGCAGCTCCAGCCTGTCGGCTCCCTCGTTGGAGCAGCCGGCTGACCGCCTGCTGCGTCAGATGAAACGTTGCCTCTGCAGGCTGCCTGCTTCAGGCAGCCCGCAGGCATGAGGCGCACGCCTGTCCGCTTACCGCGCCGCCCCTGTCTCGGTTAATATACCCTCATGGCTGGCGCTAACCCCTTCTCGGTCAACAACACGCGTATACGCAGACTCACCGTCGACGGCGAACCACTCGTCGAGAAGACGATCAACCGCAACGCGCCGCTGTCCGTATCTTCCGCCGAACTCAAGGCGGAGATGGACACGTACCGCGAGCAACTGACCGCTGCGGGCGTTCCGATGCCGCGCGTCGCCGAGAGTCACGTCACGGACGGCACCATCGTCTACCTCTGCGAGGATGGTGGTCCCAACCTGGTCGAGCGGTACGAACAGCCCGACCTGCTCACGGATGGCCACGCGGACGTGCTGGCGAGCGCCATCGGTATCATCAAACGCGCCATCGACGCCGGGCTCGCCATCGACCCGCACATCAAGAACTTCGTAGGGGAGGATGCCGACCTCACCTACGTAGACTTCTCGCCGCCGCTGACCATGGCCTACGTCGAGGCGCGTTGTGCGGTCGCCAAAGACACCGAACGGGACATCCTGCGGGAGAACTTCGCCTATTTCACGCCGTACTTCCTCCCCTACCACTTCGCCGGGGACTTCCTGAACGTCGACTCCTCGGCAGACAGGCTCTTCCCCGCTCTCCACGCACTGCTGACGGATACCGGACTCCTCTCCGGCATCCCGCTGGCTGAGTTCGTCTCCCAGGCCAGGGCCATCCGCGCACTGGAAGACCGCCGCCTGCGAGAACACATCTATCTGATCTAGCCTGCGCAACCGTCTGCCGGCGAGGGCCCTCCGGGTATCTTGAACGCGGCGCTCACACCGGAGGGAGGCACCTATCGACCCGCTGAACGGCATCTTCTGGGGCAGCCTCGGCCTTCTCTCCTGGGGCTTCGCCGACTATCTCGCGCGGTCGGTCGCGGTCCGCGTCGGAAGCATGAGCACCGCCGTCCTCATCCAGGTGCTGGGGCTAGTGCTGCCGCTGCCGTTCGTACTGGCCGGACTCGCCGCGAACGGGCTCGATGCAGATTGGGGTGCAGTCGCGGTCTGGGCGCCGCTAGGCGCCGCGTGCCTCGGCCTCGCCTATCTCGCCTACTACACGGGCCTGCACCGTGGCTCCGTGTCCGTGGTCACGAGCGCGGCATCGGCCTGGCTTGCGGTGACAGTCGCCGTGACCGTGCTCTTCTTCGGAGAGCGCATCTCGCCGCTGCAGATCGTCCTCATGGGCGCCGTACTCGGAGGCATCCTCATGCTCTCCGCGCAGCCGTCCACGCGCTCCGGGGGAAGCGCCGGACTGCTGTGGGGTCTCAGCGCAATGTTCGGACTCGGACTCGCGCTCGCCCTTCTGGACCGCGTCACCGAAGCATCCGATCCGATGCTCGCCGTGCTCATCGTGCGGGCGCTCTCCATCATCCCGGCGTATCTCTTCACCCGGTCGCGCGGCGAGGTCATCCGGCTGCCGCGGGGATGGGACGGCAAACGCCTGCTGCTGGCGGCGGCGCTGCTGGACTCGGGAGGCTACGTCGGCTACAACCTGGGCGTCGATGCAGCGCCCGTAGCCGTCGTCGCGCCGATCACGGCGGCGCACCCCGTCGTGACGATCGCGCTGGCCATCGTGCTGCTGCGCGAGCGACCGCGCTCGCTGCAGTGGGCTGGGGCGGGCGTCACTGTAGCGGCGGTGATTGCGCTGAGCGCGGTCGCGGCGTAGCCAACCCGCACGAAACCTGCCCCATAGTCCTGAGCAAGGTACAATCCCCGTCTACCATCTACTCGGAGGCAGGACGATGCTCGTTCTCGTAGTGAGTGTGAAAGTGAAGCCGGGGCGCGCGGACGACTACATAGCCGCGGTCCAGGCGGACGGGGAAGGAACGCATGCGAACGAGGAGGGGAACTTCCAGTTCAGCTGCGTCCGCGACCAGAACGATCCCGACCGCTTCTTCCTGTTCGAGGTGTACAAGGACGAGGCGGCGCTGGAGGCGCATCGCGGCATGCCGCACTTCCTGAAGTACCGCGAGGCGACCGCGGATATCTACGCCGAAGAGACCGTGCGCCACATGTGCACCAATGTCTTTCCTCCCGACTCCTGGTGGACGTCCTGAATCGCTCGTGAGGCCTGAGCGCTGGCCGTTCTTCTACGGCTGGGTCATAGTCGGGGTTGCATTCGTCTCCTCCGGCATCGGTTCCGGAGCGGCGATCTGGGGACCGAGTGTCCTGCTCCTCCCGATGACCGGAGAGCTCGGCTGGTCACGGGCTGAGTTCTTCTCGGCGTTCCTGGTTCGAGAACTGATCATCGGCCTCGCGGCGCCGCTGGTCGGGCCGCTGTACGACACCAAACATGGGCCGCGCGTGCTTGCGCTGGTGGGCGCGGTGCTGCTCGGTCTGTCGATGGCGCTCATCCAGAACATCACGGAACTGTGGCAGTTCATCGCCCTCTTTGGCGTGCTGGGCGGGATAGCAGAGCTGGGAGGCGGTTTCTTCATCTCCCAGGCGCTGGTGCCCAAATGGTTCATCCGGAAACGCGGGCGTGCGCTCGGCATCTCGATCATGGGCGTCGGACTGGGAGCCCTCGTCTTCCCTACCGCCATCTCCATGCTCATCGAGGCCGTGGGCTGGCGTGAGGCATGGATGTGGTTCGGTGTGGGCATCGGCAGCATCGCGTTCGTTCTTGCGTTGCTCCTCCGCACCACGCCGGAAGACGCAGGGCTGCTGCCTGATGGGAGTACGATCCGCAGAGGCGAACAAGGCGAAGCCCCGCTAGCCGCTGAAGAACGTTCGTTGACACGGAGAGAGGCGGTGCGGACACCGGCATTCTGGCTGCTGCTTGCGGCATTCAGTCTGGTCGGGCTCGGCATCACCGGTTTCCAGAGCAACTGGCACCCTTTTCTCGTGGAGAGCGGGTTCGGGCCTGCAGAGGCATCGTTCGGTATCGCCATATACGGACTCGTGTCAGGGCTGGTGCGGCCCGGCTGGGGGCTGCTCGGCGAGCGCTACCCGGCCCGCTATCTCCTGGGAGGTGTCTCCGTCGCAACCGCCGTGCTCATCATGGTCTTTCTGAACGTGCAGGGGATGGCTGCGCTCATACCCGTCATGTTCATGGCCGGGTTCATCATGGGCGGGTACCTCATCCTGCGTGCTCTGCTGACCGCCAACTACTTCGGCAGAGCGCACCTCGGTGCGGTGAACAGCCTCTTCAGGCCAATCGTCATGGGCACGGGCGCGGCGGGGCCGATCCTGTTCGGCGCGCTCTACGACCTGCAGGGCGGCTATGCGCTCGCATTCCTCGCCGCCGCTCTGGCATGGGGAGCATCGGGCGTTATCGTGCTGTTGGCAAAGCCTCCCCACCCACGTTGATCCGGCATGTCACGGTGAAAGCACAGGCATTGCATGCAGGGTACACACTCCGAACAATAGCGTTCCATGTTCTAGAAAAGCCAAGATATTGTGCAAATATCGCGGTATGTGGTACTGTTAACCGACCGCAAATCCAAGCGGTTATCCGGCATCAGATGGAAGGCAACCCATGCGCCCAGGACTCGTCTTCATCGGCCTCTTCGCTCTGCTTATGGTCGTGTACTTCAGCTTCCAGAGCACGCTTGGCGCCGTGACGACCATCGTGCTCCAAGCAGCTATCGTACTCGCGCTCCTGGGCTCCGCGCTCTGGCTGCGGAAGCGGTTCTCGCCCCCTGAGAACTAACGCTCAAGCGCGGTTGGCGATTGCCCGTTCACTTCCATGAGTTCCCTCCTGTCTAGAAATCGACGAGCAGTGTCGAAACAGTCCCGCTCGCAGTGTCGAGTATGCGCACTGCATGGTTGTTCGTATCTGCCACGTATATCTTTCCACCCCATATGCTCAATCCACCCGGTTCATAGAACCGTGACGATGCAAACGGTCCGTCCTCATAACCCGGCTCCCCAGTGCCTGCCATCGTTGCGACCGCGAACGTCTCCGTTCCCACACGCTTGATCTTGTTGTTGTACGTATCCGCGACGTAGACGACTCCCCCCTCAACCGCAACGCCGAGCGGATGCTGCATCCGCGCCAACGACGTGTCCCCGTCCACGTCGCCGTAGTCGAACAGACCCGCGCCGACCAGTGTAGTGACCTGGTGCGCAGTGATGAGGTCGGCCTGGCGTATCGCGCTCGTCTCGCTGTCCGCGAAGAACAGCACACCATCCTCATCGGCAGCTATGCCGCTGGGCTGCGCAAGCAGCGCATCTTCGGGTGGCCCATCAACGATGCCTTCGCCACCGGTGCCCGCGATCGCCTGCACCAGGCCGTTCTCGAGGTCGTACATCCACAACTGGTGACTCCCCGCCATCGCGATGAACAGCCGTCTCCCGACCAGCGCCGCGTCCCACGGCGAGCGCAGCGGGACCGTTGGCCCAGGCCCACCATCGATCCTCCCGATCCCGCGTTCACCCGTCCCCGCCACTGTCTCGACCACCGCCATCTCGAGATCTACCGCACGGATGGCGTGATTGTCCGTGTCGGCGACGTATAGCACCTCACCCGCCAGCGCCATGCCCTGCGGGTTGCTGAAGCGCGCGCCTTCCGGCACGCCGTCCGCGAAGCCCTCGTCTCCGCTGCCGATGACCGTCTGTATCTCGCCTTCCGGGTCAGTGACCAGCACGCGGTGATGGCCCGAGTCCGCGATGAACAGCCGCTCTCCCGCCGGGTCGGCGAGCACCTTGCCGGGGTAGCAGAGTACGCCGGAGCGAGGGGCCTCCGCGTGATACACGTGCGGCCGGGGCTTGAGCGTTCCCTCGCCGTGAAACACACCCAGCATCTTGCGGATCAACTCCGCGCCCTGCTCGAATCCCAGCTCACCTTCCACCTTCCCGATGACTTTTCCGGCTGGGTCCACGAACATCAGAGTCGGCCAGGCGCGCACAGCGTACTGCCGCCAGGTCTCCATAGAAGCGTCGTTGAGCACGGGGTGACGTATCCCGTAGCGCATCACGGCCTGGCGCACGTTCTCCGTGGCGCGCTCCTCGTCGAACTTGGCGGTGTGCACGCCCACCACGGCGAGCTCCTCCGGGAACTCACGCTCCAAGCGGCGCAGCGTCGGCAACAGGTGCATGCAGTTGATGCAGCAGTACGTCCAGAAATCGAGCAGCAGCAGCTTCCCTGCGAAGTCCGACAGCCGCAGCGGGCGGTCTGTGTTAAGCCAGTCGGCATCCGCGGGGAAGTCGGGCGCGTTCACCCTGCCGTAGTCAGTGGTCATGGGGGAATTGTACCCGCGCTGTCTCTCAGCGCGCCGCCGCTCCCGACACGCTCTGCGCTATAATCGAAGCCCCATGACCGAGTACGAACCAGTCATCGGCCTCGAAGTGCACGCGCAGCTGCGAACCGACAGCAAGATGTACTGCGCGTGCCCCGCCGACTACCAGGACGCCGAGCCCAACACCCGCGTCTGCCCGGTGTGTCTCGGGCTGCCCGGCTCCCTTCCCGTCATCAACCGGGAGGCGATCCGTTCCATCATCATGATCGGGCTGGCGCTGCACTGCAGCATAGCGCCCCACAGCAAGTTCGACCGCAAGAACTACCCGTACCCCGACCTGATGAAGGGGTACCAGATATCCCAGTACGACCTCCCCCTCTGCTCGGATGGCTATCTGGACGTGAGCGTGGACGGCGAGCGCCGCCGTGTCGGCATCGAGCGCGTCCACATGGAGGAGGACGTAGCCAAGCTGAGCCACTTGAGCGACCCTGCCACCGGTGAGGGCTACTCGCTCGTGGACGTGAACCGCTCCGGCGTTCCGCTCGTGGAGATGGTCAGCCGACCGGACATCCGCTCCGCGGAAGAGGCCCGGCAGTACCTCATGTCCTACCAGTCCATCCTCCGCTACCTCGGGGTCTCGACCGCCAACATGGACGAGGGCTCGTTCCGGTGCGACGCCAACGTCAGCATCCGCCCGAAGGGCAGCGACGCATTCGGCACGAAGGTCGAGGTCAAGAACATGAACTCGTTCCGCTCGGTCTTCCGCGCCATCGAGCACGAGGTAGAGCGCCAAGCGAAGGTGCTGGAGTCCGGCGGACGTGTCGTACAGGAGACGCGGGGCTGGCTGGAAGACAGGGGCGTCACAACCTCGCTCCGCAGCAAGGAAGAGGCGAACGACTACCGCTACTTCCCGGAGCCGGACCTGCCGCCGCTCAACGTGGACCCAGCATGGGTTGCCGAGATAGAGGAACTGCTTCCGGAACTGCCGGAGGAGCGCAGGCAGCGATTCGCCGACGAGTATGGTCTGCCGACGTACGACGCCACGCTCCTTACCGCAACACCCGGCCTGGCCGACTACTACGAGGCCACGGTCCGGCACGCCAGGACGAACGGCGGTTCGGACGCGACGGCCAAGGCCGCAGCGAACTGGACGCTCACTGAACTGGGACGCCTCGCCAACGAGACCCACACCGACATCCACGAATCGCCCGTGACACCGGAGCGGCTCGCGGAGCTGCTGGGCATCCTGGAGAGCGGAGCGCTCGGCACGCCGCAAGGGAAGCGCGCCATCGAGGAGATGTTCCGCACGGGCAAGTCCGCGCAGGCGGTCGTGGCCGACCTCGGACTCGTCCAGATCTCGGACTCGAACGCACTCTCCGATGCGGTCGCCCAGGCCATAGACGGGAACCCCCAGGCGGTTGCAGACTATCTGGCGGGGAAGGAGACCGCGGCCAAGTTTCTCGTAGGGCACGTGATGAAGGCGACGCGCGGCAACGCCAACCCGTCGGTCGTGGCCGGGCTCATCGTCGAGCAGTTGGACGCGATGAAAACGTAGGGGGAGCACTTGGGTACGTACATCAGTTTTGCAGTCATCATCGTGGTCGTGCTGCTCGTGGCGAGCATCCTCATGCAGGTGCGCGGCGCGGGGGGCGGCCTCTTCGGCGCAGGCTCCATCCAGTCCTACCGGACGCGGCGTGGGGTAGAGCGCACGCTCTTCCAGTTCACCATCGGGCTGGGCGTCATCTTCGTCATCCTCGCAGTCCTCAACCTGACCATCACCTAGCCCAGCGACGCGAAGTAGTCCTCCAGCCGCCGCTCACCGGCTACAGGCGCGACCATGTTCACCGCCGACTCCGAGATCCGGTAGACCGCCGAGTCGTACCCGTGCCGCCCCGTGAACCGCCTGAACGCGGCCCGCAACTGCGCCCGCCATAAGTGAGAGAAACGCACGTCCGCATCTCCTGCGGCGCGAGCGGCTATCTCCGCTATCTCCTCCCAGGTCAGCACTTCCGGCCCGCCGACGTCCACCTCCCCTTCCCGGCCTTCCAAGCCGTCGACGAGCGCTTTCGCCACGTCTGCCTCGTGGACGGGGTTCGTACGCGCCTGCCCCGTCCCAACCATCACCAGCTTCCCGCGCTTGCGTGCGCGCTCCACCAGCGGGGCGAGCCGTGCGAACGTGACGGTAGGCCGCACGATGAGGTGGTCGATGGAGGACAGGCGCATCGCGGCGGCGAACGACTCGTGCGCCCGGACATACTCCATCATGCCGAGGAAACGCCCACCGTACACGGAGACGTACCCGAACCGCCGCACGCCCGCTTCCTCAGCCTCACGCAGCAGGCTTCGATTGCCTCCATCGTCCACCGCGTGGAACGACTCGGCCTTGTAGGTGAAGATCTTCGACGCGAGGCTGGCGCCTGCGCACGAGACGACGGCGTCCGCGCCTGTGCACGACCCTTCCAGCGTCCGCGGGTTGAGCAGGTTGCCGACGAATATCTCCTCCGGCTCGGTGGTCAGGCGTGCGGGCTCGCGGACCAGCACACGAACGCGGGAGCCGCGGGACTGCAGTTCGTGCACGACCTCTGCACCGATGGCGCCGGTTGCGCCCGCGACCACGACGAGCGGAAAACTCACAGCCCCAGCTTCTCCGGGTTCAGGATGCCGTTGGGGTCGACCACACGCTTGAGCCGACGAGCGAGCAGCAGCGCGTCGCCCCACTCCCGCTCAGCCCAACTGCCGAGCTTCACGCCCAGGCCGTGGCAGTACTCGACGCCCCCACCGAGGCGCAGCGCCTCATCCAGCATGGCGTCGACCGCCTGCCGCAGTGCGGCAGCGGTGCCCTCACCCCCAGCCTCACCGTGGGGGGTGCGCACGAACACGGAGAAGAGCTCCGGGTGCGTCCAGACGGCAGATTCGCGAATGTCCAGGCCGTGGCGTACAGCGATCTCCTCACAGGCGCGCTTGTAAGCGAGCACCCGTGAGACGGGCATCGCCACGTGCAGATAGTCGGCGTAGCGCCAGCGCTGCTCCTTCCACCGCTCGGTCGGACGGAGCGGGCGCGTGTGGTCGCGCCAGCGTTCGGCGACGGCGTGCCGCGTCTCCCAGTACTCGCGTGTCGGGCCGGGGCCGAGGTCGCGGCCGCCCGCCGCCAGCGCCTCCGCCATCGTGCGGCTCCGCTGCGCCTCCACCTGCTCACGGTAGCCCTCGAAACCCAGGTAGAGGATGCACGGCGCGGCGTTCTCCGGCGTCCCCAGCTCCTCGGTGAGGTCTATCAGCGCGGGCACGAGGCCGATGTCGAACAGCCGCGTGACGACCGGATAACCCTGCTCGAACGTGTCGAACCCGACCGACGCGAACTCACGCGCCTCCGGCAGGGCGCGCAGGTCGATCGTTGCCTCCGTGATGACGCCCATCGTGCCCTCGGCGCCGGCGAACAGCCCCTTCAGCATCGGGCCGCTGCTCTGTCGCTGGATGGCCCGCGTCCGTACGACCTCGCCACTGCCCAGCACCACCTCGAGCGCCCGCACCTGCTGCCCCATCGAGCCGTACCTGCTGGCGCGGTAGCCGACGCTGTCCGTCGAGATCGCGCCGCCGACGGTGGCTATCGGCACGCTCCACGGGTCGTGCCCCAGCATCATGCCGTGGTCGCGGGCGGCGGCATCGAGGTCGGCGAGGTAGACGCCGGGTTGCACGCGCGCCGTTCTGTCCTCACGGTTCACCTCGACGATGCGGTCCATGCGCCGGAGGTCGAGCGCGATGCCGCCGCGCACCGGCACAACCGCACCCATGACGCCGGTGCCGCCGCCGTAGGGCACGACCGGTATGCCGCGCTCCGACGCGAACGACACCACCGCCGCGACCTCCGCCGTAGTCGCCGGACACGCCACTGCGTCCACCCGCGCCCCGGCCAGCTCCGGGCGTCCGCCGAGCCGGTGGGCGGTTACCGCATCGAACGACAGCCGCTCGCGGGACTCGTCGTCGGTCAGCACGTGCTCCGCGCCCATGATGGCAGCGAGGGCGTCGCGAAGGTCGGTAGCAGACGTGGTGCTCATGCCCACAGCCCGCCTACCCGACGACGCGCCAAGTGGTACCGGAGGGCGAATCCGTGAGCTCGATGCCCATGGCGGTGAGCCGGTCGCGGACAGCGTCAGCGCCAGCGAAGTCGCGGGCGGCACGCAGGGCGGCACGCTCCTCGACGAGCGCCTCCACCCGCGCAGCGAGGTCCGCATCGACCGAGGCCTCGCGCTCCTCCAGCGTCAGGCCGAGCACGCCGGTCAGCTCGCGCAGCGTCTCCTGCGCGGAGGCAACGTCCGCTCCCTCGGCCGAGCCCCGGTTGATGTCGCGCGCGAGGTCGAAGAGGGCGGCGACAGCCTGGGGGCTGTTGAGGTCGTCGTCCATCGCCTCGATGAAGCGAGCCCGAGTCTCGGAGGCATCGAGCGCGTCGCCAGCGCCGGCGTTGGACTCAGCCGACGCCGCCTGCCTAAGCCGTCCTGCGGCGCGCTCAGAACCAGCGAGCGCCTCGTCCGAGTAGTAGCCGGGGCTGCGGTAGTGGGCGTTGAGCACGGAGAGGCGGATGGCGTCCGAGGAGTAGCGTTCCAGCGCGTCGCTGATGGTGACGAGGTTGCCGAGCGACTTGCTCATCTTCTGCGCGTCCATGTTCAGCAGACCGTTGTGCAGCCAGAAGCGGGCGAACGGGCGCATACCGGTGAACGCCTCGCTCTGGGCAATCTCGTTCTCGTGGTGTGGGAAGATCAGGTCCTGCCCGCCGCCGTGGATGTCGATGCTCTCGCCGAGGTAGCGCAGCGCCATCGCGGAGCACTCGATGTGCCAGCCGGGGCGTCCGCCGCCCCACGGGCTCTCCCACGACGGCTCGCCGGGTTTGGCGGACTTCCAGAGGGCAAAGTCCATGGGGTGCTCTTTCTGAACGCCCGGCTCGATGCGCGCGCCCGCCCGCATCGCATCCAGCGAGCGATGGCTGAGCTTACCGTACTGCTCGTCGCTGCGGACGCGGAAGTAGACGTCGCCGTTGGACTCGTAGGCATGGCCGGAATCGATGAGGCCGGAGATGAGCTCGATGATCTTCGGCACTTCCTGGGTGGCGCGGGGATACTCGTCGGCCTCGCGGACGTTGAGGGCGGCCATGTTCGCGAAGTAGTCAGCGATGTGCTGCTCGGCGAGCGCCTCGACGGTCGTGCCCTCCTGGACGGCGCGGTCGATGAGCTTGTCGTCGATGTCGGTGAAGTTCTGGACGCGGCGGACCTTGAAGCCCCGGAACTCCAGGTAGCGGTGGAGCACGTCGAAGACGATGTAGCTCATCGCGTGGCCTACGTGCGCGGAGGAGTACGGGGTGACGCCGCAGACGTAGATGCGGACCTCGTCACCGGCGGGTTCGAAATCGCGCTTCTCGCCGGTGAGGGTGTCGGAGAGTTTCATGGATTGCCGTCTGTGATGGATGCCACGGCTATGGCCGCTACGCCCGCCTCGGAGCCGGTGTACCCGAGGCCATCCTCGGTGGTGGCCTTGATGCTCACAGCGGAGAGTCCCACTCCAAGCGAGGCGGCGATAGCCCACCGCATCGCCGGGACGTACTCCGAGAGACGAGGACGCTGGAGAACGATTGTAGCATCGACGTTGACCGCGCTCCATCCGGCCCTGCGGAGCATGGCGACGGTGCGCTCCAGAAGCGACGTGCTCGTGACGCCCTTCGGGACGGAGGGGTCGTCCGGCTTGAAGTGCGTGCCGATGTCACCGAGGGCCGCCGCGCCGAGCAGGGCGTCGATGATGGCGTGTGCGACGACGTCGCCATCGCTGTGGCCGGCGAGCCCGCGCTCCGACGGGATGCGTACGCCGCCAAGCGTGAGCGGCACACCTGCCTCCAGTGCGTGTGCGTCGTAGCCTATGCCGAATCGCGTGGCCATCGCGTCATCCTCCCTCGCGGTGTGTCCGTGAGTTTAGCAGCGGGCAGGCGTCACCGCCTCTCCCGCCGGCTGTTGCACCCGCGAGCAAGGCGGCGACCAAGGCGTCAGGCCCAGGAGCCAACAGGGGCAAGGCTGCCACCCTTGACGTCTTGATCAGCAAGGCCGTGGCCTGCTTCCCGCACCAAGGCGGCAAGGCGGGTGGGGGTGTGCAATCCAACAGCCCAATCCAAGAGCCGCACATCACGAGTGCGTCCATGCGGTTTTCTGTTCTTGGATCCTTGCCCGGCGAGGCCACGGCCTGCTTCCGTGTTCAAGAATCCAAGGGCAGAACGAGAAGGGGGTGTGCAGTCTTCCCGCCATAGACGCTGTCGATAGCAGCGGGGGGAGCTATAGCAACGGTCGATGAGCGAGGCGGGGCGCGCAGTCATCCATCCAGCGTAACGGGCGTGGGGGCAACCGCGTAAGGGGCGGGTGTCACTGGGTTACATGGCGTACGTCGCCAGCGAGGAGCAAGCAGAGTCTGGGCTACGCGGGAGATTCTGTTGTGTCCTCCTCAGCCCAAGCTTCTTCCAGTTCCAAGGCAGCACTTTTCCACGCCTGCGCAATTCTAACCTTCCCCGCCAAGTACGCGTTCGCAGCGTACTCCCATGCCAGCGCTATATCAGCACGGCCTTTATCGTGTTCTTCAACAGCCTGACGGAGCGGAAACCATATCTCTTCTGCTGCTGGTGATTCTGCAGCCCTCATCCAAGTTTTGGCCCTAGATTCCAGACTAGAGGCTTCATCTGTATCTCCTACAGTTCTTACTTCAATAACTCGATGCCACGATGCGATTGCTTCTTCTAAGCAAAAGCAGGC
This sequence comes from Dehalococcoidia bacterium, assembly GCA_965206315.1. Taxonomy (GTDB): domain Bacteria; phylum Chloroflexota; class Dehalococcoidia; order Lucifugimonadales; family Australimonadaceae; genus Bin16. Next base: position 321,357 of record OZ242210.1, read on the forward strand.
GTACATTTCTCTAGGGTCATCTGGAGATATCGTTTCTTGAACGATATCTCTCTGCTTCTTCAGCAAGTTGACCTGACAATCAATTCTGTTTTTCACGGCATCAAGCCACGCCTTCAAGTTTTCAATGAAGTTAACTTCTCTAAAGTGGATTGCCCATCGTCCAGCTGCATCACCTTGAAAGGTATAGACATAAGGTAACTCTTGAGGTTGGACCCATACCGTGGCTGCCTCGGCATCACTTTCAACCCATTTGGCTACATGCGCCCATGCCGACTCAATAGATATTAACTCGCCAGCTAATAGGATGGCCGATTCTTCTTCACGCATTCGTCTATGATACTGAGCTCTCGCTCTCGCTATACCTTTGCGCACTTCTATTGCAAATTCCATCCTACCGGCTTCACGTTCCAAGTCTTCGGCTAACGCAGCGTTGTTCTGCTGCCATGCCATAGTGGCAGCCTCCCATGCCCCTGTAGCGCTAACTTTACCCTCGGAGCGAGCTATTACAACACGCCACTCTGCGTCCTTTGCTCTTTCACATTCGTAACTCACTGTTATTCCTCATCTTCTATCATAGCGCCCAAGAGTTCTGGTTGCTTGTCTTCAATTGCCTGTCGCATTGCCCGAATTTCTCCTATCACCGCAAAGGCGCCTTCACTAGTTCCTAAGCCGAACTCTCCGGCAATCGTTTCGATAAAGCCTATATGCCGCTCTATCTCACCTAGGATGGAATAGGTCAAAGCACTTGCTATTTCATGGTCTTCTCTTTCATATTGGGTATACAATACTATCTTATTCTCCCGCACAAGCATATTCATGCTCGGATTCCTTGGATGTGCATTCTCACTTAGCGGTCCATATCTCTTTAGCCATTGTTCACCCTCAGGAAGGGTTCGAGCCATAGATGCGAAAGATAGCCGGCCTATCCATTTAATCTTTTTGCCATCTAGTAGCATATCGCGTACTTCAGGGCTGTTCGTTATGTAGCGACCCACCAAGTGAGACTCCATGGCCATGCGAACCAGTGCCAGAGATTGCGAATAGTAGCTGCGCTCTAGCAGTAACGCTGCAGCAGTCAAGGAGTGAAATCCCCGGATGGCAAGAAGTAACTGTGCATAATGTGTCTTTGACAATTCTCCGGGTGTAATACGTTGCAGGCCAGTTGCAATCTGCTCAATGCCGATTCTCAACACTCTCATCTCCATTGAGTGATCCACGTAGATATCAGAAATCGCAACTTCTTCAATATCATGCATAAATCCCTGATAGTAGATGGGGCGGTCAAACTTTTGCTTGAACTCTTCTCTGTTCAGCGCATCTGCAATCACCAGGTCCTCGGGTGTTGTGACCTTGATGTTGCTACGCGCGCCGTCGAAAGTGCGCACCTCGACGCCGGTGCGCTCCACCATCGCGGCGTCGTCGGTCACGTCGGCAGCGACCTCGGCGTGGGCTCGTTCGAGCACGTCGCGGCGGAACACCTGCGGGGTCTGCACCATCGCCAGCTCGCTGCGGTCGAGCGTTTCGACCACGCGCCCGCCCTCCCCAACGCGCTTCACGGTGTCGAACGCCGGGACGACGGCGATGGCCGCGCCGGTGTCAGCGGCAGCGGCGAGCCCTTCCTCGATCATGCGGGGCGTGACGAACGGGCGCGCGCCGTCGTGGACGAGCACCCAGTCGCACTCCGCCGGCAACGCGTCGAGCCCGGCTCGGACGCTGTCCTGCCGCCGCACGCCGCCGACGAGCGGGGGGAGCGTCTTGCGCCAAACTCTCTCTTCGCGCAGTGCAGCGATGGCGTCCAGATTGCGCTCCGACACGACGAGCGCGATGGCGGTGACGGCATCGCACTGCTCGAAGACGCTGACGGTGCGGGCGATGAGCGGCTCTCCGCCGACGTCGGCGAGCGTCTTGTCGCCTGCGTCGCCCATGCGCGTGCTCGCGCCAGCGGCGACGATGACGGCGCCTGCGCTCACGTCAGCGCCACCAGTAGGAGGAGCGGGTCGAGCCCGCGGCGTCGGTGAGCGCGTGCCATTGAGCGTCGGTCAGCCGCCAGCCGGACGCTGCGCAGTTCTCGTCCACGCGGGAGAGGGTGTTCGTCTTGGGGATGGTGATGACGACGGGAGAGCGGAGGGTCCAGTTCAGCAGCACCTGCGCGGCGGTCCTGCCCGCCTCCGCGCAGACGCTTGCCATCGTCTCGACGAGCCGGGCGTTGCCGCGCATCTCGCGCTCGAACGCGCCCTGCTCCAGCGAGCTGTACGCCAGCACCATGATGCCGCGCTCCTCGCAGTACGGGATCACGGTATCGGCGAACTGGTGGTCGAACAGGCTGTACTTGATCTGGTTCTCGACGATGAGGTCTGCGCCGAGCACTGCCTCGGCAGCCTCCATCTCCCGCACGGAGAAGTTGCTGACGCCGACGTGGCGCACCTTGCCCGCCGCGACGAGGTCGGCCATCGCGCCAATCGTCTCCTCGATGGGGACGTCGGCGGACGGCGCGTGCAACTGGTAGAGGTCTATCGTATCGATACCCAGCGCCTTCAGGCTCCGGTCGCACGCCGCGAGCACGTCCTCGTGGCGAAAGTGCCACGGCGAGACCTTCGTGGCGAGGAACACCTCGTTCCGGCGACCGGCGATCGCCCTGCCCACGCGCCCCTCGGTGCCGTAGGACTCGGCGGTGTCGATGAGGAACGAGCCGAGCTCGATAGCGCGGTGGATGACCGCAGCCTCGCCGCTGAACTCCCACGTGCCGAATCCGACCTCGGGCAGCGCAACGCCGCTCTTCCCCAACGGTTTGGTGTCCATGCGGCGCAGGTTACCACGCGGCAGGCACGCCGGTTCACCACGCCGCCCCGCCGGGCGACACCCTCACCCACGCGCCGAAGCGCGTTGCCCTCTCCCGGTGGGAGAGGGGGCCGGGGCGCCCCACATGCACCCAGCCCCACCGTGTGCCCTGCCGGGCACGCTGGGTTCCCGCCTTCGCGGGAATGACGAGAGGGGCGGGAATGACGAACAAGGGGGGATGACGACGGCTTACGTGTCCCGCACGCGGGTGGGGCCGACCTCGCCGGTGCACCAGGGGATGAACGCCCTCATGCGGCAGGGCGCGCCGTTCTTCGCCAGCTCCGCCTCGAATATCTCGTGGACGCGGGGCGATTCGTCCTCGTACTCGATCTGGCCGCCGCCCTCGTTGACGCTCAGGTCGGAGGAGCGCGGCCCGTTGACGAGCCCGGTGCCGGGGCGGAGCGCGAGGTAGCGCGCCCGCGTCGGGCCGCCGTTGAAGTGCTGGTGGAACGTCCGATCAGCCGGGACGATGACCATGCCGCCGGTCTTCCAGTCCGCCTTCCGGAGGTCGGACTGTTCGTCGTCGTTCCAGAGCAGCGAGAAGCCCTCGCCGCTGAGGATGACGAGGTGCGCGCCGGGACCGTGGCGGTGCGCCTTCTTGTAGGTGCCAACGGGGAATTCGGAGATGTGGGCCTTGGTGACGTTGCCCGCCATCTCCAGACTGGCGTTCACCCCGCCCGCGCCCCGGGTGAGGTAGTCGTAGAGCTGCATGTCGGGCGCGTTGGGGATGAAGTTGCTGGCCCACTTCCGGCGCTGGTAGAGGGTGCCGCTGCCGCTGAAGTAGTCACCGTCCCCGCCGAAGCGGTCGGTGAAGCGGAAGTCGTTGTTGAAGACGAACTCGCGGTTGCGCCACCAGCGGAGCACGGGCGGCGCGTTCGTCACACCGAGGTAGCGCGCGGGCTCCGTGCCGCTCGCGTTGAAGTGGCGGTACCAGGCGTTCAGCGGGATGGAGAAGAGGCTGCCCGCGTGCCACTCGAACGTCTGCTCCGCGCGGCCCTCCAGCCAGACGCTCGTCGCGCCGCGCCCGGAGACGATGTAGACCATCTCCTCGTACAGGTGGTGCTCCGGCTCCGAGCTGCCGCCAGGGAGGATCTCGACGATGTGGGAGTCGTTGAGGAGGAGCGGGTTGGGGATGTTGATGATTGCGCCCCTGCCGCCCTTGCGCTGCCAGTCGCCGAGTTCGATGCGGGCCAGGTCCTCGAAGGCGTAGTCGACGATGACCTTGACGCCCTCGTCGCGCTGCCAGTCCAGGTAGGCGTCCGGCTCGGGAAAGACCTCGAGGTTGTCCGGCGTTTCCGCACGTCTGATCTCAGCGTCGGTTGTCATGGCAGCTTCCCGCGTAACGTGGGTTACGGGCGCGACGGTGCGGACGCGCCTGCCTGGCTCGCCTCGACCTGCCGCGCATTGGCCTGCTGCTCGTGCCGCACGCCGAGGCGGAGCCCGAAAGCCCGGGCAACGGTCGCCAGCCCCACCGTGAGGAGGATGATGAACAGGCCGACGATGCTGGCCTCCTCCCGCTGCCCGATGCCGGGCGAGGCAAACTCCAGCGCCAGGAGGGAGAGCGTGATAGTGTCGCGCGAGGCGAGCAGGATGATGCTGCTGGTCGTGCCCGCGGCGATGACGAAGTTGAGGGTCGCGAGCAGGATAAGCGTCGGCATCAGGAGCGGTATCCAGATGCGGAAGTAGGTGCGTATCCACCCCGCGCCGGAGACGCGCGCAGCTTCCTCCATGTCCGCGCCGATCTGCACGAACACGCCCTTCATGATGTTCGTCCCCGTGGTGTTGCCCTGGATGATGACGACGAGCAGCAAGGCGTAGATGGTGCCGAAGAGGACGCTGAGCAGCGGTGTGCCCAGGAAGAGCCAGAGCAGGCCCAGGCCGGAGAGGATGCCGGGAATGGCGCCGGAGCCCCAGATGATGAAGTCGAGCGCCCACCTGCCCACCCAGCGCGTTCGCACGAGGATGTAGGCGATGAGCGAGAAGAGGAGCGGGCTGAGTATGGCGGCGGTGATGGCGAGGATGAGGGTCGTGCGCATCGCCTTCAGGAAGAGGTTGTCCGTGAGAACGAGCTGCCAGTGCTCGAGGGTGTACGTGGGGGTGAGGTAGAAGTATCCCGCACGGGTCATGAAGCTGCCCCACAGGAGCGAGATCATCGGACCGATCGTCAGCATGAAGATCAGGAAGCCGATGATGCCGAAGACCGGCAGTTTCCAGGGACCGAGGTCGATCAGCCCTGGTTTGAAGCTGCCGGTGATGGTGGTGTAGCGGCGGCGCTGGATGATCCAGCGCTGCATCGGGATGATGACCGCGATGACCAGCAGCGTAAGGCTCGCGAGCACGGTCGCGACCCCGTAGTTCGGCACCGGCTGGCGCACGAGCTCGAAGATCTTGGTGGAGTAGACGAAGAAGTCGAACGGGAGGCCGAGCAGCAGTTCGGTCTCGAACGACTGGAAGATGCGGAGCAGCTGCAGGGCGAACACGAGCGCCATGGGCGAGATCATGAGCGGCAGCGTCACGCGCATCATGGTGAGGATGTTGGTCGCGCCGCTCACCCGCGCGGCCTCCTCCATGCTGGCGTCCATGTTGCGGAAGGCAGGCGTGAGCAGCATCACCTTGATGGAGATGCCGTTCGCCATCAGGTGCGCCCAGACGATGCCCGGGATGCTGAAGATGTTGAACGGCGAGTCGTTGATGAACGGCAGCTTCTCCAAGCCGAGATTGATGAGGCCGATGTCCGGGTCTAGGAGCGTGATCCAGGCGATCGTCGTGGCGATGCCCGGCATCATGAAAGAGATCCAGAAGAGGAACTCGATGGTGTGGCTGAACGGGATATTCGTGCGAGCCAGCACCCAGGAGATGAGCACGGCGATGGGGAAGCTGATGCCGACGACGAAGGCCCAGATCATGATGCTGTTGCCGAGCGAGATCACCAGTCCCGGAGTCGCCCAGGCGTCCCGCCAGTGCTGCAGCCCCCACTGGCGCTCGCCCACGAACCAGTCGGCCCGGGCGTCGAAGCTGTTGATGACGAGCAGGAGGACGGGCCATATCAGGTAGAAGCCCAGCAGGAGGAGAACGACCGCCATGATGTAGGCGTTCTTCGGGGGCAACCTGAAACCGCGAGCCAGCGGGCGCGGCCTTGCCAACTGCATGCCCAGCCTCCTTATGCCGGGGGCCGGGGCGCCCCGGTTGCCCGAAGCGCCCCAACTCACTCTACAGCCTAGACTCCGCGCAGTTCGCGGTAGATCTCTCGCGCGCGTTCGAGGCTCTCCTCTGTGCGCCGCGTGTACTCAGGATCGCCGGTGAGGTAGATGTAGGTCTTGCCCTCTTCCCTGCACTCGCGCGGGTCCACCGTGCCGGTGCACGGGATGTCGTCGCGCAGGCTCGGGCTCGGCGTGCCCTCGCTCAACTCATGCTTGGCGGTCTGGCCCTCGATGCTGAGGAACCAGTTGAGGAACAGCTGTGCAGCGTTCGGGTGCGGAGCGTTGATCGGCATCTGGATGTTGTCGCCCGCTCCCCCGCCGCTCAGTGTGTCCGCCTCCCTGAACGGCTTGATCAGGCGGTCTGAGGGGCCGCCCTGCTCGGCGAGTTCGTCCAGGTCCCGTCCGGCCGAGCCGATGGCGATGCCCATGGCGAACCTGCCGCCCGCGATGCTGTCCGTGATGAACCTGAAGTCGGTGGAGAACGTGACGCCGAACTCGGGGTCGAAGTAGCGCCGAGCGAAGTCCTCGCCGATGTCCGGGTGGCTGATGATGGTGGAGTAGGTGCCGCCGGCGCCCTCCGCGATGGGCGGGATGGAGACGATGCTGTTCGCCCACTTCGGGTCGAGGTAGTCGAACACAGAGTTCATGGCGTCGATGTCGTCCTGAGAGACGAGGTCGGTGTTGTACCGCATGCCGAGGTTCTCGGGAGACGCCGCGGCGCCGTGGTTCAGGACGTACTCCTGCGTCGCAGCGTCCGAGTACCAGACCCGGTCCTGGAACCAGCCGTCACCGCTCGTCACCTCCGGGTGGATGAGGAGTGGAGGTATCGGGACGAGCGCCTCAGCTGCGATAAGCCGGAGCGCCGAGGTGCCGCCGATCATCATGATGTCGACGTCATAGCGGCCGGCAGACTGCTCCGCGAGCACGCGGTCCGTCTGCGCACCGCCGCTGCCCGTGGAAACGGTCGTCGTGATGCCGAACGTGTCCTGGAACGCCTGCGCCACCGGGCGGTAGTTACGGCTCGCGGAGCCGCCCATCACGATGACGACTTCGCCTTCCGCCTGCGCCGCCGCGATGAGGTCCTCCCACTGCGACTCGAACTCCATCATCGCGTCGGGGGTGGGGGTGGCCGTGGGGTCGGGCGCGGGCTCAGACGGCTGTTCCGGCACCGGCGTCGGCGTCGGTGGCACCGGTGTTGCCGTTGGAACCGGCGTGGGGGTCGGGTCTGCGCCACACGCCGCCGTGACCACAGCGACGAGCACACCCGTCAGGAGTAAGGCGGTCAACCGCCCAATCATGGTTCTGCCCAGGTCCCTCATCGCAGACCTCCCTCTGCTTCAACTGGATTCCTGCGCATCGCCAGGCTCCAGCGCGCTCTGCTGCGGATTCCGTCTCGCCTCACGGGCGAGACGCAGGAACCAGCCGATACGTCAAGGCAAGCCATACCAGATGCGACGTTCAGAGTCAATCACATGGGCGAGAGGCGGCTATGAGACGGAAGGGGCGCCCGCGGGCGCCCCTTCACAGGCGTGCTCGTTGTGCGCTAGGCGCTTGCTGCCGCAGGCTCTGCGGCGGGCGCCTTCGCGAATGTGAGCCCGGCGCTGTCCGCGTCGACGGTGATGTCGTCGCCGTCCACGTACTCACCGGCGAGGATGCCGCGCGCGATGACGTTCTCCACGTGGCGTTCCACCGCGCGGCGCAGCGGGCGCGCGCCGTACTCGGGGTCGAAGCCTTCGTTCTCGATCCAGTCCTTCGCCGCCTCGGTCAGGTGCACCGAGATCGAGCGCTCCGAGAGACGTTCCCGCACCTCGCGCACCATCAGGTCGATGATCTCGTGCAGCTCTTCGCGGGACAGCGAGTGGAAGACGATGAACTCGTCCACGCGGTTCAGGAACTCAGGCCTGAAGTGCCTCTTGAGCGCCTCCATCACCACTCTGCGATGCTGCTCCTCCTCGGTTGTGCGGTGCCCACCCTGGAAGCCGATGCCTCCCCTGCTGAACTCCGGCGTGCCGATGTTGCTGGTCATGATGATGATGGTGTGGCTGAAGTCCACGGTGCGCCCGTGGCCGTCCGTCAGCCGTCCGTCCTCCAGTATCTGGAGCATGACATTGAACACGTCCGGGTGCGCTTTCTCCATCTCGTCGAACAGCACAACCCGGTAAGGCCTGCGGCGTATCGCCTCGGTCAGCTGTCCCGCTTCGTCGTAGCCGACGTAGCCCGGCGGTGCGCCGATGAGGCGGGACACGGTGTGGCGCTCCCCGTACTCCGACATGTCCACGCGCACCATGTTCTCCTCGTCGTCGAACAGGCACTCCGCGAGGGCGCGCGCAAGCTCCGTCTTGCCGACTCCCGTTGGCCCGAGGAACATGAACGAGCCCACCGGACGCTTCTCGTCGCGCAGACCGGCGCGGGCGCGCCGTATCGCATCCGCCACGGCAACGACGGCGTCGTGCTGGCCAACGACCCGCTCGTGCAGGCGGTCCTCGAGGTGCAGCAGGCGCTCCGCTTCCTCCTCCATCAGGCGCGCGGCGGGGATGCCCGTCCACGTCGCGATGAGCGTGGCGATGTCCTCGGCGCGCACCACGAGGTCCGTGTGGTCACGCCCCAGTGTTTCGCTGCGCTTCCGGTTGAACTCTTCCTCGAGTTGGACGCGCTCCACCTTGAGCTGAGCGGCCGTCTCGTAGTCGCTCCGCTGCGCAGCCGATTCCTCCTGCTCCAGCAGGTCGCGTATGTGCTGGTCCAGCGCAGTCAGTTCGGGTGGCAGGCTCTCCACGTCCAGCCGCAGTTTCGCCGCCGCTTCGTCTATGAGGTCCACGGCCTTGTCGGGCATGTTGCGGCCCGATATGTAGCGAGCGCTCAGTTGGGCCGCCGCGACCAGTGCGGCGTCGTCCAGTTGCACCTTGTGATGAGCCTCGTAGCGGGGGCGCAAGCCGCGCAGTATCTCGATGGCCTGTTCCACGGTCGGCTCTTCCAGCCATATCGTCTGGAAGCGGCGCTCCAGGGCGGCGTCCTTCTCGATGTACTTGCGGTACTCGTCCGGAGTCGTCGCGCCTATCACCTGCAGTTCGCCGCGAGCGAGAGCAGGCTTCATGATGTTCGCCGCGTCCAGTCCGCCCTCTCCGGCCCCGGCCCCCACCATGGTGTGGAGCTCGTCGATGAAGAGCACCACCTCCCGGCGCGCTTCCTTCATCTCGTCGATCACCGACTTCAGCCGCTCCTCGAACTCGCCGCGGAACTTCGCCCCGGCGACGAGGCCGGCCATGTCCAGCGCGAGCACGCGCTTGTCCCGCAGCGACTCCGGAACGTCGCCCGCGACGATGCGCTGCGCGAGCCCCTCCGCGATCGCGGTCTTGCCCACGCCTGCCCCGCCGATGATAACCGGGTTGTCCTTGGTGCGGCGGGTGAGCGTCTGCATCACCCTGCGTATCTCGTCCATGCGGCCGACGACCGGGTCCAGCTTCCCTTCGCGGGCGAGTTGGGTCAGGTCGATCGTGTAGCGGTCGAGCGCCTGATAGCGGCGCTCGGCGCGCGGGTCGGTGACGCGGTGTCCGCCGCGCACGTTCAGGAGCGCCTGGTAGACGAGCTCCTTGGTGACGCTATGTTCCGCCAGGACGCGCGCCGCATCGCCCTGCGTATCGGAGAGGATGGCGAGGAAGAGGTGCTCGGTGGCTATGTGCTCGTCGTGCAGACGCTCCGCCTCGTCCTTGGCCGCCTGCAGCATGGCCATCGCGCGGGGCGTGGGATGCAGCTGGTTGGACTCATACGTGAGCTGGGGCGTCTTTCTGAGCACGATCTCCAGTTCGCCGCGCGTGCGGTCCACGTTGACGCCCATGCCGCTCAGTATGCGCGCGGGCACGGACTCGGCGCTTTCGAGCAGCGCGAGCATCACGTGCTCCACGTCCCACTGCGAGTGGCGGAACCGGCGGACGATCTCGTAGCTCGCCCCGATGACGGCCTGCGCCTGCTCCGTGAAATCTTCCTGCTTGAAAACCATGACGATACTCCGATCAGCCTGGGACCGCCCGCTCTAGCGGCTGCCCAGGCGCTCCTCCAGATTGCGTACCTGGCGTTCCAGTTCGACCATCCGCGCCTGCATACGCATCAGCACCTCCACTCCCGCGAGGTTGATACCCAGGTCCTCCATGAGCGATTTGATCCAGCGCGCCCGTGAGACGTCCGCCGGAGAGAACATGCGGATGTTCCCCCGTGAGCGCTTCGGGGTCAGCAGGCCTATGCGCTCATAGGTGCGAAGCGTCTGCGCGTGCACGCCCACCATGCGGGAGGCGACGCTGATGACGTAGCACGGCTCGTCGTCGTTCACGCCGTCCACATAGGAACGCTTGCTCCATGCCTCCGTAACGATCGTCCGCTCCATCATGCCCTGTCTCCTACACTCCGGCCTGCTGCGCACTGTGCTCGGCGTCGCGCAGCCGCTCGAACAGGTCGCGCTGCTCTTCGGTCAGCTCCACCGGCAGCACTGCCATCACCGTCACGAGCATGTCACCGTGGCCGCCGCCGCTCCGCTTCGGCATCCCCTTCCCGCGCAGGCGTATCACGCGTCCATTCTGCGTTCCCGGCGGGATGCGCACCGCAACGCTCTTTCCGCCAAGCGTCGGAGCCTGGGTCTCGCCGCCCAGCACTGCATCCAGCAGCGGTACGCGGGCGGTGAAGCGCAGGTCATTGCCCGCGCGCTCGAACACGGCGTGCGGCGCAACGGTTACGACGAGGTTGAACTCGCCCACGCCGTCGCGTTTCGGGTCCACGTGTATGCGGGCGCCGCTTTCGACACCCGGGGGTATGCGCACCTCCAGCCGCTTGCCGCCCGGGTGCTGCACGGTGCGCGTCGAGCCCGCGTACGCCTCTTCCAGCGTGACGGTCACCGGAACATCGAGCCGACGCGGCGCGGCCTGCCGGCGCGGGCCCCATCGCGCGTCCGCGAACCCGTCGAAGAGGTTGCTGAAGTCGCCGAGGCCGTCCAGGTCCGTGAACGCGCTGAAACCGGCGGAGCCGCCCCGGCGCGTGCGCGCGTTCGTGAAGAACGTGAACGGCGACGCTCCCGACCCCTGCCCGCCGCTGTGCATCTGATCGGCGTGCCGCCAGTTCTCTCCGAAGCGGTCGTACTTCTTGCGGGAGTCGGCGTCAGAGAGCACCTGGTACGCCTCGTTGATCTCCTTGAACTTCGCCTCGGCGCTGCTGTCGCCGGGGTTAACGTCCGGGTGGTGCTTGCGCGCGAGACGGCGGTACGCGGAGCGTATCTCCTTCTCCGTGGCCTCTTTCGCCACCCCCAGCGTCTCGTAGTAGTTCTTCGCCATGTCTGCGCTCGATGCGAGCTTGTTGCTCTACGCACAGTATACCAACTTGAGTGGCCTGCTATCAACCCTTGGTGTAGATTCGGACGTTCGTTGGAGAGGAGCGCGGGGCAGTTACCGGCGGGTTGCCCAGCCCAGGAGCGACAGGAAGACTCCCTCGGGCAGCACGCGGGCCGCAAGGGAGCCGAACCGCGAGTCGATGCCTACCGGATAGCGGAGGCGGGGGCGCCGCGCGCGGACTATGCCGTGGATGACCTTAGCGACGAGGATGGGATCCCTCGCCCGTTCGAACGCTCCGCGGACCCTGCTCCGGTAGGTCCGGACGTAGCGGTCGTAAGGCGCGCCGTCGTCCGACTCGATGTCCGCAGCCATATGCTGGTTCTCCGGGAACGCGGTGCTGATCAGTCCCGGTTCGACCAGTACGACGCGCACGCCGAGGGGCCATACCTCTGTCCTGAGCGACTCCGTCAGCCCTTCGAGCGCAAACTTTGAGGACGCGTATGCCCCGTGGAAGGGCGCGCCGATGCGCCCAAGGATGGAACTCACGTTCACGATCGTCCCGCCGCTCCGCTCGATCATGCCCGGCAGCACCGCGCGGGTGAGACGCGCAACGGCGAAGACGTTTGTCTCGAACAGCGAGCGCAGTTCGTCCGTGGTGAGCGTCTGCACGGGCCCGAACAAGCCATATCCGGCGTTGTTGACGAGCACGCTGACAGGACCGTGCTCCTCGACGATAGCCGCGAGCGTCTCCGTGAGACCTGCCTCGCTGTTGATGTCGAGCTCGACGGCGGATACGGGCAGGTTACGGTGAGCGGCCTCCGATTCCAGGCCGGCAAGCCGTTCCTTCGCCCGACTGGTGCCGACGACGCGGTAGCCACGCTCCGCCATGTAGAGCGCCGTCGCCCTCCCGATGCCGCTCGACGCCCCGGTTATCAGCACGACGCCGCGCTCGTCCGTCATCGTCAGCCTCCTTCCGCCCAGCCTATACTGACGCCGTCCGGGCTGCACAACGCAACGAAGGAGCAGTTGTCATGGCGATGGCTTGGCGATTGGCCGGCGGGCTCCGGCGAACGAACGCCTGACACCTCTCCGCCGCGCCGTTACGCCTTTGACGCTCGGCTCCTGCGAGTGCTACGCTGTTAGGAGTGTGCCAGATGCGCTCCCACGCCTTGGAAGGCAAATCACAAGGGGACAGCGTGCGCGGAGTAGGCGAACCGCCGCGCGCGTGATGCATCGCACGCAGGAGGTTGCCACATGGTGAACGTCGCCGCTCTGCGCTGTAAGGAATGTTCCCGCGAATACCCCATCGGCGCTTTCAACGTTTGTGATTTCTGCTTCGGACCGCTGGAAGTCGTCTACGACATGGACGCTATCGCGGACATCGCCAGCAGAGAGCGCATCATGTCCGGCCCCAACAGTCTCTGGCGCTACGCCGACTTCCTTCCGGCCGAGTACAACCCGCTCGTGGACATCAACGCCGGGTTCACGCCGCTCATCCGCTCGCGCGGCCTCGCGGAGCGCCTCGGCCTGGAGGAGCTCTGGATCAAGAACGACAGCGTCAACCCCTCCTACTCGTTCAAGGACCGCGTCGTGGCTGTCGCTGCCGCCAAGGCCCTGGAATTCGGTTTCGAGACGCTCGCCTGCGCCTCGACCGGCAACCTTGCATGCGCCGTCGCCGCCCACGCGGCCCGGGCGGGCATGAAGGCGTACGTCTTCATCCCGTCGGACCTGGAGGCGGGCAAGGTGCTGGGCGCGGCCATCTACAACCCCACCATGGTCGCCGTCAACGGCAGCTACGACGACGTGAACCGCCTCTGCAGCGAACTGGCCGACCAGTACCAGTGGGCATTCGTGAACATCAACGTCCGCCCCTTCTACGCCGACGGCAGCAAGACGCTCGGCTACGAAGTCGCGGAGCAACTGGGGTGGCGCGCTCCCGCGCACGTGGTTGCGCCGTCGGCGTCCGGCGCGATGTTCACGAAGATCTACCAGGGGCTCAAGGAGTTCGAGTACACCGGCATCATCGACAAGGTGGAGACGCGGATGCACTGCGCGCAGGCGCGCGGCTGCTCGCCCATCGCGACCGCCTACGAAGAGGGCCGCTTCGTGATACGCCCCGTGAAGCCGGCCACCATCGCCAAGTCGCTCGGCATCGGCAACCCCGCCGACGGCTACTACGCGCTGAAGACCATTGAGGCCTCCGACGGCTCTGCCGTCATCGCGGAGGAGCATGAGGTCGCGGAGGGCATCAAGCTCCTGGCGCAGACCGAGGGCATCTTCACGGAGGGCGCGGGCGGCGTCGCGATAGCCGGACTGAAGCGCCTCGTCGAGCGCGGCGACATCCAACCGGACGAGCCGACCGTTGTCTACATCACCGGCAACGGACTCAAGACGACGGAGATCGTGAGCGACGTCGTGAACCCCATCCTCATCGAGGGCACCGTCTCGGCGTTCGAGCAGAGCGTGGGCGTGAAGGCTTGAGTATCATGTCCACGGCGATGAAACGGGTGCGCTTCACCTTCCTTGACCACATGATCAAGCAGCCCGTCATCTACCGGATGGGACACGACTTCGACGTTGTCACCAACATCCGCCGCGCCGACGTGCAGGAGGGCGTGGGGTGGGTGATCCTCGAGGTCGAGGGTGAGTCGGAAGAGATCGAGCGCAGCCTGGACTGGGTGCGCTCGCTTGGCGTCAGGGTCGACCACGCGCTGGGCGACCTGATAGAACCGTAACCACGGAGGAACCAGGCAGGATGAGCGTAACCGTACGCATACCCGGTCCGCTGCGGCGGATCACCAACGGGACAGACAAGGCAGCTGTGACCGCCGAGACGCTCGGCGGCGTCATTGCGGAGCTGGAAGCGCAGTTCCCCGGCATCCAGGAGCGCATCCTGGACGAGAACGGCGCGCTGCGCTACTTCGTCAACCTCTACCTGAACAACGAGGACGTGCGCTTCCTGGAAGGGCTGAGTACGCCCGTCAAAGCTGGTGACGAGGTCAGCATCGTCCCCGCCGTGGCGGGAGGTTAGGCGCGAGAGCCGTTCCAATGCGCGGGCCCAGGAACAACGACGAGTACTCCGACAGAGAGCTCGCCGAGATCGAGGAGCTGAACAGCCTGCCGGAAGACCACCGCTCGTTCTTCCAGAACCCCTGGTGGCAGCGCGTGGCCATCGGCTTCGCCTTTCTCATCGTTATCTCTATGCTCTTTCCGGTCATCGCACTCTCGTGCAACGGCGAGTCCGAGCCCGGCCCGACGCAGCCCTCGGGCGGCATCCCGGCGCCGGACTTCGAGCTCGCCGCCGCGCAGGGCGGGCTCGTGAGCCTCTCCGATACGCTCGAAGAGAACGAGGCCGTCGTCGTCGTTTTCTACCGGGGCCACTTCTGAGGGATCTGCATCACCCAGCTCGGCGAGCTGGAACAGGCCTACGACGAGATGCGCGCGCTCGACACGGAACTCATCGCGCTGAGCACGGACGATATCCCACGCGCGAAGCAGATGCAGGAGCGTGTGGGGGCGCGGTACCCCGTCCTTGCCGACCCGAACCACAGGGTTGCGGAGGAGTACGGCGTGTTCAACCTGCTTGGCGACGGCGTGGCGGCGCCCGCCACAATCATCATGACCTCGGACCGCATCGTTGCGATGCAGGTGGGGCAGGACATCGGCGACCGCCCGTCCACCGCCTCCATCCTCCACACCCTCCGCCAACTCAAGGCCGGGGAACTGGAGCCCGCCGCCGCGAGCTAGGCGGCGCTACGCCCCCAACTCCCGCACGACGCTGGCGACGCGCTCCGGCGCGATGCCGCGGTGTGTGCGCGACGAGCCTACGCCGTCCAAGAGCACCCACGATATCTGTCCCCCCGTCGTCTTCTTGTCGCGGCTCATCGCCTCGAGGATCGCCTCCGGTTCGACGCCCATATAGGCCGACGGGAGCCCGAACCGGGCGATGAGCGACGCCTGCCGCTCCACCAGCTCCGGCGGCGTTACGCCCTCCAGCATCCCGAGGCGGGCCGCGCCCGTCATGCCGATGGCGACCGCCTCGCCGTGCAGGTACGCGTCGTAACCCGCCGCAGCCTCCAGGCCGTGCCCGATGGTGTGGCCGTAGTTCAGGAGTTGGCGCAGCCCGCTCATCTCCCGCTCGTCAGCACTGACCATGCGCGCCTTCACCGCCGCGTTCCATGCGACGGCCCGCGTCGTCAGCTCCGGGTCCAGCGACTGCAGCGCGTCGGCGTGCTCCTCGTAGAGGTCGACCAGCCCGGCTTCCAGCGCGAGTCCGTGCTTCACCGCCTCCGCCCAGCCCTCGCGCAGCGCCCGCTCCGGCAGCGTGCGCAGCGCCGACACGTCGGTCAGCACCATCGCCGGGTGGTGGAATGCGCCAACCATGTTCTTCGCAACAGGCAGGTCGACGCCCGTCTTGCCGCCGATGCTCGAATCGACCATCGCCGTCAGCGACGTAGGGACCTGCACGACGCGTATGCCGCGCAGGAACGTCGCAGCGACGTAGCCTGCGAGGTCGCCGACGACGCCCCCGCCGACCGCAACGATGGCGTCGCGACGCTCCGCTCGCCGCTCGGCGAGCCACTCGTAGAGGACGGTGGCCGTCGCCAGGTTCTTGCTCGCCTCTCCAGCCGGAAAGGTGAACAGCCCCATCTCGATGCCTGCTGCGTGCAGCGACCTTTGCGCCGCACGCCCGTACGGATGTACCACGTTGCTGTCGCACACGATGAACGCCCGACCCGATAACCCCATCTGCGCGAGGCGGCGCCCCAGCTGGTCCTCCAGCGTGTCCCACCCCACGAACACGGGGTACGCGCCCTGCTCCAGGCGCACGGTCGCCGCGAGTTCCGGGTCGTCCTCCCACGCAGACGGTGCGCCGAGCCGGCGCCACGCCCGCACGACCTCGAGCGCAGCCTGCTCTATGGTCAGGTCGTCCGTGTGCACCGTCCAGTGCGCATGCGCGTAGGCCCACTGGCGCTCGCGCTTCAGCGATTCGATGCGCCCCAGCGGGTCGTCGGACTGCAGCATCGGGCGCGTCATCGCCTCAGCGCCGTCCAGCTCCGCGATGTGCGAGAGCCTCCGGTAGACCGTCTCCGGACGCGCCTCCAGCGCCACGACGAGCCCGGAACTCAGCATCCCGCCGAGCGACTGGTCGTGCATGACCGACCCTGCTCCCGTCGAAACGACGACGTGCTCCTCGCGCGCGAACTCAGCGATGGTGGCGCGCTCCAGTTCGCGGAACGCGGGCTCGCCGTCCTCGGCGAAGACGCGCTCGACCGGTTTGCCTGCGCGCTCGACGATGCGCTCGTCGGCGTCCTCGAAGCGCCAGCCCAGCAGGCGCGCCGTGCTGCGCCCGACGGCGCTCTTCCCTGCGCCGGAGAAACCGATGAGATAGATGCGATTGCGGGTGGTCATTGCTCCCACGTGCCCTACAACGACTGCACGGATTCGATGAGCGCGCTGACCAGGAACGCCAGCGCAACGCCTGCAAGGACGGTACCCCCGGCGACAAGGATGATCTTCGTCGCGCCGGAGATGTTCCTGCTGTGCCTGAACATCCAACCCGCAGCGAGCAGCAACACGCCGGCAGCGAGCAGCAGGCCCAGGACCCTCATGCCCCCGATCCGATCATGCGGCTATGCCCCGTCCCGCGGCCCGACCGTCGCGAGATAACTGTCGTAATTGCGGTGCGTCTCGGAGACGTGGTCGCCGCCGAACTTCTCCATGAACGCGTCGGCGAGCGTTATCAGCACCATCGCCTCCGCGATCACGCCGCACGTCGGGACGAACGTGATGTCGCTCCGCTCGTAGTGCGCCTGGTCCAGCTCGCCGGTCGTCAGGTCGACGGACGGCAGCGGGTTCATCATCGTGGCGATGGGCTTGACGACTGCGCGGATGATGAGCGGTTCGCCGGTCGTCATGCCGCCTTCCAGTCCTCCCGCGTTGTTCGTGCGGCGGGGCCACGGCTTCGCCCATCCGCCGTTCCCGTTCCGCTCCCACTCCTCGATGGGCTTGATGACGTCGTGCACCTTCGAACCACGCAGGTCGGCGAGCTCGAACCCCTTGCCGACCTCGACGCCCTTCACGGCGTTCACGCTCCCCACCGACGCCATGAGCCGCGTGCTCAGCTTCGTGTCCCACTGGATGTGCGAACCCAGCCCGATGGGCAGTCCGGTCGCGACGACCTCCACGACACCGCCCAGGCTGTCGCCCGCCTCCTTCGCCGCGTCTATCTCACGCACCATCAGCGCGCTCGCGTCCGGGTCGGCGCAGCGCACCGGCGAGTCTTCGGCTGCGTCCCAGTCGACCGGCTCCGGTGGGTGCGCCTGCACTCCGCCGATGTTCGTGACGTGGCTGTGTACCTCGACGCCGAACTCCGACAGGAATGCGCGGCAGACCGCCCCCACGGCAACCCGCGACGTGGACTCCCGCGCAGAGGAGCGCTCCAGGATGTTCCGCGCGTCGTCCTGCAGGTACTTGCTGATGCCGGGCGTGTCCGCATGACCGGGGCGCAGGCGGTGGATCGGCGTCACCTCGCCCTCGACCGGCTCCTTCGCCATCGTGTGCGTCCACGGCTTGCCGTCCGGTCCGTTGCCGGTCGAGTGATCGCGGTTCTCGATGAGCATCGCGATGGGCGCGCCGGTCGTGTAGCCGTGGCGTACACCCGATTGCAGCACCGCGTAGTCGGTCTCTATCTGCATGCGTCCGCCCCGGCCGTAGCCCATCTGGCGGCGTGCCAGGTCGGCGCGTATGGCCGCCTCGGATATGGCGATGCCCGCGGGCAGCCCTTCGAGCAATGCAACGAGCCCGGGGCCGTGGGACTCGCCGGCGGTCAGGAATCGCACCAAGATGACAACCTCCCCTGCAACGTTCCTTCATTCTACCCCACGCCCTGCTCGTGCTGATGTGGATTCACACGCAGAGAGAGGCGTATACTCGCGCGCAGGAGCAGCTTCATGCATACGGCGAAGAAGTTGAGGAGGCACCATGCTCTCAGCGACCGATAACGAACTGCTGACGCAGGTGAGCGCCGGGACGCCGATGGGCGACCTCATGCGCCGCTACTGGATACCCGCCGTCTTCTCCTCCGAGGTCGAGGCGGACAGCGTACCGCACCGCACGCGGCTCCTCGGCGAAGACCTCCTCGTCGTGCGTCTCACCAGCGGCGCGGTCGCCACGATGACCCCGTACTGCCCGCACCGCACCGCCTCGCTCTACTTCGGGCGGAACGAGGAAGAGGGCCTGCGCTGCGCCTACCACGGTTGGAAGTTCGCCGCGGACGGCTCCTGCATGGATATGCCGAGTGAGCCGCCCGAGAGCAATTTCAAGGACAAGGTGACGCTCAAGACCTACCCCACGCTCGAGCGCAACGGCGTCATCTGGACCTACATGGGCCCGGAGCAGGACTCCCCGCCGCCGCTTCCCAACATCGAGTGGAACATGGTGCCGGAGTCCCACTGCTACCTCACCAAGCGCATCGCCCAGAACAACTACTTCCAGACCATCGAGGGCGAGATCGACTCCAGCCACAGCGGCTTCCTCCACTCCAACTTCGTCGACCCCTTCCGGCTCGAATCGAAGCAGGAGCAGGGGATGATCTACAAGATGCGGGACCGCCATCCCCGCTTCCAGGTGAAGGACACGGACTACGGCGTGCTCATCGGCGCGCGGCGCAACGCGGAGGAGGACACCTACTACTGGCGCATCACCCAGTACATGTTCCCCTTCCACACCATCATCCCTCCCTACGGCGCTGATCCGCTCTTCAGCGGCCACGCCTACATACCGATGGACGACCACCACGTGCTCGCCGTCTGCTTCACCTACAACCCCGTGCGCCCGCTCACCGAGAAGGAGCTCAACTTCCTCAAGTTCGGCCCCGGCAACGGGCAGCAGGGACTGCACCCGACGGTCGACGGCTTCCTGCCGCCTATGGCCAACCGTCCCGAGAACGCGTGGTGGCCGAAGCACCACATCGACAACGACTTCAACGTGGACTGGGAGCGCCAGAAGACCGTCCAGTTCTCCGGTCTGCCCGGTACCTGGCCGCAGGACTCCGGCATGCAGGAGACGATGGGCCGGGTGACCAACCGGACGATGGAGCACCTCGGCGTCAGCGACACCGGCATCATCCGCACCCGCCGTGCCCTGCTCCGGGCCGCCAAACTCCTGCGCGACTACGGCATCGAGCCCGAGTCCGTCTGGGACCCGGACGTCTACTACATCAGGTCGGCTGCCGTTGTGCTCCCACGCGAGTCCGAATGGGTAGAGGCGTCCCTCGAGTACCGCACCCCGAAGGAGAACGTCAACTACGCCGCGGTCTGACGCCCACTATTTCCCACCAGATACAACAGGGGCGCCCCTTCGTAAGGCGCCCCTCCTTGTGTCCAATGCAACAGCAGCGAGCCTATGCCGCCACGTCCTCGGTTTCCGGCGCAGGGGCAGGCTGGACGACGTATCCCTCGCGGATGACTCCCGCTTCGGCGTCCCAGCGCGGCCCCTCGCCCTCGATCACCGCCTCGCCCACCCACAGTTTGTACGCCGTCCATGCCGCCATGGCCGCGTCCAACTGGTCGTCCGTGAACGAGTCCTCGGACGGCAACTGCACGCCCAGTCCGGCCAGCAACTCCGCACGGGCATGGCGTCCATCCAGCGTGCGCTTCGACGGGAGTTTCGTCCCGTTCGACACCACCTTCCACCCGCCTCCGGGGAACACCTCGATCAGCGTCGTGTTGGACGCGGGCGTGCCGTCCAGCCCCAGCAGGCGGAACCGGCTCCCGCTCTCAACCAGCCGGTGGAAGAGTCTCACTGACCCCACTATCAGCCCCGAGTATGGCTTGCCGTCCGCGGGCAGCGTGTAGGGCGTGCGCCCCGGAGCGTTCACGCGCCGTTCCGACTCCCGCATCGTCGCCTCCGGCGAGCCTGCCAGCCCCTGCGGGCCGTCTATGGCGAGGATGAAGGAGCGCCCGATAGCGCGGTCCGGAATGATGTGCGAAGCATCCTCACGATAGTCCCACTGGCCGAACGTGCACATCAGCTCGGTATCGAGCACCGCGTAGTCGCACGGACGCTTCTGCGCCGCCGTCGGGTCCGACAGATCGAGTCCGATGAAGCAGCGCCCACCGCCGATCTCACGCCCGCCGCCCGGCCCCCGCGTCGTGCGGCGCTGCCGCCACTTGGCGATGTAGCGCGCCGTAACGGCAGCCGCCAGCACCGAAGCGCCTGCGGCTCCATACACCCGGGGGTTCCCTCGCATCCGCATACGGGGCATTCTACCAAGCCCGCCCTGGGCCGCGTTTTCTATCCAGCCACGCCTGAAGGATCACCGCCGCCGCCGCCGCATCTACCGCGCCCTTGTCCAGCCTGCGCCGGCCCCGGCCCCGCGCGCGGCTCGCTCTCAGAGCGCGTTCCGCCTCTGCGGACGAGAGCCGCTCGTCCACCGTCTCGACCGCAAGCCCTGCCTCCTGCAGCCCGCGCACGAACTCCTGCACGACGAGCGCCTGCGGCCCCACGCGTCCGGACATCGAGTACGGCATCCCCACGACGACAACCCCAGCGTCCCGCGCGTGCGCCTCCCGCACCACGTCGTCAGTGGCATTCGGTGAGTTCTCGATCACTCCTGCGGGAACCGCGATGCCTGAGTCCGTATCGCCCGACGCAACGCCGATGCGGCGCGTGCCAACGTCGAGCCCCAGCGCGCGCATCAGCCCGTCTGCCGCGTGACGATGTCCGCGACCGCCGCCAGCGCGTCGTCCAGTTTCGAGGCGTCCCTGCCGCCCGCCTGCGCCAGCCTCGGCTGGCCGCCGCCGCCGCCGCCCATCACTCGCGCCGCCTCGTTGGCGATGGCCCCCGCGTCGAGGCCGCGCTCCACGAGGTCCGGCGTGACCATCGCGAGCAGGCCGGGGCGTCCATTGAACACGCTGCCGAGCACAACGACGCCGGAGCCGAGCTTGTCGCGGAGCCGGTCGCCCATCTCGCGGAGCGACTGCGCGTCCGGAGCGTCGCTCCGCACAGCCAGCACCTGCACGCCGCCCACATCGCGCGCCTCGTCGAGGAGCGTGTCCGCCTCCTGGCGTGACGCCTCTCGCTGTCCCGCGCGCAGCGAGCGCCGCGCCTCCTCCGCCTGCGCCAGCAACGACTCGATGCGCTGCGGAAGTTCGGCAGGCGCCGAGCGCAGCAGCGCTGCGGCTTCGTCCAGCTGCCGCAGCCGCTGGCCGACCCACTCCTCGCCGCCGCGGCCGGTCACCGCCTCGATGCGGCGTATGCCTGTCCCCACGCTGCTCTCGCCAACGACGCGGAACGTGCCTATCTGCCCCGTGCGCTCCAGGTGCGTGCCGCCGCACACCTCGAAGCTCACCGGCTGCGTCTCGCCGACCTGTACCGTGCGCACACGGTCGCCGTACCGCTCGCCGAAGAACGCGAGCGCGCCGTTGGCCGTCGCCTCGCGGTAGGTCCGCTCGTCCTTCACGAGGGGCAGGTCGCCGCGCACCGACTCGTTGATGCGGCGCTCGATCTCCCCCAACTCGTCGCGGCTCACCGCCGAGACGTGCGTGAAGTCGAACCGCAACCGGTCCGGCGCGACCAGCGACCCGGCCTGCCGCACGTGCGAGCCGAGCACGTCCCGCAGAGCCGCGTGCAGCAGGTGCGTCGCGGTGTGGTTCCGCGCCACGTCCAACCTGCGCTCCCCGTCGACCGACGCGTGCACCGCGTCGCCGACCGCCAACGCGCCCTCGACGACTTCCGCCGCGTGAACGATGAGCTCGCCCAGTGGCTTCTGCGTGTCGCTCACATGCACTGCGCCGCCCGGCGACCTGACAACGCCCGTGTCGCCGACCTGTCCACCGCCCTCGGGATAGAACGGCGTCTCGCGCAGCACGATCTCGACGCGCTCTCCGGCGTCGGCGCGCTGCACCGGCCCGCCGTCCCTGAGGATGGCCGCAACCACGGTATCGGTCTCGATGCGGTCGTAGCCGAGGAACGCCGTCTCGCGGACGTCGAGCGCCTCGTACGCGCGTATCTCCTCGCGCCCGCCGCCGAAGCGGGCCGCAGCCCGCCCGCGCTCGCGTTGCTCCTCCATCGCACGGTCGAACCCCTCGATGTCCACGTCCAGGCCCTGCTCCCGTGCGATCTCCTGCGTGAGTTCCAGCGGGAATCCAAAGGTGTCGTACAGGCGGAACGCGTCAGCGCCGTCTATCGTCCTTCCTCGCGCGATGCACTCCTCCAGCACCGGCATCCCCAGCGCGATGGCCTCGTAGAAGCGCTCCTCCTCAGACTCCAACGTCTTGAGAACGAACCGCTCGTGCTCGCGCAGCTCCGGGTAGAGCGCGCCGAACCGCTCGATAACGGTCGCGGCCACGTCAGGCAGGAAACCGGCCTCGATGCCGAGCTTCCGCGCGAAGCGGATGCCGCGCCGTATCACGCGGCGCAGCACGTAGCCCCGGCCCTCGTTCGCGGGTACGACGCCGTCGGCGATGAGGAACGCCGCGCTCCGGGCATGCTCCGTCACGACGTGGATAGCGAAGTCGTCGTCGGGGTCCTGCCGGTACGTCTTGCCCGCCAACTGCTCCACGCGCCGGCGCACCGGCGCGAGCAGGTCGGTCTCGTATGCAGAGGACACGCCCTGCATGATGGCGGTCATGCGCTCCAGCCCCATGCCGGTGTCTATGCCCGGCGCGGGCAGGTCCGTCCGCGTGCCGTCCGCCGCCTGGTAGAACTGCGGGAAGACGAGGTTCCAGTACTCGAGGAACCGGCTCGTGTCGTCCCCGGGCTTCAGGCCGGGCCCGTGCTCTTCGCCGAAGTCGTAGTACAACTCGCTGGACGGACCACACGCGCCCTCGTCGCCCGCCGGGCCCCAGAAGTTGTCCTTGTCCCCCAGGGTGACGATGCGCTCGTCGGGCACGCCGACCTCGTCGCGCCATATCGCGCGCGCCTCATCGTCGGTGTAGTGCACCGTCACCCAGATGCGTTCCGGGGGCAGCTGCAGCACCCCGGTCGTGAACTCCCACGCCCACGCGATCGCTTCGCGTTTGAAGTAGTCCCCGATGCTGAAGTTGCCCAGCATCTCGAACATCGTGTGGTGCGTGAAGTCGCCCACCTCGTCTATGTCGGTGGTGCGGAAGCACTTCTGCACAGACGCGAGGCGAGGGTTCGGCGGCGTCTCGTCGCCCGCGTAGTAGGGTTTGAACGGCGCCATGCCCGCGGACGTCAGGAGCAGTGTGGGATCGCCCGCCGGGATCAGCGACGCGCTCGGCATCACCAGATGCCCGCGCTCCTCGAAGAATCGCAGATATGCAGCGCGGATATCGTCGCTGGTCGTGGGGGGCATGTCAGCCAAGGGCGTACGGTCCTCTTCCTGCCTAGGGTGAATCTATCACGACGGTCCCATTGCGAAAACTGAAGCCGTGGTCACACTGATTGAGGATATCTCTCCCAAGGAGAGCCAGGAGAGCAGAGGCTCCGTCATGGGGAGACGGCGGGCTTGCCGCTAGAGCTATCTCCACAGCGAACGGGCTGGTGACACCTTGACCGCTGGAGTCGACGAGGTAGACCTGCGCTGGGGTCAACTTGAAAGAGGCTGAGCCTCCAACCCCTACCAAACCGTCAACTGCCGGTAATGCCCGGTTACCCGCATCCTACAGGATCCAGAGGGTGGGCTTCGTTGAAAGATACCGTATGACCGGGCCTTCCACAGGTGTGATGCCTAGTTCGCTGAGTTCCTGCAGAACATTGTCGAGGTCGGGATCGAACGCGGCGACCTTCCTGTCGAACAGTGCAACCCAGCAGTCCGGGTGCTCCTTGAGTAGCTCAGCCTCGTGGTCGTTGAAGTACCGAACGTCCCCAACGAAGCGTTTGTTTACTTCGGGGTTCGGGAAGGTAACGCCTTCCGTGACCATGACCTTCTCTCCTTCCGCAGCCTCAGGGACAGGGTATCGCAGCCGTTCCGGTTCGGCTAGCGCCTTCCTTGTAGAGAGTGGGACACTCGGTGTGGGACATGCAGCTCTCGCATGATCGCGAACGCCCGTTCCTGTGATTGACGGCGTAAGACAGCGGGCGTAGGTTGCGGGAGTGAACGCGCTCGCTAACCTCGCGCTCCTCGGTGCCTTCGCCCGTAACCCGCGCCGCCATCCCACTTACCTCGGGTACGTGAACGGCTTCATCTACGGGTTCGGGATGGGCGCATCGACCATCCTCTTCCCCCTCTACGCGATCGACCAGGGGTTCTCCCTCTCGAGCCAGGGCTTCATCGTCGCGGCGCCCGGCATCGTCATGATCATGCTGCGGCTCGTGGGGGGCGCGCTCTCAGACCGGTTCGGCGAGAAGTTCATCCTCTGGTTCAGCTTCTCCACCGTCACCATCGCCTCGATGGTCCCCGTCTTCAGCGCCACCTTCATCTCGCTCACCGTGGCGCAGCTGTTCAACGGCGCGTCCCGCTCGGTCTACTGGTCGGCTGCGCAGTCGTACATCAGCCGCAGCGCCGAGGGCGAGGCCGGCAAGGTGATGGGGCGGCAGCTGGCTTTTGAGTCCAGCGGCGGCATCATCGGCGGTGTCGTCGCCGGGTTCATCGCGGAGGGCGTCGGCTACCCGGAAGCCTTCCTGATGACCGCGATAGCGACGTTCATCGGCTTCATCGTCACCTCGTCGCTGCCGAGGCTCGCGCGCAAGGACCAGGTGCGCAGCTTCGCCGCCAGCCTCGCTCCGGCGAAGACGATGCTCGTGAAGCGCACCCTGCTGCACGCGCACATGGTGGCGTTCATCAGCGCGGCGTACATCGGCCTCGTGATGGGACTGTTCGTCGCCTTCTTCCGCGAGGTCGACTACAGCGAGAGCGAGACCGCGCTGGTCATACGCCTCAACAGCATCGGCGTCAGCGTGCTCGCCTACTTCTTCGGCATGATCCTCGGACGGTTCGGCAGCCGTCGTACCGCCGCGCTCGGCATCACTATCACCGGCGTGCTTGCCGCGGGCGTGGGACTGACCGGCGACGTGCCGATAGTTCCCGTCGTGTTCATGGCCATCACCGGCATGACCTTCGGCAGCCTGCGCTCGCTGTACCCGACGCTTGCCGCGGAGAACAGCGAACCGAACCAGCGCGCGATGGCGCTCTCCGTCGTGGGCCTCTACTGGGCGATAGGCATCTTCCTGTCGCCGCTGCTGTTCGGGTTCCTCGCGGAGGAGACCAGCATCAAGACGTCCATCTACATCTTCAGCGTGTTCGCCATCGCGGTGGGCCTGCTCTCGCCGCTGCTCTACGCTTACGGACGGCGCGGCCTGCCGCCCGAAGGCGAGGAAGAGGAACCCGCCGCGAGCGCGGCCACAATCTAGCAGCATGAAGTAGGCTATGCAGGTCATGTCGCTCTCATCCCACCTAGAAGATAAGAACAGCCCAGTCAGACAATTCGTACGTGCAGCCTTCGGTGATGTAGTCAGTATCTTGGCCCGCGATGCTAGGCAACAGCTGAAAACAGCCACGACTGTGCAGCCGGAAACGTCTGTCGGATACGCTTATTCCACTATCGGAACCGCGGTTGATTATAGGCTACGGTACTATTTTGCCGTAACGCCCCACGAAGAATTCGTTGCATACAGGGGTGCAGCGTATCTTGCCCACTTTATTCCTAACTTCATAGACTTGGCACAGGAGTTTTTCGAAAGGCTCACCGGAGTCATCACTTCCATCAGTCCAGTCGGAAAGCGGTTGGCAGAGCTTGAAGAGCATACCATCAATCGATACTGCTATGTCTTGGCCTTATTGGAACAGCTCACCAGGAGTTTTCGCACTTGGGATTCTTCAGCGTTATTCAAGCATCGCACATTGAACGAATGGCTGGATATTCCCAACAGTCAAGAGATTGCAGACCTCTCTGAGCTGTCATGGCTCTTCTACGAGAAGCATCACCGGTTGCTATCGTTTCCTCACGTGCTCAACCCTACCTTCGAAGGATCAAGTGATGTTGATGGAGCCGACGCAGATCTAATCGTCAACAATCTATTGGTGGAGCTAAAGACAACAACTAGACCAACTGAGAAAACATCAGAGGCTCTATATCAACTTCTAGGTTATGCCTTGCTAGATTATGTCGATGAGTACCAGATTAATGCTGTCGGTCTGTATATGGTTCGCCAAGGGTTATTACTACAGTGGAACTTGGAAACAATCCTGAGTGGCACGCCATCGAACCTCAATGAACTACGCTCGCAATTCCAAGAGGTGGCAGCAACCATCCCCAGAGAGTCTGCCTAAATCAAGTTTGTTGTATGGGGTCGTGCGACCCTCATCCGCTACGGCTGGCTGCGAATTTTGTCATAATGCCGCTGTATCCAAAGCAAGGCTGTGACTACTTTACCTCTAGCGCCATTGGCGTACGCCTTCGCCCGCGTTCGTTCAGGGTCCTGTATGTCCCAAGCGGTCAAGCCGTAGTGAGCGGGTAGGTTCACCAATATCTGGGCTGCCGCCTTGTTCATCGCGTCCAATGCGCTTCGCAGCCCAGTGCTCATGCCCTTGTCTCTGTTCTCCTCTATCCTCGCCTGCATCCGGGTTGCGGAGGACATATCCTCACTCCTCAATCCATAGTCTCGGTGTAGTTCTGGTATCACTTTCAGCACCGCATTTTCCATCATCATCAATGCACTGAGCAGTTCATCGCTCATCGCCCCGCCACCATTGGCTTCCACCTTTGCCCGCATTATTGCGGGATCTCGCATATCCTTTCCACTCAAACCATAGTCACTCTTTATCTGAGCCAATACTCCAAGCGCAAATGTCGGACCCTCACCGAAATCGTTCACTGTCTCGTCCGTGGTGGACTTGTACTCCCGCATATTCATCGTTCTCTCCCTATAATCTCAACATCTAACCCTAAGCCTCCGCCATCTCCTCGAAGTAGCGGAGCGAGCCCGGGTTCGCCAGCGCGTCCAGGCTCACGGCCTGCTCCAGCGGCACCCCGTTCAGCATCTTCTTCACCGGCACTTCCAGCTTCTTGCCGTTGAGCGTGCGCGGCACTTCCACGATCTGACGCACCTCGTCCGGCACGTGGCGCGGGGAGAGGCTGGTGCGGATGGCGCCCGCGATGCGCTGGCGCATCGGGGCGTCCAGCGCGCAGCCCTCGCGCATCACGAGGAAGAGGTACAGCTTGCCCTCGACGCCCAACTGCGTCGTGTCGATGACGAGACTGTCCAGCACCTCCGGGATGTCCTCCACGACGCGGTAGAACTCGCTCGTTCCCATGCGGACGCCGCTCCGGTTGAGCGTCGAGTCGGAGCGTCCGTAGATGACGCACGCGCCCTCCTCCGTGACCTTCAGCCAGTCACCGTGCCGCCACACGTCCGGGTATACGTCGAAGTAGCTCTCGTGCAGGCGCGCGCCGTCGGGATCGTTCAGGAAGCGCACGGGCATGGACGGCATCGGCTCGGTGACGACCAGTTCGCCCACCTCCCCGACCACCGGCTCCCCGTTCTCATCGAAGCTCTCCACCTTGCAGCCGAGGCACCGGCACTGGATCTCGCCGGCCCGCACCGGCAAGCCGGCGCCGCCGCCAACGAACGCGGTGAAGATGTCCGTCCCGCCGCTGATGGATGCGAGGAGCAGGTCGCTCTTGACGTGCTCGTATACCCAGGCGAAACCCTCCGGCGGCAGCGGCGCGCCCGTCGAGCCGATGGAGCGCATCGCGCTCAGGTCGAGCGACGCCCCCGGCTCTATCTCCGCCTTCATGCAGCCGAGGATGTACGGCGCGCTGACTCCGAACGAGGTGATGCGCGTCCGCTCCGCCACCCGCCAGAGCGCGTACATATCCGGGTGGCCGGGGCTGCCGTCGTACACCACGATGGACGAGCCCAACAGCAGTCCGCTCATCAGGATGTTCCACATGATCCAGCCTGTCGTGCTGAACCAGAAGAAGCGGTCTCCCTCGCCGATGTCCATCTGCAGCGACAGGAACTTCGCGTGCTCCAGCAGCGCGCCGCCGTGCCCGTGCACGATCGCCTTCGGAGCGCCGGTCGTGCCGGACGAGTACGCCACGCAGAGGGGATGGTCGAACGGCACCGGCTCGAACGACAGCGCGCCGCCGGGAACGACGAAGTCCGACCACAGCGAGGTCGCTTCGTCCAGCGGGGTCAGGTCGGGCTGCGACTCCAGGTACGGCAGCACGACCGTCCGTTCGAGCGTCGGCAGCGCCGCCTGGATGCCAGCGACCGCGTCGCGCGAGTCGAAACGCCTGCCGTTGTAGGTGTAGCCGTCCACGGCGAACAGCACCTTCGGGTCCATCTGGCGGAAGCGTTCAATGACGCTCTGCGTCCCGAACTCCGGCGGGCAGCTCGACCAAGATGCACCCAACGATGCCGCTGCGAGCGCCGCCGCGATGGCCTCCGGCACGTTCGGCATGTACGCGACCACGCCGTCGCCGCGGCCGACGCCCAGCGCCCGCAGCCCCGCCGCGACCTCCGCCGTCCGCGCGCGCAGGTCGTCCCACGTCCACTCCGTCGTCGCGCCGGACTCGTGCACGCCGACGATACAGACCTCGCTGCCGCTGCGCGCAAGGACGTGCTCCGCGTAGTTGAGCGTCGCGCCGGTGAACCAGCGCGCTCCTTCGACGCGTGTCCCGTTCGGACCGGGCGCGAGCACCTCCGTGTACGGCGTATGCGCCTTGACCCCGAAGTAGTCCCAGCACGACGCCCAGAAACGGCCGACGTCCTCCACCGACCACCGCCACAGCTCCTCGTACGACTCGAAGCGCAGCCCGTGCGTCTCTGCAAGCCATCGCTCGTACGCGGCCAGGCGCGTGCCTGTGCGTCGCTCCTCGGACGGCGTCCAGAGCAGCGCACCCTCGGTGGCGGCGCCGCCTGCTTGCGGTTCGTTCATCCTGCCTATCCCTACTGATTCCTGCGCCGCGCCTGCTCCGCGAGCGCGCGCAGCATCTCCCGCAGCTCAGGGTCCGGGTCGCGCGACGTCTGGTCCGCGAGGCTCGTCTCGCCCGTGAGGCGAAACATATCCGCGGCGCCGAGGAGGATGCGCGGCGTCAGGCCCAGGTGCTCGAACGTCGCCGCGATCTCCTCCATCTCCCCCACCCACCGGCGGGCGCGGCGCGGCATCTGCGTTGCCGCCTTCATGCGCCGCGCCGGGTCCGGCGCGTCCCCGAACTCCGCCAGCAGCGCGTCGGTCAGCCCCATCGCCTCCGCAGCCGTCAGCAGCTCCGTCCACACCGCCGTCGTGCCCTTTGTCGACGCGGCGTAGACCATCTTCAGGCCGGACGCCTGCCCGAAGCGGGACCCGACGCGCCGGATGTCCAGCCCGCACTCCCGCAGCGACTCCAGCGCGGACGTGTCCGGGCCGGAGCAGTAGATGCGCGTGTCGGAGCCCGGCGACGGAGGGCTGCCGATGATGCCCGCGTCGATGAACGGCGCGCCCGTGTCCAGCATGAGCGTCGCGATGCGCACGACCGTCTGCGGCGCGATTGCGTTGCACTCTGCGAACGCGGGCCTTGCGCCGGTGCGAGCCATGGCGCCGGCGACCTCCTCGGCGATGCTCACCGCCTCCGCGGGCGGGAGTACGGAGAGCAGCAGGTCGCACTCCTCCACGAGCGCGTCCGTGCTGCCCGCGTCCCGCATACCCGCCTCGGCGGCGCGGGTCCTCGTCAGGTCGCTCCGACCGGTGAGGTCCGTGGCGACATCGACGCCGCCCGACGTGAGCATCGCGCCGATGGCCGAGCCCATGTCGCCCGCGCTGATGATGCCGACGGGGCCAGTCATGCTACGCCGGGGCCGTGCCCGCTTCCGCCAGGCGGCGCTTCGCCTCTTCGTACACGTCGTCCGGCAGGTTGCCCTTCAGCGACGCTTCCAGGTTCTGCCGCAGGTGCTCCGGGTTGATGGTGCCCACGATGTTCGTGTGCATGCCGGGGTGCGTCTGCGTGAAGCGGATGACGAACTCCATGCGGGACTGCCCCTCCTCCAGCAGCTCGTCCATCCCGGCCTGCTCCCACACGTCCAGCAGCTCCGGGTTCCGGCTGGCCACGCGCTCCTCGCCGCTCGGCGCGCCCCTTGCGGCGCCTCCCCGGATGATCGTGCCCGACCCTGCGGCAGCCGCCGCGCCGACGAGGTCCTCGTGTTCGCGCTGCGACGCCGAGTACGGGATCTGGAACGCGTCGAACACGCCCATCTCGATGTGGTCCGCCAGGTTCGGGATCGTGCCGGACATGCCGATGAAGCGCACCTTCCCCTGCGCCTGCAACTCCTGCATCGCCTCGACGGTGCCGTTCTCCTCCAGCACCTGGCGGGAGGGCGTCATGTGCACCTGCAGCAGGTCCATGTAGCCCGTGTTCATCCGTCGCAGGCTCTGCTCGACGCCCGCGACGATGTTCTCTTTCGTGTAGACGTGCGGCCCGCCCCGGTCCCGGCTCGGATCGGGCTCCCAGCCCACCAGGCACCCGCACTTGCTCGCGAGGAAGTACTCGCCGCGCCGGTGGGCGATATGCCGCCCGATGCGCTCCTCGCTCACGCCGTAGTCGATGGACGTGTCGATGTAGTTGATGCCCAGGTCCAGCACCGTGTTCAGGATCCGGCCCGCGTCCTCCTCGGGCACCTCCCTGCCGCGCGGCGCCCCTCGCAGCTCCATCGCTCCGTAGCCCAGCACGGTAACGTCCATGCCGGTGCGCCCCAACGTTCGTCTTTCGAGATCGGCCATCGTTCCTCCGTGTCTCAATATGGGATTCGCGGAGTATACCAACCGCCACCACGGTGAGCCCCTTGCTCAAGCCCGCTCATGGTGAGCCTGTCGAACCACCGGTCCTTCGTCACTCCTACGCGCCCGCCAGTACCTCCCTGGCCGCTGCCCGCGCCTCGTCGATGTTGTCGACGAAGCGGTGCTCCGGAACGCGGCGCAGCACGTTGAGCGCCTGCAGCGTGACCGCGGGCCTGCCCTTCAGACCCATGATGATGCACACCGTGTCCTGGTCGTAGGCGACGTCTATCAGCTGCTCGATCACCAGCGCCGCGCTGTCGTCCATGTGCACGGTATCCGAGAAGTTCAGGATCACGACCTCGTGGTCGCGGATGTCCGCTGTTATCACCGTCGTCAGCTTGCCGGACGATGCCACGGAGAAACTCCCGCGCATCGACACCAGTCCGACCCGCGCCGAAAAGATGTCCGCGTCGTCGGACGTATCGTCCGGGGTGAGGAAGACGCTGTCCAGCAGCGGTATGGACATCACGCTGTCCAGTTCCAGCCGCTCCCAGTGCCGCGCGCTCGCCATGCCCGCCACGATCAGGCCTATGGCGACGGCGGTCACGAGGTCCAGGAACACGGTCAGCCCCATGGTGAGCACCATCACCAGCAGGTGTTCCCGCTGGACGCGGTGCAGGCGCGTGACGAAACGCCAGTCGACGATGTCCCAACCCACCTTTATCAGGATGCCCGCGAGCACCGCGTGGGGGATCACCTTCACGTACTCGGAAAGGCCCAGCACCAGCAGCAGCACGACTCCCGCGCGTATGGCCCCCGATACCTGGGTCCGCCCGCCGGAGCGGATGTTGACCACAGAGCCCGGGGTGGAACCGGCGCCGGGCAGCGCGCCGATGAGCCCCGCTATGGTGTTGCCGATGCCCTGCCCTATCAGCTCCCTGTCGGAATCGTGGCGCGTCCGGGTCATCGAGTCGGCGACCAGCGAGGTCAGCAGGCTGTCTATCGAGCCGAGGAGCGCAAGGATCAGCGCCGGCTGTATGGCGCCGGCCAGCACGCTCGGAGCGAAGTCCAGCTGCTGCAACCCCGGCAGCTCGGCCGAGACGTTCCCGATGACGGGAACGTCGGTCAGCCACAGAACGCTCAGCAGCGTCCCCGCAAGCAGCGCCACCAGGGTCGCCGGGAAGAACCTCGAGAACCGGCCCGGCCAGCCCACCATCACCGCCAGCGTGGTCGCCCCGACCGCCAGCGCCGCGAAGTTGACGTTGGTCACCGCATCCGGCCACCCGTTCACCGCGTCCGCGGGGCCCCCGGTAACGACAGCCGCCCCCATGAACGGCAGCGTCTGGATGAGGATGATGAGGATGCCGATCCCGGACATGAACCCGGAAACCACGGAGTAAGGCGTGTAGGAGACGTACCGTCCTACCTTCATGAGGCCGAGCGCGATCTGTATCACGCCCGCCATGACGACGATGGTGAACGCCTCCGCGAAGGTCTCGGCGTGCGCGGTCACGATGACCGCCATCGCCACGGTCATCGAGCCCGTCGGGCCCGATATCTGCGACTTCGTCCCTCCGAACACCGCCGCGAAGAAACCGACCGCGACCGCCCCGTAGATGCCCGCTGTCGCCCCGAGGCCGGACGCCACGCCGAACGCCAGCGCCAGCGGAAGCCCCACAACTCCCGCCGTCACGCCGCCGAGAACGTCGCCCCGGAGCGTTGTGAGGTTGTAGCTGATCTTCATGCGAGTATCCTCTTCGCGGTCTCCCGCGCCTCGTCGATGTCGGCGGCGAAGTGGTCTTCGGGAACACGCCGCAGCACGTTGAGCGCCCGCATCGTAACAGCCGGCCTGCCGCCGAGCCCCATGACGATACACTCCGTGTCCTGATCGTGCGCCACGTCGACCATCTGCTCGATCACGAGCGCCGCGCTGTCGTCCATGTGCACGGTATCCGAAAAGTCGAGGATCACGACCTCGTGGTCGCGGATATCGGCCGCTATCGCCTCGATCATCTTGCCGGACGACGCCACGGAGAAGCTCCCGCGCATCGATACGAGGCCGACCCGCGCGGAGAAGACGTCCGCGTCGTCGGACTCGTCATCCGGTGTGAGGAAGACGCTGTCCAGGAGCGGCACGGAGATCACGCTGTCCAACTCCAGCCGCTCCCAGTGCCGGGCGCTCGCCATCCCGGCCACGATCAGGCCTATGGCGACCGCCGTGACCAGGTCCAGGAACACCGTCAGCCCCATCGTGAGCACCATCACCAGCAGGTGCTCCCGCTGAACGCGGTGCATGCGGGTGATGAAACGCCAATCGATGATGTCCCAGCCCACCTTCATCAGGATGCCCGCGAGCACCGCGTGCGGGACCGTCTCGACGAACCGGCCGAACTCCAGCACCAGCGCCAGCAGGATCGCTGCGCAGATCACGCCGGATACCGGCGTTCTCCCTCCGGCCCGAAGGTTCACCACGGTGCCCACCGTGGCCCCGGCGCCCGGCAGCCCGCCGATGAACCCGGCGACGGTGTTGCCGATGCCCTGCCCCACCAGTTCGCGGTTGGGGCTGTGGCGCGTGCGCGTGATGGCGTCGGCCACCAGCGAGGTCAGCAGGCTGTCTATGGACCCGAGGAGCGCGAGGATCAACGCCGGTTGTACGGCGCCCACCAGGAACGCCGGGGAGAAGTCGAGCCGCTGCAGTTCCGGCAGGCCGGTCGGCACCACGCCGATGACCGGCGTATCCGTCAGCCACAGGATCCCGAGCGCCGACCCGGCGATCAGCGCCGCCAGCGTGGGCGGCAGGTACTTCCGGAAGCGGGCGGGCCAGAGCACGCCGACCACGAGTGTCGTCGCGGCGATGGTGACCGCGCTCGGGTTCAGGTGCGTCAACGCGTCCGGCCACGAGCGGACCGCTCCCAGCGGCCCGCCTGTCGCGGTGTCCAACCCGAGGAACGGCAACGTCTGGATGAGGATGATGATGATGCCGATGCCGGACATGAACCCGGATATCACCGAGTACGGCGTGTACGCGACGAACCGCCCGATCCGCAGTACGCCGAGCAGCACCTGTATCGCCCCGGCCATGATGACGATGGTGAACGCCTCTGCCAGGCTCTCCGCGTGGCTCGTCACGATGAAGGCCATCGCCACGGCCATAGGTCCTGTAGGGCCCGATATCTGGGACTTCGTCCCGCCGAACACGGCCGCGAAGAAACCGACGGCGACCGCCCCGTACAGGCCCGCGATCGCTCCGAGCCCCGAGGCCACGCCGAAGGCGAGCGATACCGGCAACGCCACCACCGCCGCCGTGATGCCGCCGAAAAGGTCCCCTCGAAACATTCGGACGCTGTAGCTCATGCGGCGCCCCCACCTGCTAACGCGCAACACCTGGCCGCAAGGACTTTCTCACAGCCACGGTGACTTTGGGGTAACTTTTCGCCCCGATTCTTATGACGGCATGATGACGAATCCCTTCGGCAGGCTGTCATTTCGAGCGGAGCGCAGCGGAGTCGAGAAACCTCTCGGGGTGGTCCGCCTCACCTCTCCCCGAGGGAGAGGTCGACGCGCTTGTCGCGGCGGATGAGGGCGAATCGGACGGGGCGCGCCAGCACCCGTCATGCCAGCGAACGCTGGCACCCAGAGGCGTGCGGTGGCGTGTAGTACGGCGCGCCTGTCCCCCTCGCCCCCTGGGAGAGGGCAACGCGCGCCAGCGCGTGGGTGAGGGTTGGCGGCCCCCCGCTCATGGTGAGCCCGTCGAACCACCCTCGTGGGTGCCCTGTATGCCCCGCGCTTAGCGCGCACTCGCACCCCCTGGGAGAGGGGAGCCTGGCGCCTGCCCTACGGCGTGTTGTTGGTCACCGACTGGTTGGTGAAGCTCGGGGTCTGGGCGTCGTCGTGCTGGAGCGGGTTCAGAGCCGGCCTGTCGTAGCTGACCCTGACGACCGACAGCCTGGTCACCGCCGTGCCGAGCGTGAGCGTGACCGTCTTCTCGGAGATGCCGACGGCCGTGGGCGTCTGGTCGGTCCCGTTCACATTCACCGTGAACGCGTCGGCGTCCGGCTTCGAGTCGGTGTCGATGGTCTGGTCGAAGGTCAGCGTCAGGGAGGCCCCGTTGACCGCCGCGCTCTGCAGCACCGGCGTGACGCCGTTGGCGATGATGGCCTCGCCGATGAACCACCACTCGCCCCAGCCGTTGGCGTTCCTGGCCCGCACCGCCACGTCGTATCCGTGTCCGCCGGTCAGGGCGGTGATCTCGTATCGCCGGGGGTTTTCGCATCCGGTGAATCCGCACATTCGCAGGGTCTGGTGCGGGTAGATCACGGGGCCGTCCGTCCATCCCGCGTTGTTGTCGCCGTAGTACTGCTCGCCGTCGCGGTAGCGCACCTGGTAGGCGTGGACCGCTGAGGCGTCTCCGTCGGGAGGCTCCCACTCCGCGATCAGCGAGCCGGGGCCCGGCGTCACCCTGCCGCCGGTCACCTGCCCCGGCACGGCCGTGTTGTTCGCGTTGACCGTGACCTCGAATTCCGTGGAGGTGAAGCCGGACCGTTCGACTTCCTCATCGGGCGTCATCGGGTCGTTGTCGTGGTCCTCGACGTTGGCTGTACTCGCGAAGACCACGACTTTGTACGTTCCGTCGGCGAGCCCGGTGATCGTGTGGAAGCGGTCGTCCGTGTCCATTCGAGTGACGGTAGCATCGGCGGTGCTACCGACCAGCGAGTGGGCGACAAAGTAGGACTTGAAGGTTCCCGTGAGCCCACTCGACGGGACGCCCCAGGCAACGGCGATCCTGCCCTCGTGGGTCATTGGGTCGCTGTCGGATGGCGCTGCCCCTCCGGATCCGACAGCCTGGAAACCGCCGGGGGCGCCGGGAGTGCCTCTTGATGATCCCGTCGATGTTGCTTCGTCGCCGTGGGTTATGGAAGCGGTGACCGTGACATCGCTCGTGATGTCTCCAGTGGCTGCGTGTTGGACTGTGGCATTGGGCGGGCAGGCAAGCTGCGAAGGCGGGCCAACGATCGTCACGTTGCAAAAGCCGATCGTCCAGGCCTTGTTGGTTTCGATGCCCACGAACACCGTACGAAAGAGGATGCG
Organism: Dehalococcoidia bacterium; assembly: GCA_965206315.1. Taxonomy (GTDB): domain Bacteria; phylum Chloroflexota; class Dehalococcoidia; order Lucifugimonadales; family Australimonadaceae; genus Bin16. The sequence continues at coordinate 357,458 of OZ242210.1, forward strand.
AGGCAGCTCGGGACGGAACCAGACCTGCGTCGGCTCCGACCAGGCCGTGAACGGGGCTGAGCGGACCGTCCAGGCGTCGCGAGTGGTCGGCGACGTGCCGGTGGTGCGGGCGGCGACGCGGACCGTGTAGGAGCTCCCGTCGGTCAGTCCGGTGATCCGGTGACTGGTTGTGTCGGCGCCCACGGTCGTCGTTGAGGTGGTACCGGATCTCCATTCCACGACGTAGCCGGTCAGCGTCCGGCCGGCGCCCGCCGACGCCGGGGCGTCCCACGAGACCACCACGCCGCTGTTGTTGTCGGGCTGCACGCGCAGGTCCGTGGGGCTGTTCGCGTCGGCCGTCGCGCTGACGTCGTAGACGACGGTGGCGCTGGCGACGTTGCTTTCGTTCTTGCGCCCGGCGGCGTCCACGGCCACGATCTTGAAGTCGTAGGCGACGCCCGGTTTGAGTCCGTAGGAGATGAAGCTCTTCTGGGTCGGGTTCTGCAGGCGGTGGTTGTTGAACCTGCCGTAGTTGCGGAAGTAGTCCCAGGTGGACTCCTTGTACTGGAACTCAACGGTCTCCCCGAAAACGCAGCCGGTGGGCATACCGGCGACGTTGGACCAGGTGCCGCTGATTCCGCGGTCGACGTCGGCCGCGACGGTCAGGCTGATGTCGCAGGCTTCGGGTATGACGGACTGCGGCAGCGCGCGGGGGCGTTTCGAGGGTCCCTGCGGGTAGTTGGCGCCGACATAGTATTCGATCTGGCCGGGCGTGAGGCCGTCGAGTAGGTACGACCTGGCCTCCGGGGGAGCGGTCTCCACGACCCATTCGCCGCCGTCCAGGCTGCGCGCGCCGATCATGTAGCCGGTCGGCTCGCAGGCGTCGTCGCCCGAGGGCGCCTGCCAGAAGGCCATGCCCGCGCGGGCGACGCCGAGCATCGAGACAGACTCGGGCGGGGCCAGTTCGCAGTCGGGCCCTGGCTCCCAGTCGATGGTGAAGTCGGTGTCCCTGGACACCGACAGGCCATCGGGGTCGGTGGCGGTCAGGGTGGCCGTGACGGTCACCGGGTCCGGCAGCGCCGGGTCGATGGCATCCCAGTCGTCGTCGGCGTCCGGATGGAACCACACCCGGTGGAACACTTCCGGGGACCGGTGGCTGTTCTCCGGCGTCCGGTACTCCAGGCCGACGGCCAGCAGCTCCAGCAGCGGGCGGTACTCTTCGGAGATGGAGACGCTGTAGGCCAGCTCGTCGCCGTCGGGGTCGGAGAACACCTGGTAGAAGGGCTTGCTGACCAGCGTTCCCCGGGGGACGCTCATCTCGCGGGTGAACAGAGCGTAGTTCTCGGCCTCGGTATCCACCACCGGGGCGCGGTTGGGTTGGGACCGCTGCCAGTCCACCTTGTGCTCCGGGTCGTGGTCCAGGCCGGTGTGCGTCAGCGTCGCGTCGGTGTCAGACGATGCCGACTTGATGGTCCCGCCGTTGAGCGCCAGGGAGTTCTCCAGCACGGCGATGCCCTGCGTGGAGTAGTTCGGCTCCACCACCTCGTGGTCGAAGGTCAGGGCGGCAGTGCCGGAGCCGCTCTCATAATCGACGACCTTTGTGCCCCAGTCGGCGGGGTCCATGTCGATCTTGAGCTGCGGCGCGCCGGTGACGTTCACGGTCTCGCTGAAGGTGACCGTGACGGTGATAGTCTCACCCAGGAGGTAGGTGTCGTCGTCTCCGGCATCCGACGTGACCTCCACCTCGGTCACCCATGGCGCTCCGGGCGACAGCTGCCAGTTCACCTTGTGCTCCGGGTCGTGCTCCAGCCCGGTATGCGCCAGTGCCGCATTGTCCCCGGACGTTGAGGAGCGGACCGTCCCGCCGTTGAGCGCCAGCGAGTTCTCCAGCAGGGCGATGCCCTGCGTGGAGTAGTTCGGCTCCACCACCTCGTGGTCGAAGGTCAGGCTGGCCGTGCCGGAGCCGCTCGCGTAGTCGACGACCTTCGTGCCCCACTCAGCGGGGTCCATGTCGATCTTCAACTGCGGCGTGCCGGTGACGTCCACGGCCTCGCTGAAGGTGACCGTGACGGTGATGGTCTCGCCCAGGGCGTAGGTGTCGTCGTCTCCGGCATCGGACGTGACCTCCACGCCGGTCACCGACGGGGCGCCCTGCGCCAGCGCCGCGGGCCCGGGCATCAGCGCCAGGAGCGCGGCCAGCAGGACGAGGAACAGCGCCGGAAGACGGCGCGAGAAGCGGGTGGCTAGGAAGAGGCTCATGCCGTCACCTCCCGCAGGAGGTGGGCGCGAGGCCTCGCGAGGTCGGGGTTAAGCCGTGAAAATTGGGGGGGGGGGGGGGGGGGGGTAGAATCGTACCGACGCCGGCGCGCGGAGTCGTTCGCCTCTGCCTGTGCGGCGCTTCGCCGCAGCATTACGTTCTCTGCAATGGGCCCCATGATGCTCCCCTGTCGCCGGATTAACGCGGCATTTTCTCTTCTGCGTGATTCAAAACGCAGGGGAACGGGGAACAACTCACGGGGGAGCGTTCATCCTAATGTCCGACCCGCCGAAAGTCAACTTTGCGCCGTAAATCCGGCCGCCTTTCCGTCAGCGCTTAAGCGCGCTTAAGCACACACACGCACACTCATCCGCACTGATTTGCCACGGTCAACGCCGCATCTTTATGACCGGGAGGCGCTTTGTCCTGTCATGTTGAGCGAAGCAAGAGGCGCAGCCGAGGGGCGTAGTCGAAACATCTCTCGGGTGAGGTTGTCCCCGCTCATCGTGAGCCCTTGTTCAAACCCGCTCATGGTGAGCCTGTCGAACCACCCTCATGGGTGCCCTGTATCCCCCCTCGCCCCTTGGGAGAGGGCAACGCGCGCCAGCGCGTGGGTGAGGGCCCTGCGGCGGGGCAGGGAATGGGTGATCCGGACGCGGGGCGCAGCCCCCGTCATTCCCGCACCGGCGGGAATCCAGCGTGCGCGGGCAGCGCACACGGCGGAGGCGGGGCGGCGCGGTCTGGTCCCCTCTCCTGGGGGAGAGGGCTAGGGTGAGGGCCCTGCGGCGGGGCAGGGAATGGGTGATCCGGACGCGGGGCGCAGCCCCCGTCATTCCCGCACCGGCGGGAATCCAGCGTGCGCGGGCAGCGCACACGGCGGAGGCGGGGCGGCGCGGTCTGGTCCCCTCTCCTGGGGGAGAGGGCTAGGGTGAGGGCCCTGCGGCCGTGGGGGCGGCGCGGGGTTCTGCTCCCTCGCCCCCTGGGAGAGGGCAACGCGCTTCAGCGCGTGGGTGAGGGTTGGCGGGGCGGGGATGGGAGAGGTTGTCCCCGCTCACCCAATCCTGTCCATCCTGTCCATCGATGTTGATTTTGTGACACGCGCCCGTTGCGTGGTCAACGCGCCCCTCCCTACCATGTCCCCATGACTACCCAACCCGCTCCCGTGCCCGAAGGCTACGTCTCCGCCGACATGCTCCCGCCGGAGGACGGCGCATACGTCGAACGTCTCAAGCACGCCCTCCGCTGCGGCGTTCCCGGATGCTCCTGCGCCAACCCCGGCAGGTTCCACTGTCCCTCCCACGACAACGCCGAGGTCCCCACACTCAGCGTCACCTGGAACTCGGCCCGCGGCTTCTCGTTCGAGTGCTTCCGCTGCCCCTTCGAAAAAGTGCTCGACGCCCTTGCCAGGCGCGGCCTCATGCCCCGAACGCACCTCTACAACTCCGCTGGCGCGCAGGAAGCCGGACTCCAGCCCCTCAACCTCCTCATCCAGCAGCCGCCCGACTGGCTCTGGCCCAACCGCATCCCCCTCGGCAAGCTCACCCTCATCGCCGGATACCCTTCCTCCGGCAAGACCTCCATCGCCCTCGACATCGCCGCACGCGTCTCCCGAGGCGCGCCCGCTCCCGATCAGCCCAACGCACTCTTCCCTTCCGCCCCCGTTGCTCTCGCCATCCTCAACGGCAACCCGAAGTCCGACGTCCTCCCGGTCCTCCGTCTCTTCGGCGCCGATCTGGACCGCATCTACCTCACCGACCTCCTCTCCCCAACCCTCCCCATCGACTACTACCCCGACGACCCGCCCAACGATGACGACGACGAAGACAACCACGACTGGGGCGCGAAGGACTGGGACGAAGACGACGAGGAAGACGAGGACGAGTACCTGTTCGACAACGACGGTAATGAGATACGCGTTCCCCGCCGCCGTCCGGTCGGCGTCAGGGTTCCGCCGCCGCTTCCCTGGAAGCCGCCGAACGCCGGGTCGGACTTCACCGCGCCTTGGCCCAGCCTCAATAAGGTCATGAAACGGTTCGCCAACACCATCGAAGCCGGAAGCGCCGCCCTCCTCGTCGTCGACCAAGTGGAAGACCTCGCTTCCATGCACCGTGCCCATGTCACCACGGTCCTCGGCATGCTGAGGGCTATCGCCGCCCGCTCAGGGGCAGCCGTCGTTGCGCTCACCCACAATCCCGCGCCCAGCTACCCCCACGCCATCACCGCCATGCAGCGGCGCCTCGCGCAGGCATCCGTCGTCTTCACCACCGCCCTCGTCGAGCCCGGCGAACGCCGCTTCCTCGTTCCCCTCCGGCCCGCCATGAGCGACGACACCCCCGCCATCCCCTTCGTCCTCCCCCCACCCGTCACTCCTGGGAAAACAGCCCCGCTCATGGTGAGCCCGTCGAACCACGCCTATCCTGTCCATCCTGTCCATCGATGTGAGTTCCCTCTCGCCTGGCGCAAACCCGTCTTCCCCGCCCACCTGAAAGCCCTCGCATCGCCCCGTCCCAACGACGGCGCGAAGACCCGCGCCGCGCGGGCGCTCCTCATGCGCTCCCTGTCTGACGGCCCTCGTCCTGCCGCCGAGATTCTGCGCGAAGCCGCCGCGCTTGGCATCACGAAGAGGTCCCTGCACCGGGCTCGGAACGCCTGCGGTGTCCGATCGACACGCATCAGCATTCCTGGCGGACACAACGGAGCAGGAGCATGGCACTGGTCGCTCCCCACACAGCCCCCTATGCAACGGAATGAGACGGAATGAGACACCCCGGCGGAGCGGATTTTGAAGAATCAGGGGAATCTTGCTTTCTTGGTCACGGCAAGCAGGCCGTGGCCTTGTAAACGCCCCAACCAAGGAGACCAAGGATGCCAAAACAGACGCGCATTTCACTCGTAAGGGACCGACCAAGATTCCCTCCGCAGGCCATCAGGGGATTCTTGGTCGCACGAGCGCTTCAGCCTGCGGTGAGGGTTGGCGGGGCGCTGGGAGAGGGGCGGAGGGTGAGGGCTGGCAACGGGCTGCTAGAATGAACGCGGGAGGCCATTCGTAACATGCTGGGCAAACTGCTCAACGTCTTCGGCGACTCGAACGACAAGGAAGTCAAGCGCTACCAGCGCGTCGTGGACGCTGTCAGGGACCTCGAAGACAGCGTGACCGCGCTCGACGACGACTCCCTCGCCGCCCGGACCGCCGCCTTCCGTGAGCGCATCGCCCGCGGCGAGAGCCTGGACAGCCTCCTCCCTGAAGCGTTCGCGGTCGTGCGGGAGGCCGCGCGGCGCGCCATCGGCCTCCGCCACTTCGACGTGCAGATCATCGGCGGCACGGCGCTCCACGAAGGCAAGGTCGCCGAGATGAAGACCGGCGAGGGCAAGACGCTCGTCGCCACCCTTCCCGTCTACCTCAACGCGCTGGAAGGCAAGGGCGTCCACGTCGTGACCGTCAACGACTACCTGGCGCGGCGCGACGCGCTCTGGATGGGCAAGGTCTACTCGTTCCTCGGCCTCTCCACCGGCTGCCTCCAGCACGAGTCCGCCTTCATCCTGGACCCCGGCTACCGGCCCGACGCCGGACCGGCGGAGCTGCGCCCCGTCCCCCGCGGTGAGTCGTACGAAGCCGACGTCACCTACGGCACCAACAACGAGTTCGGCTTCGACTACCTGCGCGACAACATGGCCTCCGCGCTCGCGCAGAAGGTGCAGCGCGACCTGCACTACGCCATCGTCGACGAGGTGGACAACATCCTCATCGACGAGGCCCGCACGCCGCTCATCATCAGCGGCCCGTCCCAGGAGTCAACGACGCTCTACAACACGGTCGCCCGCGTCGTCCCCCGCCTGCGCGAGGAAGAGGACTTCACCATCGCCGAGAAAGAGCGCCAGGCCCTGCTCACCGACTCGGGCATATCGAGGATCGAAACGCTCCTCAACGTCGGCAACCTCTACGACCCGTCCAACTACGTCCTGACCCACTTCGTGGAGAACGCCCTGCGGGCGCAGTTCGTCTACCAGCGCGACCGGGACTACGTCGTGAAGGACGGCGAGGTCGTCATCGTCGACGAGTTCACCGGACGTCTCATGCCCGGACGCCGCTACGGCGAGGGGCTGCACCAGGCGATCGAGGCGAAAGAGAACGTCAAGGTCCAGCGGGAGACCATCACCTACGCCACCGTGACGCTCCAGAACTACTTCCGCATGTACGTCAAGCTCGCGGGCATGACCGGCACCGCCCTCACCGAGGCCGAGGAGTTCTTCAAGGTCTACGGCCTGGAGGTGCTCGCCGTCCCCACCAACGCACCGATGGTCCGGGAAGACCTCCCGGACTTCGTGTTCAAGACGCACGCCGGGAAGTTCCGGGCCATAGCCGACCACATCGAGGAGCTGAACGCAGAGGGCAGGCCTGTGCTCGTCGGCACGGCCTCTATCGAGCGCTCGGAGCAGCTCAGCGGCCTGCTCCGCAGGCGCGGCATAAAGCACGAGGTGCTGAACGCCAAGAACCACGAGCGCGAGGCGCAGATCGTCGCGGAGGCAGGGAAACCCGGCGCAGTCACCGTCTCCACCAACATGGCGGGGCGCGGCACGGACATCATCCTCGGCGGCGACCCGTCGTCTCAGACGGAGCCCGGCGCGTGGCAGCAGGCGCACGAGGAGGTCGTCGCCAGGGGCGGCCTCTACGTCATCGGCGCCGAGCGCTACGAATCGCGCCGCATCGACAACCAGCTGCGCGGGCGCTCCGGACGCCAGGGCGACCCGGGCGAAACGCGCTTCTACGGCTCGCTGGAGGACGACATCCTCACCCGCTTCTCCGGCGGCATGGTGGGCCGGCTCGTGGGCAAGGCGTTCGCGGAAGACGCCCCGCTGGAGAGCGGCATGCTCACCAAGAGCCTCGAGATGACCCAGGGCAAGGCCGAGTCGTACTTCTTCGACATCCGCAAGCACCTCGTCGAATACGACGACGTGGTCAACCGCCAGCGTGAGGTCATCTACGCGGAGCGGGACAAGGTGCTGCTGGGAGCCGACCTCCGCGCCAATATCCAGGAGATGATCGGCAACGAGGTCTCGTCGCTCGTGCACACCTACCTCGCAGGAGAGCCGGAGCAGTGGGAGATCGAGCCTTTCCTCGCGAGCGTTGGCGTCATCATGCCTCTGCCCGCGGGGTTCGACGCCGATTTCATGCTCCGCGAAGGCGCGGCACAGACCGAGGAGGAACTCCTCGCCGCCGCCGAGTCCCTCTACGAGCAGCGGGAAGAGGACTACGGCGCAGAAACCATGCGCGCTATCGAGCGCGCCGTCATGCTGCAGACCATCGACCGGCTCTGGGTGCAACACCTCACCATGATGTCCAACCTGCGCCAAGGCATAGGCCTGTATGCGTACGGCCAGCGCGATCCCCTCGTCATGTACAAGAAGCAGGGCCACGAAGCCTTCGACGGCCTGCTGGAGCGCCTGCGGCACGACATCGTCCACACCATCTTCCACGTCGCGCCGGTCGGCCAGGCGGCGCCGAAGGCAGGGGCGGCCAACGGCCGGGCCACCGCCGTGGACACCAGCCGGACCGAGACCGTGATGGCAAAGGCCATCGGCGGACGTACGGCCTCCGCGCCGGCCCCGCCCGTCGACGTTCCGGCGGACGCGCCCCGATGGATGCGTCGCCAGGCGGAACGCGCCGCCGGGGGCGGGAAGAAGGCCCGCAAGCGGAAGGGCAGGTAGCCGCCATGGAAGCGACCGTCGCGCTGCGCCCCACGCCGGTGTCCCCTCCGCTGAACGACGGGACGGCCAACGGAACGGTCGAACGGTTCCGCGGCGCACTGGCCAACGGCACACGCTGGCCGGAAGCGCTGCTGGCTGCCATAGGCGAATGGACCGCTCCCTCCGAGGTCGTGGACGGCGTACGGCTCGACTACCTCATCGAGGGGGAGGCTTTCGACTGGCTGTTGCTGGCGGAACGCCTGCTGCGCGAGGCGCCGGCGGGGTGTATCCCCGCCGAAGAGACGGAGGAGCTGCTCTTCACCGGCACGTTGCCGGACGGGATAACCGAGGCGCGCTTCAAGAGCCTCCTGGGGCCGGAGAAGTACCGCGCGCACCTCAACCACTTCTACGGCGTCGTGGTTGAGGAAGCCCTCTGGCATGCCGTGGAGCGCGAGGTGGAGAAGGAGCGCAGCGTGCGCGGACTGCAACACCCCTTCGGCGTGCAGAACCTCATCGCGGAGCGCCTCTACCGCGCCGAACTCATACCTCTCCTGCGGCGGTTCCAGCGCGAGCACGGACGCGGACGCCGCGTGCGCCTCACCCTGGCCGAGTCCCGCGCGTTCACCTACTGGCTCTTCAAGCGACGCATCGCCAACTCGGACCAGGCCCGCATCGCCAGCGACACCCGCAAGGGACTGCGCATGCTCAACGAGATACAGGAGCGCAGCGGAACCGGTTAGGGAACGAACGCTTCCAGCGGGACCGCCACGTCGGGAGCGCCGCGCAGGACCGCAGCGTCCATCGTCACGAGCATCACGCCCGTCGCCCGCGCCAGCGCGACGAACTCGGCATCGTAGGCGGTCAGTCCGCACTCCAGCGCAACGTTGATGACTGCATCCCCGGGCATATCGTAGATGCGATTCCCCAGTACTCTCCCGGCATCACCAGCCATCGCTTTCGCTTCATCCCGAGTGATGTCACCGCGTCGTACATAGCCCAGCAGTGCGTTGCGCAGTTCAGAGGGGAGGATGCTCGGCGCGATCCATTCACCATCTCGTTCATGGAGTCGAGCAGCGTCCACACCCATCTCCCCACCAACCACGAGGCGCACTGCAACGTTGGTGTCGACGACGATCACAAGCGTCCCTCTTCCTTGAGTGCTTTGATAGTCTCCGGGCTCACGTCGATCTTCCCAATGGTCTTCTGGCGTTCCCTGATGCGCGCCAGAAGCGCCTCGCGCTCCTCATCGCTGAGCGGAGGGGTTCGCTCCAGACCAACAGTGAGTCCTCCCAAACGCTGGCGCTGGGACAACACGAGCCGTGCGAGTATCTCGCCGTTAAGGCTGCGGTGGTTCCGCTTCGCGGCGGCTTTCAGCTCCGCGTGCAGGTCTTCGGGCACGTTCCGCAGCGCGATGTTCATCGTAGGCCTCCAGAGGTGGTCGATATCAGGATGCTACCATAATGATAGCATGATGATAGCGCTTACGCCTGCGCCTGCTCGGGCCTCGCCTCCGGCGCAGCGATGGGGCCACGCTTGCGGTGCTTCCCCCCCGTCTCCACCGCCACGTAGGCGAACACCACGACAGTTACCGTCCAGAGGACCGCGTTGAACCCGAATGCCGCGTGGTACGAGTGGATGGAGAGGAGGGTCATGGAGACCACCGGCCCAATCATGCCCGCGGCGTCGCCGAACGTCCGGTACAACCCTATCGCCATACCTCGCATCCCGGCCGGCGCGAGGTCGGCGACGTAGGCAACGGGCGCCTGACCACTCCACCCCTGGGCGACGTGCAGCAGGATGAAGGCTGCGATGAACGGCCCCAGCGTTTCCGCGAACGGCAGCCAGACGATGGAGGCGCCGATCACGATCCCGGCCGGTACGATGATGATCTTCCGGCCGTACTTGTCGGCCATCGCTCCCGCCGGGTAGATGAGTATGCCGTGCATGAGCGATGAGAACGTGAACAACAGTCCTATGGCCCCCGGCCCCATCTCCAGGACCTCGTGCACGAACGCCGGGATCAGCGTGGTGGACATGCCCCCGCGCAGGAAGAACGTGGAGAACCCGAGGACGCACACCATGAGGAAGCTCGTGTCCCTCAGCAGGAAGAGGGCGCCGCGCGGCGAGTTGCTGTGCCGTATGGGCGCTCCCGCTCCTTCGCTCCCCGGCGGGGGACGCGTCTCCGGCAGCCGCACGATGCCCCAGAGCGCGAACGCGAGCACCATGATGCCGGAGACGTAGAACGGCGCGCGCGTCCCGAACACCTCGCCTATCAACCCACCCAGGGCCGGACTGCCCGTCCCCACGACGAGCTGCAGCCCCTGCATCAGCCCGAGGACGCGCCCCCGGTTCTCCACGGTGCTGAGGTCGGCTGCTACGACGTTCGCCATGACGATAGTCATCGAACTCGTCACGCCGCTCAGGAACCGGAGCGTGAGGAACGTCGGGACGTCCTGCGCGAAGCCGCCCAGGGTGGCGAACAGGGCAACCCCCAGCCCGCCGATGGTGATGATCCATTTCCGCCCCACCCTCTCCGAGATGACGCCAGCAGGGATATTGGTGATGAAACGCCCCACACCGTAGACGGAGAAGGTGAGTCCGAGCGCGAAGACGCCGCCACCGATCAGCTCGATGAACTTCGGCATGACCGGCGTGATGATCATCATCGAGGCGTGGGCCGACGCGATGAGTCCGCCGGTGATGACGACCAACTCCAGCCGGAGCCCGCCCGTGATGCCGCGTTTCGAGGGTACGAACCGCATGGCCTACGAACCGCCCTGGGCGTGTGTGCCCGTCAGCGGTCCGCGGCCTTCCAAGCCCGTATGCGTTCTCGTGCCGATGCGGCTAGCCTCCCAGGTCGTGGAGCAGCTCGGTGATGCGCTCCAGTCGCGCGCGCCCACTCTCCAAGCGCTCACGCTCCCGCTCGACCACGTCGGCCGGCGCCTTGTCCAGGAACTGCGCGTTGCCGAGGCGGCCTTCGAGCCCCGCGACGTGCTTCTCCACGCCGGCCGCTTCCCCGCGCAGGCGCTCCCGTTCAGCCTCGAGGTCCACCGACCCTCCGACGTTGAGCGCCACGGTCACGTCGCGCACCACGAGGCGTACCGTGTCCCGGCCCGCATCGGCATCGCTGAACCGCAGCGCGCCCACGCGCGCAAGGCTGCGGATGGCGTCGGTCTCGGTCTCCAGCGTGGCCGCTGCCCGCGAGGTGGCTACCGTGGCGTCCAGCAGCGTCTGGGGCTCTATCTTGAGTTCGGCGCGGACGTTGCGGACGGCCCGCACGAGGTCGATCAGCAGCTCCACCTCCTCGGAGGCGGGAGCGTCGGCGTCCCTGCGCGCCTGCAACTCCTCCTCGGACAAGCGCGCCTTCGGGTCCGGGTAGGGAGCGATCATGATGGACTCGGGGAGGTTGCCCTCCGCCGGCAGCACGGCAACGAGGCGCTGCCATATCTCCTCGGTGACGAACGGCATGAACGGATGGAGCAGGCGCAGCACGCGCTCCAGCACGTGCGCCAGCACCCGGCGCGGCTGGTCGTCGCCGTTGCGCATCCGCACCTTCGCCAGTTCGATGTACCAGTCGGCGAAGTCGCTCCAGATGAACTCGTGGAGGACGCGCTCCGCCTCGCCTATCTGGAACTCGGCGATGAGGTCGTTCACGCGGACCGCGGTCTGCTGCGCCCTGGAGAGCATCCACCTGTCCTGCCGGTGCTCGCGCGGGGGCGTGGCGTACCAGCCCTCCATGCCTTCCTGTCCCTCCGTCTGGCCGATGACGAACCTGCCGACGTTCCACAGTTTGTTCGCGAAGTTGCGCGCCGCCTCCAGTCGGTCGTCGCTGAAGCGGGAGTCGTTGCCGGGCGTCGTGCCGGTCGTCAGCGCGAAACGGAGCGCGTCGGTCCCGTACTGGTCTATGGCGTCCAGCGGGTCGCGGACGTTTCCCCGCGTCTTGCTCATCTTCTGTCCGTGCTCGTCGCGCACGAGGCCGTGGAGGTATACGGTGCGGAAGGGAACGTCCCCCATATTCCGCATCCCCATCATGATCATGCGGGCCACCCAGAAGAAGAGGATGTCATAGCCCGTCTCCATCACAGATGTGGGATAGAAGTAGTCCAGGTCGGCGTTGCGTTCAGGCCAGCCAAGCGTGGAGTGCGTCCACAGGCCTGAAGAGAACCAGGTATCGAGCACGTCTTCGTCCTGCTCGATATCACCCGAACCGCACCTCTCGCATACCTGCGGTTCATCCACCGCAACAGTCTGATGGCCGCACGCCCCGCAGTACCAGACCGGGATACGGTGCCCCCACCACAGCTGGCGGGAGATGCACCAGTCCCGGATGTTCTCCATCCAATTCGCGTAGACGCGCGCGAAGCGCTCGGGAACGATGCGGATGCGTCCGTCCTGCACAGCGGCGAGCGCGGGTTCGGCCAACGGAGCGATCCTTACGAACCACTGCGTCGAGACTATGGGTTCGACCGGGTCGCCGCTGCGTTGGCAATGGCCCACCGAGTGCGTGTGCGGCTCTACTTTCTCCAGCAGTCCATCTCGTTCCAGCTGCGCGACGATCGCCTTGCGAGCCTCGAACCTGTCGACTCCGGCGTAGGGGCCGGCTTCTTCGTTCAGCGTGCCGTCAGGGTTGAGGATGTTTACGATGGGCAGGCCGTGCCGCTCCCCCGTTTCGAAGTCGTTGGGGTCGTGTCCCGGCGTGATCTTGAGCGCTCCGGTGCCGAACTCGGTTGCGACCGCGTCGTCGGCGATGACGGGGATCAGCCGTCCGAGCACCGGCAGGCGCACGCGCTTACCGGGCGCGCCTGCGTAACGCTCGTCCGACGGATTGACCGCGACCGCCGTGTCGCCGAGCAGGGTCTCCGGGCGGGTCGTTGCGACGGTCAGGTGCCCCGAGCCGTCCTCGTAGGGATAGCGGATGTAGTACAGATTGCCCTGCACCTCCTCGTGTTCGACCTCGAGATCGGACAGCGCGGTACGGCAACTGACGCACCAGTTGATCATCCGCTCGCCGCGGTAGATGAGTCCTTCGTCGTAGAGGTTCTTGAACGTCGTGCGGACGGCGCGGGCCGGACCTTCGTCCAGCGTGAACGTCTTGCGCTCCCAGTCACACGATGCGCCAAGCCTGCGGTGCTGGTTGTCTATCGTGTCGCCGGTCTTGTCCACCCACTCCCAGATACGTTTGAGGAACGCCTCACGCCCGATGTCGTGGCGCGTCAACTCTTCCGCAGCGAGTTGCCGCTCGACAACGACCTGCGTGGCGATACCGGCGTGGTCGGTGCCCGGCAGGTAGAGAGCCACGTCGCCCTTCATGCGGTGATAGCGGGTGAGCGCGTCCTCTATGGCGGCCGTCATCGCGTGGCCGAGGTGCAACTCGCCCGTGACGTTGGGCGGGGGCATGATGATGGTGAACGGTTCCCGGTCCGGGTCGGGCGTGGCCCTGAAGTAGCCGGAGCGCTCCCACCATTCGTACAGTCTGCCCTCAACCTGGCGCGGGTCGTAGGCCTTCGAAAGCGGCTCGTCAGCCGGATTCGTCGTCATGCGCGGGGGCTCCAGAACGGGGGTGTCGCGTTTCATGTTAGCAGACGCGACGTTCAGCCCGCGCGGGAGGCGCCTCCCGCCCTGCTCAGGCCGGCGGTGCTATCCTGACTCCCGTGTCGTCCGCAACGCTCTCACGCCCAGTCTCCTGGAAGAAGAACCTCATCGCACTGTGGTTCGCACAGGTAGGGACGACCCTCGGCTTCTCCTTCACCTTCCCCTTCTACCCGCTGTTCTTCGAAGAGCTCGGCGGGTTCACCACGGAGCGCGCCGCGTTCTGGGCCGGGCTGGCCGGGTGGGTATTCGGCCTCGGCATGGGGCTTTCCAGCCCCATCTGGGGCGTGCTGGGCGATCGCTTCGGGCGCAAGCTGAACGTCCTGCGCTCATTGATCCTCGGCGGTCTCTTTCTCACCATCTCCGGGTTCTCACAGACGCCGTTCCAGCTCATGGCCTCCCGGTTCGTCATCGGCGCGACAAGCGGGGTCGTGCCCACCATCATGGCTCTCGTGGCTGCGCACACCCCGAGGGAGCGGCTTCCCTTCGCGGCCGGCATCGTCCAGTCGGGCCTCTTCGTAGGTGTCGCGCTCGGCCCCTTGTTGGGCGGCATCATCTACGACGCGTGGGGGATGAGGGCGGCTTTCATCGCCACCGGGGCGGGGCTCTGGAGTTCCGCACTCATCGTTATCTTCCTCGTACGGGAGGACTTCCACCCGGCGGAGTCTTCGCTTGGCCTGGTCCGGCCATTCGTGGTCCTCTGGCAGCTGAGCACGTCCCGAGCGATGCTGCCGCTCTACGGTGTCGTGTTCCTCGTGCTCGCCGCACACCTCATGATCCAGCCTGCGATCCCCGGGCTCGTCAGTATCGTCGAAGGCGGCTCGGACAGCGGCACTGCGTCCGGCATCGTGTTCGCACTGGGAGGCATCGGGTCAGCCATCTCCGCAGTAGTGATGGGCTGGCTCGCCCCCAAGGTCGGGCTGCAACGTGTGCTCATGGGAGGAACGGTGCTCGCGGCGTTCGCGGCGCTCGTCCCCTACTTCGCGATCGACTACCTCACGCTGGCAGTCGGTTTCACGGCTATCGCCCTCTTCTCCGGAGGCCTCTCCGGGCTGGTGAACGGGCTCATCGCGCTGCGTTCCCCCAGCGGACAGCACGGAGCGGCGTTCGGATCGGCGCAACTCGCGCACGCATTCGGTGTGGCGCTGGGGCCGCTCGCCGGAGGCGCGATGGTCGTCACCTGGGGACTGCGAAGCGTCTTCCTCTTCGAGGTGGCCACTTTCGTCCTGATCCTGCTGGTCGTGGCCGCGCTGCTCGGCGGCCGCAGCGCCCGGGACGACTAGCGATAGGGAGCCCGCTCCTGAGGGGCGTATAATCTCCCCATGCTCCTCACGCTGGACATAGGCAACACGAACATCACCATCGGCGCGTTCGACGGCGACGACCTCGTCGCGAACTGGCGGCTCTCAACCGACTCGCGACGCCTCACTGACGAGTATGCCCTGCAACTGCGCGAGCTCCTCCCGCTGAAGGGCATCGCATTGAGCGACGTCACCGACGCCGCCCTCTGCAGCGTCGTCCCTCCGCTCACCGGTGTGTTCGAGGATGTCGCGCGCACACTCTTCTCCTGCGACCCTATCGTCGTGGGCGCCGGAACACGCACCGGTATCCGCATCCTGTACCAGAGCCCGCATGACGTGGGCGCGGACCGCATCGTGGACGCTGCAGCCGCTCTCCACTACTACGGCGGGCCCGCCATCGTTGTCGACCTCGGCACTGCAACGGTCTTCGACGCTGTGACGGCAGGCGGAGACTACCTCGGTGGGGCAATCTCTGTCGGCGTCGGGCTGGCGGGTGATGCGCTCGCTGCGAACACGTCCATGCTGCGCCGCGTCGACCTCACCGCGCCGGAGCATGCCATCGGCAAGAACACCACTGCCTCCATCAACTCCGGCCTCGTCTTCGGCTTCACCGGGCTTGTCGAGGCGATGGTGCGCCGCTTCCGCGACGAGATGGACGCGCCGGATGCGACAGTCGTCGGCACCGGCGGCCTCGTGCCGCTCATCGCAGAGCAGACCTCGGTATTCGACGTGGTCGACCCGGAACTGACCCTGCGCGGCCTGCGCCACATCTTCAACCTGAACCGCGAGCCCGCCCAGACCGGAGGCGCGCGATGAGCGGCCCCTTCCACGGCAAGCGAGTCCTGCTCGGCGTCAGCGGCAGCATCGCCGCATACAAGGCCGCCGACCTCGCCAGCAAGCTCACCCAGGGCAGCGCGAAGGTCGACGTGCTCATGACGTACTCCGCGACCCGGTTCGTAACGCCGCTCACCTTCCGCAGCATCACCCATCGTCCGGTGCTGACCGACCTGTTCGACCCCGATTCGCCGGAGGCGATAGAGCACGTTGCGCTCGCACAGGCCGCGCACATCCTCGTCGTCGCCCCAGCGACGGCCCACATGCTCGCGAAGCTCGCGCTCGGCCTGGCCGACGACCCCATCAGCGTGATCGCGCTCGCGACCGGCGCACCGCTGCTCGTCGCCCCCGCGATGGACGCGAACATGTGGGAGCACCCCGCCGTGCGGCAGAACGTGAACACGCTCTTGGAGCGTGGCGCTGTCATCGTGGGGCCTGGCGAGGGACGGCTCGCCTCCGGACTCACAGGTTGGGGACGGCTCGCCGAGACGCCCGAACTGCTCGGACGCATC
The DNA here is from genome assembly GCA_965206315.1 of Dehalococcoidia bacterium. Taxonomy (GTDB): domain Bacteria; phylum Chloroflexota; class Dehalococcoidia; order Lucifugimonadales; family Australimonadaceae; genus Bin16. Next base: position 373,615 of record OZ242210.1, read on the forward strand.
GCACAGACGCTCGGCGCGAACGGCGACCTGCGTGGGCGGAGCGTCGTCGTCAGCGCGGGGGGTACCCAGGAGCCGCTCGATCCCGTACGTGTGCTCACGAACCGCTCCTCCGGCAAGATGGGCTACGCCATCGCGGAGGCCGCGCGGGACCGCGGCGCGAACGTGACGCTTGTCACCGCGCCTGCTGCGCTCGACCCACCCGTCGGCGTGCGCGTCGAACGGGCCGACACCGCGGAACAGATGCGCGCCGCTGTCCAGGAGGCCGCCTGCTCCGCCGACGCCCTCGTGATGGCCGCCGCCGTCGCCGACTACCGCCCCGCCGAGACCAGCGACGAAAAGATGAAGAAGGAAACGATGGCAGACATGGTGATCGCGCTGGAGCGCACCGAGGACATCATCGCAGCCGCGCCGGACGATATCGTGAAGGTCGCGTTCGCCGCCGAGAGCAGCGGACTGCTGAAGAACGCCCGTGCCAAACTGCGCAGCAAGGGCGCCCACCTCGTTGCCGCGAACGACATCACGATGCCCGGCGCAGGCTTCGGTTCGGACGACAACAAGGTGTGGCTCGTAGAAGAAAGCGGGGACACCGAACTGCCCCTCATGGCAAAATACGACGTAGCGATGGCGATTCTGGACCGTGTGGTCGCACTGCTGGACGCACATCGTCCAAGAGAGAACTAAGGGGAGTGGTAACTGTGTTTGTCATCGCTGCCATCGCGGCACTGGTCGCAGGCGGGTTCTTCTATTACCGGGCGTACCGCGAGGCCCGCATGTGGCGAGAGGTGCACGTCGTGTGGGGGGCGGCCCAGAAAGAGAAGGCCGTGGCAATCCACCACGAGCTGACCCAGCGGGGCATCAGGGCGCAACTCAAGACCACTTCCGCATTCGACATCACCCGGTCCATGCCCCAGAGTCACGCCTCGATCCGCGTTCACCGTGAGGACTTCACCCGTGCCGCGCAGATCGTCCTCTCGTTCACAAGGGGGTAGGCGACAGGTAGCACGCAGCATTACTGCGATTCCAGGGTCTGCTCTATCGCTTCCTCGATGCCATCGAGTACTTGCTGAACTGCATCCCGCACCGCGTCCTCGATGGCTTTCCTCAGGGCCGCATCCGCCTCCGCTATACCTGTCTCTATCTGAGCGTCCAGTAGCGCATCAGCGTCGGTCATCGCAGTCTCGGTTCGAGCGTTCAGCACAGTATCGACATCGGCTACCGCAGTCTCTATGCGGGAGCCCAGGATGGCATCGGCATCAGCTATGGCAGTCTTGGTTCGAGCACCCAACACGGCATCCGCATCAGCTATTGCGGTGTCTATCCGGGCGCCCAGTACAGCGTCCGCATCAGCTATTGCGGTGTCGATTAGATCTCTCATTACTGTTTCAGCATCATCTACCGTTCCGTCAATCTGATTGCTCGCGATGAGCGGAGCACCAACCAAGGCTCCGAGAAAGGCGATCAACAGTAGTGACTGTATGACGAATATGCCGATGAGTACGCGATGCAGATTCAGCAGCTTCCGCTGAATCTCAATCATCCCTGCTTCTAGCATCCTCTTACCTTCCTCCTTCGTAGAGAGGCGATGCTGACGGCGTCGAATGCGTTAGGAACGACTGCGGGACGGGCGCGCTCAGCGGATGCGCGTGTCCTCCGTAACCCGCGGAAGGAGCGCAAGAAGGTCGCTCGCGAGCATGCCGCCGCTCCCGTTCGCCGCGCTCCAGCGCTCAGCCGCGGCGCCGTGCAGGTACACCCCTGCCACCGCAGCCTCGTAGCGCTCCATCCCCTGCGCCAGCATGCCGCCGATGACGCCGGCAAGCACGTCGCCCGAGCCTGCCGTGGCGAGCGCGGGGTTCGCGAACGGACTGAGCGCAACGCGACCGTCCGGCGCCGCGATGACCGTATGCGCGCCCTTGAGCACCACCACCTGACCCCACTGCTCCGCCGACGCCATCGCCGCGCCCCTGCGGTCCGCCTGCACCTCGTGCGCAGGCCGTCCGAGCAGCCGCCCCATCTCGCCCGGATGCGGCGTCAGCACGGTGGGTACGGCGAGCATCGACGGCCAGCCGTAGATGTTAGCGAGGATGTTCAGCGCGTCCGCGTCCAGCACGACCGGCGTAGGCACCGCAGGCTCGGTGAGCAGCAGCGCGCGCAGGAACGCAGCCGACGACTCGTCCGCTCCCATGCCTGGTCCGACCACGGCTGCGGAAGCAGCATTCAGCACCTCTCGGGCAGTCCCTGCCGCCTCAGGAGACGCTCCACCATCCGGCGTCTCCGCCAGCGGCGTGTGCACCTGTTCGATGAGTCGCGCGGCCGCGATGCGGCTCACGTCCTCGGGGGCGGCAAGGTTGACGAGCCCGGCCCCCACGCGATACGCCGCGGACGCCGCCAGCACCGGTGCGCCGACGTACCGCCGGTGCCCCCCCACGACGAGTACGTTCCCGAAACTCCCCTTATGTCCGTCCGCGGAGCGGGACGGCAACAGGCCGCCTGTGAGCGAAGCGTCCACGAGGTCGAGCGGCAGCCCGTAGTCGATGTTCTCCGGCAAGCCGATGGAGAGCGTTTCGAGCGTTCCCACGCGCGCGGCTCCCGGGAACTGCAGCAGGCCGACTTTCGGCGCGCCCAGCGCAAGCGTCACGTCTGCGGGGAAGCAGGCGTCGTCGCACTCGCCGGTGTCCGCATCGATGCCTGTGGGAAGATCGAGCGCAGCGAACACCGGCCGCTGGGAGTGCGCCTTCATCTCACCCACCGACTCGAAGATCGCCCGCAGGACCGGATCGAGGCCCGGGTGCGCGCCGATGCCGAGCACCGCGTCCAGCACGAGGTCGGCGAGCGAGACGTAGCTCCCCAACTGCCAGCACTCGAGGTCTTCCGACGCCTCAACCACACGGCAACGGCGCTCGCGGCACTCCTCGAATTTGTCCTCACGCCGTCGCGCCGTCGTCATGTAGAGCGTCACCACCGCTCCCCAGTCCGCCAGGTATCGCGCCGCGACCATTCCGTCGCCGCCGTTGTTCCCCGGCCCCACCAACACGACGATACGCTTGCTCCGTACGCCATCGAGCCGGTGCGCGATGCTGCGCGCGACCGCAAGCCCCGCGCTCTCCATCAGTGATTCTGCCGGAACCCCCGCCTCCGCCGCACGCGACTCCAGAAGCCGCATCTCCTCCGAGGTGACGACCTTCAAGAGAGACGCCCCACGACCGACGCCACCGCATAGGAGCGCGAATGTGAGAGGCTCACCGCCAGCCGGTCTATGCCAAGCTTCCGCGCGCGGGCGTCCGCCCTGCCGTGCAGCGCTATCTCCGGCTCGCCGCTGCGCTTCCGCGTCACCTCCACCTCGCGCCACCCGACGCCGCGCGTGCCGGTACCCAATGCCTTCATCGTCGCCTCTTTCGCGGCGAACCGCGCAGCCAGTTGCGGCGTGCGTCCGCGGCAGTAAGCAATCTCATTCTCGGTATAGACGCGCTCCAGGAACCGCGTTCCGAAACGCTCCAGCGCCGCCGCGATGCGGTCTATCTCGATCATGTCCACGCCGACGGAGATGTCCTGCACCGTTCCCTCCATCTGAAACGCATCATATCAGCCCCACCGTTCACCGGCTGTTATCATCTGACGCATCCCCGCCGGAGGCGACGCCCGTGACCGCGACCGTTATCGATGGCAAGCAGATGGCCGAGGAGATCCGAGGCGAAGTGGCTGACGAGACGCGCGCATTCAAGGAGCGCTCCGGGATAACGCCAGGCCTCGCGGCCGTGCTCGTCGGCGAAGACCCAGCCTCGGCCGTCTATGTGCGCAACAAGCGCCGCGCGTGCGACGAGGCAGACATGTTCAGCGAGACGTTCGAGCTGCCGGCGGAGACCTCGCAGGAAGAGCTGATCGCGCTCGTGCGGCAACTCAACGCCGACCCCCGCTTCCACGGCATCCTCGTTCAACTTCCGCTGCCCCCTCATATCGAGGAGCGGGAGGTCATCCTCTCCATAGACCCGGACAAGGACGTTGATGGGATGCACCCCATCAACGGCGGACGGCTACTGGAGGGCAACCCCCGGTTCCTCCCCGCGACCCCCGCGGGCGTGCAGCAGATGCTCGTGCGCTCCAGTAACGACCCCGGCGGCAAGCACGTCGTCATCGTGGGACGCAGCAACATCGTGGGTAAGCCGCTCTCCGTTCTGCTCATGCAGAAGGCTCCCGGCGCGAACGCCACGGTCACTGTCTGCCATACCGGAACGCGCGACCTCGCAGCCCTTACCCGCCAAGCGGATGTAGTCGTCGCCGCGATAGGCAGGCCCCGAGCACTCACCGCGGACATGGTTGCCGACGGCGCGGTCGTCATCGACGTCGGCATCAACCGCGTGGACGACGCGACACGGAAGTCCGGCTACCGACTCGTGGGGGACGTGGACTACGACGCGGTCGCGGAGAAGGTGTCGGCCCTCACGCCCGTGCCCGGCGGCGTGGGGCCAATGACTATCGCCATGCTGCTCACGAACACGCTTCGCGCAGCGCGCCTCTCGGCCGGTGAGACTCTTTAAGCGCGGCCTACCGCACCTCGAACAGCGACTCGACCTCGACCGCTGCGCCGCCCGGCAGCGACCCCGCGCCGTAGGCCACACGCGCGTGCCGTCCCGCCTCGCCGAAGACCGCCACCATCAGGTCGGAGAAGCCGTTGATCACCTGCGGCTGCTGCGTGTAGTCCGGGGTCGCGTTCACCAGCCCCATCACCCGCACGACCCGCACGACGTTGTCGAGGTCGCCGATCTCCCGTTTCGCCACCGCTAGCGCGGAGAGCCCGCAGATCCGGGCCGCGTTGTAAGCGTCGTCCACGTCCATGTCCGCGCCCACCTTGCCGGTAATCATCGCCCCGTCCGCGTCGCGCGGCACCTGGCCCGCCACGTACAGCAGGTTGCCCGTACGCACGGCGGGAATATAGTTCGCCACCGGGGTCGACACCTGAGGCAACTCCAACCCCAACTCCTTCAAGCGGTCCTCGGCAACTGACACGGCACAACACCTCATCGGAGATCGGGGCATCGTCGCCCCACACGACGATGATAGCACCCGGCGCGACCAGCCCCCACGACCACGCCGCGATGCGTAGAATAGCGCCGCATCCCGCCGACCCGCGGAGGCTACGCATGGAGAACAGTGTCTTCTACCAGAACCTGGAGCCGTTCTCGTTCCTGGAACGGAGCGCGTTCGTCTACCCGGACAAACCCGCCGTCATCTACAACGAGCGCGTCTACACCTACCGCGAGCTGCGCGATCGCGTGAACCGGCTCGCCGGAGCGCTCAAGAATGTGGGTGTCGGCAGGGGCGACCGTGTCGCCTTCATCGTCCCGAACCTCCCGCCGCTGCTGGAGGGGCACTACGGCCCCATGAGCATCGGCGCAGCGCTCGTCGCCATCAACACCCGCCTCTCCCCGCGCGAGATCGCCTACATCCTCAACCACTCGAAGGCGAAGGTGCTCGTGTTCGACTCCGAGTTCGCCCCCACCGTCCGCGCGGTGCGGGACGAGGTCCCCGGCGTGTCGCTCTACGTGCAGGTCGTGGACGAGGTCCCGCGCGCGGACGACATCCCCGGCCCCGAGTACGAGGAGTTCCTTGCGTCAGCGCCGGACGGCGAGCACCGCGACCCCATCGCCTCCGAGATGGACATCATCACCGTCAACTACACCTCCGGCACCACCGGTATGCCCAAGGGCGTGCAGTACCACGCCCGCGGCGCCTACCTCAACGCCCTCGGTGAGGTCATCGAGACCGGGCTGAACTGGCGCAGCGTCTACCTCTGGACGCTCCCCATGTTCCACTGCAACGGCTGGTGCCACACGTGGGCCGTCACCGCGGTGGGCGGGACGCACGTCTGCCTGCGCCGCGTCGACCCCGCAGAGGTCTACCGGCTCATCGAGCGGCACGGCGTCACGAACATGTGCGGCGCGCCGACCGTGCTCACGGGCATGTACTCCTCTCCCGCGGCAGAGGGGCAGGACCTCTCCGGCCTCACCATCGCGACCGGCGGCGCGCCCCCGGCACCCCAGGTCGTCCGCACGATGGAGGGCATGGGCGCGAACATCATCCACCTCTACGGCCTTACCGAGACCTACGGCCCCATCACGCTGTGCGTGCCCCAACTTGCGTGGGACGACATGACATCGGAGGAGCGCGCCTTCGCCAAGGCGAAGCAGGGGGTGCCCTACGTCCACGCGGGAACGGGTCTGCGCGTCGTCGACGAGCAGATGAACGACGTGCCCCGCGACGGCGAGACGATGGGCGAGGTCGTCATGCGCTCGAACGGCGTCATGTCCGGCTACCTGGACGACCCTGACGCCACGGCGAAGGCGTTCTCGGGCGGCTGGTTCCACTCCGGCGACCTCGGCGTCTGGCACCCGGACGGCCAGATCGAGCTGAAGGACCGTGCGAAGGACGTCATCATCTCCGGCGGCGAGAACATCTCCAGCCAGGAGGTCGAAAAGGTCATCATGGAGCACCCCGGCGTGCTCGAGGTCTCCGTGATTGCGGTGCCGGACGACCGCTGGGGCGAGACGCCCAAGGCGTTCATCACGCTGCGCGAGGGCGCCACGCTGACCGCCGAGGAGGTTACCGCCTTCTGCCGCGACCGCATCGCGCACTTCAAGGCGCCGCGCCACGTCGAGTTCGGCGACCTCCCCAAGACCGCGACGGGCAAGATCCAGAAGTACGTCCTGCGCGAGCGCGAGTGGGCAGGCCGTGAATCCCGCGTGCAGGGGTCGCAGCGGTAGGTGTGTGCTACGATGACCGAGGTGGAACCACGGTTCTTGCGGGAGCGATTGGCAATGAAACGGACGTTTACAGCGAGCGTGTGGCAGGAAGGGCAGTGGTACGTGGCGCAGGCGTTGGAGACCGACGTAGCGAGCCAGGGTGAGTCCGTCGATGAGGCGCTCGCAAACCTGCGGGAGGCGCTGGAACTTCACTTCGAATCGCCCGTTCCGTCATCTGCGCCTGACCTTCGCCACATCGAGGTAGAGGTTGCCGCCGGTTAGACCGCTGCCGTACCGGGAGGTCGTCCGCCGACTCATCGCAGCAGGCTTCGTCGAGACCACGCAACGAGGCAGCCACGTCAAGTTCGTCCGAGAACGGGACGACGGTCTGCGAACAGCTATCGTCCCGCGCCACCGAGAAGTAGCTGTAGGCACGCTGCGCAGCATACTGCGGCAGACCGGGCTGACTCCCGACGAGTTCGACCAACTCTAGCCGACCATACTCCCACCTACGCCTCGGGGAAGGCCTCCAGGTGCTCGGCGAGCTCGTCCAGGTGCATCACGTCCGCGTACTTGTGGTGCATGTCGAACAGGTTGACCTTGTGCGACAGCTGGGCGCGGTCGTACACGCACTCCTCGGCGATGACGACGTGGAAGCCGTTGGAGTAGGCGTCGGCGACCGAGGCGCGGACGCAGCCGCTCGTGCTCTCGCCGCAGACCAGCACCGTGTCGACGCCCATCTGCACGAGCTGCGCCACCAGCGGGGTCCCGTAGAACCCGCTCGCGCGCTGCTTGTAGATGATGAGGTCTTCCGGCTCCGGCGCGAACGCCTCGTAGATGCCGAACGGGTTCTCGCCCTGGTTCCTGGCACGGCGGTTCGTCGACTTGAGGCGGTTGGGGCGCGCCTCCGGCCTGTCCTCGCCGGTGGTGTAGACGATCGGGAAGCCGCGGGCGCGGGCCATCGCGAACAGCTGCTTCGTCGGCTCGATGGCGTTCCACGCGTACTCGCCGCACGCGCTCGGGAACTCCTTCGCGACCTCGTGCACCGGCAGCGGGCCGCCCTGGTACGCCGAGTTGTACAGGTCGATCGCCAGAATCGCCGGACGGCGTCCGACGAACAACTCGCGCTGGTAGTGCTTGTAGAGCTCGATGTCCTCGGCGCTCACCACGTCCTGCCAGCAGTGGTCCTCGAAACCGTAGATTGCCATCGCCCGCCTCCTGTCGCCCTGTGATGGGGCGCATTATACGTCCGCCGTAAGCCCGGTGGGACAGTTCGCTTCAGGTGGCCAACCCGGCAGGAATTCTGGCCCCCTTAACCTGAGCTTACGAGTGAATCGCATACCCAATCTGGCCACCTTGGCCACCTAAACAAGGGGTGTTTCCAAGGCCACGGCCTGCTTCCGGCATTAAGGCGGCCAGGTGGCCAACGAAAACAAAGTTCGCGATGGAGTCACCCTCACCCCAACCCTCTCCCAGAGGGAGAGGGGGCAGACCGGCCGCCCGTGAGCCATAGGCACGGTCTATGGGTGCTGCCAGGACGACGGCCATGCATCCAGCGTAGGGGATGCGGGGGCGACCGCGAAAGGGGCGGATGTCACACAACCCTCACCCCAGACAGGGCTACTGGATTCCCGCCTGCGCGGGAATGACGGAGAAGTGCGGGAATGACGGCATAAGGTCGCCGTGCGCTACAATCCCGCACAGCGGCGCCGCTCCGTGCAGGGGTGGGGCAGGATGCTCACGCACGAAGGGAGGCGCAGGATGCTCACGCAGCAGGAGAACGAACGGCTCACGCAGGTCGGGCCGGGCACGCCGATGGGCGAACTGATGCGCCGCTACTGGCATCCCATCGCCGCCGCAGCCGAGATGGACGAGCGCCCCACCAAGGCCGTGCGGCTGCTCGGCGAGGACCTCGTCCTCTACAAGGACAGGTCCGGCACGCTCGGCCTCATCGACCGCTTCTGCCCGCACCGGCGCGTCGACCTCTCCTATGGGATACCGGAGGAGCACGGTCTCCGCTGCATGTACCACGGCTGGATGATGGACGAGACGGGCCAGTGCATCGAGCAGCCGTTCGAGGAGACGGTGCACCCGGACGGACGCTTCAAGGAGAAGGTGCGCGTCACGGCGTACCCGGTCGAGGAGCTGAGCGGCCTGCTGTTCGCCTACATGGGCCCGCTGCCCGCGCCGCTCGTCCCGCGATGGGACCTGTTCGTGACCGACCACGCGTGGCGCGACATCGGCTTCACGATGCTCCCCTGCAACTGGCTCCAGTGCCAGGAGAACTCAGCCGACCCCGTCCACGCGGAGTGGCTGCACGGCGTCTACGGCTGGTACCTCGCGCAGAAGACCGGCGAGGAGGTTCCGCCGTGGCGGAAGGCGATGATGCGCCCTCACCAGCGCATCGGCTTCACGGAGTTCGCCAACGGCGTCTTCAAGAAGCGCATCGTCGAGGGCAGCAGCGAGGAGGACGACATCTGGAAGATCGGCCACCCGTGGGTGTTCCCCAACATCCTCCGCTCCACCACCGGCACGACGAGCACCGAGTTCCAGATCCGCGTGCCGGTCGACGACGAGAACACGCTGCACGTCGTGTACACGCGCTATCAGTTCCCGCCGGAGGTACACGTGCCGCCGCAGGAGAAGGTGCCGTACTACGAGATTCCGCTGTACGACGCGAACGGTGAGCTGAACGTGGAGCTGCCGCTGGTGCAGGACTTCATGGCGTGGGTGACGCAGACGCCCATCGCCGACCGCACCCGCGAGAAGCTCGGCGAGTCGGACACCGGCATCATCCTGCTGCGGAAGATGCTGAACGAGGCGATGGCGACGGTCGCGGACGGCGGCGACCCGATGAACGTGTTCCGCGACCCGGCTACGAACCAGTGCATCGAGATGACGCAGGAGAAAGTGTACTACACGCCGGACCGGAACCAGGCGCGGATGATCTACTACGGCCACCAGGCCTACAACCCCGACATCGACAAGATCATCGCGATGTTCCCGGAGTAGGGGCATCGTCACGCCAACCCACATACGTGGGAGCACGTCACTTGCGCCACAAGTATCCTGTAGCCTACAATCCGAGTGATGGTTGAGGTCCGCCAAACCGAGGTCTACGCGCGTTGGTTCAGGCGGCTACGGGACAGGCAGGCGAGGGTGCGCATCGACAGCCGCATCCGACGACTTTCCTTGGGCAACCCCGGCGACGTGAGACCGGTAGGCGAAGGTGTATCGGAGATCCGTATCGACTATGGCCCCGGCTACCGGGTGTACTTCGCGCAGCGAGGTCAGAACCTCGTCGTCCTTCTGGCCGGAGGGGACAAGGACAGTCAGGAGCGGGACATCCAAAGGGCGCTGATGTTAGCGAGAGGACTCTAGGAGACAACAGACATGGCAAAGACGAAGACGCGTTCCTGGGATCCTGCGGAGCACCTGGAGACTGAGGAGGACATGGCCGCCTACCTGAATGTCGCCTTGGAGGAGGGTGACCTGAGCCTGATCATGGCCACTCTGGGTGACATAGCACGCGCCCGGCGCATGGCAATGGTCGCGCAGGAGACGGGTCTGGGCAGGGAGAGCCTGTACAAGTCGTTATCTGCAGACGGCAACCCGGAGTTCGGCACCGTGCTCAAGGTGCTGCACGCTCTGGGATTCCAGCTTCAGGCAAGCGCTGCAACCAGGCCATCGACAGGAACATAGGGAGGTTGATCCAACACGGCCACCAAGCCTACAACCCCGCCATCGACGAGATCATCGCGATGTTCCCGGAGTAGAGGGCAGGGACGTACGTGTCACCTGCTATTGCCTGTTTAGACCTTGCATCTGGAATGGATAACATAGTAGCCTACTGACACTTCCAATCGATGGAGAAGTAATGGTTAACCGGGCAATCAACATAGAAGCTAATGCGGCAGATGCCAACTATTTGTTCTCCAATTCTGGCTACAATAGCCTATTCAAAGTCGTTCACCCGCAAAGGCGATTCAAGTGGACAAGCACTGAAATCAAACAATTCTGGGATGACATAGTACAAGCCTATCAGCAAAACCGGCCTTGGTATTTCTTGGGCACGCTACTATTACAGCCACAAGAAAGCGATGAAGTTTTCGTCCTTGATGGGCAACAGCGCATTTCTACGATTTCCATGCTGCTCGCGATTCTGCGTGACTGCTGTAAAGACTATGGCCTAGATGATCGGGAACATACATTGCACCGCCTGATAGCCCGCGTCGATGACGATGGCCTCCTCACAGGGTCATTAGTACTCACTCTCCAAAGGCCTGACAACCAAATCTACCAACAAGTCGTAGGAGAACGCGAGTCTACTAAGAAGCTGTCGTTATTACAGTCCCGCAAGGAAGACCGCGTACTCCCAGCTGCACAGGCGTTATATGGATACGTTAGGAGGTTCATACAGAACGAACCGAATCCGACCGAAGCATTGCGCTCTCTCTGCGGCTACATTCAAAGAAATGTACGCCTACTCCCCATTGAAGTTGCCGATGAAGGACAAGCCTACCTTGTATTTGATACAACAAACACGAGAGGGCTGCGGTTATCTCCTGCTGAAGCGATCAAGGCACGATTGGCCGCAATCGCAAGAGAGGACATTATCCTATCGCGGAAGCTAATCACTCGATGGAATACGGCCGCCATCGCCCTTGAGCAAACTACTCTCCCCATTGATGCTATGGACAACTACTTGCACGCGATATGGTCGTCGAAACATGGCTATACCACCAAACGTACCCTTGATAAAGTGGTCGACAGAGTCATCAAGGACAAAGGCAACAGGGAGGTTGAATATCTTGCCGAAGATATCGGCAGGTATGTGCAGAGCTATCTCGCCATAGTTCGCCCTGATGGCAATTCATCACTTGCAGAGGACCTTCGGGATCTAAACCGCCTAAATGTCCAAGCCAATGGATTCTTGACTATGGTGCACTACCACGCTCACAATCGATTTGAGGAGGCTGTATCGCTCACGTTATCGCTACAGATTCGCAATATTACAATTGGAAACTATCGACCTGCTCGTTATCAGGAGAACTGGCCTTCATGGGCAAGTCAGGTACGGAACGGTAACACGAATTCCGCATTTGATGAAATACGTGCTCAAATTGTTCCTGACGACGAGTTTGTGCATGCTTTCAAAATAGCTGTGGTGGAATCGTCGACGACGGTGCGCCACTTGCTTAGGAAGCTAGACCCTATCAGCAGTAGTGGTTCAGGTGTTCTTCCTTATGAAGTGGACGCAGAACACATATTGCCCAAAGCTGTTGTGGACAAGTTACTCAAGCGAAAGAAGCTAACCAAGAATGTAAAAACATGGATAACCGACCTCGGAGAGAACATACCTGCTGATTCAGCCGATGAACAAATTCTTGGAGAAAAATTGCATCCTTTCTTGAATATGCTTGGCAACCAGGCCCTACTCAACAGCAGTCGTAACCGCAAGGGTAAGGACAAACCCTTCCTAGTGAAACAAGACCAGTACAAGAGCCAGGCTTTACACTTCACAAAGAACCTAGCTGACTTACCAAAGTGGGACATGGCAGAGATCATGAGGCGCCAGGATATGCTGGCTGAACGAGCACCAGCAATCTGGAAGCGCCGGTAAGCACCTACACGTCGTCGCAGTAGGCGAAAGCGTTGCCGACCGGCGAGGCGTAGACCTCGATGTAGTCCACGATGGTGGTCGGGCGGCCGTCGCTGACGGCGGCTGCCGCTATCCATGCGCACGTCTCGCGTGTGCCGAACGCAGGGCCGCCCGGCGACGGCATGCCGGTGCTGACGCGCCCGCGATAGGCGGCGTCCTGGCTCGTGTCATCCTCCGGTATGACGTAGGAGTCGAAGTAGTCGGCCATGCCGCGCGCGTCACCGGCTTCCAGGCGCGCGAGTATCGCGCGGTCGAACTCCTCGTTCAGCCACGCGCCCGGCATCCCGGGCGTGTGCCAGAGGCCGCCCGACGCCGCAACGGCCACGCGGAGGTCGGACGGGGCGTCGTCCAGCGCCTCGCGCACGGCCTTGCCGAACTGGTAGCTGCGCAGGCCGGAGACCTGCGGCGCGAAGTAGAGGTTCATCATGATGGGAACGGAGGGCAGGGAGAAGTCGGTCAGCTCCTCTACCGACCGGATGACGCCGCCCGCGAGGCCTCGGTCCGGCTTCGGCATGTCCATGCAGAAGGCGGGGTCGAAGCCGCGCTGCATGACGCCGGAGAGCAGGTGCACGGCCAGCTCCGGGTGGCCGGGGAAGCGATAGCCGGGCTCGGCGTGGCGCCCGATCTCCGCGGTGCGCGGCTCACGCGGCGACTTCGCGTAGCTGTCACCGACGTAGACGGCGAACGCCGGGTAGTTGTTGAAGTCAAAGCACTCCAACTGGTCGTCGCTGAATATGACGAGCACGTCGGGCTCGAGCTCGGCGATGCGCTCGCGGAGCACGCGGAAGCCCTCGTGCGTGCGGTTGGCCTTGGCTATGTTCACCTCGAGCGACTCGTTGGGCACGTCGGCGCGGATCGGCCGCGCGTTGCGGCGCTCGACCCACAGCTCCGGCGGGAGCGACGTCGTGCCCCCGTGCGAGTGGAAGAACGTTCCGACGATGGTGGCCATGTCTCCCCCTTTCGTCGTGCTGCGCGTTGCGCGCAGTATACGCGCCTGCGCTCCGTGTGACAGGGAATGTGACACGAGGGCATTGCGGGGTGCGGCCCTGCCTCCCATAGAGTGGGCGTAGCCCGGTTATGGGCGAGGAGGCAGACGAGATGGCAGTTGCGAACCCGAACATCAACCCGCTGGCGGAGCTGGGAGCATTCCTCCCCGGCGACGCGCTGGAGAGGCTGGCCGTGCTGCTGGCGGAGCCGGACGCGCGCCACACGTGCGGGCAGCTGGCGCGGCTGGGCGCGGCGTTCAGCAGCCTGGGCGCAAGCCTGACGAGTGCCGCAAAGGACGGTATGCACGAGCGGCTCGCCGGAGGGGATGGGCGCGCCTTCGAGTCCGGCGTGCTGTTCCAGTGGCGGAGGCCGTCCGTCGTGACGGCGGTGGACACCCAACGGGTGCGCGCCGCGTTCCCGCCGACGATGCGGCCCGACCTCTACAAGAAGCGGGAGACGCAGGGACTAGTTGTATTTCTCAGGGACGTTGTTTACAGGTTGACGGGTGAGGAGCACCTCTGCTGCTGTTGTGGTGAAGATCGCAACACAGGCAGAGGAGGCTCCTCATGGCACATCCTAACGCGCGTTTGACGCCTCGTGCGCGATGGGACTTGATTCAGGCGGTACGTGGTGCTGGGTATCCTGTTGCTGAGGCGGCCAGGCGGTTCAATGTATCCCGCGCGACGGCGCATAAGTGGTTGCGGCGTTTCGACGCGGGGGGCCGCGCGGCATTGGAGGACGATACGAGTCGCCCTGGCAGCTCTCCCGTGCAAACGGCGCCGTCAGTCACTGAGCGCATCGTGGCATTGCGGAAGGAGACCGGCCTCGGCCCGCACCGGATCGCTGAGACAATAGGCATCTCACCCTCCACGACCTATGCGGTGCTCCGCCGCACGGGTCTCAACCGGCTTGATCGCCTTCACCGGGTCACGCGCGAAGTCGTCCGCTATGAGCACGGGCATCCGGGTGATCTGCTGCACCTCGATGTGAAGAAGCTGGGGCGCATTCCACCTGGCGGCGGCAAGCGTTTCCTGCCAGAGCACGCTGCAACGTACGCAGAAACCAACTCCGCGCCGAAGTCGCGCAAGCGGCTTGGCTTTGATCACGTCCATGTCGCGGTGGATGACCACTCTCGCTATGCCTATGCCGAGGCGCTGCCGGATGACCGTAGCCACACAACGGTCCACTTCCTGGAGCGGGCCTTGGCCCATTTCATGTCGCGGGGCGTCCAAGTCACGCGCATCCTCACCGACAACGGCGGCAACTACCGCAGCACCGTCTTCGGCATGGCTGTGGCGGCACACGGCATCAAGCACAAATGGACGCGACCCTTCCGCCCGCAAACAAACGGTAAGGCCGAGGCCTTCAACAAGACACTCCAGACCGAGTGGGCCTACGCACGCGTCTACACTTCAAACGAGGAGCGGCTGGCTGTCCTCCCTCAGTTCCTCCACCGCTACAATAACCACCGCACTCACAGCGGCATCGGCTGGGTCCCACCCGCCTCGCGACTGTAAACAACGTGTCTGAGAAGTACAACTAGTGGCCGTCACGGTGAAAGAGGCAGCGTAGCCCTCAGCGCCGCACTCAAGGCCCTCACCCACGCGCTGAAGCGCGTTGCCCTCTCCCTCAGGAGAGGGGATCGAGCACCCTGCCCAGCGCTCCACACCCCTTGTGCGCTCCGCTGTCACGCACGCTGGATTCCCGCCTTCGCGGGAATGACGGGACTGGCCACGTGCGCGGGGATCAGGCAGCCATGTTGGGGTTGACCATCACCCAGACGGCGTCGGCGCCGTCGCCTTCGCCGCCGGAGGCGAGGCAGGCCTCGCCGGTCAGTTCCAGCGGGAAGTTGTGCGTGACCATCTCCTTGAGCGGGTAGTCGCCCGACGCGATCATTTCGAGGCCCATCGCCACGCTCGCGTAGCTGTGGCCCCTGCACGCCCGGAGCTGTCCGTACTTGCCCGTCAGCAGCTCCAGGGAGAAGGACTCCAGCTCGTAGGCCTGGGTGACGACGATGCCGCCGCGACGCACGAGGACCTCGATGGCCTGGTTGAAGATGACGGGGATGCGGCCGGTCGTGCAGTCGACCACCGCGTCGGCGCCGCGCCCGTTGGTGATGTCCATGATCGTTTCGACGAAGTCGTTGGTCTGGACGTCGATGGTGTGGTCCGCGCCGAGCCGCCTCGCCGCTTCGAGCCGCGCGCCGTCCTTGGACAGGCCGGTCACGATGACCGTCGCGCCCGCCTTCTTGGCCGCGAGGGTCGCGCCGAGACCCTTGGAGCCCGGCCCCTGCACGACGACCGTCTTGCCCGGAGCGGCCTCGCCCTCCTTGACCGCCCACTGCACGCCGTTGCCGACCGGCAGGGCCAGCGCGGCCTCGTCGGGAGTCATCGTCTGCGGCACCTTGTGCAGCACGACGTTCGGGGGAAGGTAGAGGTACTGCCGGAAGCCGCCGTCGAGCCTGCTGGGATTGGGGTTGTTGTGCGTGTCGGTGAGCCAGCAGTGTCTGAACTCGCCGATGCGACACCACTCGCAGTGTCCGCAGGGGAGGTACTCCTCCAGCGCGACGAGCTCGCCTTCTTCGACGCCGTGGCGGTCCATGAACCCCTGTCCCGCCTTCACGATGACGCCGGCGTTCTCGTGGGCGTTCATGCCGGGCACCGGGCTCCTTCCGCCGCCCTCGCGCGTGAAGTAGCCGTAGGAGCCGCACATGCCGGCCGCCTCGACTCTCATCAGTGCGCTGTTGTAGTCGATGTCGGGGACGTCGATCTCCTGTATCTCCGCAGTGCGGGGCGCAACCTTGACTGCCGCCAGAGTCGTCTCCATGGCTCCCTCCTTTCGTCTTCACCCCCATCCTATCCTTCCCCCATCAAGGGGGAAGGGACCAGACAGCCTCACCTCACCGGTTACCTATGCCTTGCTTGCCTCGATCTTCTCGACGTACGGCTTCGCGCGCGGGTATGCCTTCAGCACGTTGCCGTGGAACAGCTTGTACCGGTCGTCCTCGGTCAGCCAGTCGATGCCGTCGATGTACGGCTTCGTGTCGTCGTACCAGCGCCCGGTGTCGGGGTCGATGGCCTGCACGCCGCCGATCATCTCGGAGGCGAAGAGCACGTTGTCGACGCCGATGGTCTTGATCAGGAACTCCGTCGCGGCCTGGTTGTAGATGGCGGTGTCGAAGTAGAGGCGGCTCAGGAACTCGTCGAACGGCTCGCGCTTCGCCATGATGCTCAGCCCCTTGAAGCGCGCGTACTGGTAGGGGATCGCCCCGCCGCCGTGCGGGAGTATGAACCTGATGCCGGGGAAGTCCTGGAAGATGTTGGAGTCCATGAGCTGCACGAAGCCGGTGTTGTCCACGTTCATGTAGTGGGAACCGGTGGTCGTGAATGCGGGGTTGCACGTGCCGGAGCCGTGGATCATGGCGGGCACGTCCAATTCCACCATCTTCTCGTAGAGCGGGTACCAGTAGCGGTCGCCGAGCGGCGGGTCGGTCCAGTAGCCGCCGGACGGGTCCGGGTTGAGGTTGCAGCCGACGAAACCCAGGTCGTTGACGGCGCGCTCCAATTCCTGCACGACGCCCTTCTCCGGCGGCACGCCGGGCGACTGCGGCAGCGAGCAGGCGCCGATGAAGCGGTCCGGGTAGATGTCGCAGACGCGCTTGATGATGTCGTTGTTGATCTCGGTCCAGTAGCGGCTGATGAGCTCGCCGCCGAAGTGGTGGCCCATCCACGATGCGCGCGGGGAGAAGATGGCGACGTCCGTGCCGCGCTCGTTCTGCAACTTGAGCTGGCCGTTCTCCAGCGAGGCGCGTATCTCGTCGTCGGAGACGTTGACCGGGTGCTTCACCGGCGCGCCCATGAACGTGATCTGGGTAGCGCGGAAGATCTGCACCCCGGCAGGCGCAGTCGTGTAATGGCCGTGGGAGTCGATGATCATCTGGTCGGTTGCTCCTGTGCGATGCGGGAGGTGTCGCCGCGCGGCGTCCTGCGGGAACGTTCCGCGCGGTGCGCGCATACTACTCCATGAGCACGGCAAGGTGTGAGCGTCGCGCGCAGGGGTGGTCAGCATCGGGGCGCACGCCTATGATGCGCCAACCGTGCGAGGAGCGAGGATGAGGAAACTGCTGACAATCGTGAGGATGCTGCCGGCGGCGCTGGTCTCTCTGGCGCTGCTGTTGGTAGCGGCCTGCGGCGGCAGCGACCCTACCCCTACCGCTTACCAGTTGGGATTCGGGGGTGATCGCGCCGATGAGGCTGCCTCCGATGCCGCGATGGAGGAGGCGGCTGCCCTGCCGCAGGCGACGCCCACGCCCCCCGCCATGATGGAATCCATGGACGGGGCCGAAGGATCCCCTGGTAGCCCCGGCAGCCCGCGCCTCTCGCCGCTCGCCCAGAACCGCATCATCGTGCACACGGCGCATATCTCGCTCATCGTGGACGACGTCGCCGGTACAGTCGACCGCATCGCGGGGATCGCCGCATCGCTCGGTGGGTGGCTCGTCAGCTCCGACCGGGTGTCGCGCCACACCGGCGCGGTGGCCATCCGCGTGCCCGCCGAGTCGCTGGACCGGGCCTTCGACATGATCGAGGCCACCGCGCGGGACGTCGTCGCCCGGGCCGTCACCAGCGAGGACGTGACCGACCAGTACGTCGACACGCAGTCGCGCCTCTCCAGCCTGCAGGCAACCCAGGCGCGCCTCCTGGGCTTCCTCGAACAGGCGCAGAACGTGGAGGAGGCGCTCGAGGTGCAGAGCGAACTCTCCTCTATCCAGCTGCAGATCGAGGAGATGCAGGGGCGACTCAACTACTTCCAGCAGGTCTCGGCCTTCTCGCTCATCGAGGTCAGCCTCACCGTTGCGCCGCTCGACATGAGCGTGGACGCAGGGCCGGACGAGGCGTTCAGGGTGGGCCAGCCCGCACGCTTCCGCGCGACGTTCACGCCGCCGGACGGCATCGACGACTTCTCCTTCACCTGGGACTTCGGCGACGGCTCGTCGGTCACCGGCCACACCACCGCGCCCACGCCGGACGGACAGCGCGTCACCGCGACCGTGAACCACGTCTACCCCGACGGCGACGACTCGCCCTACATCGTCTCGGTCGAGATCACCGGCAGAGGCGAGGGCGGCATCGCCGAAGGGACGGACTCGCTGCTGGCAACCGTGACCGAGGTGCCGTCCATCGACGTCTTCGCCGGCGAGTGGCGCACGGTCGAGGAGGGAGAGGAGGTCCGCTACACCGCCTCCTTCACGGCGCCTGAGGAGCTCTGGGACTACGAGTACCAGTGGGACTTCGGCGACGGCTCGCCCACCGTCAGCGGTGAGATCGACGAGGGCACCCGGGTCGAGGCCACCCACGCCTACATCGACTACCGCCCGGACCCGTACAACGTGCGGCTGACCGTCAGCGCGATGAGCGACGCGGGGCGCATATCTTCCTCCGGCTCCTTCGAGGTGTTCGTGACCGAATCGGAAGGCTTCCTCATCGGCGGCTGGGAGGTCGAGAGCACGTTCAAGGACGCCGTTCGCGCGCTCTCTGCGGTGGGCATCGCGCTCTCCTACATCCTCATCTGGGTCGTGGTCTTCATCCCGCTCATCGTCCTCGGCTGGATCGTCGTCCGGTTCAGCAGGCGCGTCTCGCAGCGGTACAACATCCGTCGCCCCTCGCGTCCGCGCGGACCTAGCAGTCCTTCTTCCGAGCCGAGGGAAGAGCAACCGTAGCCCGCATGGACATTGTCATTCCGAGCGAAGCCGAGGAATCTATCGGGAGACGTTCCGCTGGGCGCACAGGCCCCCCGAGAGATATTTCGACTACGCCTCCGGCTCCGCTCAACATGACAACGTGTGGAGCGCCCCTGACACTCCGCTTGCCACAACGCGCCATCGGGGTCAAGATTGCGCCTGAACAGCCGCAGCGCTGAACGGGAGGTGACGTATGTCGGAGGTCGACGAAGCAAAGGCGTTCATCGAGCCAACGGGCGAGAAGGAGCGCGCCGGGGTCGGCTCGTGGAAGATCCCACGAACACCCTACGACCGCTTCATGGAGGAGCAGGAACTCCCCATCTACCGTGGACTCGGCATGTACGACATCCGCGAGATACCGAAGAAGCCGTGGAAGCGCATGGGCGGGCTCGGCTCCTTCATCCAGCTGGACGGCACGGACGGCAAGCTCGGCATGTACGCCTGGGAGCTGCCGCCGCGCTCCGAGTCCACGGTCGAACGCCACATCTACGAGGAGGTCTACTACGTCTTCGAGGGGCGCGGCACGACGGAGGTGTGGCGCGAGGGCAGCGACCGCACGCACACGTTCGAGTGGCAGGCCGGCAGCCTCTTCGCGATACCGGTCAACACCAACCACCGCATCATCAATGCGAGCTCCAGCCCCGTCGTCCTCGTCGGCGGCACGACCGCCCCGCCCCTCTTCAGCCTCTTCGACAGCGAGCGCTTCATCTTCGAGAGCGACTTCGCCTTCACCGATCGCTTCGACGACTCCGACGACTACTTCCGCCCGAAGGACACGCCGCTCGTCGCCGACCCGATGCGGCAGCGCGCCATGCGCGTCACCAACCTCATCCCCGACATGGCGACCTGCGAGCTGCCGCTGGACAACCAGCGCTCGCCCGGCTACCGGCGCGTCATCCCTCAGATGGCGCACGGACGATTCAACATGTTCGTGGGCGAGCACCACAGCGGGCGCTACTCCATGGCGCACCACCCGCCGGGCCCCGGCTCCGTGGTCCTCATCTGCATCAAGGGCTCCGGCTACACGGTGGCGTGGCCGCAGACCGCGACGATCAGGCCCTGGGAGTCCGGCAACGGCGAGTCGGTCATGCGGCAGGACTACCGCGCGGGCGGGATGGTGGTGAACAACCCCGGCGGCACCGGCTGGTTCCACATGCACCACAGCACCGGCAAAGAGCCGCTGCGGCTCCTCGTCTTCGGCGGCGTTCCATCAGGCGTCGGCATACAACTCCTGCGCCAGGGCGAGAACGAGGTCTCCGGCAACCTGCCGCTGGAGATGGGCGGGCGCAGCATCACCTACCAGGCCGAGGACCCGTTCATCCGGGAGGAGTACAAGCGGATGCTCGCCATCGAGGGCGTCGAGTTCGACATGCCGGACTGGGCGTACACCGGCGAGGCGCCCACCGGTCACACGTTGCAGGTCAGCGGGCCGTGACGAAGGTCGGCTTCCTCGCCCCGCTGACGACCTGGAACGACACCCCGCTCGACTTCCTCCGCATCGCCCCGGAGGGCACCAGCGTCGCCGGGGCGTTCATCCCGTCTCGCGGTCAGGACCGGACGATGGCCGGCTTCGGGCTCGAGCGCATCGCGGCAGCGGTCCCGGCCATGCAGGAGGCGGCGCGAGACCTCGCCGAGGCCGGAGCGGGCGTCGTTGCGCAGTTCGGCATCCCGTTCTCGCTCGCCCACGCAGAGCGCGCGCGGGATGTGCAGTCGCAGGTGGCGAACGCAGCCGGCGTCCCCGTCGTGCTGATGGGCGCCGCGATGCTCGACGCGCTCGACGACCTGGGCGTCCGCCGCGTCGCCATCGCAGGCGGCTACTACACTCCCGGCGAATGGACCTCCATGGCCAGGCACGGCTTCGAGTCCAACGGCTTCGACGTCGTCCTCCAGGAGGGCTGGGTCGAGCAGGGCATCGTCAGCTCGATCGAAGAGTCCGACAGGCTCGCGTGGGAGCAGGACGCAGCCGCTACGAAGGCGCACGTCCTCAGGACCGCGGAGCGCGCTGGAGGCAGCGCCGACGCCATCGCTGTCTGTGGCGGTGGGCTGCGTCTCCTCGGTCACGCCGCGGAGCTGGAAGCGAAGACCGGCCTGCCGATCATCGCGGGAGACCTCGCCATGTTCCGGGCGACGCTCAGGGCGATGGACGCGAAGCCGCGCACCACCGGCTGGGGGCGGCTGCTCGACAGCCTCTAACCGTTCCGCGCAGCGTGCTCGCGCACCAGCCGGAACGCCTGCACTCCTCGAATACGCACGTCGTCCGGAGGGGGCTCGGGGTCCGCGCCGGAGCGGCTCAGGGGCACGCCCGAGGCGAGAACCTCCTCCGTCACCCAGAGCCAGCCGTCCGGCACGCCGGTCACGGGAGCCACCGGGCGGCAGGCGTAGACGAAGTCGATGTGCTGGTGGAAACCGTCCACCGGGTCGTCGACGTCCGCGATCAGGATCGTAAGGGGCGGCGGTAGCTGCACCGGGTAGCCGGGTCCGCTCTCGAAGTCTCCCGGCGGCACCACCTCGGCCACGATGCCCGTTTCCTCCTCCACCTCTCGGAGCACGGCCTGCACCGGGTCTTCGTTCTCCTCCACGTGGCCGCCGGGAGGGAGCCATATGCCCAGCTTGGGGTGGTGGTGCAGCAGCGTCGCGCCGTCCTGAACGACGAACCCGGTGGCGGTGAAGTGTCTGACGAGGGCCATGCGTCAGCGAGGACCCCTACGGCGCGACCCACGAAGCGTCGTGGACGCTCGCTATCGCCTTCTCCACGACCTCGAAGATGTAGCGCGCCGCGCTCGGCCCGCCGTCGGTGCGGTCGATCGTGTCGGCGCGGTAGCCCGCCAGCGCGTAGCTCACGTAGATGCGTCCGTCCGACTCCGGGCCCGTCTGCCCGCCGATGACCGGGATGCGCATCGTCTTCGCCACGTCGGCGTAGATGTCGAGCGTCACGTTCGTGAGGTCGATCATCACCGCGCCCGCGTCCTGCACCGCGTTCGCCCACTTCATGATGTGCTCGTGCGCTTCAGGACCGCCGTGGCGGGGCTCGAACACCTGGAACCCGATCTGCGGGTAGACCGGCAGCCCCGCCCCGATCACCGCGAGCACGTCGTCGAACAGCTCCTCTTCCTGCGTGCGGATGTCGACCTTCGTCATGTCCGCGCCCGTCTCCTCCCTGATGCGGCGCGCCGCCTCCTCCACCGCCTTCGGCCCCGCGTTGCAGACGACCGTCGGCATGTCCACGTTGATGACGGCGCGCTCCGCGACGCGGCCCACCGCCTTGCCGAATAGCAGCATCGCGTCGAGCGAGAACTCGTCCTCGCTCTCCATACCGAGGAACGTCCGGCTCACGCTGTCGCCGACCGAGAGCAGGTCGACGCCCGCGCGCTCCAGGATGCGCGCCATCTGCACGTCGTAGCAGACGCCCGCCGCGATCTTCCTGCCGTCGTTCTTCATCTGCTGCAGGTCGGCGATGGTCAGCCGCGCCATGTCGTCTCCTCCTTGTGTTCACTCAACCGGCCACGGGCTCAGGCGCACACAGGCGCTCGCGCGCTGCCGCATCGAGCTCCTCGCCCTCCTCCACGAGCGTCTCCCCGAAGCGCACGCGATACACGGAGCCGTCGCGCGACGCCAGCGGGGCGTCCGCGCCCTCCGCAAGGGCGCGCGCCTGCCGGATCAGCCTGCGCCGCATCCTGATGATGGCGGCGTCGCTCGTGCCGAGGTGCTCCTCGAACCGCTCGACGATGGAGCCCATGCTCTCCTGCACTGCCATGTCCTGCGCCTGCGTGCCTGGGATGCCGCTGAACGTTCCGTTCACCTGCAACTCCCGGTCGATCATGTAGTCGTTCTCCATGTTGCGGACGGGCAGGAAGGAGTTCGGCAGCGCGGGCCCCGCGAAGTCCTCCGCGGCCTCGATGTCCTCGCCGCTCAGCGGGCGCTCGTCGTTCCACGTCGCCACGATCGTCCAGCAGCTGTGGTTGTCTATCGGCGTCCACGCGATGCCCTGGCTGTTCACGCCCGGCTTGGCGGAGCCCTGCTTGAACAGGTTGTAGAACGGCATCATCCAGTGGGTGAAGCGCCAGTAGTGCGTGCCCTCGCCGATGTCCCGACGCGCCCCGACGCGCAGCCCGTAGTCGGTGTCCTCCGGCAGGAAGATGGGCGAGCGGTCCAGCGCGTGGTAGCGGGCGCGGAGGTCGGTCGCGGCCCGGGCGCGCCCCAGCCACGCGGGCGTGCGGCGGAAGGAGTCCACCGTCGCGTGCAGGAAGTTGGAGTGCGCCGAGTCGATGCCGCCCTCGAGGCCCTGCACCCAGTTCGTGCGCTCCAGTCGCTTCGTGACGTGCACGTGCGACAAGGGCAGGTGCAGCCACGAGAAGCCTGGCATCGCGGGCGTCTGCTCCGCCGGGCCGAGGTACGCCCAGACGACGCCTCCGGCCTCGACCGTCGGATAGGCGGTCTGGCGCACCTTCTCCCGGTAGTTGCTGCTCGCGGGCTCGGACGGCATGTCCACGCACTGGCCGTCCACGTCGTACTTCCAGCCATGGTAGATGCAGCGCAGGCCGCCCTCCTCGTTGCGCCCGAAGAAGAGGCTCGCGCGGCGGTGTGCGCAGCGCTCCGCCAGCAGCCCCACGCGTCCGGACGTGTCGCGGAACGCGACGAGCGCCTCGTTCATGAGGCGGGTGCGGACCGGCGGGCAGTCCGGCTTCGGCAACTCGTCGGAGAGGAGGAACGGCACCCAGAAGCGGCGCAGCAGGTCGCCCATCGCCGTCCCGCGCGACGTTGCGGTGAGCAGAGCGTTGTCCTCAGCGCTGAGCATGACCCATGCCTCCTGCCGCCAACGATAGCACGAACCCGCGGCCGATGCCCTATACTGCCTGCCTGTACGTCAGACTCCTCGCGAGGACCTCCAACAGTACATGTACCTGACCTACTTCGACGACACCGGCGGCACAGGACAGAACTATGCAGACCCGCAACAGCCAGTGCAGGGACTATTCTCGGTTTCAATAGACGAAACAAAGTGGCGGAAGGTGGAACATGATTGTCATAATGTAGTCGCTAAACACTTTCCTGAGCGAATCGAGGAATTTTTAAAGACGGACAAGTTTGAACTGCATGCCGCAGCAATCTATCAAGGTACAGGTGAATTTCGGAAGGTGCCGTTGGATAAGCGGCTAGCTATCCTGAATGATATAGTCAGCATCATTGTCAACCATGAACTCCCAATCCTAGGTGTCTACGCTGAGAAACGCAACGCATCAAGTATCATAGGGCACTACCATGGCTCTGGGCTTGATAACCTCGACGATATTCTGTTCACTGCACTCTACGCCGAACTAGATAGCGTCATAGAATTAGGTAGTAGGTCGCGTCACACAATGCTGATAGGTGACTACGATTCTATGAAACCACACCGCGCCGATTACCTTCAATCCAGAGCTCTTCGTAACATGGCCGAGATGAATACCCCTAGCACCCCTGTGCTTGAGTCAGTGTACTTTGTAGAGTCGCATCGGTCGTTTGGGGTTCAGCTAGCCGACACTGTGGCTTACCTCTTGCGACGACATGTGACACACCCAGACAAACCAGTCCCTGCGAGTAGCCATTTAATCGACGGGATGAACTTGCGATTCGAAGACTATACGGACGACTGGACAGTTGTTTCGGGAGGATGGGGTGGTTGGAATGATTGGGGAGAATAAGAGTGGCGGCCGAGCCACCCCGGAGGGTGAAGGGGTCGCTGATGGAGCGGCCCGCTCCCGGTCGCCAGTAGCATAGTAGGGTTCTGTATCCGGCATGTCAAGGGATTTGCAAATACGCCCTACACCGGGACCAGCATCCCCTCGCGCACCGACAGCCCCAGGCCCGGCGCATTGGCGTCCGGTATCGTCAGCACGCCGCCGTCGCCGAACATGAGGCTCTCCGCCGTCAGGTCCTCGCGCAGCAGGTGCGTCCCGAACGCGCCCTCCGACGCCGCCAGCACCGGGCGCGCCGCCTGCATCACCGTCAGCCCCGCCCGCGTGAGGATGCTCGTCTCGCCCACCTGCGCCCCGACGATGACGCCCATTCCCAGGTTCGCGGCGCGCTCGATCACCTCCAGCGACCTCCCGATGCCGCCCATCTTGGAGACGCGCACGTTCACGATCCACCGCTCCGGGCTGCCGAGGCCGTCCAGCTGCGAGGCGCGCAGCAGGCTCTCGTCCAGGATGATGCGGACGCCGCACGCCTCGCCCACCCGCTCGAAACCGGCGAGATCGCCCGCCGTGAGCGGTTCCTCGACCGCTGACACGCCTCCGCCCAGCGCATTGAGGTGCGCGATGCACGCGTCCGCGTCATCCCAGAGGTTGTTGGCGTCGAGCCGCACGCGGAATCGCCTGTTCCCGAACACACGCAGCTTCCGCCGGTCGCGTCCGAGGTCGCCTGAGACCTTCACCTTGAAGTCGGTGAAGCCCTTCCTGCGGTAGCGGAAGTGCTGAAGGCGGTAGACGAGGTACGGCGAGTCGCCAAGCACGGCGGAGTACGTGAAGCCCTCATCGAGGCGCGGCACGCCGAGCAAGTCTTCGACCGGCGCGCCCTGCGCCTTGCCGAGCAGGTCCAGCACCGCCAGTTCGACGGCGCAGAACGCCGCAGGGTGCTCGTCGATCTCGCTCCGGTGTGCGTCGGCCCACGCCCGCAGGCTCACTGCGTCGGTCACCTCGTCCGCGATCGCCTGCGCATGACGGCGGATGAACGCGGCGCCGCCCTCGACAGTCTCGCCGGTCACGTAGTCGCGCGGACAGCCCTCGCCGTAGCCGGTGAGGCCGTCGCCCGAGCGAGCCGCGACGATGAGGTTCTCGGCGCGGGAGCGGCTTGCCGACGCGTGACGGAAGACGGCCTTGAACGGCACCGGGAAGCTGTAAACGTCCGGACGCTCGATGAGCAACGGCTCACTCCGCCTGCGCGACGGCGTCGAAGTCGAACGCGCAGTCCCGCGCGTACTGCAGGTGCAGGTACTTGAATTGCGCGTCCCGCTGCCCCGATGCCACGCAGCTCTCGCGGTAGCGCCCGCCCGCGCCGTCCGGCAGCAGCCGCACCCGCAGCGGGGCGAGCCGTCCGCTCTTGCGTTTGGCCTCGTACTCGATGTTCGACGTGCTCAACAGGCCGTCTATCGTGCCCGCAGCCTCGCCTCCGGCGAACGCCGACGCGCCGGTCTCCACGTAGAGCGTGTATCCGGACGCCGCCTCGTCCGCCAGCATGATGAAGAACTCCGGCGGCGCGCCGGTGGGGGCGAACGCCGACGTCACCGCGTCCAGCACCTGCGCCTCCGTCACCTTCTCGCCGGTGATGTTCGTGACGCCCTTGCCTTTCTGCACGAAGCCCAGCGTGGGCGTGTTCCCCACCCGGCCGTTCACGCGCACGATGTCGTTGATGTCGTACCGGTAAAGGCCGTCGCCGGTCGTGACGAAGACGTAGTACTCGCGCCCGTCCTCCAGCTCGTCGAGGCAGAGGAACTCGCCCGTATCCGCCTCCCACGCGTCGCGCTCCGCGAATTCGAAGAACGTGTTGAGTAACGTCGGCAGGCACGCGTTCCGGCCCACGTCCACGTTCAGCGTCCCCCGGAACTCGCTCGACGAATAGCCCCACTCGATGATCCGCACGCCGTCCGGCAGCAGCGGCGACAGGTTCCCGAGCGCGATGCCGCAGCTGCCGCCCGTCCACGTCACGATGCCGCGCAGGCCCGGCCAGATGTCCGCATACGTCAGCCGTCCCGCCGCGCTCAACCTGTGTTCCAGCTCCCGCGCACGCTCCGGACGGGGCGTCAGCGGCAGGCCGGACGCCTCGCCCGGCAGCCGCCCTGACGCGATGGCGCCGAGCACGGCGTCGGCGTTGTCGTGCACCACCGACAGCAGCCGGAGGAACGTGGACGGGTTCGCCGTCGCCGCGCCGGTCACGCCGGGTTCCGCGAGGCCGTAGACTGCCATCGCGAGGTAGCGGGCGTCGTAGTCCTCGATATCGGACACCTCGGCGGGCAGCACGTACCGCGACTGCACGAAGCGCGACTGGTGGCGGTACAGCAGCCCTGACGCGGAGCCGAACGGCGTGCCGCCGTCCATGTAGCCCTCCACCGCCGCGCCGCCGATGGCGAACACCTTGCCCTCCAGCACGCCGGAGTCCCGCGCCCAGACATAGGCGGAGAGCCGCTGGTCGCGCTTCATCTGCGCGAGGCCGGACGCCGTCACGGGGATGTTCTTCGGCGCGCCCACCGTCCCGCTCGTGCGGTGGTAGTAGACCGGCTGCTCCGGTGTCAGGCAGCGTTCGCCGGTCAGCTCCTGCCGCTCGATCGCCTCCCGCAGGTCCTCGTACGTCAGCACCGGCACCGCCTGCCGGTAGTCGTTCACGCTCGCGACGTTCGAGAGTCCGTGCTCTCTGCCGAACTCCGTCTCCGCGTTGGCAGACAGGATGCGGTGCAGCACCGCCTCCTGCGTTTCGCGCGGCGACTCCGCGGCGCGCATCATCCGCTTGTAGCGCCGCGCCTGTGTCGCGCTCAGCGCCGTCTTGAACAGCTTGTAGGTCAGCCTGCTCATCGCTCCAGCCCAGCAACGAAGGGTGTCCGCATCTGCGCCAGGAAGCCCAGCGGGTACTCGCGGTTGTGCAGCCCCAGGATGCCCACTTCGCGGTCCTCCGGGAGGAACCGCGTGCCGAACAGCACGTCCCAGATGATGAGGTTGTTGCCGAAGTTGTTGTCTGATTCCACCGTCACCTCCGAGTGGTGCCACCGGTGCAGCTCCGGGCCGCTCACCAGGTAGTTGAGCAGCCCCAGGCGCACGCGGCAGTTGGAGTGCTGGAAGAAGCCGTTGAGCGCGTAGAAGACGAAGTACGCCGCGAGCACCTCCGGCGGCACACCAACCAGCGCGAACGGCAGCGTGTCGACCGTGTACTGGATCGCCTTCTCGATGGGGTGGAAGCGCCCCACGTTCAGCCAGTAGAGCCGGTGCGGCGAGTGGTGCACCGCGTGCAGCCGCCACATCGGGGTGAAGCGGTGGAACGCCCGGTGCAGCCAGTAGCGGGGGAAGTCCGCCGCCGCGATCATCAGGACGACCTGCGCCGCGATCGGGAAACCGTGCGGCCACAGGCCCTCGACGGCCAGACCGCCCGCGTCCAGCAGGTCCGCCAGCCCGACCACGACCGTCACTGCGAACAGCAGCGGCAGCACGGCCTGCACCGCGGCAAGGAACATCGCGTCCGCCCGGACGTCGCTCCCGGTCGGATGCCACTCCCGCCGGTACGGCAGCCGCGCCTCGTGCAACGTCACGAGCGCCGCGCCGGTGATGACTGCCACCCACGACGCAGCCGTCACCTGCCAGCCGGACCCCACGAGCGCCGCGTATACCACGAACCCGATCGCCAGCACGCCGGGGTACGACCCCACGACGACGAGGCGGGCTAACGGCGTGTCCGTGTTCGTGCTCGTCACGCCGTGCCTCCGGCGTCCCTGCCCGCGCTGTAGACGTAGTGTCCGAAGAGCAGCACGAACGTCGCCAGCACGAGGTGGAAGAACGCCGGCAGGCTCTCTGCGAACCAGTCAACGTCCGAGAAGAACGTGAGCCCCGCCGCGAGCCGGAGCGCCATCGCCGTGAAGTACGCCCCGCCGAGAACGAAGCACGCGCGGTGCTTCCACGTCGCGGGCCGCACCGTGTTCCCCTGCACCAGCAGAAGCGCCCGCGCCAGCAGCGCGATGATGACCACCTGCGACGCCAGCAGCGCCGGGTACGGCAACCCCGACCCCTGCCAGGTGTCGAACGGTGGGAGGAACGGCACCGGGCCCGCCCACTGCACCGCCTGCGCCAGCACGCGCAGCACGAACAGCGCGGCGAGCGCGACCATCCACGGAAGATAGCGTTGGTGCACGGAAGCAGGGTCTCTCATCGTCCTGGGCAGCACGAAGGTCTCCGGCTGCCAGTCTACGGGGAGAGAAGAGTGGCGCGCTAGGCGGGACTCGAACCCACGGCCT
Organism: Dehalococcoidia bacterium; assembly: GCA_965206315.1. Taxonomy (GTDB): domain Bacteria; phylum Chloroflexota; class Dehalococcoidia; order Lucifugimonadales; family Australimonadaceae; genus Bin16. The sequence goes on from OZ242210.1 coordinate 402,708, forward strand.
CATCCTCCGCAGGGATGCGCTCTATCCTGACTGAGCTACTAGCGCACTCTCAAGGTGCCGCCGGTTGCGGGGGCCGGAGGCGTTATCTTCGTTGGTGCCGAGGGCGAGATTTGAACTCGCACGCCCGTAAGGACACTGCGCCCTGAACACAGCGCGTCTGCCGTTCCGCCACCTCGGCACGCCCCTCACACAGTGGTGGGCGATACAGGACTTGAACCTGTGACCTCTTGCGTGTGAAGCAAGCGCTCTAACCAACTGAGCTAACCGCCCCACTGCGCGTCCCCTCATTGTCCGTCCGACGCGCCCTTCCTGTAAAGCCTCGGATGGCGCACAATGCAGCGCGCAACTCCCGCCGGAGGACCCCATGCCGAACCCGAGAGCCGACTTCGTCCCCCTGCCCGACAGACCGACCCTGCACCTGCCGCGAGGCGCGCGCGTCGCCGTCATCCTCGTGATGAACGTCGAGCAGAACGAGTTCGACCAGCACGTCGGGCGCCCCCTCAGCCCGCAGCCACCGGGGCGCGAGCGCCTGCCGGACGTGCCCAACTTCTCCTGGTTCGAGTACGGCCTCCGCGCCGGTTTCTGGCGGGTGCTCGACGCCTGCCGCAGCCACCACGTGCCGATGACGATGGCGCTCAACGGCTCCGTCTGCGACGCCTACCCGCAGGTCGCCCGCGCCGCCTTCGACGCCGGATGGGACGCCGTCGGCCACGGCTATCACCAGCGCCCGATGCCCGCCGTGGACGACGAGGCAGCCGAGATCAGTCGCGCGCTCGACACCATCGAGGCGTTCAGCGGCACGCGCCCACTCGGCTGGCTCGGCCCCGGCCTCGGCGAGACCGAGAACACGCCCGAGCTGCTCGTCGACGCGGGCGTCGAGTTCGTCCTCGACTGGGTCAACGACGACCAGCCCTACGAGTTGAAGGTCGCCAGCGGCAGGCTCTTCTCCGTCCCCTACTCGCTCGAACTGAACGACATCGGCGTCTACATCCGGCTCGGCCATCCGGGGCCGTCGATGCTGGAGCGCGTTCACGACCACCTGACGACGCTCCTGAACGACGAGCCGGAGACCGCACGCGTGATGTCCATCGGCCTGCATCCGTTCATCGTCGGCCAGCCCCACCGCTTCCCCTACTTCGTGAAGATGCTGGAACTCATCATGAACACCCCCGGCGCGATCCCCATGACGGCCACCGAGGTCTACCGCTGGTACCGCGAACAGGTGGGCTGAGCCGTCAAGGGAAGGAGTTTCGCCGTTCACTCCTGACGAACGGCTCATTTCGGCTCATTCACTCCTGGCTGCGACCTCAGCGTACTGGTTATAGCCCAACCGCGAAGGGGCGGGTGTCACAGATCCCTCCGTACATTCTCGCGCAGGCGCGTCCTCACAGCGCATCCAGCCTCGCGATCGGCCGCTCGTTCCTGCGGGCCACCATGCGGGTGAACCCCAGGGTCTGACCCTTGTCCAGGGCGAGCATGTCGGCCTCGTTCGGGGGTGTGCCCAGCCGTTCCGACCACAACCGGTCCGACTCCATCCAGAGCCTCCATCCGTCCGGGAGCAAGTCGGCAAGCTCGACGCTCACCAGCCCGCTCCGTTCCCAGTGACGCTTCCACCAGGCCGGGCTGTGAAGGCTGAAGAACTCCGGTTCCCAGTAGGGCCGGAGGTGCTCCGGCGCCTCGTCGGACGTCAGCTCTTCGACCAGCCCGGGCACAACGATTCCCATCTGCCCGCCGGGTTTGACCAGCCGCGCCATGTGGTCCTGCAGGTAGAGGTCGTTCGTCCCGAAGTAGTGGTAGGCGTCCACGCTCACCATGGCGTCGAAGAACCCGTCGGCGAACGGCAGGGCGTGTGCCTCCGCATGGATGGGAAAGACGCTATCGTCGACGCCGGCGTCACGGATGCGGTCGAGGTTGTCGCTGGCGCTGATCCACAGGTCGGTCGCCCACACCCCCAGCCCATACTCCTTCGCCAGGAATATGGAACTCAGTCCCTTGCCGCAGCCCATGTCGAGAACGCGCATGCCGGGACTGAGGTCCATCCGCTCCGCCAGGGACTCCGTCAGCCACAGGGCATTCGGCCCCATCATATTGTCGAGGACCCAGTCCGGGGCGTACTTCGCCGAGCGGGGAAACCCGGCCGGCTGGAACAGGTCCTCCCGCCCTTCATCGCTACCGCTCAAGACTTCTCTTCCTTCTCGCCGCCGTCTGACTCAAGCAGGCGCTCAATGGCTACACGCTAGCACAAGGGTGTTTCGTCCGGCGTGTGAACGAAAGTGCGGCAGTAGGTGTAACCTCACCAAGTGACGACGCAGCCGCCCTCCAGCCAGCCTTCGGCGCCCGCAACGGAAGCGGGCGTCTCGCGGCAGTCCCTTGCGCGGATACTCTTCCAACTCCACCTGCCGGCCATCGCCCTCGGGTTCGGCATGGGGGCGACCGTTCCCGTCCTGCCGGAGTTCGCCCTGTCGTTCGGCGTGGGGCCGGAGCAGGCGTCCCTCGTGTTCGCCTCCACGATGCTCGGCGGGCTCACCGCCAGCGTTCCCATCGGCTACCTGCTCGACAAGATCGGGCGGCGGCGCATCCTTATCCTGGGGCCGGTACTCACCGCCGTCTCAGCCTTCCTCACCGCCTCGGCCGGCTCCTTCGAACTCCTGCTCCTCTACCGGTTCATCGGCGGATGGGGCACGCAGATGTGGACGCTCAGCCGGCTCACCATGATCGCCGACACCAGCGCCTCGGGCTCCCGCGGACGCATGATCACCAGCCTCCTCGGCATCCAGCACGTCGGCACGCTGGCCGGGCCGCTGGCAGGCGGGCTGCTCGCGGTGACGTACGGACTGGAGGTCGCGTTCGTCATCCAGGGCATCTTCGCGCTCGTAGCCATGACCCCCGGTTTCTTCGCCAAAGAGACGATGCCGCAGGGCGGCGGACGTCGCGGCGGGGGTGGCGGGACGTCTGCTCCTGCGGAGAGCTTCTCGTGGAAGGCGCTCCTCGCTCACCCGATACCGGTCATGTTCCTCGCCCAGTGGCTCGGCATGACGGCGCGCGGCGGCATCGTTGCGGGCAACACCGTGTTCCTCTACGCCGCCTACGCCTACGAGGAGGCCGACCCCGCCACGCTCGGCGTCCTGAGCAGCCTGATGGCGGGGGCGGGGATACCGCTGACACTCGCCGCCGGGTACCTGATGGACCGCTTCGGCCGGAAGGTGACCATCGTGCCCGGCCTCTTCGTGCTGGGCGCAGCGATGGCCTTCCTGGGCGTAACGTCGTTCTTCGGGATGGGGTTCGCCTGGTTCGTCGTCGGGTTCGTCGTCATGCAGATCATGAACAGCCTGCTCACCGGCTCGTGGCAGGTCGTCGGCTCCGACCTCGCGCCTCCCGGCGGCAGGGGACGGTTCTTCGCGGTGGGGCGCACGGTCACGCAGGCAGGGTTCACGACCAATCCCGTGGTCGTCTCGGTCTGCACGGCGCTCTCCGGCTTCACCCTGGCGCTGGGCGTCGTCGGCGCCGCCGGGATGCTCTCCTCGGCTGTTCTCGCCTTCTTCGTGCCGGAGACCAACCGCAGATCATCTTCCAGCAAGAGCGAGTAGAGGCCATTGTCATCCTGTCCATCCTGTGCATCGATGTTCGATGTCCGTGTGACACGCGCCCCTTACGCCATCGCCGCCTGACCGCGTACGCTGGTTGCATGACCGTGTCTCCGGCAGGACCCATAGACCGCGTCTATAGCTCGCGGCACCGGCTATCAACAGGATCTATGGCTCCGGCCCGGAAACTTGAAAAACATGGCCATCTTGAGATTCTTGATGCTCCGAAGTCCCGGAAGCAGGCCACGGCCATGAAAACGCTCCGATCAAGGATCTCAAGGATGCCAAACGAGGTCGCGATTTCACTCGTGACAAACCGATCAAGAGTGCCAGAATCCCGCACGGTTGGCATCCTTGATCGGCAGCCGGAGCGTAGACCCGCGCGCTCAACAGAAGTAAAGTAGGCTCACGCAAACAGCACGCACGCAAGAGGTGCAACGATGCTCACGCAGCAAGAGAACGACCTGATTACGAGAGTCGGTCCGGGCACGCCGGGGGGCGAACTGCTCCGCCGCTACTGGCACCCCATCGCCATCGCCTCCGACCTCACGGACGAACGCCCCACCAAGGCCGTCCGCGTTATGGGCGAGGACCTCGTCCTCTTCAAGGACAAGTCCGGGCGCATCGGCCTGCTGGCCGACCACTGCGCGCACCGCAGCGCCTCGCTCGTCTACGGGCGCGTGGAGGAGCGCGGCATCTCCTGCGCCTACCACGGCTGGCTGTACGACTGCGACGGCAACATCCTCGAGACGCCGCCGGAGAAGAACGAGGCGATCATGCGCTCCGTGAAGCAGACCGCCTACAAGGTGCAGGTGCACATCGGACTCGTCTTCGCATACATGGGCCCCGACCCCGCCCCACCGATGGCGCCTTATGACACGATGTTCCGCAAGGACGGCAAGCGCATGGTGCGCATCCACCCGCCGCTCAACTGCAACTGGTTCCAGGCGATGGAGAATTCGATGGACCCGGCGCACCTGCAGGTGCTGCACCAGGAGTTCACCGGCGGCGGACGCCAGCCCGTCAACACCACGCGCGGCTTCACCGACGACGTGGAGCACTTCGAGTTCTACGTGACCGACTACGGCGGACTGATGAAGAAGCGTACCTACAAGAACGGCATGGTGGACGAACACCCCGTCCTCATGCCGAACATCCTGCGGCAGGGCTCCAGCACGCAGTTCCGCACGCCCATAGACGACACGCACACCTGGCACCTCCGCATGCACTTCTACCCCAACGAGGACGGCAGCGAGGACCCGGAGGCGTTCAACCCGGAGTTCAAGTTCGACCCGCCCATCAAGGAAGACCCGGAGAAGGACCACCCCTTCACCCGGTTCATCCTGCGCGACGTGAATGCCCAGGACCAGATGGCATGGGAGACGCAGGGCCCCATCACCGACCGTACGATCGAGCACCTCTCGTACTCGGACCGGGGCGTCGTGCTGATCCGCCGCGTGATGAAGGAGCAGATCGATCGGGTGCAGCGCGGCGAGGACCCCATCGGCGTCTTCCGCGACCCCGACCATCCGCTCATCGACACCAACGTCGACGAGGGCATCGCCCAGATCGGGGCCAACCGCTCGCCTGACGCGCAGGTAGTCGCGCGCTAAGGAGCGCGGGCTAAAGCGCGGCGAGCAGCGCGCCGGCTCCGGCCGCCAGGGCAACGACCGCCCACGGCGGCACACGCCAGAACGCCAGCAGCGCGAACGCGCCCACGGCCAGCGCGAAGTCCTCGGGCGCGCGCACCGCGCTCGTCCACACCGGGTCGTACAACGCCGCGAGCAGCAGGCCGACGACCGCCGCGTTGACGCCCATCAGCGCCCGGCGTACCCGGACGACGCCGCGCAGCCGCTCCCAGAACGGCAGCACGCCTGCCACGAGGAAGAACGACGGCAGGAATATCGCGCCCAGCGCCAGCAGGCCGCCCAGCCATCGCGGAGCGACCACCTCCATCGCCGCTCCGAGGTAGCCCGCGAACGTGAACAGCGGCCCCGGCACCGCCTGCGCCGCTCCGTACCCGGCGATGAACTCGTCTGGCGTCACCCAACCCGGCGGGACGACCTCCGCCTCCAGCAGCGGCAGCACGACGTGGCCCCCGCCGAACACGAGCGACCCCGCGCGGTAGAAGCTGTCGGCGACGGCCAGCGCTCCGTTGTCGACGACCCGCGCGGCAACCGGCAGCGCGATGAGCAGCACGAAGAACGCCAGCAGCGCAGCGACCGCGAGCCACGACGTTCCGCGCCGCGCATCCGACTGCGAGGACGCCGCATCGTCGGCGCGCAGCAGCGCCAGTCCCAGCAGTCCACCGCCCGCGATGACGGCGAGTTGCGCCGCGATGCCCGGCGCCGCCAGCAGCGCGATGGCCGCAAGCGCCGCTATGGTCACGCGCGGCCTGTCCGGCGCGAGCGTTCGCGCCATGCCCCACAGCGCAAGCGCGACGACGGCCACGGCGACGACCTTCAGCCCGTGCAGCCAGCCCGCGTCGGTCTGGTCGCCGAGCGACTGCACGCCGTAGGCGAACAGGATGAGCGCGACGGCTGACGGCAGCGTGAAGGCGAACCACGCCGCGAAGCCGCCGAGCAGTCCCGCGCGGCGGATGCCGATGGCGATCCCCAGCTGGCTGCTCGCGGGGCCGGGAAGGAACTGGCAGAGCGCAACGAGCCCCGCGAACGACTCCTCGTCCAACCAGCGCTTACGGACGACGTACGCCTCGCGGAAGTAGCCGATGTGCGCGACCGGGCCGCCGAACGAGGTGAGGCCAAGCCACCCGGCGGTGAGCAACACCTCCCAGACGCGGCGCATGGGTTCGGCCCTACATCGTTTCGGGAGCGCTCATGCCCATCAGGGAGAGCGTTCGCGCGAGCGCGACGCGTGCGGCCTCGGTCAGCTTGAGGCGCGCTTTCATCAGCGGTGCGTCCGCCGGGTCGGACGAGAGCACGCGGCAGTGGTCGTAGAACCAGTGGAACGCTGTCGCCAGGTCTACCGCATAGTGCGGCAGCGAGTGCGGCGCGAGCGTGACGGCGATCGAGTCGATGATCTCCGGCAGTTGCAGCATCTTGCGCACGAGCGCAAGCTCGGCGGGGTCGGTCAACAGTGCGGTATCACCGTCGTCCCAAGCGACGCCGCGCTCGGCGGCCTGCCGGAGGATGCCCGCGATGCGAGCGTGCGCGTACTGGACGTAATAGACCGGGTTCTCGCTCGACTCCCCCTTCGCGAGTTCGAGGTCGAACTCCATCTGGCTCTCGGCGGCGCGTGCGAGGAAGAAGTAGCGGCAGGCATCCGCTCCTACCTCGTCGACGAGGTCGCCGAGTGTGACGATCTGCCCGGTGCGCTTGGACGCGCGGACGATGTCGCCGCCGCTCTTGAGCGTCACCAACTGGCCGATGAGGATGGTGAGCCGATCGGGGTCGAGTTCGAGCGCCTGCATCACCGCCTTCATGCGCGGCACGTGGCCCTGGTGGTCCGCGCCCCAGATGTCGATGACGCGGTCGAATCCGCGCTGTCCGAACTTGTCGCGGTGATAGGCGATGTCGGACGCGAAATACGTCGGGGCACCCGTGCTCCGCACGATGACGTTGTCCTTCTCGTCGCCCAACGCGCTGGAGGTGAACCACTCCGCGCCATCGCGCACGGCTGTGTAGCCGCGCTCACGAAGAAGCGCCATCGTCTCCTCATACTGCCCGTTGGTGTAGAGGTCGCGCTCGCGGAACCAGACATCAAACTCGACGCCGATGCGGTCGAGATCCCCGCGAATCACGTCGAGCATGCGGTTGAGGGCTTCCTCGCCGAGTTCTGCTGTCGCCTCGCCGACATCCATCTCGAGGTAGCGCGGCCCATAACGTCCGGCGAACTCCTCGCCTAGTTCCACGAGGTACGCGCCCCGGTAGCCGTCCTCTGGCAGCGGCACGTCCGTCCTGCCGAGCGCCTCCGCGTACCGCGCGAACACGGAGCGATAGAACAGCTCCATCTGGTTGCCGGCATCGTTCACGTAGTACTCGCGGGTAACGTCGAAACCGGCGGCAGCGAGCGCGCGGGCGAGCCCGCTGCCGAGCACCGCGCCGCGCGCATGCCCTACATGCACCGGCCCTGTGGGGTTCACGCTCACGAACTCGATCTGCACCCGCCTGCCCTCGCCCACTTCAACGTTTCCGAACGTATCGCCTGCGGCGCGGACCGCCTCTACCTGCCCGCGAAGCCAGTCGTCGCTCAGGCGGAAGTTGACGAACCCCGGCGGCGCGGCGGTGATCTCACCAATGGGACCGCCGTCCTCGCCCTGCGTGAGCGCGTCCGCCAGCACCTGCGCTATCTCCAGCGGCGGGCGCTTCGCGGCCTTCGCGACGCGCAGGGGCAGGCCGGACGCGAAGTCCCCGTGGTCGGCCTTCTGCGGACGCTCCACGAAACCGGACTGCGGCAGGTCGAACGGGGGAAGCGCGCCGGTGCGTTGCGCCTCGCCAACCGCGCCGCGCAGGCGTGAAGAGATGAGGTCTCGGACGAGCATAGGCACTCATGATACCAGCGCCCCGCGGGAAACTGCCCCGCCGCAGCATTGTCGGGCGCGATGGGTATGCGCTACGCTCGCGCCGAACCGGAGAGCGGAGGTTGAGTGCCGTGACTATCCCGCGCATCCTGTCGTACCGCCGTCCCCCCATCATCCTTGCCGTTTCCGGTGTTCTCGCACTGGTGCTCTTCGTGGCCCAGCCTGCCGTCGCGCGCGCCGCGGACGTCGCTTCGGAGACAGCATTCGTTCTCAACACGTTCGCGTTCCTCATCTGGGGCGCGCTGGTGATGTGGATGGCTGCCGGGTTCACGATGCTGGAGGCCGGTTCGGTCCGCACCAAGAACGCCTCCATGATCTGCATGAAGAACATCGGCCTCTACTCCATCGCGGGACTGGCCTACTTCTTCGTCGGCTACAACCTGATGTACGTCGACATCGTCGGGGGCTTCATCGGCTCGTTCAACCTGCTCTACGGGCCGTCGGCCAGCGAGGTGGCGCTGCTCGCAGGAGACGGCGACGCAGCCGCGGTCGTCGAGGAGAGCAGCTACTCGGTGATGTCGGACTGGTTCTTCCAGATGGTGTTCGTGGCAACGGCCGCCTCCATAGTCTCCGGCGCGCTTGCCGAGCGGGTGAAGATGTGGTCGTTCTTCATCTTCACGCTCCTGCTGACGGGGTTCATCTACCCCGTCGTCGGCGCGTGGACGTGGGGCGGCGGGTGGCTCGCCGAGATGGGCTTCCAGGACTTCGCAGGCTCCACGATCGTGCACAGCACCGGCGGCTGGGCCGCGCTGGCGGGCATACTCGTCGTGGGGCCGCGGCTCGGCAAGTTCGGGCGCGACGGCAAAGCCAGGCCGACGCCGCCGTCCAACACCATCGCGGTAACGCTGGGCGTGTTCATCCTCTGGCTCGGCTGGTTCGGCTTCAACGGCGGATCGCAACTCGCGCTGGCGAGCGCCGTGGACGCGGTTGCGATGAGCATCGTGATAGTGAACACGAACCTCGCCGCAGCCGCGGGCGTCATCACGGCCATCCTGGTCTCGCGCTGGATACTCGGACGCATCGACCTCTTCGCCGCACTGAACGGCGCTATCGCCGGGCTCGTCTCCATCACCGCGGGGCCCGACATCGTGGACCACTACTGGGCGATCATCATCGGGGCGATCGGCGGGCTTATCGTTGTCGCCGGTCTCAAGCTGCTCGAGACGATCAAACTGGACGACGTCGTTGGCGCGGTGCCCGCCCACCTGTTCGCAGGCATCTGGGGCACGCTCGCCGCCTCCATCGCAGCCGGAGCGCAGTTCCACGTGCAACTCGTCGGCGTGCTGGCGGTCGGCGCGTTCGTCTTCCCCGTCTCCTGGCTGCTCTGGCAGGCGTTCAGGGCAACGCTGGGCGCGCGCGTGTCGTACAACATCGAGCGGCTGGGGCAGGACGTCGGCGAGCTGGGGATCGAGGCGTACCCCGAGTTCGTGCTGATGCCGGAGCCGCACGACGAGGACTGACGCACACACAAGCGCGCGTGCGCTTATACTACCGGCAGCAAACCAACCCGGAGGCGCGGACCATGCTGGTTGACCTGGTGCACACCAAGACGAGCGACGACGTTACCCTGAGCGGCATCGTGCTGGAGCCGGAGCAGCCCCGCACTGACCTGCTCGTGGACGCGATGGTGATGGTGCATGGCTCCGCCGGCAACTTCTACCTTTCGCCCTCCAATCCCCGCGCCGCGAAACTGCGCGACATGGGCGTCCCCACCGCTCTCTTCAATACCCGCGGCCACGACGTGGTGGGCGGACGGGCCGGGAAGGTGCGCACCGGCAACGTCTACGAGCTGCTCTCCGAGACTCACCTGGACCTGAAAGCGATGGTCGCGTTCATGGTGGAGCGCGGATACGAGCGCGTGGGCATCTGGGGCAGCAGCCTCGGTGCGGTGCGCGTCGTGCTGGCGCAGGCGAAGAACCAGGACCCGAACGTCGCCGCGGTCATATCGCTCGCGCCGCTGCGCTTCTCCCACGAGTACTACTTGGCCTGCGAGATGGCTGAGGAGCACCTGAAGAACTACGAGGCCGCCAAGGCGCTCGTAGCAGCGGGGCGCGGCCACGAGATCATGTTCGTGGACTTCCCCAACCCCGGCGCGTACTTCTCCGCCGACGTCTACCTCGACCGCCACTGCTCGGAGCACTACGACATCACGAAGGCGCACACGAACGAGATCGCGTGCCCGCTGCTCATCCTCACCGGCACCGAGGAGACGCACCCGCGCATGCGCGACGCCGGCCGCGACATGGCCGCGCTCTGCGAGGGTCGCGACAACGTGACGTGGGTGCACCTGGAGGGCGGCGACCACGGCTGGCACAACAAGGAGGACGACCTCTTCCGCGTCGTACCGGAGTGGCTGGGAGTCAAGGCACCAGCCAGCGTGGGTTAGAGCTATCCTGTGAACTAGCCCCGAGAGGTCAGGAGCCTCGACGCTTCCTGTCGGGTCCAGGTGTCTGCCTTCGACCTAGCGATCTTCTCCAGGGCATCCCGGCCGCGCATCGCCCTGATGATGCGCCGAGCACCGCTTGTCCGGCTCCGGCAGGCTTTGAGCGAGTAGCCTTCCGCCTCTTCGATCTGTGCAGCAATATCCTCGTTGGTAAGCGACAGGTCGCAGAACTGCCTGAAGTAGGTGATGAAGCACCTCATGCCTACCGAGTTCAGGGTCCGCACAAACTGCTGCTCGTTCATCGTTCCCGGCCTCCAGCCCTGCGGGAGTTGTAAGGATGCTCTATCCTACACGCCGATGACAGCCGACCCCACCCTCTACCGCCAGGCGTGGCGCAGGTTCCCTACCGGCGTGAGCGTGGTCACCACACGCTCGCCGGACGGCGCGCCCTACGCCACGACCGCGAATGCGCTCCTCTCCGTGTCGCTCGACCCGCCGCTGCTGCTGCTCAGTGTCGCGACGGGCGGGAACACGTGCGACTACCTCCGCCGCGAGGGGTGCTTCGGCGTGAACTTCCTCCGCGGCGACCAGGCCGGCGTGGCGGACTTCTACGGCCGCGCCTCGCCCGAGGAGCGCCGGACGCTGCCCGAGGCGCACACGACGCACGAGAGCGGCGTCGCACTGCTGGACGACGCGCTCGTCGGCATGATCTGCCATATCGAGCAGCAGGTGGAGGCGGGCGACCACACGCTGTTCGTCGCGGCGGTCGAACACGTTGAGGTCCGGGAGGGCGGAGCGCTCCTCTTCCACGAGGGGCAGTACGGCAGCACCGGGTAACGCCGCCCTACTGCTCCCAGTAGGCGAAGCCCATGCCGCACGGCGACGCGAAGACCGGCACGTAGTCGATGACGACGCCCGGCTTGCCGTCCGCGACGCCCGCAGCGGCGACCCAGTTCCGCGACTCGCCTGTGCCGCTCCCGATACCGGTGTACATGCCGGTGCCGCCGTCGATCCAGCGGGCCGTCTTCGGGCCGTAGTCGGCCGGAGGAGTCGCGCCCTCCGCGTCGAACTCGTCCGCCATCCCCTTGCCGTCGCCCTTGGGTATGTAGGACAGGAGGCGCTCGTCGAATTCCGTGTTGAGCCACGAGGTGGGACTGCCTGGCGTGTGCCACAGCCCGCCCGAGCCGAGGACGGCTACGCGCAGGTCCAGTGGCGACGCCTCGATCACCTCTCGCACCGCCCTGCCGAGGCGGTAGCAGCGGTTGGCCGACGGTTGCGGGCCGAAGTAGCAGTTCACGAAGAACGGGATCATCGGGATGTCGAAGTCAGGGACGATGCGGGTGAAGGGGCGCATGAACGCGTGCCCCATACCGTGCTCCTTGTTCGGTATCTCGAAGCTGAACGATATGTCGAAGTCGCGGTGCGTGAGCCCAACCGCGAGTTCCTGGGCGAGTTGCGGGTTGCTCTGCACCTTGACCCACGTCTCGGGAGTCTTCTCGCGCCAGCCTCGCTGCTCGCCGGGGATGAAGCCCGTCCGGGCGCTCGTGCGGTAGCCCTCGAACTCGTCGCCGACGAAGACCCCGAACGCAGGGAAGTTGTCCAGCCCGAACTGTTCCTGCTGGTCGTCGCCGAACACGAGGATGACGTCCGGTTTGGCCTCTTCCATCTTCTGCCGCAGCACCTCGAATGCGTCCATACAGCGCTTGTGCTGGGCGGCGTTCTCCTCCTCGGACATGACGGGGTTGTCCGGCAGCGGTGGACGGGCGGCCCGCACCTTGTTCCACAGGTGCGGCTCCATGAAGAGGAAGGGCGAGTGAGAGCAGGCCTCGACGAGCACGATCTCTGCCATTGCGGCCTCCTTGCGCCGCCTTCACAGAGGCGGCGGTGCGTTCCTGATGGGCAATGTGGGTGCGATGCGGGTACTTTACTCCAAAACGGCGCGCTTGGCGGAGGGAGTGGGATTCGAACCCACGGTACCGTCGCCGGCACAGCGGTTTTCAAGACCGCCGCAATCGTCCACTCTGCCATCCCTCCGTGCAAGGTAATGGTAGCACCGACCCGCCGCCTTACGCTCCGTGCAGGCGTCCGCCGCTGTTCCCCGGCCTGCTAAACTCCCGCGAGAATCCTCCCGAGGTTGTGCATTGCCCCCTGAACTGACCGGACGACTCGACTTCTGGAACATCGGCTATCCGCTGGGGGCGGTCGTCTACCTCACCGCGCCCATAGCACTGGCCGCCATCGCATGGGCGCTCTGGCAGCGCTCGCGCTACTGGCGGCTCGGCAAACCGAACCCGGACGCCGGGCCGTGGCGCGCGCGGCTCGCGGGAGGTCTGCGCACGCTGTTCGTCGACTCCATCGGTCACCGCCGTTTCGTACGGAACGAGCGCTACCCCGGCGCGATGCACTTCCTCATCTTCTGGGGCATCGTCATCCTGTTCATCGCCACGTCGCTCGACGCCCTGGAGTTCAACGCAGAGCAGTACCTCGGCTGGCACCTGCCGACCCGTAACGTCGGCGTGCAGTTGGAGCTGATCTGGGACATCGGCGGCGTCATGCTCATGGCGGGCATCGCGCTCGCCGCGTGGCGCCGGTACGTCGTGCGCCCGCCCCGGCTGAACACGATGCTGGAGAACAACGTGCTCCTCGCCCTACTGCTGGCGAGCGCGCTCTCAGGCTTCGTCCTGCAGTCGCTCCGGATGGCGGCGACCGAACTGGAGCCGACGAGCGACCTGTACAGCGTGGCGTCGGCGTACTGGTCGCCGTTCTCCTACGTCATCGCGGTGGGCATCCGGGGCCTGGGGTTCACGGTCTACGCGATGGAGGTCTCGCACTTCGCGCTCTGGTGGGCGCACGCAGGCCTGATGTCAGCAACGTTCGTCTACGCGGCGTGGCGGTTCGGGCCGCTCATGCACATCTTCGTCAGCCCGCTCAACCTCGTCATGCGCTCCTCCGTCACGCGCCCCAAGGGCGCGCTCCGTCCCATGGGCGACCTCGATACGCTGGAGGTGTTCGGGGCACGGGAGATCACGCAGCTCACGTCCAAGCAACTGCTCGACTACGACGCCTGCACGAACTGCGGGCGATGCCAGGACCAGTGCCCCGCGTGGCGGAGCGGGAAACCCCTCTCGCCCCGGAAGCTGGTCCAGGACGCGAAGGCCTACATGGAGACCCGCGCGCCGTTGCTGCTCGCGCTGGGTCCGGACGCCGAGCCGCCTCCGCCGGACGCCGACCTCGTTCACGGCGCGATATCGACCGACGTGCTCTGGTCGTGCACCACGTGCCGCGCGTGCATGGAGGCGTGCCCTGCGTTCGTCGAGCACATCGACTCCATCGTGGACATGCGGCGCTTCCTGACGATGGAGGAGGCCGACGTGCCGGAGGGCGCGATGAACGCGCTCACCTCCATGGAGCAGCGGGGGCACCCGTGGCGCGGCACGCAGGCCACCCGCACCGACTGGATGGAGGGCGCGGATGCTATTGCGATGAGCGACGACCCAGAGCACGACGTGCTGCTTTGGGTCGGCTGCACCGCAGCGCTGGACGGGCGCGGGCAGCAGGTGGCGCGGGCTATGGCGTCAGTGCTGAAACTCGCTGGGGTCAAGTACCGCGTGCTCGGCAGCGAGGAGACGTGCACCGGCGACCCCGCCCGCCGCATGGGGAACGAGTACCTGTTCCAGATGATGGCGGAGCAGAACATCGAGACGCTGAACGCCTACGAGGTGCAGCGGATCGTGACGCTCTGCCCGCACTGCTTCAACACGCTCAAGAACGAGTACCCGCAGTTCGGCGGGGAGTTCGAGGTGACGCACTACACCGAGTTCGTCGCGGGGCTGATACGCGACGGGCGCATCCGGCCTGCGAAGGCTGTGCCACTGTCGGTCGCCTATCACGACTCGTGCTACCTGGGGCGCCACAACGACATCTACGAGGCGCCGCGGGAGATCGCGCGGGCGATCCCCGGCCTGCAACTCGTGGAGATGGGCGAGGGGCGCTGCCGGGAGCGCGGGTTCTGCTGCGGCGCCGGCGGCGGGCGCATGTGGATGGAGGAGCAGGGCACGCGGGTCAACCACATCCGCACCGACCACTTCCTCGACACCGGCGCGGACGCCGTCGGCGTGTCATGCCCGTTCTGCCTCCAGATGATGGAGGAGGGCATCGGCGCGAAGGGGCAGGAGGACAGCAAGTCTGCGAAGGACCTGCTGGAGCTGCTCGCGGAGAGCCTCGACGAGGCGTAGCGCCTACTCGTCGTCCTCGGGGAGGTCGGGGAGGAGGGCGTCGTCGAAGATGCCGATACCCGCGCCGACGGCGGCGAGCTCCGGCGAGTCGTCGAGGAGGGACAGCGGCACCTCCGGCACGTTGACCGGCGTCGTGTCGGGCGCTTCGACGGCTTCGAGCGCAGGAAGGAGCGGCTCCTCGACGGGCTTCGGCTGCGCCGGGAACGATACCTTGGAGCGCTGGCTCGGGTGCTGGTACGCCTCGCGCAGCACGACGCGCACCGCGCCGTTCGCGGTGCCGGAGACAGCGCCCTCGTAGCGGTTACCGCCCGACACGAGGCAGAGCAGGCGGCGCGCCATGTTCGGGGGCACGAGGCCGAGGCAGTTGCCGTCCGGGTCCATCACGCCGAGCGTCGAGCCATTCGCCTCAAGCGTCACGGGCGTGCCGGGCGAGGAGTTGCCCGCATCGGTCGACGCCAGCAGCGTTACGTCGGCGCTCTTGCCGTGGTCTGCGATGAACATCCTCGGTTTGAGCGTGCCACCGCTGCCATTGCCGGAGCGCCGGGCCTGTGCGCTGTCTGCCTCGGCCATCAGCCGGTCGACGTTCTTGATGGCGATGGGGTTGTCCGGGCTGAAGACGAGTGCGCGGCGGAAGGCGTCGAGCGCCGCGCCGAATTCACCAAGCTCGGTGAGCGCCTTGCCGAGGCGGTTCATCGCCTCGACGTTATCGGGCGCGGCTTCCAGTATCTCGCGGTTGAGCCGGGCGGCCTCTGCCCATTCCCCGTTCATCGCCAGGCGCACTGCTGTGCGGGACTGCTCCTTCAACAACCGGACATGCTCCTCTTCACGGTAGATCATGACGACGTCTCCCGTCGCCAGCGCACGCACCCCCTCTTGTGGCGGCGTCTCTCTGTTGCTTACGAACCTCTCATCAGGCGGTGTTCGATGGCCATGCACTTGTCCATGACGACGCGCAGGCCGGCGGCTTCCGCCTTTGCTCCCGCCTCGCCGTGGGATATCCCCAGTTGCATCCACACGGCGGAGGCCCCTATGCGGATGGCCCCGTCCACGACGGGCGGCACATCCACCGCTCTCCTGAATATGTCCACCACGTCGACGTGCTCCGGCACGTCTTCCAATCTTGCGTACGGCTGCTCGCCGAGCACCGGTCCCGTAAGCTTCGGGTTCACCGGGATGATGCGATAGCCGTGCTCCTGCATGTATCTCGCGACCCCGTGCGACGGACGGTCCGGCCTGTCGGACAGGCCGACGACGGCGATGACCGTGCTCTCTCGCAGTATCTCCTCAGCCGTGTCCACGGCCGCTTCCTCCACGCTCCGGAATTATTGAGACGCTAGATTGGCGTGCCGCGCGCCCAGCGTCAAGCGTATTTGTGGGGAGATTACACGGGTTTTGGGGGCTGCGCCCCTGAGAGGGTTTCGCGCGCTAAAGCGCGGGCTTCACTGCGCTCCGTTCGAAATGGCAGGCGCGTGGGGCGTAAGCAAGGTGTGCATGGTTTTCAAAGCTCGAGGCTTCATCGGGTGTCTCATTCTGTTGCAGGGTGTTGCATGCCCGGGATGCGTCGACAGCACAAGGGCGAGTGTCACGGAACAACCCTCACCCCGGCCCCTCTCCCAGCGGGAGAGGGATTAAGAGTGCCAAACTGCACCGTTCATCGGCACCTTAAGGTGCGACTCAGCGAGCCGCACGCCGGGGCAGGGGTGCACCGGGGAGGACTTCGGCGCACCCCCATTGAGAGGGTCAGTCCAGTTACGAGCACTCCCTCGCAGCGTGCAGGCTCTCAGGCTGTCGCGCATCAGACGAGTTCGTGCCCGGTGGTGCTACTCGGGTCCGCGTCGGTCAGCCGAGCGTCGCCCCAATCTCTCCCGCCTCCTTGTCACTCACAATCCTGATGACCTTGCTGGACGGGTCCTCCGCCGCTACACCGCGGACTGCCTTCCGTCCGTTCTTCAGGGTTACCAGCTCCGGGTCCTTGATGACCACCATCTTCCTCAGTTTCACCGAATAGGCCGTCAGATCTGCCATTTCCGCCTCCTTGCTATTGGTTTTCCTTCCTCTCCTGATCAACTTGGTCCGGTCGGTCAGATCGCATTGCTCAGCGAGCCGCCCACCCGGAGCAGGGGGTGCGCCGACGTCCTCCCCGGCGCACCCCTCAAGAGGGGGCCTGTTCAGTTACGAGCACTCCATCGCGGCGCGCAGGCCCTTCAGGCTGTCGCACATCAGACGAGTTCGCTCGCCATGGGTGCTACTCGGGTCCGCGTCGGTCAGCCGAGTGTCCCAGCAATCTCCTCCGCCTGCTTGCTGCTCAGAATCTTGAAGACCTTGCTGGACGGATCCTCCGCCGCTACACCGCGGACTGCCTTCGCTCCGTTCTTCAGAGTTACCAGCTCCGGGTCCTTGATGGTTACCATCTTCCTCAGTTTCACCGAATAGGCCGTCAGCTCTGCCATTCCCGCCTCCTTACTGTTGGGTTTCCTGTTGTGCCTGAAGCCTTGTCATGAGTTTTCCTCCCCTGATTCGATCTGGTCCGGTCGGTCAGATCGCATTGCTCAGCGAACTGCCCATGCAGGACAGCGGGGGGTGCGCCGGGGAGGACTTCGGCGCACCCCCCAAGGAGGGGGCCAGTTAGTGGTAGAACATGAGATCCACCAGGAAGCTGGCATCGTCCGCGTCCAGGTCGAAGAGCACTGCGTTGAACTCAGCGTCAGTCTCTTCCGGATCGAGCTGGTGCTCTGCCGCGTTGACCGCGATAGCAGCGAAGTTGAGCAGCTCATCCAGTTCGAACTCGCGTGACTCCGGGTAAGGCGGCGTCACGAAGTCGCCGTTGACCGTCCGCTTCCAGCAGTCCGCGCACTGATCAGTCCCGGTCGCCATGTACTTCTTGCTACGTACTTCGCAGTCCAGCCTCTGATCTGCGTCGATGCGCTCCGGTTCGCCGTACCACTTCATCGCACGCCTCCGTTTCCATCACGGCGGCTACATTCAGATTTGCGGCCGCCGTATCGCCGTCGTCGCTGTCCGGCCTACGAGCACTCCATCGCAGCCCGCAGGCTCTTCAGGTTGTCGCGCATCAGACCGAAGTAGTCTCCGTGCTCGTCCAACTCTGCCTGGGTAACGCTCTCTATCGCATGGATCTGATAGATGCCAGCCCCTGTCTCGTCGGCAAGCGCCCGTTCGTTCGCACCGGAGAGCACGGGTTCGAGCAGCACCGCCGTAATGCCGAGCTCCTTGATGCGGTCGGCGATGGCGGCGAGGCGCTGGGGCGATGGCTCTGCTTCCGGTGAGAGACCGGCGATCCCGACCTGTTCCAGGTCGTACGCCTGCGCGAGGTAGCCGTAAGCAGAGTGAGACGTGACGAACTCGCTGTGGACGCACGAGCTGAAGCCCGCCTCGAACTCGGCGTGCAGCGCCCGAAGCTCGTCGCTCAGCGTGGCGAGGTTCGCCCGGTAGACGTCGGCGCCCTCGGGGTCCGCCTGGATCAGCGCCTCAGCGATGCGCTCCGCCTGAGTGACGGCGCGCAGCGGGTCGAGCCAGAAGTGGGGGTCGAATTCGCCGTGGCCGTGGTCGTCGTGCCCGTGCTCGTCCTCATGGCCATGCTCATCCTCGTGTTCGTGTTCGTCTTCGTGCTCGTGCTCGTCTTCGTGCTCGTGTTCGTCCTCATGGCCATGCTCGTCCTCGTGTTCGTGACCCTCCTCTTCACCGAGGACGCCAACGAACGCGATGCCGGTGGGCGAACCACCAATGTCCCAGACCTCCTCCACCTCGAGGTGTTCGAGATCGACCGCGACGACCTCACCGTGGTTCGGGTTCGTCAGGAACATCGTCTCCCCGACGATGATCAAGCGGGGACGAGCGTCCTCGCCCGGCTCCATGACGTGGAGGTGCGCGACCTCATCGCCGTCGTGGGCATCCAGCACGTGGAGCTCGCCATCGGCGGTGAGCAGGTAGAGGCGCTCGGCGTGCGCGCCGACGCCACCGGCCGCGACCGGTTCGCTGAAGACGCGCCGGAACTCGCCTCCCTCGGGGTCGATCAGCCAGATGCCGTCGTCGGCGAAGCCCTGACCGTCGAAGTAGGAGGCACGCCCGAAGAAGTGGTGCAGGTGGTGGTGCCCGAAGAAGGAGCCTATGCGCGAGTCTTCACGCATCTCGGGCGGGTTGTCGATGAAGTCGTGGTGGTAGCTGCCGTCGTGCGGGTGCAGGAAGAGCACGCCGCCAACGCAGCCGAAGATGGCGCCGTCCTCATTGTGCGTCTCGCCGTGCATGCCGGGGCACGAGCGATTGCTAGCATCGTAGAGGACATCGCCATGCAGGTCCCAGACCTCGACGCCGACGGGCAGGCTGTCGTTCGAGTTCTCGGGGTAGTCGGGGTTCTTGGTGGTCACGATGACGTGGTCGGGCGAGATCGCCAAGGCGGCGCCGTGCTGCGGGCCGGCTTCGAGCACGATCGGCCGGTAGTCGCCCTGCATCCCGGCGATCTCCTCCTCGTTGTAGAGGTAGACGTGACCGTGAGCGTCGGCGAACACCGCCGTCCAGCCGTAGCTGTTGACGAAGTGGATCGGCCGTTCATCCGTCACCACAGTGGGGTGACGCGAGACCGGCTCACGCACGAGGTCGAAGTGGTCGCCGTGCTCGACGAGGTATACCCCACCGTCGAAGAGGTGGATGCCGTCGTCGGCGTCTCCCGGGCCCCGGGCGAGGACGAAGGCGTAGCGGTGGGTCGGGCTGGGGTAGATGGCGGCCGGCGGCGCGCCGATCGCGAAGGCGCCGGAGTCGAGCTCTTCCGTCGACAGGTCGAGCACCGATAGGTGTTGCGCCTCGAGGTCTGCGATCAGCAGGCGTCCGTCAAAGGCCGACTCGCCTTCATGGCCGTGCTCGTCCTCTTCCATGTGCCCATGCTCATCTTCATGCCCATGCTCGTCTTCGTGCTCGTGCTCGTCTTCGTGCCCGTGCCCGCCTTCCTCGAACGGCAATGCCGCCTCGGCGTACGCAGCCTCGACCACGATACCGGAGACGTCATCGCCGAGGGACTCGAGCGCGCGGTCCAGCCAGGGCAACAGGCTGAGGCCGTTCGTCACTATGACGTCGGCCTCGCTGATCGCGCGGAGGTCACTCACCGTGAGTTCGAACGAGTGGGCCTCGACGCCGGGGCGCACGATGGTCTCGACTTCCACCCGGTCGCCACCGATCCGCTCGGCGAAGTACTGCATCGGGTATATGCTCGCGACCACGCTCAGCGGCTCAGAGGGAACCGGCGTGTTCGTGGGCGGAGGGCTGGTAGGCGTGTTCGTAGGCTCGGGATCCTCCGAGCAAGCGACGAGCGCCAAGGCAAGGGCCAGGGCCAGGGCCCCGGCGATCAACAGTCTGTGCATATTATTGAGAACGTATCTCATTTAACCGAACCTCCTTCAACCACCTGGTTGCGTTCTTGGTGTGCATGCACGTGGGCCTCGTGCGTTTGGATGTCTCTTGCAGCCGGCGCCCCCACTTCGCCTCAGGATGTAGGGCAATGGGGTTCCGCGCATCATCAACACTTCATATCGATAGTGTTGATGGCTGAGGGACCGCTACCGTCGACAGAATAGGGGGCCGGTCCGGTTACCAGTACCCCAATGCATGCGGAGGGCTGCCGAGGTTATCGCGCATCAGACCGGAGCGGTCTCCGCACTCGTCCACAGTCCAGCCAGGTTATGTGGTCCGTCGGGTGGACCTCGTAGACGATCGTGCCGGCCTCCGTCGAATTCCCGTGGTGCGCGCACGTGGGTCACGTGCGTAGGGATGTCTGCGCTGCCCTGACTGCTCTCCCTGCAGGCGGCACAGCGGTGGTACAGCTCCAGCCGATGCCCGATGAGTTCGCTCCCGATGTGGTCATTCATGGCACGGAGCATCCGTTCGACAGCAGGGTGACGAAACTCGTCGATGCGCTCGCAGACGACACAGACGAGATGATGGTGATGGTGCGCGTCGTCCAGCGAATAGCGCGGCGAACCGTCCGGCATGGTGGCCTTGCAGAGGACGCCGGCCTCCACCAGCAGACGCAGCGTGCGGTAGACGGTCGCGCGCCCCAGGCCCGGCAGCCCGGCCACGATCTCTTCGGCGCTGAACGAGTCGGTCCGCCGAGCGAGCATCGCCGCCATCTGACGGCGCGGCCAGGTCATACGGCTACCGTACTCCTCGAACGCCGCGAGGATGTTGTACTCGGCCTTCGTGACCGCGTTGGCCGATTTCGTCGAGACCGTCGCCATGGCTCAGACCGTAGCGCTGTCCGTGCACGTTGTCAATACTAAGTATCAATAAAAGGTGAAAATGATACTGCTCGCCTCCGTTCAGGCGGCGGGGGTGGCTTCGGGGACGGGGGTGGGTTTGATGAGGTCGACGAGCTCTATGTCGAAGTTGAGGGCCTCGCCTGCGAGGGGGTGGTTCGCGTCGAGGGTGATGAAGGTGTCGGTGATGTTGGTGATGATCGGCTGCATCCCGTTGCCGAGATCAAGGGCCATACCTATGGCGAGCTGGCCCACGATCTCCGCGGGAAACTGCTCTATCGGCACGTCCGCGATGAGTTCGGGGACGGGCTCGCCGTAGGCCTCGGCGGGCTCCAGACGCACGGTGACGCTGGCGCCGACGGCGAGGCCGCGCACGGCGTTGTCGAAGCCGTCGATGAGGTCGCCGCTGCCGACGACGAAGTCGAGCGGGAAACCGTCGCGCGAGGAGTCGAATTCAGTGCCGTCATCGAGGGTGCCGGTGTAGTGCACCATGGCGCGGTCCCCGTCCTCGGCGACGGGAACAGGTGTGGGGGTCGGGGTGGGCGACGCGCAGGCGACGGCGAGCGCCAGCGCGACGATGAGCAGGACGGCCCCTGAGAGGCCAGGGCAGAGGACGTGAGCGACGCGGGGGTTAATCGGGCACGCCCGATCCGGCTATGGCGGTGCGCATGGCGGCGACTGCTTCGGCGATGGTCATGCGGTCATTGTACACAGCGGAGCCCGCCACGATGACGCTCGCGCCCGCGGCGACGACGCGCGCGACGTTGTCCGGCTTGACGCCGCCGTCGACCTCCAACTCGGTGGCGAGGCCGCGTTCGTCGATAGCAGCGCGGAGGCGCTCGATCTTCGGGAGCACGCCGGGGATGAACGACTGCCCACCGAAGCCGGGGTTGACCGACATGACGAGGACGAGGTCCAGCTCCGGCAGTATCTCGGTGAGCGTGGCCTCGGGCGTCGACGGGTTGAGCGAGACGCCAGCGGTCGCGCCGAGGTCGCGTACCTGGTGGATGACGCGGTGCAGGTGCGGCACGGCCTCCTGGTGCACGGTGATCTTGTCGGCGCCCGCGGCGACGAAGTCGGGGATGAGGCGCTCCGGCTCGACGATCATCAGGTGCACGTCGAGCGGGAGGTTCGTGTGCGGGCGTATCGCCTCGACGACGAGCGGGCCGATGGTGAGGTTCGGGACGAAGCGCCCGTCCATGACGTCGACGTGGATGTAGTCGGCGCCGGCCTCTTCGGTCTCGCGGACGACGTCGCCGATGCGGGCGAAGTCCGCGGAGAGGATGGAGGGCGCGAGTTTGACGTCAGCCATGGGAAGCCTCCAGGCGCGCCTTGGCGGCGGCGAGGGCCTCCCGCACGCGGGCGGGTGACGCGCCGCCGGGCACGTCGCGCGCCGTTGCGCTGGCGAGCGCGCTGAGCTCGCGCACGCCTTCGTCGAACGCGGCGCAGCGGGCCTGCATCTCGTCGAGCGGGAGCGCGGTCACGGCGACGCCGCGCTCCGCGGCGAGCTCGCAGAGCGCGCTGACGGCAGCGTGGGCCTCGCGGAACGGCACGCCCTTGCCCACAAGGTAGTCGGCCATGTCCGTCGCGAGCAACGCACTGTCTTCCGCGGCCTGGCGCATCCGCTCCGCGTTCACGGTGCAGTCGCTCAGCATGCCGCGCATCGCATCGAGCGTCGCTTCGAGGGTGTCGATGGCGTCGAACAGCCCTTCCTTGTCCTCCTGCAGGTCGCGGTTGTAGGTGAGCGGGAGGCCCTTGAGTGTCGTGAGCAGGCCGACGAGGCTGCCGTAGACGCGGCCCGTCTTGCCGCGCGCGATCTCCGCGAAATCCGGGTTGCGCTTCTGCGGCATGATGGACGAGCCGGTGACCCACTGCCGCCCGAGTTGCAGGTAGCCGAACTCCTGCGAGGTCCAGAGCACGATCTCCTCCGCGAGGCGGGAGCAGTGCATCATGCACGTCGCGGCGGCGGCGAGGAACTCGACGGCGTAGTCGCGGTCGGAGACGGCGTCCATCGAGTTGGCGGAGATGCCGTCGAAGCCGAGCTCGCGCGCGACCGACTCGCGGTCGAGGGGGTACGGGGCGCCCGCGAGCGCGCCGGAGCCGAGCGGGAGGACGTTCACGCGCCTGCGCGCGTCGGCGAGGCGTTCAGCGTCGCGGTCGAACATCTCGAAGTAGGCGAGCATGTGGTGGGCGAACGGCACGGGCTGCGCGCGCTGGAGGTGGGTGTAGCCGGGGAGAAGCGCGTCCTGCTCGCGTTCGGCGAGCGCCAGCAGTGTGCCCTGAAGGGCACGGAGGAGCGTCGTGACGCGGTCGATGGCGTCGCGGACGTAGAGGCGGGTGGCGGTCGCGACCTGGTCGTTGCGGGAGCGCGCGGTGTGGAGGCGCGCGGCGGGCTCGCCGATCAACTCGTGGAGGCGCGTCTCGATGTTCATGTGGAGGTCTTCGAGGTCCTCGCGCCAGTTGAACGCGCCGTCCGCGATCTCGCGGCGCACCGCGTCGAGCCCCTGCACGATGGCCTCGGCGTCGGCATCGGAGATGATGCCCTGCCTGCCGAGCATCCGGGCGTGCGCGACCGACCCCGCGATGTCGTGCTCGTAGAGGCGGCGGTCGTAGCCGACGGAGACGGTGTAGCGGGACGCGGCCTCGAAGTGGTGGGTCGTGTAGTCGGTCATGGCGTCGCGTCTATTGTACGCGAAGGCTTAGCTACGCCTGCTGCCCGGCTGCGGGCTTGCGCACGCGAAGGAGGTAGATGAGAGCGAACTGCAGCGGGAACAACAAGTAAGCGATGACACTCTGCAGTGGGAACCACCGCAGGACAATGAGGCTCCCCACCGGGTGGAACACGGAACCCAGGTACAATTCCAGGTAGAACAGCGCTGACCCTGCCACTACTGTCGCGGTGGCGAACCGGCGGAACCGTGGCCCGCGTGCCTCGAAGTCAGACAGGAGCCAGACTGCCACCACGCTCGCTGCCAGTCTCCAGAGGCAATCGAAGTAGGACGGCAGCGACTCCGGAAGGGCAGGCAGCGTGAGCCCTCCGATGATAAACACGAGGAAGAAAGCGTGCGCGAGGCTGAGTTTGGATGCCTGGCGAGCGAACCAGAGCAACAGCGGGAGCGACAGCACGGAATCGAAGGTATGCACCCACAGCACCTGCGGCAGAGAGTCCCCGTACCCCGCGAGTACGGCGCCGAGGTAGAGTGGCGCTCGCATGGCCACTAGCGCGAGCGTGCAACCCCAAACGAGGCGCAGGATGGCCGGTTCCACGTTTCGAACACGCAGGTAGAGGACCCCCAGCAGCAGGACCGTAACCAGGCTTGTCACTCCCGGAATCCAGAGAGACAGTTCGTGCGAGTCCGGGTTGCTTGAACGGGACAAGTCGTAGACGTTTGCGGTGAAGACGCGGCTTATCTCCGCGACGAACAGTACGCCGATGAACAGCACAAATGGCCAACGGTACTTCCGCACGCTAGTCACCTCTTACGAACGCAGGATATCTTCCTAGCCCCCCAGCCTCACGCCGAGGCGCTGTTCGAGCGCGGTGAAGCCGTGCGAAGGGTCCTCCTCGCCGAGGCCGTGCTCCTCCACGACGGCGTGCCAGAAGCGGCGGCCGGTCTCGAAGATCTGCAGGTCCAGCCCGAACTCGGCCGCCAACTCGTGCGCGTGGTCGAGGTCCTTCATCGTGAGCCAGGCGGAGCCGTCCTTGCCGAACTCGCGCTTCAGGATGCGCGGGACGTTCCGCTCCCAGGCACGGCTCGCACCCGACGCCGTCCTGATGACGGCGAACAGCCGCTCGAGGTCCAGCCCCGCCTTGTCGGCGAGCAGCAGCGACTCCATCGCCACGGCGAGGTTCGTCGCCATCAGGAAGTTGCTCACCACCTTGGTCGCAGCGCCGGAGCCGGACGCGCCCATGAGCTCGACGGTGCGTCCCATCGCCTCCATCGCCGGGCGCGCGGCTGCGAACGCATCCTCGTCACCGCCACACATGATGGTCATCTCGCCGCGCTCGGCAACGGGGCCTGAGCCGGAGACCGGGGCATCGATGAACGACGCGCCGCGCTCGCGGGCAGTCGCGGCAAAGGCGCGCGCGGCATCCGGGTGGATCGTGCTGTGGTCGACGACGATCAGCCCCGGCCTCGGGCGTTCGAGCACGCCGCCCGCGCCGGTGAGCACCTCACGAACCGTATCGGTGTCCGGCAGGCAGGTGTGCACCTCGTCGAGCTCCGCGCCCATCGCAGCGAACGACTCGCCGACAGTCGCGCCCATCGCGGCGAGCTCGTGCACCTTGCCCTGGCTGCGGTTCTGCACCGTCACGTCGAACCCCTTGCGGACGAGGTTCTCCACCATGGGGCGTCCCATACGGCCTATGCCGATCCACCCAATACGCATCGTGCGTCCTCCGTTTCGTTGGGAGTGGTCAGAGTGTTATGGCGATGGCCCCCGCGGCGGCGAGGACGATGCCGAGCAGCACCAGCGGGTTGAACGCTTCGGTCTCGCGGTTGAGGAGGAAGGCGAACCCGATGCCGAAGAAGGCCATCGTCTCGGTGAGCGGGGCGACGACTGCGGCGTCCGCGGACTCGAGCGCGGCGAAGCGGAGCACCTGCGCCAGCGTCATGATGGCGGTCACGGCGACGAACAGCTTGAACGCGGTGCTGTCGACTTCACGCAGGCCCTGCAGTCGTCCCGGCAGGGCGAGCGACGCGATGAGGACGAGCGCCGCCGCGCCGTGCGCCACGAGCCCGCCAAGCATCGTGAGGCCGGAGTCGTCGAGCGCCCAGCGCAGGAGGACGGTCGAGCCGCCGTAGGTCGCCGCCGCGGTGAGGCCGAAGACGATGCCCCGCGCTATCTGCAGCGAGCCGAGGCGGACCGTCGGGGGACGCGCGAACGCGACGAGCGGCGCGACGATGAGCAAGGCGATGCCGGTCCCTCGCAGCAGCCCCACCTGCTCGCCCAGCAGCGTGATGCCGAAGGCGGCGCCGACGAGCGCGGAGAGGACGCGCACCGGCGCGGTGAGGTTCGCGCCCACGGCCTGGATCGCGAGAAACTGGGAGAAGCGTCCACCGAGGAAGTTGAGGATGCCGCCGACGGCGAGGACGGCGTACTGCATGCCGGTGAAGCCGCCGGTCTGCGCCAGCTGCCCGGAGGCGAGCGCAAGGAGCCCGAACAGGGGCACCGAGAGCAGAATGGAGATGACGATGCCGTTGTAGGCGGACGCGCGGAGCATGCTTCGCCGGACGACGGCCGTGTTGAGGCCGAGCATCGCGGCGGCAGCGAGCGCGAGGAGTGCGCCGCTCACGAGGGGCCTACTCGGCCTCTCCCTGCACCCGCGCCTGCGTCCGCACCGGCAGTCCGAACACCGAGATGAAGCCGACCGACGCCTCGTGGTCGAACGCGTCGCCCGCGTCGTAGGTGGCGAGGTCGTGGCGGTAGAGCGACTCCGCGCTCTCGCGCCCGGTGACCGTCGCGCTGCCCTTGTGCAGGCGCACGCGCACGGTGCCGTTCACGTGGCGCTGCGTGCTGAGCACGTAGGCGTCGAGGTCGCGGCGGTGCGCGGTGAACCAGAGCCCGTTGTAGACGAGGTCGGCGTACTCCTGAGCGAGCCGCTCCTTGAACCTCGACTGCTCCTTCGTGAGGCACATCTGCTCGAGCGCGCGGTGCGCCTGGTGGAGCACCGTCGCGGCGGGGGCTTCATAGACCTCGCGCGACTTGATGCCGACGAGCCGGTTCTCGACGTGGTCGATGCGCCCGATGCCGTGCGCGCCCGCCGCCTCGTTCAGCAGCTCGATGAGCGCGACGCCGTTCAGCTCCTCGCCGTCGATGGCTACCGGCACGCCCTGCTCGAAGCGTATCTCCACGTAGCGCGGCTCGTCCGGCGCAGCGGCGACGGAGACCGTCCACGCGTACGCCTCTTCCGGGGGCTCCACCCACGGGTCCTCCAGGTCGCCGGCCTCGATACTGCGTCCCCAGAGGTTCTCGTCCGTGGAGTAGGAGCTGCGCTTGTTCAGGTCGAGCGGGATGTCGCGCTCCTTCGCGTAGGCGATCTCGTCGTCGCGGGTCATGCCCCACTCGCGGGCGGGCGCGACGACCTTGAGCGCGGGGGCGAGCGCCGCAGCGCTGACGTCGAAGCGCACCTGGTCGTTGCCCTTGCCGGTGCAGCCGTGCGCGATGCCCGACGCTCCTTCTTCCTGCGCGATGCGCACGAGGTGCTTCGCGATGAGCGGCCTGCCGAGCGCGGTCGCAAGCGGGTAGACGCCCTCGTAGATGGCGCCCGCCCGCAGCGCCGGCCAGACGAACTCGCGCACGAACTCGTCGCGCGCGTCCATCACGTCAGCGCGTATCGCGCCGATGTCGAGCGCGCGCTGTCGAGCGCCTTCCAGGTCCACCTGCCCGCCCAGGTCCATCGTGAGCGTGGCGATGTCGGCGCCGTACTGCTCCTGCAGCCAGCGGATGGCAACGGAGGTGTCGAGACCTCCGCTGTAAGCGAGAACGATCTTGTCAGCCATGGAGAAGCGGTTTCCTTTCCGGTATCAGAGTCGCGCCGTCTACGCGGCCAGTGTCTTCGTAAGCGCGGCGTCGAGCTTCGTCAGGCATTCGTCGACGTCCGCCTCGGTGATGATGAGCGCAGGCATGAAGCGGATGGCGTTGGGGAGCACGGGGTTGAGCAGCACGCCCTCCGCGTTCGCGGCAGTGACGACGGCGCGCGCGATCGGTTCGGCGAAGACGAGCGCCTGCAGCAGCCCGGCGCCGCGCGTGCCCACGGTCGCGGGTGCGTGCGCGGCAACGAACTCCTCCAGTTTCGCGTGGAGGTACGCGCCGACGCGCGCGGCGTGGCCGGGGATGTCGTTCTCGATCATGTAGCCGAGCGTCGCCCGCCCGGCAGCCGTGGCGAGGACGTTGCCGCCGAACGTGCTGCCGTGGTCGCCCGGCTCCAGCACGTTGCAGCGCTCCTTGCAGAGGAACGCGCCGACGGGCACGCCGTTGCCGAGTCCCTTTGCAACCGTCATCACGTCCGGCTCGACGCCGAAGTGCTCGTAGCCCCAGAGCGTACCGAGGCGGCCCATGCCGGTCTGTATCTCGTCGAAGATCAGGAGGATGTTGTTCTCGTCGCACCACTCCCGGAGGCCCTTCAGGTAGCCCTCCGTGGGGACGTTCACACCTCCCTCGCCCTGTAGCACCTCGACCATGATGGCGCAGGTGTCGTCGGTCGTGGCCTCGCGGATGGCGTCGAGGTCGTCGTAGGGGACGTTCGTGAAGCCCTCCGCCAGGGGAAGCCAGGCCTGCTGGTAGGCGGGCTGTCCGGTCGCGGCGATCATGGCGAGCGTCCTGCCGTGGAAGGAGTTGAGGACGGTGATGACGCTCTGCGCGCCGTTGCGGTGGAGCCTGCCGTACTTGCGGGCGAGCTTCACCGCGCCCTCGTTCGCCTCGACGCCGCTGTTGGCGAAGAAGACCTTGTCCATGCAGCTGTTCTCAACCAGCAACTGCGCCAGTTCGAGCTGCGGCACGGTGTAGTAGAGGTTGGACATCTGCATGATGGTGCCCGCCTGCTCCCGTATCGCCTCGGTGACGACGGGGTGGGAGTGGCCCAGGCAGGTGACGGCGAGCCCCGCGGTGAAGTCGAGGTATTCGTTGCCCTCCACGTCCCAGACGCGCGCGCCTTCGCCTCGCGCCACCACGATGGGCTGCCGGTTGAACGTGTGTACGTAGTACTCGGATTCCTGCGCCATCCAGTAGGCGGAGTCGTGTGCCGTCGCGTCGTTTGCCATCAGTTGCTCTCTCCTATGAGGTCTCGCAGGGCCTGCACGGAATCGTCCAACTCCTGTGCGCCGCCCTGCATAGATTCTAACGCCTGCGCGATTCCGTCGAGGATACGCAGCAATTCGTCACGCGATATGCCTTCCACCGGCTCGCCGGTATCCGGGGTGATGGTCGTCTGCGCGTCGCCGAGCAGCGCGGCCACGGCCTCGTCCAGCGTCGGTTCCATCACGACCTTCGTGTTCGTGGCGAGGATGACGCGCTTCAACTCCGGGAACGCGAGCGACTCCGCGCGCAGGTAGATGGGCTCTGCGTAGAGCAGCGTCTCGCCAATGGGGATGACCAGCAGGTTGCCGCGATACACCTGCGAGCCGGACTGGTTCCAGAGCGTGAACTGCTCCGATATGACCGGGTCGTTGTCGATGCGCGCCTCTATCTGGCTGGGGCCGTTGAAGATGCGCTCGCGCGGGAACTCGAAGACGATGCTCTCCCCGTAGTTCGGCCCGTCCGAGCGCGCCGCCATCCACGCCACGAGGTTCGGCTTGTCCTTGGGCGTGAACGGCAGGATGAGGACGAACTCCGTCACGTCCTCGCCCGGCACCTTCATGATGACGTAGTACGGCGTGATGGTGCGGTTGCGAGGACCCAGGGGCCTTCCGTCATCCCCGATGACGTCCGTCCCGACGACCTCCTGAGCGAACTCCCACTCGTCCTCCTTCAGGAAGAACTCCTTCACGTCCGTCATGTGGTACTGGAGGAACGTGTCGGCCTGGGCGCGCAGCAACTCCTCCGGGTAGCGGATGTGCTCGCGCAGGCCCGGCGGCATCTTCTCGATGGGCGTGAACAGGTCCGGGAAGATGTTTCGGTAGGTCTGGAGCACCGGGTCCCGCCCGCCCGTCTCGATGGTGTAGAAGTCCATGGAGCCGTCGAAGGCGTCTATCACCACCTTCACGCTGTTGCGGATGTAGTTGAACGGGCGCTCGAAACCGGAGAAGTCGCCGTTGAAGCCCACCCTGCCGCTGTCGATGCGGCGGGAGTAGGGGAAGCGGTCGGTCGTGGTGAACGCGTCCTGTATCCAGTACAGGCGTCCGTCGTTGATCACGAGGTACGGGTCGTCGTCGAGTTCGAGGAACGGCGCGACCTCGCCGACGCGCTCCCTGATGTTGCGGCGGTAGAGCACCTTGCTCTCCGGCGTGAGCTGGCGGCTGAGCAGGATGTTGACGTCGAGCAGCTCCCACGCGTAGACGGCGCGTCTGAAAAAGCTGCTCAGGGGCACGCCGCCCGTCCCGTCGTAGCGGTCGATGAACTCGGGGCTCCCGGTCTCCTCCCCGGCGGGGCGGTCGAACTGCGGCTCGTTCGTGTTCACGACGATGGCGTCGTTCGTGATGATGCCAGGCCGGACCTCGGCGGCCACGTCGGGGTCGAGGTTCAGGCGGTCGATGTACTCTGCCTCGTCGATGCCGTACGCCTCGCCGTAGTAGACCCGCGGCTGCGTGATCTCGAACGCGCCGGTGGGGGGCACGTCACGGACGATGAAGTCGGGCTGGCCGGACTCGCTGAAGGTCGTGGCGGTGCTCATCACCGCGCCGTAGCCGTGGGTATAGATGACGGAACGGTTCACCCAGTTCTGCGCGGCGTCGTCCAGGCCGCTCTGGAAGAGTTCCCGCGCGCCGAGAAGCACCTGCCGGTACTCGCCGTCCACCACGTAGCGGTCCACGTCCACGTCCAGGAACGAGTAGTAGAGGCGCAGATGCTGCAGCTGGTTCAGCACAGCCTCCAGTGGGCGCGGGTCCCACAGGCGTATGTTCCGAATCGTCTCCGGGCTCCGGGCTATCCCCTCCGCCAGCGTCTCCTCGCGCACGTCGTGGAGCCGCGTGTCCACGCGCCCGAGGTCGAAGCCGCTGCGCGTCCACTCGATGTTGCGCTCGATGTAGGGGCGCTCGCGCTGCAACTCCGACGGCGCGACGGCGAGCCGTTGCGTGAGCGCGGGCCATCCGAGTCCTGCGACTATGCCTGCGATGAGCCACAGTCCGAACGCCGCGAAGATGAGGCGGAGCGACTGTCTCAGGTTGGCCACGCGGATGGCGTACAGCATGATGCCGGCAGAGAGCAGCGCGATGACGGTGAGCACGAGCAGCGCGGGCAGGCGCGCGTTCACGTCGGTGTAGGCCGTACCGGTCACCGCGCCCGCGGGCGAGAAGAGCGTCTCGTAGCGGTCGAGGAAGTGCGCGAACGCGATGGTCACCATGAGCCATGCGCCGGTGAGCGCCAATTGCGTGCGCGCGCCCGTGCCGATGACCGGGTTTATCCCGCGCGCGCTGAAGATGAGCATGTAGAGGCCCGCGGTCGTGACGAGGGTGACGAGGGCAAGGCCCATCAGCCATCCCTGGATGGTGTGGAGGACGGGCAGGATGAACGTGTAGAAGCCGACGTCGTTGTGGAACTGCGGGTCCTCGATGCCGAAGTCCGCAGCGTTCATGAACAGCAGGAAGTTGCCGTACTGGTTCGAGAGGCTGGAAGCGAAGGTGAACGCGATGAAGCCGCCCATCGCCACGGAGCCCACGATGAGCGAGAGCCGTATCCACTGGATCGTCGCCAGGGAGAAGCGGAAGACGCTCTCGCCCCACGCATACCGGAAGGCAGCGTAGTAGCTCAGCCAGAGCGCCCCGCCGCTCACCACCAGCCCGGCGATGAAGAGCCAGACGCGGGTGAACAGCACCGTGCTGTAGACGCTGCGCAGGCCCAGGTGGGAGAACCAGAGCCAGTTCGTATAGGCCCCACGCAGCAGGTCCAGCAGCAGGTAGAGCGCGAACAGTCCAGCGAGGACTACACCCGCCTGGAAGAAGAGGCTCTCGCGGGAGAAGAGCGTCCGCAGCCACTCCGGCAGTTCGCCTTCTTCGAAGTCATCCGGTGGGCGCGTGGTCATGGCATCCCGCTCTTCAGGCGACCGCCGTACCGGAGAGCGACCCCTCCAACCAGGAGGGCAACGCTCCGGCGCTCGTTCCGTTGATGATCCCCGCCTTCACCCCTGCGCGGGCCGCCAGGATGCACGCTTCCAGCTTCGGCAGCATCCCGCCCTTCACGATGCCGGAGTGCAGCAACTCCTCGCCCGTTGCAAGCGGAACGCGCTTGATGAGGCGTCCGTCCGCGTTCAGTATGCCGTCCACGTCCGTCAGGAAGACGAGGCGCTGCGCGCCCAGCGCGACGGCGAGCGCGCCCGCCGCCGAGTCCGCGTTCACGTTGAGCAGCTGTCCCGCATCGTCCGAGCTCACAGCGATGGGCGAAATGACCGGCACGTAACCTGCGTCCGTCAACCGCTCGATAAGCGAGGCGTCGGCCTCCAACTCGCCCGCGACGAACCCCAGGTCCGGGTCCGTGACGCGCCCGCACAGCAGGCCGCCGTCCGCGCCGGAGACGCCGACGGCGTTTACGCCGAGGCTCCGCATCTCCGACACCAGTTGCTTGTTGATGAGGCCGGCGAGCACCGCCGTCGCGACTTCGAGGCTCGGGCCGTCCGTGACGCGCAGGCCGCGCACGAACTCCGCGTGGATGCCCATCTTCGCCATCCACGAGGTGATGGCGGGCCCGCCGCCGTGCACGATGACCACACGCGCGCCCTGCCGCTGCAGCGCGGCCACGTCGGCGAAGGACGTGTCCTCCGAACTCAGCGTGCTGCCGCCGATCTTGATGAGGATGATGGGGCTGTCTGCTTCCATGAGAGCCCTTCGGGCCGGATGCGCCGCCCTACGTGGTGTAGGCGCTGTTGAAGACCACGTACTCTTCCGTGAGTTCGCAGCCCCACGCGGTCGCTTCGTGCCCGCCCATACCCAGCGTCACCGTGAGCGCAACCTCTTCCCTGCTCATGATGGCGATGACGCTCTCCCGGTGGAACGGGATCGGTGTCCCGCCTTCCATGATCGCGACGTCGTTGATGAAGAAGGAGACCTTGCTCACGTCCAGGTCCGCCCCGCTGTAGCCCGCGGCGCAGACGACGCGCCCCCAGTTGGGGTCGTTGCCGTGTATCGCCGATTTCACCAGCAGGGAAGCCGCGATGGCGCGCGCCGCGAGGCGGGCGTCGGTCTTGCTCGCTGCGCCTGCCACCCGCACGGAGAAGATCTTGGAGGAGCCCTCAGCGTCCTTCACGAGCTCGCGCGAGAGGTGCGAGCAGAGCGCGTAGAGCGCAGCGCCGAACGCTTCCGCGTCCGGCGAGCCTTCGTTTATCTCCGCGTTCCCGGCAGCGCCGTTGGCGAGCAGCAGCACCATGTCGTTCGTGCTGGTGTCGCCGTCTATGGTCACCATGTTGAACGTGTCGTCCGAGCAGTTGCGGAGCGCCGCGTCCAGGAACGCCCCTTCCACGGCGGCGTCCGTCGTGAGGAACGCGAGCATCGTGGCCATGTTCGGGTGGATCATGCCGGAGCCCTTGACGCACCCGCCGATGGTCACAGTCTCGCCGCCTGCGCAGGTGAACGACACCGCGGCGGACTTGGGCACGCGGTCGGTCGTCATGATGGCGCGGGCGAACGCGGCGCCGCCGTCTCCGTTGACGGTGATGCCGGACATGCCGCCCCTGATGAGCGCCATGGGCAACTCGACGCCGATCACGCCCGTGGTGCCCGCGCCCAGTTCGTCCGCCCCGACGCCCAAGTGGTCCCCTGCGAGTTGCAGGCACTCCCTGACGTCGGTCATGCCCTGCTCGCCGACGCCTGCATTGGCGATGCCGCTGGTCACGAACACGCCGCGCACCTTCCCTGCGTCGACGTTCTGCCGGGTGAGCGTCACCGACGGCGAAACGAACCTGTTGGTGGTGTAGACGCCCGCCGTTCGGCACGGCAACTCGGAGAGGAGCAGTCCCACGTCCATCTTGTCCGGAGCGTAGGTCTTGAGGCCAACGTAGGAGCCGCCCGCGATGAACCGCCTGGGGCTGGTCACGAGGCCGTCCGCGAGGAACTGGTGAGCGTCGCCGGTCATCTCAACCTCTGGAGAGTTGTCAGGCGCGCGCGTCATGAATGCCGGGGCGCCATTATGTGAGTGAGTCTAGCAGATTCACCCCCGTCGTTCCTGCGGAGGCGGGAGCCTCGCCGCCCATGGGCCTGCGCGAGCGGTCAGCGGATAGAATGCCCGCAGCGGAGCCGCCATGGAAGAGACCGGGAAGATCGTCGTAGCCACCACCCTGACGAAAGAGTACCGGGGCGACGTCTGCGTCGCACACATCCCGCAGTTGGGACTCTCGGGCTACGGCAAGACCATGGATGAGGCCGAGCAGAGCGTGAAGGAGCTGTTCAACAACCTCATCAGCGAGTACCGGCGGCAGGGCGTGCTCGAAGACAGGCTGACCAACCATTTCAAGGTCGCATGGTGGCCGGCGGACCAGTACGACGGCGAACTGGAGGTAGAGGAGACCGCTCCCGGGGAGTGCTGAGCCTGCCGCTCCCTACTCCCGCTGCCGCCCCGCGGAGCGCATCTCTTGCGGCGCCTTCACGTTCCTGAACATGAAGTAGAGCGACAGTGTGTACGTCACCTTCACCAGCGCCGAGCCGACGAGCGGCGCGCTGAGCGCTATCGCCGCCAGCACGCCGGTGGAGAGTGTCGGCCCGATGGTGCCCGAGATGGAGCGCCCCACGATGTGGATGCTCCCCATCGCCACCCGTTCGTGCGGCTGCACCACGGACATGATGTAGGAGTCCCGGGCGGGCACGTCGATCTGGTCGAAGAGGGCCCTGACCAGCAGGAACGTCACTGCCAACCACGCCCACGGCGAGAACGCCACTGCCAGCAGCAACAGGCCTGACGGCAGATGGGCGAGCGACATGGTGTTGATGAGGCCGATACGGTTCGCGAGCTTGCCCGCCACCCAGAGCGACGCTACGCCGACGATCTGCGCGATGAAGAAGAGCACCCCGAGCGAGGCGAGGTCTAGCCCGAATCGCTCGTTGAACCAGAGCGCAAGCAGGCCCCGCACGATGATGGCGCCCGCGAGCTGGTCCAGGCTGAACAACCCCGTGAGCGTGAATATCCTGCCACTGGACGGGAGCCGCACCGGGTTCACCCACTGGCGCCGCTCTCGCTCCGCCTCCACCTGTTCGGAGAGCAGGGCAAAGAGGAGCGCTATCACCACGCGCAGCCCTACCAACCCCCACAGCACGATACGGAACGACGCCAGCTCACCCACGCCCGCGAACGATTCCAGCGCGACGGGCAGACCCGCGGCCAGCGCCCCCAGCGCGCCGGCGGACGACGCGGAGACGCGGTACAACGCGAACAGTTCCGTGCGGCGCGACGGTTCCACCACGCCCGCGATCGACGCCTGCTCAAGCGACTGTGTCGGCCCGACATTGCCCGCCGCGCCGTTGAACGAACCGACGAAGGCGAACACTACCAGCGCCGCCGGGTTCGAAGTGACGGCGAGGCCTACGCTCCCGGCCAGCGTTATCAACGAGTAGGCGACCATCAGCTTGCGCCGCCCGACACGCTCGCTGACGAACGTGGAGAGGAACGAGAAGGCCGCCGTACTCGCGAACCCCAAGCCGAAAAACAGCCCCACCAGGAAGACGGCTATCCCGATCTGCTCCACCAGGTAAACGCCGAGCATCACGGCCAGCAGGCCTTGCGAGAACGTGTGCAGCGCCCGCGCCGCGATGATGAGGCCAGCGTCCCGCGTGATCCACGCAGGGAGAAGTGCGGTCATGTCCGCCCCTTACCGGTCGAGCGCGTAGAGCCTGGCGCAGTTGTCCCAGAGGATGTTGCGCTTCACCTCGTCCGTCAGGTCCTCGTGGCTGAGGAACTCGTTGACGGATTCAGGAAACTCGGAGTCGTGGTGCGGGTAATCGGATGAGAACACGATGTTCGTACCGCCCACGGCGTCGACCGTGTAGCGCAACTCAGCTTCGTCCGCCTCGGTGCCGACGTAGCAGTTGGTCGCGAAGTACTCGCTCGGCAGGCGCGTCAGGAACGGGGCGTCCCACTCGCGGTAGAGCGAGTAGTCGCGGTCCATCCGTCCCAGCCAGAAGGGCACCCAGCCCGCGTTGGCCTCCAGGTACGCGGCGCGCAGGCCGGGGAAGCTCTCGAACACGCCGCCGCAGATCATGCTGATCATCGCCTTCATCATGCCGATGGGGTGGGAGCAGGCGTGCAGCATGAGGCGATTGTCGGCGAACTCGGAGCCGTCCTGGTGGTAGACGGAGCCTGTGCCCTCGTGGAAGCCGACAGGGACGTTCAGCTCCTCCAGCGTCGCCCACAGCTCCGCGTAGTCCGCGCTGTGGAACGTCACGCCGTTCACGAAGTTGGGGCGCATGTAGATGCCGACAGCGCCCAACTCGTTCACGGCGCGGCGCGCCTCGCGCACCGCCTCCTTCGGGTCGTGCTGCGGCACCATCGCCGCCACCTTCATCCGCGCCGGGTCGGTCTGGCAGAAGTCGTACAACCAGTTGTTGTACGCGCGGCAGACCGCTGCCGACAGCGGGCCATCCACGTCGTCCAGCCCGTTCGGAACGTAGAGGCAGACCGTGGGGTACATCACCGCCACGTCTATGCCCTCCATGTCCATCGCCTCCAGCTGCGACGGCCCATCGTAGCCGCGCTCGCGCATCGGGCGGGTGGCGGCGTCCGTGCGGCTGGTCATGCCCTGCATGCGGTGGGGGTTGTCCACGTCGCAGGTCGGCAGCCGCTCGCCGTCGAACAGGAACACGCCCACCCGCTTGCCGGGCGCGCGGGAGATGCGCGGAGCCTGGTCGGCGAACCGCGCGTCGAGGTACCTGTCGAACAAATCCGACGGTTCGACGATGTGCATATCCGAGTCCATGATCCTGTAGCCGTTCTGCGCCATTCCGCGCTCCTCCCGAGTTGTGATGTGTAGGCGGCAGCCCGGCTCAAACGAACCGCGTCCGCTTGCTGCGCGCCTTCTGCGACGTCGGCGCGGGCAGCCGCTCCGACGATACCGTCTCATACAACAGCCGCGCGAAGTACGCGCGGTCTGCGCCGTTGATGACCGCCTGCTCGTGCGCCTCCTGCAGCGCCAGCGGGTAGCCGTGCCCCTTCTCCGTCTGCGCGAGCAGTCCTGCGTGCGCCAGCCGGACGCCCTCCTCGCTCGTCCACGAGGGCATCTCCATCCGCGCGATCTCCTCGCCGACGTTCACGTAGAAGAAGCACACCTGGTGGTCGCCGTAGTGCTCGGTCACGATGCTCGACGCGCTATGGAAGAGCGCGGAACGCTCCCCCGGCTCAAGCTCCCGCGCGAAGAGCGCCGCGTCCGTGACGCCCCCAACCAAGTCGCAGTTACGCTCGCCGCGGCGCAGTTGGCCGCAGTTCGCGTCGCAGTTCACGGTCTCGTGCCGGCACACCTCGCGCGAGATGCGTATCGCGCTCAGCACCTCGGCGCTGCGCGGGCGGCTGATGTGGCTCGCGATGGCGAGCGTCCGCCGCTGCGACTCCGTGCGCAGCCGGTCCATCGCACGCGTCAGGCGGCGGTCCACCAGCTCCTCGCGCACGAAGTCCATGCCGCCGGTCAGCCCCCACAGGACGAGCGTGCCGTCCAGCAGGCCGAGCACCGGCAGTCCCTCAGGCGCGGCTTCCACCGCATCCGCGAGCGCCTCGATCTCCATGACGGCACGGTGCATCCCGAGCAGCGTGCCCTCGATATTCGCTTCGCGCACGCCGTGCGGGTCGCGCAACGTGAGCGACGCATCGTCGGCGCAGAGCAGCGGTTCGCTGCGGAACTCCGCATGCGGCACCTCGCCGTAGCGCAGCGTGACGTAGCCGATGTTGATGAGGAAGCAGCGCGCCGCTGCGTGGCGGTCGACGTCGACGTGCGAGCCGTCCACCGCGACGACGACGTGGTCGGGCGGCAACGGTGGCGGCGCAAAGCCGCCGCGGAGCGCTCCGTCCAGCCGCGCTGCGAGCCACGTCGCCTTGCCTGCCGCCCGGCGCGCCTCGGTTTCGTGCGGGTCGGCAGTCGCGAAGTGTCCGGCGGCGCGCTCCAGCGCACGCAGGTGCGAGCCCCACTGCTCACGCATGTAGGGCATCGCCTCGTAGAGCTGTCCGGCGGTCCTGGTCAGGTCGAGGGACATGGCGCTCCGATGGTCTGTCATATCCCGCCCCCGCGCAAGCGGAGCCGCAGCCCGGTTGCCGCGTCAGGTAGAATCTGAAGCGCAGACCCCTTCGGGAGGAGGCGGGGCCATGACCGACATAGGCCGTCTCATCACAGCGATGGTTACGCCGTTCGACGCGGCGATGGAGATCGACTACGGGCAGGCGCGGCGGCTCGCGCAGGCGCTCGTGGCGTCCGGCAGCGACGGCCTCGTCGTCACCGGCACAACAGGCGAGAACCCGTCGCTCGCCCACGAGGAGAACCTGCGCCTGTGGACGGAGGTCAAGGAAGCGGTGGGCGACTCTGCCGCCGTCGTCGCGGGCTCCGGCACGAACGGCACCGGCGAAACGATCAAGCTCGCGCAGATG
This sequence comes from Dehalococcoidia bacterium, assembly GCA_965206315.1. Classification (GTDB taxonomy): domain Bacteria; phylum Chloroflexota; class Dehalococcoidia; order Lucifugimonadales; family Australimonadaceae; genus Bin16. Next base: position 440,912 of record OZ242210.1, read on the forward strand.
GCCGAGGAAGCGGGCGCGGACGCCCAGCTCCTCGTCGTGCCCTACTACAACAAGCCGACGCAGGAGGGGCTGTACCGCCACTTCAAGGCCGTCGCGGAGAGCACCTCCCTGCCCTGCATCCTCTACAACGTGCCGAGCCGCACCATCGTCAACATGACCGCGGAGACGACCCTACGGCTCGCGAACGACGTCCCGAACATCGTCGGCACGAAGGAGGCGTCGGGCGACCTCGCGCAGATCGGGACCGTCATCCGCGACGCGCCGGACGGCTTCCGCGTGTGGAGCGGCAACGACAGCGACACGTTCGGCGTCGTGAGTCTCGGTGGGTGGGGCGTCGTCAGCGTGGCGTCGCACCTCATCGGGCGGCAGATCAAGCGGCTCATCGAGCTCACCGCAGCAGGCGACCTCGCCGCGGCTGCCGAGGAGCACAAGCGGCAGTTGCCGATGGCGTCGGGCCTCTTCGTCGTCTCGAACCCCATACCGGTCAAGTACTGCTTGAACCGGGCGGGCTTCAACGTCGGCGGGCTCCGGCTGCCGCTCGTGGAAGCGGACGAGAAGACAGGCGCGTTCCTGGACGCGATGCTGTCGAAGTACGAGATAGACCTGCCCGTGGGCGCGGCGGCGTAACTCGTCAGGCCAGCGTCAGCAGCGCCAGCCCGGCCGCCAACAGTCCGAATACGATGATCCCGCCGGTGAGGCACTCGGAGCCGCCGGCGCGGCGGAGCGGATCGCGCGCGATGCGCGTTGTCGCCGCAGCCGATAACGCGCCGATGAGCCCGAGCCAGAACCCTGCAATGGCGCCGTTGAACCCGGCGGTCGCGCGGTCGATATTCGAGTCCTCGCCCCAGGTCAGCGAGACGAGCGCGCCGATGCCGATCCCGAGGGGGACGGCCAGCAGCGTCCATACGATGAGCCGCTTCAGGAATTCCATGGCGCTATGGTAGCAACGGCGTGGGGACGAGTGCGTGCGGTCTACCCGGCCGTCTTCGCCTCTGCAGCCGCCGAGGCGGTCTCGTGCGCCTCTCCCTCGCTCTGGCCGTCTGCCCGCGCTGCCGAGTAGGCGCGCTCGTACGCCTTCGCGTACGCTCCGGCGTCCTCTTCCGACGCGCCGTCGAGCCTCTGCTCCGCATACGCGCTGGCATAGGCGTGCGAGCGCTGCTCATTCCAGCCCCGCTCGAAGGACCGCTCGTAGTACGCCAGGTAATACTCCCAGGCGTAGTCGTAGTACTCGTCTCCGGTCACGTCGAAATCGAGCAGGAACGCCTGGTAACTCCCGCGGAAGTAGGCTTCCGCACGCAGAAAGGCCTCCTGCTCGGAGTAGCCCCAGTCCATCTTCGCGTGGGCGTAGACGGTGGCGAAGTCGAACGCCACGTTGTTGGCGTCCAGCCACTGCCTGTTCGTGGCGCGGAGCCATGCCAGCACGTACCCGTCGGCGTATGCGTCCGCCCACAGGTGGTCCATGTCGAGGTCGTCGAACTCGTGCGTCTGGTGTGCGTGCTGGTAGCCCAGCAGGTAGGCCGACGCATACTTGATGCGCAGCTGCGCGTCCCGCTGGTCCGATTCACGGTACGCCCGGGCGATGATGCTGCCCGCGTCGTGGGAGTGCTCCTCGTCGTAGCCGAAGTACCGGTTCCCCGCGTAGAACGCAGCATACTGGTGAGCGGCGAGCCCGGTCTCATCCGTCCGGGCGAACGCCTTCGCGTAGTTCTCGGCGAGCGTGCCCTCGTCGGGCGTACCCACGTAGGGACGCCGCAAAATCGGCCACCACCTGCCGACTACGCGGAACGCCTCGTCCGCCTTGCCAAGCGCCTCGACCGGCGACGCTCCTTCCGCCAGCGCCTCTTCGAACGGCTCGACGAATCGCTCTTGCGCGTATGCGTCGTAGTCCCGTAAGCGGCCCCGGCCCAGCAGTACGTCCTCCGCGATGATCGCGAAGTAGAGGACCCCGCTCGCGAAAGCGACGGCATGTTCATCCGACAGGTCCAGCGACTTCCCGTGGACGAATGCCGTCGCGTACCTGGCGGCGTCCTCGCCCTCGAGCCCCTCGGCACGCGCGTGCTCCAGGCCCGGAGCATAGTCAGGCGAGGTCGACGGGTCGGGAGTCGGCGTCGGGGTGGAGGGCGCGGTCGGCGTCGCCGTCGGCCGTGGCGTCGGCGTCGCGGTAGGAACAGGTGTGGCCGTAGGCGCCGGAACGGGGGTTGCCGTCGGCGTTGGCGCAGGTGTTGCAGTCGGGGTCGGCGTGGGTGCCGGCGTCGGTGTCGAGGCCGGGGCGGTAGGGGTCGACGTCGGGGTTGCCGGCACCGTCGGGGTGGGAGAAGGCGTTGCTGCGGGAACGGACGTTGGCGTCGGGTCGGCGGCGCAGCCGCCAGCGAGTACGCCTGCCACAACTGCTCCCGCAGCCAGCAACGAGACTATGCCTTTCCTCACCATTCGCTCCCCTGGCGTAGACATATCCGTAGAACCAACCACGCCAATGCTGCGCGTTCAGCGTGGTTGGGAAGGGGGTTGACCCGTAAGCTACCTGCGCCCGAACTCGCGCGGGCGGCGCGGGCCGCGATCGCGGTCGCCGCCGCGGCGGTCGCCACGGTCGCGCGGGCCTCGGTCGCCGCCGCTACGTCCGTTGGAGCGGCTGCCGACCTCCTCCGGCGACAGGTTCTCCAGCACCGCGCGGCGGGAGAGGTTGACCCTCCCCATGCGGTCGATCTCAACCACCATCACTTCCAGTTCGTCGCCCACCTTCACGGCAGCCTCGACGGACTCGACGCGCTGGGTGTCGAGCTCGCTCACGTGCACCATGCCTTCCTTGCCGGGGAGTATCTCCACGAACGCGCCGAAGTTCATCAGCCGCGTCACCTTACCGGCGTACCGTTCGCCGACCTCGACCTCCTTCGTGAGCCCCTCGATCATGCGGATGGCGTGCTCCGCAGCAGCCTGGTCCGACGCGCCGATGGTGACGACGCCGTCGTTCTCCACGTCGACCGACGCGCCGGTGGCCTCGATGATGCTGCGTATCGTCTTGCCGCCGGGGCCGATGAGCGCGCCGATCTTATCGACCGGGATATTCACACGCGTCATGCGCGGAGCGTTCGGGTTCAGCTCCGTCCTCGGCTCGGCGAGCGTGCCGAGCATGTGGTTGAGGATGAAGGCGCGCCCATCCTTCGCCTGCGCGAGCGCCTGGCGGAATATCTCCTGCGTGATGCCGGAGACCTTGATGTCCATCTGCAGGGCCGTGATGCCCTCCCTGGTCCCCGCGACCTTGAAGTCCATGTCGCCGAAGAAGTCCTCGACGCCCTGGATGTCCGTGAGCACCTGGAAGTTGCCCTCGTCGTCCGTCATCAGACCCATCGCGACGCCGGAGACGGGCCGCGTGATGGGCACACCGGCGTCCATCAGCGCCATCGTGCTGCCGCAGACGCTCCCCATCGAGGTGCTGCCGTTCGAGCCGAGCGCCTCGGAGACGACACGAAACGCGTAGGGGAAGTCGGCCTCGTCCGGGATGACAGGCGCCAGCGCCCGCTCGGCGAGCGCGCCGTGGCCGATCTCCCGGCGTCCGGTGCCCATGCGGCGGGCCTCGCCGGTCGAGAACGGGGGGAAGTTGTAGTGGTGGATGTAGCGCTTCGTGTCCTCGGGGCTGAGGCCGTCCAGCTTCTGCGTCATGGACATCCCACCGAGCGTCGCCACCGTGAGGATCTGTGTCTCGCCGCGCTGGAAGAGCGCGGAGCCGTGCGTGCGCGGCAGCAGGCCGACCTCGCTGGAGAGCGGACGCACCTCGGTGAGCGCGCGCCCGTCCGGGCGCTTGCCCTCCTTGATGACCTTGGCGCGCACGGTCTTCTTCAGCACGTCGTCGAACGCCTTGGCAACGGCCTTGGCATCGTACTCGCTGAGCTGCTCGATGGCCTCGTGCTCCGCCTGTTTGATGCCTTCGTTGCGCTCGCCGCGGCCCTCGCCCCGGTCGATGATGCTCTCCAGCGCCGGGCGCGCGATGCGCTCGATGCTCGACAGCAGTTCAGGATCGGAGCCTTCCGAGAACACGACCTCGGTCTTCGGCTTGCCGACCTCGGCCACGATCTTGTCCTGCAGATCGATGATCCTGACGTTGTTCTCCTGGCCGATGCGGAGCGCTTCGAGGATGACCTCCTCGCTCACTTCCTTCGCCCCGGCCTCGATCATGATGACGGCGTCGCGGCTGCCCGCGATGGTCAGGTCGAGCTTGCCCTCGGCAAGCTGGTCGTAGGTGGGGTTCACGACGAGTTCGCCGTCCACGTAGCCCATGCGCGTCGCGGCGACGGGCCCGTTGAACGGGATCTGGGAAACGGAGAGCGCGGCGGAGGCGCCGATGATGCCGAGGATGTCCGGCTGGTTCACGTGGTCGGCGGAGAGGACGGTCGTGATGATTTGCACCTCGTTCCGCATCCCCTTGGGGAAGCGGGGGCGCAGGGGGCGGTCGGTCAGCCGCGCGGCGAGCGTCGCCTCGGTGGTCGGGCGCCCCTCGCGGCGGAAGAAGCTGCCGGGGATGCGCCCGACAGCATAGAGGCGCTCTTCGTACTCGATGGTGAGCGGGAAGAAGTCCAACCCTTCGCGGACGCCTCCCATCACGGCGGTGACGAGCACTACGGCGTCGCCGTACCGTACGACGGCTGCGCCGTGCGCCTGCTGTGCCAGCTTGCCCGTCTCTATGGAGAGGGTTCGTCCGGCTATCTCTATCTCATGGTGCGTGGGCATACTTAACAACTCCTGTTCTTTGACAGGCCATGCGCGGGGGAAGTTCTGAACAGGTCAGGAGTGTCGGCTGGCTCATAGAGGAACAGCGCTCCTTCCGAAGCGCTGTTTCCGGGGCGCGTTATCTGCGGAGCCCAAGCCTGCTGATGACTGTCCGGTACCGCCCTACGTCCTCTCTTGCGAGATACCGCAGGAGACGGCGGCGTTGCCCGACCAACTTCAGGAGACCTCTGCGCGTGGCGTGGTCTTTGTGGTTCCGGCGGAGGTGATCGGTCAGGCCGCGTATACGCTCGGAGAGAAGCGCTACCTGCACTTCCGTGGAGCCGGTGTCTCCCGGCTTCGCCTGGTACTCTCCGATGATGCGTTGCTTGGTAGCTGTGTCCAGCATGTTCCGTCCCGCGGGACCTAAATCGTCTGTCCGCTCTTTATCTGTTCGCGCTTCAGTATACACCATCCCGCGCCGATAGGAAGTGACGGCATTCGCCAAGCGGGCCTCAGTACGCCGCACCGGGTCTTCGACCGCCGCCGCTCCGGTGGATGGCGACCATGAGATGGCCGCCGATGATGAGGACCATATAGGCCAGCACCCACACCCCGTGCCAGACGTATCCCAGGTTCAAGCGCTTCAGCGCCTCCTCGCGAGAGTGGCCCAACGCTGCGAAGTCGATCTCCCAGGAGCGCAGCAGGTTGTGGTCGGGCAGAACGCTCGGGAGGTCCGGCGACACGTAGATCGTGAGGATGGTAATGGCTCCCAGCGCCGTCGCGAGCATCCCCACTGCCGTTGTGGTCGAGAGCATGAACCGCCGGTCACGTTCAGTGAGGTTGAGGCCGGGGTCGCGAAGGACCAACAACCCGGTGAATGCTGCGCCGAGAGCCGGCAGGAGGACCGCCATCTGTATGGACACCGAGATGTTGGAGGCAACGAGGACAACTGTGTACACGAAGACCACCGGCGGCAGTGTCACCCAGACTGCCCGCTGGAGGGCATGGCTTCCGCCCTTGCCGCTGGTGTACTGCCACCGCCACAACCGTTGAAACATCCGCGCGGCGATGGATGCGACCACGAGGTTCACGATAAGGGTCAGCATGTAGGGAAGCTGGGTGCCGGAGAGACCCCTGATCGTATAGAAGTTGTAATGGTCGGTGCGTATCTGGGCAAACTGCAGCAGGGGAGTGGTCAACAGGAAGAACAACGATACCCAGAAGAACTCCCTGAGGCCCGCGTCACGGTCCGGGAGCAGGAACCCCTGCGCCAGCACGATCCCCACGACGAAGGCGATGTACACATAGGGCATCCATCCGCCGGTCGTGCCGAAGTACGACACGGCATACCCACAGCCGGTGATGCAGGCTCCGAGCGGCAGGATCCTGAGGAACCAGAACCGCAGCGCCGCCCTGGGGGTTGTCGACATGCCCGTGGATGCCGGTTCCCTTACGCCTTCCGCAACGCCGGGGACGGACAACGCGCCCCGCGTTGCAGCATCGCCCGTGGCCCCTTCCCCATTCCGTCCGGACACCCGGCGCAGCGCCGTTGGAAAATCGGGCGCAAGCCCTGCCAGCAGTATCAGGCCGGCTGTCTCCGCATCCGGCAGGTTGAGGGCTGCGCCGAAGACCCTCAGGCGACGGAGAGTGGGACGAGTACCACCCGACTCCCACCGCGAAACGGTGCCGTGGCTGTACCGCTCTGCGTAGTCACTGTCCACCGCTGCCATTCGCGCCAACAGCGCTTCCTGCGTTAGCCCCCTCCGGCCATCACCGGAAGGGAAGGCTTCGCGATAGGACCTCATCAAGGACCCCACCTGGACCGCTCTGGCGTTCTGCACATCCCGTTCGGTCATGTCTACGCATCTCTTTGTTGCATATGTCAATTATCGCACATCTCGCGAGGAAGGCGTCAAAAAACGTCTCTGCACAGACTTATGGCGGAGCATCGCCTACTGTCGGCGCTGAAGGCCATAGAAGGACGCGCGAAGGTGTCGTTCGAAAGACTCATCCAGCAGGTGGAGTGGCCGACAGGAGGTAAACCCGATGCGTTATATGAGTGTGCTTGCCTACCGTAGTCGCACGATCGCGCTGGCGCTGATCGCGGCAGCCGCGATCGCTGCCGTGCCATTGGCGCTGTCGCCGCCCTCGGCGCAGGGCTCCCCGGAAAGCCCGGCTACCATGGAAGAGTGCGAGGAGGAGCTGACCGCCGGACGCGCGGTGGCCTGCGCGCGTGGCCGCTTCGCGGTCACCACCGTCCGCCCTGACGGGGAATACCAGATCAACTGGAGCGCATGGGCCGATGGGCGCCAGGACGTCGACCGCTACTCCATCCAGCGGCTCCGGTTCATGTACCGCTACAACTTCACGCTCGAAGACGACGGCACCTCTGTTGATGACGCCGATTACACCGTACCCGACACGCGCAGTTGCCGACCCTGGGGTGTGGAGAGGGATGGTCAGAATGAGGTGACCCGGTATGCCTGGTTCTGTACGGGCATCAGCAACGTCCGCGTAGACCCTTCCGGTGGAGCGACATCGGCGGAGCAGTTGGAAGCCTACAGCGACTCCTACACATTGTCGGACTACAGCGCCTCGCTGCTGGCGCCTGGACGGAAGCATGACGTTCCCGTACAGGCGTTGTTGATCCCCGGCGACAAGGAAGAACCACACCCGGACAACCCACAGAGTTGGAGGGACCGGCTGACGACGCAGCAAGTGGAGGACGGGACGACCAGTCTGCTCGCGACCGAGGTCGAGATGCACCTCTACGTGATCTACGTTCACTACGATGGCGGACGGGTCTCGCGATACCACGAACTCATAACCGGCGGGCCCTTCGACGACAGGTGATCGACGACTGAAGGGAGGATGGGTCGGCTACAGGGCTGCCCCTGGCGTGGCTGAGGGCAGCCCTGTTCGCCTCTTACCCGCTGCCGGCCCATAGTATGCTTGCCCCGGCCATCGCGATCAGCGGGAGGAGGCGAGCAATGCCGGAGCTGCCGACCCAGGATGAAGTGCTGTCCTACTTCGACTCGCTGAGCAACTGGGGCCGGTGGGGCAACGACGACGAGCTCGGCACGATGAACCACATCACGCCGGAGACGCGCCGCCGCGCAGTGTCGCTCGTGCAGGAGGGCGTCACGGTGTCGTGCGCTCGCACGCTCAGCAACGCCACCGGACCCGACGTGACGTTCCAACCGATGCACTTCATGATCGAGTCGGGCGAGGGCTACGCCCACGAAGAGAAGGCGGGCCCGCCGCGGCCGGCGCAGACCTCGTCCGACTTCATCGGCGTCGCGTTCCACGGGCACGTCATCACCCATGTCGATAGCCTGTCGCACTTCTTCTTCGGCGGGCAGATGTACAACGGCAAGCCGTCCAGCCTCGTGTCCGCGCGGTACGGCGCGCTGCGGGAGTCGATCGAGGTGCTGCAGGGCGGCGTGCTCGCCCGCGGCGTGCTGCTCGACATCCCCCGGCTGCGCGGCGTTCCCTGGTTCAACCCCGGCGAGGGCATCCTGCGCGAGGACCTCGAAGCGGCGGAAGCCGCCGAGGGCGTCCGCGTCGAGCCCGGCGATGTCCTGCTCGTGCGGACGGGGCAGTTGCTCCGCCGTGCGGAGCTCGGTCCGTGGAACATCGCTGCGGAGGGCGGGACGGGCACGCACGCCAACTGCCTGCCCTTCTACCACGAGCGTTCCATCGCCATGCTGGGGTCGGACACCGGCAACAGCCTCATCCATCCCGGTTTCGACCGGCTCACCAACCCGGTGCACCAGGTGGGCATCGTCGCCATGGGCCTCTGGATACTCGACAACGCGGACTTGGAGAGCCTCACGGAGGCGTGCGCGGAGCGTGGCCGCTGGGAGTTCATGATCACCGTCAACCCGCTCCGCATCGAGGGCGGCACCGGCTCCCCCGTCAACCCCGTCGCGGTGTTCTGAGTATGTCCCGGCACTGACCGCACTAACCGCAGAACTCCGCGATCGCCTGGCCAACCCTGCCGCGCGCTCCTCCCCTCACTACGAACTGGAACTGCTGGTCCCCTGTGGCCACGAGCGAAGTTTCTCCACTCCCCAGGCCCTGAGCGAACGCCTCGAGGCCGCCTTCGAGCAGGGCTGCCAGCGCCTCCAGTTCGGTATGTATGTGCTGAACGGACGACGGCGCAGACTCCATCTCGCGGATCAGTTGCGCGTTTGATTGCAGCGCCGACGAGACCGCCGTTGCCTGGGCGTTCCAGGCCTGATCGTCGAAAAGAGCAGGGTCAATACTGAGCTGATACGCCAGTTCGGCGAGGGTGCTCATAGGCTCCGTCAACGATGCTACTACCTCCCGCACCCGGTCGAAGTAAGCGCTCACGTCTGGTGGTGGGCAGGGCTCCGCAGTAGGCGTCGGGGTTGCGGTCGGGATCGGAGTGGGCGTTGCCGTAGGGACCGGAGGGGGAGTAGATGTGGATTCCGGCGTCGGCACGGGCGTGGGGGTGGGGCTCGGCGCTGTGGTCGCTTGCTCTCCTGCCGTCGGGGTTGCCTCGACCTCCCCCGTGGCAGTCGGCGTGGGAGCGGGCGTAGCCGTTGGGGCCGGCGATGGCGTCGGTGTGCCTCTGGTCACGGAAACGGACCAGGAGTCGGAGCAGGCTCCGGCCACAGGGAGCAACGCGATGAGCGTCAGCAGGGGTAAGACGAGCCGAAGTACGCGCAACGAAGCTCCTGTGGCGTGGGTGAGGGTTCCCGCAGTATAGCCCTGTGTGACATCCAGCCATTGCCCGGTCGACACTCCGCCCTCTACGCTGATTCTCCCACGAGGGCCAGGCTTCGGCTCCAGTCGCCCCAGCCTGTCTGGGAGTGCAGTGGCACCAAATGGCACTTAATGGCACACCCCGCAAGGTCGCGCACGCCTGCAGGGGCGCCTGCAGGCGTGCGCCGGTTTGCCATTCCCGCGCAGCGCCGCTATCGTCCGTGTCCATTCCGAACCGTGAGGCGCACTCGTGAAGATCACCAACGTCCAGGCCACCACCCATAACGTGCCGGTGCCCGTCCCGCTGATGGACGAGCCCGTCATGCGTCCGTTCGTCTTCTGCCAGGTCGACACCGACGCGGGTGTAACCGGCTACGGCATCTCCGGCCCGATCCAGCGGAAGGCGGTGCGCGAGCACATCAACGCCGAACTCGGCCCGCTCGTCACCGGCATGGACCCGATGGACACGGAGCGTATCTGGCACCTCTGCTACGTCGAGCACAACCCGCGCTCGCAGACCGGCGTCTGGTCGAGCGCGCTGAGCGCCATCGACATCGCGCTCTGGGACATCAAGGGCAAGGCGCTCGGCGTGCCCGTGTGGCGTCTGCTCGGCGGCGCGCAGCCGAACGTCCCTGCCTACATCACGTTCGGACTCCCTGAGTACACGGAGGAGCAGCTCGTGCAGGTGGCGCGCGACTTCGTCGCGCAGGGCGAGGACAAGCTGAAGATGGTGGTGGGCGTCGCGGGCGACCACCAGGGCTGGCGTGAGGACTCCGACCGTGTCCACGCCGTGCGCGACGCCATCGGCCCCGGCGTGCAGCTCTCCATGGACGCGAACTACATGTTCCAGTTCAACAACGCGCTGAACCTCGCGAAGGCCGTCGAAGAGTGCAACGTCGAGTGGTTCGAGGAGCCGGTGTGGGGGAACGACGCCCCGCTGCTCCACGAGTTGCGGATGCGCACCAGCATCCCGCTCTCCGCCGGACAGAACGAGGGGCATCGCTTCCGCGCCCGGGAGTTGCTCGTGCACCAATCGATCGACATCCTCCAGCCGAACGTCGCCTACTGCGGCGGCTACACGGAGGGGATGAAGTTCGCAGCGCTGGCACAGGCGTTCAACCTGCCGATAGCGAACGGCGGCGGTTGGCCGCACCACAACATGCACCTGCAGGCCGCCGTCCCGAACGGCTGGCGCATCGAGTACCACTACGTGATGTGGAAGTGCGGCGAGATGGTGTTCGACGGCTGTGTCGGCCCGCAGCAGGGCTGGACGGCGATGCCGGAGACGCCCGGACTCGGCCTCGAACCGAAGTGGGACGCGCTCGCCGAATGGCGCGAATGATTACGTCCGCTCATGGTGAGCTTGTCGAACCACGCCCTTCAATAGCAAGAGGGCCCGACTCCTTGTGGAGCCGAGCCCTCCAAACGGACCCTCTATCAGGCGCGGGGGTTAGATAGCAGCGTCGCCCCGCTCGCCCGTGCGTACCCGCACGACTTCGTTGACCGGCGAGACGAATATCTTGCCGTCGCCGATCTCGCCCTCGTCGGGCGTGCGTGCCGCCTCGATGATGGCGGCGATCACCGCCTCCTGCATGTCGTCGGTGACGACCGTGCGGACGAGCGTCTTCGGCACCGATGCACGGCTCGCCATCGCGCCGCCGCGCCCGACGAAGACCTCGACGCCGCGCTGCCGCCCCTCGCCGGTGACGTTCACGTAGTAGAAGCCCTGGCACCCGGCGTCCTGCAACGCTTCCGTTACGCGGTGGATACGCTCCGGCCTGACTATCGCTTCTATGCTTATCATGGCTGTATCCCCTCTCCTTGTTCCTTGGGGGTATGCCGCCTCAGCATACCCCCAGGCCGTTCATCGTTGTTAGTCGGCCGCCGCGTTAGTCGGCGCCGTCGCTTACGTAGGCGCGCTCACCGTGAGCGGCCACGTCCAGGCCGATGCCCTCGTCTCGCTCGCTCACCCGCAGGCCGAGACCCGGGATCAGGTCGAGCACCTTCAGGATGATGAGGGATGCGACGAAGGAGTAGGCCATCGTCGCGAGAACGGCAACCACCTGTGTAACCATCTGCCCAGCATTGCCCTCGATCAGACCCTTCGTCCCGCCTATCGCGGCAACGGCGAAGATACCGGTAGCCAAGGCACCCCAGATGCCGCCGATGCCGTGGACCGCGAAGACGTCCAGCGCATCGTCGACCCCCAGCTTCGGGCGGATCAGCACGGCGGCGTAACAGAACACGCCCGCGCCGAAACCTATGGCCAGTGCTCCCATGATACCCACGAAACCCGCTGCAGGGGTGATTGCGACGAGGCCGCCGACAGCGCCTGTCGCGACTCCTGCGGCGCTCATGCGCTTGTTCTGGATCTGCGACAGGATGCCCCATGTGAGCGCGGCGGTTGCGGCTGCCGTGTTGGTCACAAGGAAGGCACTGACAGCAATCCCATCCGCCGCAAGGCCGGAGCCCGCGTTGAAACCGAACCAGCCGAACCAGAGGAGCGCGGCGCCGATGACGACGTACGGCACGTTGCCGGGCTCGAGGCCGGGGTCACGCCGCTTACCGAGCAGCAGCGCTGCGGCCACGGCGGCCATGGCGGCGTTGATGTGGACGACCGTGCCGCCCGCGAAGTCGAGCGCCCCGTCGCCCACGTCACCGATCCAGCCACCACCCCAAACCCAGTGGGCGATGGGTGCGTAGACCAGCGATACCCAGAGCACAAGGAAGACGAGGTAGGTGGTGAACTTGAACCGCTCCACCATCGCTCCTGTGATAAGGGCCGGCGTGATGATGGCGAACATCATCTGGAAGGTGGCGAACAGCATGTCGTCCGTGCCCGGACTCTCCTCATTGACCAGCGCCACTCCGCTCAGACCGAACATCGAGAAGTCTCCGATAAAGGCGCTTCCTGGACCGAACGCCAGGCTGTGTCCCCAGAGGACCCACACGACACTCACCACTGCCATGCTCATGAAACTCAGCATGATGGTGCTGATGACGTTGCGGCTGCGGACTAAGCCCCCGTAGAAGAAGGCAAGCCCCGGCGTCATGAGCAACACCAGAGCCGATGCGGTCAGCAACCAGGCTATCGAACCACTATCCATAGCGGCACTCCTCCCGATTCGTGATACAAGCAGTATGGAAAAGAGGTTTTGCGCCGATGTTTCTGTCGTATTACGAATCTGTAACAGATACACTGCCCCGGCTTTCCCTTCTCAGGCTCCGCCTTGCTCAACATATTCCTCACCGTCGTACTGCCCATCTTCATCGTTGCCGGTTCCGGCGCAGCGCTGCAGCGGGTGCGTCCCGGCTCGCTGGGCCTGCTGGGTCCCGCCGCGCTCTACATCTTCGGCCCGGCGCTCGTACTGAACGGCCTGCTCCAGACGCAGTTGCCCCTGGAGGTATCCCTGCGCATCGTCGCGGCGGCAGCCGTCACCATGTTCGCGATGGTCGCTGTCTCCTGGGTAGTGTCACGTCTGCTGCGGCTCGACAGGACAACGGAGAGCGGCTTCATGCTCGCCGGAGCATTCGGCAACTCAGGCAACATGGGCATCCCTCTCTCGTTCCTCGCGTTCGGGGACGAAGGGCTCTCCGTCGCGATCATCGTCTTCGTCGCGCACACGTCCATCAACTGGCCCGTCGGCATCTATATCGCCGCACGCGGACGCGTACATGGCTGGGCCCCGCTGCTCCAGGCGCTCAGAGCGCCGACGCTCTACGCCGTCCCCCTCGCGCTCGCGATACGCGGGTTCGACTGGGCACTCCCGACGACGCTGGAGAGGCCGATCAGTATGCTGGCGGACGCGGCCATCCCTGCAATGTTGCTCGTGCTGGGCTATCAATTGGCGCAGGGCATCGAACTCCGGCAGCCGGGCAGCATGACAACGGTGCTCGCTACGCGGCTCATTGCCGGAGCAGCGGTTGGCGCCGGGGTGACGGTGCTCATGGGTCTCGAAGGTGTCGTCCGCAACACCGTCGTGCTCATCGCGGCGATGCCTGCCGCCGTGTTCGTCTCCATCCTCGCAACGGAGTACCGCACGGTGCCACGCTTCGTCGCGAGCTCCGTCATCATCGGCACGTTCGCCAGCCTCGTGACCCTGACCGTGGTGATCAACCTGCTGCAGCGGTGGGACTGACCTCGTGGAGTACCATGCAACCAACAATCGGAGGTGCGCCTGTGAAGATCGGTATCTCTTTCCCCACTCTCGAGCTGCACGACCCTGAAGAGATGAAGGAGTTCGCGCAGGGCGCGGAGCAGCTCGGTTTCCACCACATGACGGCGCTCGAGCACACCCTCGGCGTCCGCACGAGCGCCAGCTACACGCCGGACGTCCACATCCATGAACCCATGGTGCTGTTCGCTTTCCTCGCCGCGGCTACCCGGACGATCCAGTTCGCGAACTCGATACTCATCCTTCCGCAGCGGCAGGCCGTCGTCGTGGCGCGCCAGGCAGCGGAGATCGACGCGCTCTCTGGAGGACGCCTGCGCCTCGGCATTGGCCTCGGCAGCAACGAGGAGGAGGCCATCGGCCTCGGCACTGACTTCCACACCCGTGGGGCCCGCGTCGAGGAGCAGATCGAGGTCATGCGTTTGCTGTGGACCCAAGACGTCGTGAACTTCGAGGGGCGCTGGCACCGCATCATCGACGGCGGGCTCACGGTGCTGCCCGTGCAGCGGCCCATTCCTATCTGGATGGGCGGAGGGCACGGCAGACGACCGCTCGAGCGTATCGGGCGGCTGGCCGACGGCTGGGTTGCCGGCAGCTCCGCTCAAGGAGACGCCGAGGGGCAACTCGAGACCATCCGCAACGCATCGGAGGCTGCCGGCCGCCGGCGCGACGCCGTCCAGGTCCAGGGGCGCATGCCGCTCGTGGGGGGCGGCGCGGAAGAATGGGCCCTGGCCGCAGAGCGCTGGCGTGAACTCGACGCAACGCACCTCGCGGTCAACACGAGCCGCGGCGGGTTCACGACAGCCGCCGAGCACCTCACGCTCGCCGAGCGTTTCATGAACGAGGTAGGCAGCGACCTCGCCGACCAGCCCTGAAGCCTTCTAGACGGGAGCGGCCTCCGGCAGCGCCTCGCCGTTGAGCGTGAACACGGACGTCACTTCCATGTTCTGCACCAGCGACTGTAGCGCGTAGCAGCTTGCTTCCGCCATGTCGACGAGACGGCGTATGCGCTCGGGCGGCTCGTCCGACTCCACGTTGACGGTGGTCTCAAGCCCCGCAGGCCCTCCAACGATGGTGCCCGCGAGCGCGGAGCCGTCCCGGTAGAAGCGCGTCGTCTGCTGCAGCCGCACCTTGCTGTAGGCGATGTGGGTCATCTCGCTCAACCGAGCGAGCTGGGTGAGCAGTCAGAACGCGACGCCCGCCGAGAAGTAGGCGAGCGGTGAAGGCGCGGTGTCGTCACCACCGATGCGGGTGCCCTCGTCGCAGATCATCTCGAACGTGCTGCCCGTGCCGCCGCCGGAGCGGACGCGGGCCAGCTTGCGCTGGCGCTCCAGCGTCTCCGCCTCGACCTCGATGACGATCTCGCGCCGGACGCCGTCCTGACGTGCGGCGTTCGGGACAGAATCTCCCGTTCGGACCTTCCTGACGATCTCTTCCATGAGCCGCTCCTTCCAGTGAGGTTGCGCGCTGTGATGAGTGAGATTGGAGGCGACGGGCGGAATCGAACCGCCGAATAGAGGTTTTGCAGACCTCCGCCTTAACCACTTGGCTACGTCGCCGTGACGTACCAGATTAGCCAGAAATGCGCACTTTCGTCAACGATAGCACGGCGCCGCTGGGAGTGGCGGGACGGTTGATAAAATATTCCTATGCCGTTACCCGCCCTACTCCTCCCCCTTGCCATCGCCGGCGGTTCAGCCGTGGCCCAGGCAGCCGCGAAGCTGAGAAGCCACGAGCGGCTCAACGCGCTGCGCGCTGAACTGGAAGAGTTGGAGTCGCATCACCGGGACGAGGTGCTCCCGCTGTACGACGAGCAGATGCATCTCTGCCACCGGCTGGGTCTGCCAGAGCCGGAGTACCCGGCTTCCCTCCAGGAGAGCGCGACTCTCCCTGATCCGCCACCGCTGTGGCGGCGACTCCTCAGGCGTCAGAAGCGCACCGTCGCCGATGGCTCTCCGCACTCCCGTGCCTACATCATCGGACGCCAGGGAGCCGGTTTCGCCGCCGGCACCGTCTGGAAGGTGTGGTCCGCAACGATCCTCAACCTCGTGCGTCCGGTGGGAGCAAGGTTGCTGACCCTCTTCCCGGGTGCGGCTCCGGCGGTCGGAACGACCAGTTCACTGGTGTTCGGTATAAGCCTGCGGTTCGCCTTGGGCATCGTCAGCGTGGCCGCCTTCGTCGTAGCGCCGCTCCTGCTGGCGTGGGCGATCGTCCGGGAAGTCAGAAAGGTGCGGAAGGCCCGTCACGAATTGGAGGCTATCCGGGCGCGGCGGCACGAGGAACTGGCCGCCTACGCGGCACGCACACGGCTGCTGCAGAGGAATGTGCGTATGCGGGCGTACACAAGTTGCCGGGTCAGGCGCCGGGTACGGCACGCGAGCAAACATACTGTGCGAAGACGGCCTGGCAGTCGCGCCGCTGGCCCTTCGGGACGCCCAGCCCCTATAAATCCAGCTCAGCGCTGACGCCGTACTCCTCGGCGAGCGCCGCGAGTTTGCCCCACGTGGCATCCTCCACGAAGATGCCTTCTTGCAGGCGGCGCTGCGTGTTCCGGTGCTCGATCTCGCCGGGATAGAGGATCTCATCAAACCCCACCGCGCGCTTGGATGCCTTCAAGTAGCCCGCGAGTTCCGTGACCTGCTGCTTGAACTCTTCCAGCGGACGGAACGCGGCGACGTCGAACACGGCCATGAAGCAGCCGTCGTTGTGGAACCCGCGCGGGTCGTGGCCGAAGCCGAGGCCCGTCAGCAGGCCGGAGAGTATCTCCACGACGACGGAGAGGCCGTACCCCTTGTACCCCTCGGAGCCGCCCAGTGGCAGCAGCGCGCCGCCCTGCTCGCGCATGACTCTCGGGTCCGTCACGGGGTTGCCGCTGCTGTCGACGACCCACCCCTCGGGGATCGGGACGCCGCGCGCCGCGGCAAGGTCCACTTTGCCTGCGGCGACCGCGCTCGTGGCCATGTCAATGAACAGCGGCCCTTCCAGGTTGCTCGGCACCGCGACGCAGATCGGGTTCGTGCCGAGCCGGGGCTCGCTTCCGCCGAATGGGGCGACGTTCTTGGTCGTCCTGCCGGAGTCGGCGGTCATCAGGCCTATCATGCCCTCACGCATGGCCATCAGCGGGTAGTCGGCGACACGGCCCACGTGGCTCTGGCGGTAGACCGTCGCGGCGGCGGAGCCCTGCTGCTTCCCCTTCTCGATGAGCAGGCTCATCGCCCGCTCGGAGACGACATAGCCGAAGCCCCAGTGGCCGTCCGCGACGAGCGTGGAGGGGGTCTCGTTGACGATGTCGAACGGCGCGCCGGGAACGATGTGCCCGCGCTTGATGCGGTCGATGTAGGTGGGGACCTGGATGATGCCGTGGGAGTCGTGTCCCGCGAGGTTCGCGCCGATGACGTGACGGGCGATGACGCCGGCTTCCTCATCGCTTGCTCCGGCACACTGGAGCAGGCAGTCGGCTATGGTCTGCAGTCGGTCATGGGAAACGATCGGCATGGCTCCTCCGTGGGTGTGGGCGTGCGGAGGGGATTGTACCGCCAACGTGCAGGGGCGCGCCGTGCATGAAGAGAAGCCCCGGCGGATTGCCAGGGCTTCCTCGTCAGATGCCGTAGTTGGTGCGCAGGAAGAGATTTGAACTCTTACGGGACTGCTCCCACTGCCCCCTCAAGACAGCGTGTCTACCTATTCCACCACCTGCGCCCGAGTCTGTCAGTGGCAGGAGTGGAAGGATTCGAACCCTCGGCCGGCGGTTTTGGAGACCGCTGCTCTACCAGGCTGAGCTACACTCCTGCGCTACCTCAAAGCGTAGCACTCGCCGTCTCTGAGGGTCAATCGCTCGGAGGTGTCGCTCACCCCGCTTAAAAGTCAGAGCCCCTCCGCTCTGGAGGGGCTGTTGACGGGCGGTAGGCCTTGCTGGAACTGGATGGCCCGGCAACCCATACCGTCATCAATCACAATGGTACACGACGAATGCCGTGTGAGCACGAGACATTAATGCCTGCGCTACGCATTGTCAATACGTCTCTGTTGCGGATCTCTGACCAGAATATCCAGAGAGTTTCCGGAGGGTCTGCCCGCGAGAGATCCCCGCTCCTGCAAAGGCCCCTGACACCGCTTGACACTCCCGACTCTCGCCACTAGCCTGCCCGCCGACCCCAGCGCCGGAGCAACGAACGTGTCCATACTCACCCCCGCAATGCAGGCTGCCGTCGGAGTCGACGGCGAACCGCGCACCACCGTCGTCGAACGCGGCGCCGTCGAGCGTTTCGCCGCCGCCATCGGCGACGACAATCCCGCCTACCCGGACGTCGCCCCGCCGACCTTCCTGCGCTCCGTCGGCCTCGCCATCCCCACAATCCCCGATAGCGAGTCCGTGCCCCGGGTGCTCGACGGTGGCAGCGAGTGGACGTACGGCGAGCCGGTGCGTCCGGGCGACGCCATCACGTTCGTAACACAGATGGAAAACCTCATCGAGCGCGAGGGACGCACGGGTTCGATGCTCATCGCCACCTACGTCACCCGCTACACGAACCAGCGCGGCGAACTCGCCGCCACGCAACGCAACACCCTCATAAGGATGCCCGCAGCATGAGCACGCAAACGTACCTGGACGACGCCTCAGTCGGTGCGGAACTTCCCGCGCTAGTGAAGGAGCCAACGACCCGCCAGCTGGTCATGTACGCGGGCGCGTCAGGAGACTTCTACGAGATCCATTACGACAAGGACTTCGCCGCAGAGCAGGGCCTGCCCGGCGTGATCCTGCACGGCGCGCTGAAGAGCGCGTACCTCGGCCAACTCGTCACGGACTGGATAGGCGCCGAGGGGCGGCTGCTGTCGCTCTCGGTGCGCTACCGTGAGATGGACGTTCCGGGCGACGTGCTCACGTGCAAGGGCACGGTGGTGGAACGCGACGAAGATGCAGGCTCCGTACGCTGCGATATCTGGATCGAGAACGGCGTCGGCGTCCGTACGACCACCGGCGAGGCGGTCGTCGCGCTGCCGTCGCGCTAGTCCGCTCCGCCCTGCCGGGCCTCCCACTCCTCGCGGGTCAACTCCATCAGGATGAAGTTGTACCCCGCGCGGCGCACGGGCTTCACCTCACGGAACCCGCACATCGCGAAGGCGCGCCGCGCGCGGGCGTTCCACTCGAGCGTATGGAGGTAGAGCCGGTTCATCGCCGCGTTCTTGAAACACTGAGCCACCAGCAGTTGCACCGCCTCACGGCCGTAGCCTCTGCCCCAGTAGTCCCGGTTCCCGACCAGGATGCCGACCTCGCACTGCCCCTTGAAGTTGTCGATGTCGTACACCATGCAGTTGCCGATGTGCAGGCCGTCCAGCGTGTCTATGCCATAGCGGCGCACCCATGGCGTGGGATACTTCAACTCATTCGAGTAGTCGCGCAGGAAGTCCGCGAGCGGCTGCCGCAGGCGCGGGGCGGCGTCGAGCTCGGCAAGCTCCTGGTCCGAACGCCAGCGGTGGTCGTCCTCGCCATCCTCGATGCGCTTGTCGCGGAGCACGACCTTTTCTCCCTGGATGACGGTCTCGGTCATCGAAGGGGCTCCTCCGCATCCAGCGCCGCCATAGCTCGCTGCAGCACCTCGCGCTCCGACGGGTAGGTCAGCGCATCGAGCGCTTCCACCGGCGACGCCCAGCGCACGACGTCGAACTCCGGATCGTGGTCGTCGAGCGAGCCGCCGCACGGATGCATGAGGTAGAAGTAGACGCGCTTATGGATGCGCTCTCCGTCGCGGGTGAACCAGTACTCGATGTGTCCCAGCGGGGCGGCGATCTCCACGGACAGGCCGGTCTCCTCCCGCACCTCGCGCAGGGCGGTCTCCTCCAGCGTCTCGCCCCCGTCCGGTGTGCCCTTGGGAAGCGCCCACAGGCCGGACTTCAGGCGGCCGCACATCGCCACCATCACGTCTCCGTCACGCTGGTCGCAGACCACACCGCCCGCAGACACAGCCTGCGCAACCCTCGTTCCGCGCGCCATGCCTACGGCTCCTGCAGCGTGAGCATGGAGAAGTCGCCCTCGTCGGCTTCGAGCGCGCGCAGCGCCTCCTGCGCAGCCTCGCTCAGCGTAGGGTCGCCCTCGTCCACGTAGTGCTTGAGCAGCTTGCGCGCCGCCGTCCCGCCGATGCCACCGATGGCGTGCACCGCCGCGAGCGTCACCTGCGAGTCGTCGTCGCTCGTCAATTCGTGCAGGTACCGCAGCGTCTTCGGGTCCGCAAGCTCACGCGCCGCATTGGCCGCCTCGAAGCGCATCGCGGGCACGCTACTCCCGAACTCCGCTACGATGACTGGCAGCCATACCGGGTCGCAGGTGCGCCCCATCGCGTAGACAGCGCTCTGCCGCAGCAGCGCCTCGCCGCTCTGGTAGGCCCACCGTATCCAGCCAGGAACGTCCGGGTGGCGCATTGGCGCTATCGCCTCCAGTGCACGGCGGCGCACCGCGGTCTCCTCAGTCTCGTCTTCCACTGCGCCCAGAAGCGCACTCCGCACTGTGACGATATCGCGCCCGATCAGCTTCCCCGCCTCGGCCATCTCCGCGAAGTGGCCAAGCGCACTGGCAGCCGCCGCACGCGCCTCGTGGGAGTCGTCGCTCTCAAGCATCGCCGTGAGTGGGGCGATGACCGTGCGGTCGCCGGTCTCCCATAGTCCGGCTGCGGCGCTGGCGCGCACGGGGGCGGCGGCGTCCTCCAGCGCGGCGCACAGCAGCCCGGTGAACTCCATCTCGATGTTGTCCTCGGCCATGCCAGTTACCGCGCGGATAATCATGAGCCTACGGGACGTGGGGATGTCGCCCCACGCTTCCAGCAGTTCCCGCTGCTCATCCGGCGTCAGGCCGCTGAGGCGTCCAAGGAGCGACGGCTTCAGTTCGGAGCCCGCGTCGAGTAGTCGGGGGATGACGTCACCGAGCGCCATAGCTAACCCTTACTTGAGACAGAGATGCCGCCCACGGCGATGGCAGGAGCGTACAGGCTTCCCATCCAGCGTCCCTCGCTGCCCAGCGCCAGCACGTCGTTCAGGGCTCGGTATGCGTTGCCGGAGATCATCGTGTTCTTCACCCGGCCCACCACATGGCCGTGCTCCACCTTATACCCCAGCAGCACGTTCGCGTTGAAGTCTCCGCCCAGCACGTTGCTCTGCCCCGCGCCGAGCAGCCGCTCCACGATGAGCGCCTCTTCCATGCCCGCGATGATGTCGTCGAGCGCCGCGTCGCCCTCGTCCACGAGCAGCACGCTCGTCGACGGCCCCGGCAGTGAGCCGAGTCCGCGCTCTCCCGCGCCGGTGCTAGACACGCCCGCCTGCCCCGCCGTCTGCAGGTCGTAGAAGAACGCCGTCGCAACGCCCGACGCGATGAGCGGCAGGCGGCGGCTCGCTACGCACTCGTCATCGGCAGGCCGGGCGCCCGCCGCGTCCGGGAGTGTGGGATCGTCGGTAAGGCTGAACCGCTCGTCCACGATGCGTTCGCCCAGCCGCCCCACGAGCGGCGACGTGCCCTGTAGCACGGACTTGCCGTTCAGCCCCGCGAGCAGCGGCGACAGCAGCACGCTCCGCACCGCCGTCGGCATCAGGACCACGGGCATGGACTTCGTCTCGACCGCCGCCGTCTCCTTCGCCCACTCCAGTTGCCGGATGACGGACGTCACGACTCCGGAGGGGTCGTTCAGCGCGGCGATGCTGCTCTCGCTGTCCATCGTGAACAGCATGTCTTCGCCGCGTATCACCGTGCCCTCGAACCCGATCTGGAAGCGCGAGCGTTCGTACGCAACGCTGCCGCCCCGGCTGTTGACGAGCGCCAGCGTGGAGGTGGACTTGCCGACGCCGCCCTCTATCTGCGCCTCCGTGGAGTACGCCCGCAGGCCCTCGATGGCGCGCTCGCCCAGCGCAACCATCTCTTCGAGCGTCACCTCTTCGACGGAGGAGTCGTAGGGGCGGACATCTGGATACGACTGCGCGCCGGGGAACTCGAAATGCGCTTCGGCGCCGAACGGGGCAGTCTCGATGGCGGCGTCCACCAGCGCCTGCGTATCGTCCAGGTTCGACGTGGAGCTGAACCCGACACGCCCGTCCTTGATGATGCGGAGCGCCGCTCCCATCGCATCGTTCGCGTCCACGCCCTTGATGACGTTCGCCTCGAAATGCACGGGCGTGCTGGACGACGCGGCGTAGAAGACCTCCGCCTCGTCGGCGGAACGGAGCGCCTGCTCCAGTATCCGTTCCGCCGCAGCCCTGGCCTGCTCCGGGGAAACGATGGCTACGCTCCTCCGATGAGGCACTGGCGGATGCGGATATGGGGGCTGCCGTTGGAGACCGGCAAGGGACTCTGCCCCGCCTTGCCGCAGCCGCCGCCCTCGTTCATCTCGAGGTCGCCCGCGATGGCGTCCAGGTTGTGCAGCGTATCGAAGACGTTGCCGGTGAGCATCACCGGCCTGCACAGCTCCGCGATCTTCCCGTTGCGGATGCGGTACGTCTCTCCGGCGGAGAAGGTGAACATCTCCATGGAGGTCATCCCGCCGTACCAGTTCTTGACGTACAGCCCGTCCTCCATGTCCGCGAACAGGTCGTCCACGCTCGACTCGCCAGGGACGATAAACGTGTTGGTCATGCGCACGATGGGCGCGAAGCGGTAGTTCAGCGCCCGCGCGTTGCCTGTGGGGCGCTCGCCGAGTTTCGCCGCCGTCTCGCGCGAGTGCAGCCGCCCGACGAGCACACCCTCGCGGATCAGGTCGGTCTCCTGCCCCTGCACGCCCTCGTCGTCGTACAGGTAGGAGCCGCGCAGCGTGGGGCGCGGGATGGTCGCGCCGTCCTTCACGTTCAGGTGCGCGCCGCCGAACCGCTTGCCGGGTTTCATCAGTTCTTGCAGACGCGGCTCCGCATAGATGTGGTCCGCCTCGGACAGGTGGCCGAACGCCTCGTGGATGAAGACCCCCGCGAGGATGGGGTCGAGGATGACCGTGTACTCGCCGCCCTTCACTTCGGGTGCGTCGAGCAGCGCGACCGCTTTCTCCGCCGCCTCGGTCGCACTCTCACGCAGGTCCATCACGAACTCGAAGTCGCCCAGGCTGCCGAGGCTGATGCCGTACTGCTGCACGTCCGCGCCGTTCCGCGCCTGCGCGTTCAATCTCAGGTTGACGTCGACGCGCTCCTGGTCGATGTATGACCCCTCTGAGTTCGCGTACACCATGCGGCGCCGCGCGTCCGTGTAGCCGACAGTGGCCGACTGCACGCCCGGTGTACCCATCATCACGTCCGCGTACTCGTCCAGCACCGACTTCTTCTCAGCGAGCGACATCGCGCTCGGGTCGCGCCCCAGCACCGGCGGAACATAGTCCACCACCGGGGCCGTCTCCGCGAGTTCGACGCGCTCGCCGCCGATAACCCGCGCCTGGTCGACGGCCTGCCGCACCTTGGCTTCGAGGCTGTCCAGGTCGTTGAACGACGCGAACCCCCAGCCGCCGCCAGCCAGCGCCCGGACGTTGCCGCCGATCGCGCTGCCGCGCCCGATCTCCTCCAACTCGCGGGCCCGGTAGCGGATAGTGGAAGACGACGCCTCCTCGACGTGCACCTCCACGTACTGCCCGCCCGCGTCCTTCAACGCAGCATCGATACGGTCCCGGATTCGTTCGTCCATAGCGTTGCCTCTCGCGCGGCGTTCCACGCGTTCGCAGTCTACCGAGCGCGACGGCGGCGGGCAACGCTACCCGATGCCCCTCATGCGCTGCGCACACCCTCCGGTATCGTCGTGCCCCGTACGAGACCGATGAGCAGCAGCGACCCTGCGAGCACCACGCCCGTTACGGCCAGCGTGCCCGGCGCGCCGAAAGCGTCCACGAGCAAACCGAACGGCAGGATGGCCATCGTGATGAACGAGCGCAGCATGAGGTTGATGCTCATCACGCGACCGTAGAGCGCCGGGTCCGTCCGCGTGATGATGAGCGTCTGGTTGATGGTGGTGTACGCCTGGTGCGTGAAACCCGTGCTGAACAGGAGCAGGATGCTGAGCGGGTAGTACGGGGATAACGCGAACCCCGCGAGCGCCACGCCGAAGCTGATCCCGATGATCATCTGCGGCAGACCGCTCGCGAGCCGTGAGAACGATGCAACGGTCAGCGAGCCGCAGAACCCGCCGAAGCCTATCGCCGCGTACATGAAGCCCAGCAGCTCCGGCCCGATCTCCAGCACTTCCTGGAACACCGGCAGCAGGTGAACGTACGGCATGCCCAGCACCAGCATGATCAGCAGCATCCCGAACAGCAGACGCAGAAGCGGCGTCGAGATCACGTAGCGGAACCCCAGCAGCAGCTCACCGCGCATCCCGCGACCGCGCTGCTGCTCAGGGCGTCCCGCCGGGAACGTGAGCGACATCCCCATGGAGACGACGTGGAACACTGCGACCGTCGCGAACGCGATGAGCGGGTCGATGCCCAGCAGGATGCCGACGACACCCGGCGCGGCGACCTGGTTGACGTTCCGCCCCGCCGCCTGTAACGCGACGCCGTTGGGGATGAGACGCCTCGGCAGGAGCAGCGGCACGTACGACTGGCGCACCGGCATGTTGAACGGCATCGCCGTTCCGTGCACGAGGGAGAACAGTACGAGGTGCCAGACCTCGATGATGTCCAGGTACAACAGGA
Organism: Dehalococcoidia bacterium; assembly: GCA_965206315.1. Taxonomy (GTDB): domain Bacteria; phylum Chloroflexota; class Dehalococcoidia; order Lucifugimonadales; family Australimonadaceae; genus Bin16. The sequence goes on from OZ242210.1 coordinate 465,156, forward strand.
CGACGAGCACCAGCGCCATCGCCAGCAATGCGGTCTGGGAGGCAAGCAGCACTGCACGCTTGGAGAGCCTGTCGGCCGCGACGCCGCCCAGCGGCGACATGAAGAACATGGGGATGCCCTGGGCAAGCGCGACGACCCCCACCCAGAACGCGGAGCCCGTCAACTCGTAGGCGAGCCACGGACGCGCAACCTGCGTCATCTGCCCCGCCGCGAACGTGAAGAACGTGCCGCCCCAGAGCCGCCGGTACTGCGCGAACCCCAGCGCGGAAAACGTGCGCGGGGCGCGTTCGGCCCTGGTTTGTTCTTCATCGGTAGGCGCGCTTTCGCGCTCCGGCTGCCGCATCACTCAGCTTGCAGCGCCCGGTAGACCTTCTCCGCCGTCACTGGAAGGTCGCGTATGCGCACACCCACGGCGTCAGCGACCGCGTTCGCGATCGCGGGCGCGGCCTGCGAGTTCGACTGCTCGCCGATGCCCTTGATCCGGTACGGCCCCCAGCCGCCGCCCTGTTCCTCGTCCAGCAGCACCGTGCGCAGTTCCGGCAGGTCGGCCGCCGTCGGGATCTTGTAGTCCGCGAACGACGCCGTGGTGACGCGACCTTCCTCCACCGCCAGCTCCTCCTGCAGCCCGAAGCCGATACCCTGCACTACTCCGCCGTTGACCTGTCCCTGGTGGCCGATCGGGTTCAGTATCGTCCCGGTGTCGTGCGCCGTCGTGATCGTGAGCAGCTTCACCTGCCCCGTCTCGCGGTCGACAGCCACCTCGGCGACCTGTGCCGTGAACGCCGTGTACGGGTTGCGGGCCGTGTCCTGCACGTCTCCGAGCCCCACAATGGGCGCGCCCGTGCGCTCCACGAGCGACGCCCACTCGACGCTCTCGCCGTTGTCGCTCCGCCGGAGTTCTGCGCCGTCCACTTCGAGCAGATCCTCCGGCCACTCGAGAACCTCCGCCGCCAGCTTGTACAGCTCGCCCTTCGCAGCCTGCGCCGCGTCCCAGACCGCCGCGCTCGCCATCCGCGTCACCCGGGCCCCGCCGATGCCGGAGTCGAACGACGTGCTCGCCGTGTCCCACACTGCGACGCGCACCTGCTCGATGGGCATCCGCAGTTCGTCCGCGACGATCTGCTGCATGATGGTGTAGGAGCCTGTGCCCTGCTCGAACACGGACGTGTTGACCGTGACCGATCCGTCTGAGTGCAACGTGACGCCCGCATGCGTCTCGCCGCCGGCCTGCACGCGCTCGCCGATGGCGACGCCCTTGCCGTAGGCGAAGCGTCCATCCGATGCCCTGGCCTCAGCATAGCCCGCGGCGTCCAGCGCGGCGTTCAGCGTCTCGATGGAGCGCACCTGCTCGAACACCGTGCCGAGCGAGTCCTCCTCGCCCTCCGTGACGAGGTTCTTCCGTCGCAGCTCCGCCGGGTCCATCCCGAGCACATCCGCGAGGCAGTCGATCTGGGACTCTGCGGCGAACATCGCCTGGGGCTCTCCCGGCCCGCGCATGTACCCGCACGGCACGTTGTTCGTGTACACCTGGTGCTCGATGATGCGGGTGTTCGCGGCCTTGTACGGCCCCGCCGCAGCGCTTGCGCCGCCGAGGTGTCCGCCCGGCTTGAACCCTGCGTACGCGCCGCTGTCGTACTCCACCAGCGCCTCGTGCGCGACGATGACGCCGTCGCGCGTCGCGCCCGTACGCACCGTGACGCGGGAGGCGTGGCGCGGGTTAGCCGACGTGAGGTCTTCCGAGTAGTCGAACACGATCTTCACCGGCCTGCCCGTGCGCGAGGAGAGCATCCACGCGACGGGTATGGCCATCGCTGAGCCTTTCCCGCCGAAGTCCCCGCCGATAGTCACGGGATTGAACACCACGTCTGCGGCATCCCGCCCTATCGCCATCGCCACCATGCGCTTGCCCGGGTGCGGCGACTTGTTCCCGGCCCACACATCTACCTTGCCGGACGGGTGCGCCGCCACGAGGCAGGTGTGCGGCTCCAGGTACGCCTGGTGCTGACGCGGCGTCGTGAACGTGTTCTCCACAATGATGTCCGCCTCGGCCATGCCCGCGTCCACGTCGCCCTTTGCCCACTCCCACACGGTGTAGACGTTGCTCGGCTCCGTCACCTCTTTCGGGTAGCCCTTCACCTGCAGCATGTCCTCGTGCACGAGCGGCGCGCCCTCGGCCTTCGCCTCGTCCATCGTCAGGACGGCGGGCAACTCCTCGTACTCGATCTCGATGAGGTCGAGGGCGCGTTGCGCGATGTCCTCGTCGTCAGCGGCCACCGCGGCGACTTGCTCGCCGATGAAGCGCACGACGCCCTGCGCGAGCACCGGGATGTCGAGCACAGCGCGTCCGTGCCGCGCGCCTTCGTAGATGTCAGCACCGGTAACGACGGCGTGCACGCCGGGCACCTGCTCGGCGGCAGACGTGTCCATGGAGAGGATGCGGGCGTGAGGGAAGGGGGAGCGCAGTATCTTGCCGAAGAGCGCTCCCTCCAGCTGCACGTCGGCGGTGTAGGTGGCGCGGCCCGTCGTCTTGTCGACGCCGTCCACTCGCGGGGTGGGCACGCCGATAGCGAGCCCCGTGGGTTGAGCAACCATCGCAACTCCGGGAACAGGGGATGCCGCAAGGATAGCACGCCCGTCCGCCCCCTCTCCTGAGGGAGAGGGCAACGCGCTTCAGCGCGTGGGTGAGGGCCCTGCGGGGTGTGGGTGTGGGCCTACTGCCGCATCCTCGCGTGCGTCTCCAACGCCGCCATGAGCTGCGCCGTCGTCGTGTTCGCCCCGCTGACCGTAATGGACACCTTCCTGCCGGCCAGCGACTCCCGCTGCTTGTACGCTCCCGCCGTCGCCGCGGCACCCGCGCCCTCCGACAACGTATGCGCTTCCTGGACGAGCAGGCCCATCGCATGGCGTATCTCGTCGTCGCTCACGAGCACGAAATCGTCCAGCACGTCGCGGATGATCCGCTGCGGGAGTTCGTAGCCGGACACGGTCGCGATGCCTTCGGCGAACGTGTGCATCGGCGCTTGCGCCACCTCCCCCTGCTTCCACGACAGGTAACCGGCGGGCGCCTCCTCCGACTGCACGGCGCGCACTCTGACGTCGGGGGCTATCGCGGCAGTCACGATGCAGGCCCCGGAAACGCCGGTACCGCCCCCCAGCGGCAGGTACATCACCTCCACGTCAGGCATGTCCTCGACGATCTCCAGCGTCTGCGTCGCCACGCCCGCGATGAGCAGCGGTTCGTCGACGGGGTGCACGTAGCGGTAGCCCTCCTCGGCGGCCAGCCGCTCGCAGTGGGCCCTCGCCTCGTCGACGTTGCCTCCGTGATACACCACCTCCGCGCCCAGGGCCTCCATCGCCGCTGCCTTCAGCGGGTTCGGGTCCTTCTCCGGCAGCACGATGAGCGCCCGCGCCCCGAATATCCGGCAGGCGTTGGCCACCGACTGCCCGTGGTTGCCGGTCGAGGCGGTGACGAGCCCTCGGCTCCGCTCCTCTTCGCTCATGTGCGCAAGCAGGTTGATGCCGCCCCGGACCTTGAACGCGCCCAGCGGATGGTGCTCCTCGTGCTTCAGGTACACCTCGGCGTCGAGCAACCGGCTCAGCCCCGCCGAGTACTGCAGCGGCGTCCGCGCCAGGTACGGCGCGATGATCTTCCGCGCCTCGTACACGTCCCGCATCGTTGGCGTCTGCATCACGTTGCCAGCTCCCGCCGCAGTGACGCTGCGAACTGCTCCCGCTGCCACGCCCTCACCTCCACCGACGCACACTCCGCGTCGAGCGATCCCGGCGCGCGCGCCAGCCGCTCCAGGCTCCGCATCGGCCAGAGTATCGAAGGGTCGACCTCCAACTCAGCCCCGAGGTTGGCGCGCCATCGCTTGAGCTGCGCCAGGCGCGCGGACTCGACCTTGGTCATGCGCGGGAACAGCGGCTGTTGAGGGCGGGGACGCTGCAATGGAGGCGACGCCACCCCCGCCTTGACCGCGGCTCGGACGCCCCGCCCGTAGCGTCGGACGAGCGTCGGGCTCATGCCCGGAACGTCCTCCATCGCCGCGCCGGGGTGCGCCGCGAGGTACACCAGCGCATGCGCAGGAAGCACGTACCCCGGCGGGCGGTCCAGCCTCAGCGCCTCCGCCTCGCGGAACTCGTACAGCGGTTTCAGCACCGCGAGCCCCCTGCCGTCCAGCACATGCGCGCCCTTCACCGACAGCCATGCTGTCTCCTGATCCGGCGGCGCGTAGCGTATCCCAGCCAGCCGCTCGCACTCCTCCGCGACCCACGATTCCCTCCCGAGCGCGCGCAACCGTCCGTCGAGCACGTCGCGCAGTTCAGGGAGATGCGCAACATCCGACGCGGCGTAGACGAGCGCATCCTCCTCCAGGGGGCGCCGCGACCAGTCCGCGCGCCGCAGGCGTTGGTCCTTCGGGATGCGGACGTCCAGCAGCTCTTCGAGCAGCGATGCGAGCCCGACGCGCTCGATGCCCGCGAACCGCGCCGCGATGGACGTGTCGTAGCAGTTGGAGAACGTGAAGCCGAAGTCCCGGTGCAACCCGCGCAGATCGAAGTCCGCCCCGTGCAGCACCTTCTGCACGGCGGCATCGAGGAACAGCTCGCCCAGCGCGCCGTAGTCCAGACCGGCGAGCGTGTCCACGAGATACGTCCGCTCCCCGTCCGACAGCTGGAGGAGGCAGACCTTCTCCGGGTAGTGGTGACGGCTGTCCGCCTCGGTGTCGACGGTGACCGTCGGGGAAGATGCAAGCGCTGCTATCGCAGCGTCGAGCGCCTGCTGCTCATCGACGAACGAATACGGCGGAGCGATAGCCGGATCGGGGCGGGATGCTAACTGGGTTTCGATGCTCCGATGATGCGCCGTACCCGCGATGCGGGTCAATCGGGTAGCGGCGCAAGTCCTGCACTATGACGACTGTGGGGCATCACCTCTGTCCGAGCCGCGCCCGCCCGCCGGTCTCCCGCGCCATCAGCATCAGCATGGCGGCAGCCAGCACCAGCAGCACCGTTATCGTGACGAACGACACGTCCGGTGCAACGAAGTAATACAGCGCGGCAAGCAACAGCGGCCCTGCGGTCGCGCCTACCGAGTTCGCCATCATGGAGAGCCCCATGTACATCCCGCGCTTCTCCGGCGGCGCGAGGTCCATCGCGAACGTCTGCGACGTCCCCATGCCCATCGCCTCGCCGAGGCCGAGGAACACCGCCGCGACCAGGAGCGTCGTGTACTCGTCTCCCACGGTCAGCGTCACCGCCGCAGTGCCCATCATCAGTAATCCCGGCCCCAGCGACCACTTCCGTCCGAAACGGTCCGCGATCATTCCGTTCGGGAACGCGAACAGGAAACCGGCTGCCGAGGTGATGCTGATGAGGAAGCCCACCACCGCCTCGTCGTACGCCAGAGCGTCTACCGCGTGCACCGGCAGGAGCGTCTGCACGATGCCTGCGTTGCTCATCGCGAACGCCGCTGTTGCGACCGCGACGACCGCGAATGTCCGGTCCCGGAACGGCTCCAACGACAGCCGCGCCGGCTGACGCCCTACGGCGCCGGGCTCAGCCAGTTCAGGCGGACGCGTCTCCTTGACCATCGTGAGCACGACCACCACGATGACGATCTTGCTCACCCCGTTCAGCAGGAAGACCGACTCCAGCCCGAACGTCGCCGCCAGCAAACCGCCCACTGCGGGCCCCGCAACGAAGCCCAGCCGCGTCGCCATCGTGCGCAGGGCCAGCACGCGGCCACGACTCTCCGTCGTCGTCACGTCGGAGAGGAGCACGTTGGAACTCGTCGCCCAGATGGCAACACCGATCTGGCCGATCATCTCCAGCACGAAGAACGTGATGTAGTCGTCCGCGAAGTACTGGCCCACGTTCGTTATGCCGCGGACGATGGGCCCCAACAGCACCATCGGCTTGCGCCCCAGTTTGTCCGTGAGGAAGCCCGTTATGGGGCCGGTGAAGGCGCGCGGGACGGCGTTGGCTGCAAGCATCACGCCCACGAGGAAGACGTTGCCCGTGACGGCGAATGCGAACAGCGGGCGCCCCAGGTTCTGAGCGCCCGTGCCGAACCCCCAGGTGAAGAACGAGAAGAAGATGGGGGCATGAGTGAGGGCGGGGTTCGTCCGCCGGCCTGACGCGCTCATGCGTTACCCGTCACCATGCTGCGAGCATAGCAGCCCCCGCGCCTCATGGTGCTCCGCCCGCGAGGGAGCCGGACGCGGGTGGGTGATATCCTCGAATTGAGAGGAGAAGACCATGGCGATCAAGGAGCGAAGCGCACAGGAAGACGTCCGGCTGTCGTTCGATTGCGCGGCGGACCGGCTGGGCCTGCCCCAGGGCATGTGCAACATGCTCGTCGAACCGTGGCGCGAGCTCCGCGTCTCGCTCCCCGTGCGGATGGACGATGACCGTGTCGAGGTGTTCATCGGCTACCGGGTGCAACACAACGCCGTACGAGGCCCCTACAAGGGCGGCGTCCGCTACCACCCCCACGCGGATGAGGACGAGGTGCGTGCGCTCGCCTCGCTGATGACGTGGAAGACCGCGCTGCTCGACATCCCATTCGGCGGCGCGAAGGGCGGCATCGAACTCGACCCGCACACGCTGAGCGAGGCCGAACTGAATCGGGTCACGCGGCGCTACACCCGCAGCATCCAGCACCTCCTCGGCCCCCATCGCGACATCCCGGCCCCCGACATGGGCACCAACACCCAGACGATGGCGTGGATGATGGACGAGTACGGCCAGATGCACGGCTACAACCCGTCTGTCGTGACCGGCAAGCCCGTCGAACTCGGGGGCTCGGCGGGGCGCGAGGCTGCCACCGGACGCGGCGCCGTGTTCGTGCTCACGGAGGCCATGCGCGACCTCGGCATGCAGGTGAAGGGCGCCCGCATCGCGGTGCAGGGGTTCGGCAACGTAGGGTCTTGGTTCGCGCGTATCGCCCACGAAGAGGGCATGCGTATCGTTGCCGTCGCCGATCTGAACGGCTCCGTCTGCAACGCGAACGGACTCGATGTCCCCGCGCTCGCCGATTACGCCCGGGAACACCGCACCGTCGCCGGGTTCACAGGAGGCGAGAACTGCCGTACGGAGGACATCCTCTCGGTCGACTGCGACGTGTTCGTGCCTGCCGCGATGGAAAACGCCCTGACCGAGGAGAACGCATGGATGCTCCCGGCGAAACTCGTGCTGGAAGCAGCCAATCATCCCACGACTCCCGAGGCCGACCGCATCCTGCGGGAGCGGGGCATCCCGGTTCTGCCGGACATCCTCGTCAATGGCGGCGGCGTCACCGTCTCCTACTTCGAGTGGACGCAGAACCTTCAGCAGTTCAGCTGGCCGGAGGAGCGCGTGAACGAGGAGTTGCGCCGGCGCATCGTCGCCGCCTACTGCGCGGTAGCGGAGAAGGCGCGGGAGACGGGATGCACCTTCCGCGAAGCGGCCATGGACATCGGGGTCGATCGTGTCGCGAGGGCCATCCAACTGCGCGGCTTCGTCTAGGAAGTCCCTTCTCCCTCGATGGGGGAAGGCTAGGATGGAGGTGGACCGGCTGACGCGGGCTTCCGTGGCGGCTTCGCCAGCAGTACCGCCATCAGCACGACCACCAGCGCCACAAAGAAGATGAGGAACGCCAGTTCGTAGCTCTCCGTGAGGTCCTTGATCGCTCCCGCCAGCACCGCACCGGTCGCCGACACCGGCCCGGCCAGCAGCTGCGACAGTCCGCGTATCGCGCCGAGGTGCCGGCGCCCATAGTAGTTGGCGAAGATGACCGTCTGCGCGATCGTCCAGCCGCCGGTGCCAAGCCCGAACACGACGCCGAACACGATCGCCACCGGTATGTTGTCCGCGAACAGCAGGATGATCATGGCGACCGCAGAGAGCACGGTGGCCAGCGCCGTGCCCCACCGCACGTGCACCTTGTCCATGAACGCGCCCCAGGCGTAGGACGAGAGCGCCGCCGTGCCCATGATGATGAACACGAAAGCGCCGGAGAACGCCGGGCTCACCCCGCGGTCCTCCACGCTCGGCACCGCGTGCACGTTCACCGCCGTCTGCGCGAAGAATACCGTCATCGTCGCGATAGTCAGCAGCCAGAACGACGCCGTGCGCTTCGCCTCGGCCAGCGTGAACGACACCTCGCCATCCGCATCCTGTCCCCGGATGTCTGCCCGTTGCCCTGCTGCCTCGTCGGGCCGTGCGCCGTCCGGCAACAGTCCGAAGTCCTCCGGCCTCCGCCTGATGAACAGCCAGCCCGGAAGCGCGATGAGCAGGAACGTCATCACCGCCAGCGCAACGTAGGCGTGCCGCCACGAGTACGCCAGGATGATGGGCGTCGCGATGACCAGCGGCACCATCGCCTGCCCCGCCCGCAGCCCGATGCTCATGAACGACACTGCCCGGCCACGCTTCCGGATGAACCAGTTGCCGAGCGCCACCGTAACGCCGAGGTTGACCCCCGCCAGCGCGGACGTGCGTCCGAGGCCGAACAGCCCCCAGAAGTGCCATGGCTCCGTCATCACCGCGAGCCCGAGCAGCACGCCGGTGACGATCATCCCCGCAACCACGACCGCCGTCCTCGCCCCGTACCGGTCGAGCTGTCCGCCGATGATCGACGAGAACACCGAGCCGCCGAGGCTGCCGAGCGCGAACGCCACCGAGGTCTCCCAGCGCGCCCATCCCAGCTCCTGTTCGATCGGGTTCACGAACACGGACAGCACCGGGCCGTACATCGGCACCTGCGCGAACGAGACGAGCGCGGACGTGCCGACCACTGCCCAGCCGTAGAAGACGTTCTTGAACGGCCAGAGCCGGGGGAGCGGTTGGTGCTGCTGCTCGCGCATCAGGCCGCCGCTCCGACCGCGGACGGCGCGCGCAGGGGCTTCGCGAGATAGAACGCGGCACAGCCCACGGCGAACGTCCCAGCCGCCGCAACGAACGCCGTGTCGTAGCTACCCGTCGTATCGAACACGAAAGCCGCGACCAGCGGCCCGCTGATACCCAGCAGCCCTTCGATCGGAGAGATGAACCCCTTGATCGACCCTGCGTGGAGACGCCCGAAGTAGTTCGGGATCATAATCATCTGCGCCACCGTCCAACCGCCCGTCCCGAGGCCGAACAGCACCCCGAACAGCACCGCCATCGGGTAGGTCTCCGCCACGAGCAGCACGCCCATCGCCAGGAAGAACAGCCCCATCGCCGCCATGCTCACGTAACGCACGTGGATGCGCTCCACCAGCATCCCCCAGCCCATCATCGATACCGCCGCCACGCCGGTGAAGATGCTCGCCACCGTCACCGCCAGCCCCTGGGAGATGCCCTTGTCCTCGAAGTTGGCCACCGCGTGCACGTTGATGGCGATCTGCGCCGAAAGCCCGGCCGCCATCCCCACGGTCAGCATCCAGAGCGTCCGCGTCGCACGCACCTGGCGAAGCGTCCACGAATACTCGGCCGACGCTGCCGCGCGCGGCGTATCGGCTGCCGGAACGCTGTCGCCGTCGGGACGGAGTCCGAAGTCCTCCGGCCTCCGCCTGATGAACACCATCGAGGGGATGGTGATGAAAAGCGCTGCCACGACCCCCAGTACAACGAACGACTCGCGCCAGCCCAGCGAGAGCAGCACCGGCAGGATGAGCAGCGGCACGACGGCCTGTCCGGTGCGTTGTCCGGCAGCGCGCATCGCGATAGCGCGTCCGCGCATGCGGATGAACCAGTTCGCAATGGCAACCGAGGTACCGAGCCCCACGCCCGCGACAGACACGGTCCGTGCCACCCCATACGCCACCCAGAAGTGCCACGGCTCGCTCATCGCCGCGATCGCGAGCAGTCCCGCGGTCACCAGCAGTCCGGTCACGCTCATCACGCCCCGTGCGCCGTAGCGGTCCACTATCGGGCCGACGGCCGAGGCCAGCAGCGCGCCGCCCAGGCTCCCCACCGTGAACGCGACCGTGATCGTCGTGCGGGACCAGCCGAGTTCGTCCTCGATGGGCTTGACGAACACCGAGAAGACGGGGCCGTACATCGGAACCTGAGCGATGGAGATGAAGAAGCTGGTGAAGACGATTGCCCAACCGTAGTAGGTGCGGGACGGCCACAACCGGGGCAATCTCTCTATGCGTGCGGGCCCGCTCTCCATCAGGCCCCTACCATACACGCCCTCGCTCCCTACGACCTCCGAACCCGGCCCAGCAACGCCAGCGCTGCGAGCGGTATCGTGACGATGCCGATGATCGCGATGCCGAGCAGCGCGACGAGGATGTCTTCCGGCACCCAGCCATCGCTGATGAGTGAACGCATCCCGCGCAGCAGGTACGTCACCGGGTTGTACCGGACGATGGTCTCCATCCAGCCGGTCATCGCCTCCTGCGGAACGAACACCGGGCTCAGGAACACCACCGGGAAGAAGATGATGAAACTTGAGTTCACCGCGGCCGGGTTTCCCGTTTTCAATGCGATGGCATACGGGAAGCCGTTGTACACGATCGCCCACACGACGGTGAGCGCCAGCAGCGCAACGATGCCGATCAGCCCCGTTACGAAGTCCACGCCGATAGCGAATGCCAGGATGAACACCGGCACCGACATCGCCACCGCAAGCGCCATGTCCGCCACCATGAACCCCAGCAGCATCGCCAGACGGTTCACCGGACTCAGCGCCAGACGGTCGAAGTAGCCGTTCTGTATGTCCAGCACCAGTATGTTTGCGCGGCTCAGCCCCGTCACCGCAAACAGGATGGCCACGGGTATCTGGAACGCCTTGTAGTCGAACCCTTCCGCGGCGGCCCCGGTCGGTATCTCGGTCAGATCCTGGAGCGCTCCCACGTTGATGACGAAGAAGAACACCGGGATGATGAGCGCCGGGATGAGCGTCTCCATGTCGCGCGGGATGGAACGCAGCGCACGCCCGCCCAGGCTTGCGACGTCGCGGAAGAACCCGGCGCGGCGCGCCGTCACCGGCGTGATGGAGCGAGTGGCCGTGGTCACGGAGCCACCTCTTCCCGCTCCGCATCGTGCGGTGCGTCTTCCGCCTCGGCCTCCATGCGCGCGCCGGTGACGTGCAGGAACACGTCGTCCAGGGTCGGTGTGCGCAGCGTGAGCGAGTTCACCGTGACTCCCGCCTGGTTGAGTGCGAGTGCAACGTCGCTTATCAGCCCGGCGCCGTTCGCCGTCGAGATGGAGACCTCGTTCCCGTACACGTCCACCTGCTGGACTGACCGCACGCGCTCCAGCGCGGCGCGCCCCGGCTCCGGCTCTCCCACGTCCGCAACGATAACGTCGGAACCGACCGACCGTTTCAGCTCGGCCGGCGTGCCCTCCGCCGACAGCACGCCGTGGTTGATGATGCCTACCCGCTCCGCGAGCGTGTCGGCCTCCTCCAGGTACTGCGTCGTCAGGAATATCGTCACGCCCATCTCGCGGCTGATCGCCCGCACGTAGTCCCACACGCGCGAGCGGCTGATGGGGTCGAGGCCTGTCGTCGGCTCGTCGAGGAACAGCACCTCCGGCGCGTGGATGAGCGACGCCGCGAGGTCGAGGCGGCGCTTCATGCCGCCGGAGTACGTGCCGATCTGCCGCTTCATCGCGTCGCCGATGTCGACCAGGTGCTCCAACTCCTCGATGCGGCGGTTCGTCTCCCTCCGGGAGAGGCCGTACAACGAACCCTGGAGGCGCAGGAGCTCGAGGCCGGACTGTTTCGGGTCGAGCCCCACTTCCTGCAGCGCCGTCCCGATCCTCAGACGGACCTGTACCGCCTCCGACACTACGTCGAACCCGGCGACTCTCGCGCTGCCGCTCGATGGGAGCAGCAACGTCGTCAGGATCCGGAGGGTGGTGGTCTTGCCTGCCCCGTTCGGACCGAGGAAGCCGTATATCTCGCCCGGACTCACCGCGAGGCTGACGCCCTCGACCGCGTGCACCTCGCCGAACTGCCTGTATATGTCTGTCGCTTCTATCGCGTATGTCGTATCAGTCATCCTGCCTCTGTCCTTTCAAGAGGATAACACTACGGGCCGATGGGCTATCATCGCTCCGACCAAACTACCGGCCTGCTCCGTGAGCGCACAATGGGCCGGTGTCACAGGAGCCACGCCATGCACGTCACCGACCGACGGCGCCGCCTGCGCGACTACTTCCAGCGCGAGGGCTGCGTCCGTCCCGCGTCCGTGTTCGACCCTGTCTCGTCGCGCACCGCCTACGCCCTCGGCTTCGAGGTCGGTATGCTCGGCGGCTCTATAGCGAGCGCCGTCATCCTCGGCGCACCGGACGTCGCCGTGATGACGCTCACCGAGCTCGCCGACCAGGTACGGCGCATCACCCGCGCCTCCGACATCAGCCAGATCGTCGACGCCGACAACGGCTACGGCAACGCGCTGAACGTCATGCGCACCGTCCGCGAACTGGAGGACGCAGGCGCGAGCGGCATGACCATCGAGGACACGTCGCTCCCCAGCCGCTACGGCTCAGGCGGCAAGGAAGAGTTGATCTCGCTCGACGAGATGACCGGCAAGCTGCGCGGCGCCGTCGCCGCCCGCCAGGACGACGCGACCGTCATCCTCGGGCGCACCCACGCCATCAACGCCACGAGCCTCGACGACGCCGTCGAGCGCGTCGCCGCCTACGCCGACACCGGCGTGGATGGCATCTTCCTCATGGGCATACGAGAAGAGGCGCACCTGGAGGCCGTGCGCGCCGTCACCAGCCTCCCCTTCATGCTCGGCAGCACGCCGGAGTCGCTCACGACGGACGTCCTCGCCCCCTGGGGCGTGAAGATCGTCCTGCGCGGCCATGGCACGTTCACCCAGACGGTCCGCACCGTCTACGAATCGCTGGAGCACCAGGCGTCCGGCGCGCCGTCCGCCGAACTCGCCGACCGCGAGCCAACGCCAGAGATGATGGGCATCGCCACCGGCACAGCCGACTACCGCTCCGCCCGCGACGCCTACCTGGGGGGATGAGGAGGCAGCACGGTTACGCTGCGGAACAAGAATGTCAACGGGGTCCCAGATGACATCCTTGTTCCGGGGTTTTACGAGTGAGGCGAGGGTGCGATCTGACATTCTTGTTCTCCATTTGACAGGCATTTTCAAGGCCGTGGCCTGCTTCCCGCGAACAAGGCAACAACAATCTCATCCGTATAAAAGTTCGGCGTCCCCAGGGGAGCGCGCACAAGGGTAATCTTTGTTCGGGCGCAGGGGCGGGTTGCGTGGTCATGCAGACATGGTAAGGAGGGCTGCGTTGACCGCGCAACGGGCTGGTGTCACAGATGTGAAGTCAACAGGGCAGCCCACCAGCTACAGAGCCTACCTGCCCGATCTGCCCGGCTGTATCGCCGCTGGTGACACGTACGAGGGAACCGAGACGCTGATACGCGAGGCCGTCGTCCTCCACCTCGAACTGATGCGGGAATACGGCGACCCCATCCCCGAACCGACGCGCACCGCCATCGTAGTCGAGGCCTGACCCTCCTCCGCCAGCGACGGTCCGGTAGGAGGACGAGCCGCGCCAGTCTTGCGACATCTGCTCCTTGCGCCGTGGCTGCCAGTCTCCCTAGCGTACTTGACGAACCGCTCAAGCACGTTGAGGGAGCACGAATGCTATGCCGCCAAAGGTGAGGGACGTCATCCGTATGGTTGAACGGGACGGATGGCAGCGCGTAAGGACACGAGGTAGCCACCGGGTGTACAAACACCCAACGAAGCCTGGTATCACTGTCATATCCGGGCACCCCGGTGTGGATATGCCGCAGGGAACGTGGGAGAATGTCTTGAAGCAAGCTGGCCTCGATCAGAGAGCAAACCTATGAAGTACGCCGTCATCATCGAGAAAGGCCCCACCAGTTACGGCGCATACGTGCCGGACCTGCCCGGCTGCGTCGCCGCGGCGGAAACCAGGGAAGAAGTGGACACCCTAATCCGCGAGGCCATCCAACTCTATCTCGAAGCTCTACAGGAAGACGGCCAACCCCTTCCGCAACCCCACTCCTACGAACTGATCGAGGCCTAACCCTCCTCGGCCAACTCCGGCCAGAGGTGCCCCCATGGGCGGGCGCGCTCCAGCGCCGCCGACGCCCGCAGCACCCCAACGTCGTCGTAGAGACGTCCCACGATCTGTACCGCGAGCGGCAGCCCGTTCGAGTGGAACCCCACCGGAACGCAGGCCGCCGGGTTGTACGCGTGGTTGAACGGCGTCGTGAAGCTCTGCGGCGGGCGCGACCGGTCCGGCATCCGCACCGCGTCTATCCGCTGCGCCGGGCCCATAGCCGGGCTCAGCAGCAGGTCGTAGTCGCGGAACCACTCCTGCACCCGCAGACCATATCCCCGGTTGCGGCGCACGATGCGACGGTACTGCCACGCCTTTGCGTGCGGCCCGGCCTCGTACACAGGACGCGCGACGGGGCTCAGGTCGTCCAGGTGCTTCTCCAGGAAGCCGGGGATCATCGCCTCGGCGGCGGCGTAGTGGTCGCCCGAGTACGCCCACACGCCCGGCTCCAGCTCCTCCGGTTCGTCGATGGTCGGCGGGTCGGCCTCGGTCACGATGCAGCCTGCGTCCTCGAAGAAGCGCGCCGTGTCGCGCACGAGTTCGAGCGCCTCGCCGTCCATCGAGAAGCCCCTGCCGAAGTCGTAGCTGACCGCGACGCGCAGCCCGCGCAGGTCGCCCGACGCGAACGCGAAGTAGTCGCTCACCGGCGGCAGGTTGGACTCGCCGTCGTGCGGGTCGTAGCCCGCGAGCGCCTGCAGCACGAGCGCGGAGTCGCGCACCGTGCGCGTCATCGGGCCGTTGTGCGAGCGTCCGGGCGCGGCGCGCCACGTCTGCACCGACGGGATGCGCTGGTACGTCGGCTTGATGCCGAATATGCCGTTGATCGCCGCGGGCATCCGTATCGAGCCGCCCGAGTCCGTCCCGATGGCGAGCGGCCCGAGGCCCGCCGCGACCTGTGAGCCCGCGCCGCCGCTGGAGCCCCCGCACGTGTGGTCGAGGTTCCACGGGTTGCGTCCCGGAGGGCTGATGCGGTTGTCCACCGCGCCGTGCAGCGCGAACTCCGGCAGGTTCGTCTTGCCGATGAGCACACCGCCCTCGCGGCGGATGCGCCGCGCCATCTCCGAGTCCGGCTGCCGGTTCTCTACGAACGCCAGCGAGCCATACGTCGTCGGGTGGCCCGCCATCTCGATGCTGTCTTTCAGCGAGATCGGCACGCCGCACAGCAGCCCGCGTTCGCCGGAGCCGAGCCACGCCGCTTCCGCCGCCTGCGCCGCCTCCATCGCGTCGTCCGTGTTCACGGCGAGGAACGCGCTCAGCTTGGGGTCGAGCCGCTCGATGCGCTCGAACACCTCGCGCGTCACCTCAACGGGCGAGAAGTCGCGCCTTCGATACCCCTCGATCAGCTCCGTGGCGGAGAGCCGCCAGAATCCTCCATCGCTCATGATGACGCCCCCAGCTGCTCTTTCAGCAGCGCGGTCTGCTTCGCCATAGGCACCCCCGCCCAGAGCGGCTCCCGGTCCTCCCGCTCGATGGTCAGCTCGATGAGCACCGGCCCGGTCATCGCGAAGATCCCCGGCAGACGCTCCAGCAGGTCCTCCGCCGCCTCGATGCGGAGCGCGTCCGCGTACCCCGCACCCTTCGCCAGCGCAACCCAGTCGAACCGCCCGATGGCGGGCAGCGGCTGGTTGCCCGTGCTCTGGTGCAGGCCGTTGGCGAACACGAAATGGTACAGGTTCGCGGGCGACTGCCCCGCGATGGTGACGAGCGAGCCCAACTGCATGAGCAGGCTCCCGTCGCCGTCGAGCACCATCACCTTCTTGTCCGGTCGCGCGACCGCGAGCCCCAGTCCGATGGACGACGCGCTGCCCATGCACTGCGACGCGTCGACGTGGAATATCTCGCCCTGCCCGGCCTGGTGCCACGGGTAGACCGACTGCATCGTCACAACGGACACGGCGTCGCCGCGCCCTTCCGCCAGGATCTCTATCGCCTCGTTCCGTTCCATGGCTACAGCGTCGGCGCTCCCACGATGAGGGCCGTCGGCCCCATCGTCTCGTGGGCGCGCTCGTAGGCGGCGCGGATGTTGCCGATGTCGTCCGGCCCCTCCAGCCGCCAGTGCGGCACGCCCCACACGTCCAGCGTAGGCTCCACCATGCGGACGGCGCGCGACCTGCTCTCCTCCATGGGCACCATCGGGTCGCGCTGGTACTGCCCCACGAAGACGAACGTCGGGATGCGCGCGTCCAGCGGTATCGCCTTGATCGTGTTGATGGACGCGAAGATGCCGTTGTTCTGGATCACCAGCATCGGGCTCTTCCCGCCCATGTACAGCCCCGCGTTGATGCCCATCGCCTCGTCCTCGGTGCATGCCGTGATGAACCGGATGGACGGCTCGTCTCGCAGCGCCGCGATGAGCGTCTTCTGGTACGAGTCCGGGATGCAGATGACGTGGTCTATGCCAAGGGCGAGCAGCTCCGACACGATGGCCGACGCCTCGACCCCGACCGCAACCGGCTTCGCCTCCGTCATGCCCTACGCTCCCGCGATGCAGGAGAGTTCAACCTCGGCGTTGCCGTGCAGGTCCACGCCGACGATGTTCATAGTCGGGGGGTCGCCGCCCCAGTGCTCCGCTGCAAGCGCCACGAACTCGTCCTCGAAGTAGATGTCGTCGAGGAAGACCTCGAGCCGCAGCACGTTTTCCAGCGACGTGTCGAACCGGTTGAGCGCGGCGTCCAGACGGCGCAGCGCCTGCCGGGCCTGCCCCGTACGGTCGCCGTACAGCTCCTGCTTCACCGCGCCGGTCTGCTCATCCGCGAGCCCCGACGCAGCGGAAGCGAACACGAGCCCGTTGGCCCGAACGGCCTGCGCCCGGTCCGGGTCCTCCGCGAGCCACGCCGTCTCCTTCTCCCCGCCCGGGTTGATGGCGACGCCGCCGATCTCCATGACGCCGCGCCCGCCGAGGAGCGTTCCGACGGAGTACGCCGCGAACGGCACCTTTCCGCCGAAGCGCTCCTTCAACTGGTCGTAGTACGGACCCACGTCGCCGATGCGCTTCAACGCGCAGTCCGTCCGCACGAGGTCGTCCAGGCTGCCGCCGCCCTTCTCCAGGTGCGAGCGCAGCCACTCGTAGGTGTAGAACAGCTCCGTGCTGAACTGCTCCGGCACCTCCTCGGCGGCCTCTTCGTCCGTGAATGGGTTGGAGCGCCCGCGCACGCCGATGACGTACGTGAAGTCGCCGCAGCGGGTGATGCGGGACGCTCTGCCTCGGTGCGGCTGGTGCACGAACACCTGTCGCTCCAGGTCCGGCGTCATCGCCATCACGACGGCGGTGAGCATGTTCACGCCCGCCATCTTGCACTGCGCCCCGAAGCTCACCGCGAGCTTGTGTCCTTCCTCGCCGAAGTGGTCCGGCCACGTCGCCATACGCTCGAGGCGCCACGATTGGCCGGACGTGAAGTTCTCTATCCAAACCGCGGCGTCGCCGCCGGAGCCCACCTGCTCGAGGCGCCGGGCCTGCCGCCCGTAGGCGTTGTTGCACTGCGGTATGGCCTGTCCGTCCAGCTCCGTGTTGACCTGTTGCGTGTCGATGTCGCGGTAGCCGTCGGAACTGGAGAGGAAGACGTAGGGGCCGTAGCGGAGCACGGCGGCCATCTGCCGGTTGCGCTCGTCGCCGAGCAGCACCTCTTTCTTATGGCGGTTCTCGGCCAAGCGTCTAACCCCCGTTCGACCCGTTCGGTCCCTTGATGCCGAAGATGCGCTGCGACCGCCCCCAGACGACCTCGTGCACGAGCTCCGGGTCAACGCCGGTGAACATGCGCTCCATCGCGGGTGTCGCGTCCGGCCACGTCTGCCCCTGCTCGTGCGGGTAGTCGCAGCCCCAGATCACGCTGTCGCGGATCAGAAACTCCGGGTCGGGGATCATCTTCGCGCCGATGTAGTCCTCCTCGAACGTGAACGACATGTTCTTCTTGAGGTAGTGCAGCGGCTCCTGCTCCATCTGATGGATCGTGTCGGGGACGCGATCGCGGTAGCAGCGCTGCATCCACTGAAAGAGGAATGGCAGCCAGCCGATGCGGCACTCCGCCATCGAGACGTGCAGGTTCGGATGACGGTCGAACATGCCGTTGAATACGTACTGGGCGATGTGCTTGCCCGCCGGGTTGAACGGCACCTGCGAGAAGTGCGCGAGCGATTGCCCGTGCTCGTTGGGCGGGTACGGCGTGCCTGCTGCGTCGCCGATGTGCGCGCAGATCACCATGCCCGTCTCCTCGGCGGCCGCCCACACCGGCTCCCACACCGGCGACCAGACGCCCTCCGCCATGTCGTTCGGGCTGAGCTCGACGGCCCGGATGCCCTGGTCGGCGAGCCGGTACACCTCCTCGACGCACGTCTCCGGGAACGCCGCATGCAGCCAAGGCAGCACGATGAGCCGGTCCGGGTCGTAGGAGCAGAGTTCCACAGTCCAGTCATTGAACGCCCGGTAGACCGCCTTCTCCAGCTCCTTGTCCTTGAACACCCATTTGCGCGTGTTCCCGTAGTAGACGCCCGCGTAGAACTCGCCGATGTCCATGTGATGGAGCAGTATCTCCGGATCGGACGGAGGAAGCCGGCCCTCCTCAACCTCGATGGGCAGGAACCGCTTGGCGTGGTTCGCCCAGTCCTTGCCGTCGGCGGCGAACGCGTGGATGTCGTCCTCCCAGTGCCACGCTGTGCCCTTGTGCGACTCGACGACCTTCGGGGCCTTCTCCCTGAACTCCGGTTCGATACGCGACTGGATGAGGTCGTGCGGATACCAGACGAGGTCGATGTGGTTGTCCGCCGAGATGTACTTGTAATCGATATCGCCCTTGCCGCTCAGGTCACGCTCGCCGATGTTGCGCCGAGTTGCTCTCCCTCCCAGCCTGTCTGCCCGAACGTTCTCCTCCGGCATGACTCCGCTCCTTTCGCCCCGCACAAGCCTTCCGCGCGAGGCCATGGGAATCGTAGGATTGGCGGGGGAGAGTGTCAAGGAACACCAGCCCACTCGTCGTTCCTGCGCAGGCCCGCGCTTTAGCGCGCAACCTCGCAGCCCACCTCTCCCTCTGGGAGAGGTCGACGCGCTTGCGCGGCGGGTGAGGGTATCAGGAGACGCAGACCACAATGCCTATCACCTACTCCACCGACGATATGCCCGGCGCGGCCGAGGTGGCCGACCTCCTGCGGGCCGGAGGCTTCAACAGGCCCCTCGACGACCTCACCCGCGTCGAACGCATGCTCCGCAACGCCGACGTCATCGTCACCGCGCGCGACGGCGATGCGCTCGTCGGCATCGTGCGCGGCCTCGCCGACTACGCGGTCTACGCGCTCGTAACGGAGCTGGCCGTAGCCGCGCCCTACAAGCGCATGGGCATCGGGCGTGAACTGCTGCGCCGCTTCCGTGAACAGGCAAGCGAGGAGTGCACCATCATCCTCCACTCGAGCGAGGAGGGTCACTCCTTCTACGGCCACCTCGGCTGGGACAACCTTACCCGCTCCTGGCGCCTCCCCCGGTCGCGATAGGCTCCTACCGCATCGACCGCAGCGTGCGCGAGAAGACCATCTCCCACAGGCCGTAGGCCACGATGACGCCGCCCGTCGCCCCCAGCGCGACGCGGCCGCCGAACAGCTCCGCCAGCCCCGTAATGCCCAGGATCGCCAGCGGCATCAGCCCGCCCATCATCGCGTTCAGCGCCTGCACGCGCCCGCGCATCTCCGGCTCCGAGTAGGTCTGCAACATGGCGAGGTGCACGACGATCCGCCCGGAGTGCCCCATCCCTGCGGGCAGCATGAGCAGCAGCGAAAGCACGTACCAGCTCGACGCCGCGAACGCCACGACGCCCGCTCCGAACAACGTGAAGAAGCCCACCAGCAGCAGGCCCTTCCGCTGGAAATCGCCCAGCGACGCGGCGGTGGTCGAGCCGAGCAGCGACCCCAGGCCGTAGAAGGTGAACAGCAGGCCAACGCCGTCCGCCTCTATCTGCAGGAAGTCCTGGGCCAAGGGCAACAGGTTCTGGAACGGCTGCCCGAACACGGTGACGACGAACCCAACCAGCAACAGGGTGCGGATCACCGGGGTCTGCCACACGTAGCGGAAGCCCTCCAATGTAGAGCCGCTGCGGCTCCGCCGCCGCGCGGTTCCTACACCTCGCACGGGCGTGAGGAAGAGCAGGCCCAACGCCAGGACGTAGAGCACGACCACGAGCAGGTAGGCCCACTCCGGGCCCGCCCGCGCGAAGATGATCCCCGCCACCAGCGGCAGCAGCGTCCGGGTCGCGTTATGGGACATCGTGTGCAGGCCGGTGGCGTTCAGCAGCAGCCGCTCGTCCACGAGACCGCCGATGATGGCGCGGCGCGTCGGCGTGATGAAGGTCATCACGGTGCCCTGGAAGACGCCGATGACCATGACGTGCCACCACTCCAGCACGTCCAGCACGACGCCGATCGCCGTGATGCCGGCGAAGGCGGCCATGAGCCCCGCGGCCACGATGAGGATGTTCCGCATGGAGACCCGGTCCGCAAGCGCGCCCGCGAACGGCGACAGCACGAGCGACGGCACGTTGTTCGCCGCGAGGACAACGCCCAGCACGATGGGCGCGCGGTCGGCGAGGTCGAATGCCAGGATGGGGCGCGCCAGCATCGTCGCCTGCATCGCGCCCAGGAAGAACACCATCGCGACGAAGTAGTTGCGGTACGCGGGTACCGCGAGCGCGTCGAACGTCCGCGGCCAGCGGCGGCGCCCCGCCCGCTCCGCGCTCTGCGTGGGCTGCTGCGGTCCCTCGGCCATGGCGCGATGCTACCTCCGCGCGCCGCCCTTTGTCACAGCGGCCGGGCGATTCCCCGCGCAAGGTCGCGGCGGCGCTAGCGGCGGTCAGCGTCGCGGTGGGAGCTGGTCGTCGCCAGCGATCACGTCGATGTCGAAGGCGTTGTTGAAGGCGGCTACGTAGCGGTAGAGCCCGATGGTAGCGACCATAAGGATGAGCCACCGTTGGCCGTGTCTCGCCATCAGCGAGTCGAACAGCGCCGGCTCCACCCGGTTCGTCCGGCAGAGCTGGCGGCAGAGTTCGATGACGTCACGCTCGTCGTCGTCCAGATGGCTGCCGTCGGCGCCGGTGCGGGCGACCTCTATGGCGGAGTCACGTAGACCCGCGGCACGGGCGGTCGAGACATGGACCGACCACTGATAGGGGGCGTCGTCCTCGTATGCAACGGCGAGGATGGCGAGCTCGTGCAGCGCGGGGCTGACCACGCTGTCGTCGTGCGTATGCCGGAGGTTCGCCAGGAAGCCCGAGGCAAGGCCGGGGCTGTGGAGCATGACCGCGAACGGCCCGCGGACGCGTCCGCGCTGGGCAAGGACAGCATCCCACTCGTGTTGTCGCTCCGGTGGGAGCTGGGTCTTGTCGGTGATGGGATCGATGCGTGTCATGGCTCTCTCCGGATGGGTGCGTCTCGGAGTGAAGGATATCGTCCGGCGAGGACTGTACACAGCCGGGCGCCCGGCTTATGCTCGCGCCGGTGGACGTGGGTTGGGACGTGCCGAGTGCCGAGCCGGAGTCCGGGAAGGAACTGAGTCTATGGCTGTGATCGATGCCGACACGCACGTGGACGAATGCGAAGAGACCTGGCGCTACATGCCTCCCGAAGACGCGCGCTACAGGCCGGTGACGGTCGTTCCCACTGAGGACATGGGCGACGGCGCTCCCGCCCCAGGCTACACGAGGCACTGGCTCATCGGCAGCAACCTGTCGATACGCCGCATCCGCGACGACCGGCGCACCGGCACGACCATCGACGCCCGCGAGCTGCGGAACGTCGAGACCCGCCTGCAGCACATGGACGAGATGGGCGTGGACGTCCACGTCATGTACCCCACGATGTTCCTCACCTACCTGACCAGCGACCCGCATGCCCAGACCGCCATCTGCAAGAGCTACAACCGCTGGATGGCCGACCGGTCTGTCGAGAGCAACGGGCGGCTCCGGTGGGTGGCGGTGCTGCCGATGCTGGACATCGAGGCCGCCGTGGACGAGATGCGCTGGGCGAGCGAGCACGGCGCCTGCGGCGTCTTCAAGCTGGCAACGGAGATGGGCAGGCGCGTGACCGACCCCTACTTCTTCCCCGTGTACCAGGAGGCCAATGACCTCGATCTTGCGCTCTGCATGCACACCGGCTCGGGCGACCCGCCCCACGGCAGCAGCGCTCCGCTCCTCGGCGACGGGGTCACCGGCACCAACGTCATCGACGCGTTCCACGCCATCGTCTTCTCCGGCCTCGCCTTCAGGTTCCCCCGGTTGCGGTTCGGCTTCATCGAGGCGGGCTCGTCCTGGGTCCCGTTCGTGGTCGACAGGCTCTACGCCCGCCGGGAGCGCATGGCGTGGGCGTACCGGTCGTTCACCTACACGGACGACCTGAGCGACCTCTTCCACGAGCACCGGCTCTACGTGACCTGCCAGTCGCAGGAGGACATCCCGTACCTTCTCAAGTTCGGGACCGAAGACCACCTGATGATCGGCACCGACTACTCGCACGCGGACCTGTCGGCTGAGATCGGCGCCATAGACATCCTGCGGCGCAGGGCCGACGAGGGCGAGTTCAGCCAGACCGCGAAGCGGAAGATCCTGGAGGACAATCCAAAGACCTTCTACGGTCTGTGACACGCTAGAATCCCCTCCATGACTACGACAACGCACGACACGAGCACCCCCTACACCGGACAATCCATCCTGCGATTCGAGGACGACCGCCTCCTGCGCGGCGACGGGACGTACATCGCCGACATGACGCTGGACGGCATGGCGCACGCGGCCATCGTCCGCAGTCCGCACGCCCACGCCCGCATCGAACGCATCGATGCAAGCGAGGCGCTGACGATGCCCGGCGTGCTCGCCGTCATCACGGCGGACGACGTCGAGGACGGCGCGGTGCTTGAGAGCGTCGGCAGGCCGGGGCTGCAGATCAACCCGGGCGGCGCGCACCCCATCCTCGCGCTGGGGCGGGCGCTTTATGCTGGACAGCCGGTCGCAGCCGTCGCCGCGGAGACCGCCGCGCAGGCCGCCGACGCCGCCGCCCGCGTGGAGGTCGCCTACGAGCCGCTGGAGGCGATCAACGACCTGCAACGAGCGGCGGAAGGCGGCTACCCCACTCTTCACCCTGAGATCGGGTCGAACGTTGGAGCGTTGCAGCGCACGGGCTCGGGCGACGTGGACGGCGCGTTCGCAGCCGCCGACCGGGTCGTCTCCGGCTCGTTCGTCATCCCGCGACTTGCGCCGATGCCGATGGAGGGGCGCGGCTGCATCGCCAGGTTCGAGGCGAACGGCGACCTGCTGTTCTGGTCGTCCAACCAGTCGCCGCACGACACGGCCCACCACATCGAGGAGGCGATCACGCTGCCGGGCCACGTGCGCGTCATCACGCCGGACGTGGGCGGCGGCTTCGGCCACAAGCATCACGTCTACCCGGAGGAGGTCGCGGCCATCCTCCTCGCGATGCGGCTCCGGCGCCCGGTGAAGTGGGTGGAGGAGCGGAGCGAGAACATCCACTCGTCCCACGCGCGCGGGCTGGAGGCGCACGTCGATGCAGCGGTCACGAACGAGGGCCTCGTCCTCGCGATCAGGGCGCGCTTCCTGTCGGACCTCGGCGCCTACTGGATCAGCGGCGCGTTCACGTCGCCGGACAACGCGGCGAAGCGCTTCGCAGGCCCGTACCACATTCCCGCCTACGACGGCGACCAGGTCTGCCTCATAACAAACCGCCCGCCCATCACCTCGTACCGGGGCGCGGGGCAGCCGGAGGCCACCTTCTGCATGGAGCGCATGCTCGACCTCATCGGCGACGAGCTCGATATCGACCCCGTTGACCTGCGCCGCCGCAACCTCATACCGCCCGACCAGTTCCCGTACACCACGGCGTCCGGCACGCCGTACGTGGACGGCGATTTCGAGCCCGTGCTCGACCGGGCGCTCGAGGTTGCGGGGTACGGCGCGCTGGTGGCCCGTCGCGACCGCGAGCGGCAGGAAGGGCGCACCGTGGGTCTCGGCATCGCGCTCTCGACCAAGGGCTCCGGCGGCACGGGCGGCGACGCCGCGCGCTCCAGCGCCGCAGCGGTCGAGGTCGGTGCGGATGGCCACGTCCGGCTCACGACGGACATCTCGCCGCACGGTCAGGGCAACGCAACAACGTTCATGCAGATCACGGCGGACGCGCTCGGCGTGACGCCGGGTGACGTGACCGTCCTCCACGGTGACACGGATGGCATCGAGCCGTTCGGCCCCGGCGCGGGCACCTACGCGAGCCGGGGTCTCGTTATCGGCGGGCACGCGGTCCACCAGACGGCGCTGCAGGCGCGCGACAAGCTGGTCGACGCGGCGTCCCACCTGCTCGAAACGCCCGCGGACGACGTGACGCTCGAAGGCGGCGCGGCGGTGTCGCGCTCGGATTCGTCGCGCTCGGTGCCGCTCGGCAGGCTCGCCGGCATGGCGGGAGAAGGCGACGGCGGCTTCCGGCACTACTCGACCTACACGCTGCCGCCGGGGAGTTTCGCGTTCGCCACGCACATCGCGTACGTCGAGATAGACCCGGACTGCGGCGACGTCCGCGTGCGCGACTTCGTCGCCGTGCACGACGTCGGGAACCTCATCAACCCAGTCATCGTTGAGGGGCAGATACACGGCGGCGTGGTGCAGGGGTTCGGCGAGGCGATGTGCGAGGCCGTCTCCTACGCCGACGACGGGCGCCCGCGCGAGTGGTCGTTCATGGACTACGCGATGCCGCTCGCGGAGGACCTGCCGCACATGGTCGTCGAGACGCACGCGACGGAGGCGAAGAACGGCGCGATGGGTGTGCGCGGCATCGGCGAGATGCCGTCGTGCGCGAGCCCCGCGGCGCTCGCCAACGCCGTCCACGACGCGCTGCGCCAGGTCGGCGCGCCGATGGTGGACATCCCGTTCACGGCGGAGCGCGTCTGGCGCGCCACGCGTCAGGCGTCGCGGCAGGGGTAGGAGGAACGCACGGCGCTGTCGCGCCCGCCGTTACCCCGAACCGGCGCGTATCGGCCATCGTAAGGGTTGCAATCCACGCGGAAGGGGAACACTATAGGGTCATGAGAGTCGGCGAATTCGAACTACACGAACCCCTGCCCGAGTTGCGGTCGCCGCACATCATCGCGTCGCTCACACCCTGGATCGACGCAGGCAGCGTCGGCTCGCTCAGCATCGAGCGGCTGGAGCGCTACATGCGCGCCCGCGACCTCGGCTCGCTCGCGAAGCCGGGGCATTTCTTCGACTTCACCCGCTACCGCCCTGTCGTCTACTTCGAGGACGGAAAGCGCAAGATGCGTGTCCCGAACGCCGACCTCCGCTGGGCCACCGGCCTCGGCAGCCACGACTTCATCTTCCTCCATATGCTGGAGCCGCACTCCAACGCCGAGGAGTACATCGACGCGCTGGTAGAGGTCATCTCCCACCTGAATGTGGACCGCTTCTGCCGGATCGGCGCGATGTACGACGCCGTCCCGCACACGCGCCCGCTCCTCGTCATGGGAACGCTCAACGGCCAGCCTATCGAGGACGTGGAAGGCATCGAGGGCAACCGGCGCAGGCCGTACCAGGGCCCTACCTCCATCATGAACATGGTCGGCGACCGCATCAGCGAGAGCGGGGTCGACAACATGATGCTCATGTGCCGTCTCCCCCACTACGTGGAGCTCGAGGCCGACTTCGCAGGGCGCACGAAGATGCTCCAGGTGCTCTCCACGCTCTACGGCTTCCCCGCCGAGTACGCCGCCAGCCAGCGCGACACGCAGCAGTACGCGCGCGTTACCGCCGAGATGCAGCGCAACGCCCAGGTGAAGTCGCTCGTCGAACGGCTGGAGTCGGACTACGACGCCCGTCGCGGCAGGCGCGAGCAGCAGCGGCAGTCCGAGGAGAAGAAGGAGCTTCCACCGCTCCCGCCCTCTGTCGAGGAGTTCCTCGGCAAGCTGACCGGCCCCGGCGAAGAAGAGAGCAGCTAGCCCCTTGGAGCAGCCGCTCCCCGGTCAGGCGCGCGGTTCGTCAGGCCCCTATTACGGTTGGGTCATCGTTGCCGCCCTCAGTGTGGCCGGGGGCTTCAGCATGTTCGTGGGCATCGGCAACTTCGGCATCTTCGTCGCCCCCATGAGCGAAGACCTCAGCCTCAGCAAGAGCGCCTTCGGCTGGGCGCTGTCTGCCCGCCTCTTCGGTTTTGCCGTGTCCGGTCCGTTCATCGGGCGCCTCATCGACCGCCATGGTTCTCGCGTGCCGCTCGCCGCGGCGGGGCTGATGTTGGGCGGCAGCGCCGCGGCGATGAGCCTGATCGACGCGGGTTGGCAGATGATCGGCCTCGCGCTGTTCAGCGGGATGATGGGTTTCTGGGGCAGCAGCACGCTCTTCCTCACCATCCCCATCGCCAAGTGGTTCGTCCGCAAGCGCGGGCGGGCGATGTCCCTCTTCTTCCCCGGCATACCGCTCGGCATCGGCATCGCCAGCCCGCTCACCCAGATGCTCATCGACGCAGTGGGGTGGCGCGACGCCTGGCTCGTCCTCGGGGCAGCCGGCGGGCTCTCCATCGCCGCGATATCCCTGGTGTTCATCCGCAGCCAGCCGTCCGATCTGGGTCTGCTGCCAGACGGTGAAGCCGCCCCGCTGCGAGCGAACGAGCGCGCGCAGGCGGAGCGCCGGCTCGAGTACCCGTGGACAGTGCGGGAGGCGATGAGCACCGGGGCGTTCTGGCGCATCAGTATGGCCTTCGGGCTCCTGATGGCCGCCATGGGCACACTCGGCGTCTTCTGGGTGGCGTTCCTCCTGTCGCTGCACGTCTCGACGCAGGCAGCCGCGCTGACGTTCTCCGCCCAGGCGTTCACACAGGTCGGTGCGTCCATCCTCGTCGCGCCGTGGGTAGACCGGGTCCAACCCCGCTACATGGCGATGGCCGGGTTCACGAGCGTAGCGGCGTCCATGCTCGTCGCTTTCGTCGCCACGACGGCATGGCACGGGTTCGCGGCGGCCGTGCTCGCGGGCATCGGCCTTGGCGCGGGGATGCTCATGCAGACGCACATCTGGCCTGCCTACTACGGGCGCGACCACATCGGGGCGATACGCGGCGCAGCGACTCCGCTCACCCTCGTGATGACCGGCATCGGCACGCCTGCTCTCGGGATGGTGTTCGACGCCACGAGCTTCGCCACAGGCTGGCTCGCCGCGGCGGCTGGGCTGTTCGTGGGGTTCATGCTGCTGGCGCTGTCGCCGAAGCCGCCGCCGCCGCGGTAGGAGTGACGAGGAGACGCGATCCCGCCGTCATCCTCACCCGAGCTGAAGCGCGGGAACGATGAGTGGGGCTAGGAACGAGGAGGATGGCGCCCCGTTCATACTGGTCACCCAGCCTCAGTTTCCAGAGGCACGGTTGAAGGCGCTACCGGTTCGATGCCGAGCTCCGCACATCCCTGCAGGTAGACGTCGATGGAGATGCGGAACTCTCTCTTGATTCCCTCGACGTCGGTCGCCTCCGCATTGGCAACGGGATACGGGCCACTGTTAATCACCCTGGCGTGAAGAACTTCAGCCTCCTGGTCGTACACGACCTCGCCGATGTAACCCTTGTACTCCAGCATCATCTGCCTTCCACACGCTCGATGAACCTGGCGATGTCCCGCACTGTGTCACGCCTTATCTCAGGCCGAGGGTGGGGCCTGTGGACGACGATAGCGTCAGCTCCCTTGACCAGTTGCACCCTGGAACCTGCCCGTTCAATGATGGTCACTCCCAGCGCCGCCAACAAGGACTCGACCTCCTGCCACCTGATGTCCGCAGGCGTTGACTCCGCCTGCATCCGTTCCAGTGTCCTCCGGTGCCTCCTGCGCAGGTTGCCGTGTTCACCGTTCACGCTCGCGGTTCCCGCCGCCATTGTATCCGATGGCACCTCCGTCTCACAGGCGGCGCCGTTCCTGCGAGGGCAGGAATGACGAACAGGGTCAGGCGAAGCGCGAAGGCAGGAAGAGCGAGATGTCGTGGCGCGTCTCTCCGCGCTCGGCGAGGTCCGCCATAATCTCGCCTATCACGCTGCTGAACTTGAAGCCGTGCCCCGAGAAACCCGCAGCGAGCGACACCTGCGGCCATGCAGCGTGTTTCCCGATGATGAAGTCCCTGTCCGGCGAGTTGGTGAACATGCAGACGGCCATGCGCAACAGGCGCCCCGCCGCCTGCGGAAAGCACCGGCGGAGGAACTCCCGCAGCATCTCCTCGTCCTCGGTCCGCCACGTCCGGTCGAGCGCATCGGGGTCGGCTGCGACGCCCGTGTCGTCGAACTTGCCAAGCTTGAGGCCCGGCACGCCGAATTCCGGGAAGCCGTAGTACTCGTCGCCGTCCATCGTCACGATGAACACCGGGAAATGGGACGGCGCGAAGAGCGCGGGATCGTCCGGTTCGTACCAGCCCATGACCTGGCGCTCCGGCACGGCGACCTGCGCAAGCTCCGGCACGAGCTTTCCCGCCCACGCGCCCGCCGTGAGCACGAGCGAGCCCGCCTCGTAGGCGCCTGACTCCGTCCGGACGCGCACGCCGCCGGAGAACGCCTCCCAATCGAGCACCTGCTCCTCCTCGCGGACCTCCGCCCCCAGACCGCGCGCGACCGCCACGTGCGACTCGACGCATCGCTCCGGCGTGAGGAATCCTCCCTGTGGTTGGACGACCGCCGACATCTCAGGGGGCAGCGCGTAGCCGGGGAAGCGCACCGACAGCTCCGCGCTCGTCAGTACCTCGTGCGGCACGTCCTGCTCCCGGCAGGCGCGCAGCGTGCTCTCGAACGCCAGCGCTCCGGGAACGCCGGCATGGACGGAGCCGGTGACGTGCAACACCTGTTCGCCCGCGCGCTCCTCCAACTCACGCCACAGCTCGTAGGCGCGAAGTCCGAGCGGTACGTACTCAGGCCCCTCGTGAAAGGCGAGCCGGATGATGCGCGTGATGCCGTGCGATGACCCCATCTCGTGCGGGATGCGGAAGCGCTCCAGCCCCAGCACCCGGAGCCCGCGCTTCGCCAGTTGATAGACCGTCGCGCTCCCCATGCCGCCCACACCGATCACGATAGCGTCGTACGCCCTTGCGCTCGTCAATCCTCTCCTCCGTAACTCGGGCTCTCCTGCGGGCGATGGTTGCCCTTGCAGGATAGGGATGCTAGCATTCCGACCATCCGCGTGCGGCACCCAGCCCTCGCGGGCTTTCGTGTACAGGGAGGAATCTCATGTCCTGGGCCAGCAGAACTATCGTACTCGTGGTGCTGGGCATCGCCCTGCTCGCCGGTCTGACCGCATGCGGAGGCGACGACCCGGACCCCACCGCTACTCCGCGACCGGCGCCGGAGCCGACCGCAACGCCAGTGCCGGACGCCCCTGCTCCGGCCCCGGACCCCACCGCCACGCCGACGCCCTTGCCGCCCGGCGCAACGGCGCCACCCGCCACAGCGACGCCCACGCCGAGGCCGGCCCCCACGGCCACGCCCACCGCGATCCCTGAGGTGGAAGGCTTCGACGCCGAGGCGTACTTCTCCGGCAAGACCATCAAGATCATCGTCGGCTTCTCGCCCGGCGGCGGCTACGACGGTTACTCCCGCCTCCTGGGCGAGGCCGTTGAGCGGCTGATGCCCGGCAACCCGAAGGTCATCGTCACGAACCTGCCGGGCGGCGGCGGACTCCGCGGCCTGCAGGAGACGATGCGCGCTCGGCCCGACGGGCTCACCATCCACCCGATGGCGCCGCGTCACCCCGCAGCCGAGGCCGCCGGCATCGACCGCGAGGGCTTCGACATCAACACCGTCAACCTCATCGGCACACCGAGCTTCAACGACGACCACCTGACGATGTGCGTGCGCCGCGACATCGCCACGAGTTGGGACGAGGTGCTCGCTCTGGGCAGGCCCATAACGACCGGCACCTCCGCCCCCGGCGGTGACATGGTCGGCGGCCAATTCGTCGAGGCGCTTGGCGGGCCGATCAAGGTCATCTACGGCTACGAGGGCACGTCCGAAGTGCTTGCGGCGATCGACCGCGGTGAGCTGGACGCCACCACGCGCTGCGACTTCGAGTACATCTCCAACCTCTACCCGGGCTGGTACGAAGACCGCCTCCTGGTGCCGCTCTTCTGGTCCCGCACCCCCGTCTCTCAGGAGTTCCTGGACCGCATGGGCACCGGCCTGCAGTCTGAGGACCTTCCGCACCTCTTCGACGTGGTCGACGCGACGCAGGAGCAGCAGGACGTCTTCCTGCTGGCACAGAGCCTCGAGTCCCTGGCGCGCACGTTCGTCCTGCCGCCCGACGTACCCGAGGAGATCGTGCTGACGTGGCAGCGCGTCTTCCGCCAGATCGTGGAAGACCCCGAGTTCATCGCGAAGGCCGAGCTCGCCGAGCGTCCCGTGAAGTACGGCGACCCGGCGATCCTGATCGAGGCCCTCAGGAAGGCCGCGACCTTCAGCGACCAAGCGCGGGAGCTGTTCGCCAGCCTCTACGGCGCCGGCTAGGCCGGGCGAACCACACGGCAGACGGAGAGGGCGGGCCCGGTGGCCCGCCCTCTTTGCTCCCAGAGCCGACGACGCTATCGCTATTGACGCGCTCGGGCTGCCCGCGTAGCGTAGCGGCTCAACTGCAAACGGCCCGCATCACCTTCAAGGCAACGTCTTCATGGTCAACCGTCTCCCCCTGCTCGCAGGCATCGTCATAGCGGCGTTGCTCGTCTGGGGCTACACCGTAACGGTTGACAGCGCGTTCTTCGGCGCGGCGCTGGACGGCGCGAACAGGCTCTTCCGCCCCGGCCCGATGATCGCGTTCGTCATCATGATCCCCATCGCGCTGGCTTCGGGCCTCATGCCCGGCGGCGGGCTGCCCTTCCTCATCGTCGTGCTCTCGTTCGCGACGGAGTTGGACCCGTTCATCGCGCTCCCCGTCGTCATCGGCTACATGGCCGCGAACGATCTCACCGAGCCGATCCCGTCCATCCTGCTCGGCATACCGGGCGCGCGCTCTTCCCAGGCGACGATCCTGGACGGCTACCCGCTCGCCCGACAGGGATACGCCGGGTACGCGCTCGGCGCGTCCTACACCTCGTCGCTCATCGGCGGCATCATCGGAGGCCTGGCGCTGTTGGCCGTCCTTCCGTTCGCGCGAGAGCTGCTGCGGCTGTTCGGTTCGCCGGAGTTCTTCCTGCTCTCGCTGCTCGGCGTCGCCGCAGTCGGCATCATCAGCGCAGGCGCATTCGTGAAGGGACTGCTCACGGCATGTCTCGGCCTCCTCATCGGGCTCATCGGCTTCACGAACGTCGCCTCCCAGACCAGGGCGACGTTCGGCATCGACTACCTCTACGACGGCGTCAACATCATTCCGGTCGTCGTCGGGCTCTTCGCCATCCCGGAGATAGCCGACCTCGTCATCAGCAACACGCCCATCGCGAAGGAGCGGCTGAGTGAGATGCTGAAAGAGGGCAGGAAGGACGTCACCAGGGGGATGCGGGAGGCGCTGCGCCACAAGTGGCTCATCACGCGCTCGTCGCTCATAGGCGTCTTCATCGGCGCGATGCCGGGCCTCGGCCCCACGCCGGCGCACTGGCTGGCCTACGCGCAGGCACGACAGACCGAGGCCGGCGCCATAGACACGTTCGGCACAGGGGACATCAGGGGCGTCATCGCGCCGGAATCGTCCAACAACTCGACGGACGGCGGAGTGCTGATGCCGACCCTGCTGTTCGCCATCCCCGGCAGCGCGCCCATGGCGATCGTGCTCGCCTTCCTCTTCATCGTCGGCATCCAGCCCGGGCCGCAGATGGCAGACCCGGAGGGCAACCTGAACCTCACGATGTCGTTCGTCTACGTCATCATCCTGGCGAATATCCTCGTGGTGCCCATCGTGCTGCGCTTTTCGCCGCTGCTCACGAAGGTCGCGGCGGTGCCCCCCCTCTGGCTCGCGCCGCTCGTCATCGGCATCGTCACCCTCTCTGCTTTCCAGGCGAACCTTGACATCGCCGACCTCACGGTGGTGCTCGTGTTCTCCGCACTCGGTATGTTCATGAAGGCGTACGCCTGGCCGAGACCGCCTATCCTCATCGCCATCGTGCTGGCCGAGCCGCTGGAGAAGTTCATGAGCATCTCCATCCAGGCGAGGGGCATCTCCATGGTCTGGCAGCCCGCGTTCATCGGGATCCTCGTTGTTGTGATTGTCGCCGTCTACTTCTCGCTGCGGGTGCAGCGAGGCGCGCAGCAGGTCCGGGAGCGCGCGGAAGCGGAAGCACACCTCACGGACGGACAGCAAGCGGAGCAACCGTGACGACAGCAGAACCCGGCAACCCGCAAGAGCAACCGGCGACCCATCGCACGGTCTCCTGGAAGTCGCCCGAGATCATCGGCGAACTGGTGCTGCTCGGGCTCATGGCGCTGCTGATGATCGCGTTCATCATCTCGCTGTACCGCCCGCCGTTCCTCCAGGACGACCTTCCCAGGATCCTGTTGCCGGGGCGGTGGCTGCCCACAGTCGTCATCGTCATCGCGACGCCGCTCTGGTTCATCCGGCTCTACACCGTGCTCAGCAGGCGCAAGGCGATAGAGCAGGGCATGATCATGGACCTGGGCTTCCGACTCGGGGAGGACCCGGCAGGCGAGAAGCGCCGCGCCGCCCTCTACTTCGGTTCACTGCTCGCCCTCGTGCTGCTGCTGTGGCTGATCGGCTTCCACATCGGTCTGCCGCTCTGGGTGATGGCCTACCTCCTGTTCTGGACGCGCGCAAAGTGGTACTGGGCGCTGGTCGCCGGACTCGGCTTCGAGGCGTTCATCATCGGCATCCTGGACTTGACGCTGGACATCTTCTGGTTCGAGCCGCTCTTCTTCCGGTGGATAGGCGTGCTCTACCCGTTCAGCGACATGTTCACACGCATCTTCTAGCCGCCCTGGGACGCTTTTTGCCGCCCGGCGAGCGCGGTGCTAGACTCGCCACGCCCATCACGAACGGAGGAGGAGGCGCATATGACGACGCGCGAACGCGTCCCTTACGATGACCTGCGCGGCTACCTGAAGCTGCTGGAAGAGAACGGCCTGCTCAAACGCATCACCGCCGAGGTCGACCTGGAAGGCGAGCTCGGTGCCATCGCCTACCGGAGCCTCGTGCGCGAGGGACCGGGGCTGCTCTTCGAGAACATCAAGGACTACCCCGGCATGCCGCTCGTGGCCAACATCATGTACACGGAGCCGCAACTGGCGCTCGCGCTCAACGGCGACCCGGACTGGGCGAACCTCCGTGACATCATCCACGAGGGGATGCAGGACCGCACTGCCACGAACGTCGTCCCCACCGGGCCGGTGAAGGACGTGAAAATCATGGGCGAGGACGTCGACCTCGACATACTCCCCACGCCGCGCTGGCACGAGGAGGACGGCGGGCGCTACATCGGCACGACCGCCGGGTTCGTCACCCGCGATCCCCAGACCGGCAACCTCAACATGGGGCAGTACCGCTCCATGATCATCGACAAGAACACCACGACGGTCGAGATCATGGGCGACTGGGAGGTCGGCGCGACGCCTCCGGCGGCCTCCAACTACGGCGGCGTCGGCGACCGCAACGGCGCCACGCACGTGCTGGAGAACGAGGCGAAGGGCCTCCCCACGCCGTGCGCCATCGTGCTGGGCATGGACCCGCTCCTCACGCTCTCCTGCGGCACCGCCGTCCCGCACGACGAGAACGGCCATGGCGAGTACGAGGCCGCGGGCTCGTGGGCCGGACGCCCCGTCGATCTCGTCAAATGCGAGACCAGCGACCTGATGGTGCCCGCCAACGCCGAGATCGTGCTGGAGGGCGAGGTCGTCCCCTACGAGCGTGTCAACGACGGCCCCCACGGCGAGTCCACGGGCTTCTACAACCAGTACACCTCAACCTTCATGGTGAAGATCAAGGCGATCACGCACCGGAAGGACCCCATCAGCTTCGGCCTCATCTGCGGGCGCATCGAGGACTACCCCCGCCCGCTCATGCGCTCCAACACGCTGCTGGACGTGCTCGTCTCCAAGTCGGGCCTCACGAACATCAAGGAGGTCTTCTTCCCGGACGCGGGACGCTCCGGCTTCCTCATCATCCGGGCGCAGATCACCAGCCCGGAGCAGCCGAAGCAGATCATCGACGCCGCCTACGAGCACATGCGCTACCGCTGGGTCATCGTCGTGGACGAGGACTGCAACGTGCGCGACTGGAACGACGTGCTCTGGCGCATCGTCTCGTCCGTCGTGCCGGACCGCGACATGTACCGCGGCCGCGAGTACGTGTTCAGGGTCCCCGGCCCCGGCGCGGTCGAGTTCATCCCGCCCACCCACGGCATGGCGTTCGACGCCACCTACCCCTTCAAGGAATACGAACACCCGCGCCCCGGCGTGGCGCAGCCCAGCATGAAGATGATGGAGCACGTCGCGGGCCGCTGGAAGGAGCTTGGCCTGAGCTAAGCCACTGCCGATGAACGGAGGGCGGACGTGGTAAACGTTGCAGAGAAGCTGATAGACGGTGAGGGTGCGAAGAAGCAGGACGCAGGGCTGAATTTCTGTAACGGGTTCTGCTTCGGCGTAGGGCTGTGGCTGGCTGGTCTGGTGGTTATGGCCGTTGCGGCGCTGCTGCTGATAATTTTCGGCCTGCCCGATCGCATCATTGTCGACGTTCAGTTCTCCCCGTAACCTTCGGTCTCGCAGGGATCAGCGGCAGCGGCGGCGCACCGCATCGGATATCCAACAACAGAGGAGGAGAGAGGTGACTACGACACCACAGAGAGACCCCGTCTCGTACAAGAGCATGCGCGAGTACATGATGATCCTGGAGGAGCGCGGGCTGCTCAAGCGGATCAACGCCGAAGTCGACCTCGACTACGAGGTCGGCGCGATCAGCTACCGCGACCTCGTCCGCACCGGGCCCGGCCTGCTCTTCGAGAACATCAAGGACAACCCGGACAAGCAGCTCGTCACCAACATCATGTACTCGCTGGACCAGCTCTCCATCGCCTTCAACGGGCCGAAGGACTGGGTGAAGCTGCACGACATCGTCAAGCAGGGCATGGCCGACCGCCTCCCGTGCGAGACCGTGGACGACGGCCCGGTGAAAGAGGTGAAGGTCTTCGGCGAGGACGTCGACCTCGGCGAGATTCCCACGCCCCTCTGGCACGAGCTGGACGGCGGACGGTACATCGCCACCACCGCGGGCGTTATCACGGTCGACCCCAAGACCGGCGCGCACAACATGGGCCAGTACCGCTCCATGATCATCGACCGCAACCACACCACCGTGAAGATCCAGGGCGACTTCAAGGTGGGCGCGGCCCCGCCGAGGGGTTCCTCCTACGGCGGCGCAGGCGACCGCAACGGCGCCGTCCACGTGCTGGAGAACGAGGCGGAGGGCAAGAACACGCCGTGCGCCATCGCCATCGGCATGGACCCGCTGCTCGTCCTCGCTGCAGGCACGGCCGTTCCCGAGAACGAGAACGGGCTCTCCGAGTACGAGGCTGCCGGCGCGTGGGCCGGACGCCCGGTGGAGCTCGTCAAGTGCGAGACCAGCGACATCCTTGTGCCGGCGCAGGCCGAGTACATCCTGGAAGGCGAGATCGTCGCGGGCGAACGCTATTACGACGGGCCGCACGGCGAGTCGTCCGGCTTCTACAACAAGAACTACGAGGTGTTCGTGTTCAAAGTGAACGCGATTACCCACCGGAGGGACCCCATCAACTTCGGTCTCATCTGCGGGCGCATCGAGGACTACCCCCGCCCGCTCATGCGCTCCGGCTCCATCCTGCAGACGCTCGTCAGCAAGTCCGGCCTCACGAACATCAGGGAGGTCCACTTCCCCGACGCAGGCGCGGGCGGCGTCATCATCATCCGGGCCGCTATCGAGAAGGAAGGGCAGGCCAAGGAGATCATCGACGCGGCCTACTCCCACCTCCGCTACCGGTGGGTCGTCGTGGTCGACGAGGACTGCGACGTGCGCGACTGGAACGACGTGTGGTGGCGCATCGTCTCGTTCGCGGAGCCCACGCAGCACGTCCACCTGGGCGCGCACCTGCCGCGACCGCTCGGACGCCCCGGCGAGATGGACTTCATCCCGCCCTCGCAGGGCATGGGCATCGACGCCACACGCGAGCACAAGACAACCGAGTTCCCGGTCCCGCCGCCGTCCAAGCCGACGATGCAGATCCTCGACAAGGTCGGCGAGCGCTGGGACGAGCTCGGCCTGCCGTAAGCCTTACCGGGGGGAGGCGCCTCGAGTGAGGCGCCTCCCCCACGCGGCACGACACGAGGGAATATGCCCAGGATCATCGTTGGCATCAGCGGCTCGTCCGCTCCCATCTACGGCATCTACACGCTGCGCGCGCTGAGCCGGATGCCGGACGTGGAGACGCACCTCATCCTCTCCGAGGGCGCGCACGTCTCGATCAGGTACGAGGCGCCGCATTGGTCGATAGACGACATCAAGGCGATGGCCGACGTCGTCCACGACCCGCGCAACATGGCCGCCAGCGTCTCCAGCGGCTCCTTCAAGACCGACGGCATGGTCGTCGTGCCGTGCTCCATGAAGACGCTCGCGGGCATCGCCAACTCCTACAACAACGACCTCATCACCCGCGCCGCGGACGTGTGCCTCAAGGAGCGGCGCCGCCTCGTCGTCGTCGCCCGTGAGACCCCGCTGCACCGCGGGCATCTGCTCAACATGCTCGCCGTCACTGACATGGGCGGTGTCATCTTGCCTCCCACGCCGGGCTTCTACTCCGGCCCGCAGACGATAGACGACATCATCAACCACACCGTCGGCAAGGTGCTCGACCTGCTCGGCATCGAGAACACACAGTTCAAGCGTTGGGAGGGCAAGGACCCCTCCTCCGAAGAGTAAGGTCGGCCATGTCCGACGACATCGGCAGAGAACTCCCGCCCGATCTCTTCAACGCCCTCTGGTACGAGGACGTGACCGTCGAGCGCGGGCGCGCCGTCCTCATCGTCACCGCCGACGAGAACGGCTGGCCGCATCCGGCGCTGCTCTCGTTCCGCGAGGTTGGTGCGCGAGACCCCAACACCCTCCGCCTCGTGACCTACAACGGCAGCACCACCACCCGCAACATGCGGGAGAACGGCAAGATAACGGTCGTCTTCGTGGACGAGCGCTTCACGTACTACGTGAAGGGCGCTGCGAAGGAGATTCCGGCCCATCTCACCGGCACGGGCGAATACTTCGCTACAATGGACGTAGGGATCACGCAGATCCTCAAGGACTTCACCGGTTCGGACGAGGAAGGGGCGTACATCATCTCCGGCATCACGTTCCACAATCCCTGGCCCACCGGAGGCCGCCCCGCCCAGACCCAGTAGCCCCGATGCAGGACCCCATCATCCGCCGCCTCCGTGCACCCCTGCCCGCCTTCGCATTGACGTGCGCCGCGCTCGCCCTCGTCTTCGGCGGATGCGTCTCCACGAACACGCCCACCCCGACACCCCCCGAAGCGCGCGTCCCAACGCCGGGAGCGACACCGACACCCACGGCTGCGGTATCGGCGCTCGTCCCATCGGCATCGCCCACGCCCACTGCCGCGGTGTCGGCCCTCGTCCCATCGGCGTCGCCCACGCCGACCGCAGCCGTGTCGACGCTCGTTGCACCGGCAACCCCCACGCCCACGCTCGATCCCAACGTCGTCCGCAACGCCTACGGTGTCGAGGTCGATGACAACTACGAGGAAGGCCTGAGCATCTACACCCCCATCTGGGAGACCGACTTCCGCTTCCACACCGTCCCGTACCGCGAGATCGTCTCCGGCGGTGTGGGACGCGACGGCATCCCGCCCATCGACGACCCCACGTTCGTCTCGCTCGCCGACGCCGGGGAATGGCTCTCGGACGCAGAACCCGTCATCGCCCTGGAGGTGAACGGCGAAGCGAAAGCGTACCCCCTGCAGGTCCTCCTCTGGCACGAGATCGTCAACGACGAACTCGCGGGCCTTCCGGTCACCGTCACCTACTGCCCGCTCTGCAACTCCGCGGTCGTGTTCGACCGCACGCTCGACGGCACGGTCTACGACTTCGGGGTCTCCGGCAACCTGCGCAACAGCGACCTCGTCATGTGGGACCGGCAGACGCAGAGCTGGTGGCAGCAGCTCACCGGCGAGGGCATCGCGGGCGAACTCGCGGGGGCGCAGCTCCGGTTCCTGCCCGCTCAGATCGTCTCGTGGGCCGCGTTCCGCGACGGATACGCGGACGGGCTGGTGCTCGACAGGCCGGGGTTCAGCCGAGCCTACGGGCGCAACCCCTACCCCTACTACGACAACCTGGACTCGTACCCGTTCCTCTTCTACGGCGACGCCGACCCGCGTCTCCCGCCGAAGGAGCGCGTCGCTGCCGTCGAGGTCAACGGCGACGCTGCCGCCTTCCCGTACTCCGTACTCGCCATGGAGCGCGTGGTCCATTCCGAGGTGGGAGGAGAGGATCTCGTCGTCTTCTTCGAGTTCGGCACCGGCACCGCACTGGGTAGCGGGACCATCGCAAACGCCGCCGACGTGGGAGCGACGGGCGTCTTCCGCCCTCTGTTGGACGGCGACCGGCTGACGTTCGCTTTCGATGGCGCCGGGATAACGGACGAAGGCACCGGCAGCAGGTGGAACGTGCTGGGCAGGGCGGTGAGCGGCCCGCTAGCGGGGCGGCAACTCGAACGCGTGAACGCCCAGGACCACCTCTGGTTCGCTTGGGCAGCCTTCAAACCGCACACGACGGTCTACGGCGGGGGCTGAGGAGACAGAGCCTAGTTTCTGCCGCCGCCGAACAGGTTGCTGAAGAAGCGCGCGATGCGCTGCAGGAACCCCGGCATCGAGCTGTTGGACTCGCTGGAGTCCAGCGCCCCCTGGAGGATCTGGTCGAGCGACTGCGATACGACGCTCTCGCCGCCGGTGAGGCCGGTCGCCACCACCGTGACGCGTACCTCGTCCTCCATGTTCTGGTCCGTGATCATGCCGAAGATGATGTTCGCGTGCGGGTCCACGAGGCCCTTGATGATGTCGGACGCCTCGTACACCTCTTGCAGTGTCACGTCCGGGCCGTACGTGATGTTCAGCAGCACACGGGTTGCGCCTTCCACGGGAACGTGGAGCAGCGGGCTCGCCATCGCCGCTCGGGCGGCCTCGTACGCCCTGTCCCGGCCTCGTCCGTGACCTATCGCCATCCACGCGGAGCCGGCGCCGGCCATCACTGCTCGGATGTCCGCGAAGTCCAGGTTGATGTCGCCCGCCACCATCACCAGTTCGGAGATGGACTGCACGCCCTGCCGGAGGACGTCGTCGGCGATGCGGAAGGCGTTCTCGGCGGTCATGCGCTCGTCGGACACCGCGTAGAGCCGGTCGTTCGGGATCAGGATCAACGTGTCGACGTGCTCGCGCAGGCGTGCGATGCCTTCGTCCGCCTGCATGGAGCGCTGCTGCCCCTCGAAACCGAACGGCTTGGTGACGACGGCTATAGTGAGCGCGCCGACCTCCTTGGCGATCTCCGCGATCACCGGCGCGGCGCCCGTTCCCGTGCCTCCGCCCATGCCTGCGGCCACGAACACGAGGTCGGTGCCGCTGAGCAGGTCGTACAGGTCCTCGCGGGACTCCTCAGCCGCTTCGCGCCCCAGCTCGGGATTGCCGCCCACGCCGAGTCCCCGGGTGAGCCGGTCGCCGATGCGCACCTTCCTCGGAACGTCCAGCCGGATCAGGTGCTGAGCGTCCGTGTTGACTGCGATGTATTCGACGCCCGGAACGCGCTGCTGGTACATCCGCCGCACCGCGTTGGAGCCGCCGCCGCCCACGCCGACCACCTTGATGCTCGCCACGCCGAGCGTCTGGCCGAGGCCCAGCGCCACCTTGCCGGATGGGTCGTCGTCTGCCTCGGCCCACAGCTCGTCCGGGTCCAGCTCCGCCTCGGCTTCATCCGCGTATGCGCGCCGGACGAGCACTTCCCGGCCTTCCAGCAGGCGCATCAGGCGGACCCACATAGGGGACGGCACCTCCGACGGCTTGAGGAGGCCCACCTCCAGCATGAGGATGTCCTCGTAGGGAAGCTCCAGTTCATCGGAAAGCTCACGGATGCTGTAACCCTGGCGATAGCGCATCAGCCGGAGATACGAACCGAACTGCCGCATCTCTGTCGTTATCCGCCCCG
This sequence comes from Dehalococcoidia bacterium, assembly GCA_965206315.1. GTDB lineage: Bacteria > Chloroflexota > Dehalococcoidia > Lucifugimonadales > Australimonadaceae > Bin16. Next base: position 505,329 of record OZ242210.1, read on the forward strand.
AGAGGGTGAGCCAGCGCTCGCCGGCTCCCATGGCGAAACGCACCCAAGGCCCCTTCCCTGAGCGGAAGGTAGTGGTAGGACGTTGTGTCACGAAGGCCGCTCCTCGGCGAACTGTGCCAGTATCCCGGCCGTCTCCCGCTGGCTCAGTCCGGCCTGTTCGCAGTACATGCGGAAACGCTCCTTGGCGCGGTTCAGGCGTATCGTGATCGCTCGGTCGCTCGGCGCATCCAGCATCACCGCCATCTCATCGGGTGTCCGGTTCAACTGGTAGCGCAGGCGCAGGGCGAAAGCGTCCCGAGGAAACTCTCCCTCGAAGCGCTGCCACAGCTCCGCGTTCTCCTCGAACACCGACGACGCGCCTTCTCCGCTCTCCGCCGCCTCCTGCCTGGAACGCGCGGTTGCCTCCTCGGTCTCCCGTGCCTTGGCTTCCTTGTCCGCAGCGCTCCAGAGCTCCTTGAAGCGGACCTCCACCGCGTTCACGTACCACTCCCGGATGTTCCGGGGACTGCCCATCGTGGACACCCGGGAGAGCATCTGCAACAGTGCGTCTGCCGCAGCGTCCGTGCGGTACTCGACGGGGATCTCGTCGATGCCCCAGACGTCGGGTTCGCGGTAGATGCGCTCAGCGAGTTCGGCCGTGAGGTTCCGCACCTCCCGGATCCCGCTCTCGCGGCGAATACGGTCCTGGGGTCCGTCTCCCTGCTCGTGGAGGATCACCTGGAGACGCCTGATGATCTCCTCGTCGGACTGGTAGTAGTGGCCTGTGCTCATGCGGTTCCTGTCTCTGTGCGCAGAGTCCGCATTACATCATACCCCATCAGGCAATCCTCGGACTCCCGCCGACGCCTGCACGAATCGACAACCTTACGGTGGCGGAGCGCTCCCATCCTTCACGGCGCCGTGCGGTTTTGCCCGCACGCGCAGGCGATGGTAGGATGCCTCGAGCGCGGCGCGGGCCGCGCGCAGGGATGTGATGACCGCTGAGAAGACCACCAACAAGGCGCTGGAAGAGCTCAGGCGCCGCAAAGAGAAGATCGATTCGTCGGAGGGGGACGCGCGCGCGGAACAGCAGCACGCACGCGGCAAACTGACCGCCCGCGAGCGCATCGAGCTGCTCGTGGACCCCGGCTCGTTCGAGGAGTTGGGCTCCTTCGTCACCCACCGCTCCAGCGAGTTCGGCGTCTCGGACAAGAAGTTCCCCGGCGACTCCGTCATCACCGGCTACGGCAGGATCACCGGCCGCACCGCGTACATCTACTCCCAGGACTTCACCGTCTTCGGCGGCTCCCTCTCAGAGGTCGCCGCCGAGAAGATATGCAAGGTGATGGACCTCGCCATGCGGAACGGCGCGCCCATCATCGGCATATCGGACTCGGGCGGCGCGCGCATCCAGGAGGGCGTCGTCAGCCTCGCGGGCTACGGCGAGATCTTCATGCGCAACACCCTCGCCTCCGGCGTCGTCCCGCAGATATCCGCCATCCTCGGCCCGTCCGCGGGCGGAGCGGTCTACTCGCCCGCCATCACCGACTTCACCCTCATGGTGCGGGGCATCTCCCAGATGTTCATCACCGGGCCGGACGTCATCAAGGCCGTCACCGGCGAAGAGATCACTCACGAGGCCCTCGGCGGCGCGGACGCCCACGCCACTCTCTCCGGCGTCTCCCACTTCACCCTCGACTCCGAGGAGGAGTGCATGGAGACCATCCGCTTCCTCCTCAGCTTCATCCCCCTCAACAACCTGGACGACCCGCCCATGGGCGATATGGACGACCCGGCAGACCGCGCCGACGAGGAACTGCGCGACATAGTGCCGCAGGAGTCCGCCCGCTCCTACGACATGCTCGAGGTCATCGGACGCGTCGTCGACCACGGCGAGTTCCTCAACATCCAGCACGAGTTCGCGCCCAACATGATCATCGGCTTCGGGCGGCTCAACGGACGCAGCGTCGGCATCGTCGCGCAGCAGCCGGCCTACCTGGCAGGCGTCATCGACATCCACGCCTCCGTCAAGGCGGCGCGCTTCGTCCGCTTCTGCGACGCCTTCAACATCCCCATCATCACGTTCGCGGACGTGCCGGGCTACATGCCGGGGCAGGACCAGGAGCACCGGGGCATCATCCGCCAGGGAGCGAAACTGCTCTACGCCTACGCTGAGGCCACCGTCCCCAAGATTACCGTCGTCACCCGCAAGGCCTACGGCGGCGCGTACGTCGTCATGGGCAGCAAGCACCTCCGCACAGACATCAACCTCGCGTGGCCGTCCGCCGAGATCGCGGTCATGGGGCCGGACGCGGCAGTCAACATCATCCACCGCCGCCAGCTCGCCGACGCCAAGGACCCCGAGACGACCCGCGCCGAGCTCATCGAGGAGTACCGTGACAGCTTCGCCAACCCCTACCAGGCAGCCGAGCGCGGGTTCATCGACGACGTGATCGACCCGGCGCAGACGCGCCCGCGCCTCATCCATTCGCTCGACGCCCTCCAGAACAAGCGCGACACCCTGCCGCCCAAGAAGCACGGCAACATCCCGCTCTAGTCCACGACGAACCTCTCAAGCGCCCTTATGAAATTTCTGGTCAGCCACGAGGTCCTCTACAGAACGACCGTCGAAGCCTCCAACGAGAAGGAAGCCGCCGACGCTGCCGAAGACCTCCCCTACGAGGAGTGGGACAGCAGCACAACCACTCGTGAGGACGTCGTTCCGCTGGAGGAGTCGCCGCTCAACCCCATGGCCGGGGGATGAGAGAGCCGTGAGGGACCGATACAGGTCCGGGCCTGACGGAATAGGAGACGGACCCGCCACAACATGAGGGTAAGCGCGACAGCAATAAGTGTGCTGCTGGTTCTCCTGGGTTGCACGGAGGCTGCCAGTACACCGACTCCGACTCCAACGGCCACAGCAACATCAACACCAATTCCCACGGCTACCCACACACCAACGCCCATTCCAACGGCTACGCCAACGCCCGTTCCCACGGCGACGCACACACCGACGCCGACTGCCACAGCGACACCTGCGCCAACGCCAACTCCGACGGCGACGCACACGCCGACGCCCATCCCCACAGCCACACCGACACCGACGCCGAGACCCACTGCTACACCCACGGCCACACCAACTCCGACCGCAACGCCGACCCCGGTCTTCAGGATAGAGGTAACGGGCGACCAGTATGCTCTGATAGCAAGCGAAGCATATGGCCTGCCATTGCGCATAAACAAACACGCATCAGCCTTCACAGGCCGGTACTGTATACATGAATCTTTCACAACAGAGAACTTCTGGAATCCAACCAGGACAGAAGAACTGATACACAAGATAATGGATGAGCACATCTCGCAATGGCTGCACATCCCTGTCAGAGAGAGCTCGGAATGTGCGATAGGCAACAACAACGACTATATGATCTTCGCTGCTGCAGCTGCTTACAACGATGTGTATAACACCGGCTACACGTGTGATTCACAAAACGAAGATGGGTACTCGGAGATCGGTGGGTTTGCCAGGCTCTCGGGGGGAGCAATGGCGATCTGCGATTATCATCGCTTCGAAGAACGCGGAAGGCTGATGAGGCCTACGGCGGTCTTGCAGGAAGTCATCATCCACGAATTCCTGCATGCGGTATTCGGGGCATTTCATACTGATGGCCAGAGCACCATGAATAGCCGTTACACCAATGCAAGGATAACCACGAACGGTTTCATATGGAGTTTGACAAGACTGGTGCCGCAGGAAGTCGAAGTATACAAGATCTATGGTCGCCAGAATTTGGTTAATGGGCTATCGTTGTTGGATATAATGGACGTCGTGCCATGAGCCAACATAGCAATGCTCACCAGCCGTCGACGCCGTACCGCCTGAAGGTCACGAGCAGCCAGACCGCGATCGCTACGGTGATGACGGCCGCGAACACCAACGCGCCTTGTACACCGACCACCTGCGCTATGCCTCCCGCGAGGAAGGCGGACAGGCCCTCGAGCCCGCGGGTCACCTGCGTGAGGCTGCCCACCCGCCCGCGGTATGCCGGGTCGACGGCCAGTTGCATATACCCGTCGCTGACGGCCTTGCTCGCCGGCGATGTCGCGCCCATGAAGGCGAATGCGCCCACGGCTACCGCAAGGGATGGCGAGAAGGCGAAGACCGCCATTCCCACGCCCATCGCCATCCCGCCCGCAACCAGCGCCGTCAGTGAGCCGACGCGTCCCCTCAGCGCAAGCAGCAGGACCGGACCGACGAGGCCGCCCGCCGCCCCACCGGCCAGGATCGCGCCAACCCCGGTCGCTCCGGCGTTCAGCAGTTCACCGCTGACGACCGGGACCAGGGGATACGCAAACCCGAACAGCGCGAGCGTCGAGGTTGCGAAGAGCATGCGCAGGATCCCCGGCTGCGCCCGCACGTAGCCCAGACCCTCGCCGATGCTCTGCAGGAACGGCGGCCTCGAAGTGGGGTCTATGGGACGTCGCGGCGTCGATACGCGAAAGACGAGGAAGGTCATCGTCGAATAGAGACCGCACTGGACGGTGAACGCGACTTCCGGCCCGTAGGTGCTGATGATTACCCCGACGATCGCGGGCATGATGAGGTGACCGAGCTCGAACGTCGTTCTGTCGACGGCGAGGGCGTCCACCACGCGCGAGCGGCTCACCGAGTCTGCATAGATCGCCCGGCGGGCAGTCGGGCCGAACGTGAACCCGACACCCACGAGGAACATGTAGACCAGCATGTGGCCGAGTCCGACGTTTCCGAGGTAGAGGAGACTCGTGAACCCGAACGACAGGAGCGTGTACCAGAGGGCGTACAGCCTGAGGATCAAGGGCCGATGGAAACGGTCGTTGACCGCGCCCGCGATCAGGCCCACGAGGAGCATCGTCAGCGGGCGCATCCCGAGGACCGCGCCGACGGCCAGGGGAGACCCCGTGGTCTCGTAGGCCAGCCACCCCAGCGCCACGCCGTAGACGTTGTTGCCGGCGGCGTTGAACAGCGTCGCAGTCGCGAGTGGTTTGACGTTAGGCTCGCTGATGACGCCGAATCTTCGGCTCTGCCGGACGAACTTCATGCTCGCTTGAATTCTAGCAGCATTCCGTGTCATTCCGAGCGAAGCGCGGCGGAGTCAGCGCTTTGGCGCGCAGGATCCTCTCGGGGATAGCCCGCTCATGGTGAGCCTGTCGAACCACCCTTGTGGGCGCCCTGCTCGATCCCTCCCCTCCTCGATTGGGGGAAGGTAAGTAGGCGATGAGGCCTGCCTGTTCCCCTCTCCCTCGGGGAGAGGGCTGGGGGTGAGGGCTGTCTGGTCCCTTCCCCCTCGATGGGGGAAGGTTAGGTGTATTTCTCAGGGACGTTGTTTACAGGTTGACGGGTGAGGAGCACCTCTGCTGCTGTTGTGGTGAAGATCGCAACACAGGCAGAGGAGGCTCCTCATGGCACATCCTAACGCGCGTTTGACGCCTCGTGCGCGATGGGACTTGATTCAGGCGGTACGTGGTGCTGGGTATCCTGTTGCTGAGGCGGCCAGGCGGTTCAATGTATCCCGCGCGACGGCGCATAAGTGGTTGCGGCGTTTCGACGCGGGGGGCCGCGCGGCATTGGAGGACGATACGAGTCGCCCTGGCAGCTCTCCCGTGCAAACGGCGCCGTCAGTCACTGAGCGCATCGTGGCATTGCGGAAGGAGACCGGCCTCGGCCCGCACCGGATCGCTGAGACAATAGGCATCTCACCCTCCACGACCTATGCGGTGCTCCGCCGCACGGGTCTCAACCGGCTTGATCGCCTTCACCGGGTCACGCGCGAAGTCGTCCGCTATGAGCACGGGCATCCGGGTGATCTGCTGCACCTCGATGTGAAGAAGCTGGGGCGCATTCCACCTGGCGGCGGCAAGCGTTTCCTGCCAGAGCACGCTGCAACGTACGCAGAAACCAACTCCGCGCCGAAGTCGCGCAAGCGGCTTGGCTTTGATCACGTCCATGTCGCGGTGGATGACCACTCTCGCTATGCCTATGCCGAGGCGCTGCCGGATGACCGTAGCCACACAACGGTCCACTTCCTGGAGCGGGCCTTGGCCCATTTCATGTCGCGGGGCGTCCAAGTCACGCGCATCCTCACCGACAACGGCGGCAACTACCGCAGCACCGTCTTCGGCATGGCTGTGGCGGCACACGGCATCAAGCACAAATGGACGCGACCCTTCCGCCCGCAAACAAACGGTAAGGCCGAGGCCTTCAACAAGACACTCCAGACCGAGTGGGCCTACGCACGCGTCTACACTTCAAACGAGGAGCGGCTGGCTGTCCTCCCTCAGTTCCTCCACCGCTACAATAACCACCGCACTCACAGCGGCATCGGCTGGGTCCCACCCGCCTCGCGACTGTAAACAACGTGTCTGAGAAGTACAGTTAGGATGGGGGTGAACCAGGCGATGGCGCGTGGTCAGTAGTGCTGTGACGCCGACGCCCTTGTACCACCCCTGACGCCGGACTACCATGAGCCGTCCCTATGGCACTCTTCGACCTCACCGGCCACGTCGCTATCGTCACCGGCGCCAACCACGGCATCGGCGCCGCAACCGCGCGTGTCCTGTCGGAGTGCGGCGCCCGTGTCCTCGTGACGTACCTTCGGCTCGCTGACGTGGACGGTCACGGCATGCCCGAGGCATACGGGCAGGGCCGCTCCTCCGATGCAGAAGAGGTCGTCGCCCACATCCGGGCGAAGGGCGGGCTTGCAACGGCAGTGGAGGCCGACCTGGCCGACCCGGAGACCCCGCGACGCCTGTTCAACGTTGCGGAAGCCGAGCTGGGGCCGGTGGATATCCTCGTCAACAACGCTTCGGGATGGCTGGCCGACACCTTCACGGCCAGGACCAGGGACAGGTACGGTCGCCTTCTTCAGCAGGTCTCTGCCGAGACGTTCGAACGGCAGTTCTCCGTGGACGCCCGTGGCGGAGCCGCCATGATCGCCGAGTTCGCGAGGCGCCACGCGGAGAGGGGCGCCACCTGGGGTCGGATCGCCAGCCTGGCGTCGGGCAGCCCGGAGGGGTTCCCCGGAGAGGTCTCCTATGGGGCCGCCAAGGCCGCCCTGGAGAACTTCACCATGTCGGCGGCGTTCGAGCTTGCTCGCTTGGGGATCACCGCCAACGTGGTCCACCCGCCGGTCACGGATACCGGCTGGGTAACTGAAGAGGTAAGGCGCTTCGTGCGGGAGAGCTCGGACCACTTCAACGTCGCCGGGCCGGAGGAGGTCGCCAACGTCATCGCCTACCTGGTCTCGGACGATGCGCGCCTCATCACCGGCAACGTGGTCCGCCTCCGCTGAATGGGCGCTCTCACCTGCTGACACCCGCCCCTTACGTAGTCGCCCCCGCAACCCTTACGCTGGTTGCATGATCGTTCCCCCATCCCACCCCCGGCCCGATGCAACAAAATGCAACCGAATGAACACCGGTGGGCCGCCGAACTTTTGAATTCTTTGGACACCTTGTTCGATTTTCGCGGGAAGCAGGCCGTGGCCTTGCGCACAGCGGCACAAGGTGTCCAAGGTGTCCAAATGACATGAGCGATTTACTCGTAACGCCGGCAACAAGGTGTCCAGATTCCGGGGCCGTTTGGACACCTTGTTCAGTTCTCCGTATAATCGCCGCGCCCGACCGGAACGGCGCGAGACCGGCGGGCGTGTGTAGCAACGACCCCCGTGAGCCTCTGGCGGCAACGCCTGCGCATGCAGACAGGCGCGCGGGAACCGGCCTATCGCAGCAGAAGGAGGTGTCGGTTTGGCCGACAACAGCGTTATCGAAAGGGCGAAAGAGCATTTCGGCGGGTTGGTCGAGCAGCAGTTGGAGCGCGTCGAGCGGCTGAAGCAGGCCCCGGCGCCCACCGACTACTCGAAGATCAGCCCCATCGTCATCGGCATGCTGGGGGGCGACGGCATCGGCCCCACCATCACCTACGAGTCGCAGCGCGTCCTGGAACAGCTGCTGGATGACGAGGTGAAGAGCGGCAAGGTGCAGTTCCGCAACATCGAGGGGCTCACCATCGAGAACCGCGCAGCCAAGCTCCAGTCCATACCGGACGACGTGCTCGCGGAGATCAAGGAGTGCCACGTCACGCTCAAGGGCCCGACGCACACCCCTGAGAAGGGCGACGGCTGGCCGAACATCGAGAGCGCGAACGTCTCCATGCGCAAGGCGCTGGACCTCTTCGCCAACGTGCGCCCCGTCCGCATCCCTGCCGAGAACATCGACTGGACGTTCTTCCGCGAGAACACGGAGGACATGTACGCCCTCGGCTCAAACGGCATCAACATCACGGACGACCTCGCCATGGACTTCCGCGTCATCACCACGCAGGGCTCGCGCCGCATCATCGACGCAGCCTTCGCCCACGCGAAGAAGACCGGCAAGGAGCGCGTCACTATCGTCACCAAGGCCAACATCGTCAAGACGACCGACGGCAAGTTCCTCGACATCGCCCGCGAGGTCGCGGAGAACTACCCCGGTATCTCCTGGGACGCCTGGTACATCGACATCATGACCGCCAAGCTCATCGACACGGCGCGACGCAGCGACTTCCAGGTGCTCGCCCTCCCCAATATGTACGGCGACATCCTCACCGACGAGGCGGCGCAGATACAGGGTGGCGTCGGCACCGCGGGCTCGGCCAACATCGGCACGACCAGCGCGATGTTCGAGGCCATCCATGGCAGCGCGCCGCGCATGGTGACGGAGGGACGCGCCCAGTACGCCGACCCCAGCTCCATGATCCGCGCAGGCGCGATGCTGCTGGAGCACATCGGATTCCCCGCGGTCGCCGAGAAGGTGAACATGGCGCTGGACGTCTGCGGCCAGTATGAGCGCAAGGCCGTCACCACGGGCCGCAACACCGGCGCGACGACCGGCGAGTTCGGCGACTACGTCGTCGACACGGTCAGCGACTCCGACCTCAAGAGCAAGTGGGAAGGCTACGTCTACGCGAACTAGACCCCCCGAACCAAGGAAGCAAACGCAGATGGCACGCAAGAAAGTAACCGTCGTCGGCGCGGGAAACGTCGGCGCAACCACCGCGCAGCGACTCTTCGAGCGCGGCTACATGGACGTCGTCCTCGTCGACGTCGTCGAGGACATGCCGCAGGGGAAGGCGCTGGACCTCGCCCAGTCCGGTCCGGTGCTGGGCGTCGACGGCTCCATCGTGGGGACGAACGGCTACGAGGAGACCGTTGACTCGGACGTTGTCGTCATCACGGCGGGCATCGCCCGCAAGCCGGGCATGAGCAGGGACGACCTGCTCTTCACGAACATGAAGATCGTCGGGTCGGTGGTGTCGGAAGTGGCGCCCCGCTCCCCGAACGCCGTCATCGTCGTCGTCTCCAACCCCTTGGACGCGATGGTGCAGCACGCCTACTCCATCGCTTCCGGCATGGGCTTCCCGAAGAACCGGGTCGTCGGCATGGCCGGCGTGCTGGACACTGCGCGCTTCCGCACGTTCCTCGCGTGGGAGCTGGGCGTTTCGGTGAAGGACGTGCAGGCGTACGTGCTCGGCGGACACGGTGACCAGATGGTGCCGCTCACCCAGTACACGACCGTCGGCGGCGTCTCCATCAGCAAGCTGCTGGACGCCGAGGCGCTCGACCGCATCATCAAGCGCACGCAGGGCGGCGGCGGCGAGATCGTAGCGCTGCTCAAGACCGGCAGCGCCTTCTACGCGCCGTCCGCGGCATCCGCGGAGATGGTGGACGCCATCCTGCTGGACCAGAAGCGCCTGCTGCCGTGCGCCGCGCTGCTCGAGGGCGAGTACGGCATCGACGGCATCTACATGGGCGTGCCGGTCATCCTCGGCGCGGGCGGCGTCGAGCGGGTCGTCGAACTCGACCTCACCGCTGATGAGAAGGCGCTGCTCGACAAGTCCGCCGACGCGGTGCGCGAGCTCGTTGACGTGATGGCGAACGCTCCTGCCGGCTAGGAGAGCCGTGTCCGACCGCATCATCCCCCTGGAGCCCGTCAGCAGCGGCGACGGCTCCGACGGCGCTGCCGCCTTCACCGACGTTGTCGTCGTCTTCTACCTGGAGGGGCTGCCGCAGCACGACCACGACGGGGAAGCGTTCTTCGACAGCGGCCCGCTCTCCGAGGCCACGGTGGCTGCGTTCGCGCTCGGGTGCGCGGTCGGCGTGGACTTCCCCGACCGTATCGAACCGGTGCTGGAGCAGACGCACCCGAACGTCGTGGAGCACATCATCGCGGAGTGCCGCGAGCCGCTGGAGCAGCAGGCCGACGCCGCGCGTCGCTCCACCGAGCCGCTGGAGCCCGAGGATTTCATCGACGACCTGCTGCAGGCGCTCGAAGAGGCCGAGCACGCCGACCTCGAAACGGCGCAGAACGCGCTGAGCATGAGCTTCGAATACGGCCTCATCCTCGCGCACGTCCGCCGGTCAGCCGCGCTCGTGCTCCGCAACGCGTTCAACCGGTCTCAGGAAGAGGCGGTGCGGGAGCTCGATGAAGAGGAGCCGGACGAGGAGGACATGCCTCCCGGTCCGGCCCCGTTCGAGTCGCTGCAGGAGTTCGCAGCGGAGATCATGGCCGCCTACGAGGCGGACATCGGCTTCGCCACGGCCTAACCCTGGCCAGGGAGCGTTCCGATAAAGCGCTCGTACCACCCGGAAGCGAAGATGAAGCCGTCGCGCTTCACCGCCCACGTGTGCTTCATCTCCTGGTTGCCGGTAGCCACGTTCAGGAAGACGTAGTCCACCCAGCCGCCGTCTTCACCTACACCGAGCAGGTCGTCGCCGTAGAAGTAGCCGGTGGCATCGACGCGTAGGCTTGGGTCGCGGCCGCGTATCTCCTCGCGCGGGTGCCCTATCGTATAGCCGTTTTCATCGATGATGATGCCGTACCACGGGCCGTCCACACTCTCCTGGGAGTTGAAGTACGCGAGGGTCTCTTCCAACCCCAGTGCTTCATGCAGTTCCAGGACCTTGTCCACGTAGGCGACTGTGTAGGCGGCGCGGTCGGACTTCGCAGGGCCGTCCTCGTACCAGCCGGAGCCGATCAGCAGTCCGTCGTGGAGGACCACCCAGGAGTGCTTGGACTCCACCCTGCCGGTATCGAAATTGGGGTAGGTGTAGGTCGTCCAGCCTCCCGCCTCGGAAGCGGTGGCGTGCACCGCCTTCCCCGAGGGATAGCCGTCCGGGCCGTACACGTCGCGGATGTCCATCCCCACGTTCTCCGGAATGGTGGGATGAACAACCAACACATCGTTCTCGGCGACGTACAGGTACCATTCGCCGTCCACACTACCAGGCGAGTTGTAGTACTCGACCATGGCGTCCCGGCCATCCCGCTCGTAGAGGTCGATCGCTTTCTGGACGTAGGCGACCGTGTAGGCGGCGGGGTCCGACTTACTTAATGTCAACGAAGGGCCGATGTAGCGCTCGTACCAGCCGGAACCGAAGAGGATACCGTCGCGCTTCACCGCCCAGGTGTGCTTCATCTCCTCCTGCCCCGCGGCGGGATTCAGGAAGACGTAGGTCACCCAGCCGCCGTCCTCATCCACGCCCAGCAGGTCGTCGCCGTAGAAGTAGCCGGTTGCGTCGACGCGCAGGCTTGGGTCACGCCCGCGGAGCTCCTCGCGCGGATGACCGATCGTGTAGCCGTTCTCGTCGATGACGAAGCCGTACCACGGCCCGTCCACGCTCTCCTGGGAGTTGGCGTAAGCGATCGTGGCGTCGAGGCCTTCCTCCTCGTAGCGGCGTACGAGTTCATCCACGTATGCCACCGTGTAGGCGGCGGGGTCTGCCTTCGTCGGAGCGGGTTCGTCGGAGCCGTTGCCCGTCAGCGCGAAGACCGCCACTGCCAGGGCCAGGACGGCCACAACAACGGATACGCCCGTGATCACCTTCGACATCGCTTGCCTCCTCTCACCCTCCCCACAAGTACGTCAGCAACCGCTACAGGTGCTACGCGCGGACGCTGGCCTTCTCCAACAGCGGCTTGGTGCTGATGATGTGCTGGCCCATGCCAAGCTGCTTCGGCGAGAGGCCCATCGCAAGGCCGATCATCTGCGGCAGGTGCAGGATGGGCATGTTGATCTTCTCGCCGTGCTGGGCGGACGCCTTGGGCTGCTGGCCGTCCAGGTTGAGGTGGCAGAGCGGGCACGGTGTGACCATCGTGTCGGCGCCATGCTCCCGGGCACTCGTTGTGTGATTCGCGACCATCCTCATGGAGTTGCGCTCGTTGATGAGCATGATGGGGAAGCCGCAGCACTTCGTACGTCCGGGGAAGTTCACCGGATCCGCGCCGCAGGCCTCGATGATCTGCTCCAGGTAGTGCTCGCGTCCGGGATTCTCGTCGAACCCAAGCGCCCACGACGGGCGGAGGATGTAGCAGCCGTAGAACGGCGCAACCTTCAGCTCCCGCAGCGGGTTGCGCACGAGGTTCTTGAACGCGTCCAGCCCCACCTCTTCGACGAGCACCCAGGCGAGGTGCTTGATGACGACACGCCCGGTGTACTCCAGCCCTTCGTACCGCAGCTCCTGGTTGACCTCGGCGAGGTAGTCCGGGTCTGCGAGCAAGCGGTGGTTCGCCTGCGCCATGACGCCCTGGCAGGTCGAGCAGATGTTGAGGATGGTCGTCAGCCCCATCCGCTCGGCCATAGCGAACGTGCGGGCGTTGAGCGTGTCGCCGAGCTTCTGACCTTTCTCCTGCAGAACGCCGGCGCCGGTGCAGGCCGCGCCGTGTATCTCTTCCAGTTCCAGACCGAGTTCCCCGGCGATGGCCATGGTGGACGTGTACAGCTCGGGTGTTCCCCCGCGCGATACGCATCCGGGATAGAAAGCGTACTTCATCGTCACTCCTTGGTTGCTTCGGCGCGCTCGAATATGCGGCGCACGTTCTCATGCCCGGGGCGCTTGTGGTGGAACGGCGCGGGCAGCGGGAACTTCCGCCTGCGCAGCGCACGGATGCCTAATGGCGCCTCACTCAACAGTTTCGGCACGTTGAACTTGCCCCACGAGTCCACCGCAAGCATCGCCTCGTCCAGCCAGCCCGTCCGCGCGACCGACTTCGTGAACGACTCGACGTGCCGCGCTCCCGGCGTGCTCGGCGCGCCGGACGCCATCACTTCCTCACGCAACTCCATGATGCGGTCCATCGGCGCGACGCCCTTCGGACAGACCTCGACGCACATGTAACAGCGCGTGCAGTCCCACACACCGCCGTACTCATTGAGCGTGCTCAGACGCTGCTTGCCCTGGTCGTCCCTCGGATCGGCAACGAACCGGTAGGACTTCGCCAGCGCTGCAGGGCCGAGGAAGTTCTGGTCCACTTCCAGTGCCGTACAGTCCGACACGCACGCGCCGCACATGATGCAGCCCATGGGCGTGAGCAGGTTCAGCATGGACTCGTTGGAGGCGATGAACTCCTCTTCCGGCTCCTGGTCAGGCTGGAGGTACGGCTCAACCGCACGCACCTTGCCCCAGAAAAGTTGCAGGTCGATCACCAGGTCTTTCACGACCCGCTGATTGCCCATCGGTTCGACCTTCACCTCGCCGCCGTCGTCCACGACGGAACTGAGGCGGGTGTTGCAGGCGAGGCGTGCCCGGTCGTTCACACGCATCGCACACGAGCCGCAGATCGCCGCCCGGCACGAGCAGCGCAGGGCAAGGCTGGGGTCTATCTCCTCGCGGACCTTGACGAGCGCATCCAGCACTGAGAAGTGCTCCGGCACATCGACGTCATACTCCTGCAAGTGCGGCTGCTCGGAACTCTCGGGGTCGTACCGCTGGACCCGTATCTTCGCCTGCATGTGGTCTCGTTCCTCCCTCTATCCTGAACAACGGCAGCGAACCTGCCATGCCTGGCTATCATCCGCCGCCGGAGCAGGGGACTGTTCGCACCTAGTAGACCCTCGCCTGCGGCTCCCACCGCGTTACGGCAACGGGCAGCGTGTCCACTTCCACGCCGCTGTCGGTGAGGCGCGCAGTGGTGTGCTTCAGCCAGTCTGTGTCGTTGCGCTCCGGGATGTCCCGGCGGAAGTGCGCTCCCCGGCTCTCCTTGCGGAGCAGGCCGGACGCCGCGATCGTCTCCGACACGTCCAGCATGTAGCCAAGCTCCATGTGGAAGATGAGGTCCGTGTTGTAGACGCTTCCCTTGTGTTTCACCGGCAGCGACGCGTACCGCTCCTTGAGCAGGTGGATGTTGCTGAGCGCGGTCTGCATCCCCTCTTCCGTGCGGAACACCGCAAGATGCTCGTTCATCACCTGGCCCATCCGGAGCCGCAGCGCGGCGGTCATCTCGCCGTTGTCCGACCGGTCCATCAGCGCCTTGATGCGGCCCTCGGCTTCCTTCAGGTGCGAATCGGAAACGGTGAAGTCCGGTGTCTCCTGAGCGTAAGCCGTGGCAACTTCGCCTGAGCGCTTCCCGAAAACGACCGTCTCGAGGAGCGAGTTCGCGCCGAGGCGGTTCCCGCCGTGCACGCTGACGCATGCCGTCTCGCCTGCCGCGAACAGCCCGCGCGGGCCGTCCCAACCGGCGCTGCCGGTGATGTCCCACGCACGGGTGTCCACGTCCGTCTTGATGCCGCCCATGATGTAGTGCTGCCCGGGCCGGATGGGCACCGGCTCGTCCACCATGTCGACGCCCGCGTAGTCCCGCGCGGCCTCGTGGATGTACTTCAGTTTCGTGAGGATCAGTTCGCGCCCGAGGTGGCGCAGGTCCAGCAACACGCAGCCGTCCACCCCGCGCCCTTCCTCGATCTCCGTCTGTTCGGAGCGGGAGACGACGTCGCGAGAGGCCAGTTCCTTCATCTTGGGAGCGTAGTGCTCCATGAAGCGCTCGCCCTTCGAGTTGAGCAGGTACGCTCCCTCGCCGCGCGCGGCTTCCGAGAGGAGCACGCCATTGCCCGCGAGCGTAGTCGGGTGGTACTGCACCATCTCCATGTCAAGTAGCGTCGCGCCCGCGCGGTACGCGAGCGCCATGCCGTCCCCGGTGCAGATGAGTGCGTTGGTGCTCGGCTCGAACGCTCGGCCAACGCCGCCCGCCGCAAGGATGACCGCCTTCGCAGTGATCGCTCGCAGCTTGCCCGTGAGCATCTCAATGGCGATGACGCCGCGGCACTGGCCGTCCTCCACGATGAGGTCGGTGACGAACCACTCCTCGTAAGAGCGGACGCCCGCCTTGATGATCTGCTCGTACATGACGTGCAGGATCGCCTGGCCCGTGATGTCGGCAACGAAGAAGGTGCGCGCGTAGCTTGCGCCGCCGAACGCCCGTGTTCCCAGCCGTCCCTCGTCGTCGCGGTTGAAGATGACGCCCATGTGCTCCAGCGCGATGATCTCGCCCGGCGCTTCGATGCACATGTATTCGATGGCGTCCTGGTCTCCGAGGTAGTCGGAGCCTTTCACCGTGTCGAATATATGGGAATCAACTGAGTCGTCTTCACCGCGGAGCGCTGCGTTGATGCCGCCCTGAGCGGCGTTCGAATGGCTCCGCACCGGGTGCACCTTGCTCATCATCGCCACGTTCGCGCCCACCCGGTGCGCTGCGATCGCGGCCCTCATACCTGCCAGCCCCGCCCCCACAACCAGAACGTCATGGTCAACCATGGATGTCGTCTTCACCTGCCTCTGGGAAATCCTGGAACATCCTACCCACTATAGCAAAAGGCGGCCTTCCACGAACAGCGAACACACTGCGAGCGTCAAGCGCGCGACGCAAGCCAGGCGCCCGCGGTGTCCGCATTCAACTCCAGCCACTTCGTGTTGAGCCGGATGCTCTCCAAAGACTGCTGGATGGAGCGCGCGGCGGACGGCGCAGGGTTCCTCTCGAAGAACTCACGTGTTTCCGCTTCGCGTTCCGCGCTGGCGAACCCGGCCGCGATACCGACGAGGCGCATGATGGCGAACCCGCCTTTGCCGTAGCGACGGTCAAGCTCTGCCCAGTTGTCCTGCACGAACTTCCACGTCTGCTCGCGCCCATCGGGGCTTGCGCCCGCCTGGATGAGGACGATGGGCGTGTCCTGCGAGCGCACACGGTCGCTCAGCGAACGCTCGAGCAGGTCGGCGAGGAGAGCGCTGTCCCGGGTCCGGGTCAGCGCGCCGAGGATGCGCACCTTCTCCTCGTGCAGGTCCGCGTCGCCGTAGAGACGCCAGAGCGCGTCAGCGACGTCCCGCCCGGACTGCTGTGACGACAGCCCGAAGGCGGCGGCGCGCATGTCGGGTACGAGCGTCTGCTCGCCACTCTCATGTTTGCGGAAGCGCGTCAGCGCCTCGGCGAGCGTCCCCTCGTCCCCGTACCCGCCGAACTGGTTGATGACGATGCTGCGCCTGAGCGATTCGAGGTGACCGTCGCCGGGCTGGGCGTCCCAGCCCACCTGCCCCGCGATGCGAGCAAACAGCGAGCGCGCGTAGGTGCGGAAGGCGTCCAAGTGCTGCGTGGAGGTGAGCAGGCTCTCCAGCCCACGCAGGTTCGCCGCGAGGTCCCCCCATACGATAGCGTCCGTCTCGCCGACGAACGACTCTGCCAACTCCAGGAACACGGTCGCAGGCAGATGGCCCGACTTCACCAGTGCGTAGGCATCATTCTGCAGGCCGAGCCGGTCGACGGGCGGCAGCGCGCCCTCGGCTATCGCTTCGCCGAGCTTGCGCCACTCCTCCTCCGCGTAGGCGACGCGGAAGAACCCGGTCTGTCCCGCGTTGAGCTTCACCCAGTCTGCGCCCGCGCCGGTCGCGAGCCGTGCACTTTCGCCTGAGAGGACGTGCTTGGAGGGCGCTCCGTTCCCGCCGTGCGCTATCGAGACGGGCACTGGCCAGAGCGCCGCATCCGCCGCCTCGCCGAGCAGGTGGTCGTAGAGGAAACGGGACTGCGCAACCGTGGCCTCCGCTTGCTCCGCCCCCCGCGCTATCTCCGTCCTCAGCACCGGGTAGCCGGTCTGCTTGATCCACGCCTCCATCAGCGGAACGACCGGCACGCCGAGCCCGAGTCCTTCTGCCTCTGCCGCCGTGTTGATCGCGTCCCACAGGTGCGCCCCGCGTGCGTTGCCGTACGCGTGGTTGCTCAGGTAGGCATGCAGGCCCTTTCGGAACGTCTCAGCGCCGACGTAGTCCTCCAGCATGCGGAGGACGGAGCCGCCCTTGCTGTAGCTGATGGCGTCGAACAGCTCGCGGATCTCAGCGGGGTCGTCCACGTTGGCTTCGATGGGATGGGAGTTCCGCAGGCCGTCCAGCCCGAGCGCGGCATTCGTGTCGTGGGAGACGAACTGCGACCACATCTCCCACTCCGGGTAGAGGTGGTCGACCGTCTTGTCGCCCATCCACGATGCGAACGACTCGTTGAGCCAGAGGTCGTCCCACCACTCCATCGTCACGAGGTCGCCGAACCACATGTGCGCCATCTCGTGCGCGACCACTTCCAGTATCCGTTGCTTCGCCTGCGGCGCGGAGTTCTCCGGGTCGTACAGCAGCGCGGTCTCCCGGTAGGTGATCGCGCCCCAGTTCTCCATCGCGCCCGCAGCGAAGTCTGGCACGGCGATGTGGTCCATCTTCGCCAGCGGGTACGGGATGCCGAAGTAGTCGTTCATGTAGCGGAGCGCGGCGATACTGTTCTCCAGCGCGAAGCGGCCCAGCTCCTCCTTACCCCGCGTTGCCCAGACGCGCACGAGCGTGCCGTCGTCCGCGTTGCCCTGAACGCACGCCATGTCGCCCACGATGAACGCGAGCAGGTAGGTGGACATCGCGGGCGAGCGTTCGAACGTTATGGCCTTGCGTCCGTCCGATGCGGGTTCCGTGGAGGCGACAGGCATGTTGGAGATGGCCTCCAACTCCTCCGGCACGACGAGCGTAACGTCGTACGACGCCTTGACCGCGGGCTCGTCCCAGCAGGGGAACGCGCGGCGGGCGTCCGTCGCCTCGAACTGCGTCGTGGCGAGGCGCCGCTCGACGCCTTCGCTGTCGACGTAGGTGCTGCGGTAGAAGCCGCGCAACTGGTCGTTCAGTTCGCCGGTGAAATCGAGGCGGAGGACGGCGGGTCCTGCCGGAAGCGGCGACGGGAAGCGCAGCGTTACGCGCTCCTGTTCCTCGTCGTGCTCGATGGCGCTGGCCTCCGACTCGCCGCCACCTGCTCCTGCGACGGCGCGGGAGACGTTCAACTCGGACGCGTTCAGCGTCACCTCGGACGTGGGCGACTCCACCGTCACCTCGACCTCCTCGTATCCCGTGAACGTGAACGCGGCGAGGTCGGGCTCCAGCGTCAGGCGGTAGTGCACCGGACGGACGTTCTCCGGCAGGCGTGTGGACGGCGTCGTGGTCATGGAAGAACCTCTTGCGGCTCCGGCACAGATCGGAGCGGTACGATGGCACCCCCGGGGAGACTCGAACTCCCGCCACCGGCTCCGGAGGCCGGTGCTCTATCCACTGAGCTACGGGGGCATGCGCCAAGTATAGCCTACGTGGGAACCATCGGAGGACATCGTGCATATACTCCAGTGCCCCCCAATCGTCTGCCGGGGAATCAGTCGATGCGTCGCTTCAGCCTCTATAGCGTGCTCATGCTGCCGACTCTTGCTGCAAGCCTGCTGGCGACTGCGTGCATCGCTGACACCACGCCAACCCCGTTCCTGACAGCCATGCCCCTTCCCACACCGACTACCCAGTCTTCCACACATGGCGACGCCATTCTCGTACCCAACCCCGCTGCCAGGATCTATCTCGTGTACAACCTCTTCATGCCTGACCAACCTATAAGCACAACCGCCGAGCTCACTCGCTTCCTGCCAGACGAAGAGATAGACGTCACCCTCACGGCAAGCGATGGCTCGCAGGCACCCTTGGGGACGGCCACCGCTGACGATAGCGGCATGGCATCAGTAGACATCAGGCACGACGTCCTGGCCGAAGGCACGTACACCGTAACAGCTATCGGCGACAGTGGTAGTAGAGCCAGCGCCACACTCTTCGTTTCCGCCAGCATCTCCCTCGCCGGAGTTCACTTGTTACGAAACAACTTCAGCGCTGACCTGCCTATATCCACAATTGCCGTGCTCACCGGCTTCGAGCCTGGTGAGAGCATCGAAGTGACCCTCATCGCCAGTGACGGCAGTACGTCACCGCTTGGTTCAGCGACCGCCAACGGCGACGGAATAGCCGATGTAGACATCAGGCACGACGGCCTGGCCGCAGGCGCGTATTTGATCGAGGCTCTCGGTGACGGCGGCGGCAAGGCCAGCCACGCGCTCTTCATAAAGTAGCCTCGTCCATGCGCGCTTGCAGATCCAATCCACGTCTCCGGCGTATCGCCAAACAGAGTGTCGCCGTGTATGCTTACTGCGTGCGCTCCCCGACGACGCCGCACACGGCGGTTGCGCGGAAGCGCCTTACAAGCGCGTCGAAAACTATTGACCTGAGAGTATCGCCTTACTATGATTCATGACGGTTGTTCGTAAAGGACTTGATGGTGGTGGGCTTCAGACAGAAGAAGCTGACCCCCGGATGGCCACCTCGTACGATTCGGAAAGGGGGTTCGATGAACCGCTTCAGCCTCAAGAGCATGTCCCTGGTAATCCTCGTGGCAATCTTCGGCCTGCTGTTGGCCGCATGCACGGGCCCTGAGGGCCCTGCCGGCCCGCAAGGCCCTGCTGGCCCCGCTGGCCCCGCTGGCGCTGCTGGTGGTCAAGGCCCCGCTGGCGCTGCCGGATCCGACGGCGCGGATGGTAGTGACGGCGCGGACGGCGCTCCTGGTACACCCGGTGTCCCCGGTGTCCCCGGTGTCCCCGGTGTTGACGGCGACTCCTCCACCGCTGGCGTCACGCTGATGCGCAACAACTTCTCGGCTGACCTCCCCGTCAGCACGACTGCGGTGCTCACCGGCTTCGAGCCTGGCGAGAGCATCGAAGTAACCCTCATGGCCGGAGACGGCAGCTCCTCATCGCTTGGTTCAGCGACCGCCAACGACGGCGGAATAGCCGACGTCGACGTCAGGCACGACGGGCTGGGTGCAGGCATGTACTCGGTCGAGGCTGTCGGCGACGGCGGCGGCAAGGCGAGCGCTGCGCTCTTCGTCAAGTAACCCCCACGTAGAGCGAGCAAGGCACAACAGAGAAGAGGCCCGGATGCGTCCGAGGCCTCTTCTTGTTGCGCTTCGCATTGAGCAACTGACCACAGATCGCCGCGCAACCGCGCTCGGCCAGCGGTGTTCTTCAACCCGCACGCACGAACGACTCCGTAGGCAGGAGGCGCCCCGCGCCTGTAGTAGGGAGATCGCCTGCCCCTCAACTCCGTGCAAGCGAGGGTGCCACATCATTCACCGCGAACCGCCTCCTCAGGCCGATAGCAGTCGCTGATGAGAAGCTATGGAGGCAGTTCACGGTGACCGGAGCCGGCGAGGCTTACGTGAACGGTCGGGCTGTTCAGCCCTGGTCCGCGTCCCCCACCGGCGCCTCTACAGGAGCGGGCGCGACCTTAACACGCTTCACGCGGCGCCCGATCGTCGTCATCACGCGCAGCTCCAATCCGCTCTCCACCACGAGGTCGCCCACCGCCGGAACCTTCCCCAGGCGGCTGAACAGCAGCCCTCCGACGGTATCGAACCCATCGGCCTCGACTGCAACGCCGAACGCCTCGCTGAAATCGTCGACCGGCATCTTTGCCTCGACGAGCGCGGCGGCGGCGGACAGCCACTGTATGTCCGGCTGGCCCTTGTCGAACTCGTCCTCTATCTCCCCGACGATCTCCTCGATGAGATCCTCGACGGTTACGATGCCGACGGTGCTGCCGTACTCATCGACGACGATAGCCATGTGGATGCGCCGCGCCTGGAACTCGGTGAGCATTTCGTCCACCCGCTTGCTCTCTGGAACGAAGAAGGCAGGCCGCATGAGGTCGCGTAGCTGCTGGTCCTGAACGCCGGCCAGCGCAGCCGCGAGCAGGTCCCGGCTGTAGAGGATGCCGATGATGTTGTCTGGAACGTCCTCGTACACCGGCAAGCGGCTGTGGCCGCTGTCCAGCATCCGCGTCGCGGCGCGCTCGATGGATGTGCCCGCCTCCACGCTGACGATATCGACGCGCGGGGCCATGATCTCCCGCACCAGCGTCTCGTCCAACTGGAGGATCGCGTGGATCATCTCCTGCTCGTGATGCTCCAGTTGCTCTTCCGCTATCTCCTCGTGAACGTCCCGGACGACGCTCCCGTTCTCAGTACCGTTGCTCCCGCCATGCTCGGTCTCCTGCTCGCCACCCGCAAAGCGCAGACTGGAGCGGAAGAACCGCCGGATGGGCAGCAGCGGCCAGAGTAACGTCTGTCCGACGGCCCAGAAGATGATCAACTGCGATACCGGGAGATGCTCCACGGTGTACTTCACGAGGGGGACCAGCAGGAGCAACAGCAGCCACATGCCCACAAGCACTCCCGCCTGAGCCGTCCAATGCAGGGAAAAGACCCGCATGAGCAGGGCGAGCGCGGACGCCGAGATGGCCGCTGCGCTCATGAGCAACAGCAGCGAGGTCAACTCCTCGTATGCCAGGCGCCTGGCGCGCAGGTGACGGATGGCCGATGCGCTGGGGCCCCATTTGGGCAGGGCGTCACGCACTGCTGCGCGCCTCAGCAGTGGCAGCCCCGCAACTCCCGCGTGCAGCCCCATGAAACTCATTACCGAAAGAACCAACAGGATCGCTAATGCCGTATCGCCGCTATCCAAGGGATATCCCCTCCTCCTTCTGTACAAGCGCCCTCCCGCTCCTCATACCCAGCGGTCTCGCGGGTACCCCCACGACCCGTTCTCCGGGAGGCACGTCTCTGTTCACGACCGCGCCTGCTCCGGTAACGGCTCCCGCCCCCACTTTCACCGGCGCGATCAGAAGACTGTCGCTGCCGATGAAGGCGCCCTCTCCTATCTCTGTCTCGTGCTTGAGCACTCCGTCGAAGTTACATGTAACCGTACCTGCTCCGATGTTTGCGTGCGCGCCGACCACCGCATCGCCGATGTAGCTGAAGTGCCCCACGTGCGCTCCGGAGCAGATGCGGCTGGCCTTGATCTCCACGTGCGATCCTACGTACGCATCCTCCTCCAGCACGCACCCCGGACGGATGTGGGAGAAGGGCCCTACATTGACCCGTGGCCCCAGAATCGATCCCTCTACAACAGCGGGCCCCACATGCACATCGGGTCCGACCTCTGCGTCCCGTAGCTGCGCATTCGGCCCCAACGACGCTCCCCGCCCTACTCTCGATGCGCCGCGGATAGAGGTGTTCGGATGCACCGTAACGTCCTGCCCCAGCTGCACGGTCGCATCGAGATACACCGTCGCTGGATCGACGAGTGTGGCGCCCCCGGCCATCGCAGCGTCCCGCAGGCGGTGTTGGGCCGCCGCTTCCACACGTGCGAGGTCCTGGCGGCCATTTACGCTCAGCGCTTCGTCCTTGTCCTGCGTAACGTACGCCTCCACGCGCTTACCGTCCGCGACAGCGCGGGAGATCAGGTCTGTCAGGTAGTACTCCCCACCGGGACGCGGCTTCAACTGACCCAGGGCCCTTCGAAGCCATCTAGCTTCGAAGGCGTACACCCCGACGTTCACCTCCACTTCGCCCTTCCGGGGCATCGGAGCGTCATCGGCCTCCAGCACGCCTATGGGTTTGCCGCGCGCGCCTCGCTGCAGGCGTCCGATCTGCTGGGCGGAGGCTGCTTCCATCGAACAGCAGAGCAGCGTGGCAGTCGCCCTTCGGCGCTCGTGCAGAGCGGCCAGCGCTTGCACCGTTTCCTTACGAACGAGCGGCACGTCGCCATTGACCACGAGTACGTGCTGGCACTCAGGAGGGACGGCGATAACTGCCGTAACCAGCGCATGGCCGGTACCGAGAGGGTCCGGCTGTTCGACACACTCCACGTCCCCACCAACCGCTAGCGAGACCTCTGCGCGGTCTGCGGGCCGCGCCACCACGATGACGTCATTCGCATTCGTGAAGCGGGCTGCTGAAGCAGCATGAGAAACCATCGGAACGCCCGCTACGGTATGCAGGACTTTAGGCCGGGACGACCTCATTCGAGTGCCCCTGCCTGCTGCCAGCACGATGGCTGTCCAAGCACCCATCTTGTATGCATCGGCGACCGACTCCGGTCGCGAGCCCTCTTTCTCCTCTACGGACGGACTTCGCCGCCGCCCTGCCACGCGGCCCCTGACGCGCCCGGGATGCCGCTGGAAATACCTTCGCCAAACACTGCGATGGTACGGATGGGATTAATGGAGTGTCAAGGAACCGATGACCGGCCTCTCGCAGCCGGTGCCGGCGGGCATGATAGAATCTCTGGATACACGGAGAGATGGCTGAGCGGTTTAAGGCGGCGGTCTCGAAAACCGTTGTGGGGGCTTCCTCCACCGTGGGTTCGAATCCCACTCTCTCCGCCAGACACTGCACCACTACGAGCCGGATGGCTCTGCGTCCGGCTCACGCAGTGCGGAGAGGTGCCGGAGTGGCCGAACGGGCACGACTGGAAATCGTGTAGGGGCCGAAAGTCTCTCGCGGGTTCGAATCCCGCCCTCTCCGCCAGATTGTGACATCAGCCTCTGTACCTGCGCTCCAGCATCCGCAAGAATAGCCCCACATCGTACGGACGGACGTTCATGCAACTCATCTCGGTCAACGTCGCCAGGCCCCGGCTCCTGACGGGAACCGCCAGGGGCGACGTGATGTCAGCCATCCACAAGCAGCCTGTCGAGGGCCCCGTGATGGTGCGCCGCCTCAACGTGGACGGCGACGCCCAGGGCGACCCCACTGTCCATGGCGGGCCGGACGCGGCTGTCTACGTCTACGCGTTCGATGACTACGCCTTCTGGGCGGCGCAGCTGAAACGAGAACCCCCGTCATTCGGCTGGTTCGGCGAGAACCTCACCGTTCAGGGCGCGTCATCGGATGTGATGTGCTTCGGCGACATTTGGCGCGTCGGCGGTGCGCTGCTGCAGGTAACGGAGCCGCGCTCGCCCTGCTACAAGCTGGACCACAAGATGGGGATACGCTACTTCGCGGCGCGTTTCCGGCGCAGCGGCCGCGTCGGCTTCTACAACCGCGTCCTGGAGGAAGGCCCCGTGCAGGCAGGCAACGAGGCGACGCTCGTCGAGCCGCACCCGGCCCGCGTCTCTATACGCCTGCTGAGCGACGTGCGCCATGCCGAAAGCGTAACCATGGAAGACGTCGAGCGCGTCCTCGCAGTGGAGGATCTCCCCCCGGCCCAGCGGCGTCACGCGGAACGCAGGATGCGGCGCATCAGACGACAGAGGACGCAGTGACCACCAACGAGCACGATCTCCCGTACTGGATAGCCTTCTCCCGCGTGCCTAGTGTGGGACGAGTCCGCATCGGCCTCCTCGAAGAACGGTTCGGGTCGCTCCAGGCCGCGTGGGAAGCCTCCATGAGTGAACTCGGCGCGTCAGGCCTCACCTCCGCCGTCGTCAGCGCCATCGAGCAGGTACGCAGAGTCGTCGAGCCGGAACGCGAGTTGGAACAGGTGCGCAACGCCAACGTAAGAGTGCTCACCTGGCACGACTCCGACTACCCACGCCTCTTCCGCAACATAGACGACCCGCCTCCCATCCTGTACGCCAAGGGGATCCTGCAACCGGACGACGAGGTGCGGGCCACGATCGTCGGCACACGCAGTCCCACTGTGTATGGCAAAGAGGTGACCCGGCAGCTTGCAGGCGATCTGGCCGAGTCCGGTGTCGCCGTTGTGAGCGGGCTTGCACGGGGTATCGATGGCATCGCACACGACGCTGCCCTCAAGGCGGGAGGCAGGACGATCGCGGTCATCGGTTCCGGCCTGGACATCGTCTACCCGCCCGAGCACCGGTCGCTGTTCGAACGCATCCTGGACAACGGGGCGGCGCTCTCCGAGTACCCGCTCGGGACCAAGCCGCAGGCGCAGCATTTCCCGCGGCGCAACCGGTTGCTCAGCGGGCTGAGCGCCGCCACGGTCGTCATTGAGGGGAGTCTCAAGAGCGGCGCGCGGCTCACAGTCCACTACGCACTGGAGCAGAACAGAGAGGTGCTCTGCGTGCCGGGGAGTATCCACTCTCCCGCCAGCGAACTCACCAACTGGCTTATCCAGCAGGGCGCGAAGCTCGTGATGCGGATCGAAGATGTGCTGGAGGAGTTGCACATCGGCGGTGCGCCTCGACAGCAGCCGCTCCCCGGCATCTCTCCTGATACGGAAGAAGAGGGGCGGCTGCTCGATGTACTCACCCAGGAACCGCAACACATAGACGAGCTGAGCCGTAACGCCGGCATGTCCATCACGCAGGCCAGCGGGACGCTCGCCGTCATGGAGATCAAGGGGTCTGTTCTGCAGGTGGGACGCATGAACTACATCCGTGCCAGAGCCGCATCCGTCCGCTAACTCACTTGACAAGGGCATCGCCTCTGCCCGTATGTTGGAAGCATGGCAAAGACACCCACCACTCGAAAAACGTCTTCAGGAAAGAGACGCGCCGGCAACGGCGCAGCGCAGACCTCAAGCGTAGGCAACGGCAGATCGACGTCACGCCACCTCGTCATCGTGGAGTCGCCTGCCAAGGCGGCCACCATAGGCAGGTTCCTCGGACGTGACTACACCGTGAAAGCGTCCATGGGGCACGTCAGAGACCTGCCCCAACGCAAACTCGGCGTGAACCCTGATAAGGACTTCATCCCGTGGTACGAGGTGCCGGAAGACAAGCGGAAGGTCGTCGACGAGATACGCGCCGCCGGAGAGCGTGCAGAGGACATTTACCTTGCAACCGACCCTGACCGCGAGGGCGAGGCGATCGCCTGGCACGTGATGGAAGCCGCAGGCTGGCGAAGGAAGCCGGTACGACGCGTCGTCTTCCACTCGATCACGGAGGACGCCATCAGGGAGGCGTTCGCCCACGAACGCGACATCGACATGGAGCTCGTCAACGCGCAGCAGGCGCGCCGGATCGAGGACAGGCTCGTTGGCTTCAAGCTCAGCCCGCTGCTCAAGCCGCTGGTGGGGCAGGAGTTGAACCGCAACCGCAACATCCTGACAGCCGAGGACCTGGACACGACCAGCTCGCTCTCCGCGGGCCGTGTGCAGTCCGTGGCGCTGCGTCTCGTGGCGGAACGGGACAGGGAGATAGACGCCTTCATCCCGGTCGAATACTGGTCCATCGACGCCGCTCTCCTTACCGGAGAGAACGCATCATTCACCGCTTCTCTGCGCAGTCTCGTTGGGGAGAAGGACGAGCTCCCCCTCCCTGACGAAGCCGCCACCAACGCTGTTCTCGCAAACCTGGACGGCGCCGTGTACCGCGTCGACTCCGTCACCACGCGCCAGGTGAACCGGCGGCCGGCTCCGCCGTTCATCACGAGCACGCTGCAACAGGAAGCGTCCCGCCGGCTCGGGTTCTCCGCCACGAGGACGATGACCATCGCCCAGCAGCTGTACGAGGGCATCGCCATCGGCTCCGAGGGCAGGCAGGGACTCATCACTTACATGCGGACGGACTCGCCGCAGGTCGCGCCGGGTGCCATCCAGGAGACCCGCCGCTATATCGAGGAACGATGGGGGAAGGACTACGTGCCACGTACCCCGAGGCGCTACACCTCCCGCTCCAAGGTCGCTCAGGAGGCGCACGAAGCGATCAGGCCGACGGCGATACGGCGCACGCCACAGGAGATCCGTCCGCATCTCACCTCCGAGCAGGCCCGTCTCTACGAGCTGATCTGGAACCGGATGGTGGCCAGTCAGATGGCCGACGCGGTGCTGGACGCAACCCGGGTGGACGTACACGCAGCCGCATCCGACAAGCCCGCCTATCTGTTCCGGGCAACCGGCTCCGTCGTGCGGTTCGCCGGTTTCCGCGTGCTCTACATCGAGCAGCGCGACGAAAGCAGCACACGCGATGGCGAGGACGATGACTCCCGCGTGTTGCCCCCGCTGCAGCAGGGCCAGCCGCTCGACTGCACGGGACTGACCCCGGAGCAGCACTTCACGCAGCCTCCGCCCCGCTTCACAGAGGCAAGCCTGGTGCGCGCACTGGAGGAGCAGGGCATCGGCCGCCCCAGCACCTATGCTGCGATCATCAACACCCTCGTCAATCGCAAATACGTAACCCGGGACAGGCGGGTGCTGAAATCGACACAGCTCGGTCATCTCGTGTGCGACCAGCTGATCGCTCACTTCCCCGACATCATGGACGTCAGTTTCACCGGGCGGATGGAAGACCAGTTGGACGAGGTCGCCAACGGCAAGCAGGAGTGGATAGCCTTCCTCCACGACTTCTACGGGCCGTTCAGCGAAGACCTCAACAAGGCAAGGAAGGCCATCAAGGAAGCAACGCAGGAGGCGGCAAGCGAGTCGACCAACGAGCCGTGCGACGTCTGTGGTAAGCCCATGATCGTCAAACTGGGGCGCTTCGGGGCTTTCCTCTCCTGCACCGGCTATCCGGACTGCAAGAACAGCAGGGACATCCCCAGGGCCGCGGGAGACTCCGGCGAACAGTCCGACGACGAGAGCGAAGAGGCCTGCGACCTCTGCGGGAAGCCGATGGCCCTGAGACGCGGGCGTTTCGGGCCCTTCTACGCCTGCACCGGATACCCCGAATGCAAGAACACCAGGCGGCTCCCCAAGGCGGCGCCCAGGGATACCGGCGTATCCTGCCCCCGCTGCGGCGGCAGCCTCGTGGAACGCCGAGGCAGGCGCGGTCCCTTCTACGGCTGCTCCAACTACCCCACCTGCAACTTCCTCGTGAACCGGCAGCCGCTCCCCCAGCCATGCCCGGAGTGCGACGGCCTGCTCGTGATGGGAGCGCGCGGTCAGGCAAACTGTACCAACTGTGTGTGGAAGGGGCCTCTCCCTGCGGGAGAGCCGGCAAGCGTTGCCTAGCGCACCCTGCCATGGAAGACCTGAAAACAGACCAGTCCCGCTCTGGAGCGCAGCCGCTCATCGTGGAGTACGAGCGCACCCTGCGCACCACTCGAGCGCTCTCTGATGCCACCGTCCGGAACTACATAGCCGACCTCGCCCCCTTTCTGCAGTACCTTGAGGGACAGGACTGCCCGCTCGGTTCCGGCGCGAGGGGGCTTCGCGACTTCGTGCGCCGGAACGGCGAAACCAACGTCTCTCGCGAGTACCGCAGCCTCGTTCGCGACTACGTCGCGTGGCTGCTGGAACGCCGCACCGTGGAGAGCGGGCGCGCTGCCGGGAACCGGGGCCACTCACGGGCGAGCGTCCACCGCATGCTCGCGTCGCTCCGCTCGTTCATGCGCTACCTCATCGAGCGCGGTCTCCTGCCGGACGCGCCGCTCTGGCGTCCCAGGTCTACCCTCATGGGCAGGCTTGCCCCGAAACTGGAACGGCGCCTCCCCGACCTCATCTCCGTGTCTGAGGCGGCCCGTCTCGTCGAAGCCCCCTCTCGCTCGGACGATGGGGAGAACGGACTGCGGGACGCCGCGCTCCTGGAGCTGCTCTACGGGTGCGGTCTGCGCGTCAGCGAAGCGGCCAACCTGGACAGGGAGAACGTCTCGCTGGAAGAGAGCACTGTCCGCATCTGGGGCAAGGGCTCGAAGGAGCGGCAGGCGCCGATCGGTGCGAAAGCACGAAACGCCCTGAAGACCTACCTCAACTCGGGGAATGCGGCGGACGGCAAGAGCGGCCCGCTCTTCCAGAACGCGCGTGGCGGGAGGCTCGACGCACGTTCGATCCAGCGCATCGTCCGCAGCTACGCGAAGCGCAGCGGACTGCGGGAAGACGTGCATCCCCACACGCTGCGCCACAGCTACGCGACCCACCTCCTGAACGGCGGCGCAGACCTCCGCATCGTCCAGGAACTGCTCGGTCATTCCACGCCCAGCGCCACACAGGTGTACACTCACGTTAGCCAACAGGAAGCGCGGCGCGTGTACCTTGCAGCCCACCCGCTGGCGCACGCGCCCGCCCCAGAGCGCCAGGACGCCGAATGACCATCCTCGTAGTGAACGGCCCGAACCTGAACCTTCTCGGCCAGCGCGAACCCGCCATCTACGGCAGCGCAACCCTCGACGACATCGAACGCGCCGTGCGTGGGCGCGCGGGCGAGCTCGGGGCGTCCATCGACTTCTTCCAGTCCAACTCGGAGGGCGGGCTGATCGACTACCTGCAGGCCAACGCCGCATCGGCATCCGGAGTCATCCTCAACGGAGGCGGCTTCACGCACACCAGCGTGGCGCTGAGGGACTGCATCGCCTCCATCAGCCTTCCGGTCGTCGAGGTGCACCTGTCCAACATCCACGCGCGGGAGGAGTTCCGCCGCACGTCGCTCACGGCTCCTGTCGCGCGCGGCATCATCAGCGGGCTCGGCCCGCGCGGCTATATCCTGGCGCTGGAATATCTCGTTGCGGAGGAGAATGCAGCATGAGTACCGCCAACCGCATATCACGGCTCCGTGCCCGCATGGCAGAGGATGGGCTCGACGCGATGCTCATCTTCAACACGGAGCGCTCGCTCAGCAAGAACGTCGCCTACTACTCCGGGTTCCGTGGGACGCACGGCTGGCTCTGGATAACGCCGGACGACGCGGCGCTGGCCACGGACTTCCGCTACACCGAGCAGGCGGCGCAGCAGGCGACGGACTACCGCGTGATCCGCATGGCCGCCGGGTACGACTGGTTCTCGGAGGTCGTCTCGGCCTCCGGTGCGAGGAGCATCGGCATCGAGGACGAGTCGGTGACCGTCGCCGCGCACAGGGCGCTGACCGAGAAGTTGCAGGCGCTCGACCCTGCTCCGGAGCTCGTGCCCACCAGGGACATGGCCGACCATCTCCGCGCTGTGAAGGACGCGGCGGAGCTCGAAACGCTCATCAAGGCCATCGAGATCGCGGACGAGGCCGTCGAGACCGTTGCCGCCGGGATCCGGCCCGGCATGACGGAACGGCAGATCGCCTGGGACATTGAGCGCGCCATGCGCAGCCTTGGGGCGGACGGCCTCTCGTTCCCCACTATCGTCGCCTCGGGACCGAACGGCGCAAAGGCCCACCATAGTCCCACCGACCGAGTGCTGGAGTACGGCGACGGTGTCTACATCGACACCGGAGCGCTCTACGAGGGCTACTGCAGCGACATCACCCGTGCCTTCGTCCTGGGCGAGGCGAGCCCGAAGTTCCGAGAGATATACGACCTCGTCCTGGCCGCGCAGGAGGCCGCCGAGGCGAACGCCAGGGCCGGCATGACCGGTGGAGAGATCGACGGCATCGCGCGGGCGGTCATAGCGGAGGCGGGCTACGGCGACGACTTCGGCCACAGCCTCGGCCACGGCATCGGCATCGCCGTCCACGAACTACCGCGCGTCGGCCCCACGTCGGACGACCCCATAGAGGACGGCATGGTCTTCAGCGTCGAGCCCGGTGTCTACCTCTCGGGCTGGGGCGGCATTCGCATAGAAGACCTCGTGGTTATGGAGAACGGCAAGCCGCGTGTGCTCACCAGGGCCCACAAGCGCGACGTCATCCCCGTGTAGAAGGAGTCTTACGCATGGTTATGGACTTCGGAGACCTCCGCCGGGGCACGACTATCGAGATGGATGGCGTGCCTTTCAAGGTGGAAGACTACTACCAGCAGAAGATGCAGCAGCGCGCGCCGGTCTACCACATCAAGATGCGCAACCTGCTCACCGGCCAGTTGCTTGACAAGTCGTTCTCCGGGTACGGCATCAAGCTGACCAAGGCGCCCGTCGAGAACCGCGAGTGCACCTTCCTCTACGAGGCGGACGGCGTCTACAACTTCATGGACACCACGTCCTACGACCAGTACGAGGTCGGCAAGGATGTTGTCGGCGACACCTCGGACTACCTGGTCGACCAGACGGACTGTGAACTCGTCTTCTACCGCGACAAGCCCATCATGGTGGAGATGCCGACCACCGTGGACCTCATCGTCAGCGAGACCCCCCCGGGCTACAAGGGCGATACCGCGTCCGGTGGCGGCAAGCCCGCCACGCTGGAGACCGGCATCCGCGTCACCGTGCCCATGTTCATCGCCATCGGCGACAAGGTGCGTGTGGACACCCGCTCCGGCGAGTACGTCACCCGCGTGAACGATTAGCGTCGCCCGGCATACGGCCCGAGCATCCTCATGCAGGTCTACAGCGTCAGCCAGATCACCGAGTACATCAGAGCGGTACTCGACCGCGACGTGTACCTCAGCAACGTCTGGATAACCGGAGAGGTCTCCAACCTGTTCGCGTCCGGCGCGGGCCACCGCTACTTCACGCTCAAGAACGCCGAGCACCAGCTCAAGGCCGTGCACTTCAGCGGCTACTTCGGCAGCGAGCACCTCGTGAACGGCGCGCAGGTCATCGCCCACGGTCGCGTCTCGTTCTACTCCAACCGGGGCGAGACCCAGCTCTACGCAGATTCCGTCGTCCCTGCCGGTGAGGGGGCCCTCGCTGCCGAGTTCGAGCGCCTGCGCGCCCAACTCGAGGCCGAAGGCCTGTTCGACCCGGCGCGCAAACGCCCGCTGCCGCCCTTCCCGCGCCGGATCGGCGTCGTCACGTCCGCGCAGGGCGCGGTCATCCACGACATCCAGACCGTCCTCAGCGCCCGCTACCCCCTCGGCGAACTCGTCCTCTGCGACGCCAGTGTGCAGGGCGACGAGGCCCCCGCCGAACTGACGAGCGCCATCCGCGCACTGAACAGGCTGCAGGACGTGGACGTCATCATCGTCGCGCGGGGCGGCGGTTCACTGGAAGATCTGCACGCCTTCAACTCGGAGGAGGTCGCCCGCGCCATCTACGCCAGCCGCATCCCCGTCGTCAGCGCCGTCGGCCACGAGTCCGACTACACCATCGCCGACTTCGCCGCCGACCTCCGCGCCCCCACGCCGTCGGCGGCTGCGGCAGCCGTCGCGCCGGACGTGCGCATACTCAGCGAGGAGATAGCGGGGCTGACGGCCCGGTCCGGGAATGCCATCGCGTACTACACCGCACAGCGGGCCAACGAGGTTGAATCGCTGATCGGTCGCATGCAGCGCCATCTCCCTGACACTGCCACGCACCGCCAGCGCGTGGACGAGTTGCTGGAGCGCGCCTACACCGGCTTCGACACGTTCGTCCGCCTGCGCCGTGAGCAGACCGACAGCCTTCGCACGACTCTGGCCGCGCTCGACCCGTCCGCCATCCTCCGGCGGGGTTACGCGATGGTAACCTCGGTGCGTGACGGTAGAGCGGTGACCTCCGCCGGCAGCGTCTCGCCGGGAGACCTCATCCGTGCCACGCTGCACGAAGGAGAGCTCGAAGCGATGGTAACGGCGAACAAGTGAGCCCTTGATGGAACAGCAGACGCCACAGACCGAACGCGAACCCTCTTTCGAGGAGGCGCTCGCCCAGCTCCGGGAGACCGTGCAGACGCTGGAAGAGGGCAATGTCTCACTGGAAGAGGCCACGCGCCTGCTGGCGCGCGGCGCTGAACTCGCGAGGACGTGCAACGACCTGCTCGCGAAGGCCGAACTGCAGGTGAGCCAGATCCGGCGCAACTTCCAGGGGCAGGCGGATATGGCCGGGGAGCCGGGACCACCCATGGCCTCCCCTCAGCAAGACTTCGGGATGTTCGATGACGCTCCGCGGTGACTTCCACATGCACACCCACTTCTCCCACGACTGCCTCACGACCCCTGAGGCGCTTGTGGAGCGGTGCCTGCGCGTCGGCCTCAACTGCATCGCCGTGACGGACCACAATTCACTTGAGGGCGGACGCGCGGCGCAGCGGATCGCGCCGTTCACGGTCATCGTCGGCTCGGAGATCAAGTCGACCGCCGGAGAGATAACCGGCCTCTTCCTGCAGGAAGACGTCCCCGCAGGGCTCGAACCGGTCGAGACCGCACGCCGCATCAAGGAGCAGGGCGCGCTCGTCTCCGTGCCGCATCCCTTCACCGGCATGGGACGCTCTGCGCTCGACAGGGCAACCGCTACCGACCTGCTCCCCTATATCGACATCGTTGAAGGCTTCAACGCCCGCACGATGCGCGCCAGCGACAACACGCACGCCCGGCGCTTCGCCGCCGAGCACGGCTTTCCCGTCACCGCCGTGAGCGACGCCCACACGACGCGCGAACTCGGGCGCACGTTCACCGAGTTCCCGGAGTTCGACGGCACGCCCGAGGGGTTCAGACAGGCGCTTACCGAGGCTGTCCTCACCGAGTCACCCGCAAGCTCGTTCGTCCACGTTTATACGACGCTGAACAAGCTGGTCCGGCGCGTTCGCAAGCCCCGCGTGTAGCAAAGCGTCCCGGGAAGCAGGAAGCGCAGTCTAGGCCGTCTTGAGCGACTCGATGCTCTGGATGGTGATGACCTGGCCCGCCTTGGAGTACAGAACAGGGCGGCCAAGGCCGCCCTCACCGTCTGCATCTATGACGCACCGCGCTGCGAAGTCGAGCGACGGCAGCTCGTACATCACGTCCAGCAGCGCGTCCTCGATGATGGAGCGCAGGCCTCGCGCGCCGGTCTGCCGTCCTATCGCCTGCTCCGCCGCGGCCTCGAGCGCCGCCTGCGTGAAGCTCAGTTCCACGCCGTCCAGCGCGAACAGGTGCTGGAACTGCTTCACCACCGCGTTCTTCGGCTCGGTGAGCACGCGCACCAGCGAGTCCCGGTCCAGTCCCTGCAAGCCAACCACCACCGGCAGCCTGCCGATCAGCTCGGGGATGAACCCGTACTCCAGCAGGTCTTCCGGCTCCACCGCCTCGCGTATCTCGTCGTCGGTGCCGGTGCCCGTCCCGAAAGCGTGGAAGCCGATACGGTGGTTCGACATCACGCGGCGGGCGATGACCTTCTCCAGCCCGTCGAATGCTCCGCCGCAGATGAAGAGGATGTTCGCCGTGTTCAGTTGCAGGAACTCCTGCTGGGGATGCTTCCTGCCGCCCTGTGGCGGAACGTTGGCCGTGGAGCCCTCGATGAGTTTGAGAAGGGCCTGCTGGACGCCCTCGCCTGAAACGTCTCGTGTTATGGAGGGGTTCGCGCTCTTCCGAGCTATCTTGTCGATCTCGTCGATATAGATGATGCCCCGCTCCGCCTTGGCGACGTCGTAGTCGGCCGCCTGGATGAGCCGCAGCAGGATGTTCTCAACGTCCTCCCCGACATAGCCCGCCTCGGTCAGCGAGGTCGCGTCGACGATGGCGAACGGCACGTCCAGGATGCGCGCCAGGGTCTGCGCCAGCAGCGTCTTGCCCGAGCCTGTCGGCCCGACCAGCAGGATGTTGCTCTTCTCTATCTCGACGTCGTTGGCCGTGGAGTTGGAGTGGATGCGCTTGTAGTGGTTGTAGACCGCGACGCTGAGCACCCGCTTGGCCCGGTCCTGCCCGATGACGTACTCGTCGAGGCGGCGCGCCATCTCCTTGGGCGAGGGGCTGCCGGGCAGGCTCGCCTGCTCATCCCTTCCGGACGTTGTCTCCTCGGTGATGATCTGCTGGCAGAGACGGACGCACTCGTCGCAGATGAAGACCCGGCCCGGGCCTGCGATGAGGCGTTTGACTCCGTTCTGTGCCTTCCCGCAGAAGCTGCACACATGCTCGCCGTGGGGCGGTAACGTTCCGGAGTTGCTCGGCATCGGTTGACCGTCCTAGTTGAGAATCGCGCCGTTCGTTGATCCCAGCGGCACCCCCAGCACCTCGTCCACCAGACCGTACTCCTTCGCTTCCTCTGCGGGAAGGTAAAAGTCGCGGTCGCTGTCGCGGGCTACCTTCTCGTAGGGCTGGCCCGTGTGCGTCGAAAGTATCGTCCTGATCTTGTCCTGCATCCGTAGGATCTCCCGCGCCGCGATCTCGATGTCCGCGGCCTGACCCTGGGCGCCGCCCAGCGCCTGGTGCATGTGGATCGTCGAGTTGGGCAGCGCGAACCGCTTGCCCTTAGCCCCGGCGCACAGGAGCACCGTCCCCATGCTCGCGGCCATCCCCACGCAGATGGTGGAGACGTCAGGCTTGATGAGCTGCATCGTGTCGTAGATCGCCAGACCGGACGTGATGACCCCGCCGGGGCTGTTGACGTACAGGTTGATGTCCTTGTCCGGGTCCTCGCGCTCCAGGTAGAGCAGTTGCGCGACGATGAGGTTGGACACCTGGTCGTTGATGGGGGTCCCGAGATAGACGATGCGCTCCTTCAGCAGCATCGAATAGATGTCATAGGCGCGCTCGCCGCGGGCGCCGGTCTCGATGACCATCGGGATGATGTTCTCCGGTTGCTGCATCGCGCCCGCGCTCAGCGGGCCATGGATAGGCCAATCACGCATCGTTCGCTCCTCCGTCCCGTTTCCTGGCCCGCGTCTGCCTGGCGGGGGTCTTCGTCTGTCTGGGTTTGGCGCCGCCGCTCTTGCTTGCGGCTGCTCTTGCCTTCGGCTTCGCTGCCGCGGGCGCATCCCTGAGCGCAAGGTTGCTCAGGTATTCCAACGTCCGCCGCTGGACCAGCATACGCCGGATGGACTCCCGGGTCTCCGGGTCCTCCAACTGCTTCCGCTGTTCCTCCGCCACTTCGCCCGAGCCTTCGAGCAACCGCTCGATCTCCTCGGAGACGTCCTCGTCGGTGGCCTCGATGTTCTCTCGCTGGGCGACCGCGCGTATCACGTGCGCGCGCTTCAGCCGCTCTTCGACCTTCGGACGCGCCTGCTCGTGCACCTCTTCGTCGGACATGCCCTGCCACGTCAGGTACTCCCGGTACTCCTCGAACCCGACGCGGCCCGCCTTGATGTCGTCCTCGCGGCCGTTGACGTAGTACGCAATCTCATTCTCGATGATGAGCGGAGATATGGCGATGGACGCCTCCTCGGTCACCTTTGCCAGCGTCTCGTCCTGGTGCTTTATGTCCGCCAGGCGCTTCTCGCGCTCCAGCAGGTTCTCCCGTATCTTCTCGCGCAGAGCCTCCAGCGACTCGTAGTCGTCGCCGACGCTCTTGGCGAACTCGTCGTCCAGCTCGGGCAGACTCCTGCGTTTGATGGAATGGATAGTCGCCTCGAAGTGTGCCGTCTTCCCCGCGACTTCGGTGTTCGGCGCATCCTCCGGGGCCTCGACGTCGAACGTACGCTGCTCGCCGACCGGCAATCCCACGAGCCCTTCGTCGAGTCCCGGCACGGGGAACGTGGAGCCGGGCCTCGGGATGTAGTCCGTCTCCTCCGAGCGCACGATCTCGCGACGCTCGCCGTCCTCTTCGATCCAGCCGACGATGGTCAGGTTGATGAGGTCGTCCATCTGCACCGTGTCTTCGACCGGCTCCCAGACAGCCAACTCCATCCGCATCTGTTCCAGCGTCGCGTCGACGGTCTCGTCTGCCAGGGACGCCTCTTCTTTCGGATGGCGCACACTGTCCAGGTTCCCGAGGTCCACGGTCGGCTGCAGGGGGACGGTTGCCGTGAACTGCGGGGGGTCGAACTCATCGAGCGACACGGAGGGGACTCCACCGATGTCCAGCCCTTCCTCCAGCACGGCCTTGGAGGTGAACTCCTGGATGACCGTGTCCAATGCCTCGTTAAGCAGATAGCCCCGCCCGAACATCTGCTCGACGATACGGCGGGGCGCCTTGCCCTTGCGGAACCCGGGGATGGAGAGACGGCGAACTGCCCGCCGGTACGCTTGGTCGAGGTAGGGCTCGATGTCGGCGTTGTCCAGCTCTACGGTGAGAACCGCTTCGCGGGGTTCGCGTTGCTCAGTGGATATCTTCACACTTGGCTCGTATCCCCGCCGGAGTATTCCGTTGGGGGCTGCGCCCGGACGCGCACCTGACATTTTAGCACGGATGCCCCCTACGGAGAATCGAGGCAGACGGGAAACCCCTGACCAGCCGATTAGCGGTGCCCCCGCGCTCCCTCAGCTCCCGCCCTTCGCCGAGAGCGCCCGGAGAACTCGTTCGGCGGTCAGGGGCAATTCGACGACGGGCGCGCCGATGGCGTCGGCGACCGCGTTGGCGATAGCCCCGGCCGTCGGGATGGTGGGTATCTCCCCGATCGACTTCGCGTGGAACGGCCCTAGCGCATCGCCGTAGTCCGGGACGTTGACCGTGATGAGTTCGGGGATGTCCTGCACCGTGGGTATCTTGTAGTCGGCGAAGTTGGGAGTCGTTACCCGCCCATCTTCGACGAGCAGCTCCTCCATCAACGCATAGCCGATGCCTTGGACGACCGCGCCGTTGATCTGCCCCTGGTGCCCCAACTCGTTGATGATCGTCCCGACGTCCTGCGCGGTGACGAGGCGCTGCAGCGTTACCTGGCCGGTCTCCTTGTCGACCTCCACCTCGGCCATCTGCACGCAGATCCCCGGGTCGGGGGTGCGCGGTGCTTGCAGCGTTACGGCGGCGGCAGCCAGCGGTTCGTCTTCGCGGATCAGTTCCGTCGCGAGACTCTCCAGCGAGATGAAGCGCCCGTCCCCTGACTGCCAGCCTCCCGGAGACAGCTCCCCGTCGTCGGTCCACTGCGCCGTGCGCCACTCCGCCTGCTCGCTGCCCAGTGCCCGCGCGGCGAGCGGCGCAAGCTGTTCCTTCACCTGGTCGCACGCCGTCAGCGCCGCGGTGCCGGAGCTGTTGGTAGTCTTGCTCCCGCCCGCCTCTACGTCGATCGGGAACTCGTCGGTGTCCGAGTGGACGATGCGCACGCGGTCGAGCGGCACGCCGAAGCTCTCCGCGACGATGGCGGCGACGACTGTCAGCCCTCCTGTCCCGTTCTCCGGCAGCGAGGTCGTCGCCGTGATCGAACCGTCCGGGTTGACCCTGATCGACGACGAGGCCTGGCCTGCCCCGTGTCCCCGGTCGGCCATGCCGATCCCTTGGCCCACGAGCTTGTTGTTCCCACGCTCCCGCGAGCCGGCGCGCGTCCGGTCGCTCCATCCGAAAGCGCTTCCAGC
Source organism: Dehalococcoidia bacterium (assembly GCA_965206315.1). Lineage (GTDB taxonomy): Bacteria > Chloroflexota > Dehalococcoidia > Lucifugimonadales > Australimonadaceae > Bin16. Next base: position 543,129 of record OZ242210.1, read on the forward strand.
CTCGTCCAGCACACGCGGGGCCAGATGCGGAGTTCCGGTTGGAGTCGTTGCGGGAACGTTGCGCTTCCTGAGCTCGATGGGGTCGATGCCCAGTTCCGAGGCGATCACGTCCATGTGCGCCTCGATGGCGAAGAGCGCCTGCGGCGAGCCGGGCGCGCGCATGTACCCGCACGGAACGCGGTTGGTGTAGACGGCGAACGCCTCTATGCGCACGTTGGGGATGTCGTAGAAGTTGCCGACGCGCCCCGCCCCGCCGAGGAGGCCGTTCGCGGACGTGTTCTGGCCCGTGTACGCCCCCCGGTTCATGACGACACGGGCGTCGTGCGCCACGATCGTGCCGTCGCGCTTGAGTCCCGTGCGAAGGTCGACGATGAACGCGTGCTTCGGGGACACGGTTGTCAGGTCTTCGATGGCGCTGTTGACGAACTTGACGGGCCTGCCGAGCATGCGCGACAGGTGGTAGCCGACCGGAGCGTCGCCCGTTGCGCTCTTGCTCCCGAAGTCCGCTCCGATGACGACCGTGTTCAGGCGAATGTCATCCTCTGGGCGCTCGATCAGCCTGCCCAGCTCTTTCCGCGTCGTGTACGGCACCTTGTTGGAGGCCCACACTTCCACGCGCTCAGGCTGCTCATCGACCACCCAGGCGGTCGGCTCGAGGTAGGCCTGGTGCGACAGTTGGGTGACGTAGCGACGCTCAACGATGACGTCGGCGTCTTTGAACCCCTGCTCGACGTCGCCGGTCTCAGTGAGGGAATAGCCGCAGAGATTGGGCACGTCCGATGGCACCTCCGGGAACCCGGTGTAGCTCCCGGTGTCCTCGTGGAGCACCGGCGCCCCGGGCTGCATCGCCTCCTCTGGCTCGAAGACCGCAGGCAGTTCCTCGTACTCGACCTCAACGAGTTGGGCCGCCGCCGCTGCGACCTCCCGGCTCTCCGCCGCGACCGTCGCCACCTTGTCTCCGATGAACCGGACTTTGTCGTCGCAGAGGAGCGGAACGTCCTTGATGTTCCGGCCCGTGCGGCCGTTCGAGATGTCGGCCGCGGTAACGACCGCCAGCACGCCCGGCATGGCGCGGGCCTGCGAGGCGTCTATGGACAGTATGCGTGCGTGGGGATACGGGCTGCGGACGTTCCTCGCCCAGACCGTTCCCGGTGGCGTAACGTCGGCGGTATAGCCTGCCGAGCCGTTGACCTTGTCGACACCCTCGACGCGAGGGATCGGCCTTCCGATGATAGTGAACTCCGGCGCTGGTGAGATGGTCATGGCGATACCTCGGTTCATCGGCTGCTGACGAGGACGAGTCTAGCCGCGCCCGGCCTCTCGCGCTACAAGCCAACCCGTTTCTGCTCGTCAGCGTGGCGCTTTCAGGAACGCCGCTACGACCTCGTCGTGCTGTTCGGGCTGCTCCCACTGCGGCCAGTGGGCCGCGTTCTCGATGAGCTGGAACTGCGCTCCCGGGATCACGCTCGCCAGGTGCTCGCCTACCTCCGGCCCTGCGCCGCGGTTCCGGTCGGTCCAGAGCACGAGCACGGGAGGTCTGAGCGTGGCGGCGACCTCCTCCTCGTAGTGCATCAATCGTGGCCTCGGTGCGGAGATGCCGTACACCCTCGCCATCGACTCGCGTATCTCCGGCGCTGCGTACATGCGGTACTGGACGTCCACCAGCTCATCGGTGAGGTGGTCGGGACTTGCGACGAGGTACTCCATCCGCCGCCGTACGGTCTCCCGGCTGAAGTTCGTCACCGAGTCCCGGCAGAGTGGAACGAGCAGGTTGCCTTCCGGCGTATCCGGGAACTTGCGCTTGAAGTTGACGTAGTACGACCCCGAGTTCAGCACCAGCTTGCCGCACCGCTCCGGGTGATGCAGGCCGATGTGGAACGCCATACCTGCCCCCATGGACTCGCCCTCTATGTGCGCCCAGGCGATGCCGAGCGCGTCCATGAAGTCCAGTACCGCCTCTGCCTGACGCTCGACCCGGTGCTCGGCGTCATAGGGATCGAGCGATGAGTAGCCGTGGTAGAGCGCGTCGATCGCGTAGACGTGGAAGTCGTTCGCTAGCCGCATGACGTTGCGGGCGAACAGCTCGGCGCTGCTGCCCACACCGTGGATCAGGATCAGCGGGTCGCCCGAACCGGCCTCGATCGCCCGCGTCCTGTACCGGGCGCCGGAGACCACACGTACCGTCGCGCCGAGGAGGTCAACCCAGAGAGACGGTCGCTCCGGTGTTCGAGGTGCGGCCATCGGTCCGCGCTAAAACCCGTAGAAGCGGGCGGGGTTGTGCGACAGCACCTTCTCCAGCGTCTGCGGCGAGATGTCCTCACGTCCCCGCAGCAAGTGGACGAGTTCCGGTTCCGCGGACTGGTCGCCGTGGCCGTAGTCGGAGCCGGTGATCATGTTCTCCTCGCCCAGGTACTGCAGGATGTAGGGCAGGTCCTCGTCCGCCTCACACGCGACGAAGAGCCGGTTCTCCTGGAAGTACGACGGCCCGAAATCCGCAGCGGGGACCCTGAGCCGCCGGTGCAGGAAGTGGACGAGGTACGGTATCCACGACGAGTTGGCTTCGATGAACCCCCACCGCAGGTCGGGGAAGCGCTCCGGTATCTTGCTGCACGCCAGGTCGTAGAAGGCCATGACCGGCAGGAGCCGCACGTCCGGGAACACGAAACTGAGACGGCTGTCGAAGAACTCCGTCAGCACGGGAGAGCCGGGGCCGGTGTGGATGCAGATCGGCAGGTCCAATCGCTGGGCCTCCTCGTAGATCGGGAAGAAGTACGGCTCCGCCAGCGAGCGGTCCTTCTCGACGCCCTTGAAGAGCACGCCGCACGCTCCGTTCTCCTTGCCGAAGTGCATCTCCTCGATGCTCTTGTCGAGGTCGCGCAACGGCGGAACGACGATCCATCGCATACGTCCGTCGGAGCGGGAGCAGGCGTCGGCCATGAACCGGTTGTAGCACCGCGCCAGCGCCACCTCCAATTCCACGTCGTGCGTCAGGAACCCGATGAACAGTGTGGGGTAGATGATCTGCACGTCGACGCCCATATTCGTCGCGTCGTCCAGCCGGGCGTCGATGTCGGTCATCGCGCGCTTGCGCCACGCCGTCGAGTTGCGTATCTCGTCCTCGATGGGCGGCGTCGCCAGCGCCTGGCCGCCCTTGCCCGGCGGGTGTGGCACGAAATGGCTGTCGATGATCCAGAAGTTGCGGACGACCCCGTTGTGCGGATCGGCCCCGGGGACCAGTTGCGGTTTCCGGTGCGCCATCTCCTCGTCGAAGAAGTCCCAGACCCGCTCCGACTCGATCACGTGCGTATCGGCGTCGATTACTGCTGCCATCTGACACCTCCTGCGGTCCTGTCCCTGAGCACCAGTCTGCCGGACGGCTAGTCGTCCAGCGGAACGACTCTTCCGTCCTGCACCGTGATCTGCTTGCCGGTGAGCTCCATCGGCGTGTCGCAGGCGAGGATGTAGCGGTCCTGGACGATATCGCCCACCCAGTGCATCTTCATGCGGTTCTCGACCGGCGTTTCGTCGGTGGCGATGGCGCGCAGGCCGCTGCCGGGCGGGGCGCCGCCCGGCCCCATGCTGACGATGCAGATGTTGTTCTCGCGCTCCTCCATCGCCACGTCCGCGGTGAACGCCCGTATCGCGACCTTCGAGGTGCGGTAGACGCACGCGCCGATGGAGTCTGGCATACGGTCGTTCCGCACGTTGCCCTGGCCGAAGTTGATGATGTGGCCGCCGCCCTGCTCGCGCATGTAGGGGATGGCGTGCTTGGTGCAATGGAACGTGCCGATGAGGTTCGTGCGGATGACGTTCTCGAAGAACGACGATTCCATGTCCGCGATACGCGGCCATCGTGGCGAGCCCGCCTGGAAGTGCGTGACGATAGCCGCGTCGTTGATGAGCACGTCGATGCGCCCGTAGTGCTCGTGTACGCGGGCAATCATCTGACGCACCTGCTCCTCGTCGCGGATGTCGACCTGGACGGGGAAGACCGCCGCTCCGCGCTCTGCAACCTCAGCCGCAACGGTCTCCATCGGTGCAACGTCGGCGATGGCCAGCCGCGCACCGGCCTCGGCGAACACGCGGGCGTTGTACCGGCCTATCCCCATCGCGCCGCCGGTGATGATGACGACCTTGTCCTTGACGGGCATGTCTCCTCCTAGGTCCACTCGGCGAAGCCCATGGCGCAACCGTTCCCCGCTTCCGTGCGGTAGCAGGGAACGTAATCCACCATGTTCATCGCAAGTCCGCTCCCCGACATCGCGCCCGCGAGCGCGATCCAGTTCTTTATCTCGGACGTGCCCGCGCGGAAGCGCACGTCCGGGTAGTCGGTGAGCTTCGTCACGTCGTCGTGCTTCAGACCGTCGATGATGCGGTGGTCCAGCTCCTCCTCGATGACCGTGTGGCTCAGCCCGCCCGAGGCGAAGACCGCGACGCGCTTGTCGGTGTCCCAGTCTTCGATCGCCCTGCGGAGCGTCTGGCCGAAGCGGTAGCACCGGGACGCCGTCGGCGTGTTCGGCGGATAGTAGGTGTTGACGAGCACCGGAACGCTCGGAGTGACGACGTTGTTCATCAGCCGCCGGTAGACGTAGTAGAAAGCGTGGCCGATGGAGCCGTCGCCGTCGCGTCCCGGCGGGAGCTTGTTCGAGCGCGCGATGTCGAACTCGTTCTCGATGAACGTCTCGATGAGGTACTCGCCGAGCGCGGCGTCGGCGGGGTGCGTCAACTGGGCTGCTGGCCGCCGCGCAACCTCCGGGTCGCTGAGCGAGCCACGCGCGCCGCTCAGGCTGGGGATGTCGTCGACCGTGTCTCCGTAGTAGATGGAGAGCGCTGGCATGTTTTCATCGTCGAACGACTCCTTCTGGTCGTCACCCAGGATGATGCACACGTCGGGCTTGACCGCCGCCAGCGTCCTCTCGAGGTGTCCGATGGCGCTCTGACACGCGTCCCAGCGCGCCTGGAACTTCTCGTCGGTGCACTCCTTCTCGAAGTGCTCATCGGCGCGCAACTCCGCGAGTTCACCGAACGAATACGTGTTGCCCGCGAACCAGTGCACCGCCTGCGTGCGTCCGCGGTCTCCGTAGGTCCGCCAGTTCTCCGGCGGCATCTCCAGTTGCGGAGCATGGGAGGAGGCCATACCCAGAACGATCTCCGCCATCATTCACCTCCGTTCGTACAACTGCGCGGAGTGTACACCTTGGCCACGATAGGAGGCATCGCCTGCATTCGCACCCGCGCCGATAGCGCCGCCCCGCACGCTTGCGATAAGGTAATCGGACGGCGGCTCCTCTGACAGCGTGAGAACGAACGCGCCGCGAGCCGCCCCACCAACCGACTGGAACTTGTGAGTGCTTTGCTGAAATCCATCGGCTGCGGAAGTCTGCGCCTCGAACATGCCGGACAGACCGTCTCCATCGCAGGTTGGGTGCACCGCCGCCGCGACCACGGCGGTCTCGTCTTCATCGACCTGCGCGACAGCACCGGCCTCGTGCAGGTCGTCTTCCACCCTGAGGATGCGCCGGATGCGTTCAGCGTCGCTGAAAAGTTCCGCGCGGAGTGGGTCGCCCAGATAACGGGCACGGTGCGCCCGCGTCCCGAAGGGACCGCCAACTCCAACCTCGACACTGGCGACGTTGAAGTGCTGGCGAGCGCCGCCGTCGTCCTCAACGCCGCCCGGACGCCCCCGTTCGACGTGAGCCAGGACGCCCCCGTCGACGAACTGCTCCGCATGCGCTACCGCTACCTGGACCTGCGGCGCCCCTTCATGCGCGACAACCTCCGCATGCGCCACCGCGCCGTCAAATTCATACGCGACTACCTCGACGAGCGCGACTTCGTCGAGATCGAGACGCCCATCCTCATCAAGAGCACGCCGGAAGGCGCGAGGGACTACCTCGTCCCCAGCCGCATCCACCAGGGCAGCTTCTACGCCCTCCCCCAGTCTCCCCAGCAGCTGAAGCAGTTGCTGATGGTCGCCGGTACCGACCGCTACTTCCAGATCGCCCGATGCTTCCGCGACGAAGACCCCCGCGCCGACCGTCTCCCCGAGTTCACGCAGCTCGACCTCGAGATGGCGTTCGTCGACCACGGCGACATCATCGCCCTCATGTCCGACCTCTACACGGCACTCATCCAGGCCATTCGCCCCGACAAGCGCGTGCCCCTGCCTGTCCCTCACTTCACCTACGAGGAGGCCATGGCGCGCTTCGGCAGCGACAAGCCCGACATCCGCTTCGGACTGGAGCTGGCCGACTTCTCCCCCATCGTCGTTGACAGCGAGTTCAAGGTCTTCTCCGGCGTCGTTGCGGGCGGCGGCGTGGTCAAGGGTTTCGCCGCTCCCGGCCTTGCTTCGATCCCTCGCCGGCAGGCCGACGAACTCGTCGAGCTCGCGAAGCGCTACGGCGCGCGCGGCCTCGTCACCATCGCGCTGGACGAAGCCGCGGACTCGCTCGACGCGCTCACGCTCGACCATGTCCGCACCCCCGCCCGCGCGCTGAGCCTCGACGAGATCAAGGCGATGGCGACCGCCTGCGGTGCATCGCCCGGCGACCTCATCCTCATCGTGGCGGGAGAAGAGCCGCACTCCTCCTCCACCCTCGGCCAGCTGCGACTCCACATGGGCGAACGGCTCGGTCTCGCCGACCCGGACACCATCGCCTTGTGCGTCATCTCCGATTTCCCCCTCTTCGAATGGAGCGAGAACGAACAGCGCTGGGACTCGGTGCACCACCCCTTCACCGCTCCCTTCGACGACCACTGGGACCGGCTGGACACCAACCCGGGGAACATGACCGCCAAGGCCTACGACCTCGCAGCGAACGGCTACGAACTCGCCGGCGGCAGCATCCGCATCCACGAACGCGAGAAGCAGGAGGCCGTCTTCCGCACGCTCGGACACTCGCCGGAGAACGTGGAAGCGCAGTTCGGCCACCTGCTGGAGGCATTCGAGTACGGTGCCCCTCCGCACGGCGGCTTTGCAGGCGGCATAGACCGGCTCATCATGCTGCTCTCCGACAGCGCCGAGTCCATCCGCGACACTATCGCCTTCCCCAAGACCCAGGTCGGCGCAGACCCCCTCTTCGGCGCGCCCTCGCCCGTCGACCAGGCCCAGTTGGACCAGCTCGGCCTTGCGCTCGTGCCCCGGAGCCCCGACCCGGAAACGCAGTAGGAGCGGCACCCCATGCTCCCGGAGCTGACCACCGCTCAGGCCCTCGTTCTCGTGTTGCTGGGGTTGTCCGTCGGTACGGTGGGAGCACTCGCTGGCGTCGGGGGAGGGTTCCTCCTCGTTCCGGTGCTGCTGTTCATCTTCCCCGATGCCGACCCCGCCTCTGTAACCGCCATCTCCCTCACCTCCGTCCTCTTCACCGCGGCCTCCGCCAGCGTCGGCTTCCGCATCTCGCGGCTGCAGGACTTCCGGACAGCCGGCATCCTCATCATCTTGGCGGTTCCGGCCGCCGCAGGGGGCGCGCTCCTCAACCGCGTCACGGACCGCAGCGCATTCGAAACGGTCTTCGCGGTGGCGCTCCTGCTGGGAGCGGTCTACCTCATCGCCCGGAGTGCGCTCGAGTCCCGGACCGAGGAGCCCTCGACGCGCGGGAGGAGCCGCACCATCGTTGAGAAGACCGGCCACGTCTACGACTACCGCGTGAACGAGCCGCTTACCGCCGCCATCGCACCCGTGGCCGGCTTCTTCGCGGGGTTCTTCGGCATCGGCGGCGGCGTCATGAATGTCCCGATCATGATGCTTGTCATCCGCATCCCGAAGGCAGTCGCCGTAGCGACCTCCCAGTTGGAACTGACTGCCGCCGCGACGGCCGCCCTCGCCATCCACATCGCATTCAGCGGCGACGATTCCAGCCTCTGGCTCCGGGCAGGTATCACGGGCGTGGGCGCGATGCTCGGCGCGCAGATCGGCGTGCGGCTCGCCCCGAAGGTCAGCGGACGGCTCGTCCTTGGTGTGATCGGCACAGGGCTGCTCATCGCAGGAGCAAGGCTGCTCCTCTGAACAACGCTATTCCGCCGCTACCCCGTCCAGTCCCCACTCCCCTCTGAACGACACGGGAAGTGCCACACAATGCGCACGTTCGGCGACCCGCTCCGCTCGGGCTGACGCGTCCCCACCATCCACTAGCGCGAACATGGACGGTCCCGCGCCGCACAGCGCCGGACGCAGCCCCACGGCCTCGAACGCCTCCCGCATCACCGTGGAGAACGGGTATGCCTCGCCTGCGACCGCATCGAACGCGTTGAACACTCGCGCATCAAGCGGCTCACCACCGCGCAAGCGCCGCTCGGCATCAGCTGTGGCGCTCCCGTCCGTATGGTGCGCGGGCTTCAGCAGACCGTACATCTGCGCGGTCTTGTCCCTTGGCCGGGATGCATCCGGTACGGCAACGACTGCTTCACCTTCCGGGGTCGGCACCAGCGTCAGCCGTTCACCGCGTCCTTCACCCAGCGCCGTGCCGCCGGAGATGAAGAACGGCACGTCGCTCCCCAGTTCCGCCGCGAGTTCGCGCAACGCATCTGCATCTAGGTCGAGACCCCACAGCCGTCGCAGGCCGAGGAGCGCGGTCGCGGCGTCGCTGCTGCCCCCGCCGAGTCCGCCCGCCATCGGTATGCGCTTCGTCAGGTGGATCGCCGCGCCCGCCGAAATGCTCGCCTCGCGCTGCAGCAGGCGCGCCGCCGCCAGCACGAGGTTCTCCTCGACCGGAGCGGCGCCTTCCGGCTCAACCGTCAGCGTGAGGTTGTCCGACTCCTCGAATGTCAGCTCGTCCGCGAGGTTGAGTGACTGCAGGATCGTCCGTACCTCGTGGTAGCCGTCGGCGCGGCGTCCGAGCACCTCGAACGTCAGGTTGACCTTCGCGGGGGCAAGCAGACGCAGCACGGGCGGTTACCAGCGGCGCTTGTACTTGGAGATGCTCCGCATCTCGCGCGGCGGGTCCAGTTGGCGGCCCATGATGGTGTACGAGACTTCCGCCACGTAGAGGCTGCCCTCCGAGTCCACCGCGATGCCGTGCGGCGCGACGAACTCGCCCGGCCCCTCTCCTTCGACCGGAGCGCCGAACCGGCTGACCAGCTTGCCGGTCAGATCGAACACCTCCACCCGGTGCCCCATGTTCGGGGAATCGAACCCGCCTATCCCATTCAACTCGCCCACGTAGATGTGGTCCTGCCAGAGCACCATCGCGTCGGGCCGGTGGATGTTGTTCCACATCGTGATGAACCGTCCCTCCGCATCGAATACCTGGATGCGGTGTGCCTCCCGGTCCACCACGTAGACCCTGTCCTCGCCATCGATGGCGATGTTGTGCGGGCGCATGAACTCACCGGCGTCGATGCCGGGGCTGCCCCACGAGAACTTGTAGTCGCCCGCGCTGCTGTAGACGTGTACCCGCGCGTTCCCGTAGCCGTCCGACACGTACCAGTCGCCGTTCGACGGTCGGATCGCCGCGGATGTCGGGCGGTTGAACGGTTCGCCGCCCCACTTCGGTGACGGGTTGTTGCGGTTCCCCAGCTCGAACAGCTGCTCGCCCGCCGCGTTGAACTGCTGCACGGTGTGGATGCCGTCGTCGGCGACAAGCAGCGTGTCGTCGTGCGCGATGTACAGCCCGTGCGTGCGGTTGCTGAAGTAGCCCTCGCCGAACGACTTGATGAAGTTGCCGTCCTTGTCGAACTGCATCAGTGGATGCTCGCCGCGCGTCAGCAGGAAAACGTTGTCCTGCGAGTCCACGGCAACGCCCGGACATTCGACCAGCGTATAGCCTTCCGGGATCGCGGGCCACCCCGGCACGTACTCGTACTGGAATCCCTCGTAGCCGAAAACGTCCGCCATCTCTGCTCCTCCTGTGCTCAGTACCTACGAACTGCCGAGTCGTGCTGCTCTTACTTTTTCCATGGCCTCGTCGAGGGCTCTCTCTACCTCTCTGCTGGTGCGCTCCCCGTCCTCTTCCAGAGCGCGTATCCGGGCATGGAGTTCACGGAACCGCTCCTCGTACCCGGGCAAGGATTCTTCTCTGTCTCCCGTCGTCATGGGAACGATCCTCCTGCCACCGCGATTCTACGCCAGCACCCGCAACCCCACGCCAGTGGCGCATGTCACGTTTGAAGCGAACTTGCGACACGCACGCTCCGAATCAGGTACCATCCATAGGCAATCACTAACGAGAAGCGGAGGAACACGCTATGACCCAGAACGGCACAGGCGACACGATCGCTCGCGGAGGCGGCGACGGCAGGTTCGCTTACGACAGGTGGATGGAGGCGCAGGGTCTCCCCATCCATCGCGGCTACTTCATCGAAGACCTTCGCACCGTGGAGGTCGCCCCGTGGCACGAGCGCGAGTGCAACGGCGCCTTCATCCAGGTATCCGGCATGGAGGGCGTCGCCGAGGCGCGCATCACCGAGCTCCCGCCCGGTGCGAGCGCTCCTCCATTCAAGTTCGCACTCGACGAGGTCGTCTACACCCTCGCCGGGCACGGCATCGCCACCGTCTGGACGGACGGCGTACCCAAACACAGCTTTGAGTTCGGCCCGCGCAGCCTCTTCCTCATCCCGCGCGGCGCGCACCGGCAGTTCGCGAATGCCCGCGGCGACCAGCCGCTGCGCATGGTGCACAACAACTACCTCCCTGTCGCCATGTCGCTCGAGCCGGACCCGGACTTCTACTTCAACAACTCCTATCCGCATCCCGAGCTGCTGCAGCCCCGCGAGGAGGAGCTGTACGCGGTCGCCAAGCGGGCGCCGGACATGGGGCGCGGCGCTACCTGGTACGGCAACTACTTCACCGACATGGCCGCGTGGAACGACCTCGTCCCGCACCGCCAGCGTGGCGGCGGGGGGCACGTCGTGGACGTCTCCTTCCCCAACTCCCAGATGGGCGGACACATGTCCGTCTTCCCGCCCGGCACCTACAAGAAGGGTCACCGGCACGGCCCCGGACGGGTCATCGTCATCCCGGCGGGTGAAGGCTACTCCATCCTCTGGCCGGAGGGCGGCGAGAAGATCATCGCGCCTTGGCACGAGGGCAGCATGTTCACTCCCCCCGACCGCTGGTTCCACCAGCACTTCAACGTCAGCGTGGAGCCCGCCCGCTACCTTGCGCTCGCTCCGCTGCCGCAGTTCAGCGGCCACAGCGAGAAGGTGGAAGACCGCAGGCGCGACCAGATCGAGTACCCGTACGAAGAGTCCTGGATCCGCGAGAAGTTCGAGGAAGAGCTCGACAAACGTGGACTGGAGAGCCTCATGCCGCACGAGGCCTACACGAACCCCGACTTCAAGTGGGGCTACCGCGCCGACGAGGAGCAGGGCGCCGTACTCGGCCTCCAGCACAACCGCTAGCGCCGGCCACTGCTACGGATACACACGGGGCGGCCCTACGAGCCGCCCCGTCTCATATCTCCCGTCTACCAGACGCTTGCACGTCTCCGTACAGACTTACACCAGCACCATCGACCGCACCGTGGGCATGCCCGACTTCGCGAGGCTCCAATTCTCGCCGTGGTCCTCGCTCACGTAGAGGTCGTTGGCCGCAGCCGCCACCAGCGCGCCGCCGGGGCCGGCCACCATGTTCCTGACCATCGCCTCGAACGAAGCGGGTAGCCCGTTCTCCAGCCGGAGCCAGTGAGCGCCGCCATCCTCGCTGCGGTAGATCGCGGCGTCTGCCGTGCCGTTCGTGCGCCAGCCCGGAGGAGGTGTCGCGGCGGCGGCCGTGTACAGCAGCGTCGGGTCTTCCGGTGCTGCAACCAGGGGCATCGTGTACGGTCGCTCCAGTCCCTCCTGCACCAGGGTCCAACTCTGACCGCCATCCTCGCTGCGATGGAACCCGCACCCCGTAGTCGCGTACATGTGATGGGCATCGGGGTCTGCCATCACCTCGTGGACGTCGAAGAACAGCCCCTCGTTCAGGCTCTCCCACGTCACGCCGTCGTCGACACTGCGAAACACGCCGCCCTCCTCGACACCGACGTAGACGCCTCCCGCCTGCGCGGGGTCGGGATAGATCGAGCGCACGTGCGGGATGTGCGGGGGCGGGGGGAACGTCCACGTCTCGCGGCCGGGGATGTCGTTGAACGAATCGCAGCCGACCCAGGTCGCTCCGCCGTCGCCGCTCCGGTAGACCATCGCGGGCGATACGCCCAGCCAGACGAGCCCCGGCACTCGGGCGTCGGCCCCCAGCGTCCACGGGAGGTCCTCTACCGCGCGGGGGTTCATCAGCTCCCAATGGTTGTGCCCGCTCCGGCGCCAGACCGCTGCATCGTCCGTGACGGCATACACAACGTCGCCGGCCCCCGCGAGCAACGGCCGCGCTCCCGGGCCGTCCTCCGCGTGGAACTTCCCGCTGTCCAGGTGGAACGCGAACACACCCTCGTCTGTTCCCAGCACCAGCTCACTCATGACGGCCTCCTCATCTGCTCATGGACTGTTGTTGTATAGGCAGCAGTGTACTCGGCCCCCACAGGCGCCGCTATTCCGGGCGCCTGCCTATCCGCAGGCGGACGACGCCGCAGTCGCACAGGTAGTCCGTCCAGGCCAGTTCGTCGAGCTCGTTTGGCAGCAGCGGCATCCCTCGCTCCGAGTACGGCACCTCTCGCACGCGCGATGCGCCGCAGTGTTCGCACGGCGGCTCCATCCGCAGCCCGCCCTCGCCGCTGCTCACCGTGACGCTCACGCCGCACCTCGCCATGTGCGGTATAACGACGCCCACTCCGCCATCGAGAGAGTCTGCGCACGGCGCGACGCCTCGATCCCCGCCGTCTTCAACAACTGCTCCGCCTCATCCGGTGCAACCTTCAGCCCGCCCGACAGCGCATTCCGCAACTGTTTGCGCGGCGCGCTGAACCCCGCACGCGCCAGCACGAAGAACCGCTCCGCGTCGTCCACCCCCTCCGCCAGGTCATCATGCAGCGTTATCGCCACCACCGCCGACGTCACCTTCGGCGGAGGCGTGAACGACCCCGGACGAACGATGCGTGCGACGCGCGCGCTCCCGTACAACTGCACCGCCAGCGACACCAGCGACATCGCTCCCGGCTGCGCGCACATCTGCTCCGCGACCTCACGCTGTACGAGCACCGCCGCGCGCTCAGGGCGGCAGTCCGACTCCAGGAAACGGCGGAGGATGGGCATCGCGGCGTAGTACGGAAGATTGCCGAGCATCTTGTACGGAACGCAGTCGCCAAGCAGCGCAGCAGGGTCGGCGGCGCGGGCGTCGGCTTCCACGACCTCCACATTGGACGGCATGGTAGACACCAGTGAACGCGCCAACGCGCCGTCCAGCTCGACCGCGATGACGCGCCGCGCCCGCTCCGCCAGCACAGCAGTGAGCGCCCCGCGTCCCGGCCCGACCTCGATGACCGTATCGCCAGAACCCACGTCCGCCGCGTCGGCGATAGCGCCGAGGATGTTGCGGTCGGTCAGGAAATGCTGCCCCAGGCTCTTTCTGGGAGCGCCGTACGCCATGGCTGGCCTCGGAAACGCATGCGCCGGAGGACGAGGTGCCTCCGGCGCGCCGGGTTTGCAGAAGAGAGGCCGTGCACCTCTCGTCGAACCGGGAGCCCGCGCGCTTGGCCATGGATCCGGACTCGAACCAGACTGGTCTGCGGCACTCGGAGCACTCCGCTTAGCGCTGCTTCCTTCCGGACCTGACGCGGTTCACAGGGCTCCGTCGCGCAGGGTCTGGCTCTCAACGTCCGTTTCCGGGCCAGAGGCGGCGAGACCGGCCCTCTAGAGAGGAGTTCAACCCCGCTGAAGCGGATTTCGGGTGCAGGGCACCGCTAGCTCCCCGTCTAGCACGGCCACAGCCATGCTATGCGTCGAGACACGGCAGGTCAACGCGGCGGCGGGTGTAAGTTCAGATTACCGGAACAGGAGATTCCAGAGGACGAGATACGATATGCCCAGCAGAGGTAGGGCCATGCCGAGAAGCATCAGCGAACATCCTAACTTCCTCATCAGTGTTGCTAGGTTTGGGGTGTCGATGGGGGTATGTACTGGACCTCTGCTAAGTCGTAAGTAGGCAGCAGCACTTGCCAGTTTTCTGACAGTTCACCGTAAGGGTCACCGATGCGCAGGGTGATGGGATGAGTAGGATTTAGAGGATCAGAAGGAGGATCGGCGTCGAAGAAGACGTATCCGCGCCACACCGCGCCGCCCGCTAGTATGGGGTCGTCCGTCAGGGTTTTCGTTCCGCTGCACCAGACCCAGGCGGGTCTTACGATTTCTCCCTGCACTACTCCCCGTATATAGAAGTCGCGGAACTGGGCGTCATGTGGCTTTGTGTTGCGTATCAATACCTGCATTGCGTAACCCGAGAAAGAGTAATCGCATGACCAGCCCCCATCGACGAAGCCGTTGCTCACCCAGAACGGGAGCTCGGTTACGGTTACTTCGAACCCGTCGTACATAGCGGGTTGGACTGGTGGCGGAAACGAAGTTGGGGTGGGCGTAGGACCGACGGTTGGTTTAGGCGTAGGTGTCGCTGTGGCCGTGGTGGTTAGTTCTGATGCAGTCGTTGGAGTAAGCACACCTGCTGCTGTCGCCGTCGGCACGGGCCCCGCTGCAATCGTCGCCTGCACTCCCGCCGCAATTGTCGCCTGGATGTTTGGCGTCGCAGTCGGCGTGGCAGACGTGGGGGTAGGCGTAGGTCGGGACAGCACCTGTGCAGGTGTAGCCGTTGGGGACGGGGTCGCGCACGCTGCCACCAAGAGAAGCGATACGGCCATCAATGACAACACTGCGCAGCGGACTACTGACAAATGGAATCCCCTTCAATCCCGGACTGTTGCGAACGGGAGCATAGCAAACAGAGCGAGTGCTATCCTTTTCCCGTCATGCCAGTCCGCACCGCCGTCATCACCGCCGCCGGGGTCGGCACGCGCTTCCTCCCCATCTCCAAGTCCGTTCCCAAGGAGATGCTCCCCCTCGTCGACCGCCCGGTGCTGCAGTACGCCGTCGAACAGGCCGCCGAGGCTGGCATCGAGCGCGTCGTTCTCGTCACCTCGCGCGGCAAGACCGCGATGGAGGACTACTTCGACGTCGCCCCCGAGCTCGAACGCACCCTCCGCGAGCGCGGCAACGCGAAGCTCGAACCGGTCGAGCGCGTCGGCCGCATGACCCGCATCATCGCGGTGCGCCAGCCGGAGCCCCTCGGACTCGGCCACGCCGTGCTCATGGCGAAGGAGGCCGTCGGCAACGAGCCGTTCATCGTCTACCTGCCCGACGAGATACTCCTCGGCGAGCCCTCCGTGACCCGCCAGATGCTCGACGCCTACGAGCGGCGCGGCAACGCCATCGGCGTCGTCGAGGTGCCGTGGGACGACGTCTCGCGCTACGGCGTCGTTGAGGGCGAGACGCTCTCCGACCGGGAGACGCGGCTCACGCGCAGCGTCGAGAAACCCCCGCGCGACGAGGCCCCGTCCAACCTCGCCATCGTCGGCCCCTACGTCTTCTCTCCCGCCATCTTCGACTGCCTGGAAGAGATAACCGCCGGTGCGATAGGCGAACTCCAGCTCACCGACGCCATCGCCCTGCTCGCGCAACGCGAGCACGTGCACGCCTACCGCTTCGAGGGTGAACGCTTCGACGCCGGCACGCCGCTTGGCCTGATGCAGACCGCCGTGGAGATCGCCCTCCGCCGCCCGGACTACGCCGACGCGATGCGTGCATGGGTCAGGGAACTGGCGAAGCGGCTGTAGCGAGACTCTGCTAGCGGTCCATCTTGATGACCGCGAGGAACGCCTCCTGCGGCACCTCGACGCGCCCGATGCGCTTCATGCGCTTCTTGCCCTCGGCCTGCTTCTCCAGCAGCTTCCGCTTCCGCGTCACGTCGCCGCCGTAGCACTTCGCCAGCACGTTCTTCCGCATCGCCGTCACCGTCTCCCGCGCGATGACCTTGCTCCCGATGGCCGCCTGGATCGGCACGTCGAACAGTTGGCGCGGGATGAGCTTCCGCAGACGCTCGACCAGCATCCGCCCCTGGTGGTAGGCACGGTCGCGGTGCGTGATGAGCGACAGCGCGTCGACCGGCGACTGGTTCACGAGGATGTCCAGCCGCACGAGCGGCGCGGCGCGGTAGCCGTTGAATGAGTAGTCCAGCGACGCATAGCCCCGGCTGCGCGTCTTCACCTGGTCGTAGAAGTCCACCAGCACCTCGGCCATAGGCGCCGACGCTTCGAGCAGCACGCGCGGATCGGACGACGGGGAGGCGTCCGCGCCTCCTGTGCTGCCGGTGGCAGAGTCCAGGTACTCCGTGCGCTTGAACTCGCCCCGGCGCGAGTTGATGAGCTCCATCATCGGGCCCACGAACCGCGACGGCGTGAGGACGGACAGGTCGAGCCACGGCTCCTCCACCTGCTGCGACTCGCCGCCTGTCGGCAGGTCCGTCGGACGCGACACCTCCCGTATCGAGTCGTCGTTCATCGTCACGCGGTAGACGACGCTCGGCGCGGTGACGACGAGGTCCATCCCGTACTCGCGCTCCAGCCGCTCCTGCACGATCTCCATGTGCAGCAGGCCCAGGAACCCGCACCGGAAGCCGGGCCCGAGCGCGGGCGAACTCTCAGGTTCGTACACGAGCGCGGCGTCGTTCATCTGCAGACGCTCCAGCGACTCGCGCAGGTTGTGGAACTCGTTGCCGTCGGTCGGGTACAGTCCGGCGAACACCATCGGCTTCTGCTCGCCGTAGCCGGGCAATGGTTCGGCTGCGCCCGCGCGAGCATGCGTGATGGTGTCGCCGACGCGGCAGTCACCCACACTCTTCAGCCCTGTCGCGAGGTAGCCCACCTCGCCCGCCGACAGGTTCGGCGCCTTCGCCATCGCCGGACGGAATGCGCCGACCTCCAGCAGGTCCGCTTCCGTGCCGGTCGCCATCATCCGAACGCGGTCCGTGCCCTTCACCGCCCCGTCCACGACGCGAACGTACGCCATCACGCCTTTGTACGAGTCGTACTTCGAGTCGAACACCAGCGCGCGCAGCGGCTTCTCCTCGTGCGCCTCGGGCGGCGGCACCCGCTCAACGACCGCCTCCAGCAGCGCGCGCACGCCCGTGCCGTCCTTCGCGGAGACTTGCAACACTTCGTCCGGGTCGAAGCCGAACGCCGTGACCAGCTCCTCGATGACCCGCTCGGGCTCGGCGGAAGGCAGGTCGATCTTGTTCACGACAGGGACGATGGTGAGGTCGTGCTCCAGCGCGAGGTAGACGTTGGCGAGCGTCTGCGCCTGGATGCCCTGCGCGGCGTCGACGATCAACAGCGCTCCCTCGCACGCCGCGAGCGAGCGCGAGACCTCGTAAGAGAAGTCGACGTGGCCGGGCGTGTCGATCAGGTTCAGCTCGTAGTCGCGGCCCTGGTAGGCGAGCCCCATACGGACCGCCTGCGCCTTGATAGTGATGCCGCGCTCGCGCTCGAGGTCCATCGAGTCGAGCAGCTGGTCGTGCATCTCGCGCGCAGAGACAGCGCCCGTGATCTCAAGGATGCGGTCGGCGAGCGTCGACTTGCCGTGATCGATGTGGGCGATGATGCAGAAGTTGCGGATGAGCGAGGGGTCCACGCCCCTCATTCTAGCAGGGCGGCTCTACGAGCCATCAGTGTCGCCGGATGGCTCGCTGCCCTCCGACATCATGCCGCTCTCCGACAGCGTGCCGATGAGCCCGAAGATATCGCCCAGCAGGTCTTCGCCGTCCGAGTCGTCCGTGCCTTGGGCCGACTGCAGGTAGCGGAAGAGGTCGGAGTCGGCAGGGAGGACCAGCGTCGTCTGGCCCCCGAGCACTGCCCGGTACGCCGCGAGGCTGCGCCGGAACGCGAAGAACTCGGGGTCCTGTTCGAGCGCCTCGGCGAGGATGCGGATCGCTTCACCTTCACCCTCACCACGAAGCCGGTTGGCTGTCTCGTCCGCTTGGGCGGAGATGATCTCCACCTGCCGGTCGACGTCGGCGATGCGCTGGCGGTACAGCTCCTCACCCTCGGCGCGGAGTCGCTGCGCCTGCACGGAGCGCTCCGTCCTCATGCGGGTGAAGATGTTGTCCTCCGTCGCGCCCGGGAAGTCCGCGCGCTTGATGCGGATGTCGACGATGTCGACGCCGAAGTCATTCTCGGGGGACTTGACGACCTGGTTGGCAGTTGACAAGGCTCGGACGACGATGGCCGCACGTGTGGGTACGCCTTGGTCGTTGAGCAACGGCTCGACGGTGGTGCGGTCCTCCTCGATGCCGATGAGCCGGCCGCCGATGATCTCCGGCTGCGTGCTGCGGCCGACTTCGTCGCGGAGCGCTGCGATGACGATCTGCTGGATCGTCGCGTCGGCGTTGTTCTCGCTGCGCAGGCGCTCGATGAACTTGCGCGGGTCCTCGATGCGGTAGCGGACGTAAGCGTCCACCTCCAGGAACTGGTTGTCCTGGTCCGGCATGGAGGTTGGCGTCACGTCTATGCGCAGGATGCGCTTGTCCAGCACGTTCGCGGTGTCAACGAACGGCGCCTTCACCTTCAAGCCCGGCGTGCGCACGATGTTCTGTATCTCACCGAATCGGGTGACGACCACGTACTGCGTCTCGTCGACCGTGTACAGCGCCTGCGGAACGACGATGACCGCCGCGATGATGAGGATGAGGAAGGGGACGAGGAGTTTCATATCAGCTCCCGTTCCCCGCGCCGGCGGCAGCAGGACCCGCGACTGACGGAAGAACGCCTTCCGTCAGCGGCAGGAGCGGCAGCGCGCCGCCGGTGGAATCGTCCAGGATGAAGAGGGTAACGCCGGGCAGGATATCCTCTATCGCCTCGAGGAAGAGCCGTGTCCGCGTGACCTCCTGGGACTGCGCATACTCCGTAAAGACAGCGGTGAACTCGGCTGCTTCACCCTGCGCCCTGGCGATACGGGCTTCCTTGAACGCCTGCGCCGCTTGGGTCACCTGCTCTGCCGCGCCACGCGCCCGGGGGAGCCTGTCCTGCTCGTAGGCGAGCGACTCGTTGATGCGGCTCTCCCTGTCGACCCGCGCCCTGTTGACGTCGTCGAAGGCGTCGCGCACCTGGTCCGGCGGCTGGACCTCTTGCAACTGCACGTTCAGTATCTCGATGCCCGCGTTGTAGTCGTCGACGATCTCCTGCAGCAGCGCCTGCGTGTCGGCCTGTACCGCTTCTCTGCCGACGCGCAGCGGGTCGTCTATCGACCGCTGGCCGACCACCTGCCGGAGCGCCGCTTCGGCGGCATCCTTGAGCGTCCGGCCGTCCGGATGGCCCTCCACGGCATTCGGCCGGGCCGGGTCGCCGGGGTCGGCGACGTTGAAAAGGAACGCGCCGAGGTCCTTGATGCGGTACTGGACGACGAGGTCGATGGCGACGATGTTCAGGTCGCCGGTGATCATCCTGGACTCGACCGCTTCGTCCGTGGTAACGCCGCCGGCGCTGGTCCGGAAACCGAGTTCCATGCGCTGGGTCTCGTCGACGGATACGACGTCCACCGTGCCGATGGGCGAAGGTGGATACCAGTGGAGTCCTTCGTCCTCCGTGCCGCGGAACGCTCCGAAGAGGCGGAGCGCCGCCTGCTCCGACGGCTGCACGGTGTAGAAGCCCGTGCCCAGCCAGAGCGCGATCGCAACGACGATGAGGCCGAGGATGAACAGGCGGGAGCCGCCGCCCGGAAGGCGTGAGCGTATACCATCCCAGCTCTGTCGGAGGTTTTGGACCACCTGGTCCGGATCGAATTCGGGTCGGCGTTCGCCGTACATCTAACGCAACTTCTTCCGTATGCCCCGCTGAGGTCAGCCGTCCTCCGACGGCCGCGCTGCGAGTGGACCTCCAGCGCTCCGGGGGAACAGGACGAGTCTATCCCCCACCCCCAGGTGTGTCAAACACGTAGTGGCCCCGCCTCGCCCCTTGACGCACTTTGCACGGACGTGCGCGCGGGTATAGTATGCCGCAGCGAATCGTAGCATCGGCGGTCTGCTGCAACGAAACAGCAGCACGTACCAGCCGTTCGCCTACGAGACCGGGCAACGCATATCCAGGGGAAGTGGAAGGCAGGAGGGAAAGATGAAGATGCACCGATTCCTGGCCCTTGGCGCGATAGCAGTGGTTCTGGCGCTCTTTGCGGCGTGCGGCGGCGATGAGGATCCAACCGCAACCCCGCGTCCGGCGGCTCAGCCGACTCCGACCCCCACCGCTGAGACGATGATGGAGGAACCCACTCCCACCGCTGAGGCGATGATGGAGGAACCCACTCCCACCGCCGAAGCCATGACGGAGCAGCCGACACCCACCGCCGCCCCGCGTCCAACCCCGACACCAGTGCCTCCGCCCCCTGGCTTTGACGCGGAGGAATACTTCGGCGGCAAGACCATCCGCATCATCACCGGCACGAGCCCCGGCGGCGGCTACGACACCTTCAGCAGGATCGTCGCCGCAACGGCTGAGCGGTACTTCCCGGACAGCACCCGCTTCATCGTGCAGAACCTTCCCGGCGCGGGACAGCTGCGGGGCCTGCGCGCCGTGCTGACTGCGGAGCCGGACGGCCTCACCGTCGGGCCTGTGCACTCGCGCTGGTTCGCGCGGCAGCTGCTCGTGGGCGACGTCGACGGGTTCGACTTCGACAGGATCTACATCCTCGGCTCCCCGACGTTCACCATCGCGGAAGCCGGTTTCTGCCTGGACAAGGACTTCGCCTCCTCGTGGCAGGAGGTGCTGGACCGGGACCTCACCATCAGGGTCGGTTCCGTCGGGCCGGGCAACGAGCCTGCCATCGAGTTCATGATCGAGAACGGCGGTCCGTTCAAACTCATCTACGGCTACGGCGGCTCGTCCGAGATCATGGCGGCGTTCGACCGCGGCGAGGTGGACGGTACGGGCCGCTGCGGCCCGGGCACCGCTGGACGCCTCTACCCCGAGTGGATAGAGCAGGGACGCCTCATCCCCATCTTCTACGAGAAGAAGCCGTACAACGACGAATGGCTGGCCAACCTCGGACACACCGGTCCGTTCCCCTCCTTCCGCGACCTCCCCGGCCTCACGTTCGACCCGGCGCAGGCGGAAGGGCTGGAGCTGAACCTGCTCGTGACCGAGCTCTCCCGCGTCTTCGTGATGCCTGAGGACGTGCCCGCGGACGTGACCCAGTACTGGCAGTCGGCGTTCGACCAGATCGTGGTGGACCCGACGTTCATCGAACAGCTCACCATCGCCGGGTACGAGGAGGCCTACGGCTATGGCAGGGCAGAGGACATCTGGGACATCATCGAGCGCGTGCGGAACGCCAGCCAGGCAACCCGTGACGTAGCGCTCGCACTGAGCGGCGTCGGCAACCTGACCGTCAACTGAGGACGCATCTTGCCGGTGCGGACAGCGTGTCCGCACCGGCGGGCGCCCGGCTGCCAGGACCGGGTCACATTTGTCCGATGTCGGGCACCCCTTGTGGGTGCCCGACGCGGTGCGCCAGCACCCGTCATGCCAGCGAACGCTGGCATCCAGAGGCGTGCGGTGGGGTGTGGTGCGGCGCGCCTGCCCCCTCTCCCTTGAGGGGAGAGGTCGCCGCGCAGCGGCGGGTGAGGGTGGCCTGGTGTAGGGGCATCCTCGTAGGTGCCCTTCCCGGCTCACGGTCGGGAACCCAGCATCCCCGTTCACTTTCATATTCGTGACACGCCCCCGTTGCGCGAACGATTTGCCCCTCCTTACTCTGTCCCTGACCGCCCGGGACTGGTGCGCCACGGGCGAGCGCGAAGGAGGAACTCCATGGGCTCGAAAAGGCTCACAAGGGCTCAGAAGAAGAGGCGTTTGAGCCCTTCTAAACCCCCGAAAGGCTCAACGAAAGACCTCGATTTACGAACGGAGGAGCATGAAATGAGCCGGAATGAGCCGGTTTTTCAGGAAAATCTCTCCGACAGGCAGATCGTGGCCCTCCCGCACGTCGCCGCCGCTGCCACCAACGCCGAAGGCGCGCGAGCGGCGGACGTCAGCCTCGCGACCCTCAAGCGATGGCGGCAGGACCCCGCCTTCCGGGAGGAACTCCGCCGCATGAGGCAGGAAACTGCGGACCTCGCCCACGCCGAGCTCAACGGTCTCGCGTTGAAGAGTACCGCCGCGCTCGCTGAGCTCCTGGAAGACCCCAACCCGCGGATCAAAGCGCAGGCCGTCCGCCTCGCGCTCGTCCTGGGCATCCAGGTCGGTCAGGTCAGGGAGAACCAGCGGCGCCTCAGACAACTCGAACGGGCGCTCACCCTGCTCAAGAACGTCAAGTAGGGAGTTCCCAACCCGCCCCGCGTTGACGCTCGGCTGAGGGCAGTGTAGGTTCCCTCCCTGTCTGATTCCTTCCCCCTTGATGGGGGAAGGCTGGGATGGGGGTGAACCTGAGCGGGGCGGGCGGGGAGATTAGGCAAATCTCCTTACGCGACACCGGAACGAACGAGGTACGACAGACCGATGGCTTACGAGTACGACGTCTACGGCGTCGGCAACGCGATAGTGGATACCGAGGTGGAGGTGGAGGACTCGTTCCTCGCAGGCCACGGCCTGGACAAGGGCATCATGACGCTCGTGTCCGCCGAGTCCCAGGCGGAGCTCCTGGAGAGCCTTTCCGGACACGCCCGGCACGGCTCCGCCGGGGGGTCCGCGGCGAACACGGTGACCGCCGTGACCCACTTCGGGGGCAGCGCGTTCTTCACCGGCAAGATCGGCAACGACATGCACGGCGCCCTCTACCGCGAGAGCCTCGCCGAGGCCGGGGTGGAGTTCGACATGACGCCCGCGGATGCCGGTCCCACCGGAGCGTGCGTCATCCTCGTCACGCCCGACGGCGAGCGCACCATGCGGACCAGCCTTGGCGCGGCCTCCACGTTGGGGCCGGGCGACATCGCCTCCGGCGCGCTCCGCTCCAGCCGCATCGTCTACGTGGAGGGCTACCTGCTCAGCACCCCGTCGTGCGCGGAAGCCGCCGAGCGCGCCATGGCCGTCGCATCCGGCGCGGGCGTGCAGGTCGCGCTCAGCCTCTCCGACCCCGCCATAGCGACCCTCTTCATCGACGAGTTCCGGCGCGTCACCCGGCAGTACGTCGACGTCCTCTTCTGCAACGAACATGAGGCGGAGATTTACGGGGGCGGCGGCTCGCGCGAGCAGCGGCTGCGGGCGGTTGGCGCTGATGCCCCGCTGGTGTTCATGACCTGCGGAGCGGACGGCGCGCTGGTCTTCGACGATGGCGCCGTCACAGACGTGCCGGGATACGTCGTGCCCGTCGTCGACACGACCGGCGCGGGCGACGTCTTCGCCGCGGGCGCGCTCTACGGGCTCACGCATGGCCTCAACCCCACCGATGCTGGTAAGCTCGGCGCGTTCGCATCCGCGAAGGTCGTAACCGGCTTCGGCGCGCGGCTGCGCGAGCCGTTGCACGAGACGCTGGAAGCCATACTCAACGGGGCCCACCCCCTCGGATAAGGAGAACTGGGAATGACCACCGACCGCCACCAGAAGGCTGCATGGGCGCAGACGCACGACGTCCCGGAGCAGTGGGAGGAGCAGGAGTTCGTCGACAACTGGGTCACGCGCGATGACGGCAGGCAGGACACGCGCGGGCCGATGATTCAGACCACTGTGGATGCCGCGCCATTCCCCACCGACCAGGCCATCCGCGCCCTGGACGTCGGCTCCGGCTACGGCCTGCTCTCCGGCTACCTCCTGGCGAAGTACCCCAATGCCCACGTCACGCTGCAGGACATCTCCGAGCCGATGTTCGGCCACGCGAAGGAGCGCCTCGCGGCCTACGCGGACCGCACGGCCTACGTCAAAAGCGACTTCTCCCAGCGCGACTGGGCGTCCGGGCTCGGCGGCCCGTTCGACTTCGTCATGTCCGCCATCGCCATCCACAACATGTACGACGACGGCCTAATCGCCGGCATCTACAAGGACATCCACGACCTCATCGCCGACGGTGGCATGTTCGCCAACCTGGACTACGCGGCCCAGGCCGGCGGCGTGGACATGCACGTCCAGTGGCTGAAGGAGGCCGGCTTCTCCACCGTGGAAACGGAGGAGATCAACGACCGCACCGTCCTGCTGAAGGCCTCCCGCTGACTCTCGTCATTCCAGCGAAGGCTGGAATCCAGAGGGCCGTCAGGCCACGTGGTGGGGGTTGGTGAGCAGGGTGTCCTCTGGGCGGCTCACCCCCAGAGGCGCTCGCTCGCGATTGCCGCGCCTTCCGCCAGCGACTCCAGCTTCCGGAAGATGATGTCCGGGTCCATCTTCCCATAGCCCGCGAACGTGCCGAAGCCGCAGTCCGACCCCGCCATCACCCGCTCGCGCCCCACGATGGCGGCGAACGTCTCGATACGCTGCGCGACCAGCTCCGGGTGCTCCACGAAGTTGCTCGTGGAGTCCAGGACGCCGGGCACCAGCACCTTGTCGTCCGGGATGTCGGCGTCGCGCCACTCCTTCCACTCGTGGGCGTGGCGCGGGTTCGACGCCTCGAACAGGATGGCGGTCGGCTTCGCCCGCAGCACGATGGGCATGATCTTCGACACGGCGATGTCGTAGTCGTGAGGTCCCTCGTAGTTGCCCCAGCAGACGTGCATCCGCGCCGACTCCGCGGGCACGTTCTCTAGCGCCCCGTTCAGCACGTCGATGTGGTGCTCGGCGCGCCGGAGGAACTCCTCCTCGGTCAGCCCCTGGAAGCCTGTGTGGAACGCCATCGCGAGGTCGGGACAGTCCACCTGCAGCACGAACCCCGCGCCGACGATGGCCTCGTACTCCTCCTGCATCGCCGCGCCCAGCGCATCGATATACGCCTCGTGCGTCGGGTAGTAAGCGTTCGGCATGAACACGGAGGCAACCCCCGGCGAGGACGAGGTCATGAACGCATCGGTCACGCCCGCGCCTTCGAGCGCCGCCTTGAAGTTCTCGAGGTCCTTCCGCAGCGGCTCCCGGTCCTTCACCTCCACCGGCCCCATGCACTGCGGACGGCGCATCGGCTGGTCGCCGGTCATGCGGGCCATCTTCGCCCGGAAGTCCGGGTACGGCGCTACGTCCAGGTTGGGACGGCGCGCGCTGTCCCCCTCGAAGCCGGTGAGCCGGTCCTTGGCATAAGTGGAGTAGGCGACCTTGCTCATCTCGCCGTCGCTGACGATGTCCACCCCTGCGGCATGCTGCCGCGCCACGATGTCGGCGACGCCCTGCCGCACGAGCGCGTCCAGCTCGTCGGCGTCGTACTCCTCCTCGCGCTCCTTCTTCAGGAGCAGCGCGGCGACGTCGTCCGGACGCGGCAGGCTGCCGACGTGAGTCGTGAGGATGCGGTCAGTGGATAGCTTCATGGGAACGCTCCGGGGAAGAGTGCACGCGGATTATAGCCGCGCTCCTATAATCGCGGCATGGCCGCACGGCAGGGCATCGAAGTTCGGGTGGCGTCGAGCGAAGACGATATGCATGGCGCGTTCGCGGTGCGGCACGAGGTCTTCATCGTCGAGCAGGGCGTGCCGCCGGAACTCGAGCGCGACGACGCGGACGACAGCGCCGTGCACGTCGTCGCGAGAGGCGGGACGTCGGTCATCGGCACGGCGCGACTGACACGCGACGGCGAAGCGCGGATAGGGCGCGTCTCGGTGCTGCCTGCGTGGCGTCGTCGCGGCATCGCGGGGCTGCTGCTCGCGGCGCTGGAAGCCGAGGCTCGGAGGCTCGGCATCGCCGAGGTGAGCCTGCACTCGCAGGCGTACGTACAGGCGCTCTACGAGCGGCACGGGTACGCGGTCACAGGGCCGGGGTTCGTCGAGGCAGGCATCGACCACGTGCCGATGGCGAAGCGGCTCGATCGCCCTGAATCTTGACCGGCTACGGGGAGACGGTGGCCCGCTTCGTGCCGGGCGGCTGCTTGAGCACGAACGACCCGCGCACGTCGCGCAGGCTCAGTGCGCCGCTCTCCAGCAGCGCTCCGCGTATGCCGGGCCGGTGGCGTGCTCGAACGTCCACCGCGATGAGCGCGTACCCTGCGGCGAGCAAGGCCTCGTACTCGGCGGCGTGCTCGTCGTCGAGCCCCTCCTCGCCGGCAGACATGGCTCCGATCCAGGAGCCGAACGCCGCACCGAACTTCCAAACGGTCGCGGCCAGCAGGATCTTTATGTTGATGTCCATCGGGTAGACCAGCAGTGCGATGAGCGACGGCACTTCGATGATGAGCGAGCCCCAGATGCCCCACTTGATCGCCGCTCGCAGCATGCTCTCGCCTCGCCGCGCCAGGCGCGGAGGCGCGGGGCCGTCGTCCGGCAGCACGTAGGTGACCCCCGTGCGGTCGCCGAAGCCAGCCTCATCCAGCAGCTGCTCGGCGGCTACGGCAGCCGTGCGGTGTTCGAATATGCCGACGACGGCGGTCATGCGACGGGCTCCCTCGCTTTCAGCGCGCCATCGAAGAAGCCGATGAGCTTCGGCCACGAGTCGGCGGATATCTCCGGGTCGTACCGCACCGGGTTGTAGGGATCGTTGAAAGCGTGCTGCCCGTTGGGATAGCGGTGGAAGGTGAACGGCTTCCCCTCGGCGCGGAGCGCGGCTTCCAGCTTGTCCACGTCCGCCGGTGTGGGATTGGCGTCGAGGTCGCCGAAGAAGCCCGTGAGCGGGCAGTCGAGGTTCGCGGTGAGGCTCATCGGGTCGGGGCCGTCGCCCCAGGGCAGGTCCACGTCCACGCCGTAGAAGTCCGCGCAGGCGGCGAACTCCTTCGTCCGCACAGCGAGCATGTAGGCGACGCGCCCGCCGATGCAGAACCCGGTGACGCCGAACGGGCCTGCCACGTCCGGCAGGCTGCGGAGGTATGCCAGACCCGCGAGCATGTCCTTCAGCAGTTCATCGTCGCGTAGACTGTCTTTGAGTGGCATCGCGACCTCGCGACGCACTGGGTCCTCGAAGGCGTATCCCGTCAACTGTTCGTTCGTTACGTCGGAGCGATGGAAGAGGTACGGCATGATGGCGGCATAGCCCGCCTCGGCGAGCCCGTCGCACTTCTCGCGCACGAACCGGTCCATGCCGAATACGTGCATCGCCACGACGATGCCGGGATGCGGGCCCGGAGCGTCCGGCAGAGCGAGGTACGCGTCCACCGGCTTGCCGTCAACGTCTATGCTCACCCACTCGGACGCCATCGCCTTCCTCCTTCGCGCGCTGCTAGTCGTCCTCGCTGATGACGAGCGCGCTCTTGCCCTTGATTTGCCGGGACTCCTGGTAGCGGTGGGCCTCGACCGCCTCGGCGAGAGGCCACGTCCGGTCTATGGTGGGCCTGAGCTTCCCCTCGCCGAACCAGCCGAGGATCATCTCGAAGTCCTCTCGCGGCGTTTGTCCACCGCCTGCGCCCAGTATCGAGACGCCGTTACGGTAGAGGTCGGCAACAGGGAAGGCGGTCTCTCGTCCGCCGGCGCCGCCGAAGACCGAGAGTCGGCCGCCGCGCGCCAGCGCTGTGATGCCCTTCGCCAGAACATCGCCGCCGATGCCGTCCACGATGACGTCGACGCCGCGGCCATCTGTCAGGCGCTTCGCCTCGGCGACGAAGTCCTGCTCCACGTAGTTGATGCCGTGGTCCAGCCCGTACTGGGCCGCCCACTCGAGCTTCTCGGCGCTGCTCGCGGTTCCGATGACAGTCATGCCGACCTGCTTCGCAAGTTGGATGGCAGCAACGCCCACGCCGCTTGCGGCGGCCTGCACGAGGACCGTGTCGCCTTCCTTCCCCCCGCCACGGACACACAGCGCCGACCACGCAGTGGTGTAGATGATGGTGACAGTCGACGCCTCGACGAGGCTGAGATTGTCCGGTACGGCATATACCGAGCGCTCCGGCACCGCGACATACTCCGCGTACGAATACGGCGGCTGGCGCACGATGACGCGGTCGCCGGCGCTCACGGATGAAACGTCCTTCCCGACCTGTGCGACAACGCCCGCGCCTTCTATCCCGAGCATCGCCGGGAAGTCCACCACCTGCCCCATGCGCCCGCCGCGCCGCGACACTTCCGCGGGGTTGACGCCCGATGCCGCGAGCCGCACGAGCACGTCGCCGTCGCCGGGTTCGGGATCGGGGACCTCTTCGAGGCGGAGCACTTCCGGCCCGCCGAATTCGTGGTATCGCACCGCCTTCATCGGTTCGCCCTCCTCGCAAGGCGATTATCCGCCTGACACACGGATGAGGCAAACATGCCTGTCGCCAGTCAGGAGATGGCGTTGATGCCGGTCAGGTGACGCCCCAGGATGAGCTGGTGCATGTTCTGCGTGCCCTCGTAGGTGTGCACCGTCTCCAGGTTCATCGCGTGGCGCATCGGGGAGAAGTCGTCGGTGATGCCGGCCGCGCCGAGCAGGTCGCGGCTGGTGCGCGCGATCTCCAGCGCCGCGAGGGTGTTGCTGTACTTCGCCATGCTGACGTGCGACCAGTGCAGCGTCCCCGCGGCCTTCAACCGCCCCAATTGCAGCGCGAGCAGCTGCGCCTTCGAGAGCGACGTGGCCATGTCCGCGAGCTTCTGCTGCACGAGCTGGAACGACGCAAGCGGACGTCCGAACTGCTCCCGCTCCTTCGTGTACTCGATGGCGGTATGCAGGCAGTCCGCAGCCGCCCCGCAGACGCCCCAGACGATGCTGTAGCGCGCTGCATTGAGGCAAGCCAGCGCCGAACCCAGACCGCGCGTGCCGGGCAGCAGCGCATCCTCTCCCACGCGCACGTCTTCCAGGAAGAGCGCGCTGGTCACGCTCATCCGCATCGAGAGCTTGTTATGGACGTCCTCCCGCCGCACGCCAGGCAGACTCGTGTCCACGAGGAAGCCTCGTATCGCGTCGTCCAGCTTCGCCCAGACCACCACGACGTCGGCGATGCCGGCATTCGTGATCCACATCTTGCCGCCGTTGAGCGTGAAGCCATTCGCAGTCTCGACGGCGTGCGTCTCCATCCCGGCCGGATCGGAGCCATGGTCGGCCTCGGTCAGGCCGAATGCACCGAGAACGCGGCCTGCAGCCATGTCGGGCAGGTAGCGCTCGCGATGCTCCTCGGTGCCGAACTCGTGGATGGCGGTCATCGCCAGGGACGACTGGACGGACGCGAAGGAACGGTAGCCGGAGTCGGCGCGCTCCAGCTCCTGCATGACGAGGCCGTAGGCCACAGGGCCGAGTCCGGCGCAGCCGTAACCTTCCAGGTGGGCGCCGAAGAGGCCCAGTTCCCCCATGCGCGGGACGAGTTCCAGCGGGAACGTCCCTTCGCGGAAGTGAGGGACCACGGCGGGCATCGCCTCAGCCTCGACGAAGTCGCGCACCGTGTCGCGCACCTGGCGCTCGTCGTCGGTGAGTTGAGATTCGATGTCCAGCAGGTCTATGCCACGGTAGGGCTGCATGTGGGCCTCGCATTCGAGTTTCGGGGCGACATTCTAGCAAGCAGCGATAACCAACAGGCCATGTGCTGCCGTGTGCCAAAAGAGAAGCCCTCCGGGATTCTCCGGAGGGCTTCTGAGGTCGCCTGTGTCGCAGGGTGCCTGCTACGCGGGGCAGTGGTCAGGAACGCCCTGGCCTCCCTTCAACCCCTCGATCTCCGCCGTCAACTCGACGATCTGCGCGTCGAGCTGCGCCTCGAAAGCAGGGTAGAACGCGGTCGCCAGCGCCCAGGCAGCGTCGGATACGTTGACGGGCTTGTCGCCCAGACCCTCTTCCCTGTCAGCTTGGACGAGCGCGAGGTCAGCCTCGAGGCCGGCGATCTCCTCGGCCAGGTCCTCGCGGTCGCTCACGCGGCAGAAGGCCAACGGTGTGCTGGTGATGACATCGAACGTACCGGGGTCGATGACACTGAGGGTGCGCATGCGCTCCACGTCGCCGTCGCCGGGGCCTATGCCGGAGCGCTGCCGGGTGAAGCGGCCGAGCGTCCAGACAGTCGTCCATGCGCCCTGGTCGTTGGCAACGAGTGTGTTGTTGGCGCTCTTGTTGCTCACGTAGTTCGTGATGTCGGAAGGAGTGCCGGGGCCGTCGTTGATGAGGAGGATGACCTCCTGTCCGGCAGCGAAGCCGGCGCCCCAGATACGGACCTGCACACGAGACGAGCGCGCGCCCAACTGGTGGTTGACGACCACGTCTCCCGTCACGACGCTTTCGACGCCGGAGACGTGTCCGTCGGCGGATGCCTTCGGAGAGAGGATGGCGTTCCCGGCCACCAAGCCGAGCAGCAGCCCCGTGGCAATAAGCGCGAGAACCACGGCCCGGGGGTGAGTTGCGATTACCTTAGTCACGATTACCTCCTGTGGACCTAACGCTTATTCCACGCAGAACGGCGGCTTTTCCGCATCTTCCGCACGATCATGGTTGCAGAGCCCGAGCGGCGCGCTGGCCAGGACGTCGTAGGTTTCGCCGTCTACCGCCCACAACGTGCTCAGACGTTCTACGTGCCCCGGCTCCCCAAGTTCGGCTTCGTCGCGCCATCCCACGTTTTCGCGGGTAAAGCGGCCGATGCGCCAACTCGTCGCGAACGCGCCGTCGTCGTTGACGATGAGCGGCCACACGCTGCCTCCGCCGTCCCGGCGGTTGCCAGGGGCGCACTCACCCTCGTCGTTCAACCGGCAGTTGCTGATGATGTAGAGGGCGCCCTGGGAGTCATCTATGAGAAGTACGACTTCTCTGCCGGGCGTGAAACCGGAGCCGCGGACCCAGACTTCTTCCGGTGATCGGCTCGTATCGGCTACGAAGTTCACCTCGTTCGTGGAGAGCGCGATGCTCTCGGTTCCTGTGACGTGCCCGTCCGCGCGTACGCCTTGGTACGCCGAGAGCGCGATGGCCAGCGCCAGGCCGGCGATGAGACCGGCAACGATCCATATGGTCGCCGACCGTTTCGTTACTGTGGTAGCAGCTGTCACTGAGTCCTCCTGCTCAACGAGTCTTTCGTAGGTTGGGGGTTACGCCGAGCAGTGGCTCGGGACTTCGGCATCTTCGGCACGGCCGCTGAGGTTGCAGAGCGCCAGAGGAGCAGTCGCCAGTTCGTCGAACGAGCCTGCGTCCACTGCCCTGACCGACTGCATGCCCTCGCCGCCAACACCGGTGCGGGTGAAGCGACCGAAGGTCCACTCGAACCCGAACGCGCCGTCGTCGTTGGCGACCACGTCGACGCCCGAGAGAGCACCAACGTCCGTCGCAACGCCACGCTGGTCAGCGATCAGAACGAGAACGCTCTGACCGGGGTTGAAGCCGGACCCGTAGATCCACACCGCAGTGCCGGAACTGCGCGTCCCCGGAACGAAGTCGGCCTCATTCGGCGTGACGACAAGCGCCTCTCCGCCCGTGACGTGGCCGTCCGCGCGCGCGCCTTCATTCGTGGAAAGAGCCGCCGCGAGGGCGAGTCCCACCAGAGCGGCAGCGGCCAATGTAACCAATGCGAACCGCGGCGACAGTAGTGAATACGTTCGAGTCACGGCTTTCCTCCTTCAACCCGATGCTCACGGCCAGACAACTCGTGCTCGCCGCGAGTGCGGCGCAGAGGCTATAAGGGTTTGCCGCTGCGTGTCAAGCGTTAGGGAATCATACCCCAAGACGGCGATTTATGGAATGCGTGGCTCACTACATCGTGAGAGAAACCTTGAGTGCGCCGCCGCTGGGCTCGTGCGCCAGTTCGAAGGCATCGCCCACGCGTTCCAACGGCAGCGTGTGTGTCACGTAGGGAGACATGTCGATCTCCCCCTCGGCTATGAGCCGGAGGGCCTGCCGGAACGACACGAGGCCCGGCTCGTCCTGAGCACCGAATATCGTGCGAACGTCCAGCCGTTTAAGGAAATAGGTGCCGAGGTCGAACGGCACGGGGTCGAAGCCTGTCGGCAGACCGAAGACGTGCACATGCCCCTCTGCTTTCGCCATGCGTATGGCCTGGTCCAGAGTCTCGTGCCCACCCACCGCGTCGACGACCACCTCGGCCCCTTGCCCGTCCGTGAGTTCCAGCACGGCGTCCACCGCCGCATCGCCCGTCACGTCCAGCGCGGCGTCCGCGCCGAGCGCCACGCCTGCCGCGCGCCGGTCGTCGTTCGGTTCGATGGTGATGATCCGTTCGGCGCCGAGGCGCCGCAGATAGAAGTCATGGAAGAGGCCGGCGCTCCCCTGCCCGATGACGACTGCGGTCTTGCCTGCCATCTCAGGAAGCTTGCGCGCTGCGAAGATGACGGTGCCCAACTGCTGGGCCATCATCAATTCGGCAAGGGGACGCCCCTCCGGCAGCTCGATGATGAAATGCGGCGAGACTGCCTGGTACTCCGCGAAGTTACGCGCCTCCCAGATGTTCGGAACAGTGAGGACGAGCGCGCCCTCCCGCAAGCCGGTCTCGCCGGGGTCGACGATTGTCCCTACCCCTTCGTGGCCCGGCTCCCCCGGCTCCATGGGGTACGCGTTGAGTGGCCAGCCGTAGTAGACATAGTGCAGGTCCGTTCCGCAGATGGACGCCATGTGCATCCGCACGAGCGCTTTCTGGCCGTCCGATTCCGGCATGGACACCTCGTCGCAGACGATGTCCCGCAGTCCTCGGAGGATGGCGGCTTTCATCATGGGCATGGTTGCGGCTCCGCAAGCGTCGTGGGTGGTTCCCTAGCCTATCAGCACGCGCGCTGGTATGATGAAGGGCACGATGGTCAGCGACCCCGAACTCATCGTCTACACCCGCCCCGACTGCTCGTATTCGGATGCGCTGCTCCACGACCTCAAGAAGGACGGCGTGGAGTACCGGGAGATCGATCTGGAAGAGCATCCCGAACTCGTCGAGGAGTTGGAGCGGCTGACCGGCGGAGAGCGGGTGACCCCGGTGATGGTCGAGGGAAGCCTCGTCATCGTGGGTTATCATGGGATCGGATGAGCGTTCTGACCGCCCCGGTGTAGCCGGGGCAAGCTACCGCGGCCCGGTGGTGTAGCCTGGTTTAACACACCGCCCTGTCAAGGCGGAGATCGCCGGTTCAAATCCGGTCCGGGTCGCCAGCAGCGGCAGCAAGTGAAGCCCCCGCGCAGAGTGCGCGGGGGCTTTCCTGTCATTCCGAGCGGAGCGTAGCGGAGTCGAGGAATCTCTCGGGGGCACCCCGCTGTACGCGAACGTTCCCAGAGAGACGTTTCGGCTGCGCTCAACATGACAGGGAGCGCAGCCTATCGGCTACCGGCTGGGGTCCTTCACCTTGCGAAGGTAGGGCTTCACCGTCTCCCAACCGTCCGGGAAGAGCTCCTTGGCGGCCTCGTTGTCGACCGCCGGGAGAATGATGACGTCCTCGCCCTTGTTCCAGTTCGCCGGGGTCGCCACCTTGTGATTGACCGTGAGTTGGCAGGAGTCCAGGACCCGCAGCAGTTCGTCAAAGTTGCGTCCCGTGCTCATCGGGTACGTGAGGTTCATCTTGATCTTCTTGTCCGGGCCGACGAGGAAGACCGTGCGCACGGTCTGGTTCGTCGCAGCGGTGCGGCTCTCGGACGGCTCCTCCTCGGCGGGGAGCATGTCGTACAGCTTGGCGACGTTGAGCTGGTCGTCGGCGATGATGGGGAAGTTGAGGGCGGTGCCGCCGATCTCCTCGATGTCGGCTGCCCAGCGCTGATGGTCCTCGACCTTGTCGACGCTGAGGCCGATCACCTTGCAGTTGCGCTTGGCAAACTCGTCGTTGAGGCTGGCGACGTAGCCGAGTTCGGTCGCGCAGACGGGGGTGAAGTCCTTGGGGTGGGAGAAGAGGACGGCCCAGCCGTCGCCGACCCACTCGTGGAAGTTGACCGTGCCGGCACTGGTGTCGGCGGTGAAGTCAGGGGCAGTGTCGTTGATCCGTAGCGCCATGATGTGTACTCCTCGTGTACTCGCCCGCGGTGGTCCGCCACCACGGGGCTCAGTTCTTCTCGTGGTTGCGTTCTCTTTCGTTACCGCTGGACTTCAACACAAGCACATTCTGTTTCACCTTCCTCAACGCAGAGTCTCGGTGCAGTCTGGCTCCCGCGGTAGGACTCGAACCTACGACCAATCGGTTAACAGCCGACCGCTCTACCAACTGAGCTACGCGGGAACGCGAAAGCCATTGTAACAAACGGCTGGAGGACGCAAGCGGGCGAGTCCTCACCCCCTGAGATTCAGGCCGCGTGTGCTATAGTAGTGAGCGTCGCACCGCAGCCGCTGGCGGCAGGGCGCGCATCGTGGGGATATAGCTCAACTGGGAGAGCGCCGCGTTCGCAATGCGGAGGTTGGGGGTTCGAGTCCCCCTATCTCCACCACCACGCCTCCAAGAGCCGCCCCACGTGAAGTCTTCATGAAGTTCGGACTATTCCTCGGCACCGAATACCCGGCACGCCGCTCGATGGCAGCGAGGGTCGACTCGCTCATCGAGCAGGTGCGGCTGGCGCGTGACCTGGGCTTCGATTGCGCGCTGGCCGGTCAGCACTACCTCAGCTACCCCGTTCAGATCCTACAGCCCACGCCGTTGCTGGGCCGCCTCGCCGCAGAGGCCGGGGAGATGCGCCTGGGGACGGGCATCGTTCTGCTGCCGCTGCAGCACCCGGTGGACATGGCCGAGCAGGTCGCCACGCTCGACCAGATCACCGGAGGCAGGTTCATCTTCGGCGTTGGCCTGGGTTACGAGAAGGAGGAGTTCGAGGCGTTCGGTCTCGAAGTATCTGACCGGGTCGGGAGGTTCGAGGAGTCGCTCGCCCTCATGAAGCGGCTGTGGACCGAAGACGAGCTGCATTTCGAGGGAGAGCACTTCACCCTGCACACCCGGCCATCCTCATGGCCGTTGCAGAAACCGTACCCGCCGGTTTGGATAGCGGCCAACGGGCACGGGCCCGTCAGGCGCGCGGCGCGCCTTGGCGATGTCTGGTTCGCCAACCCCCACGCCCGGTTCTCGACGCTCGCTGAGCAGATGGACATCTATGAGGCCGCACTCACCGAATACGGGACCGACCGCCCTGGAGACGTAGTGGTCAGCCGGGAGGTGTTCGTGGCGGAATCGAGCACAGAAGCGGTACGCGTTGCGCGGCCTGCTCTCCACGAGCGGTACAGGGTGTACTCCGCACAGGGTCAGGATGAGCAGCTCCCACCAGGCGACCGTTTCGAGAGCGAGTTCGATGCTCTGGCTGCCGACCGCTTCGTGCTCGGCGACCCGCAGCAGTGCATCGAGGAGATCAGGCGGTACGAGGAGCTCGGTTTCAACCTGTTCATCATCGATTACCACTGGCTCGACCTCGACGACGCCACGGCGCTCAACACCCTGCGCCTCTTCGGCGAACGCGTGATGCCGGCGTTCCGTTAGCGGCAGAGGGTCGGGCCGCAGATAGATTCCTCAACGATCATTACTTGGTCGTCCCCGCCAGCCGTTCGTTACAGCACATGCTCCACATGGCAGTGAGAACGAGTCTCAAGAGATTCACGCTCCCGGGAATGCCTTGCGGCTTGAGTTTCGCGTGGGAGATACTGCCCCCAACTGGTCCATCTGGACATACGCAGGATGGAGAGACCGTAGGTCTATTGCATCTTCGAAAGGAGAGTGCCATGACGGTGAGGTACATTCAGCGTGTTGCTCTCGTCTGTCTGCTACTGATTCCGGCACTTGTGGTTGCCGCATGCGCAGACGAACCGACACCCACTCCTACAGCAGCGCCTACAGCGACACCCACGCCGCTACCGTCATTCAAGATTGGAGTGATGGAATCGCTCACGGGACCCGGGGAAACTTACGGAACCGTTTCCAACCAGGCCAAGCAGATGGCGGTCGACGAGATCAATGCAGCCGGTGGCATCAATGGGCGCATGATCGAACTCATAGTAGAGGACTCAAAGTGCAGCGCCCAGGACGCAATCACTGCGTACAGGAAACTCACCGACGTGGACGGGGTGAAGATCATCCTGGGTACATCGTGCAGCGGCGCGATGCTTGGCGCAGCACCCCTGGCGGAAGATGATGGCATCGTGCTCTTCTCCGGGCTGGCGACCAATCCGGACATCGCGGAAGCCGGCGACTACATCTTCAGGACGGCGATGAGCGACGCGCAGCTCGGCATCGACACAGGCAACGTGCTGTGGGCCGACGGCATCCGTACGCTGGCTACCATCACGGAAGCAACCGATTACGCTGAGGGCGTGCGCCGCTCATCCGTTGCCCAGTTCGAGAAGCTGGGGGGAGAGGTCGTGGGGGCGGAGCGGTACCCATCCGACATCGTCGACTTCAGGAGCCAGTTGACGAAGCTGTTCAATGCGAATCCGGACGCGCTCCATATCGCCGCTCAGGCGGAGTTCAGCGGCGGCACCATCATCAAGCAGGCCCGCGAGCTCGGCTTCGACGGGCCCATCTACTCCGAGGTCGTACCCATCGGAGCGACAGCCCTGGAGGTTGCTGGTGAAGCCGCCACTGGCGTGAAGGCGATCACCGCAGACCTCGATCCCGCCAACCAGAAGGCTCAGGAGGTCCTCCGCAACTTCCGGGAGACCTACGACTATGTCACCCTCCCCTGGTACCTGGGGTCAGCGTATGACGACGTGTACATCACTGCCGAGTGTCTCAAGCAGACGGGCGACGATCAGGATGCAGACGGCTTCCGTGACTGCCTGTATGAAATCACCTGGAGCGGAGCCATCGGCAATAACTTCAGCTTCGACGACAAGGGCGAAGTGGTCGGCCTCTCCAACGTGGTCGTTGAGGTGCTGCCGGTAGCCGAGAGGACGGACGATAACCAGGGCTACAGGGTCCTGGGCGGGGCTCCTACGCAGTAGGAGGCATCATCTGAGCCCCCCGCCGGCCACGGTTCGCGGGGGCGGGATTCCTTCAGTGCTACGCTCCGCCGCATATCGTGAACGCCGAGGCAGGATCCTCGCGGCGTCCCTGACCACAGTGGCGGCTGCCTACGTGGTCTGGAAGATAACCGAGTCCCCCGATCAGGCCGTGCAGTTCGCGTTCAACGGCTTGTCCGTGGGCGCCGTCTACGCGCTCCTCGCGCTGGGGTTCACTCTCGTCTACAGCACCGTGTGGTTCTTCGATCTGTACTACGGCGCTGCGGCGGCGATGGGGGCGTACGGCGTCTTCTACCTGCGGACTTCCGAGACGGTAGGCGGCAGCCACGTCAACAATCCATACGTGAGCGCCGTATTCGCTCTGGTCGTAGCCGGTGTGATCGCCTGGGTGCTCTACGAAGCCTTCTTCATCCGGCTGCAGCGCCGCTTCACCCACAAGTCGCTGTATATCGCCGGTGGGATGCTCGCAGGTGCCACAGGTATCTACACGGGGTTCGTCCT
This sequence comes from Dehalococcoidia bacterium, assembly GCA_965206315.1. GTDB lineage: Bacteria > Chloroflexota > Dehalococcoidia > Lucifugimonadales > Australimonadaceae > Bin16. Next base: position 580,296 of record OZ242210.1, read on the forward strand.
GACCAATCCGGACCACCTTCATCTGCTGCTGAGCCCCGCCGTCGGAGCCGTGGCAGCCGTGGTGGCGGGTTGGGTCGTGAACCGGGTGATACGGCGCCTCTTCTCGAATACCGGCCGTACGACGCCCCTGGCCGCCTCCGTCATCGTGGGTTCTCTGTTCGGAGCGTGCTGCGGCTTTCTCGTCGCGGGGGCTCCCGAGTGGAGACTCTACCTGAGCTGGGGCATGTCCTGCCTGGTGGCAGGAGCCGTGGGCGTCGCGCTGTACCGGGGTCTGTACGTGTACATGCGCAAGCGGGCCCGGTCACCCCTCATCATGCTCGTCGCTTCGCTCGGGGTGTTGCTCGCTATCACGGCAGCCACTGCCATCGTGTTCGAGAGCGCTCCTCGCCCGCTGCCTCGAGCGTTCGGGAGCGAGCCGTGGACGATCTGGGGCAGCAACATCAAGGGGTTCAACGTCTTCACCATCGGCGTGGCCATCGCCGGGTTCCTGGGGCTGCTGTTCCTCCTCAAGAGGACCTCGCTGGGGAGAACGATACGGGCCATCGGCGACGACGAAGAAGTCGCGAAAGTGGTGGGCATCAACACCACCGTCGTCATCGCGATAGTGTTCTTCATAGGAGCGGTCTTCGCCGCTGCGGCCGGTCTGTTGAGCGGACACGACACGGCCATCCAGCCACGGATGGGCCTGCTGCTCATGCTGAAAGGCTGGATAGCCTCCGTGGTGGGTGGGATGGGGAACCTGTACGGGGCGGTGGTCGGCGGTTTCGCGCTCGGCATGGTTGAACAGTTCGGTATCTGGGACCTCGCAGGAGAGTGGAAGGACGTCATCTCCTTCGTCATCCTTATCCTCTTCCTCTCTTTCTGGCCCCGGGGACTGCTACCGAGGGGATAACGCTATGTCCACGGACTCCGGTGGAGGTGGCAGCCTCATAAGAGCGGCGCGCGAGCCGGGTGTGTTCATGCGGCTGGCGAGGGGCAACCTCGAACTGTGGGCCAACCTCGTCGTCATCACGTGGGCTGTCGTGTTCGCGATATGGCAGGGGTCCGGGTTCGCCATCACGCTGGGGACCGTCTTCGCCATCTGGGCGATCCTGGCGGTCAGCCTCAACCTCGTGGTGGGGTTCACGGGGCTGCTGTCGGTTGGTCACATCGGCTTCTTTGGCATCGGCGCCTACACCGTGGCAATCCTCACTTCGAACGCACAGTACGAGCAACTGCGCACAGAGGCCATTCCCACGTTCGGATGGCCGTTCTTTGCCGCGTTGCCTGTCGGCATCGTCCTCGCGGGGCTGACTGCCATAGCGGTAGGCGTCGTGTTCAACAGGTTCAGGGACGACATCTTCGTGCTCGTCTCTTTCGGTTTCGCGGTCATCTGCTTCAACGTCTTCCTGAACTCACGGGCACTGACGAGAGGAGCGTTCGGCATCCACGAGATCGCCAAACCCGAGATAGGCGGCGTAGCCTTCGGCAGCGAGGTGGCGTTCCTCATCCTCGCCCTCGTGTTCCTGGCGGTCGTCGTCCTCGTCTCCTGGCTCATCGTGAGTTCCTCGTTCGGGCGAGTGCTCACTGCGATACGAGAGGATGAGCGGGCGACTGAGGTCTTCGGTTATCAGGTGACGCACTTCAAGCTGACAGTCTGGGTGATCTCGGCCATGATGGCCGCCGCCGCAGGCGGGCTGTTCGCCAGTTGGACCACGTTCATCGACCCCAACTCGTTCATCCTGCTGGAGTCGATCCTGCTCGTCTCCATCGTGATCCTGGGCGGGCTGGCCACGATATGGGGTTCGATCCTCGGAGCGATGGCGTTCGTGCTGCTCGAAGAAGGCATGCGGTTCCTGCCCTTCCTGCCTGACGAGTACGTCGGTCAGGCGCGCCAGGTCATCCTGGGAGTGCTGCTGGTCCTGCTGATGCTGTTCAGACCCCAGGGGCTCCTCGGGAGGTACAAGCTATGACCACCCGAACAGAGAGAGACAGCGAGCGCTTCGCCCTGGAGACGATCGAGGTTGCGAAACACTTCGGCGGCGTGCACGCGGTTGACGGGCTCTCCATAGCGATACCCCGCGGGAAGATCACCTGCGTCGTCGGCCCCAACGGCTCCGGCAAGTCCACGCTCATCAACCTCCTGAGCGGGATGCTGCCGCTGGACGGAGGCGCGGTTGTCATCGACGGCGTGCGTCTCCGAGCAGTGAAGCCCCATGAGACGCCCGGCCTCGGCATCACCCGCACCTTCCAGGACGTCCGTCTGTTCGATCAGATCAGCGTCTGGGACAACATCATGGTCGTGCTGACGGAGCGTCGCCTCCTGCCTGCGCTCCTCGAACGAGGGAATTCCCGCCAGCGAGAGCGGACGGAGGAGGTCCTGCGGAGCGTCGGTATGTGGGAGAAACGGCGCTCCCTGGCGATGGACCTCTCCTACGGCCAGCGGAAGCTGCTGGAGATAGGCAGGGCGATGGCCCTGAACGTCAACACGTACCTCTTCGACGAGCCATTCGCCGGACTCTTTCCGCAGATGCTCGAACGGGTAAAAGACCTCATGCGGCAGTTGCGGAATGATGGCAGGACCCTCCTGTTCATCTCGCACAACATGGACATCGTGCGGGAGTTGTCCGACCACCTGATCGTGATGGACAGCGGGAAGCTCCTCACCGAGGGAGATGCGGAGGAGGTACTGGCTCAGCCTGAAGTGATCGAAGCGTACCTGGGGGTCTGATGGCTCCGGCCAATCTGACTGTGAACGGCATGAAAGAGCAAGACGGACAACCGCTGAACGATTCGTTCATCCTCGAGATGGTCAACGTCTCCGTGCGCTACGGGGCGGTCAGCGCCCTCGAGGATGCGTGCCTCGGTGTTCGCAAGGGCGAGGTGGTGGCGGTGATGGGGCCCAATGGTGCGGGGAAGTCCACCGTGTTGAAAGGACTGATGGGCCTCGCGCCCGTGGTCGCTGGAGAGGTCTACTGGCGCGGCGAGCGGCTGACGTCCGCCACGCACGAGATCGTGAAGCACGGCATCGCGTTCGTTCCCCAGGGCAGGCGGCTGTTCACGCACCTCACCATCGAGGAGAACCTCGAGATGGGGTGCCCGTACCTCAGAGACCGCCCCGAGGTGCGCCGCCGCATGGAGTCGGTCATGGAACTCTTCCCCGTTCTGCACCAGAAGCGGCGCGACCTGGCGAGCCAGATGTCCGGCGGGCAGCAGCAGATGCTGGCGCTCGGACGGGGCCTGATGGCCAACCCCGAACTGCTGCTGCTGGACGAGCCTACCCTGGGACTGGCCCCCAACATCGTCAAGGAAGTCTTCCAGACAGTCGCGCTCATCAGCGAGCGGCTCGGCACAACCATCATGGTCGTGGAGCACAACATCAAGGGCGTCCTGGACATCGTCGACCGCGCATACATCCTGGACACGGGGCGCATCGTCTTCGAGGGCACCCCTGCGTCGGTGCGCGAGACGAACATCCTGGCGGAAGTGTTCCTGGGCAAGGTCCAGCGCGCCGACCCCGACGAGCCGTAGATCTCTACTGCAGGGCCATCGCGTCGACGACTCCGGGCGCCGAGGGCTCGTCCTCGAACCCCCACAGCCGGGACAGCAGGGAATCGACCTGCTCCTGTCCCATCGCGCCGCTTGCGAGCGACCGGAACTTCGCCTCGATCTCCCCGTCCGAGAGCGGGTTCGCGGCGTTCCCTTTCGAGTTCTCGATCTCCACCGCGTACGCCTCGCCGCCCGCGACAGCCTCGATGCGGGCCGCCTGCGCCCGGGGAAAGCGCGCGGTCATCTCCGGGTCTTCGGCCACTTCGACGCGCGCCATCAGCTCGTGCACGGCGGGGTCCGCGATGCGCTCGTCCGTGAACTGCCGAACGGTGACCTCGCCGTCGAGGAGCGCCGCCGCGACGACATACGGCATCGAGTGGTCGGCCGTCTCGCGGTCGTGCACGCGCCACTTCTCAGGGTCTGCGGAACTCGTGACCGCCTGGCGGTAGCTGGATACCATGATCCTGTCCGGGAGCCTGCCTGCCAGCTGTTCGCGCAGTCCGAGCGCCGCCCATATCGCGGCCTGCGCGTTGAACTGCGCGGGGAACGCCTTGATGCTGCTCAGGCTCGTGTGGAAGCGGTGTGAAGTCCCACCCAACGCGGGCAGCGGCGTCCGCGCGCCGAGCATCCCTGCGAGCCCGCTGTCGGCGTAGAAGGGCTCGTCCGGGCCCGTCATCCCCCGCTCCGCCAGCCTCGCTGCGAAGACGGCAGCCTGCGCGGAGTTGGCTGCCGAACCGGCCTTCCACATCGAGAGCTTGCCGTCGCGGGAGATGCGCAACGCGAGGTTCGACGTGAGCGCGATAGAGATGGCATGGGCCGTGCGTTCCGCGTCCAGCCCAAGCGCTTTCGACGCTCCAGCCGCCGAGCCGATGGCAACGTGCAGCGAGTGGTCGATGAACTTCGTCGAGGGCTTCTGCACCTCCCCCAGCCCGCAGAACACCTCGTACCCCGCGACCATCGCAACGAGTGCGTCGCGCCCGCTCAGACCGAGCGCATCCGACAACGTCAGCGTCGCCGCGATGGTGTCGCTGGGGTGTCCGCCGTCCAGTGCGAAGTACGTGTCGTTGAAGTCGAGGTAGCGCACCATCAGCTCGTTCGTGAATGCGGCCAACTCCGGCGTCGTGCGCTCGCCGGTGAACCACACCCGCCCCGGAGTCGCGGCCTGGGTTTCCCGCGCCAACGCCCGCGCAATCGCGGCCGGCTCCCCGCCCTGTCCCCCGATGGCGCACCCGATGGAGTCGACCAGCCGCACCTTCATCCCATGCAGGGCATCGGCCGGGATGTCGTTGTAAGCCAACCCCGCAACGTAGGAGCTGAGGTGTTCGGTCAGGGCGTCCATGACGCCGGGCATGCTAGCAGAGGCGCCCTCATGCAACGCGGATGCAGACAGCAGGCGACGCTCATGTGGCGATCAGCAACGCGAGAGCGGCAGAATGCGACAAAATGCGACAGCGGTCCAACTCCTACAGCAGGGTGTCTCAGGAGTGCCGTTTCTATCAAAGTGTCGCATTCTGTCGCTTTCCCAACGCCATCCCGCGAGCTTCGCCCCGTCCAGGCGGCACGGCTATCCCTCTCTCGGACTTCAGCGTACCGCGCGGACGGGATTCTGCGTAAGGGGCAGATGTCACAAGGCGCGGCATGCCGACCGACTCAGCCGCGTTCTCCGATGACGCCTTCCTGCCGCAGGGCTGCGATCTCGTCCGTGGTCAGCCCGAGGCGCGAGAGCACCTCTTCGTTGTGCTCGCCGAGGCCGGGAGGCGGCACGTCGTAGGTGAGCGGCATGCCAAGCAGGTTGAGCGGGTTCTTCGCCGTGACGGAGTCGCCCTCCGGGTGCGAGTGCTCGATGCGTATGCCCTGGTGCGCGAACTGCGGGTCTTCGACCAGCTCATCGACCCGGTACGCCGGAGCGCCCGGGACGTCGTGCTGCTCGAAGAGCGTGAGCCATTCGTCGCGCGTGCGCTGCTTGAAGAGCGGGACCAGCTCCTCGTACAGCTCGTTGTAGTGCTCGGCCCGCGCGTTGCGGTCCACGAAACGCGGGTCGTCCCGCAGGTCGGGGCGCCCCACGGCATCGGTCAGCCCCTCCCAGAACTTGGGCGGCGACGACAGGTGGATGGCCAGTTGCTTGCCGTCTGCGGTGTCGAACCCGTACACCTGCGCCAGCCTCGGCCTCGTCCACGCGTTGGACACCATCCCCTGCGCCTCGTAGAACGTCAGCGTCTCGCCGACGAACGCCGCGACGGACTCCATCTGCGAGGTCTCGACCTTCTGCCCGGCGCCGGTGCGTTCACGGGCCATCAGTGCAGAGAGGACACCGAACGCGCCGAAGAGGCCGGTCAGCGAGTCCGCGAGCGCGGGTCCTCTCGGGCGCGGGTCGTCCGAGTCGGTGAGCAGCGCGAGCAGCCCGCCCATCGCCTGCCCCACGGTGTCGTAGCTCGGGCGGTCGCGGTAGGGCCCGCTCTGCCCGAACCCGGAGAGCGAGCAGTAGACGATGCGTGGGTTGCGCGCCGAGACGGTCTCGTAGTCCGCGCCGAGCCGCGCCATCACGCCGGGGCGGAAATTCTCGATGAGCCCGTCGGCTTGGTCGGTGAGCCGGAGAAGCACGTCCTTCCCGCGCTCCTCCCGGACGTCCAGCGTGAGGCTCTTCTTGCCCCTGTTGAAGGCGCAGAACGCCGGGCTGTACAGCCCCTTGCCCCATGCCCGGAACGGGTCGCCGGACTTCACCTCCTCCACCTTGATGACCTCCGCGCCGAGGTCGGCCAGCAGCATCCCCGCGTACGGGCCAGCGATGAAGTTGCCCATCTCGACGATGGTGAAACCTTCCAGCGGTCGCCGGGGGGCGTCACTGGTCATGGCGCACGTCCGTCATCTCGAGGAACCCATACCCGTCGACAGCGAGCCGCCACCCGGCAGGGACGACGTACCCGGTATCCGCCGCGTCGATGACCGCGGGCCCCTTCACGACCGCTCCGGGCGCGAGGTCCGCGAGTTCATATGTGGGTGTGGCGGTTGGCCCCTGCTCCGCAGACCACGTTACCTCCCGCGAGCCGGACGCGGCGGGCTCGTGCGTAGCGAAGCCGTTCACGCGTTCCGGCGACCAGTGCGGCACGCCCGCCGACACGACCGTCCACGTGGCTTCGAGAGCGACGGAGCCGGGCGCATCGAGGCCGTTCGTCACCCGCCGCACCGCTCCGGCAAGCCCGTTGCCGTTGGGAGTAGGGACCAGGGTCGGGCGTCCTCCTGTCCAGAGCTCCAGCACGGTCTGGAAGTCCAGCTCGTCGGAGCGGAAACCCTCGCCGCGCATGTCCTTCACCGCGACGCTCCGCATACGCTCCGTCCCCGATTCGATGGCGTCAGCCAGCCCAGGACTTGCCGCGGGCGAGCCGTGCGTATCGCGATAGAGGTGCATCACGTCGGTCGTGCTCGACCCGTAGGCGCTGAACACGGAGCCGAACGGGAACGCCAGCACGCGCCGGATGCCTGCGCGCTCCGCGATGGAGGCCGCGTGCAGCGGCCCCGCGCCGCCGAATGCGAGCAGGGTAACGCCCGTGGAGTCCAGCCCGCGCTCCTCGATACCCCCCACGATGGCGCTCGCCATCTCCCCGTCGATCGTCTCACGGACCATCGCCGCGGCAGCATGCAGCGTCGTGCCGGACGTCGCGGCAACCCGTTCGGTGACGGCGTCTCTGGCCGCCGCGAGGTCAAGCGGCATCCGCCCCGCGAGGAGGTGACCAGGGTCGATGTAGCCGAGGATGAGGTCGGCGTCGGTAACGGTCGCTTCTGTGCCGCCCTGTCCATAGCAGGCGGGGCCGGGATACGCGCCTGCCGAATCCGGCCCCACCGAGAGCGCGCCGTCCCTGTCCACGTGGGCGATGCTCCCGCCGCCCGCGCCAATCGACTCGACGCCCAACATCGGTATGGCGAGCGGCACGCCCTCCACAGTGGGACGCGGGTCCCACGGCGGCTGCTCCACGGACGCGAACGCCACGTCGAGGCTGGTGCCGCCCATGTCCGCCGCGACGACGTGCTCCGCGCCGGTGAGCTGCGCGATGCGCCATGCGCCGAGCACCGCCGCCGCGGGCCCGGACTGCAACGTCTCCGCCGCGACGGTCTTCGCTACGCGGGCGCAGCCGCCGCTCGCGTGGGTGACGAGCAGGGGCCAGCGGTAGCCCGCGTCGCGGAGCCGGTCTTCCAGGTCGTACAGGCTGCGTGTCATCTCGCGGTGGAGCATCTCGTTGACGATGAGCGAGTTGGCCCGCGCGTGGTCGTCCGAGACGGGCGATACCTCGGTGCTCAGTTGCAGCGGGACGGAGCGCAGGTAGTGCACCGGGTACCGCTCGTGGATGATCTCACGCACGCGTACCTCGTGAGCGTCGTTCCGCCACGCGTTGCGCAGGCAGACGCCGATGATCCGCGCGCCCCGGTGCACCAGCCCTCTCACTGCGGCAAGCACCTCCTCCGGGTCCACCGGAGCGGTTTCAGCGCCGTTCTCGCCGATGGCCCCGCCGATGCCGGTGATCATCTCCGGCCTGATGAAGCCCTGCCCTACGACGCCGGCGAGGCCGTCGCCGTAGAGGTCCTCCTCTGCGCCCGCGCTCACGAGCAGTCCCGCCTTCGCCCCGCGCCCCTGCACGATGAGGTTCGTGCCGATCGTCGTCGCCACCCGGAACACGGACGCCTCGCGCAGCAGCCCTGCGGTGTCGGTGCCGAACGCAGCAGCGCCAGCCGCGACGCACTCCAACACGCACGCGGGAACGTCGTACGCCGTCGTGGGCACCTTCGCCGTGCGGTAAGTCTGCCCGTCTGAGAAGAAGCCGTCGGTGAACGTCCCACCGACGTCCAGGTCGATGGTGTACATCAGTCGTGCTCTCCCCAGAACGGCTTGTCGTAGCCGGGGACGCGCGGGTCGGGCCAGTCGCCGTAGTAGGTAAGGAGATGCTCCTTCGGCTTCTGCGCCAGCCAGCCGCCGATGAAGTCGTCGAACCGCTTGCCGCGTGCGATGCGCGCCTGCCGCTCCTCGTTCCGCAACGCCTCCGTGCTGGCGTGATCGACCCGCAGCGTCTCCTCGTCATAGGCGATTTTATAGACACGCGAGGCAACGTCGGCGGAGATCATGCCCTCCCGCACGTCGGTCATCACCGCCTCGGGGTCGCGCTCCAGCACGTCGCCGTAGCCGCCCCCGGAGCCCGTGTCGCACAGGAACACGTCGCCGATCTCGAACTCCTTCGGATTGACGCTGGACGATTCGAACGCGTACTCGCCGGCGAGCCGGCGCTCAGCCGCGAGCGAGTGGTGCGTGAGTTCCGGCAGCGCCCCCTCCGCCATGAGCTTCAGCGCGTCGTTCTTCGTGATGGTGAGGCGCGGGTTGGGCGGTCCCCAGTAGCCGCCGAACAGGCCGGGATTGTGCGAGATGACGTCCGAGGTCCCCCAGGAGGTCATCACCACCGGGTTCGGGTACGCCATGCTGACCTCGATCAGCGCCGAGCCGCCGCGGTACATGCCGAAGCCGTGGTAGTCCGTGCCGAGCAGCCCCCGCGCGACGATGGTGAACGGATAGCGCGCGTCGAACTCCTCCACCTCGCCCGCGTCGGTCATCGACGCCCAGTAGAACCCGGTGGAGTGCTCGCCGTCGCCGTCGAACCGCGCGCCCTGTCCCGCCCCGTTCCCGGTGGACGTGATGCCCGTGGCGCGGTAGCCGAACAGGTTGGAGCCGTAGAACACCAACGCCACCATGTTCCGTGAGAAGGGCGCCGAGACGTTCTCCCTGAACGGGCTGTCGAACAGCATCTTGGAGCCGATGATGTGGAAGCTCTGCACCACCGCGGCGGAGATGATGGTGCCTTCCGTGTGCGCCACGTCCTCCGGCGAGTTCGCGACCGACGGCCCCTCGATGAGGAAGGTGAGCGGCTCGAACAGTCCCACGTTCGGCATCAGCCCGCGGAAGAAGTACGCGAACAGGTAGACCGCCTGAGAGGCGCGCACGAGGTGCCACGTCGCGTGCACCGGTCCCTTGCCGTTCGGCGGCGAGACGCCCTGCACCAGGATGGTCATCTCGCCGCCTTCTTTGATGACCGTGACCGGTATCCGCACCAGCCCCTTCTCGGCGCCGATGGTGTCGTTGAACAGGATGGAGCGGTAGACGCCGTCGTTGAGCTGCCGCAGCCGGTCGGACGCCAACTCGCTCGAACGATCGATCAGCCTGCGCAGACCGCCGGACACGGCTGCGGGGCCCCGGCGCTCCACCTCGCGGAGGATGCGGTCGCGCATCCGCAGGCAGGTCGCCACGCGCGAGCGCAGCTCCACGGCGAACACGAACGGGTTGCGCACCGAGCCGCACAGGTAGTCCAGCATGTCCTTCCGTATGCGGAAGTTCTCGCCGATCTTCACCCCCGCCATGTGGAAGCCCTCTTCGAACCGGCTCGTGGCGTACGGGTTGAACCCGCCCGGCGAGACGGAGCCGCAGTCGCCCTGGTGTCCTCCCACTTCCGCCCACGCCACGAGTTCGCCTTCGTGGAAGACCGGCATCGCCGTGAACATGTCCGGCGCGTGCGTGGAACCGGCGAGCGGGTTGTTGAAGAAGAAGATGTCGCCCTCGTTGAGGCCGACCGTGGGGTCGTCCCGGTAGTACTTCAGGATGAACTTGGACTGGGCGTAGTTGAGCAGCGCGTGGAAGTGGATGCCCGTGGACGCCACGGCCAGGTCGCCGCTCGGCGTGAAGATGGCGGTGGACATGTCGCCCGCGAGGATGATGTCGGAGATCGAGAGGTTCTGCCAGACCTCGCGCGCCTCCTCAACGATGGTGAGCATCTTGTGGTAGAAGATCTCGAGCTCCACGTCCGAGAGGAGGTCGTACCCCTCCTTCTCGATCGGGCTCGGCTCGGCGGCCTTCTCCACGATGAGCTCCGGGTCCCAGCCCGGCCCCTTGCCGTAGGCGTGGCGGTCGTACACGAGTCCCTCGTGCAGTCTGATCTGGTCTTTGAGGGATGTCACGTCTGCTTCTCCATCCATCCCATACGGTGTTCGTCCAGCCGGAAACCCCACCCGCGCGGAACCGCTCCCACCGAGTCTTCCGCCTCGATGAGCACGGGGCCTTCCATCGCGGCGCCCGGCCCGAGTTCGTCCAGGCGGTAGACCGGCGTCTCTTCCCAGCCCCGCTCCAGCTCCCAGAGCACGCGTCGCGAGCCCGTGGGCGGCGGCATGGCCGGGGCGGCCTCGAACGACGGCAGTGCGAGCTTCTCCGACGCGCCGATGACGTTGAGCCGGACGAGCCGCACCTCCGCGCCGGACTCCGGCGAGGTCGAGCCTTCACCGAAGCTGTCCGCGTACGCGTTCTGGAAGCGGTCGAAGAGCGTGGAGAGGTCAGATGCGCCGTCGATGTGCAGACCGGAGTGCGGGACGTCGAGCGTCTGGCGCTGCATCCCGTAGCTCATCTGCAGCTCCAGCACGAACGAGACTGAGTCCGGGTCGAGCCCCTCTTCCGCGATGTCCCTGCGCGCGCTGACCAGCAACTCCTCTATCTCGCCGTTGAGCACGTCGGCGGCAGCCGGTTCGAACTCGGTGCTGCCGGGCATCCGGATGACGACCTTCCGTCCCTTCTCGTAGGTCTGGACGAGGTCCATGGAGAGCGTGCCGAACGCGCCGAACGCGCCCGCGAACGGCGGCAGCGCGATCCGCCGCACGTCCGCGAACTCGGCGTAGCCCGCCGCGTGCACCGGCCCCGCGCCGCCCACGGCGAACGCCGTGAACTCCCTGGGGTCGGAGCCGGAATTGAGCGCCGTGCGCATGTACAGCTCCTGCCCCATGATGCCGTCGATCTGATGACGGATGTGCCACGCGGCCTCATCTACCGTCATGCCGAGCGGCTCCGCGACCCGTGTCCGCACCGCCTCGGCGGCAAGCGCGGCGTCGAGCTTGATGCGGCCTCCGAGGAAGTAGTCCGGGTCGATGTAGCCGAGCACCACGTCGGCGTCGGTCACGGTCGGCTCCGTGCCGCCCCTGCCGTAGCAGGCCGGGCCGGGGCGCGAGCGCGCGCTGCGCGGCCCGACGTGCAACCTCCGGTCCTCGATGTAGGCGATGCTCCCGCCGCCCGCGCCGATGGACCAGTGCGCGATCACCGGCACCTGCACCCGCCAGCGGTCGAAGACCGGGTCCGACTCGTACAGCCGGTCCCGCGCCTCGACGACCAGCCCCGCGTCGAAGCTCGTGCCGCCCATGTCGGTCAGCAGCACGTTGCGCAGGTCGTATACCTCGGCAAGCGCCCGGGCGCCGAACACGCCGGCCACCGGCCCGCTGCCGAGCAGGTGGACGGGGCGCGTCCGCGAGACCGACGAGATGCCGCCGGTGCACTTCGCGAGGAACAGCGGCTTGTGATAGCCCATGTCCAGCAAGTCGTTGCCGATGTCGAGGATGTGCTCCTCGGTGTTCACGCGCAGGTACGCGTCGATGATGGTCGTCAGGCTGCGGCGGTACTCGCCCATCTGCGGCGAGACCTCGTGCGAGAGGAAGACCGGCATCCGCCCCAGGTAGACCTCCGGGTACTCCTCGTGGATCAGGTCCCGGACGCGGTTCTCGTGCTCCGGGTTGATGAACGAGTTGAGCAGGACGACCACGAACCCGCGCACGCCCAGGTCCACGAGCCGCTGCACCTGGCTTCGCACCTCGTCCTCGTCGAGCGGGATGAGCACCTGCCCCCGGCTGTCTATGCGCTCGCGGAGGCTCACGGTGAACTCGTCGCGCGGGATGAGTGGCTCCGGTTTCCGCGCGCGTCCCTTCGCGAAACGCACCTCCAACGGCATCCCGTCCGCCCAGCTGCGCGACCGCCCCACCTTGAGCGTGTCCTCGAAACCCATCGTCGTGAGCAGGCCCAGCTTCGGGCCCGAGCGCTCGATCAGCGTGTTCGTGCCGACGGTGGTCGAGTAGATGAGCGCCTCGGCGTCCCGCGCGACGTCCGCGAGGTCGGCCCCCAGCCGTTCGGCGGCACGGGCGGCGGCCTCCATGAAGCAGTCCTTCAGGTCGTGGTGGGTCGTCTCCGCCTTCGCCCAGACGAGGTCACCGTTCAGCACGCCGACGGCGTCGGTGAACGTCCCGCCGATGTCGAGGCCGAGCCGCGCGTTCACGATGTACCTCCGCCGGCGTGCTTGCGCTTCAGGGCGTCGATGTCGGGCTGGATGTCGTTGGTCAGCGGGTGTCCCGGCGGCAGGTACTCGTTCTCGACCATCACCCCGCAGTGCGGGCAGTAGAACTCGATGATGCGCACCCAGTCCGGGTCGAACGAGTAGTTGAACACCGGGTGGTCGCTGATCGGCTTGTGTATCTCGCGCGGGTCGCGCTCGTGCAGCAGGCAGCCGCGCTTGTACGGCTCGCGGGCGGAGATCAGGTCGCCCCCGCACCGGTTGCAGCACCACAGCCCCCGTTCGAGGTCGATATCGAGGTATTCGGTGATCCGCACGCGCAACGTCAGCCCCCCGCCGGTGTGAAGTACGGAAGCCGCAGGCCCTCCGGCCCGTCCCGGAACACCACGCGCACCGGCTCTCCCACCCGCAGCGACTCCGGCTCGGCGTCCACGACGTTCGTGAACATGCGCGGCCCTTCCTCCAGCTCCACGATGGCGGTCACGTACGGGACGATGGCCTGGAACGCCGGACTGGGGCCCCGGTACACCACGCTGTACGAGTACAGCACGCCGTTGCCGGACGCCTCGCGCCACTCCGGTTCGGCGGCGGGGCACTTCGCGCAGAGCGGGCGGGCGTAGTACTGGTACACGTCGCACGCGGCGCAGTACTGCAGCATGAGCTTTCCCTGCTCTACGCCGTCCCAGTACGGCTGCGTGACCGTGTTCACCCGCTCCATCGTCATGTCCCCAGCACCAGCGTGATGGACGACGACGCGAGCGCCGCCGTTCCCTGCGATACCACGATCTTCGCCCCGGCGACCTGCCGCTCGCCGCACTCGCCGCGCAGCTGCCGCGTAGCCTCCACGATGAAGTGCCCGTGCCCGCCGTTGTAGGAGAGCAGCCCCCCGTGCGTGTTCGTAGGCATGCTTCCGCCGAGGTCGATGTTCCCGTCCTCCACGAACGCGCCTCCCTCGCCCGGGCCGCAGAACCCCATGTTCTCCAGCGTCACCATAGCGGTGCTGGTGAACGAGTCGTACAGCTCCAGCACGTCGACCTCATCACGGCTGATCCCTGCGGCGGCGAACGCCTCGTCTGCGGACTCGCGGATCGGGAACGACGTGATCGAGGGGGCCTGGTACGGGTTGTAGCCCTGGTGGGCCTGGCCGAGCCCGAGGAGGTACACGGGGTCGCGCCGGAGCGTGCTCGCGTATTCCGGGGTGGTCACGAGGATGGCGCTGCCCCAGTCCGAGATGAGCGCGCATTCGTCGCGGTGCAGCGGCCACGCGATGACGGGGCTGGCCAGCACGTCCTCGACGGTGACGGGCTTGCGGAGCTGCGCCCGTTCGTTGAGCGCGCCGTGCGCCCTGAACGCGACTGCGATGCGCGCGAACTGCTCCGGCGTGGAGCCGTACTCGTACATGTGCCGCGTGGCCATCATCCCGTACAGCGCGGGAGCGGTCGGCCCGTACGGGCCGTCGAACTCGTGGGGCGGCTCGAGGCTGCTCAGGTGCCCGACCTGCGAGCTCATCGCCTGCACCTTGTCCTGGCGCGAGAACTTGGACGCCCGGTTGTCGCCGTCCGCCACCATCACCGCCCTGCAACGCCCCGACTCGACCAGCGCGGCGGCGAGCGCCATGTTGGAGTGAGGCGTCGCTCCGCCCATCTGCACCGCGGAGGTGAACTTGGGCCTGAGTCCCAGGTACTCGACCAGCCACGTCGAGAACATGTGGTGCGGCTCCGCGTCGGGACTCGACGTGAGCACCCCGTCTATCGAGGCGGGGTCTACGGGGCAGTCGGCCAGCAGGTCGAGGAACGCTTCCGCGTACAGCTGCACCGTCGTCTTGCCGGTGGCGCGCCCGCCGTGCGCCTCGCCGACTCCCGCAATCGCAACTCTGGGGTTCGTGGCCATCGCCTCGCTCGCATCGTGGCGCTCACACAGGCCACGCGCGCAACCTTATATGGGCGGGCGTGAACAGTGTCAAGGCGAGGCGGCCGGGACGAGCGCCGCGGTGTATCGCCCACCGGTTCCCGCTCCGCTATCCTTGCGCCACCATCGGGAGGAGGCGACGCCATGAGCAACAGCCGGGCCGCGGTGTTCACAGGGCAGGACAAGCCGCTGGAGATATGGGAGTTCCCCCAGTCGGACCCCGACGAGGGCGCGGTGGTCGTCCACATGGAGATGGCTGCCATCTGCGGCACCGACGCTCACGCCATCCACCACCCGGACACGCCGGCTCCCACCATCTTCGGACACGAGAACATCGGCACCATCGCGGCGAGCCGCCTCGAGCGCAACACCGACGCGCTGGGGCAGCCGCTGAAGGAAGGCGACCGCGTCACTTTCCGCGCCTCGCCGTGCGGCCACTGCTTCAACTGCACCATCGGCGAGTTCTGCATGAACGTCCGCCAGCCCGGCTTCACGCCCTCGAATGAGCCGCCCTATCTGTACGGGGGGTTCGGCCAGCAGGTGCACCTCCCGCCGGACCCATGGCTCCTCCGCATACCGGACGACCTCTCGAACGAGCGCGCATTGCTGAGCGTCGTCGGCACCCACACGCTGCTCAACGGCTACGAACGCATCGGGGGGCTGAACCTCGGCGACACCGTCGTCATCCAGGGGTCGGGGCCGATGGGCATCGGCGGCCTGCTCCAGGCGAAGCTGCTCGGGGCCGGGCGCGTCATCGTGATCGGCGCGCCCACCGGACGGCTCGCGCTCGCCACGCGCCTCGGCGCTGACGAGACGATAGACATCAACCGGTTGACCGGCGCGGACGAGCGCGTCGAGGCCGTGATGGACCTGACCGGCGGACGCGGCGCGGACGTCGTGGTCGAGTGCTCCGGCGCGATCGGCGCGACGCAGGAGGGGCTGCGCATGGTCCGCTTCGGGGGGAAGCACCTCCTCGTCGGCCCGTGGACCGACTACGGGACGCAGGACATCAACCCCACGCTCATCACGAAGAAGGCGCTGCGCGTCAGCGGGGTCGTCGCATCGGAGCCGCGCCACATCGTCCGCTCGATGGAGGCCCTGCGCTCGATGATCGACGTACCGGTCGAGGACCTCGTCACCCACCAGTTCCCGCTCGCGCAGGTGAACGAGGCATTCGAGGTGCACGAGTCGCTTGAGGCGATGGTCGCCGTCATCCTCCCGAACGGATAACCGGCAACCGCCGTCCGGCGGACACAGGCCGCCACTACGAGGAGACCCATGCGCCTGCAGAACAGGACGATCATCGTAACCGGGTCCGGACGCAACATCGGCGAGGGCATCGCCCACACCCTCGCTGACGAGGGCGCGCGTGTTGCCGTCGTGGACATCATCCGCGAGCGCGCCGAGTCCGTCGCCGCCGCCATCAACGCCGCCCACGCCGATGCGGCGCTCCCCATCGCCTGCGACGTCACCAACAGCGCAGACGTTCAGGCGATGGTCGCCGGAGTCGTCGACGCCTGGGGCGACATCTACGCCCTCGTGAACAACGTCGGCGTCGTCGACCGGAAGAACATCCTCGAGACCGACGAGGCCGAGTGGGACCGGGTCATCAACATCTCCCTCAAGAGCGTCTTCCTCGTCTCCAGGTGCGTCGCCCAGCGCATGGTCGATCAGGGCCACGGCGGGCGCATCATCAACATCGGCTCCACCTCCGGGCTCGCGGGACGCACGGGCGCCGTCGCCTACCCCTCCGCGAAAGCCGGGGTCTACAACCTCAGCCGCTCGCTCGCCATCCAGCTCGCCCCGCACGGCATCAGGGTCAACACGGTTACTCCCAACCGCATACTCACCGAGGCCGAGCCGGGCGCTCCCCCGCGGACCTGGCAGGTCACCAACCTCGTGGGCAGGCAGGGCACTCCGCAGGATGTTGCGGCCGCGGTCGCCTTCCTCGCCTCCGACGAGGCCGACTTCATCACCGGTTCCGATATCACCGTTGACGGCGGCGTTCGCGCCGGATAAGAGCGGGTTCAGAAGCGAGATGGCCTATCCGGCGGGATGGATTCGATAGCACTTGGTGGGGAAGGGGAGACTCGAACTCCCACGCCCGAGGGCACATGATCCTAAATCATGCGCGTCTGCCGTTCCGCCACTTCCCCGCCGACGCTCCTATCGTACCGCACCTGCCTAGAACCGGCGCCTGCGGCGGCGGGGTAGACGGCGGCGGGGAGTTGGAGCAGGCCCTGGGCTCGGCGGCGCTTCCACTGACTCACGGGCTTGGGGTTCGGTTGCACGCACGTCCGGTGTCGCGACTGGTTCAGCAGGTGGTCTGGGGCGCAGGTAGATAAGCGCGAGCAGCACCATGAGCGGGTGCACGAAGATCATCTGTGTAACCAGCTGCAGGAAGCCCACCCCGACGCCCGCGATAGACCATCGCATGGAGTTCATGCGCTTGCGACGCGCCATCAGGGGGATCAGCCCCACAGGCACGATGAGCAGGCCCAGGTAGACGGTCTGTTCCGTCGAACTCACTTGCCGCGTTACCTCGATAGTCTCGTCGGTATCCTGTGCTGGGGTTTCGCTTTGCTCGGCTGTCCCCCCGAACATCAAGGCAGCCGCAAGGAGCAGGGCGATGCTGGTGAAAAAGGCGAGCGGCCAGGCGAAGAGCGGCGACATCGAGAAGAGGAACGGCGTTTTCTTCTGCATGCCGGAAGCGTACACGACCGCGCCAGCGCTTGACACCGCTACCGTACACTCGCACGATACACAGGCGCACCCGGCAGGGGCGCATTTTCATGACGGAGGACGACATGAGCGTAGACCTGGGTGGCCTCACGATAGATAACGCCGAAGAGAAGTTCGTGGAGATGAGCCACGGCACGACCCGCTATATCGAGGCGGGCGACGGCTATCCCACCATACTTCTGCACGGCGTCGGCTACACGAGCGGCGCTCACGACTGGATGCTGAACATCGGGCCGCTCTCCAGCAAGCTGCGGGTCATCGCGGTAGATGCCCTAGCGTGGGGCAAGGGCGAGGGCTGGCTCGATCAGGAGTACTCGTTCGCCTACCTCGTGGACTTCCTGCGCGAGTTCCAGGACGTGCTCGGCCTGGAGAAGACCAACCTCGTGGGCCACTCCATGGGTGGTTGGCTCGCGTCGCTGTTCGGCTACGAGAGCCCGCATCGGCTCAACAAGCTCGTCCTCGTGGCCAGCGGCGGAGCGATGCCGCGTCAGTTGCCGAGCATGGTGCAGTTCCAGCCCCCCTCGCGCGACCAGATCCTCTCCAGCCAGCAGATCAGGGTGAACGCGGACGTGGACCTCGAAGGGCTGACCGATTACCTCCACGCGCTCACCCAGAACCCGGAGCGGCTCGCGGCCTATCAGCGCGTGCTGAACCACATGAACAACATGGAGACGCGGCGCCGCTACAACACCGTCCGCCGCTTCCCGCACATCCCCGTGCCCACGCTCGTGGTCTGGGGCAGGAACGACTCGACGAACGCGCTCGAGATGGGCGAGATGACCCACGCGGGCATCCCCGGCTCGAAGATGGTGGTCATCGACGATTGTGACCACTGGGTCCCGACCGGGGCGTCGGAGGAGCTGAACGCCGCGCTGCTCGACTTCCTGCCGGACTAGGTGAGCAACAGCCTCCCGCTTGAGAGGATTCATACCCTGGCGGTATGATTGTTCCAGTATGCATCCTGCGGGAGTCACCATGAAGATTGGCGAACGTGGCCAGGTCACCATCCCGAAGCGCCTCCGCGACCGCTTCGGGATGAACCAGAACGTCGAGGTAGAGATCGTCGAAGCGCCCGGCGGGCTGCTCATCCGCAAGTGCATCGGAGACGTCCACCCGGTCGACCGCATCACCGGCATCCTGAAGGGCCGCCCCCTGCCGGGCGGAGTCGCCACCGTCGACGAGTACATCGAAGACATCCGGGGGAGATGATCACTACCACCGACACGAATGTTCTGCTGGACATCCTCCTCCAGATCGAACCGGACTGGAGACTCTCACAGCAATGGCTGCGCGACGCGTACGAAACGGGAGCGATTCTCGTCTGCGATGTGGCGTACGCGGAACTCGTGCCCGCATTCGATGACAAGGGGAGCCTCGATGAGGCGCTTGCTGAGATTGGCGCTTCGGTCTCACCCATAGACACCGACATCGCCTACGAGGCCGGCAGGCGATGGGGGCAGTATCGCCGGGCCGGGGGACCGAGGGCGCGGATACTCGCCGATTTCCTGATCGGCGCGCACGCACTCGCCACGGCCGACGCTTTCCTTACACGGGACCGGGGCTTCTACGCCACCTACTTCCCCGAACTGAAAGTCGCTGACTGACGGGAGTCCCCGCTCGTCAGTCGAGCACCTCCACACGGAACAGGTGGCTGCCCGCGACGCGCGCCTCGACAGTGTCCAGCGCGTCTTCCTTCTCGAGGATGCGCGTGAGGAGTGCGCGCTTCTCGTCGACGTCGCGCACCAGCGTGGCGCGCGCTCGCAGGTCGCGCTGCACGCTCTCCTTCAGGTGATAGGTGAACTCCGGGTTCGCGAGCAGATTGGCAGCCCAGTCGCGCGGGCCGGGGTTGTTGGAGAGATACGGTTGGCCGTCCAACTGGCGCAGCCGCACCTCCTTGCGATGCGGCTTCCCGCTCTTGCGGCCGGTGGTCGTGATATCGACGAGTCTGTCCGTCTCCAGTGCCTGGCGTGCTGCGTCGTCCAAGGTGCCCGCTCCTTCGCGGTGGTATGTGGTCAGTTGGTCAGCGAGCTGGCGATGTAGGTGTGAGTGATGACTTCCCACACGTGGCCGTTCTCGCACTCGAAGTAGAAGCCACGGCCCTGGTGCTTGTAGTTGATCTTGCCGTCCGTGCGCGTACCGGGCCCGCTGCCGTACACCACGCCCTCGTCCTTGATCCGTCCCAGGATCTCGTCGAACTCCTGGTCGGAGGCGAGGAACGCGTAGTGATTGGAGCGCGGCTTCGCCTCGCCTTCCTTCAGGTCGTCGAAGTCCAGCGTGAGCTTGTCGTTGATCTTCACCGGCGCGAAGTGGCCGTAGGGGCCGTCGTACGTGAGTCCGAACATCCGCGCGATGAACTCGGCGGACTTCACCTTGTCGTAAGCCGGGACGATCGTGTGGTCCAACTGAAGCGCCATGGCTGACCTCCCTGTCTATCTCCCAGGTTCTGCTCACAGCATACTCCCGCCGGCAAGCCTCTGCGAGAGGCAGCGCGCGATGGTAGGCTTGCGCCGCACACCACTGCGAAGGGCGACATTCCATGATCATCGACATGCACACGCACATCGTCCCGAAGGACTTCCCCTTCCTCTCCGACCGTCCGTCTGGCGACGCATTCCCCTCGATGGCTCCGAAAGACGACGAGCGCTCCACCATCATGATCAGCGGAGAGGAGTACCGGACGGTGCGCAACGTCTGCTGGGACGCTCCGAAGCGCGCAGCCGAGATGAGCAGCCAGGGCACGGATAAGCAGGTGCTCTCTCCCCTGCCCGAACTGCTGATGTACCACCTAGACCCGAAGGACGGGGCCGACCTCGCTCGGCACCTGAACGAGACCATCGCCGGCATGGTCGCCGCCGAGCCGGAGCGCTTCTACGGCCTCGGCTCCGTGCCGATGCAGGACGTCGAGCTCGCCGTCGCGGAGCTGGGCGTCATCAAGGAACTCGGCCTGCATGGCGTCGAGATACGCTCCAACATCGAAGGGCGCAGCCTCGGTGAGGAGCGGTTCCGTCCCTTCTTCAACGAGGCTGCCTCACTCGGACTCGCGGTCTTTCCGCACGCCAACCGCCCTACGTTCGCGGACAGGCTGGCCCACATCCCGCCCATCGTGGCGGACGCGCCGCTCGGCTTCCCCATCGAGTCCGGGCTGGCGGGCGCCTCCATCATCTGGAGCGGCCTGCTCGAAGAGCTGCCGGACCTGCGCATCTGCATCAGCCACGGTGGCGGCGTACTCATGCAACTGCTCGCCCGCAGCGATGAGAACTGGCACTCGCGCGAACCCGTACGCAAGCTCCTTCCCAAAGCGCCGATGGAGTATGCGTCCATGCTCTACTACGACGACATCACGTTCGGCACGGCTCCGCTGCGCTACCTGATAGACCACGTCGGCGCGGGGCAGGTGATGATCGGTTCCGACTGGCAAGGCACAGGCCCCAAGACGCCGTCGCCGGAGGAAGAGTTCGATGCGCTCGGCCTCGGACCGGAGGAGCGCGAACTCATCGGCTGGAAGAACGCGCTCCGCTACCTGGGAGTGGAGTAGCCCGAGCTACGCCTCCCGCGCACGCTGGATGAACGCGAAGTCCTCAGCCTGTGGCGCGCGGTCCATGCCCTCGAACGAACCCGCCTCGTAGTTGCGGCCTATCGCCTCGATCAGTCCGGGCTTGCTCGCGAAGTGCGCCATCGTCCGCTCCTGCAGTGCGTCCCACCGCACCACGAGCGCCTTTGCCTCCGCGCTGGCAGGGTCGAGCCCACGCGACGCCCGCACGTCCGCCAGCAGCCCCGTCCACTCACGCTCGACGGCCTCGATCTCCTCGGGTGGCGTCTCGGCACGCAGCTCCGCGAACTGCGCCATCTGCTCCGGGGTGTAGTACTTCTCCATTACGTTACCTCCACTGCTGTTCCCAGCCGCCTCCGCAGCCGTCAGTACCAGGTTCCAGTCCCATCTTCCGCCGCGCTCATGCGCAGCAAGCGCGTCCCCTATCGCCGACTCGACGCGCTGCAACTCCTCGATGCGTTCCCGCAGGGCGAGGCGCTGCACGCGCAGCGACGCAGCCGCGTCGAAGTCTTCGCCATCGAGCACGTCGCGGATACGTCGGAGCGGGAATCCCAGGCAACGCAGCGTAAGTACCTGCTGCAGGCGGAGGAAATCAGGCTCGCTGTAGAGCCGGTAGCCTGATTCCGAACGCGCAGAAGGTTGCACGAGACCGAAGCGGTCGTAATGATGGAGCGTCCGGACGGACACTCCGACCCGTGCGGCCAGCTCCCCGATCCGGTAAAGGTGTGGTCCCGTATTCATAACAGCATCAGCGTAAAGCCTGACGCTGCGTCAGAGTCAACACCCTCCTGAACTATGCTGGCGACGGCCTATGCGCGGCTGTCACCGGTATAGGAAGAAGTTCGGCCGGGCCCCACGAAGCGATTGCCGTCAACCGTGGCGATGTCCTCAGACGGGAGCGACGCCTCGTCTCCTTCGGCTACGTCCGCTCCGCCCAGAACGTCGACGAAGCGGACGCTCGCGGTTGCGCCGTCCGCGCCCACGCTCAGCAATTCGACAACGTCCCCACTCACGGTTACCAGGCGCGTGCCTGCCTCGATACCTTCCAGGTTCATGCTGCGACTCCGATTCTTCGTTCTAGCCGGGCGAAACCTCGACCGCCGTCTTGGCCGACTTCGGGAACGGCGGCGGGAGTGTAGCGCCGATACGCTTGGCGTACTCCAGGTTCAGCGTGTTGAACTTGCCGGACGAACCGGTCGACATCCCCTCGGCCTGTCGGTCCGGGTTCTTGGGGATGGCCGTCTTCCCTACGATGGTCTCGTCGTCCATCCGGTCGAACGGGATCCAGATGATGTCGTTCTTCGCGGGGTCACGGAACACGTTCATCGGCTCGCCCCCGTCTTCCAGGATCTGCATCTGCTCCAGGAGCATGCGGCGGAAGAGGATGATGCCGATGTCCGACTGCCCCAGCTTCTCCAGGTAGCGGCGCGTGCGCGGGCCCTGCGACGTCCACGCGAAGTGGTCCTGCCCGCTGTTGTTGTCCAACTGCTCCCAGATGGGCTGCCCCCACTCGTCCACACCGGCGATAGGCACGTGGTAGACGGGTATCTCGTCTTCCCGCTGGTTCGGGTTCTCCCCTTCGCGCGGCCAGTGAGACTGGTAGTAGACGTAGTAGGTGTGGGTGTCGTCCATCGGAACGCGGATCTGGAAATCGTGCCCGCCGGTGCCGGACTCCAGGTTGGGGAAGAGGATGGGGTGCCCATAGCGCCAGCCGATGGACTCCTCCTTTTCCTCGCCCTCCAGCCAACGATGCTTGAGGATGCCATGCTCGAACCTGCTGGTGGACGCGGAGATGTGCCGCATAGTGCGGCCTGCCTTGCGCCAGTACGGGCCGAAGTCCTCGTTCTCTTCCGGAGGACGCTTCCCGTAGATGTCGCCACGGTGCTTGAGCAGCCCGACCCGCTGGAGAGCGTACTTGGAGAAGTAGCCGTGGAGGTACTCGGCGTGGATGGGGTCCAGCGAGTTCTCCATGATCTGGAGCCAGTTGC
The DNA here is from genome assembly GCA_965206315.1 of Dehalococcoidia bacterium. Taxonomy (GTDB): domain Bacteria; phylum Chloroflexota; class Dehalococcoidia; order Lucifugimonadales; family Australimonadaceae; genus Bin16. The sequence goes on from OZ242210.1 coordinate 603,140, forward strand.
AGGTGACGACCGTCCAGCCGATGCTTCGGACTCTTCCCTCTTCCACGAACGGGTAGTAGTGCGGGAGCAGCGGAGCGGGCTGTGGGCCGAGGTACGCGAACACGAGCCCGCCGAGCGTCTCCACCGGATACGCCTTCAACTGCACACGGCTGGGGAAGGTGGAGTCTGCGGGTTCGGCGGGCATCTCCAGGCACTGGCCCGTCTCGTCGTACAGCCAGCCGTGGTAGGAGCAGCGAAGTCCCTTCGGCTCCGGAATGCCCCAGAGCATGTTGACCCTGCGATGAGCGCATGACGCATCGATCAGGCCAAAGGTGCCGCTCTCGTCCTTGTACAGCACGAGGTCTTCCCCCAGGAGGCGGATCGCCTTCGTGGGGTTCTCGTTGAACTCCGACACACCGGCGATGGGCTGCCAGTAGCGCCGCATGAGCTCCCCCATGGGTGTGCCCGGCCCTACCAGCGTCAATCGGTCATTCTGCTCTACGGTCAGCATCATTCACCTCCCTGGCTACCCTGACTATGTTCTTGTCTGGGGGAAGATTGCCACTCCGAACGCTTCCGGTCAAATGCGTCCGCCGGCTATGCACCGAGGACGGGCGAGCCGTGATGGTGCACCATCAGCCAACGCCCATGCCGGCTGCGAAAGACGTTCGTCGCCTCGACGTGCGCGTCCATCACTCGCCCTCCGGCCACGGATGTCAGGTTCTCGGTGCACGTGACCCATGCAACCCTGCCCTCGACCGTTGCCTGCGCGCCGGTGATCGTGAATGTCATCATCGCCGCGCCATCGAATATCCGCTCCCAGCTCTCCATGACCTCGGCCCAGCCATCGAGCGCTGTCCATCCGGGGTGGACGCACGTCACGACGTCGTCGCGCGACCAGACCTCCTCCATCTGGCGGATGTCCAGCGTACCGAAAGCATCGTAGAACGCCTTGTTGGCGGCGAGAACCGCCGCTTCGTCCGCATCGCTCATCGCATAAACTCTACCATGACCACCTACGTCCGATGCGGATGTATCATCCACTCGCGCTGAGAGAAGGAGACGCCATGCCCAGTTTCGACCTGACAGACCGTGTAGCCATCGTCACGGGAGGCTCGCAGGGGTTCGGCAAGGCCATCTCGCTTGCGCTTGCACGCCAAGGCGCGAACGTCGTCGTAGCGGCGCGTGAGCCGGAGCAGGTGACCGTCGGGAGGGAGCGGCCTCACGCTCCTGTGCATCCCGTCGTGGACGAGATACGCGCTATCGGCAGCCGCACGCTCGGCGTCACCGCAGACGTCCGCAATCAGGACGAGGTGGACAACCTCGTCGCGCAGACGATGACCGAGTTCGGACGCATCGACGCGCTCGTGAACGTCGTCGGCGGCAGCTGGGGCGAAACGTTCCGCTCCGGATCGCTCATGGAACTGGAGCCGCACGATTTCATCGAGTGCTACCGCGTGAACGTGCTCACGGCGTTCATGTGCTCCAAAGCGGTGCAGCCCATCATGAAGGCGCAGGGCAAGGGCGCCATCGTCAACATCGCCTCCGGCGCGGGGGTCAACCCCGGTACCGGCCAGGCCGCGTATGGCGCTGCCAAGGCGGGCGTCATCAACATGTCCAAGTCCATGGCGTACGAGTGGGCGCCCGAGATCCGCGTTAACGCCATCGCCCTTGGAGGCATCGAGACTCCCCACCGCCCGATGTGGCACGAGAGCGTACGCTCCACGACGACGAACCGCAGCGCCATGGGCAGGCTTGGTACGCCGGACGAGCACGCGGGCACAGTCCTCTGGCTTGTCTCTGACGCCGCGGGCTACATCACCGGCACAGCCATCGAAGCGGACGGCGGGCGAAGGTAGGAATCGCGAAGCAGCAAGGCACAGCGGAAGGAGAATCACCAATGCCGTACGAAGACCGGTTCGTGGACAACAACGGCGTCCGCATCCACTACGAGGTGGAAGAAGGACCTGCGGAATCGCCTGTCATCATTTTCGTGCATGGCATGGGCGGCAGCACGAAGGGGTGGCGGATGCATGGCTACCCGGAGAAGCTGCGCGACGAGTACAGGGTCGTGCTCATGGACTCCCGCGGCTTCGGGCAGAGCGACAAGCTGAAAGACCCGGAAGACTACGGGCGCCCGCAGAAGGTCTCCGACGTGGTCGCGGTACTGGACGACCTCGGCGTCGACAAGGCGTACTACTGGGGCTACTCCATGGGCGCGAGCATCGGTTGGGCGGTCGGCATGCTGGCGCCTGAACATTTCCACGGCCTCATCCTTGGCGCGTACCCCGTGCTCTCACCGGAGGTGCCGGAGATCGACCGCGTGCGTTGGGAGGCCCGCGCCAAGCTCATGTACATCGGCATGGACGTCTACATCGCCGCGATGGAGATGGACCAGGGCCCCTTGCCGGAGGAGAACAAGGCTCGGCTGATGGCGAACGACAAGGACGCCTATGCTGCGCAGCAGATAGCCAACCTCAGTTGGGGCGCGCCCGACGAGGACATACGCAATATGACCCTGCCTGCGCTCGTCTATTCCGGCACCGAGGACGAGTACCCGATGCCCCGCAACCATGCCCTCACCAAGCGTTCGGCGTCGCTTGCCCCTAATGCGAAGTTCCTGCCGCTGGAGGGACACACGCACGCATCCGCGATGGCCTCGGCAGACGTGGTGATTCCGCATGTGCGGGAGTTCATCGCGATGGTCGAAGACTCACGTTAGCAACAATCTGTACCCAGGGAGCAGCGATATGCCATACCAGGACCGGTTCGTCGACAACAACGGCGTCAGCATCCACTACGAGGTGGAGGAGGGGCCCGTGGAGTCGCCCGTCATCGTCTTCGTGCACGGCATGGGCATGAGCACGAAGGACTGGCGGAACGCAGGCTACCCGGAGAAGCTCTGCAACGAGTACAAGGTCGTCCTCATAGACTCGCGCGGGTTCGGACAGAGCGAGAAGCTGAAGGAGCCCGCCGACTACGGACGCGCGCAGAAGGTATCGGACGTCACTGCCGTGCTGGACGACCTCGGTGTGGACAAGGCCTACTACTGGGGCTTCTCCATGGGTGCCAGCATCGGCTGGGCGGTAGGTATGCTTGCGCCTGATCGCTTCCACGGTCTCATCCTCGGAGCATATCCGGTGCTGTCCCCCGACGTGCCCGAGATCGACCGCGTCCGCTGGGAAGCGCGCGCCAAGCTCATGCGCATCGGCATGGACGTCTACGTCGCCGCGATGGAGATGGACCAGGGCCCCTTGCCAGAGGACAGCCGGAACCGGCTGCTGTCGAACGACAAGGACGCCTACGCCGCTCAACAGATAGCCAATCTGGAGTGGGGCGCACCGGACGAGGACATCGTCAACATGACCCTGCCCGCCCTGGTCTACTCCGGCACCGATGACGACTACCCCATGCCCCGCAACCACACGCTCACGAAGCGTTCGGCCTCGCTGGCGCCCAATGCCCGGTTCCTCCCACTGGACGGGCACACGCACATGTCTGCGTTCCTGGCGGCGGACCTGATGATCCCGCACGTGCGCGAATTCATAGCCATGGTGGAGGACACACGCTAGCAAGACTCGGCACCGAGGGGGCAGCTCCATGGCATTCGAAGACCGGTTCGTGGACAACAACGGCGTCCGCATCCACTACGAGGTGAACGACGCGCCGGAAGACGCGCCCCCGCTCGTGCTCATGCACGGCATGGGCATGAGTACGAAGGACTGGCACAACGCGGGCTATACGGACGCGCTCTCCGGCGAGTTCCGGCTGATCCTCATCGACTCGCGCGGCTTCGGGCAGAGCGACAAGCTCACCAACCCCGCCGACTATGGACGCGCGGAGAAGGTGTCCGATGTTACCGCCGTGCTGGACGACCTCGGCATCGACAAGACGTTCTACTGGGGTTACTCGATGGGCGCGAGCATCGGCTGGGCGCTCGGGATGCTCACGCCGCAACGCTTCCATGCTCTCGTGCTCGGCTCCTATCCGGTCATCCCCCTGCCCGTCCCCGAATTCGACCGCGCCCGCTGGCAGGCCCGCGCGAAGATCATGAAGCTCGGTATGGACGTGTACGTCACTGCGATGGAGATGGACGCCGGGCCACTCCCGGACGCCGACCGCGAGCGCCTGTTGGCGAACGACAAAGACTCTTACGCTGCACAGCAGCTTGCCAACCTCGAGTGGGGCGCGCCGGACGAGGACATCCTCAGCATGACGCTGCCCACGTTCGTCTACGCCGGCACGAAGGACGCGCGCAACCACGAGCCGGCCAAACGCTGCGCGTCGCTCGCCCCCAACGCGTCCTTCCTCTCGCTGCCGGACCACACGCATATGCAGGCGTTCCTGGCGGCGGACACGATGATCCCGCATATCCGGAAGTTCATCGCGGACATCCGGGACGCACCTTAGGGAACTCGGAGGCAAGGAGCAGTGTCATGTCGTTCGAAGACCGCTTCATAGACAACAACGGCGTCCGCATCCACTACGAAGTGAACGACGATGCGTCGGCTGACGCGCCCCCGCTCGTGCTCATGCACGGCATGGGCGGCAGCACGAAGAATTGGCACAACGCGGGCTATACCGCCGCGCTCTCCGGTGAGTTCCGGCTCATCCTCATCGACTCCCGCGGCTTCGGCCAGAGCGACAAGCTCACCGACCCAGCCGATTACGGGCGCCGGCAAAAGGTGTCCGACGTCACCGCCGTGCTGGATGACCTCGGCATCGACAAGACGTTCTACTGGGGTTACTCGATGGGCGCGAGCATCGGCTGGGCACTCGGCATGCTCGCCCCACACCGCTTCCACGCGCTCGTGCTCGGTTCCTACCCGGTCATCCCCTTGCCCGTCCCCGAGTTCGACCGCGCCCGCTGGCAGGCCCGCGCGAAGATCATGCGGCTGGGCATGGATGTGTACGTCACCGCGATGGAGATGGACGCCGGGCCGCTCCCCGAGCAGCAGCGCGAACGCCTGCTGGCGAACGACAAGGACGCTTACGCAGCACAGCAACTCGCAAATCTGGACTGGGGCGCGCCGGACGAGGACATCGTGAACATGACGTTGCCTACATTCGTCTACGCAGGTACGAAGGACATACGCAACCACGAACCGGCCAAACGCTGCGCGTCGCTCGCCCCCAACGCGTCCTTCCTCTCGCTGCCGGACCATACGCACGCGCAAGCGTTCCAAGTGGCGGACACGATGATTCCGCATGTACGTCAGTTCATCGCGAAGGTAAGGGCGTCGCTGTAGCCCGCCACCCTCCGCTCTCACACAGCAACCCGCTATACTTTACGAGGCGCATCTCATCGCAAGAGGGAGGAGACACCATGAAGGACGGCATGCGATTCGTTGACTGCGACATGCACGTGATGGAACCGGCGGACATATTCGACCGGTACCTCGACCCGAAGTTCAAGGACCGCGTCATCAGCGCTCCTGGGCGCGCGGGCGGTGCCTCGGTGGTGATCGACGGCTTCTCCCGCTCCGGGGACGACGACCTGCAGCAGTACCGGAAACGCAGCAAGAACGTCTCCTCCAACCAGCGCCAGCCGCTCTCCGGCTCGCGCTCCGCTCCGTACCTGGGCTTCGCCATCGAGCGCAACTACGACCCCGTCGCCCAGGTGATGGGGATGGAGATGGAGGGCGTGGACATCGCCGTCCTCTTCCCCACCATGGGGCTGGGGCTCATCGCGCGGAACGGCATGGACCCGCTCCTCTCCAACGCGCTCTGCCAGGCGTACAACAACTGGATCGCCGACTTCTGCAGTTACAGCCCTGACCGGCTGAAGTTCGCAGCGATGCTGCCATTCCACGACGTGACGCTCGCCTGCCGGGAGCTGCGCCGCTGCGTGACCGAACTCGGCGCGGTCGGCTCCTTCATGCGGCCCAACCTCGTGAACGGGCGCTTCTGGCACTCCAACTACTGGGAGCCGCTCTACAGCCTGCACGAGGAGCTCAATGTGACGTGGGGGTTCCACGAGGGCACTGGCGCGTGGTACTCCAACATGAACACGCTCTATGGCGAGAACCGCTTCTACCGGCACGTCGCGAGTCACTGGATAGAGATGCAGCAGGCCCTGGTGGCCATGATTATCGGCGGCGTCTTCGAGTTCCACCCCAACCTTCGCGTCGGCTTCCTAGAGGCCCAGAACTCGTGGGCGCCGGGTCTCTTGAGCCGCATCGAGTGGGACTACCCACAGTACCTCGAGACGCACGCTCCCTACCTCTCGCTGACGCCGAAGGAGTACTTCCGCCGCAACTGCTGGGCTGCCGTCGAGGGCAGCGAGCCTGAGATCGAGGCGACCGCCTCGCTCATCGGCGCGGACCGGATGTGCATCTCAACCGATTACCCGCACTTCGACTCCAACTTCCCGAACGTGTCGAACAACCTCGTTCAGGGTGTGTCGCGCGAGACGGCAGCAGCCATCCTCTATGGCGGCGCGACGCTCTACAACTTCAGCGAGGCGGATTTCGCGAAGGCGGACGAAGCCCGGCAGGTTCAGGAGGCTGCGACAGTCCGATAGGCGCTGGGGTCTGTGCTTACGGCAGCCCCAACTCGTCGGCGAAGCCAAGGATGGCGGCGATTGTCGCCTCCGGCTGCTGCTCGTGCACGTAGTGCGCGCTGCCCTCGACGGGACCACCGCGAACGTCGTCCGCGACCTCGCGCCACGCCCCGAGCACGTCCGCGTTCGCCGACGGCCCGGAACCGCCCCATATCGACAGCACCGGAACGGTGATCTTCCGCCCGGCGGCGACCTCGGCCCGCCAGTAGTCCGGGTCCTCTTCCAGCGCAAGGCGGTAGTCCCAGATAACCGCGTCCGCGGTGCCGGGCCGGGAGAACATCCCCACGTAGTACGCGCGCTCCTCCGGCGACAGATGCGGGTTGCGGTCCAGGAAGAGACCGAAGAACAGCTCCGGTATCGCGTTCACGATCGGTTCCGCCACGTTCCGCTGGCGGAAGAAATCGAAGTACCACTGCCGCCCGCTCGGGTCGCGGCGTCCTTCGCCCACGCCCTGCGGCGTCGAGTCGATCTGCACCATGCCGACGACATGCTCCGGCAGGTCAGCGGCTATGCGCCTTGCAGTCGGCGCGCCCTTGTCGTGCCCCACGACGACGAATCGCTCGTGGCCCAGATGGTCCATGAGCGCGACCGCGTCCGCCGCCATCGCCGCGAGGCCATAGGCGGCAGGATCGGGGATGCGTTCCGAATCGCCGTAGCCCCGGCGATCCGGCGCGACGACGGCAAACCGCTCCGACAGCGCCGGCGTTATCTGCTCCCAGGTGCGGCGCGTGCGTGGAAAGCCGTGGAGCAGCAGCAGTGGGAAGCCGCTCCCGGACGTCTCATACGCCGTGCGTACGCCGTTGACGGTGGCGAACTGTGCTTCGCCCATGAAGCGCCTAAGGCCAGACAAAGCTGAGGATGATGAGCAACGCCGCGAAACCGATGGCCCCTCCGGCAGTCACAGGCCAGATGATGTAGCCGATGTCTTCAGCGTTGCCGAACGGCCAGATCAGGTCTTTCACGAGTCAACTCCTCCATGGAACTACCGTTATCATAGTCGGGCAAGCAGCGCCGCTGTCAACGCGAGGCGACACGACCTGCACGTCACTCTTTGTTTGCCTCCGCCTCCCGCATCGCATCCACGGTGCGACGTATGCCCTCCTCGAGCGGCACAGTGGCGCGCCAGCCGAGCGCCCGCTCGGCGCGGCGGACATCCAGATAGATGCGATGCACGTCGCCCGGACGCTCAACCGCGTGCTCAGGGCTGCCGCCGTAGTCCGTGGCTCCGGCGAGCGCGTCGAACACCTGCGACACTGTCGTCCCCTCTCCCGTCCCGATGTTGTACACGCCGTCCGCACCCTGCCCGAGTGCGAGCACGTTCGCCTGCACCACGTCGTCCACGTAGACATAGTCCCGTTCGTGTGAGCCGTCGCCGAAGATCGTGGGGCGCTGCCCGCGCATCATGGCATTGGCGAAGATGGCAACGACCCCCGCCTCGCCGAACGGGTCCTGTCGGGGGCCGTAGACGTTGCCGTAGCGCAGGATCGTGTAACGGATACCGGAGAGCGAACAGAGCGTCCGCACGTACGCCTCGGCCGCATCCTTGGACGCGCCATACGGCGAGAGCGGGCGCACGGGATGCTCCTCATCGGCGGGCAGCCGCTCCGGTTCGCCGTAAAGAGCGCCGCCCGTCGAGCTGAATACGAAGCGCCCCACCCCGTAGGCGGCGCACTGTTGGAGGACATTCAGCGTACCGAGCACATTCACTTCGGCATCGTGCATCGGATCGCGAACGGACTCACTGACGCTGGCGTGAGCCGCGACGTGGAAGACGACCTCCGGCCGCGTGGCCTCGAACGCAGCCGCGAGCGCCGGACTGCGGATGTCGATCTCGTAGAGTGCTGCCTGCGGGTTGACGTTCGGGCGTTTGCCGGTGGCCAGGATGTCCACGGCGGCGACGCTATGGCCGTCCGCGACGAGCCTGTCCACGATGTGAGAACCGATGAAGCCGGCCCCCCCTGTTACCAGTACGTTCACCGTCTCACAGGCGGTAATAGCGCAGGGCGTTCCGGCTCAGGATCGCTTCCTTGTCGGTGTCCGCCAGCTCCTCGCTCTCGCGTACTTCCTGGATCTCCCGCTTGCACATCTCCGTCGTGACCTCGTGCGGGAAGTCGCTGGAGTAGAGGAAGGCGTCAGGGCTGTAACGCGTCGCCGCGAACCCGAGCGCGGGCTCCTCACCCTCGCACCCGATGTAGAGCCGACCCTCGCGGATGTGCCGCAGGATGTACTCGCTGGGTATCTCGTCCCCGTGCGGGCCGTACTCGCCCTCCGGGTCGTCCTCGATGTGCGTGACGTGCGAGCGGTCGAACCGCTCCATCGCCATGAGGAACCAGCCGATGCCGCCTTCCAGGAAGCTCATCCGCATGTTGGGGAACCGGTCGAGCACGCCGTTGAAAACGATGCTGGCCATCCCGATCATCACGCCCATAGGGTGGCCCATCGCGTGGACGGGCGCGTACCGGTTCAGGTCGTCGAAGCCCATGCCGTCGTGACAGCCTCCGTGGATAGCGACTGCGCAGCCCAGCCGGTCGGCCTCCTCGTACACGGGCCAGTACATCTTGGCACCCAGGTGCCCGATCAGCCCGCGTGAGGGGAGCATGGCGCCCACCATCCCCAGATCGGTCACCGCTCGCCGGAGCTCCTCGACCGCGGCGACGGGGTCCTGCATCGGGATGAGCGCCATACCCTTGAAGCGCGAATCGCGGGCGCAGTAGGTGGCGTGGAGCCAGTCGTTGTACGCCTGCGTCGCGGCGATCGCCCAGTCGATAGCGGTGATCTTGCCGTAGGCGAGCCCCTGCGTCGGGTAGAGCACGGTAGTGTCGATGCCGACGTCGTCCAGGAACGTCACCCACTCGTCCGGCCCGACCACGCCTCGCTTGACGCGCTCGGGGTCAGGGTGGATCAGGTGATAGCGGTGGAAATGGTCGAAGGGCGGAAAGATGGTACGCATCCTGTCCTTGAGGAAGGGGGTTGGCAGGAACTCCCTGATGCCGTCGTTGTCCTCCTGGACGTGCCCGTCAGCGTCGATGACCAACTCGATGTTCGCGCTCATGGCCTTCCTCCTCCGCTCGTAGACTTCTTCATGCGCGGAGTATAGACCCCGCTCCTGGCAAGTCCAAACCACTGAAGAGTTGTCACGCGGCACAGGGCGTATAGTGGGGCAGCCCCCATGCATACGCCGAACCAGCAGCCAGTCCCACCCGCAGCGCAGGGCGCCGTATCCCGGCAGGCGATGCACTACCCCGATTACCGCATCCTCTGGTTCACCACGGCGCTCGTGGCAGGAGGCATCTGGTTCCAACAGGTAACGCTCGGCTGGCTCGCGTACGACCTCACTGAGGACCCACTGCAGGTAGCGGGCGTGGTGGGCGTGCGTACGCTTCCGTTGCTGCTGTCGCCGCTTACGGGCGTCATCGCGGACCGGATGGACCGCAAGAAGCTGCTGCTCGTGGACCAGGCGCTCGTCACGGTCCTGGTGTTCGGTTTCGCGCTGGTGCTGATCTACGACCTGCACCAGCTCTGGCACCTGTACGTCTTCGCCGTGCTGTTCGGGCTGCTCTGGGCGGGGAACAACCCGGTGCGCCACGTGCTCATCGCCAACACGGTGCCGCGTGAGGCGCTGATGAACGCGACGGCGATGATCTCCATGTCGTTCAATCTCATGCGCGCCGTCGGCCCGGCCATAGGCGGATTCGTCATCGCCTTCCTCGGACCGGGCGCCAACTTCCTCATCCAGGGCTTCCTCTTCCTGGCGGCGCTGCTGCTGGTCACCCGCATGCGGACGCCGTACTACAACACGGACCGGGCCCGAACCAGGCAGAGTTCGCCGCTCCATGACCTCAAGGAAGGCTTTGCCCGCGTTATCAGCGACCCGCCGACGCGCATCACCGTCACGATGACCTTTGTGCTGTCCATCACCATGCTCGCCATGGTGTTCAATCAGCTGCCGGTCTACTCGGCTGAGATCCTGCTGAATACGGACGGCACGTACCTCGGCCTTCTGCTGATGGCGATGGGCCTCGGCGGGTTCCTGGGGACGGCGCTGATCGCATTCTTCAGCTCGGCGCGGCGGAAGGGGGTGATCGCCTCCGCCGCATTCACGCTGGCGGCGGTCAGTGTCGTCGCCCTCTCGCAGGTGGCGACCCTCTGGATGGCGATGCTCGCGCTCCTGCTCCAGCAGATGTTCGTGCAGGTAGTGATGACGATGAACATGACCATCGTGCAGTCGCTGACACCGGACCAGTTGCGGGGCCGCGTGATAGGCGTCTACCAGATGGAGATCGGGCTGATGCCGTTCTGGGGGCTGGTCGGCGGAGCGCTCTCCAGGACGTACGGGGTGGACAACGCCTTCTTCGTCGCAGGCATCGCAGGCCTGGCGATCATCGCCTTCGCGAGCATTGCGTTGCCGCGATACCGGCGGCTGGAGTTGTAACGGCGCGCGTATAATCGCGGGAACGGGGCGAAGGGAGCAGGCTTGGCAGCAGAGGGTACGGCAAGGCGGGGCGGCATCTTCTACGGCTGGTACATCGTGGCTGCCGTCTTCTTCATGGTGTTCGTCTCCATCGGCTTCCGGCAGAGTTTCGGACTGTTCCTGCCCTCCTGGACGGAGGAATACGGGGTGTCGGTCTCGTTCCTCTCCACTGTTGCCTTCGTCGGGTGGATGGTGAACGGCATAGCGCAGCCGGTCGTGGGCGGGCTGGCCGACCGGTACGGCGCGCGCGTGGTTGCCTGGGTGAGCGTCGGTGTCCTCGGCTTGAGCACCATAGGGATGGCGTTCTCCTTCAACATCTGGGCGCTGGCGTTCTTCTACGCAACGCTCGCCTCGTTCTCCAACGCGGGGGCGATGTTCACGCCGCTCACACCGCTCATCTCGCGCTGGTTCGTTCGCAGGCGGGGCGCGGCGCTGAGCATGATCACCGCTGGCGGCTCCGGCGGCGCGATGCTGCTGATCCCTTTCGCCGCCTACCTGCTGGAACTCGCCAACTGGCGGGTCGCACTTGGAGTCATCGCGGCGATCATGCTGGTGCTCGTGCTGCCACTGGTGATGGTGGTGGTCCGCGACCGTCCATCGGCGATGGGGCTGAGGCCGGACGGCGACGCGCCGCCGAACGCGGACGGCTCGCAGAGACCGCCGATATACGATGGGCCGCTCACCGTATCTCACTGGCGGCAGGCGTACCGCTCCGCCCCCATGTGGCAGCTCACGCTCACCTACGTCGTCTGCGGCATCACGACGGCGGTCATCGCCGTGCACTTCGTCTCGTTCGCGAAGACCGAGGGCATCAACGAGACGACCGCGGCGCTCGCGTTCGGGCTGCTCAGCTTCGCCAACATGGCGAGCGTGCTCATCATGGGGTTCTTCATCTCCGACCGTGTTCAACGCAAGAACTCGCTCACCGTCATCTACGCGGTGCGGGGGCTGGGTTTCCTGGCGCTGCTGGTCATGCCGACCTCCGTGGGGCTGTGGGTATTCGCGGTCGTCGCGGGCAGTTCGTGGCTTGCGACGGTGCCCCAGACAAGCGCGCTTACGGCGGAGGTGTACGGCGTCCGCAACGTCGGCGCCATCACCGGCATGCTCACGATGGTGCACATGTGCGCGGGAGCGGTCGCCGTGCTCGCAGCCGGTTTCTCCTTCGACTACTTCGGCTCCTATGACCCGTTCTGGCTGGTGTCGGTGCTGATGCTTGGCGGAGCATCGCTCATGGCATGGACGCTGCGGGAGCGGGAGGTCTCGGCGCGCTACCGGCCCATGCGGCTCGCGGAGGCGTAGGTCGTGGGCATACGCGCGCACCACTCGGAGCCGACGGACTCGGAACTGCTGGAGTGGCTCGTCCACACGCTGGACTCGATCCTCGGACAGGGGCCGGTGGTGATCGTCACCGGCATCGCGGTAGTGGTCATCGCAATCCCGCTGGCGATAGCGGTGCTGGCGCTCCGCCGTCGCGGCGGGCGGACCTAAGCCTTCCTCCTCGGACGGCGCGCCGCGAGGAAGAAGAACCCCGCGGCGAAGGCGCCAACGGCGTAGACGGTGTGCACGGGTTCGTAGCTCTTCATCAGGTCGAAGGCGAACGCGGTGACGAGCGGCCCCAACGCCATCGAAGGGGTGGCGATCAGCACCGTGAAGCCCGTGATGGAGCCGACGTGCCTCCGGCCGAAGTAGTCCGGCCACGCCTGCGATTGCAACTGCTGCGAGCCGCCGATGGCGAGGCCGATCGGCAAGGCCGCGGCGAAGAGGGTGACGGGCGTATCAGCCAGCACGTAGAGCGCGATCGAGAGCGAGTAGCCGAAGCCCCAGAGCGTCAAGCCTGCATGGATGCCGAAGCGCGCGGCGATATAGCCCCAGAACGGCCGGCCCAGCAACGCGCCGAAGCCGAACAAGGCGAACGCGCTCGACGCGAACTGGTACTCGAGCCCTTCATCTATGAAGTACGGCACCATGTTGGCGATGACGCCCGTAGCCGGGAAACCGGTCAGCATGATCGATATGACGATGAGCCAGAGCGTCCGCGTCCGGACGGCCTCCCGCAACGTCCAGCTGTCCTCGTCCGATACGGTGCGCGAGCGGTCGGACCGGTCCGATCGCATCGCGCCTGGCAGATCGCCGTCGGGGAACTGCCCGTGGTCCTCCGGCCTGCGCCGCACGATGAGCCAGACGAGCGGAGCGAGGATGAATAGCTCGACGACGCCAAGCACGGCCCAACCGGCGCGCCACGAGGTCTGATCGATGAGGATCGCGAAGACCGGGACCATGGTGAAGCCGAAGACGGCGCGTCCGCCGCTGGACCAGGCGAAGGCGGCGGCGCGGCGGCGCACGAACCAGTTGGCGATGGCCGTGCGCGGGCCCACGATCTCCAGTCCCGTCCGCGCCGCTCCGACCCCGACGCCGAGCAGCACGTAGTACGCCCAGGGCACGTCCGTGAACGCCAGCAGCAGGAGGCACGCGCCGCCGAACAACGCACTGAGCGTCATGCCGAGCCGCGCGCCGCTCCTGTCGAACAGCGGGCCGAGCACCATGCCGAGCCCGGCGGAGACGAACGTAGCGACGGTGAGCGCGCCGGTGAGCGTCGTGCGGCTCCAGCCGAGGTCGTTCTCCATCGGGACGACGAGCAGGCCGAAGAGGTAGCTGGTCGCCGCACCGTGAGTGAAGAGCGCGAGGAAGGAGACGCCGACGATCCACCATCCGCGGAAGGACGGGTAGAAGGTGATGCGTCGTGCGGGCGCGGTGCTGCTCATGGGACAGGAACTCTCATTCTTGCACAGGCAGTAGAGGCTTAGACGGGACAGGGCGGATCAAGGTGGCCAACGCTGCGTGAATTCTGGCCACCTTGATAGTCGCGTTACGAGTAAACAGGACACTCGATCTGGCCACCTTGGCCACCTTGATATGGGCGTTTCCAAGGCCGTGGCCTGCTTCCCGCATCAAGGTGGCCAAGGTGGCCAACGAATTCACAAGTTTGGACCTGATCCATAGATCCTTTCTATAGCTGCGCCGTGAGCTATAGACGGAGTCTATGGCTGGTGCGAGGCGCATGGTCATGCGTCCAGCGTAACGGATGAAGGGTCGACCAGGTAAGAGGCAGATGTCACAGTGGCGACAAGCGTCACCCACTGCCGAGGGCGATGACGACGGCGCCTCCCACGATGAGGGCGGTAGAGACGAGCTTCACCGTGACCGTGCCGCGCGTCGTGACCTCGCCGAGCGCGCCGCGCCAGACGAGCGAGAGGCCGATGGTAAAGACGACGAGGAAGAACGTCCGCAGGCTGGAGAGCGCGGTGACGAGCGTGGCCGGGCCGAGCGAGAGCCCCCACAGGAGCAGGAAGAGGCTCGCGTTGGCGACGAAGAACTGGTTGACGGCCATGTACGCGAGCGCGGGGCTGCGGGTGCGGAAGAACGAGACGAGGTCGTCCAGCGGGGCGCTGCGCAGGTTGAAGGCGAGGAGGACGCTGCTGAGGGCGAACATGCGCAGCGCGTGCACGAACAACACGGGCAGCTCGTTCACCGCCGACTTGCCAAGAACGAAGGAGCTGCCCTCTATGAGACTGCCGAGCATGAGCAGCATGAACGTCTTGTCAGGCAGGAAGCCGCGGGACGCGCCGGGGCCGGACGAGATGAGCACCGCGCCACCGACTACGGCGAGCACGGCGAGCCATTCGACAGCGCCCAGCCGCTCGCCGAGGAAGAAGAACGCGATGAGCGCGGTGAAGATGGGGTAGGTCTGGTAGACGGGTATGGCGCGGGAGACCTCCCGCGTGAAGAGCGAGTGGATGAGGATGTGCGCGCCCAGGCCATAGAACGCACCGGAGGCGAGCGCCAGGAGCACGGCTTCCAACGTGGCCGACTCCGGGATGCCGAAGACGAGGAGCAGCGTGGTCCCGACGAGCGGCATGGTGAAACCGATGGCGAGCGGCTCCGTGCTCGGCGTGCGAGCGTAGTTGTGGATGATGGTCTTGTCCAGGATGCCGATGCAGGCGGCAAGCGCCGCGCCCGCCAGCACGATGACTACCCAGGACATCGCTACCCGCTTCCTATCGCTATGACGATCACGCCCCCGACGATCAGGGTTGAAGAGAAGAGCTTGACCGTGACCGTGGCGGGCGTCGTCACCTCACCGAGTGCGCCGCGCCACACCCGGGCGAGGACGATGGCGTACACCACCACGAAGAAGGCCCGGAGGCCGGAGAGCGCCGTCACGAGGATGGTGGGACCGAGCGCGAGCGCCCAGAGAAAGAGGAACTGGCTCGCGTTCGAGATGACGAGCTGATTGAGAGCGACGTACTTGAGCGCAGGGCTGCGCGTACGCACGAACCAGAGCACCTGTTCCAGAGAGCGGCGGCGCAGGTTCAAGGCGAGCAGCACGCTGCCGAGGGATATCAGCCGCAGCGCGTGCGTGAACAGCACCGGCAACTCGTTCACCGCCGACTTGCCGAACACGAAGGAGCTGCCTTCTATGGCGCTACCGAGCATCAACAGCAGGAACGCCCTGTCCAGCAGAAAGCCGCAACCGGACTCGTCGCGTCGGAAGGAGAGCAGCACCGCGCCTCCCACCACGGCGAGCATCGCCAGCCACTCGAAAGCACCCAGCCGCTCGCCGAGAAAGAAGAACGCGATGAGCGCGGTGAAGATGGGATACGTCTGGTAGACGGGTATGACGCGGGAGACCTCCTGCCTGTAGAGCGTGTACACGAGGATGTGCGTTCCGAGGCCGTAGCAGACGCCTGACGCTATGGCCGAGAGGACAGCCTCATCCGTCGCCGAGGAGGGGATGCCGGTCGCCGCAAGCAGCGGAAGCCCGATGAGCATCATGGTGATGCCGATCACGAGCGGCTGCAGGTATGGCATGCGGGCGTAGCGGTGGATGACTGTCTTGTCGAGAACGCTGAGGAGCGCGGCGAGCGCCACGCCCGCCAGCACCACTGCCACCCATGACATCCGCTATGCACTCCCCATCGCGATAGCCGCGACGCCGACCACGATGAGCGTGGTCGAGACCAGCTTGATCGCGATGACGCCGGGCGTCGTGACCTCACCGAGCGCGCCCTTCCAGACGAGGGCGAGCGCTGTACTGTAGACCACGAGGAAGAAGGCGCGCGCACCGGACAGCGCGGTGACGAGCGCGGCGGGGCCGAGCGCCAGCGCCCAGAGGAGGAGGAGCAGCCCTACCGTGGCGATAATCAGCTCGTTCATGGCGACGAACCGCAGCGCCGGGCTGCGGGTGCGGACGAAGGTGCGCACGTCGTCCACGGAGCCACTCCGGAGGTTGAACAAGAGGAAGGTGCCGCCGAGCCCGAGCGAGCGGAGGGCGTGCGTGAACAGCACCGGCAGTTCGTCCACCGCTACCTTGCCGAATATGTGCGCGCTGCCGTGGATGGCGCTGCCGATCATGAGCAGCACGAACGCCTTGTCCAGCAGGATGCCGCGGATGGAAGCGGAACCGGGCCGGAACGAGATCAGCACCGCCCCCGCGACAACGACGGCCACCGCGAGCCAGTCGACCACGCCCAACTCCTCGCCGAGGAAGAAGAAGGCGTAGATGGCGGTGAAGATGGGGTAGCTCTGGAAGACGGGGATGGTGCGCGACACTTCATTCCAGTAGAGAACGCGTATCAGGAACTGCGCGCTGAG
Source organism: Dehalococcoidia bacterium (assembly GCA_965206315.1). Taxonomy (GTDB): domain Bacteria; phylum Chloroflexota; class Dehalococcoidia; order Lucifugimonadales; family Australimonadaceae; genus Bin16. The sequence goes on from OZ242210.1 coordinate 619,804, forward strand.
GCCGAAGACCACGCCGGAGACGAGCGCCCAGAGCACGGGCTCCCACTCCGCCCCCTCCGGCACACGGACGGCGGCCAGCACGACGACCCCGACGAACGTCTGCGCGATGCCGATGAGCAGCGGCAGCGTGTGGGGCGTGGTGGCGTAGCGGTAGATGACGGTCTTGTCGAAGATGCTGACGATCCCGGAGACCGCCGCACCTGCGAGCGCGAGTACTACCCAGGACAACGTCTAGCCCGCCGCTCCGTTCCCGTTCTTCCCTCTCTCGTAACGGGAGTTGCGGACAACCTGGCCGGGAAGCGCGCCGGTGTGCACGCCGTCCTCCAGCAGCACCTGCCCGTTGACGATGGTGTACGGGATGCCGTGCGCGACCTGCTTCAGCCGCATCGAGCCGCCGGGGAGGTCGTAGGCCTCCTCGGAAGGGTCGAGCCCGAGGTTCTCGTAGTCCATCACGAGCACGTCGGCCTTGCTGCCGGGGGTGAGCCTGCCGCGTCCCGGCGTGCCGAAGATGTCCGCCGGGAACGAGGTGAGACGCCGCACGCCCTCCTCCACCGGCATGATGCCCTTGTCGCGTACCCAGTGGCTGAGGAAGTGGACACCGTAGCCGTAGCCGCCCTCCCGCACGACGTGCGCGCCGGAGTCCGACAGGCCGATGAGTGTGTGCTCGTCGTTGAGGATGGCGGCCATCGCCTCATCGTCGTTGTTCTGCTGGTTGCGGGCGCACCACGTCTTCATCTCCTCCTCGACGGCAAGGTCGAGGAAGGCGTCCATCGGGCTGATGCCGCGCTGCGCGCCGAGTTCGGCGGCGGTCATGCCCGCGAGGCCCTTGTTCTTCTCCAGCGCGGGCTTGACGATGACGACGTGGTCCCACCGCCCGGAGAAGCCGAGCGCGGTGGTGTCGCTGCGCTCCGCGACCTCCTTCGCCAGCTGCGGGCGGAGCGAGGCGTCGGCGAAGGCGGCAACGCGCTCCTCCGTGCTGCTGTTCATGATGCGCTTCCACGTGGGCATGAAGTTGAAGAACTCCGCGCTGTCCATCTGGAAGAAGCGCAGGCCGGGGCGCGGGTTGATCTGCGGGTAGATGCGGGCCGTGCCGCGCGAGGCGACATCCGCGAGGTGTGCGAGGTGCTCCCGCCACTTGTCCGGGCGGAGCACGCTCTGCGTGATAGAGAGGTAGGTCACCGGGCGCCCGCTGATCTCCGACATCCTCGTGCAGATGCCCTCGGTCAGTTCGAGGTCCGTCGGATCGCCGACCTGGATGACGCCGGTGTCGAGGTCGCGCAGCGCACCGGCGACGGCATACAGCTCGTCGATAGACGCGATGTTCGCGGGGAGCAGCTTGCCGTCCATGCCGGCGTGGCGGGGGTTGCGGTCGAACGAGATGCCGAGCGCTCCGGCCTCGATGCTGTCGCGCACCGCGGCCTGTATCGCCTCGATCTCGTCGCCGGTGGCCTCGCGCTCCTGGGAATCCGCGCCCATCACCCAGCGGCGGACGGCGGAGTGTCCGACCATGACGCCGTAGTTGATGCCGAGGTTGTTGTCGAGCGAGCCGAGGTAGTCGCCGAACGTGCGCCAGCCCCACGGCACGCCGTTCATCAGCACGTCGTACGGGATGGCCTCGACCTTCGCGAGCATCCCGGCGAGAGCGGGTTCGTCGCCCTCGCGCACCGGCGCGAGCGTCAGCGAGCAGTTGCCGCTCACGACGGTCGTGACGCCGTTGTAGCACGAGAAGGTGCATAGCGGGTCGAACGTGACCTGGCCGTCGTAATGGGTGTGGTGGTCGATGAAGCCGGGGGTGACGATGCAGCCGCTGGCGTCGATCTCACGCGACGCGGGGCCGTTGAGCCGTCCCACCGCGGCGACGCGCCCGTCCACGATGCCGACGCCGGCAACCTGCGGGGCATCGCCCGTGCCGTCCACCACGAGGCCGCCCTTGATGAGCAGATCGAACGCCATTGCACACCTCCGCTGGAGCGTTGGGGCTATAGTACACTGACGCAGGGACGGACGCTTGGCCAGGAACCTTGGAGGTTGTCGAGATGGTCGCTCATCCCACAATCACAGCGGATACGCCGCTCGACGGGTCGATCCGGCACCGGGCGCTGACGCCAAGGGTACGTCGGCTCGCCGATGAGGCGTGGGCAATCGTCCGCGCGAAGGCCCTCGCACAGGGGTTCCCCGCCGAAGGCGCGTACCTGGACGTGGGCGACGACCTGCTGGATGAGCATCCTCAGGCAATCATCGTGGTGGACACTGCGGGCACGTCAAAGAAGGTCTTTGCGTTCTGGGACGAGGTCGAGGACGACTATCAGCAGTGGGCCGAGGGTCTGGATGCGAAGAACCGGAAGACGGCGATGCGCGGGATGAGGCTGTTCTTCAACTGGACGGACTGACGCTCATTCATGTTCGACCCTGAACGGTTCCTTGCGTTGGCCTCCCGTCTCGTTCAGCGCGGCGGCGAAGAAGAGGACTACCGTTGCGCCATCAGCCGTGCGTACTACGCCTGCTTCCTGACCGCGCGTGACAAGCTGTTGGGAAACGACGGCACAAGGATGAGGGCGAGCGAGGCGATGCACAGAGCAGTTATCGACGCCATCCCCGATGCACGGGTGTCCCGCAGGCTCGATGCACTGCGAGAGTTGCGGATACAGGCCGACTACTACACCAATCCGCAGAACCGCAGAACTCGCGCAGTGTTCAAGCGGCACCGCGTCAGCACCTGGGACAGCCTCGCGGAGCAATCGCTGGCGCTCGCCGAGGAGATCCTGCCGGCGCTAAAGGAACTCAGACTCACTCGGTGACCCCGAGTGCCGCTGAGTCCGGCCAGGCGTGTCATCAGTCTGCCAGCGCCTCGGCGACCTCCGCCTCGGTGAGGCCGTAGACCTCCATCGCCTTCTGCGGGGTGATGAGGCCGTCCTGGATGTCGCCCTTGACGAGCGCGCGGTCGCGCTCGGCGGGAGGCAGGACGCCGCCGCCGCCGCCCGTCTCGATGCTGAACACCTCGCCGGGCTGCATGCCGAGGTTGGAGGCGATGCCGGGGTAGCGCTCCTCGCAGTCGGTGCCGGGGTGCACGACGACGTAGGCGTTCGAGCCGTTGCCGCCGCCGTCCATGCCCGCGGCCTCGCGCTTGGCCGCGCCGCCGGAGAGACGCCCGCCGGAGCGTACCTTGTACTCGCGCACATAGCCGGGGCCGCCGCGCGACTTGCCGTCGCCGCCGGTGTCCGGCAGCACCTCGAAGCGCGTCATGTCCACCGGGAACTCGGACTCGATGATCTCGACGCTCGTGAAGCGTCCGCCGCTGGCGCGCGCGCCGACGCCGGAGAAGCCGTCTCCGCCGTCGAATGCCCGGGCGCCTGCGTACATCAACTCGTATTGGACGTACTGGCGGTCGCCGTCGCCCTGGTAGCCGATGACGATGGAGCTCTGGGTGGAGCCGTGGGCGAGCGTGGGCTGCCCGGCGGCCTTCGCGATAGCGGTCATGATGACGCTCTCCGCGATGGCCATGGTCTTGGAGTAGAAGCCGACGGGGCCGGGGAACTCCGGCGAGATGATGCTGCCGGGCCGGAAGCGGCACTCGATGGCGTTCGCGAGTCCGTGGTTGATGGGGAGGTAGGGGTCGGTCATGCAGATGACGCCGTTGTAGACGAGGCCGCGGATGAACGGCTCGCGCACGTTGATGGGGGCCGCGGCCTGATCGCCGGTGGCGGTGAAGTCCACGATGAGCCGGTCGCCTTCCTTGATGGCGGCAGCGTGCAGGCGGATCGGCTTGCCGGGGTTGGAGGGGTCGTCCACCCAGGTCTCGGACTCGCTGACGCCGTCCTTCCATTCGGAGATGTAGTCGCGGGCAAGCTGCTCCGTGCGCTCGCCCAGGTCCTCGAACATCTGGAGGACCGTGTCCTTGCCGTACGTCCGCAGGACGTCCTTCACACGCTCCTCGCCGACGGTGAAGCAGACGCCGGCCTTGGCGGAGAGGTCGCCGATCATCATCTCCGGAACGCGGCTGTTGGCACGCACGAACGACGCGGTGTCCTGCACGAGTTCGTAGTTGCGCATGTAGCGCACCGGCATGATCTGCAGGCCCTCGCCGAAGATGTCGCGGGAGGTGGCGTTGCGGCTGCCCGCCGATACGCCGCCGATGTCCGGCGTGTGGCCCATGCTCGCGGCGAAGCCGATGACCTCGTTCTCGTGGAAGATGGGGGTCATGATGACCATGTCGTTGGCGTGGGGGCACCCGCTGTAGTAGGGGTGGTTCGCAAGGAAGGCGTCGCCCTCGGCCATGTCGTCGAGGCTGTAGAACTGCAGCAGCCCCTTGATCGACTCCGGGTAGGCGGCCATGTGTCCGGGGTGGAACGACTGGCCGACGAGCCGCCCCTGCTTGTCCAGCACGCCGCAGCTGAAGTCGTGCGACTCGCGGACGATGGTGGAGTAGCCGGTGCGGAAGACGGCCTTCTCCATCTCGCGGACGATGCCGTCCAACCGTGCCCTGAGGACTTCGTAGGTGATGGGGTCAACGCGTGCCATGGCGTACCTCCCTAGGTCACGTCGATGATGATGTTGAGGTAGTCGTCCACGATGGCACGCTGGCCGGGATAGACGACGGTTGTCGAGTCTAGCTGGTCGACGATGGCCGGGCCGTCGAAGCGGTGGCTGGGAGCGAGGAGCGCGCGGTCGTAGACGGGACAGGGGACCATGCCCTGCGCGCTGTCGAAGCAGACGTCCCGCTCGCCCACGCGAGCGACGCGGGAGTCGGTGTCGGCGTGCGCCTGCCGCTTGAGCGTCGCCTTGGGAACGACGGCGGAGGCGCGGAGCCGGTAGTTCACGGCTTCGGCCTCCTCGTCAGCCGCGGCGTGGCCGAACATCTGCTCGTGCGTCGCGTCGAACCGCGTCCGCGCGGCGGTCACGTCCTGCTGTGAGACCTGGCTGTCGGAGCCCAGCGGGATGGTGAGCTCGTAGCCCTGGCCGAGGTAGCGGACGTCTATGCCGAACTCGAGCCGCAGCTGGTCCAGCGCATAGCCCTCCGACGTGAACTCGACCTCCGCCTGCGCACGCAGGTCCTGCATGACGGCGGTCAACTCGGCCGCCTCCAACTCGGACATGAGGCGGAGGCGGGAGCGGACGTAGTCGTGGCGGGGGTCGGCCATGAGCAGGCCGAGCGCAGAGGTGACGCCGGGGGCGGGCGGGACGATGACCTTCGACATCTTGAGGTCGGCGGCGAGCCTGCCCGACGGCACCGGCCCCGCTCCGCCGAACGCCACGAGCACGAAGTCGCGCAGGTCGTAGCCCTGCTCCGTGGAGACGGCGCGGATGCCCTCCTCCATCTTGGCGTTGATGATGCGGATGATGCCCTCCGCCGTCTCCAGCGTACCGAGCCCCAGCCGGCCGGCCATCTCGGCGATGGCGCGCTCCGCGCCGTCACGGTCGAGGCTCACGCGCCCGGCGAGTTTCGACTCCGGGTTGAGGAAGCCGAGCACGAGGTTGGCGTCCGTAACAGTGGGCTGCGTTCCGCCCTTGCCGTAGGCCACCGGGCCGGGGTCGGCGCCCGCGCTCTCCGGCCCGACGCGCAGGCCACCGCCGGACTCGACGGTCGCGATGGTGCCGCCGCCCGCGCCGATGGTGTTGATCATAAGCATGGGAACGGCCAGCTCCCAGTCGCCGATGCGTCCGCTGGTGGTTTCGAGCACGCGGCCCTGCTGGCCCAGCGCGATGTCCGTGCTCGTGCCGCCCATGTCCAGCGAGACGACGTTGTCGAACCCGGCGGTCGACGCGACGGCCATCGCGGCCATCGCCCCGGCGCAGGGGCCTGAGAGGACGGTCGTCACCGGCGTCACGCTCCCGATACGGGCCACACCGCCGTTGCTCTGCATCACGTACAGGGCGTCGCTCGTCACCTGCTCGGCGCGGACGCGCTCCTCCAGCGTCGCGAGGTAGGTGCCCATCTTCGGGGATATGTAGGCGTTCGCGACCGTCGTACTGAGGCGCGGGAACTCGCGCATCTGGGGCAGCACCTTCGAGGAGAGCGAGACCGTCGTGCCGGGCAGTTCACGCTCGATGATCTCGGCTATGCGTTCCTCGTGCTCAGGGTTGAGGAATGAGAAGAGGAGGACGACGGCGATGGACTCGACGCCCCGCCGTCCGAGAGAGCGCACGGCTTCCACGGCGGCGTCCTCGTCCAGCGGGACGACGGCCTCGCCCTTGTAGTTCACGCGCTCCTTCGCCTCGCGGCGGTAGCGCGGGAGCACGGGCGGCTTCTTCTCCACGTAGACGCTCGTGGCGCGCGAGGAGTCTTCGCTGGGCGCGAGGTGCCAGACGTCGTTGATCGCGCCGAAGCCTTCGGTAACGAACAGCCCGACGTGCGCGCCCGCGCCGGTGAGCAGCGCGTTCGTGCCGACGGTGGTGCCGTGGGACAGCGAGAGCACGTCAGAAGGGGCGACGCCATTGGCGAACGTCTCACGGATGCCATCTATGATGGCCCTGCCAGGCTCGTCGGGCGTGGACGGGAGTTTCAGCACAGAGAGGGCGCCGGTGTCCTGGTCCAGGACGACCATGTCCGTGAACGTGCCGCCGGTGTCTACTGCGATCGCCTTCATATCGGTCCTGTGTCAGTGGGGATTAACGCGGGGAGGCTATCACAGCCCGCAGGCGACGGGCAGTGCGCCTCTGCAGATGCCACGAAGAGGCTCTTGACCGTGCGCTAGACTACGCTCATGCCGGTCTACGCTGCGGTTGCGGTCTCCGTCGTTGCGGGTTACCTGCTCGGTTCGCTCCCGTGGGCGTACCTGGCCGCGCGACGGAAGGGCATCGCCATCGGCGAGGTGGACACCCGGATAGCGGGGACGGCCAACGTATTCCGGCAGGTCGGGCGCCGGTGGGGAGCGCTGGTATTCGTGGGGGACGCCGGCAAGGGGGCAGCGGCAGTAGCCCTGGCGAATGCCATAGGCGCGGAGGATGCGCTCGCCCTACCCGCGCTCGCTGCGGCTATGGCGGGGCACAACTGGCCGTTGCTGGGGTTGTCGCGGCTGCCGGGCGGCGTGGGGCTCGCGACGCTTGCAGGCGGATGTTTCGGCGCCGCGTGGCTGATCGCCCTGCCGTCGATGGCGTTAGGGGTTGCGATGATCTTCATCCTGCGGAACACGGGCGTCGGAGCGGGGTTCGGACTCGCGCTCTACGCCGTGCTGGGATTCGTCACCGGTCTGGACCTGTGGCTGATGGGCGGACTCGCTGCCCTGGGCGTGCTGGTGGTGGCGTGGGCGAAGGTGCGCCGGTAGGCGTGCACGAGAGCCCTACCAGAAGGACGAATCCTCCGCATGCGCCTTGTCGGGCGTTGCGTAGCTGATCCCGACGTCGTCGTACGCAGACGCCCCCAGCAGCCCGGTGAAATCGCTGGACCTCATGCTGGCAGCACGCTTCGGGAAGAGCCTCCCCATCAGCCGCTTATACCGGACGTCCATCCGGAACAACGGGAGCACGCCGAAGGTCTGGTGCCTGGGGTACCTCAGATCGCGTGACATCTCCTTGCCGATCAAGGCGCTCGACACGTGGTAAACGTACTTCGCAAGTCCGCGCCGTTGTTCCGGGTCCGACTGGCCGATAACCAGAGGCGCCGCATTGACGAGTGCGTTCGCCATAACGACCGATTCGAGACCCGGCGCCGGTTCGCACATGAGCCCGACGTCGAATAGTTTCAGCGCGTCCTGTTCATCCTCCAGGAGGATGGCCTCCGGTATACCCATCAGATGACCGGAATACCGCCACACGTGCATGAAGCTCACGCGCTCTTCGGGGCTGAACTTGGCGCCCAACCTCGTGGCGTGATACAGCAGTCGTGCCGAGAAGGCGCTGAGCGCCCAGCCACAGTGCGCAGCGCTGACCGGCACGCCCCAGGCTTCGTGGTCCCAGTCCTGCGACATCGCGAGCAGGCGGCGGACCTGAGCATGCACCAGCCGGATACGGACCGACAGTTTGAAGCCGTCGCCCTGCCTGTCCAGACCGCCGGGCAGGAATATCTCCAGCATGTGCCGGTTGTTCTGCTTCAGCCGTCTGACGCCCTGGTCCCGGATCCGGCCCGTCAGGAAGAACGACTTGCTGATATTCGTGGCGAACCCTTCCACGAGCACGCCGCCAACCATGCCGCCGAGTATGAGTGGCGAATTCCGGTGGAAGCTCCTGATGCCTGAGCGGGTGGCTTCGCGATCGAACCAGTCGGGGGGAGTCTCAATGCCCTTGAAGAACTCACGTATCACAGCAGGGGCGTCGGGCAGAACGCTCTCGTCCTGCTCCATACCTGCGTGGATGAACCGTTGCATGTCTGCGCGTTCCAGAGATGCACATTCTTCCAGCATCTCGTCGACTTCCGGGTCGCCTATCAGCGTATGCTTGAGATAATTCACCGTGCGTTCATAGTCATATTTCAGTGTCTTTTCCGCGTTAGCGATATAGTCTGTCGGTATAATGAGGCCGTCGAGCATAAGCTGCCCGTCATCTGTGGAATTCAAGCCATCAACTGCCACTTATGGCCTCATCTACTCCTCGTGTTATGACGCTATACGAATGCTTTTTTCGAAAGCATCGTCCGCATCACAACCGCACTGGAGTATAGGTTTGTGCAGTGCACTCGTCAATATGACTGGTATGCAGGTACCTCAGGTTCAACGAGCGCCCCTGTACATCTGTACTGACGTATAACCTGAAGCGGAGTCTCTATACGTCCAACGCCCTTACCATCGGCTCGATCGTTCCGCGTAGACGTTGTCGGGCCATCCGTAGGTGAGCCCGGCCTCGTCGTATGCCGACGCCCCGAGCATGCCGGTGAAGTCGTTCTGCTTCATCCGGGCGGCGTAATTCGGGAAGAGCCTGGCCAGCAGGCGCTTGTACCGGACATCCAACCGGAACAGCGGAAGCACGCCGAACGTGTTGCGTTTGGGGTACCGCAGGGCGGCAGCCATCTCTTTGCCGATAAGCGCGCCGGATACGTTGTAGACGTATTTCGCCAGGCTGCGCCGCTGGGAAGGGTCCGCGATCCCGACAACCACCGGCGCCGAGTTCTCCAGCGCGTTCGCCATTGCGATGGACTCGAGCTCGATGGGAGGTTCGCACATGCGGCCGACCTCGAACATCCTCAGCGCGTCGGCCTCGTCCTGGTAGAGGATGCTCTCGGGGATGCCCATTACATACCCTGTCCGCCGCCATACCTGCATGAAACTCGCCCGCTCTTCATCGCTGAACTGGGCGCCCAGTCGCTTGGCATGGTGGAGCAACCGCGCCGAGAAAGCGGAGATAGCGAAGCCCAGGTGCGCGGAGCTGACCGGCACTCCCCATGCCTTCCCATCCCAGTCTCCTGACTCCTCGAGCAGACGCCTGATATGCGCATGCACCAGCCGGATGCGAACGGAAAGTTTGAAGCCGTCGCCCTGCCTGTCCATGCCGCCCGGCATGAATATCTCCAGCATGTGCCGGTTATTCTGCTTGAGCCGCCTGACGCCCTGGTCCCGCAGCCGCCCACTCAGGAAGAACGACTTGCTGATGTTCGTCGTGAACCCCTCGACCAGGACGCCGCCGACCATCGCCCCCAGGATCAGGGAGGAGTTCCGGTGGAAGCTCCGGATGCCCGGCATGGGGTCTGCCTCGTGGAACCAGTCCGGCACGACTTCTACGTGATCGAAGAACTCCCGCAAGGCAGTGGGGGCGTCGGCCAGAGCGGCCTTATCGCCGTCCATCCCAGCCTGGACGAAGAGGTACAGTTCGGCCCGCTCCAGTGCGGAGCATGCTTCCAGCGTCTCGTCGGCTTCCGGGTCGCCTATGAGGGTGTGTTTGAAGTAGGTGGCGGCCCGCTCGCGATCGTGCGCGAGCGCCTGTGCGACCTGGGGCAGATAGTCGGCGGGCAGATCAATGCCTTCCAGGCCATCCCCGCTTCCCGGGTCCGGGGCGGGCGTTGCGTCAGTGTTCTGCATAACGTGGTATGGCTTCTTCCGCTCCCGGCCATCATGCGCCATGACCCGGAAGCGCACTCCGGTATGGCAGGAGGCACTGGAGACAAGTGTAGGGTGAAGTCGGCGTGAGGGTCAACGCGGGCAGCCTGCGGGCTTGAAGATAGTGGTGCCGAGGGTGGGACTCGAACCCACACGCCCTTATGGACAGCAGATTTTAAGTCCGCGGCGTCTGCCATTCCGCCACCTCGGCACGCTCCATACGATTATAGGGGTATAACATGAGCGCATGGCCGAGAACGCATTGCGAAACCTGCCCGCTGTGAGCGACGTACTCGCGCAGCCACCCGTCGCCGCGCTGCTCGCCGAAGGCTACCGCCAGGACATCATCACCGCTGTCGTGCGCGAGCGCATCGCCGAGGCGCGCGCCGCCGTGGCGGACGGCACGTCCCCGCCGACCGCGGAAGAGGTAGCGCGCGACGTGGCGAAGGCGACTCAGCAAGGCGAGGCGGACTGGCCCGTCCACGTGCTCAATGCCACGGGCGTCATCCTGCACACGAACCTGGGGCGTGCCCCGCTCTCACGGGAGAGCATCCGCGCCGCCGCCGCCGCTTCGGAGGGCTACTCGACCCTCGAGTTGGACCTGGAGGACGGCAAGCGCGGCAGCCGGTACGGGGCGGTCGCGCGTTTACTGCGCCGGCTGACCGGCGCGGAGGACGCGGTAGCCGTCAACAACAACGCGGGAGCGATGCTGCTCGGTCTTGCGGCGGTCGCTGCGGGTCGTGAGGTCATCGTCTCGCGCGGAGAGGCGAGCGAGATAGGCGGCGGCTTCCGGATACCGGACGTGCTCGTGCAGAGCGGCGCAAGGCTCGTGGAAGTGGGGACGGTCAACCGCACCTATGCGTCGGACTACGAACGCGCCATCACGGAGCAGACTGCCGCGCTGCTGGTGGTGCACCGCTCCAACTTCCGGGTGACGGGCTTCACCCACGAGCCGTCGCTGGCGGACATCGCAGCGGTGGGCGCGGCACATGGCGTGCCTCTCCTGCACGACCTCGGCTCGGGCGCGCTGCTGGACACGGCGCAGTTCGGCATCGGGCACGAGACGATGCCCCAGGAGAGCCTTGCAGCGGGCGCAGACCTCGTCTTCTTCTCCGGCGACAAGCTGCTCGGCGGGCCGCAGGCGGGGTTGGCCGCGGGACGCGCAGACCTCGTGGCGGCGCTGCGCGCGCACCCGCTCGCACGTGCGTTGCGCGCCGACAAACTGACGCTCGCAGCACTGCACCGCACGCTGCTCCACTACGTACGCGGCGACGCGATGCAGCAGATACCGGTCTGGCGCATGATTGCGGCATCGCAGGAGGAGTTGAGCGAGCGAGCGAAGGCCGTCGCTGAGCGGATCGGGGACCGGGCATCGGTCGTGGACGGCTCGTCGAGGCTCGGCGGAGGCAGCCTGCCGACAGACGAGTTGCCGTCGCGGCTCGTCAGTATCGACGCATCGTCAGTGGGAGGGCCCGACGAACTCGCGCGGGGGCTCCGGGCCGGGTCTCCTCCCGTGGTTGCGCGCATCGAGGACGAGCGCGTCCTGCTGGACCTGCGCACCGTCCCTCCCGAGCGCGACGGGGAGCTTGCGGAAGCTGCCTTGGCGGCGCTCGCTACAGCCGCAGACGCCTGAACTGCGGTGCGACAGCGGTGACGAGAACGACCATCACCAGTCCCACTGCGCCCCCCATCAGCCAGGCGGTGGACACGCCGTAGTCCTCGGCGAGCAGCCCCGCGATGACGCCTCCGAGCGGCTGCATCCCCACGTCCAGCATGTAGATGCCCATCACGCGTCCTCGCATGTAGTCCGGGGTGACGGACTGCAGGATGGTGTTGTTGGTGGTCATCACCATGATGAAGAAGAGCTGCTGAACAACGAGGATCCCCCAGGCCTGCCACCAGACGTCCACCTGCGAGAGCGCGAGCACGGCCAGCGCCGCTCCCGCGACCCCTATGAGCGAGAGTCTCCCCTTGTGCTGCACCGCGTGGAACCGCGCAACCAGCACTGCGCCGACGAAACCGCCCACGCCCATGCCGACGTACATGAAGCCGAGCAACGCGCCTTCCGAGTCGCCCAGGTCCTCTGCGACGAACACGGGCATCTGGGTCTGGATGAACGCCATGAGCGTGAGCGTCGGGATCAGACTGAGGACGATGGCGTAGCGAGGCACGGGCTCCCGAACGACGTAGGCCAACCCTTCTCTCAGATCGGCGAGCGGCGACTGCGCCTTCCTCCCCTCCCGCCCCTCGGCGAACTCGGCGCGGAACGGGAGCACGAGCAGGACCACGGCGACGTACATCACCGCCTGCAGGAGGAAGTTCACCTCCGGCCCCAGCAGCGCGATCATGCCGCCTGCGATGCCCGGGCCGATCATCCTCATGGAGTTGAACGCCATGGAGTTCAGGGCTATGGCGTTCATCAGCCGCTCGCGCGGCACCGAATTCCCGACGAGCGTCTGCCGGAGCGGATTGTTCAGCGCCCAGCCCGCGCCCGTCAGGAATGAGAAGGCGTGCAGGTGCCATAGCTCCAGCAGGTCCAGCTGCAAGATGAGCGTGAACGCGATGGCGAGGAAGGCCAGGTAGCCCTGGTCCAGCAGGAGGACGATGCGGCGGTCGAATTTGTCGGCGATGACTCCGGCGATGGGCGCGCCGAGCATGGGCAGGGCGCGCAGTCCGAGAACGATGGATACCTGCACCGGCGAGCCGGTCAGTTCGTACGCCAGCCAGCCGAGCGTCACCTGCTGTATCCAGGTGCCGGCGCTCATGAAGATGGTGCCGAACCAGAGGAGCCGGTAGTTGCGGTAGTGGAGCGCGGCGAACGTCCCGCCCCGAACCCTCGGCTGCCTCTGACGCTCGGACGGCTCGTTGCGCTGGCGAGGTGCTTGCATGGAGTGGCGTTAAGGTTACCAGCCCCAGGCGCGCGTGGCAGAATCAGGGCGATGGTCTACGTATGGGTCGGGGTGGGGGTGGTGAGCGTCTCGCTCGCCTCCATCTTCATCAGGCTGGCGGATGCGCCCCCGCTCACGGTGGCGGCGTACCGCATGTGCATCGCCACCGTCATCGTCGGCGTAACCGCCGGGATCGCGGGACGCGGAGACTTCGCCGCCGTGCGCCGCGCCGACCTTCCGCTTCTCGCGGGGTCCGGCGTCTTCCTCGCGGCCCACTTCGCGCTCTGGATAACGTCGCTCTCACACACGTCGGTGGCGAGCTCGGTACTGCTCGTCACCACAACGCCCGTGTTCGTGGCGGTCGGGGCGCATTTCGCGTCGCCGGACAAGGTCGGACGGCTCACGGCGCTCGCAGTCGTCGTGAGCGTTGCGGGAGGAGTCGTCATCGCGGCGGGCGACTGGGCGGAGGGCGACCGCCACCTGCTGGGCGACGCGCTGGCGATCGCCGGAGCGGTGGCGGTCGCGGGTTACCTGCTCGTAGGGCGCCGTGTGCGGGGACGCATCCCCACCCTGCCCTACATCACCATCGTCTACGCCGTCGCGGCGGTCGTCCTGCTGGTAGCAGCGGTGGGGAGCGGAGCGCCGATGCTCGGCCTCCCGGCGGAGTCGTACTTCTGGATGGCGATGGCCGCGCTCCTGCCACAGGCAGTGGGGCACTCGCTGCTCAACTGGGCGCTGGGCTACCTGCCCGCCGTGAACGTGACGCTCATGGTGCGTGCCGAGCCGGTGCTGGCGACGCTGATGGCGATCCCGGTGCTGGGGGAGGTCCCGCCGTGGACGGTGCTGCCCGGCGGGGCGCTGCTGCTGCTGGGCGTCTACATCGCCATGCGCAGCGGAGAGGCGCGGCGGACCAACGTATAATCGGCGCGCGATGCTGGCCGAACTCACCGTCCGCAATCTTGCCGTGATCGAGGAGACGCGCCTCGTATTCGGGCCGGGGTTGAACGTCATCACCGGCGAGACGGGAGCGGGCAAGTCGCTGCTGGTGGATGCGCTGGCGTTCGTGCTCGGTGGCGCGTCGGACCGCGGGATGATGCGGCGCGGCGCGGACTCGATGAGCGTCGAGGCGGTCTTCGACGTGAGCGGGCGGCACGCGCAGGGGGCGCTCGTGGAGCTCGGGGTGGAGGTGGACGAGGACGGAGTCGCCGTGCTGTACCGCGAGGTGCACAAGGAAGGGCGCGCGGTCTCCCGCCTGAACGGTCGCGCCGTGCCCGTGAGCATGCTGCGTGCGGTCGGGGGGGCGCTGGTGGATATCCACGGACAGGGATCGCACCTCTCGCTGCTCGATCCGCGCTTCCAGATGCGCGTGCTGGACGACTTCGGCATCCTCGGCGAGCAACGCAATGCTGTCGAGCGTGCGGTCGCGGAGACGCGCCGCGTGCAGGGTGAACTCGCCGACGCAGAAGCAGCGATACGGGATGCGGAGCAGCGGCGCGACCTGCTGGCGTTCCAGGTGGACGAGATCGAATCTGCCGCGCCATTGGACGGCGAGGAGGAGGCGCTGCTGCGTGAGCGGCACGTCCTGGAGCATGCCGAGAGCGTGCGCGACGCCTGCGCCGCCGCCTGGGACGCGCTGAGCGAGGGTGACCGCAACGCGGCGGACCTTGCAGCGGAGGCGCTCGACCACCTGCGGCGCGCTCCGGGCGCGGCTGAGGCGTTGGCCGCGCAGATCGAGGCGCTCGACTCCGCCGTCGCGCAGCTTGGCGACGTTGCACGCGAGGTACGACGCCTCGCGGAGAGCGTCGAGTCCGATCCGGCACGGCTGGCGGAGATAGAGGAGCGCGTCGAACTCCTGCGGCGCCTCAAGCGCAAGTACGGCGGCTCCGAGTCCGCGGTGCTCGCGTTCGCTGAGGACGCCCGCGCGCAGCTGGAGCGCATCGAGACGGCGGACGAGCGTCGCCAGGAGTTGAAACGCGCGCTGGACGAGGCGTCGTGGCATGCAGGTGCGCTCGCTTATGAGCTGTCGGAGGCACGGCAACAGGCTGCCGCGGCGCTGAGCGAAGCGGTCGCTGCCGAGCTGCGTGAGGTCGGGTTGGAGCGCTCGTCGTTCGACATCGCGGTCGAGCGCGACGAGGCGGACGGCGGCCTGCCCGCTCCGGATGGTCGGCGCTTCGCCTTCTCGTCGAGCGGGATAGACCGCATCACGTTCGCGGCCCGGACGAACCCGGGGGAGGAGTCGCGCCCGCTGGCGAAGGTGGCGTCGGGCGGCGAGACGTCGCGGATGATGCTGGCGCTCAACAGCGCGCTGCAGACCGCGTCGGGCGCGCCGTCGCTCGTGTTCGACGAGATAGACGCGGGCATCGGCAGCCGTGCCGGGGATGTGGTGGGGAGAAAGCTCTGGGCGGTTGGCAGGCGGGCTCAGGTGCTCTGCGTCACCCATCTTCCCCAGATCGCCGCGTGGGCGGACACGCACTTCCGCGTGGGGAAGGCGGTGCAGGACGGGCGGACGTACTCGGGGGCAGAATCGCTGAGCGACGACGAGCGCGCCGGGGAGATCGCGGGGATGCTGGGCAGCGGAGCGACGGTGGGGCAGGTCGCGCAGGAGATGCTGGAGCGCGCCGCGGAAGCGAAACAGGCGGGGTAGCCACAGCGAGGCGACATTCAGTTCGGTGTCATTTCTGGATTCCAGCCTGCGCTGGAATGACGAGTGTGCGCCTCGCTCAGCAGCCGCACCCGCGGTGGATGATGTCGGGTGGGGAACCTGCCCCGGTCCCCGCGGCCTCGGCCTGGGCGTCGCCCTCGACGGCCGCGTTCATGGCGGCGATGGCGACCTCGATCTGGCCGTCGTCCGGCGGGCGGGTGGTCATCGACTGGAGGGCGAGGCTGGGCAGGGTGCTCGCACGCACGAGCGCGTTCCCGGCGTGCGCGGCGTTCATGCGTATCACCTCGTAGGAGACGCCCGCTATGAGGGGAATGAGGACGATGCGGGAGGCGATGCGGATGGGCAGGTCCGGCGTGCCGAGGAACGCGAACACGACGATGGAGACGATCATCACGGTGAGCAGGAAGGCGGTGCCGCAGCGCGGGTGCGCCGCAGGGAAGAGCCGCACGTTCGCGTTCTCCAGCGGGAGCCTGGCCTCCTGGGTGTGGACGGCCATGTGCTCCGCGGCGTGGTAGCCGAACACGCGCTTGATGCTCGGCATGAGGCCGATGAGCGTCAGGTAGGCGAAGAAGACGGCGAGGCGCAGAACGCCCTCCGCCGTGTTGCTCACGATGGAGTTGTCGGTGAAGCGGTCGACGTAGCCGTGGGTGATGAGCAGCGGCAGGATGAAGAAGAGGCCGATGCCGAGCACGAGGGAGGTCGCGAGCGTGAGCGCCATCATAAGGGGCGGGATGGGCTCCTCGTCGTCCTCGGTCTCGCCGGAGGAGACCTGCGCGGACCAGCTCAGCGCGCGCATGCCGACGATGAGCGATTCGGAGAGGACGAGCGTGCCGCGGATGAACGGGATGCGGCGGAAGGGGTTGACGCTCCAGGTCGGAATGGGGCGGGTGATGGTCTTGATGACGCCGGTGGGGTGCCGAGCGGCCACGGAGTAGACATGCCGCCCGCGGATCATCACGCCCTCGATGACCGCCTGTCCGCCGTAGACCGAATACTGTTGCGCCTGCGCCATGCCCTCACCCCACCTTCGCTCGACCCGCTCCCTGGCAAGGAGAGGGGGATAGTGCCGAGGAGAAGGGAAAGCGCATGGGGGTCCTACTGGAGGTTGAAGCGCCTCTTCAGGCGCTCCACGCGGCCTTCCGTGTCGACGATGCGCTGCTCACCGGTGAAGAAGGGGTGGCAGGAGCTGCATATCTCGACCTTGATGGCGGGCTTCGTCGCGCCGATGGTGAACGTGTCTCCACAGGAGCAGGTCACGACGGCCTCAGGGTAGTAGTCCGGGTGTATCTCTGTCTTCATCGCTCGCGTGTGCTCCCGCTACGCCGGCGACACGTTGGCGCGCTTGCGCAGCTTGTTGGCGTGGTCGAACATCACCCGCCCGTCCACGAGGGCGTAGAGGGTGAAGTCCCGCCCCATGCCGACGTTGACGCCGGGGTGGATCTTCGTGCCGCGCTGGCGCGCGATGATGGTCCCGGCGCGGACGCTCTCGCCCGCGAACCGCTTGACGCCGAGCCGCTGGCCGTGGCTGTCCCGGCCGTTCCGGCTGCTTCCGCCTGCTTTCTTGTGCGCCACGAGTGAGCCTCCTATCCGGCGACGATCTGCTTGATGGAGAGTTGGGTAACCGGCTGGCGGTGGCCGCTCTTGACGTGATAGCGGACCTTTGGCTTGTACTTGAGGATGGTGAGCTTGTCCGCCTTGCCCTGGCGCGCAACCTCCGCGACGACCTTCGCGCCGTCCACACGGGGCCGGCCGACGGTTACCTTCGCGTCCTTCGAGACGAGCAGCACGTTGTCGAGCTCGACGGAGTCGCCCTCTTCGCCGGGGAGTTTCTCCACGGTGATGGAGTCGCCCTCCTGGACGCGGTACTGCTTCCCGCCTGTTTCTACGATGGCGTAGTTCATGGCAACCAAGAGATTCTAAGCGATGCCGGTACGAGTGGGCAAGTGGAGCGTGACGCGGGGGAACGCCAACCCTCACCCCAGCCTCTCCCGGAGGGTGCGAGGGGGGGCCAGGCAGGGCACCCACGAGGGTGGTTCGACAGGCTCACCATGAGCAGGCGGGCACCCGTCCCTCCACCCTCCGCAGGGCCCTCACCCTGACCCTCCCCCTCAGGAGAGGGAACCGAGCCCTCGAGAGGTTTCTCGACTCCGCTGCGCTCCGCTCGAAATGACAGTCCCATCTCTACACCCGCTGGTATACTCGCGGGGATACGCAGGAGGGGGCTGAAGACAGGATGAGCGTGGTGCAGATCGCAGGGGTGCGGCCGGGAGCAGGCGCGACGACGGTCGCGTGCGGGCTGGCGTCGCTGCTGCGGTCGCAGGGGAAGCGCGTGACGCTCGTGAAGCCGCTCTCGGCGGCGGGTGACGCAGACCCTGAATTCCTGGCGTCGCTGGGCGGCTCGGCGGAGACGGTCGAGGTCGAAGGAGCGCCGTCGACGGCGCAGGTAGCGGAGGCGGCGAAGATCGTGCAGAGCGCGGCAGCGAGCGCCGACGTGGTCGTGGTGGAGGGGCCGAGCCTCGGAGAAGGCGCTGCGGAGCTGGCGCGGCAAACTGGCGCGGCGGTGGTCGGGGTGCTGGAGTACGAGCGCACGCTCGGCGCGGCGGCAGCCGGTGTATGGCGCGACGCGTTCGGCGACACGCTCGCGGGATGCGTCGTCAACAAGCGCACCCGCTACGCGGAGCACGACGCCTCGGCGCGGCTGGCGGTCGAGCTGGAGGACGCGGGGTTGCCGGTGCTCGGCGTGCTGCCGGAGGAGCGGCTGTTGCTCGCGCCGACGGTGCAGCAGGCGGCCGAGCACCTGGGCGGCACGTACTTCGCGGGCGAGGACGGCGGCGGCGAACTCATCGAGCACTTCCTCATCGGCGGACTCATCACGGAGTGGGGCGGCAACTACTTCGGGCGACTGCCGAACCAGGCGGTCGTCGTGCGCGGCGGGCGGATAGACATCCAGATGAGCGCGCTGAACTTCCCTCTGAACGCGCTCTTCCTGACGGGATGCGAGACGCCGTCGCAGTACGTGTACCAGCGCGCGGACGACCTGGACGTGCCGCTCATCGCGGTCGGCTCGAACACGCACGACACGGCGGCGGCGCTGGAGTCGCTGAGCGACGCGGTGAGCGTCCACCACGCGGCGAAGGCGGAGCGTGCCGGAGCGATGGCGCGGGAGTGCGTCGACGCATCCGCGCTGAGCGCGGCCCTCGGGGGCTGACGTGGCGCTCATCGGCGTAACGACGTCCAACGGCAGCAGCGCGGGCAGGTACGTTGCGTCGCTCGAATCGCGCGGGGCGCATGCGCGGGTGCTGACGCCGGAGCGCTTCACCTCGATCGAGGAGTCGATGGACGGGGTTTCCGGTCTGCTGCTCACCGGCGGCGGCGACGTCGACCCTGCCCTCTACGGCGAAACGCTCAATGGGTCAATGGGCATCGAGCCGGAGCGCGACGAGATGGAGATGGCGTTGTTCCGCTACGCGTTAGAGGAGGACATGCCCACGCTGGGGATATGCCGGGGCATGCAACTGATCAACGTGGCGATGGGCGGGAGGCTCATCCAGGACCTGCCGGGGCACACGCTGCCGGAGTTCCAGTCGGCAGTGCACCAGGTGTACGTGTCGCCGGGGAGCCGGTTCGGGGCCATCATCGGCGCGGGAGCGATCTACCGCACGAACAGCCGTCACCACCAGGGGCTGAAGGAGGCGCAGCGCGCGCCGTGCCTGATGGCGTCGGCGTACCACCCGGAGGACGGCATCGTGGAGGCGCTGGAGAGCCCGGAGCACCCGTGGCTGATGGCGGTGCAGTGCCACCCGGAGCGCGAGGACGAGGTGCCGAAGAGCTTCGGCAAGCTGTTCGAGTGGCTCGCCGGATGGGCGGAGCGGTACGAAACGGGAGACATGCCGAGATGAGGAGACGCAACCAGCAGCCGCAGCAGCAGGTGGACGCGTCCGGCGAGTGCCGGCACCTCTACCTGACCGGCGAAGCCAAGTGCGTGCACTGCGGGATGCAGTTCCGGCTCGCGTGGGCGTCGGAGCGGGGCGACCTCATCAAGCCGACGACGCGCAACCTCATCTTCGCGGTCATCGCCGTTATCCTGCTCGTGCCCGCACAGGCATTCCCGATAGGCGGGTCGTCGATACTGGCGTCGGTGTTCCTCGTGGTCGCGGTGCTCTTCTTCACGCGGACGCTGCTGGGCGGGTACGAGCTGTACGCGCGGCACGGGTTCGTTCCGGGCAAACTGGGGTCCATCGCGCGGCGGCATCCGCTCAACCCGCTGCCGCCAAAGCCATACGTCACGGCGCTGGGGCGCGTCCGCTTCCCGATCGACCTGTCGACGTACCGGCAGTTCGAGGAGGGCGACACGCTGCTGATCGAGCATCTGCGGTGGTCGCGGCTGCCGGTGGCGATCTACAAGGGTTACCCGGCATAGGGTGCAAAAAGAGTGTCACGGGGTTGTTGGGGGTTGCGGATACGTTTGCTATAATGCTAAGGACTATTTCGGCACATCTGGGAGACGGAAGTCCCCCCGCCCACCACATGTTGTGGTAGTTCGGCGGCCACTCCCCCATAGCGCGAAAGGAGCCGCATGGTAACGGGGAACCGCGACAACGTCAGACCCGTACGCATAGAAGAGGAGATGCGCAGCGCGTACCTGGACTACGCGATGAGCGTCATCGTTGCGCGCGCACTGCCGGACGTCCGCGACGGGCTGAAGCCCGTGCACCGGCGCATCCTCTACGCGATGCAGGGCATGGGGCTGCGCCCCGGCTCCTCGTACAAGAAGAGCGCCGCCGTCGTCGGGGAAGTGCTCGGCAAATACCACCCGCACGGCGACTCGCCGGTGTACGACGCCCTCGTCCGCATGGCGCAGAGCTTCTCGATGCGGCACACGCTCGTCGACGGCCAGGGCAATTTCGGGTCCGTGGACGACGACCCGCCCGCGGCGATGCGGTACACGGAGGCGCGGCTCGCACCCATCTCCGAGCAGCTGCTGCAGGACATCGACCGCGACACCATCGATTTCGTGGACAACTACGACGGCTCCCAGCGCGAGCCGACCGTGCTCCCTGCCCGCGTACCGAACCTGCTGGTCAACGGCGCGTCCGGCATCGCGGTGGGCATGGCGACGAACATCCCGCCGCACAACCTGCGCGAGGTGTGCGACGCGCTCGACTACCTCGTGGACAACCCGGAGGCGACGCCCGAAGAGCTGATGCAGTTCGTGCAGGGGCCGGACTTCCGACCGCGGCGACGATCATGGGGCGGGAGGGCATCCAGCAGGCGTACCAGACCGGGCACGGGCGCATCATGGTCCGCGCCAAGGCCACCGTGGAAGACATGGAGAAGGGCGCGCGCCAGCGCATCGTGGTCACGGAGCTGCCGTACCAGGTCAACAAGGCAGCGCTCGTCGAGAAGATCGCCACGCTCACCAAAGAGAAGAAGATCGACGGCATCTCCGAGGTCCGGGACGAGTCCGACCGCGAAGGTATGCGCATGGTGGTCGAGCTCCAGCGCAACGCCTCGGCGAGCGTCGTGCTGAACAACCTCTACCAGCACACGCCCATGCAGAACGCGTTCCACGTGAACATGGTCGCGCTGGTGGACGGCCAGCCCCGCGTGCTGAACCTCCGCTCCGCGCTGAACCGCTTCTTGGACTTCCGAAAGGAGGTCATCCGCCGCAGGGCCGAGTACGACCTGAACCGCGCCCGTGAACGCGCGCACATCCTGGAAGGTCTGCGGGTCGCGCTGGAGAACCTCGACGAGGTGATAGCCCTCATCCGCGCGTCCGCCGACACGGAAGAGGCGCGCAACGGGCTCATGCAGCAGTTCGGGCTGACGGAGGCGCAGGCGCAGGCGATCCTGGAGATGCAGTTGCGGCGCCTGGCGGCGCTGGAACGCGAGCGCATCGAGAACGAGTACCAGGAGCTGATGAAGCGCATCGACGAGCTGCAGGCGCTGCTCTCCAACCCGGCCAAGGTGCTGGCGGTGGTGAAGGCTGAGACAGCCGAGCTGCGCAAGACGTTCGGCAACGCCCGCCGCACCGAGATATCGGACGAGGAGGCGCGCGACCAGTCGCAGGAAGAGCTGACGCCGCACGCGGACGTGGTCATCACACTCAGCGACCGCGGCTACATCAAGCGCCTCCCCATCTCGCTCTACCGCCTGCAGAAGCGCGGCGGCAAGGGTGTGCGCGGCCAGGAGCGCCGCGAGGGCGACGCCGTACAACAGCTGGTGGTCGCGGACACACACGACTACCTGCTCTTCTTCACGGACAAGGGGCGCGTGTACCGCAAGCGCGTGTTCGAGGTGGGTGAGGACTCGTCGCGCCAGACGCGCGGCACGCCCATCCAGAACCTGATCGAAGCCATCAACCCGAACGAGGAGACCGTTACGGCCGTCGTGGCCATCCCCGACCCCTTGGCGGACCTCTACATCTTCATGGCCACCCGCAAGGGGAAGGTGAAGAAGATGCACCTGGACAAGTTCCAGAACATCCGCCGCGTGGGGCTGGCAGCGTTCGACCTGGAGAAGGACGACAGCCTGCTCACTGCGCGCCTTGCGGAAGAGGGCATGAACGCGGTGCTGATATCGCGCAATGGCAAGGGCGTGCAGTTCAGCCTGGAAGCGGTGACTGAGCGGCAGGGACGGAGCACGGGCGGCGTCGGCGGCATGCGCCTGCTGGAGGACGACGAAGTGGTGGCGATGGAAGTCGTCACCCCGGACGCCCGCATCCTCATCATGAGCGAGTTGGGCTACGGGAAGCGCACAGCGGTGGAGACGTTCCGCACCACCGGAAGGAACACGCAAGGCGTCATCGCCATGAAGATCACGGAGAAGACGGGCCCCATCGCCGGGGCGGTGATAACGGGCTCAGACGATGAGGAGATCATCGTCGGCTCGCGTAACGCGATGGTCTACCGCACGTCGCTCGCAGATATCCGCACGCTGGGCCGCATCACGCAGGGCGTGAAGGTGATGACCAAGCTCGCGGACGACGACGTGGTCATCTCCATGAGCGCGTTCCGCGAGCGCACCTGGGAGGACTTCGAGAATCTGCCGAAGGTGCAGCCGAAGAAGGCGCGCGCAGCGTCCACGAACGGGCACGCGTCAGCCGCGGCGCTCGACGCCGCTGCCGAGGAGGCTGCGGACGCTCCCGCCGGCGACGAAGCCGGGGATGCGGTCGAGGACAGCGCTCCCGAGGCCGAGGACACGCTCGAAGCCGGGGACGCAGACGAGGACGCTGAGAGCGACGAGACGCCCAGCGGCGCAGCGCCGGTTGCCGAAGCCGACGACAACGGTCCCGACCCTGCGGTAAACGTGGCCGAAGGCACGACCCTGTCCATGTGGCACATCATGGATGCGCCCCTCTTCCCGGAGGCAGAAGAGGAAGAGGAGGGGAAGGACGGGGCATAGCCCCACACCCGAACGGGGCGGGATAGCCTGTATAATCGCGGGGCAGCCGGAGACGGCGCGCCCCGCTTCCATGTCAGACGTACTCACCATCCGCGTTCCCGCCACCACAGCGAACCTCGGGCCAGGCTTCGACTGCCTCGGCATGGCGCTGTCGCTCTGGAACACGATGCGCGTGGGCTGGGCCGACAAGCCCACGCTCAGCCTGCACGGGCTGGGCGCGGAGCACCTGCGGCGCGACCCCGGCAACCTGATGTACCGCTCCGCCGAGCGCGTGCTCATCGAGACCGGTAACACCGGGCGCAGCCTCTCCATAGAGGCGTGGCAGGAGATACCGCTCAGCAGAGGGCTCGGCAGCAGTTCGGCAGCCATCGTGGGCGGCATCTACGCCGCGAACGCGCTGCTCGGCTATCCGCTCTCGCCACACCGGCTGCTGGAACTCGCCACGGAGATCGAGGGGCACCCGGACAACGTGGCGCCGGCGCTCATGGGCGGCATGAGCATCGTCGTCGCGGACGGCACGACGGTGCACGCGGCGCCCGTCCCGGTGCCGAAGGACCTGCAGTGCGTCGTCTACATCCCGGACAAGCCGATGGCGACGCACGAGGCCCGGAGTGTGCTGGGGCCCGAGGTGACGCGCGCGGACGCCGTCTTCAACGCGGGGCGCACCGCCCTGCTCGTGGCGAGCCTCACACTGGACAGGCCGGAGTACCTGCGCCTCGCTACCCAGGACAGGCTGCACCAGCCCCAGCGTCAGCAGGTGTACCGCCAGATGAAGGTCATCTTCGACCATGCGCTGGCCGCGGGCGCACGCGGGGTCTTCCTCTCCGGCGCGGGCTCATCCGTCGTCGCGTTCACGAAACAGGGCGAGAACCGGGCGTTCACCATCGGCTACGAGATGGCGGACGCGGGCGACAAGTCCGGCCTCACCGGCACTTTCCAGGTGCTGAAGCCCGCGCGGGGCGGCGCAGAAGTGATACCGCACCCCAAGGGACTCGAGTAGATGGCCGTCCTCGTGCAGAAGTACGGCGGGACGTCCGTCGGCGACGCAGCAAAGATACGCCACGTCGCAGGACGCATCGCGGCTGCGCATCGCGCGGGCAACAGCATCGCGGTCGTGGTCTCGGCGATGGGGGACACGACCGACCGGCTCATCGAACTCGCGGAGTCCATCAGCGCCGCGCCCGACCCCCGCGAGCTGGACGTGCTGCTCTCGACCGGAGAGCTGGTCTCCTGCACGCTCGTGACGATGGCGCTGCGGGAGATCGGCGAGCAGGCCGTCAGCATGAGCGGGGCGCAGGCGGGCATCCGCACGGATACCGCGCACGGGAGCGCCTCCATCGTCGAGTTCGACGCGGAGCGCGTGCAGCAGGCGCTGGACGCCGGGCGCATCGTCATCGTCGCGGGGTTCCAGGGCGTCACACACGAGATGGACGTGACGACGCTGGGGCGCGGAGGGTCGGACACGACGGCTGTCGCGCTGGCAGCCGCACTGGGCGCCGAGCGGTGCGAGGTGTACACGGACGTGGACGGCATCTACACCGCCGACCCGCGCATCGTGCCGGACGCCCGCAAGCTGTCGGAGATCGGGTACGAGGAGATGCTGGAACTGGCGAGCTACGGCGCGAAGATGCACCCGCGCTCGATAGAGCTGGCGGCGTGGTACAACACGCCCGTGCTGGTGGCGTCGAGCGCGCGGGACGTGCCGGGCACGCTGATCCACGACGTTGCGTCGGCAGGCACTGACGGGCCGGAAGGAGAAGGGATGGAAGTCGCCAACAAAGTGCGGGGAGTCACCTACGAGCGCGGGGTGGCGCGCATCACGCTGCGCGCCGTGCCGGACCGCCCCGGCATCGCCGCCGCGGTGTTCGAGCCGCTGGCGGAGTCCAACATCAGCGTGGACACCATCGTCCAGAACGCGAGCGCAGAGCGGCTGACCGACCTGTCGTTCACGGTGGACCGCTCCGACCTTCGCGCGGCGCTGGAGGTGACGGAGGGCGTCGCCGGTACCATCGGCGCGGGCGAATGCGTCTCGCACGACAACCTGGGACAGGTGAGTATCGTCGGCACCGGCATGCAGAACGCGCCGGGCGTCGCCGCCGTCATGTTCTCCGCACTCGCGGAGGCGGGCGTCAATATCGAGATGATCACGACTTCGCAGATACGCATCACGTGCGTCGTGGACGAGGCGCAGGTGAATGACGCCGTGCGCACACTGCACGACGCGTTCGAACTGGGTGAGGGGTAGGAACGGGGCGGAGGCCTAGGCCGAGAGCATCCGCTTGTTCTGCATGGTGCGGAGGCAGCGGGTGCAGACCTTCATCCGCTTGGTCTTGCCGTCGACGGTCAGCATGGCGCGCTGGATGTTCGGGAAGAACCAGCGGTTCGTGTGCCGGTTCGAGTGGCTGACGTTCTTGCCCGCCCGGCGGCGGGCTCCGCATAGTTCACAGCTGGCCATGACGCTCTCTGTCGCCGGACTGCCCGGCGGGGTTAGAATGCGCGCACCCTCAACGAGGCGCAGACGCATAGTGTAGCACGCTCTCGCGCCGCTGGCGAACCATGAACGAACAGACCTCTTCCGCTTTCGATGCGCAGGACTTCCGTCAACTCATCCTTGCCGGCGCAGGCTGCCTCGAAGCCAACGCCGACGCCATCAACGCGCTCAACGTCTTCCCGGTGCCGGACGGCGACACCGGCATCAACATGCTGCTGACGCTGCGCGCGGCGACCTCCGCAGAAGTGCCGGACGCCGCGTCGGCCACCGTAGGCTCGATGAGCAGCGCGATCGCGCGCGGGGCGCTGCTCGGCGCTCGCGGCAACAGCGGCGTCATCTTCTCCCAGTTCATGAAGGGACTCGCCGGCGGGTTGGCGGAGTGCGAACGCGCGGACGGTGCAGCGTTCGCGACGGCGCTGCAGGCGGCCGCTGACGCGGGCTACCAGGCAGTCGGCAACCCGGTCGAGGGCACGATGCTGAGCGTCATGCGGGCAGCGGCGGAGGCCGTCCACCCGCCGGATGGCACGGCGGACGGGCCAGCCGTGCTGCGCGCCGCCTACGAGGCCGCCGAGCGTGCGCTGGCGTACACGCCGGAGCAGCTGCCCGTGCTCAAGCAGGCGGGTGTCGTGGACGCGGGCGGTCAGGGCGTCGTGGCGTTCCTCGCGGGAATGGTGAACCTCGTGAGCGAGGAGCAGATCGTCCTGCGCATCACCGCGCCGGAGGGCGGGCTGGAAAGCGCTGCCGCGAACGTCAGCCACGAGTTCCTCGAGCACACGGAAGAGGAGATGTACGGTTACTGCACCCAGTTCGTCGTGCAGGGAGAAGGGCTCGACCCGGACGCGGTGCGCAAGCAGGTGATGGCGTTGGCGGCATCGACGGTCGTCGTGGGCGACGACCGCATCGTGCGCGTGCACGCACATGCGGAAGACCCGGGTCCGCTGCTGAGCATAGGCGCAGCGCTGGGCGCGCTCGACCAGATCAACATCCAGAACATGGACCTGCAGCACCAGGAGTTCATGTCGCTGCACGGGTACGGCGAGGATGCGCCGGAGCAGGCCGAGGCTGCGGAACTAGCGGTCATACCGGTCGCGCCGGGAGACGGCATCGCCCGCGTCTTCCGCAGCCTCGGCGCGGCTGCGACGGTCTCCGGCGGCCAGACGATGAACCCGAGCGCGGCGGACATCATCGCCGCGGTGCAGCAGACGAACGCCGCGTTCACCATCGTGCTGCCGAACAACAAGAACATCGTGCTCGCGGCGGAGCAGGCGGCGGAGCTCTCCGACACGCCTGTCGCCGTCGTGCCGTCGCGCAACGTCGCACAGGGCATGGCAGCGATGCTGGCGTTCAATCCCGACCTGAACGGCGAGGAGAACGCGGAAGCGATGCGGGGCGCGCTGGACAGCGTGCGGTCAGGCGAAATCACCACGGCGGTGCGCTCCACGACGATAGACGGCGTGGACGTCCGGGAGGGACAGGCGATAGGGATCCTCGACGGCGCGCTCGCCGCAGCCGCGGCAAGTCCCAACGACGCGCTCGCCGCGATGCTGGACGCCGCCGAACTCGACGACGGGGCGCTGGTGACGCTCTTCTACGGGGCGGGGCTGGCCGAGGAGACGGCGGAAGAAGCAGCGGCAGCTATCGGAGCGCGCGGCGGCGGCATCGAGGTGGAAGTACACGAAGGCGGGCAGCCGCACTATCATTACCTGGTCTCCATCGAGTAGAGACGAAGGGAGGTTGGCATGGCGGTAAAGGTCGTCACCGACAGCGCATCGGACATACCGGCGGAACTCGCGGAGGAGCTCGGCATCTCCGTCGTGCCCTGCACGGTCTTCTTCGGGGCCGAGGCGTTCAAGGACGGGGTCGAGATCACCAAGGAGGAGTTCTTCCACCGGCTGACCACGGGCAACGTCATGCCCACGACGACGCAGCCGTCGGTGGGAGACTTTCTGGACGTATACAGACCGCTCGTGGAGGCAGGGCACGACATCGTATCGGTGCACGTTTCGGGCAAGCTGAGCGGGACGGTCAACTCGGCGCGGCTCGCCGCCCAGGAACTGCCGGACGCCACGGTGGAGACGGTGGACACGGAACTGGCCTCGATGGGAGTCGCGCTCGCGGCGAAGGCCGCCGCGGACGCCGCCGCCGGAGGCGCGGACGCGGCAGGGGCAGCCGAGGCCGCCCGCAATGCGGCCGCCAGCACCGAGGTCTTCGTCGTGCCGGACACGCTGGAGTACCTGAAGCGCGGAGGCCGCATCGGCGGGGCGCAGGCGCTGCTGGGGTCGCTGCTGTCCATGAAGCCGGTGCTGAAGCTACAGGACGGCGAAGTGCACCCGCACGAGAAGGTCCGCACCAAGGTCAAGGCCGTGCAGCGCATGCGCGATATCGCCGCGTCCGGAGGGCCGTACCGCGAGGCGGCGGTGATGCATTGGGTCACCGACGAGGAAGCCAACGCCATGGTTGAGCATCTCGCGCAGTTCACGGCGAGTCCGGTCGTCAGCGGTGCTATCGGAGCGTCCATCGGCGCGCACGCGGGCCCCGGCGTCATCGGCTTCGCGCTCGTGAAAGAGGGGTAACGGCAGAGGTCCTCACCCGCCCGAAGCCTCGACCGCTGACTCGACGTGCGTGATGCGCGCGGGGCCGTCCGGTTGCAGGGTGATGGCCACGAGGTCCACGCGCCACGGCGCGTTCGCCCGTCCGTGCTCCGCGAGGTACCCCTGCGCAGCCTTCACAAGCCGCGCCTGCTTGCGGGGCGTCAGCGACTCCTCCGGCGTGCCGTAGGCTGTGCTGCGCTTCGTGCGCACCTCGACGAACACCGTCTCCTCGCCATCGCGTGCGACGAGGTCTATCTCGCCGAAGCGTGTGCGGTAGTTCCGCGTCTCGATGACGAGTCCGAGCGATTCCAGGCGCGCCGCTGCGATGCGTTCGCCCTGCGCGCCGAGTTTCGAGCGTGGGCTAGGCATCGGTGAACAGCGTCAGTCTGAACGGGGAGAACGTGCGCCGGTGCACCGGCGACGGCCCCTTCTCCGCGACGGCGGCGAGATGCCGGGCCGAGGCGTAGCCCTTGTGCGCGCCGAGGCCGTAGCCGGGATAGCGTCTGTCCAGCCTCCGCATCAGTCTGTCGCGGTAGACCTTCGCTACGATGGAGGCGGCGGCGATGGCGGTGCAGAGCGCGTCACCCTTGACGATGGCAGTGCACGGCTTGCGCTTCCAGTCGAGCGGGAACGCGTCCACGAGCACGTGGTCGGGAGGTTCGTCGAGGCATTCGAGCGCCCGGCGCATCGCGATGCGGGAGGCGGGAGCGATGCCCTCGCTGTCGATCTCTTCGTTGCTCGCTTCACCTATCCCGACGGCAAGGGCGACGCCGCGCACGAGGCGGTCGGCGCGGCGCAACTCAGCGGGCTTGAGCGTCTTGCTGTCGCGCAGGAGCGGCAGGTCGTCGTGCTCGAACCCGGTCAGGTCCGGGAGGACGACGGCGCCGGCCACGACCGGCCCGGCGATGGGGCCGCGCCCGACCTCGTCGACGCCCGCGACGCGCACGAAGCCTTCCAGCAGGAGGCGGCGCTCCTCGTTCTGCGTAGGGATCGGGTGTCCGTTCGTCGTCCGGCCTCAGACGGCAGCCGGTGCTCCGGCCGGGCCGTTCTTCTCAGCGATGGATGGCAGCCATGCTTCCGCGGGACCCTCTATAAAACCTCCACCGAGCACGCGGTCACCGTCGTAGAAGACAGCGGCCTGACCCGGCGTGATGGCCCGCTGCGGCTCGTCGAACCATAGCACTGCGCCGTCGCCGTCGTGGTGGAGGACGGCCGAGGCAGGGTGTCCGTTGTAGCGTATGCGGGCGGAGACCCGATGCCTGTCAGCGGGGCGCGCGCCCGCAACGTAGCGGACGCCGCCCACGCGCACGCCATGCCGGAGCAGATCACGGCTCCCACCGACGGTGATGCGCCGCGTCTCAGGGTCGACAGCGGTAACGAAGACCTTCTCGCCCTCGGACAGACCGAGCGCAGACGGTGCAACGCCGACGCCACGCCGCTGGCCGACGGTGTAGAACTCGATGCCCGGGTGCTCGCCGACGACGTGGCCTGCCGCATCCACAACCTCACCCGGCTCCGGCGCGGACTCCTTCCGTATGAACCGGCGGTAGTCGCCGCTGGGGATGAAGCAGATCTCCTGGCTGTCCGCCTTGTCGGCGAGATGGAACCCGGCCTCTCTCGCAAGCGCGCGGATCTCGTCCTTGGCGTAACCGCCCACCGGCAGCAGCACACGCGCCAGCTGCTCCTGGCCGAGCCCGAACAGGACGTAGGACTGGTCCTTCGTCGCGTCCACACCCTGCCGGAGCGTCCACTCGCCGTTGGAGGCGTCGCGTTCGATGCGAGCGTAGTGGCCCGTGGCGACGTAGTCGGCATCCATCATCGCGGCGCGCTGCATAAGGAAGTCGAACTTGATACGGTCGTTGCAGGCGATACACGGGTGCGGCGTGCGCCCGCGCTCGTACTCGCTCACGAAGTAGGCGACGACGTGCTCGCGGAACTCGCGCCGGGCGTCGACGACGTAGTGCGGCACGCCCAGCGCCTGGCAGACGCGGCGGGCGTCCTCGATGTCCTGGATGGAGCAGCAGCCCTGGTGGTCCGGCGATACGTCGTCCTCATCCGCCGACCAGAGCCTCATCGTGACGCCGATGACGTCGTATCCCTGCCGGTGCAGCAGGTACGCCGCGACCGACGAGTCGACGCCGCCCGACATCGCGGCGATGACCCGCTTTCCACGCTCCGTTGCACCGTCGTTCGTTCCCATACGCTGCGGCGGCCTCCCGCCGCCGGTGTCCATGATAGCAGCGCCCCGCCTATAATCTTTCTGCATGGCAACGCAGCAGAGCACACCCACGGACGCAGGCGCGGCGGCGCGCACAGCCGTCGACGCAGCCTCGGACAAGCAGGGCTCCAACATCGTGCTGCTGGACGTGCGGGGAGTGTCCGCGTTCGCCGATTACATGGTCGTGCTCACGGCAGGCAGCGTACGGCAGATGAACGCGCTCTCGGAGGACCTGATCGAGGCGGTGGAGAAGGCGGGGCCTTCGCTCCACCACCGCGAAGGCTCCGCGGAGTCCGGCTGGGTGCTGCTCGACTTCGGCGACGTGGTGGTACACGTCTTCAGCGAGGAGCAGCGGGACTTCTACCGGCTGGAGCAGGTGTGGCGGGCAGGCAGAGAACTCGTCAGGATTCAGTGACCCAGGGCTCGATCTCGCGGGAGTAGTCCAGCAGGTCGCCGTCCTCGAAGAAGATGGCGAGTTCCCGCTCCGCGGACTCCGGCGAGTCGGAGCCGTGGATCAGGTTCCGCCCTATCTCCACCGCCATGTCGCCGCGAATGGTGCCGGGCTCGGCGTCCTGAGGGTTCGTGGCCCCCATCGTCTTCCGCACGACCTCCACCGCGTTCTTGCCTTCCACCGCCATCGCGACGATCGGACGGGACATCATGAACGAGGCGAGCCCCGCGAAGAACGGCTTCTCGACGTGCTCGGCGTAGTGCCGCTGCGCGGTCGGCATGTCCATCTGCATCAGCTTCATGCCGACTATCTTCAGCCCACGGTCTTCCAATCGAGAGATGATCCTGCCCGCGAGGCCGCGCTGCAGCGCGTCCGGTTTGAGCAGAACGAGAGAACGCTCGGACAAGAGTGGTTACTCCTTCGTGCAGTCGGCTACCGGCCGGCACACTCACAAGATGACCCGTCGCGGCGGGGCGGCGGGTCTCGTAGGCTATCACAAAGGGCGCGGCTAGCCGCCCGAGACGGGTTTCGGCGCACTCGGAGGTGTGATGCGCGGCGAGCGGAGGTAGCGCGGAGCGATGGCCGTCGCGCTGCCCGCCTCGCCCGACGCCAGCATCGCCGCACCGAGCTCCGCCGCGCCCGACAGGCGCGCCAGCGGCGCGGACTCGATAACGAACCGTGCACCCGCGCCCATGCGCTCACGCAAGGCGTCTTCCACGTCAGCCGCCGACTCGCCGCAGAAGAGCGTGTCGCCGGACTGCGCGGCTGCGAACTCAGCGATGGGGGAGACCTGCTCCTCGGTCAGCGCGCTCCACGAGCCGTCGCTCATGCCGTAGACGGCCCAGGCCACCACGCCCCTGCCCGCAGGGAGCACCGCACAGATACCCTCCGCAGTCGAACGGTAGGGATACGCCGAGGCTTCCAGCGTGCTCACGCCGGCCACCGGAAGCGACCACGCCACCGCCAGCCCCTTCGCGACCCCGATGCCGGTGCGCAGCGCGCTGAACCCGCCGGGCCCGACGCTCACCACGACGCCGTCCAGCGCGTCCGGCGCCACGGCTTCCGCTTCCGTGAGCCACCGGACCGCGGGCATGAGCTCCGCAGTGTGGTTGTTGCGGGAGCGCCACGAGACGGAGCGCGACAGCCCGTCCCGCCAGACCGCCGCCGCCCCATAGCGCGTGGACGTGTCTATGACCAGGTACGCCGTCATCCCGCCTCCGTCTGTAACGCGGCGAGCAGCTGGACGTAGCGTTCGCCGTGAGGCTCCAGCGTCAGCACCCGGGCATCCGGCGCGTCGCCGAAAGCGATGCCGACCACGAGGTGCTCGTCCGGAAAGACGGCCTGCGCCTGTTCGGGCCACTCGACGACGCACGCTCCTTCTTCCAGCATCTCCCCGAACGCCAGATCGTCTATCTCGAGGTCGCCGCCATCCATCCGGAAGAGGTCCACATGGTAGACGGGGATGCGCCCCTGGTACTCGTGCACCAGCACGAACGTCGGGCTGTGCGCGTAGCCGGTCACGCCCGCTCCCCAGGCGACGCCCTGCGTCAGGGTCGTCTTGCCTGCGCCGAGCGTCCCGCGCAGCAGGTAGAGGTCGCCGGGCTCCGCGAGCGCGCCGAGCCTGCGCCCGAGCGCCTGCGTCTCCTCGGCGCTGTACGTTTCGAACCGTGTATCCATCACCGCAAGTGCTCCCATCCTTCGATCCCGATAGAGACAGGCTCGCCACGCCCCGCGACGAACGAAATCCTGCCGACGGGACCCTCTGTGATCTCACCGATAACCGCGCTGCCGGGGACCTCGGACACGGCAGTCTGCACGATATCCGACGGGCCGGTGAACAGCAGCTCGTAGTCCTCGCCGCCGCCCAGTGCCAGCCGCAGCGCGTCCGGGCGGAACTCGCTCCGGAGCGCATCCGCCACAGGCACATGCTCGATCTCGATCTGCGCCGCGACGCCGGACGCCTTCGTTAGTTTCGGCAGGTCGGCGGCGAGCCCGTCCGACAGGTCCATCGCACAGCGCACGCCGACACGACGGAGCACAGCGCCTGCGTCCGTCCGCGCCTCGGGCCTGCGGTGCGCCAGCGCAAGCGCCTGTCGCGCAGGGGTGTCCAGCTCGGCGCCGCTCTCCAACAGCAGCAGCCCTCCGCGCGACCCGCCGAGCGGGCCGGTGACGGCGAGCGCGTCGCCGGGGCGGGCCGCCGACCGGGACAGCGGCGTGGCGCTGCACACGCCCGTCATGGCGATGGTAACGAACGGAACAGGCGAGCCGACGATGTCTCCACCCATCAGCTCCGTGCCGTAGACGGCGCACGCTTCCAGCATCCCGTCGTACAGCGCGTCAACGTCACCCACGTCGAGGTCAGCGGGCAGGCCAAGCGTTACCAGACCTGCGAAGGGCGAACCGCCCATGGCGGCGATGTCGCTCACGTTGGAGACCCACGCCTTCCAGCCAACGTCCGCCCATGACGCGGTGGACGTGCGGAAGTGGACCCCCTCGACCATCGTATCGGTCGTGGCGGCCTGCACACCGGCCACGCGCCACGCCGCAGCGTCGTCCCCGATGGCGGTGATGACACGGCCACCCATCGTCTGCAGCGGGCTGGCGCGGCGCACACGCTCAACGATGCGCTCGATGAGCGCCGTTTCCCCCAGTTCTCCAACCGTGGTCATGGAGGCATTATCGCAAAACCGCGCGGCGACGGCGGGCGTATACTGATCGCAGGGCAACATGTCACGACTATCCCTCACCACTCTGCTTGCCGCCGCCTTCCTCGTTGCAGGGTGCACCTCCACGGCCTATACGCCCGAGCCGCCCACACCGACCCCGACACACACGCCGACCCTTGCGCCTACGGCCACTCCCGCTCCCACGAGCGCACCCGCATCAACGCCGGACCACCCCTACGACCCGAACAACACGATGTGGCGCATCTTCAGCACCACCGACCAGACGTTCGAGGCCCTGCAGCTTGCCCTTGACGACGCCGTGGCAGCGAACGACGTCTCCCAAGTGCCGATCATCGTGGAGATCATGCGTTTCAGCGGCGCGCCGGCGGTGATGGATGCGTACCGGCAGGCACTCATCGACCTCACCGGCCAGGACTTCTGGCTCGACCCGCCTGCGTGGAACGCGGCGATGGAGTGGCTTGGGCCTCGCCGGGACGAGTTCCCTCCGCCGAGCGAGTACCTGGACTGGAAGGTGAACATCCTCGGGCTCATCGACCCGCGCATGGCGGCATTCTTCACCGCCGCGCCCGGCTCGGAGCGCATCGATCTCACAGAGGCAGTCTGGGGCGGTGTGCGCACCGACGGCATCCCCGACCTGCAGTTCGCGCCTACGCTCACCCCTGACGAGGCGGACTACCTGGACCCGCGCGACCGCGTCTTCGGCGTCTCCATCAACGGCGAGCACCGCGCCTACCCGCTGCGCATCATGAACCCGCACGAGATGGCGAACGATCGGTTAGGAGGCGAGCCGATAGCGCTCGCCTACTGAACGCTCTGTTTCAGCGGGATCGTGTATTCCGCGAAGATAAACGGGGAGCCCACCACGTTCGGCACGTCCGGCATGCTCTACCAGAGCAACAAGCTGATGTACGACCGCACGACGAACTCGATCTGGAACCAGTTCACCGGCGAACCCGTCGTCGGCCCGCTGGCGGACAGCGGCATCAAGCTCGACTTCTTCCCGTCCGTGCTGACGACATGGGAGGAGTGGTTGGCCGAACACCCGGACACGACGGTCCTGAACGTCGATACCGGGGTCTACTCGCCAGCCGTCTATGCCCACGAGTGGGAGCCGCACGCCATCTACTTTGACTACTTCTCATCGCCCCGGACGATGTTCCCGGTCTTCAACCGGGACGACGCGCTGCTCCCCAAGGAGACGGTCATCGGCGTAGGCATCGACGGCGACTACAAGGCGTACCCCGTCTCCGCGTTCGCCGACGAGCCCGTCATCAACGATGTGGTGGGCGGGCAGGAGATCGTCATCGCCGGATCGAGCACCTGGGGCACGGGCAGGGTCTACGAGCGGGGTGGACGGACGTTCGCCGAGGAAGGCGACGGCCTGAGGGACTCGGATGGGGCGCTGTGGACCATCGGCGAAGATGCGCTGGCCCGGGCGGACGGCGCCGAGACGCTGGCGCGCATACCGACGATAACGTCGTTCTGGCACGGGTGGTTCTCGTTCCACCCGGACACCGCCCGCTACGAGAGCAGCTAATCCGCCAGAGGCTCTCTGCCGCCTAAAAGGAAGAAGGCGGGTCTCCCCGCCATTCGTTCCTCTGCCGGCGTTCCCGACACACCTCTTATCCGTCGCTCCTTCGCGTATCTAGGGCGGAGCCACCCATGTCCGTGTCGGTGTTCGCTTCAGTACCCATACTACCGGCAGAGTGTTGCGTCCCAGTTACACGAACGTTAAGGGAGTGTTACGGCTGGTGAAACACTCCGGGAACGGTGTCCAGCGATGCAGGACGGAAGTGTCAGGCTGCGCCCACGTACATCTTCTCCATGAGCGCGTCCTGCCAGCGGACGCTGCCGGGCAGCACCTCTTCGATGGCGCGGATGTGGTAGTAGGCGTCGTTCGCGCCGCGGGGCGTCCCGCCGTCCTCGACCATGCGGACCGCCTCCAGCAGCATCTTGCGCGCGATGATGACGGCGCGGTCGGTCTGGCCGAGGTGCTCCTGGCTGCGGTCGACGATGGGTTTCATCGCCTCCTGCACTGCCCGGTCCTGCGCGTTGATGCCCTTGATGCCGGTGAACGTGTCGGTACGCTGGACCTCGCGGTCGAGCAGCCAGTTGTTGCGCGGGTTGCGCAGGCTCCGCCATGTCGTCTGGTCGACGTCGTCGGGGCCGTTGCCCGTCGCGAGCTCATCGCGCTCGGCCTGGGTAAGGGGCTCGTCCAGCGTGTAGAACCAGTTCCAGACCATCGTGGTCTCGTCATCCATCGGCACCCAGTGGTGGCCGGCGATCTTGAACTTGAACCATGAGCCATCGTTGTTCAGCTGCGCCGCGCGGATCTGCACGTGGGGCATCACGTAGTGGTAGGTGCGAACGTAGTTGGCGTCCTCGCCGGGCAGAGGACGGACTGAGCCGTAGCGGTAGCCGTAGTCCGTGGGCTCGACATCGAGCTTCGAGGCCGTTGCTTTTGCCCGCAGACCGTCCAAACCTCCCGCGCCGCCCGTGCCGAACTTGCGGTGTAGGAAGGACGAGTGTACGGAGTCGATACCGCCTTCCAACGCCTGCAGCCAGTTGCACTCCTCGATGACCTTGGAAGCATGGCGGTGGGTCTGGGGCTGACGCGTGAACTCGAATGAGGGCTCCGGGGGCGTCTGCTCCTTCGGCCCCATGTAGGTCCAGATGATGCCGCCGATCTCCACCGTAGGGTACGCCGTGATACGCACCTTGCGGCTGAAGTCGTACTGCTCGGGCTCGTTCGGCATGTCGACGCACGTGCCATCCACGTCGAACTTCCAGCCGTGGTAGACGCAGCGGATGCCGTTCTCCTCGTTCCGGCCCAGCCAGAGCGACGTAAGGCGGTGGGGGCACCACTCGCTCATCAGGCCTACACGGCCGGACGTGTCGCGGAACGCTACGAGGTCCTCGCCAAGGATGCGCAAGCGCAGGGGGTCGCAGTCGGGGTGCGGCAACTCGTGAGAGATGAGGACCGGCTGCCAGTATCGGCGCATCAGCTCGCCCATAGGCGTGCCCGGCCCCACGCGGGTCAGTCGTTCGTTGTCCCTGGTCGAAAGCATGGTCGGCTTCCTCTTGGTAGTCGTTGAGTTTCGATGTTTGTACGCCCCGCAAGGCAGGCCTGTCAACGAGTCCGGCTACCCTCCCCGCAGCAGACGGAGGAAGTCCGTGACGTCCGCTACGTCGTCGAGGCGCTCCGTCATGTCGATGACTTCGTCGATCGTCGCGTCGCTCAGCGGCGCCCCTGCGTGGACGGCGCAGGCGCGGAACTTCTGGTGGCGCTGCTCGTCGGTGAGCGGGTTGTCGCGATGGCCAGGGGCGGCATCCACGCGCTCAGAGAGGGTTTCGCCGCCCGCGAGCGTCACCTCCACGACGCCGGACTTGCCGAGCGATTCGTCCACCTCGTACTCGGTGACGTTGGCGATGCGCAGGCACGTCTCCTCGAACAGACCCTGCGGTGTCGGCTGGAGGTCGGCCAGCGTCACGTTGCCGGTGGTGAGCGCTCGCGCCGTGGCGAAGATGATCGAGTCCTCGGCCTCCACGGGCGCCTGCGGGTTGCGCCGGGTCTGCAGGGGCTCGCAGAACGTGCGGATGTGCGGTTCGCCCCGCAGCAGCACGCGGGTCACTGCCGACGGGTCGGGCACACGCGTCGCTCGCAGGTTCGCGGCGGCCTCGATGAAGACGTGCGCGACGCCGGTGGTGGGCCACGGCTTGATGCCCACGTTCAGCAGACGCCACTCCTCGCCGAGACCGTCGCTCATCGCAGGGCGGTGGAACACGCCGCCGTAGTAGGTGGGGAAGAAACCTGCCGCGCCCTCGAACGCATCGCAGTCGCCCAGCAGTCCTTCGCGCGCCAGCAGCACGCTCTGCATCCCGGCCTGGCAGGAGAACGCGGCGTAGATCGCCTTGGCGGGACGCCCCTCCAGCACCGGCTGCCGTCCGCCGGATGCCTGCATGAACGCGAGGCCGAGCGCGCTGTGCGTCTCCTGCGGCGAGAAGCCGAGCATGCGCGACGCGCTCATCGCCGCGGCGAAGCAGCCCGGCATCTGCGTCGGTTGGGGTCTCGATTCCGTGAAAGCGCCCTGCGTCGCGGTGATGGCGATGCCGATGCGCGACATGAGTTCCATCCCTGCCGCAAGCGCGGTCATGAACTCCTTGCCGGACGCCCCGCCCCGCAGCTCCGCAGCCACGAGCGCCGTCGGCAGCGTCACCGGTCCCAGGTGGCCGGAGCCGACGGCGGTGGTGTCGTCGAAGTTCAGCGCGTGCGCCATGCCGCCGTTCAGCATCGCGGCCACGGCGGCGGGCAGCCTGTCCGGCAACCCGATGAGCGATGCTTCCTCCGCACCCCCCGCCTTGCGCGCCCACGCGAGCAGTTCCGGGATGCCGATGCCGAGCGTGTTGGCCGCGATGGAGGTAGCGATTGTGTCCA
This sequence comes from Dehalococcoidia bacterium, assembly GCA_965206315.1. Lineage (GTDB taxonomy): Bacteria > Chloroflexota > Dehalococcoidia > Lucifugimonadales > Australimonadaceae > Bin16. The sequence continues at coordinate 657,593 of OZ242210.1, forward strand.
GTGTGATCGACCGCACTGTGCGGCGCACGTTGTCCGGGAGGTCATCGTACGTCAACCCCGCGCCGAACCGCGCCCACAATGAGGTCAGCTCTTCAGTACCCAAGTCCTGTGTCGTCATCCCATGCTCCTTCGGCTCTATCGGCGTGCGCATTATGACGGTGGAAGCGTGCGGGCTGCACCCTACGCCAGCCCCTCGATGACGAGCGTCGCGAGCCCCAGGAACAGCAGGAATCCCATCACGTCAGTGGCGGTCGTCAAGACGACCGCCGACGAAACCGCCGGGTCCTGTCCCAGTCGCCGGAGCACGAGCGGCACCCCCGCGCCCACAACGCCCGCGACGATCATGTTGCCGAACATCGCCACGCCCAGCACGAGGCCCAGTAGCGGACTGCCCTCCCACACCATCGCCACCACGCCAACGAGCAGCCCCAGGTACACGCCGTGGAATACGCCAAGGGCAGCCTCCCGCGTGAGCATGCGCCGTCCCCTGCGGTGACCGAGTTCGCCCAGCGCCATGGCGCGCACGACGAGCGTGAGCGTCTGCGTTCCGCCGATCGCGCCCTGACCGGCGATGACCGGCAGGAACACGGCCAGCGCCGCGACCCGCGCGATGGTGGACTCGAACATGCTGATCACCGCCGCAGCCAGGAACGTGGTGAGCAGGTTGATCGTGAGCCACGGCGCGCGGCTCTGCACTGAACGCCGGAACGACGCCTGCGGACGTTCGTGGCCGATACCCGCCATCCGAAACATGTCCTCGGATGCCTCCGCCTCCGCCACGTCGCGCAGGTGTTCTGCGTCAATGACGCCGATGAGCCTGCCTTCGCCGTCTGTGACAACCAATTCGGAGAGGTCATAGTGATCAACGAGGCGCTCGCACTCCTCCTGGTCCGCATCCGTGCCGACCGACGCCTGCAACGGGCGCATCAGCTCCACCACGGGCGCATGCGCCCGCGCCAGAGCGATGCGCCTGATGCTCACGTAGCCCACCGGGCGGCTCGACTCGTCCACAACGAAGACAACATCCGGCCCGTCGCGCTCCTCGGCGGCAAGACGCAGCACATCCAGCGCCGTCTCGGCGGTCGCGTCTGCCCGCACCGACGCTGCCGCGCGGGACATGAGCCCGCCTGCCGTTTCGTCCGGGTACTGCAGCAGCGGTATGACCTCGTCCGACTCCTCCATGCCTGCGAGGGCCGCTTCCGCCCGCTTCGCGGGTAGCGCGTGCAGGATGTCCGCCGCCACGTCCGGCGCAAGCTCGTCCAACGCGTCGGAGATGTCGCTGGTGGACAACGATCGCGCCACCGCCGCCGCGTCCTCTGGCTCCATCTCCTCCAGCACAGGCGCGACCTCCGCTGCGGCCATCCCTTCCAGCAGCGCCTCGCGGTCGTGACTCGAGATGTCGAGCACCACATCGGCCTGGTCGGCGGGGTGCAGCTCCAGCAGCGCACTTACCGCTTCGCCGACGCGGTCACCCTCCAGGAAGCCGTGCACCGCATCAGCCGTATCGTCAACGAGTCGGCCGGCGTCCGGCGCTGCGGATTGATGGTCCGTGTGTTCGGGTTCGTTACCGTGCTGCGTCATAAGGAAACTCCGAGGGAGGATTCTCGAAACAATAGTGACAGACCGCCGGGCGGGTGTCATGCAACGTCTGTTAACACTGTTCCGGTAGTAGCATGGCGCTCATGCGAACGCTCATCGTCAGCGACGTGCACAGCAACCTCACCGCGCTCGACGCCGTTCTCGCGGCTGCCGGGGCGGAGGGCCCGCTGGACGCCGTGTGGTGCCTGGGCGACATCGTCGGGTACGGGCCGTGGCCGCTCGAGACCGTCCGGCGTATCCGCTCGCTCGAGGCGGTCTGCATCCAGGGCAACCACGACGCCGGAGCGATCGGGCGCATCAGCCTGGACACGTTCAACCACGCTGCGCGCGAGGCGTGCCGGTGGAACGGGATGCAGCTCGACGAGGAGGCGCGCTCCTTCCTGAGCGGCCTTCCCGACACTGTGGCTGTCACCGGTTTCACGCTCGTTCACGGCACGCCGAGGGACCCGCTCTGGGAGTATCTGACCAGCCATACCGACGCCGTCGCTGCGCTCGAAAGCATCGGCACGCGCGACGTGCTCGTCGGGCACACGCACCACCAGTTCGCATTCGAGGACGGACGCGGCGCGGCGATGCCGGGGCCGGGCGGGCTGACCGTGACGCGGGACGGCGGGCGTCTCGTCGTGAACCCGGGGAGCGTGGGGCAGCCTCGCGACCGCGACCCGCGCGCCGCCTTTGCCGTCTACGACAGCGAGGCGGACACGCTCTCCTTGCGCCGGGCCGCGTACGACATCGCCGCGACGCAGCGCGCGATGGAGCAGGCGGGGCTTCCTGAGCCGCTCATCTCACGCCTGAGCGCGGGGCGCTGACCTTGCACCCCCCTTCCGTAGCTCTTGACTCGGTGATAGAATCTACAGGCTTATACCGTCCAATCACTGGAGGCGACAACTTCTCATGCTCCGAATCCGTCTGCGCCGAGTAGGCAAGAAGAAACAGCCCAGCTACCGCATCGTGGTGGCTGACGTCCGGTCGCCCCGCGACGGCAGGTTCGTCGACCAGGTTGGACACTACAACCCGCTGACCGACCCGCCCACGGTCGTGGTCAACGAGGAGAAGGCCCGCCACTGGCTCGGGGTCGGCGCGAAGCCCACGGACACCGTTCAGCGCATCCTCCAGACGCAAGGAGTCGTCGAGAAAGCGGGGTAACCCATGAAGGAACTGGTGGAATACATCGCCAGGGCCATCGCCACTCATCCCGACGACGTCAAAGTCACCGAGGAGGAAGAGGACGGCCAGATCGTCATCAAGCTGGAAGTCCATCCTGACGACAAGGGAAAGGTGATCGGGAGGCAGGGCCGCGTGGCACAGGCGATGCGCGTGCTGCTCCGCGTCGCCGCCATCAAGGAAGGCACCCGCACCAGCCTGGAGATCGTCTGACCCTGCCTGACAACCTCGTCGCCGTCGGCGTCGTCCTCCGCGCGCACGGCAGCGATGGACGCGTCCGCGTGCAGCCGGAGACCGACAACCCCGAGCGCTTCCGCAGGGGGGCCCGCCTCCTCGCCGCCGACCGGGAACTCCACGTCGAACGCGTACAGCACATGCCCGACGGCTCCCTGCTCCTGCGTTTCACGGGCCTCGTTTCACGCGGCGATGCCGCAACCCTGCAGGGAGAGACGCTCTGCGTGCCCGCGGACGAGGCCCCGGAAGCCCCGCCCGGCACGTACTACCACTACCAGCTCGTCGGCATGACCGTTGAGGACGAGGCCGGCGTGCATCTGGGCACGCTCACCGAGATCGTCGCCACGGGAGCGAACGACGTGTACGTCGTCACCGGGGAGAGCGCGGAGCTGCTCCTCCCCGCAGTGGCCGACGTCGTCGTGAGCGTGGACGTGCAGGCCAACAGTATGACCGCCGCCGTGCCGGAGGGGCTGGCCTGGCGGGCCCTGAACCTGCCGCGCGAGAAGAAGAAACCCCGCCGCCGTGCGCCGCGCAGGCCGGGACCCGCTCCCGGCGGGTAGAACGCGGGCGCGGTTTTGTCCTATCCTGATTCACGTCCAATCCACGTGAGAGGAGTCCCAGTATGTCCGGTCACTCCAAGTGGTCCACCATCAAGCACAAGAAAGCCGCGCTGGACGCCAAGAAGGGCGCGCTCTTCACGAAACTCGCCCGCGACATCGCCGTCGCCGCGCGCGAAGGCGGCAGCGGCGACCCCAACATGAACTTCCGCCTCCGCCTCATGATGGACAAGGCCCGCGCCGCCAACATGCCCGCCGACAACGTCGACCGCGCCGTCAAGAAGGGCCTCGGCATCGGCGGCGACGGCGTCTCGTTCGAGGAGATCGTCTACGAGGGCTACGCCCCCGGTGGAGCCGCCATCATGGTCAAGGCCCTCACCGACAACCGCAACCGCACCGCCTCCAACGTCCGCGCCGTCTTCTCGCGCGGCGGCGGCAACCTCGGCGAGGCCGGCTCCGTCGCCTGGATGTTCGAGAGCAAGTCCGTCGTCACCGTCGAGGAACTCTCCGAGGAGCAGGCCGAGGAGATCGCCCTCGCCGCCATCGACGCGGGCGCCGAGGACTTCAAGGTGGAGGACGGCGTCCTGGAGATCACCGGCGCGCCCAACGGCCTCGAGCCCATAGCCGCCGCCGTCAAGGACGCAGGCGTCGAGCCCGCGCAGGCCACCGTCACCATGGTCCCCTCCAATACCATTGAACTCGACAGCGGGCACGCGGGACAGACCCTCCGCCTGCTCGACAACATCGAGGACCTGGAGGACATCCAGCAAGTCTTCACCAACGCCAACTTCACCGACGAGGCGCTCGAGAAGTACAGCAACGCCTAGCCAGGTCCTGAGCGCTATCCAGCCTCAGAGACATCCTCTGCTCGTCGGGACACAGCTTCCAGTTGCGCTTCCTTGACTGCACCTCGCCTAGGCAAGGCGCAGTAGGTTGATAACAGTACTATAGAACCTATATTCTCACGGCATCTTCTACCTGCTGTGCGTCACTTGGTACCACGTTGCTTACCGTCGCTTCTTGTAGGCATCAGTCTGATAGTACTGATATGTGCGTGTGATGACGCCTCAGCCTCATCTTTCGTTCCCATCCCTGAGGCTCCTCCGACACCTACGCCGCTTCCGACGTCAACTTCCACGCCTACGCCAACTCCAACAAGTACACCTGTACCGACCGCCACGTCGACTCCAACCCCGACGCCGACAGTATTCCCTACTCCCACGCCCACTCCAGTTCCTACTCCTACCCCAACCCTGATGCCGACGCCCACACCTACCGTGACTCCTACCCCTACGCCATCGCCGACGCCCGGGGGCAGGCGCAGTTCCACTCCACCCAGGCCGTCGCCGACTCCCGTCACGGCGCGTAACGCTGATCCCACCGCTACGCCCACGCCCACACCCACCCCTACGCCGACACCTTCTCCCACTCCGACGAATACTCCCACGCCGCCCCGTCCACCAACGCCAGCATCTACATCCACTCCAACCCCGACGCCTACTCCGACACCCACGCCAACGCCCACACCGACTCCTACTCCTACGCCGGCGCCCATAATGGGAGCGGCCCAGCAGACCATAGGAGCGGGCGGCCTCCATTCATGTGCACTCGGGCCAGACGGCTCGCCCGTCTGCTGGGGTGAGAACGAGAAGGACCAATCGTCTCCGCCTGCAGACACGACGTTGACCGATGTCACCACCGGGGGGACACACACGTGCGGACTCAAAGCCGACGGTTCGCCCATCTGCTGGGGAGAGAACGATAACGAACAGGCCTCCCCTCCCTCTGGCAAGACGTTCGTCAGCATCAGCGCCGGATACATTCATACCTGTGCGCTGGAGAGCGATGGAACGCCAATCTGTTGGGGTGACGACGAGAAAGAGCAATCGTCGCCACCTGCAGACTCGACATTCACCGCGATCAGCGCCGGAGAGACCCATACCTGCGCTCTCACTTCCACCGGCGGCGGCGTCTGTTGGGGCGGCGTAAACAACGACCACGGCCAAGTGTCACCGCCCGAGAACACCACCTTCACAGCGATAAGTTCGGGCTACCTCCACACCTGCGGCATCAAGGCAGACGGCTCCGTAGCCTGCTGGGGATTGGACAACAAGGGGCAGGTGTCCGGCATTCCCAAGGATCAGGCGTTCGCTTCACTCTCGTGCGGACGGCGCCATAGTTGCGCCCTGACTTCCGACGGGGCGCCCGTCTGCTGGGGTGAGGACGACCAAGGCCAGTCCACTCCTCCCGCCGGTTCGACGTTCGTTGAGATAAGCGCAGGAGAGAAGCACACCTGCGCACTGCGAGGTGACCGCACACCCGTCTGTTGGGGCAGCAATGACTCAGGGCGATCATCCCCGTCTACCTCGGACCCAACACCGACGCCTACGCCGACTCCCACTCCTACTCCAACGCCTGCACCAACGCCCACTCCGACTCCGACTCCTACCCCTACACCTACACCCACTCCCACTCCGACGCCTACGCCCACTCCGACACCTACAGCAACTCCGACTCCCACTCCTACACCGACGCCAACGCCTACACCTACGGCAACTCCGACTCCTACACCGACACCGACGCCTACACCTACACCGATGCCTACACCGACACCAACACCAACACCAACTCCTACAGCAACGCCTACACCCACACCAACACCCACCCCTACTCCAACGCCTGCACCAACGTCGTCCTACGCTGCCATCACAGCAGGAGACCTCCATTCATGTGCGCTCAAGGACGACGGCACACCGGTCTGTTGGGGCAACGATGACCAGGAACGAGCGTCACCACCCGCGAATACCACATTCACGGCCATTGGCACGGGTGGGTCGCACACGTGCGGGCTCAAGTCCGACGGCTCGCTCGCCTGCTGGGGAGAGGACGACAACAACTATCGCCAGTCCACTCCTCCGACCGGGGGCAACTTCGCCGCCATCAGTGTCGGGAACGTGCACGCGTGCGCGCTGGAGAGCGATGGAACACCCGTCTGCTGGGGAAGCAATGACGACGACAGGACGACTCCGCCAGCGAACACGACGTTTACGGCGATCAGCGCAGGCGAAACGCATACGTGCGGGTTGAAAGACGACGGGAAGGTCGAATGTTGGGGAAGGAACGACCACGGCCAGTCAACGCCACCGGAGGATGAGACGTTCACCGCAGTAGGCGCGGGCGACCTGCACACGTGCGGGATCAAGACCGACGGCTCCATAGCCTGCTGGGGGTTCTCCACCAGATGGAACCTGTTGTCCGCCCCCGAAGGCAACACTTTCGTTTCGATGTCGTGCGCGCGGCGGCATAGTTGCGCCCTCAAGGAAGACGGCTCGGCAGTCTGTTGGGGCAAAGACGATGCTTACGGTCAACTTACACCGCCGTCCGACAAGACCTTCACTGCCATCAGCGCGGGCCACAGCCACACCTGCGCGCTCGAAACAGACGGCACGCCCATCTGCTGGGGCAAGGACAGCGAAGAACAGTCATCACCGCCGGAGGATGAGGAGTGGTGACGTGGCAGGGCAGGTACCAGCCTTGACGCTCCCGGGAGCGGCTCCTAGCATCCCCCGGAGACGGCCCCCGGAGATATCACCCCACGGGAGGGACCTCGATGTCCGCCACCAACAAGGAGATCGTTCGACGCTTCTACGAGGAGGTGGAGAACCAGGGCAGGCTGGAACTCATCGACGAGCTCATCGCCCCCGACTTCAGGGACGTCTTCAACTCCAGCGCGTTCGGCCCCGCGATCGGCCGGGAGGGCATCCGCAACCTCGTCATCAACCTCCGCAAGCGCCCGGACTTCCATATCGAGATCGAGGACCTCATCGCCGAGGACGACAAGGTAGTGATGCGTATGCCCCGGGGCGTGGAGGTCCTCCGCATCGTCGACGGCCGGATCGCAGAGCGCTGGGTCATCATCGACCGCTCGCCTCATCCGGCCTGACAGGGCCGGCAGCAGCGTCGCGGGGCCGTGAGGACACCGATTTGAACATCCTGATCACGGGTGCGGGGCTGGTGGGATGCCACGTCGCGCGAACGCTGCGTGAGCGCGGGCACCGGGCCGCGCTCTACGACGTCTCTCCCAGGGAGGACTACGTCCGGCGGGTGGCGGGTGACCTGCCGGTGTTTCGGGGAGACGTGCGGGACCTTCCGGCGCTGGTCGAGACCATGCAGCAGGAGCGGACGGACGCCCTCGTCCACACTGCCTACGTGATCGGCGAACGCCTCGCCCAACGGCCCTACGCGGGTCTCGGCGCCAACGTCGGCGGCGCCATCGCCGTGGCTGAAGCCGCGCGGTTGACCGGCGCGCGGCGGCTGATCTTCGCCAGCACATTCGGCGTGTACAGGTGGGGACTGAGACCGGCCGCTCCGGTCACCGAGGACTACCCTGTCGTCAGCAACGCGTTCTACAGGGCCAGCAAGCTGGCCTGCGAGGTTATTCTTCAGGCTTACGCCGGCGCGTACGGGCTGGAGGTTGCGACCGCACGGTTCGCCCAGGTGTACGGGTTCGGCCATTACACCGGTGGAGACCTGATCGGCGAGGTCCTGCACCGGCTGCTGGAGAACGGCCTCCGGGGTGGACCCGTCGAGGTGGACTCTCAACTCTTCGGCTCCAACGACTACGTCTACGCGAAAGACGTCGCCCAGGGTGTGGCCCTGCTCTGCGAGAAGCCGCTCGAGAACCGGGTCTTCAACCTGGGCAGCGGAGTGCTCTCGAAGGTGGGGGACGTGGTGGAAGCCCTCCAGGCCGCGCTCCCCGGCGTGGAGGTACAGCCTGTGGAGGGTGAGAGCACGAGCTACACACCCGATCGGGCGCAACCCCTGAGCATCCTTCGCCTGCAGGAAGAGACGGGCTACCGGAGTGCTTACGACCTCGCGGAGGGGTTGAAGGATTTCGCTTGGGAGTTGACCCGCAACAGGTAGAACAGGGGGACGCTATGGAGACGGTTGGGTTCGTCGGCCTGGGGAATATGGGTGGGGCTATCGCCGCGAACATCGGTGCGGCCGGCTACCCGCTGATCGTCAACGACCTCAACGAAGAGGCAACGCGCCCGCTCCTCGAATCGGGCGCGCGCTTCGGCGCCACACCCGCGGAGGTAGCCGAGGGGTCGGACGTGATCGTGACGTCGCTTCCCAGCCCGAGAGAAGTGGAGTTGGTCGCCCTGGGCTCCGGTGGGCTCATGGCGGGCATCGGGAGCGGGAAGGTCTACGTCGACCTCACGAGCAGCCACCCCAACACGATCCGCAAGATCGGGGAGGCGTTCCGGGCGAAGGGCACCGAGGTGCTCGACGCGCCCCTGGTCGTGGGGAAGGGAGGCATCCAACAGCGAAACGTACAGGTGCTGGCCAGCGGAGACCGGGCCGCGTACGACCGCGTGAAGCCCGTGCTGGACGCGTTCTCGGACACGGTCGTCTACACCGGAGAGTTGGGAACAGGGACATACATCAAGCTGGCCCACAACCTCGTGCGTCGAGGCATCGGACTGGCCATCGGCGAGGGGCTGGTGCTGGGGGCCAAGGCCGGCGTCGACCCGTCGACCCTCTGGGAGTGCATGTACTGGGGATTGGACACGCAGATGCACCAGCTCAGGGAGTCCTTCGCCAAGGCCGTGTCCGAGCCGTCCTCCGATGCTCCGGCCACCTTCACCCTCGCGCTCTCCCGGAAGGACGTGGGTCTGGCGATGGACGTCGCCCGCGAGTTCGACGTGCCGATGCCGATATCCGCCCTTGTCGAGCAATACATGGTCGAGGGGATGGTGCGCGGGTGGGGCCGGCAGAGCACTGCGTCCCTGCTGAAGCTCCAGGAAGAAGCAGCAGGCATCGACTTCTCCGCGCGGAGCGAGGGAGCGTGAATACCGGCTGCCGCTAGGAGAGAATGCGCGGCAGCTTCTGCGGCGTGTACTCCGCAGGCGCCTCGGTGACGAACAACTGCTGCTCGATGCCGTACAACCGGCAGGCGTTCCCTCCCAGGAACTTCAACTGCGCCGCCTGCGGCACACCGCACCGGTTCATGCGGTCAATGGCCTCCCAGGCATCCATGGCGTCATGGTGCGGCATGTCCGATGCCCATATCCCCACGTTCTCATACATGTCCCAGAGGCGAAGCACGGGGTCCTCGTCCGCCTCGAAACCGATGAAGCACTGCCGGTTGAACACTTCCTCCGGGTCGCCGATCTTCAGGTTCGCCCGCTCCAGGACGTGTCGATGGAGGTCCAGGAAGCCCTCGGCCTTCTCCAGCACCAGCGGCAGCCAGGACGCGTTGGACTCCAGCACTGCCACCCGGAGACCGGGGAACTTCTCCAGCCAGCCCGACATGAGCACGATAGTCAGCCAGTTCATCGCTTCCGCCACGAAACTCAGCGGCTCCAGCGAAGGCACGACCGACCCCATGGCCTCCATGATGTTGGGGACGAACTGTCCCGGCGAGTATGCACTGACCTCGGGCTCGAAGGTCTGAGGGTCCTTTATCCCGGCCCCTTCGTGCACCGCGGCTATCCGCTCGGCCAGCTCCCGACTCATGGTCCCGGGCGCGATGAAGGTGTGCATGCACAGCGCCAGACCCAGCGATTCGAACTCGTGCCAGAGGCGATCGTACTCGGGGAAGGTCGGGTACTTTCCATTGGACAGGATAGGCCGCACGGCGGCAGCCTTGAACCCCATCCCGGCGATGCGCCGCAACTCCTCGATGGCGAAGTCCACGTCCTGCGGGGCGATGATGCCGCAGGGGTAGAGCCGCTGCCTGTTGGCTGAGCAGTAGTCGTCGACCCAGTCGTTGTAGGCGCGTGCGCAGATGCGGGCGGCCTCCGCGTTCTTCACCAGCGGCATCTGGATCATGGGCGCCGACGGGAAGACCATCACTTGGTCGATACCGCAGGCGTCCATCTCCCGCAGCCGGGCGTAGGGGTCCCTCGTGATGGCGTTCCGCCCTACCCGCTCGTCCCACTCCGGGTCTTCGGGGCTGACGGCGCCGATGTCGCTCTTCGTGATCGTGGGGTTCCAGACCTCGGCTGCGTAGGAGAAGGTTCGCGGGTCAAGGAACGACTTCCTGCCGTTCAGGACACGGATGCCCCGATCGTTGTCGACGTAGAGGTGCGACTTGGCGAACTCCCGCTGATGGGACGGGATGTACTTCTCCCACACGTCGGGGGGCTCGAAGATGTGACTGTCGCAGTCGAACACAGGAAAGTCCTTGGTCCGTCCCTGTCTGTTGTAGGGCATGACTCCCTCCTCTACCGGGAGTGTGGGCTGCAGGTCACTGGCTGGCTACCGGCTCCTTGATGCCATACAGCTCGGCGCAGTTGTCCCAGAGGATCCTCCGCTTGTCTTCGTCGCTGATACCCAGCTTCTCCTCGTTGCCGCCGGCGCCCAATCGGAGGAAGCGGTCGACCGCGTGAGGGTACTTGGAGTCCCCGTGCGGGTAGTCGGTAGAGAAGACGAGGTTCCGGTTCGGCATCCAGTCGATAGCGTACTTCACGGGCTCCTCGTCGGCCTCGACCGAGGCATAGCCCTGTCGCTTGAAGTACTCGCTCGGGGCCATCTTGAGCTCCGGCGCCCAGACATCCCCCATCTGCTCCCAGTGCTCATCGAGCCGCCAGAGGAAGAAGGGCAGCCAGCTGCAGTTCCCTTCCAGGAACGCCACCTTGAGGTTCGGGTGCCGCTCGAAGATACCCGCGCCGGCGAAGCTGGCCACACACAGCATTTGCTCCACCGGGTGACAGAAGGTGTGGCGCAGCATGAAGTTCTGGCCGAACTGCCAGCCCACCTCCGGCAGACCCGTGAAGATGGCCTCGTGGAAGCCGAGCGGCACGCCGAGCTCCTCCAGCGTGTCCCAGAGGGGTTCGTAGTACGGGTCGTGCCAGGGACGGTTGTTGACCATGTTTGGCCTGAGGAAAACGGAGCGGAACCCCAGCTCCTTGACGGCCCGCCGCGTCTCGGCGACGGCGTCGTCTATGTTGAAGACGGAGATCATGCCCGCCCCCAGGAGCCGCTGAGGATCCGCCTTGCAGAAATCGAAGAGCCAGTCGTTGTAGGCCCGTGCTACGGCTGCCGCAAGAGACGGGTCCATGTCCGGCTCACCCAGGGCATGCAGACCGCGGCTGGGGTAGATGACCGCTACGTCGATGCCCTCGATGTCCATCGCCTCCAGCTGCACCTCGTTGCTGTAGCCCCGGTCGGCGTGGGGGCGGTAGCGTTCCTCGACCTTCTCGGCGTTCCGGCCGGCGGGGCGGCCTGTGGGCATCGCCCGGAGAGGGTCCCTTCCCCAGAGGCGTCCGTCCGGGTGGATGAGGTTGAGGTCGGAGGCGCTGTTCGCAGTGCCGATCGGGGCAACGCCTTTGAAACCGGGGTCGATGTACCGCTGCCAGAGGTCCACCGGCTCGATGATGTGCATGTCGCTATCGATAACCTTGAAGCCGTTCTTCGCCATCTCGCGCCTCCGCATCTGCCGACCACTGCACACTAGGAACCTTCGAACCGGGTGTCAAGGAACGGCACCCGGTCGCGGCGTACGAGTCCTGTGAGCCTCTCCGGCGGCCTATACCGCTGCTGCCACCGCGCCGACCCGGGGCATCGTCAGCAGCCGCCCCAGACCTTCGATGGGGTCGTCGATGCCCGAGAGTGAGAGGGTGCGCCAGAGTGTCACGGTATGCGAGGTGACCACAGGCTTGCCGATGGCCTCCTCCAAGTCCTGCGCCACGGCGATAGCGTCGAGGTTCATGCAGCTTACGAACAGACCGTCGGCGGAAGGGTCCCAGTGGGCCATGCTGAAGTCGTAGATCTCCTGGGGCTGCGTCGTGCTGAACTCCTTGCTGGTGGACTTGCCCATGCCCTTCATCTTGAAGGCGTCGATGCCCGCCTCCGCGAGATACTGCCGCTCCGACTCGTGGTGGTCGTCCTGGTAGGGGCTGGTGACGACGATGCGCTCCAGACCCAGCGTCTTGAGCGCTTCGACGGCGGCCAGCATGGTGGAGGTGGTGGGGATGCCGTACCGCTGCTCGACCTGACGGCAGAAGTCGATGTCGCCCCGCAGGCCGCGCAGCGCTCCACTCACCGTGCAGCAGTACCCCAGCGAGGTAACGCGAGCGGTGGACAGTTCTTCCACGGCGCGCCAGGACTGCTTCTCCATCTCGATGAGGGCTGCCATGCCTCCGCCCGCGTTCAGCATGCGCGTCACGTGGAAGGTGACGCCCTTCGGGGCGAGATACGGGAACCGGGACTCGGTGATGAGCTGCCCGCTGGTGGTGATGAGGCCGATACGCGCGCGCCAGTTGATGGGTTCAAGCATGGTGATGCTCCTCTCTGAATCCCAACACGTCTCTGCTCGCCGTAGACTGTCTGCTGATGGGAATATAGCGTCCAGACTTCAGGAACGATAGCGTACTTCCCCACCCCCACGGAGTAAGTGTGGCGCGTATGCGTACGGTCATAGTCGATACCGACCCCGGCGCCGATGATGCCCTCGCGCTCATGATGGCGCTGAACTCGCCCGACCTGCAGGTCGAGGGCATCACCACGGTCGGCGGGAACGCCAGTCTGTCGGATACGACCGACAACGCGCTCAGGCTGGTCGAATACCTCGATGAACAGCAGAGCGCCATACCCGTAGCGGTGGGCGCCGACCGGCCAGTGCACGGCTCGTTCACCCATGCGTACCACGTCCACGGCGCAGGGGGGCTTGGCGTCCGCCTGCCTGCCCCGACGCTGAGGCCGCATGGGATGAGCGCGGTCGAGTTCATACGCGATCGCGCCGCGAAGTCTGCCGAGCCGCTGACCGTCATCGCGCTCGGCCCGCTCACCAACGTTGCCGCCGCGCTGGAGAGTCGCCCGGGCCTCGTGGACACGCTCGCAGAGATAGTCGTCATGGGTGGAGCGTTCGAGGTTCCGGGGAACATCACACCCCACGCCGAGTTCAACATCCACGAAGACCCCTGGGCCGCCAACGCCGTCTTCGTTTCGGGAGTGCCCGTGACGCTCGTCGGTCTCGACGTGACGCGCCGGACGTCCATGCACCGCCGCGACGGCCCGCAGTGGTTCGCGGGAACGTCCAGGTCTGCCTCGCTGGGCAACCGCATCCTGGCGGACCGGTTCCGGGAACGGGCCGACCTGCAGGAGTTCTACATGCACGACCCGCTGGCCGTGGGGGCCGCGATCGACCCGGACATTCTGACGTGCCGCCCCGCGCAGGTGTCCGTCGCGACGGACGGGGAGGAACGGGGCCGTACCATCGCGAGATACGGAGGCGGGACAGTGAAGGTGGCGGTCGGAGTGGACGTCCCACGAGCCGTGGAGATGGTGCGGAGCCTCGTTGCCGGGGGCCGGGTATAGCGGAGGCTTCAGGACTGTCGCGGCTGCGCGGGCTACAATGGCGCCGGTCCGGCTCAGGCGAGAGGAGGAGCAATGGCAACCATCGTAGGCAGGTTCGGTATGTCGCATGGCCCTCAGCTCTACGTGCCTCCCGAGCTGTGGCCCAACATCCTCCGTCGTGACGACATGGGCGCCGAGAAACCGGGTATGCGCGAGCAGACCTCGGAGGCCATGATGCAGCGCCGTTACGACGCGTGCCTCAGGGCGATGGACACCGTACGAGCGAGGATCGACAAGGCCGCCCCGGACACTATCGTGCTCATCGGGGACGACCAGCGCGAGAACCTGCTGGCGGACAACACGCCGCCGTTCCTCGTGTACATCGGCGATGAGGCGGACGCGAGTACCCGGGTCTCGCACTACCACCTCGGTGACGAGTTCACCGACACCATCACGAGGTACCGGGTCGACGTCCCGCTCGCCAGGTGGACCATCGACTCGCTGCTCGACTCCGGGTTCGACCCTGCATGGTCGACCGCCACCCGGCACGAACAGGGGCTCGGCCACGCGTTCGGCCGCCCGCTTCACACGACGAACGACGACGCCCGCTACCGGATCGTTCCGGTGATGGTGAACACGTACTACCCGCCCACGAGTTCTCCCAGGCGGTGCGTTGACTTCGGGCGCGCCCTCGCCAGGGCCATCGAGTCTTTCGACGAGTCCCGGCGCGTCGTGGTCGTCGCGTCCGGCGGGCTCTCCCACATGATGATCGATGAGCAGATCGACCGGGAGTACCTCGAAGCGGTCGAAGCGCACGACCTCGACTACATGGCGGCGATGGACCCCGACGTGCTGGTCGGCGGAACGTCCGAGATCAGGAACTGGATCATCGCCGCCGCAACGAGCGACACCGCGGGACGGGTCATCGACTACCAGCCCTGCTACCGGAACCTCGCCGGCGTCGGCTGCGCGATGGCCTTCGCCGAGTGGGAGTGACCGCTGAACCGCCATCCCGGCTCACGCCGCTCGCCCCCTCCGGCCGCTCATTGACAGCCGGTAGGCCTGGTGGTTAAGTGCCGCTATCAGGACATCTGCGATTACTCCTCTGGGCACCCTTCCCGCGCCACGCAGAAGTAGAGGAGGAAGAAGCGCCATGGCGAATCTCATCACGGCACGTGGGGACCGGTCTCTTCGATCGCTCATCGACACCGAAGGCGGCACGGTGAGCCGGGAGTTATACGTCAACGAGGACATCTTCGAGCAGGAGCAGGAGCAGATATTCAACCGGTGCTGGCTGTTCCTGGGCCATGAGAGCCAGGTGCCGAACCCGGGCGACTTCATCGTGACGCGGATGGGCACGGAGGAAGTGCTGGTGGTGCGTGGCCGCAAGGACAACCAGATACGCGCCTTCCTCAACTCATGCGCTCACCGGGGAATGAAGGTCTGCCGTTACGACCAGGGCAACGCTCTCGTCTTCACCTGCCCGTTCCACGCCTGGACGTACGATTGCACCGGCGCTCTGGTGGGAGCGGCTTACCAGTACGCCCCCTACGCCTACGACGGCGGCCTCGACAGAGAGCAGTGGGGGCTGACGCCGGTGGCGCAGTTCAAGAACTACTACGGGTCGCTGTGGGCGACATGGGACCCGAAGGCACCGTCATTCGAGGACTACGTGGGGCCCTTCGCCGACGGGATACGGTACGACTGCGAGGCAAGCGATGGAACGGACGCAGGCATAGAAGTCTTCACGCCGTTCCAGAAGTGGCGCCTGCCGACGAACTGGAAGGTGCCCGCTTTCTCATCGTCGACGGACCTGACGCACGCTGCGATGACACACCGCTCCGTGAACGCGGCCGCCATCGGCCCCGACCGCGGGACCATGTCGGGCGGCGACCGCGGCAAGCGGCGTGCGTCCTTCCCCGCCGACCGGTACGCAGTGGGCGACCACAACCTCGGTCACGGGGGCAACTGGAGCGACTACAGGCAGCCGGGCGTGCCGGAATACGTGGACACCTGGCTCGAGGCCGGCGTCGACGATTACTTCCGCGAGGCCCACGAGCGCAAGGCGAAGAAGTACGCAGGCCGGATACTGCCCCCGCACGGCCACGAGGGCGGACACTTCTGCGTGTTCCCCAACTTCATCATGGACAGCTGGCGGTGGCGCTGGTGGCACCCTCACACCGTGGGAGTGGTCGAGCGGTGGAGCCTGTTCGGCGTCGACAGGGAAGCGCCCAAGCACGTCAAGGACGCAGTCCGTCACTACGTGATGCGGTACAACGGACCGACCGGCGCGACCGAGTCCGACGACATGGAGAACTGGAACTACGTCTTCTCCGCCAGCCAGGGCGCAAGGGCGCGCAAGCGGAACTACTACTTCGCCAACGGGCTGGGCCGCGGGTTCGAGACCGACAAGTACCCTGGCGTCGTCTTCAACGGATCGCACACCGAAGAGGCGCACCGCGCCCGCTTCAGCAGGTGGCTCGCGTTCATGGAGGCGTCGAGCTGGGACGACCTCTACCCGGTGAACAGGGCGAAGTCGCACCGCATCTGGTAGGGACTGCGGCGCCTGCAGTCGAAGAGCAGAGGACACGAAGGGAGTCCAGGAATGACGCAACGCGCCAACGCGAATCTGGAAGCGATGGACCGGATCGTCCTGCTGAAGGACATCGAGCAATTCCTCTACTGGGAGGCGCTGCTCCTGGACGAGCGCAGGCTCACGGAATGGCTCGACCTGCTCGCAGAGGACATCCACTACTGGATGCCCATCCGCAGAAACATCAAGTTCGGCGACTGGGACCTGGAGTACAGCGACCCCGAGTCGGAGATCTCCTACTTCGACGAGGGCAAGGACATCCTGACCGGCAGGGTCCGGCAGATCAACACCGGCGTGCACTGGGCGGAGGAGCCGGTCTCACGCTTCGAACACCTCATCTCCAACATCCTCCTGCTGGAGGTGAACGGCGACGAGGTGAGGGTGAGCAGCAAGTTCTTCTGCTACCAGAACCGCCTGCAGGACGAGGTGAACCTGTTCGTCGGTAGGCGGTACGACACGCTCCGGCGCGACCCCGACACAGCCTTCAAGATCGCCAAGCGCGACATCATCCTGGACCAGAACGTGCTCCTCCCGAAGGTGGTCAATACGTTCTTCTAGAAGAGCGTGCAGATGCGCATCGAGTGGCGATACCGGGACGACGAAGACGCCCTCCTCACCGTCGACGAGGAGGGCGCCACGGCGCTGGAGGTCTGGGAGTTCGACAGCGCGCTGCTGTCCGATTTCCTCAACCTGATGACCGGTCTCGACACGCACCGCAGGGAGAGTATCGTCGACAACAGCCAGAGAGACCCCCGGGAGTGGGGGAGGCTCGTGATCGCGCGGTCGGATGACGGCGACGTGCTCAGGATCGACCCCGAGCTCTACTGGGACCGCGTCGCTCACTGGTTCCGCACGCAGGGCGGCGACCCCAATCCGTGGCAACGGAGAGCGTAGGTCTGCCGCTCGTTGACAGCCGGATAACGCGGTGGTTAAGTGCCGGCAAGCGAACCCTCCAGGCCACGCTCCTTCCACAGAATGCCTGGAGGCATGCACACGCGGGGAAGAGGAGCGGCCATGACCACTACGATCGCGAGTACAGGTACGGAAGGGGCCGTCGACGAACTGCTGATCTCCTCCGACTCCCACGTTATGGAGCCGGGCGACCTGTGGGCGACGCGCCTGCCCAAGGGGCTGCGCGACCAGGCGCCGACATTCCCTAACACGGTCTCCGACCAGGCCAAACCTGGCGGCTGGGACCCGAGCGAACGGCTGAAGGAGATGGCCGTCGACGGCGTCAGCCTGGAAGTGCTCTACGCGACGCGCGGCATGACGCTCTTCCGCATCGAGGACGTGCCGCTGCAGGAGGCGTGCGTCCGCGCCTTCAACGACTGGCTGATCGAGTACTGCGCCGTGAGCCCCGACCGCCTGTTCGGGATCGGCCTCATCTCGCTGTATGACGTCGACCATGCCGTGGCCGAACTGGAGCGCTGCCGGAACGCGGGGCTGCGCGGGGCCATGATCTGGCAGAACCCTCCCGAGGACCTGCCGTTCTCGTCGGACCGTTACGACCCCTTCTGGGCCGCCGCGCAGGACCTGCAGATGCCCGTGAGCCTCCATATCCTCACGGGGCACGGCTACATGCAGCGCCGCCAGGGCGGTACGGAACACTACCGCGCCAGCGTCAACCTCAAGATCGGGGAGGTGATGAACAGCCTCTTCGACATCATCTTCTACAAGGCGCTGGACCGGTTCCCCAACCTCAAGATCGTGCTCGTGGAGAACGAGATCGGCTGGATCCCGTTCACGCTGCAGCAGTGGGGCTACTACCTGGGCAGACACCGTCACCACGAGCCGGGCCCTGCGCCGGACAAGATGCCGGACGAGTACCTCGCCGACCAGATCTACGCGACGTTCTTCAACGACGCCATCGGCACGCGCTACCTGTCAAGCTGGGGAGCGGACGCCTGCATGTGGTCCAACGACTACCCGCACGCAAACTCCACCTGGCCGAACTCGCGCAAGGTGATCGCCGAACACCTCGGACACCTGGACGCCGAAACGCGCACGAAGGTTCTCAGCACCAACGTCTGCCGTCTGTACGACATACCTGTCCCGGAAGCGCTCTGAGGAGGACGACGATGACTTACGACCTGTTGCTCAAGAACGGCCGCATCGTGGACGGTACCGGCGGACCCTCGTACGAGGGAGACGTCGCCGTCGTGGACGGGCGCATCGCGGAGACCGGCAGGCTCGGTTCGTCGGCGAAACGGGTCATCGACGTACAGGGGCAGGTCATCGCCCCCGGCTTCATCGACAACCACTGCCACTACGACGCGCAGGTGCTGTGGGACCCGCTGTGCACGTTCGCCTGCTACCACGGTGCGACGACGGTCATCAACGGCAACTGCTCGCTGGGACTCGCTCCGGCGAGGCCGGAGGAGCGCGCCGATCTCGTCTCGATGCTCTCACGCGTCGAGGCCATACCGGTCGAGTCGCTGCAGGCCGGAGTCGAGTGGTCGTGGGAGTCGGTGCCGCAGTACCTGGAGACCATCGATCGCGAGCTCGGCGTGAACGTCGGTTCGCTCATCGGCTTCTCGGCAGTACGGCGGCACGTGATGGGCGAGGCAGCCTACTCCGCAGTTGCGACTCCTGAGCAGATCGAGCAGATGAAGGAGATTGTGCGCGAAGGCATCCGCGCGGGAGCGCTCGGCCTGTCCTCGGAGCGCAACCTGCGCCACATGGACCTCGAGAACCGCCTGCTGCCTGCGAACGCCGCGCCGCCCGACGAGTTCCTCGCCGTGGCGGAAGCGCTCGCCGAAGTCGGGGCCGGTTCCATCCAGTTCGGGGACTCGGAGCGGATCGAACTGTCGGAGGGGCTGCTGACGCGGACGGCCCGGGCAACGGGACGCCCGGTCATCTCCAGCCTTGCGGGTCGCGCGGGCTCTACGCGGAACGACGCCCGGATGTACGCGATGGTGTCGCCCTTCATGGAGAACACTGCGCGCTGGACGCTGCTCACCGTGGGAAGCTTCGACGGCTTCCCGCACTGGCTGCCCGTGATGAGCAGTTCACCCGAGGAGAAGCGTGTTGCATTTGGCGACCCCGCGGTACGCGCCGGACTCAGGGCCGACGCCGACGCCCCGGACAAGCGGAACCCCGGCTCCCCGCAGGTGCGCTGGGACCTGCTGTACGTGGCCAGGGTTGCCCTGGACGAGCACCGCGGCTACGTGGAGCGCAGCGTGAGCGACATTGCACAGGAACTGGGCAAGGACCCGCTCGACACGTTCCTCGACCTCGCGCTCGAAGAAGACCTCAGGACGCTCTTCTACTTCCGCTCCGACGTGAGCACGTCGGCGATGGCGGAAGTGATGGCCGACCCCTATGTGCTGCCCGGACTCTCAGACGGCGGGGCGCACGTCACCCGCCGCTGCGACAGCCATTTCTCGACCTTCCTGCTGTCGTTCTGGGTGAGGCAGCAACAGGCGCTGTCGCTGGAGGAGGCGGTGCGCAAGCTGACATTCATGGGAGCAAGTGCGTTCGGCCTGCACGACAGGGGCCTCATCAGGCCGGGGCTGGCCGGGGACCTGACGGTGTTCGATCCGGACACCATCGGCGCGGGTGAACTGGAAGAGGTCGCGGACTACCCCGGGGATGCCGTGCGGATGCGCCGTCCCAGCGAGGGCGTCGCCTGCACCATCGTCAACGGCGAGGTGCTGATCGAGGCAGGCGAGCACACCGGGGCCCTCCCCGGACGGCTCCTGCGCAGCAGCGCCTACGGTCGCTAGGCGATCAGCTATCGACCGCCGTCTTCTCCGATCTCTTGAGCGTCTCTTCCAGGAAGAAGGTAACGACCATCGCGGCGAGGAGAGCCGTCGACGCCAGGAATACGAAGGCCGTACCGTAACCAAACGCACCGGACAGCACTCCGAAGCTGGCCGGGCTGGTCGTCGAACCGCCCTGCGCGATCAGCCGAGACACACCGAAGAAGAGCCCGCGCGCCTGTGGCGGCGCCACGTCCGTGCCCAGCGTCTGCATGTTGCCGGAGATAACGCCCATCGACAGGTGGAGGAACACGAAACTCGCGATGAACCAGGACAGGCTGAGTCCCGCGAATGCCGTCACCGACACTGTGGCCATCGAGAGACTCGTCAACAACAGCCCGGGCACGACGATGTACTTCCTGCCGAACCGGTCCATCACGAACCCGGTGGAGAACATGATGGGGACGGTCCCGATGGCCATCGCGCTGCGCAGGATGCCCAGCTCGGCGGGGTCGAGGCCGTAGGCGTAGGACGGGTACAGGAGGATGACGCCTCCTTCGAAGACGGCCCCTCTCGTGACGTTCGTCAGGAACTGGATGGAGAAGACGGTGGGGATCGGTTTCCTGAGCAGCGATGCCCAGCGTGAGCCCGCCGCAGCCTCGGCCGCCCGCCTCGCTGCCGGCGCCGTTTCCTTGACGACGAAGTAGGTCGGGATGATCGAGAGCAGCGTCAGGCCTGCGTGTATGAGGAACGGCGACCACAGACCCCACGCAACGGCGGCGAACCCTCCGACCAGCGGGCCGCCGAGCGCGCCGATCGACTGCACGCCGAACATCTGCGTGACCTGCTTGGCGCGCTGCTGGGCTGCCCCGGTATCGGCTATGACCGTGATGCGGCTCTGCATCCACATCTGCGTGCCGACTCCGGCGATGAACCGGTACGCGAGCAGTTCAGTGAATGAGCCGGAGACCGCAGCCTTGGCGATGAGCAGCGAAGACACGGCGACGACCAGCGGGCCCGCGAGCAGTATCCACCGGCGGCCTATCCGGTCAATGAGCATGCCGGTTGGGAGCGATGCGAGCAGGGTGCCGAGGAGGTAGGCAGTGAAAACCCAAGTCGCCTCGCCGATGCTGACGCCGTAAAGCTTGGTGAGTTCCGGGAGGACCGGCAGCCCGATACCGTTGCCCAGCCCCAGCGCTATCGCGGGAACGTGCAGCCCCAGTATCAGGCGGAGCTGCGGGTGAAGCCCCCGACGGGCAGGCGACTCACTCCGGTTCCCTTCATCGTTCTGCCGCATGGGCGCGATTGTACTCCCGCAGCAGACTCGTCTAACCTGCGGGCGGCGCTATCCATCGGAGGAAGGGCATGAACACCAGGGTACGACTGCGCATCGAACGACAGGTGAGCTTCGCCGGGGGAGCCTCGTTCGGAGACACTGGACCGTACGAGCGACTGACCGGGTCGGCGTTCTTCGAGTTGGACCCCGGCGACCCCGCCAACGCGAACGTTGTCGACCTGCAACTTGCCCCGTGCAACGCCAACGGCATGGTCGAGTTCCGGGCGGACCTCGACATCCTGAAGCCCGTCGACCTCGCACGGGGGAACGGATGCCTGCTGTACGGCGTGAACAACCGCGGGAACAAGACCGTCGTGCGGGTATTCAACGACGCTCCGCCGGATAACGACCCCCTCACGCTCGCTGCGGCCGGCAACGGCTTCCTGATGCGGCAGGGCTACACCGTCGTCTGGTCCGGCTGGCAGGGCGACCTCGTGGCGGGCGACGGCCTCCTCACCATCGATCTGCCGGAGACGTTGGATAACGGGAAGCCGGTACGCGGCAAGGTGCGCCAGGAGTTCATCGCCGAGCAGGAAGGCGTGCTCTGGATGCCGCTGAGCGGCGCGCCGAGCATCCGCTGCTACCCCGCGCTCGACCTCGACACGTCCCACCCGACGATGACGCTGCGCGAGCACGAGCGCGACCCGCGCGTGGCCGTCCCGCCGGACGCTTGGGCGTTCGCTGAGGCGGAGGTGGTCGACGGCGCGTTGCAGGTACGCCCTTCCCCTGTCGCCTGCTACATGAAGGGCGGCTTCAAGCCCGGCTGGATATACGAGCTGGTCTACGAGACGGAAGGCTCCCGCGTGATGGGGCTCGGCATCGTGAGCATCCGCGACCTCGTGTCGATGCTGCTCCATGACGCCGTCGACGCAAGCGGCGCGCCGAACCCGCTCGCGGGCCACGAACGGGCGTACATGTACGGAGCATCGCTGAGCGCGCGCGTGATCCGCCAGTTCATCTACGACGGCTACAACGTGGACCCGGAAGGCCGGAAGGTCTTCGCAGCCGCCTACCCGCACGTCTCGGGCGCGGGCCGCCTCTTCACGAACGCCAGGTTCGCCCAGGTCGGGCGCTACCCGCGCCAGCACGAGGAGCATCAGTGGCCGTCGGAGCGTTACCCGTTCGCTTACTCCGTCGCGCCGGACGCCTTCTCGGACTCGCTGGACTGCGTCATGAAGCGCCCCGGGGCGGACCCGCTGGTCGTGCACACGCACACGAACACCGAATACTGGAACCGTCACGCGTCGCTCGGGCACACGGACCCGAGGACAGGCGACGACATCGAGTTCCCGGAGACGGTGCGCGTCTACTTCCTTGCAAGCGCGCAGCACACGAGCGTGATGCCGTCCCCGGACGACATCTGCCAGCAGCGCTCCAACGTGATGAACAACGGGCCATTGATGCGGGCCGTCCTCACGATGATGCACCGCTGGGCAACCGAGGGCACGCCCCCGCCTCCGAGCATCGTGCCCCGGCGGGCAGACGGCACGCTGGTCAGTCCTGAAGAAGCCCTCGCAGCGTTCCCGAAGGTGCCCGGCTTTCCCACGCCGGCAAGCCCCAGCCGCCTGCCGCTCTACGACTACGGGCCCGGGTTCGATCAGGGGTTGGTCACCGAACATCCGCCGCAGCCCGTGCCCGGCAAGGAGTACACCGTGCAGATGCCGCAGGTGGACGAGGACGGCAACGACCTCGGCGGCCTGCGTTCGCCGGAAGTCATGGTCCCCGTCGGCACGCACACGGGATGGAACCTGCGCAGAGCGGGCTTCGCCGAGGGTGACCTCGCCTCGCTGGCAGGCAGCTTCGTGCCCTTTGCCCGGACACGCGCCGAGCGGGAGGCGAACGGCGACCCGCGGCGCTCCGTCGAGGAGCGGTACGCTTCGCACGAGGACTACGTGCGACAGATGGCCGAGGCTGTCCGGCAGTTGCAGGCAGCAGGATTCCTGCTCGAAGAGGACGCGGAGCGCTACGTCGAGGCCGCGAAGGGCCGGGACCCGCTGAACGAGGCTGTTCCGCTCGCCCCGCTGGCGCTCGGCAAGGCGATGCCGTCGCCATCGGCAAGCGTGCGCTGAACGTGCATCGCGGCTCGCGGCGGTTGTCGCCGTAGATGCCCCGCCCTATGATGCACGGCGGCAGGAGGTGTGGCATGGCGCATCGCATCGTCTCACTGCACGCGGGATACGACGGCCCCAACGGTTTCGTGGACGGGTACGTCGGTCGTCCGGCAGACAGCGGTCCGTATCCGGGGCTCGTGGTCATCTCCGGCATGGGCGGGCTCAACTGGTTCCAGCGCGAGATGACGCGCACGTTTGCCCGCGCCGGTTTCGTCGCCCTCTCCCCTGACCTGTTCGACGGCGCATTGCCGGAAGGACGCGCCACGCAACTGCGCTACAAGAACTCGCTGGACGTGCAGCGGACGGTGGAGAACCTCAGCGCGGGGGCGGACTTCCTGCGTTCGTTGCCGTGGACGGCTGACGACGGGCCGGTAGGCATCGTGGGGTTCTGCCTCGGTGGGGGGCTCGTTCTGCTGTCGCTGGCGCGCACGAACACGTTCGGCGCGGGAGTCGTCTACTACCACAGCCTCTTCCCGGACTCCGAGGAGCTCGAGAACATCCGCGTGCCGATGATGTGCCACTACGGCACGCACGACCACACGACGCCCATCTCGGAGATCGAGGCGTTCCGCGCCGCGCTCGACCGGTACGAGAAGCAGTACGATCTGTTCATGTACGAGGGTGTCGGCCACTCGTTCCTGAACCCGAACCAGGACTCTTCCGAGCGCCGCGAGAAGGCAGCGGCGGAGTCGCTGGAGCGGACGTTCGCGTTCTTCCGGAACCACCTTGGCGCTACAGCGCCAGTGGGCGAAGCACCGGCGGCCGAAGGTGACGAGACACCGGAGACGCCGTGAGGCTGT
Organism: Dehalococcoidia bacterium; assembly: GCA_965206315.1. Lineage (GTDB taxonomy): Bacteria > Chloroflexota > Dehalococcoidia > Lucifugimonadales > Australimonadaceae > Bin16. The sequence goes on from OZ242210.1 coordinate 681,990, forward strand.
TCGGCGGCTTCGTCGAGTTCTTCGCCGCGCTGCGCTACCCGGACTTCCGGCTCTTCTGGCTAGGGCTGATGGCGCAGGTCACCGGCCAGCAGATGACCATCGTCACCCTCGGGTGGCTGGCGTACGACCTCACGCAATCGCCGCTGGCGCTCGGGTTCATCAACCTTGTCAGCGCCGCGCCGCGCATCGTCGTGAACCTTGCGGGCGGCGTGCTCGCAGACCGGTTCGACCCCCGAACGCTCGTCGTGGCGGCGCAAACGACCTCTCTTGCCATGTTGGTGACGCTCGGCGTGCTCACGTTGACCGACAACGCGGCGGTATGGAACCTCGCGCTGGCGGCGCTGGTGATCGGGCTGGTGCAATCGTTCGACGAACCTGCCCGTGCGTCACTCTTCCCTCGCCTGTTGCCGGACCGCTCGCTCATCCCGATAGCGGTGCCGCTGACGTCGGTGGCCTGGTCGTCGACACGCATCGTCGCGCCATCCATCGCCGGGTTCGTCATCGCGGCGGCGGGAGCGGGCCCCAGCTTCTTCGCCGCTGCCGCCGGCGCAGCCGCGATGGCAGCGGTGATGAGGCTGGTGCATCCCCAGCAGACAACCGCCCCACGACACGGAACGATGCTGGGCGACCTGAAGGCGGGGGCGGCCTACGTATGGGCGCACCCGGTCTTCCGCCCGCTTCTGCTGCTGGCGCTGGCGTGCTCGGCGTTCGGGCAGGGGTACATGCTCACGTTCCCCGTGTTCCAGGTTGAGGTCTACGACGTGAGCCCGCGCGAACTGGGGTTCATGTACTCCTCGGCGGGGGTAGGAGCGATGGCTGGCTTGTTCGTGTATTCCCGCTACTTCAGGCAGCGGGGTGCAGGACGGGTGCTGCTGGGTTCGGCCGCCTCCTTCGGAGCGATGCTTGTCGCGTTCGCGCTCGCGCCGTGGTTCGAAGCAGCGCTCGTGCTCCTGTTCTTCTCAGGCGCTGTCGGCGTGATGCAGATAACGACAGGGCAGGTGATCCTGCAGACGCTGGTGGAGGACAGCCTGCGCGGGCGCGTGATGGCGCTGTACGGCGTGCACTGGGCGCTGCTGCCGGTGGGCGGCGCGATGATGAACGGCGTCGCCCAGGGCACCGGCGCACCGATCGCCGTTGCCGGATTCGGAGCGGTCTTGGTCGCCGCGACCCTGGCGATCGTGTTGCGCGGCGGGGCGCTGCGCGGCGTCGCGCTGCCCCAGGCCGAGCCCGCGAGAGCTTAGGCAACGGCAGCACCGCGAACCCGCCCGTCAGATTCGCTCAAGATCAACGACCGTACGGTCGTTCAACACGTCACCTGTGTTCACAGTGGATTTGGGTTCCACTATGAGGACGTGGGCCTCGGACTCAGCCACCGGCTGATGCTCTACGCCCTTCTCAACGATGATCATCTGGCCCTCCTCCAGATGAACGTCCCTGTCACGGAACCGGATCGTCAAGCGTCCCTTCACCACGAGGAAGAGTTCGTCTTCGTGCTCGTGGCTGTGCCAGACGAACTCCCCGTTGAGTTTGGCCAGCTTCACGTATGAGTCATTGACTTCCCCGACGATCCGGGGACTCCAGTACTCATCGAACTGCGACAACTTGTCGGCGAGGTCTATCGCGTTCATCTCTCCTACAGGCCGCGGCCTGCCGTGGCGTCGAGGACGGCGCCCTGCTCCTCTGAAGCGTCGTACTCCCACTTGTAGTGGGGGTCCTGGTACGCCCCCTCCGGCATCAGGCTCTCCAGACCGCGCTTGCCGAGCTCTTCCTCGAACATCTCGCGGATCCACGACTCCTCGGACGGGTATTCCACCTGGTCGAGCAGCGGGTTCATCCGGTTGCTGAGGCCGCGCATCTGGCGGATGGGCGAGAGCGCGAGGTAGCGCGCCGGCTCCACGCTCACGTTGAAGTGCTGGTGGAACCAGCGGTTCGGCGGCACGAACATGCTGGCCTCGTGCCACGGAACGATGACCTTCTCCTGGCCCTCCGGCCACATGATGGAGTAGCCCTCGCCGGCGGGGATGATGATGACGACGCCCGGCCCGTGGCGGTGCGCCTTCTTGTAGGTGCCCGGCGGGAAGACAGACATGTGGCCGCCCATCTCCGAATTGGGGAACTGGATGTCCACGACGTGTCCGCCGCCCCCGCGCTGGCGGTGCGGGACGAGGCCGTTCCACGCCGCGAGGTCGGTGAAGAAGTTGCCGAACCAGCTCGCGCCCCGTCCGCCCGGTGCGCGCTTGGCGACCGAGTACAGCTCATCCTCCGAGGTTTCCAGCAGCGTCGGGTCCTCATAGGTGCTGTTGAAGAAGTAGGTGGGGTCCGGGACGAGCGACATGGCTACCGGCAGGTACGTGTTCGTGATGAGCCGCGCAGGACGGTCGCCGCGGGCGTTCGCGAACTGGCGCACCGCGCCGCGCGGGATGACGAAGAGGCTGCGCGGGCTGAACTCGAACGTCCGGCGCTCGACTCCCTCCGCCCACACCGTGGCGAGCCCCTGCCCGTCCGCGACGTACACGACCTCGTCGAGGGCGAAGCGCATGGGGTACGTCGAACCTCCAGGCGGGATCTCGGTGATGCGCGCGTCGGCGACGCCCTCCATGCCCTCGAGCTGGATGAAGGCGCCGTTGCAGCCCAACTCCGGCCACGGGGCGACCTCGAGGTTGCGGACGTCCTCCACGAAATAGCCCTTGTGGACGGGCAGGTCGAGCGATTCGACCCACTGGTCGTACGGGAGCTGCTTCGCCCGCGCGTCCGTGTCTATGTCCACCTTCCCTATCGTTGCGACGTCTGACTGCTGCGCCATGGTTCTCCTCCGAGCCTGTCAGGCTTGTATGGTGGACTCTCGCTCGCGGCGCGCGATTCGTCAAGCGTGTAGTTGCTTTGGACGGCACACCGCAACACGAATCCGTCAGAGCGCGACAGACACCCGGACACGCTACGACACCCATGCGACGCGATCGCGACGTTTTGCGACAGCCCATTCACTCCTGAAGGGGAGTGAGTCAGGGGTGGAATGGCGGTGGCGTTTCGGAATTCTGCTGCATTGTGTCGCATCCGGCGGGGCGGTCTCGCGGGCCTGGCCCCGACTGTCCACCAGCGTACCGCTCGGGCAGGCGTTCGCGTAAGGGGCGGATGTCACAAGGGTAACGACGTCGTGCGGAGATTAGTGGGATTATTCTCCGCGCTGTATGCGGAGAATAGATTGCCCGTGCGGAGATTGGCGGCTATAATCTCCGCATATGGTGCGGAGAAAACACCTACGGTACATACACCAGGAGGCGGACTGGCCCAACTTCCGGTGGCAACCGGAGGGGCTGATCGAGCCGCTTGCCGCGATGCGGCACCAGCAGGGGCGCCTGTTGGGGCGCATGAGCGCACTCGGCTTCGACCTTCGCCAGGAGGCCGAGCTCGACACGCTGACCGAGGACGTGGTGAAGAGCAGCGAGATTGAAGGTGAGAATCTCGATGCTGGGCAGGTACGGTCGTCGGTCGCCCGGCGCCTCGGCATGGAGATCGGCGGACTGCTGCAGGTGGACCGCAACGTGGAAGGCATCGTCGAGCTGATGATGGACGCGACGAGTCACTATGAACAGCCCCTTACCGAAGAGCGGCTGTTCGACTGGCACGCGGCGCTCTTCCCGACGGGGCGGAACAACACTGGGCGGATCGAGGTTGGCTGCTGGCGCACCGGCCCGATGCAGGTAGTCTCGGGCGCGGTCGGTCGGGAGCGGGTGCACTTCGAAGCCCCGTCCGAGACGCGGGTTGCCGAGGAGATGCAGGCGTTCCTGGGCTGGTTCAACGCGCCTGCTGAGACGGACGAGGTGCTCAAGGCAGGGCTGGCACACCTCTGGTTCGTTACCGTGCACCCGTTCGACGACGGCAACGGCCGCATCGCCAGGGCCATCGCGGACATGACCCTGGCCCGCTCCGAGGGCAGCCCGCAGCGCTTCTACAGCATGTCATCACAGATCATGAAGGAGCGTCGCGCCTACTACGACGTGCTGGAGCGGACGCAGCAGGGCACGATGGACGTGACCGAGTGGATGCAATGGTTCGTGGGCTGCCTGGGCCGTGCCGTAGACGGAGCGGAGACGGCGCTGACGGCGGTGCTCACAAAGGCCCGGTTCTGGGAGCGGGTTACGGGCATATCCGTCAACGAGCGCCAGCGGACCGCCGTCGACCACCTGCTGAATGGCTTCGGTGGCAAGCTCACCACGTCCCAGTGGGCGAGGATGACAGGGTGCTCGCAGGACACCGCACTGCGCGATATCACCGACCTTATGGAGCGCGGCATCCTCGTGCGGAACCCGGAGGGCGGCCGGAGCACGAGCTACGCGCTCGCCGAAGCGTGAGCGCTGCTCTTCATCGTTCGTCGGGCTGCGTCTGCTGTTGCAGCACCGTGATGTCGTAGCCGAGATTCGCGAGCGGGCTCCCGTCCGTGTCGAAGAGTTCGGCCTCGAAGCGGGGAGCCGGGCGGACGTTGCCGCCGAGCACGGGCAGCGTGCCGGAGAAGACGACCGTGCCCGCACCGGGGTCCGGACCGATGAGCTCGAGCAGCCGCTCGGGCCGGATGAGCTGGGAGAGCGTTCCGTCCTGGTAGTCCTCCAGCCCATCGCCCTCGCCGACGCGGCTCCGCAGGCGCAGGTCGTCCCAGCGGGGCAGGAGGTCGTCGAGACGCCAGATCTGCCTGCTCAGGATCTTCGGGTAGATCTGCTTCGACTTCTCGATGGAGAGGCTCTCGAGGCCGCGGTCGGTGTGGTCGCTGCCGATGCAGACGAAGACGTCGTCGCGGTCGATGAGCAGCACGTACTCGGCCTCGCCGGATGACGTGCCGTCGTACGCGTACACCGTCCCGTCCACCTGGAGCGCCTGCGGGTTCGCCACGAATATCCACGGGACGTGCGCAGGGCGCGGCACCCCGAGAAGCGCAAGCTCGGCGATGTGCTCCTCCACCGCTGCGGGGTCGCGGCCGGTGTAGCCCCCGGCGAGCAGCCTGCGCGCGAGGAAGCGCATCGGCGCTCCGGCGTGGTCGAACGTGAGCCTGTGTGCGGGTCTCTTCACCGGCACAGCGACCTCCTCACCGCTCATAGTGTCTCACCTCGAACGTCCGGCAGCCGTCCGGCGATATCCAGGGGCCGTGGGGCATGCCGGGCGGGCGACAGGCGTACATCCCTGCGGTGAACGTCTTGTCGAGCGGGATGTCGTGGATGCTCCCCTCGATGATCCAGACCTCCTCCCAGAAGTCGTGCACCTGCGGGCCCATGGCCGAGGTGTCGGTGCCCGGCTCGAACCGCAGCAGGCGCGTATAGTCGCCGCTCACGTCGTCGCGCGACAGTATCTGCTGGCTGAGGCCCTCCACCGGCGGGATCGGCTCGCTCGGGATGTCCGAGGGGTCGAAGAACTCCAACTCAGGTTTCGCCACGTTCACTCCTCTCTTACAGTCCTTAAGATGTCCGGTACCCGGCGAACCGGGCTGCCACGACCTGTTCGTAGGGCACAGGGCCGTCGAGCAGCCCGATGCGCTGCGCGAACGCGTTCATCCGCTCGACCGTCTCCTGCGATATCGACGGATCGTAGTATGGCAGGTCGCGCTCGATGAGCTCCGCGATCAACGACGCCTCCTGGGCGGGGAACCGCTTCTCGCCGACCGCAGTCGCCCGCGACGGGTCGGCCTTCAGCATACGCTGCGCCGATACGATGGCGCGCACCGCAGCTGCAACCTCGTCCGGTTGCCCGGCGACCCTGCGGTCAGTGGTCACAAACGCGGGGAACGTGTAGCCGCGCGCCGCAGGCGGGCCGTCGCCGCGCCGCACGTCCAGCACGACGCTGCCCGCGCCGGAGCGCACGGCGACCTCCGTCCCCATGCCGTTCGCCCAGAAGCCGTCTATCGCGCCGTCGGCCAGTGACCTTGCGGCCTGCACGCCGAACGAGACGCCGGAGCCGGTCGCGCCGGGCACAGGGCCAATGTCGACGCCGTCGCGCTGGGGGTCGATGCCCGCCTCCCGGAGCATCTGCTCCAGACCGTCGCGGGGGCCGGGCGCAGCGCCGATGCGCAGGCCTTTCACTGCCTCGATATCGCCGCGTCGAGCGTCGAGGTCGCTCCTGAGCACGAGGAACCAGTACATGTGCTGCGCGAGCGCGGCGAGCAGCGACGCGCCCTCCCAGCGAGGGAACGCCGTCAGCACTGCATGCGCCGAGCCCGCCACGTAGTCGAGTTCGCCGTCGCGGAGCATCTCCATCGCCCGCGTGACGGGAAAGACGAGTTCGATGTCGGCATCGAGTCCCTCGGCCTCGAACGCGCCGAGGTCGACGGCAGCAATGGCGGGGAAGTACGAGTTCGAGACGAGGTCGGGCACGCCGATGCGCAAGGTTTCCTCCATGGCCGTGTTGCCAGGCAGCCGCGAGTGTGCCAAGTGCCGGGCGGCAGGTCAATAATCCATCATCGGCGCCTCGGTATAATCCTCCACCATGCAGGCCCCCGTCGAGGACACCCCACAAGCATCGTGGCACAGTTCGTCCGTGGAGGACGCCCTCGAAGGCCTCTCGTCGTCGGCTTCCGGGCTGTCCTCACGCGAGGCCTCGGCGCGGCTCGCCGAGTACGGCCCGAACCAGCTGACCGGCGCTCCTCCCGTCTCCGCGCTCAAACTGCTGCTGGACGAGTTCCGCAGCCCGCTCGTGCTGGTGCTGATCGGCGCCGCTGCAGTGCTGGTGGGCGTCGCGCTCGTCGCTGAGCAGTCCGACCACTACATAGACGCCGGGTTGATCGCGCTCATCGTGGTGCTCAATGCGTGCCTCGGCTTCTCGCAGAACTACCGCGCGAGCCGGGGCATCGAGGCGCTGAACCGCCTGGCCGCCCCTTCCGCGACGGTGCTCCGCGACGGCGTCGCGGAGCAGGTGGACGCCAAGGTGCTCGTTCCGGGAGACGTCGTGCTGCTGGAGGAAGGTTCACGCATCCCCGCAGACGGACGCGTCATCAGCAGCATCGACCTGAGCGTCGACGAAGCGGCGCTCACCGGCGAGAGCCTGCCGGTCCGGAAGAACACGCAGCCGGTCTCCGCCGACGCATCTCTGGCAGAGCGGTTCTGCATGGCGTACAGCGGCACGGTCGTGATGCGCGGGCGGGGGCGGATGCTGATAGCCCGCACCGGCATGCAGACGGAGGTCGGCGGCATCGCGGCGGAGGTGCAGACGACGGAGAGCGAGCCGACCGTGTTCCAGCGCGAGATCAGCCGCCTCGCGGCGCGGATCGGCTGGGCCGTCGCAGTGCTCATCGGTATCGTCGTGGTGCTGCAACTGGTGACCGGCGACCTGAGCCTGCTGGAGACGTTCATCACCGCGGTCGCGCTTGCCGTCGCGGCGGTGCCGGAGGGTCTGCCCGTCGTCCTCACGCTCGCGCTCGCGTTCGGCACGCGGCGGATGCTGGAGCGGAAGGCGCTCGTGCGCTCGCTGCCGGTCGTGGAGATCGTCGGCGCGGCGGAGGTCATCTGCACCGACAAGACGGGCACCGTCACGGAAGGCCGCATGACGATGCGCCGCGTGGCGACGCTCACCGAGGAGTTGGACGCGCACGACATCACGTCCGGTGCGCACGAGGAGCCGGTCGGCATCTCGCTGCTGGTCGCGGGCCTGTGCAACAACGCGCACCGGCACCCCGAGTACGGCTACGTGGGCGACCCGACGGAGACGGCGCTGCTGGAGTTCGCCGAGCGCGCGGGAGCGCCGCTGGACGAGTACGAGCGAACGGGCGAGGTCCCGTTCACGTCCGAGCGTCGGATGATGTCGGTGGCCGTCCGACACCCCGTTGCAGCCGACGGCCTGCTGCTGACGAAGGGTGCGCTGGAGGCGGTGCTCCCGCTCTGCACGAGCATCAGGACGCCGGATGGGGTGTCGCCGCTGAGCGACGAGGAGCGCAACGCGCTGCTGGAGCAGAACGTCGGGCTGGCGGGGCAGGCGCTGCGCGTGCTGGCGTTCGCGTACAAGGAGCAGCCCGCCGACGCCCCGATGGCCGAGGAAGGGCTGACGTTCGCCGCGCTGGGAGCGATGAGCGACCCACCGAGGCCGGAAGCGACGCACGCCATCGAGGCGGCGCACCGGGCCGGCATCCGCGTGGTGATGATTACGGGCGACAACAGCCTGACTGCCGCGGCGATAGGCCGCGAAGTGGGGCTGGACGGCGAGGCCATCGAGGCCAGGGAACTCGACGGGCTGGACGAGGCGGAGCTGAAGCGCACCATCGACGGGACGAGCATCTTCGCGCGGGCGGAGCCGCGCCACAAGGTGCTGATTCTGCGCACGCTCAAAGAGAAGCACGACGTGGTGCTGATGACGGGCGACGGCGTGAACGACGCCCCCGCCCTGCACAACGCGGACGTGGGCGTCGCGATGGGCATCAAGGGCACCGACGTCGCCCGCGACACGTCGGACATGGTCCTGCTCGACGACAACCTTGCGACCATCGTCGCCGCCGTCGAGGAGGGGCGCCGGATATTCCGGAACATCAAGAAGTTCGTGAACTACATGCTTACGGGCAACCTCGCCGAGGTGCTCGTCATCCTGGTGGCCACCGTGTTCGGCTACCTGCCGGTCACCGCCGTGCAGATCCTGTGGATCAACCTCGTGACAGACTCCGGGCCTGCGGTCGCGTTGGCGTCCGACCCTGCCCCACAGGGAGCGATGCGCGAGCCTCCGCGTCACGGCGCGGTGCTGGGGCGCTCGATGGCGGCGCTCGTCGGCAGTGTCGGTGTGGTCATGACGATCATCCTCGTCACCACGTTCTTCGTCGGGCTGCGGCTGTGGGACCTGGAGACCGCCCGGACGATGACCTTCACCGGCTTCGTCGTGCAGGAGTATCTGCGGCTGCTGGTCATCCGTGTCCAGGAGGGAATGTCCATCTGCACGAACCGTTGGCTCTGGGGATCGGTGAGCGTGAGTCTGCTCATGCAGGCAGTCATCCTCTACACCCCCATCGGCAGCGCGGCATTCGACACGGTGCCACTGGGATTGGAGCAGTGGGGTATCCTGCTGGCGGGGCTGCTGGTGGGCTTCGCCGTGACGACCGTCACCGGGAAGCTGGTCGTGCGGCGGTTCGGCCCGCTGTAGGCAGTGGGAGCAGTCCGCAAGAGCACCCTCGATGCGCATCAGAGAGAGCGTAGTGCACCTGTTCGAGACGCAGCTGGCCAGGAGCCTGTTCGCGCTGGTCGTCCTTGTGGCGGTGGCCGTCGCGGGGTACATGCTGATCGAGGGGTGGTCGCTCCTCGACGCCGGCTACATGACCGTCGTCACCTTCACGACCGTCGGCTACGAGGAAGTGCACCCACTCTCTTCCACCGGGCGGATCTTCACCATGTTCCTCATGGTGGCCGGTGTGGGAGCGATGCTGTACGTCCTGACGAGCGTGGTGCACCTGATCGTGGCCGAGGCGGTGGTGCAGAGCCTGGTACGGAGGCGCAGAATGAGGTCGCAGATGTCGAAACTGAGCGGACATTTCATCGTGTGCGGGTTCGGGCGCGTCGGCAAAGCGGTCGCGCTCACGCTCCAGGACCAGTCGGAGGCGCTGATCGTGATCGACGAGGACATGGATGCGCTCAACGACGCGGAAGAGTGCGGCTTCCTCTGGGTGCACGGCGATTCCGCCGAGGACGACAACCTGCTGGCGGCGCACGTCAGGGACGCTCGCGGACTCGTGGCAGCCACGGGCGACGACAGCCAGAACGTCTACGTGTCGCTCACGGCGCGCGGGCTCAACCCGGACCTCTACATCGTGGCGCGGGCTTCCAACCCGGGCGCGGAACAGAAGCTGCGCAAGGCGGGCGCCGACGAGGTGGTCCTGCCGCACGTCATCGGCGGGAAGGAGATGGCGCTCTCGGCGATGGCGTCGTCACGCTAGGGATGAGGCGCCACTAACCCCGCACGACGCGGGCGAAGCGGCGGCTGCCGACACGGACGAGCGCGCCGTAGGCGATGCGCACACGCTCGCCGTCGGGGCGTTCGCCGTCTATCTGCACTGCGTTCTGCTGCAGCAGGCGCCGCGCCTCGCTGCGGCTCGCGGCCATGTTGAGCGCAGGCAGCAAGTGCGAGAGGTCGGCGTCGAAGCCGTCGGCGTCGGAGGAGACGACAGCGGGGCCGGTCAGGTCGACGGCGACCTCCGGAATGTCCTCCGGCGTCTCGCGTCGCTGGAAGACGCGCTCGAACTCCTCGCGCGCGGCGGCCGCTTCCCCGGTCGAGTGAAAGGCGGCGGTGAGCTCCTCGCCGAGGCGCTTCTTGATGTCCATGGGGTTCGCGCCCGGCTCTCCGCTCATCGCGGCGCGGATGGCGTCGAGCTCGTCGTCCGGCACGTCGGTCAGCAGTTCGAAGTAGAGCGGGATGAGGTCGTCCGGCAGCGACATGACCTTGCCGAACATGTCGCGCGGCGTGTCATCGAGCGCAACGTAGTTGTTGAGCGACTTGCTCATCTTGCGGACGCCGTCCGTGCCCGGAAGGATGGGCATGGTGAATACGAGTTGGGGCCGCTGCCCCACCTTCTCCTGCAGCTCACGCCCGACGAGCAGGTTGAAGAGCTGGTCCGTGCCGCCGAACTCCACGTCCGCCTCGATGGCAACCGAGTCGTACGCCTGCAACAGCGGGTAGAGCATCTCCGTGACGGCGATGGGGCGCTGCGCGGCGTAGCGCGTGGCGAAGTCGTCCCGGTGCAGGAACTGGTTGACGGTGAAGTGCGCCGTGAGGCGTATGACGTCGGTCAGGGTGAACTTCCCGAACCACTCGCTCTGGTAGACGGCGCGCGTCTTGTCCGGATCGACGACCTTGAAGAACTGGCGCATGTACGTCTCGGCGTTCTCGCGCACGTCCTCGGCGCTGAGCATGGTGCGAGTGTCCGACTGGCCGGACGGGTCTCCGATCTGCGCCGTCCAGTCGCCCACGATGAGGATGAGCTCGTGGCCGAGGTCCTGCAGCTGACGCAGTTTCCGGAGGCCGACGTAGTGGCCGAGGTGCAGGTCCGGCCTGCTGGGGTCGAACCCCATCTTGAGGCGGAGCGGCTCGCCCTCCTGGAGGCGCTTGATGAACTCGTCCTCAGGGATGATCTGCGCGACGCCGCGCTTCGTGATGCGGTCGATGGTCTGCTGATCGAGTGAGGGCATGTCAGGACGCCTCCTGCGGGAGCGCAAGGATATGCCTCGTACGCGCCACATCGTCGCGCATGGCGGCGATGAGCGCGTCGGCGCCGTCGAACTTCTCCTGCCCTCGCAGGCGTTCGACGAACTCCAGCCTCACCCGCTCGCCGTACAGGTTGCCGTCGAAATCGAGGACGAACGCCTCGACGACGCTCGGGCCGCCCTCGTGGAAGGTGGGCTTGTGGCCGATGCTCACGGCGGCGGGCAGGCGGTCCGTGCCGTGCAACAGCCATCCGGCGTAGATGCCGTCCGCGGGAACCGCCTGCTGCGGCCCGACCCCGACGTTGGCCGTCGGGTAGCCGAGCAGCCCACCTCCCCGGTGCTCGCCCTCGACGACCGGACCTTCCAGTGCGAACGGACGCCCCAGCATGCGCGCGGCGGATGCAACGTCGCCCCCGTCCAGCGCCTGGCGCACTGCGGTGCTGCGCACGGGGCCGCTGTCCTGCATGAACTGCTCGACGCACTCCATGGTGTAGCCGAGTTCGTCGCCGAGCGCCGTGAGCACAGGAAGCGTCCCCTCGCGGTTGTGGCCGAGCGTCACGTCCGGCCCGGCGGCGAAGTGCGCCATGCCGAGGCAGTCCCGCAGGGTGGTCATGAACTCGCGCGGCGTGAGCAACGACACTTCCTTCGTGAAGGTGACGGGCACGACCGCCGCCACGCCGGTGTCTGCGAGCAGGCCGAGCCGCTCTTCCAGCGAGGTGAGCATCCGCAACTGAACGTCCGGGCGCAACACGGAGAACGGGTGGTTCGCCAGCGTCACGGCCACAGGTGCGAGCCCGCGCTGTTTCGCTGTTCCCACCAGCGTGGCGAGCACGTGCCGGTGCCCCAGGTGGACGCCGTCGAAGACGCCGAACGCGACAGCCGTCGGCCGGTTCTTCCGGTACGCGGTCAGCTCCTCACAGAGGTCGGGCACGAAGGCGCTCCATGCGAGGGTCAGGCGACGGGCTCGACAGCGAGCGCCTCGTGCGCCTCGTTGAGCATCGCCGAGGTCTCCTCCCAGTCCATGCACGCGTCCGTTATCGAGACGCCGTACTGGAGCTGCGACGGATCGTCGCTGAGGTCCTGCCGCCCGCCGAAGAGGTGGCTCTCCGCCATGAGACCGACGATGAGGTCGTTCCCCGCGCGGCGCTGGCGCACCACGTCGCGGAAGGCGATGGACTGCCGGTTGTGGTCCTTCTCCGAGTTGGCGTGCGAGCAGTCGACCATGATGCGCGGCGGCAGCCCTGCAGCCTCCAGTTTCGCCTGCACGTCCCGCACGCTGGCCTCGGCGTAGTTGGGGCCGCCGGTGCCGCCTCGCAGGATAAGGTGACCGTAGGGGTTGCCGTTCGTGTTCACGATGCAGGTGCGTCCCTGCCGGTCTATCCCGAGAAAAGAGTGCGGAGCGCGGGACGTCTTCATCGCGTCGATGGCGATCTGGGAGTTGCCGTCCGTACCGTTCTTGAAGCCCACAGGCATGCTCAAGCCGCTGGCCATCTCCCGGTGCGTCTGGCTCTCGGTCGTGCGCGCGCCGATGGCAGCCCACGACACGAGGTCGGCGAGGTACTGGGGTGTGATGGGGTCCAGGAACTCTGTCCCGGCCAGTACGCCCATCTCGGCCAGCTGCATGAGCAGCTTTCGTGCGCGGTAGAGGCCGCTCGATATGTCGAACGAGCCGTCGAGGTTCGGATCGTTGATGAGGCCCTTCCAGCCGAGACTGGTGCGCGGCTTCTCGAAGTAGACGCGCATGATGATGAGGAGCGAGTCGCTCATCCGCGCAGCGAGCTCGCCCAGCCTGCCGGCGTACTCGAGTGCGGCCTTCTCGTCGTGGATGGAGCATGGGCCCGCGATGACGAGCAGGCGGGAGTCCTCGCCGGTCAGGATGCGCTGCACCTGATCCCGCCCTTCGGCGACGGTCTGGGCCATCGCGGGCGTGAGCGGCAGTTTGCGCTGGAGCTCCTCCGGCGGAGCGAGGGGTTCTATCGATCTGATATGCAGGTCGCTAACGGAACGCGCCATGACGCAATCCCCTTTCTGTACTCTGACGATGCGGAAGGCGGAAAGAACGAACGCGGAGCCTAGCGATAGCTGTAGCTGGCGCTGCCCCGCCGCGTAAACAGGAAGAACCGCCGGGTCCAATCGAGGGCCCGGACGCCACGGATGCGAGGCTCGGTTGCGAGCATTGTGCGCATCTCCCTCCGCCGGTTCATCCGCTGTCGGGCGACCGCAGATTGCGAGCGCCTTTCAGGTAGACGTACCGCAGGTCCTCTTTCCGCTTCTCCGTGTTCAGGAGCAGAAGCACCCGGATAACGGACTCCGGCGCACCCGGCACCGGAATCTCGCAGCTATCCATCAGCGCCGTCCGCTGCCATCCCAGCCGCAAGCGCGCCGCTTTGGCCGGGAACTCCGCGGTGAGGTCTGCGGTTACGGTAAAGAATACCGCGCCTACGTCCTCCTCGACAAGGTCATTGGCTGTCGCGAGTTCGCGCAACAACTCCTCCGTGGCGTCGAGGATCGCCTCGGGCGTGTTGGCGTCGGCTGTCGTTGCGCCGCGCAGTCCAAGGGTCGGCATGGGTTGTCTCCAGCGTCCTCCGCTCATCCTGAGCTTGTCGAAGGACCGATCGGGCTGCCTGTTCCTCCGCTCACCCTGTCACTGTGCCCCAGCAAGCTCCCGTACGAACGCGCCAGCCCGGGAGGCCGCCTCGCCGGGCGGGGCGGAATCTATCACGTTGATGAGCGCGCTTCCAACGAACGCCACGTCCGCGACCTGCCCCACGCGCTCCACGTGCCGCCGCTCCGAGATGCCGAAGCCGACCCCCACGGGCAGCTCCGTGTGCCGCCGTACGCGAGTCACGAACTCGGGGAAGTCGTCCGGGAGATCGCTCCGCGCGCCGGTCACGCCGGTGACGCTGACGCAGTAGATGAACCCTCGCGCACGCTCGCAGCCGAGTACGATCCGCTCTTCCGTGCTCGTGGGCGCGAGCATGCTGGCGATGCCCAGGCCGTGCTGCTCCAGTGCCTCGCGCAGTTCACCCGCCTCGTCCGGCGGCAGGTCGGGGATGATGAGCGCGTCCACTCCCGCCTCCGCGCAGTCCGCGGCGTATGCGGAGATGCCGTAGCGCAGGATGGGGTTGTAGTAGCCCATGAATACGAGCGGCAGGCTCACTCCTGCCTCCCGGAGATGGCGCGTCGTTTCGAGGCAGACCCGGGTGTCCACCCCGCCGGTCAGCGCGTGGTAGCTCGCGGCCTGTATCGTGGGGCCGTCGGCAAGCGGATCGCTGTACGGCACGCCGAGTTCGATGACGTCCGCGCCCGCCTGTTCGATGGCGGGGATGATCGCGAGCGTATCCTCGATCGAAGGAAATCCGACGGTGACGTAGGGAGCGACGGCGGTGCGCCCCTCATCCCGCGCACGGGCAAGGGCGCTTTCGAGGCGGTCCAACATGCGGACAGTCTACCGCGTCCGGGTCCGCGATGCGGGAAGGAGCATGCCCCACGCCTGAAAGTTGACTTGGCCTGAGACTTTGTACTATCATGTCGCCGCTTCTAACATCCGTTCCGCTGGGAAGGGAAGTAGTAAGGGGCAAGCGCATCCCAGAGAGCCGGTCGTTCTGGTGCGAGACCGGCGATGGACAAGCCCTCCTGAACTCGTCCCCGAGCGGCTGGCCTGAACAGCAACAGTAGGGCCAGCGGAGCGCGCCGTTACCGCGCAGGAAAGCTGCTCCGGCTTGTGGGCCGGGGAAGTAGGGTGGTACCGCGGGTTAACGGCCCGTCCCTTCATGGGGCGGGTCTTTTTTTACCCGCGGAAGGGCGCTCCTGTTACGGAACGACAGGCGAAGGAAAGCGAGGGAGTCTTGCATCTGACCGGCGCACAGATGGTCTGCGAAAGCCTGGTGCGGGAAGGAACGGACATCATGTTCGGCCTTCCCGGCGGCGCGATACTGCCGCTCTACCAGACGCTGCCGGAGTACCCGCAACTGCGGCACATCCTCGTGCGGCACGAGCAGAACGCCGGTCACGCGGCGGACGGCTATGCGCGCGCGTCCGGCAAGGTCGGCGTCGCCGTCGCGACATCCGGGCCCGGGGCGACGAACCTCGTGACGCCGCTCGCAACCGCGATGATGGACTCGGTCCCCATCGTGGCGATAACCGGACAGGTGCCGCGCGCCGCAATCGGGCGGGACGCGTTCCAGGAGACGGACACCACCGGCATAACGCTCCCTATCACCAAGCACAATTACCTCGTCATGGACACTGCGGACATCCCGCAGATCATGAGCGAGGCGTTCCACATCGCGCGTACGGGCCGCCCAGGCCCCGTGCTCATCGACCTGCCGCGCGACGTGCTCACCGAGAGCGACGACTTCGACTACCCGGAGCACGTCGACCTTCCCTCCTACAAGCCGACGATGGAGGGGCACGGGCAGATGATCAAGCGCGCCGCGCAGCTCATCGCGGAGTCGCAGCGGCCGCTCCTCATGGTGGGACACGGCGCGATCATCTCCGGCGCCTTCGCCGAAGTACGGGAGATAGCGGAGAAGGCCCAGATCCCCGTCATCACCACGCTGCTCGGCATCGGCAGCTTCTCCGGCGAGCACATCCTGAGCATGGGCATGCCGGGGATGCACGGCCAGGCCTACAACAACTGGGCCATCGACCGCGCCGACCTCATCATCGGGGTCGGGATGCGGTTCGACGACCGGGTCACGGGCAGGCTGAGCGCCTTCGCCCCCAACGCGAAGGTCATCCACATCGACATCGACCCCGCCGAGGTGGGCAAGAACGTGCGCGTCACGGTGCCCATCGTCGGCGACGCGAAGCGCGTGCTGCATGCGCTCGCCAAGCAGGTGGAGCAAGTCTCCCGTCCCGAGTGGATCGCGGAGATAGACGCCCTCCGCTCCGAGCATCCCCTGGGCTCCGGCGAGGGCAGCGGGCTCCGCCCGCAGCACGTCGTGCGCGAGCTGTGCGCGGTCACGGACGGACGCGCCATCGTCGTCACCGGCGTGGGGCAGCACCAGATGTGGGCGGCCCAGCACTACGTGTTCAAGGAGCAGGGCTCCTGGATCACGTCCGGCGGGCTGGGGACGATGGGCTTCGAGGTGCCCGCTGCGATGGGCGCGGCGTTCGCGCAGCCCAACCGGCAGGTGTGGAGCATCGCCGGGGACGGCGGCTTCCAGATGACGATGTCCGAGCTGGCGACCATCGTGGAGCACAACGTGCCCGTGAAGTTCGCCATCCTGAACAACAACAACCTCGGTCTCGTGCGGCAGCTGCAGGACCTGTTCTACAGCGGTTCGCGCGTGGCGTCCGGCTACACCGCCAACCCGGACTTCGTGAAGCTCGCCGAGGCGTACGGCATCTGGGCGAAGCACGTGACGGACGAGCCGCAGGTGCGGTCCGCGATAGAAGAGGCCGCTGCGGTGGACGGACCCGCCATCATCGACTTCCACGTCGAGCCGGAGGAGAACGTGTACCCGCACGTTCCGGCGGGAGAGAGCGTGTTCGAGATGATCGAGTCCCCGGAGGGACGGGAAGCGCTGTCATGGCTGACATGAGCGTCAACGGGCACGTCCACACGATAACGGCGCTGGTGCACGACAGGCCGGGGGTGCTGGCGCGCGTCGCGGGGCTGTTCTCCCGGCGAGGGTTCAACATCTCCAGCCTTGCGGTCGGTCACAGCGAGACGGCGGGGCTCTCCCGCATGACGTTCGTCGTGGAGGGCGGGGACTGGGTGGTTGAGCAGGTGACGAAGCAGCTCTACAAGCTGATAGACGTCGTGCGTGTCACGAATATCTCGTCGGAGAGCAGTGTCGTGCGCGAGATGGCGCTGCTGAAGGTGAAGTCCAGCAAGGAGTCCCGTCCGGAGATCATGCAGATCGTGGATATCTTCCGCGCCGGCATCGTGGACGTGGGCAAGGAAACGCTCATCATCGAGGTGACGGGCGACGAGGAGAAGATAGACGCGCTCATCAAGCTGCTCCAGCCGTTCGGCGTCCGCGAGACGATGCGGACCGGACGGATAGCGATGACCCGCGGCGGCGTGGCCACGGGCACGAAGCAGGCGGCTTCCGCAGCCGCGCAGAGCGCGCCGGACACGGAAGTCGTCCCCTGAGGGACGTACGGGACCAGAATACGAGGAGGAGACGAGAGTATGGCGAAGGTGTACTACAAGGAGGATGCCGACATCAGCCGCTTGAACGGCAAGCGCGTCGGCGTCATCGGCTATGGCAGTCAGGGGCATGCGCACGCGCTCAACCTGCGCGACAACGGCGTGGACGTGGTAGTCGGCCTGCTGCCGACCAGCGCCAGCCGTGCGAAGGCTGAGGCCGAGGGGCTGCGTGTCGCCACTCCGGCAGAGGCCACGAAGGAGAGCGACTACATCATGGTGCTCGCGCCGGACACCGCGCAGCGCAGCATCTACACGGAGTCCATCGAGCCGAACCTGGACAGCTCCAAGACGCTGATGTTCGCGCACGGCTTCAACATCCACTTCGGGGAGATTCAACCGCCAGCCAACGTGGACGTGTCGATGATCGCCCCGAAGGCGCCCGGGCACCGGGTGCGCGAGGTGTTCGTCGACGGACAGGGGGTACCGTCGCTCGTGGCGATCCACCAGGACGCCTCGGGCGACGCGCTTGCGAACGCACTGGCTTACGGCGCGGGCATCGGCTCGGACCGGGCAGGCATCGTGGAGACGACGTTCAAGGAAGAGACGGAGACCGACCTCTTCGGCGAGCAGACCGTGCTCTGCGGCGGCGTCACCAGCCTCATCACCAACGCGTTCGAGGTGCTCGTCGAGGCCGGCTATCAGCCGGAGATCGCCTACTTCGAGGTGATGCACGAGCTCAAGCTCATCGTCGACCTGCTCTACGAGGGCGGCATGAAGTACATGCGCTACTCGGTGAGCGACACCGCGGAGTACGGCGACTACAGCCGCGGCTCCCGTGTGGTGGACGAGCACGCCCGCGCCGAGATGAAGCGCGTGCTCCAGGAGATCCAGGACGGCTCGTTCGCCCGCGAGTGGATCGCCGAGAACCACGAAGGACAGCCGCGCTTCAAGGCGATGCGCGAAGCGGCCGCCGGCCACGAGATAGAGACCGTCGGAGCGGAGCTCCGGGGGATGATGACCTTCCTGGGGAAGAAGTAGACCGCCGGCACAGCGGAGGCCGTGAGCGGCCTGTATGCGGAGGAATGACATGGAAGACCGAGTGCTCATCTTCGACACCACGCTCCGGGACGGAGAACAGTCGGCCGGGGCGGGGATGACCGTGGAAGAGAAGGTGGAGATCGCCAGGCAATTGGAGCGGCTCAACGTCGACATCATCGAGGCGGGCTTCCCCGTAAGTTCTCCCGGCGACTTCGAGGCGGTGCAGACGATCGCGCGTCAGGTACGGAAGCCGATCATCGCGGCGCTCGCGCACGCCAACGAGACCGCGGTGGACCGGGCCGGTGAGGCGCTGAAGGACGCGGCGCACCCGCGCATCCACATCTTCATCTCCTCCTCGGACCAGCACATCCAGCATCAGCTGCGCAAGAACCGGGAAGAGGTGGTGGAGATCGCAGTGAAGGCCGTGTCCCGCGCGCGCCAGTACACCGACGACGTGGAGTTCTCCCCCATGGACTCCAGCCGAACGGAGCGCGAGTTCCTCGCCCACATGGTGCGGGCCGCCGTCGACGCGGGCGCGACCACCATCAACATCCCGGACACGGTCGGCTACGCGGTGCCGGAGGAGTTCGGCGGCCTCATCACCTACCTGCGCGCCGAGGTGCCGGAGTTGGGCGACAGCGTCCGCATCTCCGTGCACTGCCACGACGACCTGGGCATGTCCGTGGCCAACAGCCTCTCCGCGGTGAAGGCGGGGGCCCGCCAGGTTGAGGGCTGCATCAACGGCATCGGCGAGCGCGCGGGCAACACCGCCGTCGAGGAAGTCATCATGGCGCTCCGCACACGCTCCGACTACTTCGGCGTCGACACGGACGTCGACACGAAGCAGCTCTACAACACCAGCCGGCTCGTGAGCCAGGTGAGCGGCTTCCCGGTTCAGCCGAACAAGGCCGTCATAGGACGCAACGCCTTCCGGCACGCCTCGGGCATCCACCAGGACGGCGTGCTGAAGGAGCGCACCACCTACGAGATCCTGAACCCGCTGGACGTGGGCGTGCCTCGCAGCGAGCTCGTGCTCGGCAAGCTGAGCGGACGCCACGGCCTCCGGTCCCGGCTCGAGGAGCTCGGCTACGCGCTGACCAACGAGGAACTCGACAAGGTGCACGAGTCGTTCAAGGAACTCGCCGACAAGAAGCGCGAGGTGACCGACCGCGACCTCATCGCGCTCATGGGCAACGAGCGCACTGCCATCGCGGAGACGTACTCGCTCGAGCACGTGCAGGTGACCTGCGGCACCGGTGAGATCCCGACCGCTACCGTCCAACTCTCCCACGAGGACGGGGCGACCTACACCGATGCGGCAACGGGCACCGGTCCGGTCGACGCCGTGTACAAGGCGATCAACCGCATCGTCGGCGTCCCGAACGAGCTGACGGAGTTCAGCGTCAACTCGGTCACGGAGGGCATCGACGCCATCGGCGAGGTGAGCATCCGCATCGAGCAGAACGGCATGCCGTACATCGGGCGCGGGGCCGACACGGACATCATCGTCGCGTGCGCCCAAGCCTACATGAACGCGCTCAACCGCCTGATCGCGATGGGCGACACCTCGCGCTCCCCGGAGGCAGCGGGCGCCGTCTAGGTACGCTCCCGGTCTCTCCCTTGCAGGGCTTGACCGGCTGCTTGGAAACCTTTACCATCTATCCTACTGGTAAGGAATACCAAGCAGCCGAGGCTCGCCATGCGCACGATAACCGTCAGCAGCAAGAATCAGATAACCATACCTGTCGCCATCCTCCGGGAAATTGGCATCAGCCCCGGCGACACGCTGGCCGCAGCCGTCATAGATGGGGACATTGTCCTCGTGAAGGAGCCGGAGAGCTGGGTGCAGTATTTTCAGGGGAGTATGAAGGGGGCCTACGGCGGCACCAAAGAGAGCATCGACCGTTATGTTCTCCGCGAGCGCGAAAGTTGGTACGAGCCGCTGTCCGAGCACATCAGCGACTCGGACCCACGCGAGTGGTGCAAACGGTTCGAGGACCTCTACGCCACGGACAGCGGCGTGCGGGCGGTCGCCGACACCCTCATGGACTGCCCGCACCACGTGGCCACGTTCCCGGACCTGGCGTGGCTCATCCCCGATAATGGCCACCCGGCCGACCTGACCCAGACGCTGGACAGGCTCACGTCCAGCCGCTGGGTGCGCCGCATCCCGGCGCAGGATGAGGAGCCTGAGCGCTACCGGCTGGACGGCGAGATAGCAGCGTCGCTCAGGGCCGCGTGATGACGTCGGCACTGAGCGACGCTCTCACGGGCAGGACACGGATAGCGTTCGACACCAACGCTGTCATCTACTACCTTGAGGACGTTTACCCGTACGGCGTCTACGCGGCGCAGGCGTTCTCACTCCTCGCGAGCGGCGCAGCGGTCGGCTTCGTATCGACTATGGTGGAGATGGAGACACTGGTGCGCCCGCTCCGCATGCGCGACAGGGGCCTGTTGTTCTCCATCCGCCGGTTCTTCGCCCTCCACCCCAACCTGTACGTCACTCCCGTGAGCAGCGACATTGCGCAAGCGGCAGCGCAGGTGCGCGCCTCCACCAACTTGAAAGCGCCGGATGCTATCATCGCAGCGACTGCAGCGGCGGACCGCTGCGACATCATCATCGGCAACGACCGCGCATTCGCCAGGAACAGTGACGTCCCCTACCTGGTCCTGGGCGATTTCGCCGTCTGAACAGAAGCGGAGGATCAGATGGCCCCCAAGACGATGTTCGAGAAGATATGGGACGCCCACGTGGTGCGTGAGGAGGAGGGCAAGCCCTCCCTGCTCTACGTCGACCTGCACCTCGTCCACGAGGTTACGTCGCCCCAGGCGTTCGACGGCCTGCGCCTCAACAACCGCCGCATCCGGCGGCTCGACAAGACCGTCGCCGTCGCCGACCACAACGTCCCCACCAACGACCGCGACAAACCCCTCACCGACGAGGTCTCGAAGGCGCAGCTCGAGGCGATGCAGCGCAACGCGGACGAGTTCGGCCTCGAGTACCACGACATGTTCAGCGAGAAGCAGGGCATCGTCCACGTCATCGGCCCGGAGCAGGGGCGCACGCAGCCCGGCATGATTATCGTCTGCGGCGACAGCCACACCGCGACGCACGGCGCGGTCGGCGCGATGGCGTTCGGCATCGGCACGTCCGAGGTCGAGCACGTCCTCGCGACGCAGTGCATCTGGCAGGCGAAGCCGAGGACGATGGAGGTCCGCGTGGACGGCACGCTCGGCTTCGGTGTCACGCCCAAGGACGTCATCCTCGCCATCATCGGGAAGATCGGCACGTCCGGCGGCATCGGCCATGCGATCGAGTACACCGGCTCCGTCTTCCGCGAGATGTCCATGGAGGGCCGCATGACGGTCTGCAACATGTCCATCGAGGCGGGAGCACGCACCGGCATGGTCGCGCCTGACGAGACGACCTTCGCCTACCTGAAGGGGCGCGAGTACGCCCCGAAGGACGGCGACTGGGACGCCGCCGTCGAGCGCTGGACGGCCCTCCGCACCGACCCCGATGCAACGTTCGACACCGTCGTCACGCTGGACGCTGCTGACATCCAACCGCAGGTGACGTGGGGCACGAACCCCGCGCAGGTGCTCCCCGTAGGCGGGCGTGTGCCGAAGCCTGACGAGTTCGAGTCGTCCCAGGAGCAGGGCGCCGTGGAGAAGGCGCTCGCGTACATGGGCCTGAATGGCGGCGAGCGCATCCAGGACATCGCCGTCGACACGGTCTTCATCGGCTCGTGTACCAACTCCCGCATCGAGGACCTCCGGGCCGCCGCCGCGGTGGCGAAGGGTAAGCAGAAGGCGGACAGCGTCCGCGCGCTCGTCGTACCCGGCTCATGGGCCGTGAAGCAGCAGGCGGAGGAGGAGGGGCTCGATCAGGTATTCACCGACGCGGGGTTCGAGTGGCGCGACGCCGGATGCTCGATGTGCCTCGCCATGAACCCGGACCGCCTCGCACCCGGCGAGCGCAGCGCCTCCACCTCCAACCGCAACTTCGAGGGACGGCAGGGCCCCGGCGGGCGCACGCACCTCGTCAGCCCGCCGATGGCGGCCGCAGCCGCTATCGCGGGGCACTTCGTGGACGTGCGGGACCTCAACTAACGAGTCCGGACGCGGTTCCGGCCCAGGAGTACACGGATGGACGCTTTCACGAAACACACCGGCAAGGTCGTTCCCTACGACATGCCGAACGTCGACACCGACCAGATCATCCCGGCGCGCTTCCTCAAGAAGATCGACCGCGTCGGCTTCGGCGAACTGCTCTTCTACGAGCTGCGCTACGAGGAGGACGGCTCCCCCAAGCCCGGCTTCATCCTGAACCAGCCGCAGTACGCCGGCGGTACCGTCCTCGTGAGTGGACCGCAGTTCGGCATCGGCTCCTCACGTGAGCACGCGCCGTGGGCCATCCAGCAGTACGGCTTCCGCGTCGTCATCGCGCCGAGTTTCGGCGACATCTTCCGCAACAACTGCTACCAGAACGGCCTCCTCCCCGTCATGCTCAACGCCGCTGAGGTCGACACGATCATCGCCCGCGCCCAGGAGATCCAGGGCTATGAGCTAACCGTCGACCTCGAGGCGCAGCAGGTCACCGACGGCCACGGCCTGGCCGCATCGTTCGACATCGACCCCTTCCGCAAGGAGAACCTCGTGCAGGGGCTGGACGACATCGGCCTGACCATGCAGCACGAATCGGCGATCGACGCTTTCGAGAGCGCCAACGCCTGAGACACGCTCCGACTCCGCCGCGAAACACGCGGGCACTCCGAGGTACGCACATGGCCACTTTCGACATCATGGTTCTGCCGGGCGACGGCATCGGCCCGGAGGTCACCGGCGCGTCCCAGCAGGTGCTGGACGCCGTCGCCGCTCGCTGGAAGCACAACTTCCGCTACCAGTCCGACGTGGTCGGCGGGGGCGCGATCGACGCCTACGGCACGCCGCTGCGCGACGAGACCGTCCGCACAGCGAAGCGCGCGAACGCCGTGCTCTTCGGTGCGGTCGGCGGCCCGAAGTGGGACAACGAGCCGGTGCGCCCTGAGGCGGCCATCCTCGGCCTCCGCAAGGCGCTCGGCCTCTACGCCAACATCCGCCCCGTGAAGGTCTTCCCCGGCATGGAGCCCGCGAGCCCGCTCAAGGACGATCGCGTACGCGGCGCGGACATGGTCATCCTGCGCGAGCTCACTGGCGGCCTCTACTACGCCCCGCCCAAGAAGCGCTGGGAGACGAAGGCCGGGCGCAAGGGTGTCGACACGCTTCTCTACACCGAGAAGGAGATCGAGCGCATACTGCGCGTCGGCTTCGAGCTCGCACGCTCCCGCCGCAAGAAGCTCACCTCCGTCGACAAGGCGAACGTCCTCCAGTCCTCGCGCCTCTGGCGCGAGATCGCCATCGAAGTCTCGAAGGACTACCCGGACGTCGAACTGGAGCACCAGCTGGTCGACTCCTGCGCGATGGTCCTCATCACACGCCCCACCAGTTTCGACGTGATGGTCATGGAGAACATGTTCGGCGACATCATCTCCGACGAGGCCGCCGTCCTCTCCGCGTCGCTCGGCATGCTGCCGTCCGCCAGCCTCGCCGGGCTCCCCGGCAAGGACGCGAAGGGCAGGACGCGAAAGGTGAAGGGTCTCTACGAGCCGAGCCACGGCAGCGCGCCCGACATCGCCGGCCAGGGCAAGGCCAACCCCGTCGGCTCCATCCTCAGCGCAGCGTTCATGCTGCAGTACTCGTTCGGGCTCGCCGAAGAGGCCGCCGCCGTCAACGCCGCGGTCGAGAGCGCGCTGAACGACGGCCACCGCACCGCCGACCTCGCCCCTCCCGGCGCGGAGTTCTCCACCACTCAGCACATGACCGACATGATCCTCGAGCGGCTGTAGGCCGCGCCGATGCTCGATGTCGACATCAGCGCACCCGTAGCTGCTGCGGTCGTCGCAACGTCGCTGATCGCCGCCCTCATCGGCGGCGTCACCGGCATGAGCACCGGCATCATCGCCATCCCCATCCTCATCTTCGCGTTCGGCATACGCCTCGCCGTCCCTATCGTCACCGTCGCCATGCTGCTCAACACCCTCTCGCGCTCCGTTGCGAACCGCGACTACGTGGACTGGCGGGTCGCCCGCTGGTACAGCTTCGGCGCGGTGCCCGCCGCCGCGCTCGGCGGCGTCGTCTTCGCCAACATCCCCACCGACTGGCTCGCGAGGGGTCTTGGCGTCTTCCTGCTCGCGCTCGTCGTCTACCGCCACATACCGCTCCTTGCCGGCCGCGCGATGCCCCTTCGCGCTTTCCTGCCCGTCGGCATAGGCCAGGGATTCTTCTCCGCGCTCTTCGGCGGCGCAGGGCCGTTCGGCGCGCACTTCTTCATGGCCTACGGACTCACGAAGAACGCGTTCGTCGGCACTGTCGCCGTCGGCACGTTCCTCGTCAGCATCGTCAAGACGGTGGTCTACGGCGGCTTCTCGCTCTTCACCATGGAGACGTTCCTCATCGCCGTCGGCATCGGCCTCATCATGGCGGTGGGGGCGTACGCCGGAGCGCACATCGTCAAGCACGTGCCGGAGCGCCTCTTCATCTACGCGGTGGAGTTCTTCATGGTCGTCTCCGGCCTGCTGCTCCTGGCGACGGGGTAGCCGATGGACCCGGTCGTCCTCGTCGCGCTCGGTGTCGTCGCCTTCCTCTCCGCCGTCATCGGCGGGCTCGCCGGGCTTGGCTCAGCCATCATCATGATCCCGGCGCTCGCGTTCGCCGTCGGCATCCGCGAGGCCGTCCCCATCGCCACCATCGCCGTCATGATGCAGACCTGGTCGCGCATATGGGTGAACCGCCGCCTCATCGACCGGAGCGTCGTCAAGTGGTTCTTCATCGGCGCACTCCCGACGTCCGTCGTCGGTGCGACGGCGTTCGCCAACCTCCCGGCGGACCTGCTGCAGAAGGCGTTCGCCGTCTTCCTCTTGCTCATCGTCGTCTACCGGCACACCCCCATCGCCGGGCGGGGGATGCCGATGGACCCACGAGCGTTCGTTGGCGTCGGCGCGGGGCAGGGCTTCCTTTCTTCGCTCTTCGGCGGTGCGGGCCCGTTCGGCGCGTCGTTCTTCCTCGCCTACGGCCTCCGGCGCGGAGCGTTCGTCGGCACGATGGCCTCCGGCATGACCATCATCAACGTCGTCAAGATCGGCATCTACGGCTCGTTCGCCCTCATCGACACGAGCGCCCTGCTCCTTGCTGTCGTGCTCGGCCTCGTCATGGTCGGGGGTGCGTACGTCGGCGGCGCGATCGTCAACCGCGTCTCGGACAAGGCGTTCGTCTACATCGTGGAGATCGTCATCGTCGCCGCGGCCATCTCGCTGCTGGTCAGGTAGGCGATTACGTCATTCCCGCACCGGCGGGAATCCCAGGTGCCCTGCCGGGCACACGTGCGCCGGGCAGCGCACGACGCGCCGCGAAGCGGACGCGCAAGCCCGTCGTTCCTGCGAAGGCCCGCGCTTTGGCGCGCAACCCCGCACCCCACCTCGCCTGAGGGAGAGAGCCTGCCCTGAGCTTGCCGAATGGGTCGCCGCGCAGCGGCGGGTGAGGGTGAACCCGGCGCGAGGCGCAGCCTCCGTCATTCCAGCACCAGCTAGAATCCAGGGTGCGCGGGCAGCGCACGACGCGCCGCGAAGCGGACGCGCAAAGCCCGTCGTTCCTGCGCAGGCAGGAAACCTCGCAGCCCTTCTCCCATCCTGTACATCCTGTCCATCGATGTGAGTTGTACGTGTGACACGCGCCCCTTTCGCGGTCACCCACTTGCCGCGTACGCTTGTGGCATGACCGTCGCCCTGGCAGCACCCATAGACCGCGTCTATGGCCCAGCCCGCAGCTATAGACAGGATCTATGGCTCCCGGCGCAACTTTTGAAAACACTGGCACTCTTGACATCCTTGATGCCGGAAGCAGGCCACGGCCTGAGAAACGTCCATATCAAGGATCTCAAGGATGCCAAAAGCAAGGAGCGATTTACTCGTAAGAGGACGATCAAGAGTGCCAGATTAACGACACTTTGGCATCCTTGATCGGCCCTCGTCGTCCTTCCGCCTCTGGCCAAACGTGGCCTCGGTGAGCGATAATGGGCCATCAGCGACGAAAACAGGTCCCACGGAGCACCAATGCCAGCGAAGAAAGCAGCCAGAGTCCAGGAGCGCCGCCGCATCGTCAACCGCCGCGTCCGCTCCAGCACCCGCACGGCGGTCAAGAAGGCCGTCCGCGCGCTCAACACCAACAACGAGGCAGCGGGCAGCGCCGTCCTCACGGCGGTCAGCAGGATTGACCGCGCCGTCTCCAAGGGCATCGTCCACCGCAACGCCGCCGCGCGGAGCAAGTCCCGCCTCACGAAGCGGCTCAACGCCACCGCCGCCGCCGAGTAACGCGCCGTTCCTGTGAAGGCAGGGACCTCGCAGCCCAACGCGGTGCGCAGCACCCGTCATTCCAGCGCACGCTGGAATCCAGAAGGCTCGGAGTACAACCTGGTTGGCATGCCTGTAGGAGATCTGGGCTGACGTTCTGGATTCCTGCTTCCGCAGGAATGACGGAGGAAGGCAAAACTGCGACACGACCCCGTTGACAGGGGTGCGCGCGGCCTTCTAATCTAGAACGCACGTTCTGAATCCGCACGGAGGGCCG
The DNA here is from genome assembly GCA_965206315.1 of Dehalococcoidia bacterium. GTDB lineage: Bacteria > Chloroflexota > Dehalococcoidia > Lucifugimonadales > Australimonadaceae > Bin16. The sequence goes on from OZ242210.1 coordinate 708,948, forward strand.
CCCATGTCAGTCATTTCGACGCGCCAGCAGCAGATCCTCGACTTCCTGCGCGAGTACCACACCGACCGCAGCTACATGCCGTCCATCCGCGAGATACAGCTCGCGTGCGGCATCAGCTCCACGTCCGTCGTCGACTACAACCTCCGCCTGCTCGAGCGCGACGGCTACATCCGCCGCGACCCGGACATCTCCCGCGCCATCGAACTCGTCGGCGAGTCGGCCCCCGACCTCGTTGAGGTGGCCCGCATCCCCGTGCTCGGAGCGATCGCAGCCGGCGAGCCGATCCCCGTCCCCGAGGTCGGCGCTTACGCGGACGACGACCGCGATGCGCTCGCTCTCCCGCCTGAGCTGACGCCCCGCGACCCGGACAATCTGTATGCCCTCCGCGTGAAGGGCTACTCGATGATCGACGCCTTCGTGACCGATGGCGACATCGTGGTGCTGCGCCACACGCGCGACGCCCGCAACGGCGACATGGTCGCGGCATGGCTGCCGATGCAGGAGGAGGCGACGCTCAAACACTTCTACCTCGAGGGCGAGAACGTCCGCCTCATGCCAGCGAACCCGGCCATGGAGCCCATCATCGTCCCCGCGGACAGCGTCCAGGTGCACGGCAAAGTCATCGCCGTCATGCGCAAGGTCGCGGCTTAGTCGCGCCATGATCGTCGTACGCCGCGCCAACCGCGACGACCTCCGGTTCATCGTCGACGCGCAGATGGAGATGGCCGTCGAGAGCGAGGGCGCCGAGCTCGACCACGCAACGCTGACCGAGGGCGTGCGTGCCGTGCTGGAGGACCGCGTCCACGCGGAGTACTGGCTCGCTGAGGAAGACGAGACCCCCGTCGGCATGTTGATGACCGTCACCGAGTGGAGCGACTGGCGGAACGGCACCGTGCTCTGGATACACTCGGTCTACGTGGTGCCGGAGGCACGCCGACGCGGCGTCTATTCGACCATGTACTCCCACCTGCGCGAGCAGGTCGAGCGCTCCGATGAACTCGTGGGGCTCCGCCTCTACGTCGACAAGCGCAACGAGCCCGCCCAGCGCGTCTACGAGGCGCTCGGCATGACCCGCGAGCACTACCATCTCTACGAGTGGCTCAAACCCTGATCAGCGATCGAGGCGATGGGGACTGATCCCCCTCGGGAGGTGACCTGTGACAGACCGGAAAGTGACCCTGCGAGAACACGAGCGATGGCCGGGTGAGGTCTTCTACCTGGAGCTGGAAGGGCAGCGCATCGGCCAAGCCCTCCGCGATCCTGAGACGGGGAAGTGGCTGGGGCGGCTCTTCGAGGTCAAGGCGACCCCGAGCGAGTCCGCAGCGGAGGTGGCGACCAAGCTGGCAAGAGCGGTCGGCGCCGAGTACACCGGCAGGTAGACCCGCCTCCGCCCGCTGGTGGCAGCGAGGAGGTCAAACAGCTCGGGCAGATCGTCTACTCGTAGCAGAGGGACACCCGCGCAGCGTCGGGTGAGGGTGAGCCGGCGGCGGGAGTGCAGAGGAATCTCCTCTGCCGGGGGCGTGGGGGTGTCCCCCACAACGTACCGGGCGGGTGGGAGGGAAGAACTACGACCGCCGGGCAGATAGCGGATGCGGACGCCTAATCGGACGACGGCAGCTTGCGCGCTTCCAGCATCGCCATCGGACGCCCGTCGCAGTGGATGCGGGACGTGCCTGCCTTCGTGCACAGCACCATGATGCCCGTCGCCTCGTCCTGGTAGCGCTTGCCCAGCTGGTCGGCCTCGCCGTCCGTGGCGGGGGTGCAGGACAGCTCCCCGTCCCCGCCCTTGGTGATCATGTACTGCGCGCCCAGGTCGGCGCACTCCAGACGCTTGCCGGTCTCCGCAGCCATCCGTCCCTCCGGTATCGTAGGGTTAACGAGGCAATGTTAGCAGAGGCGGGCAGGCGCGCCGCATCCGGCGGCAGCCCGCGAACGCGAGGAGGTGGGCGTGGCCATAGCGTCGAACGTCAGGCAGCACATGGAGAACAGCTCGTGGATACGGCGCATGTTCGAGCTCGGCATCACCCTCAAGCGAGAGCGCGGCGAGGAGAACGTCTTCGACCTCTCGCTCGGCAACCCCATCGTCGAGCCGCCGACCGAGTTCTTCGACGCCCTCCGCAGCCTCGCGGATGCTCCCATGCCGGGGGCGCACCGCTACATGCCCAACGCCGGCTACCCGGAGACGCGCCAGGCCGTCGCCGACACGCTCGCAGAGGAGACGGGCCTGCCCTACGGTACCCAGCACGTGCTGATGACGTGCGGCGCCGCGGCCGCCCTCAACATCGCGATCCGCTCCCTCTGCGACCCTGATGACGAGGTAGTGATCCTCGCGCCCTACTTCGCCGAGTACCTCTTCTACGCGTACAACCACGGAGCGGTCCCTGTGGTCGTCGGCTGTGACGAGAACTTCACGCCGGACCTCGACGAACTGGAGCGCAAGCTCACCCCGCGCTCGAAGGTCGTCATCCTCAACTCGCCGAACAACCCCTCCGGCGTCATCTATCCGCAGTCGTTCATCGCCGACCTTGCCGCCCTACTGCGGCGCAAGAGCGAGGAGCACGGCGCGGCCATCTACCTCGTGAGCGACGAGCCGTACCGCCGCATCATCTACGACGGCCTCGCCTACCCGTTCCCGCAGCACGAGTACGAGCGCACCATCACCGCGACGTCGCATGCCAAGGACCTCGCCCTCCCCGGCGACCGCATCGGCTACCTGGCCGTGCATCCGACGTGCGAGGAGGCGGGCGAACTCATGGACGCGTTCGTCTTCTGCAACCGCGTGCTCGGCTTCGTGAACGCGCCGGCCATCATGCAGCACCTCGTGCGCGGCCTGCAGCGCGTCACCGTGGACGTCAGCGACTACCAGGCGAAGCGCGACTACCTCTGCGGCGTGCTCACGTCGGCGGGCTACAACGTCCGCAAGCCCGAGGGCGCGTTCTACCTCTTCCCGCAGTCGCCGGTGGAAGATGAGATGCTGCTCATCCAGGCGCTGCAGGAGGAGGGCGTGCTTGTCGTGCCCGGGCGCGGGTTCGGCATGCCGGGCTACTTCCGCATCTCCTACTGCGTCCACCAGTCCGTGCTGGAAGGCGCAGCGCCCGGCTTCCGCGCAGCCATCGACAAGCTGGGGACCGTGTAGCGAGGCCGCCGCCTGGGAGAGGCAACGCAGAGACGGACGCGCTATCATGGGATCGATGTCCCTGGAATGAAGAGGGGGATGCAAGTATGACGATGTTCCAACCGCGCCGCGTAGGCCGCGACAACCAGTTGCGGGCGCGCATGCTCTTCACGATGCTCCTGCTTGGCCTCGTCTACGGCCTCTTCCTCTGGTTCCTCATATCCGTCGCGGGCGCGACCGTCATGCTCGGCTTCGCCGTCGTGCTCGTGCTCGTGCAGTTCTTCCTCTCCGACAAGCTCGTTCTCACGTCGATGCGCGCGAAGGTCGTGACGCCGGAGGAAGCGCCGGAGTTGCACGCGATGGTCGACCGGCTCGCTATGACGGCGGGCATCCCCAAGCCAAGGGTCGCTGTCGCGGACATGAGCGTCCCGAATGCGTTCGCCACCGGACGCAGCCAGAAGCATGCAGCGGTAGCCGTCACCACCGGGCTGCTGGGCGTCTTGAACGAGCGGGAGCTCGAAGGCGTGCTCGCCCACGAGATAAGCCACATCGCCTCCCGCGACGTGCAGGTGATGACCTACGCCAGCTTCCTCTCCGTCGTCGCCTCCACGCTCATGAGCCTCTTCTTCTGGTCGGCGCTCTTCGGCGGAGGCTTCGGGCGCAGCAGGGGCGGCAGTGCGGGCAGCTACATCATGATCGCCTACATCGTCACCATCCTCGTCTGGGTCATCAGCCAGGTGCTCATCGCCGCGCTCTCGCGGTACCGCGAGTACGCGGCTGACCGCGGCGCCGCCATCCTCACCAACCGTCCCCGCGACCTCGCGAACGCGCTCCAGCGGATCAGCGGCTCCCTCACGGGATTGCCGCAGAACGACCTGCGCCGCGCCGAGACGCTCAACGCCTTCTTCATCATGCCCGCGATCGGCGACGGCTTCGCCAGCCTCTTCTCGACACACCCCCCGATGGCCCGCCGCATCGAGCGCCTGCTCGAGCTGGAGCGGACAGGGATGCTGACCGGTTAGTTCTCATGTGCAAGTTCCTCTCCCGACCGCGTACCGCAGAATGGAGCGAAGCGAACGAGGCGCTGGCCGGCGCCACGCAGGTGTTCGAGGAAGTGCTCGACACCTTCACTACCGGCAAGGCCGGCGTGCTCGTCCGCCCGTCCGAGGACCAGGACGCCGTCCAGGCCAAGGCGGAACTGGAGCGCGCGCTCGCGCACCTGAAGTCGTCCGAGGCACGGTGGGACGTGGTGCTGGACGATTCTGAACACCCCCACCCGTGGATCATCGTGCGGGATTCCGGGCTGCCCGCGCTGGCGAACTCAACCCGTGTCATCGGGGAAACGCTCGCGGCGATGGGCATCGGCCCACGCGTGCTCGCTGCGGTCTACCCGTTCAGGTGGAAGGAGCAGGAGATCTACTGGATCTACCAACCGCGCATCAGGGCGTTCACGCCGTTCGCCCCGGCGACGGGCGGCGAGCCGGAGACCCGCGACCATCCGCTGGAGCTGCGGATGGAGCAGGCGTCGAGGAAGGACATCCCCACCTCGCGCGCCATCAAGGAGTGGTACCCCATCTGGGGGATGCCCCTCTAGGCCCCGGCGTCACCGGAGGCGCGCGCCGGGCGCTTCAGCCTGCGGCGCGCCCAGAGGATGAGCGCCGCGTCGAGCACCGGGAGCAGGATCAGCGCTCCCCACCACGGCAGCGGCGTGAGCAGCGCGAGCAGCACCACGAGCGCCGCCAGCGCCCCCAGCCCGACTATGAGGATGACCCCTGTCGCCATCGTGCCGTTCATCCGCGCAAGTATAGGGCTGGCGCACCGGTGGTACTATCTCCCCATCCCGCCATGTCCACTGCAACCGGGCAGCACCAGCAGCATCACGAACGAAGTGTCGTCCTGCCCATCGAGGGCATGACGTGCGCCGCGTGCGTCAGCACGGTGACGAATGCCATCGCCCGCGTCGACGGCGTGTCCGGCGTGGCGGTGAACCTCGCGTCGGAGACGGCTGCAGTGACGTTCGCGCCAACCGGGCAGCGCATCGCAGCGATGCGGGACGCTGTGCGGTCGGCGGGCTACGGCATGGTGGAAGAGAGCGCCGTGCTCACCGTTCCCGGCCTGGCTGACGCAGACTCGGCCAAGGCCCTCGAGGCATGGCTCGGCGGGATAGACGGTGTGCTGCGCACAGCCGCGAATCTCGCGACGGAACAGATCGCGGTGACCCTCATCCCCGGTACAGTCTCACCCGGCGTGCTGCGGGATGCCGCGGCGGCGGCAGGGTTCAGCGGGGCCTACGTGACCGGCGCCGACGCTATGGACGCTGAGCTGGAGCGGCTGTCACGACGGGTGGAGATACGCGACCTCAGGAACCGCGCAGCGTTCAGCATCGCGAGCGCGGCCGCGATCATGCTGCTCATGCTCATTCCCGCCATCGAGCGCGGGGTGGGCATGCCGTGGGTCAACGCCATCGCTCTCGTGGTCGCGACACCGGTGCAGTTCCGGGCCGCACGGCAGATATACGCGAGTGCATGGGGCGCCCTGCGACACCGCACCTCGAACATGAACACGCTCATAGCGCTGGGCTCCTCCACGGCCTACTTCTACAGCGCGGTCGTGACTCTTTCGGGGAGCGCCATAGGGAGCGGCGAGACGTACTTCGACACCTCTACCGCCATCATCGCTCTCGTCCTCTTCGGCAGGCTGCTGGAGGCCAGAGCGAAGGGCAGCGCGTCGGACGCCATCCGAACGCTCATCGGCATGCAGCCGCAGACCGCCCGCGTCACCCGGAATGGCGAGGAGCGGGACGTACCCGCGAGTGACGTCGTCCCCGGCGACAGTGTCACGATCCGCCCCGGTGAGCGTATCCCCGTGGACGGCGTCGTGACCGAGGGAACGACCGCCGTCGACGAGTCCATGCTCACCGGCGAGAGCATCCCGGTCGAGAAGCAGGCGGGCGACGTGGTGTTCGGAGGCTCCGTGAACACGTCGGGGGGCATCTCCATCGAAGCGACCAAAGTGGGAAGTGCAACAGCCATCGCGCAGATCATCAGGATGGTGCAGGAGGCGCAAGGTTCCCGCGCGCCCGTGCAGCGGCTCGCCGACACCGTGGCGGCTTACTTCGTTCCGGGTGTGCTCACCGTCGCCGCGCTCACCTTCCTCGCATGGTGGCAGCTCGGTCCGCAGCCCGCGCTGGATACGGCGATGCTCAACGCCATCGCCGTGCTCATCATCGCGTGCCCCTGCGCACTCGGACTTGCGACGCCGACCGCCATCATGGTCGGCGCAGGCTCGGGCGCCCGGCACGGCGTGCTCATACGCGGGGCCGAGGCGTTGGAACAGGCCCACAAGCTGGAGGTCGTCGTCTTTGACAAGACGGGGACCCTGACGAAGGGAGAGCCCCGGGTCACGGACGTACTCCCGCGCGGCATCTCCGAAAACGAGCTGCTCTCCTTCGCTGCCGCAGTGGAGCAGCAGAGCGAGCATCCCATCGCAGCCGCGGTCGTGCGGGCAGCGAAGGACAGGGGACTCGATCTCCCTCGTGCCTCGGACCTCCAGTCGGCGCCCGGACTCGGCGTGCGCGCGACCGTGGACGTGGATGCCATCACCGTCGGCGGGCTCGGGCTGGTGCGGAGCGCGGACATCGCTCTCGGTGGAACGGCGGAATCGGCCGTTCGTGTGCTGGCAGAGCGCGGCAGGACGCCGCTCGTCGTGCTGCGGAACGACCTCGTCATCGGCATCCTGGGCGTCGCGGACGTCGTGCGGGATGAATCGGCGGAAGCCGTCGCAGCGCTCAAGGCGATGGGACTGGAAGTGGCGATACTCTCCGGCGACGTGCGGCCCGTCGCTGAGGGCATCGCGGCCCAACTCGGCATCCAGCGGGTTATGGCAGAGGTGCTCCCGAGCGCCAAGGCTGCCGAGATCGAGCGCCTCCAGAGGGAAGGCAAGCGTGTGGGGATGGTGGGGGACGGTGTGAATGATGCTCCCGCGCTGACCCAGGCAGACGTGGGCATCGCCATCGGTTCCGGTACGGACGCGGCACTGGAAGCAGCCGACGTTGCGCTTATGACGGCGGACGTCCGGCTCACGGGCGCTGCCGTGCACCTCTCCCGTTCCACGATGCGCACCATCCGGCAGAACCTCGGCTGGGCGTTCGGCTACAACCTCCTGTTGATCCCGGTCGCGGCAGGCGTTCTCCACCTCGTTTTCGGGGACGGGGGCGTGCCGGAGGCGTGGCGCTGGGCGCTCGGCGAGCACGGCTTCCTGAACCCCATGCTCGCCGCTTTCGCGATGGCGTTCAGCTCCGTGTCTGTGGTGACGAACAGCCTGCGCCTGAAGAGGTGGATGCCTTAGAATATCGGTGTCCGTTGGACCTCCGGCGCACTGGGGAGAAGTGGGTGCATGAACCGGCTTGACGTGATCTTCGGGAAACCGGGTGATATGGCCATAGACCCCGTCTGCAAGATGGTGGTGCCGAAAGCCGACCCTCCCGGCGGGACCGCCGAGCACGAAGGGGCAACGTACTACTTCTGCGCCCCCGGATGCTGCGCTGCGTTCGCGGACGATCCCGATCAGTTCCTGTCAGCCTAGATACTGGTCAGTGCATACCGGACACGCCTGCATGCCTTGCCAGCGGGGGTGCGCAGGTCGTACCATAGCCCTATTGTGCGAATTTTCACGAGGAGGTAGCCATGGCGCCCCTTGACGAGCTCGACACGAAGCTCATAGAGCTGCTGCAACGCGATGGACGCGCCTCCAACATCGAGTTGGCGCGCAAGACCGGCGTGAGCGAAGGAACGATCCGGCGTCGCTTCCGCAACCTCGTCCAGGAAGAAGTCATCCGCGTGGTCGCCATCCCGGACACCTCCAAGCTGGGACGGCGCATGTCCGCGCTCGTAGGCCTGAAGGTGGACCCCGCCCACGTGCAGTCGGCGGCGGAGGAGCTGGCGAAGATGGAGGAGGTGCACTACGCGGCGGTTACGACCGGCGCATTCGACGTCTTCTGCCGCGTAAGCCTCGGCTCTCCGCTCGAACTCTCCGACTTCCTCAGGAACCGGGTTGGCGATATCACGGGCGTCCGGCAGACGGAGACGTTCATCAACCTGTCGATCAAGAAGAACGTAGGAGATTTCATCCCCCAGGACGAGAGTTGATAACGTGTTCACACCCCCGGAACACGTCTGCTAGAATGAACTTACCTCCTGGAGGGAGGGAGCCCGAACGGGCCTAGCTTACAAGGGAGGGGCACTTCCAAGATGGCCTACATAATCTCCGAACCCTGCGTTGACGTGAAGGACGCCTCGTGCGTTGACGTCTGCCCCGTGGACTGCATCTACGAGGGCGACCGCATGTTCTACATCGAGCCCGACGAGTGCATCGACTGCGCAGCGTGCGAGCCGGTCTGTCCCGTCGCCGCAATCTTCGCCGAAGACGCGCTTCCTGCCGACCAGGCCCGCTTCATCGAGATCAACAAGGACCGCAGCGAACCCTGACTCCCGGCTGCTATCGAGGGAACAGGCATAGGCGGGTCAAGACTGGCCCGCCTATCGTTGTCTCTCGCGCTTCCCACACAGACTCGCTCCTTAGCCTCCTCCGGCGAACTCTCGCCCCACCAGCGACAGCACTTCTTCCACCCAGGCGGCATCGAATGTGAGGAGCAGCGGCGAGTCCGGCGTTGCCGCGTAGTAACCATCGCCGTCCGCGCTCCGCGCTCCGACCGCATACACCGCGCTCACCGCGCTCTTGTCCTCCAACGGGACCGCTAACTCGTAGGTAACCCGAATGACGGCGCGGGGCGACTGCAGGCCCGCGTTTTCCAGCGTCAGACCCTCCGGCCAGGCTGCCAGGTCAAAGCCGGGAGGCCCGCCTGCAACGCTCAGCGCCGCGTCGCGCTGAGCATCGGTCAGGTCGGACGCCATGTCACCCAGCACCACCCTATCGGGCAACCCACCGTCGGCCCCGGGCAGACCAAGCAGGAACGTCGCAATGCCGTCCGCGCTCTCGATCTCGAAGAGCCGCACAAGCGCCGGGTCGACGCGGTAGTACCAGTACGGCAGCGGCGGTTCGGCGGCGAGGCGGCGCAATACCCGCGCCCACGGTTCGTTGACGAGCGCCACCTCGGACTTACCTTCCAGTTGCGTGTAGACGTTGCGTCCGTCCGGTGTCTCAGCGCCGAGTCGGACCTCAACGCGACTTCCCCCCGCAAGGCCGACGCTCACGATGTCCGGTCCGTCCAGTCCGAACTCCGACAGCACATCCGGCGCGGCCAGCCGGCGCTCTACTTCGGGGCCCGAGAGCAGCAACACGACACCGCCCCAACGGTCCAGGTTCACAGGCACCGGAGAATCGGCGAAATACCAGCCATCGTCCCGCCGTTCGAACATGACAGTGCCCGTCTCCGTCTGCACGGTGACGTTCACGATGTCGTCCTGAGCTGCAGTGTAGAGACGGGCGCGAAGCAGTGGTGCTTCCGGCTCGTCGTCGCCTCCCGACACCAACACCCACGCGGCAACAGCCGCGAACGCAACGATCAGCAGCAATACGAACCTGACAACTGCGCTCTTCATCCCGGTGCGCCCTCTTCTAACGCCGCCGCCACCACACGACGACGCCTGCAGCGGCGATCAGTGCAGGCAACAGGAACCAGCTGACGTAACGCACGAGGTTGTACTCCGGCACCGTAAGCACGAGAGGGCGGAAGACCTCTTGCTTCGGGCGCACAGCGATGAGCGACCTGTCCTCCAGCAGCCAGTTCACCGTGTTCAGGAAGAAGTCCGCGTTGCTCACGTCGCCGAAGTGGCGGTTGCTGGCAAAGTCGGCATCGCCAAGAACAGCGAGCGTGGTCCGTACGGACGCGGCATCGAACGCTTCCGAGGGAGCATCCGTAGCGAGGGCGGACGCCTGCACGATGAGATGTGTCGTATGGGGGCCGGGGACATCCCTGCCAGCGACAGGATCTTCCCCCGTTCCTATCACGGCCCAGGAGTCCCCGGACGTGGTCACCAAGGGCTCGAACCGCACGGGCACGGGATCGCCGCGTTCGATACGTGCCGCAACCGCACCCGCTGGACGGAAGGCGACCGCACCCGGGAAGAGCGTTGCGCCAAGCGGTTCAACGATCGCGCCGCCCTCGGTAACCGAGGTCTGTCCCAGGTATTGGTCACGCTGTACCGCGAGCGTGCGCGCGTCTCCGGCAGCGGAGCGCTCGAGGTCTACGAGCGTGCCGGGCACCGTTTCGAGGCCCCACGCCAAGAGCAGGTCTGCCATCGCGTCCCGTGTTTCCGAGGATGTATCGAGCATGAACAGCGCTCGCCCTCCGTCCGCCAGCCAACGGATGATCGCCTCTTCCTGGACGTCCGGGATCGGTTGGCTGGGCGCGGCAACCACGAGCAGCGAGGCGTCGTCTGGCACGTTTCCGGTGTCCGCCAGCATGAGTGACTCCACGCGGTAGCCGTCGGCTCGGAGTCCGGCGGCGGCCAGCCCCAAGCCAGAGCCGCCTGAGCGGAGGTCGGAGACGCTTCGCTCGCCGTGGCCGGCGAGGAAGTAGACAGCATGCTGTTGAGCCCCGGTGACCGTGAGGATGGCAGTGAGCAACTGCTGCTCTGAGAGTTCGCCAGCGCCTACAGAGGCACGGAGGCCTGTAGCAGGTGCAGTGAAGAGCAGCAGTGGAGCGCTGACCACACCGAACTCACGTGCGGTGGCAGGTTCCAGTTCAGGATCGACGAACCTGTAGGAGAGCCTGTCCCCAGCGTGTCTGGCGAACTGCCGCAGGTAGCCTTCCGCCGTCCCCTGGTAGTGGAGGCCGTCCTCATCCGTCACGACGAACCCGGTCACGTCCACGTCCGCAGGGAGCGCGGCCAGCGCCTGCATGGTCTGCGGAGCTATCTCGAACTGGCGCGTCGCGGTGAGGTCCCAGGATGCGTCAGTCGCCGAGGCGATGACGTTCAGCACGACCACGATCGCCAGCGCGGCGGCGGCGCTGCCAAGGCTCACCCAGGAGAGACGACCTCTGCGGCCGGCGACTGCACCGACGAGGTAGCCCATCGAACCTGCGGCAGCGAGCGCCAGCAACACGCCTGCAGCAACGAGTGTCGGTACGGCGAAAGGGCGGAGTTCAGGGGCCCACACGACGAGGAGCAGCCCTCCGAACGCGCCGATGCCCCCAAGCGCCGCGAGGAGCAGGCTCCAGCCTCGCAGCCGTTCCACGATCCTGCTTCCGGACGATGGGCGTTCGTTCACCGCCATCGCCGGGACTCCAGGCTCAGCGTCGTCATGAAGAGGAAGAGCGCGATGAAGGTGATGAAGTAGACGACGTTCCGCAGTTCGATAACGCCCGCGACGAACGCTGTGTAGTGGGCTGGCAGGGAAACGCCGGCAAGCAGCGCGGACGGCAGGCCGGATACGAGGCCGGAGGCCTCGCTCGCCAGCGTGAGAAAGAGCAACGCGACGGCTGCCGTGACTCCGGCCACGATCTGGTTGCCGGTGAGCGAGGACGTGAACAAGCCCAGCGCCGCAGCGGCAGAGCCGTACAGGAGCAGGCCAAGATATCCGGTAAGCAGCGGTCCGCCGTCCGGCGAGGCATACCAGTAGAGCAGCACCACGTAGACGAGCGTCGGGGCGATGATGCCGAGGAGCATCGCTACGAGCGCGCAGAACTTCCCTATGACGATCTCCCAATCGCGCAGCGGAGCGGTGAGCAGCAACTCCAGCGTGCCGAGTTTCTGTTCCTCCGCCAGGAGCCTCATGCTCGCGATGGGAGCCCAGAGGATGAGTGCGAACGTCATGGGCGTGAAGACAGCGCGGAGCGAAGCTTCCGGCAGCAGTTCCGAGACACCGGCTACGAAGAACTGGCCTGTCAGCGCAAGGAACGCAGCGCTTACGACGTAGGCCATCGGCGAACCGTAGTAGGAGCGGACCTCCTTCCACGCGAGGAGCAGGACGTTACGCATCGGAGTCCTCCCGTTCTCCTCGCGTGATCTGCAGGAAGACCTCCTCCAGGTCCACCGAGGAGCGGGCAAGGCCGCGCAGCCCGACCTCCGCAGCGTTCATCGCCCGGGCAATGGCTTCCCGCAGGTCCGGGCGCAGCGGAGCCGTGACCTCGAACGCGTAGACTCCTTCCTCGATGAGTATGGCCGTTCCAACGGAACGGACGCCCGGCACGGCGGCGAGAGCGGCGCCCGTCTGTTCGGCAGGGCCGCGCGCCTCCACCCTGATGCGCTGCGCCCCCTGGAGGCGCTCTGCTATCTCGTCCGGATGACCTTCCGCAACGAGGACCCCGTCATGCAGGATGATGACGCGCTCACAGAGGGTGGAGGCCTCAGCGAGTTGATGCGTACTCAGGAGCACCGTGTGCTCTTTGCCGAGGCGCCGTATGAGGTCGCGAGCTTCCACCACCTGCACCGGGTCTATGCTCACGGTCGGCTCGTCAAGTACGAGGACCTCCGGCTCATGGAGCACTGCAAGAGCGAGCCCCAGCCGCTGGCGATACCCCTTGGATAGTTTGCCGACGAGTGTGTCGCGGTAGTCGACCAGGTCGAACGCATCGAGGACGCGGTCGATCGAGGAAGCAAGGCTCGCGGTGTCCATCGAGTGGACGCGTCCGAAGAACCGCAGCGAGGCAGCGACGGTCATATCGCTGTAGAGCGGCACCGATTCAGGCAGGTAGCCGATGTGCCGCCGCGCTTCCAGCGAGTCTGCGGCGAGGTCGTGACCTGCGATGCGCACCGTCCCTGACGTAGGCGGCATGTAGCCGGTGAGCACGCGCATGGTCGTGGTCTTTCCGGAGCCGTTGGTGCCGAGCAGGCCGACCGTCTCGCCCCTGTCCACGGAGAAGGAGACGCCGCTCACGGCGAGGAAATCGCCGTAGAACTTCGTGAGTCCTTCGACCTCGATCATCCGGTCAGCCAATCTGCCTGCTCTCCATAGGGGCCTGCTGTCGCGGTTCGACCCTTGAGGATAGTGAACCGCGTCCGTAGAGCCTACCGGATTTGATTCCGGTTACGCTGCGCCGTAGACTCGCGCCAGCGTGTCCGGAGGCACGCCGGAGCCCGAACCGCCGTGTACCGATTCGTCATACGCCGTCTGATGCTCGCCGCGCTCACGATGCTGGTCGTGAGTGTGCTCACGTTCTTCATGTTGCGCCTGATCCCCGGCGACATCGTTGACCTGATGCTCTCCGATTTCGGCTATGCCGCGGACCGGGACGCGATCCTGCGAGAGCTGGGGCTGCACAGGCCGTTCTACGTCCAGTTCGGCGAATGGTTCGGCGGACTCTTCGTAGGCGACCTGGGGCAGTCGCTCTGGACGGGGAACACCGTGACGCACGAGCTCGGGCGGCGCTACCCCGTGACGCTGGAGCTCTCGCTCATCGCGCTGGTCGTCAGCACGGTGCTCTCCATCCCCATCGGCATCATCACCGCCGTCCGGCAGGACACGTGGATAGACTACGCACTGCGCTCCGTCTCCATCGGCCTGGTGGCGGTGCCCATCCTCTGGATAGGCACTATCGTCGTAACGCTTCCGGCGCTGTTCTTCGGTTGGGCTCCGCCGCTGAGCTACGTGCCGTTCACGGAAGACCCCATCAAGAACCTGAGCGTGATGGCGCTGCCGGGAGTCATCGTGGGCATACCGCTCATGGGCGGCACGATCCGGATGACCCGCGCCATGCTGCTGGAAGTCGTGCGGCAGGACTACATCCGCACCGCATGGGCGAAGGGCCTGCAGCCGCAGACCATCTGGTACCGGCACGCGGTGCGGAACGCGCTCATCCCCGTGCTGTCGCTCATCGGCCTGCAGATCCCGTTCCTGCTGGGCGGCACCGTCATCATCGAACAGATATTCAACCTGCCCGGCATGGGCATCTACATGCTGCAATCGCTCCAGAACCGGGACTATGTCCCCGCACAGACCATCATCCTCACCTTTGCAGCGGCCACCGTGCTCATCAACCTCATCGTGGACATCCTCTACGGCGTCCTCGACCCACGGATAAAGTACACGTAAGTCATGGCTGTCGAGAGCACAAGACCACAGAGAGCGCCTGCTGCGGCGAGGCTGCCACGTCGTGCGAGCGGGGGCTTCATCGGGCTGGTGACGAGGCTGTTCACCGAGAAGCCGCTGGGGGCGGTCGGCGCAGTCATCGTCATGATCATGCTGCTCATGGCCGTGTTCGCCAACTGGATAGCGCCCTACCCGTACGACGAGCCACACTTCTCCGACGCCTTGCAGGGGTCGAGCTTCAGCTACTTCCTGGGGACCGACTTCATCGGGCGGGACCTGTTCAGCAGGCTCGTGCACGGCGCCCGGGTCTCCATCGTCGTGGCGCTCGGTTCGGTCGCGCTCGGCAGCATACTCGCGGCCCTCATCGGCATCACGAGCGGCTACATGGGCGGCAAGTTCGACACGCTGGTGCAGCGCCTCGTGGACGCGTGGATGAGCGTGCCGCCGCTGCTCCTGCTGCTGTTCGTGATGTCCATCCTGGGGCCGAGCACACTGAACGTGACGCTCGTGCTGGGGCTCGTCGCCATACGCGAGAGCCGCGTACTGCGCGGCGCGGTGCTGGCGCTCAAAGAGCAGCCGTTCGTGGAGGCGGCGCGCGTCAATGGCGCGACCACCCTGCGCATCCTGGTGCGGCACGTCCTGCCGAACGTGATGGTGCCCATCATCATCCTGGCGAGCCTGCGCCTGGGGCAGGTGATCCTCATCGAGGCATCGCTCAGCTTCCTCGGTTACGGCGTCCCGCCGCCGTTCCCGTCCTGGGGGCGGATGCTCAGCTCAGAGTCGCGGACGTACATGGAGATCGCGCCGTGGCTTGCCATCTGGCCAGGCGTCTTCCTGAGCCTGACCGTGTTCGGCTGGAACGTGCTCGGCGACGCACTCCGCGACCTGCTCGACCCCCGCATGCGCGGCACCGGCGGTGGCTACCGCTCGGGGTCGTAGGCCGCCGGCGTACGTCATGCCGGACATCGCCATCATCGGCCTCAGCCCTCTCGGCATCGCGCTCGGGCGCTCGGTCAAGTCGGGCGTGCAAGGCATCTCCATAGCAGGATTCGACCCTGATGCCGCGACAGGGAGGCGTGCGCTCGAGACCGGCGCGGTAGACGATGCACCGAGGAGCGCGGCGGCAGCGCTGGCAGGCGCGAAACTCGTCGTCCTCTCCTCGCCGCTGAGTTCCGCAAGCGACGCCTTACGCATCATCGGGGAGTTCGCGCCGTCCGGGTGCGTCGTCACGGACACGTGCCCGTTGAAGGCCCCGCTGATGCGCTGGGCGGAGGAGCGCCTGCCGGACGGGATGCATTTCGTCGGCGGGCGTCCCGTGCCTCGTACCCTCAGCGAAGGCGCGGAAGCATCGTTCGACGGCACGGACTACGCCATCATCCCATCGACGACCGCCTCGGGGGAGGCTGTCGAAGCCGTGACCGGGCTCGCCAGGGCCGTCGGCGCGAGTCCCTTCTTCCTCGATGCGGCGGAGCACGACAGCTTCGTCATCGCCACGGAGTACCTGCCGCGCATCGCAGCGGGTGCAGCGGTGGACGCCGTCTCCGCAAGCCCCGTCTGGCGCGACGTGCGCCGTCTGCAAGGCGACGCGTTCACCCAGGCCCTGCGCACGGCTGCCGAGCTCGATCCGGAGGAGGTTGCCGTCGTGCTGGAGTACGCGCCGGAGACGTTCGGCTCCTGGCTCGACCGGTTCACGGGGGCCACGGACGGCCTGCGGGAGGCCGCGTTCGCGAAGCCGGACTACGCTGAGGCAGCGAAGCGGCTCACGGAACTGATCGAGGCGCGAGTGGACCGGCTGCGCGAGGCCCCGCCAGCGCACGCTCCGGTCATGGAGCGCCAGAGCTTCTCGTCGCTCCTGCTGGGCGACTGGCTGGGTCGGCGAACGCAGCGGCGGGGATAGCAGCGTCCCTGCGTCAGGCCTGCGGACCGAGGGCCCGCGTCTGTTCGAGCTGGTCGGCTACCCACTCCAGCGTCTCCGAGTCCAGCCGGAGTTCGATGTCCTGCGCCGCGCGCGTCTGCCCGAGCCACGACCCGAACTCCGCCTCCTCCAGCAGCTGACGCGCGACGGGGTCGAGGGCGAGAGAGGGGTCGCGTGCACTGATGACGTAGACGACGATCGCGCCGTCGCCGCGCTGGAACGGCGGGGAGAGCTCCGACGCGGGGAGGTCCCACAGCAGGTCAGCGGCGGCAGGCGGAAGCGCCGCGTAGGGCAGCCAGCCGAGGTCGCCGGAAGCGGGATCGAGCGAGTAGCGGCGCGCGAGCTCCTCGAACGGCACTCCCTGCACGGCTTCACCCTGGATACGCGCGGCGGTCTCCACGTCGGCGACCACGATCGAGTGCAGGCGTATCTGCGGCTGCGGGTCTACGATGGAGCGTCCGAGCGCCTCCGTGACCTTCCGGCGGAGCAGCTCCCCTTCAGCCAGCCTCTCCAGTTCGGCGACGTCGAGACGCCGCAGGTCGGCGTACTGCCGCTTCGCCTCGGCGAGCTCGGCGCGGGCCGAAGCGTCGAGGTCCGCGGCGTCCAACCGCGGGGTGAGCTGCGCCGCAAGTTCACGCTCGACCTCCGACTCGCTCACCGTGACGCCGAGCGTGCCCGACGTCTGGCGCAGCACCTCGTTGTCGATGAGCAGCCCGGCGGTATCGAACGCCTGTGTTCCGGGGTCGAACCGCTGCCGCTGGAGCAGCGCGTCGATCTGGTTGGCGCGGAGGACGTCGACGAGTGTGGCGCGCGGTATCTCGACGCCGTTGACGCGTGCGAACCACTGCTGGCTCGGCGCGGTGTAGACGAGGAAGAAGCCGATGAGCGGCCCCGCTACGAGGACGAGCGCGCCCAGCGCTACGATGAGCACGGTAAGCCGGCGTGAACGCCCGCCCGGCCTCGCAGGCCGCCTCTCCACCCGCCGCATGGATACGGAACTGTCCTCGCCTTACACGCCGTAGAGCGCCGTGGCGTTGTCCGTCAGGATCTTCTCCGCGGTTGCCGAGGAGATGTCGTCGCGCGAGCGCATCTGGCTGACGCAGTGCACCTGGGCCGACGGGTCGGCGGCGAGGCGGTCGGTCGTCCCCGGGGTGTGGTGCCCGTAGTCGGTGCCGACGACGAGGTGGTCCTCGCCGACGTACTGCATCAGGTAGGGCAGGTCCTCCTCGACCTCGTAGGAGACCCACATGTTGTACTCGTCGAAGAGGCGGGGCCCCCAGAAGTCCCGGTCGGCGCGGAGCGTGCCCCGCAGCTGGTACATGGCGAACGGCACCCAGGTGGCGCCGGTCTCGATGAAGCCCCACCGGAGGTCGGGGAAGAGCTCCGGCACCTTGTTGGAGACGAGGTTGCGGAAGGCGACGACGGGCGGGATGCGCCCGTGGGTGAAGGTGTGGCTGCGGCTGACGTCGATCAGGTAGTTGAGCGCGGGTGCGCCCTGTCCCTGGTGGATGCAGATGGGCAGGCCGAGCGACTGCGCCTCCTCGTAGACCGGGAAGAAGTAGGGGTCGTCCAGGGTCTTGTCGCCCTCGATGCCTCGGAAGAAGACGCCGCACGCGCCGTGCTCCTTGCCGAAGCGGAGCTCGCTGATGGAAGCGTCGATGTTGCGCAGCGGGGGGATGACCACGTAGCGGATGCGGTCTTCCGCTTTCGCCCAGACATCGGCAAGGAAGCGGTTGTACGCCTTGCACAGCTCGACCTCGTAGGCGGCGTCGTGAGTGAGGTAGGCCAGGAAGAGCGTAGGGTAGACGACCTGGGTGTCCACGTTGGTGGCCTGCATGTCCTCGAACCGCATCGGGAGGTCGAGCAGCTCGCGCGCCTTCCTGTCGACGCGGTCGCGCACGTTCGCTTGGGCCGTGGGAGTGACGAGGAAGTTGCCGCCGCGTCCCGCGGGACGCGGGTAGATCTGGCCGTCTATCAGCCACATATGGTCGACCCGGCCGTAAAGCGTGTCCTCAGGCACCTGCACGACGACGGGCCGGCGCTTGTGCCAGTCCGGGTCCAGGAAGTCCCACATCTCCGGCGGTTCGGCTATGTGCGTGTCTACGTCCACTACGCGTGCCATGCTGGCCCTCCTCAGTCTCCCTCGAATGTATGGCTGACGGGCAGAGTATGTTCCCCCACGGCACGACGGTCAAGCGCGGGGAGGACGCTGGCCCGCCCGTTCCATTCACCCCCATCCTGACCTTCCCCCATCGAGGGGGAAGGGACCAAACAGGGCTGCGAGGTTCCTGCTCTCCGCGCGCGCTGAAGCGCGGGAACGACGAGGGCTTGCGCGTCCGCTTCGCGGCGCGGTGTGCGCTGCCCGCGCACCTGGATTCCCGCCGGTGCGGGAATGACGGAATCAGGCGGCGAGGTCCTGCCTCTGCGGGAATGACGGGGCTAGATGGCGCGCGCGGCGGCGTAGCCGACGGCGACGGCGGCGAGGCCGAGGGCCACGGTGAGGAGGACGTTCGCGGCGGCGGAGAGGTAGGCGGCGCTGCGCAGGAGCGTGAGGGTGTCGTTGGTTATAGCGGAGAAGGTGGTGAAGCCGCCGAGCACGCCGACGAAGAGGAAGAGGCGTGCACCCGGCCCGAAGAGCTGGCGTGTCTCCGCAAGGCCCGCGAGGACGCCGATGAGCAGGGAGCCGAGGACGTTGACGGCGAGCACTCCCCACGGGAAGGACGGCTGGCCCAGCACGCGCGATACGCCGAGGATGACGCCGTAGCGCGACGCCGCGCCGATGAAGCCGCCCATGCCGACGAGGAGGAGGTCAGTCATGGGTGTACGTCCTCGATGACACAGGGCGAGGTTCTTGCTCTCCGCGCGCTGAAGTACGGGAACGACGGGGGCTTGCGCGTCCGCTTCGCGGCGCGGTGTGCGCTGCCCGCGCACCCTGGATTCCAGCCGGTGCTGGAATGACGGAATCGGGCTGCGGGGTTCCTGCTCTCCGCGCGCGCTGAAGCGCGGGAACGACGAGGGCTTGGGCGTCCGCTTCGCGGCGCGGTGTGCGCTGCCCGCGCACCTGGATTCCAGCCGGTGCTGGAATGACGGGGTGGTTCGACAGGCTCACCATGAGCGGGCTCTCCCTATGCACCATGAGCAGGCTCTTCTCCGAGAGGATTTCGCGCGCTAAAGCGCGGGGCTCCGCTCGAAATGACAACCGCCACCGCACCACACCGTGTGGCCTGCCGGCCACTCTGGATTCCCGCCTTCGCGGGAATGACGGAAAGGACGGGAATGACGGGGCGACGCTCACGGGTGGCGCTTCCGGAAGGTGAGGGGGTCGTGCTGCTCGCTGCCGTAGAAGCGGAGCCAGAAGTCGCTCTTGCCGGGGAAGTCCATGTAGAGGCCGAGGTGCGCCCCGCCGAGTACGTGGAGGTGGCCGTGCGGCTGGGACTGCATCGCGTCGGCGCCGAAGTTGGAGACGATGCGGAAGCCGCCGGGCGCATCAGACTCGCCGAGCTCGACCGCGAGCCGGGCTGCACGGGAGAAGAGCGGCGACTGCCAGAACTCCTGCTGGCTCATGTGAACGACCGGCGCAACGAGGTACATGAGCGGCGCCCAGTCCAGCGCGTTGTGGAAGGCGATGAGGTCGGCGTCCTGGTAGCGGATCTCCCGCGGGAGCGCGCCGGATGCGATGCCGCAGAACGCGCACTCACCCGAGCCGCCCGGAGGGGCGCTATGAGACATCGCGGCGGGGCTCCCGAACGCGTCCGGTCTGGCGGTAGTCCGGCGCGGTGATGGGGACCTCCGTCACCATACGGGCATCGTTGAGGCGCGAGGCGACCGGGTCGGCCGGGCCGGACGGGAGGGCGCGCATGGTGATGACGGTGGGGAGGCGGGCGTTATGGCGGTGGACGATGATCTGGTAGAGCTTCTCGTCCGCCCAGGACGTGGAGCTCTCGGAGCCCAGGTCGTCCATGATGAGCAGCGGCGACTGCTTGATGCGGTCGAACAGCTCGTCGTACGTGACGCGGCTGTCCGGGCTGAAGGTGTAGCGGAGGTGGTCGAGCAGGTCGGGCACGAAGGCGAAGAAGACGTCGCCGCCCTGTGCGAGTTGCCGGTTGGCAACGGCGACGGCCAGGTGGGTCTTGCCGCAGCCGGGGCCGCCCACGAGGACGAGCCAGCCGTCCGGCTCCTCAGCGAAGGCCCGCGAGGCGTAGAGGGAGGCAGCGAGCGTCTCCCTGTCCTCTCTCGTGCGGGCCCGGCCCTGGGGTTCGAAGGAGTCGAAGGTCATGCTGTTGAGCATGGCATGGGGGATGCCGCCGAGGCTCATGGTCCTCGCACCGGTAGCGCCGCCCATGTCGATGACGAGCGCGTTGCGCGGGTCGGTGAGCTTGCTCTGCAGGCGCCCGTCCAACCGCTCGAGGGGGACGGCTGAAGTGAGGATGGTGGGCAGGCCGTTGAGGTAGCGGTGGTTGACGACCTGGAAGAGCTTCTCCTCAGCCCAGGGGGTGCCGTTGTGCGCGCCGATGTCGTCCAGGACGAGCACGGAGACGTTCTTGACCTGCTCGAACACCTCGTCGTGGGAGAGCTCCGCGTCGTCCGCGTAGCCGCCCCGGAGCTGGTCGAGCAGGTCCGGGACGAAGGTAAAGAGGACGGGGTGTCCCTGCGCCATCAGGCGGTTGGCGGCAGCGGCGCCGAGGCAGGTCTTGCCGGTCCCGTGGCCGCCCGTGAGGAGCAGCGAGCCGTCCGGCGCCTCGGCGAAGGCCCGCGCAGCGCGCAGCGCAGCGTCGTAGCGGGCGTTGGCTTCGGGGCCGACGCCGGGACCGCTCGGGGCCAGCGTTTCGAAGGTGACGTTGTGGAGGACGCCGAGGTTGCTGTAGCGCTGCAGGCGGGCGAGGCGGTCCGTTTCGCTGCGCTGGATCTGGCAGAGGCACGGGAAGGCGCGCCCGAAGTCCGGATGTCCGACGGGCACGTCGCGGCGCACCCAGCCCTGACCTCCGCAGGTCGGGCAGGCCTCAGCATCAGCGGACTCGGCGTCGAGCTGCTGCACCCACTCAGGAATGGCGGCGACGTTCGAGAAGTTCCGCTGCTGTAAGCGCCTCAGAATGTCTCCCAGGCTTTCCACTCGATCTCGTTCCTCTGCCTTCGCGTTTCCAGCGCTCCAGTATGGCCTCGATGTAGCGCCAGCTGCGGACGTTGCCCGCCGCCGCCTCGCGTATGGCTGCCTCCACCCACCCGGCGGGGTACTCCTCCTCGGCGGCGCGCAACTCGTCTGCAACCAACGGCGTCAGCATACCAACGTTCTCTTCGTACAACCGATAGACGTTGGGGCGTTCGGCCAACCGGGCGGCCACTGCCTGCGCCGGAGCGAGGTCGAACCGTTCGGCGGCCCGCTCGTTCTGCGGCGTGCGGAGCAGGAGCCAGTCTCCCGCCTCGATGAGGGTGCCGCGCTCGACCGCCAGCGCGATGCCACGCTCGATCTCGCCCTCGGAGCCGAGGGCTTCCAGCAGAACGCCGTCAGCCCGCAGGGCGGAGACCGGAACGCGCTTCGGCGCGCCGCTCTGCTGGGCCTCGTACCAGAGGAAGCGGAGCGTGCACTTCAGCTCTGCGCAGTCGGCGACGTCGGCCAGGAGCGATGCGAGCAGCGGCGCAGGCACAGGCAACCGCTTCACCGCAGCGCCGAACCCCGGAAACGTCGACTCGGTCATGGGGTCGCCGGTTCGGTCGCCAGGTTCAGGAAGCGCGAGTACTTGCCGTCGAAGAAGAGGTGGATGGAGCGCGTGGGGCCGTGGCGGTTCTTGGCGATGACCAGCTGCGCGAGGTTCTCCGGGTACGGGTCGGTCGGGTGGCGCTGCTCCCATTGCTCCGGGCTCATGTACTTGTCGTCGCGATGGATGAAGGCGACGACGTCGGCGTCCTGCTCGATGCTGCCGGACTCGCGGAGGTCGGAGAGCTGCGGGTGGTGGTCGGGGCGCTGCTCGATGGCGCGGGAGAGCTGGGAGATGGCGATGACCGGCACGTTGAGGTCGCGTGCGATGGCCTTCAGCTGGCGGGTGATGTCGCTCAACTCCTGCACGCGGTTCTCGCCCCGGTTCTCCCTTCCCGATATGAGCTGGAGGTAGTCGACGATGACGAGGTCTATGCTCCTTCCGGTGTGCAGCCGGCGGAGCTTGGAGCGCATCTCCAGGACGGTCTGGGCGGGCGAGTCGTCCATGTAGATGGCGAGGTCGGAGAGGGCGCCGATACCGTTTATGACGCGGGCCTGTGCGCTGTCGCCGAGGAGGCCGATGCGCAGGAGGTGGCTGTCGACCTCCGCCTCGGCGGAGAGGAGGCGGAGCGCGAGCTGCTCGCGGCTCATCTCCAAGCTGACGACGGCGGCGACGGCGCCCTGCCCCGCCGCGTTGCGGGCGATGTTCATCGCGAGAGTCGACTTGCCGAGCGCGGGGCGGGCCGCGAGGATGAAGAGGTCGCCCCGCTGCAGGCGTCCGAGGGCGTTGTCGAGGTCGACGAAGCCAGTGGGGATGGGCGCCACGCCGTGGTCGAGCGGCGCGGTATCGGACGCCTCCTCCAGGTACTGGTCCAGCACCTCGCGGATCGTGACGAAGTCGCGCGTGACGTGGGTGTTGCGGACGCGGAAGAGGATGTCCTCCGCACGCTCGAGGGCCTGCTCGGTATCGGGAGAGTCCTCGTAACCGATGGTGGCGATGTCGCCCGCGGCCTGTATGAGCCTGCGCATGGTGGCGGTGCGGTTGACGATACGGGCGAAGTGCTCCGCGTGGACGGACGTGGGAACGGCTGCGATGACGTGGCTGAGGTAGCCGGGGCCGCCGACCTCGTCCAAACGCTCCCTGAGCGAAAGCTCGCGGGCAACACTGATCTGGTCTATGGGTTCGCCGCGCTGGTAGAGGGACTGACAGGCCTGGTAGCACCACCGGTTGCGCTCTCGGTAGAAGTCGTCTACCGCTACGAGCGGCGCGATGCGGTTAATCACCTCCCCGTCTATGAGGAGGGAGCCAATGACCGCTTCTTCCGCTTCCGCGTCATGTGGTGGCAGCTTCTCCGCATACATCCTGCCTCGTTCCTACGGCTCCTCTTCTTCTCCGGTTATGCCGTCCCCGGGCTCATCTTCGTCTTCATCGTAGTCGTCGTCGGGGGACTGGTCGTCGTCTTCGTACTCTTCGTAGGAACTCTCATCGGACGCGGGCGCGTCGTCCTCGGACTCGGCGTCGGAAACCTGAGCGGCCTCGTAGCCTTCGGGAACGACGGAGACCGTTATCTCGGCGATCACTTCGCGGTAGAGGCGGATGTTGACGGGGTAGTCGCCGGGTTCATGGATGGCGGCTCCGAGAAGCACCTGCCGGTGGTCGATCGTGCGCCCGGTGGCGGCGGAGAGCCGGTCGGCGATGTGGCGTCCGGTGACGGAGCCGAAGAGGCGTCCGTTCGGGCCGACGCGCACCTCGACGGGCACTTCCATGCCCTGGATCAGCGCGGCGACCTGCCCCCACTCCTCGGAGTACTGGAGGCGCTTCTGCTTTGCCGCGGCTTCGATGGCGCGTATGCGCTGCAGCTGGCCGGGGGTCGCCGGTGCGGCAAGCCCGCGGGGCAGCAGGTAGTTGCGGGCGAACCCGTTCTTTACGTCCTTGACCTCGCCCGCATCAGCGGCGCCAGCCACGTCTTCGAGAAAGATGACCTTCATCTCGCTATTCCTCGCACTGTCGGGGTATGAACAAACATCATACCACCGGACAGGCTCCTGCCCCGCACGCCCACCGCGCAGGGGGCTACCGTTCAGTCTCCGGCGGGCGGGCTGTGCCGAGCGCAGGGAGCGCACCCGCAACGTTTCATCGAAACCGGCTCATTCCGGCTCATCCCGACAGGACCACTCGTAAATGGGGCGTCCGGCGTGAGCCTCCAGGGGGTTCAAAACGGCTCATCCGACCGCGAAATATGAGCCCCTGTGAGCCTTTCTGAGCCTGCCTCCTCTCTCTCCGGCCGAGGCCCCGCAGCAAGGGGTCCCCGATCGACAACACCATCGTACGCAAGCGAAGCGCGACCCCGAAAGTGGCGCGTGTCACCATGCGGGGGGCCACTATCTGCGCCGCGCGGATTGTGGCACAGCGACCCCGCAAGCCCCACGCGCAGAGTCCATCAGAATTTGGCGAAGCCCCCGCTTGCGTGCGACGGGGGTTGGGTGTTAGGCGCCCAGCGCGCGCTCAAGGCCGCCGAAGAAGGCGTCGGCGAGGTCCGCGAGCGGTCCGTCAACGAGGCCGGGGATGGTGAACCGCGCTCCGCCGACAGCGCCCAACCTGGCGCAGGGAACGCCCGCTTCCCGGGCGGCAGCCTCGATCCGCGCAGCGTTCGCCTCCGTACAGCTGACGACGGCACGGGAAGGCGTCTCGCCGAAGAGCGCGGCGTCCCAGCGGCCATCGGGCAAGCCGCCCGCGCCGGTGAAGCCGACGCCGCCGAGCACGGCGCTCTCGGCCAGCGCGACGGCGAGCCCGCCGTCCGAGCAGTCGTGGGCTGAGTGCAGCAGGCGCTCGCGTGCGAGGTCGACGAGGAGTCGCTGCAGGCGGGCCTCGGCGTCGAGGTCGATGGCCGGTCTGCCCGCGACCGTGCCGTGTTCGAGCGCGAGGTACTCGCTGCCGGCGAGCGCGCCGTCGTCAGCGGGCGACGCGCCGAGCAGGAGGACGGCATCGCCCCCGTTGGCGAACGCCCCACCGAGCGCGTTCCGGGCATCGTCCAGCAGGCCGACGGCCCCGACGACGGGCGTCGGGTAGACGGCCTCGCCCTGCGTCTCGTTGTAGAGCGAGACGTTGCCGCTCACGACGGGGACGCCCAAGGCGCGGCAAGCGTCGGCCATGCCCCGGATGCACTCCTCCAACTGGTAATAGACCTCCGGCTTCTGCGGGTTGCCGAAGTTGAGGCAGTCCGTGACGGCCAGAGGCGTCGCGCCGGAAACGGCGACGTTGCGGCAGGCCTCGGCCACGGCCATCGCTCCACCCATGTAGGGGTCGAGCCATGCGAGACGTCCGTTGCCATCAACAGCCAGGGCGAGCGCCTTGGGGACCTCCCGCAGGCGGAGAACGGCGGCGTCCCCTGCGCCGGGCTTGACCATCGTGCGGGTCTGCACCTCGTGGTCGTAGCGGCGGTAGACGGCGCGCTTGCTCGCGACGTTGGGGGAGGCGAGGAGCGAGCGCAGGATACGTCCTGCCTCCCTGGGACCGGGGGCCGGAGGCATCGGCGCGGCGTGCAGGGCGTCCAGGTACGCGGGGCGCGTTCCGCCGGGGCGGTACTGGGGCGCTTCCACGAGCGTCGCTATGTTGACCTCGGCGGCGAGTTCGGGGCCGTCGTAGACGCGCGCCACGCCGTCGCCGGTGACGACGCCGATGGCGGTCAGCGGTACGTCCCACCGGTCGAAGATGCGGCGGACGGCGTCCTCGTTCTCCGGTTTGACGATGAGGAGCATGCGCTCCTGGGACTCGGAGAGCATGACCTCGTAAGGAGTCATGCCGTCCTCGCGACGGGGAACGAGCGCGACGTCTATCTCGACGCCGGTGCCGCCCCGCGCGGCGCACTCCATGACGGAGCTCGTGAGCCCCGCCGCCCCGAGGTCCTGCATACCGTCGAGCAGTCCGGTCCCCGCGGCTTCGAGGCAGGCCTCGATGAGCACTTTCTCAAGGAACGGGTCGCCGACCTGCACGGTGGGGCGCATCTCGCGCTCCTCCTCGAACGTCCGGGAGGCGAGTCCGGACGCGCCGTGTATGCCGTCCCTGCCGGTGGCGGAGCCTGCGAGCAGGAAGAGCGAGCCGGGGTTGGCGGCGGCGGCGCGCATGAGCGCTCCGTGCGGGAGCAGGCCGACGCACATGGCGTTCACGAGCGGGTTGCCGCTGTAGGTGGGCGCGAACATCGTCTCGCCGCCCACGTCCGGCACGCCGATGCAGTTGCCGTAGCCGGAGATGCCGGCGACAACGCCCTGGAAGAGGTAGCGGTTGCGCGCGCTGTCGAGCGGGCCGAACCGCAGCGAGTTCAGGAGCGCGATGGGGCGCGCGCCCATCGCGAGGATGTCGCGAACGATGCCGCCGACACCCGTCGCGGCACCCTGGTAGGGCTCGACGGCAGAGGGGTGGTTGTGCGACTCGATCTTGAAGACGACGGCGAGCCCGCCGCCGATGTCGACTACGCCCGCGTTCTCCTCGCCCGCCTGCACGCGCACGGCCTCGCCGGTGGTGGGGAAGCCGCGCAGGAGGGGCTTCGAGTGCTTGTAGCCGCAGTGCTCGCTCCAGAGGGCGCCGAACAGCCCCAGCTCCACGCCGTTGGGCTCGCGCTCGATCCTGGCGACGATGAGGTCGTACTCCTCGCGCGTGAGGGCAATCTCATCCAGCGTTTCCTGCGATACGGGCATCAGTTGGCGACTCCGATGATACCTACTCCGGCCACCACGAGCGTCGCGCCGAGCACCACCCGGAGCGTCAGGCGTTCATAGCCGCGCAGAAGCAGCAGCACGAACACGTACGAGACGAGCGGCACAGCGCCGGTGACGGGAGCGGCAACACTGTAGTCTATCCGGGCGAGCGCCGTGTAGAAGCTGCCCGTTGCCAGCGCGAAGAGGACGCCGGCCCCCAGC
Source organism: Dehalococcoidia bacterium (assembly GCA_965206315.1). Lineage (GTDB taxonomy): Bacteria > Chloroflexota > Dehalococcoidia > Lucifugimonadales > Australimonadaceae > Bin16. Next base: position 735,579 of record OZ242210.1, read on the forward strand.
ATCCATCCCAATCCGGAACCGACCGGAGAACGGCTCCAACGCAGCCCGCGCGCCCTGATGGCCAGGGTGAACGCGAGCCCGAACAGCGCCTCGTAGGACGCGACGACCACTGGCGGGTTTCCCCTGTCCACGAGGTGGTTCGCCAGCAGGCCGACCGTTACGAAGGACAGCATCGCGAGCACCGTGAACACGAGACCGATCGTGATACGGCGGGCATCCGGACTCCCGGCCATGGCGCTCACCGCAGCACCCGGTTGCGGTCCGTGAGGATGACGGCAACTCCGATCACTACGGCGAATGCCCCGACCACCGTGAGGAGGTTCGGACGCTCCCCGGCAAAGAGCACGGCGAGCGCAATGGCGAACAACGGCCCGGCTCCCAGGATGGGGGCGGCGAGGGTCACCCCTGCGCGCCTCAATCCGTGGAAGTAGAGGAGGTTGCCGGTAACCCAGGCCAATGCCCCCATCACCGCTATGATGCCCAGGGCCGCCGGCTCGACGCCGCCGAACGCGGCAAGTCCCTCGGTCGAGACGGCCACGATGCCCAGCACGGCCGCCACCATCCCCACGACGACAACGACCACGAGTTCAGGGGATACGGCGAACATCGCCCTGCGCACGAACACGTCGCCCGCTCCCCACCCGAACGTGGCCACGATGGCAAGCAGGATACCGAGGCTCATCTATGCGCTGACACTGCGGGAGCGCTCGTGGAGCGCCTCGTCGATCGACCGCAGGATGCGGAGGCCGTCCGTGCCGCCCAGCGCCTCCTCCACCACGCGCTCCGGGTGCGGCATGAGCCCCAGCACGTTCCCGGCCTCGTTCGTCACGCCCGCGATGTTGTCGAGCGAGCCGTTCGGATTGGCCTCGGGGATCACAGCCCCGGTCGCATCGCAGTACCGGAAGGCGATCTGTCCGTTCGCCTCCATACACGCGAGGGTTTCGGCGTCCGCGTAGTAGTTGCCGTCGCCGTGGGAGACAGGGATCGCAAGGACCTCGCCCTCGCGCACGAGGGAGGTGAACGGCGCGGCGGCGCGCTCCACACGGAGGTGCTGCGGCTGGCAGCGGAACTCCAGGCTGGCGTTCCGCATGAGCGCGCCGGGAAGCAGGCCGGACTCGCAGAGCACCTGGAACCCGTTGCAGCTGCCGATGACCGGGCCGCCCGCAGCGGCGAACTCGGAGAGAGCGCGCATCACGGGCGAGAAGCGGGCGATGGCGCCGGGGCGGAGGTAGTCGCCGTAGGAGAAGCCGCCGGGGACGACGAGACAGTCGAAGCGGGAGACGTCGGTCTCCTTGTGGAAGACATACTCTGCCTGCGCGCCGAGGACACCCTCGATGGCGTCGCGCCAGTCGGTGTCGGACCAGGTGCCGGGAAAGACGATGACGCCGTACGAGGCGGTCATCACGCCCCCTGCCCGAGCAGTTCGCCGACGATGCGGTTGACAGCGCTGCCGTCGGCGCGGCCCTTGAGCTGGGGCATGAGCCTGCCCATCACCTTGCCCCTGTCGCCGGGGCCGGACGCACCCAACTCGGCCACGACCTGCTGCGCGAGCGCGCGTATCTCGTCCTCGCCCATCTGCTCCGGCAGGTAGCGGGAGACGACGGTCAGCTCCGCCTCTTCCTGTGCTGCGAGGTCCTCGCGCCCGTGCTGGCGGTAGGCAGCGATGCTGTCGCGGTGCTGCTTCGCCATGCGCGCGAGCACGTCCAGCGCGGCCTCGTCGTCGAGCTCGCCGCCCTTCTCGATCTCGGCGTTCTTGACGGCGGCGCGGATCAGGCGTATCGCGCCCTTCGTCACTTCGTCCTGCGCCTTCATGGCGGTCTTCAGGTCTTCGACGAGTTGCTCCGTGATGGACATGGCGTCAGTCTTACTCCTTGTCAGACACTGCCGCGCTCAACTGCCGGTGGACGCTCGCCATCTTGATGGCAGCCTCGACCGCGTCGAAGCCGCGGTTGCCCTGCGCGCCGCCGGAGCGGGCCAGGGCCTGGTCGGTGTCGTTGGTTGTCAGCACGCCGAAGGCGACGGGCACGCCGGTCTCGCGCGCGACCTGCGCGATGCCTCGCGCGGCCTCGGCGGCGACGAAGTCGAAGTGGGCGGTCTCGCCGCGGATGACACAGCCGAGGGCGACGAGGGCGTCCCATGCGCCGCTGCGCGCCATCCGCTCCGCAACCTGCGGGAGCTCGAACGAGCCGGGGACGTGGACGATGGCGAGCGCGTCTTCCTTCACGCCGTGGCGGGCGGCAGCCTCGCGGGCGCCGCGCAGCAGCCGGGAGGTCAGCGCCTCGTTGAACTGCGCAACGATGATGCCGAGCCGCAGCCCTTGCGCGTCGAGACTTCCGCTGATCTCCAAGGCCATGCAGGTATTCTAGCCTGCCGCGCTCCGCCGTGGGGGGTGGTTCACTCCGCCGATTCGGCGTTATGCGGGTCGAGGAGATGGCCGAGGAGCTCCTGCTTGGTGCGCAGGTAGAACTCGTTCTCCTCGTTGGCCTCGACGACGATAGGCACGCGCTCCTCGATGGAGAGGCCGTAGCTCTCCAGGCCGACGACCTTCTTGGGGTTGTTGGTCATGAGCCGCATGTTGCGAACGCCGAGGTCCACGAGGATCTGCGCGCCGACGCCGTAGTGGCGGAGGTCCGGCGGGAAGCCGAGCTGGCGGTTCGCCTCGACGGTGTCGGCCCCGTTGTCCTGCAGGGCGTACGCCTTGATCTTGTTGTGCAGGCCGATGCCGCGCCCTTCCTGGCGCATGTAGAGGAAGACACCCCTGCCCGCCTCGGCGATGGCCTTGATCGCCATGTCGCGCTGCACGCCGCAGTCGCACCGCAGGCTGCCGAACACGTCGCCGGTGAGGCACTCGCTGTGCACGCGCACGAGCACCGGCTCCTTCGTGCGAACGTTGCCGAACACGAGCGCGACGTGCTCCGCGGAGTCGACGGAGGAGCGGTAGGCGAAAGCGCGGGCGGTGCCGTACTGGGTCGGGAGCCTCGCCTCGGCGACGCGCTCGACGAGCCGCTCGTGCTCGAGGCGGTAGGCGATGATGTCGGCGATGGTGACGATGTCGATGTCGAGTTCGCGGGAGACCTCCTCCAACTGCGGCATCCGCGCCATCGTTCCGTCGGCGTTCATGATCTCGCAGACGACCGCCCCCGGAGGCAGCCCGGCCATGCGCGCGAGGTCGACGCTCGCCTCGGTCTGTCCGGCGCGGACGAGGACGCCGCCCGGCTGGGCGCGGAGGGGGAAGATGTGGCCGGGGCGCGCGAGGTCGGACGGCTTCGTACCGGGGTCTATGAGCGCCTTAACGGTGGCTGCGCGGTCGTGCACGGAGATGCCGGTGCCGCCGTTGTCGATGTCGACGGAAACGGTGAAGGCGGTGGTGTGCTTGGAGGTGTTGTTCGCGACCATCATGTCGAGGTCGAGTTCGCGGAGGCGTTCCCCGGTCATCGGCGCACAGATGAGGCCGCGTCCATGGGTCGCCATGAGGTTGATCGCCTCCGGCGTCACCCACGTAGCGGCGATGGCGAAGTCTCCCTCGTTCTCCCGGTCCTCGTCGTCCACGATGATGACGAGTTTGCCGGTGCGGAAGTCCTCTATCGCCTGTTCAACACTGATGACCGGCATCCAAATCATCTCCCGCCGAGCGCCTGGGAAGCCGTGAGACGCTCTACATACTTCGCGAGGATATCAACCTCGATGTTAACGCGGTCGCCTATCTCTCTCACCCGGAGAACGGTGTGCTCCATCGTATACGGTATCACGGCGACCGAGAACCCGGCCCCTTCCTGCGAGGCCACGGTGAGGCTGATGCCGTCCAGAGCGATGAAGCCCTTCTCGACCACGTAGCGCCCCAGACCAGGCGGAACGACGATCCGCAGCACACGAGCTTCCGGCGTACCGTCGAACGACATGACCACTCCGACGCCGTCCACGTGGCCCTGCACGACGTGGCCGCCCATCCGCGACGAGGGAGTGAGCGCTCGCTCGAGGTTGACGATGTCGCCGGGCTCGAGCTCGCCAAGGTTGGTGCGGAAGAGCGTCTCCTCCACGACGTCCACGGCGAACCCGGTGGCCGTGCGCTCCGTCACGGTGAGGCAGACGCCGTTGACGGCGATGGAGTCGCTGACGGCGAGCGCATCCATAACGGCGCCGCCCGCGATGCGCAGCCGGTGCGGCGCAACCTCGACGACTTCTCCAACCTCTTCGACGATGCCAGTGAACATCTCCACCCTCACTTCACCCCCATCCCCACATCAAGTGCGGGGCAGGCTCTAACCTTCCCCCATCGAGGGGGAAGGTACCTGAAGGGGGTAGCCGACGACCATCATATCGCCGTCCAGCTCCGTGTACGTTACATCGCGGAGGCGCAGCGCGTCCGCCATGCGCTCCGCGCCTGCACCACCGATGGGGCCCGGCACGCCGTCGCCGCCGATGACGACGGGCGCGACGAACGCGACCACCTTGTCGACGAGTCCGCTTTCGAAGAACGCGCCGTGGAGCGCCGCGCCGCCTTCCACGAGGAGCGACGTCACGTCCCGCGCACCGAGTCCGGCGAGCAGTTGCGACAGGTCGACGCGACCGCCCGCACCGGGGGCAACGATAGCTTCCGCCCCAAGCGCCTCGACAGCACTCGCCGCTTCCGACGAAGCGACCGCGAGGAGCGTCGTGCCGTCCGCCGCGAGCATGGCGGCGCTCGCGGGGAGGCGTCCCGTGCTGTCGACGACGACGCGGAGCGGCTGGCCGCGAGCGGGCAGCGGAGCGTCGCGTACGGTGAGGAGGGGGTCGTCAGCAAGCGCGGTGCCGATGCCGACCATGACGGCGTCGGCCTCGGCGCGCAGGCGATGCGCCTCCCGCCGCGAGGTCTCGTTCGATATCCAGCGGGAGTCGCCGGAGCGGGCGGCTATCCTGCCGTCCAGGCTCATGGCGAACTTGGCGACGACGAACGGCAACCCGGTGGTGACGTGCTTCGCGAACGCCTCCACGAGCTGCAGCGCCTCCGGCGGGCCGTCGTCCACAGTGACAGGGATGCCCGCCTCGCGCAGGTGCTCGACGCCCCGGCCGGCGGTGTGCGGGGCGGGGTCCATCACGGCGACGCGCACGGACGCGACGCCCGCCTCGATGAGCGCATCAACGCAGGGAGGAGTCCGTCCGTGGTGAGCGCAGGGTTCCAGCGTGACGTAGAGGTCGGCGCCACGAGCGGCGTCGCCGGCCATGCGGAGCGCCTCGGCCTCGGCGTGGAGACCGCCGGGCGGCTGGGTGCGTCCCTCGCCGACGACGCGTCCGTCGCGTACGAGCACCGCGCCGACCGGCGGGTTGGGGCTGGTGCTCCCAACCGACTCGCGGGCGAGCTCGATAGCCCGCTGCATGTGGTCCGTCGCGGTCACGACGCGACACTCCTCCAAGGCTGCCGTACGTTCGGGCCTCAGAGGCAAGTATAGCGGCGCGTCTGATTCACCCCCATCCTCACCTTCCCCCATCGAGAGGGAAGGGATCAGGCAGAGGGCGGCGTGTCGAAGTCCATCTGGATGCGGCTGGGCGTGGGCTCCTGCTGGCCCTGGTACTTGGAGCCGAGCTCGGCGGAGCCGTAGAGGTGCTCCGCGGGCGTCGAGAGCCTGAGGAACGATATCTGGCCGATCTTCATGCGGTAGTAGAGCGTGATGGGGAGGTTGGAGACGTTGCTCAGCTCCAGCGTGAGGCGTCCCTTCCATCCGGGGTCGACGTAGCCCGCCGTGGAGTGGATGAGCAGCCCGACCCGCCCGAGCGAGCTCTTGCCTTCCAGCCGCGCGACGAGGTCGGCGGGTACCTCGACGTGTTCGAGCGTGCTGCCAAGCACGAACTCGCCGGGGTGCAGCATGAAGGGCACGTCATCGCCCACGGTGACCTGCTCCGTGAGCGTCTCGTTCATCGCGCGAACGTCTATGAACGGCACGTGGTTGTTCCGGAACACGAGGAAGCTGCGGCCGAGGTGGAGGTCGACGCTGGCGGGCTGGATGCAGCCCTCCATGAGCGGGTCTATCACGATGTTCCCGCTCTTCAGCTCCTCACGTATCGTCCGGTCGCTCAGAACCGTCATCCGCACCTCTTCCCCGGTATGGCGCGCGCTATTCTAGCAGCGGCAGGCGCACGGCACCCGGAGGACGGAAGAGCCATGCCGGCGCTGCGGGCGTACCATAGTCAGAGGGGCAGGCGGAGCGCGCGATGAAGCATCCGTGGGCAAACATGTTCATCCTGCTGATCGCCGCCGGCTCGGTCGTGACGGGCTACTACGCATTCGTCGCGGCTGAACCGGAGCAGGCGTGGCAGACGTCGGCGCACCGCGCGGCCGGGCTGGCGGTGGTGGCAGTGCTGGTATGGAAGGTGCCGAACCTGCTCCGGCCGCTCAAGCGGCGCTGGGGCAGGTGGACGGGGCAGGACTGGGTGGCGGTGGGGGCGCTCTCGCTGCTGCTGACGGACATCATGCTGGGCGTGGCGTGGTCGCACATCGGGCGGTTCTCCTATCTCGGCTCGTCCGGCATGACGTGGCACGCGCTGCTGGTGTTCCTCATCGTGCCGATGATCGTGTGGCACCTGGCGCGCTACCGAAAACTGCTGCGTCCGCGCTACTGGGCGGAGCGGCGCTCGGTGCTGCGGCTGGGAGGGCTGGCGCTCGCGGGCACGGTGCTGTGGCAGATCGGGGCGCGGATCGACGGCGTGACGGGCATCGCGCAGGCGAAGCGTTTCACCGGCTCGTACGCTGCGGGCGACTTCACGGGCAACGCCTTCCCGACCACGTCGTGGCTGAACGACCGGCTCGAACCGATCGACCGCGAGACGTGGACGCTGACGATAGACGGCGCGGTCGACGCTCCGCAGATCGTCAGATACGACGACGTGACGGGCACGGAAGAGGAGACCGTGGTGCTCGACTGCACGGGCGGATGGCACTCGACGCAGACGTGGCGGGGCGTGCGGCTCGGGGAGCTGCTGGCGCGGGCGCGTCCCCAGACCTCGGCGGTGAGCATCACGGTGACGTCGGCGACGGGGTACTACCGCCGTTTCGGGCTCCGGCATGCGGAAGGGCTGCTGCTCGCGACGCACGTCGGGGGCGAGCGGCTGTCGCACGGTCACGGCGCGCCGGTGCGCCTGGTGGTGCCGGGGAAGCGCGGGTTCGAGTGGGTGAAGTGGGTGACGCGGATAGAGGTCAACACGACCGGGGCGTGGCTGCAGCCGCCGCTGCCGCTACAGTAAGGGCGCTCTGGTAGAATTGGCTGCGTGGAATGCCCACAGGAGTCGATGCAATGCGGACTGTACAGGCTGCCGAAGCCGAGACACGCCTCGCGGAACTCCTCCGCGAAGTCGAGGGCGGCGAGTCCGTGGCCATAACCCGGGACGGGAGGGCGGTCGCGCATCTCGTGCCGGTGTCTGCGCCATCCCGCTCTCCACTCACTCCCGCTGAACTCGAGGTGGCTCAGGCGGGCTTGAGGCGGCTAAGGGCAACGGTCGACTTTACCCCGATGACCCGAGACGAGATTCTCGCTGCACGACATGGCGGACATCGCTGGTGAGCAACGTTCTGGACGCCTCAATGACGCTGACGTGGTTCTTCGAGGACGAGGCCGCGCCCTCGGCGGTCGAAGCCTACGCCCGCGTACACAGCGAAGGCGCGCTCGCGCCGCAGATATGGCTCTTCGAAGTGCGGAACGCCTTTGTCTTCAACGAGCGCCGCGAGCGTATCACGAGCAGCCAGACTACGCAGGCCATGGCTGCCCTGGATGAGCTATCGATTGTGATAGACGCACATCCGGACCTGGACAGGGCCATGACGCCGGCCAGAGCGCACAGCCTGACGTTCTACGACGCGCTCTACCTGGAATTGGCCCAGGCCGCCAGGCAACGCTCCTCAGCCTTGACCAGCGATTGCTCCGCGCTGCCGACGCCGAGGGCGTGGCCACGCATAACCCGGTCACTCGATAAGGGCGTCAGCCTCGATCTCGACGAGCATCGCGGGGTCGATGAGGCGGCTCACCTCCACCAACGTCGAGGCGGGACGCACGTCGCGGAAGAACTCGCCGTGGGCGCGAGCGACCGCTTCCCAGTTCGCGATGTCCGTGACGTACATGCGGGTGCGCACCACGTCCGAAAGCGATGCGCCCGCCTTCTGCAGGGCAGCCTCGATGTTGCGGAGCGTCTGTACGGCCTGCGCGTAGGCGTCGCCGGCGCCCGCCACCGAGCCGTCGGCTGCGGTCGCGACGGTGCCGGAGACGTAGACGGCGTTCCCCACCCGCACGGCGCGTGAGAAGCCGATGGAGCCTTCGTACGGGCTGTTGCCGCTGACGTTCGTGCGTGGCATGGCGGCCCCACTCGCTAGTAGAACACGGCGCGGGAGTTGCCGCCCGCGGGAGCGACAGCCTCGCCGGTGATGCAGCCCGCCTGTTCCGAGCAGAGGAAAACGACGACCGACGCGATCTCCTCGACCGTCACGAGGCGGCGTATGGCGTTGTTCCTGGCGATGCGCTGCTCCGCCTCCGCGAGTGTGATGCCTTCGCGTTGGGCGGTGCCTTCGAGACGCTCAACCAGGGCCTCAGACCTGCTCAGTGCGGGGTGAACGGCGTTGACGGTGATCCCCTTCGGCCCAAGCTCCTCCGACATGACCTTGGTGAAGTTCATCACGGCGGCATTGCGCAAGCCGCCACTGATACCCGCGGCGTTGCGCGCGGCCATGCCGTCCATGTTGACAATGCGCCCCCACCCGGCGCGCTCCATGTACGGCGCGGCCTGCTGGGCGCAGCGCAGGTAGCCCATGATCTTCACGTCGAAGTCGTCGCGCAGCATCTCCTCGTTCAACTGCCCGAGCGTATCCGGGCCCCCTGCGAAGCCGACGCGCGCGGCGTTGTTCACGAGGATGTCCAGCCCGCCGAGCGCGTCCGCCGCATCAGCCACGAGCCGCATCACGTCCTCCGCGATGCCGGTGTCGGCGCGGAAGCCGACGACGCGCACGCCTGTAGCGGCGGCGATCTCAGCGGCGACGTCGCTGGCGGCGGACTCGTCGCGGGCGCAGATGGCAACGTCGACGCCCTCCCGCGCCAGCTCCCAGGCGATGGCGTAGCCGATGCCGCGCGTGCCTCCCGTAACGAGCGCCCGCTTTCCGGTTATACCGAGGTCCATAACTCTCCTCCAACTGTTGAAAGCAATCGGGGCGGCTGCGCGTGCAGCCGCCCCGGATGATACTCGCAGACTTCCCCGCTCCTATCCGGCGAACACGGTGCCGAAGACGACGGCAACGATGGACATGAGCTTGATGAGGATGTTGAGCGACGGGCCGGAGGTGTCCTTGAACGGGTCGCCGACCGTGTCGCCGACAACCGCGGCGGCGTGCTCGTCGGTGCCCTTGCCGCCGTGGGCGCCTGCCTCGATGTACTTCTTGGCGTTGTCCCATGCGCCGCCGGAGTTCGCCATGGTGATGGCGAGCAGCGCTCCCGCCGCGATCGCGCCGATGAGCAGTCCGCCCACCGCCTCCTTGCCGAGAAACGGGATGACGCCGACGGCGATGGGCACGATGACGGCGAGCAGACCGGGGATGATCATCTCGCGCAGCGCGCCCTTCGTGCTGATGTCCACGCAGCGGGCGTACTCGGCGCGCACGCCCTCCTTGCCCTCGCGCAGACCGGGGATCTCGTTGAACTGCCGCCGCACCTCCTCGACCATGTCCTGCGCGGCGCGGCCCACGGCTTCCATGGTGAGCGCGCTGAAGATGAACGGCATCAGCGCACCGATGAGCAAGCCGACGAGCGTCGAGACTTCCAGCAGGTCGATGGCTTCGAGGCCGACGACCTTGGCGTAGGCGGCCATCAGGGCGAGCGACGTGAGCACCGCCGAGCCGATGGCGAAGCCCTTGCCGGTGGCGGCGGTAGTGTTGCCGAGCGAGTCGAGCGCGTCGGTGCGCTCGCGCACCTCGGGGTCGAGATGCGCCTGCTCGGCGATGGCGCCCGCGTTGTCGGCGACGGGGCCGTAGGCGTCGGTGGCAAGCGTGATGCCGAGGGTCGAGAGCATGCCGACCGCGGCGATGGCGATGCCGTAAAGCCCGGCGAGCTGGTGCGCGCCGATGACCGCCGCCGCGATGATGATGAGCGGGATAGCCGTGCTCAGCATGCCGGTCGCGAAGCCGCTGATGATGATGGTGGCCGGGCCGGTGACGGACCGGGCGGCGATGCCCCGCGTCGGCTTGTACTCGTAGCTGGTGTAGTACTCGGTGCTGACGCCGATGATGACGCCCGCGCCGAGTCCGACGGCAACCGCGCCCCAGAACTGCCAGACCTTGTCCATGCCGAACCCGCCGTCCACCTCGAACAGCCAGTAGATGGCAGCGAAGGAGCCGATCAGCGCGAGGAAGCCCGCGGCGAAGATGCCGCGCCTCAGCGACCAGAGGAGGCTGCCGATGCTGGTCGTCTCGCCCGTGCGGACGATGAACGTACCGATGATGGATGCGGCGATGCCGACGGCGGCGATGATGAAGGGGAGGACCGCCAGGCTGGAGTCGACGTCGATGTCTACACGACCTTCGTCAACCCCCAAGAGGAATGCCGTGCCCGTTGCGGCGAGCGCGAGGCTGGCGATGATGGAGCCGACGTAGGACTCGAAGAGGTCCGCGCCCATGCCGGCGACGTCGCCGACGTTGTCGCCGACGTTGTCTGCGATGACGGCGGCGTTGCGGGGGTCGTCCTCCGGGATGCCGGCCTCGACCTTGCCCGCGAGGTCGCCGCCCACGTCGGCGGCCTTGGTGTAGATGCCACCGCCAACACGGGCGAAGAGGGCGATGCTGGACGCGCCGAAACTGAACCCGGCGACGATGTCCTTGTCCCCGAAGACGATCCAGAGGATGACCGCGCCGAGCAGTCCGATGCCGACCACGGTGATGCCCATGACGCCGCCGCTGGAGAACGCGACGCGAAGCGCCCGGTTCAGACCGGTGCGCGCGGCAGAGGCCGTGCGCATGTTGGACTTGACCGCGATGCGCATGCCGATGAAGCCCGCGAGCGCTGAGGAGATGGCGCCCACGATGTAGGCGATCGCAGTCGCGGGGTCCTGCTCCTCACGGGCCAGCCCGAGCGCGAGCAGGACGATGAACACGATGACGACGAAGCCCGCGAGCACGGTGTACTCGCGTTTGAGGAAGGCGTTCGCGCCCTCCTGGATAGCCGCGCCGATCTCCTGCATGCGCTCGGTGCCTTCGTCAGCCTTGAGCACGCGAACTGCGAGATACGCAGCAAAAGCGAGCGCCACTGCGCCCGCAACGATGGCCAGTATGAGGCCTTCCATCAGCATCTACCTCCCGGGGGCATGGGCACGGCCCACCACTGCCCCGCACGTGTGATTCTCGCCGGATACCGGCGGTGGGCTATTGTCTCTGTCAGGGCGTCATCAGGTCAAACCGGCGACACCGGCACTCGCGCTCCGTCACGCGTCGGAGCGGTCGTTGAGGAGGCGTTCCAGCCTACGCTGGCGCATGGTCATGGTGAGGTCGCCGCGGGTGCGTTCGAGGACGCCGCGCAGTTGGTCGGTGGTGCGGCGGAGGCCGGAGGTGAGGGCGTCGGGGAAGTCCATGACGACGAGGATGTTGTAGACGTCGTCCATGTAGCGCATCAGCTCCTCGGCGCGGGAGTCGTCGTCGCGGCGGAGGGAGTCGAGGATGTAGCGCCGGAGTTCGCTTGCGGCCTCGGCGAGCCCGTTCAGGTAGGACGGCGTTTCGACGCCGATGTCCGCGGGGAGCGGCAACTCCGAGCGGGCGATGAACGCGAGGACGGCGCACGCCTCCGCGTACTCCTTCTGAGCGTCCTGGGTGTAGCCGGTGAAGTAGAGGTCCGGATGGCCCTCGAGGGTCTGCTGCGTCTCGCGGACGAGCGCGCCCGCCGCGCCGATGAGCTCGCGCGCCTCGTCGAGCTCGTTGCGGTGGATGGCGCGTATCGCGTTCGCGGAGGTCCGCACGACCTCGCGTGAGACGCGGATCGCCTGCTCGCGCCGCTCGTGCTTGGCGCGGAACTCGTCGAGTGAACGGGCGGCTATCTCGTCGATGCGGGACTGCGTGTTGGCTGCTGCGTCGTCCATGCGGCATAGCCTAGCAGACCAAGAGTCGGGGACGGGGTTCCCTAAGTTCACAAACGAAGTGCAACACCAGACTAAGGTGTTGCCATGGGGAACCGCTATACGCAGCTTGGGATTGAGGAACGCTGTGCGATTGCCCGCCTACGTGCTGAGGGGCGCTCGCTCCGGGAAATCGCAGCAACTCTGGATCGCCCGCCACCGACGATTGCTCGGGAGTTGAAGCGCAACGGCACGAAGGACGGCGGCTACCGGGCGACCTATGCCCACGAGCAGGCCCGTGCACGGCGCTGGAGTGGCGCACGGCTGGACCGAGACGACGAGCTCCGCAGGGATGTGCTGAGCGGGTTGCAACTGGGCTGGTCGCCGGAGGCAGTGGCGGGGCGGTTGAAGAAGGAGCGCGGCAAGAGCGTCACCTCCCATGAGAGCATCTACCGGTTCATCTACGCGCAGATAGCGCGGACGAAGGACTATTCGTGGCGCAAGCTCTTGCGACGGGGGAAGTGGCGGCGCGGTCGGCACCAGCGCGGAGGGAGCAGTTCGGCCCGCACCATTCTGCACCGCCGGCCGCTCTCGGAACGCCCTGCAGCAGTTGCCGACCGGCAGACATTCGGGCACTGGGAGGCGGATGGGATGCAGTTCGGCAGGACCGGGCAGACGGTGCTGATGCTGCACGAGCGCCGTTCAAGGCTGCTGATCGCGGTGCGGCGACCTTCGAGGGCAGCAGCACCGGTCGCCAAAGCCATCGCCGCCGTCCTGGGACCGCTGCCACCGGAGTTCCGCCAGACGGTCACGTTCGACAACGGCACGGAGTTCGCCCACCACTACGAACTCCACGCCTGGGGCATCGAGACGTTCTTCTGCGACACCTATTCTCCGTGGCAGAAGGGAGGCGTGGAGAACGCTATCGGACGGATGCGCTGGTTCTTACCCCGCAAGACGAACCTGGCCTCACTGTCGGAGGGAGAGTTCACGGCGCTGTTGAGGGTGTATAACAATACGCCGCGCAAGTGCCTCGAGTGGCAGACCCCGGCCGAGGTGCTACGAGAGCAGGTGTTGCACTTCGAATGTGAATCCACCTTCCTGCCTTCGCAGGAACGACGGGTACAGATTGTGCAGCGTTTCACTTACCCTCCTGCTGTGCTATGCTCGCGCTCGTGGTCACCCCCTGAATCCGTGGGGTTCAAACCCCGCCGGGAGGGAGTCTGCCGAGCAGGCCATGGTCAACCCGAACGAGCACGCGCCCCTGTCCGCGCCTTCTCTCCTGACCGGAGCGGAGGAGCACGGCGCGGTCTACGGACAGACGATGCCCGGCTGGGACATCGACCGCATCGAGGGCGAGGCGGTCGAGCAGTTGAAGTGGAACGCGCAGGAAGCGTTCCCCGACCCCGCCATCCGGATACCCGAAGACATCGCCAATAACGTTGCGGTCACGTCCGTGGACGCGCTGCTGAACTGGGGCCGCCGCTCGGCGGTGTGGCCGGTGGCGTTCGGGCTCGCGTGTTGCGTGTTCGAGATGATCGCCTCGGCGATGTCGCGCTTCGACCTCGCCCGGTTCGGCATGGAGGCTATGCGCGCGACACCACGCCAGGCGGACCTGCTCATCGTCTCCGGCACGCTCACGTGGAAGATGGCGCCTGCGGTGCGCCGCATCTACGACCAGATGGCTGAGCCGAAGTGGGTCATCGCGATGGGGGTCTGCGCGACCAGCGGCGGCCCGTACTACCAGGGTTACAGCGTCGTGCCGGGCGTGAACCACATCGTGCCGGTGGACGTGTACGTGCCGGGGTGCCCCCCGCGTCCCGACGCCCTGCTCTACGGCATCATGCAGCTGCACGAGAAGATCAAGAACTACAGCCTCGGTCCTCACGCCGCGGGAGTGGACCGCGCATGACGACCGCCACCGCAGGCAATACGCTCGCCGAGTCGCTGCGCTCCCCGTTCCCGCACGCCGTCGTCGACTCGGACGAGAGCGCGGTGTGGGTGGAGCCGGGCGCGATAGCGGACGTGTGCGCGTTCCTCCGGGACGACCCCGCGCACGACTACAAGATGCTCGGCTCGCTCACGGCGGTGGACTACGTCGAATACTTCGAGGTGGTCTATCACCTCACGTCCCTCAGCAGGAACGCGACCGCCATCCTGAAGGCCCGGGTGTACGGGCGCGACGACGTCTCGCTGCCGAGCGTCACCGGCGTGTGGCGCGGCGCGACGCTCCAGGAGCGCGAGGCGTGGGACCTGATGGGCGTGGGCTTCGACGGACACCCCAACCTCAAGCGCATCCTGACGTGGGAGGGGTTCCAGGGACACCCGCTGCGGCGGGACTACCTGGAGCCGCCGCTCCCGTACTCGTGGCCGCAGGGGGGATGACGATGACGATGCGCACCGAGCCGGTCGTCGTCAACGTGGGGCCGCACCACCCCAGCACGCACGGCGTGTTCCGCATGAAGCTGACGTTCGACGGCGAGAACATCCTCGACGCCGAGCCGGTCATCGGCTACCTGCACCGCGGCACGGAGAAGCTGGCCGAGGAGCGGCAGTACACACAGGTCATCACGCTCACCGACCGGCTGGACTACGTCGCGTCGATGACGAACAACCAGGCCTTCGTGCTCTCGTGCGAGCGACTGGTGGGCATCGAGCCGCCGGACCGCGGGAAGTACCTGCGCGTCATCGCTGCGGAGCTGCAGCGCATCGCGAGCCACCTCATCGGCGTGGGGTTCTTCCTGCAGGAGCTTGGCGTGTTCGGCGGGACGGCGCTGATGTACGCGTTCCGCGAGCGCGAGCGCATCCTGGACATGTTCGAGATGCTCTGCGGAGCACGCATCACACTCACGTACATGCGCATCGGGGGCGTGCTGCAGGACGCGCCGGACGAGTTCTGGCCCGCACTGCGCTCCTTCCTGGACGACATGCCGGGCTACGCGGACGAGCTGCAGGCGCTGGTGTTCGACAGCGAGATCGTGCGGAGTCGCGCCATAGGCGTCGCACCGGTCTCGACGGAGGACGCCATCGCAGCGTCGTTCACGGGCCCCATCCTGCGCGCGTCCGGCGTCGAGTGGGACTGGCGCAAGGCCGCGCCCTACGACGTGTACGACCGCGTCGAGTTCGACGTGCCGACGTGCGAGGGCGGCGACAACTACGACCGGTTCTGGGTGCGGATGCTGGAGGTGCGGCAATCGCTCCGCATCATCGAGCAGTGCTGCGAGCAGATCGAGCCGGGGCCGGTGAGGACGACGATGGCTATGCTGTTCCGTCCACCGCCGGGCGAAGCGTACGTGCCCATCGAGGCGCCCAAGGGCGAACTGGGGTTCTACCTCGTAAGCGACGGCACGATAGCGCCGTACCGCTGCCACGTGCGCTCCCCGTCCTTCATGAGTCTCACGTTGTTCAGGGAGATGCTGGTGGGGTGGAAGCTGGCGGACGCCATCGTGACGCTCGGCAGCCTCGACTTCAACATGGGCGAGGTTGACCGCTGATGGGCGAGACGCTCGCAGGGAACGTCATCTACCGGAACGTCTACGAGTTCGTGCAGGACCTGCTGGGCGAGGAGTGGTCGTGGGTCGCGTACGCGGCTGCGGGGATGGCCATCATCCTGCTGGTCACCAACGCCGTCATGGCCATCGGAACGTTGTACACGTGGTTCGAGCGCAGGCTGCTCGGGCGCTTCCAGGGGAGATTAGGACCAAACCGGGCAGGGCCGTTCGGGGTGCTCCAGCCGATAGCCGACGCGATCAAACTCATCACGAAAGAAGACATCATCGCGCTGGGCGCCGACCGCATCGTGTTCACGCTCGCGCCCGTCGTGATGCTTGCCCCAACGCTGCTCGTGCTGGCGGTAATCCCGTTCGGCGCGGGCTCGTGGGTGGCCGACCTGAACGTCGCGGTGCTGTACATCGCGGCGGTGAGCGGCATCTCGACCATCGCGGTGATGATGGCGGGGTACGCATCGCCCAACAGCTTCTCGCTGTTCGGGAGCATGCGCGCGGTGGCGATGCTGGTGAGCTACGAGGTGCCGCTGGTGATGGCGCTGCTGGGCGTCACGGTGCTTGCGCAGTCCATGTCGCTGGTCGACGTGGTGGAAGCGCAGGCGCTGCCGTTCCTGCTCGTGACGCCGCTCGGTGCCCTCATCTTCCTCGCAGCCGTATCGGCGGAGCTGAACCGCGCGCCGTTCGACGTCACAGAGGCGGAGTCGGAGCTGGTCGCGGGGTACATGACCGAGTACAGCGGGATGAAGTACGGCGTGTTCATGCTGGCGGAGTTCACGAACACCGTCGTGGCAGGAGCCATCTTCGCCGTGCTCTTCCTGCAGGGCTGGAAGTGGCCGGTCCTGCCGTCCCACGTCTGGTTCCTCCTCAAGGTGGCGGGATTCGTGTTCGTGGCGATATGGGTTCGCGCGACGTTGCCGCGATACCGGCTCGACCAGATACTTGCGGTCGCGTGGAAGTACCTCTTCCCGTTGAGCCTGATCAACGTGCTGCTGCTCGCCGCGGAGGTCATCGTGTGGCCGGAGCCCGGCGCGGCGGAGCTGGGCATCATGTCGGCGATCAACTGGGCCGTTACGATACCGGCGGCCGTGCTCTGGTCGAAGGTCGTATCGCTGCGCACCGCGCCGCCGGCAGCGGCGGCGTTCTCAACGGAGGGCCGCTGATGTACGGCGAAGGTATCCTGCGCGGGCTGGGCGTGACGCTCCGCAACCTCGTGCGGCGCCCGTTCACCATCCAGTACCCGGAGGCGCGCATCCCGCAACACCCCCGCTTTCGGGGGCAGGAGTTCACCTGGTACGAGCAGCGGTGCACCGGATGCGCAAGCTGCGCGAAGTACTGCCCGCTCGGCATCATCCGCATCGTCACCGACCCCGACGGCGGCAACGAGCAGGACGGCGGCAGCTACAAGGTCGACGTGTTCGACATCGACCAGGCGCGCTGCATGTACTGCGGGCTGTGCGTGGAGGCGTGCCCCTACGACGCGCTGCACATGGGCTCCGGCTTCGAGGCGGCGCGCTACCGCCGGGCTGACCTCGTGATCGACATCGACACGCTCAAGGAGCGGGAGAAGCGCCCGAGCACCTGGTTCCGCCCACAGCTGGAGCGCGAGAAGGCAGACCCGCACCACGACGCGCCCCAGGAGTGGGAGAGCGTCGGGCGTGAGCCGTACCTCTGGCATCCCAAGCGCCCCGGTCAGATGCCGGAAGAGATGGACCACCGGTCCAGCGCCGCGGGCGACTACGGGGGCGAGCGTTAGCCGTGGCGTTCGACAACCTCTTCTCCGAGATCGTGTTCTGGGCTCTCGCGGTGGTCACCATCGGGTCTGCCGCGCTGGTGGTGCACCTGCGCAGCATCTTCCGGGCGGCGCTCATGCTGGTGGTGAGCTTCCTCGGCATCGCGGGGATCTTCGCGATGGTGAACGCCGAGTTCCTCGCGGTCGTGCAGGTGCTGGTCTACGGCGGCGGCATCGCGGTGCTGGTGATATTCGCGGTGATGATGACGCGCGACGTGGACACCGGGAACCGCTCGACCGCCGTGCAGCCCGTGGCGCTGATGATGGGCATAGCCCTGCTCGGAGCGCTCGCGTACAGCATCGTGCAGGCGGAGTGGGCGGTGCTGCCCGACTCGTTGCCGGGGCCGATAGCGACCGTCTTCGTGGAGACGCCGACGCAGCTGGGACGGCTGCTGCTGAGCGACTACGTGCTGGCGTTCGAGGTCGCGGGCGTACTGCTGCTCGCGGCGGTCATCGGAGCGCTTTCGCTCGTACGGGAGCGGCACGATGCTTGAGCGGCTGCTCATCATCTCGGCGGTCCTGTTCTGCATCGGGCTGTACGGGGTGCTGTCGCGCAGGCACATCATCGCCGTGATCATGTCCGTGGAGATCATGTTCAACGCGGTGAACGTGGCGCTGGTCGCGTTCTCGCGTTACACCGTTCCGGCGGCGTTGCGGTTCCCCGGAGCAGGCACGGACGTGGAGCGTTTCGTGCTGGAGGGGCAGACGCTGGCGGTGTTCGTCATCGTGGTCGCGGCGGCGGAGGTCGCGCTGGGGCTCGCGCTCATCATCGCGCTGGCCCGAAGACGCGACACGATCCATATCTCAGACCTGAGCACGCTTCGGCGTTAGCGGGACTCGTATGTGGGTTGACTACAAGAAGGCGCCGAACCTGATGCTCGCCGAGATGTGGAAGGAGATCCTCGAGGGCGAGGGCCTTCCCGTGCGGCTGCTGCCGGAAGGCGGCCTGCTGGAGTACGGCGAGACGTCGGCGTTCCGCGTCATGGTGCCGCGAGGCCGCGAGCACGTGGCGGACGAGATCCTGAGGAAGCTGTAAGCGATGCTCCCGGAAGCAGCAGCCTGGCTCATCATCGGCCTGCCGCTCCTCGCGGGGGTGTTCAACATCGCCGTGCTCAGACCGTGGCGGCGCTCGCTCTGGCGGTACGCCGGATACGCGGGCATCGCCGGCACCGGCGCTGCGTTCGTGCTGAGCCTCATCGCCGTCAACGGCGCTATGGGGAACGGCGACGCGGGCTACGAACCGCACGCGTGGTTCGCCGTCGGGGCCATCGGGGCACAGGACGGCTTCCGGATGACCGTGGGCATCTTCCTCGACCCGCTCTCGGCCATCATGGCGGCGGTCGTCTCCGGCGTCAGCATGGTCGTGCAGGTGTTCTCGCTCGGCTACATGCGCAAGGGCGAGGATGACGCGAACGGCGAGTGGAGCGACTACCCCCGCTACTTCACGTACATGTCGCTGTTCACCGCCTCGATGCTGGGGCTGGTGCTCGCGTACAACCTCATCCAACTGTTCGTGTTCTGGGAGCTGGTGGGACTCTTCTCCTACCTGCTCATCGGGTTCTGGTACCACCGCCCGGCTGCGGCTGCCGCCGCCAAGAAGGCGTTCATCGTCACCCGTATCGGCGACTTCGGCTTCATGCTCGGCATCCTCTACCTGTTCCTGAACCGGGGCGAGTTCACTGCGCTGGGGCTGAACCCGTTCGAGATACCGGCCATCCTCGACGCCGCGCCGATGCTCTCCGCGGGCGTGGCGACGTGGGCGGCGCTGGGGCTGTTCGCGGGCGCGGCAGGCAAGTCGGCGCAGTTCCCGCTGCACACGTGGCTGCCGGACGCGATGGAGGGCCCGACTCCCGTCAGCTCGCTGATCCACGCGGCCACGATGGTCGCCGCCGGCGTATTCCTCGTGGCGCGGCTGTTCGGGCTGTTCGAGGAGAGCGCGGCGGCGATGAACACGGTCGCTATCATCGGCGGGTTCACTGCCGTCTTCGCGGCTGCCATGGGATTGGCAGCGAACGACATCAAGCGCGTGCTCGCGTTCTCGACGGTGAGCCAGCTGGGCTACATGTTCCTCGCACTGGGGGTGGGCGCTCCCGGCGTAGCGATGTTCCACCTGTTCAACCACGCCTTCTTCAAGTGCCTCCTCTTCCTGGGCGCGGGCTCGGTGCACCACTCGGTGCACACGTTCGACATGCGGTACATGGGCGGCATCCGGCGATGGATGCCCATCACCTACCTGACGACGCTCGTAGGCGGGCTGAGCCTCGCGGGGATATTCCCGCTGGCGGGCTTCTGGAGCAAGGACGAGATACTGACAACGGCGTGGAGCGGAGCGCATGCAGCGAACACCGGCGTCTCGCAACTGGTGTTCTGGCTGGCGCTCGCCGCCGCGTTCATGACCGCGTTCTACGTGTTCCGTCTCATCATCATGGCGTTCCACGGCGAGTTCCGGGGCGGCATCGACTCGGTCCCGCACGAGGAGCGCATCCCCGACGAGGCGCACCACCACGTGCACCGGCACGAGTCCTCTCGCGTGATGACGCTGCCGCTCATCGTGCTGGCGGTGTTCGCGGTCGGCTCCGGCTTCGTGGCGAACTCGCTCATCGACCTCGGGCCGGTGCCCGCGCACTGGTTCTCGCACCTGCTGCACGAGGATGCGCCGAAGTTCAACATCGTCATCGCGCTCACGTCCACGGTGGTTGCGGTCGCAGGGATAGGGCTGGCGGTGCTCGTCTACGGAACGCGCACCGTGTCGTTCGACGGGCTCGGACGCTTGTGGCGGTGGGGGCACCGCCTGCTGGCGGAGCGGTTCTACATGGACGCGCTCTACGAAGACCTCATCGTCCGCCGCGCCCTCTACCGCGGGCTGTTCCTCGTCTCAGACTGGTTCGACCGCCGCATCGTGGACGGCGTGGCCGACCTGGCGGGATGGCTGGGGCGCAACAGCGGACGCGCCATCGCCCAGCTCCAGACTGGCCACATCCAGGTGTACGGCGTGGGCGTCTCGATGGGCGCGGCGGTGATACTCATCTTCTACCTGATGCAACGCTGAGCAGATGCTGACCGCAATCACATTCGTACCGATGATCGGAGCCGCGCTGGCGTTCGCGGTGCGCGGCTCCGCGCGGACGACACGCCTCATCGCACTGACGACCGTGCTGGCGGAGCTGGGGCTGACCATCTCCATGTACGTCATCTTCAACGCGCAGGGAGACACATACCAGTTCGTGCAGCGTGCGCCGTGGGTTTCCGCTTTCGGCATCGAGTTCCTGATGGGCGTGGACGGCCTGAGCGCGCCGCTGGTCCTGCTGAACGGCATCCTCGGCGTGGCGGCGGTGCTCGTGTCGTGGCGGGTGGAGACGCGCGTCCGCGAGTACTTCATGTGGCTGCTCTTGCTGCAGGGCGCTGTCATGGGCGTCTTCGCGTCGCTCGACATGATCCTGTTCTTCATCTTCTGGGAGCTGGAACTCGTGCCGATGTTCTTCCTCATCTCCATCTGGGGGACGGGGCGCAAGGACTACTCGGCGATGAAGTTCCTGCTGTTCACCTTCCTCGGCTCGGCGTTCATGTTCGCGGCCATCCTCGCGCTCTACTTCTCGTTCCCGGCCGGCGAGCGCACGTTCGACATGACCGCGCTCATCCACAAGGACCTGACCAACCTCATCGTGCCGTCGTCGCTCGTGTTCAGCGGCTTCCTCGTGGCGTTCGCGGTGAAGCTGCCCATCGTGCCGCTGCACACGTGGCTGCCGGACGCGCACACGGACGCGCCGACGGCGGTGAGCGTGATGCTGGCGGGCGTGCTGCTGAAGATGGGCGGCTACGGCCTGCTCCGCATCAACGCCGGGATGTTCCCGGACGAGCTGGCCGCCGCCGCGCCGCTGCTGGCGATGCTCGCCGTCGTGAACGTGCTGTACGGCGCGTTCATCGTCATGCGCCAGACCGATCTGAAACGCCTCGTCGCATACAGCAGCGTGAGCCACATGGGGTTCGTCGTGCTGGGCCTCGCATCGGTCGGCGCGGGGGCGGCGCAGCTGGACGGCACGGGGCTGAACGGGGCGGCGATGCAGCTGTTCACCCACGGGACGATCACAGGACTGCTCTTCGTGGTCGTCGGGCTCGTCTACGACCGTGCGCACACGCGGCATATCGCGGACATGGGCGGGCTTTCGGGCCGCATGCCGCTCATCGCCATCGGGTTCATGGTCGCGGGGCTGGCGTCGCTCGGCCTGCCGACGACGAGCGGCTTCGCCGCCGAGATCATGGTCTTCCTCGGCACGTTCCCGGCGTACGGGCTGGCGACCGCGCTCTGCGCGTTCGGGGTCGTGCTCGCGGCGGGCTACATCCTGTGGACGGCCCAGCGCACGATGTTCGGGCCTCCCCTGGAGCGGTGGGCGCACCTTCAGGACGCGACCCGCGTGGACGTCGCCGCGATGGGCGTGCTCATCGTGCCCATATTCGTGTTCGGGGTCTACCCCGGTCTGCTGACGGACGTGTTCGACGCCGGTATCGCCCCCATCGTCGCGTCCTTCGCCGAGAACGCGTCCCTCGTTGCGGGACGGGGAGGCTAGCGCGTGGGCATCACGGCCAGAGACCTCTTCCTCGTCGCGCCGGAGCTTGCGCTCGTGGTTGCCGCGACCGTCGTGGTGCTGTCCGGCCTGGTCTCCCGGCAGCGGCAGCTGACGCTCGGGCTCGCGCTGCTCGGACTCGCCGCGACGTTCGCATTCGGCATCGCGCTGTGGGACGACATACACGCGAACGGGGCGCAGTCGGCTTTCAATCACTCGCTGGTGGTGGACAAGTTCGCGCTCTACATCAAGTTCCTCGTCGCCGGGACCGCCGCCCTCGTCCTCATCGCAGGTCTGGAGTACGCGGAGCGCTTCCGGCCCTATGAGTCGGAGTTCAGCGGGCTGGTGCTCTTCTCGGCGAGCGGACTGATGCTGCTGGCAGCGGCAGCCGACCTCATCACCATCTACGTCTCGCTGGAGCTCGCGACGCTGCCGGTGGTGGCGCTTGCCGCGTTCGTCAGGACGCGCGTGGCGCCCATCGAAGCAGGCGTGAAGTACCTGCTGCTCTCCGCTGTCTCGTCGGCGTTCCTGCTGTACGGGTTCGCGTTCCTGTACGGCGCGTCGGGAACGATGCAGGTGGTGAGCAGCGGCAGCGCGCCGACCATCGCGCAGTCGCTTGCCGCAGGTACGGCAGCGGTGCCCTTCGGAGGGCTCGCGGTGATGGCCGGGGCTGTGCTCGCGACCGCCGGTTTCGGCTTCAAGCTGTCCATGGTGCCCTTCCAGATGTGGACGCCGGACGTGTACGAAGGCGCGCCGACGCCTGTCGGCGCATTCCTCGCGACCGCCAGCAAGGCCGCCGCGTTCGCCGTCGTGCTGCGCTTGTTCTACGAGGCGCTCGGCGGGTCGTCGGCGGATTGGTCGACGCTGTTCGCAGCGCTCGCGGCCATCACGATGACGATAGGGAACCTCGTCGCGATCGTGCAGAGCAACGTGAAGCGCCTGCTGGGCTACAGCGCCATCGCACACGCGGGCTACATGCTCATCGGCGTCGCAGCCGTGACGGCGCACGGACAGGAGATGCCGGACCCGGACCCGACCGGCATCACGAGCGTCCTCTTCTACCTGGTCGGCTACGCAGCGATGACGCTCGCGGCGTTCTTCGCAGTCCTCGTGCTCACGCAGCGCACCGGCGACGAGCGCATCGAGGCGATGGCGGGCATGGGACGGCGCGCTCCGCTCGCGGCCTTGGCGCTGGCCGTCGCGTTGCTGGGTCTCACCGGCATCCCGCCAACCGTGGGGTTCATGGGCAAACTGTTCCTGTTCAACGCCGCCGTGAACTCGGGGCTCGTCTGGCTCGCGGTCGTCGGAGCGGTCAACTCGGTCGTCTCCGCCTACTACTACGTGGGCATCATCCGGACGATGTACCTGCGCCAGCCCTCTCCCTCCGTCGTTCCTCCCTCCCCCGTCATTCCTGCGGAGGCAGGAACCTCGCAGCCCCCTTCCCCCATCGCCGCGGCGTTCTCCGGAAGGCTCGCGCTGGTGGTAACGCTCGCAGCGATCCTCGTGCTGGGGTTCTGGCCGGGCGGACTGCTCGAGGTCGCACGCACCGCCGCGAGCGGGCTGGTCTCCTAGGAGGCGAACAGGTGAAAGGGATCGTGTACATAGCGCAGAACCGGTACTACGCCGACCCTGATGGAGGTCTCAACATATTTAAGTTAGGCCACACGGGAGGAAACAGTTGGGCCGATGTGGAGCGCCGCTGGAGGGAGGGGCGCGGTCCGGCAACAAACTACCCGGGCGAAGTGCGCCCTGTTTTCGCCGTACTAGTAGACGATATGAATGATGTAGAAGACCAGATGCAGCAGGTACTCGTGGCTGCGCGGATAGTAGGGGGAGGCAGAGAATGGTACCGCGGGAATGTCGAGAGCACGAAACGTATGTTGCTGAATTTCCCCGGCGCACAAGAGGTGCAGCGCTCTAAAGAAGTTGTGGCTATTGAGGAGGAGCCGGAGGTCACGGTACCTAAGAGCATTGCAGGCTGGACATTGGCAGAAGTAGGCATCCAATCCGGGGATATCCTCGAATTTGTCGGAGACGACTCTGCGTACGTTGAAGGAGCCCAGCAGGATGGGAAGAAGGCGACCTTTCTATTTCGGAAGGAAGGCCACGAGAGCGACGGCGAGCGAATGACCATCAACACTGCTGCTTCCATCTTGGATGGCTATCCCACAAGCGGGCCGGCTCGCTTCCGTGCTCCTCAGCGCCTGCAAGCAAAACCGACAGAGACGCTCTCTCAGTTGATCCACCGTATTCGCAAGGAAGCAAAGTAGAAAGCGTATCCGTTGCTCACATGTCCGCTTCGTGGAGCCGGTCCCACGGCACGAGGCGTCCGCCCGTCCGTTCCTGCGATTCGTCGCCGCCGTACGCCACCACCACGTCGCACGCTATCCCCGCGTCCTCGAGGTGGCCCCGCACCCGGCGCGCGCCCGCGAAGAGGCTCGATGACGGCGTCTGCGACGACTTGGCCTCCACCAGCGTAACCCCGGACGTATGCTCGATCAGCAGGTCCGTTTCCGCGCCGTCCCTGTTGCGATAGAAGAACAGGCCCCGCGTCTCCCCTGTGTTCATCCGCCGCTTGGCGGTCTCCGAAGCGACCCACGTCTCGAACAGCGCCCCGCGCAGAGGGTGGGTGCGCAACTGCTCCGGCGTGCGGATGCCGATGAGCCAGCAGGCGAGGCCAGTGTCGTAGAAGTGCAGTTTCGGCATCTTCACCAGCCGTTTGCCCAGGTTCGCGTGGAACGGCGGGAGCTTGAAGACGATGTAGCTCGCTTCCAGCACCCCGAGCCACGCCCGCGCGGTGGGCTGGGATATGCCGCAGTCGCTCGCCAGGGCGGAGTAGTTGAGCAACTGCGACGTGCGCCCCGCGCACAGCTCCACGAAGCGCTGGAACGCCGCCAGGTCGCCGATCCTGCTGATCGCCCGCACGTCGCGCTCCACGTAGGTCGCCGCGTAGGAACGCAACCACTCGCTGGGATCGAGCCCCTCGTCGAAGATGCGGGGATAGCCCCCCGCGAACAGCGCCTCTTCCAGCGTCTGCGGGTGCGAGGGGAACCGCACCGTCTCGCCGCGCGCAAGCG
Organism: Dehalococcoidia bacterium; assembly: GCA_965206315.1. GTDB lineage: Bacteria > Chloroflexota > Dehalococcoidia > Lucifugimonadales > Australimonadaceae > Bin16. The sequence continues at coordinate 760,558 of OZ242210.1, forward strand.
GCAGAAGGTGGTGCACCGCGGTGCGCCCCGCCAGCGACTGGCTTACGGACTCCGCCAGCAACAGGTTCTGCGAACCGGTCAGCACCCACTTCCCCGGCTGCGGGTCCTCGTCCATCATCACCTGCAGGTAGGAGAGCAGGTCCGGCGCGCGCTGCACCTCGTCCATGATGACCCCGCCCGTGTACTGTCCCAGGAAGGCGCGCGGGTCCTCCAGCGCGAAGGCGCGAGTGTCCGGGGCCTCCAGGCTCACGTAGCTGTGCCCTGGAAATACGGCCCTGCACAGGGTGGTCTTGCCGCTCTGGCGAGGCCCCGTCAGGATTACGGAGGGCATGCGGCGTGCCGCATCCAGCAGTTTCGGCGTGAGGTCGCGTTGAACCGTCATACGAGTATCGTACCGCAAAACTCGGCTGATTCAAAGTGTGATTTTGAATCAGCCGAACTTCTGCCCACTAACAGCCTGAAAACCCGGCTGATTGAAGACCCGATTTTGAACCAGCCGACCATCCTGCCCCAGCCGCTGTCCCGATCGCGCCGCCCGCGCATATCATGGCGGATACGATGACGCCCGATTCCAACCGCCTCTACACCGACCTCGCGCACCTGTGGCCGATGATGAGTCCGCCGGAGGACTACGCGGACGAGGGCGACTCCTGGCGAAGCGAGCTCCGCAACCGCCTCGGCCCCGGCAGGGCGCGCATCCTCGAGCTCGGCACGGGCGGCGGACACCTCCTGCACCACGTCGCCGACGGCTTCGACGCCACCGCGGTGGACCTCTCCGAGGGAATGCTCGCCCACTCGCGCCGCCTGAACCCGGACGTGACGCACCACGTGGGCGACATGCGGACCGTCCGGCTCGGCGAGACGTTCGACGCCGTGCTCATCCACGACGCCATCGACTACATGACGACCGAAGACGACCTGCGCGCGGCCTTCGCGACGGCGCGGGCGCACCTGCGCCCCGGCGGTCTGCTGCTGATGGCGCCGGACGACTACGTGGAGACGTTCACTCCGCCACGCGTCTGGCACGAGACGCGGGGCAAGACCGGAAGCGGGCTCACGTTCGTCGAGTACTCGTGGGACCCCGACCCGAACGACACGCAGATCGAGACGGTCTACGTGTTCTTCTTCGAGGAGGACGGCGCATTGCGGGTGGAGGTGGACCGCCACGTGACGGGCCTGTTCTCCATCGGCGCGTGGGAGCGGCTGCTCGGCAAGTCAGGCTTCGAGGCGGAGCGCATCGACTATCCTCACAGCGAGAACGGCAGCGAGGCGTACCTGTGGATATGCACTGCGACCGGCGCAGCCGCTCGCGTAGAATGACGCGCACGACAGACGTATCGAGAGGGGAGAACGGAGCATGGTGGAAGGCATTGCGGGCCGCGTGGCCATCGTTACCGGCGCGGGGCGCGGCATCGGGCAGGGCGTCGCCCTGCGGCTGGCGAAAGAGGGCGCAAGCGTCGTGGCGAACGACCTCGACCAGGGGCCGCTGGACGAGACGCTGCGACAGATCGAGGAGGCGGGCGGCAGCGCAGTGGGGCTCGCGGCATCCGTGACGGACGCGGATGTCGGCGAGCGGCTGGCGTCGCTGGCGGTGGAGCGTTTCGGCGGGCTGCACGTCGTCGTAACGGCGGCCGGCTTCCTCTGGGACGGGATGATCCACCGGATGACTGACGAGCAGTTCAACGCCATCGTCGACGTGCACCTCGGCGGAACGTTCCGCGTCGTGCGCGACTCGTTCAAGGTGATGCGGGAGCACGCGCGGGGGGAGAAAGAGCGCGGCGAGGCCGTGCCCGCCCGGCATATCGTCACCATCTCGTCGCTCTCCGGGTTCGGAAACCTCGGCCAGGCGAACTACTCCGCGGCAAAGGCCGGGATCGCGGGGCTCACGCGAACGGTGGCGATAGAGGGCGCGATGTTCAACGTGCTGGCGAACTCGATGGCGTTCGGGTTCATCGACACGCGGATGACGCGCGCTATGGAGTCGCAGAGCGAGTTCGTGCGCGGAGCCCCGCAAGGCATACCGGAGGCGGCGCGTAACAGGGCGCTCGAGGTGATACCGCTGAAGCGCGCCGCCGCGGTCGAGGAAGCCGTTGGGCCGATCATCTTCCTCTGCTCCGACCTCTCGACCTACGTAACAGGGGCGCTGCTCGAAGTGAACGGCGGCGTGCACATCTCGTAGCGGAGGCCGACGGCGCTGGTTGAGTCGTTCGAAGAGTATGAGATCAAGCCGCGTATCCACGTGGTGGAGTACGTGCGGCTCAGACGCTGCAGCCAGACCCTCGCGTTCATGCGGCTCTCCATGCGCGTCTACCATGAGGCGTGCGAGGCTCCGGGGTACTACGCAGGGGGCATCCGCGCCAAGTGGTGGCGGGGCGAGTTCTACAGCTACACGATCTGGGAAGACCGCGAGGCGATGACCGCTTTCGTGCGCTCTCCGCCCCACGCAGAGGCGGCTGCCGTCGTCGCGGAGTTCGCGGCGCCGGGCTCCTGCTACGCGGAGTTCATCAGCGATGCGCCGCCGGACTGGGATGACGCGCGTCGACGCCTCTCCACTCCAACAGCCTATTTCACGCCGCCGCTCCGGGGGGACCTCCGCAACCGCTAGAAGAAATCGTGCAGGCGGTCCTTGAGCAGGGCGTGAACGCCTGCAAGCAGCAGCACCATCGTCATCAGGAACACCGCCAGCTCCCAGTCCAGGCCGTGCGCGACGATGGCCAGGGCAGTACCCGCGGCAGGTGCGTGCTCCGTATCGGTCAACGCCATCAGCAGCATCGCCAGGCCGACAGCGAGGGCGGCGTAGAAGCCGAACAGCAGGGAGAAGTCGCCGGTGAACTGCGTCCCTGTGACGTACTCGGCGAAGAAGTCGACCAGTGACGCTGCGACGACAGCCACCGCGTGCCCGCCGATGCTGTGGCGCGGGTGCGCCGTTACGCTGCGCGGGCCGATGAAGAGGATGAACGCGGTTGAGGCGATGGCGGCGACGAGAACGGCGCGGGCAACGCTATCCCCGGTGATGAGGTCTGCCGCCCAGAGGGCCAGCATGAGCGATACCGTAGCGAGCCCCACCTGGAAGAAGTAGACGCGCAGCAGGATGCGGCCGCGCGCGCCGCGGGTGAGCCTTGGATTGATGAGGCGGGACCTCCAACGTGCGGGGCGGAGGCGGCGTTCCGGATGGCGCATTGTACGGGTTTGAGCCCTCTGACGGAGGGGAACCCGGACCCTTGCTATCGGGTTGAATCGTCGCCTCATCATTCACCGGAAGAGGGCGAAGAAGCGGTCCTGGTACTCATCGAACAGGTCCCAGCGTTCGATCTCCCGGTGAACGTCGCGCGGCTCTCGCTGGCCGCTCCGTGCCTCTTCGAGCATCTGTTCGATGCGCAGACGGGCTTCCATCGGAACGCCGCCCTCCGTGCGAAGCAGTCCCTGGGCGCGCATCTCGGATACGTTCGTCTGCGCAGACTGGGTCGTGAAATCGTAGATGAACTTCATCAGCGAAAGGTCCCACAGGTCGTCGGAGCCGGTTATCACGGCCTCCAGCGGTTTGCGCTCCTTGTCCAGCCGGTCGACGATCCTGCGCGTCACTTCTTCGACCGTCCCGGAGACGACGGCGGTCTCTGCACCCTCGTTCTTGTAGTGGTACATCAGGCCCGGATGGTCCGGCCCTATCTCCTCGGCGAGACGCTGCAGGTAGCGGTCGGCGTTGTCGCCGAAGCCTTCATGGCGCAGCAGGTAGTACGGCGTGACCACCCGCGGACGCTCCGCCCGCACGACACCCTCGCGCACGACCGATTCCTCATGCCCGTCCTGGGGGGCGTCGAGGTCTCGATACGAGGGTTCGGTCACCAGGTAGTAACGGACGGACGTCGACCCGAACGTCGCGAGCCCCTGCTGGGGAGGCCTGACGACGCGGGTGCTGGCGATGGCCTCCATGAGACGTACGTCCTGCTCGTCCATGCCCCCATTATAGTCCGGGGGCCGCCGTGCTGGGACGCATCAGGCATGCCATTCCGCACGTACCGCCCGGCCTTAACGGTCCGTCGCCTTGACCATCTCCGCCGCGGCTGGTAACCATGCAGTATTCACCTATGGAGGAAGACGTATGGGCAAGTACCTGTTCGAAGCCGATTACACCCAGGGAGGCACCACCGGCCTGCTGAAGGAGGGGGGCACGCAACGGCGGGCAGCTCTCGCGGAGGCCATCGAAAGCGTCGGCGGCACTCTGGAGTCGTTCTACTATGCGTTCGGGAGGAACGATCTGTACATCGTCGCTGACCTTCCCGGTGACGCGGCGGCAGCGGCTGTCTCGTTGCACGTCGGCGCCGCCGGCGCGCTCACCGTCAGCACCACCGTGCTGGTGACGCCGGAGACGATAGACGAAGCGGTCGGCAAGGACGTGGCCTACCGGGCTCCGGGAGCCTGATGCGCGTGCCGTCCGCGAGCGCCTATCGGCGCCAGGCCGGCATCGAGCGCTCTTCAGGGTTGGCGGTCTACCGGTGCTCCCGGGTGAACCCTCTCTCGCTGTACGTGCTGAACGCGAGGTAGGCAAGCCGTTCGGTGCCGGTGTTCCTGATGCCGTGGTCTTGGTTCCTGGGGATGATCACGCACTCTCCCGCCTTGACGGGCACGGGACTCAGTTCGCCCCGCAGGTAGTGTCCCTCGCCTTCCAGCAGGTAGAAGACGTGAAGGTTCTCCGGATGCCGGTGGAGGGAGTGCTCCTGGCCAGGCTTAAGGTTCCAGACGACGAGGCTGGCGTCCGGGTCGTCGTGGTACATGCGGACCACCGTTGCGCCTTCATCCGAAAAGACGCGGAAGTCCCGCGGGTCGTAGACCCCCTCGCCCAGCGTCTCAGGCGTGATCTGTTTGGAGTGATCAGACGGCATGAGCCTCTTCCTTCGCTTCGGGCGTCGAGGCTGTCGTTCCGTTGGGCGTCCCGGCTGGCGCCCCCTCATCCCAGCCAACGCCGCGGGCACGCCGGTTGGCGTAGTCCTGCCACAATGCCTGGAACGCATCCGGTCTGTAGAGCTTGGGGCTGGGTGCGTAGAACCCCTGCCGCTTCGCGTAGTCCGACGCGTGGCGCACCATCACCTTGTCCTGTCCGATGAACCGCCCAACCCCGGCAGGGCGTCCCCAGACGTAGTAGCGCAAGGCCTGCCAGACAGCGTCGATGGGGTTCTTCGGCCACGTGCAGGTCACCTGCCAGAGGCGATAGTGGTCCTCGTCCACCGGCACGTAGAACTCGTAGTAGATGCCTCCCCTCAGCGGGAAGTTGAGGACGCGGTTGATACCGGGAAGTCCCAACGAGATGAACGCCCTCAAGCCGAAGAGGTCGGTGCTCAAACGGCCTCCCTTGCGGTAACGCCAGGGTTTGCCCTCCAGCGTCGGCCACGTCCCAAGACCGGGATACTCAGCCTGCCGGACGACCTCCTCGGACCTGTCTACCACCCATTCGCCGTCCAGGTCCTCCGAGACGTACGGGGTATAGTTGCGCATGTAGGCCGGGTTCTGCCGGGTGAACACCCATAGCGAGTCGCGGTGGAGCATGGGGGCATGCCCGTAGCCGATATTCTCGGCGTGGGCCCTCCAGTTCCCGTAGGTGACGCCCTTGACGACCCGGACCCTGGTGTCGTCCCTAGCCAGGAGACGCGGAATGTCCTCTTCGACCGGCGCCGGGTGTCGTTCGCCCATCCATACCCAGAGGACCCCCTTGCGCTCCTCCACCGGATAGGTCTTCACCCTGATGCGGCCCACGACGGGGCTGTCCGGCCCGTCCGTCAGCGCGCCGACGCACCTGCCGTCGGTCAGGTCGAACACCCAACCGTGGTAGCGGCAAGCGATGGTGCGGGTGTCGGGGAACTCATCCTTCCCCAGGGACAGGGGCGTACCCCGGTGGGGACATTCATCCTTCGTGGCGAAGACACGGTCCCCGCGGCGGAAGAAGGCTAACCGATCGCCCAGCATGGTGAGCGAGACAGGCCGACGGCCCACCTCCTTCGCCATGAGCGCGGGATACCAGTAGTTCCGAAACCCCAGCGCCGCTTCCTGGTACGGTTGCCCTGAACGCCGGGTGGGGGTCGACGTAGACATCTGGCGCCCCTTCTCGCAGAGGGTCTCGTCCATACCGGAGAACCCCGGTATGGCACAGGCACTCGCTGAGGGCGTATTGTACGGGCGCAATAGAAGGGGCGGCAAGCGCCCGACGCTCGCTGCCATCGGAGTGACCGCGTGCTGGCCGCGTCCATCGCTGTCTCTCACAATCCATTCATGCACAGCCCCCACGCGTCCTGGCCTGAGCTGTCGGAACGTGTCCTTGCAGGTCGCCCCCGGCATCCCCTCGCGCTCTCCGACACGACTACCCCGAACGAGTACGAGCAGAGGCTCGCGGCCTTGTTCGACGGGACCGCGAAGACCATCGAGGCGGCGAAGCCCGACGTGCTCCTGGTCCTCTGCTCAGACGATGGCCGGCTCTTCTCGGCGGTGCAGGTGCCTCAACTATGGACGTTCCTGGGCCCCGAGATATGGGGCGCCCGCAGCGACGACAACCCTGCCGGCATCGTAACGCTGCAATGCCACGGAGAGGTCGCGGCGTCTCTCCACGCCGACCTCGTCGCAGCGGGGTTCGACATGAGTTACGCGGGTCACCTCAATCCGCTCGGCAGGCCCGAACTCGGAGCGCCCGCCGCACTCTTCGAGACAGTCCGCCGGCTGGGGCTGGAAGCGACGCCGGTGGTCCCGCTGTTCATCAACGCGCACGTCGAGCCTGCGGTCTCCGGGTACCGGTGCTACGAACTCGGAGCCGCAGCCGCTGAAGCGCTCTCCCGCGCGAAAGAGCGCGTGGTCCTGCTGGCGTCAGGGGGGCTCTCTCACGATTATGGAGGGCCTCGTGCGGGCTGGGTAGACGAGCCGCTGGACGAGTGGGTGGTGGCCCGGCTTCAACGAGGGAACGGCCAGAGCCTGGGCGCCCTGTTCGACGTCGAGTCCGACTCGGTCGTTGGGGGGGCCGCCGAGATGCGGCTCTGGGCTGCGGCTGCCGGCGCGGGCGAGTATGTCGGCGCCGGGGCCGAGACGGTAGACAGGTTCTCGTTCTGGCCCGCAGCGGCGGGAGTCGCGGCGGTCACCTGGTCCGCGCCAACGTAAGGAGGAACATGCCCATCGGATACGGACTGGCCTCGCCCCACGCGCCGGGCATCAACGTCGGGATCGATCAGTGGAAGGCGTCGTACCAAAGGCTCATCCGGGACCTGCCCCAGCCACCGGAGGCGGAGTCTGAGACCGAGGACGATATCGCCGAGCAGTACGAGCGGATGCACGCGGCGTTCCGGACGCTCCGCGCGGGCCTCGACGCGTACAGGCCCGACCTGCTGGTGATGATCGGCGGCGACCAGACCGAGATGTTCGACCGTTCCAACGTGCCGAACATCATGGTCTACACCGGCGAAGAGGCATGGGGGCAGAACATCGTCCGCGGGCAGGAGCCGAGCGACGAGACGAAGGTCCGCTTCAGGGTGGACAGCGAGACCTCCAACCGCCTGCTGACGGCCCTCGTGAAGGAGGAAGGGTTCGACGTGGCGTTCAGCGCCACGCAGGATGCCCTCGGCACGCCGGAGCGCGGGCTTCCTCATGCCTTCACCCGGCCGGCGCCGTTCCTCATGAGCGACCCGGACCTCCCGGTCGTCATCGTCTACGTCAATACCTACGATCCTCCGTCGCTATCCGCGAAGCGGTGCTACGAGCTCGGCAGGGCGATAGCGCGCAGGTTCACGGACGACCCGCGCAGGATCGCCATCTACGGCTCCGGCGGGCTTTCGCACGATCCCGGTGGCGCCCGTTCGGGCTGGATCGACTCCAGGCTCGACCGCTGGTTCCTCAGCAGGATCGAGAGCGGCGAGGGCGCCGCGACCACCGCGCTGTACACGTTCGACTCCCAGACGATGCGAGGCGGCACCGGCGAGATACGGGCATGGATAGTCGCCGCCGGAGCGATGGAAGAGATGGGGGCAAGGGCGACGTTGATCGACTATGTCCCGGCGCACCGGGCCGTCACCGGGATGGCCTGGGTCCACTGGCAGGTGGAAGGATGACGGGCCGTAGCACTTCCGCCGGAGGGCCGATGAATGTCAGCACGCGCTGGGTCGACCTCCCGTCCGAGGCAGAGAGGATGGCGGTATTCATGGCCGAGCCGGACACGGATGCCGTGGTCCCCGGCCTCGTCTACTTCCACGTGCTGCCAGGCATGAACGCTCAACACCGGTCCATGGCGGCCCGCCTGGCAGCCGCCGGCTACGTGGTGGCGGCGCCCGACCTGTATCACCGGCTGGGGTACCGTACGGAGTTCGAGTTTCCCGGGGAGCGAGACCGGGCCCGCGCAGCCCGTGAGAGCCTCACCCACTTCGGCCTCGCCGCGGACAGCCGCGTGGCGCTGAACCACCTGCGGGAGCATCCCGGCGTCGCACCCGATCGCCTCGGAGTGATCGGCTTCTGCATGGGGGGCACGGTGGCGTACCTCGCGGCGGCGCTCAACCGGGACGTTCGGGCGTCAGCCGTCATCTACGGCCCGGACATCGCGCACGTCGAGCCCTCCCCGCGTACCCCCGTCAGCCCCCTGGATCTGGCCGAGGGGATACAGGGGCCGATGCTCTGGCTCTCCGCCCGGGGCGACCACCTCGCTCCACCGGCAGATGCGGACGCCATCGGCCGGCGGATGTCGGAACTGGAGAAGCCGTTCGAGAGCCACGTCTACGACGACGGCAGCGTCGGCCACGGCTTCTTCGACGAGGACTTCCCGAACTTCTACAATGCCGCTGCTGCGGGGTGGGGGTGGCCGTTGATACTCGATTTCCTCGCCCGGCGCCTGCAAACTCAGGGGAGCTAGCCAGCAGTCCCAACGAGGAGGGGTCCATGCTTTCTTCTGCGGATATCACCGGCATCTGCGCGATGCCGATCACGCCCAGCAGGCCGGCAGCCGCCGAAGATGAGAGCACTGTTGCCCTCGATGTTTCTGCCGACATGGCAAGGAACCTCATCGAGGCAGGCGTCGGGAGCTTCGCGCTCTGCGGCACCACCGGCGAAGGCTGGGCGCTGACCCTTGCCGAGAAGCAGGAGTTCGTGGATACCGTCGTGCAGGTCAACGGCGGCCGCGTCCCGATCTTCGCGGGCGCGACCGAGCTTGGCACCCGCAAGACGGTCCACGAGATGCGCCGCTTCAGAGAGATCGGAGCGGATGGAGCGTTCGTCGGGCTGCCTCTCTGGCAGACGCCTACGATGACCAACGCGGTACGATTCCTCGCGGACCTCAGCGAGGCCGTCCCCGACATGCCGGTGATGCTCTACGCCAACAGCCGGGTGTTCAAGTGGGACTTCCCGACGGAGTTCTGGGAAGCGGTAGCGAGGGAAGCGCCCACAGTCATCGCCTGCAAGATCGCGTACGGGACCGAGCATCTTGTCGAGGACGTGCAGGCGGCCGGCCACCGCATCAGGTTCCTCCCGAACGACCGCGCAGCCGTCGAGGCATATCGGAAGGTCGGGGGCCACATCGCTGCGTTCTGGGCGACGTCGGTCTGTATGGGGCCGGAGCCCGTACTCGCCCTGATGGACGCGATAGCGGCGGGCGACGAAGCCAGGATAGACGCCGTGGACGGAGTGCTGAAGAGGCTCCCGCCTCCCATCCCGCCGGGCAAGACCGCGGAGTTCGCCAGCTACAACGCGCAGGCCGTGAAGGTGTCGGCGCAGGCGGCGGGCTACGTGGACGCAGGCCCGTTGCGCCCCCCGTACACCGACCTGCCCGACGACTGGCGGGAAGGGGCAGAGGCACGCGGGAAGGCCTGGGCGGCGGTCCGCGCCGATTTCGCGAAGGTTTCCACCTGAGGGACGTTTCGCTCACCGTGGGGGCTGCCGGGAATGGCAAGGGGCGGGGGAGCGCGTGTAATCTTGCCCTGATCGAGGTAACAGCGGATGCTCGTCCCCGAATTCTCCCTCGCAGGCAAGCGCGCCGTCGTCGTCGCAGGCAGCCGGGGCGTCGGCCTCGGCATCGCCCTCGCCTTTGCCGAAGCCGGCGCGGACGTCGCGGTTGCCGGCCTCACCCAGGCCAACGCCGACAAGGCGGCCGACCGTGTACGCGCCCTGGGCCGCGAGGCGCGCTCCTACGCGGTCGACGCAACCAGGGACGATCAGATGCGGGCTTTCGCGGAGGCCGCCATAGCGGACTTCGGCCCGGTGGACGCCGTCGTGAACTGCCTCGGCGAGCACTACCCGGCCGTCGTCGCCGAGCGCCCCGGTCGCGACGAACCGGTGGCCGACCACAAGCTCTGGCAGGAGATCATCGACGTGAATCTCACCGAGGCGTTCCTCGGGTGCCACTACTTCGGGCCGCACATGCTCGAGCGGGGTAAGGGTACGGTCATCAACATCTCGGCCATGCACGCCGAGCGCACGCGCCCCAGGTTCGCGATGTACGCCGCGGCGAAGCTGGCGCTCAACCACTTCACGCGGGGCGTCGCCTTGGAGTGGGCGCCCTACGGCGTGACCTGCAACGGCATCGCTCCGGGCCTTTTCCCCGATGTCGAGCAGCTGACGCCCGAGGGCATCGAGGAACGCCGGAGAGCGGCAGCCGCCCGCGTCCCGCTGAAGCGGCCCGGCACGATGCGCGAGGTCGGCCTGCTCGCCGTGTTCCTCGCTTCCGACGCAGCCACCTACATCACCGGCCAGACGATCGTCACCGACGGCGGCATGTCCCTCGCCCCGCAGGAGCCCGACGTCTAGGCCGCCCTCGCCAGATGTCCACCACGCCCAGAATCTCCATCCACCTCCCGACGCGTTGGGGTGGCCACATGCCGCGCACAGATGAGCTGACCCGGTTCTGCCAGCGGGCGGACGAACTGGGGTTCGCGACGCTGTGGGTCTACGACATGATCTTCCACTCGGTGAAAGCCCTCGATCCGCTTACGACGCTGAGCCTCGCGGCCGCCCATACCGAGCGCATAGGGCTGGGCGTCAATGCGCTGCTGCTCAGCATCCGCCACCCCGTCGTTGTGGCCAAGGCGGTCGGCACGCTCGACGCGCTGGCGGGAGGCCGCACCGTCCTGGCGGTCGCGATGGGAGGCCGGGACAACGAGTACCTCGCCCTTAATGCGCCAAAAGGCCAGCGGGCCGGTCGGCTCGAGGAAGGGATGCGGGTCCTCCGCGAACTCTGGTCCGGGTCCAACGTCAACTTCAGCGGCCGGTACTACACGCTGGAAGACGCCAACATAGACCCCAAGCCGCCTGCCTACATCCCGCTGCTGATCGGCGCCAGCTCGGTCCCGGGGATGCAGCGCGCAGGCCGTATCGCCGACGGCTGGACGCGAGGCGGGCGCGGGTCGCCTGAAGATTTCGCCCGGGACTGGCAGATCGTCACGGAGGCGGCTGAGCGCGCCGGCCGGGACCCCTCAACACTGCTGAACTCCAAGACGCTCTACGCCAACGTTGACAAGGACCGGGATGTCGCCCGGCGTGAGCTGGAGGAGCATTTCGACGCCTTCCGCAACCAGGGCCTGCCGGAGCTCAAGGACTGCGTCTACGGCACTCCGTCCGAGATGGTAGAGGCCATCGGCGCCCTGGGTGAGGCCGGCTGCCAGGAGGTGGCGCTGGGCCTTCCGTGGCCAGACTCCTCCAAGCTGGAGCTGATCGCGGAGTCGGTGCTCCCGGAGTTCCACCAAGGGACGTCCCACGGCGCATCGGGTACGGAACGCTGAGTCGTGCCCGGAAGTGTGCCTGTCGGAATGCGCGTCGCCGCTGTCGTCCCTGCCGTACCTGGAACGGCACGCCTCCCGTTGTTTGCGGAATCCGCAAACTAGAGAGCAAACGTATAGCTGAAGCCGCAAGCTATAGAAATTATCTATATCTCGGCGTATTTCGAGGCCGTTCAGCTCTCCGGGACCTGCCTTCTATTTGCCCGCAGTACATCGAGACCGATATACTGCGGGGACTCCCACCCGGGCCCCTTCCCCCTCATCACGACACCCCACGCGAGGGTAAACGATCCCGGCGCGAGCAAAAGATTTCGTCTATGACAGACTACGACGTTGCGGTCATCGGCTCAGGCCCGGGTGGATATCCTGCCGCGATTCGGGCCGCCCAATTGGGATTGAGCACCGTCTGCATCGAACGCGAGTTCCTCGGAGGCATATGCCTCAACCTGGGCTGCATCCCTTCAAAGGCGCTCCTCCGCAACGCGGAAGTGCTGAGCACCGTCCGCACCGCCTCTGAGTACGGCATCGAGGTGAGCGGCGTCACGGCGAACTACGCGGTCGGCGTCGCCCGCAGCCGGAAGGTCGTGGAGCGCCTCACCAAGGGCGTCGCTTCGCTCTTCCGCCGCGACGGGGTCGCGTACGTGGAAGGCAACGCGACCATCACCGGGCCCCGCGAGCTCTCCGTGGATGGTGAACGGATCGGTTGCCGGAACATCATCATCGCAACGGGGGCCCGCCCCGCCCTTCCTCCGCCCCTGTCCGCGGACGGCGAAGTAGTGGTGACGTACAGGGAGGTCATCGTCGACGAACGAGTCCCCGGTCGAGTGGTGATCGTCGGCGGCGGGGCCACCGGCATCGAGTTCGCCTACCTCTACAACGTCTACGGCGCTCAGGTGACGCTGGTCGAGTTCCTGCCGCGCATACTGCCGAAAGAGGACGAGGAGATATCGCAAGCGCTGTCCCGCGCGCTGGGAAGCCAGGGGATACGCCTCCTTACCGGCGCTTCGGTCACAGCCATTGCCGTACAGGACGGCACAGCGCGGGTAACCGTCGCTGCAGCGGACGAGACGCTCGAGCTCGAAGCGGACCGCGTTCTCGTTGCGGCGGGCATAACCCCGAACACGGACGGGCTCGGCGTCGAGAATGTTGGTGGGACCCTGGAGCGCGGTTTCATCCGGGTGGACGACCGCCTGCGCGTGAACAGCGAGAACGTCTACGCGGTGGGCGACGTGAACGGACGCCTGCCCCTCGCTCACGTGGCGCACGCCGAGGGCGTCTACGCGGCGGAGCAGATCGGCGGATTGGACCCGCCTGCGTTAGACTACCCCGGTATGCCTCGCGCCACCTACTGCAACCCCCAGGTGGCGAGCATAGGGCTGACGGAGTCGGAGGCGCGTGAGCTGGGCTATCCGGTGAAGGTGGGCAAGTTCCCATTCCTCGCGAACGGGAAAGCGCTCGCCGTTGGACACAGGGAGGGATTCGCTAAAATCGTGGCCGACTCCTCCACCGGGGAGTTGCTCGGCGCGCACCTGATAGGACATGAGGTAACGGAGCTGCTGGGCGAACTGAGCATGGCCCGCCTCCTCGACGGAACGGACGTCGAGATCGGGAGGCTGGTGAACGTTCATCCCAGCATGTCCGAGGCAGTGAAGGAAGCAGCGCTGGCCGCCGTGTAGCGGAGCGGCGGGCGGCAGACCGACATAGAAGTACGGCCCACAGGCCGAGTGGAGGGACCTATGAGCGATGGGAACTACGACTTCGCCCTGGCGATAGGAGGCGAGGCCGGTCAGGGTATCGCTACGCCGGGTGACACGCTCGCCCGCATCGTCGTGCGGCGCGGGTTGAACCTGTCCACCTACAACGCGTACCAGTCCATCATTCGAGGGGGCCATATCTTCCTCACCGTGCGCGTCTCCGACAGGGAAGTGCGCAGCCACGGCGACAAGCTGGACATGCTGCTGGCGCTGAACCAGGACACGATGAACCGGCACCTGCGGTTGCTCGGCTCTGGCGCGGCGGCGCTCTACAACAGCGACACGATCTCTCCGGGCGACTACGCAGACGGCGTGCAGCTCTGTCCGCTGCCGGTGAACGACCTCACCGGGTCGCAGCGGTCCGGACTGAACCAGAACACCGTGGCCCTCGGCGCGATGATGCACCTGCTCGGCCTCGACTTCGGGCTGCTCGAAGCGAGCATCACCCAGCAGTTCGCCCGCAAGGGCGAGGACGTGGTGAACGAGAACGTGCGGGTCGCCCTTGCGGGATACACGCACGCGCAGGAGAACTTCACCCCGTTCCCGCTGCCGATGCCCGAAGGCGGTGAGCCGCTGGGTGTCTGGTCCGGCAACGAGGCGCTCGCGATGGGCGGCGCCGCGGCGGGTGTGAAGTTCTACGCGGCCTACCCGATGAGCCCGTCCACGGGCGTGCTCCACTGGATGGCGCAGAACGCCCGGAACCTTGGCATCATGGTGCGCCAGGTGGAAGACGAGATCGGTGTCGCGAACATGGTCGTCGGCGCTGCCCACACCGGGGCCCGCGCGATGTGCGCGACCTCCGGCGGCGGTTTCGCCCTGATGACCGAGGCTATCGGCGCTGCGGCGATGATGGAGATACCCTGCGTGTTCATCAACGTGCAGCGCGCCGGCCCCTCCACCGGCGTCCCCACCAAGACCGAGCAGGGCGACCTCTGGCAGGCGCTCGGCGCAAGCCAGGGCGACTTCGAGCGCTTCATCGTGAGTCCGAAAGACGCGCTGGACGCCTACAACACCGTGCCGGAGCTGTTCAACCTGGTCGACAAACTCCAGTGCCCCGGCATCATCCTCTCCGACCTCCTCATCTCGGAGGGCAGGTACAGCATCAACCCCCGGGACATCGACTTCTACCCCAACATCGACAGGGGCGAACTCATCACGGAAGGCACCTCCAACGGAGACGCCTACCTGCGCTACAAGGACACGGCGAGCGGCGTCTCCCCGCGCGCGGTGCCGGGGACCGAGGGGCACGTGCACACCGTGGCAACGGACGAGCACGACGAAGACTCGATGCTGCTCTCCGACGAGTTCACGAACCCGCACCGCCGCCGCGCGTCCGTCGAGAAGCGCGCGCGCAAGTTCGAGGCCGCTGCCAGCCTCATCGCGCCGCCCGAGATAGAAGGCCCCGCGAACGCGGAAGTGACGCTCGTCGGCTGGGGCTCCACGGCGGGAGTCATCCAGGAGGCTATCGAGCAGCTGGCGGACCGCGGCATGACGGCGAACCAGCTGGCGATCAAGTGGCTGCTCCCCTTCCATGCGGAGGAGGTCACGGCAGCCCTCACGAGCGCCAACAGGTTCATCATCGTAGAGAACAACTACTCCGGCCAGTTCGCCCGTTACATGCGGGGCGAGACCGGGCTGAGCGCCTACGGCCACATCCGCAAGTACGACGGTGAGCCGTTCGCGCCTCACCACATAGCGGACGGCGTCGCGGACCTGCTCGGCAGGGACGGCGGCGTCTTCATCCCCTACCAGGAAGTCATCGTCTAGCCAAGGAGAAGGATCATGACCACCATCCAACTGACACCACGCGACTTCAAGGGCAAGATCGACCCCGACTGGTGCCCGGGCTGCGGTGACTTCGGCGTGTTGAACAGCCTGCAGCGCGCCGCCGCCGAGCTCGGCCTCCGCCCGCACGAGATCGTGACGGTCAGCGGCATCGGCTGCTCGTCCAACCTGCCCGGCTACATCAACACCTACGGCGCGCACACGCTTCACGGCCGCTCGCTCGCGTTCGCCACGGGCGTGAAGATGGCCAACCACGAGCTCACCGTCATCGCCACCGGCGGCGACGGCGACGGCTACGGCATCGGCGGCAACCACTTCACCCACACTGCACGCCGCAACGTGGACCTCACCTACGTGGTGATGAACAACCAGATCTACGGCCTCACCACCGGCCAGGTATCCCCTACCAGCAGGGTGGGGCAGAAGACCAAGAGCACCCCGTTCGGCAGCGTGGAGTACCCCATCAACCCCCTCACCTCCGCCATCATGAACGGCGCAACCTACGTCGCAAGGGGCTACTCCGGCGACGTGAGGCATCTGACCGAGCTCATCAAGGGAGGCATCGAGCACCAGGGTTTCGCCCTCATCGACGTGTTCAGCCCGTGCGTTACCTTCAACCTGGACAACACCCACAACTTCTTCAAGGACCGCATCAAGAAGCTGGAAGACGAGGGCCACGACGCCACCGACTGGGCCGCTGCCTGCGACAAGGCGATGGTCTGGGGCGACGATATCTACATCGGCAAGTTCTACCACCTCGAGGCCGACAAAGAGTCGCTCACTGCGCTGGAGCCGGTCCTGCGCGACGGCCCTGTCGCGAAGCGCACCGGCGGACTCACCGAGGAGCAGGCCGACCGCATCCTGCAGCGCATGCTGTAGCGCGAGAACACAGCACCTATCGACGACGGCCCGCGAGTCTGCGATTCGCGGGCCGTTCGCTTATCCCGGAGCCCACACAGCAGCCGCCCTGCGTGTAACATTCCTGGTGCGCAACGCACGCGCCAGACGAGATGTCCATCACCCCCGAACAGCAGGCCGAGATAGACGCGCTCCGCGAGGAGCGGCACGAGACGCGGCGCGCCACTGTGCCCGCCGTCGAGGAGATCCTCTACCAGCCGATCGACGTGCTCGATCACGGCTTCGTGCGCGTGGTGGACTACATGGGCGACGACGCGGCCATCGTGCAGGCGGCCCGCGTCTCCTACGGGCGCGGGACGAAGCGGACGCGCGACGACCAGGGCCTCATCAACTACCTGATGCGGAACGCCCACACGTCGCCGTTCGAGATGTGCGAGATCAAGCTGCACGTGAAGCTCCCCATCTTCGTTGCGCGGCAGTGGATACGGCACCGCATGGCGAACGTGAACGAGTACTCCGCCCGCTACTCCGTGCTCGACAGGGAGTTCTACATCCCCAGGGGCGAGCAACTGGCTATCCAGTCCGCCACCAACAACCAGGGACGCGGCACGACCGGCGCGGGTGAGCAGCTCGCCCTGGGCTCGGTTCCGGTCCCGCAGGCTGCGTCGGAGCGGAGGCCCGCAAGGAGAAGGAAGACCAGGGCGGAGCAGGTTGCCGAGATGCAGCGAGCCGAGGCCACGCGGGTCGAGGCGCAGCGCTTCCAGGAGCCCATGACAGCGGATGCCCAGCGGTCGTTCGACCAGTACGACCGCCTGCTCGACGACGGGCTGACACGCGAGCTGGCCCGCATCGGCCTGCCGCTGAGCACCTACACCCAGTGGTACTGGAAGACCGACCTGCACAACCTGCTGCATTTCCTCGCCCTCCGCGGCGATGCCCACGCCCAGTGGGAGATACAGGAGTACGCCCGCGTGGTACTGGACATCGTGGAGCGCTGGGTGCCGCTCACGGCGAACGCGTTCCATCGCTACCGGGTTGGCGGCGCGCGCCTGAGCGCGGAGGGGCTGTCAGCCGTCAAGCGCATGCTCGCCGGCGAGGAGATAGACCCCGCGGAGCTGGAGATGTCCCCCCGCGAGTGGCGTGAACTCAAAGAGACCCTCGGCCTGTCCTAGTATCCCCGCCGTCCCTGCGGAGGCCCGCGCTTTTAGCGCGGGTGAGGGTGAACCGGCAGGATCCGCTCATGGTGAGCCTGTCGAACCACCCGTCATTCCTGCGCAGCCCCCGTCGTTCCTGCGAAGGCAGGAAGGTGGATTCACATTCGAAGTGCAACACCTGCTCTCGTAGCACCTCGGCCGGGGTCTGCCACTCGAGGCACTTGCGCGGCGTATTGTTATACACCCTCAACAGCGCCGTGAACTCTCCCTCCGACAGTGAGGCCAGGTTCGTCTTGCGGGGTAAGAACCAGCGCATCCGCCCGATAGCGTTCTCCACGCCTCCCTTCTGCCACGGCGAATAGGTGTCGCAGAAGAACGTCTCGATGCCCCAGGCGTGGAGTTCGTAGTGGTGTGCGAACTCCGTGCCGTTGTCGAACGTGACCGTCTGGCGGAACTCCGGTGGCAGCGGTCCCAGGATGGCAGAGATGGCTTTGGCGACCGGTGCTGCTGCCCTCGAAGGCCGCCGCACCGCAAGCAGCAGCCTCGAACGGCGCTCGTGCAGCATCAGCACCGTCTGTCCGGTCCTGCCGAACTGCATCCCATCCGCCTCCCAGTGCCCGAACTCCTGCCGGTCAGCAACTGCTGCAGGGCGTTCCGAGAGCGGCCTGCGGTGCAGAATGGTGCGGGCCGAACTGCTCCCCCCACGCTGGCGCCGACCGCGCCGCCACTTCCCCCGTCGCAAGAGCTTGCGCCACGAATAGTCCTTCGTCCGCGCTATCTGCGCGTAGATGAACCGGTAGATGCTCTCATGGGAGGTGACGCTCTTGCCGCGCTCCTTCTTCAACCGCCCCGCCACTGCCTCCGGCGACCAGCCCAGTTGCAACCCGCTCAGCACATCCCTGCGGAGCTCGTCTTCCCGGTCCAGCCGTGCGCCACTCCAGCGCCGTGCACGGGCCTGCTCGTGGGCATAGGTCGCCCGGTAGCCGCCGTCCTTCGTGCCGTTGCGCTTCAACTCCCGAGCAATCGTCGGTGGCGGGCGATCCAGAGTTGCTGCGATTTGCCGGATCGAGCGCCCCTCAGCACGTAGGCGGGCAATCGCACAGCGTTCCTCAATCCCAAGCTGCGTATAGCGGTTCCCCATGGCAACACCTTAGTCTGGTGTTGCACTTCGTTTGTGAACTTAGGGAACCTCGCATCCCCCCTCGCCCCCTGGGAGAGGGAAACGCGCGCCAGCGCGAGGGTGAGGGTGCTCTGGACGCGGGCGCTGCCCCCGTCATTCCTGCGAAGGCCCGCGCTTTAGCGCGCAACCTCGCATCCCCCCTCGCCCCCTGGGAGAGGGAAACGCGCGCCAGCGCGAGGGTGAGGGTGACCGATAGAAAAGCCCCGCTCGGTTGAGCGGGGCCTTCTCTTACTCCTGTCTGTCCGTTGTGCTTAGGCGAACGCGCGTCGGCGGGAGCGGAACACCACCAGTCCGCCACTGAGGACGAACGCAGCGCCCAGTACGAGGGCCATCAGCGCAACCATCGGTACGAGCGAGTCACCGGTGGCGGGCGGAGCCCCAGCGTTGGGGCGGAACGCGCCGAGGTCCTGCGACAGCTCGTAGAGATGCACTGCGCCGTGGGGCGACTCTGCCTGCCTGGTTACCTGGTCAAGCGCCTGGCCGTCCTGCTCGGTGCCCGAGTACAGCCGGGTCGCCCATGCAAGGAGGTTCTTGGTCTCCTGCTCGGCTTCGATGCCGGACGCGCCGGACGCGCGCGACGCGGCGTCCCGCACCTCGCCCGCGAGCCTGATCACGTTGTTCGACGCGTCGATGATGTCGTTCGCGACGTCTTCGACGTCCTCGTCACCGCCGCTCGCTGAAGAGAAGAGCAGGTCGGTGGCAACCCCGGACGCCTCCCGCGCCGAAGCGACGATGCCGTCCAGCATGCCCGCTACCCCGTCGGCGTCTCCCGCCTCGGCGTAGGCCAGCGCCTGCGCGGCATGGTCGCGCACCGCCGTCGCCGACCCGCCCTCGCCCACGAGAGCGCTGACGTGCGAGAGAACGGCCCCGCGCGTCGCCGCGCCGTAGGCGAAAACGCCGGAAGGAGCGGGGTCGGGGTCGTCCAGCGGCTCAACCGTGATCGCGAAGATGTTGTAGCGCGCGAGGAGGTCGGCGCCGCTGGGGGAGACGTACTCGCCCTGGAGGAACGGCCCGCGGCCGAGCCTGCCGGTGCTGAGCTTGTTGTCGTCGGCGTCTATGAGCCAGCCTTCATAGGTGGAGCCGTGGGACAGCACGGTCGCACGGGTGAAATCGACCACCAGGCTGTCGCTCGCCGCGTTGGCGTCGCGGAAGTGGGCGGTGCCGCCCAGGGCAGGCGCCTGCGCGCTCGCGCCAAGGGCCATGAGCAGGGTCAGCGCCAGCATCAAGGCTACGCTGATGGAGAGCTTTCGGCGTGTGAACATCCCGCCTCCTGTTAGTCCGGTGACTCTTTACGCATCAAGGCATGGCCGGACGATGCTCTCCGGACACACCTAATGCATATCATATCCTTCGCCTGGCCGGAACCCGGTCTGGGCTTTGCACGGCATTATAGTACATCATCGCCGCTTCGCCATAGTTTTTACAGCGTCCTCTCGTCCGAGTTTCCGCGAATACGCACCCGGCCCGCATCCGTTTGACCAGCCGACCGGGCGGTTATACCATCCGCGCAATCGAATAGCGAACGTTCAGGGGAGCCGGGCGCCGCGTCCGGCTGAGAGGCCCGTCACGGGCGACCCTCCGAACCTGACCTGGGTCATGCCAGCGTAGGAAGAGCGATGCAACCGGCGGATGTCGCAAAGGGGCCGCTCCTCCAGTGAGCGGCCCTTCGCTATGCAGGAGGCAGTCTGGTCCCCTCTCCTGAGGGAGAGGTCGCCGCGCAGCGGCGGGTGAGGGCCCTCGGCAGGGTGGCCGGGGCGGCGCGAATGAAGGAGGAATCGTTATGTCTACCGAGGCCTGGGTCCTCATCGCAGCGATCGTTACCATGGCCGTCATGTCCGCGGCGGGCATCGCCTACGCGAGGACGAGGCGGCAGACCATCGAGGACTTCGTCTCTGCGCGCGGCTCCATCGGCGGCATGACAGCGATGGCCACCATGGCCGCATCCCTGCTCGGCGCGTGGATCCTGTTCAGCCCCGCTGAAGCGGCGACGTGGGCAGGGGTTGCCGCTCTCATCGGGTACGGCATCGGGCAGGCGGCGCCCATCGTGGCCTTCACCGTCGTCGGGCCGCGTATGCGCAAACTCGCGCCGAACGGCCACTCCCTCAGCGAGTTCGTCTGGCAGCGGTACGGCCGTGCGATGTACCTCCTTACGCTCCTCATCATCGTCCTCTACATGTTCACGTTCCTCGCCGCCGAGATGGGCGCGATCGCACGGGCGGTGGGGCACGTCGCCGGTGCGCGACTCGAGCTGACGCTCGTGCTCGTCGGCGTCGCAACGCTCGCCTACACCGTCTACGGCGGTCTCCGGGCCTCCATCTTCACGGACAACATCCAGTTCGCCATCATCGTCCCCTTGCTCATCGCCGTCCTCATCGCCGCCCTCGCCCACTTCGGAGGCTGGACTGCAGCCTTCGATTCGGTGCGGGAGGAGAACGCGGCGCTGCTCGACGTCACCCAATTGCACGGCATCGAGTTCGGCCTCACGCTCGTGATCGCCATCCTCGCGGCGAACCTCTTCCACCAGGGACTCTGGCAACGCGTCTACGCGGCAAGGACGGACGGCGACATCTGGCGCGGCTTCCTCTCCGCGGGCGCGATCGTCGTCCCGCTGATCATCGCTGCGGGACTCTTCGGACTCTGGGCCGTCAGCAGCGGGCTGGTGAACGACGACCAACCCGCTTCCATCGCGCTCTTCTCGCTGGCCTTGGAGGTGCTGCCCGGCTGGGCGCTCGTCGTCCTCGTCGCGCTCGCGCTCGTGCTCGTGATGAGCAGCATGGACACGCTCCTCAACGGCATGGCGAGCGTGTTCACGACCGACCTCTCACGCATCCGTGGCGGGCGCGGGCTGCTTCGTTCCACCCGGCTCATCACTGCGTTCCTCATCGTCCCGGCCGCCATCGTCGGTTATGCGTTCGACAGCGTCCTCTACCTCTTCCTCATAGCGGACCTCGTCTGCGCCGGCGCGATGGTGCCGGTATTCGCGGGCATGTGGAGCCGCCATCTGAGCGGAACGGGGGCGGTCACCGGCACATTGGCCGGAATAGTCGTGGGAGCGCTCTTCTTCCCCAAGCCGGACCTCTCCGGCTGGTGGACGTGGGAGGGACTCACGAGCGTATGGCACATCCTCGAGTCCGGCGACCTGCTGGCCAGCTTCCTCTTGGCCGTCGTCGTCTCCTCGGCGGTCACGGCGCTGTTCGTGCTCGCATCCAGGCGGCGGGGCGGCGCAGGGTTCGAGCTGGAAGCGCTGGCGGACGAGATTCGCCCGCTGGAGAGCGAAGCGTGAGCCATGCCTGAACCGTTCACCACCCGCTTGAGGGCGGCAGCCGCGGACGTGTGGGAGGCGCAGCACGAGCACCCGTTCATCAGGGGCATCGGCGACGGCAGCCTGGACGTCGCCCGTTTCCGGCACTGGGTGCGGCAGGACTACCGCTTCCTGATCGAGTACGCCCGGATGCTCGCGACAGCGTCGGCGCGCGCCCCCACCCTCGAGGCGATGACGAAGCTGGCGCAACTCACGAACGAGACGCTGAACGTGGAGATGTCCATGCACCGCTCCTACGCGGCTGAGTTCGGCATCAGCGAGGAAGAGCTGGAGCGTGAGGAGATGTCGCCGACCTGCCGCGCGTACACGGACTTCCTCGTCCGCACGGCTGCGACGGGCAGCTTCCCCGAGGTCGTCGGCGCGCTGCTCCCGTGCATGTGGGGGTTCTCAGAGGTAGGTCAGCGGCTCGCTGCACGGGGACGACCGGAAGACCCGCGCTACGCCGCGTGGATCAACATGTACGCGTCCGCCGGGTTCGCCGAACTGGCCGAGTGGTGCTGCGGCCTGCTCGACCGCATCGCCGAGGGGCTGCCCGGGAACGAGTTGGCCCGCGTCGAAGAGGCGTTCGTCACCAGCTCCCGCTACGAGTACCTCTTCTGGGAGATGGCATGGAGCCGGGAGGTGTGGCCGGTATGAACGAAGGGCGTACTCGCATCGCGCTGACGGTCGCGGGGTCCGACTCAGGGGGCGGCGCGGGCATACAGGCCGACCTCAAGACGTTCGCCGCGTTCGAGGTGTACGGCGCGAGCGCGCTGACCGCCGTCACCGCCCAGAACACGCTCGGCGTCACCGCTATCCACGAGCTGCCGGTGGACGTCATCGGCGCCCAGATAGACGCCGTGGCGACCGACATCGGTATGGACGCGGTGAAGACGGGGATGCTCTCCAGCGCGGCGATCATCGAGACAGTGTCAGAACGGCTCCGGCATCACGGCGTGGAGCAGCTCGTTGTGGACCCGGTGATGGTGGCGAAAGGCGGCGACCGCCTGCTGCGTGAGGATGCCGTATCCGCACTGGTCTCCCGGCTGCTCCCCCTGGCGCTGGTCTCCACGCCGAACGCGGGAGAGGCGGCCGCCCTCTGCGGGCATCCCGTCGAAACGATGGAGCAGGCGCGGGACGCCGCGCGCGCCATCCACGGCATGGGCTGCCGCTACGTCGTCGTGAAGGGAGGCCACTTCGGCGAGGACGCAGTGGACGTGCTGTACGACGGTTCAGCGTTCACTGAGTTCCCGGCGAAGCGCATCGCCACCACCAGCACGCACGGCACCGGTTGCACGTTCGCATCGGCAGTCGCTGCCGGGCTCGCACGCGGCAACACCGTGGAGGGCGCCGTGTCCGACGCGAAAGCGTACGTCACCGCAGCCATCGCGGGCGCTCCTCCCATCGGAGGGGGGCACGGCCCCCTCCACCACTTCCACGCATGGTGGGCCTGATCCCCTCTCCCTTGAGGGGAGAGGGTTAGGGTGAGGGTGAACCGGCTGCGGGGTGTAGGGCGCCTGTCATGTTGAGCGGAGTTGAAGGCGCAGCCTGAAGCGCAGGCCCGCGCTTCAGCGCGCAACATCCTCTCGGCCTGCTCCCACCTCTCCTGGGGGGAGAGGTCGCCGCGCAGCGGCGGGTGAGGGCCCTACGGCGGGGCGTGGGGCGTCCTACCCCTATCAGCCCCTTGACGCCGGAAGGTTGAGGATGGGGGTGAATCCGGCTGCGCCCGTGCTATACTGCCCGAATCACAGGAGCATTGAGGCCTCGCCCCAGCCTCAGTGCGAGGAGGTGTGAAAGGGTGGCAACGATTCGTAAGGGAGACCTGGCGCTGAAAGTATCGCTCAAGCTTAACGGGACCCGTGCCGCAGGAGATGCCGCACTCAATGCAGTGATCGAGAGCATCACGGAAGCGGTGGCGGCCGGAGACCGTGTCGTTCTTACCGGATTCGGCTCTTTCGAGTCCCGCCAGGTGAAGGAACGGCAGGTAACCGCCATCCGCGGTCCCCAGGCAGGGCAACGCATCAACGTCCCCGCTCACAAGCGTGTCGGTTTCACGGCAGGCGCAGATCTCGCAGGGGCGGTACGCAAGTAGCCCGACAGCACACACCCAGTCCCCAACCGATCCAGTGCCACCTCCCTGCTCGCGTGCGGGAGGTGGCCTTCATTTGTGCACGCCCCGCATCCGGCGTGCGCACGACAACCAACCGTTTCCACGCACGCGGCGCCAGGGCTACCATGAGCGCCGTGGACGACCAGCGGTACATCGCCCTCGTGGACCTGGACGCCTTCTACGCCTCGGTGGAGGTGCTCGAAGAGCCGTCCCTTGCCGGGAAGCCGCTGCTCATCGGAGGCAGCCCCACGTCCCGAGGGGTGGTGGCCGCCGCCTCGTACGAAGCGCGGAAGTACGGCTGCCACTCCGCCATGCCCATGTCCCGCGCGGTGCGCCTCTGTCCGGAGGCGGTTGTCCTCCGGCCGCGCTTCCACCTCTACCGCGAATACTCCGGGCGAGTGATGGAGGTCCTCCGGGGCGAGTCCGGCGTCATCCAGCAGATGTCCATCGACGAGGCCTACGTCGACCTCACCCCCGTATCGAAGGACATGCGGGAGGCTGCCGGCCGCGCCCACCGGATGCAGGGACGGGTGCGCGTCGACCTCGGCCTCCCATGCTCCGTGGGTATCGCGAGCAACAAGATGGTCGCGAAGGTCGCCTGTGAAACGGGCAAACCCGGCGGGTTCGTTGTCGTCGAGTCGGGGACGGAACCGGCGTTCCTCGCGGACCTGGACGTGCGCTCCCTGCCCGGCATCGGCCCGCGCTCCACGGAGCGCCTGAAGGCGCACGGGTTCCACACGCTCGGCCAGATCGCCGCCGCGCCGCCGGAGGCGCTGGTAACCGTGCTGGGGCCATGGGGCGCGGCGCTCAAGCGGCGGGCGCAGGGGGAAGATCCGTCTCCGGTGGAGACGGACAGGGAGACGAAGTCCGTGAGTGCGGAGGAGACCTTTCCGGAAGACGTGAACGCTCGTGGATCATTGGCGGAGGAGCTGCGGCGCATGGCGGAGCGGGTGGGGCAGTCGCTGGAGCGGCACGGCCTGGTGGGCCGCACCGTTACGCTCAAGCTCCGCCTCTCCGACTTCACCACGCTCACACGCTCCACGAGCCGGGATAACGCAACAGCCCACGCCGATGCGATACTTGCGGATGCGCTGCGTCTGCTGGACGCCAACTGGGAACCCGGGACGAACGTTCGCCTCATCGGCGTCGGCGTCAGCAATCTACGGCCCGTTCAGGCTCCGGGGCAGCTTGCTCTGGATATGGACGGCGGCGAAGAGGAGAACTAACGCTTGCTGCTGCTCAACGAACAGGAAGTACGGGACCTGCTCCCCATGAACGAGTGCGTGGACGTGCTGGACGCCGCATTCGCCGAATGGGCGGCGGGGTCGGTCTCCAATATGCCGCGGTACCGGCTGCCGCTCATGCGGGGCGCGCATCAGGTGATGGCCGGGATGTCCAACGACGCCGGAGCAACCGGACTGAAGACCTACGTGAGCGGCACGAGGGGCTCCAGCCGCATGGTCGTCCTCCTCTTCAGCACCGAGGACGGCTCTCCCCTTGCCATGCTCGCGGCCAACGCGCTCGGGCAGATACGCACCGGCGCCGCGAGCGGTGTGGCTACCCGTCACATGGCGCGCTCGGACGCCGGTACGGTTGCCGTCATCGGGAGCGGCTACCAGGCGCGGACGCAGCTCGCAGCCGTCGCCGCCGTCCGCCCGGTCGAGCAAGCCCTCGTCTACAGCCGCACTCCCGAGCATCGTGAAGCGTTCGCGCAGCGGATGTCGGCAGAACTCGGCATCGACGTGCGCCCCGCCGGGTCTGCGCACGACGCCGTTGCCGGGTCCGCCGTCGTCTGCGCCATCACCAACTCGCGCGAGCCCGTGTTCGACGGCGAATCGCTCGCCCCGGGCGCCCACGTCAACGCGGCGGGGAGCAACCACTGGATGCGCCGCGAGGTGGACGAGACGACGATACGCCGCAGCGACGTCGTCGTCGTGGACGACCTCGAGGACGCGAAGATAGAGTGCGGCGAGTTGATCTGGGCCGCTGAGCGCCGGGCGTTCCGCTGGGAGAACGCCGTGGAGCTGCGCGACGTGGTTTCCGGGCGCGTCGCCGGCAGGCCGTCGCCGGAGGCCATCACCCTCTTCGAGTCCCAGGGACTGGCGATGGAGGACGTAACCGTCGGCATGCACGTCTACCGCAAAGCGCTGGATAGCGGCATCGGCAGACAAGTGGAACTCTAGCGCCAACCCCCGTCATTCCAGCGAAAGCTGGAATCCACCCCCATCCTGTCCATCGATGTGAGTAAGATGTGAATGCCATGGCGGAAGAGCAGTACGAGCCCCGGCAGATAGATATCGCGCCGGACGGACTCCACGTCATCTGGAAGGACGGAGTCGAGACCCTTCTCCCCCACCGCTACCTGCGGGGACACTGCGGCTGCGCCCAGTGCGTCGACGAGATCACCCACACGCGGCGCGTCGGCGTGGACGACGTGCCGTCCGACGTGACGATAGAGGAGTACATGGAGATAGGCCGCTACGCCGTGGGCCTGCTCTTCAGCGACCTGCACGACACGGGGATATTCCCCTACAAGCTCCTCCGCGACCTCGCCGACGCCGGATAGCCCCCGTCATTCCCGCGCTTCAGCGCGCCACCGGCGGGATCCAGGGTGACCGGGCAGGTCACGCGGTGGGGCTGGCGGGGCCGAGGGCTTGTCATTTCGAGCGCAGCGCAGCGGAGTCGAGAAATCTCTCAGGTGGCCTGCCCCTCGCCCCCTGGGAGAGGGGAACGCGCGCCAGCGCGAGGGTGAGGGTTGACAGCCTTCGGGCTGTCATTTCGAGCGCAGCGCAGCGGAGTCGAGAAATCTCTCAGGTGGCCTGCCCCTCGCCCCCTGGGAGAGGGGAACGCGCGCCAGCGCGGGGGTGAGGGTTGACAGCCTTCGGGCTGTCATTTCGAGCGCAACGTAGCGTAATCGAGAATCTCTCGGGCGCCTTGGCGCGTGGGTGAGGTGCCTAGCTGGCGGCGATACCCATGCGCTCTTTGAGCGCGTCCACCGCCTCGTGAGCGCCGTAGACCGTCGTCAGCCTCCCGTCCACCCGGACCCGTAACTTGCCGATGTGCCCCGTCTTCGCCAGCAACCACAGCGACCAGTTGAGCGCGGAGCGCTTCATCTTCGGGAAAGTCCTGATCAGTTCGTCGCCCTGGTACTCGAACACCTCGTCCGGGCGGCGCATCAGCTCTTCGTACACCATCGCCTGGAGAGGGGGGAGGCCACCCTCGGCGAGCAAGCTGTAATTGGCGATCTGGGATATCTTCATCGGCGCGTCCCTCTCGACAGGCGAAACCTCCGCTGACTGAGCAATCAGTTTAATCGCGCCTCGGAAGCATCGGAATGAGATTGGCTTGCGCGTAAGCACACGTTGCGCGCAGCGCCCCCTTATTTGTCATTCCGAGCGGAGCCGACCGGCGGTAGCCGATGGCGGAGCCCCGCGCTTTAGCGCGCAGAATCCTCTCGGGAAAGCATTGGCCATATAACCAACGTCACCTGAGAGATGTTTCGACTGCGCTTCGGGCTGCGCCTTCAACTCCGCTCAACATGACAACGTAGGCTCGTCATTCGGGCGGCGCTCCCGTCTGGTAGACTGGTGCGCGCCCCATGACCAACCAACCGGAACCCGAACTCTCCGTCGAGCAAGTGCGGCAGGTGGCCGCGCTCTGCCACATCGGGCTCACCGATGAAGAGGCCGAGCAGCTGCGCGCCGAGATGGCCAAGCTCCTCGACGAAGTCAGCGTCCTCCAGCGCATAGACACCTCCGGCGTCGAGCCGACGGGTCATGCGGTGGAAGAGGTCCACACGGTCATGCGCGACGACGTCTCCCGCCCGCCGCTCGAGCGCGAGGACGTCCTCGCCAACGCCCCGCGGCGCGAAGGCTCTTTCTTCCGGGTACGAGCCGTGATGGATGAGTCCTGACCGATGAGCGACCTGCACTATCAGACCGTAACCCGGATGTCCCGCGCCCTGGCTGAGAGAGAGGTCTCTTCCGTGGAGCTCACGGAGGCCCACCTGGAGCGCATCGCCGAGCTGGACCCGGGCATCGGCGCTTACCTTGCGGTAACGCCCGGTACTGCGCGGGCGCAGGCCGCCGAGGCTGACCGCCGCATCGCGCAGGGCGGTGCAGGGCCGCTGACCGGCGTCCCCCTGCAGCTCAAGGACAACCTCTCCACGCGCGGCATCCCCACCACCTGCGCATCGCTCATGCTGGACGGCTACACGCCTCCCTACGACGCCACCGTGACCGCCCGCCTCGCCGAGGCCGGGGGCGCACTCCTCGGCAAGGGCAACATGGACGAGTTCGCCATGGGCTCCTCCAACGAGACCTCGGCGTTCAAGACCGTCCACAACCCCTGGGACCTCTCCCGCGTGCCCGGCGGATCGAGCGGCGGGCCCGCGGCGGCAGTCGCTGCGGGGCTGGCGCCGTACTCGCTCGGCTCGGACACCGGCGGCTCCATACGACAGCCTGCCGCCCTCTGCGGCATCGTCGGCCTCAAGCCGACCTACGGCCTCGTCTCGCGCTACGGCCTCGTCGCATTCGCATCCTCACTCGACCAGATCGGCCCCCTGACGCGTTCCGTGGAGGACGCCGCGGTCGTGCTCAACGCCATCGCCGGGCCCGACCCGTTGGACTCCACCAGCATTCCCGCAGAGCCGCAGGACTACACGGATGGACTCGAAGACGGCGTGCGGGGACTGCGCATCGGCGTCGTGCCGGAGTACCTCGGCGACGGCATCGACCCGGCGGTCGCGGAGTCGGTGAAAGCCGCGCTCGCCGTACTCGAGTCACAGGGTGCGATCGTCGAGGAGGTCGCCCTGCCCACGTCGCGAGCGGCGCTTGCGGTCTACTACGTCCTCGCGCCGTCCGAGTGTTCCGCAAACCTCGCCCGGTACGACGGCGTGAAGTACGGCTACTCCGACCAGGAAGCGGACGGCATGTGGGCCGCTTTGGACGCGACGCGGCGCAACGGCTTCGGCGCGGAGGTGCGCCGGCGCATCCTCATGGGAGCGTACGCGCTCTCAGCCGGCTACTACGACGCCTACTACAAGAAGGCCCAGCAGGTGCGGACGCTCATCCGCCGGGAGTTCCACGACGCTTTCCAGCGCGTTGACGTCCTGGCGCTCCCCACCTCTCCGACCACGGCATTCGAGATCGGCGGCATCGTCGATCCCATCGTCATGCACGCGAACGACATCTGCACCATCCCCGCGAACATCGCGGGCATCCCCGGCATCTCGGTCCCGTGCGGGTTCGCGGACGGCCTCCCCATCGGGCTGCAACTGCTCGGCCCCCACCTGAGCGAGCCCACGCTCCTCCGCGCCGCTTACGCCTACGAACAGGCGTCGGATTGGCGCGACCGGCATCCCGCCCTCTAGGCGGTGGGGGCGGGGCAGGTCAGAGCGGGCGTGGCCAGGGCGTGGTTGACAGAGGCGGCCAGCGTGTAGATACTGTCCATACCCCCCCTATCGATTCGACGGTAGGGTCGAGACCGCCCTCGTGGCGGTCTCTGTCTTTGTGAGGAGTACCGACGCACCTTTTCCCCGCCTGCGCTTGGGATGACATCCCCTACCGCGTGATGTCACGCCGCTGGAACAGCACGAGCGCGGCCACGAACCCCGCGAACCCGATGCCGAACAGCACCACCACGTCGCGCAGCAGCGTCGTGCCGTTCGTTGCCACTGCCAGGGGATCGAAGTAGTAGAAGATCGATAGGGGCGCCAGCGGCTCCGCCGGGCCCCATATCGCCCCCACGAAGTCGAGGAAGTACATCACCGTCAGTATCCCGGCGGTGACGGATACCGTGCGGCCGCCGTCCGAGCTCACGGCGGAGAGCAGCACTGCGATGCCGCCCGCCGCCAGGAGCACGCCCAGCTCGTTCAGCTGGGCCAGCATCAGCGTCCCGCCTTCCACGTCGCCGGCGAGACCCGTGAGCGACGCCCCCGCCAGCGAACCCAGCCAGGACATCGTTACGATGACCACAGCCCCCACCACCAGCACGCCTATCTTCGCCGCCAGGTAGCGCCAGCGCGCCATGGGCGACGCGAGCAGCATCAGCACCGTGCCGCGCTCGATCTCGCGCGCTGCCGCGCCGCCCGATACCGACAGCACGAACGCGAGACCCGCGATGATGTACACCGGGTGCCGGTAGTCGAGCGCGATGTAGCTTGTGAGGGAAGTCCCGAACCCTCCCTGCGCGCGGAACATGGCGGTCATCGGCGCGGGCAGCGATTCGAACAGATCGGCGAACGCTTCCAGTCCTCCGAAGGCGTCGAACGTATAGACGATGATCAGGCTCATCACGAACAGCCCCACCGAGACGGCCAACAGCCCGATGCGGTGCGAGCGGAGCGTGTACGTGAATACGCTAAGCATCCGCCAGCTCCCTGCCCCCGCCTTCGCCGTAGAAGCCCATGAACAGGTCCTCCAGGCTCAACCGCTCGTAGGTCATGTCGGCTATGTCGTGCTTCGCCAGGGCCCGCAGCACCTCGTTGATGTCGCCGGAGATGGCCAGCGTCCACGTTGCGCCTTCCTGCGACAACACCTCCACGCCGGGTATGGCAAGCCCGCCGGATGGCGGCGTCCGGAACTCCACCTCCATCGTGCGCGCCTTGCCCTCGCGCAGCGCCTCCACCGACCCCGTCCCGACGATGCGGCCGTCGCGGATGAGCGCCACCCGCTCGCAGACCTCCTCCACGTCGGACAGGACGTGGGACGACATGAACACCGTCGCGCCTCTGTCCCGCGCCTCCCTGATGATTGCGAACAGCTCCTGCCGCATCAGCGGGTCGAGCGCCTCGGTCGGCTCGTCCATGATCAGCACGTCGGGATCGTGCTGCATCGCCTGCACGAGCGCCAGCTTCTTCGCCATGCCCGAGGAGTACCCTTTCACCTTCCGCCGGAGTGCGGAGTCCGGGAGTTCCAGGCGCTCCAGCAGCTCCGCTTGGCGAGGGAGTCTGCCCCGGATGCCCCTCAGGCTCGCGACGTAGTTCAGGAAGTCCTGCCCGGTGAAGCCGCTGGCGAACGCCACCACGTCCGGCAGGAAGCCGAGCCGCGCCTTGATGGCGACCGTCTCCCCCCAGGCCTCCATCCCCAGCACCCGGGCGGCGCCCTGGTCCGCACGGATGAACCCGGTCAGGACACGGATAGTCGTGGTCTTGCCGGCGCCGTTCGGGCCGAGGAAGCCGAATATCTCGCCCTGCTCGACCGAGAGGTCGACGCCGCGCAGTGCCTCCACGGCGCCGAAACGCTTGTGGACACCCGCAACGGTGAGCGCCTGCACCCCGGCCTCACTCATGCAGCGTCCCCGGTCATCATCTGCCCGTCCTGGACCCGAAGATGGTGGGCAGCGTGCAGGAAGACGTCGGGCAGGGCATGGGGGTCGGCGGTCGTCACGATGGTCTGAGGATAGCAACACGCTTCTTCCAGCACGAGTTTCCTGCGGCGTTCGTCGAGCTCGGACAGCGCATCGTCCAGCAGCAGCAGCGGTTGGTCGCCTCTGCGCTCAGCCAGCAAGCGCGCCTCGCCCAGCCGCATCGCCAGCGCGGCCAGCCGGGCCTGCCCTCGCGAGGCGTGCCGCGCCGCTTCCACGCCGTTCAGCATCAGCCGCAGATCGTCGCGATGAGGGCCGACGACCGTCATGCCTCGCGCTCGTTCCTGGTCGCGCGATGCACGCAGCGCTTCCCTCAGCGCACGCTCCTCATCCCCGTCTTCGAGCTCCGCAGTCGTCCCTGCGTACGCTATCGACAGCGCGTCCTGCGACGACAGGCGCTCGAATGCGGACGCGATGAACGCTGCCAGCGTCGCCATGGACGACCGCCGTTCACGCAGCACGACGGCGCCTTCCTTCACCAGCGCATCGTCCCAGAACGTGAGCTCTTCGTCCCTGGCGCGCCCCTCGCGCATCGCGCGCAAGAGCGTGTTCCGCTGCGCCAGCACCCGGTGGTACCGCGAGAGCGTCTGCACGTACCGGCGCGATACCTGCGCGAGCAATACGTCGAGGTAGCGCCTGCGTCCGCTCGGAGGGCCAGACACCAGATCGATGTCCTCGGCGGCGAAGAGCACGGCGCCCATCATCCCCACGAGGTCGGAAGTCCGCTTCGGCGTGCCGTTCACCCGGACCTGCTTGGAGGTGCTGTTGCCCTCCCTGCAGTCCAGGCCGACGCGCAGCTCGAGTGCGCCCTGCGGCCCTTCGAGCGCTGCCGCCACGATCGTATACCCTCCGGCTTCCGCTGCCTGCCACGAGACGAGGTCGCGCTCCGTCACCGCGCGGTACGACTTGCCGATGGCAAGCAGGTATACCGCTTCCAGCAGATTGCTCTTGCCCTGCCCGTTCTCGCCGCTGATGACGGTGAGTCCCGGCCCCAGCGCAAGGTCAAGCTGCCGGTAGGAGCGGAAGTTCGTGAGTGTCAGGTTCGTGAGTTGCATTTGCTGCAAATGATAATCACCACCTCCCTTTCCCTAACGGCGCGATGCCAGCCGCTCGACGACCAGACGGTTCATGCTGACGCCGGCTTCCGCGGCATCCATCGCAAGGGCGCGGTGTGTTTCCGGTGGGATACGGAGCGTGAGCGTCCCGCTGTAGCGCCGGATGGAGAGCGGCTCCGGGATCGGGGCGCCTTCCCTGCGCAGGTCGTCCACGATGAAAGCCACCAAGTCACGGATGCCTGCGAACGCCTTCTCGGGAGTGTCGTCCAGATGGCTGAGCAGCCCGAACTCGGCGCACGTCGCAACGTACTCCCCGTCCTCCTCGGACCAGGAGACCCTGTAGGTGTAGCGGTCTGCCTCTTCAGTCATTCCATCTCCTCCAGTTTGTCGATGGCCCTGAGCACCTGGCGCACCTGGTAAGGCTTGGCCATACCTCTGCGAGACTGGATATTGATACGCGGTTCCCCCTGCCAAGGCGTGCGGTAGACCAGGTGGCTGCCATGCCTCCTCGGCTCTCCGAAATAGAAGTCACAGACCTTCCGAAGCTCATCGAACCGGACATTCCGAGGCTCCCTCCTGAGCCTGACTACTGCTTCATCCATGTATGTATGGTAGCACTAATGCAATCAGCGTCAAGCGGCATCTCTCCCTGAGAGGATTCTGCGCGCTAAAGCGCGGGACTCCGCCCTCGGCTATCGCCGACGGCTCCGCTCGGAATGACAAGCATCTCCATCACCACACGCCGAGGTGCGGCGGCAGGGAGACGGAGTCCACGCTTCCGCCATCGTCGTCCTCCCTGCTGTCGCGCGGGGGGACGGGGACGCCGACCGGCGGGTGCGGGCGCGGGTTGAGGAGGAACGGCTCGTAGCCGGTCCAGATCTGCAAGGACGGCGGGGTCATGAACGCGAGGGCGAGCGCGTCGGCGCGGTCGGGCGAGGGCAGATTCTTCTTGCGCAACTCGCGCTTGCTCTCCATCACCACCTGCCCGGAACTGGAGACGTCGTAGCGCAGCGAGAGCAGTTGCGCCGCAAGCTCCTCGTTGTCCGGCAGCGCGATGAGGCGGTCGTTGATGAGGCGGCGCACCTCCCAGAAGATCTCGGAGCGCATGTTGGCAAAGCGTGTCGGGTGCATCGCCTTGCGCCCGAACTGCACGCCGCGGACGGGCGCTTTGAGCTCGCGCAGGCGGTCGACGACGCCCGCCCCGAGGCCTCCTTCGTCCACGAAGATCGCCTCCGCGCCGAGCTCACGGGCCATGAGTGCGGTCTCCCCGGCGGTGCGCATCGTGTCCACGCGCCCGAACGACTTGAGCGCAACGACGCGCTGCCCGCGGCGCGCGCAGAGCACCGACTCGTCGGTGCCGAACCGCCCCACGTCCACGCCGATGTAGACGGGCTCGCGGGCGTCGTCCTCTTGGGACGGCGCACCCTCGCCGGTGGGGGCGTCCTCGCGCATCGCGTCCTCGACGGCGGTCCGCCCCACGAGCGAGTCCTCCAGCGTGTCGGGGAACTGCGCGTAGACGGCCCCGATGAACTTGGGGTGGTCGTTGCCCCAGTGCAGCGCCTTGTCGGCGATGTCCTCGGCGGTGACGAGGCCGGGCCGCGCGGGCTCCTCGCCGGTGAGGTTGGGCGTCTCGTAGGCGGAGATGCGCATGCGCTCGTACTGGTGGCGCTTCCCGTGGTGGGACTCGTAGAACGTGCCGGACGTGGAGAAGGCGTTGCCCGTCAGCAGCGTCTTCACCGCGTTGAGGCGGAGCGCGGCGTCGAAGTGGGACTCGCGGACGGCGTGGGCCTCGTCGACGATGAGGAGGAGTTCGGGCGAGTGGAAGCCGTGGATGTTGTCCGGGTTGTTCGTGGCGAAGCCGATGGCGAACCGGTCGGGGGAGATGAAGTACTTGCCCTTCGTGAGCTTGCCGCTGAGGGCGTCTCCGGCGGCATCGCAGACGGCGGCGAGCTCCTGCCAGAGCACCTCGCGCACCTGGCGGTTGGTGGAGGAGAGGACGACGACCTTCGCCTGGGCGCGCGTCTCGACCCACCAGAGGATGAGGCGAGCGAGGGCCCAGCCCTTACCGCAGCCGTTCGCGCCGACGACAGAGACGCGGCGGGAGGCGGCGACGGCGTTCAGCATCTCGCGCTGCTTCGAGTAGGGCTTCCCTGCCGCGCCGAGGACGTTCTCAACGAACCCGGCGGGGTCGTCCCGGTATTCTGGATAGCGGACCTCGTTGTTCATTGCGTGCCTTCCGTTCCGATGCCGTCCTTCGTGATGCTCCGTGCCTTTCGTTAACCAAAAGAGCCCCGGCCTCTGATGGCCGGGGCTCGTCCCCGATCGCTGCTTTCGTGCGCCCTGCAGTGGGAGCGCACCGTTTGCATACATGATAACCGGCGGGGTGTTACTTACGCAACTATGGGGCGTCGCAGGGCGTACAAAGGTGAAGGGAAGCGGGATCCCCGTGTGCTAGGATGGAGATACGTGGAGCCCAGAATCGGCTCGCAGACGAGGAGTGACGGGTATGGCCGAGCAAGTCCTGGACGACGTCATAGCCCGCATCGTTGACGTGGCGGCGCCGGAGAAGATCATCCTGTTCGGCTCCGCCGCGCGCGGCGAAACCGGCCGCAATAGCGACCTCGACCTGCTCATCATCAAGGACGGAGCCGACGAGCTGGACCTCATGGCCCGCATCTACAAGAGGCTGCACGGTGTCGGCGCGGCGGTCGACGCGATCGTGGTGTCCCCCCAGGACGTGGAACGCTACAAGGACAGCCACGCACTGGTCATCAAGCCCGCTTTGCAAGAGGGCACGGTAGTGTATGAATCTGCCTGAGCGATTCCCTCCCGACGACCCCAGGAGTGGCTGAACCGCGCCAGGAGCAATCTCGCCCTGGCGAAGAACCGCATCCCAGATGCTTACTTGGAAGACCTGTGCTTCGAAGCACAGCAGGCGGCAGAGAAGGCCATCAAGGCCGTGCTCATCGCGTCTGGCATCGAGTTCCCGTACGTGCACGATCTGGCACGCCTGTTGTCCCTGCTTGAGGAATCGGGCATCGCCGTGCCGGACGTTGTGCGCAGGGCAGAACAACTCACCCCGTACGCAATGATCGGGCGATACCCGGGACCAACAAGGCCCGTTTCTCCTGATGACCACGCTAAGGCGGCGGAACTCTCCGAGGCTGTAGTCCGATAGGCCGAGACGATCTTGTAAACGAGCGAGCACCAAGAGGGCCTGTAAGGCCAGATCCTGTGTCCTGCGATATCAAATGGCCCAACTCCCTTTGGGTAAGCAGGGTCGAGCAAGGAGCCGCAGACAGCGGAGTGAAGTTCGAATCACGCGTAGATATCGGTGATTAGGCGATGGTACTCTCCGCGCCGCACTGAGAAGTGCGGGATGCCACCGAGGGCTGGCGCATGCACGCCCAGCATGGCACGGGTAACGTACTGGATCTGTAATGCCTCACCCCAGCAGAAGGTACAGGATGCGATATTGGGGGCTGATGCTTCTGGTGGTGCTCCTGCTCCCAGCGTGCGGCTCCATGTCGGACGACGAGTACCTAGCGCTCGCGTGCTCGGTACCCGCACCGCCGGAAGAGGGGAACCTGCAACTGCCGGAGTAGTACGGCACCAGCAGAGCACGCTGTCGTCGTTAGACCCGCCGAAGGAGTTCGAGCGCTACCATGAGGCGATGCTGGCATTCGCGAACGGGGTGGTCGGAATGGTGGAGGAGGCAGAGGCAGGAAATCGGAATGCATTCAACGACCAAGCTGAGCGGCTGAATGTGCTCACGCGGGACGTCCAAGACGCGTATGATGCGCTGAACGCCGAGCAGCTCGATTCCTTTATCGAACATGAGTGTTGGGTGCCTGGCGCACCGAGCGTTTGAGTACTTCGCACACCCGGAGGAAAACGCAGCCCAGTGGCGTTGTGGGGACACGTCTCCCTCCCTGTACAATGAAGATACGGTCATGGGTCGCCCCCTTGACGATAGAACGTGAAGGAGTAGCCCTGTGACCACAAGCAAGCGAAAGTCCACACGCGCGGGTTTCCGCAGCGCTGCGGCCGTCACACTCATCCTTCTCATGCTCGCAGCGTTCGCGGCCGCTTGCAGCGACCCGACCCCAACGCCAACCGCGACCCCCCGGCCAACGCCGACACCGACGCCGACGGCAACTCCTACACCGGTCCCGCCAACGCCGACCCCCACGCCCGCGCCGGAACCAACCCCGGACGCCATGATGCCCAAACCGGACGCAGGTTCCATGGCGGACCTCGTCATCGATGACAGCACCACCGTGGGCGACCTCATGGCTGCGCTCTCCGAGAGCGAGGTCTCCTGCCTGCGTGACGCCGTGGGCGAAGCCACGTTGGATGCCGTTATGAACCTCCCTCTGGCGAGCGCTCCCGCGGGAGCCATGGATGCCCTGCCGTTCGACTGTCTCGCGCCGGAGAGCGCCATCGGCATCAGCATCGCCATGATGTCTGCGGCGGCTGGAGGACTGAGCGCGGAGACGCGCGGCTGCATCAGCGCCCTCGCGATGGAGAACCCCAGCGCGCTTGGGATCGGCGGGGAGCCGGAAGACCCTACGGAACTCTTCGGCACAGCCATACAGATGCAGCTGTGCATGACCGACGAGGAAGCCGCCCGCCTCGCAGCGAACAGCGGAGAAGCAATGCCGCCACCCTCTGTCATGCGGTGCATGGAGGAGCAGCTCGGGAGCCTCGACGACCTGCTCACCCTGTTCTTCGGGGGCCTTGGAGGAGAGCCTGACCTGGCGAAGCTGGGTGAACTGATGGCAGCCGCCCAGGAGTGCGGGCTGGACCTCGCGCCGCCGGGAGGCGGCAGCCTGCAAGGCCCGTAGCCTCGCCCGTCCGCTCATCCTCATCTCACCCAACGTTGCGAGCCGTCCTGAGGGCGGCTCGCGGCATGTCCGCGTCCACTCGGCCCACTCGGCGCGGGAGGGCTGGCACGCTCCGAGGCTTTGACACTCCGCCTGTACGCCCATAGCATTGTTCAGTACGCCCGTGGACAGATCCTGTGAGCGACCTACCCACCATCACCGAGGAACTTCAGCCCATCGTCTGGCAGGACGGGCAGCTCCTCCTGCTCGACCAGACGACGCTCCCCGCGAGCGAAGAATGGGTGACCGTCCACGACGTGACCGGCGCCGTCGAGGCCATACGCAACATGCGTGTGCGGGGAGCGCCCGCCATCGGCATCGCCGCCGCCTACGCCATGGCCATCGCCGCGCGCAGCATCGAAGCCTCCACCATGCCTGCGTTCCTCGCTGAAATGGACGCTCAAGCGGAGTGGATAGCCGCCGCACGCCCCACCGCCGTCAACCTCGGCTGGGCCGTGCAGCGGTGCCAAGGCGCCGCGCGTACGTGCAGTACGCCCGACGAGGCTGCCGCACGCATCCTCGCTCTCGCACACGCCATGCGGGAGCAGGACATCGAGTCCAACAGGTCGATCGGACGCAACGGCGCAACGCTCATACCGGACTCCGGCGGCGTACTCACCCACTGCAACACCGGCGCGCTCGCAACGGCCGGGTACGGCACCGCGCTCGGCGTCATCCGCGCAGCGTGGGAGTCCGGCAAGCGGGTACGCGTCTTTCACACCGAGACCCGCCCCTGGCTGCAAGGCGCACGTCTCACCGCGTGGGAGTTCGCCCGGCTCGGCATACCGGCGACGCTTCTCGTTGACTCCGCTGCCGGCGCGCTCATGGCGTCCGGTCACGTCGCGGCTGTCATCACCGGCGCCGACCGTATCGCCGCGAACGGCGACACGGCGAACAAGATCGGAACGTACAGCCTGGCTGCTCTGGCGGCTGCGAACGGCATCCCCTTCTACGTCGCCGCGCCCCTCTCCACGGTAGACCTGAACGTGAAGAGCGGAGCAGACATCCCTGTGGAGGAGCGCCCTGCCGTGGAGGTCACATCGCTGGCGGGGCAGCGCATCGCGGCAGAAGGGGTGGAGGTGTGGAACCCGGTGTTCGACGTAACGCCCGCCGGGCTCATCGCCGCGATCATCACGGAACACGGAGTGTTGCGTCCGCCGTACGACGCTGGGCTATGTAAGCGGGAGGCTACCTTTGCGTAACGCGTCCGCCCCACCTCCGCAGGTTCACCCCCATCCTAACCTTCCCCCATCAAGGGGGAAGGGACCAGGCACGCTACCCATGCCCCGCCCACGGGATGCGAGGGTCCTGCCTGCGCAGGAACGACGGAGTGGGGTGGCATGACTGACCTGCCACGCGCAACCGTCGGCATCATCGGCGGCACCGGCCTCTACGACATCAGCATGGACAGCGTGCGGGAAGTAACGCTCTCCACGCCCTACGGAGAGCCCAGCGGCGCCATCACCATAGGCGAGATGGGAGGTGTCGCGGCTGCGTTCCTTCCACGGCACGGCGCAGGCCATCGCATATCTCCCACGGAGCTGAACTCCCACGCCAACATCCACGCATTCAAGCAGCTGGGTGTCGAGCGTGTGGTCTCCGTGAGCGCCGTGGGCAGCCTGCAGGAGCAGATAGCGCCGCTGCACATGGTCGTGCCGGACCAACTGATCGACCGTACGAGGTTGCGCGGGAACACCTTCTTCGGCGATGGTCTTGTAGCGCACATCTCCTTCGCCGACCCGTTCTGCCCCGACCTGAGCGCTCGATTGGCGGACGCCGCCGAGGAAGACGCCTCGACTACCGTGCACCGGGGTGGAACGCTGGTGGTGATGGAAGGCCCCGCCTTCTCCACCCGGGCAGAGTCCGCTCTCTACCGCTCCTGGGGCGCGAGCATCATAGGCATGACGGCGCTGCCCGAGGCGAAGCTGGCCCGCGAGGCCGAGATGTGCTACGCGACGCTCGCGTGCGCGACCGACTACGATGTATGGCACGACGAGTACGCAAGCGTAACGGTCGAGGTGGTGATACAGAACCTGCAGAGGAACGTAGCGGCGTCACGGGAGACGTTGGGCCGCCTCATCCCCCGTCTTGGGGGCGAGCGCACGTGCGGGTGCGGGGACGCCTTGCGCAACGCGATAGTCACACCCATCGAACATGCCCCACGGGAGACCCTGGAGCGACTCGGCCCCATCGTCTCCCGGTACACTAACCAGTGAGGAGCTGACGACATGGCACGAGGACGACAGGAACCGGGCGAGCCTTACCGGCGGATATCCGTCGAGGAGGCCCACGAGATGCAACAGGAAGGCGCACTCGTCGTAGACGTGCGGCGCCCCGACGAATGGGTCGCGGGACACGTCTCCGGCGCATTGCACATCCCCGTGGACGACTTCCTCGGAGAGGCGGAGGCGAAGCTTCCGAAGGACAACGACCTGCTCTTCATCTGCGCCGCGGGCGTCCGCAGCGGACTGGCGGCGGAGATGGCCGCAGCGCTCGGCTTCGAGTCCGAGCGCCTCTACAACGTCGAGGAAGGCACGCCGACCTGGATCGCGGCGGACCTGCCGACCGACTACGGCGATTAAGGAAGGGAGAGATTCTTGCAACCGGAAGGAAAACTCGGAGACGTCAAGGACCCATCGCTGGCGGACGAGGGAGTCCGCCTCGTTGAATGGGCTGCACGGGAGATGCCCGTGATACGCCTGATAAGAGAGCGCTTCGCCAGGGAGAAGCCCCTGGAGGGGCTCACCCTCGCGGCCTGCCTGCACGTAACCTCGGAGACGGCCAACCTCGCCCTCGCCCTGCAAGCCGGAGGCGCGGACGTGCGTCTCTGCGCGAGCAACCCCCTCTCCACGCAGGACCCCATCGCGGCTGCGCTCGCCGTCGCCTACGACATACCCACCTACTCCATCAAGGGCGAGGACAACGACACCTACTACCAGCACATCGCCTCCGTCGTTGACGCGAAGCCGCACATGACGATGGACGACGGCGCCGACCTCGTGGCCATGCTCCACACCCAGCGGCAGGCGCTCCTCGACGGCGTCATCGGGGGGATGGAGGAGACGACGACGGGCGTGATACGGCTGCGCAGCATGGCGAAGGCCGGCAAGCTCCGCTACCCCATCATCGCCGTTAACCAGGCCGACACCAAGCACATGTTCGACAACCGCTACGGCACCGGCCAGAGCACGCTGGACGGCATCACGCGCGCCACGAACCTGCTCTTCGCAGGGAAGAACGTGGTCGTCGCGGGCTATGGCTGGTGCGGACGGGGCATCGCCATGCGCGCCAGGGGCATGGGCGCACAGGTCATCGTTACCGAAATCGACCCCGTCCGGGCGCTCGAAGCGACGATGGACGGCCACCAGCTCATGCGCATGGACGACGCGGCCCGTGCAGGAGACGTCTTCGTCACGGTGACCGGAGGCAAGCACGCCATCGACGCGCAGCACTTCCAGGTGATGAAGGACGAGGCCGTTATCGCCAACAGCGGCCACTTCAACGTGGAGATCAACATCGACGCACTGGAGGACGCCGCCGTCGAGAAGAAGGAAGTGCGCCCCATGGTGCACCAGTACGTGATGGCCGACGGGCGCAAGATCAACCTGCTCGCGGAGGGCAGGCTGGTCAACCTCTCCGCCGCGGAAGGACACCCCTCCGCGGTGATGGACATGAGCTTCGCCAACCAGGCGCTCAGCGCCGAGTACATGGCGAAGAACGCCGCCAACCTCCCTATAGACGTCTACGACGTCCCCCTGGAGCTCGACCAGCAGGTCGCCTCGCTCAAACTGGAAGCGATGGGCCTCTCGATGGACATCCTCTCGGAGGAACAGGCCGCCTACCTGGCGGGATGGGAAGCGGGCACGTAGCTCGCAGGCAAAGCAACTTCTGGAGTTCGGAGGACCCACGGAATGACACAGACCGGAACGACGTTCGAGACTTCACCCTCTTACCTGCTGACCTCGGAGTCCGTTACCGAGGGACATCCCGACAAGCTGTGCGATCAGGTATCCGACGCGATCCTCGACGCCATCTATGCGCAGGACCCGATGGCCCGCGTCGCGTGCGAAACGGCCACCGGCACGAACATCGTCATGGTGGTCGGCGAGATCACCACGACCGCCAAGGTCGACTACGAGGCCATCGTCCGCGACACCGTCAGGCGCATCGGCTACGACGACCAGGAGATCGGCATCGACTACAAGACCTGTGAGGTCATCGTCCGGCTGCACGAGCAGTCGCCCGACATCAAGGCCGGAGTGGACACGGCGCTCGAAGAGCGCGGCAAGGACGGCGCGACCGACGAACTGAACCTCGGGGCAGGCGACCAGGGCATGATGGTCGGCTTCGCCTGCAGCGAGACCGCCGAGTTCATGCCGCTCACCATCTCACTCGCCCACAAGCTCACCCGACGCCTCTCCATCGCCCGGCGGGAGGGCGTCATCCCCTATCTGAAGCCGGACGGCAAGTCACAGGTCACCGTGGAGTACGCCCACGGCAAACCGAAGCGCATCGCGGCCATCGTGGTCAGCACACAGCACAGCGCGGACGTGACCAACGAGGAGATAGAGCGGGACGTACGCGAGCACGTGATCGGAGCGGAGGTCCCCGCGGACCTCATGGACGACGACACCCGCATCTACGTGAACCCGTCGGGACGTTTCGTCGTCGGCGGGCCGCACGGCGACTCCGGCCTCACCGGACGCAAGATCATCGTCGACACCTACGGAGGCGTCGCGCGCCACGGCGGCGGAGCGTTCTCCGGCAAGGACCCCACGAAGGTGGACCGCTCGGCAACGTACGCGGCGCGATGGGTCGCGAAGAACGTCGTCGCGGCCGGTCTCGCCGACCGCTGCGAGGTGCAGGTCTCCTACGCCATCGGCGTGGCGGAGCCCACCAGCCTCGCAGTCGAGACGTTCGGCACGAACAAGGTGGACACCGCGCTCATCACCGAACTGGTGAAGAAGCACTTCGACCTGCGGCCACGCGCCATCATCCGCGACCTCGAACTCAGGAGGCCGATCTACGGCCCGACCGCTTCCTACGGCCACTTCGGGCGTATGGACGTGGACCTGCCATGGGAGCGCACGGACAAGGCGGAGGCCCTGCGCGCCGACGCGAAGTTGGGAGCCGCCCGGTGAGCAACGAACCGCTCATCCGGTTCGGCACCGACGGCTGGCGAGCCCTCATCGCCCGAGACTACACGTTCGAGAACGTGCGCATCTGCGCCGCAGCCGTCGCCGCGTACCTCAAGGATGAGGGGATGGGCGAGCGCGGCGCCGTCGTCGGGTACGACACCCGCTGGGGTTCGCCGGAGTTCGCGGCAGAGGCTGCCGCCGTCATCGCCGCGAACGGGATCCCCACGTACGTCTCCAGCCACGTCTCTCCCACGCCCGTGGTCAGCTACAACATCCTCCACCGGCAGGCGGGCGGCGGCGTCATCATCACGGCCAGTCACAACTCCGGCCTGTGGAACGGCTTCAAGTACAAGCCCGACTACGCCGGCAGCGCGCCGCCTGAGATCGTCGAGAAGATCGAGCGCCACATAGACGCGCTCCAGGCTGCAGGAGGCGTGGACGCACCCGGACGGGACGCTTCGAAGGCGCAGACCGTCGAGATGGCGGCCCCCTACCTCGCCAACCTCGCGAACGTCATCGACATGCAGGCGATCGGAGCGGCGGGTCTGCGTATCGGCGTGGACGCCATGCACGGTGCAGGCGGAGGGTACTTCAGCGCCGCGCTCGACGGCGCCGGTGGGAGCGTGGAGGAGATGCGCGCCGAGCGGAACCCCGCGTTCCCCGGCATGCGCCAGCCCGAGCCGATCGAGCCGAACCTCGGCCCGAGCATCGAGGCCGCGCGCGCAGGACGTTTCGACGTCGTTCTCGCGAACGACGGCGACGCCGACCGCCTAGGCGTGCTCGACGAGAACGGCGCCTTCATCGACACGCTCTCCACGTTCTCTCTGCTCTGCCTGCACCAGCTGGACGGCAAGGGCCTGCGCGGGCCCATCATCCGCTCGCTCACGCAGAGCGCGATGATCGACAAGCTTGCCGCGCTGTACGACGTGCCCGTCCACGTAACGCCCGTCGGCTTCAAGTTCGTCGGGCCCGCGATGCTCACGGAGTCGGCGGTCGCGGCAGGAGAGGAGAGCGGCGGCTACGCCTTCCAGGGCAACATCCCGGAGCGGGACGGCATCTTCAGC
Organism: Dehalococcoidia bacterium; assembly: GCA_965206315.1. GTDB lineage: Bacteria > Chloroflexota > Dehalococcoidia > Lucifugimonadales > Australimonadaceae > Bin16. The sequence goes on from OZ242210.1 coordinate 803,931, forward strand.
GGCCTTCTCTTCGCGGAGCTGATGGCCAGGACCGGCAAACGGGCATCGGAACTCGTCAAACTGCTGTTCGAGAAGGTTGGCGAGCACGCCTACGACCGCCTCGACGTCGACCTCGCTCCCGACGACCCCAAGCCGGATACGCAAGCGCTCGCTGCGAGTCCACCTGCGTCCATCGCAGGGCTGCGGGTAACCGGCACCGACACGATGGACGGCGTGCGTTACGTGTTGGAGGACGGCTTCTGGGGGCTGGTACGCCCCTCCGGCACCGAGCCGCTCCTCCGCATCTATGCCGAAGGCGACAGCCCCCAGCGCGTCGCCGAGATGCTCCAGGAGCTGCGCGGTCTCGCGGGAGCTACGCCACGAACTTAAGCTTGACGCCAGAGGCGGCGGACATCTTCGCCAGCGTGTCGAGCCTGGGGTTCCGACGCCCCGACAAGGTACGCGAGAGGGCCACGCGGTCCAGATTGGCCTTTGCCGCCAGCCTGGACACGCCTCCCTGCGCCTCGGCAACGTTGCGAAACGCCTTCATCAGCAGGCGAGGGTCGTCGCCCATCTCCTCGATCACCGCGTTCAAGTACGCAGCGATGTCTTCAGGAGTCCTGAGGTAATCGGCGGCTCTGTGTTCTCTCACGGGCATTTCGTTCTCCTGTGCGTACTGCTTCCAGAGGGCCTGCGCGTTGAGGATGTCCGTAGACTGACGTGCCTTCGTTCCTCCGCCCAACAGGACCACCAGTATGTCTCCGTCGCGTCCGTAGTAGACGCGGTATCCGGGGCCAAAGTCGAGGCGGAGTTCGGAGACGCCTTCCCCGACTTGCCTGTGGTCACCGAAGTTGCCGAACTCAATGCGGTCGATACGCGCTTGGATCCGAGCGCGTACCTGGGCATCCTGCCGCCTGAACCACCTGTCGAAAGGATTCTGCCCTCCTTGGGTGACGTACTGGACTACCCTCAGCATGGAGGGATTGTAGCCAGAAGGCTACAGCAAATCAAGGATGAGGACCGGGGGGATGGACGCCAGCGTTCGCTGGCATGACGAGTGCAGCGCACCGCGTGGGAGTTCACCCTCACCCCGCCTGACGGCGTGCGACCTCTCCCTCAGGAGAGGTGGGGGCGAGGTTGCGGGTTGACAAGGGTATGTAAAGAGCACCGACGGTGGCATGGCAGGTGGCTTTCCCCTCCCACCAGCCCCACCGCGTGACCTGCCCGGTCACTCTGGGTTCCCGCCGGTGCGGGAATGACGGGGGGAGCGTAGGGGGCCTCCCCGAGAGATTCCTCGGCTCCGCCATCGGCTGCCGCCGACGGCTGCGCTCGGAATGACAAACTCCACACCACGCCACCCGGAGGGCCCTCACCCGCCGCTGCGCGGCGACCTCTCCCTCAGGAGAGGTGGGGGCGAGGTTGCGCGCTGACAGGGGTATGTAAAGAGCACCGACGAGTGGCATGGCAGGTGGCTTCCCCCCCACCAGCCCCACCACGTGACCTGCCCGGTCACTCTGGATTCCCGCCGGTGCGGGAATGACGGGGGCTGCGCCCCGCGTCCTGCGGCTGCAAGATTCCTGCCTGCGCGGGATGACGGGAAAGGGGATCAGCGCTTGGTGTACTGAGGCGCACGGCGGGCGCGCTTGAGACCGTACTTCTTGCTCTCCTTGATGCGCGAGTCGCGCGTCAGGTAGCCGTGGCTGCGCAGTTCCTTCTTGAGGTCCGGGTCGGCCAAGAGCAGCGCGCGGGCGATGCCGTGGCGCAGCGCGTCCGCCCATGCGGAGACGCCGCCACCCTCGATCTTCGCAACGACGTTGAACCGGTCGGCCGCCGCAGAGATCGTCGTGAACGGCTGCATCGCACGCTTCTGCCAGTCTATCCAGGGCAGCGCTTCCTCGAGCGGCTTGCCGTTCACGATCACCGTGCCCGTGCCGCCCGGGTAGAGACGCACGCGAGCGATGGCAGACTTCCGCTTCCCGGTCCCGTAGTAGTAGCTCTCCTGCGTCGTCATCTGGTCTCGCTCTCCTCGTCCTGTTCGCCCTCAGCGGCTTCTTCCGTCTCGGGTCCGCCTTCCGGCGACTCGTCTCCGGTCTCCTCAACCTCGGCGACGGCCGTTCCGGGCTCTTCTTCCGCCGGGGCGGCCTCCTCGACCGCTTCCGCCTCGACAACGGCCTGAGGGGCCTCTTCCTCTGCCGCCGTCTCCTCGCGCACAGTGCGGCGCCTGCGGCGCGCCGGCGCCGGCGCAGGGGCGGCAGGGGCCTGCTTCGCCTTGCCCATGCCTATGCGGACCTGTGCCTCGTGCGGGTGCGTCGCGGCCGTGTACACCTTCAACCGCCGGAGCATCCGGCGGCCAAGCCGGTTCCGAGGCAGCATCCCCTTCACCGCGAGCTCGATCACCCGCTCGGGGAAACGCGTCAGCATCTCTTCCAGCGTGCGCGTGCGCATCCCGCCCAGGTAGCCGGAGTGGCGGTAGTAGAGCTTCTGGGACATCTTGTTGCCGGAGACCCCGACCTTCGCGGCATTGACCACGATGACGAAGTCGTCCGAGAGCTGGTGGCGGCTGTAGTCCGGGCGGTGCTTGCCCTGCAGCAGACCGGCGACCTTCGTGGCGAGGCGGCCCAGCCGCTCGCCTTCGGCGTCCACCACGTGCCACTTCTCCTTACGGGCTGCCGGTTTCGTATGTTTCGTCGTGCGTTGTAGTTGCATCGTTCTCAGGCGGGAATCCCGCGTATCTCACTTCCTGTAGTGTCAGGCCGCGTGCGGGGAGAACCGTCTCCGCCGCGCCCTGCGCTCCGCTCTCGATCATCTGCTCGAACGCGCTCACCGTCAGCCTGCCAAGCCCCACGTCCACCAGCGCTCCGGCTGTCCGGCGCACCTGCTGCGGGAGAAAGGCGTTCGCTTCCAGTTCCACGACCACCTCATCGCCATGCCGGAACACCGTTGCCCGCGTCATCCGCCTGACGAACGACTTGCCCGCGGGTTGCGGCCCACTGAAGGCCCGGAAATCGTGCTCCCCGACCAGGCTTGCCGCCGCCAGGGACATCGCCCCGGTATCCAGCCGGCGCGCCACCCGGTGTGTGACGCCACGGCGCAGCGGAGACAGTGTGCCTCCTTCCAGGAGCCGGTAGCGGTACACCCTTGCCCCGGCATGCCTTCTGGGGTCGAACGACAGGGGAACGTCGTACGCCGCGCGTACCGCTATCCGCTCTCCCAGGTAGTGGTTCAGCCCGGCGACCACACGTTCGATGGGCAATGCGGTCTCGGTATCGAACACCCCCACCTGCGCCAAGGCGTGGACTCCGGCGTCGGTGCGTCCGGCCCCACGAACCGTGGCCCTGACCGTCGTGAGCGACTCTATTGCGTTTTCGAGCTCCTCCTGTATCGAAGGGGCATTCGCCTGGCGTTGGAACCCGGCGTACCCCGTCCCATCGTATTCGATGACGAGCGCGATCCGTCTCGTCACGGTCTCCTCTCTACACCAACTCCAGCAACGCCATCGGGGCGGCGTCGCCCTTGCGCGGCATGAGCTTCACCATCCTCGTGTACCCGCCGGGCCGGTCCGCGTACCGCGGGCCTATCTCATTGAACAGCCGCTCGACGGCGTGCTTGTCCGGCACCACGGAGAGCGCCTGGCGCCGGTTGTGCAGCGTCGCGTCTCTCCCCTTGCTGATGATCTTCTCGGCCAGCGCACGCACCTCGCGAGCCTTGGCCTCGGTCGTCGTTACGCGCTCGTGGCGCAGCAACTGCGAGACGAGGTTGTTCATCAACGCCTCGCGGTGTTCGCTGCGACGGCCCAGTTTGCGGCCTGCTACCCGATGTCGCATCGCCTTACGCCTCCTCCTCTGCCGCCTGCTCCGAGGCGGCGGCTACGGGGGACGGGTCAGGCGCGCTCTCCTGCGTCCACAAGCCGGGGTGAGTGATGCCTATCTCGCGCAGGCGCTCGTCCAGCTCATCGAGCGACTTCTCGCCGAAGTTCCGGATGCGCAGCAGCTCCTCGCGGTCCTTCTCCAACACCTCGCCCACCTTGTGGATCGCGGCGCGCTTCAGGCAGTTGAGCGTCCGCATGGTGAGGTTCAGGTTCTCAACCGGCATGTTGTACTGCGAGGAGGGGATCGCCGCCGCCCACATCATCCGGTCGCCGTCCTGCGACTGCGACTCCGAGACGGTGGAGAAGCGGAAGAAGTGCTCAACCAGCTCCTGTCCCGCCTGGCGCATCGCCTCGGCGGGAGAGACTGCTCCGTTCGTCCAGACCTCGACGTTCAGCCGCTCGTAGTCCGTGTGCTGGCCGACGCGGGTGCGGTCGACCGTGTAGTTCACCTTGCGCACCGGGGTGTATATGGCGTCGACAGGCAGCTCCCCAATGGGGCGTCCGTCGCCCGATGCCGCCGGTTCGTAGCCCTTGCCGGTCTCCACGTTCAGGTCCATCTCGAGTTTCGAGTTCGGGCCGTCCAGGGTGGCGATGTGGAACTCGGGGTTCACGACCTCGAAATCCGGAGACATGATGATGTCTCCCGCTTTCACTTCGCCGGGTCCCTCAACGCGCAGGCGGAGCTTGCCGGGCCTGCTGGTGTGCGCGCGCAGGTTGATGGACTTGACGTTGAGCAGGATGTCCACCACGTCCTCTTTCACAAAGGGGACCGTGGAGTACTCGTGCTCAACGCCCTCGATCTTGACGGAGCTGATAGCCGAGCCGTTGATCGAGCTCAACAGCACGCGCCGCAGCGGGTTCCCCAAGGTGACGCCGAACCCGCGCGGCAGCGGCTCGATGACGAACATCCCGTAGTTCTCACCGGATTCCGTCATCCTCACCGTGGGTTTGGGCACAGGCGCGAGGTCGAAACTGGAGTCGCGAGGCTCGTCGTAGCCGTAGTCCAACATCTCTTGTTCCATCCTCCAGCCGGTCAGCGCGAGTAGAACTCCACGACCATCCGGGTCTCGATCTTGCTGTCTATGTCCGAGGGCTCGGGGTTCCGCGTGATCATCGCGGTCATCTCGCTCCGGTCGAACTCTATCCACTCCGGGAGCGGCCGCTGACCGACGGAGCGGACGGCGTCCTGCCCGAACTGCGCGTCCTTGCTGGACTGCTTCCAGGCGATCATCTCGCCCGGCCGGACACGGTATGAGGGGATGTTCACCTTCCGACCGTTCACGGTGAAGTGTCCGTGCAGCACGCGCTGGCGGGCCTGCGCCCGGGAGTCCGCAAAGCCGATGCGGTAGACCACGTTATCCAGCCGTCGCTCCAGCAGCTGCATCAGGTTCTCACCCGTTGCACCCTGCATCCGGAGCGCGTCGCTGAAGTAGCGGCGGAACTGGCGCTCCAACACGCCGTAAGACTGGCGCGCCTTCTGCTTCTCGCGCAGCTGTATCGCCCAGTCCGACGCACGGCGGCGGCGCGGCTGCTGGTCGCCGGGTGTCTTGCGGCGCTTCTCCACCCCACACTTGGGAGTGAAGCAGCGCTCGCCCTTCAGGAACAGTTTCTCTCCTGCGCGCCGGCACTGCCGGCACACGGGGCCTGTGTATCTTGCCATCTCTGCCTCTTAGACCCGCCGCCGCTTCGGAGGACGGCAGCCGTTATGCGGAACCGGGGTAACGTCGCGGATGCTCGTGACGGTCAGCCCTGCACCCTGCAGCGCACGGATCGCCGCTTCGCGCCCCGCACCCGGACCTCGTACGTACACTTCGACCTGACGCAGACCGAACTCCATGGCCTTGCGCGCGGCAGTCTCAGAAACGCGCTGCGCCGCGAAGGCCGTGCTCTTCCGCGCTCCCTTGAACCCAACGCCACCGCCGGAGCCCCAGGCCACAACGTTGCCTTCCGGATCGGTGAGCGAGACTATCGTGTTGTTGAACGTCGCCGTGATGAACACCTTGCCGCGAGGAACGAACTTCCGCTCCCTGCGCCGTGTCCTTGTCCTGTTGGCCCTGGCCAAGATGATTCCTCCGCCCGTCCTACTTCTTCATCACGCGCCGCTTGCCGGCGACCGTCCTGCGGCCACTCCGCTTCGTGCGTGCGTTCGTCTTCGTCCGCTGACCGTGCACGGGCAGGCCGCGACGGTGCCGCAGCCCCCGGTAAGCGCCGATGTCCTGCAGCCGACGGATGTTGTCGCTCACCTCGCGCTTGAGGTCACCTTCCACGGTGTACTCGCGGTCGATGATCTCCCTGATGCGGGCCATCTGGTCGTCCGGCACCTCACGAACCTTCGGGTTGCCGGCGATACCCGCCTGCGACGCGATGCGCATCGCAGCCGTCGGCCCGATGCCGTGGATGCGTCTGAGCGCTATCTCCACGCGTTTGTTGTCCGGTATGTCTACGCCTGCTACGCGTGCCATGACTTCACCCCTGCCTCTGCTTGCAACGCGGGTTGGAGCAGATGATCCGGATCGTGCGGCCGCGCCGTACCTGGCGACACTTGTCACACCGAGGCTTGACCGATGCTGATACTTTCACGTTCTGCTCCTTCCCCTTACTTGAACCGGTAGGTGATCCGTCCACGGGTGAGGTCGTACGGCGACAGCTCAACGAGCACGCGGTCTCCGGGGAGAACGCGGATGAAGTGCATCCGCATCTTGCCCGACACGTGCGCGAGCACCTCGTGGCCGTTCGCAAGCTCCGCGCGGAAGGTTGCGTTCGGCAGGGCCTCCATCACCGTGGCCTCGACCTCTATGGACTCTTTCTTTGCCATGCGGCTTACTTCTTCTCCCTGCTAGTCCACCTTCGTTGTGATGATGGGAGCACCCTCGGTGACGATCACCGTGTGCTCGTAGTGGACGGACACCGATCCGTCCACGGTAACCACTGTCCAGTCGTCGTCCAGCACCGTCGTAGCGTCGCCGCCGAAGTTCACCATCGGCTCGATGGCGATGGCCATACCCGGACGCAGCAGCGGCCCGTGCCCACCGGGGCCGAAGTTGGGAACGGACGGCTCTTCGTGCAGCCGGGTGCCGATGCCGTGCCCAACGTACTCCCTGACGATGCCATACCGACCGCGGCGCAGGATCTCCTGCTCCACGGCGTGGGAGACGTCGCCGACGCGGTTGCCCGCGCGCGCCTGCGCGATGCCGGCGAACAGCGCCGCGCGCCCCGTCTCCATCTGAGCGCGGATACCTTCGCTCACGTCGCCAACCGCCACGGTCACCGCCGAGTCCCCGTACAGCCCGTCGACGATCGCCCCGAGGTCCATCCCCACGACGTCGCCGACCTGGATGCGGCGCTCGCCGGGTATGCCGTGGACGATCTCCTCGTTGAGCGAGATGCACAGCGTAGCGGGAAAGCCGCGGTAGCCCTTGAACGCGGGAATCGCCCCACGGGCCCGTATCTCGCGCTCCGCGATGGCGTCCATCTCCCGCGTCGTCATGCCGGGGGCTATCGACTCGCGCAGCACACGCAGAACCTCGCCGGTAACGCGCCCGGCCTCCTGCATCCGGTCCAACTCCTTCGAGCTCTTGACCGTGATGCCACCGCGCCCGTTCCTGACGCCCAAGTCCCGCAGCACCGCTCTCGTCTGTGTCATCATCCGCAAACGCCTATTGTACGTGCCGCACGCAGACAACGCAAAGCGCCGCCTCATGCAGCAAGGGCTGCCTCCAAGTCTGTCGTTACCTGTTCCACACTCTGCTGGCCGTTCACCCGCGCCAGCTTCCCCTGCGACTCGTAGTAACCCACCAGCGGGGCCGTCTGCCGCTCGTACGTCTCGAGCCGCGCGCGCACCACCTCCGGCTTGTCGTCGTCACGCTGGTAGAGCTCGCCACCGCAGAAGTCGCAGCGCCGCGCAGTCCGCGGCGGCGAGAACGTCTCGTGGTACGGGGCCTGGCACTTCCGGCATATCCACCGTCCGGCCAGCCGTCGCACGAGCTCTTCCGTCTCCACCTCTATCAGCAGCGCCGCCGCTATCTCGCGTCCCTGTCCGTCCAGAGCGTCGTCCAGCGCCCTTGCCTGTTCCAGCGTCCGGGGGAAGCCGTCCAGCACGTAGCCGTTCCGGGCGTCCGGCTCTTCCATGCGCTCGAGCACCATCCGGATCGTGACGTCGTCGGGCACCAGCTCGCCCTTGTCCATGTAGGTCTTGGCGAGCGCTCCGAGCTCGGTGCCTTCGCCCAGATGCTTTCGGAACAGGTCGCCGGAAGCGATGTGCGCGCCAGCCCCGCCCTCGGCGATGAGCGCCGCCTGCGTGCCCTTCCCGGCGCCGGGCGGGCCCAGCAGCACAACGCGCGCGCTCATCGGAGGAACCCCTCGTAGTTGCGCATGAGCAGCTGGGCTTCCAACTGGCGCATGAAGTCGAGCGCGACGGACACCATGATGAGCAGGCTCGTGCTGCTGAGCGTCAGCGCCTCGACGCCCGTAACCCGCGTGAAGAAGAAGGGCAGCACCGCCACCGTGCCCAGGAAGAGCGCGCCGCCCCACGTGATGCGCACGATGACGCGGTTGAGGTACTGCTGCGTCGGCACGCCCGGTCGGATGCCGGGCACGAACCCACCGTTCTTCTGCAGGTTCTCCGCCAACTGCTGTTGCTGGAAGACCACGAGCGTATAGAAGAACGTGAAGATCACGACCAGGATGAAGATCGCCACCCAGTACCAGAGCGACGTGTAGGCGAACGTGCGTACGATGAAGCCCGCGACGGTCGACAGGAAGCCGGAGCTGGACGGGTTGTAGATGAAGCCCGCGACCGTGCCGGGCAGCACCATGATGGCGAACGCGAAGATCAGCGGGATCATGCCCGCCGAGTTCACGCGTAAGGGCAGATGCGTCGCGCCTGTCTGTCTATACATCCGGCCGCCCCGGAATACGCTCCGGCCGTACTGCACGGGTATGCGCCGCTGCGCCTCGTTGAACACGACGATGAAGAAGACGAGCACCAGCCCCGCGACGGCGAGTGAGAGCAACCCCACGGCGTTGTCGCGCGCAAGGAACCCCTGGGATAACAGCCCGGGCAAGCCCGACACGATGCCCGCGAAGATGATGAGCGAGATGCCGTTGCCGACGCCGCGTTCGGTGATCAGTTCGCCCATCCAGACCAGCAGCATCGTCCCGCCCACGAAGCTGATGACGATAGTCAGCGTCTCGAAGGAGCCCTCACCGACAAAGCCGATGGGGTGCGTAAATACGCCCGCACGGGAGAACAGGAGCAGCTGTCCGTAGCCGGAGAAGAAGGCGATGGGGACCGTGATCCAGTGCGTGATCTGGTTTATCCGCTGCCGCCCGCTGTCGCCCTCCCTGGCGAGCGCCTGCAGCTGCGGCAGGACCGGCGTCAGCACCTGGATCACGATGGACGACGTGATGTACGGGAACACGCCCAGCGCGGCGATGCTCATGTTGCGCAGTCCGCCGCCGCTGAACAGGTCGAACAGGGGCACGAGCGGGTTGCTCTGGAAGAGGTTGCCGAGGGCCGAACGCTCGACACCCGGCACCGGCACGTGAGCCAGCAGGCGGAAGAGCACGAGCATGGCGAGCACGAAGAGGATCCGGCTCCGCAGGTCCGGCGTCCTGAACGCATCGATCATCGCCTGGATGAGCGCCGGTCGGCCCGGCTGCTCACGGGCGGTCTGCCCGGCTCGCACCGCTTACGCCTCCACAGAGCCGCCAGCCGCCTCGATCCTGGCCCTGGCGGACGCCGTAACCTTCACTCCCGATACCGTGAAAGCACGCTCTATCCCGCCGCCGCCCAGCAACTTCACCGGCCTGTCCGCGTGCCTGACCATCCCGTTCGCCTTCAGCACCGACGGCGTGATGCCGCTCACCTCATCGGGCAGCGAGGCCAGCCTGCCGACGTTGACCACCTGGTACTCCACGCGGAACGGGTTCTTGAAGCCGCGGAGCATCGGCAGACCCTTGATCTGCGGGTTCTGACCGCCCTCAAAGCCGGGGCGAACACCGCCGCCGGAGCGGGCTTTCTGTCCCTTCATCCCTCGCCCCGAGTAGGTGCCCCTGCCGGAGCCGTCGCCCCGGCCGACACGCTTGCGCTTCGGGCGAGCATGAGCGGACCGAACCGTGTGCGCCTGCATCGCTTAGCCTTCCTCTCCTGCGCTCACCGACACGAGATGACGCACCTTGTGCACCATCCCCCGGATCGTGGGGCTGTCCTCCCGCACGACCTCGTGCTGGAGGCGCCGCAGTCCGAGCGCCTTGATCGTGCGGCGCTGGCTCTGTTCATAGCCTATGCCGCTCCGCACCCACTTGATACGCAGTTTCGCCATCGGTAACGCTCCTAAGCCTGGGCCGGGCGCGGCCCCGAGTCGCGGCGCTCACGGTCGCCCCTGTCTCGATCGCGGCGGGAACTCGCCTCCCGGCGCAGCGGCGTGCGCCGGTCAGGGGCAGCGGGAAGGACTGCTTTCCGTGCACGCTCGTCCTCGTTCGGGGAGAGCGCCTCCATGTGGCGAAGTCCCTGGATGGTGGCCTGCACGACGTTGATGGGGTTCCGGCTGCCGAGCGCCTTCGCAACGACGTCCTTGACGCCCAGCGCCTCCATGACCGCACGGACGGCGCCTCCGGCCTTGATGCCGGCGCCCGGCTGCGCAGGCCGCAGGAGCACCCTGGAGGCGCGGAACTTCGTCGTGACGGAGTACGGAATCGTCGAACCGTTCAGCGTGATCGGCGTCATGTCCTTCCGCGCGATCGTCGCTCCCTTGCGGATGGCATCCGGTACGGCCTTGCCCTTGCCGAAGCCGACCCCGACCTGGCCCTGGCCGTCGCCCACAACGACGACAGCGTTGAACGTGAGGTTACGTCCGCCCTTCACGACCTTGGCGACCCTGCGGATGTGGACAACCTTCTCCTGCAGGTCGCTCTGCTCTTCGCTTGAACGCTCGGTCATTACCATGGGTTAGAACTCCAGCCCTTCTTCCCGTGCGCCGTCCGCCAGCGCCTTCACACGTCCGTGGTACTGGTAGCCGCCGCGGTCGAACACGACCGTCTGAACGCCCTTCGCTTTCGCACGGCCGGCGACGAGGCGACCCACCTCTTTGGCCGCATCCGTCTTGCCGAACGCGTCCTTCGGGAGCTCGCGCGAGCTCGCAGCCGCTATGGTGTGCCCCGCGGTGTCGTCTATCACCTGCGCGTACGTGAACCGCGCGCTCCGGTACACGTTCAGCCTCGGGCGCGCGGTGGTGCCCGACAGGCGCCTTCGCAGCCTGAGGTGCCTCACTACCCGCGCGGCGCGGTTCGTCTTGATCTTCGCCATCCCGCTAACCCCTCTTCGCGGCGGACTTACCGGGCTTCAGCCGGACCTGCTCGCCCTGGTACCGCACGCCCTTGCCCTTGTACGCGTCCGGGGGCCTCAAACGCCGCAGGCGCGCCGCCTGTTCCCCCACGATCTGCTTGTCTATGCCCCGCACGTGGATGCGGTTGACCCCCTCCACCTCGAACACCACTCCGTCCATGGGCTCGATCACCACGGGATGACTGAACCCCAGTTGCATGTTGACCGCATCGCCCTGGGCCTGGACCCGGTAGCCCACCAGCTCCATGGTCCGCGTGAAGCCTTCGCTCACGCCGGTGACCATATTGGCCAGCAGCGCACGCGTCAGCCCGTGCAACGCCCGCTGCTCACGGTCGTCCGAAGCGCGGCGCACCACGAGAGCGCCGTCCTCTTCCTGCACCGAGATGCCCGGGTTGACGGGCTGGCGCAGCTCTCCGCGCTGTCCCTTGACGACGACTTCCCCACCGGCAACCTCCACGGAGACGCCGCTGGGTATGGGTATGGGCTTCTTCCCGACTCGTGACACTTCCGTGCTCCTACCAGACGTACGCCATGAGCTCCCCGCCGATACCCCGGCGGTACGCATCGCGTCCGGTCATGATCCCCTGCGACGTAGAGACGATGGAGATGCCGACGCCGCCGAAGGCGCGCGGCACGTCCTTCTTCTGCACATGGATACGCAGGCCCGGCTTGCTGACCCGCTTGAGCCCGGTTATCCCCGGCTCCTGGTCCGCCCTGTAGTGCAACTGCAGCCGCAGCCAGTTCTGCGTCTTCTGCCTGGAGATGCTGTAGTCGGATATGTAGCCCTCGCTCTTCAGTATCTCCGCGATGGAGACCTTCACCCTGGAGGACGGCACATCGACGTCAGGGTGGCGGACCAGCAGCGCGTTCCTGATGCGCGTGAGCATGTCTGCTATGGGATCGGTCATCGTCATGGCGCGCCTCTTACCAACTGGCCTTCCGCACTCCGGGCAGCTGACCCGTCAGCGCCATCTGCCGGAAGCAGACGCGGCACAGGCCAGCGAACCGGATGTACGCACGCGGCCTGCCGCACCGGTTGCATCGGTTCATCGCCCGCACCTTGTACGGGGCCTCCCGCTTCCACTTCGCCAGTTTGCTCTTCTTCGCCAAGGCCCTGCGCCTCCTAATTCGTCTGCACTCGTGCGAACGGCATTCCCATCAGCTCCAACAGACGGAAACCCTCCGCATCCGTGCGCGCACTCGTCGTGATGACCACCTGGAACCCGCGTACACGGTCCACGCTCCCGTAGTCGATCTCCGGGAACACGATCTGCTCGCGGAAACCCAGGGCGTAGTTGCCCCGGCCATCGAAGGAGTCCCGCGGGACGCCGCGGAAGTCCCTGATACGCGGGAGCGCCGTCGAGATCATCCTGTCCAGGAACTCGTACATCCGCCTGCCACGCAGCGTGACCATGACGCCGATGGCCTGCCCTTCCCGCACCTTGAAGCCCGCGACCGACCTGCGGGCCTTCGTGATCACGGGCTTCTGGCCGGTGATCGCCGCCACGTGTCCGGGCGTCGTCTCCAGGGCGCGGGTGTTCGTCAGGCCTTCGCCGAGGCCCACGTTGAGCACCACCTTCTTCACTTCCGGCGCCTGCATCGCGCTCGAGTAGCCGAACTCGTTGATCAGCTGCGCACGGATCTCTTCACGATAGCGGCCCATGAGCCTGGGCAGCGGGCGCTGTTCGACGACCGGCTTCGTCCGCTTCGGCGCCGAACGCCTCCGCGTGGTCCTGCCCGTCGCAGGCGCTTCCGTCTCCGGCTCAGCGACAGCAACCTCGGCAGCAGGCGCTGCTTCCGCAGCGGCCGCGGCAGCGGTCCGTCGACGCGTACGCGGCTGTGGCTGCGGCGCCGACTCTCCGCTCGCGCTCCGGCGCGTCCGCGGGGCCCGCTTCGGCTTCTCTTCCGCCGCAGCCGGCTCCTGCTCCGCTGCGCTGTTTTCAGCGTCTGTCGTCAACTGATCATCCCCTCGCATTTCTTACACATGCGCGACTTCCTGCCGTCCTCGAGCACCCTGATAGCGATGCGCGTGGGCTGGTTGCACGCCTGACAGACCAGCATGAGCTTCGACGCGTGGATGGGCATCTCCTTGTCGATGATGCCCGCCTGCCGGGCGCCGCCCGCGCCAGCGCGCTGATGCCGCTTGACGATATTCACGCCGTCTACCAGCACCTTCCCGTTGCCCGGCAAGACGCGCTGTATCTTGCCGCGCTTGCCCTTGTCGCGGCCTGCTATCACCATCACCTCGTCGTCCCGCTGCAGACGCGCCGTCATCACAGCACCTCCGGAGCGAGCGAAACGATGCGCATGAAGTTGCGCTCGCGCAGCTCCCGGGCCACGGGCCCGAAGATGCGCGTACCGCGCGGCATCTCCGACTGCGCCAGGATGACCGCCGCGTTGTCGTCGAACCGTATGGTGGAGCCGTCCGGACGCTTGGTCACGGCGCTGGTCCGCACCACCACGGCGCGCACCACCTCGCCCTTCTTCACGGCGCTGTTGGGCTGCGCGTGCTTGACCGACGCCACGATGATGTCGCCGACCCTGGCGTAACGCCTGCGCGTCCCGCCGGGGATGTTGAAGCACATGATCTCTTTCGCGCCGGAGTTGTCGGCGACGTTCAAGCGCGTTTGCGGCTGAATCACGACGTCTTCTCCTCGCTCGTCCCTTCAGCATCCGCTTCTTCGGCGGCCTCCGGCTCTTCCGCATCCGCCGCCGGTTCATCTGCCTCGGCGACCGCAGGGGCGTCGTCGGCACCTGTTTCCTCTGTCGCCTCTTCAGACGATTCTTCAGCCGGTTCCCCGGCCTCGGCAACGGCAGCCTCTTCTTCGGCGTCCGCCTCTTCCGACGGTTCCTCAGCAGGCTCCTCAGCCGGTTCCCCGGCCTCGGCAACGGCAGCCTCTTCTTCGGCGTCCGCCTCTTCCGACGGTTCCTCAGCAGGCTCCTCAGCCGGTTCCTCTACCTCAGCAACGGCAGCCTCGTCTTCAGCGTCCGTCTCTTCTACCGCTTCCTCAGCAGGCTCGTCTTGCGGTTCCTCGGCCTCTGCAACGGCGGCCTCGTCTTCGACGTCCGCCTCTGCTTCCTCGGCCTCTGCGACGGCAGCTTCGTCCTCTACTTCCGCGACAGCGGCCTCCTCGCCGGCGTCGGCGTCCTCTACGTCCGCAGCCGCAGCCGCGTCGTCGACCGCCGTCGCCTCCAGCTCCTCTTCGACCTCCGCGGCCACCTCGACCTGTTGCGCCTCGGCGACCTCTTCCCGGTGGAGCAGCTCCGCAACTCGCCAGCGCTTGGTGCGGGAGAGGGGCCTCGTCTCCATCAGGCGGACCACGTCCCCGACCTTGTACTCGTTCTGCTCGTCGTGCGCCTTGAACTTCTTCACGTGGCGGACGGACTTGTGGTAGATGGGATGGTGCACACGGCGTTCCACGACCACGACCACGGTCTTGTCCATCACGTCGCTGACCACGCGGCCAACGCGGCTCTTGCGGAGGGCAGCCCTTTCGTTCATTGCCCGCCTCCCACGAGTTCGCGTTCCCGCGCCACGGTCAGGATGTGCGCAAGGCGGCGCTTCGCATCCCGCAACTCCGACGAGTCCGAGAGTTGACGCGTCGCCACCTTGAAGCGCAGGTTCATCAGCTCCAGGCGCGTGTTGAACTCCTCTTCCTTGAGGCGTTCGTCGGACAGCGCCCGTACGGTTTCTATCTTTGCTCTCATGCTCTATCCCACCGCTAGCTGGTAACGAGCGGCTCCTCCCTGCTTACCATCCTCGTCTGGACCGGCATCTTCTGCGCTGCGCGCGCAAGCGCTTCCTTCGCGAGCTCCGCGGGCACCCCGCCGACCTCGTACATCACACGCCCCGGCTTCACCAGAGCGACCCAGGCGTCCACGGGGCCCTTGCCGCCGCCCTGCCGGGTCTCGGCCGGCTTGCGGGTGATGGGCTTGGCCGGGAAGACCCTGATCCACACCTTTCCGCCACGGCGGAGGTGACGGGTGATGGCGCGGCGACCCGCCTCGATCTGGCGCGCGGTTATCCAGCCCGCGTCCAGCGTCTTCAGGCCGAAGTCGCCGAAGCGCACGGAGCTGCCCCGCAACGCCATGCCGCGCATGCGGCCGCGATGCTGCTTGCGGAACTTAGTTCTCTTCGGTTGAAGCATCTGCTTCTCCCTCGTTCTCTGCGTCCTCGACGGCGCCTTCCGGTGCCGCCTCGGGAGTCTCCTCTGCTACCTGCACCTGCTCCGCCACCGTCTCAGGCTCGCTGCCTTCCACGGCGACCGGGGCAGCCTCGGGTTCAGCGACGGCAGTCGCAGTGCCCGCGACCTGCGCAGCGAGCGCCTCCTGGGCCGCGGCGACGATCTCCGCCGGGACCTCAGGCGCAGCGGGCTGGGCGCGTTCGGGCTCCTTGAGCACGTCGCCCCGGTATATCCAGACCTTCACGCCTATGCGGCCCATGGTCGTGTTCGCTTCCGCCAGCCCGTAGTCGATGTCGGCGCGCAGCGTGTGCAGCGGCACGCGGCCATCCATCACCTTCTCGCGGCGGGCGATCTCCGCGCCGCCCAGGCGTCCGGATACCATGACCTTGATGCCGCGGGCCCCGGCCTGCATGGAGCGCATCACCGCCTGACGCGTCGCGCGGCGGTACATCACACGGCGCTCCAGCTGGTCGGCCACGTTCCGCGCAACGAGATACGCGTCCAACTCGGGTTGGCGTATCTCCAGCACGTTGAGCCGTACCCGCTTCCCGCCCGCGGCGCCTTCCACGAGCTTCCGCAGCTCGTCCACGCGCTGACCGCCCCGGCCGATAACGATGCCGGGACGTGCGGTGTGCACGTTGATCGTGATGTCCTGCGTGCTCCGCTCGATCTCCACCCGCGAGATGCCGGCCTCGGCATACTGCTTGCGGATCACTTCGCGGATGCGCCAGTCCTCCACGACCTGCTCGGAGTACTGCTTGCCCGTACCCGCGAACCAGCGCGACTGCCAGCCCTTGATCACGCCAAGGCGGAAGCCTATGGGGTGCGTCTTGTGTCCCACGCGCTCAGTCTCCCTGTTCGTCCACGACGATCGTGATGTGGCTCGCCTGCCTGGCGATGCGGCTCACGCGGCCCCGCGACCGTGCGCGGAACCGGCGTATCTTCACCGCCTGGTTCGCGTAGGCAGACACCACCACCAGCCTCGTCGGGTCCATCTGCTCGTTGTTCTCGGCATTCGCCGCCGCCGACTTCAACAGCGAAAGTACTTCCTCCGCCGTAGGCCCCGGTTGGAAACGCAACTCGTTGAGCGCAGCCTGCACGGGCCGCCCCTGCAGCGCACGCAGCAGCGGGCGCACCCGCTTGGGTGATATCCCGACCTGCCTGCCTGTTGCCCGGACCGGCATCGCCTACCGCCTCACCGAAGACTGACGTTCCGACTTGGAGATATGGCCGCGGAACGTCCGGGTCGGAGCGAACTCGCCCAGCTTGTGTCCCACCATGTTCTCCGTGATGAACACCGGGATGTGCCGACGCCCGTCGTGCACCGCGATCGTCATGCCAAGCATGTCCGGCATGATGGTCGAAGCGCGCGACCACGTCGTGATGACCACCTTCGTGCCCGAGTTCTGGGCGCGGGTGACCTTCTTCGCGAGTTTCGGGTGCACGTACGGCCCCTTCTTCACTGAGCGCGACATGGCTTACCGCTTCCTCCTGTCACGAACGATGAACACGTCCGTGTGCATACGGCGGCGCGTCTTCGGACCCAGGGCAGGCTTGCCCCACGGGGTCTTCGGGTGCGTCATCCCGATGCCTGCACGGCCCTCGCCGCCGCCGTGGGGGTGATCGCTCGGGTTCATCGCGGTGCCGCGCGTGTGCGGGCGCTTGCCAAGATGGCGGTTCCGCCCGGCCTTCCCCAGCGACGCGTTCTTGTGCTCCGCGTTGCCCACCTGGCCTATCGTGGCCTGACACGTGCTCGGGACGCGCCGGATCTGGCCGGAAGGCAGCCGCAGCAGCGCCGTCTCATCGTCACGGGCAAGCAGCTGCGCGCCGGTGCCGGCGCCCCGGCACATCTGGCCGCCCTTGCCAGGCTGCAACTCGATGTTGTGCACCATCGTGCCGGTCGGGATGTTCCGCAGCGGCATCGCGTTCCCCACGCGTATCTCCGCGTCCGGACCGGACACCAGGGAATCGCCCACCTTCACGCCGCCAGGGGCGAGGATGTAGCGACGCGCTCCATCCGCGTACAGCAACAGCGCGATGCGCGCGGAGCGGTTCGGGTCGTACTCGATGGACTCCACCTTGCAGGGGACGCCCGGCTTGTTGCGCTTGAAGTCGATGTCGCGCCAGGCCCGCTTCGCGCCGCCTCCACGATGCCGGACGGTCATCTTGCCGCGAACGTTCCTGCCTCCGCTCTTGTGGAGACCTTTCGTCAGCGGCTTGTGCGGCGACCGCCGCGTCACCTCCGAGAAGTCGGGACGAACCGCAGCGCGAACGCCGGGGCTGGTTGGGTTCAATCGCTTCAACGGCATCGTTACGCTCCCTCGAACAGCTGGATCGTGTCGCCCGGAGCGACGGTAACGATCGCCTTCTTCGTCGCGGGAGTCCGAAGCCACCGCCCGTTGCGCAGGCGCCGGTTCTCTCCCGCGGTGTGCACCATGTTCACGTTCGTAACCTTGACCTCGAAGGCCCGTTGCACCGCCTCGCGCACCTGCACCTTGTTCGCGGACGGCATCACTTCGAAGACGTACTTGTTCTGCTCCTGCAGCAAGGTCGACTTCTCCGTGATCAACGGACGCTTCAGCACCTGGAAGATATGCATCAGGCCACCGCCTCCTGCGTTCGCACCCGGCGGGTGTCCGACCATATCTCGTCTGTCCGGCGAGCCGCGTCCGGGCTCATGAGCACTGCGTCGTAACGCAGCAGGTCCAACACATTCACGAGGTCGGCGCGGATTGCCTTGACGCGCGGGATGTTCCGCACCGCGACCCCGGTCTGCGATTCCGCTCCCAGCACCACGAGCGCCGAGCCTTTCACCTCGAAGGCAGACAGCACTCCGGCCATCGCCTTCGTCTTCTGCTCTATCGAGTCCAGCCCGTCGACCACGAACAGCCGCTCTGCGGCTACCTTGCCCGACAGCGCCGTCCGGATCGCCTGCCGGCGCATCTGCTTCGGCATCCGCTGGCGGTACGAGCGGGGCGTCGGCCCGAAAGCCACACCGCCTCCGCGATGGTGCGGCGACTTCCAGGAGCCCTGCCGCGCGCGGCCGGTGCCCTTCTGCGAGAAAGGCTTGCGGCCCGTGCCGTTCACCCGTCCGCGCGTGAGGGTGCTGCTGGAGCCCTGCCGCTGGTTCGCGCGGTGGTAGACCAGCGCCTGGTGCAGCAGTTCCGGGTTCTCAGGCGCGCCGAAGACCACGTCGCTGACTTCCAGCGTGTCCGTGCCGTTCGCGCTCAGGTCATACAGAGGAAGTTGCATCAGGAACGCTCCTCCTCTTTATCGGATTGCTCTGCTTCGTCGGCAGGCGCTTCTTCAGCCGGTGAGTCGTCGACCGACTCCTCCCCTGCCACAGGCTCGTCCGAAGATGCTTCCTCGGCTTCGGCTGCGGGCTCTTCAACTTCCGCGACAGGCTCTTCCTGCGACGTCTCCGCCGCCGGTTCCTCAGCAGCAGCTTCTTCGGCTTCCGCTGCCGGTTCGTCTGCAGCAGTCTCCTCAACCTCCGCCACGGGTTCTTCCTGGGGAGCTTCTTCGACTTCTGTTGCCGGTTCGTCAGCAGAAGCCTCTTCGACCTCTGCTACCGCTTCTTCCGGAGCAGCCTCCTCGACTTCGGTTGGCTGTTCAGCGACCTCCGCGACAGCCTCCTCAGCGGTGGCTTCCTCGACCTCTGCGACTACCTCTTCCACGACCTCTTCTATTTCGACAACCGGCTCCTCGGGAACGATGCGCTCCGCCACCGGAACGCCGTGGGCGTAGCGCACCATCACGGTGGTGTTGCGCGCGCCGGGAACGGCGCCCCGCACGAAGAGCAGGTTGCGCTCGACGTCCACGTCGACAACCTTGAGCTTGCGGACGGTCTTGCGCTTGTTGCCCATGTGGCCGGGCATCTTCTTGCCCTTCAGCACGCGGCCGGGGTACGTCCCCGCGCCGATGGAGCCGACCGCCCGGCCACGGTCGCCCTGACCGTGCGTCTTCTGTCCGCCGCCGAAGCCGTGACGCCGCATGGCGCCCTGGAAACCGCGTCCCTTGGTCGTCGACACCACGTCGACGAGGTCGTCGGCCTGGAACTGGTTGACTCGTAACTCCTGGCCCACCTTGTAAGAAGAGACGTCGTCCGTGCCGAACTCGCGCAGGTGCCGTACCCGAGCGCCCGACAACGCGAGATGTCCCGCCGCGGGTCTGCTCAACTGCTTCACCGAGCCGTAGCCGAGTTGGACGGCTTCGTACCCGTCGCGCTCCCCGGTGCGGACCTGTGTGACAACACACGGCCCGACTTCGAGCACGGTGACGGGGATGACTCGCGCCTCTGATGCAAAGAGGTGCGTCATCCCTATCTTCCTGCCTATCAGTCCTTCGATCATCGTTCCGCTACAACTTGATGGAGATGTCCACACCGGCAGGCATCTGCAGGCGGGTCAGTGCGTCTATGGTCTTGGAGTTGGGGTCCAGGATGTCCACGAGCCGCTTGTGCGTCCGGAGCTCGAAGTGCTCGCGCGAGTCCTTGTCGATGTGGGGTGAGCGGATCACGCAGAACCGCTTGATGCGCGTCGGCAGGGGGACCGGGCCGGAGACCGCCGCGCCCGTTCGCTCCGCCGCTTCCACGATCTGGCCCGACGACTGGTCGACCAGCTTGTGGTCGAACGCCCGCAGGACGATGCGGACCTTCTGTCCCGGCCCCGTCGCCGCCTGGGCGCCTCGCACTCGTGTTGTCTGTTCAACCACGTCCTGTTCTCCTATGCGCTGCGGGCCACGGCCTGCACGGTGGAGTCCGGCGCCTTCTCGTAACGTCCGAACTCCATCGAGTAGTTCGCCCTGCCCTGCGTCACCGACCGCAGGTCGGTCGCGTAGCCGAACATCTCCACGAGCGGAGCGTCGGCCTCGAGCACCTGCGTGTCGCCCTGGCCTTCCATCGACTTGATCCTGCCCCTGCGGCTGTTCAGGTCTGCGAGCACCTCGCCCAGGTATTCACCCGGCGTTATCACCTGCAGCTCCATCACCGGCTCCAGGAGCACGGGTCCGGCCTTGGACAGCGCATCCTTGATCGCCATGGACGCCGCTATCTTGAACGCCATCTCGGACGAGTCCACCGCGTGGAAGGAGCCGTCCACGACGGCGACCTTCACGTCCATCACCGGGTAGCCCGCGACGACGCCCGTGAGCAGCGCCTCCTCGGCGCCCTTGCCGACCGCGGGGATGTACTCGCGCGGGATGGCGCCGCCTACTATCCGGTTCTCGAACTGGAAGCCGGAGCCCTGCCCGCCCGGCTCGATCTCCAGCACGCAGTCGCCGAACTGGCCGCGACCGCCGGTCTGACGCACGAAACGCCCCTGCGCCTTCGCAGGGTGGGTGATCGCCTCGCGGTACGCCACCTGCGGACGGCCTATCGCGGCGTTCACGTGGAACTCGCGCTTCAGGCGGTCGACCAGTATCTCGAGGTGCAGTTCGCCCATGCCGGACATCACCGTCTGGCCGGTCTCCTTGTCGTACCGCACGCGGAAGGTCGGGTCTTCTTCCGCCAGCTTGATGAGCGAGTCCGTCAGCTTGTCCTGTTCCGCTCGCGTGGCGGGCTCGATGGCCACCGAGATCACCGGCTCGGCGAAGCGGATCGACTCCAGCATGATGGGCTGCTTCTCGTCGCAGATCGTCTCGCCGGTGAAGGTGTTCTTCAGTCCCACAGCGGCGCCGATCTCACCGACGGAGATGCTCTCCGCCTCCTCCCGGTGGTTCGCATGCATGAACATGATGCGCCCCATCCGCTCCCGCACTCCCTTGATGGAGTTGTACACGCTCGCTCCCGCTTTCATGGAGCCGGAGTACACGCGGAAGTAGACGAGCCGCCCCACGTAGGGGTCAGACACGACCTTGAAGGCCAGCGCCGCGAACGGTTCGGAGACGTCCGCCTTGCGCTCGACCTCGTTATCGGTGTTGGGGACCCTCCCGACCACCGCGGGAACGTCCAGCGGCGACGGCAGGTAGTCCAGCACTGCGTCCAGCACCAGCTGCACGCCCAGGCTCTGGAGCGCCGAGCCGCACACGACCGGCACCGCGTGGTTCGCTATCGTCGCCCGCCGGAGCGCGGCCTTGATCTCTTCCGGGGAGGGCGTCTCGCCGGAGAGGAACTGTTCGAGCACGTGCTCGTCGTTCTCCGCGACCCGCTCGATCATCTCCTCGCGGATCTGGGCCGCTTCCTCGCGCAGCTCGGACGGTATCTCGCCTTCACGCAACTCGCCGGACGCGCCGCCGCGCTCGAAGAACACGCCTTCTCTTCCACGAGGTCGATGACGCCGTGGAACTTGTCCTCGGCCCCGATCGGGTACTGCACAGGAACCGGCACCGCTTTGAGCCGGTGCCGGATAGAGTCCATGGTCTTCTCGAAGTCCGCGCCGATGCGGTCCATCTTGTTGACAAAGCAGATGCGCGGCACTCCATATCGGTCGGCCTGACGCCACACCGTCTCGGACTGCGGCTGCACGCCCGCGACCGCGTCGAACACAACAACGCCTCCGTCGAGTACACGGAGGCTTCGCTCCACTTCCGCCGTAAAGTCCACGTGGCCCGGCGTGTCGATGATATTGATCTGATGGCCCTTCCAGGCGGCACGCGTCGCGGCGGACGTAATCGTGATGCCGCGCTCACGCTCCTGGGCCATCCAGTCCATCACCGCCGTGCCCTCGTGCACCTCGCCCAGCTTGTAGGTCCGGCCCGTGAAGAACAGCACCCGCTCGGTCACCGTCGTCTTGCCAGCGTCGATGTGGGCGATGAACCCGATGTTCCGGACTTTCTGCAGGTCAGTCGTCATCAATCCCTACCACTTGTAATGGCTGAACGCTTTGTTCGCCTCGGCCATCCTGTGCATCTCTTCGCGGCGGCGTGCCGCCGCTCCCTGTCCCCGCGACGCGTCGATGATCTCGGCCGCGAGCCGGGAGCGCATCGGTTGGCCAGCGCGCGCACGCGCGAAGCGTACGAGCCACCGCATCGCCAGCGCGTTCCGGCGGCGCTCCGGCACGTCGACCGGGACCTGGTACGTCGCGCCGCCCACACGCCGGGGCTTCACCTCGGTCATGGGGGTGACGTTCCGCAGCGCCAGTTGGAAGACCTCCATCGCGTCGCGGTTCGTCTCCTGGGCGACCTGGTCGAGCGCCTGGTAGACCGCGCGCTGGGCAACGGTCTTCTTGCCGTTCAGCATGACGCGGTTGATGAAGCTGGCGAGCGTCACACTCCCGTAGCGGGGGTCCGCCACGGGCACGCGGCGCTCAGCACGTCGTCGACGAGACATCTATTCGCTTTCCTCCCCTGCCCCGTGGGGCAGACTTGCGCCTTCAGCGCGCACTTGCGCACCTAGCGCAGATAACCCATGACGCCGAGTCCGCAGATCGCGCCAGCGAACCGCGTCCCTGCCAATTACGAATTGGAGAACGGGACCCTCCAGCGAACTTACTGGCGCTTGGTCCCGTACTTGCTCCGCCCCTGCTTCCGGCCGTTGACCCCCGTAGCGTCGAGCGCTCCACGGATGATGTGGTAGCGGACGCCCGGCAGGTCCTTCACGCGGCCTCCCCGGATCAGGACGACGGAGTGCTCCTGCAGCGTGTGGCCCTCTCCCGGGATGTAGGCCGTAACCTCCATCCCGTTCGTCATGCGGACACGGGCCACCTTCCGCAGAGCGGAGTTCGGCTTCTTCGGCGTAACCGTTCGCACCTGGACGCAGACACCCAGCTTCTGCGGGCTCCCGTCGCCACGGTACACACGGTTGCGCAGGCTGTTTCGCACGAAACGGAGCGCAGGCGCTTTGGTCTTCTTCACCACGCGCTTGCGTCCATGGCGCACCAGCTGGTTCACAGTAGGCACTTGTGCGGTACTCCCTGCGCTTTTCGTAAGCCTTTCTGCCGAATCCGTATCCGTATGGACACGAACATGGGGATGCTACCGCAGGCTCACTCCTGTGTCAACCGCGTAGGGGCTCATCGCCGAGCCGGGCGCAGCCGTTCCCCGGCACACGTATAATCCCCGCGACATGAGCGACCTGAAGATCTATACGAAGTACGGCGACGAGGGAGAGACCGGCCTGCTGTACGGCGGGCGCATCTCCAAGAGCGACCTCCGCACCGAGGCCTACGGCACGACCGACGAGGCCGTCTCCGCGCTCGGACTCGCCCGCGCGCTCACCGGCGACCCGGACGTGCAGCGCATCGTCAAGCGCCTCCAGCGCGAGCTCTTCACCGTCGGAGCGGAACTCGCCACCGACCGCGCCGAGTACACCAACCTCCAGCGCCACTTCAGCGTCGTCACTCCTGAGATGACGGCCGCGCTCGAGAACGACATCGACACCCTCGGCGCGCAGGTGGAGCTGCCGCGCAGCTTCATCATCCCCGGCGCAACCCAGGCCTCCTCCGCGCTCGACCTCGCACGCTCCATCCTGCGCAGGGCCGAGCGGCGCGCCGTGCAGATGAACCTCGAAGGCATGATCGAGAACCCCGAGCTCATCCGCTACCTCAACCGCGCCTCGGACCTCGTCTTCATGCTCGCACGCTACCAGGACCGCGCCCTGCCGTTCGAACGGCTCACGGGCGACGATCCCTGCTGACAACGAAAGGGAGGGGAACCATGGCCGGAGAACCGATCAAC
The DNA here is from genome assembly GCA_965206315.1 of Dehalococcoidia bacterium. Lineage (GTDB taxonomy): Bacteria > Chloroflexota > Dehalococcoidia > Lucifugimonadales > Australimonadaceae > Bin16. The sequence goes on from OZ242210.1 coordinate 827,920, forward strand.
CTCTACGAACTGGAAGCCATCTGCGAGCAGACGCTCCCGCTCAACGAGTGGGACTACGTGGCGGGCGGCGCGACCGACGAGATCACCCTCGAACGCACGCGCTCCGTGTTCGACCACATCGCCCTGCGCCCACGGATGCTCGCGGGCATACCGGACGCCGACCTCTCCGTCTCCGTGCTCGGGCAGCGTATCGGGCTGCCGTTCATGCTCTCCCCGTGCGGCAGCCACAAGCGCGCCCACGAGGACGGCGAGCTCGCCTCCGCAAGGGCAGCCGCAGCCGCAGGGACCATCCTCGCCGTGAGCGCCAACTGCTCGTACGCCCCGGATGAGATAGCCCGCGCCGCCGACGGCCCCAAGTGGTACCAGACCTACTTCTACCGCGACCGCGAGCAGACCGTCGACCGCGTCCACATGGCCGAGGAGAACGGCTACGAGGCCATCTGCGTCACGCTGGACGCCGTCTGGCCGCCGAAGCGCGAGCGCAACATCCGCAACTCCTACCAGCGCCTGCCCTCGGCAGGCGACGCGCCCGGACTGGCCCCGCCCAAAGACCTGACCAAGTTCAACTCCGGCATCAGCTCGCGCAGCCGCGTCGACCCCGGCGCATCGTGGGACGACGTCGCCTGGCTGCGCTCCATCACGAACCTGCCCATCGTCTTCAAGGGGATCATCACCCGCGAGGACGCCGCCCTCTGCGCCGAACACGGCGTCGACGCTCTCATCGTCTCCAACCACGGCGGGCGCAACCTCGATACCACTATCCCCACCATCGAGGCGCTGCCGGAGGTGGCCGAGGCCGCAGGCGACGTCGAGGTCTACCTGGACGGCGGCATCCGGCGCGGCACGGACGTCGTGAAGGCGATCGCGCTCGGGGCCAAGGCGGTGATGCTCGGCAGGCCGATGTTCTGGGGGCTCGCCTACGCCGGAGACCAGGGCGTGGTACACATGCTGGACATCCTGCGCGACGAGGTGGAGACCACGATGATGATGTGCGGCAAGGCCCGCATCGAGGACATCGGCCGGGACCTCATCACCCGCCTCCCGGAGTTGCGGTGAAACTCACACGAGGAGCGCCTCGAAGCGCGCCGGCAGCTCGACCTGCCCCTCCGCGATCTCCAGCAGGCGCTCGTCCGAGAGCGGGAAGCCGAACTCCTCGTTGCGCATCCGCAGGCGCTGCATGGAGATCTCCGTCACCATCTCCCTGGCCAGCGCCCAGTCCTCTTCCGTGCGCGCGATCGCGTTCAGGTTGTCGGCGCCGTGCGCCGCGTGGTCGACCTCGTCGCCGTACACGTTGGCGCAGGCCGCCGCGATGCGGTCGCTGAGCTCGTCGCCGCCGATCTGCATCCCTTCGTAGAAGATGGACGCCCCTCCGCCCTCGCAGAAGGACGACGCGAACCGCCCGAGTTCCCCGTGCCGCTCGAAGCAGCGCTTGCGCACCGCGCGCAGCTCCCGCTCGTGCTCAATGTCGTAGGTCGCCAACTCCTCGGTCGTCAGCTGTCCGCCCGTGATGTAGTCGATGACGTCGGCGAAGACGACGTAGTGCCGGAACTCCTCTTCGAGGAACTGGATGTTGTAGAGGAAGTCCGCACGGTCGACGCCCTTCTCCAGCGCGGGATAGTTCCGCGCCAGCTGCTCGATGTTCCGCAGGATGATGCCGTCGTCGCGCGGCTGGAGCTCCTTGTACGCCTGCACGCGCAGCCAGCGCAGGTGCTCTTCCGGCGCTCGGGGCTGCGAGAAGAACGTCCGCGCGATCTCGGCCTCGCCCGCCCAGAACCGCGACGCGTACCGGGTCAACTCGTTACGACGCTCCCGCGCCTGCTGCTCGTCCATCGCACGCCTCCTTGGCTGAACGGCGCGATTATAGGACAGCGGCGCGATGGGAACGCACTCCGCTACAATGCTCTCCGCCCTAAGCCGGAACGCAGGAGGAACGCGCGTGCTGCCCGAGGTCAAAGCCAACTACGGCAAACTGAGGAATCTCATCAACGGCGAGTGGGTCGAACCCGACGCGAGCGGCTGGCTGGACGTGGAGAACCCCGCGACCACCGGCGTCATCGCACAGGTCCCGCTCTCCACCCCCAGCGAGGTGAACGACGCGGTCGCCGCGGCGAAGGAGGCGTTTCTTACATGGCGTGAGACTCCGCCCGTGCTCCGCGCCCGCAGCCTCTTCACGCTCAAAGGGCTGATGGAGCAGCACTTCGAGGAGTTCGCTCGCACCATCGTCCAGGAGCACGGCAAGACGATCGAGGACGCGCGCGGCGAGACGCGCCGCGCCATCGAGAACGTGGAGGTAGCCGCGGGCATCCCCACGCTCATGCAGGGCTACGGTCTCGAGAACATCGCGCCGAGCATCGACGCAGAGGCCGTGCGCCAGCCTATCGGCGTCTTCGGCATCATCGGCCCGTTCAACTTCCCGCTCATGGTGCCCAACTGGTTCATCCCCTACGCCATCGCCACCGGCAACACCGTCGTCGTGAAGCCGTCGGAGCAGACCCCGCTCTCGCAGACGCGGATGGCGGAACTCGCGCTCGAGGCCGGCATCCCGGCCGGCGTGCTGAACGTCGTGCACGGCGCGAAGGACGCCGTCGACGCCCTGCTGGAGCACCCGGACGTGCGCGGCATCTCGTTCGTCGGCTCATCGCCGGTGGCGCGTTACGTCTACACGAAGGCGTCGGCGGAGGGGAAGCGCGTCCAGTGCGGGGGCGGCGCGAAGAACTTCCTCGTCGCCATGCCGGACGCCCACCTCGATTCCGCCATCGACAACATGATGGGCTCCATCTTCGGCGCGGCGGGGCAGCGATGCCTCGCGGGCTCGGTCGTCGTGACCGTCGGCGACGCCTACGCGAGCGTGCGCGACCGCCTCGCCGAGGGCGCGCGCAACCTCAAGCTCGGCTACGGGCTCGACGAGAGCGTCGGCATGGGGCCGGTCATCTCCCAGCGCTCGCTGGACCGGGTGCTCGGCTACGTCGACAAGGGCGTCGAGGAGGGGGCGGACCTCATCGTGGACCGGCGCTCCGCCCGGCAGGACGAGGAGCTCGCTGGCTACTTCGCCGGGCCGTGCGTTTTCGACGGCGTCGAGCCGCAGATGGCGATCGCGAAAGAGGAGATATTCGGCCCCGTCGCGGGCATCATGCGGGCGGACTCGCTGGACGAGGCGATAGGGCACATCGAGGCGCAGCCGTTCGGCAACGCGGCCAGCATCTTCACCGCGAGCGGCGCCGCGGCGCGGGAGTTCCGGCACCGCGTGACGGCGGGCAACATCGGCGTCAACGTCGGCGTCGCCGCGCCCATGGCCTTCTTCCCGTTCGGCGGCATGAAGGACTCGTTCTTCGGCACGCTGCACGCGCAGGGCCGCGAGGTCGTCGACTTCTTCACCGACCGGAAGGTCGTCATCAGCAGGTGGTTCTGATCGTGCGAGCCGCCGTCTTCTCCCAGCCCAACCAGCCCATGACCGTCGAGGAGCTGGTCATGCCGGAGCCGCACGAGCACGAGGTGCGGGTGAAGGTGGCAGCGTGCGGCGTCTGCCACACCGACCTCCACGTCCTCAAGGGCGAAGTCGCCTTCCCCACGCCCGGCGTGCTCGGCCACGAGGTCTCCGGCGTCGTCGACGCCACAGGCCCGGGCGTGACGAACGTCGCCGTGGGCGACCGCGTCGTCTGCTCGTTCATCATGCCGTGCGGCAACTGCGGCTACTGCGTCCGCGGGCGCGAGGACCTCTGCGAGACGTTCTTCGCCTACAACCGCCTCAAGGGCCAGCTGTACGACGGCTCAACGCGCCTGCACCGCCCCAACGGCGAGCCTATCGCCATGTACAGCATGGGCGGGCTCGCCGAGTACGCGGTGACGCCGGACACGTCCGTCTTCCCCCTGCCGGAGAGCGTGCCGCTCACGGACGCCGCCATCGTCGGCTGCTCCATCTTCACCGCCTACGGCGCGGTGCGGAACCAGGCCGACGTGCGCCCCGGCCAGAGCGTGGCCGTCTTCGCCGTCGGCGGCGTCGGCACGCAGGTGCTGCAGATGGCCCGCGCGTTCGGCGCGTCGCAGGTCATCGCCGTGGACATACGCGGCGACAAGCTGGAGAAGGCGCTGGAGATGGGCGCGACGCACACCGTCAACGGCTCGACCGAGGACGCCCCGGCCCGCGTCCGCGAACTCGCGAACGGGCGCGGCGTCGACGTCGCCATCGAGGCGCTCGGCTCGCCCGTCACCGTGCGACAGGCGTTCGAGTCGGTGCGCGACGGAGGCAAGGTAGTGCTCATCGGCATCGCGGCGGTTGGAGTCGAGGTGCCGCTGGAGATCACGCGATTCGTCCGGCGCGGCATCACCGTGGCGGGGTCGTACGGCGCGAAGGCGCGCAGCGACATGCCGGAGATCGTCGAGCTCGTTCGGCGCGGGGCGGTCGACACCAGCGCTCCCATCACTCGCCGCTACACGCTGGACGAGGTGAACGACGCCTACGGCGCGCTCGCCAGCGGCGACATCGTGGGACGCGCCATCATCGAGATGGGGTAGGGACGCCGCTCCGCTCAGCATGACAACACCCCACCTGTCCCCACAACCTCCCCTGTGCGCTGCCCGCGCACTCTGGATTCCCGCCTGTGCGGGAATGACGGGTGTTGTTGACGCCCTGCCGCGCAGCCTCACCACTTCGACGGTGCGAGCGCTTCCAGGGTATCGCGCATCAGTGGGAGGTCGGCCCCGTGGGGGAGCATCAGCACGGGCAGCGTGACGCCCGCGGCGTATGCCGCCTCCAGCCGCTCCTTAGCGTGGGCAGGCGTGCCGACGGCGCTCGTCGAGTCCAGCATCTCGTCGGTGACGGCGGCAGCAGCAGCGGGACGGCCCTCACGGTTCGGACGCGCCCACTCCTGATTGATGCGCTCCGCCTCCTCCGTCCACCCGAACCGCTGCAGCATCCGGTTGTAGAACGTCCCCATGCCCCCCGCGTAGAACGCGACGTGCGCCCGCGCGAGGTCCCGCGCAGTCTCAGGAGCGCGCTCCGACGCCGCGGCCAGCATCGCGGGCGCTATCTCGATGGCAGAGGCATCACGGCCCGACCGCGCCGCGCCCGCCGCGAGCAAGTCCCGCATCTCCGGCAATGCGTCCACGCGCAGGAAGATCGGCAGCCAGCCCTCAGCCAGCTCGCCGGTCAGCTCCACGTTCCGGGGGCCTATCGATGCCAGCATCACCGGCACGACAGGGCGCGGTGGCTCGTCCCGCAGGCGGAACCCGCGCAAGCGGAAGACCTCGCCGTCGTAGTCCACGCGCTCGCCCGAGAGCGCAAGCCGCACGATCTCGATGAACTCACGCGTGCGCTGCAGCGGCTGCTCCCACCGCTGCCCGTGCCAGTTCTCGACCACGATGGGCCCGCTCGTGCCGAGCCCCAGCGTGAGCCGCCCGCCTGCGATCGAGTCGAGCGACGCCGCACTCTGCGCGGTCATCGCGGGCGTCCGGCTGAACATCGTCGCGATGTGCGTGCCGATGCCGATGCGCGTCGTCTGCCCCGCGAGCCAAGCCAGCGTCGTGAACGCGTCGAACCCCCACGACTCCCCGGCCCAGACCGACTCGTACCCCAACTCCTCGGCACGCCGCACGAGGTCCAACGCCTGCTGGTGGGTCAGGTCGCCCCCGCCGGCCACGTGCAGCCCGATGCGACGCTGCGGTCTCCCCTGAGTCATACGGCGCATCCTACCGCCCCTCGCGAACGGGCGTATACTCCGCGCGTACCCTCTCGCTAACGAGGCACTGCGATGCGCAACGGCTACCGGATATTCGACGCGGACACGCACTTCCACGCGTCCGCCGAAACGCTCGAACCCTTCCTCGACCCGATGCTCCGGGACATGAAGGACGAGTTGCAGACCCGCGAGTTCCGCACCGGCTGGGCGGGCGAGGAGATGCCGGAGCCCTACACCCACCTCTACCGCCTCGGCAGCGAGGGCGGCTGGGGCGCGGCGCCCCCGCGCATCCTCGGCGAGGCGGGTCCTCGCCCCAATGCCCAGCGCCACTTCCAGAACTTCCAGGGCTTTACCTTCCCCACGCCCGGCGGCTCCGACTGGGACGCCGACGCCCGCGTGCGCGACATGGACGAGGAGGGCGTGGACGTGCACCTCATGGTGCCCGGCGCGGCGTCCGGCCACCCCGATCCCGCGGTCGACATGGCGATGCTGCGCAGCGTCCACCGCCAGATCGACGACATGTGCTCGCGGCACCCCGGCAGGCTCAACTCGCTCATCCTCGCCACCGCGCGGGACGTGGAAGGCTCCGTGCTGGAGATCAAGCGCTACGCGGACTCACCGTGGGCGAAGGGCGTCTGGGTGAGCCTTCCGGTCGATTTCCCCGTCGACCATCCCGACCTGCATCCCATCTGGGCCGCCGCGGACGACGCCGGGCTCACCATCACCCACCACAGCTTCGCTACCGGCTACCCGGGCTACCGCGACCTCTGGGACAATCCGTTCGTCGGGCGCACGGCCTCGCACCCCTGGGCCGCGATGCGCATGATCTCCGCCTTCATCGGCGCGGGTCTCCTCGACAAGTACCCGAACCTGAACCTCGCCATCCTCGAGTCCGGATTCGGCTGGCTCCCGTTCTGGATGAAGCGCATGGAGGACCAGGTCCACTACATGGGTTACGTCGCCGACGGCCTGCGCACCATCGAGGAGTACATGACGGGCGGACGCTTCTTCGCCGGCATCGTCATCCACGAGGGCGAGCAGATGACGCGCATGGTCTCCGACTTCATGGGCGACCACGTCCTGATGTTCGGCTCCGACTACCCGCACGCCGAATCCCGCTTCCCCCGGTCGGCGGACATCGTCCTTGGCTGGGACAGCCTCAGCGAGGAGCGGATGCGCAAGCTCATGTGGGAGAACGCCGCGCGCTGCTTCCGGCTGGAGTAGGACACGCTCGTGGGCGCGCTCCGAGCCGCCGCGCGTGCCGCGTGCTACTATCGGCGCGCCAGTAGAACGCAGGTAGGTATACGAGAAGAGTTGTGACCACCGCAGCACCGACAGCCGACGTAGTCGTCGTCAGCAAGCCGAAGCGTGTGGCCGGAGTCATCGTCACCGGCCACGGCTTCCAGCACATGTACGCCGACGGCTTCCTCGTCCTGCTCCCCATCATCCAGGACGTCTTCATGATGGGGCCGGTCGCGCTCGGCATCCTGTCCGCGTCGCGTCAGGCGGCGGGCGGCATCCTGAGCATGGGCGGCGGTTTCATGGTGGACCTGTTCGCGGGCAACCGGGGGCTCTTCCTCGCCGGAAGCCTGTTCGCGATGGGCTTCGCCTACCTGCTGGCGGGCATCTCGCCCAACGCCGCCGTCCTCATCGTCGCCGTCTCCATCGGCTCGGCTGCGGGGTCGTTCTGGCATCCCGTGGGACTGGGCATCCTGTCGTACACGTTCCCGAAGGACCGCGCCCTGCTGATGTCGCTGCACCGCTCCTCGGGGAGCCTGGGCGAGGTGATAACGCCGTTCATCGTCGCAGCGGCGCTGCTGGTCACGACGTGGAGCGGCGTGCTGGTGGGCGGCTTCTTCGTCATCGCCATCGTCTCGGCCATGATCCTGTTCATCCTGGCCCGGCTGGGACTGCCGCGCCGGGAGACCGTGTCCCGGACCGCGGGCGCGCAGTTCAGGAGCATCGGCGGGCTGTTCACCAGCCGCGCGCTCCCGGTGCTGCTGCTCGTCTCCGGGCTTCGCGGCATGGCCGACCGCGCCATCGTCTTCTTCCTGCCGGTACTCATCGCCCAGCTCCTGCGCGAGGTCGAGGACGACCCGAGCGAGGCACGCATCGCCGCAGTCGTCGCGCCCTACCTCGCGCTGATGGTCGGCACGTCCATCATCGTCTCGCCGCTCATCGGAGCGTTCTCCGACAGGGCGGGGCGCAAGCCGGTGCTCGTCGGCGTGCTCCTGTTCTCGACGATCATCACGGGCATCATGATTTTCACCGCGGAGCTGGGCCCGCTCTTCCTCGTACTGGTCGGGCTGCTGGGCATATTCCGGTTCGCGGGCGCCAACCTCGCGCAGGCGGCGTCGCTGGACGTTGCAGAGGGGCGCCACATCGAGGGCAGCATGATCGGCCTGCTCTGGGGCAACAACGCCTTCTTCGGCGCGTTCTCCCCGCTGCTGCTCGGCATCATCATCGCCTGGTTCTCGCCGCCGGGCATCGACGACTACCGCCTCATATTCCCGTACGCCACCGTCGTGTCCCTGCTCGCTACAGTGGCCGCGCTCTTCCTGCCGCCCATCGGCAACCCGCGCCGCGCGTAGGCGTCGCACCGCGTCACTCTCTCGTTGACGAGGCTGGCTGGGCGTCCATATCATTGAAAGGCTGCGCACCGGGTCGAGCGGCTGGCTCCCCGGCGTGCCCGGTGGCAACGTAGCTCAGCGGCAGAGCGGGCGCTTCATAAGCGCTAGGTCACAGGTTCGAATCCTGTCGTTGCCACCAACGCCCCGGCTCGACTTACTTCATCGCGTCTCACCACTCGCCGGTTGGACCTGGCCCACTGTGAACCGGTCCATCTGTTCGAGGTTCGCTCGCAGCACCCCCCGCTCCTGGACCAGCAACCCTACATTGCGCAGGTAGTTCAGGTCCCTGCTCAGCGTCTTGGCCCCGACACCGCGGTAGAAGCGCGCCAGTGGGTGAGCCCCATGCTGGAGGTCCCGCAGCGACACCTCTTCGCCCACCAGGGCGAACAGGAACATGAGCTGCCGTTCGCCTGTCTTTGTCCCCAACCGGCCTTCGCTGAGGAGCGTCTCGCGTGCGAAGTCCCTGAATGCGAATATGCGGACGGAAGCAAGCACCTCTCGATGCACCTCCTTCAGCTCCGCAGCGAGTCCCCCAAGAGCGAATTCGACGAATGGCGTGACGTCCGGATCCGAGACGAACCGCACGTGGTTGAGCATCTCTATGTACTCAGGCCGATGCTGATAGTAGTAGTTGGCCAACGAGTAGAAGCCTCTCGCATTCACTCCCGCCTGGTAGAGCAGGAAACTCTCCACTGCGCGCGACGTGCGTCCATTGCCGTCTCCGAACGGATGGACGCTGACCAGCAGGAAGTGCGCTACCACCGCCCGCACGATGGGGTCCATTCCCCTCCCGGAACCCTCGTTCAACAAGGAGACGAGGTCCGACATGAGCGCCGGGATGCTGGCGTGCTCCGGCGCCCGGTAGTCCCCAGCAGTAACGTTGGCCGTGCGATAGCGACCAGGTTCGTTGTTGGGGTACGCGATGCCTTCGGTCAGCATGACGTGGAAACGCCTGATCAGCGCTTCCGTCAGCGGTCTGGCAGGCTCGTCGCGCAGGATGCGCTCGACGTACTCCATCAACGCATGCGCGTTCCGGGTCTCCCGCTCCTCCCGTTCACGGTCCCCGGTCAGGACGGGCGTACCCTCCGGCGTACCGATAACTGCCTCAACCTCTTCCTCGGAGAGTTCAGTGCCCTCTATACCTGTGGTCCCGCGTACCGCCCGCATAATGTTGAGCGCGTGGAGGCGGCTCTCCACGTAGGGCGGTAACGGGATGCCCTGTATGACACCGGCGAACGCCCTGATCTCCGCCAGGTTGCGGATCAGGCTCGGACGAGCGGAGTCAACCGCCAGAGCGAAGTGAACGTTCCACAGGGGCAAGAGTAGCGCTCCTCACACGGACAATGTCCCGGACAATGTCCCGCTGATGAAATCCTGTAAAGATGATAATAGCCTGTTTTCTGCAATCGGACAACCGGACAACATCATGGACAATGTCCACCGCTATGTCCGGAATTCACCCGTCTTGCGGACGTACCGACGACGCGCCCTCGTCGATCTCCTGCGAGGAGGGCGCGCCCGGCCTGCGCTTCCCCTGCAGGCTCTCCCGCGCCAGCCCGAAGATGAGGACGGCTGAGAGCACGTGCAGCGGGGCGAAGAACCAGAACGCCATCGCCGGCGTGAAGGCGCTGGCGATCACCGCCGCCGAAGGCGGCGTCGTGAGCGCCCCGAGCTCGCCGACCCCGCGCCGCAGCGCCTGCAATTGCCCCCGCACGTGCACCGGCACGACGTCGTAGGTGTAGATCGTCATGGCGCCCATCGCCAGCCCGTTCGCCAGCCCGACGAGGCACATCACGGCGAAGAGGAGGGGGATGTTCGCCGCCAGCGGGAAGGCGATGAACGCGATGGTGGAGAACACGGCGGCAGGCCCGGCGGCCCACTTCCGGCCCAGCTTGTCCGAGATGATCCCCGTTGGCGCGATCATCAGGAACGTCGTCACCCCTGCGGCAGTGAACAGCAGTCCCGTGATCGACGCGGAGTATTCCAGTTGGCTCTGCACGTAGAGCGGCAGCATCGTGTTCGTCACCTGCCCGCGGATCATCTGCGCGAACGTCGAGTAGAAGAGGACCAGGTAGGTGGCGCGGTAGTAGGGGTGTATCTGTGCAACGGCGCGCAGATCGAACAGCGGTGCGGAGGCGCGGCGGGAGGGGCGGGATATCTCCCGGTGCAGCAGCGATATGACCAGCACGACCGCCGACATGCCGGCATAGACGAAGAAGAGGCCCCGGACGCCCATCAGGTCCGTCAGCACGCCCCCGATCGCCGGGCCGAACGCCATGCCCGTGCTGCCGATGCCCATGAGCGCGCTCATCTGCCGCCCCCGCTGGCTGCGCTGCACCATGTCGACCGCGGCGACCTCACGGCCGAACATCCACGTGCTCATGCCGATGCCCCAGAAGAACTGGGTGACGATGATGACGGTGAAGCTCGGCGCGACAGCCGCTGTGAAGGTGCTGACCGTCGCAAGCGCCGCTCCGCCAATCATCAGCGGTTTCACGCCGAACCGGTCGACGATCGCGCCGGTGGGGAGCATGGAGAGCGTGCGCCCGATGAGCTGGCTCGTGATCACCTGCACCGCAAGCGCTTCCGAGACGTTGAACGTTCGGGCTATCGCGGGAAGCGCGGGGATGATCATGCCCTGCCCCATGCTCATCAGCATGGACGGCAGGTAGATGAAGAGCGCAGCCCTCAGGAGCGGCGGCCTACCGGAGCGCACGAAAGAGGCCTCCCTTACGGCGGGGGTGCGGCGGGACGCCGCCTTCGCATGGTAGCAGCCTACCGGGCGGGAACGCTCTCCACGGCAGGGGGCGGAGCGCCCGGCGCGCGCCTGGATGGGAGGCCCTCCCGAGCGAAGAAGACGAGCGCCAGACCCGCTCCCGTGAGCAGCGGGGCGAACACCCAGAACGTCGTCGATGGGCTGGATACGCTTGCGACCGCTCCGGCGATGAGGGGTCCCGATATCGCTCCCGTCTCCCCGAACGAGCGGCGCAGCGCCTGCAGCTGGCCGCGCAGGTGCACCGGCACGATGTCGAACGTATAGGTGGTCATGGAGCCCATCGCCATGCCGCTGGCGAACCCCATGAACACGAGCACGGCCCCCAGCGTCAGCATGTTGTCCGCGAAGGGGACGAAGATGAACGTGGCGCCCGCGATGAGGGCCGATGGCGCAGCAACCCACTTCCGGCCCAGTTTGTCCGAGACGAACCCGGCGGGCAGGATGATCGCGAACGTTGCGATGGCGTGCACGGTGAACAGCAGCCCGGTCGCCGTTGGGCTGTAAGCCAACTGGTTCTCCACGTAGAGGGGCAGCATCGTGTGTGTGACCTGCGTACGCGTGAGTACGCCGAAGGTGGTGATGAACAGGATGAAGTAGGTGAGCCGGAAGTAGGGATGTATCTGCTTGAAGGCCGTGAAGTCGAACATGGAGCGGTTGCTCTTCGGCCTTTCGACCCGCACGCTCTTGTGGACCACCGCCAGGACGAATATCACCGCGCTGATCCCCGCGAAGATCAGGAAGAGCCCCCGCACGCCGACAGGCTCGACGAGGAACCCGCCTATCGCCGGGCCGAGCGCCATCCCCGCGCCGCTGATGCCCATGAGCGTGCTCAACGCCCGCCCTCGATGCTCCGCCCGAACCATCTCCGCCGCCGCGATCTCCCGCCCGAACATCCACATATTCTGCCCGAAGCCCCACACGATCTGCGTGCCCAGGAGCAGTATGAAATTCTCTGTGGCGGCTGCACCCAGGAGGCAGATCGCGGAGACGAGCGCGCCGATCATCATGGGCGGCTTCGCGCCCCACCGGTCGACGATCGCGCCCGTGGGGATGAAGGCGATGAACTTCCCCACCTGCTGGATGGTGACCACCTGCACCGCGAGTGCGGGGGCTACTGCGTACGTCTCCGCCAGGGTGGGCAGCGCAGGGATGAGCATCCCCTGGCCGATCATCATCAGCAGAGACGGGATGTAGATGTGGAGCGCGCCGCTCCAGAATCTCCGGGACGTGAGCAAAGGAACCACCCAGAGGCGTGATGGGGTTTCTCAGGCTATCACGCCTGCGACAGGTCACGCTGTACACTATCGCCCAAGGGCGAATAGCTCAGCGGTTAGAGCGCCTGTCTTACACACAGGAGGTCGCAGGTTCGATTCCTGCTTCGCCCACCACGGACTTCCAGCTATCGGCACCTTCACCATCGGGATGGGGTCGACGGCCCCTCTCGATCCGAGTAACCCTCCTATGAGTCAGCACACGGATTTTTTGCGAGTCGTTCTACAGTCGCCACGCGCAGCGTTACACGACGCGTTGGAGCGCTTCGACGCCGCCATAGCCAACCTCGCCTCCACGGAGTTGATAAAACCATGAAGATCGAGTTCGGCGAGTGGCAGATGCGGAGCTTCCGGTCGGACGACGCTCCGGCGCTGGCGAAGTATGGCAACAACCGGGCAATCTGGCGCAACATGTGGGACCAGCACCCTTACCCGTACACTATCTCAGATGCGGAGGAATGGATCCGATACGCGATGCAACAGGAACCCGAGACGATCTTTGCCATCGCGTGCGCCACAGAAGCCATCGGGTCCATCGGGATGTTGCCGCAGAGCGACGTGGGAAGGCTTTCCGCAGAGGTGGGGTACTGGCTGGGCGAACCTTTCTGGGGCAGGGGCGTCGTCACGGAATCCCTCAGGGCCCTTACCGAGTACGCATTCACCGAGCTTGGCTTCGTTCGCCTGTATGCGACAGTGATGGAATGGAACCCCGCATCGGCACGGGTCCTGGATAAGGCCGGTTATGAATACGAGGGACGATTGCGCAAGAGCGTAATCAAGGACGGGCAAATCGTAGACCAGTGGCTGTATGCCATCGTGCGCGATGAACAGGTAGGGCCAACCACTCTTCCCCCCCTTCAGGCAGTTGCGGGCGCCCGACGCAGCCTGGAATCGCCCGCTCGAAAAGGCTCGAACCTATCACTTGGGCCGTCCTAGTCCTCCTAGCCACATCTCCAAGACGGTGCCATCTACCGTCCCCTCAGGCCCACCACTTCCGCAACTGACTGCGAACCACGCTACCTGACGGCAACACGACCGCACAGACTGGGCTCTGACCATAAGTTATTGACACTAAGTATCCTAAGTGTGTCCAGGCTGCCGCGATTCCAGGCTGACTTCATGAAGCAATTACAGAGGGGTCATCGTGCCTGTGGAATCGGCCTACCAGGGTACACGTTATTGACAGTAAGTATCAACACTGCTAGGCTTGGGGCTCGTCAGCAAGGATTCAGGAGGAAGGGTCGCATGAGCAGAACGGGCACACTACGGCGGCGGGACCAGGCCCCGAAACGGTCGCGCCTCCACTCGGTGGCAATCGTGGGCGCGGGACCGGCAGGACTTGGGTGCGCGGTTGCCCTCAAGGAGTTTGGCGTCGACGACGTCATCATCCTCGATCGCCATGAGGTCGGGGCCTCGTTCCGGCGGTGGCCGCAAGAGATGCGTTTCATCACGCCGTCGTTCACTTCGAACGCATTCGGGTTGCTCGACCTCAATGCGATCGTCCCTCACACATCGCCCGCCTACACGCTCGACCGCGAACACCCCAGCGGAGTCGCTTACGCGATGTACCTCGACAACGTCGCCCAACACTTCAAGCTCAAGGTGAAGACCGGCATCGACGTCTGCGCCATCGCAGTCGAGGATAACGGGACTTTCACGCTCACGACGACCGACCGGCCGGTGCGTGCACGACACGTCATCTGGGCGGCCGGGGAGTTCCAGTACCCGAACCGCAATTCGTTCGCGGGCGCAGAGTCCTGCTGCCACTCGTCCGAGGTCCGCACGTGGAAGGAACTCGACGGCGACCGTTTCACAGTGATCGGTGGCTACGAGAGCGCCGCAGACGCGACCGTCTCGCTGGTGCAGCTGGAGAAGAGTGTGACCGTGCTGGGGCGATATGCGACATGGGACAGTGAACACCCGGACCCCAGCATCTCCCTCACGCCGTTCTCCCGCGAACGTCTGGCATGGGCCGATTCCACGGGCTCCGTGGACCTCGTCGGCGGCGTCGACATCACATCGGTGCGCGAGGACGGCGACACGTGGGTCGTCCAGGCTTCGGACGGCCGCGAGTGGGTGAGCGAGACACGCCCGATCCTGGCCACCGGCTTCAAGGGGTCCCTGAGCCACCTGGACGGCCTGATCGAGAACGATGAGGACGGCGCCCCCGTCGTCACGGAAGAGGCCGACGAGTCCACTCTCGTGCCGGGCCTGTTCATCTCCGGCCCCATACTCGAGCACCGGGGCGTGAACTTCTGCTTCATCTACAAGTTCCGCCAGCGCTTCGCCGTCGTCGCCGATGCGATAGCGCAGCGCCTCGGGAAGGACACCACGGAAGCCGTCGCGGCCCGCCGAGCGGTGGGGATGTACCTGGACGACCTCTCCTGCTGCGCGGAGTCCTGTGCGTGCTGACCGGCATGGCATCGATGTCGCGGCGCCTCCCACCACGTTGCTCCCCGGACGTGCGGTAGCAGGTCCGGCGACAGCGGCCGTCTTACTGGTCCTGCCCGCTCTGCTCGCAGTGCTCGGCGCGAACCAGGCCGCTGCCTGGCTCGATCCGCTGGCCGCGGCGGGCACGACACCCCTGGCCGAGAGGGTAGCGGGCTGGCCGGGGCCGCTCGGTGCTGTGCTCGCGGGCGACTACGGGCTGCTCACGATGGGGCCGTTGCTGTTCGTATGGGCGGTCCCGACGGTGCTGGTCTACTCGGCGCTGATCAGCGCATACAAGTTGAGCGGCCTTGCCGACCTCATCGGGACGGCGCTCCACCCCCTGCTGCGACCGGTCGGCCTGCACGGGCGCGACGTGACGCGCGTGCTGATGGGCTTCGGCTGCAACGTCCCGGCAATCGTCTCGACACGCTCCTGCTCTGCCTGCACCCGGCAGACGACCGTCGGGGCGATCTCCTTCGGGTCCGCCTGCTCGTACCAGCTCGGCGCGACGCTCGCGGTCTTTGCCGCCGCCGACAAGAGCAGTCTCGTTGTGCCGTACCTGGCGCTGCTCGTCGCGGCGACGCTCGTCTACACGCGCCTCATCAGCCAGCCTGCTGCGCGGTCGACGCTCACCGCAATGCTCATCGAACCGCGCATCCTCCTCACCCGGCCGTCCTTCGCGGCAGTCGGGGCGGAGACACGAGGGACGGTCGGGGCGTTCTTCCGCACGGCGCTCCCGACCTTCTTCGCGATCGCCATGGTTGCCTCGCTGCTCGACTGGTCAGGCGTGCTCGATGCGGCGGGGGGCTTGCTGGCGCCGGCGATGGCCGTGTTCGCACTGCCGGCGGATACGGCAATGCCGACCGTGCTCGCCGCCGTCCGAAAGGACGGCATACTGCTCCTGGCTGAGGCCGGCACCGTCGCCTCGTTGAGCGGGACCCAGTTGCTGGTTGCGACATTCCTCGCCGGAACGGTGCTGCCATGCCTGGTCTCCGCGATCACGATCGGACGCGAACTCGGGCTACGGTCCACGGGCAGGCTCGTCGTGCAGCAGTCCGCCTTCGCCGTCACGGTCGCCGCCGTCGTCGGCTGGGGCTCGGCCGCGCTCGGTGGGTGACGGTCCACGTCCGGGCTGCGGGGAAGTTGCATCGCGACAACCGCCGGGCAAGCAGGCGCCGCCCGACTCAGGAGCGTCCGCCGGTACGGAAGAGCGCCACCACTGCAGCGAGCGAAGCCAACCCGCCGAAGACGAGGAACACGGTCCGCGCAGCGGCGGTCACCGTCTCCGCATCCGCTCCGCCCAGCCCCGGCTCACCAAGGCCCGAGGTGAAGATCGCCTCTGAGGTCGCGACCCCGGTGATTATCCCGATATAGCGAAGGGTCGGGATCAGCGCGGAGACCGTGCCGACGCGGTCCCGCGGGGCCGCGCTCATGATGACGCTCTGGTTCGGCGCCTGGAAGAACGAGCCTCCGATGCCGCTCAGCACCATGATCCCCACGATGACCGGGATCGACGTACCCAGGTCCAGGTTCGCGAGCAGGAAGAGCGCCGATGCCGACAGGCTCAGCCCGATGGTCGTGGGGACCCGAGGGCCGATCCGGTCGGAGAGACGTCCCGTGAACGGGGGGAACACGATGAACATGGCAGGGGCCATCAGCATGATCAGGCCGGCCGCCGCAGGTGACAGTCCCCGAGCGATGAGCAGGTAGAACGGCATCGCGAAGGTTACCGCCATCATCGAAATGCCGGCCATCAGCATCAGCGCACTGGAAACGGAGAGGGCCGGGTCCCGGAACATCCGTATGTCTACGACGGGGCTCCCTGTGCGGACCGAGTGGAGCGCGAAGGCCGTCATGGCCACCGCGCTCAGTGGGAACACTACGAGAACCAGCGGCGACGTCCAGCCCTCGGCGGAGCCGCGATTCAGCCCGACGGCCATCAGCACCAGCGCCGCGAACAGCAGGGCCGCACCGAGGAAATCGGTCCGCCGGTCCGCGGTCGCCCGCACGTCCCGGAGATAGACCATGGCAAGGAGGAACCCGGCGAACCCGAACGGGGCGCGCACCCAGAAGATGGAGCGCCAGCCCAACGTGTCGAGGAGGATGCCGCCGAGCGCCGGTCCCGACATGAGTCCGAAACCGGCGACGGAGGCCATCAAGCCCAGCGCCTTGCCGCGCTCGTTAGGTGGAAAGGCGCTCGACACCAGCCCCAGCGAGAGAGAGACCATCATCGCAGCCCCCGCGCCCTGCACCGCCCGAAGGACGATCAGCGCCAGGATGTCCGGCGCAGCGGCAGCGCCCACGAGGCCGACCGCGTAGATCAGGGCCCCGGCGGCGAAGACGGTCTTGTTGCCGAACTGGTCCCCCAGCCGGCCCATCGGCAGCGCCAGACCGAGCACGATGAGCTGATAGGACAGAGCGATCCAGACGACGGTCGAAGTGGACGCGTCGAAGACCTCGGTGAAGGAGGGAAGCGCGATCGCGACTATCGAGAAATCGGAGGTGCCGAGGAGCGTGCTGGCCCCGGCTGCAGCGAGCACCGCCCACTTCGAGCCGGCGTTTACGTGTCTGGTATCGGCTGCGATGGGTTACTTCCTTGGCAGTCGCGCCCGTTCTGCTCAGAGTCCTGCCGTCACGGGAGTCTGCTTCCCTGCGCCGCGCAGGTCAAGCGCGCAGCACCCGCCAAGCCATCCGACTATCATCCCTGCCATGTTCTCCCCATGGTGGGACGGTCTGCTCCTGAATGTCCTGGTCCTGCTGCTGGCGGTCGCCCTGGACCGTCTCATGCCGGAGCCTCCATCGAGAGTCCATCCTGTCGTTTGGATGGGGCGTCTGATAACGGTGATGGAGCGCCAGGCGCCCCGGCAGCCAGTGCCTGCATTCCTGTTCGGTTGTGTGATCGTTGTTATCGTTGTAGGGGGGACCACGGCGCTTGCGTGGTTCGCGATGGCTGCGCTGGCGCCCATCAGCCCAGTTGCCTATGTACTCGGAGGAGCATTCCTGCTACGCACCACATTCACGGTCCAAGGGCTCTCGGCGGCGGCCGCCCGAACACGGCATGCTCTCACCTCCGGCAGCCTGGACGACGCGAGGGAGAGCCTCCAGAGTCTGGTCAGCCGCGACTCCACTACGCTCACTGCACCGCTCGTCGCCGCTGCCGCTATAGAATCCGTTGCCGAGAACACGACGGACAGCTTCGTCGGGCCGTGGCTGGCATTCGCACTCTTCGGCGTGCCAGGCGCTGTGGCCTACCGGGCGGTGAACACGCTGGACAGCATGCTGGGCTATCGGGGCGCCTACGAATACCTCGGCAAGACGTCAGCACGGCTGGACGACGTGCTGAACCTGGCGCCGGCACGGCTCAGCGCACTGCTGCTGGTGGTCAGTGGGGCATGCTCCCGTTTGTCTGTCGTTCGTGGATGGAGAACCATGCTGAGCGACCGCAGCCGTACGGCAAGCCCCAACGCCGGATGGACGATGAGCGCTATGGCCGGGCTGTTGGGAACGGTACTGGAGAAGCCCGGGCACTACAGCCTGGGCGCGAGTATGCGCGAGCCCGACGCAGAAGACATCGGTACGGCGATACGGGTAATGGAGAGTGCTGCCGCACTCGCAGTTACCTTGGCGCTCGGGGTGCTCGCAGCACGCCACGCGATCACGGGTTGACGGGACAGATGGCCACACTGCATACGGTACATGGGGGGCTGGACGAGGCGGAGTTGCGCGCGCTGGGACTCCGTCCCGACCAGGTGTTGGATTTCAGCGCCAACATCAACCCGCTTGGACCGTCGGAGCGCGTGAAGCAGGCCGCGGCAGAGGCCGTGCTGTCCGCATACCCGGACCGCCACAGCCTGCGCCTCCGTGAGGCGCTGGCAGCCCGCTTGGACGTGGGGACCGACAACCTGCTCATCGGGAACGGCTCCACCGAACTTATCCACCTCCTGGCGCGTGCCTTCCTGCGGCCTGGAGTCGGTTGCCTGCTGTTCACGCCAACGTTCGGAGAATACGAAGCCGCAGCAGCCCTCGCAGGCGCCGATATCCATGTTGCCCGAGCGGAGGAAGCGCAGGGCTTCAGGTGGAATATCGACACTGCCATCGAACTCATCACGCAAACCCGGCCTCGTCTGCTCTTCCTCTGCAACCCTAACAACCCAACCGGGGTTTACCTCAGCAGCATCGACGTGGGGAAGCTCCTCCACGCCCTAGGGGAAGACAGCCTCCTGGTGCTGGACGACGCGTACGTACCGTTCGCTGATCACCCTTGGGATTCGCTCTCGCTCCTCAGTTGCGGCAAGATTGCCATCCTGCGCTCGATGACCAAGGACCATGCGCTCGCAGGGGTGCGGCTCGGCTACCTGATCGCAGAGCCGCAAGTTGTCTCCGTAGTGGCACGGCTCCAGCCGTCCTGGAGCGTGAATGCCGTTGCACAGGCCACCGGGCTGGCCGCACTCGATGACGATACCCACGTATCGACCGCACGCGACGTCATCAGCGAAGCGAAGGCCTATATCTATGGCGAACTGAACACTTTAGGTATCCCGTTCATGGAATCCAGCGCCAACTTCGTCCTCGCGCGGGTAGGCGATGCCTCACAGGTACGAGGGGCTCTCCTCCAACGCGGCATCGCGGTGCGGGACTGCACGTCGTTCGGCCTCCCTGAGCACATCCGCATAGCGGTCCGCCGCCCCGAGGAATGTGTCACCCTCATAAGCGCTCTACGGGAATTCCAGGGTGATGAGTAGCAGCCCAGCGAAGGTCATCATGGTCCAGGGGACCTCGTCGCACGCGGGAAAGTCGATCCTGACCACCGCGCTTTGCCGCATCTTCGCTCAGGACGGTTACCACGTAGCCCCGTTCAAGGCGCAGAACATGTCCCTGAACTCCTACGCCACGCCGGATGGCGGAGAGATCGGTCGGTCGCAGGCCGTACAGGCCGCCGCCGCGATGGTGGCCCCGAAGGTGGACATGAATCCTGTCCTCCTCAAACCGGAAGGCGACAGGCGCTCCCAGGTTGTCGTGATGGGGCGCCCCATGACTGTTGCCTCAGCTCGCGAGTACCAGGAACTCAAACCGTCGATCTGGGAGACGGTGACCGCAGCGCTGAGCCGCCTCCGCACCGACTACGACGTCGTCGTGATCGAGGGGGCCGGCAGTCCGGCCGAGATCAACCTCAAGCAGCACGACATCGTCAACATGCGCGTGGCCCTCCATGCCGATGCGCCCGTCCTGCTGGTGGGGGACATCGACCGCGGCGGTGTATTCGCACAGCTCATCGGCACCATGATGCTCCTCGAACCTGAGGAGAGGGCGCTGGTCAAGGGGCACGTCATCAACAAGTTCCGGGGAGACCCTTCGCTCCTCACAACAGGGCTGGACCTCCTGCACGAGAAGACCGGAGTACCGGTGGCCGGTGTCATCCCGTATTTCACCAACATCCACGTGCCGGAGGAGGACTCGCTCGGCATAGCGACCGATCCCAGGAGCGGCCACGAGACTGCCGTGGACGTCGCGGTCATACGCGTGCCGCACATCGCCAACTTCGACGACTTCGACCCCCTGCGCCAGGAGCCCGGCGTCCACGTTCGTTATGTGGGCCGGGTTGAAGAGTTCGGCAACCCGGACATCGTTGTGCTGCCCGGCAGCAAGACCACCATGGCAGACCTCGACTGGCTGCGCGAGCAGGGCATCGCGGAGTGTGTGGTGACCGCACGCCGAAAGGGCATCCCCGTCATCGGCATCTGCGCGGGGTACCAGATGCTGGGCACTGAACTCCTGGACCCCGACGGCGTCGAGTCGCCTCGAGCCAGGGCGGAGGGGCTCGCGCTGTTGCCCGCGTCCACAACTTTCTCGCGCGAGAAGGCCACCCACCAAGTGGCGGCGCAAGTTGCAGCGGGGCACGGTCTCCTGAGCGGTTGCGCCGGGACAGCCATCACCGCTTACGAGATACACATGGGCGTCACCTCATCATCCGGTACTACCCATCCCTTCGTCATCGAAACACGCTCAGGGCAGCGCATCAGCCTGACTGACGGCGCCTTGGACGATGACGGGCTTACGCTCGGGACCTACCTGCACGGACTCTTCCACAACCGCACCGTTCGGCGTTCGATCCTGGAGCATGCAAGCAGACGCAAGGGCGTGGCCCTGCCGGCCGGCGACGACCTCGACCCGAGTAAGGAGTACGACAAGCTGGCGGCGCTGGTGCGCCAGCACCTGGACATGGAGATGGTCTACTCCGTGATGAGGCTGAGATAGGCGTAGCCCTACGCGCGAGGTCGTTCTCCTTGACAGGCCCGTTGGCGACGCCATAGCCTGCCTCCTCGGTACGAACATACGATCACTGCTCGTTCAGGTGCCCGTCCCAGGGAGAATAGGGAAGGCGGTGTGAGTCCGCCGCGGTAGCGCCACTGTAAGCGGGATCCTCGGAAGCTGAGCCCACTGTCGTAGACACGATGGGAAGGGCCCGGCAGATGAGTCCACCCGCGAGCCAGGAGACCTGCCTGAATGAGAGGTGACCACTCTCCGCCTCAGAGAGGGTCCCTCGGCCACCGGACGCGAATCCCGGCAGAGTGAAGCCTGACCTCCAGCGGAGAGCGCTGGGGGTTCTTGGTTTGAGGGCCGTCGGACTCACGACGTTGCAAGGCTACCGCCGGATGGCGGTCACCAGCCGGTTGGCCATCGGAGCATCCGTGCTGCTCCTCCTGATCGTGATGAGCGCCGCCGTCTCGCTCAGCCTCGGGCCCGTCAGCATACCCGCCGCTCACGTCGCTTCTATCGTGCTGTCGTTCTTCGGATTCGAGGCAACGGGGTTCGGTCGTACCGAACAGCTCGTCATCGAGCAGATCAGGCTCCCGCGCATACTCGTCGGCGTCGTGGTCGGCGTCGCCCTGGGAGTAGCCGGAGCAACGATGCAGGGACTCTTCCGCAACCCGATGGCCGACCCCGGCATCATCGGCGTGTCCGCCGGTGGAGCGGTGGGCGCGGTCGTGGCCATCGCCACGGGCATGGCAGGACTCTTCTTCCTTGCGCTGCCGGTCTTCGCGTTCATGGGCGCCATCGCCGCGTCGTTCCTCGTGTACGGCATCGCCGCCGCTGGCGGACGCTTCTCGATGGCGACGCTCCTGCTTGCGGGAGTGGCGGTGAACGCGTTCCTCGGCGCCATCGTCTCCGCCATCATCATCCTCCTGCCCGATAACGAGGCGCTGCGCGAGATCCTCTTCTGGCTCGCGGGGGGGCTGGACTCCCGTTCCTGGGAGCACGTCCGCATCTCCGCGCCGCTCATCCTCGGCGGCGCAGCGGTCATCATGCTGATGGCCCGCGATCTGAACCTCCTGATGCTGGGCGACGACGAGGCGCGTTCGATGGGCGTCCGCGTCGGCGTGGCACGAGTCGTCCTGCTGGCAGCGGCGGCCCTGGTGACCGGGACCGCCGTGGCGGTGAGCGGCACCATCGCCTTCGTCGGCCTCGTCACACCCCACATCCTCCGGCTCCTGATCGGACCGGACCACCGCGTGCTCATCCCCATGAGCGCGCTGGGCGGCGCGGTCTTCGTCACCGTGGCCGACACGGTGGCCAGGACCATCATCCAACCAGCCGAGTTCCGCGTCGGCGTGCTCACCGCCTTCGTCGGCGCGCCATTCTTCATCCTCCTGCTCATCAGGAACAAACGACAGGTCTACTCGCTATGAGACGCTACCGAACGAAAGGAGTCACCTTGCCAGTCCGACGCTTCCCCAGCCTCATCATCACGTTGTCCGTGTTCCTTCTCGCGGCGCTCGCAGCCTGCTCGCAGGCGACCCCGACCCCGACTCCCGCGCCGACGGCTACGCCAACAGCCACTCCGACCCCCGACCCCACACCAACTCCAACGCCTGCGCCCAAGCTGCCAGCGAGCGTACCCGGCATCATCGATACCTCCAACCTTGGATGGCCGCGCGAGGTCGAGGGGCTGAATGGCATCGTGAGCATCCCGGCCAAACCGGAGCGCATCATCACTGCTTCCGTGGGGCACGACGAGATGACACTCGCACTGGTGCCCAATGAACGGCTCGTTGCCGTGGGAAGCGCCACGAAGAACGCGACCTACTCCAATGTGGCGTCGCTGGTGCAGGACAAGGCCGAGATATCACGCGACCCAGAGACGATCATCGCCCAGTCGCCTGACGTTATCGTCACCAGCCCATTCTTCTCCGCGGAGGGCATCGAGGCCCTGTCGAGAGTCGGTATCCCGGTCGTGCAGACGGCCCTGAAACACGACCCCGAGGCGCGCATCGACAACATCCTGTTCATGGGCTACATCTTCGGCGAGGAAGAGCGCGCCCTGGAGTTCGCAGCCGAAGTGCAGGAGCGTTACGATTCCCTCGTCGCCGTGACCGGCGCTGCAGAGCCTCGTCCCAGGGTGCTTGCACTCACCCAGTACTCGGACAAGCTCTGGGTCGCGGGCGGCAACTCTACGGAAGGCGGCGTAATCACTGCGGCAGGCGGCATCAACGCGGCCGAGGAAGCGGGCATCGAGGGGAACCAGACCACGAGCCTCGAGGGGGTTATCGCCATGAACCCGGAGATTATCGTCATCGCTCAGCCGATCGAGTTCGGGGCCGAAGAATTCAGGCAGAGCCTGTTCGACAATGAAGCGCTCGCCGAGATCCCGGCGGTCAAGAATGACGCCATCCACGTGGTTGAGAGCAAACACTTCACCACGCTCTCATACTGGAACATCCGCGGGGCCGAGGACCTCGCCCGGCTGCTCTGGCCGGACGACTTCCCCAACCCTCCGGCAGCCTCATTCAGTCTGGCAGGGTAGCAGATGGGTGAACGCGAACAGCCGGCGATCGCCGCCGAGGACCTCTCCTACAGCGTCGAGGCGCAGACGCTGCTGGACAGCGTCCACCTGCATGCTGAGCAGGGGCGGTTCGTCGGCCTCATCGGGCCGAACGGCGCGGGGAAGTCCACGCTGTTGCGGGCGCTGTCCGGCATGCTCCGGCACCAGCAGGGGGCGGTGCGATTGGAGGGAAAGGACTTGCGGTCCCTGTCGTCAAGGGACGTTGCAGCCGGACTGGCGCTGGTGCCCCAGATAGCGCCGTACACGCACGGCTTCACGTCCTTCGAGCTGGTGCTCATGGGCAGGTATCCACACCTGGGGCGCTTCCAGGTGGAAGGCGGGGAGGACAACCGCATCGCCCGTGACGCGATGCGATTGACCGACACGGAGGAGTTCACCGACAGGACGCTTGACACCCTATCCGGGGGAGAGCGCCAGCGGGTGTTCGTGTCGCGCGCGCTCGCGCAGCAACCCCGCATCCTGCTGCTGGATGAGCCGACATCCAACCTGGACGTCTTCCACCAGCTCAAGGTGCTGGACCTGGTGCGCCAGCTGGTTGACGACGGGCTGACCGCCGTCGCCGCGATCCACGATCTGCAGATGGCGGCACGCTACTGCGACCGCCTCGTGCTGCTGAGCGAGGGGCGTGTGCTCTCAGAAGGAACGCCCGAGGAGGTGCTGACACCGGAGGCGATCGAGTCCGCCTTCGGAGTGCGGTGCGCCGTCTACCGGGAGCCGGTCACCGGCGCGCTCGCGATAAGCCTGATCGGCCCGGCGGACGCGCATACAGCGTCAACTGAGAAAGCCCCAGCGGCTGCGCAGGGAGTCGAACCGTGAGCGAACAGGGCGCAAGGGGAGCCGGGCAGCCCGTGAGACGCCGCCGTGAACGGCACGGCTTGGTCATCGTCAACACCGGCGAGGGCAAGGGCAAGACGACTGCCGCGCTCGGCGTGCTCTTCCGCGCCTGGGGGCGGAACTTCCGCATCAGGATGTTCCAGTTCATCAAGCACACGGGCGCGCGGTTCGGTGAGCAGCGGGCAGCCGAGCGGCTCGGTATACGCATCGAGGCACTTGGGGACGGGTTCACCTGGCTCTCCCGGGACATGGACCGCACGACGGCCCTCGCAGTCGAGCAGTGGGGACGGTGCCGGGAAGCCATCCTGCAGGGCGACGACGACATCATCATCCTGGACGAGTTCACCTACGCCATGCACTACGGCTGGGTCTTCGTCGATGAAGTCATCGACACGCTGAAACACCGTCCGCCCACACTGCACGTCATCATCACCGGCCGCTACGCTCCCAAAGAGCTGATCGACTTCGCCGACCTCGTCACGGAGATGCGGATGGTCAAGCATCCCTACGAGACACAGGGCATCAAGGCCCAGCAGGGCATCGAGTTCTAGCGATGAAGCTCGACGATGTGCTGGCGCGCATCGAGCCGCCTGATCCCCGGGCGCAGCGTTCAGCCGAGTTGCGGCAGCAGCAACTCACGAAACCGCCCGGCAGCCTGGGCCGGTTGGAGGAGCTCTCCGTCCAGATGGCGGGCGTATTCGGGACAGAGCGTCCCGCTCCGCGCGGGAAAGCGGTCGTCGTGGCCGCCGCCGACCACGGCGTGGTCGTGCAGGGCGTCACCGGCTATCCGCAGGAGGTCACCACACAGATGGTGCAGAACTTCCTCGCGGGCGGCGCAGCGATCAACGTCATGGCGCGGAAGGCGGGAGCGGGGTTGATGATCGTCGATGCCGGAATGGCCGCACCGCTTCCGGAGCATCCGGACCTACGAGTCGTCGGGGCGGGACGCGGCACCGCCGACATGACGCAGGGTCCGGCCATGTCGCGAGCGCAGGCCGAGCAGTGCGTGAGCGCAGGCGTCGACCTTGCACTGGAGGTTGCGGAGAGCGGCGCGGACATGATCGGCGCAGGCGAGATGGGTATCGGCAACACCACGGCGGCGAGCGCCGTCACCGCAGTTCTGACCGGCAGTCCCCCTACAGAGACGACCGGCAGAGGGACCGGACGGAACGAAGAGGAGATGGCGCACAAGATCGCCGTCGTGAAACGTGCATTGGAAGTGAACCTCCCCGATTACCGCGACGGGCTGGACGTGCTCGCGAAGGTTGGAGGGTTCGAGATCGGCGTGCTGGCCGGAGTCGTGCTGGGCGGCGCGCTCGCCCGCAGGGTCGTGGTACTGGACGGGTTCGTCTCAACCGCCGCGGGGCTGATAGCGCACAGCCTCTGTCCCCACGTCAGTGGCTACGTCGTCGCCTCGCACCTATCGGTCGAACCGGGGCATCGCATCGCCTTGGGGCACCTGGGGCTGCGTCCATTGCTCGACCTCGGCATGAGGTTGGGAGAGGGCACGGGCGCGGTGCTGGCGATGGGCCTCATCGAGGCAGCCGCAGCATGCCTGACGGAGATGGCGACCTTCGCCGAAGCCGGGGTGTCCGGCAGCGCTAACGAGGAGGCAGGTTGAACGGCCTGCGGCTGGCCATCGGATTCCTGACGGTGCTCCCACTCGCACCCAGCGGGGCGGCGCGGATGGGGCCTGCCCGCGCGTACTTCCCGCTCGTGGGGCTGGCACTCGGCGGCATCCTGGCCGGACTAGACCTCGCAGCGAGGGAGGCGCTGCCGCCCCTGGCAGTGAGCGCGCTGCTCGTCGTCGCGCTGCTGGTGCTGACGAGGGCGCTCCACACCGAGGGGTTCCTCGATACGTGCGACGGACTGTTCGGCGGCTATGACCGCGCAAGGCGGCTGGGGATCCTGCGCGACCCACACGTGGGTGCGTTTGCCGTCATCGGCGGCGCGAGCCTGTTGCTGCTGAAGTGGAGCCTTATCGCCGGAGTCCCTGACGAGGAGCGCACCGCCCTGCTGGTGCTGTTCCCGTGCCTCTCGCGCCTCGGGATGCTGGCGGCGCTGGAAGCCTTCCCTTATGCGAGGGAACAGGGACTCGGCTCAGCGTTCCAGGCCGGGCGGCGCAGGTGGCAGATGGCATTCGGATCTGCGACTGCCGCCGCCGCAGGCGCGCTGCTGCTCGGGGTCGCGGGATTGATCCTGCTGGGCGTTGCCGTAGCGACAGCCCTGGCTATCGGAGTGTGGGTCACCAGACTACTCGGAGGCATGACCGGCGACACGTATGGAGCAGTGAACGAGGTAGGGGAGGTGGTCGTGCTGCTGGCTGGGATCGTCCTCTTCCACTTCGCTGCGGGATTGTTCGGAGCGGCGCTGTGGGAGATGTCGTGACGCAGTACGGGGATACGAGCCGCTGGTACCTGGTACGCCATGGAGAGACGACGTGGAACAGGGATGGACGCATCCAGGGCCACACGGATACAGGGCTGAACGACTACGGCAGGCGACAGATGCAGACGCTCGCGGCCAGACTCGCCGGATGCGGGGTCGCGGCGGTCTATGCCAGCGACCTGTCGCGCGCGGCGGAGAGCGCACGTCTCATAGCGGAAGGCAGTGGCGTTCCCGTCGAGACCTACCCCGACCTCCGCGAGTTCTCTTACGGCGAGTGGGAAGGACTGACAACAGAGGAAGCCGAGGCGCGGGACCCGGAGGACTACGCCCGCCGGATGGCGCTGGATGCGAATGCGTTCGCCGCCCCGGGAGGCGAGGACACTCGTCAACTGCTGGGCAGGGTCCGGCGCTTTCACGAACACGCTCAGTCGCGCCATCAGCCCTCCGAGAACGTGCTGGTCGTGGCGCATGCGGGATCGATCCGCGCCCTCCTCGTCTGCCTGCTCAACCTGCCTGATGGGTACTTCTGGCAGTTCGGGGTCGATTGCGGCAGCCTCTCCATCGTCAGCAACCATCCCGGCGGGCGTGTCCTCGAACTATGGAACGAGGTCCCCTGCACACCCGGCAACGGAGGAGTGAAGGCATGAGCAAGCGGCTGACACTCATCCTCGGCGGTGTCCGGGCCGGAAAGAGCAGCTACGCCCAGCAGTTGGCGACCCACGGCAAGCGCGTGCTCTTCGTGGCGCCCGCCGAGGCGGGCGACGCGGAGATGGAGGCGCGCATCCGGGCGCACCAGGCGAGCCGTCCGCCCGAATGGGACACCCTCGAGGAGCCGCTCGACCCCGCAACGGCGCTGGCGCCCGTCCTGCACCTTTACGACACGGTGCTGCTCGACTGCCTGACGCTGTGGGTCAGCAACATGCTCCTGAGCGAACGGTCCCATGAAATCCCTGCGGAGGCCCGACGGTTGCTGGAGGCGTACCGGGACGGCGACGCCTCCTGGATCGTCGTCAGCAACGAGGTGGGGCTCGGCGTGGTGCCGGCGACCACGCTGGGCCGACACTTCGCCGACGAACTGGGTCGCGTGAACCAGCTCGTGGCCGAGGAGGCGGATGCCGTCTACTTCATGGCAGCGGGGCTGCCGCTGGCCATGAAAGGGCCGGCAACCGAGTAGCGGTCACCTCTACAGGTACCCCTGCTCCTGGTAGTAGCGCCTCGCTCCATCGTGCAGCGGCGCGCCCGTGATCCCCTCGTCCCACTGACGGCCGATGGGCCCCGTGAGCGACGACCAGTACGTCGGCCTGATCATCGGGAGACCTCCGGCCTCGCCGTTGTCGTAGTCGATCTGGATCGACGTGAGTTCGATGTCGCGCTTGTTGTCGTCTATCGCTTTGGCCAGGAGGTAGGCCAGGTCGTCGTCGAGGTCGGCGCGGCAGGTGAGCACGATGTGGGAGTCGTCGAGCGCGGTGAGCGTCCGGTCGATACCGGGCACGAAGCCCGCGGGCGTCACCTGGCGGCGCAGGCCCTTCGCCTCCAGCCGCTGCATGACCTCCTCACTGATGTCGAGGAAGCGGTAGCCGCGCGAGCCCACCCACGGCCAGGCCGAGAAGTCGTAGGCGCTGCCGTCGCCCCAGAACGCGTCGAGCCGGCCAGCGTCGTAACGGGCTTTGGCGGCGCGCGCCGTGTGTTCCATGTGATTCACCGAGCCGCCCCACTTCCCGACGTCGCCATAGCTGAAACCGTACTCCTGGAGCACGACCTCAGCACCGCTGCCAGCCATGTGCAGCACCGGCTTCTCGGCCACGAGTTGCTCGAACGACTCGATGCCCGTCCACGGCGCCATCGCGAAGAGGAAGCGGTCCTCCTGCGGGAGCCACGCGATGGTCCGCAGCCAGTCGTCCGGTTTCTCTCCGGCATAGATGCCCTTGCCGGAGTAGCGGTGCTCGTTGACCACCCACTTGGAGAAGACCACGTCGATCGTGCGGTCGGCGAGCGCACTCACGCCGCCGGGCCTCAGGACGTGCACCGTCGCGTCGATGCGCTTCAACTCGCTGAGCCCCCGGCCTATGGCCTGCGTGAACCGGAACTGCGTCGACCACGACGTTCCGAACCGGACGGTGGGGACAGACTGCTGAGTCATGAGGCCTCCTCTGTTTTCCCTCCTACCGGGTCCGAACAAGATTCATCGTGGCCTGATTCCTGGAGCCTTGGTCGGATCCTCAGGAGTAATCGGACAGGCGGTTCTGGAATCTTGGTTCTCCTTGGTCGGGGGTGTTCCAAGGCCGTGGCCTGCTTCCCACGACCAATGAGCCAAGGGGCTCATCGATTTACAAGTTTGCTCCTGTTGTCATAGGCCCTGCCTATATCTGCGACCGCCAGCCATAGGTTCTGTCTACGGGTCGGGCTGGTGCGCGAGTCATACGCCCAGCGTAGCGGATGGGGGCGGCACCGCGTAAGGGGCGGATGACGGGCTCGCCCCGCTTCCAACCCCACCAAGGGCCCTCACCCTCGCGCTGACGCGCGTTTCCCTCTCCCTCAGGAGAGGGGGCCACACACCTTCTCCCCACTACCCTACCGTGTGCGCTCCGCTGTCGCGCACGCTGGATCCCCGCCTGCGGCCGGCATGACAGGCTCCCCTCGCTTCCAACCCCACCCAAGGCCCTCACCCTCGCGCTGACGCGCGTTTCCCTCTCCCTCAGGAGAGGGGGCCACACACCTTCTCCCCACTACCCTACCGTGTGCGCTCCGCTGCGCACGTGTGCCCTGTCGGGCACCTGGGATTCCCGCCTGCGCGGGAATGACGGAGGGAACTGCGGGAATGACGAGGTTTCCAAGGGCAGCGTTGTTGCGGCTGCCGCATGGCCTTAACATAAGAACTCTCCCCGCCTGCCGGACGTGGTTCGACGCGGCGGCGGCAGACGGAGCACACCGGACGTCTCTCGTACAGGAGCGTGCGTGGCCGACCCTCCAGACCGACGAACAGAAACCGCTGAACCAGCGCCCAGCGCGGGAAGAGTCAGCCCCTGGGGCTCGCTCGCCTTCGCCAACTTCCGGTGGGTGCTCGTCAGTTTCGTCGTCGGCTTCATGGGCTTCCAGATACGACAGGTGACCAACCTGTGGGTGATCTGGGAGCTGACCGGTTCCACGCTCAGCCTCGGCCTGCTCGGCATCTTCCAGTTCGCTCCGATGCTCATCCTCGTGTTCATCGGCGGTTCGATAGCCGACATCGTCGACCGGCGGACGCTGCTCATCCTGACGCAGGCGGGCAATTTCCTGCTCGCAGGCGTCCTTGCAACGCTCTTTCTCACGGACAACATCCAGGTGTGGCATATCTACACGACCACGCTCGTCACCTCCGCAGTGAACACCTTCGAGGGGCCTGCGCGGATGGCGATGCTGCCCCGTCTCGTGCCGCGCACGCACATGATGAATGCGATCACGATGAACCAGGCGGCGCGGCATGCCTCCATGCTCATCGGCCCCGCGATCGGCGGGCTGCTCATCGGCCTGGTCGGGCCGGGCTGGACGTACGCCGCGGTCTTCGTAGTGTTTATCCCCACGGTCGGCGCGCTGTTCCTCGTCAGCCCGATGCCGCCCGACCCATCCGTGGGACGGCGGCGCATGGACATGAGTTCGATGCTTGCGGGGTTCCGCTTCATCTTCAGCACGCACGCGATACTCGTGATGCTGCTGTTGGACGTCGTGGCGATGTTCTTCACACACCACCGGGGCCTGATGCCCGTGTTCGAGGAGATCCTGAATGCAGGCTCGTTCGGCTACGGGCTGCTCTTCTCCGCTCCGGCTGCGGGCTTCCTGGTCGGCTCCGGCGCGCTTCTGCTCCTCGGCGACTTCAAGCACAAAGGCGCGATGGTCGTGGGCTCCTACGCCGCCTATCTCGTTTCCATGGCGATGTTCGCGCTGTCGACCAACTTCCTGCTCTCCCTCGCGGCGCTTGCGCTGGTGGGCGCCACGGACGGCATCGGCGCGATCATGCGCTCGACCATCGTGCAGATGGCGGTACCGGACGACATACGAGGCCGCACGACGGCGGTGCTGCAGCTCTCGAACCGTGGCGGGCCGTCGCTGGGACAGGTCATCGTCGGCGCGATGGCGGCTGCCCTGCTCGCACCGAACGCGCTGCTTGTGGGCACTGCCATCGGCGCCGCAACGCTGGTCATCGCACTGCTCCTGGTACGCGACATCGTTCGGTATCAGAGCTGACACGCCCACTCCGCCCCGCTTGGGAGCGCTTGTGGGGAGCAGTCCTGCACCCCTTTCGGACAGGGCACCCACAAGGGATGCCCCTACACCAGACACCGCCTCACAAACCCCTCCGAGAGCCCTCACGCACACGCTGAAGCGCGTTGCCCGAGAGGATTCCGCGCGCTAAAGCGCGGACTACGCTGCGCTCCGCTCGGAATGACAATCCCCACCGCCCTGCCGGTTCACCCTCACCCCAACCCTCTCCCCTCATAGGGAGAGGGGGCCAGGCAGGGCACCCGCAGCGAATCGCGTGTGGTAGTACAATCGCTCATCGGCAAGCGCGTTCCAAAATCCGGCGGGGAGGGACAGGATGGCCACAGCAACCCAAGTCTCCACCGAGCCCGAGCTACGCGACCACGTGGCGGCCGGCGCCGTCATCACCAGCCACACGCTGCAGCACCTGTACGGACACGCATTCTGGGTGATACTCCCAACCATCTATGGGGCGTTGGGGCTCAACCCGATAACGGCGGGCCTCGTCGGGACCGTGCGGCAGGTGGGCAGCGGAGTCTCCTCGACGGTGGGCGGCTTCCTGGTGGACCGGCTGCAGCACCGGCGTCTCATGATCCTGTACCTGAGCCTCACCGCAATGGGGCTGGGGTACTTCCTGGTGGGCGCCGCGCCGACCTACGTGCTCATACTCGGGGCCCTGATGGTCGCCTCGATAGCCGGGTCGATATGGCACCCCACCGCGCGCGGGCTCCTTTCCCAGATATACCCGCGGCGCAGGGGGTTCATGATCACGGTCGACCGCTCGGCCGGGTCGATAGGCGACAGCGCCGGCCCGCTCCTGGCGGGGTTCCTCCTGGCATACCTGCTCTGGCAGCAGATATTCCTCGCGGCGTTCCCGCTCGCACTCATCTTCATGTTCTTCCTCTGGACGCTCCTCCGCCGCTCGGAGGCGTTCCAGAACGTCGGTGCGCGTTCGAGGGGTGAGTCCCGTCCGATCGGCGCGCAGCTGCGCGAGATCAAGGGTCTCTTCAAGGAGAACAGCCGGATCCTCACGCTGCTCATCCTGATCAAGGCGGTCGCGGGGTTCGGGCAGGGCGGCCTCTTCCTGTGGCTACCGCTGTACCTGTCGGAACAGTTGGGCATGAGCGAGATCGGCATCGGGTTCCATCTCGCCCTGCTGACGGCCATGGGCACCATCACCAACCCCGCTTTCGGGTACCTGTCGGACCGCATCGGGCGCATGCCCGTCATCGTCATCGCTCTGACCGCCAAGGTAGCGATAGCCGTACTCCTCGCGCTCTCCGGCGCAGGCGCCATGTTCACGCTGCTCGTTGGGGTGATGGGGGCGTTCAACTTCGTGGTCAACCCGCTGGTGCAGACGTGGGCGTTGGACATCGCTCACGGGCGCAGGCTGGAAGGGTCGACGCTTGGCGTGCTGGACGGAGCGAACTTCATCTTCACGGGCATCGGGCCGCTGCTGGTCGGCGTGGTCGTGGCCACCTGGGGATTCGAGTCGCTGTTCTGGTACATCGCGGCGATCAGCGCGGCGGCGCTGGTGGTGGTCATGTTCACGCTGCCGTTCGCTCGTGCGGGCTGGCAGAACCGCATGTAGGCCGGCCCTCACCCGCCAGGTTCACCCCCATCCCCGCATCAAGTACGGGGCAGGCTCTAACCTTCCCCCGTCAAGGGCTGATGGGGATATGCAGAGGAGTGTCCCAGCGGTGACACGGAAGGCGCCCACCACCTCCCAGACCCCACCGCGTGACCTGACGGTCACCCTGGATTCCCTAAGTTCACAAACGAAGTGCAACACCTCATTAGGGTGTTGCCATGGGAAAGCACTATCAGCAGGTCTCCATTGAAGAGCGGTGTGCGATTGCCCGCTTACAAGCCGAGGGACACTCGGTCCGGCAAATCGCTGCAGCTCTGGATCGCGCGCCATCGACGGTTGCTCGGGAACTGAAGCGCAACAGATCGAAGAGGGATGGCTATCAGCCACGGTATGCAGAACAGCAGGCGCGAGCCCGTCGTTGGAGCGGAGCACGGCTGGAGCGTGATGGTCCTCTGCGAGAAGAGGTGCTTGCCGCCCTTGGGAGAGGGTGGTCGCCGGAGGAAGTCGTGAACCGACTCGCCCTGGTGAAAGGCAGACGCATCATCTCCCACGAGAGCATCTACCGGTTCATCTACGGGCAGATCAGACGGACGAAGGACTACACGTGGCGCCACTACCTGCCGCGAGGGAAGTCGAAGCGGGGCCGGCGCGGGCGCGGGGGAGGCAGTCCGGCCTCGTTCATCCGTCTGCGTCGACCGCTCTCGGAGCGGCCTGCATCGGCAGCAGACCGGCGAGAGCCTGGGCACTGGGAGGCGGACCTGATGCTGTTCAGTACCTACGGCCAGGCTGTGTTGACGCTGCATGAGCGGCATTCGCGGCTGCTGATTGCGGTGCGTCCTCCGGGAAAGGCCTCGGGGCCGATTGCCCGTGTGATGTCGGGGGCATTGGGAAGGTTCCCGCCGCAACTGCGCCGAACGGTGACGTTCGACAACGGGACGGAGTTCGCGCGGCATCACGAGTTGCACGCGCTTGGGATGGAGACCTTCTTCTGTGACACCCACGCCCCGTGGCAGAAGGGAGGTGTGGAGAATGCGATCGGTAGGATGCGCCGGATGCTGCCACAGAAGACTGACCTCGTCACTGTGACGGACGAGCAGTTTGCAGAGCTCGTGCAGGCCTACAACAATACGCCGCGCAAGTGCCTCGGCTACCGGACCCCGGCCGAGGTCCTAGACCAGGTGTTGCACTTCGAATGTGAATTCACCTTCCCGCCTGCGCGGGAATGACGGTGTAAGGCGCGAGGTGGCGGGAGGGGCTATGATGCGGGCACCGTTCGCTGGCAGCATCACTTGAAGCGTACCGACCAACCTCCGCGCAAGCCCCGTTTCTTCTACGGATGGGTCGTCGTAGCCGTCGCGGCGCTGGGCACGTTCAGCTCGAGCACGGAGACGTTCCCGGTCCTGAGCATCTTCCTGAAGCCCATCACGGAGGAGTTCGGCTGGACGCGGGCGGAGTTCACCGGCGCCATCAGCCTCGGGGGGCTGGTCGGGAGCGGGGCGGCGCTGGCGACGGGCCCCATCGTGGACCGGTTCGGCCCGCGCTGGGCGCTCACGTTCGCGTACACGCTCATCGGCGTGACGTTCGTCCTCATGTACTTCATGTCGGAGCTGTGGCACCTGTACGGGCTGCAGATATTCGCGCGGAGCATGAACACGGGCGTCCTCTCCGTCGCCTCGGCGGTCATCGTGCCGAACTGGTTCATCGCCAAGCGCGGGAAGGCGACCGCGCTCGCCGGGCTCGGCTTCCCCGCCGGGTCGTCGCTCATACCGCTGTTCATCGCTTTCATGGTCAGCGTGTACAGCTGGCGTGAGGCGTCGCTCGGCGCGGGGGTCATGATCCTCATCGTCTCTGCCGTCCCCACCGCGCTGCTGCTGCGGCGCAGGCCGGAGGACATGGGCCTGCGGCCGGACGGCGCGCCGCCGGAGTCCGCGTCGGACACGCCGTCCCGCGACCTGCGCATGACCGACCGCTCCATGCGGCTGGGGCAGGCGGCGCGGCACCCCGCGCTCTACCTGCTCATCATCGCGGTCTCGCTGTGGTGGTTCGGACGCACCGGTGTCATGCTCCACGCCGTGCCGTACATGACGGACTCCGGCCTCTCCGATGCGGTCGCGGTGGGTGCGCTGGCCGTCCACTCGGCGATCGGTGCGATCGGGGCGTTCGCGGCGGGGTTCCTGCGCGACAAGATCAGCGTGCGGTACCTCATCGCGGGCGACTTCCTGATGAACGGGCTCGCGTTCGTGCTGCTGCTTGCCGTGGACACGCCGCTGCTGGCGATGGCGTGGGGCGTGTTCTACGGACTGTCGCAGGGGGCTGCCGTGACGCTGCAGCGGCTGGCGTTCGCGGATTACTACGGGCGGCGGCACCTCGGCTCGATCGAGGGCGTCGCGCGGGCGTTCACGAACGTGACGCAGGCGGCGGGCCCGCTCGTGGCAGCCCTGGCATTCGACGTGACAGGCAGCTACCGCATCATCTTCGTGGTGTTCGTGGTGTCGAACGTCGTTGCAGCGGTGCTCGCGGGGGCGGCGAAGCCGCCTGAGATACCCGAGGAGGGACAAGAGTAAGGGCGCCCGCGCGGGCGCCCTTGCATTGCTCCCTGGATTCCCGCCTTCGCGGGAATGACGGGTTGTCCCTAGATCTGGCCGGAGCGCTGGAAGACCTTGCCCTCGGTGGCGATGGTGGGGGCGACGACGAGCTCGGCACGCTCATGGAACTCGGGGATGGTCTGCGCGCCGACCATGCTCATGCACATCTGCAGCGCGCCCACGAGGTTGTGCGTGCCGTCCATGCGGTGGCTGGGGCCGAAGAGCACCTGCTCCAGGCTGGCGTGCGTGCCGACGTTGATGCGCGTGCCGCGCGGGAGCGCGGGGTGCGGGCTCGCCATGCCCCAGTTGAAGCCCTGGCCGGGCGCCTCGTAGGTCTGGGCGAACGGGGTGCCGATCATGACGCCATCCGCGCCCGCCGCGATGGCCTTGCAGAGGTCGCCGCCGATGCGGATGCCGCCGTCCGTGATGACACTGACGTACTTGCCAGTGCGGGAGTAGAACTCGTCGCGCGCAGCGGCGACCTCGAGGGTCGCGGAGACCTGCGGCACGCCGACGCCGGTGACGTCGCGGGTCGTGCAGGCGGCGCCGGGTCCGACACCGACGAGGATGCCGTCGATGCCCTGCTCCATCAGTTCGAGGGAGGCGCTGGCGGTGACGGTGTTGCCGACAACGACCGGGACGCCGATCTCGCGGACGAGGTCGTTCAGCCGCAGGCCGGTGAAGCTGCTGGAGATGTGGCGCGCGGTGGTGACGGTGGACTGGACGACGATGATGTCGGCACCGGCCTCGACCGCCAGGGGGGCGAGTCGCTTGGTTCGCGCCGGGGTGACCGACACGGCGGCGACCGCTCCGGCGTCCTTGATCTCGCGGACGCGCCGGCCGACGAGGTCCTCGCGGAACTCGGCGGTGTAGACGCGCTGCATGACGTCGGTCGCCTCCTCCTTTGGGGCGGAAGAGATGGCGTTGAGGGCGTCGGAGGGGTCGTCGTAGCGGCAGTAGAGGCCTTCGAGGTTCATGACGCCGAAACCGCCCGCTTTAGCCATCAACCCCGCAAAGGCGGGGTTGACGATGGCGTCCATGGCGGAGGCGATGATGGGAATCGAGAAGCGGTATGGTCCGATGGCGAGCTGGGTGACGGAGAGCTCAGGGTTGGTGGTGACGTCCCCGGGGACGATGGCGACTTCTTCGAATCCGTAGGTCCTTCGGAGTTCCTTTATACGGACTGCTGGTAGCACCATCGCACGGCCCCCCTTCGTGTAGTGGTTATTAGGGCAAATGTAGCAAACCGCGGGGGCTCTCGTCAACGTTTGGGATAGATTTCACAATCAATTTGAGGCTTTCGCAAGGGCACCCACAGGGGCACCCCTACACCAGGCCTGGATTCCCGCCTTCGCGGGAATGACGGGTGGAGAGCTATCCGCCCTGAACCTCGGTGAGGCGCGCGCGTAGGACTCTCTCGACCAGAGACACCGGCAGGTCGGCGCCTGGCTCGAAGTGGAGCGTCGTGCCCGAGGTCCCGATGCCGGCGGCCTCGAGTTCGTCCTTCATGGCGACCGGGATGGCCTTGCTCATGGTGTGCAGGGCGCAGTGGCCCCTGGCAGCCGACAGGGCGACGACGTCCTTCCCGAGGCGAAAGATGGGGACCCTGTAGCTGACGCGCTCAGTGCAGTCGGGGGCGACCGTGTTGACGACGGCGCGCAGCTGCTCGAGCGTGGTGCGGAAGTCGGACGCCTGCGCTGCCAGGTAGTCGTCGATCTCGTGCGGCGCGTGCCGGTTCGGGCCGGGATCGGTCATCGTGCAACGTCTCTAGTTGAGGACGCGGTTGGGGAGCCAGAGGACGATCTGGGGGAAGAGGATGAGGATGCCCATGGCCGCCGCGTCCATGATGATGAAGGGTATCTGGGCGCGGAAGATCGTTCCTATCGAGATGTGCGGCAGCACTCCTTTGACGACGAAGAGCGTGAGACCGAAGGGGGGCGATTCGTTGCCGATGACGATGTTGATGAGGAAGAGGATGTAGAACCAGATGGGGTCCCAGCCGAACGCGGGTATCAGCGGAGCGACGATGGGGATGGTGATGAGCATGATGGCGACGGGGTCGACGAAGAGGCCCAGGATGATGACGGCGAGCTGGATCAGCAGCAGGAGGACGATGGGGCTGACGTCGAGCCCCGTGACGAACTCAAGCAGGCCCTGGGTCGCGCCGGTCATGGCCAGCACCTGTCCGAACCCCTTCGCGCCCGCCACGATGAGGAGGATCATGGTGGCGATGCGCACGACGCCCATGACCGAGTTCGCAAGCACCTTGAGGTTCAGCCGCCGGTAGAGCGCGGTCACCACGATCGCGGCCAGGGCGCCGGTCGCCGCGGCCTCGCTCGGCGTCGCGATGCCGAGGATGATGAACCCCATAACGCTGAAGATGACGACGCCGAGCGGCAGGAGCTTGGCCGCCAGGACGATCTTCTCCATCCACGTGACCGACTCGTACGGGTAGCTTGGCGTCAGGGAGGGGTTGAGGTATGCCCGTACGCCGATGTAGACGGCGTAGATGCCCGCAATCATCAGCCCGGGGATGAGGCCGGCGATCAGCAGACGCCCCGCCGAGACGCTCGCGAGACTGGCCAGCAGCACCGCAAGCGCGCTCGGCGGGATGATGGCCGCGAGCAGACCGGACGACGTGATGACACCGATGCTCAGCTTGGGGTCGTACCCGCGGCGCTCCATGTCCGGGTAGAGGGTCGATGCGATGAGGGCAGTGTCGGCCATGCCCGCTCCGCTCAACGTGGCGAGCCCCGTCCCCGCGCCGAGCGACACGAAGAGCAGCCGGGCCCGCACCCTGCCGATCCACTTGTCCGTCGCCTCCATGACCATGTCGATGACGCGGGAGTGGAACAGCACCTCTCCCATGAGGAAGAACATGGGTATGGCGATGAGCGTGAAGGTGGTGACGGAGTCGAACACGCTCCCGATGATGAGTGTGAGGCCGACAGTGCCGCCGGTGAGGAGCACGAGTCCGACGATGTTCAGCCCGAGGAACGCGAACGCAACCGGTATGCCGGTCAGGAAGGCGATGATGAGCGAGCCGAAGATGATGCCGAGGACGAGCCACCACTCCATGGCTCAATCCTCCCTTCCACCCACGAGGCAGCGTATCGCTTTCACAGCGACGACGCTCCCTCACGGGCCTCAGCCTGTGCCGCCGACTCGCGGGTTGCCCGCGCGAAGCCAACGGCCTGGCGCGTGAACTCGATGGCAAGGAGCAGGAATCCGAACGGGATGACCCACCAGAGAGCCGCCTGGGGCACCTCGATGGCGGCGCCACGGTAGAAGTTGCCGAACCGGATGGACTCGAGCGTGGAGTCCGTCGTGACCCATGCAAGGACGAGGCTGACGACCGCTCCGAGAACCGAGGAGAAGAGGTTGAGCAGCCGCGCGCGGCGGGGGTCGAGGCGTTCCACCAGCAGCAGCATCCGCGCATGTCCGTTCTCGTGCAGGATGTGCGCCGACGCTAGGAAGGTGACGAACAGGAGGATGTACTCGCCTCCCTCCACTATCCAAGTGAGCGAATCATCGAAGAGCCAGCGCATGACGACGTTCGCGCCGATGGAGAGGGCCAGCGCCATGATGAGCACGCCGGAGGCGTAGAACCCGTAGCGCACGAGGCCGTCGTAGACGGCGGCAATGCGGGCGAGGTAGGTGCCGAGCCGGTCCTGGGTCATGCGCGGTCTCCGGCCCTAGAGCGGGTCGAGGCAGAAGCTCTTGACGATGCGGTTGAACGCAGCAGGTTGCTCCCGGTAGGAGTAGTGCCCCGCGCCGTTCAGCACGTGCATCTCAGCGTGGGGTGTGGTCGCCGCGATGCGCTCGAAGAGCCGTTGCCCCAGCGGCAGAGGCGCGGAGAGGTCGTTGATGCCCCAGATCACGAGCGTCGGGACGGGTATGCCGTCGTCATCGATCATGCGGACGGTGTCGCGCCGGACGCGGTCGATGCTGGGCAACCACTGCCCGTGGCGTATCTCGGCCATCGTGGCCTGGGCCTCCCGGAACTTGGGCAGTTGCGCGATCTCCAGCATCCGGTCCACGTAGTCGTCGGTGATCTGCTCCCGC
Source organism: Dehalococcoidia bacterium (assembly GCA_965206315.1). Lineage (GTDB taxonomy): Bacteria > Chloroflexota > Dehalococcoidia > Lucifugimonadales > Australimonadaceae > Bin16. The sequence goes on from OZ242210.1 coordinate 867,243, forward strand.
GAGTACGCCTGGCCGTCCATCTCGATGCGGACCGACTCCCGGGTGGGCGGCCCCTGCGGTACGCCGAGGAAGAGGTTCTCGTACCAGCGGAGCGACGGGAACATGGGGTTCTCCGGCGAGAGCGTCGCGCTGTCGACGATGATGAGGTTCTTCACCAGCCCCGGATGGTCGAGCGTCAACCGGGTGACGAGCAGGGCACCGCGGGACTGCCCGGCGATGTTGACCTGTGAGAGGCCCAGCTTTTCGATGAGGCGGTACGTGTGCTGCAACTGGTACTCGAAGGTGTAGTCCTCGAGGCGCGGCGGGTTGCCGGTGTGACCCTGGCCGAGCTTGTCGATGCAGAAGACGTGGAAGGACTCGGCGAGGCCGGGAAGGTTGAGGCTCCACCGGTCGAGGCCGTCGAGCGTCCCGATCTCGCCGCCGCTGAAGAGGAGCAGCGGTTCGCCGGCCCCGTCCTCGTAGTAGCGCACGTTCACCCCGTCCACGTCGACGAAGTGGAGTTTGCTCCGGTCGAGCGAGTCGGCGATGGGCATGATGTGCCTCCGGCAACAGACAGGGCCGGGAGCGCTCCGTCAGCGGAGCGCTCCCCTGCCCCGGGGTCTCCTAGTTGGCCCTCTCCGCGACGCAGGCGGCCATGTCGAGCAGTTCCGGCCCGCGGGTAGCGTCGGCTTCGAGGATGCGGTCGCGGGACGTCTCGAACCAGATCTGCCGCCACCGTGCGGCCTCGGAGTCGGTCAGCGTGATCACCTCCATACCGATCTCTTCGAGATCCGCGACCACCTCTTCCGCAGTCTCGAGGCTGAACTCACGGAACGTGTCCGAGAAGCCCTCCCAGAGCTCCCGGAAGGTCGCCTGAGCATCGGCCGGAAGGGCATCGAAGGCGGCCTGGTTGAAGATGACGCCAGGTACGTTCTCGCCGAAGAACGGGCGCACGACGTACTGGCTGACCTCGTGCCAGCTGAACGTGAGCGCGCTCTGCGCTCCGCCGCCGAGCACGGCGCCTTCGATAACGCCGCGGTCGAACGCGGTGTAGACGTCGGTGATAGGCATCGCTACGGGGATGCCCTCCAACTCCTCCACGAACGGCTGCACGCTCGGGTAGACCCGCAGGCTCAGGCCAGTGAGGTTCGCGTTGTCGGGCGGGATGGCCTCCTTGAGAACGACACCGTTCCCCACCCCGTTCGGGGTCGGGAAGAAGTAGACGCCCGCGCCGTCGACGTAGTTCTGGTTGATGGCGTCGACGAGGCCGCATGCCTCGCGGTCCGCGTACGGCGCGTTGACGAGGTCGTTCGTCCCCGCGAGGGAGTTGAACTCGGAGTGGTAGAACGGATGCGTGTAGACGAGGTCGTAGATGCCCTCGCGGATGGGGGTGAACTGCTCGAACGCGGGGACGGCGCTGATGTCGGCGACCCAGTCGATCACGATCCGCCCGCCGGACTCCCTTTCCATGTAGGGCTGCAGGATGCCCATGAAGTCCGTTGCGCTCGCGTCCGTGCGCCCCCACGACGTGAGCATGCGCAGCGTGACAGGCTCAGGTTCGGGCGTAGGCGTGGGCGTTGCCGCAGGCGCGGGAGTAGGCGTTGGTTCGTCGTCTCCTCCGCAGCCGACGATACCCAGCGCCATCACGACGAGCAGTGGTAAGACGAGCCAGCGTAGATACCTCATGGTCCCTCTCCTGTACGAGCCTGTCACTTCAAGAGACATCGACAGGCGGGATAGTACCACAGCAGCAGCCCATGCCGCGCCAATCTCCCGCATATCTGGCTATATGCGTCGATTATCGAAATATGGGATATGGCGTACCCGCGTGGCAGACAAGGGCACCCACAAGGGATGCCCCTACACCAAGCCTGGATTCCCCGCCTTCGCGGGGATGACGGGGTCTGCCTTGACGGTCTCGTGCGGCGGGGACACACTGGCCTTCAGGTTGGCGGGCCGAGGCGCATCGTCGAGCGCGGCCGCCCAGGTTGTGTTCATTGCGCTTTCTTCCAACGGGGCTCTGGCGGCAAGAGACGTTCCTCAAGCTCTGGGCAAGCCAGACGCTCACGCACGGCGGTTTCCAGATGCAGTACCTCGCGGTGCCGCTGGTGGCGGCGCTCCTTCTGGATGCGACGCCGCTGCAGATGGGCATCCTCGCATCGTTCGGGGGTGCTCCCGCGATCGTGGTGGGCGTATTCGCGGGCATCTGGATAGACCGCCGGTCGAAGCGGTCCGTGCTCATCGGCGCGGCCTGGGGGAACGCGCTCGCTTTCCTGGTCATCGCCGTCTCCGCATGGCTCGGCTTCCTCAGTGTCCCTCTCCTGTTCGCGATCGCATTCGCGCTGGGAGGTCTGCGTTTCATCGTGGACGTCACGTACCGCGCATTCCTGCCGTCACTCGTGCTGCGCACACAGCTCATCGAGGCCAACAGCAAGCTGGAGGTGGGCCGGTCCGCAACCGAGATCGGAGGCCCAGGTTTCACGGGGACCCTGATCCAAACCGTATCTGCGCCATTCGCCCTTGTCGTGGGCGCGCTGGCCTACGCCGGTTCGGCGCTGTCGCTCCACCGGATGCGTCCACCGACGGATGTCTCGCCGCGGGCAGCCGCGCTGGGCGTCCGCGGCGAGCTGCGCGAGGGCCTGACGTTCGTGATGAAGAGCCCCGTCCTCCGGGGTCTGACGATCGCTGCGGCGATGGTCGGCGGGACCAACGCGCTGATCGACGCCGTTGGGCTGCTCTACCTGGTGCGCCAGCTGGACCTCACGCCGGGCCTCATCGGGCTGATGTTCTCGGTCAGCGGCGTCGGGTGGCTGATCGGGGCCTCACTCGCGAGGCAGACGACGCGAAGGGTCGGGCTCGGCAGGTCCACGGCGGCCGGGCTGTTCCTTATGACCGCGGGCGACGTGATCATCCCACTGGCGGGCGGACCGCCGACCGTCGTCCTCGTGCTGGTGTCCGGGGGCGCGTTCCTGTTCGGGGCGGGGCTCGTCACCTACATCATCGCGCGGACGAGCCTGCAGCAGAGCATGACGCCCGACCGCCTGCAGGGGCGGGTGAACGTCGTGCTTAGGATGGCGTTCCTTGGGGCGATCTCCATCGGAGCGCTGGCGGGCGGAGCGCTCGGTGAGACGATCGGGCTGCGCCCTACCCTGTTCGTCGGGGCCGGGGGCGAACTGCTGACGGCCGTGTTCCTGCTGTGGTCGGCGGTGTCGCGGGTGCGTGAGGCGCCGATGAGCGGGGAGTAGGCATTCCCCGCGTCTCCCGCCAGTTCATCCTCACCCACCCACAGGGCTGCGGGATTCCCGCTTTCGCGGGAATGACGGGTTCGCGTTGACGCACTCTCCTGCCGGTGCTACATTCGGTTGGAGGAGTTAGCACTTGAGCGAGCCGACTGCTAATCCGGCGTCACCCGCCCTCAACACCCGCAGGCAAGCGCTGCTGGAGATCATCGTCAGCGACTACATCGAGACGGCGGCGCCCGTCTCGTCGCAGCAGCTCGCACGACGCTACGAACTGCGCGTCAGCCCCGCGACCATCCGCAACGACATGGCGGAGCTGGAGGAGATGGGCTACATCTCCCGACCGCACACGTCGGCGGGAGGCGTGCCGTCCGACCCGGGCTACCGCTTCTACGTGGAGCGCGCCGGACAGCGCAACCGCCTGCCCCGCCACTTCCAGGAGCGCGTGCGCGACGCCATCGACTTCGACGAGGCGGACCCCGCGGTGTGGGCCCGCAGTGCCGCCCGCGTGCTCGCCAGCGCCGTCCACAACCTCGCCATCGCCACGACGGTCAAGCGCGCCGTCGCGCGGGTGAAGCAGGTGCAGATCGTGCACCTGCATGATCGCGAGGCGCTCCTCGTAGTGGTGATGCAGGACGCGCAGCTGCGGCAGCGCATCATCCACCTTGGCTCTGACACGCCGCAGGAAGAGCTTACCCAGGTCGCCAACCGGCTGAACCAGCTCATCGGCGGCATGAGCACGGCGGAACTGCGCACGCTGTGGGACTCCGGTGCGGTCGGCGGGCATCTCGTCACAACGGCACTCACGGAGACGATCCGCATCCTGTCCGACGAGGAGCGCAAGGAGACGCGCGAGCGGTACCTGAACGGCCTGGGGCACATGCTGAGCCAGCCTGAGTTCCAGTCCGGCAGAAGCGCGCAGGACGCCGCCGAGGTGCTGGACGACGACTCCATCACACGGATCTTCGACGACTCGCCGCGCCCGGCAGAGGTGCGCGTCGTCATCGGCCAGGAGAGCCACGACGAGCACCTGCGCCCCTACAGCGTCGTGTACGCGACCTACGGCGCGCCGGACGGGGCGACGGGCGTCATCGGCACGATGGGCCCTACACGCATGGACTACACGCGTTCCATGTCCAGCGTCCGCTACCTTGCCGCGTTCCTGAGCGAACTCGTGCAGGCACTCGAACCCTCGCCCCAGTGGCAGTAGCCGCGTCCCCATGACCACGAAACGCGATTACTACGACGTGCTTGGCGTCAGCGCGCAGGCGTCCGAGGAGGACATCCGCAAGGCGTTCCGCGCGAAGGCGATGGAGTACCACCCGGACCGCAACAAGGCGAGCGACGCGTCCGAGCGCTTCAAGGAGGTCAACGAGGCGTACCAGGTGCTGAGCGACCCGGAGCGCCGCCAGCAGTACGACCGCTTCGGCCACGCAGGCGTCCGCAACGGCGCGGGACAGGGCGCAGGGGGCTTCGAGGGCTTCGACATCTTCGGCGGCTTCGGCGACATCTTCGACGCGTTCTTCGGCAGCGGGACGGCGTCGCGGACACGCCCGCGACAGGGCGAGGACGTGCGCGTGAACGTCAGCGTCACGTTCGAGGAAGCCGCGTTCGGGGTCGAGCGGGAGGTCGAGGTCAACCGCACCGAGCAGTGCCCGTCGTGCAAGGGCACGCGCGCCGAGCCGGGAACGCAGCCGGAAACGTGCACGAACTGCAACGGCAGCGGGCGCGTCCGCCGTGCTCAGCGTTCCATGTTCGGTCAGTTCGTCACCGAGGCCGCGTGCAACGTGTGCGGCGGGGAGGGCCGCCGCATCACGACGCCCTGCACCGACTGCAGGGGCGCCGGGAACAAGCGCGCGAAGCAGCGCATCGAGGTCTCCATCCCTGCGGGGGTGTACCACGGCGCGCTGCTGGAGCTGCGCGGACAGGGTCACGCGGGGATGTTCGGCGGGCCTCCGGGCAGCCTGCTCGTGGGCGTGCAGGTACAGCCGCACGGGTGGTTCAAGCGTCGCGAGAACAGCGCCGACGTGCTGCTGGACCTGAACGTCACCTTCCCCGGCGCAGCGCTCGGCATCGAGATGGAGGTGCCGACACTCGACGGGATGGACAAGATCAAAGTGCCCGCCGGGATACAGTCCGGCGAGGTGCTGCGCATGAGAGGCAAGGGCATCCCGCACCTCGGACGCGAGGGGCGTCGCGGGGACCAGCTCGTGACCGTCCGCGTGCAGACGCCGGACAAGCTGTCCAAGGAGCAGAAGAAGCTGCTGGAGGAGCTCCAGCGCTCCTTCGAGAAGAGGTAGGGGGCTTCTGCGCGGTGTGCGCTGACGCGCACTCCGGATTCCCGCCTCCGCGGGAATGATGGAAGGGGCGCGGGAATGACGAGGTCCTCGACGAGGTTGGTTATTGGCTGAGCACCCCTGGCTGGAACTGAAGATTCGCGTGCCGTTCGAGTTCGTTGAGCCGGTGGCGGAGCTGTTCCGTCGTTACGGCAAGGGCGGCGTCGCGATCGAGGAGGCAGGCGGCTGGAACCCGGACGAAGGCGAGTCGCCCCCGGAGCGGCAGAGCGCCGTGCTCCGCACGTACATGCCGCAGACGCCCGGGTACCGCAGGAACCGTGAGATCGTCCACATCGGCATCCAACTCGTCGGCAAGCTGACCGACCTGCCGGAGCTGGAAGAGCGCGAGATACTGGAGCGGGAGTGGGAGGACGCGTGGAAGGCGCACTTCACGCCGCTCCGCATCGGCAAGCGCCTGCTCGTGCAGCCACCCTGGCTTCGCGAAGAGGCGGGGCCGGGCGACGTGGTCATCGAGATCGACCCCGGACTCGCGTTCGGGACGGGCCACCACCCGACGACGAACCGTACGCTGGAGTGCATGGAGCGGTTGATGCGCCCCGGCCTGCACGTGCTTGACGTGGGCTCAGGCTCCGGCATCCTCAGCATCGGCGCAGCGAAACTGGGCGCTGCCCGCGTGCTGGGCGTCGAGATAGACCGCGTCGCGCTCAAGGCGGGGCGCGTCAACGTGCGCTCGAACGGCGTCTCGGGTCGCGTCCGGTTCTATGCCGGGACGCTCCCGAACGAGAAGATAGCTGGCGGGTGGGCGGAACTGCTGCTCGCGAACGTCAACTCGGTGGCGCTGGCGAACCTCGCGCCGGAGCTGCGGCGCGCGCTCGCGCCGGACGGCCGGCTGGTCGCCGCGGGCATCCTGCAGGAGCGGCGTCAGCAGGTCGTGGATGCGTTCGCCGCCGCGGGGCTGGGGTTCGTCGAGGAGCACCACGATGGCGACTGGGTGACGTTCGTGTGCGCCCACGCCCCCTCACCCTAACCCTATCCTCTCAAGGGAGAGGGAATCGGACCCGGGATCAGGCGCGGGTGGCGACGGAGCCGTCCTGCAGGCGTGCCAACTCTTCGAGCGGGATGTGGCAGTGGATCTCGTGCGTCGGCGAGCCGGGCGAGGTCTGCATCGGTGGCGGGGTGTTGTCGCAGACGTCTCCGAGTTTGCGGGGGCAGCGGGATGCGAAGAAGCAGCCCTTGAACTGCTCGTGCTGCTTCGGCACCGAGCCGCCCAGGCGTATCGGCGTCGGGATGGCGTCCGGGTCGGGCACCGGCGCCGCAGACAGCAGCGCCTCCGTATACGGGTGCGACGGGGTGGAGAGCACGTCCTCTGCGGGGCCGGACTCGGCCACGTGGCCTGCATAGAGCACGACGATCTCGTCGGAGACGTAGCGCACGACGCCGAGGTCGTGGGAGATGAAGACGTAGGACGTTCCCTTCTCGCGCTGGTGGTCTTCCAACAGGTTGAGCACCTGCGCCTGGACCGAGACGTCGAGCGCGGAGACGGGCTCGTCTGCCACGATGAGCTCCGGGTCGCCGGCGAAGGCAGCCGCCAGCGCCACGCGCTGCTGCTGCCCGCCGCTGAGCTGCAGCGGCTGGCGGTCCATGTAGGAGGCGTCGAGGCCAACGGACTCCAACAGCTCGCAGGCCCGCTCCTCGCGCTCGCTGGCGCTCATCTCGGTGAACTTCTGCAGCGGACGCAGGATGTTGTGACGAACGGGGAGTTTCGGGTTGAGCGAGGAGGTGGGGTTCTGGAAGACCATCCGGAGCGAGGCCTTCTGGTCCGGCTTCCGCTCGTCGGCCTCTGCCGGCAGGTCCTCTCCGCGCAGTTCGAGGTCGCCGCTGTCGCGCGGCACGAGGCCCACGATGCTGCGGGCGACGGTGCTCTTGCCGGAGCCGCTCTCGCCGACGATGCCGACGGTGCGTCCGGCGCCGACGTTGAAGTCGACGTTCTCCACGGCGCGAACGGGGGGCTTCACCTTCGGGCCGAAGAAGAGGTACTTCCGCTGCCACTTGCCGTAGACGCGGTGCAGTCCCTTGACGGTCAAGGTCGGCTCCTTGCCGTTCTCGTGCGGGGCCTCCCGCTCGACGGACTCGTCCCAGAGGTCAGTGCTGACGTCGTCGGGGTAGAAACAGCGCGACTCGTGGGAGTCGCTCACCGAGGCCGGGTGCGGGGCCTCGCTGGTGCAGCGATCAGTCGCCATGGGGCAGCGGTCGGAGAACAGACACATGCCGGGGTCGGCCTGGGCGCTGGGGAAAACGGAGCCCTGGATGCTCTGGAGCCGCGTGACCGCTCCCGTGTCGGCGACCGGCTTGGGGACGCAGCTGAGCAGCCCCACGGTGTACGGGTGCCGGGGGTCCTTGAACAGGTCCCGCACCGGCGCTTCCTCCACCGTCTGGCCGGCGTACATCACCACGACACGGTCCGCGATGCGGGCAACGACGCCCAGGTTGTGGCTGACATAGAGGATGCCGGCATTCACGCGGCCCTTGAGGTCGGCCACGAGGTCGAGAATGGTGGCCTCTGTGGTGACGTCCAATCCGGTCGTTGGCTCGTCCATCAACAGGAGGTCGGGGTCGCACGCGAGGGCCATGGCGATGACGATGCGCTGCTGCTGGCCTCCGCTGAGCTGATGAGGGTAACTCTCAGCGATCCGCTCGGGGTCGGGCAGACCGACGCTCTCTATCAGCTCCACCATGCGCTCGGCGGCCTGCGAGGCGTCGAGGGTCAGGTGCTCGCTGATGGCCTCCAATATCTGGGAGCCGACCTTCATGGTGGGGTTCAGCGCAAGGGCCGGGTCCTGGTAGACCATCGCGATGCGGTTTCCGCGCAGCGCGCGGAGCTCGGCTGGCCCGAACTCGGCCATGTCCTGGCCATCGAGGTAGACCGCTCCACCCACCTCCGGCTCACCGGGCAGGTAGCCCATGATGGCGTAAGCCATGGTGGACTTGCCGCAGCCCGACTCGCCCACGAGGCCGACGACCTCGCCGCGCTTGATCTCGAACGAGGCATCGCGCACGGCGTGCACCGCTCCGGTGGGCGTGAAGAAGGTGACCGAGAGTCCGTCCACCTTCAGCAGGGGCTGGTCCGCGTCAGCGATCCGGGCGGTTGCAGTGTCGAGTGTGGATGTGATCGTGGTGGCCATTACGCCTCCCTCTTCGGCAACTCCCTTGCCTGCTTGATGCCGTCCGCCAGCAGGTTGACCCCGATCACGAGCGACGCCACCGCGGCTGCCGGCGCAAGCGCAACCCATGGAGCTCCGGTGATGAAGATGCGGCTCTCGCTGATCATCAGCCCCCAGTCCGAGGACGGCGGCTGCACGCCGAGTCCGAGGAACCCGAGCGACGCGACCAACAGGATCGAGTAGCTGAACCGGACCGACGCCTCGACGGCGAGGACCGGCAGCGTGTTGGGCAGGATCTCGCGAAAGATGATGTAGACGTTCGGCTCGCCGCGCAGCCGCGCAGCATCGACGAACTCGAGGCTCTTCACCGCCAGGGTGGAGGAGCGCATCACCCGGGCAACAGGCGCGATGAACACGATGCCGATGGTCCCGGCGATGTTGATGGGGTTCGGGCCAAGGCTGGTGAGCACCAGGAGCGCTATCAGCAGCGAGGGGAACGACATCATGGCGTCCATGATGCGCATCACCACCTCGTCCGTGCGCCCTCCCTTGTACCCACTGCTCATCCCGACGACGGTGCCGAGGGCGATGCCGAGCAACGCGCCCGCCGCCGCCACCGAGATCAACGACGTGGCGCCCGACATCACCCTGCTGAGCACGTCTCTGCCGAACTGGTCTGTGCCGAGGAGGAACTGGAGCGACGGCCCTTCGAGCTGATGGTCCTCGATGTGGAACTGCGTCGGCGGGTACGGCGCCAAGGCCTGACCGAACAGCGCGAGGACCACGTGCAGAACCACCAGCGGCAAGCCGATCCTGCCCGCCGGAGTGCGGAGCGCAAGCCGTACCAGTGAGGCAAACGCCCGTAGCAGGGCAGCCGCTATCGATGTTGCCGCATCGAGCGGGCCCAACTGCATCCTGGGGGAAGCCGTCGGAGCTGCCATCACGTCAGCCTTATCCGCGGATCGAGGGCGCCGTAGCTGAGGTCCGCCACGAGATTGCTGAGCGCGTACGTCCCCGCGATGATCAGTGCGAGAGTCTGCAACAGAGGAACGTCACGCGTGTTGATGGCAGTCAGCAGCAGTTGTCCCAGACCGGGGTATGCGAAGACGTTCTCCACGATGATGAGCCCGCCGAGCATCCACCCCATGTTCACGGCAATCACGCTGATCGTCGGGAGCATGGCATTCGGCACGACGTGACGGAGCAGTACGCGCCGCATCGGCAATCCCTTCAGCACCGCCGTGCGAACGTACTGCGTGTTCAGTACCTCGATGACGTTGGCGCGCGTCATCCGCATGATGTACGCGAAGAGCACACCGGTCAGCGTCAGCGTGGGGAGCACGAGGATCAAGGGTCTCGTGAGCGGGCTCGTCCCCGGCAGGATCGCACTCGATGAGGGAAGCCAGCCCAGGAACGAAGAGAACACGATAATCAACAGGACTCCCGTCACGAACTCGGGCAGCGAGATGGCCACGAGGCTCCCAACCGACACGGCGTGGTCCGTCTTGGACCCTTGCCGCACCCCCATCCATACGCCTATGGCGACGGCCGAGGGCACCGCGACGAGGAAGGCGAACCCCGCCAGGATCAGCGAGTTCGCCAGCCTCGGCGCGATCACCTGCGTCACCGGGATCTTCTGGACGAAGGAGTCGCCCATGTCGCCCCGGACCACCCCGCTGATCCAGTCCAGGTAGCGGACCGGGGCGGGGCGGTCCAGGCCAAGCGTCTCCCGGATGTGCTTCAGGTTCTGTTCGGTGGCGCCTTGCCCCATGACCATCTGCGCGACGTCGCCGGGCAGGATCTCCGTGATGGCGAAGATGGCTGTCGAGACCACAAGAAGGGTCACGACTATCAGGCTGATGCGCCTTACCAGGAACCGCGTCATTTGCCGTTACCCGCCTTTCACTCCCTGTCGAGCCATGCTTCGTTCAGGATGAGCCAGCCCAGCGGGTGCGGGTTCACGTTACGAACGTCGTCCCGCTCACCGTAGAGCACGGGCTGGAATGCGGTTACGAGGCGTGGAACGTCTTCGACCAGGATGCACTGGATCTGTTTGTACGTCTCCGCACGCTCGGCGTCGTCCACCTGCCCGCGGGCCTTGACGATGAGCGCGTCGAGCTCGTCGTTGAGGTAACGCGGAGCGTTCCACGTAGAGTCGCTCATGTACTGGATGCTGAGCGCCTGGTCGGGCGTCCGGCCGAACCAGTAGACCACGGTGAAGTTCTCGATCAGCCAGGTGTTCGCCCAGAACTGGTCCTCAGGCCTCTGGACGAGGTTCACGGTGATGCCGGCAGGCGCCGCGCTCTCCTTCAGGGCGACCGATTGCTCCAGCATGCCCGGGCCGACGTTGCCGGTGTAGAGGGTGACCTCCAGCCCGTCCGGATAGCCGGCTTCAGCCAGCAGCTCCTTCGCAAGCTCCGGGTCGTATTCCGGAGGAAGACACTCGGAGCTGAACATCGGGTCGTTGGGCGCGATCGGGTGGTCGTAGCCGATGCTGCCTCGTCCGAAGAGCGCGGCCTGGCGGATGGCTTCACGGTCGGTCGCGGCCTGGAGGGCCTGCCGGACCAGTTTGTTGTCGAACGGGGCCTCCCAGTTGCCCAGATCCAGCCCGATATGGGAAGAACTGGCGGTTTCCAGCACGACGGTATCCGGGTGGGCCTCGATGCTGGGGGCGGTCGGCGGCTCGAGCTGGTATATCACGTCCACGTCGCCGCTCTTGAGCGCTTCCGCCCGTGTCGATGGGTCCGGGATCAGCTGGAACACGACCTCATCCAGGTACGGCTTGCCCTCGTCCCAGTAGTCGGGGTTCTTCGAGAGCACCGTCCGCTGACCGGGCAGATACTCCTCCAGGATGAAGGGGCCCGTCCCGACGCCTCCGAGCGTCAGCGTTTCAACGTCGACGTTCGACGGAGTGATCCTGGCCTGGTAGATGGAGAGCACCTCGGGGAAGAACGCGCTGGGGCTGACCAGGTCGAACCGGATCGTGTAGTCGTCGATGACCTCCATGTGCTCGATGACTTCGAACGTGGGCCGGGCGGGGGAATCGATCACCGGGTCCAGCAGGCGGTTGAACGAGAACACGACGTCCTCAGCCTTGAAGTCCTTGCCGTTGTGGAACTTCACACCCTCCCGCAGCTGGAATGTCCAGGACGACAGCTCCTCGTTGGGTTCCCACGAAGTGGCCAGTTCCGGTTTCATCGTGAGGTCGGGCTGGATCATCAGCAGGTTGTCGTACATCTGCTGCGTTATGAGGGTGTCCGCCGTGCCGAGGGTCACCGGCGGGTCCAGCGTGTTGTTCTCCGACACCAGCGTGACGGTCAGCGACCCACCGGTCTTGATCCCATCGGAGCCGGAGCCCCCGCCGCCGTCGCCGTCGTCGCCGCACGCGGCAACGACGAAGAGCAATGCAATGGCCAGGCTGGCGAGCGCCGCGAGGCGCGGCCACCCGGCTTTGACTATCGTTGTGTCTGTTCTCTCTCTCATCCGTTCACCTCTCTCGTAACCCAACATGGAGGCTGTCCCTCCCTGGGGAAATGGTTCGAGATTGCCATTCCGCTCCCGCGACAAGCACAAAGCTCCCGCGTGACGCCTGCTGTGGAGTTCTCCTTTGGGGGGAGGCCAGGGGCGCAGCGGAGAGGAATCTCTGGTCGGCACTACCGAATGGGGATGACACGCCTGGTGTCGGCCTTGCTCGGGCTGCAGGGACCGGTTGTTTTACCTCGGGTTAGCTTGCAGCCAGCCGATCGGCGGCGGGTCATCACCTACCATAGGCAGGAGAGTTGGAGGGTGTCAACTTACCGAATCCGTCAACAGGAGAGTCCGATACCGTCATAAATCGACGCACGCATGCAGCCTTATCGATGGTCAGCGTGGGCAAGGCCATTACCATGCTCAGCCCGACAAGGCCAGGTCAGAGCCACCGGCGCCGGGCCGGAGCAATCACAAGCGAGGCCGCCCAGTAAGCGCACTCCTGACGACAAGGGGGAGGAGCACCACCGTCCCCGACAACGTTGCCGCCGTTCCGCGTTCGCGCCATGTCAACGCCGCATTTCGCCCTGAGCCTGTGTTTTTCGTGCCCATATCCGCAGTGCTGGAGCGTGCTGAGCAATTCTCAAATGCGCTATTCAGGGTTCTCGCACTCCTGTGCCGGTCGCTCCGGGCAGGTAAACTCCCATGGGCGCCACCATCCCCTACCCGCACGCCCAGCCAAGACGAAGGAGCGCTCCATGACCACCAAACCGACGTTCAGCCTCGCGTTCGCGCCCAACCCGCGCAGCCGCCCCATCATGGACGGCACGATCAAGCCGGAGGGCATCGAGCTCATCCCGACGGCGTCGGGCCCGGCGGAGACGTTCCACCGGCAGCTGACGCACCAGGAGTTCGACGTCTCGGAGATGTCGCTGTCGTCGCTCGCCATCATCACGGCGCAGGGGAACCGCGACTGGGTCACACTGCCCATCTGTACCACGCGGACGTTCTTCGGCACCGGCGCGCTCGTCCGCACGGACGCTGGCATCGAGTCGCCCGCCGATCTCAAGGGGAAGCGCGTGGGCGTCAACGAGTACCAGCAGACGGCGGCGCTCTGGGCGCGGGGCTTCTTCCAGCACGAGTACGGCGTCGCTCCGACAGACGTGGAGTGGTGGATGGAGCGGACGCAGGAGCTGAGCCACGGTGGGGCGACGGGATTCGAGCCGCCGCCCGGCGTGACGCTGCACTACATGGACCCTGCGAAAGACCAGAACCTCGGCGGAATGATGGCGAACGGCGAGCTCGACGCCATCTACGTCTACTTCTACGGCGGGGGCGGTATCAACCGGAGCACGCTCGACCTGCGCGCCCACGAGAAGGTACGGACACTCTTCCCCGACCCGCTCGCTGAGTCGGCGCGCTACTATGCCAAGACCGGCATCTACCCCATCAATCATGTCGTCATCATGCGGCGGTCGCTCTACGAGCAGCACCCGTGGGCGGCACGGAACCTGTACGACGCGTTCGTGAAGGCGAAGGAGCTGTGGATGTCGCGGACGCAGGAGCAGGCGCAGCCGTTCGTCGACGCGGGGCTGCTGCCGTCGAACTCACGCGCCGCGCTGACGACGGACCTCTTCCCGTACGGCGTCGCAGGGATCCGTCACACGCTGGAGACGGCGCTCGCCTACTCGACCGAACAGGGGCTCACCCCGCGCGTGGTGAGCATCGAGGAGCTGATGGCCCCTACCCTGCTGGACACGTAGGGGTTTCCCTACTCCTGCCTTGGCGCGCGGGCCATCAGCTCGAGGAGGGCGTCCTGGGGCGATGCGCCGTCGAAGAGGACGCGGGTGGTCGCGCACGGGTTCTGCTCTGTTAGGCTGCTCCCGGAGCGGAGCAGGCAGACTTGGCAGCCAACGAACACATCCTCTACGAGCCGGACGAGCGTTGTCCCCTCTCGGTTTCTCTGGCCGTCGGCTTTCAGGGTGCCGTCTTCCTGCTGATAGCAACGGCGCTGCTGGTGTCAATCACCCTTGGCGGGGACAGCCATGGCGAGGAGTATCTGACCTGGGCCGTCTTCGCCGCCCTCATCATCAACGGAACGGCTACGGCGCTGCAGGCGGGCAGCTTCTGGAGGTTCGGCGCCGGACACGTGTTCTTCACCTGCACGATGGCGGGCTATCTTCCGGTCACCCGACTTGCCCTGGCGCAGGGTGGCCCGGCCCTCATGGCGAGCCTCGTCATCGTTTCCTCGCTGGTGCAGTTCCTGCTGTCCGCATGGCTGCCGTTGCTGCGCCGCATCGTCACACCGGTGGTTTCCGGCACCGTACTGCTGCTGGTGGCAATCATGACCATACCCATCGCTTTCGAGCGCGTGGCCGACGTTCCTGAAGACGCTCCGGCAGGGGCAGAGCTGCTGATCATCGGGGCGGTACTGGCGGTCATCGTGTCCCTGGGGCTTCTGGCGAGCGGAAGATTGCGGCTGTGGTCTCCCATCCTCGGGATCGGAGCGGGCTGTGCGGTGGCCGCAGCTTTGGGGATATACGACATCCAACGCGTGGTAGACGCCCCCTGGGTCGGCGTTCCAACGGGAGGGTGGCCGGGCATAGACCTCACCCCGGGCGCGGAGTTCTGGGCTGTCCTTCCCTTGTTCCTGGTGGTATCCCTGGTCCATGCCCTCAAGGTCGTCGGCGGCGGCATCGCCATGCAGCGGGTCTCGTGGCGCCGGGAGCGGGTGACGGATTTCCGGCGCGTACAGGGCGCAGTCAATACCGTGGGGGCCGGCACGCTGCTGAGCGGCATCGCAGGAACGCCGCCTCCGGCAGTCCAGGAGGCCAACAGCGTGTCCTTCGTCACCTTGACCGGCGTTGCTGCGCGGGACGTCGGGTACGCCGTCGGGGCAATCATGATCGGGCTTGCGTTCCTGCCCAAGGTGGCGGCTTTCCTCCTGGCAGTCCCCAGCCCTGTCATGGGGATATACCTGATGACGATCATGGGGATGCTCTTCGTGGAGGGGGCTCGGAATGTTCTACAGGACGGCCTAGACTACCGAAAGTCCATCGTGGTGGCGGTCTCCTTCTCCCTGGGAGTCGGTTTCCAGAGCCAGGACCTCTTCTCCGAGGTGGCAGGAGAGGTGTGGGGCACACTGCTTGGCAACGGGCTGGCCGCCGGAACCCTTGCGGCCGTCGTCATGACCGCGGTCATGAACCTGACCAACCCGCGGAGCCTGCGCCTGGAGACTGAACTCGACATCTCCGCGCTAACGAGGATCAACGGTTTCCTGCAGCGGGTTGCGGACCGGGCCGGTTGGGGCGAGGCTTCCGCCGACCGGCTCCGATTCGTGGGCGAGGAAGTGCTGTCCAGCCTGCTCCAGGAAGGAGCATACGAGGATGAGGGCAAGATACGGCGCCTCGCCCTCGTTGCCCGGCCCTCCGCCCGCGCGGTGGAGCTGGAGTTCCTATCCTCCCTGGAGGATGAGAACCTCGAAGACCGGCTGGCCTACATGGGCGAACAGACCGAGGTACCGCAGGAGCACGAGATCTCCTACCGGCTGCTGCGACACTACGCTTCATCGGTGCGGCACCGGAAGTACCACGGTCTGGACATCGTTACAGTGCACGTGGAGGGGTCACGCTAGTCAGCAACCCTGCCCGCACGCCAAGATCAACCTGAGGAGGATGGCAATGGCCGCATACGTGATACTCAACGTGGAAGTGACGGACGAGGCTGTGCATGCCCAGTACCGTGAGCAGGTGGCCGCGCTTCCGGCCACCTACGGCGGCAGGCACCTGGCCAACACGAGTGAGTCCGAAGTAATGGGCGGCGAGTGGACGTTCAACCGACTGATAATGCTGGAGTTCCCGGACACCGAGCAGGCCAAGGGCTACGTGAGTGCCCTGGGAGCACCCGAACTCCAGGAGATGCGCGCCCGGTGCGTCGGCAACAGGAACGTCCTGGTGGTCCCGAGTCTGTAACCGCTCCACACGCCAAGATCAGCCCAAGGAGAATGTAATGGCCGCATACGTGATAATCGACGTAGAAGTAACAAACGAGACGCTGTACGCCGAGTACCGCCAGCAGGTAGCCCCGCTCGTGGCTTCTCACGGTGGCAGGCACCTCGCCAATGCGAGTGAGTCCGAAGTGGTGGGAGGCGACTGGACGCCTCACCGGCTGTTGCTGCTGGAGTTCCCGGACGCCGAGCAGGCCAGCGAGTACGCGAGTTCCCTGGAAGCGCCCGAACTCCGGGAGATACGCGCCCGGTGCGTCGGCAGCAGGAATATCGTGGTAGTTCCGGGTCTGTAATCGCTGGACGACTACCCCTACTCCTGGCGGGGGGCGCGGGCCATCAGTTCGAGGAGGGCGTCCTGGGGCGATGCGCCGTCGAAGAGGACGCGGGCGGTCGCGGCGGCGATGGGGGCTTCGACGCCGAGCGCGTTCGCCATCTCGAGCGCCGCGGAGGTTGTACCGACGCCCTCGGCGACCTGCCCGCCCAGCGACTCGATCGCCTCTTCGAGCGTGCGGCCCTCGGCGAGGGCAAGACCGACGCGGTAGTTGCGGCTGAGGTTGCTGTAGCAGGTCGCGATGAGGTCGCCGAAGCCTGCCGTGCCCGCGAACGTGGCAGCCTGCGCGCCCGCCGCGACCCCCAGCCGCACCATCTCAGCCAGCCCGCGTGTGACGAACGCCGCTTTCGCGTTGTCGCCCAGCGCCATGCCGTCGCAGATGGCCGCGCCGATGGCCATCACGTTCTTCAGCGTACCGCCAAGCTCCGTGCCGATGATGTCGGCGTTCGTGTAGACGCGGAACGTCGGGGAGTTGAAGAGCCGCTGGACCGATGACGCCGCGTCGGGGGATGGGGATGCGATGACCGTCGCCGACGGCAGGCCGCGCACAATCTCGCGGGCGAGGTTGGGGCCGGAGAGCGCACAGAGGTTTGGCGCGGCGCCGGGCAATTCCTCGGCCAGCACGACGCTCATGCGTTTGAACGTTCCCTGCTCCAGCCCCTTGCACGCGGAGATGACGATGGCGTCCGCCGGCGCGTGAGGCGCGGCGCGGCGGGCGTTGTCGCGCAGCGTATGGCTTGGCACGGCGAAGACGACGAACGCCACGCCGTCCATGCCGCTCGCCCAGTCCGCTGTCACCCGCAGCGACGGCGGGAAGGGGTGGCCCGGCAGCCGCGCCGCGAGCTCGCCGTCCGACGCCAGCCGCTGCGCCTCGGCGTCCGAGCGCGCGAGGAGTCGCACGTCGATGCCGCGTCGCGCGAGGATGAGGGCGAGCGTTCCGCCCCACGACGTCGTGCCGACGACCGCAACGGGCCCTTGCTGCTCTGCTGAGGTCATGCCTCCCTCCCACGAGAGAGGCAGATTCTAACGCCGCGCGGGAGCGAGGGGGAGGCGACAAGAGGGCGGGCTTTGGCCCCGAAGCGAAGGGCGCCCCATGAAGGGGCGCCCTGTTCAGACACTGGATCCCGCCTTCGCGGGAATGACGAAGGAAGGCGGGAACGACGGACAGAGGCCTAGTCGTAGTCCTGGAGGGCACCCTTCTTGTTCTCGGGGCCGGGGACGCCGGTGCAGGTCGCGACGAGGTTCTTCATGCGGCACTGCTGGCCGTACTTGGCGAGCTCGGCCTCGAAGATCTCGTGGACGCGGGGGTCTTCGTCCTCGTACTCGAGCTGGATACCGCCCTCCTTGATGCTGACCATGGCGCGGATCTCGCCTCTGCGGGAGGGGTCGTTGATGCCGCGCTGGTAGGTGTACTTGCGGGAGTTGGACGGGCTCATGTTGATGTAGCGCGCGGGGGTCGTGCCCACGTTGAAGTGCTGGTGGAAGTACTCACTGTAGGAGTCCTGCGTCGGCAGGTAGAGGCTGCCGCGCTGCCAGTCCGCCTTCACGAGGTCGGACATGTCCTCTTTCTGCCAGACGAGCGCGAAGCCGACGCCGCCGGTGATGAGCAGGTGCGCGCCGGGGCCGTGGCGGTGCGCCTTCTTGTAGGTGCCGACCGGGAACTCGGAGATGTGGGAGGAGACGGTGTTGTCGGACAGCGACAGCATGATGTTGGTGCCGCCCGCGCCGCGCTCCGACCAGTCCGGCATGGGCATGTTGGCCGCGTCCGGCAGGAAGTTGGTCTCCCACACCCGGCCCTTGTACATCATGCCGGAGCCGGAGGCCCACCCTTCGTCGGCGGTCAGGCGGTCCGGGAAGACGTAGGGGTTGTTCCAGATGAAATCCGGCGTGATGAACTTGCGGATCATGCCCGGCAGGTTGGTGACGGAGACCATGCGGGTGGGCTCCGAGCCGCTGCCGTTGAAGTGCTGGTACCAGGCGTTCATGGGGATGGAGAAGTACGCGCCTTCATTCCACTCGAACGTCTGTTTGCGGGACTCGTCGTACCAGACGGAGGTGGCGCCGCGTCCGCTGAGGACGTAGATGACCTCGTTGAACATGTGGTGGTCAGGGTTGGTCTTGCCTGCGGGCTCGATCTCAAGCACGTGCTCGTCGGTCTCCTCGTCGCCGTCGAGGTAGACGACCGCACCGTTGCAGCCCTTGCGGGGCCAGTAGTCGAGCTCCAGGGAGTAGAGGTCCTTGATGTAGAGCCCGCCGTGGAGCTTCACGCCCTCGTTCTGCTGCCACTCCTCATACGTGTCGATGCGTTCGAAGGCCGGGGCGGTTGTCGGATCGTAGTTCGTCGTCATGGTGTCCTCCTCTGACGAATTCCGCGCAGGCGAACGCGCCTGCCTGCGCATAGCGGGAAGGTACGCCCGCGCGCGTCAGCCGTCAAATCAAGGGGGACCGGGTTCAGGCCCTGCGTGCAGCCTCGTCGGCGATGCGGGAGGCGACGTCCGACACGGGGAGCAGACCGAGGTCCTCGCCGGAGCGGAGGCGCACCGCCGCGCCACCAGCCTCGGCCTCCTTGTCGCCCACCACGAGCATGTAGGGCGTCTTCATCAGCTGGGCGTCCCGTATCTTGGCGTTCATGCGCTCGCCGCGGGCGTCGACGTGCGCCCGGACGCCCGCAGCCTCCAGCCGCGAGCGCACCGACTCCGCGTACTCGACGTGGCGGTCGGCGATGGGGATGACCTCGGCCTGCACCGGCGCGAGCCAGACCGGGAACGCGCCGCCGAAGTGCTCGATGACGACGCCGAGGAAGCGCTCGATGCTGCCGAGCATCGCGCGGTGGATGACGACGGGACGCCGGCGCGCGCCCTCCGAATCGACGTACTCGAGGTCGAAGCGCTCCGGCAGGTTGTAGTCCAGCTGCACGGTGCTCAATTGCCACTCGCGCCCTATGGCGTCGGCGACGAAGAAGTCGATCTTGGGGCCGTAGAAGGCGCCCTCGTTCTCGGCGGGCTCGTACTCCATGCCGCGGGCGTCCAGAGCCGACGCCAGCGCGCCCTCCGCCGCGTCCCACAGCTCGTCGGTGCCGATGCGCTTCTCGGGGCGCAGCGAGAGCACGACGCGAACGTCGTCGAAGCCGAAGACGTCGAACGTCTCGCTGACCATGCCAATGAACGAGACGACCTCGCTCTCTACCTGCTCCGGCGCGCAGAAGATGTGGGCGTCGTCCTGGGAGAACGTGCGCACGCGGGTGAGGCCGTGCGTGACGCCGGAGCGCTCGAAGCGGTGCAGGCGTCCGAAGTCGGCGTAGCGTATGGGCAGGTCGCGGTAGGAGTGGAGGTGCGAGGCGTACAGGAGCGCGGCGGCGGGGCAGTTCATCGGCTTGATGCCGAGCTCCTGCTCGTCCGCGTAGACGAAGTACATGTTCTCGCGGTAGTTGTCGTAGTGACCGGAGCGCTTCCAGAGCGAGGAGTCGAACACCTGCGGGGTGATGACCTCCTGATAGCCGTAGCGCTCGTAGAGGCCGCGCACGTAGGCGGTGAGCGCGTTGTTGAGCGCCGCGCCGCGCGGCAGGAAGAACGGGCTCGCCGGGGCGACGGGGTCGAAGAAGAAGAGGCCGAACTCCTGCCCGAGCCTGCGGTGGTCGCGCCGCCCGGCCTCCTCCAGCCGCTCCAG
Organism: Dehalococcoidia bacterium; assembly: GCA_965206315.1. GTDB lineage: Bacteria > Chloroflexota > Dehalococcoidia > Lucifugimonadales > Australimonadaceae > Bin16. The sequence continues at coordinate 887,390 of OZ242210.1, forward strand.
GTGCGCCTGCAGGGCATCCTCGGACTCCCACGCCGTTCCGTAGATGCGCTGCAGCATCTCGTTGTGCTCATCGCCGCGCCAGTACGCGCCCGCGACGTTCACGAGCTTGAAGGCGGCGACCTCCCCGGTGGAGCCGACGTGCGGGCCGCGGCAGAGGTCGACGAAGCCGCCGTGTTCGTAGGTGGTGATGGCCTCGCCCTCCGGAATCTCTGAGATGATCTCCAGCTTGAAGGGCTGGTCGGCGAAGTGGCCGCTCGCGCCGTCGCGGGTGAGCTCCGTCTGACGGAATGGGGCATCGGTGGCGACGGTCTCGCGCATGCGCGCTTCGATGCGCTCGAGGTCGTCGGGCGAGAAGGGGCGCTCGACCGAGAAGTCGTAGTAGAAGCCGTCCGCCGTGGGCGGGCCGACCGCGAACTTCGCCTCGGGGAAGAGGTCGAGCACGGCCTCGGCCATGATGTGGGCGGCGGAGTGACGGATGCGGAAGCGGAGGTCGTCGAGTTGCTGCTGTTCGGGGCTCTTCTGTTTGACGGGCATCGGTCTGCCTCTCTGGTCCTGTTACGAGAAAGGGGCGCTCGGCGCGCCCCTTCGTGCATGGTTGGAGATTACGTACGCGCCCAGGCTTATGCGGCCACGGCTGCCGTCTCGCCGACGCGCGCAGCCGCGGCCCTCGTAGTGCGGGTCGTCGTGGTTGTCGTGACTGCGGTGCGCTGCATGACGCCCGCATTGTAGCACGCACCGAAGCGTGGTTCGACAGGCTCACCATGAGCGGAACACCAAGCAAGGCCCGAACGGAACACCACACCCTGCAGGGCCCTCACCCTAGCCCTCTCCCTCAGGAGAGGGAACCAGAACGGGAAGTTGCAGGGCGGTGCTACAATCGTTGCAGACCACTCTGGATTCCCGCCTTCGCGGGAATGACGGGGGAAGGCGCGGGGGAGGGTGAGCGCATGAAGGCGGTCTACGACGAAGCAACAGCGCTGACGCATGACGGGCAGGACTTCGTCATCGCAACCGTCGTGCACACGCAGGGCTCGACGCCGCAGAAGCCGGGCGCGGCGCTCCTCGTGCGGGGCGACGGCTCGACCGTCGGCACGCTCGGCGGGGGCTGCGTCGAGGGCGACATCTGGTTCGCCGCCAAGGAAGCGCTGCGCGAGAACACCGGCCCGCAGTACAAGCGCTACTACCTGAACGAGGACATCGCCGCGCGCGACGGCCTCGTCTGCGGCGGCACGATGTACTTCTACATCGAGCCGCTCACCGGCGGCGCGGGCGGACGGGCGCTCTCCGCCGAGATCGCCGACGCCTACGCCGGAGGCCCCAGCCTCTCCGTCGCGACGCTCGTGAAGAGCGACCGTCTCGCGCAGGGCGCGCGCATCGTCGTCCGCGAGGACGGCATGTCCGAGGGCACGCTCGGCGACGCAGCGCTCGACGCGGAGGCGATCGAGACAGCGAAGGACGTCATGCCGATGGGGCGCACCGCCCGCATCCACACGGAGCAGGGCGACGAGCTGTTCGTGGAGGGCTACACGGCGCCCGCGTTGCTCGTGCTCATCGGCGGGGGGCACGTCAACCTGCAGGTCGCCCGCATCGGGCACATGATGGGCCTCCGCGTGATGGTAACGGACGACCGCCGCGAGTTCGCGAACAATGAGCGCTTCCCCATGGCGGAGGCGACGAACGTCGCGCCGTACGACCGTGGCGTGGACGCGTTCCCCGTGACGCCCAACACGGCGATCGTCATCGGCTCGCGCGGGCACCACTTCGACGACCTCGCGACCGAGGCGGCGGCGCGGACGAACGCGGGCTACGTGGGGCTGCTCGGCAGCAAGCGCAAGACGATCATGATCTACGAGTCGCTGCTGCGGAAGGGCGTTCCGGAGGAGCGGCTGCGCGAGATACACGCGCCGGTGGGACTCGACCTCGGTGGACGCACGCCGGAGGAGATCGCGCTCAGCATCGTGTCGGAGATAGTGGCGTGGCGGAACGGCCGCGCTGGAGGTCCGATGACGATGGAGCCGTTCCACCTCGACCGACTGGTCGCCAAGGTGAACGGCGCGGCAGCACCCCGGTAGCTCCAACCCCTATTCGTCGTAGCGGAGGGCTTCCGCTGGGTAGATGCGCGACGCCTGCCGCGCCGGGAGATAGGTGGTCAGGAGCGACGCGCCATAGGCGACCACGACCACGAGGACGACCGTCTCCCAGGGGATGGCATACGTGACCGTTTCGAAGTCCTCGCTTATCTCGCGGATTATGCCGGCTGACAGTCCGAACCCGAGCCCAAGCCCGACGGCGATGCCGAGCAGTGCGATGAACGAGGATTCGAGCAGGAACGAGAGCTGCACCATGCCGCTGCGGTAGCCGATAGCGCGCAGGATGCCGATCTGCACGCGCCGCTCCACGACGGAGCGCGCAGCGATGACGCCCAGCGCCGCGATGCCGACCACCAGGCCAAGGCCCATGAAGCCCTGGATGAGGCGGTTGAACGTGCGGTTCAGCGCGGTGAAGTCCTGCACGATCTTCTCGAGCGAAGACGCCTGGACGCCGTGCTCCTCGAACTCCTCTTCCAGCGCCGCCGCGACCTCCTCCGCGCGCGACGGGTCGTTCAAGACGATCTCGTAACCCAGGTACGGCAGGTCCACCGGCGCAAGCCGCTGCAGCACCTCGTGCCCGGTGGTAACCGTGTTGACGAAGAACGCGGACTCTTCCAGCACGCCTATGACGCGGAGGCGCACCATGCGCGCCTCGGAGGAGTCGTACACCTCCACGTACACCTCCGGCAGCACGTCATCGTCGCGCTGGAAGCCTTCCAACTGGAACGAGAAGTCCGGGCCGCCCTGTTCGAAGTCAGAAGCAGCCGGGACTATCGCAGCGCTGACGACCGCGACTTCCTCTCCTGCAGCCAGCGCGCGCCAGACCGCGCGGTCATCGGCGTAACGCTCGTCCCGCAGGCCGAACCCATAGGTGACTGCCTCAGCGTATGGCGCGTCTATGCTCGTGACGAACCAGTCCTCCAACTCCTGTTCTGTGTCCTCCTGCCGGATGCGCACGGGGAGCCCGCCCGTCGCCCCGATGGCCGCGAAATCGGCGGCGTCCAGCGCCGTGGACTCGTCGATGCGCGCACCGAGGTCGCCGACAGGATTGGTGAAGCTGGCGCCGGCGGTGACGTCGAACCCGCCCGAGAACCTCCGGGTGTCGCCGAACGCGCTGTTGAACGAAGCGTCGATGAAGCCGATGATCGACAGGGTGAAGATGACGAGCGAGAACATGGCGAGGGTCATCCCCGTTCGGAAGCGGCTCGCCATGGGGTATGCCAGCGCGGTCCTGATGATGGGCGCGAGCGTGCGTCCCCTTCCTCCAAGGACGGATATCGCGCTGACCAGGTACCCGGAGTTGTACATGACAACCCATACCGCTCCGACCACGAGCGTTACGCCGGAGAGGATGAACAGCTCTATCCCCTCGTTGAACTGCGGCAACCCGAAGTCCTCCCAATCGATGGGAACGAGCCAGAGGAGAACGAGCACCACGCCCGCCACCGTGTAGGCGATGCGCTCCGGCAACCGCACGGCGTGCTTGAGCGAGAGCGGCACACCGACCACGACGAGCGATAACCCGATCGAGAAAGTGCCAAGCTGCTCCGTCGAGATGCCGTTGAGGATCAAGAGGACGCCGGCCACGACCATGAGATAGCCGGCGATGAACAGCGCCCACGCCAGTTTCACTATGGCGCACGGTCCACTGAGCAACAGCCGCCGGAGCAGGCGGAGCGGACGCAGGCGCGGTATCGCCCGCAAGCCGTCCAGGTAGGCGCTGCCCACCGCACCCCAGTACTCCCGCAAACCACGGCCTTCGCCGGGCGGTTCCGGGATGTCGCGCACGGCGCGCACGATGTTCAAGGCGCTCACTCGCGCAGCCGAGACGATCACGACGAGGTAGGTGACCACCATCCCCAGCGTGTACGCAAGCAGCAGGCTCTGCCACCGGAACGCGAACACGATCTCGAAGCCGTCGAAGTCCTCTATCGCCCCCAACGCGGCGGATATGACGCGCACCATGACGAGACCGACCACGATGCCCAACACGCTGCCGACCGCCGCCGCCGCGAGCGAGTAGACCGCTCCCTCGAACGTGAAGAGCCGGACGATGTCGCCGCGCTGTGCGCCCACTGCCCGCGAGATGCCCAGCTCGCGCTTCCGCTCCGCAGCCAGCATGACGAAGATGAGCGCGATGAGCAGGATGCCCGCCATGATGGAGAACGTACCGAACAGCAGGAAGATGCTCGCGAACTGGTCGCCCGTTTGGTCGGCCTGTTCGAGGCCATCCCGCTTGACGTCGTCGTAGTCGAGCCCGCGCTCGTCGCGGAGGTCCTCGAAGGCGTCCAGCACTGCGTCCGTGTGCCGCGCGCCCGAGATGGCATCGCCCTCGTTGGAGATGAAGACGAAGTTGATATTCCCCTGCTCGCCCAGCAGCGCCTGCATGTCGCCCAGGCGCATCACGGACAGCGGGGAGGATGAGCTGGTGGCCCCGCCCTCGTCGAAGACACCCGCGACGCTTACGGTCACCGGTATCTCCTCGAAGAAGAGCGCGAGCTGGTCGCCCGGTTCCGCGCGCAGGTCCTCGGCGGCGTCGGCGCCCAGGTACAGCTCGTTCCGCCCCAGTGCGCCGAGGTCGAGTTCGCTGCCGTCTGCATCGAAGTAGCTGCCGAAGCCGTCCGTATACGCTGGGTCCAGCCCCTGCACCTGCAGCCCCGGTATATTGCGGTCCGACGCGAGCGATATGGCAGGAGCCGACCGGCTGATCACCGGCATCACGCCGTCGACGGGGGCATCGGCGAGCGCCGAACGGACGGCAGCGGCCGTCTCCTCGGGCATGAACGCCCGAATGCCGGACGCATCCCGCTCTTCAGAGAAGACGGTCTCGTCGAGATGTCCCAGCTGCTTGACCACCAGCACGCGCACCGAGTGCGAGAGTGTGTCGCCGGTGGCGAACGACGCCGAGAAGAGGACCGTTGCCAGCATGAGGCCGACGACGATGAGCACGGTCTGCGATCGCCGCCGCGGGATGTTGCGCACCGCCATCTTCAGCACGACGGGGTTGCGCAGCACGAAGAACGCCGTCACGGCGGCGGCGATGAGGAACACGACCGTGAGGACGGCGGTCAGCGTGCCGATGGGTATACCGAAGAGCGTCTCCACCGTCAGTTGCCCTTCCCGTCAGCGGAGACCATCTCGTCGCTCTCGATCTGGCCGTCCCGCATCCGCACCATGCGTCCCGCGCGGGAGCCGACCACGGAGTCGTGGGTGACGAGCACGAAGGTCTGCTCGCGCTCCTGGTTAAGGCGGCAGAGCAGGTCCATGATGTGCGTGCCGGTCTCGCTGTCCAGCGCGCCGGTCGGTTCGTCCGCCCAGACGATGGCGGGGTCGTTCACGAGCGCTCGCGCTATGGTCACGCGCTGCTGCTGGCCGCCGGACATCTCCGCCGGGCGCTTGTTCGCCTGGTCCGCGAGCTCCACCATCTCCAGCACTTCCATGGCGCGGGAGCGGGCCTTCGCCTGACCGTGACCCGACAGCAGCAGCGGCAGCTCGACGTTCTCCGCACCGGTGAGCACCGGCAGGAGGTTGTAGGCCTGGAACACGAACCCCATGCTCATCGCGCGGAACCGTGTGCGCTCCCTGTCCGACATCTCGTGGACGGACGCTCCGTCTATGACGACCTCTCCGCTCGTAACGTCGTCTATGCCGGAGAAGGTGTTGAGCAGCGTGGTCTTGCCGGAACCGGAAGGCCCCATCACCGCGACCATCTGTCCTCTGCCGATGGAGAGGTCTACTCCCTGTAGAGCGTGCACCTCTATCTCGCCCGCCCGGTACGTTTTCACCACGCCCTGCGCCTCTATGATGTTCGTCACCCGGTTCCTCCTGTACCACTGCTGAATATGTACCATCGCATCACCGGGCGGGCGCTGGCAATGGCGTGGCGTCAGGGACCAGGCGAGGGCGTCGTTCTCGAAACGGCGAGGAAGACCGCCGCGCAGAGCAGAACGACCCCGATGATGCCGAACGCCGCGGGGATGCCCAGCGGCGCGGCGATGGCGCCCACCAGCAGCGGCCCGCCCAGCTGGCCGACGTTCACGGTGCCCTGCCACGTCCCGAGGAAGTAGCCACGCTTCTCTTCGGGCGCCAAGTCCATCGCATACGTCTGGAGGGTGTTCATGCCCACCACTTCGCCGACGCCGAACACGCCCGCCACGATCAGCGCAATCAGCAAGCCTTCCATCCCGAAGAGCAGGAACATCGACGCCGCCATCGTCACGAGCCCGAGCAGCAGGACGGGTTTGCGCCCCCACCAGTCCACCACGGCGCCCACCGGCATCGAGACGAGCATCGCGATGAGGCCGGACAAGCCGATCGCAGTGCCTATCTCGACGACGCTCAGCCCGACTTCCTCCGCTTGCACGGGGAAGTAGGTGCGGAACGCGCCGGGGCCGGCCGTGACGAGGCCTATCGCGAGCGTGACCACGCTCAGCGTGAGGAAGTTGCGCGTCCTGAAGATCGATACGTCCAGCCTGAGGCGGCGACGCGGACGCTCCCCGGCCTCAGGCACGGGGGACGGGGCCTGCCGCGTCTCGCGGATCAGCAGCCACGTGATCACGATTATGAAGATCTTGGTCACGCCGATAAAGACCATGACCGCCCCGATGTCGAATGCCGCCGCGATCACCCCGGCAGCAGCCGGTCCGGCGAGGATGCCAAGCCGCATGGACATGTTCCGCAGCGCGACGCCCCGGCCCCTGTTGGTCACGCGGGTGAAGTCGGCGAGCAGCGCAGCCGACCCCGTCACCCAGACGGCGACGCCGAAGCCGGAGATGAGCTCGAGTCCCAGGAATACCGCGTAACTGTCGGTGAACCCCTGCATGGCCGCCGCGCCGCCGTGCAGCACACACCCGGCGACCACGATCGGCCGCCGCCCCAGCCGGTCGGCAAGGGCTCCCGCCAGCGGCCCGCCGACAATCCTCGGGGCGGCGCTGAACGCCGAGACGAGGCCGACGAGGAAGAACGTGCCGCCGAGGTCGAAGGCCAGCAGGGGCCGCGCCATCCAGAGGGCTCCCGTGCCGAAGCCCCACAGGAAGAACGCCGAGAACACCGGCAGCGCTTCCCTGCTGAGGAGCCCCGGTTGCCCTTCGGTTTCGCGGTCTTCGTTCACTCGCGCATCGTCGCGGAGATTACGGTGCGGCGCAAATGCAGGGTAGCCAACACACGTCTCCTGACCTCACCCTTGTCCTCGCAAGTCGTCTGTCACGACGCTCGCAGACCTGCGGGCGCGCACGAAGTAGATGAGCGCGAGCACCGGAATCGTGTACTTGGCGAAGTTCTCTACGGGAATACGCAAGAACAGCCACCGCTCGGGATACAACACGGGGTTCCCTAGGAAATCGTACAGACCGAGCTCATGCGGGTAGATACCGATAAAAATCGAAAATGCGGGTGTGGCAGCTATCGTCCAACCCCAGAGCGAGTTCAATACTCCAATACCTATCAGCAAAGCTGCTGCGCGTATCCGAAACGCCGGTTTGCTCGAGTCACACCGGACCATTGCCCATAGCGCCAACCCATTCATCGCAATCTGGACCAAGAGATATCCGGCCACGATGTAAGGCATGAACCATGGATCGAGACCCTGCGCGATACGCTGCACGTAAGAACCCGACACGCCGATAGAGGAGTCCGCGTATGACAAGGCAATCAGAAGGAACGCATGGCTCAGGCTGGTACGGGACGCCTGGCTCGCGAACCAGAGCATGACGACTCCCCGCGCACCGTTCATGCCAAGGTCCACCACAAACGGCCGTTCCTCCGGTACAAGCAGCCATTCAACTGCACTAATCGGGATACTGATGACACGCAGAGCCAACTCGAGCGTCCATAGCAGCGTGAGGAACCTGCGTCCCTGTCGCCGGACGAACGGATAAGACACAGCCAGAAGCGCCAGACTTGGCAAGTGGTAGCCAAAGAAGCCATCCCAGAAATAGCAAGGGTAATCGCCACATTCGACTATCCAACCAGTGCCGAAAGACACGAGACCCAGAATGAGAGGCATGCCGAAGAACAGCCATAGCTCCCAGCGGTAGTTTGCGAGGAAGCGACGCAACGTCATCGGTCCTTGAATATCAGGGTTGCCAAAGGCCTCTTCGTCCGGCATATGTTCCTATCGCATACTACGGTCGGATTACTTGAATATACACGATGCAAGTGAGCCACAGGCGGGGCCGTCCTCACCGGTTATGCAAGGGCCTCGCGCACGCCTCCTGCCCACGTCGGGTAGAATCGCGGGGTTCCCGACCCTGCGCGCGAAGGAGTTGCCCCATGCCCGGCCCGCTCGACGGCATACGCGTCATAGACCTCACCCGCATCCTCGCGGGGCCGTTCTCGACGATGCTCATGGCCGACCTCGGCGCGGACGTCATCAAGGTCGAACAGCCGGAGACGGGCGACCCGGCGCGCGGCAACGGGCCGTTCCTCACGCCGGAGGGGGCGGAGACGGACGAGCAGGCGTTCAGCACGTACTTCATGAGCATCAACCGGGGGAAGCGCAGCATCGCCATCAACCTCGCCAACCCGAAGGGGCGCGAGGTGCTGCTGCGGCTCGCCGAGACCGCCGACGTGCTCATCGAGAACTTCCGCCCCGGCTCGATGCAGCGGCTGGGGCTGGACTACGAGGCCGTGCGGGCGCGCAACCCGCGCATCGTCATGTGCTCGGTCTCCGGCTTCGGCCAGACGGGGCCGTACGCCCAGCGTGCGGCGCTCGACGTCATCGTGCAGGGCATGGGCGGGATGCTGAGCATCACGGGCGAGCCCGGACGCGGGCCCGTGCGCCCCGGCGCGAGCATCGGCGACATCACCGCGGCGCTCTTCGCCACCGTCGCCATCCAGAGCGCGCTGCTGGAGCGCGAACGCTCCGGCGAGGGACAGTACATCGACATCGGGATGCTGGACTGCCAGGTCTCCATCATGGAGAACGCGTTCATGCGCTACTTCACGCTCGGACAGGTGCCGCAGCGCATCGGCACGCGCCATCCGAGCTCCACGCCGTTCCAGGCGTTCCAGACCGCCGACGGCTACGTCGTGGTCGCCATCATGGGCGGCGGGACCGACCAGTGGCCGCTCTTCTGCGCGGCGATAGACCACGTGGAGCTGATGGACGACCCGCGCTACCTCACCGGCTGGTCGCGCACGCAGCACTACGACGAGCTGATCCCGGTGATCGAAGAGGCGATGCTGCAGAAGACGACCGCCGAGTGGGTGGAGATACTGAACGAGATGGGTGTTCCGGCGGGGCCGGTGCAGGACATCGCGCAGGTGGCCGAGGACCCGCAGGTGAACCACCGGGAGATGTTCGTGGAGATGGAGCACCCGGTGCTGGGGCCGGTGCGGTTCACCGGCAACCCCATCAAGATGTCGCGGACGCCCAGCGGCCCGCACCGTGTCCCGCCGCAGCTGGGCGAGCAGACGATGGAGGTGCTGACCTCCGACCTCGGGATGGCGGAGGAGGAAGCGGCGGCGCTCATGGCTGAGGGAGTCGTGGCGTGATATTCGGCGCGCTGCTCGCGCTCGTCTCCGCGTTCTCGTTCAGCGTCAACTTCATCCTCGTGCGGCGGGGCTTCGCCGACGCCGGAGCGACTGCGGCGCAGGGCGCGTTCATCACGGTGCTCCTGGGCGTGCCGTTCGGCCTCGTGTCCGTGCTGGTGACCGGCCAGCTGTTCAACTTCGGCCAACTTGCGCCGGAGGCGTACCTCCTGCTCGCCGCGGCAGGCATCGTCCACTTCGGCATCGGGCGCTACTGCAACTACCGCGGCATCGCCGCCATCGGCGCTCCGCGCGCGGCCACCATCCAGGCCATCGCCGTGCCGTACAGCATCGTCATGGCGATGCTCCTCCTCGACGAGCGTCCCACCATCCTGATGTACGCAGGCATCGCGCTCATCCTCGGCAGCCCCGCGCTGATGATCGACCGGCGGAAGCGTCCTGCTCCCGCCGGCGGCGCAAGCGCCACGCCTGCCGTGGAGGTGCGCACGGTAGAGGGCTACACCTTCTCGCTGCTCGCGGCTGGGGCGTACGGCACCAGCCCCATCCTGATACGCGCCGCCGTGGAGGACGCGACCGGCGTAGCCGCCATCGGCACGTTCGTCGCCTACGTCGGCGCATCGGCGATGCTCATGGCCACGCTGGCGCTGCCCACGCAACGGCACCTCGTGGGCACCATCAACCTCCGCTACATGCGGCTGTTCGGCGGCGCGGGCTTCGCCGTCTTCTTTGCGCAACTGCTGCGCTTCTTCGCGCTGTCGATCGCGGACGTGAGCATCGTGAACCCGCTCATGCGCATGATCGGCGTGTTCACGCTCATCCTCTCGTACCTGGTCAACCGGCGGCTGGAGCACATCACGGTGGGCGTCGTGCTCGGCGTCCTGGTGTCGTTCGCCGGGTCGGCGCTGCTGGTGACCGCGGCGGCAGGCCGCTGAGTGATAGGCTCGTGACGTGATACTCGGTGCGCTGCTCTCTCTCTCCTCGTCGCTGTCGTTCAGCGTCAACGCCATCCTCGTCCGCAGAGGGATCGCGGGCGCGGGGGCGACGGCGTCGCAGGGCGCGTTCATCACCGTGCTGCTGGGCGTGCCGTTCGGCTTCGCGGCAGTGGTCATCACCGGACAGATACTGCGGTTCGGCGAAGTGTCCCCGATGGGCTACCTGCTGCTGCTGGCGGCGGGCGTCGTCCACTTCGGCGTCGGCAGGTACTGCAACTACCGGTCGGTCGAGGCAATCGGGGCGGCCCGCTCCGGCCCCATCCAGGGCATCGTGACCCCGTACAGCATCGTGATGGCCGTCATCCTGCTGGACGAGGTGGTGACGCTGACGATGCTGTTCGCCATCGCGCTCGTGCTGCTCGGCCCGGCGGTCATCATCGAGCGCAGGTCACGCACTCCCGCTCCGGCAGCGTCGAGCGGAGGGAGGGAAGGCTCGCCCGCGGCGCGGAACCCGCTCGAACTGCGCTTCCTCGAAGGGTACACGTTCGCCATCCTCGCGGCGCTGGCGTACGGGACGAGCCCCATCCTCATCCGCGCCGCGCTGATGGACGCGACGCGGACGGCGGCGATCGGCACGTTCGTCGCGTACTGCGGCGCGTCGGCGGTGTTGCTCGCGACGCTGGCGCTGCCCGGACGGCGGCAGCTCATCCGCGCCATCAACCTGCGCGTCATGCGGCTGTTCGGCGGCGCGGGCTTCGCGGTCTTTCTCGCGCAGCTGCTGCGCTTCTTCGCACTGTCGGTAGCCGACGTCAGCATCGTGACGCCGTTGCAGCGCATGGCGAATGTCTTCACGGTCATCCTCACGTGGATATTCAACCGCTCGCTGGAGACGATCACGCTGCGCGTGGTGATCGGCGTGCTGGTCTCCTTCGGGGGCTCAGCGCTGCTGGTCTACGAGGCGGCGGTGCGATGAGGGCGGTGAGCGGGGAGGTGGCAGCGTGATATTCGGCGCGCTCCTCGCGCTCGCTTCCTCGTTCTCGTTCAGCGTCAACTCCATCCTCATCCGGCGGGGTCTCGCCGACGCGGGCGCCACGGCGGCGCAGGGTGCGTTCATCACCGTGCTGCTCGGCGTGCCGTTCGGTTTCGCGGCAGTCGTCGTCACCGGACAGATACTCAACTTCGACCAGGTCCCGCTGAACGGCTATCTGCTGCTCGCCGCTGCGGGCATCGTCCACTTCTGCATCGGGCGCTACTGCAATTACCGGAGCATCGCGGCCTTCGGCGCGTCGCGCGCCGTCACCGTCCAGGCGTTCGCCGTGCCGTACAGCATCATCATGGCGATCGTACTGCTCGGGGAGCGGCCGACGGTCCTCATGTACGCGGCCATGGCGCTCATCCTCGGCAGTCCCCTGCTGATGATCGACCGGCGGAAGCGGCCCTCACCGGCCACCCATGCAGGGCCCTCACCCCAGCCCTCTTCCCCAGGAGAGGGGGTCAGACCGACCGTCGAGATACGCATGGTGGAGGGGGTCGTCTTCTCCCTGCTGGCTTCGGTCGGGTACGGCACGAGCCCCATCCTCATCCGCGCCGCGCTGGAGGATGCGACGGGCGTGGCAGCCATCGGCACGTTCGTCGCGTACGTCGGCGCGTCCGTGGTGCTTCTCGTGTCGCTGGCGCTGCCCGCGCAGCGGCACCTCATCGGCGCGATCAACTTCCGCTACATGCGGCTGTTCGGCAGCGCGGGGCTGAGCGTCTTCATGGCGCAACTGCTGCGCTTCTTCGCGCTCGCCCTCGCCGACGTGACCATCGTCGACCCGCTCATGCGCACCGTGGGCGTCTTCACGCTCATCCTCTCGTACCTGGTCAACCGGCGGCTCGAGCTCATCACGCTGGGGGTCGTGCTGAGCGTGCTGGTGTCGTTCGCAGGGTCGGCGATGCTGGTGATCGCGGCTGCGCAGCGCTGAGCGCTACGCCTGCGCGAGGCGCAGCGCGGCCTCGTACTGCTCGCGCGTGTTGAGGTTCGTGAGCGTGAGCGGATCGTCGACCGGCACGAGCATACGCTCGGCGCGATGGCGCGAGACGACCTCCCGCAGCCCCTGCCCTTCCTCCGTGATGGCGCGCAGCTCCGGCAGCAGCGCGGTGTCGAACAGCGGCGGATGCCCGGCGTTGCCGTCGAGCGACGGCACGGCGATGGTGGGCCGCGACGCGAGCCACGCCTCGCGCAGCCGCGACAGCAGCGCGCCGGAGCGCGGCTGGTCGACCGAGACGATGAGCACGCCCGATACGTCGTCCGGCACAACGGCCAGGCCGGCGGTGATGGAGGTGGTACGCCCCTCACGGTAGCGCGGGTTCTCGACGATCTGCAGCGGCTCGGGGCCGGTGAGCACCTGCCGCAGCCGCTCGGCGAGGTGTCCGAGCACGACGACGATGGGCTCGTAGTCCGCCGCCCCAAGCGCGTGCGCCTGGTGCGCCAGCAGCGACCTGCCGCCGAGCCAGGGCAGCAGCGCCTTCATCTCGTGCATCCGCGTTGACTCGCCCGCAGCGAGCAGCACCGCCGCGACGCGAGGCTCGTTCCCGGTCATGGCGGACATCTTACCGCCGCTGGTAATCTCTGGCGCAGGTCCCGCCAACGGCAGCGCAGCGCAGTTCGGTGCTCGGGGCAGCGTACGCCCGGCGTCACGGACCCATGGACGAGCGATACGGACGAACGGACAGGAACGGAGGGCGCGATGCCTGAAGGCGGCTCCGGGCTGCAGGGGGTCATCATCATGATGACGCTCGTGGGCTCTCCCGTCGTGGGGCTGCCCCTCTGGTGCATGTTCAAGGGGAAGCGGGGCGGGCGGGTCCTCATGCTGTTCGGAGTGTCGACGGCCATCCTGCTGGCGTTCGCCCTCTACAACTACTCGCGCTCCTGCGCGCCTGATGTGATACGGCGCGCAGAAGAGGCCGACCATGCCAGTTGCGCCATCGGCGCGTTCTCGTGGGGGCCTTTCATCCTTGTCGTTGCCGCTATCGCCGCGGTGATCCTGTTGGGAGTGTGGGAACGGGTCGAAGAGGTGATATCCAAGCGTCGGGGATAGCTTCCCCTATCATGTTGAGCGCAGACAGTACCTGACGGAGGTCCCCGATGCCGGTACCGCACGACCAACTCCACGCACTCGCCCACGCGCTGAGCGAGGCCGAGCACAACGCGACGCCCATCCCGCCGCTCACGGAGCAGGCGCCGGAGATCACGTCCGAGGACGCGTACGCCGTCGCCGCGGACATCGTCGTGCACGAGCTGGAGCACGGGCACCGCATCGTCGGGCGGAAGGTCGGCCTCACGAACGAGGCGATGCAGGCCGTGTTCGGCATCGACACGCCCATCTACGGCACGATATTCGACGACACGACGGTGCGGGACAACGGGCGCATCAAGTCGTCGGAGCTGATCCACCCGAAGGCGGAGCCGGAGCTGGCGTTCCGGTTGAAGTCCCCGCTGAGTGGGCCGGGCGTGACGCTGGAGGACGTGATCGAGGCGACGGAGTACGTGTTCCCGGCGCTGGAGATCGTGGACTGCCGCATCGAGGGGTGGCGCATCAAGGAGCAGGACATCATCGCGGACAACGGCGTGGCGGCCCGGGTCGTGGTCGGGAGCACGCGGCTGCCGCCCGGCGCGTTCAACCTCTCGACGGAGGAGGTCGTCCTCTACCGCAACGGCGAGGAGTTCGAGCGGGGGCGGGCGTCGGCGGTGCTGGGGAACCCGGCGCGGTCGGTGGCGTGGTGCGCGAACAAGCTGGCGGAGTTCGGCCAGGGGCTGCGCGCGGGCGAGTTCGTCATGACGGGCACCATCACGACGGCGATGGACGTCCGCGCGGGCGACACGGTCCGCGCGGAGTTCGCGACGCTTGGCGGGGTGAGCGTCCGGTTCACGTAGGGGTGGCGCGGCTTCACTGAGTCCGTGTCCCGAAGGTTCACGCGGGCAATGTGCCAAGAATCATACGATAGCTGTGGTACCGACTCTGCGGTACTAGGCCCGTCGTCACGCCAACGGCCACCGCACACCGGGGTTCGCTGATATGGGCACAGTTGGCAAAGTAACACTGGGATGCCAACTTCTGAACCTCAGGGAACAAACCGGCGAGTTCACGCCGATGAAGGCCACTGAGACCGAACTCACGTACACCGGGCGTGTCGACTACATGACCGCCCATGTCCAGCTTGTGCATCTCGGCCATGGTAGTTGTATGTCGTCCTTCTCCGAGGCGCTTGTTGGAGGTACTGACTTCTGATGTAGGCAGGTTGAGGCCCGGCTGCGCCTTAGAAATGAGTGACGACTTCCCGACCCCTGACATGCCAGTCAACGCCGTCATCTTGTCGCGAAGCAGGTCGCGAAGTTCGTCGATCCCTTGGCCTGTGGGCACACTCGTCATGACAACGTGAATCCCCAAGGCTAGGTATGGCGCAACGGCATGCTCCAAAGCGGCCAAGTCTTCTGCGAGGTCAACCTTGGTGACGCAGACGATAGGCAGCAGACCGTTCCGTTGAGCCGCAATGATGCATCTGTCAACGAATTCAGGCCAGAAGAAAGGTTCGCGCCACGAGGAGACGATCAGCACCTGTTCTGCATTCGCGACGATTACCTGCATGCGACGGCTGCGGTTGCCGTCATGTGCTTCAGGCCGGAGCAAAGTAGTATGCCGCGGAAGCACCTCTTCGATGATCCCTCCGCCGGCACTATCGTCGGCTACAACTACTCGATCACCCACAGCGACAACGTTCGTATATGCCGATTCCTGCGCCGTTAGCCTGCTTCTGATGCGGCACCGGATCCATTCTCCTTCGCGTTCCGCAACGCAGAGTCCACTCGCCACTGAGACCACTGTCCACGGCACAGCCCCGGGCGTTGAGGTCTGAGAAACGGGTATGCTAATCCCCCGGAAAGCAGCGCTTTCTATGGCTAACCGTCGGTCACGCTCGTCAATCGGCATGACCTGCTCGCGCGAGTCGAAATCGAGGTCATCCCACTCTGCGGCGGATACCCCATCCCATTTCCTTCTGCGAGGAGGCCGTGACCCTAGGTTACGCCGTTGTCCAGCGCGGGCCGTCTGGATGCGCTGTCTGTGTACGCCTCTTTCGAAGGAACGCAGGCTATGGGCCACCGTCTTGTCGGATGAACGGTGGCGCTTAGGTTCTTGTCCATCGTCAGGCAACGTTGGTTCTCCAGTTACTTCGTAGTCGCGTGGCCCATCTGAACAAGAGAAGACCGTTGCTACACGGCGTCATCATTCTCAGGGTTCGTTGCGCAAGGGCGCGGATGTTGTCCGTGAGCGCAATTATAGCGAGCGCGCCGACCAGGGCGGCGACAGCGCGGCAGCGATGATGCCCTCGATGAAGGCGGCCTTGGCGTCGGTGTAGGCCTCGCGGTCGTCACTGTGCTTCGCGGCGAGGTCCCGCTTCAGGCGCTCGTAGTCGCGTGCGGCGCCGGGGTGCGCCCGGAGGTGGTCGCGGAACGCGAGGTGCGTCCGGATGGCGGGATGCCCCGAAGGGAACATGTGGGCGTGCGCTACTTCTCGCCCGTCAACAGTCTTCTCGAAGTAGAGGCGTCCGGGGATGCCGTACTCGCCGAGGCAGCGGTAGCCGAGCGCCGTCATGCGGGAGACGGTTTCGAGTCCCTCCTCCGGCCCTGCGGCAACCGGCATGACGTCCAGGATGGGCTTCGCGGCCAGCCCCGGCACGGCGGTGCTGCCGACGTGGTGCACCTCGACGACCCACGGGCGGCAGGCGTCCAGGATGGCCGCCGACTCGCGCTCGAAGAGCCGAGGCCATTCGGGGCTGTACTCGACTATCTCGATGTGTCCGCCCTGCGTGCCGAGCGAACGCCACCGGCCGTTGGCGTTCATGCCTCACTTCCCAAGGACCGGCTGGACGGTGAAGGTACTTCCTCAACAGGTCGCCGTCCACCTTGCCCGCCCAGCCTGCCGGTGCTAGTGTCAGCGAACCTCCCGAGCGGTAGAGGACCGGTCTCGACGGCGCACCCCACACTCGACCGGCCTCGTTGACCGCAAGGGACGACGGAGGAGACAGCGTGGAGATCCACGAAGCCCTCTTTGCCGTTGGCGTCCTCATCGTCACGGCCAAGCTGCTGGAAGGCGTCTTCAAGCGCCTCGGCCTGAACGCCATCTTCGCCTACGCCGTCGCCGGCGTGGTCCTCGGCCCCATTACCGGCCTCGTCCACACCGGCAGGGAGATCGACCTCATCCTCAGCATCGGCATCTTCATGTTCTTCTTCCTCATCGGACTGGAGGAGCTGGACATCGCCGGCTTCCTCGCCGCCATCCGGGGCCGCATCTTCTTCACCGCCGTGCTTGCCGTCACCCTCTCCATGCTCGTCTCCCTCGCGGTCACGACCGATTACGTCTTCGACCTCGGGCTGGGCCTCAGCTTCACCGAAGCCCTGGGGCTCGCGGGCGTGCTCTCCCTCTCCAGCCTGGGCGTCGTCGCGAAGGCGCTTATCGACGAGGGCCGGCTGCGCGAGCCAGTGGGCGTGCAGATATTCACCGCGGTCATCATCGTCGAGCTGATCGCCCTCTTCATCGTGGGCTTCGCCATCAGCGGGCACTTCTCGGCGGACGAGCACGGCGCCCTCGACGCGGCGGGCGTGGGCATCGTCATCGGACAGATCGTCGGCTTCGGCGTCGTCACGTGGTTCGTGGCCAGCAAGCTGTTGCCGCGGGCCCTCGGTCTGCTGCACCACATCCTGCGCGTGCCGCAGTTCGCCCTCGGCATCCTTCTCGGGAGCCTCTTCCTCGTCGTCGTCGCCGCCGAACAGGTGGGGCTGCACGGCTCCCTGGGCGCGCTCCTCTTCGGCGCCGCCCTCTCCTTCCTGCCGTACCAGATGCGGCGCGACATCATGCCCGGCATGCGCGGGGCTGCCGAAGGCTTCTTCGTGCCGCTGTTCTTCGCTTCCGCGGGCCTGTATCTCAGCCTGGAGTTCACCAAACTGCCCATCGAGACGATCCTGGCGCTGGCCCTCGTCCCCTTGGCAGGCAAGATCGGCGCCTCATTCCTCAGTTCGTACGTCACACGGGTCGACGCGCCCTTCGCCACGGCGGTGGGTCTCACGGCGAAGGGCGTCGCGGAGATCGCGCTCCTCCTGGTGATGCTGCAGAGCGGCGCCATCGGCAAGGACATCTTCTCCCTGCTGGTGCTGGTGATGCTCGCCTACATCATGCTCACGCCCATGGGCATCGGTTACGCGCTGCGGCGGATGGCCCGCCCGACACGCGAGCTCTCGCTCGACAGGATCCCGCCGTCCTTCGAGCGCTTCGTGCTGGACGAGGTCAGGGTGCGCGACCTGCTGGACCCCTACCGCCTCCACCCGGAGGCCTCGCAGACGGTCAAGACCTTTTCGGAAGACTGGCTGTTGCAGGACCAGCACGACTACGTGGTCGTGGACCACGGGGCGCTGGCCGGCATCGTGTCCGTGAGCATGCTGCGTTACCTGCCCCGAGCCGAGTGGGAACACACGCCGCTCAGCCAGATGCTGCGGCAGCAGACGCCGACCGCTTCCACCGACGACTACGTGGAGGACGCGCTGCAGCACATGACCGAGAACTCCCTGTCCGCCCTCCCCGTCGTCGACGCCAAGACCGGCGGATTCAAGGGCTCCATCTCCGCCCACGAGATCCTGGAGATGCTGCTTCTCAGCGCCCGTGGGCAGTAGCGGACGGCCGCCTAGGACGACGACAGCAGGAGGCGGGTGTACTCGTCGCCGGGGTCCTGGATAAGCTCCTGGTACGTCCCGGTGCGGAGGATGCTGCCGTCCCGGATGATGGCGATGCGGTCCGCCATGGCGCGTGCGTCGGTGACGTTATGCGTCACGTACAGCGTCGTTGCGCCGAACTCGTCATGGACGCGCCGGATCTCCGTGCGCATCTTCGGCCTGCTGATGGGGTCGAGGTTGCTCAGGGGCTCGTCCATCAGGAACGACGTGGCCTCCGTGACCATCGCCCGGGCGAGGGCAACGCGCTGGCGCTCGCCACCCGACAGCTCGTCGGGCTTGCGCGGGAAGAGGTACTCCCTGAGCCCGACACGGCGCGCCACGTTGTTCACTCGGGAGCGGATCTGCTCATCGCCCCAGCGGCGGGCCTTCAGCGGCAGGCTGAGGTTGGAGTAGCCGCGCTCTTCCATGACCCGCAGGTGCGGCCAGAGGGCGAGGCTCTGGAAGATGAGCTGCACCGGCCTGCGCCCAACCGGGATGTCGTTCATGTACTCCCCGCCGATGTAGATGTCGCCCTGCTCAGGCCGCTCGAGGCCGGCGATGAGGCGCAGCAGCGTGGTCTTGCCCGACCCCGACTCGCCCATGATCGCGACGAACTCGCCCGCACCGACCTCGAGGTCCGCGATGTCGACCGCCGGAGCCTCGGTCCTGGGGTACTGGAACTTGAGGCGCAGTACTCGTATGCCACTCATGGCTTCCTACCTGCCGGAAGTATAGGCCAGCGGCGGGTGAGCGTGCGCCTCACGCAGGCGGGCGTTCCCCGGTGGGAGTGCCGGCTGCCGGGCCTCCGGCGCCGTCCGCGGCATCGGCTCCCGCGGTCGATGGCTCCTCGGCCTGCACAGGCCCGGCGGCAGGCGGGGCGGGACGCCGTCTGCGACGGAAGACGCGCCTGAGCACCGCCCGCACGATCCGCAGCGCGAACTCCAGCAGCACGAGGAAGAGCAGGTAGTAAAGGATGGTCTCGCGGTGGTCGTTGGCCCGCTCCAGGAGCGACAGCGACTCACGTATCTCGAAGAAGGATGCGTCGATCAGGAAGATGGCGAGCACCGCGAACGGCAGTATCTTCGCGAGGTCGCGCGAGAGGTCTTCGTCGTAGTACGCCGTCACCCTGATCGCGCTCACGGTCGCCAGCGCGATCAGCAGGGTATCCGCGAACGAGCGCTCTTTCGCCAGGAACGCCAGGATGAGCGTAAGCACGGCGAACCAGAAGAACGCGAACAGCGGGAAGAGGATGAGGTACTTCGCCACGTACATGACCACGCCGACGACGCGCCGCACGAACCGGCGGCGCGACTTCTCGTACCGGGAGAGGTCCAGCGCGAACATGTCCCTGGCGGCGAGGAAGCGGTAGAACCTGAAGATGAAGATGGCGTAGACGCTCATGCCGAGGACGTAGACCGCCACAGGCCCCAGCAGGTCGAGCGCGTGGACCACGTACAAACCCTCGGGGAACAGGTCTTCGAAGTTCATGCGCGGCACCCGTCGGTCACCAACTGCGACAACTCCTTCAGCACGTCCCGCCAGTGCTCCCGCATCCGTTCCCGCTCCTCGAGGCTGGACAATCGTTCCTGATGGAACCTGACGGAGGCCTTCCCTCCAGACGGCACGACGGTGACCTGCAGGGTGGACGGATACGCCAGGGCCGGGCTGCTCCAGGTCAGCCTGACACGGTCCCCGGGAATCACAGAGCGGACCTCCCCCGAGGCGCCTTTCAACGTGCGGTAACGCTCACCCTTGCGGAACTCAATCCCGTCGGCCGCCCCCAGCCAGACGCCCAGGCCGGGGCCTTCCGTCAGCAGGTCCCATGCCTCTCCTGCCGATACCGGCAAGGTCATCTGGACGCCGATCTGGAAGCCGCCGGCGGACGTCTGTCCCACGACCCGCAGGCCCCGCGCCTGCTCGTATCCCACCGCGAGCGACTGCTGCCACCAGCCACTGGACAGCTCGCCCGGCCCGGCGATGAGGGCCACGATCTCCTTGTGTTCCATCTCCCGCGCGCCCAGGCCGTCGAGGAGTTCCAGCCACGCGTCCCAGTCCCTGCCGGTCGCTCTGGCCACGGCCTCACCGGACAAGCCGCCATATCTCTGCTCGTTGCTCGACACGCACCGCCTCGCTTCAGGCCCTGCCGCACCTACTGTAACGGCACTACTCGCGCGGGTCGAGCCTGCGCAGGAGGTCGCGGGGGTTGTCGGAGAGCCCCGCGAGGTAGCAGAGCGCCGCTACGAACGACGCGACGCCCGACAGCACGAACAGCGCCCCGGCGGATGCTCCGCCGAGCGACAGCAGAGCCGCCACCAGGAGCAGCGCGCGCCGCTCCATGCCTTCACGCCGGAACGCGGCCCAGAGCGCCAGCAGCGCCGCCGCGACGCTGAACAGCGGCAGCAGGACCAGCCACGGCGTCGTGAGGTCAGCGGTGGCGGCGGCGAAAATGCCGAAGGCGATGGCGCCCTGCCCGCCGCCGAGCACCGCGCCGCCGAGGACGAGCACGTTGGCGTCCCGCCTGCGGCGGGTGCGGGTGCGCTCCAGCCAGACGAACGGGACGGCAGCCGCAGCCGCGACGACGATGAGGACGGCGATGAGGACTGCCTGGGCTGCCATGGCCTAGCCTCCCCTCCTCCCCGGTTCACCCTCACCCCAACCCTCTCCCCTCAAGGGAGAGGGGGCCAGACACCCCACGCCACACCACCGCAGGGCCCTCACCCCAACCCTCTCCCTCAGGAGAGGGGGAAATGCCCGAGAGATTCCTCGGCTCCGCTGCGCTCCGCTCGGAATGACAAGTGTTGGGCTCACGGCTCGAACCGGTAGACGACGGGGAGGTCGCCGGGGTCGGTGACGGCTGCGTCGGTGTGGTGGTAGACGACCTGGACGCCGGGGCCGCAGTCGCCGAAGTCGTCGCAGGAGAGCGTACCGGTGAGACCGACGAAGCCCTGGCCCTCGTTCCATGAGACCTGAAATACGGCCCCCCGGAGCGCGTCGCGGTCGACGCGCAGCGTCCCCTCGTCGTCGAGGCCGATCAGGCGGGTGAAGAAGTTGCCGTCGTCGGGGACGGCGGCGCGCTCGATGGCGGCGAGCAGCAGCGTCGCGGCGTCGTAGGCATGAGCCCAGTAGGCCGACATGTGCGCCAGGTCGCCGTGCGCAGCCTCGAACGCCGCGAGCGCCTCGGCGGTGGTCTTGCCGGTCGCGGCGTTGCGGTTGCCCCGGACGAGGGATGGGAACCCCGCGAAGTAGAGCCCCTCCGTCTCCGGCAGCGCGAGGAAATCCGACGTGAACGCGCCGTCTCCAGATATGAACGTCACGCCCTCCAGGCGGTTGGACTCCCGCGCCTGACGGATGAAGTGCCCGGCCTCCGCGGAAAAGAGCGGGAAGAAGACGCCGTCCGGCCCGGCGGCGGCAAACTCAGCGACAACGTCGGTCATGTCGGTCTGCTCTTTCTGGACAGCGCTCACGACCGGAACGTCGCCGCCGCGCCCGGTGAAGGCGGGCTCGAAGGCGCTCACGAGGGCATCCGTGTACGGGTCGCCGTCGTGCACAGCGGCGATGCGGCGCAGGCCGAGCTCGTCATAGGCGAACCCTGCGACTGCCTGCGCCTGGTACAGGTCGTTGTTGGCGACGCGGAAGTAGCCGGGGTGGTAGTCCGGGCCGGCGTTGCCGCGGAGATCGGAAGTGAGCCGGGGCGACGTGTTGGAAGGCGAGACCATCACGAGCCCAGCAGCGCTGTTCACGGGAGAGGCCGCCACCGCCGCCCCCGAGCACGACGTGCCGACGATGCCGAGCACCTGCGGCTCGGCGGCGATGCTCTCCGCGCCCTCTTGTCCTCCCTCTCGTGAGCACATGGCGTCCACGGGCGGGCCGAGCTCCACCTCGTGGCCGTGGATGAGCCCGAAGTCGGCAACGGCCATCTCGACGGCGGCGCGCGATGCGCCGGTCCCCGAGAGCAGCGTGCGGACCTCGATGGGCTCGTCGGGACTGATGACGACGACGCCGGAGTCATCGTCACCGCCGCAGGCGGCGGTGGCGAGCGCGAGCGTCGCCAGCAAGGCGAGGATGGCGGTCTTCCGCCCCATTCCTACCAGACGCTGCCCTGAAGGCCGGGGCTGGTGATGGCGCCTTCGCTGGCGGAGGCGACGCTGCGCGCGTACTTGGCGAAGACGCCGGTGGTGTAGCGCGGCGGCGGGGCGCTCCAGCCCTCGCGGCGGCGCGCCATCTCGTCTTCCGGCACCTCGGTCTCCAGCACGCGGCGCTCGACGTCCAGCACGATCGTGTCGCCGTCCTTCAGGAAGGCGAGCGGGCCGCCGTTCGCGGCCTCGGGCGTGATGTGGCCGACCATGAAGCCGTGCGTCGCGCCGGAGAAGCGTCCGTCCGTGATGAGCGCGACGGTGTCGCCGAGCCCCGCGCCCTGGATCGCCGCGGTGACGGCCAGCATCTCGCGCATGCCCGGCCCGCCGACCGGCCCCTCGTAGCGGATGACGACCACGTCGTTGTCCTGCACCTTACCGGCACGGACGGCGGCGAAGCAGTCCTCCTCGCGGTCGAAGACGCGGGCGGGGCCGCGGTGCAGCCTGCGGCCGTGTCCCGCAAGCTTGACGACGCAGCCCTCCGGCGCGAGGTTGCCGCGCAGGATGGCGATGCCGCCGTTCGGGTTGATGGGGTCGCTGGCCGAGACGACGACCTGCTGTCCGGGCTCGGCGACCGCCGCGGCGCCGATCTGGCCGAAGCTCTGGCCGCTGACGTTGGCCGCGCCCGCGTGCGCCAGCTCCGCACCGACGAGCTCCTTCGAGACGAGGCCGTAGCCGCCCGCCGCGTACAGGTCCACCGCGTTGTACGCGCCGCCGGGTTTCATACTCGCGACGATGGGTGTGCGCCACGCGATCTCGTCGAAATCGTCGATGGAGAGTTCGACGCCCGCCTCGCGCGCTATCGCGAGCAGGTGGAGCACCGCGTTCGTCGAGCCCGCGGTCGCGGCGACGCCTGCGATGGCGTTCTCGAACGCCTCGCGCGTCATGATGTCGCGGGGGGTCGTGCCGCTGCGGAGGAGGTCCATCGCGAGCCTGCCCGCGTTCCTCGCGGCCTCGGCCTTCGCATCGAAGACGGCGGGGACGGCATTCGCGCCCGCGGGGCTGATGCCGAGGAACTCCAGCGCCATCGCCATCGTGTTGGCGGTGAACTGGCCGCCGCACGCGCCCGCGCCGGGGCAGGCGTGGTCCTCGACCGCCTTCAGCCGCGCGTCGTCGATGCGTCCCGCCCCATGGGCGCCGACGGCCTCGAACACGTCCAGGATGGTGATGTCCTTCCCGTCCAGCTTGCCGGGCAGGATGGAGCCGTTGTAGAAGGCGAGGCCGGGCAGGTTGAGGCGCGCGAGCGCCATCCCGCCTGCCGGGAGCGTCTTGTCGCAGCCGACGAGCACGACGAGGCCGTCGAACGAGTGCCCGCGCGCGACCGTCTCGATGGAGTCGGCGATGACCTCGCGGCTGACGAGCGAGCCGCGCATGCCCTCGGTGCCCATCGCGACGCCGTCGGAGACGGAGATAGTGTTGAACTCCATGGGCGTGCCGCCGGCCTCACGGATGCCCTCCTTGACGTACTGCGCGAGCTCGCGCTGGTTGTAGTTGCAGGGCATCGTCTCGATCCAGGTGGTGGCGACGCCGATGAGGGGCTTGGCGAGGTCGTCGTCGGTGAAGCCGATGGCCTTGAGCATGGCGCGCGCCGGAGCGCGGGACGGGCCGTCGGTCATCTCTGCTGAGTGCTTCTTGAGCGGGTTGGTTGCCATGAGGACTCCTCCGAGTGGGTACCTGACGATTATAGCCCGCTGCCCCGGACAGGAACGAACATCGATGGACAGGATGGGCAGGACCCTCCCGGAGACAACGAGAGACGTCTACCCTATGCGGTGACTGCGGAATAACAGCTGGCTGGCCAGGCCGGCATTGCGGCCGAAGTGGTCCTGCGCCCATCTGACCAACCGAGGGTTGGTGGGCACTTCCCGGTCCGGGAAATACGCCCCAAGGGCCCGCCTTATCCAGACGTCGACAGGGAAGGCCTCCGGCTTGTCCAGGGCGAACAGGGCGACGCAGTCGGCGATCTTCGGCCCCACCCCACGGCATTCCATCAACTCCCGCCTTGCCTGGACATAGGGCGTCCGGGGCTGAGCCAGTTGCTGCAGGTCCAACTCGCCGTCGCATATCCTCTTCGCAGCGGCAGCGATCTTCACGTGCCGGTTCAGGCCCAACTGCATCTTCGCCAGTTCCTTCTCCCCCGCCTCCAGAACTGCGGCGGGCGACGGGAACGTATGGCGCACTTCGCTGCCCAGATTCACCGGCTGCCCCAGATGGACCGCTATCCCCTCGACGATCTCACGGATACGGGCGACGTTGTTGTTCGCCGAGCAGATGTAGGCGACCATGCACTCCCAGGGGTCGGGTTGGCGCAGGACGCGCAGAGAGGGGGCCTCTTTGGCCAGTTTGCCGACATGCAAATCGACAGAGGCAAGTTCAGCGCGGGCCGAATCGAGGTCGTCGTCCAGCCGGAAGTAGCGCCGCAGCAGGTTGGTCAGATCGTTCCCAGCCCGGTACTCCAAGCCGCCGTGGACCTGCCGGACGTGGAGCAGGGTTCCGGCCAGCACCCCGGAATACCAGCCGTCCTGCCTGAGGAACCACCGGAAGTCCTGTGTCCCATCCAGAATGTCGGCCAAGTCGAAAGGTTGCGCTACGGGGACCCGGCGAGGGGTTAGAGGGTTATGACCCACGGGCTACCCTCAGGCCATCTCCATGAATGCGACACCGCATTCAACGCTCATTTCTCTGAGTCGAAGGTCCCTTGTCCATAGTTGGATTCCTTGACCAAGCGCGGCGCAGAGAAGATGCGCGTCTACGAATCCTATTCCCCTGCCCATGAACTGCCGGTTGCCGATGTTGCCGCATGCCAACTCGCCCAACACCATCGGATGCATCGCAACATTCCCTGTTGCCAGTTGCTCAACCAGCTCGGGTTCCCGGCGGCGCATGTGGGCAATCCACACGGAGGTATCGGCCAAGATCACCGTCCACCCTCGTCTTCAGCGCGCCCGGGTTCCGTAAGACGATTGCTCCGCCGTCGCGGGATATCTTCGATGTCGGGAGCGCTTCCGCCCATGGCGATCAGCCGCTTTGCAGCTTCGCGCTGACTCTTCAGGAGATAGCCTGAGGAAGGCGTGCCGGTTGCTTCTTCGGAGCCCTCCGTTGCGACGGTCTGAATGCCGCCATCCTCAATGGAAACGATAACCTCTGCGCCGTCTTCCAGGTCGAGGTGATCGAGTGGCTTGAGCACGCCTTCCGCGAACCTGGCCCTTACTCTTGCAATCATTGCCGTTTCCTTCAACGAATTGCTGCGCTGCGAAGATTATCGCACACAGCCCGAGCGCACTCGCAGGCGTATCCGCCTCGGAGGGCCACGAGGAATCCTGCCCCCACTGGAACGCGTTCCACAGGCTCACCACGAGCGGAGCAAGGCTGCGAGATTCCCGCCTGCGCGGGAATGACAGAGTTGCCTACGTGTACTTGTACGGCGCAGGTTTAAATGTCTCCCAGAGGGTGGGGTCGTGGCTGGGGACGAGGGTGCCCTTGGTGACGGCGGCGAGCATCTTGAGGCGGCGGATGGACTCGAAGGCGTCCTGGAGGTTGTAGAAGCCGTTGAAGGGGCGCTCCTTCTCGGCGTTCTCCCAGACGTGGATGGCGTCGCCGCTGAAGATCATCGGGCCGGACGGCAGCTCCACGAGCAGGCTCTGGTGTCCGGGCGTGTGGCCGTACGTCTGCAGCGCCCAGACGCCGGGCACGATCTCGGTGTCGCCCATGACGGTCTCGAAGTCGAGCGGGTGGTCGAAGTACTGCTTGCGGAGGACGCGGTCCATCCCCATGTCGGGGTGCATCCCCGCCCGGTACTCGTTGTTCTGCACGTAGACCTTCGAGTTCCTGAAGTAGCGCAGGCCGCCGACGTGGTCGTAGTGGAAGTGCGACATGATGACCGTCCCGACCGCTTCCTCGGTCGTGCCGGCGTCGCGGAGGCGGCTGCGAACGTCGTCCTCCTCTGTGAAGGAGTGGAGGCTGCGCGTGATGCCCTCGAGCGCCTTCGGGTTCCACGCAGCGTCGGGGTCGATGCCGGTGTCGTAGAGGACATCGCCATCGTCGGTGCGGATGAGGACGCTGTAGACGGGCGTGAGGATGCGCTCGTCGCTCAACTCGCCGTAGATGACGCGCGAGCGGGGCAGGCTGAGGACTCCGTTGGGGAGCAGGTAGAGCTCGTGTGCGGCCATAGGACCTCCGTGTAGGGGATGTTACACCCCTCACCCGCCAGTTCACCCTCACCCTAACCCTCTCCCCTCAAGGGAGAGGGGATCAGGCAGGCTCTTACGGTAAGGGCTCGATCTTCCCCGGCATCTCCTGCCGCGTCCTGCGCTCCCAGGCTGCGTACAATTCTTCCTGGTGGAGTGCCGCCCACTCGACGACGAGGCCCAGCGCTCGTGCGGAGAGTTGGCCGCGCGTGACGGCGAGGCTGCCGATGTCGACAGTCGCCTCATCGTCCTGGTAGGTCGCGTGAAAGTGGGGAGGCGCGTGGTCCCTGAAGTGCATCCGTATGACGATACCGTAGAACCGGGAAAGCTCAGGCATTGGCGGGCGCGCTCTGTTCGGCAAGCGCCAGCTCTTCCAGCGTCTTGCCGGTGAGCTCCATATAGAGGGCGTCCGCGCAGATGTCTATCTCGTCGCCCCAGGCGATGGCGCGGTAGTCGGTCAGACGTACCGATTCGAAGAAAGCGCGGTCGTCCCAAGCGGTGAACACGCCCTTCCCTGCCATGTCGGACAGGTCGACCTCGCCGGACGCGCCGTCGTTGAAGCGCACCCAGATGCGGTAGCCCTCACGGGCCTCGACTGCTATCGGTTTGAGCATCCGTCCCTCCGCCGGAAGTATAGCAAGTGCAGCATCGGGCCCGCCCCTGTATGGGGCCATCCCTGAGAGATTCCTCGGCTGCACTCGGAATGACACCCCCTCAGCCGCGGAGGTCGGAGGTGGGGGCGCTGTCGGCGTCCGGGGCGTCAGCGTCGGCGGGAGGGTCGTCAGTCGAGGGTACGTCCTCTGGCGAGGGCGGATCGTTCTCGTTGATGACGCGGAACTCGGCGGGGATGGTGTCGTCGCGCTTGCGCTGGGCGGCCTGCACGCGGGCCCAGCCCTTGTTGACGAACGTGCCGATGAGCAGTCCGCCGACGATGAAGTCGTCCAGGAAACCGAAGGCGCGGAAGTCGAACCAGAGATCGCGCGGGAAGACGAGGTAGATGAACGCGAGGACGGGCAGTACCTTCAGGTGCACCGGCACCGCCGGGTGCGTCATCAGGTAGACTACCGACAGGAGCCGCCTCAGGAACAGGAACATCCCCACGCCAAGCCTCCTGCTACGAGTATACGCCCGCGCGCTCCGCTCGGAACGACAGATACCAGGCTGCTGGATTCCCGCCTTCGCGGGAATGACGGGAAGGGCGGGAACGACGGAAGGGCAAGCGCTCCAGTTCACCCTCACCCTAACCCTCTCCCGTCGAGGGAGAGGGGATCAAGCCGAAGAATCGTGATATACGTCCTGCACGGTGAAGACTCGTTCTCGGCCACGGAGGCGCTCCGCGGGCTGCTGGAGGCCGTCGGGCCGGAGGACGTGCGCAGCTCCAACGTCTCGGAGATCGAGGCGCGCGAGTTCTCGGTCGACAAGCTCGCCGCCGCCGCGATGGTCGTGCCGTTCCTCGCAGACCGCCGCGCGGTCGTCGTGCGCGGGCTGATGGGGACGGCGGAAGGCGGCCAGCGCCGTGGCGGACGGCGGGGGCAGAACGGCGCGCAGGCGCGGCCTCCGGCAGATCTGACTGCGCTGCTCGCCGAGCTGCCGCCGACGTCGGACGTCATCTTCTTCGAAGGGAAGCTCTCACCCGCCAACCCGTTCCTGAAGACGGTCGCAGGCGCCGAGGGAGCGGAGGTGCGGGTGCGCGAGTTCGCCCCGTTGCGCCGGGACGCGCTCGCGGCGTGGGTGTCGGAGCGCGCTGCGCAGAAGGGCGGCGAGATCGACCGTCGCACGGCGTCGATGCTCGCGGAGCAGATAGGGCCGAACCTGTGGGTGATGGACTCCGAGCTGGAGAAGCTGACCATCTACTGCGACGGCAGGCCCATCGGCGAGGACGACGTGAAGGCGCTCGTGAGCAGTACGAAGGACGCCAACGTGTTCGCGCTCGTCGACGCCATCATGGAGCGCCGGACCGGCGCGGCGCTCAACTCGATGCGGCAGCTGCTCGACGAGGGCGCGGCGGGGCCGTACCTGCTCACGATGGTCGCGCGGCAGGCGCGGATGGTGGCGCTCGCCCAGGAGTTGCTGGCGCGCAAGGCGCCGCAGCAGGAGTGGCCCGCGCGGCTGGGGACGTCGTCCGACTTCGTGGTGCGCAAGACGATGGACCAGGCACGGCGCTTCCCGCCCGAGGCGGTGCGGTCGCTGTACCGTCTGCTGCTGGAGACCGACATCGCGCTGAAGACCGGCACGTCGGATGAGCTCGCGCTCACGGAGATGCTGGCGCGCACGTCGGCGCTGCCATCCGCCGCCCGCAGCGGGCGGTAGGGGCGTGGTCCGACAGGCTCACCATGAGCGAGCACCCTCACTCGCCGCTGGCCTGGCAAGTGTGACACCGGCACCTTGCAGGTACTGAAGTACCGGTGTATCGTAGCGCCAGAGGAGTGGAGCACAGGTACCATGACCACCGCGTCTCTTGAACAACGCGTAGGGCATCTCGAAGGCGCTTACGAGCACCTGGCTACCAAGGCCGACCTCCACCAGATGGAGAGCAGGCTGCTCCGCTGGGTGGTGGGGACGATATTGGCAAGCGTGGGCGTTACAGCGGGGATTGCGTCGGGCATCACGCTGGCGCTCAACCGGCTGCTGAACAGCTAGCCCCTGCACCGGCAGCCTTCCCTCTGTGTGGTATCCTGATTGTGCTCGTTAACGAGCGGGAGTCTGTGCGATGCCATTCGGACTGGGCTGGCCGGAACTGGTCATCATCCTCGTCATCGTGCTCGTCATCTTCGGGGCGAGCCGCGTGCCGGAGATCGGGCGCGCGCTCGGCAAGGGCATCCGCGAGTTCCGCGGCTCCGTGAGCGAGGTCAAGGAAGGCGTCGAGGGGAAGGCCGCCGAGTCCGGCTCAGGCGAGCCTGAGAAGGCCGAGTCGACGTCCGACAAGCCCTCGGCCTGAGTCCTGCATCGCGTAAGCCGTCAGGCTGAGACGCCCACCGGCAGCCGGGGCCGTCGCGCGAACCCCATCAGCACCGCAGCCGTCGCTGA
Organism: Dehalococcoidia bacterium; assembly: GCA_965206315.1. GTDB lineage: Bacteria > Chloroflexota > Dehalococcoidia > Lucifugimonadales > Australimonadaceae > Bin16. The sequence goes on from OZ242210.1 coordinate 916,994, forward strand.
GAACGCCCCGAACGCTATCCACGCCGCCTCGTAGCCGATCCCGTCTATCAGTAGCCCGCCGATGACCGGCCCGCTGCCGAGACCGAAGCCCCGCGCCATGTGCACCGTGCCGCCTATCGCGCCGATGTGCGCCCGTCCAAAGTAGTTGGCGAGGAGCATCGTGGGCAGCTGGATGGAGCCGCCCACGAGCATGCCGAACGCCAGCGCCGCCGCGAACGCCTGCCACGGAGCGTGCACCTGCAGCATCAGCATCATGGTGCCCACGCCGGAGAGGTAGAGTCCCGTGAGGATGAAGCGGACGGGCAGGCGGTCGGCCAGGGGCGCCCAGGTCACGCCGCCCGCGAAGAACCCGAACGCGAAGCTGCTCACGACGTATGCGCCGATGGTGGGGTCGATGCCGCGCTCGGTGTAGTAGGCGAGCTGGTGGAACCCGACGCCGGTCATCACCGACGAGACCATGAACACGGCAAAGACGATGGCCCAGAGCGCCGGGGTGTGGACCGCCTGGCCTGCGGTGAAGCTCTGACGCTGCACCGGCGCGCTCGCTTGCGGAGCGCCGTCCGGCTGGAGACCGAGGTCCTCCGGGCTGCGGACGAGGAGCAGCAGGGACGGCACCGTGCCTATCCCCAGCGCAAGGCAGCCGAAGAACATCCACGCCACGGCGATGCCGGGGCCGTCGATGAGCGCCTGCGCGACGGGCGGCGCGCCGACGAGGCCGACGCTCGATATGAGCGTGATGAGCGCGATGGCGCGTCCACGTCGACGCTCGAACCACTTGGCGGCGGTGATCTGGCTGGAGAGTTGCACCATCCCCTGCCCGGCCATGCGGAGCAGGCCGTAGAAGGCGATGTAGAAGAGGATGGACTGCGTGACCGCGAGCACGAAGCAGGAGACGCCGACGAGCGCCGTCCCCAGGGCGGTAACGAGGCGCGGGCCGCGCCTGTCCAGCAGGCGCCCCACGAACGGGCCGCCCAGCGCGCTGCCGGAGCTGCCGATCAGGGTGGGGACCGCGAGGAGGGTGGCGCTCCATCCGTACTCGGCGGTGAGCGCAGCGACGAAGACGCTCGCCGCCTCGACCGAGCCCACGACCCGCGACGTGACCGCTGCCGCGCCCACGCCCACGACGACCCAGCCGTAGTAGAACGGGAGTGTGCCGGCGAGTCGCTCCGGAACTCTCAAGCTACGGCTCGCCGCGCCCGCGCCGGAAGAGCTTGCGCCACAGGAGGCCGGGCAGCCGCCAGAACGCGAGGCGACGCCCGACGCGCCGCAGGAGGCCGGGGCCGCGCTCCGCTTTCTCCGCCCGCGCGCCGCGCCGCAGCCGCTCGCCGAAGCGCGCCAGCAGGATGCCGAACAGGTAGAGGACGATGATGGGCACGGCGACGAACGTCTGGTTCACGGGGTCGAACGTCGGGGTGATCATCGCGGCGGCGATGAACGCGAGCAGCACGGCGAAGCGCCACCTGCGCATCAGCCATCGCGAACTGACGACGCCGAGGCGTCCGAGCGCGAAGAGCACCAGCGGTATCTGGAAGACGACGCCCATCCAGAACATGAGCGACGTGATGACGTTGACGTAGCTGGCGATGCGTATCTCCGGGTTCACGTTCTCCGAGCCGAAGTTGAAGAGGAAGTAGAACGCCGGGGGGAAGAGCACGTAGTAGCCGAACGCCACGCCCGCGCCGAACGCGATGAGCACGCCCGGCAGGAAGAGGAAGACGTAGAGCCGCTCCCGCGTGGTGAGACCGGGCGAGGCGAACATGATGACGTGGTAGAGCACGACGGGGAGCGAAGCGGCGAACGCGACGAGCAGCGTCACCTTGAACGTCACGCCGACCGTCTCCAGCACCTCTGTTGCAATCGGCTTCTCGTCGAGTTGCGAGAAGCCGGGCTCCAGCAGGAAGGCGAAGATGGGATTGCGGAAGACGAACGCCACGATCATCGCGAGGATGACGAAGACGACGACGATGATGAGCCGCCTGCGCAGCTCCTCCAGGTGCTCGCGGAGCGTCATCTCCTTGGCAGCCATCGCTACCGCGCCTCCGGGGACGCGTCTTCTGCGCCGTCCGTCTCATCGCCCGAGGCGTCACGCGCAACCGCGTCCTCCGGCTCGGGGAGCGGGTCGCGGGGTGCGCTGGGGGGTGGCGGCGCGTCGAGGCTGACCGTGGCCGCGTCGGCTGCGGCGCGCAGTACGTGCTGGGCCTCGCGCCAGAACTTCCCCGCCGCACGCGCCGCGTCGACCATACGCCCCGGCCCCAGCAGCACGAGCGCGAGCAGCAGTATCCAGATGAGCTCCAGATTGCCGATGCCGAGGATGTTCATCGCTTGCTGCGTCCGCTGAGGGGTTTCGGGTGCGCCTGCCCTGCACACGCCGGGCAGCGTTCCAGCGCGGGCCACGGCTCATCGAGCCGTGGGGATAACCGGAGCCCGAAACGCTCCGCCAGTTTCAGGGTCTCGCAGACCGGCAGGCCGACGACGTTCAGGTGGCAGCCGCGCACCTCCGACGCCGGAGCGAACGCCTCGTCCTGCACACCGTACGCGCCCGCCTTGTCCATCGGCGCACCGGAGGCGACGTAGGCCGCGATCTCATCGTCGGTGTAGTCGCGCATCAGCACGCGCGACGCCCGGTAGCCCTCCGCCGTCTCGCCGGTTGCGGCGTCGACGAGCGCCACTGCCGTGACGACGCGGTGCTCGCGGCCACGAAGGTCGCGCAGCATCCGCGCGGCGTCTCCACCGTCGACGGGTTTGCCGAGCACGACGCCGTCCAACTCGACGACGGTGTCGGCGCCGAGCACGCTCCCGGCGCTCCGCCGTCCAGCGGCGGCGCGGGCCTTCGCGAGCGCCAGCTCCCGCGCGACCTCGACCGGGTCCGCTCCGGGGGCGGCGTCCGGTTCGTCCACGCCCGGTTCCGCCGTCTCGAACGGCAGCCCCAACCGTCCGAGAATCTCCGTGCGGCGCGGCGACGATGACGCGAGCACGAGCGTCTGCCGCGCGCGCAGCACCGCGAGCCGTTCGTCGTCGCGGACGAGCGTCGCAACGGCCTCGACGTGGTACGTCTGCGGAAACATATCGACGGGCCGCACCTGCTCGATGCTGAACGGCCCCGCGGTGAGGACGGCGAGGTCACGCGCCAGCGTTTCGGGGTCACACGAGACGTAGACGACGCGCTCGGGCGGCGCGTCCAGCAGCGCGTCGAGCGTTCCCGGCATGCAACCGGCGCGCGGCGGGTCCAGCAGTACCGCGTCCACGCCTCCCTCGGCAAGCTCCAGCAGCACGTCTTCCGTGCGCGCCTGCCGCAGTTCCACGTTCGGGATGCCCTCGACGTTCACGCGCGCGTCGGCCACCGCCGACTTGGACTCTTCGACCGCGATGACGCGCCGCGCACGGTCGGCCATCAGCACGGCGAACGTCGCGACGCCCGCGTAGGCGTCGACGACGGTCTGCGAGCCGTCGAGCCGGAGTTCTCCCATGACGAGCTCGGCCATCTGCTCCGCCTGGCGGGTGTTGACCTGAAAGAAGGATGGAGAGCTGACGCGAAAGCGGTGGCCGAGCAGCGCCTCGTGGTAGTGCTTCTGGCCGGAGGCGAGCGGCACGGCCATGTTCTGGAACGTCGGCTGCAGCAGGTAGTCGCCGGTATGCACCCCGTAGCGGAGCGAGAGCTGGGTCGTCTCTGCGGCGCGTCCCTGCAGCGAGGCGAGCGCGTGGTTGATCCACGGCGCCATCAGCAGGCACTCCTCCACCTCGACGTGGCGGCGGCGCTCCTTGTGGACGTAGCCGAGCCGCCCGCCCTGCTTGCTCACGGTGAAACGGGCGTGGTTGCGGTAGCCGAGTGTGTCGGGGCTCGGGAGCGTCGACAGCGGCTCGACGTCCAGCCCGCCAACGCGGTGCAGGGCGTCGGCCAGCGCCTCGCGCTTCATCTCCAGCTGGCGCTCGTAGGCCACGTGCTGCCACTGGCAGCCGGTGCACTCGCCGAAGTAGCGGCACGCGGGCTCGACGCGGTGTGGCGACGGCTTCGCAACGTCCGTCACGCGCGCGGCAACGTAGCCCCGTCGGGTCGCGACGACCTCCGCGGTGACGGTCTCGCCGGGGATGCCGCCGAAGACGAAGACGGGCTTGCCGTCGTCGGTCTCGGCGAGCGCCTCGCCGTGCCTGCCGAAGGCGTGCAGGCGCAGCGTGAGCGTCGGCGTCTCCTCGCTTGAGAGCGAATCGGGCATGTCGGGCATGGTATCAGGGTTGGAGTGAGTGGCAGGCAGGGCACCCTGGATTCCAGCCTTCGCTGGAATGACGAGGTTGAGGTGCGCGCGTCAGCTCTCCTGAGCGGTCCGGAACGCCTCCAGCAGTCGGGTGGCAGCGGCGCGGGGGTCGTCGGACTGGGTGACGGCGGCGATGACGCAGATGCCGTCGGCGCCGGCGCGGGCGACCTCACCGACGTTCTCCGGCGTGATGCCGCCTATCGCGAGCAGCGGCGGGCCGTCCGCAGGCATGGCGTCGCGCACGGCGCGCAGCGTCTCCGGTCCCGCGGGACGGGTGTCGGCCTTCGAGCCGGTGGGGAACATGCGTCCCGCCGCGACGTAGTCGGCGCCCGCCTGCACCGACACGTCGGCCTCGGTTGTCAGCGCGTTCGACGTCCCCGCGATCTGCCACGGGTGCAGCGAGGCGCGGGCAGCCGCGACGGGCATGTCGTTCTGGCCAAGGTGAACGCCGTCCGCGTCCACGGCAACGGCAACGTCCGGGTGGTCGTTGATGATGAGCGCAGCACCGCCGTTGCTGCAGACGCCGCGCAGCGACTCGGCGAGCGACAGCCAGCGGCCCTTGTCGGTCTCCTTCACGCGCAGCTGAATGGCGGTCGCGCCTCCGGCGACGGCCTGCTCCGCGACCCAGACAGGGTCGCGGTCGAGCGTCAGCGATGGGTCGACTATGACGTACAGCCCGTGCAGCCGCTCGGCCCTGCGCCTGCGGACGAGGCTCGCGGCGGCGAGTTCCGTGCGCGCCATCGTCTCTGCGAGGTAGGTGAGGTGCGGGCTCTCGGACGTGCGCTCGTTGAGAGCGCTGCTCGCCTGTGCGAGCGTCCGGAGCGCGCCGAGGAGCGCGGTGTAGCGCACCTCCAGCCTGCCCGGCCATTCGAGGCGCGCAGCTTCCTCGACGGCGCGGTCTATCGCGGCCATCGCCTCGCCGGCGAGCGCGTCCAGCCCCATGCGTTGCGCCATCTCCATGCGCGAGCGAGCGCGGGCGTCGTTGGCTGCGATGCCGGAGACGTCCGCCTCCCCGGAGGCGGCAGCCTCGAAGTCGCGGCGGACGTAGCGCAGCGCGTCGATCAGCCATTCGCGGGTGAAGTGCGGGGCCTCGGCGGGGTTCGAACCGTTCGATGTCATAGGCGTGCCCTCCAGCGTTGCTACGCTACAATAGCCGCATGCCCGCCGCACGGCCAGCAAGCAGCCCATCCCCCTCCTCCGGCCCCACGTCCGCAGACCCCGGCGCAACGAAGTTCGGGGAGGTCGTCGAGGCGTCGGTGGACAACGTCACGGGGCAGTGCCACACGCTGTACGGCGCGCCACCGCTGGGGACGCTGGTGCGCGTGGGCGCGTCGCTGTTCGCGGTCGTGGACGGCGTGAGCACGGCGGCGCTCGACCCGGGCAGGCGCGTCATCGCGCGCGGCGCCGGGCTGGAGTCGGAGTCGGACGTGTACGCGGAGAACCCGCAGTTGGAACGACTGCTCCGCACCGACGTGACGCTCACGGTCGTCGGCCACGAGGAGGGCGGACGCTACTTCCAGCACCTGCCGCCGCTGCCGCCCCGCATCCACACGTTCCTCTATGCCTGCTCCGGCGCGGAGGTGCGCGGGTTCATGGCGCAGAGCGACTGGACGGCGCTCGTGCTCGCAAGCGCGCTGCCGACCGCGGACGACGTGCTCGCCGCGGCGCTTCGGGAGGCGGCGCCGCACTTCGACGACCCGCGCGCGTTCCTGATACAGGCGTGCCGGACGATCGCGTCGCAGCTGCCCACGGACGCCGCACGGCTCGCCGCAATCATGCGGCGGCTCCCCCTGAGCGAGGACTCGTGACCACGAACGGCACGGAACCCGAGTCCCCCGTCCGCATCGGCGCGGTCGTGGGCGGCTCGCTCTCGCGCGGGCTCGACGTGCGGCTGGAGTCCGCGCGCGCGGTCGAGGACGTGAAAGTCGGCACGTTCGTCACCGTGCAGGGGCAGTTCAACCGCTTCTTCGGCATCGTGACCGACCTGCAGCTGGAGAGCAGCGACCCGCGCATGGCATCGGCGGTCGCCGGAGGCGGCGCGGCGCTGGCGGAGGCGCTCTCCGGCACGACGGCGTACTCGACGGCGTCGGTGACGCCGATGCTTACGATGACCGCAGGCGACGAGGGGCCGCAGCCCGCGCGCTCGATGCCGCCGCACTTCGCGAGCGCCTACCGGGCGTCCAACGACGACGTGGCCGCCGTCTTCGGCAGCGAGGACGCGCGCCACATCTGGATCGGCAGTCCGTTGGACATGGAGGACACGCGCGTCTGCCTCAACCTCGAGGAGTTCGTGAAGCGCTCCAATGGGGTCTTCGGCAAGAGCGGCTCCGGCAAGAGCTTCCTCACGCGCATCCTGCTCGCGGGCATCCTGCAGCGCAACGCGGCCATCAACCTCGTGTTCGACATGCACAGCGAGTACGGCTGGCAGTCCACGTCCGAGTCCGGCTACGCGGCAAAGGGGCTGAAGCAGCTGTTCGGGAGCCGCGTCTCGGTGTTCACGCTGGACCCTGCGTCGTCGCGCCGCAGGGGCGCGTCAACGGACTACGACGTGGTCATCGGGTTCGACGAGATCGAGCCGGACGACATCGCGGTGCTCGCCTCCACGCTGCACGTGACCGACCTGGGCGTGCAGTCGTGCTATACGCTGGAGCGCCGCTTCGGGCGGAACTGGCTGCTGGAGTTCCTGGACCACTCGCAGGAGGACCTGGCATCCCTTGCGGACTCGATGGGCGAGAACTCCGGGACGCTCGGCGCGCTGCGGCGCAGGCTCTCTCAGCTGCAGCGGTTCGGGTTCATGTCGGAGCATTCGACGGGCGGCAGCGCCGTTCGCCAGGTGCTGGAGCACCTGCAGGACAACCGGCACGTGGTGCTGGAGTTCGGCAGTTACGGCGACAACATCACGGCCTACCTGCTGGTGGCCAACCTCATCACGCGGCGCATCCACGCCGAGTACCGGGAGCGGACCGAGAAGGCGCTCGCGGAGGGCAGGCCGCAGCCCACGCCGCTCCTCATCACGATCGAGGAGGCGCACCGCTTCCTCGACCCCGGCGTCGCCGGACAGACGATCTTCGGGACCATCGCGCGGGAGATGCGGAAGTACCGCGTGACGCTGCTCGTGGTGGACCAGCGACCGTCCGGCATCGACGGCGAGGTGCTGAGCCAGGTGGGCACGCGCATCGTCTGCCAGCTGGACAACGACCGGGACGTCGACGCGGTGCTGACCGGCGCGCCGGGCTCCCGGGAGCTGAAGACCGTGCTCTCACGGCTGGAGTCGCAGCAGCAGTCGCTCATGTTCGGGCACGCGCTGCCGATGCCGGTGGTCGTGCGGACCCGGGCGTACGACGAGTCGTTCTACGCAGATATGAGCGTGCCCGGACACGGCTCGGCGCCGGGGGCGGCTTCCACTCCATCGAGGAGCGACCTGTTCGGCTGAGACCGCGCCCATGGCTTTCCTCTCCACGCTCTTCTCCATCATCAGGAGCCCACGCTTCCTCGTCCCGTTCGGGTTCGCGCTCGGCGGGTTCTTCCTCTATCTGACGATACGCGGCATCGAATGGGGAGAGGTGGGTGAGCAGCTGGCGATGACGTCGCTCCCGGCAGTAGCAGCCGCCGTCGCGATCATGCTCTTCTCCAGCTTCCTGCGGGCCTACCGGTGGCGGCTGATGTGGACGTCCGAGCGCGTCACCACCTGGCGGCTCTTCAACGTGGAGATGGCTGCGCTGGGCCTGAACAACTTCGCGCCGGTGCGCCTGATGGACGAGCCCGCCGTGCTGACGATGCTGACGCTGCGGGACAAGCACCCCGCGGCGACCGTGGTGGCGACCATCGTGATGACGCGCGTGCAGGACATCATGTTCACGATGGTGTTCGCGTTCGTGGCGATCGTATCCGAGCCGCGGATAGCAGACTTCGCAGGTCCCGCGATCTACCTGAGCGGGATACTCATCGTCTTCTTCGTGCTGCTGCTGAACCTGGGGCGGGTCGCGCGCCGCATCACCGTGCTGGGGAAGATACCGGGGATCCTCACCTACGAGCAGACGATAAGCGAGGCGATGCGGCGGAAGCGGGAGCTGGCGACCACGGGGTCGCTGACCGTCATCTACTCGCTCCTGCTGGGGCCATGCGCGTGGGTGCTGGCGCAGGGCATGGGGATCGAGATCTCGATCTTCCAGGCAACCATCGTCGCGCTCGGCGCGATCTTCTTCGCGACGTCCTTACCGGGGCTGCCGGGCGCCGTCGGCACGTTCGAACTCGCGGTGGTGGAGATACTGGCGCTATGGGACGTGCCGCGCGAGCTGGGGATCGGGTTCGGGCTCATCCTGCACCTCGTGCTGCTGGGGCCGACGACCCTGTTCGCCGTCGTGGTGCTGCCACGAGAAGGCATCGGCCTCATGCAGGGCTGGCGGGGACTCCTGCACGAAAAACCGCACGAGGAGTGAGGTACTTCACACGTTCAGATATCCGTCATATGTGCTACGATTAACGTAGCACCAGCGGGGGTGTGATTCATGGAATTCATCGACTACATGCAGGCGAGCGGGCACGAAGAGCTGGCCGTCTGGACAGACCCCGCCAACGGTGTGAAGGCGTTCATCGCCATCCACGACCGCACGCTGGGGCCGTCGCTCGGCGGCACGCGCATCTGGCCGCATCCCACGGACGAAGACGCCATCATGGATGTGCTGCGCCTCTCCCGCGCGATGACGTACAAGTCCGCGGCTGCGGGCCTCAACCTCGGCGGCGGGAAGGGGCTCATCGTCGCCGACCCGCGCACCGACAAGACAGAGGCGATGTTCCGCTCCTACGGACGGTTCGTGGAGTCGCTCGGCGGACGCTACGTCACGACCGAGGACGTGGGCGCGAACACGCAGAACATGGTGTGGATAGCGGAGGAGACGCAGCACGTCGTGGGCCTGCCGGAGGAGCTGGGCGGCAGCGGCAACCCCGCGGGAATGACCGGGTTCGGCGTATTCCAGGCGATGCGCGCCTGCGCCGAGGCGGCGTGGGGCAGCGACTCGCTGGAGGGGCGGCGCGTCGCCATCCAGGGCTTCGGCAACGCTGCGTCGTCGCTCGCGGCGCACCTCGTCGAGGCGGGCGCGGAGCTCATCGTGACCGACATCCACGACGACGCGCTGCAGCGCGCCGCGGGCCTGCCGCGCACATCGCTCGTGGCGTCGGACGCCATCTACGACGCGGAGTGCGACGTGTTCGCGCCATGCGCGCTCGGCGGCACACTGAGCGAAGCCACGCTGCCCCGGCTGCGGTGCCAGGTGATCTGCGGCGCGGCGAACAACCAGCTCGCCACGCCGGAGGACGCGGAGCGGCTCGTTGAGCGCGGCATCGTCTACGCGCCGGACTTCATCGCGAACGCGGGCGGCGTGACGAACGTCTACTTCGAGCTCGGGCAGCCCTACGACCGCGAGGGCGCGCGCGCCCACACCGCCACCATCTACGACACGATGCAGCGGGTGCTCGCCATAGCAGACGCCGAGGGCATCACCACAGCAGAGGCGGCGAACCGTCTCGCGGAGGAGCGTCTCATGGCGGCGCGCGCCGCCCGCGTGGGATAGCGGCGGCTAGGCGACGCCCCACTCTTCCAGTTCCACGTCCGTGATGCTGAAGTGGTGCGCGACCTCGTGCACGAGCGTCTTGCGCACTTCCTCCATCACCTCCTCCTCCGTTTCGCACATCTCCTCGATGGGGACCTGGAAGATGGTGATGACGTCCGGCAGGACCATGTTGTAGCCGTCGCGGTCGGTGAGCGGCACGCCCTCGTAGAGACCGAGCAACGTCTCGTCCTGCCTGAGTCCCAGCGACCTGCGTTGCCGCTTCGTCGGCTGGCGCCGCACCTGGATGTCCACGTTGTTGCTCAGGAGGTTCTCCACGAATACGGGCCATCCCTCCTTCTTCGCATCCGGCCAGTCGTCCGCCACCTCCTCGACCGCGCGCCTGACCAGCTCCTCGAACCGCCGCTTCCGCATCGCGGATCAGCCTGCGTCCGGCGCTGCGCGCTCACGCACGTCTTTCATGGTGGTGACGTTCGGCTCGTCCGGCCCCTTGCCCTCGTAGCCCGGCACCTCCAGGTAGAACGGCACGTTGGCGAACGCGGAGTGGCCGAGTATCGACTCGAACGCGCCGATGCCCATCTGCCCCTCCCCGATGTTCTCGTGCCGGTCGACCGCGCCGCCCAGCGGAGGCTTGGAGTCGTTGCAGTGGACGGCGACGAGGTGCCCTATACCGATGTCGCGGTCGAACTCGTCCATCACAGCGTCGACGCCGTCCGGGGTGCGGAGGTCGTAGCCTGCGGCGAATGAGTGCTGCGTGTCGAGGCAGACCTGCACGCGCGGATCATCCAACTCGCGAACGAACGCGCCGATCTCGGCGAACTTGGAGCCGATGTGGTTGCCCATGCCGGCGCTGTTCTCGAGGATGAGCTGGACATCCGGCGGCGACTGCGCCAGCACCTCGCGGATGCCCTCGATGACCTGCCCGAACACGCCGTCGAAGCCGCGCCCCTTGTGGCTGTTCAGGTGGAAGATGACGCCCTGCACGCCCATGTCGCCGGCAACGTTCATGTACTTGACGAGCGACGCCTTGCCGCGCTGCACGAGCGCGGGATCGTCCGCGGCGAGGCTGACGAGGTAGATGCCGTGGAAGACGTTGGGCCCCACGCCGTTCTCGAAGGCCTTGCGCTTGAACTCGGCGACGACCTTCTCGTCGGGGACCTTGAAGCCCCACCCCTGCGGGGCGGAGGGAAAGAGCTGGATGCACTCCGCGCCGATGTCCAACGCCCTGTCTATGGCTTTGTCGAGCGAACCCGATCCTGAAACGTGAGCCCCGATGCGCAACGCACCCTCCTGCGTTAGGGATAGCCCATTATCCCGAACCGCAGCGCGGCGCGCCAGCGGGGAGATATCCTGACGGCATGACGAGCCCGTCCATCAGCGTTCTGCAAACGAGCCGCGCGTCTGGCGAGCCAGGTGCGTGGCAGGTCGCGTTCGAGGTACGGAACACGGGCAGTGAGCCGGTCGAGTTACTGGAGGCGTGGCTGCCGCACGGGCGCTTCCGGGCGGAGGCGGTACCGCTGAGCGCGCAACCGCCGCTGGCATCGGGCGCGAGCACACGGCTCGAGTTCACCGTCGGGTTCGACGAGCCGCCGGGCGAGTACGTCGAGAACGCGTTCGTGATCCTTCGCGTGCGGTGGGAGAACGAGGAGTGGCGCGTGCTCACGCGGCTCGCGGTGACAGCAGACGCCGACGGGAGCCCCATCGCGTCGACGGAGCTGATCACAACGCAGCCTGTGGGCTTCTCACGGTAGCGGCACGCCACGCAGACTTGCGAAGGCGGCTACAATAGCGCCATGCGCGAAGAAGACCGCTACCTCATGGAGCGGATGCGCGGCTGATACCGGAACTGAAGGGGAGACTTCGAGGAGACCACGGGTATGGTCTCGAGCGTGTTCCGGGTGCCGGTCGAGGAGCTCGCGGAGCGCCTCGAAAGCATCGCTAACGAGTACGCCGGCGACACCGAGTACGCCGAGCTTCGGTCGGCGCTGCCCGACGAGTTCCCGTTCTAGGGGCCTGCTGCTTCACCAGGGCCCTCGGCCTGCCCTTCTTCACCACTCCTGCTCTTCAGCCGCGGCCAGAGCAGGATCCCGGCGAGGATGGCCAGCATCACCACGATGGCGATCACCGCGCCCCATATCGCGCCGAAATACGCGGTCCCGACGCGCTCCACGAAGAAGCCAAGGGCCACCATCGTTGCGGCCCGCCCGACGAAGCTTGCGGCATCGAGCTGTTTGTCCTTCATGAAGTCACCCGGGATGCTCTATGGCAGGGGGACGCGCATCGGCGGGTTCCGGTGGATGAGCGGGTGGCCGCCGTCCCAGTGGTCGCGGAGGCCGGTCATCGCCTGCACGTGGCCGTCGTACTCGAGGTTCCACGCCGTCAACCCGAGCCGCACCGCGCGCCGTATCTTCGCCTGCATCTCGTCGGTGGTCGCGTAGCGCCTGATCACGTCGATCTGGCTCTGACCGTGCTCCACGTCCTGCTCGGCGTGGATGCGGTACGTCTCCGCCGCCCACTCGGAGAAGCCGTAGTGGCCGACGAGCGCCGGATAGGCGGACGCCGCCGCGCCGTCCGGTCCGCCGTGCTGGCTCTCCACGAACGCCAGCATCGCGACGCCTTCGAGCGCCGAGCGCCGCTGGCAGTGGCCGAGGATCATCTCGATGGCGGCGAGGGTTCCCGGCGTCGGGTCCGCGTTGTCGGCGTCCTCACGCGACACGCCGCCCTCCTCCAGGAACTGGAACATGATGTCGACGTGGTTGCGCTCCCCAGATATCTCCTCCATGTAGTTCTGCATCACCGCCTCGCTGAGGCCGGGGAGACGCTCCTCGGCCGCGTGCGCCGCCATGTAGCCGAAGTAGACCGGGTTCTCGCGCACGCGCAGGTAGTGCTGCACCTCGCCCGCGATGATCTGCTCGCGCGTCCACCAGTGCTCCGCGATGCCGCGGAACCACGGGTGCTCCCGCATGGGGAAGCTGTTCGCGTACGTCCAGAGCTCCTCGATGAAATCGTCGACGTGCATGGCGCCCTCCTCTCCGCGGACATCGTACACCCGCCGCCAAGTCCGGTTAGAGTATCCGCATGAGAGCCGTCGTCCTCGACACCGCAGGGACGGAGCCGCGCCTGCGCGACGCGACCCTGCCCGACCCGGAGCCCGTGCCGGGCGAGGCGCTGCTGCGCGTGACGGGGTGCGGCTTCTCACACCACGACGCGCTCATCATGGAGGGCACGCTGCGGCGCGGGGTGACGCTGCCGCGCGTCCTCGGGCATGAGGTTACGGGCGTCGTGTGCGGCGTCGGCGAGGGCGTCCCGGAGAGTCTCGCCGGCACCGAGGTCGTCGTGATGCCGGGCGACGTCGGACACCGGCGCGACGGGGGTTTCGCGGAGATGCTGACCGCGCCTGTGGAATCGCTCGTTCCGCTGCCGCAAGGCACGGCCGCGACGGGCGGCGCGCTGCTCGCCTCGCCCATCGGGGTCGCGCTCAAGGCGCTGGAGGCGTGCGGGGCCGCGGAGGGCGAGACGCTCGTGATCACCGGCGCCAGCGGAGGCGTCGGGGCGCACGCCGCGCAGGCGGCGTACGCGCTCGGCGCGAGCGTCATCGGCATCACCGGTTCGCCGGAGAAGGCGCAGCGGCTGGAGGGCGAGCCATGGCTCGACGCCGTCCTGCTCGACGACGAGCCGTGGGAGGAGGTCGTCGCGGCGCTGACCGGCGACATGGGCGCGGACGCCGCGCTCGACACGACGGGGGCGTCGCTCGGGCGGCTCGTCGCGGCGATGCGGCAAGGGGGGCGTATCGCGCTCGTGGGACAGACGTCGCCGGACGCCGCGCCGTTCGCTCCCGCCGAGGCGATCTTCCGGGAGCTGACGCTGGTGGGAAGTCTGGGCGTCGAGCGGCGGCACGTGGAGCGCGCGGTGTCGCTGATGGCGGATGGGCAGGTCACAGCGCTGGTGCACGAGGAGCTGCCACTGTCGGTGGAGTCGGTGATGCGCGCCTACCGCGCGGTCAAGCGGCGCGAGGTCGTGGGGCGGGTGGTGCTACGGCCGTAGGGCTTATGCGGTGGCGCGCTTGAAGCGGACGCGGCGCCAGAAGCGGCCTATCTCGCCCTCGTCCCAGGAGACGAGGAGGAGGCTCGCGATGAAGATGGAGCTGTACGTCCCCACCGTGACGCCCGCGAGCAGCACGTAGAGCAGCGGGCGGATGGAAGGCCCGGCGAAGAGGAGCAGGGCGACGACGACCACGATGAGCGTGATGGACGTGTTCAGCGAGCGGGCTATCGTCTCGCGGACGCTCAGGTTCACGAGCTCGCGCGTGCTCACTCCGGCGTAACGCGCCACGTTCTCCCGCAGGCGATCGAAGACGACGATGGTGTCGTTGACGCTGTAGCCGATAGTGGTGAGCACCCCGGTGATGAACATGGCGTTCACTTCGAGGTTGATCGTCTCGCCCAGCACCGAGAAGACGCCCAGGACGATGAAGACGTCGTGCACGAGCGCGACGACGGCTGCGACGCCGTAGCGGAACGGCGACGGCACGCGGCGGAACGCCCACGTCACGTAGACCAGGATGACGAGCGAGGCGACGATGACGGCGATGGTGGCGTTGCGCACGTTCTCCGAACCGATGATGCCGGAGACCGAGTCGAAGGAGCCGATCTCCACCGGGCCGACCTCCGCAAGCGCATCCCGCACGCGGGACTCGTCGCCGCGGCGCACGACGGTCCCGGCGGCGTCACGCTCGTCCAGTTCCAGGATGCCGAGGCGGATGAAGAAGGTGTTGCCGCCGGAGCCCTGCACGATGGCGTCCGACTGGCCCACGCGGGTAAGCGCCTCCACGACCCTCGAGGAGGCCACGTCCGTCTCGTAGGTGGCGGTGATAGCCGCTCCACCGGTGAAGTCGATGCCCGGCTTCAACTGGAACGAGATGAGCGACGCCGCGGAGAGGAGCACCAGCAGCGCCGAGATGCCGAAGAACCACTTGCGGAAGCTGGCGACGCGCATCAGCCGCCTCCTCCCGCCGGCGCGGCGCGATCGCGCCTGCCCGCATCGGGAGTGAAGAGCCGCGCGGAGCGCCGCAGCCACGTCGCGGCGACGATGCCCAGCAGGTTCCGGCTGATGAAGATGGCGGTGAACATGCTCGTGAGCACGCCGATGAGCAGCGATACCGCGAAGCCGGTCACCGCCGAGTTCGCCGTTCCGCTGCCGAAGAAGAAGAGCACGAGCGCGATGAGGATGGTGGAGACGTTGCCGTCACGGATGGACGGCCAGGCGCGGTTGAAGCCGATCTGCATGGCCAGCTGCACGGTGCGGCCTATCTGCAGCTCCTCCTTCAAGCGCTCGAAGATGAGGATGTTGGCGTCCACCGCCATGCCGAGCGAGAGGACGAACCCGGCCAGTCCCGCCAGCGTGAGGGTCACCGGAATGAGCTTGAAGAGGGCGAGGACGATGAGGGTGTAGCAGATGAGCGCCATGCCGGCGACGACGCCGGAGACGCGATAGTAGGCCGCCATGAAGAAGAGCACCAGGAGCAGCCCGACGCCGCCCGCGATGAGCGCCTCGTCCAGCGACTGCGCTCCGAGCGAACCCGCGACGACGCTCGACGATATCTCCTCGATGTCCACCGGCAGGCGTCCGGACTCGACCTGTATCGCGAGCTGCCGCACCTCTTCCGCGGTGAAGGTGCCCTGGATGATGCCGACGCCGGCGAGGATGGGGCTGTTCACGACCGCCGACACGAGCACCTCGCCGTCCAGCACGAACGCCAGCTGGTCCGGGCTGTCGGTGATGTTCGTGGAGAAGATGCGCTGCGTCATCACCGCGAACTGCTGCGCGGCGTCCCGGTTCAGCTCGAAGCTCAGGACCGGCCGGTTCGTCGTCTGGTCCTGGCTCGGGAAGGCGCGGGCCATGTCGCCGCCGGTGAGGCCGCTCGGGCGGTCTTCGAAGGCGGTGCAGGAGGCGTTGTCGCAGATGCGCTCGACGATCTCCAACTGCGCGGTCTGGCCGATGAGGTCTTTCGCCTGCTGGGTGTCCTCGACGCCGGGCAGCTGGATGAGCAGGCGGTCGTCGCCGAGCTGCTGGATGGACGGTTCGGCCACGCCGAGCCGGTCGATGCGCCGGGTGATGGTGCCGACGAGGCCTTCCATCTGCTCTTCGGTCGGGGCCTCGCCCTCGACGCCGGCCTGGTAGATGAGCTGGGTGCCGCCGGCGAGGTCCAGCCCCAGCCGGAGGCCGAGGATGTCCTGCGAGCCGCGCTCGCCGATGCCGGGTATGCGGTAGTCCGGCACAGCGAGCGCAGCGGCAGCGACGCCAACGATGACGATGATGGCGAGGAGCGATTTCCAGCGAAGTTGGCGGAGCATTCCTTCCCGTCTCACACGGCGCGCCGCGCACAGTGAAGCGCACGGCGCAACGAAGAGTCATTCTAGCAGGAAGCGCGCTCCCGCGTGAACCACCTCTCACGCAGGCACGGGGCCTCCCAGGGAGCAATCAGCGGCGTCTGGAGCATCCTCATGGAATGTTCCGGTGGGAAAAGCGGCTCATTCCGGCTCATCTCCCCGATCCCGTTCGTAGATCAAGCGCCTGACGTGAGCCGTTCAGGGGCTCATTCAAGGGTCATCGGCGGCTCATTAAGGGTCGAAACGGCTCATTAGGGGTCAATCTCCACCGCGCCAACCTTCTCACAGGGCCCTCCCCCCCTCCCGCATCAAGTGCGGGGCAGGCTCCAACCCTCTCCTTCAGGAGAGGGGCCAGGCCGGGCGGCCGCCAGGAATCATGGTAGGGAGGCGGGCGTCACCGGCGCAAGGAGGGCGTGTCACATGCCGGCAAACGCCGGTTCGATCCGCCCCCGTCTCCGGCGTGGCCGGTGGGGTACATTGCCCGACCGGCCAGCGCGGTCAGCGTACCATCGCGCTACGTGCCTGCCGCACTCGTGACATTGATCGTCACGGTGGCGGTGCTCGTGCGGCCATCGGGGTTCCGGGCCTCGACCGTCAGCGTGTAGGTGCTCTTGGTCTCGTGGTCCAACCCGCGATTCACGACGATCATGCCCCGGTTGTGGGTGATGCTGAACTTCCCGTCGGCACCGGACGTGATGCTGTACGTGACCGCCCTGCCGCCCTCGTCGGCCGCCGCGACGGTCCCGACGGTTGTGAACCGCACCGCGTCTTCGGCGACGCTGAACGTGTACGAGTCCTGCGCGAACTCTGGTGGCCCGTACACGTGCGCAGCCGTCAGGTCGAAGACGGCGTCATCGGGGTTCCTAGCCCTGACCTCGATCGTGTAGGCGCCGTAGGGCACGACCTTCTCGATCTCCAGCGTGCGGAGCGCTCCGGCCTCGGCTTCGACCGGCGCAGCCGTTGCGACGATGGGTGCGTCGGGTTCGAGCCCATCCAGGAGTTGCGCACCCAACAGCAGCAGGCTCACGTCGTCGTGCCGCGTCGTCATCTTGATGTTCACGCGCATCTTGTGTATCACAACCTCGTCGCCGACTTTCTCAGCATTGTGGTTGACGAACGTGAAGAACTGCGCGTTGTACGTGGGGGCGTGCGACGACATGCAGCGCGGATCCCACGACTGCATCGCGTGGGTGAGGGGCTCCCTCTGCAACTGCAACGTGGGGGTCGTGATCGTCACGTTCGGCTGCTGCGTGGGGTGATAACTATCGGGTTGGGGAACGGCTGGATGCAGACCGGGGGCTGAGGTGTCGGAACAGGCGTTGGTTTCGGCACCTCCAGTGTGACGTCGAACGTCCCGGAGGTGGCGGTGGTCGAGACCTCGACGGTGTAGGTTCCAGCTTCCAGCGGGATGTCGAGGCGGCGGGATGTCGCTTGACTCGTGCCGCTTGCGCCATCCGTTGCGTGCTCGGCCAGCACGGAGCCGGTCGTGCGTGCGCCCTCCAGCAGGTGGAGTTGGATAGCCGCGTCCGACGAGTCAGCACGTATCGTGAAGCGCTCGTCGTCGCGAACCTCGAACGTGTAGTAGTGGGCGGTCGCGTCTTGCTGGTTTGCCGATGCACATGTGCTGCTCCAGCCCTGCTGCTCCAGACCGTCCTGAACATAGACTCGCCGGAGGTTCGTGACGCACGCCATCGGGTCTGCCGTCGTGGGCTGCAACTGCAGTTCCAGCACGCGCGTGAGCCCGTATTTGAGCGGAATCTTCCACTCGTCGTTCGTCAGCACGCCGGGGATGCGGGGGTCGTTGGGGTACTCGCGACCTCGCTCCTGCGCGACCGCGCCGCTCGCGCCGTCATCGGACGACAGGACGTGGCACGCGCTGCCCTCGCAGATATCGGTCTCGACCACGACGGGCGTTCCGTCGGTGCGGCTCCCGAAATCGTGCAGCACGTAGAGCGCGGCCGCAAAGATGCGTGCGGGCACCTTGATTTCTCCAGGTTGCAGTGTCTCAGTGTGGGTGTAGTCGAGGTCTGCTCGGTAGAGTGTGTAGGTGAGGCCATCTTGGCTCTCCCAAGAGCCTGTACGGTCACCCACGCGCGGGTCGCTTGAACTCATTGCGAGCGTGGTGAGTCGCCAGTCCGTGTCGCTCCGGTACTCTAGCCGCATCGTCTCGGTCGGGTAGACCGTCGTGGGGGGGTCGTCCGTGAAAGTGACGGGGCTGCCCTGCTGCTCAAAGACAGCCGTGAAAGGAGGCCACACATGCTCAAGGAAGCAATGCTCACCCTCGGGGCATCCGGGAATCGGCGTTGGCGTCGCGGCCTGCCCAAGCACGGTGGGCTGCATGGTGGACCTGGACGGCAGCAGGAGCGTCACGACGAGCGCCGCGAGCACTGCCACGCCCAGCATGGCCGCTAGCAGGAGTCGGTGCTTCTTGAGATATGCCATGGGTGCGCTCCTATCGTAGCCGTAAATCGGCTATGCCATTGACGAATGTCCAATTGGGGCTACAGGTCGTTATACGGTCGTCCTCTAGGCGCCCGCAGACGTAGGCGTAGCGGCTGAATTCCACGATGTGCCAGATGTCGGCGTTGCGATGCATCGTGACGGCTGCCGAATCCACGACAGGTCTCGCGAACCCGAGCGTTGAGCAGCCGCTGCCGTCCGAATACTTGCTGCCCTTACCGAGCGTTGCGACTGTGGCGGTCTTGCCGTGTCTGTCCTTGTCCCAAAACACTGCCTTGAGGTGGCGGTAGTAGGTTTCGACGAACTGGACGCTATTGTTCTTGCCCAAGTCCTCGTAGATGTCGGGCTTGCGCGCGCGGAATGTCATGGACGTCAGGCGGTAGTCCGTCTGGCCACTCGGAAAGATGCTGACGCTGTAGGAGCCGTACAGGTTGTGGTCTTGCGCTCCCCCTACGTTGCGGCAGTCCCAATCGAGGTCGCTGTGCCGCATCTGGTGGTACGACTGGTTGAACGTCTTCGAGACCGTGCGGTCAGGGTCTTGCGGTGTGGTGGCCGTTACCGTCACGATGAGCTCAGCGGGGCTTCCCGCGCGGGCGTACGCGCCATCCACAACCCTGAACACGACGCGACCCGAGCGACCCGAGTGGGTATCGAGGCGTTTCGTCACGCTTGAGGAGCCGGACGGAATCACGACCTTGAGGGAGTCCTTCATGACGCCAGCCGAGTCGCCTACGGCCGTGGAGACGCGCAGATCGTAGTCCAGGCGGCGGTTCGCCGTGAACTCCAGCACGACCTCCGCGCCTGCCGAGAGCGCCGAAGTGGACGTGAGCGCCACCGAGACCGTTGGCCGTCCCGGAGTGGCGGTCACAACGCTGGAGGGGTCGCTCCACTCGGCCTCGTACCGTGTGCCGTCGCCGTAGGCCAGAATCATGAACTGGTGCGGCTCGTCCGCCTCGAGACCTCCGATGGTGAGGCGCGCGCCGCTGGCGCCTGCGTGGTAGGTCTTGCTACGCCAGTCCTCGTTCGGCATGCGGTACTGCACCTCGTACTTCTTGACGCCAATAGAGGTCGTCCAGGTCGCGACGGCTGCCTCATCCGATACGCGGGACGGACGAATGGCGAAATCGTCTGGCAGCGGCGCGTCATCTAGGTCTGACGGCGGCGGCGCGGCGGTCGGGGTCGGGGTCGGCGTGGGGGTGGGCTCTTCGGGTGTCTCAGGCTCTTCTGGGGGCGTTTCATCGGGGCAGTCCGCTGTCGTGCCCGTCTGCGTGGCCCACGGCCCCCAGTCGGCGGCATACGCGCTTCCGTCGCCGTAGGCGCGCACGCGGAAGTTGTAGGTGGTCTCGCACGTCAGGCCCGTGATGTTGGCCACGTCGAGCGTCTGCCCCTCCGCGCCATCCTCCGGCGCACTGCTGCCGATGGCTCCCTCCTCCTGGTCTCCGCTGACGTCGCCCCAGTGAATCCAGTCGTCCTCGGAGGCCGTCGAGAGTTTGTACTCGACGCGGTACTCCTCGATGCCGGTGCGGAATTTCCACGTGAGCTGAATCTTGGTCTTTTCAGGCGTCCCCACCGACAGCTGCGAGGGCCTGGGAGGCTTGGGTAGCGTTGGTTGCCCGGGTCTGGGCGTCGCGGTGGGGGTCGGGGTGGGAGTCGCCGTTGGAGCCGGAGGGTCGGGGTCGGGCGGCGGGTCAGGGACGCGCACCCTGAAACTCACAGAGTCCTCGTCGGAGTCCTCGTCGTCCTCGGCCTCGACGCCGGCGTGCCCGCGCTGTTGACGGTGACGTTGAGCGTCACACGGAACGACGTACGCGTGTAACTCCCGACGGACGTGCTGTCGATGCTGACGCCGTCGGTGCTCGTTGAATTCCAGCTGATCTCCTGGCGGCCCGTCGAGTTGCTGACGCGGCACCGCACGGTTGCGGACGCTCCCTTGTCCACAGTGCCGCCGCCGCTGCACGACACCGACATATCGTCCTGACCTATGGCGCCGTCTTCATCGTCGTTCTCTTCCTGCTGTTCTTGGGGCGGCGCATCCTGTGCGCCCAGCGTGTTGGGCGCGTACAAGATGGCCATCAGCAGCCCCACGACGAGCAGGATGTAGAGGATTGCCGTCAGGGTGCTTGTGCGTTGTGAGCGTAGCCTCATTGGGACCTCCTGCGGGTGGTGTGGATGAGGGATACCCAGACAGGTATGCAACCTACGCGGCTGTGGGGGAGTCGGGTAGACACGTTTGTGTCTAATTCCGTGACAACTACAGGAGGCCTAACTGCTGAGCGGCCAGGGCCTCGTGCTACACTCGCAGCCGTCCCACGCGGAACTTCGGAGGTTCCCCCCTTGAGCAACCCCGTGCGCCAGCCGCTCCTCATCCTCTGCCTGCTGCCCGTCCTTGCGCTGTCCATCGTCGCCTGCGGCGGCAGCGACGACGGACAGGACGAGCCGTTCAGGGTCGGCGTGATGGAGTCGCTGACGGGCGCCGGTGAGACGTACGGCACGGTCGCGAACCAGTCCAAGCAGATGGCCGCGGACGAGATCAACGCCGCGGGGGGCATCGACGGTCGGATGCTCGAACTGGTCGTCGAGGACTCCAAGTGCAACGCCGCGGACGCCATCGCCGCCTACCACAAGCTCACCGACGTGGACGGAGTGAAGATCATCCTTGGCACCTCGTGCAGCGCCGCCATGCTCGGCGTCGCTCCGCTGGCGGAGGCCGACGGCGTGATCCTGTTCTCCGGGCTGGCGAGCAACCCGGACATCGCCAAGGCCGGCGACTACATCTTCCGCACGCAGATCAACGACCTCGAGGTAGGCATCGGCACGGGCAACGCCCTGTGGCTGGACGGGGCGCGGACACTCGCTACCATCACCGAGGCCACCGACTATGCCGAGGGCGTGCGCCGCTCCACGGTCGCGCAGTTCGAGCAGCGCGGCGGGCGGGTCGTGGCAGCCGAGGCGTACGGCTCCGACATCACCGACTTCCGCACCCAGTTGACGAAGCTGTTGGAGGCCGACCCCGACGCGCTGCACATCGCGCCACAGTCCGAGTTCTCGGCGGGCACCATCATGAAGCAGGCCAGGGAGCTGGGGTACGAGGGGCCGATCTACGCAGAGACGGTGTCGGTGGGGACGACCGCCCTCGAAGTCGCGGGCGACGCCGCCACCGGCATGAAGGCCATCGCCACCGCCCTGGACCCGAACAACGAGAAGGCGCAGCAGGTGCTGGCCGACTTTCGGGAGCGTTACAACTACGTGACGCAGCCGTGGCACCTGAGCTCCGCGTACGACGACGTCTACATCACAGCCGAGTGCCTCAGGCAGACCGGCGACGACCAGGACGCGGACGGCTTCCGCGACTGCATGTACGGCATCACCTGGAGCGGCGCGATAGGAGACAACTACAGCTTCGACTCGGACGGCGAGGTGGTCGGCCTCTCCCGCATGGTGCTGGAAGTGCTGCCCGTGGCGGAGCGCACGCCGGACCGGCAGTACCGGGTGCTCGGCCCCGCGCCGAAGGGGTAGGCACAGAAGTGGAGTGCTTCGACAGGCTCCGCTGCCGCGATGTACTCGGTGAGTGCCCGCAGCCGCACCACTCAGCATCCATTCGCGCACATCAGGATCAGGAGCGGCCAGAGCAGTAGCGATAAGACATCGTCGACATCGTAATGGGGAATAATCTGAAGACCCAGAACCAAATAGAAGCCTAGTGAACCCACAGCCCATACTGAAACGAGGGTTATGTACCGTGGTTTATATCCTCGACAGGCGTACACCAGCACGAACACGGCAAGCGATATCCCCGCCCAGATTATGAACAGCAAGAGTCCGAAGAGAGTGTTACCGAAGTCTCCCATGGCTTAGCCTTTCGCTATCTCTCGTCATATCCCGCTCATCCATTAAGGCTCAGCTAAGGCTCAGCCTATCGGTTCATTCAACAGCCATCGGTTCACTACGAGCGGCCTCCGGATCCCGCCCTTCCCGGTTCACCCCCATCCTAACCTTCCCCCATCAAGGGGGAAGGGACCAGACACTCTTGAGCGGGTGGGGCTGCACGCCTATGATGGCCGCGACACCCTCACGGTGCGAGGAGGTGGGGAGATGCAGATCGTTCTCGATAACGCTGCGCTGCTGCTGGTCGACGTTCAACGCGACGCCCTCCATCCCGACGGAGCGCTGGGCCGCGCAGGGCAGGCGCCCGCCGCCGCCGAGGCGTCCCGCCTCGTGGACGCGTGGGGCGGGCTCATCGACCTCATGCGCGAGGCAGGCAGACCCATCGTATGGGTGAAGACCGGCCTGCGCCCCGACTTCGCCGACAGCACCTACGCGCCTCTCTGGCTGGAGCGCCGCCTGGAGGAGACGGGCCCGTTCTTCGTCGAGGGCTCGTGGGGCGCCGGACTCATGGACGGGCTCGACCCCGCGCCGGACGACTACGTCCTCGTCAAGAGGGGGCACAGCGCGTACGACAACACGCACCTCGACCGTCTCCTCACGAACCTCGGCGTCACCCAGTGCATCGTCGTTGGCGGCGGGGTGACGGACTCGATCGCCGAGACCGCCCGCACCGGAGGGCGATTGGGATACGAGCAGTTCGTCGTCGAGGACGCACTCTACCCGCCGAACGCCGCGAAGCTGCACGCGCCGCGCAAGCAGGCCGAGGTCGTGCTCGCGGAAGACGTCTACGCCGCCGCGTCCGCCACACCGCCGGCTCCACGACCCGGCCCCGACTACGCGATGGTGCTCGTGGACATGCAGAACGACTTCATGAACGCGGAGCGCCCGCACGTCCTCTACGGCCTCAGCGACCCGATGCCGGAGGAGAAGCGGGTGAGCATCGTCGAGAACACGCAGCAGCTGAGCGCGGCGATGCGCGAGCGCGGCTGGCCCGTCGTCTACGTGCGGGTGGTGCGCCGCCAGGACAACTCGGACGACGTCCACAGCAGGACGCACCGGCGCGCACGCACGCTTCCGCCGGGGGTCACGCACTGCGCCTACGGCACGTGGGGCGCGGAAATGGTGGACGAGCTGCGGCCGGAAGAGGACGACTACGTGGTGGAGAAGAAGGGCGGCAGCGGCTTCGGCTACACGCCGCTGCACCGCATCCTGCGGAACCTGAACGCCCATCGCCTCATCATGACCGGCGGGGCCGTGACCGGTTGCGTCTGGGCGACGGCGCTCGACGGCGTCGCGCTCGGCTACGACATCACCGTCATCGCCGACGCCACGTACCCGCCGGACTCGCCCGATCTCCCATCCCTCGCGGAGTGGTGCGAAGTGCGCCCGACGGCCGAGGTCCTGGCAGGTCTGGGATCTGCCGCATCGGCGCGATAGCAAATCGGCCGAAAACGTCGGGCTCGCCGGTTTGCTTGTTTGGCCGTAGAATGATTAACATCCGGCTACCAGTCCTGACCCCTCGAGCGAGGCTCTCTTGGCAATAGGCCGCCGTTTGCCTGTCGTTGAGTCCGACGCTCCCCACGAAGCGTGCGGGGTCATTGGCGCATACCTCCCCGGATCGACCCAGGACGAAGCCGCGCAGGTCGCCTTCTACGGCCTGTTCGCCCTGCAGCACCGCGGACAGGAGAGCGCAGGCATCGCCGCCGCGGACGGGCGAACGCTCCGCAACTTCACCAACCAGGGGCTCGTCTCCAACGTCTTCCGCCAGGAGGACCTCGAGCGGCTGCCCGGCCATATCGCTATCGGGCATACGCGCTACTCCACCACCGGCTCCAGCAGCCCGCTGAACGCGCAGCCCATCGTCTCCAAGGGCCCGCGCGTCGAGCTGGCGCTCGCGCACAACGGCAACGTCATCAACGCCATGGAGCTGCGCCAGCGGCTGCTGGACGACTGGGGTGTGACCTGCACAACCGGCACGGACTCAGAGGTCATCGCGCACCTGCTCGCATGGGCGCCCGGCGACTCGTGGGAGGAGAAGACGGCCTACATGATGCGCTCGCTCAAGGGCGCGTACTCGCTCACGGTGTGCACGCCGGACACGTTGCTCGGCATCCGCGATCCGCTCGGCGTGCATCCGCTCTGCATCGGGCGCATCGAGCAGAGCGGATGGATCATCGCCTCGGAGAGCTGTGCGCTCGACCACGTCGGCGCGCAGTTCGTGCGCGACGTCGAACCGGGCGAGACGGTCGTCATCAGCCGGACGGGCCTGCGGAGCATCCCGTCGCAGGTCCCCGACACCCGCAAGGCGCACTGCGTCTTCGAGCACATCTACTTCGCCCGCCCGGACTCGATACTGGACGGCTCCCTCACGCACACCTCGCGAACACGCATGGGGATGGCGCTCGCGCGGGCACACCCGGTAGACGCGGACATCGTCATCCCCGTGCCGGAGTCGGCCAACTCCGCCGCCATCGGCTATGCACACGAGTCCGGCATCCCGTTCGCCTACGGGCTCATCAAGAACCGCTACATGGGCAGGACGTTCATCGAGCCGGACCAGTGGTTCCGCGAGCTTGGCGTGCGCAACAAGTTCAATCCCTTGCCGGAAGTGCTCAGCGGCAAGCGCGTGGTGGTGGTGGACGACAGCATCGTGCGCGGCACGACCACGCCGCGCATCGTCGCGCTCCTCCGCAAGGCGGGCGCACGGGAGGTGCACGTTCGCGTCTGCGCGCCGCCCATCACCGACCCCTGCTTCTTCGGCGTGGACATGGCGACGAAGGCCGAGTTCATAGCGACCGGCAGGTCCATCCCGGACATATGCAGGGAGATCGACGCAGACTCGCTCGGATATCTGAGCGTCGCTCAACTGCACGAGGCCGTCAGCGGCGATCCGTCCGGCAAGGGGTTCTGCGACGCCTGCTTCACCGGCAGGTACCCCATCCCCGTCCAGCTGCAGTTGGACAAACTCTCGCTCGAACGCACACTCGCAGCACCGAACCCCACAGACACGACGCTTTGACCGCTGCCCCGCTGTCCCCGTCCATACTGAACCTGCGCGAACAGGTGCAGCGCCTCGCGCCGGACGACGCCGCGCGTTTCCGCCGCATCTACGACGTGACCGAGAGCGAGGGGCGCCTGCGCGTGCCGCCGACGATGGCCCCATGGGTGGAGCGCACGTTCGGGAGCGTGGCAGCGGTGGAATCGCAGCGCGTCGTGCGCGTCTCGAACCTCGTCACCGGCGAGGCAGCCATCTTCAACGAGCTGCGTGCCCGGCGACCGATGCGGGGCGGGGCCTCCCCCGACATCCAGGACGAACTGGCGAACGACCCGTGGGCGCAGCCCGAGGAGAACACGCCGGAGGACCCGTTCGGACGCCTCCACAACGACACCGCGCTGACCGCCGCGAACGTGGCGAAGTACGACGCGCACCACAGCCTGCTCATCTTCGCGGAGGCGGACCCGCTGCGGTTCGACCGCGCGTCCGTGTGCGGCTGCGTGGAGCTGGCGAACCGCTGGTTCGCTGAGGCACACGGGGCGGACCCGGACGCGGTCTATCCGTTCTTCCTGTGGAACTGCCTCTGGCGGTCCGGAGGCTCGATCGTGCACGGGCACGCGCAGGTGCAACTGGCGCGCGGACGCCACTACGCCCGCATCGAGGCGCTCCGGCGCGACGCCGCCGCATATCGCGAGGAGCACCGCGCAGACTACTTCGACGACCTCGTGGCCACCCACAGCGCGCTCGGCCTCGCGTACGCACGGGGGAACGTCCGGGTGCTGGCGAGTCTCACGCCCACGAAGGAGAAGGAGACGCTCATCATCGCGTCCGCGTTCGATGAGGATGCAGCCGACGCCCTGTACGATACGTTGGCGGTGTTCCGCGACTCGCTTGGCGTGCAGTCGTTCAACGCAGGCGCGCTGCTGCCGCCGCTGGGCGAGACCCCTGAAGACTGGCACGGCTTCCCGTGCGTCATCCGCATCGTCGACCGGGGCCCGCTCGGGCTCAGGACGAGCGACATCGGCGCCATGGAACTGTTCGCAGAGCCCGTTGTCGCGTCCGACCCGTTCGCTGTGGCTGCGGCCCTGCGGCCCGCGGCCCTGAAGGAGCAGCAGTAACCGATGGCAACCGTTGACGTCGTCATACCCGTCCTGAACGAGGAGCACTCGCTCGGACGCTGCATCGAGACGCTGGGCGCGTTCCTGCGCGAGAACCTTCCCCACGAGTGGCGCATCGTCGTCGCGGACAACGGTTCGACCGACGCGACACTGGCGGTCGCGAACGGGTTCGCGGAGTCGCGTCCGGGCGAGGTGGGCGTCATTCACCTGGACGAGCGCGGGCGCGGTCGGGCGCTCAAACGGGCGTGGCGCGAGAGCACGGCGGACGTGGTCTCGTACATGGACGTGGACCTCTCGACAGGACTTGAGGCGTTCCCCCCGCTCGTCGCCGCCATCACGGATGAGGGCTGCCACCTGGCGTGGGGTTCGCGGCTCTCCCGGGAGTCGCAGACGGAGCGGTCGTTCAAGCGCGAGTTCATCTCACAGTCGTACAACCGTATCATCCGGCTGAGCATGGGGACGCACTTCCGCGACGCGCAGTGCGGCTTCAAGGCGATGAGCCGGGCCGCGGCGGACGTCCTGCTCCCGCACATAGAGGACAACGGATGGTTCTTCGACACGGAGCTGCTCGTCATCGCGGAGAAGCGCGGGTTCCGGTGGAAGGAGATCCCCGTGGCGTGGGAAGAAGACCCGGACACGCGGGTGAAGGTGGTGAAGACCGCGCTGGACGATCTGCGCGGCCTTGCACGGCTCCGGTTCGGGGGACTGCCGCGCATAGAAGCGCCATGATGCACACAGCAGCGCAAATCAGGAATGTTCAGCGTATTGAAGCACCGTTCTGCACGTCATAGCATTTAAACGTTCGTATGGATCTGCAACATGCAGATGCGTAACCCTACATTCGAAGTGCGTCCGTCGGTGATCACCGGCGATACTGCCGACGTTTACCTGCACCGGACGCAGCGCATCCTTCGCAACGAAGGACTGAACCCCACCGTCTCCATGCAGTTCTCCGCCAGCCGCGAGGCTGTGCTCAGCGGTTCGCTGGAGGTGAAGGCGCTCCTCAGCAAGGTGACGTCGGAAGGCAACCGCGAGTTGTGGGCTGTCGAGGAGGGTTCGCACGTCTCTCAGAACGAGGTCTGCCTCGAGATCAAGGCGCCCTACTCGTCGTTCGGGTTGTACGAGACCGCCATCTGCGGGGTCCTGGCGCACCAGACCGGCTGGGCGACCGCCGCACGGGACGTCGTGAAGACGGCGAACGGCGTGCCCGTCGTCTCGCTGGGCGCGCACAACGTGCACCCGTCGGTCGCTGCGGTGATGGACTACGCCGCCGTCGTTGGCGGGTGCGTCTCCGGTTCGACGGTGCTGGGGGCGCAGCTCGCAGGCACCGCGCCCGTGGCGACGGTCTCCGGCGCGCTCGTGCAGCTGATGGGCACCGCCGTGCAGGCGATGCTGGCGTTCGACAAGGCGGTCGCGCCGGATGTTCAACGCATCGCCTACGTCGACCCACGGAAGGACATCGTGGAGCAGGTCGAGCAGGTCGCGCGGGCCTCGGGGACGAACCTGGACAGCGTCCGCCTCGCACGAACGGCGGGCGGCAGGCCGGTCGCCGCGGAAGACGTGCAGCGCGTGCGGGAGAAGCTGGACAGCATAAGCGCGCGAAAGGTCGGCATCGTCGTGAGCGGACGGCTTTCGCCGGAGCGGGTCTCGCAGCTGCTCGACGCGGGCGCCCCGGTGGACGTCTTCCACGACGTGAGCTACATCGCGTCCGCCGCGCCGGTGGCGTTCCTGCCCAACATCCGCACCATCAGCGACCGCGAGGTGCCCCAGGAGACGGAGCCGCCCCCGCCGAACCCGCGGCTCAGGCGACTGCTCTAGTCCCCCACGCTACTCCACGACATGGACGCCGAGGGCGAAGCCTGCGTCGTTCGCGAGCGCGGCGACGCTCGTGACCGGCTTCTCGAACTCAGCAAACGCTCCACCTGTCACGGTGAAGAGCGCCGCCTCCGCCGCCGTGGACGCGTCGAAATCGCTCGACTGGTCGTCCCGGACGTCGTTCGTCTCGTAGGTGGCGACGTAGCGGGCAACGCCGTCCTCCAACGGCACCTCCCGAACGACCAACCCGTCGCGCCGCACGACGGCCATCCAGCCGGTGTCGCCGCGCAACGGCACCGCCGCGGCGATGCGCGGGGTGTCGTAGGCGTCGTGCTCGTAGTCCATCGCGAGCAGCGTCAGCGCCATAGCATCGCGCACCGGAAGGCCGGCGTTGACCTTCTCGGTGATGGGGTCGGTGTGGGAGCCGTTCGTGGCGATGGCCCAGTCGCCCGCCACGCGGAGCGCGTTGTAGGAGATATACGGGCTCTGCTGGAGGTCGCTCTCGAATCCGGGGCGGGGGACTATGACCATCGTGCCCTCGCGGTCGACGGCCATGCGGTTCGGGAAGGAGCGGCTGGAGACGCGGTAGGCGACTGCGTTGTAGCCGCTCCGCGTCCTGCCCGCCGCGACGATGCGTCCGACGTACATGCGTTCAATCCTTCATGCCAGGGCAAGGCTCGGCGCGACGTCGAGGTCGAGTCCGTGCGCTACCCCCCTGACGTGCCGGTAGTAGCCCGCCGCGGCGATCATCGAGCCGTTGTCGGTGCAGAGACGCGGAGCGGGGATGAGCACGGGCACGTCCACCCGATCGCGGCATGCCTGCCGAAGAGGGCCGTTCGCGGAGACGCCTCCGCCGAGCACGAGCCCCTTCGCGTCGTGCAGCCGCACCGCCTCCGCCGCCTTCGCCGAGATGACGTCCACCACGGACTCCTGAAACGCCGCCGCAAGCTCCGCGACGACCTCCTGGTCGGGACCTTCCTCCGGCGCGGGGTAGACGCCCATCTCCTGCGCCTTGTGGAGCAGCGCCGTCTTCAGGCCGGAGAAACTGAAGTCCAGCGAGCCCCTGAGCCACGCGCGGGGCAGCTGGAAGCTCGGCGTCACGCCCTCGGCGGTACGCTGCACCACAGGACCGCCGGGAAAGCCGAGTCCCAGGAGCCGCGCCGCCTTGTCGAACGCTTCACCGGAGGCGTCGTCGCGGGTACGTCCCAGCAGTTCGTAGTCGCCGTGCCCGCGCATGAGGATGAGGTCGGTGTGCGCGCCGGACGCGATGAGGACGATGAGCGGGAAGCCCGGGTCCGTGGCGGGGTCGTCGTACTCCAGCCACGCGGCGTAGGTGTGTCCCTCCAGGTGATGGACCCCCACGAGCGGGAGTCCGCGCGCGAACGCCAGCGCCTTCGCGGCGTTGACGCCCACCATCAGCGCTCCCGCGAGGCCGGGCCCGTACGTGACGGCGACGGCGCCGATGTCGGCCAGTTCGACCTCGGCCGCGCTCAGCGCTCCCTCTATGACAGGAATGATCTGCAAGAGGTGCTGGCGCGACGCCACCTCAGGCACGATGCCGCCGTAGCGCGCGTGGAGCGCCACCTGCGACGAGACGGTATCCGACAGCACACGACGACCATCCTCCACCACGGCGGCGGCGGTTTCGTCGCAGGAGCTTTCGATTCCAAGGATGAGCATGTCGACAGAGAAGGGCTGTGCCCTGCATCTTATGCTACCATCCCCGCCATGACAGATAGTTGCCGGCGCGGAACGTTAAGCCCGCGACGGAGAGAGGTTACCCACGATGTGGAGCGACGTTAGCGCCGCCAGCCTGGTTCTGCTGGCGGTGTTTCTTTTCTTCTCGGCATTCTTCTCGGGTTCGGAGGCGGCGCTGCTCTCCGTGCAGCGGGTGCGCCTGCGGCGGCTAGTCACCGACAAGACGGCAGGGGCCGAGCGCGTCGAGCGCATGATCGAGCACCCGGAGCGCCTGCTGCCGCCCATTCTGCTGGGCAACAACCTCGTGAACACCGGTGCAGCGGCCATCGCCACGAGCATCATGCTGCTGCTCATCGCCGACGAGAACCTCGCCGTCGCAGTTGCCACTGCGGCCGTGACCATCGTACTGCTTATCTTTGGAGAGACGATCCCCAAGACGGTGGCGGCACGGCACGCGGAGCGGGTCTCCATCATCGTCGCACCCGTCATCCAGGGCTTCGGATGGGTACTCAAACCCATCTCCATAATCCTGCAAGCGATCAGTCTCGCTATCGCCAAGATGTTCGGCGGCGGGTCGCTCTCCCGCCTCATCACGGAGGAAGAGATCAAGGCGATGGTAGAGGTCGGGAGCGAGTCCGGCGCCGTGGAGCAGGGAGAGGCCGACATCATCCGGCGCGTGTTGGACTTCGGCGACCGGCGCGTCAGCGAACTGATGACTCCACGCCCTGAGATCATCGCGCTGAAGGTCGGCGCAACCATCCGGGACTTCCAGGACCTCTACGGCAGCAACTACCACACCCGCTTCCCGGTGGTGCGCGATGAACTCGACGACATCGTCGGGACGGTCAGCGTCAAGGACGTGATGCGCGCCCTTGCAAACGGAGCCAACGAGGACTCCCCTGCCCCTCTGGAGTCGCGCTCGCCTCGCTTCGTCCCCGAGACCAAGAGCCTGGACGACCTGTTCGACGAGATGCGCTCCAACGGCGACCCCATCGTGATGGTGGCGGACGAGTACGGCGGGGTCGCCGGCCTCGTCACGTTCAAGCGGCTCGTGGAGTCCATCGTGGGGAAGGTCGAGGAAGGGACCGGCGAGGAAGGCAACGTGCCCCAGGTGGAGATACTGGACGACCGCACCGCCTATCTGGACGGCGGGCTCAGCATCGCCGACGCCAACGAGCAGCTGTCGCTTGACCTTCCCAGCGGCGAGTACGAGACCGTCGCGGGTTTCCTCCTGGAGCAGCTGGGCAGCATACCGGAGGTCGGAGCGGAGGTCGCATTCTCGAACCTGCACTTCGCCGTGCTGGAGATGCGTGGCGTCCGCATCGGACGCGTGCGCGTCATTCGTGACCCTGACCCGGAAGAGTAATGACGACTCCCGGCTCACGCAGCTCAACGCGGCGTGTAGCGATGGCGATGCGCCGCGCACTCGCCCGCCGTCGCGAGCGCCTGAGCAACGGAGTGCTGCTGCTCGCGGTATCCGGGGGCGCAGATTCAATGGCGATGCTGCTCGCCTGTGCCGAGATAGGCGCACGGACGCGGGGGCGCATGGCCGCTGCGCATTTCTCCCACGGACTGCGCCCCTCCGCAGACCGCCGCGAGCGCGCATCCGTGCGGCGGGCCGCCGAGTCGCTCGGCATGCCGTTCACGTCGGGCACGGCACAGTCCCCGTCGAACGAGGCCGGAGCGCGCGAAGCCCGCTACCGCTTCCTCGCCGGGGCTGCCGCCGAACAGGGCGCGGTCGCCGTCCTCACCGCTCACACGCAGGACGACCAGGCCGAGACGGTGCTGCTGCGCCTGACCCGGGGGAGCGGACTGCGGGGCGCGGGCGCGATCCGCGAGTGCTCGGAGCACAGCATCGACGGTCAGACGCTGACGCTGCTTCGTCCGCTGCTGCACGTCACGCGCGCCGATACGGAGGCCGTCTGCGCGGAGGCCGGCATCCGCCCTGCCCGCGACGCAACGAACAGGTCGCTTCGCTACGCCCGGAACCGCGTCCGATTGCGCGTGCTGCGCGAACTTACGGAGCTCAACCCGCACGTCCGCGCGGCGCTCGCCGGGTTCGCCGAGCGCGCAGCCGATGACGACGCGCTGCTCGACCAGTTAGCCGCCGGCGCCGTCAGCGAGATCGAGGAGCGTTCTGCATCGGCGGTGTCATGGCCGAAGAGCGCGCTGCGGACGCTGCCGCCCGCGCTGTTGCCGCGCGTGCTGGAGCAGGCATGGCGCTCGCTGCACGGTGACGGCGCAACGCTCGGACACCGGAAACTCGCGCAGGCCGCGCACGTCGTGGCTCGGGGCGGTCGGCTATCGTTGGGGAGAGACGGGGAACTCCAAGTGGGGCCGGGACCGCTGGCGCGGATGGCGGTAGAGCGGGAGCAGTGAGGGCTGCCGCGCTACTTGCGGCGGAAGATGTCCCAGAAGCTCGAACGAGGCTCGGGAGGTGGAGAGCCCAAATTCGCATCCGCCTCGTCGACGAGCCTGCCGATGGCATCCTCCATCTCCTCCGGCTCATCCGCTTCCGTTTCGGTTTCAGGTTCGACACCGGCGGGCGCTGCTTCGGGCTCAGGAGGCGGTGCAAACATCTGCGTGGGCGCGTCAGTCCGTGGCTCAGGCTGGCCGCCCCACCGCAGTTCGTAGATACGCTGCATCGCGGCGTAGACGGACTCGCGCGCGGCGGCCGACTGCAACGGCAGAGCGATGGCATGGCCCGGCGCGTACAGCTGCAGCGACCCCGCGTTGTCCGGGAACGCCCAGCCGGTCAGCATGTAGATGCCCGCAAGGATGGGCAGCCCGCCCAGGATGACCGAGAGCACCTGTATCTCGAGGATGAACCAGCTCAGGCCTCCAAGGATCAGGCCGGCGGCGACCAGCACGATGCCCTGGCCCAGCTTCTCGAACGAGCGCCCGTTGTCGGCGACTTCCATAGCGGCGAGTTCCCGGAGCGGGAACATACTCACGACCCGGGAGCCGTCGGCAACACCGTCGCGCACCACGCGTTCATTCGTAACAACGAGAGCGTCGGTGCGCGGGGCAGGTTCGTCGACGAGCCCGCCCTGGGCGTCGAACACGACCTCAACGGTCTCGCCCTGCATGAGCGGTACCTGAGGGGCGGCGTTTGCGGAGGAGTCCACCATCGAGGAGCTAGCATACGGGCGGGGGCATACGGGGTCAACGAGACAGGGATGCGGCTATTCACGCACACGGACATGGCGACGCAGCTTCTCATAGGTGCCGGGACCGATGCCGGAGACCGCCATGATCTGGTCGATGCGGATGAAGGGGCCGTTCTCATCGCGGTACGCGACGATGCGTCCAGCGAGTGTCTCGCCGATGCCGGGGAGCTCCATCAGCTCCCGCACCGAGGCCGTATTGAGGTTCACTGAAAGCGCCGCTTCGCCGGTCGGGGGTGCGTCAGCAGCGGATGCGTCCGGCAGCGCAGCGGTGGTCGCCGCGGGCGTGGGCCGCGTGATCTCGACGCCGGGGCTGG
Source organism: Dehalococcoidia bacterium (assembly GCA_965206315.1). Taxonomy (GTDB): domain Bacteria; phylum Chloroflexota; class Dehalococcoidia; order Lucifugimonadales; family Australimonadaceae; genus Bin16. The sequence goes on from OZ242210.1 coordinate 950,655, forward strand.
GCTCCGGCGCAACCACGAACCAGGCCGCGCCTGCGAACGTGAGGAGCGCGATGAGGCTGAGGGCGATGCGATAGGTACTGCGCCAGTCCATACTGGCACAAATGTACCAGATACACAGGTACCCCTCAGCGGCGGAAGTTGATGCGCCGGAACAGCTCGGCGTAGGTGAGATCGTAGCCGTGCTCAGCCGCACGTTCGGCGGCGGCCTCAGCACGGCGCTTCACGAACCCCTCGATGCGCACCGCGTCCGAGGAGAGCTGGCTCTCGTGCGCGGCAAGCGCCTGCATCTTGGTCTCGATGACGTCCGCGATGTCGACGACCACGTCCGGTCTCTCCGAACCCCAGAGCAGGACGGAGCCTACCTTGTGCGGTTCCAATCCCCACACGAGGTGCTCCGGGTAGTGCAATCGGTCGCGGGCGTAGGGAAAGCAGGCATCCATCGCCACCCGGCCTGAGATGCGGTGGTCGCGATGACCGTGCCCTTCATTCCGGACGGGGTCCGTCGCCAGCACCACGTCGGGCTTCCACCGCCGGATCTGCTCGACGAGCCGTCCACGGAACTCGCGGGTGTCCTCCAGCTCGCCGTCGCCGTAGCGGAGGAAGACCACGTCTTCGGCGCCTGCCGTCGCTGCCGCCTTGAGCTGCTCCTCCTCGCGTATCGCGGCGAGGCGCTCGCTCGTCATCTCCGGGTCGGACGTGCCTTTGTCGCCGTTCGTACAGATGACGTAGAGGATGCGGGAGCCGTCACGCGACCATTTGGCAACGCTGCCCCCGGGGCCGGACTCGCCGTCATCGGGGTGTGGTATCACGAGCATGGCTCGTTCGGGGGTGTCGATCGTCTCCATGCGTCTCCGTGGGGTCGATTGGGGGTCTGGCAAGATGATACGCTTTCCGCCGCGCTCATGCCGAACCCTCCGACCATACGCTCCTACACACCCGACGACCTGGAGACGCTCGCCGCGCTCCGGCTCAGGCACGCGCCCTCGCCCGTCGAGGCTGCGGCCCTTGCGCGCTGGCTGGCGCAGCCCAACATCGATGCCGGGCGCGACTGCATGCTCGCGTTCAACGACGACGGCACGCCCGCAGGTTTCGCCGTCCTCATCCGCGAGCCTGCCATCGGTCGGGGCGTGGTGGAGATCAACGGCAGCAACCAGCACCGGGGCGGCGGCGCGGGTGACGCGCTGCTGCGGGAGGTGTCCGAGCGCGGACGCGCAGCAGGGCTGGACGTGCTGCAGGTGGACGTGCCGGAGTCCGACGAGGCGCGCCGGAAGGCGTTCGCGGAACGGAACTGGACGCACATCCGCACGCACCTCCACCTGCGCAGGGAGGGAACGAAACGGACCAACATCCCCGCGCCGGACGGCATGACGCTCCGCCTCGCCGGACCCGCCGACGCACCGGCAGTCACGGACGTGCAGAACACGGCGTTCACCGGCAGCTGGGGATACGCGCCCAACACGCCGGAAGAGATCGCGTACCGCATATTCGAGCTGCCTGACCTGCGCCCGGACCCCGTCGTGCTCCTCGAGGAAGACGGCGCGCTCGTCGGCTACTGCTGGTGCCACCGCGAGGCTGAAGACGCGCCGGGCATCGTCGGCATGGTCGGCGTGTTGCCGGGTCGGCAGGGGAAGGGGCTGGGGCGCGCGGTGACCGGCGCGGGCATGGACGCGCTGTTGGAACTCGGTTCCCCAAGCCTGGAGATCACGGTCGACAGTGAGAACCCGCCCGCCATCCGCGTCTACGAGAGCCTCGGCTTCGTGCTGGACTGGCGCTCGTTCTGGTACGAGTTGCGGCTGACCTGAGCCGCCTTTCACCCAGTAAGGCGCCCCGACACCACCTGCTCGTAGACTTCCGCCAAGCGGGTGGCGGACGCGTCCCAAGTGAAGCGACGCGCCTGCGCTGCGCCCGCCTCGCCCATGCGCTGCGCAAGTGGAGGATCGCCCAGCATGGCGTCGAACGCTTCCGCCAGCGCTGCGGCGTCTCCCGGCTTGCAGAGCAGTCCGGTTTCGCCGTGCCGCACGAACTCCCGCAAGCCCCCTGTATCGGATGCCGCTACCGGAGTACCGCACGCCATCGCCTCGAGCGCTACGAGCCCGAACGTCTCGTGTAGCGACGGCACGGCGCACACATCGGCGGCAGCGTAGTACGAGGGCAACTCGCGCTGCGGGACGGCCGCGCGCCAGTCCAGCAGACCGCTCACCCCGTTCGCTCGTGCCGTCTCCCGCAGCCACTCCGTCCCCGGTTCTCCTTCCCTGCCGCCGACGACGAGCAACCGGACGTCTTGCGACGTATCGAGGAGAGCGAGCGCCCGCACGAGCACGTCGGTGCCCTTGAACGGCTCGATGCGCCCCACGGAGAGCACGACGCGCTCGTCGCCTCCGATGCCGAGCGCGGCCCGCGCTTCTGCGCGCGGCTGCGGCCCGAAGAGAGTCGTGTCCACGCCCATCGGCACGGCGTATGTCCTGTCAGGCGCTAGCCCGAACAGATCGCAGAGCGAGGCGGACTCCGCCTCCGTGAAGGTGACGACGGCGTCGGAGTGCCGTAGCGCGTCAGCCTCCCCGTACTTGCGCGGCTCCGGCTCGGGAGCGCCGCCGGCGCGCTCCTTGATGACAGCGATGGTGTGTCCGGTGAAGACGTGCGGCACGCCGAGGCGCTCCGCGAGCCGCAGACCCGGCTCGGCTGACGTCCAGTAGTGACTGTGGACGAGGGCGTAGTCCACGCCGGTTTTCTCGACGGCGGCGAGCAGGTCATCCGCGAAGCCCGGCGCGTCTTCGGCGGCGACGTGGGTCACGCGCAGAGGTTCCTGCTCGAAGGAGCCCGGGCATGGCCCGTCGGAAGCGGCGTAGACGTCCATCCACACGCCCGCGCGCGTCAGCGCCTGCATCATGCTGCGCAGGAAGACGCTCATCCCGCCTGCTGAACCAGCGCCGGGGGCGGCGAAGGGAGAGCCGTGGGCGGAAACGCAGGCGACGCGCAACGCGCTCATCTCCGGCGCCTTAGCGCGTCACGACGATGCGATGGATGCGCCCGTCTACCGCACCGAGGTGGTACTTGTAGTGCTCCGCGCCCCTGAGCAAGTCGAAGTAGGTGAGCCCGCTCTCTATCGCATCCTTGATGCAGAGCGCCTTGAGCATGAGCCCCGTGGCGAGATGGTCATAGCCGTGGCGATAGCCGCTGTTGTAGAGGAGCCGCCGGCCTGCATAGTCGAACGATAGGACGGCGGCTACTGCGGGGTCGTCGCCTATCTCCAGCAGGAAGAGACGCAGATGCCCTGCCTCGAACATGCGGTCCGTCATGCGCTGGAAGAACGCCTCGCGCGCAGAGCTGAGGAACTCACGTTTCTCCGCCCGGCTCTCCGCCATCACCTCCTGAAAGAGCGCCAGATCGCGTTCGAGTGTTTCAGCGTCAGCGAGCCGCACGCGCACGGGGCCCGCTGACTCCAGCCGCCGCAGCTTGCGCCGCAGTTCGTGCCGGTCCTTCTTCCGCAGCCCCGCGAGGTAGGCGTCCCACGACTCCGGCAGCGTTACGCCGGGCACCACGTCCTCCTTCTCGACCGTGACGCCGTAGCCGCGTTCCCGGGCCGCCTGCGGCAGAAGAGCCAGCGTCGGCGACCACTCCGGCACCGACGACAGCTCCATCTCGCGCCACGGCTCGCTCTCCAGGCAGTCGAACAGCTCGAAGTAGAACGCGGGGTCCGGCGCGATGAAATCGTGGTAGTCGAAGAGGTCGGTGCCGCCGACGAAGGTGATGCGTTCGCCGCTCAGCTGCAGCGGCGCGAGTCCCGATGGGGCACCAGGCGGGCCGACGGTGATGAGCCGCAACTCGTCGTCATCGCCGAATTCATCCCACCACGCCTCCTGCCATTCCGGCGTCATGAAGATGGTGCTCCACGGCAGACGGTCCAGCAGCTCCCGCCAGACCGCACGGACGGGCGCGAACGACCGCGTTGCCTCGGCGCACGTCAATGCAGCCCCTCCTGCAGCAGGCTCAGCGCCTCTGCCCGGGTCGCCTGGTCCGATACGAAGACGCCGCGCAGCGCGGACGTCACGATGGACGTGCCCGGCTTGCGCACGCCGCGCATCGACATGCACAGGTGCTCGGCGCGCATGACCACCGCCGCGCCCGACGGCTGGACCGTTTCCATGATGGCGTCCGCTATCTGGGACGTGAGGCGCTCCTGCACCTGCGGGCGCTTCGCGAAGATGTCCACGGCGCGCGCCAGCTTGCTGATGCCAACGATCTTCCCGTGCGGGATGTAGGCGACGTGCGCCGTGCCGAAGAAGGGGAGGAGGTGATGTTCGCAGATCGAGTAGAACGGCATGTCGCGCATCAGCACCATCTCCTGGTGCGACTCGTCGAACTGCACCGAGAGCACTTCCTTCGCGTCCTGATCGATGCCTCCCGTTATCTCTTCGTACATCCGTGCGACGCGCTCCGGAGTGTCGCGCAGCCCATCGCGTTCCGGGTCCTCGCCTATGGCGAGCAGCAGTTCGCGGATGGCATGCTCCACTCTGGCCGAGTCTATCGTCAACGTCTCCTCCTCAGCCCGCTAGGACCCGTGCGACCTCGCGCACGTCCGGCGGCGCCGTCTCCGGGGGGCGCGTCATGAGCTGCTCGGCGACCGGCGTGTCCTTCAGCCCCGTGCCCGTGATGATGCACACCACCGTCGCCGACGAGAAGTCCGCGCCTGCACGCGCCTGCTTGATGAGCCCCGCTACTCCCGCGGCGGAAGCAGGCTCGCAGAAGATGCCCTCCATGCTCGGAAGCAGCCCGTAGGCCTCGAGTATCTCACTGTCAGTGACAGCGTCTATCGTTCCGCCGGACTCGTCGCGCGCCGCAACGGCTCCCGCCCAGTTCGCGGGGTTGCCGATGCGTATCGCAGAGGCGAACGTCTCCGGTTTGAGGACGGGCGCACCCTGAACGATGGGAGCGGCCCCGGCGGCCTCCATCCCCATCATCCGGGGGCGCCGGGTCGCCATGCCCGCCTGGTGGTACTCGACGAACCCCCGCCAGTACGCAGTGATGTTGCCGGCGTTCCCCACGGGGATGAACAGGTAGTCCGGCGCGTCGCCGAGGTCGTCGACGATCTCGAACGCCGCTGTCTTCTGCCCTTCCAGGCGGTTCGGGTTCACGGAGTTGACCAGCGCGAAACGCTCCTCGTATGCGGCAAGCTCGCGCGCGATGCGGAGAGCGTCGTCGAAGTTGCCCTGGATCGTCACGATGCGCGCCCCGTAGGCGACGGCCTGGCTCATCTTGCCCGGCGCGACGCTGCCCTCGGGTACGAGGACGACTGTCTCCAGACCCGATGCGGCCCCGAACGCCGACGCAGACGCGCTCGTGTTGCCGGTGGACGCGCACAGCAGTCGCGTCATCCCCTCCTCCATCGCCTTCGCCACGGCAACGACCATCCCCCGGTCCTTGAACGACCCGGTGGGATTGCAGCCCTCCAGTTTGAAGTAGAGCGCGCCGACCCCGAACTCCCGTTCCAGACTGTGCGACCGCACGAGCGGCGTGCTACCTTCACCGATGGTCAGCGCCGGAGTCGCCGCCGTCAGCGGCAGGCGGCTCGCGTAACGCTTCAGGACTCCTTCACTCACGCTTCCTCCGTGCTCCGGGGCCTACGCGGAGCCGTCTTCGATGCGAACGAGTTTCGGCTGGCCGTAGACCACCGACAGCGCTTCCAGTTTACGCGCGGCTTCCTGCACTGCCGACTCCCGAGCCTTGTGGGTGATGATGACGACTTCGGCAGGCGTCCCAGCGTCCTCCGGCACCTCTTTCTGGATGATGGAGGCGAGGCTGACGCCCATCTCTCCGAGGACGCCCGTGATCTGGGCCATCACTCCGGGCTTGTCGTACGCCCGCAGTCGAAGATAGTACTTCGTCTCCAGCTCCGCTACCGGCAGGATGGGCAGGCGCTCCCGTACGTCCGGATACGCGGGGGCCGCGCCCCCGGGGGTCGAAGCCCGCACGATAGAGAGCACGTCACCGATGACGGCGGAGGTGGTGGGAGCAGCGCCGGCGCCCGGCCCGTGGAACATCGCCCATCCGACCAGGTCACCCTCCAGCTCAACCGCATTGTAGACGCCGTCCACCTTCGCCAGTGGGTGCTGGTCGTGCAGGAAGGCCGGGTGCACCCGCGCCTGGACGGCGCCGTCCTGCATCCTGCTGGCCGCCAGCAGCTTGATGACGTAGCCCAGCTCACGCGCGTACTCGAAGTCCGCCGTGTCCAGTTCGCGTATGCCTTCGCGGTACACGTCCGGTTCACGCACCGTGCACCGGAACGCCAGCGTGCTGAGGATGGCGAGCTTGTACGCGGCGTCCCTGCCGTCGACGTCGTCGGACGGGTCCGGTTCGGCGTAGCCGCTGCGCTGCGCCTCCGCGAGCGCGTCCTCGTACGATGCGCCCTGCTGCGCCATGCGGGTGAGCATGTAGTTCGTCGTGCCGTTGATGACGGCGTTGACGGCGGTGACACGGTTCCCTGCAAGGTCGCGCACCAACGGGCCGATGATGGGGATGCCCCCGCCGACACTCGCCTCGAACGCCAGCGTCACGCCGTGCTCCGCGGCGAGCGCCAGCAGTTCCGGCCCGTGCAGCGCCATCACCTGCTTGTTGGCGGTCACGACGTGCTTGCCGGAGCGCAGCGCGGCTTCGATACAGCCGAGCGCGGGCTGCTCGCCGCCCATCACCTCGACAACGATGTCAACGTCGTCGGCGCCGGTCAGCGTTGTGGGGTCGTCGGTGAGGCGTACGTCCTGCGGCAAGCCGGGACGCTGTCGCGCGGTGTCGCGGACCAGTACGCCGGCCAGCCGCAGCGGACGCCCCGCGTAGCGCGCCAGTTCGTCGGCTTTGCCGGAGAGCGTCTGCGCCACACCGGTCCCGACGGTGCCCGCGCCAAGGAGTGCCACGCCGACTGCCTCATGCGTGCTCATTGGAGACTCTCTAGTTGCTCCACCAGCCATCGAGCGTCGTCCGCGGTGAAGTAGTACTGCAGTCCGAGGCTCTTGCCGTCTATCCATTCCTGGAAATCGTTCTGCGCCCACAGCTCCCGCATGACCCCGGTCAACGGCTCATCGGACGGGCCGTCGGATACCCGGAATACGATAGTACCGAACGCCGTCGTGTGCGGTCCCTGCACCTCGTCCTGCTCGATGCCCTCGGCGAACAGTACGCTGTTCACGTCGGCCTGCAGCACTCCCTCGGGCACCCAGCCCACGACGCCTTCCGCATCCGAGAAGAGGAAGTCCTCGTTCACTTCCCCGGCGACGTCGGCGAACTCTTCGCCTTCTTCCAGGCGTGCAACCGCACCCCGTGCGGTCGTGACGTTCTGCGTCACGATCCATTCGACGTGTATCTGCTCGGTGGTCTCGGGCGCTTCCGCAGAGAAGTATTCGAGTGCGGACTGACGGCGCAACTGGCCCGTGAGCCATGCGCGGTGGTCGTCTTCGCTGACCCGCACGAAATCGAGGAACTGCTCGAAGAGTTCGCGCCCTTCCTCGCTCAGGCTCGTGGGAGGCTCGGTTTCTTCGCCCTCCGGAAGCGGTTCGTACTGCCTCACGATCTCCGCGTCCACGGCGCCGGGGTCGATATCCCCGCCTATCTCACCGATGTTGCGCTCGATGATGCCGTCTCCGAGCAGGTTGTTCAGGCCCTGGTCAGGGACGAAGGAGCCGGTGACTCCCGCGTCCAGGAGTGCGTAGGGGAGCGCCTCCCGCAGCTGGTACTGCACGCCGTCGATCTCTGCCACGACCTTGCGGGGCACGCGATACGAGTTGAGATACCAGCCCACCGCGAGCATCGCGACGAGCCCCACGAGCACAACTGCGATGGCCACGTAGAGTATGCGCTGGCGCTGGCGTTCGTTCAGGCGGCGGGCAGCGACCTGCGGAGACGCTGAGCGCCCCGAATGCTGGCGTTCCGCGCGTCGGCGTTGTCGCATGCAGGCGTGTACTACTCTTCGGAGTCTGCCGCATCAGCGGCGGGAGCAGGGGGTTCGGCAGCGTCCTCTGCAGGAGAGGCTTCCTCTACGGCGAGAGTGTCCTCCTGAGGAGACGCAGCCTCGGCCTCGGCGACGGGCGCCGCCTCAGCCACGGGGGCGTCGCTCTCCGCAGTCCCTTCGGCAGCAGATGAGCTTTCAGCAGCGGGAGCGCTGGTCTCTGCCGCCTCTCCCTCAGCGGGAGCGGCAGCCGCATCGGGGCGCGGGCCGCGGCTGAAGCCGCCCTCTCGCTGCCCGAACCGGCGTCCGCCGCGGTCGGGGCGCGTCAGTTCGATCAGACTGTGCCCGCCGGTGTACGGCAGGAGCGCGAGGAAGCGCGCGCGCTTGATGGCGACGGCGAGCTTGCGCTGGTGGCGCGCCCGCGTGCCCGTGCGCCTGCTGGAGTCGATCTTCCCCCATTCGGAGATGAACCGGCGCAGGACGGGAACGTCCTTGTAATCAGGCGTCTTCTTCTCAGCGCTGAAGTAGCAGACCTTCCGCCTGGGGAAGTACCGGCGTCCTCCGGGACGCCGCCGTCGTATGTTCTGCATCTACGTGCTCTCCTCTGTGCTCAGAACGGGAGGTCGTCCGGCGAGAGCACTTCAGGGCCGGCGTCGTAGCCGCCGCCTGTGCTCTGCCCGTAGGAACCTCCGCCGTACTCGCCGCCTTCGTCGCCCGCACCCGGCCTGTCCAGGAACAGCACCCGGTCCGCGATGATCTCGTTCCGGAACCGCATCTGCCCGTCGTTACCCTGGTACGAGTGGCTGCGGAGGCGTCCGTCGACGTAGGCCCTGCGTCCCTTGGAAAGGTACTGGTTCACCTGCTCCGCAAGAGCGTTCCACGCGACCACGGTGAACCACTCGGTCTCCTGGCGCCGCTCGCCTTCACGCGTGTTGTAGGAGCGGCTCGCGGCGATGCGGAAGGAGGTCACCGGAGCGCCGGAGGGCGTGTAGCGCATCTCCGGGTCCGTTCCAACGTTCCCGATCACCATGATCTTGTTGAGGCCGACCACGCGCGCTTCCCCCTCTACTCCTCGTCCTTGCGGATGAGGAGGTGCCGGATAACGTCGTCCGTGAGTTTGAGAGAGTTCTCCAGCACGGTCGTTCCGGCGCCTTCCATCTCGATGTTCGCCATGTGGTAGTTGGCCTCGGTGAACCGGCCTATCCTGTACGCCAGTTTGCGCCTGCCCCAGTTGTCCTCGCTCACGACCCCGCCGCCGTGGTCGGACGCCACGCGACGAACGCGCTCGACGACCGCCCCCAGCCGCTCTTCGTCGGCATCAGGATGGACCAACAGCATCAACTCGTACTGACGCACTCCCCTCTCCCTCTGTTCCGCTGACGTCTCCGGTCACCTCAGTCGAAACGGCGCGGTTGTTCCGCGCACGTCTGGCGATTATAGCACGCGTGCCTCTGGGAACGACAACCGCGCCTAGTCATCGAGCCCCGGCACGGGGAAGCCCGCCGTCAACTGGCCGACCTCGTCGGCGATGGCGCTGAGCGCAGCGTCGTCGCCCTTGCTGTTCAGCGTCCGCACGAGGAGCTGCGCAACCTTCTGGCATTCCTCGACGCCGAAGCCGCGCGCCGTCACCGCAGGTGTGCCGAGCCGCAACCCGCTCGTGACGCGCGGCGGCTGGGGGTCGTTCGGAATGGCGTTCTTGTTCACCGTGATGCGCACGCTGCCGAGCGCTTCCTCTGCCTCCTGTCCCGTCCAGCCCAGGGGGCGCAGGTCGACGAGCATGAGGTGGTTGTCCGTGCCGCCTGAGACGATGCGCAGACCCTCGCCCTCGAGCGCCGCGGCCATGGCCTGGGCGTTCTCAACGATCCGGCGTCCGTAGTCCGCGAACTCGGGCTGGAGCGCCTCCCCGAAGCAGACCGCCTTCGCGGCTATCGCATGCATGAGCGGCCCGCCCTGTGCGTATGGGAACACCGCACGGTCGATGTTCCGCCGGTGCTCCTCCGTGCAGAGGATGAACGCGCCGCGCGGTCCTCGCAGCGACTTGTGCGTCGTGCTGGTCACGACGGACGCGTGGGGCAGCGGCGACGGGTGCGCGCCCGCGGCCACCAGCCCGGCTATGTGCGCCATGTCCACCATGAGCACGGCGCCCACCTCTTCCGCTATCTCCGCGAACCGCGCGAAATCTATCGTCCGGGGGTACGCCGTGTATCCCGCCACGATGACCTTCGGTCTGGCCTCCCGCGCCTGCGCTGCGATGGCGTCGTAGTCAAGCTGTTCCGTCTCAGGGTCGAGACCATAGGCAACGAAGTTGTACAGCTTGGCCGAGAAGTTGACGGGGCTGCCGTGCGTGAGGTGCCCGCCCTGGTCCAGCTGCAGGCCCATGATGGTGTCGCCGACGTCGCAGAGCGCGGCGTACGCCTCCATGTTGGCGGTCGCGCCGGCGTGAGGCTGTACGTTCACGTGCTCCGCCCCGAACAGCTCCTTCGCGCGGTCGATGGCCAGCTGCTCGGCGATGTCGACGAACTCGCAGGAGCCGTAGTAGCGGCGTCCGGGGTAGCCCTCCGCATACTTGTTCGTCAGCGGGGAGCCCTGTGCCTCCAGCACAGCGCGGCTCGCGTAGTTCTCCGACGCGATGAGCACGATGTTCCGGCGTTGGCGGTCCGACTCCTTCCGGATGGCCTCCGCGATCTCGGGGTCACGCTCCATCAACACGCTCACGACAGTCCACCTCTGTCCCTGGTGTAGTTCGAGGAACAGGATATGCCCCACGCCCGAACGCCCGCAAACAGGTGATGACACGTCAAGACGTGCAGGGTTGACCCATGCGGGAGCCCCCCCTATAGTCGACAGCCCCAGTCCTATGGCGATTGAAGGCGTTCGCCTGCAGCGGCTCACCCCAGCGCCGAGGAGATATGCAGATGCCAGGATTGCAAGGCACCAAGAGTGAGGCGAACCTGAAGGCGGCGTTCGCCCGCGAGGCCCAGGCTAACCGGCGGTACACCTACTTCGCACGCCGCGCCGACATCGAGGGCTACCCGGAGGTCGGCGGGCTCTTCCGGGACATCTCCGAGGCCGAGACCGGTCACGCCTTCGGGCACCTCGACTTCCTGAAGGAGACCGGCGACCCGGCGACCGGAGAGCCGATAGGCAGCACCGAGGACAACCTCAGGTCCGCCATCGCTGCCGAGACCGACAACTACAGCGAGATGTACCCCAGCTTCGCCCGCACCGCGCGGGACGAGGGGTTCGACGAGCTCGCGGAGTGGTTCGAGACGCTCGCACGCGCCGAGCGCTCCCATGCCGGCCGGTTCACCAGAGCCTTCGAGAACCTCAACTCCTAGAGCGCCGCTGGTCAGGCGCTCGCCAGCGCGGCCTGGAGCGCTTCTTCCAGCTCCTCGAACGTGGCGTAGCCCTCGAAACGCTCGGCGATACGCGCGTCTGCGCCGAGAACGAACGTCCACGACTCGTTCCGGTAGTGCTCGACCTGGTCTATGCCCCACTCAGCCAGCACCGGTGAGAGGACGCCCTTGGTAAGGTCGCCCTGTATCTCGTGCGGGTTGTCGTACACCTCGACGTGGATGTAGTCCGCCGCGTCCGGGTACGCCTCGCGCAGTTCGGTGACGGTCTCCACCTGCGGGCCGCACGTCGCCGTCGTGCAGAACGCGGGCGACGCGAACACCACCACCGTCGGCCTGCCGCTGAACAGCGACTCCGCGAGGGTTATCTCATAGAGGGCCGGGTCGGGCCGGTAGTGGGAGGTGATGCTGCCGATGTCTCCGCCCGCGCTGTCCAACGTCTTCGTGTTGCTGAACAGGCCGATCTGCCCGATGTCCCGCACGATGGACGTCTCGTCCACGTGCACGTCGAGCATCGCCTCGCCCCCCTCCCCCTCGATGTGCAGCCGCCACGTCCCCGCCTGCGGGAACGTCAGCCGCGTCACGTAGGAGCCGCGCGTGCCGAGCGGCCACTCGTGGAACCGCGCCGTCGCGGTCTCGCCGGCAGCGCCACCGTCCAGGAACGTCGTCGTGACGGTCGCCTCGGCCACGCGGACGAAATCGGTGCTCGTGGCAAGCAGGAATGCCACGCGCTGCGTTCCCGTGCGCAGAAGCGTCGTGCCGAGGATCGAGTTCCATTCCTGCATCTCCGGCGTGGGCGTGGCCGTGGGGGTTGGCGTTGGCTCGGGAGAGCACGCGGCAACGAGCAGGGAAGCAAGGACTGTCCCGCAAATGGCGGCAGCGCGAGTCAGGCGTCGCATCGTCTCTAGGACTCCTGCCTGCCGATGGTCACGTCCGGCACTTCGTGCCCTGCTTCTTCCATCAGCGCGCGGATGTGGTGCTCGGTCTGCTCGTATCTGCCCTCGCCGAAGTGGGTGAAGCGGATGACGCCGTTCGCGTCCACCAGGTACTTCGCGGGCCAGAAGCGGTTGTTGTAGGAGCGCCACGTACGGTAATCGTTGTCCTGCGCGATGGGCCAGACCACGCCCAACTCCGCCGCTGCCTCGATCACGTTCGCGGTGACCTTGTCGACGTTGAACTCCGGCGTGTGCACGCCAACGATCGTGAACCCGTCTCCGGCGTATTTCTCGTTCCAGTCCTTCAAGTACGGCACGGTACGTCTGCAGTTGATTCAGATGTACGTCCAGAAGTCGATCAGTACCACCTTCCCGCGCATCTCCTCCATCGTCAGCGGCTCGCTGTTGAGCCACTGCGTGATGCCCGTGAACTCGGAGGCGCTGTCGCCGACCTTGCCGCCGGTGCTTCCCGACGCGTCGAAAGCAGGCAGTTCAGGCGTGGGAGCGGGCACGGGCGTGGGCGTAGCCGTCGGGACCGGTGTGTTCGTCGGTGTAGCGGTAGGGCCGGCCTCCGATGAACACGCCACGGCGAGGGCCGCCAGGGCGAGCGCGCCGAGAACGGCGGTATGCAGGCGCAGGTTCCGCATCGCTTCTCTCTAGTAGATCTCGTCGTAAGAGCCGAACGTGAGCGCGAAGAGCGCGAAGTGCGGGGAGTTCGACGAGAACTTCAACTCGGCATCCCCGAACTCGGGCAAGGATACGACGTTGTACAGGTCCGGCTCATCCACTACGAAGTAGCTGCGTCCGCCCTCGATGACGATGTGCTCGCCCGCTTCGTCAGGAGTAAGCGGGCGATAGGCGAGCTCCGCTCCCCGCTCCGCGTCCCCGGGCAGGCTCTCGGCGATCGTAACCTCGACCTCGAACGGCTCAACGCCCTCCTCGAGGTCGACGACGATGTTGACGGAGCGGGCGAAGAATCGGAGCGCGATGTAGTCCTCGTAGTTCTGGGTCTCCCGCCCGTGGGTTATCGCCTCGAGGTCGGAGCGCCAGGAGCCGTGCAGGTACATGAACTGGTTCAGGTGGTTGCCGGGGTCGCGGTAGACCTGTATGAGCCCCTGCGCGTCATAGTACTGCGGGTGCGCGATGTACAGCCCGTTGGTGGATGCATTGCGCTGCCAGCCGCCGTATATCTCGCGCGTCTGGGAATCGTTGTTCTCGCGGGACGTGCCACGCGCCCGCGGGTCGTACGTCGGCTCCGGGCCTGAACCAACCTCGATATCCGACACGTCGCTGCCCGCCTCTTCCAGCAGGGCGCGGATGTGGTGCTCCGTCTCGTCGTAGGCGCCCTCGCCGAAGTGCGTGTAGCGCACGACGCCGTTCGCGTCGATCAGGTACTTGGCGGGCCAGAAGCGGTTGTTGTAGGAGCGCCAGGTGCGGAAGTTATTGTCCTGCGCGACCGGCCAGACGACGCCCAGCTCCTCGTTGGCGGCGGCCACGTTCACCGTGATCTTCTCGAAGTCGAACTCAGGCGTATGCACGCCGATCATCGTCAGTCCCCGGTCCGCGTACTTCGCGTTCCAGTCCCGCAGATAGGGCATCGTGCGGATGCAGTTGACGCAGGTGTACGTCCAGAAGTCGATGAGGACCACGTCTCCGCGCAGACCTTCCATCGTCAACGGGTCGCTGTTGAGCCACTGGTTGATGCCCGTGAACTCCGGTGCGTTGTCGCCGACCGCGCCGCCCGTGCTCCCGGACTCCCGGAACTCCGGCATCATGGGCGTTGGCTCGGCCACGGCATCGGCCGCCGTATCGGATGCCGCAGGCGCGGCAGACTCACCGGCTACCGTCGCCACGGGCGATGCGGCAGGCTCTTCCGTGGACGGTTCCTCGTCGCCGCTGCACCCGGCCACGAGGGCAAGCAACACAATGAGCAGCACGCCCAGGGAAATGTGGACGATCGAACGCCGACCTGTCATGCGGCACCCTCCTCCCCATGTGCCCATGCCTTCCGCATGACACACCTTCATTATATCCCCTGCCGATTACCCGCCCTGCCGTTATACTTACCTGACGCACTACTTCCGGAGCCTGCCCTTCCACCATGAGAGTCCCGCTTTCCTGGCTCGCCGAGTACGTCCCGCTGCGGATGCCTCCGGCGGAGTTGGCCCACCGCCTCACGATGGCCGGACTGGAGACGACGTACGACCCCGGTCCCGGTGGCGGATGGGACAACGTCGTCATCGGCCACGTGCTGGACGTGCGCCCGCATCCGAACGCCGACCGGCTGCGGCTGGCCGACGTGGACACGGGCGGCGAGACGTCCACCGTCGTTTGCGGCGCGCCCAACGTCGCGGCCGGGCAGAAGATCGCGTTCGCGCGGGTGGGGGCGGTGCTCACGAGCGGCAAGACGGGCGAGCCGATGGAGCTGACGGCAGCCGTCATACGCGGCGTCGAGTCCGCTGGCATGGTCTGCTCCGAGCGCGAACTCGGACTGAGCGACGAGCACGAGGGCATCCTCGTCCTGCCTGGCGACAGTCCGGTCGGCGAACCCCTCGCCGATGTGCTCCCTTCGTCCGGAGCGCTGGAGGTGGAAGTCACTCCGAACCGGGGCGACTGCCTCTCTGTGCTCGGTATCGCGCACGAGGCGGCAGCCATCACCGGAGAGCAGGTGTCCGAGCCTCCGTCCGCTTACGACGAGAACGGCGGCGCGATAGAGAAGAGCGTGGGCATCGAGATAGCCGACCCTGCCCTCTGCTCGCGCTACACCTGCACGCTGGTGCGCGGTGTGCATATCGGGCCGTCGCCGGACTGGCTCCGCCAGCGGCTGCAGGACGCGGGCCACCGCTCCATCAACAACGTCGTGGACGTGACCAACTACGTGATGCTGGAGTACGGCCAGCCACTGCACGCGTTCGACCTCGACGAGGTGCGCGACGCGAAGGTCATCGTACGTCCCGCCGGGGACGGCGAGCGCTTCACGAGCCTCGACGGCCAGGAGCACGAACTGCGTCCGCCCATGCTGATGATTGCGGACCCCGAGCGTTCGATAGGACTCGCCGGCGTGATGGGCGGCGCGAACTCCGAGATGACGGACGCCACGAGGAACGTGCTGCTGGAGTCCGCGACGTTCAACGCCATCAACACGCGGCGCACGTCCAACACGCTGAAACTGCGCACGGACGCTTCACTGCGGTTCGAGAAGGGGCTGAACCCGGAACTGGCGGTGCGGGCGGTGCGGCGCGCGACGCGCCTCATCCTGGAGACAGCGGGAGGCGAGGCCGCGCAGGGCGTTTACGACGTCTTCCCCGGCAGGAGCGACCCGCCCCGCATCCCGTTCTCCCACGACAGCCTCCGGCGCGTGCTCGGCGTCGACTTCCCGACCGAGCAGGTGTCAGGCGTGCTCGCCTCACTCGGCTTCACCGTCGAGCCTGGCGCCAACGGCACGATGACCGTCGTGCCGCCCTACTGGCGCACGGACGTCGGCATCGAAGAGGACGTCGTGGAAGAGGTCGCGCGGATCGTCGGCTACGACGCCGTCGAGGGCGAGCCGCTCGGCGGGCGCGTGCCGGAGGCCATGCGTCAGCCGGAGCGCGAGCTGCGCGAGGAGGTGCGAAACGCGCTCGTCTCGTTCGGCCTCCAGGAGACGATCTCCCACACGCTCGTGAGCGGCGACGACGCCGTGATGCCGGACGGCGCCGCGCCGCTCGGCACTGCGAACCCCATGAGCCAGGAGCAGGCGTACCTCCGCACCTCGCTGCGTCCGGCGCTGCTGCGGGGCGCCGCGAGTGCGATGCGCCAGCAGGGCGGTGTAGGGATGTTCGAGGTCGGGCGCGTCTTCATCCCGCGCGACGGCGACCTGCCCGACGAGCGCGAGACGGCTATCGCCGTCCTCGCGGGGCCGCGCGGTAGTGTGCTGTGGGAGCAGGACGCTGAGCCGATCGGCTTCTTCGACGCGAAGGGCATCGTGGAGGGCGCGCTGGCGCGGCTGGGGCTGAGCGCCGTGTTCGAGCGCACGGCCGATCCGCTGCTGCACCCCGGACGCTCCGCCGCGGTGCTGGTGAACGGCGAGCAGGCAGGCGTCGTGGGCGAACTGCGCCCGCAGGCCGTCGCGCAGTACGACATCCCCGCCGCGCAGGCCGCGCTCATCGAGCTGGACCTGCAATGCCTCGCGCCGCACGTGCCCGAGATGCGCTCCTCGTTCACGGCATTCTCCCGGTACCCCAGCGCCGTGCGGGACCTCGCGCTCGTGCTGGACGCCTCCGTCCCCGCGCGGCAGGCGCAGGAGATCATCGAGAGCGGCCCCCTGGTCGTACGCGCGACCCTGTTCGACCTGTTCGAGGGCGACCCGCTGCCGCAGGGCAAGAAGTCGCTCGCATTCACGGTAGAATTCCAGTCTCCGAGCAAGACGCTCGAAACAGCCGAAGTCAACGACGCCGTCGCCTCCATCGTCAAGCGCATGGAGCGCGAGACCGGCGCATCGCTCAGGGCATAACGCAATGGCAGAGCACGAACACCATCACGGACACGAACACGGGCATGGCGCCCACGAGTCGCATACGCACCATGGGCACGACCACGGCGCGCACGCGCACCAGGAACACGCCCACGCTCACCCGCGGACCGCCGACATGCTCAGCGTCGAGGACGCCCTCGACCGCGTGCTGCGCCTCGTATACGAGCTGCCGGTCGAACGTGTCCCGGTCCTCGAGGCCGACGGCCTCACGCTCGCGGAGGATGTGTACTCGCCGTTCGACATCCCCGCCCTCACGAACTCCGCGATGGACGGCTATGCCGTGCGCGCAGCGGACGTCGCCGGAGCGTCGGCGGAGTCGCCGGTCACACTGGAGATCGTGGGGCAGGTGCAGGCGGGACAACTTCCCTCCGCAACCGTGCGTGAGGGCGAGACCGTCCGCATCATGACCGGCGCGCCAACGCCCGACGGCGCGGACGCCATCGTCCCCTACGAGTTCACCGACGAGGTGGAGTGGCGCTCCACCGGCCTCGCGCTGCAGTTCATCGGCATCCGCCACGCCGCGCATGTCGGCGACCACATGCGCCCGGCGGGCGAGGACGCCGCGAAGGGCGCGCTGATCCTGGAGAAGGGGCGCGTGCTCGACCCCCCCGCCATCGGCCTCCTCGCTTCGTTCGGCTTCGCCGACGCCCCCGTCGTGCGCAGGCCGCGCGTCGCGGTGCTCGCGACCGGCGACGAGGTGCAGACGCCCGGCGAGGCGCTCGAACCCGGGCGCCTGTTCGACAGCAACAGCTACGGGACGGCGACGGCGCTGCGGCGCTGGGGCGCCGAGCCCGTGCTGCTCGGCATCGCCCGCGACAACATGGACGACCTCCGCGCGAAGATCCGGCAGGGGCTCGAAGCCGACCTGCTCATCACGAGCGCGGGTGTGAGCGCGGGCGCGTTCGACATGGTGAAGGAGGCGCTCGCGGAGCTGGGGAGCATCGACTTCTGGTCCGTGCGGATGCGTCCCGCCCGTCCCATCGCGTTCGGGCTGCTGCGCGCGCCGGACGGACGCGAAGTGCCGCACCTCGGCCTGCCGGGCAATCCGGTCAGCGCGCTCGTGGCGCTCGTGGAGCTGGGCAGGCCCGCGCTCGCGAAGATGATGGGGCGCGAGCCGCAGCCGCTCCCCACGGTGCGCGCCACGATGGACGATGACCTCTTGAACACAGATGAGCGCCGCGTGTACGCTCGCGTGACGCTCGAACGCCGCGCTGACGGACTGCACGCGCGCCTCACCGGCGGGCAGGGCTCCAACCTGCTCACCTCGATGGGGCTCGCGCAGGGGCTCGCGATCTGTCCGGAGGACATGCCCCTGCGCCGCGCAGGCGAACGCGCGCCCGTGCAGCTGCTGGACTGGCTCGACCACTCAGGCATCCTCACGGAACGGCTCGACATCACCGAACACCACATCGACTGAGAGGCACCGCATGACGACGAAGGCCCCCGCTGAAGCCACTTCCCAGGAGAACGACGAGAACCCCAGCTACACCTTCAACCCCGACCTGATCACGAGGCAGGGGCGCTCCGTTGGCGTCGTGCTGAGCGCGAGACTGTGCGATGCGGCAAAGGCAAAGGCCAAGGGCAACCCGAGCGACCTCAGCTACAAGGAGCTGCACACGCTCTTCAGGGCTTGCGCGGGACAGGAGGGCTATCTCTCACCGCAGCACCCTGTGCTGGAGACGGTGGTGCGGATACTGCTCGCCGCACCGGAAGACGCGCTGTCCCTGTCGGAGATATACGAACAGGTCTCCAACCTGTGGCTCACGTCCGCGTGGTCGCCGTCCCTCAACATCGGCGCGATGCGGCGTCTCCTGGACCACGCCGGGGCCCAGGGCATCACCCGCGCCTGACTCATCCCGCACTTCCCGTCATTCCCGCACCTTCTCGTCATTCCGAGCGAAGTCGAGGAATCTCTCAGGCGTCTGGTCCCTTCCCCCTCGATGGGGGAAGGTTAGGATGGGGGTGAACCGGTGGGGTTGGGGTGTCCCGTAGGCCTCAGGCGGCGGCGAGTTGCGCCTTGGCCTGCTCCGCGAGCTGGCCGAACGCGTCGGGATCGGCCATCGCCAGGTCGGCAAGCACCTTGCGGTCCAGCTCCACGTTCGCCAGTTTCAGCCCGTGGATGAACTGCGAGTAGGAGACGCCGTGCTCGCGGGCGGCGGCCCCGATCCGCACGACCCACAGCCTGCGCATGTCGCCCTTCAGTTCGCGGCGGTGCGCGTAGGAGTAGGCGAGGGCGTGCAGCATGGACTCATGCGCGCGACGGTAGAGGGCGTGCTTCGTGCCCCGGTGTCCCCTGGTGAACCGGAGCACCTTCTTGTGTCTTCGGTGCGCGGTCACCCCGCGCTTCACGCGTGCCATCGTTCAGATCTCCTACTTGTTGAGCCCGGGAACGAGCTTCAACACCTTCTTGCGGCTGCTCGCACTCGCGGTAACCGTGTCGCTGTAGGTGCGGGTTACGGAGCGCGGCTTCTTCCGGCGCAGGTGGCTGGAATGGCGCTTCATGCGCAGCAGTTTGCCCGATCCGCTCACGCGGAAGCGCCGTGCAGCGCCCTTATGCGTTTTCATCTTCGGCATCTTCTTCGGTCTCCTTCGTTGCCGCCGCCTGGGAGCGGCCGGCCGCCGCTCGGCCAGGCGCAAGCACGATACTGATGAACCGCCCCTCCTGTTTGGGAGGCTGTTCCAACTTGGCCCCTTCCTTCACCGCCTCGTGCACCTGCTTCAGCAGGCCCACGGACAGGTCCCGGTGGTCAAGCTCGCGTCCCCGGTGCATCACCGACACCTTCACCTTGTTGCCTTCGTCCAGCAACTTCAACACCAGGCGTTCCTTCGCCTCGATGTCGTGCCGCCCGATGCGGGGGCGGAAGCGCACCTCGCGCAGCCCCACGTTCTTGTGGGACCTGCGCATCTCGCGTTCTTTGGTGGACTGGAGATAGCGGAACTTCCCGTAGTCCAGGAGCCGGCAGACCGGCGGGTCGGAGTTGGGCGCCACCTCTACGAGGTCGAGGTCGTGCTCGCGCGCAAGGGCCAGAGCATCGGCTATCGCCATCACGCCGAACTGCTCGCCTCGCTCATCGACTACCCGGACCTGTGGCACCCGGATGCGCTCGTTGACGCGGTATTCCTTAGCTATTGCGTTCCTTCCTGCGCCATCAGAAGTGGGGAAACGCCGTTGCGGCGATTCCGGCGCTTCAGCATACACCGTGCGCGTCAACCGCGTAAAGGAGCGGATGGCGCGGGCAGCGCCTCAGTTATTCCGGGCGAAACCCGGCGGTCTACAGCCGCCTGCCTCACAGCAGGATGATCAGTCGGTCGAGCCCCCTGGCGCGTAGCTGGTCGTCCAGGTCTCGCTTCCGCCGGACTGCGGCGGCCAGCTCCCGGATCAGGGTGGGGCAATCGTCGCCGGGGAGCTGAACGTCGCTCAGCTTGATCCCGGACGACGATACCCACTCCAGGAGGTTCTGCAGATGAGAGCCACACCCGTCGTGTATCCGGGTCCGCAATCTGTCGATCTCTTCCAGGCACTCGTTGTAGCTCCCCATGAGATCGCCCAGGTCAGGGTTCGTCATACGACTTCTCCTCACGTCCGGGATATCCGGGCCACGGCGGTCCTCAGCCGTAAGCCCGATGGGCCCCGAACCTCCATGACGGCTATAACACTAATGGGGTGACAATAGGGTGACTTTCTCGCCGATTTCTGATTACGTTGCGATGACATAGGCCTCTCCCGTTCGAACCGCAGTGCCGCGGCGCGCACGGCCCGCACGCGCACCTCGACAAAAGAGCATGCGGAAGTTGTGGCATCGCCTCGCCGGAGATGCTTATCCTGTGTACAGGCAGTCCGGCGCCGCACGGAGTGTCCTCCGCGTTGCCGGACGCAAAGGAGGTCGCCCATGCCTGTCGTCACACGTCTCCTTTCCCTCTATCTCATGCTCGTGGGCCTCGCCGTCGCGGTGCATTTCATCGCCGTGGCGTGGTACCACCCCGGCGGGGATGAGTCGTACCCCATCTGGGAAGTGCTGGACTGGTTCATGGCGGCCGCCATCGTCATCGCGCTCATCAGCGCCCTCGTCCATAAGCGGCGTCACGACGCAGGCGGCGATACGAGCGTGCTCGAGCACATATCCGTCAACGCGCTCTTCTACGGCCTGCTCGCCGTGGGCATCCTCTTCTTCTGGAACTGGTCCCACCTGCTGAGAGACAGCGGCGGAGCGGACTGGCTCATCTGGAACTTCATAGACGTGGCGCTGCCGCTCGTGCTGGTCGCTGCCGGCCGGCGGCTGTGGCGCGCCTCCGCATGAGAGGAGATACAACCATGGCCATACTGCTGAAACTGCTCTCCGCCTACACCGTGCTCGTGGCCCTGCTCGTGGCCGTCAAGTTCATCTTCGACCTCGAACAGCCCGAGTGGTCGGTGATCAACTGGCTCATGGCGGCGGGCGTCATCATCACCATCGGCGGCGCCATCAACTGCAAGCGCTCGCTGGAAGCCGAGGACGGCGAGCCGGACGTCCGGCGCTTCCTGGACGTCAACGTGCCGTTCTACGCAGCCGTCGCCCTGCTCATCGCCTTCGCCTTCCAGTGGTCCTCGGAGCTGAATGATCACGTCCAGCTGATCGCCGTGGTGAACGGCGAGGACACGCCCATCGGCTCCATGTGGGCCTACATCGACACGGCGTACATCATCGTTACCGGCATGGTCGGCGTGCGGATGTGGAACGGGCGCTGGCCGATGAAAGGGTAGCGGGACCGCGCCGACCGCACGGCGGTCACAGGAGACGAACACGGCATGGGAACGCGCCTGGTTGCCCTCTATCTGATGCTGACCGGCCTCGCGGTCGCGGTCTATTTCATCGCGGTCTCGTGGCAGTACCCGGGTGCTGACCAGCCGTACCCCGTCGAGCCGTACCCGGTATGGGAGGTGCTGCACTGGTTCATGGCGGCAGCCATCCTGATCGCGCTCGCCGGCGCGTTCGCCCGGAAGCTGCGGCTCGGCCACGGCGACGGCGTCCGCGAGCACCTCGCCGTCAACGCGCTCTTCTACGCGCTGCTCGGAGTGGCGCTGCTCTTCTTCCGGAGCTGGCCTTCCCTGCTCAGGGGCGGCGACTATGACCTGTTCGTTTGGGGCTCCATCAACATGGTACTGCCGGTGGTCCTCGCCGCCGTTGGCATGCGGCTCTGGCGGGCGGCCGGCGCTGAGGAGCGTTGACCATGCGGCTACTCGTCAGACTGCTCGCCGCGTACAACATGCTCGTGGCGCTTGCCGTCACCGTGAAATCGGTGTTCGACGTGCCGCAGCCGGACTGGGAGCTCCTGAGCTGGCTGATGGCGCCCGCCGTCGTCATATCGCTGGCCGCCGCCTACTGGTTCAAGCGCCGGTTCGACGCCGATCCCGACGCAGCGGACGATACGGTGCGATTCCTGGACGTCAACGTCCACTTCTTCGCCGCGGCCATCCTCTTCGTCGGCTACGGCTTCCAGTGGTCCGCGTACCTGAACGACCTCGCTTGGGGCAACTCGGGGCTCTCCAACACGGGCTCCCTGTGGATATATGTCGACACGCTCGTCATCATGGTCGCCGCCGTGATGGGCGTACGGATGTGGAAGGCCGCAGGATCCTCATCCCGAGCGTAGTCGAAGAGTCTCTCGGGGCGCCTGACCCCTTCCCCCTTGACGGGGGAAGGTTGAGATGGGAGTGGGAACGCCGTAGGTGTGCGACGCCTTAGTAGAGGTGCGGCTGCGCCAGCGCGATGACCGACAGCTCGATGTCCGTGATCGCCTGGGACATCGCCTGCCCGATGAGGTCCAGCTTCCGCACGTCCTCGATGCGCTGGGAAGCCCGCTCCAACTCCTCACGCGTGACCAGCCGCGCGAGGATCCCGCATGCGTCGGCTAGGCAGATGAGCATCACGTCGCGCGGGTCCGGGATCTCGTCGCTGAAGAGCACTTCCATGATCCGCAGCTTCACTTCGCGCTCTTCCTCACCGTGCAGGGAGGGGTAGCGACGGGCCTTGAACACCCAGAGGAACCGTTCGTCCCGCTCCTCGAGGATGCCTGCGCTTACGAGCCGGGAGAGGGCCTCTTCCCGGATAGCGTCGCCGTTGTGGGCGGTGCGTTCCACCCAGAAGCTGAGATTCCGCTCCTCCACCGTCTGGATATCGGCCAGCGTGGGGTCGAGCAGGCTGTCGCCCGTCGGCGTGCCGTCGATCAGGGCGAGGTTCTCGACGTCGGTGTCGATGCGGTTCTCCATCGCCAGGTCCATCAGGACGCCGCCGGCCAGGGCGTAGTTCAGCGCCAGCCTCGGCACGTGGGCGAACGACCCGTCTTCATCATCCAGGAGCAGGAGGACGATCTCTTCAGCGAATCTCAGCATGGTGGTTTGCGCTCCCTCGGTTGACCCGGCGACGCGCCGGGTGGATAAGCCCATTATGGCCTACGCCGTGACCCTCCCGCAATCATGGCGCGCGCCTGCCGCCGCCTGATTTGCTACCGCGGAGACCGGAGCGCAGCGAAGCCCGCGCTTTAGCGCGCGGGGTCCTGTCGGGTGAAGATTGATACAACACGTAGCAGACCTATTGACACATTCGCATCACTTTGATACAGTTCGTATCAAACCAAGCGAGCCGGATGATGCAGGCAGGCTCGCGCAAGAGCAAGGAGGAGACTCATGGCTATCGAACGTTGGACCCCCTTCCGAGACCTGCGCCGGTTCGAGCGCATGCACCGCCACTTCGGCGTACCCTACCACTACCCCTACGCCGGGGGCTGGGCGATCCCGCTCGACGTGGAGCGCGACGGCGACGACTTCGTCGTGAAGGGCACGCTGCCGGGCGTTGCGCCCTCGGACATCGACGTCACGATCGAGGACGGCGTCCTCACCATCGAGGGCAGGACCGCATCGGTGGGCGAGCACGAGGAGGGCGGCTACCTCCTGCGTGAGCGCCGCACCGGCTCCTTCCGCCGCTCCGTCCGCCTGCCGGAGAGCGTGGACGTGGAGCACGCCGCTTCCTCGTACGAGCACGGCGTCGTGACCGTCAGGCTCCCGAAGGCGGAGAGCAGCAAGGCGAAGCGCCTCACCCTCCACGTCGCCGACGAGGCCCCGGCGCCCGACCCCGCGCCCGCCGCGTAACGCCGTCTGATCCCTTCCCCCTCGACGGGGGCGCAGCCTCCGTCATTCTCGCGAAGGCGGGAATCCAGCGTGACCGCCAGGTCACAGGGCGCGGTGGAGGAGGGTGGTCTTGTCCCTTCCCCCTCGACGGGGGAAGGTTAGGATGGGGGTGAGCAGGAGAGCCCCCGCGAGCAATCGCGGGGGCTTTTCCTCTGCCTCACTAGAGCAGTTGCGCAGACGTCTCCGGCATCCCCAGGTGCGTCACCTCGAGGTCCGGCAGCCGCCTCGCCATCTCCACCGCGACGTCCATCCGGTGGCACTCGCGCGCGTCCCGCTCCAGGCACATGATGGCAACCGACCCGTGGCGCTCCAGCAATTCGGTGAGTTCGGGGTAACCCCTCTCAGGCTCGTGGATGACCACCCTGCCGGCCCCGCTGAACTTCCCCGCGTTCCCCAGCGCCCGCAGGTAGACGTACGCGATGCCGGAATCTTCGAGCGAAGCCGCCAGGCGGTTCTTGGAGAACTCCGGCTTGAACCTGCTGCTCGCCCACATCCGCACGTCCACCAGCGTCGGGATCTCCTGCTCGCGCAGCATGGCGATGACCTCGTCCAGGCTCCGCCTCGAGTACCCGATCGTGAACAGTCGCATCGACACCTCCGACGCCGGAAGATATCACGCTCGCACCTCCTCCGGACCCGCGCCGGGTACGAGTAATGCGGCGCGCCCTGTATACTGGCGTGCCATGACTGACGCACCTCCGCAGGACACCGCTGCCGTACGCGACGCGGCCCTCGATGCGCTCGAACGCGCCGGCTCGGCCGACGCGCTCGAAGCGTGGCGCGTCGAGTACCTGGGACGCTCCGGCAGGATGACGCAGGTGCTCCGGGGCGTCGCGCAGCTCCCGCCCGAGGAGCGCCGCGCCGCGGGCGCCGCCGCCAACGAGGCGAAGAACGTCCTGGAGCAGCGCCTCGCCGAACGTCGCGATGAGATCGACAAGGCGCTTGCGGAGGGACTCGGCGCGGACGCGATAGACGTCACGCTCCCCGGCAGGCCCGCACCCAACGGGCGCTACCATCCGTCCACCATCGTCATGCGGGAGATCGAGGCCATCTTCCGGGGCATGGGCTTCCAGGTCGCCGAGGGCCCGGAGGTCGAGTGGGACCGCTACAACTTCGAGATGCTGAACATCCCCAAGGACCACCCCGCCCGTGACATGTTCGACACCTTCTGGCTCGACGCGAACCGCGACCCGGACGGCGGCTTCACGACGCTCCTGCGCACCCATACCTCGCCGATGCAGGCGCGCATCATGGAGGCGCACCAGCCCCCCATCCGCGTCATCGTCCCCGGCAAGTGCTACCGCTACGAGGCCACCGACGCCACCCACGAGTCCCAGTTCCACCAGATCGAGGGGCTCGCCGTGGACAGGGGCATCACTTTCGCCAACCTCAAGCACACGCTCTTCCAGTTCGCCCGCCAGATGTTCGGTCCGGAGACGCGCGTCCGCTTCCGCTGCGACTACTTCCCATTCGTCGAGCCCGGCGTCGACATGGCCATCGAGTGGCGCGGCGACTGGCTGGAGATCCTCGGCGCGGGCATGGTGCACCCCAACGTGCTGCGCGCCGCCGGCTACGACCCGGACGTCTACACCGGCTTCGCGTTCGGCATGGGGCCGGAGCGCATCGCCATGCTCAAGTACGGCATCAACGACGTCCGCCACTTCCTCGCCAACGACGTCCGCTTCCTCCGACAGTTCCGCTAACCGTCATCCCCGCGCAGGCCCGCGCTTTAGCGCGCAACCTGCAGCCCAGGACGCGGGGCGCAGCCCCCGTCATTCCCGCGAAGGCCCGCGCCTTAGCGCGCAATCTCACAGCCCCAGGACGCGGGGCGCAGCCCCCGTCATTCCCGCGAAGGCCCGCGCCTTAGCGCGCAATCTCACAGCCCAGGACGCGGGGCGCAGCCCCCGTCATTCCCGCCCTTACCCGTCATTCTCGCGAAGGCGGGAATCCAGTGGCGGGGTGGCGTGGGGCGGTCTCGTCCCCTCGCCCCCTGGGAGAGGGCAACGCGCTTTAGCGCGTGGGTGAGGGCCCTGCTGGGGCGGGGTGGGGCGTGAAGCTCCCACGAGCCCGCACCCCCAGTCACACCCCATCGCTTGGCGCAGGGCGTATGCTATGACCATGGCTGCGATAGTTCCTGAAACCGAACGCGAGCGGAGCTACTACCGCTGGTACGAGTTGAGCCTGCTCTACCACGACGCCATCCGGAGGGGTGTTCCCGCCTCCGAAGTGCAGGCGACCAAGGTGCTCGCCGACGAGGCGTGGGACGCCTATATCGAGACGATCTCCGACCTGAAGGGGCCACGGCTGGAGTAACGCTCATGGCCACCGATTTCCTCTCCATCGACGACGTCACGAACGACGAGCTCGCCTGGCTGCTCGACACCGGCAGCGCCTACGCCGCGCAGCGCGAGGGCGGCCCGCAGCCGCTGAAGGGACGGACCGTCGCGATGCTCTTCGAGAAGCCGTCGCTCCGCACGAAGGTCTCGTTCGACATCGCCGCCTACGAGTTGGGCGGACACGCCGTCTACCTCGGCGCGGACGAAGTCGGACTCGACAAGCGCGAGCCGGTCGAGGACGTGGCCCGCGTGCTGGAGCGCTGGGCGTCCGTCATCGTGGCGCGCGTCATGGCGCACAGCACGCTGGAGCGCTTCGCCGCGAACGCCTCCGTACCCGTCGTCAACGCGCTCTCGGACGTCGAGCACCCCTGCCAGGCGGCAGCCGACCTGCTCACGGTCCGCCAGAGCAAGGGGCGCGTCGAGGGGCTGAAGGTCGCGTACATCGGCGACGCCAACAACTGCGCGCTCAGCCTCGGGCTCGGCGCGCTCGCGCTCGGCGCGGACTTCGCTGTCGCGTCGCCCGAGGGCTACACCTTCCCCGATGCCGACACGGCCCGCCTGCGGGCGCGCTCGAACGGCGGCGCGCTGATGCTCACCGCCGACCCGGACGAGGCCGCCGACGGCGCTGACGTGCTCTACACCGATGTCTGGACGAGCATGGGGCAGGAGGCCGAGACCGCGCAGCGTCGAGCCGCGTTCCAGGGCTTCCAGGTGAACGAGCGCCTGCTGGCGCGCGCCAACCCCGGCGCCCTCGTCATGCACCCGATGCCGGTCCACTACGGTGAGGAGATGGAGCAAGGGATGCTGGGGCACCCGCAGTCCGTCGCCTACACCCAGGCCGAGAACCGCCTGCATGCGCAGAAGGCCGTCCTGCGCCTGCTCGTCGCCGGCGAGTAGCGCCATGACGGCTGCGCCCCAGGCGGTCGGCGCCCCGCCCGCCACGACGCTCGTTGCCGTCGTCGGACGCCCCAACGTCGGCAAGTCCAGCCTGTTCAACGCGCTGCTCGGCAGGCGCTCCGCCATCGTCGCCGAGGAGTCCGGCACGACGCGCGACCGCATGATCGCGCCCGCCGAGTTCGAGGGACGTCACTTCCTGCTCGCCGACACCGGCGGCCTGCTCCCTGAGCCCGAGACCGAGATCGAGGCGCACATCGCCGCGCAGGTCGACGCCGCCATCTCCGGAGCGGATGCCGTCATCTTCGTCACCGACGCCCGCACCGGCCCCGCCTACGCCGACGAGTACGTCGCGCAGCGGCTGCGGCAGGCGCACAAGCCCACGGTCGTAGCGGTCAACAAGGCCGACAACCCCAGCCAGGAGTCCCTGGCGAGCGACGCCTACGCCCTCAGCCTCGGCGAGCCCGTCCCCGTGAGCGCGCTGCACCGGCGCGGACTCGGCGACCTCATGGACGCGCTCATGGCGCAGGTCCCGATGGACGACGCCGCGGACGCCCCTGACCCGGAGACGCCCCGCATCGCCATCATCGGCAGGCCGAACGTCGGCAAGTCCGCGCTCACCAACGCCGTCCTGCACGAGGAGCGCTCCATCGTCAGCCCGGTGCCCGGCACCACGCGCGACGCGCTGGACACGCCGTTCGAGTTCGAGGGCGCCCCCGCCGTCCTCATCGACACCGCCGGCATACGGCGGCGCGGGGCCGTGCAGCCCGGCATCGAGAAGTTCAGCGTCCTGCGCGCCGCCGCCGCCATCCACCGCTGCGACGTCGCCATGCTCGTGCTCGACGCAACGAACCCCACGACCGACCAGGACCTCCATATCGCCGGGCAGGCGGCGGAGGCGTTCAAGTCGCTGCTCGTCGTCGTCAACAAGTGGGACCTCGTCGAGCACGACGACCCGCGCCGCGAGGAGCGGCGCTTCACGAGGCTGGTGCGCTCCCGGATGCGCTTCCTGCCCAACGTGCCGGTCGCGTTCACGTCCGCCATCGACGGCGGCGGCGTGCCGGAGGCGCTGCGCATGGCGTTCGAACTCCACGCGAAGCGGGTGGAGTGGGTCGACGGCCCGCTGCTGAACCGCGCGGTGATGGACGCCGTCTCCCGCCACCTCCCGCCCACGAGCGCGGCGAAGGGCTCGCTCAAGCTCTACCGCGTGAAGCAGGAGTCCGTCCGCCCGCCCACGTTCGTCTTCTTCGTGAACAACACCTCCCGCATCCACTTCTCCTACGAGCGCTACCTCGCCAATACGATCCGCGAGGAGTTCGGCTTCGACGGCGTGCCGCTCAGGATCGAGTTCCGGGGCAAGGGCGGCGTGCACGTCATCGGCGACAACCGCTCGAAGGCCGCGGCGCGTGCTCGTCGCGCTACTAATCCGTCATCCCCGCGAAGGCGGGGATCCAGCAGTGGTCCGGGTCCGAGGGGGCGGAAGTAGCCATGGAGTGGCTGCTCGTTCCTGCCGCCTACCTCCTCGGCAGCGTTCAGCCGGGGCTGTTGCTCGTGCGCCTGCTGCTGCGCCGCGACGTCCGCGAGGTCGGCAGCGGCAAGACGGGCATGACGAACGTGATGCGCACCGCCGGGAAGAAAGCGGCGGCGCTCGTGTTCGTGCTGGACGTGGCCAAGGGTGTGCTGCCTGTGCTCCTGGCCGCGGAGGTCTCCGGCGACGCATGGCTGGAGGCGGCCACCGCGACAGTAGTGGTGGTGGGCCACGTCTTCCCGGTGTTCGCGGGCTTCCGGGGCGGACGGGGCGTCGCGACCGGTGTCGGCGCGGCGTTCGCGCTCCTGCCGTGGGCCGGAGCGCTTGGCATCTATGCGTTCATCCCCGTGGTGCTGCTCACCCGCTACGTCTCGCTCGGCTCCGTGCTGGGCGTGGCGGCGGTGTTCACGGGCTTCGTCGTGGAGGCGGTGGCGTTCGACCTCCCGACCGCGCACCTCGTGTTCGCGCTCATCGTCGGCCCGCTCATCATCGGCATGCACCGCGACAACATCGTGCGCCTGCTGCGCGGCGCCGAGCGCCGCATCGGCCAGCGCGAGGAGGAGGGGTAGCCCAACCTCGTCATTCCCGCACCGGCGGGAATCCAGGGTGCGCGGGCAGCGCACGCGGTGGAGTGGTGGGAGTTGTCATTTCGAGCGGAGCGCAGCGGAGTCGAGAAATCTCTCAGGTGTTTCCGCCGTTGTTCCTGTCTCCGCAGGAACCCGCGCTTTAGCGTACCGCAGCCCTTACGCCGGCAGCGCCCACACGCCTCGCAGGCAGCCCACAGCACGAGGAGCCCGATGAACGCGACGACGAACACCGCCGTCGGCCCGGCAAGCGAGCGCACCCCGAATACGCCCCACAGCACCATCCCCGCCACCGCGCCGACTCCCGCCACCGCCAACATCCTGCCTCGCACGCGCCCCTCGACAATCCGGCCATCCAGCCATCGCGTTCTCCCCTGAGCGAAACACCCCCTGAGGGCAGAATCAGGCTAGGGAGCAAGGCTGAGACCGGGCAACGGGCGCGTGTCACTGGTGCGTGACACCAGCCCCTTTCGCGGTCGTCCCATACCCGCGTACCCTGTCTCTGGCGACCCGACCATCCGATCGGCGCTCCCGGAAGGCCCTGTCGCAAATTGTCGCTTTCTGTACGCATTGCAGCAGCCTTTCGTCCTGGTCTCCGGTGCGGACCGCAGCCCTTCTGTCGCGAGTGGAGAGCCGGTCTACGAAGGAGTTCAGCAGAAGTGGCAGAATGCGACGGAAATCAGAAAACTCGCTCTCATCCCTTGGACTGGCCCGTGCGTTCCTTCGCATCGCCGCGCCAAGGGCCGGGGTGAGGGTGGCCCGGCAGGTGTAGAATCGGAACATGGCGCGAGAGACCCTGCTCATCGGTACGAACAACGCCCACAAGGTGACCGAGCTCCGACGGATCCTCGGCGAAGTGGACGTGACGCTGCTCACGCCAGCCGACGCCGGCATCGCACTCGACGTGGAGGAGACAGGCGAGACGTTCGAGGAGAACGCGCGGCTCAAGGCGCGGGCGTTCTGCGCCGCAAGCGGCCTGCCCTCGCTCGCCGACGACTCCGGCATCGAGGTCGACGCCCTCGGCGGTCGCCCCGGCGTGCGCTCGGCGCGCTACGGCGGCGAGGGTCTGGACGACGCGGACCGCACGCAGCTGTTGCTCGACGAGTTGGCGGACGTGCCGGAGGAGCAACGCGCCTGCCGCTACCGAGTCGTGCTCGTGCTCGCGAGGCCGGACGGCAGCGAGGAGGTCGTGGACGGAGCATGCGAGGGACGCGCGGCCTTCGCGCCGGTCGGCGAGAACGGCTTCGGCTACGACCCCATCTTCTACGTCCCGCGCTTCGGCAGGACGATGGCCCAGCTCGATCCCGCCGAGAAGGACGCCATCAGCCACCGGGGACAGGCGACCCGGCGCATGGCCGACCTCCTCCGCGAGCGCGCGATGCAGGGGGCCGCGCGATGACCGCGCAGATCACCGACATGCTCGGCAGGCCGGTGCGCGACCTCCGCATCTCCGTCACCGACCGCTGCAACTTCCGCTGCACCTACTGCATGCCCGCCGAGGTGTACGGCGAGCGCTACCACTTCCTCCCTCGCGAGGCCATCCTCTCCTACGAGGAGACCGCCCGCCTCACCCGCCTCTTCGTCGACCTCGGCGTCAGCAAGGTGCGCATCACCGGCGGCGAGCCGCTCGTGCGCCAGGGCCTCGAACAGCTCGTCTCGATGCTGTCCGGCATCGACGGCATCGACGATCTCACGCTCACGACGAACGGCTACCTGCTCGCGGAACAGGCCGACGCCCTGCGGAGCGCGGGGCTGCGCCGCGTCACGGTCAGCCTCGACACACTTGACCCGGAGATATTCGGGGTGATGAACGGCAAGGGCTACAGCCCCGACGCGGTGCTGGACGGCATCGCAGCCGCCGAGCGCGCGGGCTTCGACCCCATCAAGATCAACGCGGTCGTCGAGCGCGGCGTGAACGACCACACGGTGCTGGACATGGTGCGCCACTTCAAGGGCACCGGCCACATCGTCCGCTTCATCGAGTTCATGGACGTGGGCACGCTCAACGCCTGGCAGCGCGATAAGGTCGTGCCGTCGGCTGAGCTGGTCGAGCAGGTGAACGCCGTCTTCCCCATCGAGCCGCTCGCGCCGAACTACCGTGGCGAGGTCGCCGAACGCTGGCGCTTCCTCGACGGCGACGGCGAGGTCGGTTTCATCTCCTCGGTGACGCAGCCGTTCTGCGGGGACTGCAACCGCGTCCGCATCACCCCGCAGGGCGAGGTTGTGACGTGCCTCTTCGCCACCGGCGGCACCGACCTGAAGACACCGCTCCGCTCCGGCGAGTCCGACGACGAACTCCGCGAGCGCATCGCCGGCATCTGGCGCGCCCGCACCGACCGCTACTCCGAGCTCCGCGCCTCGCTGCAGGCAAGCGAGACCCGCAAGATCGAGATGTTCCAGATAGGCGGCTAGGATGACTTCCGGCGCCAGCCTCGCTCAGAAGTCGGTCACCGTCCACACCGACGGCGCGTGCCTCGGCAACCCCGGCCCCGGAGGCTACGGCGCGGTGCTCGAATACGAGGGGACCCGCAAGGAACTGTCGGGCGGCTTCAGGCTGACGACGAACAACCGGATGGAGTTGCTGGCCGTCATCGCGGCGCTGGAGGCGCTGAAAGAGCCGTGCCGGGTGACCGTCTACAGTGATTCGCAGTACGTGGTCGACGCCGTCGAGAAGGGCTGGGCCAGGCGCTGGAAGGCCAACGGCTGGAAGCGGAACAAGAAAGAGGCCGCGATCAACCCCGACCTCTGGGACCGGCTGCTCCAACTCACGGACAAACACGCGGTAACATTCCGGTGGGTGCGCGGCCACGCGGGGAACGTCGAGAATGAGCGGTGCGACCGGCTGGCCGTCGAAGCCGCGAACCGCTCCGACCTGCCGCCGGACGACGTCTACGAGTCCACGACCGCGCCAGCAGCGGCACAGATGGCTTGAGCATGACTGAACTCACGCACATAGACCCCCACGGCAACGCCCGCATGGTGGATGTCGGCGACAAGCCGGACTCCGTCCGCACAGCGATAGCCGCGGGCGCCGTCGCGATGCGGCCGGAAACGCTGTCGCTCATCGTGGAGGGCCGCGCGGAGAAGGGCGACGTCTTCACCGTCGCGCGCATCGCGGGCATCAATGCCGCGAAGCACACGTGGGAGCTCATCCCCCTCGCGCACCAGGTCCCCCTCAGCCACGTATCGGTCGACTTCGAACCGGAGCCGGGCGGAGAGACCGCCCGAGTCCGCATCACGGCGCAGGCGCGCACCACGGCGAAGACAGGCGTGGAGATGGAGGCGCTCACCGCCGTCTCCGTCGCCGCCCTCACGGTCTACGACATGTGCAAGGCCGTCGATCGCGGCATGACCATCGAGGGCGTGCGGCTCGTCGAGAAGACCGGCGGCACCCACGGCGACTACCGCGCTCCGGGCTGATCCCTTCCCCCTTGACGGGGGAAGGTTAGGATGGGGGTGATGTCCCCTTGGCTACGTAGCAGATAAGCGAGAGGAGGAGCACCATGGCAGGACTTGGCGTACAGGGTATGACCCACTGGTCGATCCCCGTGAACAACCTGGACGAGTCGGAGGAGTTCTACGGCGGCCTGTTGGGCCTGGAACACAAGGGGCGGCTCGGCAACAACACGATGTCGTGCTTCAGCACCGGCGACACCAACATCCTGCTCTGCGAGCAGAAGACGCCGGTCAACGGCTCGCCGCCGGGCGTGCACCACTCCTTCACCGTCACCCCTGAGGTGCTGGAGCAGGCGTGCAAGCTCTTCCGCGAGAAGAACGTGAAGGTGGACAGCCTCGTCTACCGGGCGCAGGGCCACTTCACCGGGCGTGAGCTCTACTTCTTCGACCCCACCGGCAACCGGCTCGAGCTCCGGGACCCCACCTGGAGCAAGGGGATGCCCGAGCCCCCGCTGGAGGAGCTCTCCGCGTAGCGGGATCCCCGCACAACCTTGGCGGAGTGGCCACTACAGCTAGTCAGGCAGCTTCGCCTTGAACTCGGTCCTGCCGGGGAAGTAGCGCCGCATGTCCGGCCTCGCGCCGCGCTTCAGGCACTCCTCCTCGAACAGGTCCAGCACCAGCGGGTTCTCGTCCTCGTACTCCACCTGCATGCCGCCCTGCTTCTGGCTCACGTCGCCCAGGCCGGAGCCCGCGAACGGCGTGTGCAGTCCGGCCGCGGTGCCGCCGGAGCCGTAGCCGAGCGCCATGTAGCGCGCCCGCCGCGTGCCGGTGTTGAAGTGCTGGTGGTAGCAGGCGTCGCTCGGCACCACGACCATCGAGCCGTACTGCCAGTCCGCCTTCACCATGTCGGACATGTCCTCCTCGTGCCAGAGGAGCGAGTAGCCCGCGTCGCCGCTGAGGATGAGCAGGTGCGCCCCCGGCCCGTGCCGGTGCCCCTTCTTGTACGTCCCGACCGGGAACTCGGAGACGTGGCCCTTCATGGCGTTGCCGGCCATCTCGAACAGCGCGTTGATGCCGCCCGCGCCGCGCTCCACCCACGAGTAGAGCGGCATGTCCGGCACGTTCGGGATGAAGCTGGCGTCCCAGACGCGGCCCTTGTAGAGCGTCCCGTTGCCGCTGAAGAAGTCGTCCTCGCCCTTGAACCGCTTCGAGAAGACGAAGTCGTTGTTGAAGATGAAGTCGTCGTCCTTGAACAGCCGCATCGTCGGCGGCGCGGTGGTCACGGACAGGTAGCGCGCGGGCTCCGTGCCGCTGCCGTTGAAGAGCTGGTACCAGGCGTTGAGTGGGATGGCGAAGAGGCTGCCCTGCTTCCACTCGAACGTCCGCTTCGGGCCGTCGCCGACCCAGACACTCGTCGCCCCGCGTCCGCTGACGATGTAGACGATCTCCTCGTAGAGGTGGTGCTCCGGCTCCGACGACCCGCCCGGCCTGATCTCGACGAGCTGAGCGTCGTTGATGAGTACGGGGTACGGGATGTTGAGCGCCGCGCCCATGCCGCCCTTGCGCTCCCACGGACCGAGTTCCACCTTCGCAAGGTCCTCGAACGCATACTCGTCGATGACCTTCACTCCCTCCCGCGCCAGCCAGGCGCGGTAAGGGTCGTCCAGCACCAGTTGTTCGAGCGTATCCGGGTCCGGTTCGACTGCTCGCAGGATATCGGCGTCGGGGTCTAGCATCGTCATGGCGGTCCCTCCTCACAGGAATAGGCGCAGGCATGATAAGCAAAGGCAACGTCCTCTGCCATCTTTGACACTCGGAGGGTGCGCGGCTATACTTTCTCTTCGGGCATCAGCCCAAACCTCAGAGAGCGCAGAGACGTGCCCAAGCGTACATGGCAACCGAAGAAGCGGCGCCGCCAGCGGCGTCACGGGTTCATGGCGCGCATGCACACGCCGGGCGGCCGCAGGGTGCTGAGCGCACGACGCCTGAAGGGTCGCCACCGTCTCGCAGTCTAAGGACCACCTTGCGGGATTCGTCTCCCCATGACGGGGCAGGGTATCAACCGCGCGCAGCGGCTTCGCCGACAGCGCGATTTCCAGGCTTTGCGCGAGAACGGCGCTTCGCGCGCGCATCCACTGCTGGTCATGCGAGCAATGCCGAACTCTCTCCCACACGCCCGTTTCGGCTTCGTCGTCAGCAAGCGTGCTGCGCCGCTGTCCGTTACCCGCAACCGGGTACGCCGCAGGCTGCGGGAGATCGTCCGAGCGCTGCCGTTCCAGGATGGCTGGGACGTGTTGCTCATCGCACGGCGGAGCACGGCGGAAGCGCCGTTCGATGCGTTGCAGGGAGCGACGGCTTCGCTCGCGCGCAGGCTGCACCTGCTCGCACCGGAGGACGCCGGGCAGGATACGGAAGCGGGTTCTGATGCGTAGAGTGGCGATAGGGTTGATCTCGGCGTACCAGCGTGTGCTGTCGCCCTACTGGCCGTCGTCGTGCCGGTACGAGCCCACGTGCTCCCACTATGCGCAGGAAGCGATAACCGTACACGGCACGCTGAAGGGCTCGTGGCTCTCGCTCAGGCGGCTCGCCCGCTGCGCTCCGTGGGGCGGCAGCGGCTACGACCCTGTGCCTCCGCGGCACGCCAAGGTGAACGAGAACGCCGGGACCGGTCTCGCGTAGGCCGTCTCCGGCTACACCGGAGCGTCTGCTACCGGCGGATGCTCCCAGAAGGATGCACAGGTTGAACCAGACCGGCGCCTACCCCGGACGCACGGGGCTCTCTCCCGCGCTCATGCTGCTCGTGGCCATCGTTCTGGCCGTCCTGCTGGCCGGGTGCGCGCAGAGCAGGAACGCGGCGACGCAGAGCTGGTCGGGCGTTGCGGTTGAGGGCGACTCGACGTACGTCGGCACGCGCGAAGGACGCCTCATCAAGCTCTCGCTGGACGCCGGCCTCGCTCAGATCGCGCCCTACCAGGTCCCGCAGCCGGACCGCGAACAGGGCTTCCCCGCGCTGTACGGCACGCCTGTTGTCGACAACGGACGGGTCTACGCCGGGACATACAACGGCATCGTGCTTTCGCTCGACGCAAACAGCTTCGGCGACGCGCTCCCCCCCTTCGAGATAGACGGCAACGACCTCACGAAGGGGATCGCAGGGTCGGTCGTGCCGCACAACGGCTCGCTGGTCGTGGCGGCGACGGAAGATGCGGGAGCGGGCAGGCTCTACGTGCTGGAAGCCTCCAGCCTCATCGAGCAGTGCCGGTACCCCGCTCGGAATGAGGAACCCGTCGGCCAGCTATGGACGACACCGGTCCTCCAGGACGGCATCGCCTACTTCGGCGACCAGAGCAAACGGGTGCACGCCGTCTCCATAGGGGACTGCCGCCCGGTCTGGGACCAGCCCGCGCAGTTGGACGGAGCGGTTGTCGCGCCCCCGGTCATCTCGGGAGGCCACCTGTACCTGGGCGCGTTCGACCGCGCGTTCTACCGGGTGAGCCTCGCCACAGGTGCATCGGAGAAGCTGTTCGAGGCGAACAACTGGTTCTGGGGCGCCGCCGTGACGGACGGGACGACCATGTACGCCCCGAACATGGACGGCAACGTGTACGCGTACAGCATCGAGTCGGCGCGCGTCGTCTGGGCATATCCGGGGAACGACGAAGGCGAGCCGGTGCTCGCCTCCCCGGTGCTCTCAGGCGACGAACTGGTGTATGCGTCGGACTCCGGCATTATGGTAGTGCTGGACAAGCAGAGCGGCAGCCGCCGGTGGGACCGCCGCGTCGGGAACGACGTGCGCGCGCCCCTCACCTCGGATGGGCGGCTCGTCTTCCTGCACTCGCTGGACGAGACCATCACTGCGATAGACCTGGACACGAAGCAACTGGCCTGGGAACGCAACCTGAACGACGTGAAGTAGGCGGCTGAGCGCATGGAACTGCTGACACTGCTCTGGAACGAGGTCATCACCAAGCCGATGACCAACAGCCTGCTCGTGCTCTACGTCTGGCTGGGTTCCAACCTGGGCCTCTCCATCATCGCTTTCACCATCCTCGTGCGAGCGCTGACCTATCCGCTCGTGGTCCGGCAGCTGCGGCAGACCCGGAAACTGCAGGGATTGCAGCCGCGCGTCAAGGAGATCAACGAGAAGTACAAGAACAATCCCCAGCTGCGCGGCCAGGAGGTGATGAAGCTCTACAAGGAGATGGGGGTCAACCCGGTCGGCTGCCTCGGCCCGCTGGTGATACAGATGCCCATCTTCATCGGCCTCTTCTGGGCGATCAACGGCGTGCTGCCGTTCACGCCGGAGAACCTGGCCGGTCTCTCCGGCAAGCTGTACAGCTGGCTGCCGTTCCTGAACAGCGCGGTGCCGGTGGAGCGCAACTTCCTGGGGATGGACCTTGCGCTGGAGCCGATGCGCGTCGGCAGCATCCTCGGCTACACCCTCGTGGCGCTCTCCGGCCTCAGCATGTTCGTTCAACAGAAGATGAGCCAGGTCGCCTCGGCGGACCCGGCCCAGCAGAGCACCCAGCGGATGATGCTGTTCATGTTCCCGGTGATGTTCGGGATGTTCAGCCTCTTCTTCCCCATCGGGCTCGTCATCTACTGGGTGGCCTCAACGCTCATCGGCATCGTGATGCAGTATTTCGTTACCGGTTGGGGTGGCCTCTTCCCGCAGGCTGAGAAGGCCGGGAGTGGGACGCCGAAGCTCGGCCCCACGCTGAGCGCCGCCATACCGGACAAGGAGGAAGGCGATGGAGGACCAGAGCCTCGTCCGGTCAGCGAAGACAGTAGAGGAGGCAATCGAGCTCGCAACTCTGGAGCTCGGCGTCGGTCGCGACGAAATCGAAATCGACGTCATTAGCCAGGGGCGCAGCGGCATCCTCGGCATCGGCGCGGAGGATGCCAGGGTACGCGTCCGGCGCATCACCGGCGGGGATGGTTCCGCCGCCGTCGCGCTCGGCATCGTGGAACGCTTCCTCGACTGGATGGACGTAGATGCTGTGGCAACTATACGCAGCTCCGGCGGCGGCGAAGAGATGCCCATCATCGACATCCAGGGCAGCGACGCCGGCCTGCTCATCGGCCACCGCGGTGAGACCCTGCGGGCATTCCAGTTCCTCGTCAACCTCTCGCTCGGCAGGGGCGAAGGGCGCTCCACGGGCATCGTCCTCGACGTCGAGCAGTACCGCGAGCGGCGCTCGCGGCAACTCGCCACCCTGGCGCGGCGCATGGCCCAGCGGGCCATCTCCAGCGGCAGGTCGGTCGAGCTCGACCCGATGTCGCCTGCCGACCGCAGGGTGATCCACTTTGCGCTCGCGGACTACCAGGGCGTTGAGACCCAGAGCGAGGGCGAGGGAGCGGACCGCCGCGTCGTCATCATCACCACCGGCGAGGCCCCACGGCCGTCCCGCGGAGGGCGCGGCGACGGGCGCCGCCGTTCCCGCTCCTAGCGCGCCATGACGGCTCAGCCTGCGCCGGAGATGCGCCTGGCGGACAGGCGCAAGCTGCTGCTCACGCTCGGCTTCCCGTACGCGCTGTTGCTCCTGTCGTCTCTCGCAGCGTGGCCGTGGCGTGCGCTCGATCTGCCCGGCGTGGTGGGCACGCTCACGCCGCTGAGCTTCATCCTGCTGGTGGTCACGGTTGGCGCCTCCACCTACGCACTCCGGAAGAGACTGCCGCTCTCCATGATCACCTGGCTCCCTGCCGGACAGGGCGCCATCGTCCTGCTGGCCACCGGACTCATCGCAGGCGGCGCGCAGGAGCAGCTCACCGCTCTCGCGCTCCTTATCGCATACGGCCTCATCTTCCTCATCGTGCTTGGCATCACCACGGCGATAGCCGCCCACGGCGCGCCGGTCGCCATCGCGTTCATCTCGTTCTTCGTCTTTACGAGAGCGGCGCTGTTCCCCGTCTTTGAGGTGGAGGGAGCAGCCACTGCGAACGCCAGCCTGTTCACTCTTGCCGCCGCGGTGGTCGCCATCGCCGAGTTTGCGCTGATGGTCTGGCTCGCGCGCAGGCTCGTAGAGGCGGCGGACGAATCGGCGATGGGGACGGCGCTCTGGATCGTGGCGCTCACGTTCGGACACGGCCTCCTCGCAGGGTGGCACGACCCGGTACTCAACGCTTCCTTGAGCATCGGGGCGTATGCGAATCTGGCCGGGAGTTGGTTCGGGCAGACGATCATCCAGTTGGGCATGGCGGGCGTGCTCATCCGCTTCCGGCGGGCGCAGTTCCGCGAGCAGCAGGCGCAGCAGGACGCGTCGTCCGCAACCACCGGAGAAGAGCAGCCCCTGGCCGAGGTTACTCCTCCGGCACGCCAACCCCGACGCGGCGGGCGCCCTACCCCGCGACGGCGGCGCAGGTAGCGCGTCATCCGGCGCTTACGCGATGCAGCGCCGGGCGGTACGCTGAGAGCGCAGTCAGCAGACTCGTGCCGAGGTGCCGAACGTGACCACAACGGCGGACGCCGCGCCCAAAGCGCTCCCAGGTGAGGAGGTCATCGAGCCCCGCTACGCAGAAGTGGTGGTGGACGCGCGCACCGGCAAGGCCGGCGACACGTTCACTTACTCC
Source organism: Dehalococcoidia bacterium (assembly GCA_965206315.1). GTDB lineage: Bacteria > Chloroflexota > Dehalococcoidia > Lucifugimonadales > Australimonadaceae > Bin16. The sequence continues at coordinate 989,862 of OZ242210.1, forward strand.
ATCCCTCCGTACATGCGCCTGCAGCCCGGGCACCTTGTCCGTGTGCCGTTCGGCCCTCGAACGCTTAACGGTGTCGTCACCGGCCTGCGTAAGACGCCGAACGTGGACTACACGCGGCCCATCGCTTCGCTGGTGGAGGAGCAGCCACTCCTGACGCCGGAGCGCATCGCACTGGGGCGTTGGCTCGCCGACTACTACCGGGCGCCTGCATTCGACGCGTTCGCGCCCATGCTGCCGCCGGGCATGCGCGGCAGCGCCCAGACCTACGTGCAAGCGGCCGCAGACCCGCCTCGCGGCATCGAGGAGCGGCTGCCGAAAGGGGCACAGCGCCTCCTCGCATATCTCCGCGCGAACCCGGGGGCGCATCGGACTGCATCGCTGACGGCGACTCTCGGTCCGTGGGTGCGGAACGCTGTCCGCGCGCTGGTCGAGGCAGGTGCAGCCTCCGAGAGACTGGCCGAACCCCACCACAAGCCACCCTCTCCCCGGAAGACGTGGCTCGTCCCCGAAGCCTCCGCTTCTGCGCTCCGCGAACTGGCCGACGAGCAGTCGCGCGCGGCGCGCCGTGCCGAGCTGTTGCGGGAACTCGCAGGCTCTCCGTCCGGGCTGGCCGCAACGGACGCCCGGAATCGTTACGGCAGGACAGCCGTTGCCAGGGTCATCGAGATGGGGTTGGCAACGCTCGAGGCTGCGCCTCCCGCGCCGGAGATGGCTCCCCATGCTCCGCTCCTGCCGACCTCCGACCAGCAGCGAGCGCTCGCCGCGCTCAAGCGAACGATGGACGACCCCTCGACGGCGCCGCGCACCTGGCTGCTGCACGGGGCGACCGGCAGCGGCAAGACGGAGGTGTACCTGCAGGCCATCGCTCACTGCCTCGCGAAGGGTCAGCGGGCCATCGCGCTCGTGCCCGAGGTTGCGCTGACGCCGCAGATGACCGAACGGTTCGAGGAGCGCTTCCCCGGCGAAGTCGGGGTGCTGCACAGCAGGCTGACGCCCGCACAGCAACGGGACGAGTGGTGGCGCATCTTTCGAGGCGAGCGCAGTGTCGTCATCGGTCCACGCAGCGCGCTGTTCGCGCCGGTGGAGGGTCTCGGTCTCGTTGTGCTCGACGAGGAGCACGAGTGGACGTACAAGCAGTCCGACGCTCAGCCCCGCTACCATGCTCGCGAGACCGCGGAGCAACTCGCCTCACTCACGGGCGCCGTTGTCGTGCTCGGCAGCGCAACACCGGACGTAGTGACCGCATGGCGCGCAGGACGGGGTCTCATCGGCAAACTCTCGATGCCCGCCCGGATCGAACGCTCAGGCGCGCCCACGTCCCTCGCAGAGGTTGACGTGGTGGATATGCGGACGGAGTTGCGGGAGGGAAATCGGAGCATCTTCAGCCGGCTGCTGCAAGAGCGGCTGCAGGACACCCTCGCAGCGGGACGGCAGGCGGTGCTCTTCCTGAACCGCCGCGGCGCCGCGAGCGTCGTCGCCTGCCGCAGCTGCGGGTTCGTCGTGCGTTGCCGCCGGTGCTCGACCCCTCTCACTTACCATCGTCCGTTCGACGGCGCAGGCGCCGGACAGCTGCGCTGCCACCATTGCGGCAGGGGGCGAGCGGAACCAAGGCGCTGCCCCCAATGCCGGAGCATCCATATCCGCTATCTCGGGTTGGGCACCCAGCGGGTGGTCGACGAGGTGACCCGCATCGCCCCGGACGCCCGCGTACTGCGCTGGGACAGCGACACCGCGTCCACCACGGGCGCGCACGAGCGCCTGCTCCGTTCTTTCGCCGAGGGAGAAGCGGATGTCCTCGTCGGCACGCAGATGGTTGCGAAGGGGCTGGACGTTCCATCGGTCGATCTCGTGGGTGTGGTGCTGGCGGACATCGGCATCCACATGCCGGACTTCCGGGCGCCTGAGCGCACCTTTCAGCTGCTCACGCAGGTGGCGGGGCGCGCGGGGAGAGGGCCGCAGGCGGGGTACGCGGTCGTCCAGACCTACCTGCCGGACCATTACGCGATACAGGCCGCCGCCGGACAGGACTATGCGGCGTTCTACTCCACCGAGATGGAACACCGCCGTGCGCAGGGGAGCCCGCCCTTCAGCAGACTCGTTCGACTGCTGTACGACGGTCACTCGGACAGGCGCACGGCACAGAACGAAGCCCAGCAGCTCGCCGGCCGCCTGCGGCGGACGGTGCATGAGTGGGACATGCGCGGCGTGGACGTCATCGGCCCCGCGCCCACCTACCCGCCGCGCATCCGGAACGCGTGGCGCTGGCAGCTGCTCGTCCGCGCGCCGGAGCCGCGCCTGCTGCTCGACAAACTCAGCATCCCGTCTGCATGGCGCGTGGACGTCGACCCCGTGAACATCGTCTGAAGCGCTCGTATAATCGTTGTATGGCCGTCCTGCAGATGCACTACATCCCGGATCCTGTCCTGCGCAAACGCGCCCGCAAGGTGCGCGACCTCGCCGACCCTGCGCTGCGCAAACTCGCGGACGACATGATCGAGTCGATGTACCACTACAACGGCGTCGGGCTCGCCGCGAACCAGATCGGGTCGCTCAAGCGCATCTGCGTCATCCAGCTGCCGGAGGACGAGGAGCCGACGGTGCTCCTTAACCTGGAGATCACGCGCAAAGAGGGGGAGCGCGAGGTGACAGAGGGTTGCCTCAGCCTGCCCGGCTGGCAGGGCCGCATCCTCCGGGCGGAGAAAGTGTGGGCGCGCGGCGTGGGGCTGGACGGTAAGCCCATACGGTACAAGGGTGCGACGGAGTTGCTCGCCCAGGCGATCGAACACGAGTACGACCACCTGAACGGAGTGCTTTATACGGACTACCTGCGCTCGCAGGACGACCTGTATGAAGTAGAGCAGGGAACGGAAGAAGAGGGGGAAGGAGCGGTTGAGGCCGCAGCGGGCTAGCGCTTGCCGCCGCCCTGGGTGCGCTCCTTGATGCGCGCCGCTTTCCCGGACAGGCCGCGCAGATAGTACAGCTTGGCGCGGCGCACCTTGCCCCGGCGCACCAGTTCCACGCTGTCCACGTTCGGGGAATGGAAGAAGAACGAGCGTTCCACCCCGACGCCTGAAGCGACGCGGCGCACCGTGAAGGAGCTGGCCGGCCCGCCGCCGCGCTTCCGGATGACAACGCCCTGGAAGCTCTGCTGACGCCGGCGCTCGCCTTCGCGGATCCAGACGTTCACCTTCACGGTGTCGCCCGGCTGGAACTCCGCGATCTTCTCGTTGGGAGTCAGTGCCACTGCGTCGCGCGCTTCCATGGGAGTACCTCTTACCGTTGCATGGCGCCCGTCCGCGACGGGCAACCGCTAGAGTATACGAGAACGGGAGAAGCGGGGCAACGGGAGTCAGGTGGCGGAGATGGCCTGTACCCTGCTCAGCATCTCGTCCCACGGGTCGCCGCGCGGCGGCAACTCGTCTATCGGCAGCACTTCGCTGCGGTTATTCCGCCAGCAGACGAGTCCTCCGGATACGCCGTCCAGGAGAGCGTCGGCTGCTTTGACGCCCATGCGCGTTCCGAGGATGCGGTCGAACCGGGACGGCACGCCTCCTCGTTGTATGTAGCCGAGCACCGTGTAGCGGGCGTCGTAAGGCTTGTCTGATTCGTTGATGAGCTGGGCGAGCTCCGCCGCTCCCCAGCGTGCCCCTTCCGCCAGAACGATGATGAAGTGGCGTTTGCCTCGCAGCCAGACCTGGCGCATCTCCTCGAAGACCTCTTCCAGCTCCATCGGGCGTTCAGGAGTGAGCACCATCTCCGCGCCCGTGGCAAGGCCGGCCATGACGGCGATGTATCCGCATTGCCTCCCCATCACCTCAACGATCATGGCCCGCCGGTGCGCCGCGGCGGTGTCCTGGATCCGGTCGATGGCCTCCATCGCCGTGTTGATCGCCGTGTCCGCCCCGATGGTGATCTCCGTGCCGGGCATGTCGTTGTCTATGGTCGCGGGGACGCAGACGACGGGCATACCGAGCTTGTGTAGCTCCCATGCACCCTGCATGGAGCCCTCGCCGCCGATGACGACCAGCCCTTCGAAACCTTCCGTGCGCAGGTCTTCCACGGCCTTGCTGCGGACATTCGGGTCCAGGAAAGGCTCGCAGCGGCCCGCTCCGATGATGCTGCCGCCGTGCCGCAGTGACCCGGCGACATGCCAGGTGGTCAGCTCTTGTACGCGATGGTCGAGGAGGCCGTTGAAGCCGTCCCAGAAACCCCAGACTTCAGTGGAGCGGAACAAGGCGGTGCGCGTGACAGCGCGGATAGCCGCGTTCATGCCCGGAGCATCGCCGCCGCTGGCCAGCACGCCGATCTTCTTCATAACGCAGCGATTGTAGCACCCCCCTCTTTCGCGGATGGCTTCAGGAACGTTATCTCGTTTGACTGGCGCACAGGGGCGCCCTTATACTCAGCAAGCTTGGTGGTTTGAGCGGGGCGGACCCACCCGTACCCATCCCGAACACGGAAGTGAAACGCTCCAGCGCCGACGATACTGGCAGGGCAACTTGCTGGGAAAATAGGTCACCGCCAGGCTATGAGACCGATGAGCGCCCGGGCAGCAGCCCGGGCTTGCTTGTCTCCCTTCCCAACGACTCCCCGGGCGCTGTCGGGCGCCATGTGGCAGTCGCTTCCGCTGAGCGTCTAATGCACCGCCTTCTAGGGTATGCAACCTGGACGTCAGGCCGTAGAATCGCACCTCTGGCGAAATGCCGATTCGGAGTGGCCGTGTCTGAGCAGATGAGCACGGGTGACCCCGGCGAACCAACGATGGCGGAGCTCCTTCAGGAGGAGACTCTGCCGCAGGAGTTGCGCCGGGGAGACATCGTACCCGGACAGATCATGGAGATAGACCAGGACGGGGTCCTCGTCTCCATCGGCTACAAATCGGAAGGCATGGTCCCTGCTCGTGAGATGCGTACCCTGACGCCGCACCCAGGCGCCCACTACAGCATCGGCGACACCATCAACGTCTACGTCATGGACGTCACCGGCCCTGAGGGGCAGGCGCAACTGTCCATCGACCGCGTGCGCGCGCTCAGCGCCTGGCTCACGCTCGAAGAGGCGGAACGCAACGACACCTTCGTAACCGGAAAGGTCACCGGCCACAACCGCGGGGGAATGGTCGTAGACCTGAACGGGCTGCAGGGCTTCATCCCCCTCTCGCAGGTCGCGATCGCGGCAGGTGCCGAGCCGGAAGCCGCTCTTGCAGCGCGTGTGGGAGAAGAGGTATCGCTCAAGATCGTCGAGGTGAACCGGAAGCGCAACCGCGTGGTCCTCACGGAGCGGGGAGCGCTTCGCGAACAGAGAGAAGGGCTGAAAGACCAGCTGCTGAGCACGTTACAGGAAGGCGACGTTCGCCACGGGCGCGTATCCGGCATCTCCAACTTCGGTGCGTTCGTGGATATCGGCGGCGCCGACGGGCTCGTTCACATCTCTGAGCTGTCGTGGTCTCCGGTGAGCAACGTTGCGGACGTGCTGGAGGTAGGGCAGGAAGTCGATGTGCAGGTGCTGCGCATCGACCGCGATAACCGCCGTATCGCACTCAGTCTCCGCCGCCTCACGCCCACTCCCTGGCAAGCGGCCATGGAACGCATGCACGTGGGGCAACTGGTGACCGGAACTATCACGAATTTCGCCGATTTCGGCGCATTCGCACGTGTAGAAGACGGGATAGAAGGGCTGATACACATCTCGGAACTGACTGAAGCACACATCCGTCATCCGCGTGAAGTCGTCAATATCGGTGATACAATGACACTCCAGATAGTAAGCCTCGATCCTGAACGTCATCGGCTTGGGCTTAGTCTGCGCCGCGTAGAGGAGACGAAGACGCCTACTGAACATCACGACCCGGTCGAATATCACTCGTTCCTCGACTTCGGCAGGGACAGTGGGCTCGCGCAATAGACCGCGATGTGATTAGATAGAACCGGAGGCGGTCATGGCCAGCAGATTCGAAAAATTCTCGGAACGTGCTCGCAGGGTGCTTTCGCTCGCCCAGGAAGAGGCGCAGCGGTTCAACCACAACTACATCGGCACCGAGCACATCCTGCTTGGCCTCGTCCGGGAGACGGACGGCGTCGCCGCCCGCGTCCTCAGCAGCCTGAACGTCGAGCTCTCCAAGGTGCGCTCCGCGGTCGAGTTCATCATCGGCAGGGGCGAGCGCCCCTCCCCCGGCGACATCGGCCTCACGCCGCGCGCCAAGAAAGTGATCGAGTTGGCCGTGGACGAGGCGCGCCGCCTCACCCACCACTACATCGGCACGGAGCACCTGCTCATCGGCATCATGCGCGAGGGCGAGGGCGTCGCTGCAGGCGTGCTCGAGAGCCTCGGCGTCTCGCTGGACAAGGTGCGCGCCGAGACGACGCGCATCCTCAACCAAAGCGTCTCTCAGAGCCAGGGGCACAGCCGCTCCAGCAACCGTACGCCCACGCTGGACCAGCTCGGCATAGACCTCACCAAGTACGCGCAGGAAGGGAAGTTGGACCGGGTCGTCGGCCGCACCCAGGAGATCGAGCGCGTCGTGCAGATCCTCAGCCGCCGCAGGAAGAACAATCCCGTGCTCGTCGGCCCGCCCGGCGTCGGCAAGACCGCCATTGTGGAGGCCCTCGCCCAGAAGGTGACCACCGGCGACGTGCCTGAGCACCTCAGCAACCGCCGCGTGGTCACGCTGGACATGGGTGCGCTCGTTGCAGGCACCAAGTACAGGGGCGAGTTCGAGGAGCGCCTGAAGAAGGTAGTGGAGGAGATCAAGTCCTCCGGTAACTGCATCCTCTTCATCGACGAGATGCACACGATGGTCGGGGCCGGCGCGGCCGAGGGGGCCGTGGACGCCGCGAACATCCTCAAACCGTCACTGGCGCGCGGCGAGTTGCAGTGCATCGGCGCGACTACGCTCGACGACTACCGCAAATACGTGGAGCGCGACCCCGCTCTCGAGCGCAGGTTCCAGCCCGTGAACGTCGAAGAGCCTTCTGTTGAGGAAACCGTAGAGATACTCGACGGCATCCGGCCCAAGTTCGAGGAGTTCCACAACGTTGAGATCGACCACGATGCGCTTCGTGCCGCCGCCAGCCTCTCCTCGCGCTTCATCGCCGACCGCTACCTCCCCGACAAGGCTATCGACCTGATGGACGAGGCCGGCTCCCGCGTGCGTATCCGCACGAGCAACATGCCGCTCTCAGTCAAGGAATCGCAGAAGATGCTGGAGACCGTCCGCCGCGACAAGGACGAGGCCATCTCGCAGCAGCAGTACGAGTACGCCGCCGAGCTCCGTGACCGGGAGGTCAAGCTCGCCGACAGCCTCCAGCAGTTGCAGAGCGAGTGGCGCGAGACCTCCGGAGACGAGAAGGCCAGGGTCACCGAGGAGGAGATCGCGGAAGTCGTCAGCATGTGGACGGGCATCCCCGTGACCCACATGGCGGTCGAGGAGATCGAACGCCTCCTTCACATGGAGGAGAACATCCACCAGCGCATCGTCGGCCAGGACGAGGCCATCGTCGCTATCGCCAAGGCAGTCCGGCGCGCGCGCGCCGGACTGAAGGACCCCAAGCGCCCCATCGGCAGCTTCCTCTTCCTCGGCCCCACCGGTGTCGGGAAGACGGAGCTGGTAAAGGCGCTCGCGGAGTTCATGTTCGGCTCCGAAGAGGCGATGGTGCGTCTCGACATGTCGGAGTTCATGGAGCGCCACACCGTGGCGCGGCTCGTCGGTTCGCCTCCCGGTTACGTCGGCTACGAGGACGGGGGCCAGCTGACGGACGCCGTCCGCCGCCGCAGCTACACCTGTATCCTGCTGGACGAGATCGAGAAGGCGCACCCTGAGGTCTTCAACCTCCTGCTGCAGATCTTCGACGACGGCCACCTCGCGGACGCGAAGGGACGCAAGGTCGACTTCCGCAACACCATCATCGTGATGACCTCCAACATCGGTTCGGACCTCATCAAGCGCGACACCTCCTTCGGATTTGCAATGGTCAACCAGGCCAAGATGGAGGAGAACGCCTACGAGAAGATGAAGACCAAGGTGGAGGACGAGGTCAAGCGCTTCTTCCGCCCCGAGTTCCTGAACCGCATCGACGGCCAGATCGTCTTCCACGCGCTCACCAGGGAGCACATCGTCAGCATCGTTGACCTGATGCTGAATGAGGTGCGCAAGCCGATGCTGGAGAAAGGGTTGAGCCTCGAAGTGACCCAGGCAGCCAAGGAGTGGCTTGGCGAGAAAGGGTTCGACCCCACGTTCGGCGCACGCCCGCTCCGCAGGCTCATCGAACGCGAGATGGAGGACACCCTCTCCGAGGGCGTCATCCGCGGCGACTACCGGCCCGGCCAGACCGTCGTCGTCGATGTGGACAACGAAGACCCCGAGAATCCGAAACTCGCCATCAGCGTGCAGAGCAACGAAACGCCCGAACTCGCTGAGGCAGCGGCGGCCCCGGCAGCCGAGTAGCACCCTTGCAGATAGAAGAGGAGCACAAGCCCTCCATGCTACCGCGCTCCCCCACCCGCCGTCGAACTTGACATGAAGGAAGGCACCTGCTATATGGCTTTTTCAACGGTTCGCAGCCACGATGCTGCCGTCAACAAGGAGGACGCGGTGGAGACTCCGGCATCAGGCACAGCCGGCAGCGCAACTGAGCTTGCGGCGCGTCTAAAGGACTGGGCCGACAATCCGCCTGACGAAGTAATCAGGGTATTCCGTGAAATCATGGTTAGCTTTGACCAAGGGATGCCTGTGGCCAGTTCAAGTGAGATACTGAACTTGCGGGCCCGGTGGTGATTTCTCATCCGCTCGGAATGACCGCTCAGCAGAATAGACCATAGATATAGCACCCTAGTTGAAGCGAGTGTTCTATGAACTATTTCCCAAATATTTCTACCATTTCTCCGGCAGATTTGCAACAATACCTTGGCAGAGTAGAACCCGCCAGCGCAGTCCAGGCGCTGCTTACTTTACTTACCCAACGAAGTAATCCTGTGCGTTCAGTAGTCATTGAAGATGGCTATATTGATATCGACTATTCGGCATCATATTATCTGCAACGAAGCCGATCTTTCACTCCAGTATCTCGAAGTGTAAAACGACTACATTTCTTTGCAACGAATGTTACTCGACGAAAATACCATTCGGCTTCTGACACAGCAGTCCAATCGCTCGCACAGTCTTATTTGGATTCACGGTAATCAGGCCTGGCATTCCCGAAACTCTAGGGAGAACGATCGTGCCTCCACCTACCTATGTCGGTGGGGCGCGCGCATATTTCCCCACTGAGAGCCCATTCGAGTCTAATTTTCTTGGCATACCACTCCAAGTCAGTAGCACACCTTACATCTCTCAAGATTCGCAAGTTATGGCTTGTGCAACAGCCGCACTATGGATGTCATCCACTGTGTTAGCCCGAAACACTGGGACAACGGAGTTTCAAACTGCAGACATCACGAGCATGGCCCTATCGATTAGACGTCCCTACGGTCCATCCCTCGGAGAACGTGGTCTGACGATAACACAAATGGAACACGCCCTCCTGGAAATGGGATACGACCCTAAGATTTGGGAGCGCCCTGACGCTGAGAATCTCCTGCGATATGCATACCTTTATACGGAGAGTGGCATACCACCTGTCATCTTGTTAGACATCCCCCAGGTCGGTGGTCATGCAGTGACAGTAGTAGGACATTTGTTTGATACCTCCGTTCCGCGTAATAAACCGCTCGTCCCGGGAATTTTCGTGAGCACAGACTTTATCCCCGGGTTGATAATACATGACGACCAGCGAGGGCCTTATCTCCGAATGGACGTAGACTCCACTACGCCAAAGGAAAGAAGGGAGAGACCCTACAATAGCAAAGTGACTGTTCACACACCTGCAGGAACCATGACTGGGTTCTGTGCAGCCTTAATTGTACCCGTTCCCCAAAGAGCCATGATGCCCGCAAACAATGCTATCGCCTCTGCTGCATCGTGGGTATCGACCTTGCAAAGCATTGGGGCAATCACATCAGGTGATATGGTTATTCGTGGATTCCTAGTCAGATCTAACCGCTACAAACATGCCGCTTGGCAGTTACCGCGTTTACATACCCAGGTGGCTACAGTTTATCGGGGACTACCCATGCCACGCTATGTATGGGTAGTTGAGTTCACTCATAAGGACAAATGGGTAGGATCATCTCCTTCAAATCTTGAGATAGAAGGCGAATTCATCTTCGACGGGACGTTTATCGCTAACCCTAGGCCCCATTTCCTAGCTGCACATCTGCCGGGGGCCGTTGGCGTTTCGCGCAGAACAGAACAAGGGATGCGCTCAAACGCAATACACATCGCTCATGACACTCCGTACGAACCCCTCGGTATGCCCATACGCCTTTGACCAATGCCTTGACACCCGCCCCTTGCGCGTCCAGCGCGGATTGTTGGACGATGCGCCCGCAATGCGGAACGCCGGGACCAGGACCACCTTCCTCTGCCAGGACTGCGGGCATTCGTCGCCCAAGTGGAACGGCCGTTGCCCTGCCTGCGGCGCGTGGGGCACGATCACCGAGTTCACGGAGCCGAAGCTGACTGCGGGGAAGCGGACCGCCGCGAACCGTATCGTGCCCGCTCCCACCAGCGCGCCAACGCCCCTCATCGAGCAGCCCTGCTCCGACGGCGAGCGTGTATCGACGGGCCTCACGGAGGTAGACCGCCTCCTCGGAGGCGGCATCGTTGCGGGCTCCGTCGTGCTGCTGGCAGGCGACCCCGGCATCGGTAAGTCCACGCTGTTGTTGCAGGCTGCCGGTTCCATCGCAGAGACAGCAGGCCCGGTCCTCTACGTCTCCGGTGAAGAGTCGGGCGCCCAGGTGCGCCTGCGCTCCGAGCGCCTCGGCGTACGGAGCCCGCACGTACGCTTCTCCCCCGAGACCGACGCTCCAACCATCGGCACGCTGCTCACGAGCGAGCATCCCGCGCTGCTCGTCGTGGACTCGATACAGACGCTCACCTCGCCTGACGCGCAATCGGCGGCAGGCAGCGTCGCCCAGGTGCGGGAGTGCGCTCAGCTGCTGATCGGCTGGGCCAAGCAGAGCAACATCCCCGTCGTGATGACCGGCCACGTCACGAAAGACGGCAACATCGCGGGCCCGCGCGTGCTGGAGCACATGGTGGACGTCGTGCTTGCGATGGAGGGTGAACCCGTCAGTTCACTCCGCCTGCTGCGCTGCTCCAAGAACCGCTTCGGAGCGGCTAACGGCGTCGCGCTGCTGGAGATGCGGAACGAGGGCCTGATCGAGGTACGCGACCCTTCTGCGCTCCTCGTCGGGGAACGCGATCCCTCTGCGCCCGGTTCCGCCGTGGCTGTGACGATGCAGGGGAACCGCCCGCTCCTGTGCGAGGTGCAGGCGCTCACCAACCCGTCCGTCTTCAGCCCTCCCCGGCGCACCGCGACGGGCGTGGACTTCAACCGCATGGCGATGCTCGCGGCTGTTCTCTCACGCCGCACGGGCATCAGCATCGGCAACCAGGACGTCATGGTGAATATCCCCAGTGGACTGCAGGTGGCCGAACCCGCGCTCGACCTCGCTATCGCTACCGCCATCGCGTCGAGCTTCCTTGACGCGCCGATACACCCTGGCACCGTCCTGGTAGGCGAGATCGGGCTCAACAGCGAGGTGCGGAGCACTGCTCACCTCGAGCGCCGCCTGGAGGAGGCCGCGCGCCACGGGTTCGAGCGCGCCCTCGTTCCGCAGGCTGCGCTGCGCTCGCTCGCCGCGCCGTCCGGCATCGAAGTCGTGGGTGTCTCAGGCATCCGTGAGGCCATCGCCAGGGCCATCCCGGCTCGCTAGCGGCCCACCCACTCGCGCCGACGCCGCTTCCGCCGGCGATGTGACATCTGCCCCTTATGCGGTTGCCCTTGTTCGCACTACCATGGTTCGGCTGCGGGGTCGGTTGCGGCGCCGGTGATCCGGGGTCGCTCAGGAGTGCAATGGCACCGAATGTCACCAAATGTCACCACAGGGTGAATGCGGGCCGTTCCCGGCAAACGCTGGGTGGCTTCGTCAGAGGTGGAATGAGACTTAATGAGACCGGATGAGACTCGTCTTTTTCGGACCTGCCTTTGACAAACCACCCCTTGGGAGTGATTGCTGCGTCCATTGCAGTCCGTTCGTGCTCAGGGTTCCGTCGAAGTTGCTCGTTGCCGGTCATTCCTGCTCATCGAGGGCTCTGTCCCAGTCTCGCTCTGCTAGCATAAGAACATGAGCACTGCCACACCCCCGAGACGCCTGCCCGAGTGGCTGAAGGTCCCCTGGCCCGGCGGCGAGAACTACCTCCACGTCCGCCGGATGCTCCGCGACGCGGAGCTCCACACCGTCTGCGAGGAGGCCCACTGCCCCAACATCGGCGATTGCTGGGAGCGGAAGTCTGCGACCTTCATGCTGCTCGGCGACGTCTGCACCCGGGCCTGCCGCTACTGCGCCGTGACCAGCGGCAAGCCCCTGCCCCCCGACCCCGCGGAGCCCGCGCGGCTCGCCCGCACGGTCGAGCGCCTTGGTCTCGAGTACTGCGTCCTCACGTCCGTCGACCGCGACGACCTCCCCGACGGCGGGGCGTGGACGTTCGCGGAGAGCATCCGGCTCATTACCCGGCGCGTCCCCGGCTGCGAGGTGGAGGTCCTGACGCCCGACTTCGGCGGCAACCTCGACGCCCTGCGTTGCGTCCTCGACGCGGGCCCGGCCGTGTTCAACCACAACATCGAGACCGTGCGTCGCATCTTCAAGAGCGTCCGCGCGAAGGGCGACTACGACCTCTCGCTTGCGTTCCTGGCGAAGGCGCGAGAGTTCGCGCCCGACATTCCCACCAAGAGCGGCATGATGGTCGGGCTCGGCGAGACCACGGACCAGGTGCTCGCGACGATGCGCGACCTTCGGGAAGCAGGCGTGCAGCTGCTCACCATCGGCCAGTACCTGCGGCCGTCCGTCGGACACGTACCGATGGACCGCTTCTATCACCCACGCGAGTTCGCCGAATTCGAGCGCGCAGGCTATGAGATGGGCTTCTCGCACGTCGCCTCCGGCCCGCTCGTCCGCTCCTCCTACCACGCGGGCGAGCAGCGCGCCGCCGCCCGGTAAACCGTGCGCATCGTCAGCATCCGCGAGACGACCGCCAGCATGCGCTCCGACATACGGAACGCGGTCATCGACTTCTCGCAGATGACTGCCTCCGTTGTCGCCATAGTCACGGACGTGGTACGCGACGGTAAGCCCGTCACCGGCTACGGCTTCAGCTCCAACGGACGCTACGCGGCGGGCGGCATCCTCCGGGAGCGGTTCATCCCCCGCATCCTCGACGCCGACCCCGCATCGCTCCTCGACGAGCATGATTCGCTCGACCCGCACTGTGTGTGGGACGTGATGATGACGGGCGAGAAGCCCGGCGGCCACGGCGAGCGCTCGGTCGCCGCGGGCGTGATCGACATGGCGCTCTGGGACGCGGTCGCCAAGGCAGAAGGGCAACCCCTGTACCGGCTCCTCGCACAGCGCTACGGCAACGGTGCGCCAACGGACGACGCGTGGGTCTACGCTGCGGGTGGCTATTACCAGCCCGGCAAGGGCGTTGAAGCGCTGCAGGATGAGATGCGCGCTTACCTGGACATGGGCTACGGCACCGTGAAGATGAAGATCGGCGGTGCCTCGCTCGACGAGGACCTGCGCCGCATCGAGGCCGTGATCGCGGTGACCGGCAGCGGTGCGAGCCTCGCCGTCGACGCTAACGGACGCTTCGGCCTTGATGAAGCGATAGCGTACGGAGAGGCGATGTCCCCTTACGGCCTCTGCTGGTACGAGGAGGCGGGCGACCCGCTCGACTACGCGCTGCAGGCCGAGCTGGCCGAGCGCTACGAGCCGCCGCTCGCGACGGGCGAGAACCTCTTCTCGGTGCATGACGCCCGCAACCTCGTCCGCTACGGCGGGATGCGCCCCGACCGCGACGTGCTCCAGTTCGATCCCGCGCTCAGCTACGGCCTCGTGGAGTACCTGCGCACCATCGAGATGCTGGAGTCGTCCGGTTGGTCGCGCAGCCGGTGTGTGCCGCACGGAGGGCACCTGTTCGCGCTGCACATCGCCGCCGGGCTGGGACTCGGCGGCAACGAGTCGTACCCCGGCGTCTTTCAGCCGTTCGGAGGGTTCCCTGACGGTGTGCAGCCGGAAGGAGGCCGGGTACGGCTGCCGGACGTCCCGGGCATCGGCTACGAACTGAAGTCGGACCTCTACGCGCGCCTCAGAGACCTCGCGGAGTAGGAGGAAGCCATGCGCATCGCTGTGCTGGACGACTACCAGAGCATCGCCCACGAACTCGCGGACTGGGACTCCATCACCGGCGCGGAGGTGACGTTCTTCCACGAAGCGATCACCCCGGAGGAGATGCCCGAGCGCCTCGCCCCATTCGACGTGGTCCAGATGATGCGGGAGCGCACACCTATCCCCGCGTCCGTACTGCGCCAGCTGCCCAACCTCAAGCTGCTCTCCGGCACAGGGCGCCGGCAGCCCCACGTCGACGGAGAGGAGGCGGGCAGGCTCGGCATACCGGTCACCGGAACGGACGGCGCCGGCGATTCGACGCCTGAGTTGGTCTGGGGGCTCATCATCGGCGTTACCCGTCACATAGGCTGGGAAGACCAGCGCATGCGCGAGGGGAAATGGCAGACGCGGCTGGGCGTGGGCCTCGCAGGCAGGACGCTCGGCGTGCTGGGGATGGGACGCATCGGCACGAAGATCGCGGTCAGCGCGCGGCAGACCTTCGGCATGAACGTCATCGCCTGGGGACCGACCCTCACTGCCGAGCGTGCTGCTGCGAGCGGCGCAACCTACGTCTCCTGGGACGAACTCTTCTCGCAGGCTGACATCCTCACCATCCACGTGCCCCTGACCGACCTGAGCCGGGGATGGGTCACGGAGCGCGAGTTCGGCCTGATGCAGTCAACAGCCTACCTTGTGAACACGTCGCGCGGCCCCATCGTCCGCGAGGAAGCGCTGATACAGGCGCTCAGCGAGCATCGCATCGCGGGCGCAGCGCTGGACGTGTACGACGTTGAGCCGCTGCCTGCCGACCACCCGTTGCTCGCGCTCGACAACGTGCTGATGACGCCGCACCTGGGCTACGCGACGCTGGACAGCCTCGCGGCCTTCTACCGGAACTCCGTGGACAACATCAAGGCGTGGGCGGCAGGTGAACCCATGAACGTGCTGAACGCTGACGCCCTTACAGAGCTTCGCCGTTAGTTGCGGCGCTGTGCGAGGTAGTCGACCAGGGCATCGAGCGACTGGCGGGCACGTGCATCGGGCAGCGTAGCAACTGCTGCGCGCGCGGCGTTCCGGTAGCCCTCCAGTTGAGCCATCGTCTCGTCTATGGCCGACGAGTTGCGGATGAACTCCACCATCGTGGTGAGGTCGTTCTCGTCACGGCTCCCGTCGCGCAGCCGGCGGACGACACCTTCATCAGGATGGCTGCCCGCGAACAGCAACGCAGGCAGCGTGAGCGTCCCCTGCAACAGGTCGTTTCCCACCGGCTTGCCCAGCTCCTCCTCGCTGCTGGTGAAGTCGAGCACGTCGTCCACTATCTGGAACGCCATACCGACGTTGTACCCGAACGAGCGCAGCGCCTGCGTCTCCTCCTCTGGTGCGCCGCTGAGCACGCCGCCGGACTCCGCTGCCGTGCAGATGAGCGATGCCGTCTTGTCGTAGATGCGCCGCTCATAGTCCGCAGACGTCTGTGACCAGTCGTGCTTGCTGACACGCTCCGTGAGCTCGCCCCGCGCCAGTTCCATGATCGTCTCGGCGAAACGGCGCACCACTCGGATGTTGCCCGTATCGCAGACGAACGTCGCTGACGCCGCGAACACATAGTCGCCGAGGAGCACGGCCATGTCGTCGCCCCAGAGCCTGCTCACCGTGGCGCGTCCCCGCCGCTTCTCAGAGTGGTCGACTGTGTCGTCGTGGATGAGTGAGGCGATGTGCAGCAGCTCAACGGCGGTGGCCATCTTCACGATGCGTTCTTCTTCACCCGGACGCAACGCTCCGGCCAGGAGCGTTATCGTGGGCCGCACCAGCTTCCCGCCGCCTTCGACCACGTGGGAGACCATGTCGCGTGGCACGCCGGAGTTCTCGGCCAGATCGCCTAGGTTCCCGATCACCCGGTCGAGCCCGTCGAGCACCGGTTCGTAGATGAACTGCGCCGAGCCGTCCAGCCGGTCGCGTACCGTAATCGTCTCCGCCATGTACTCCGTCCGCTACCCGAGTTTGGCCAGCATCTCGTCGGCCACGGAATCGTCCAGCTTCGTAAAGAGCGGCTTGGGTTCCGGCAACGGTGCGCCCGGCTCGCTCGTCTCCATCCGCCAGCCCACGTCCTCTACCTTCCCATCCCGGCCCAGCAACTCGTGGAGGCGCTGGGCGCTGAACGGCAGGAACGGGTTCAACGTCACCCGCAGCGCCATCAGCGCCTGCATCGCCGTGTAGAGCGTACGTCCCGCGGCGGCCTTGTCCGTCTTTACCTGTTGCCACGGAGCTTGCGCGTCCAGATAACGGTTCGCTTCCCGCGCCAGGCCCATGGACGTGTTCAGCGCTTCCCGGAGACGCACCGCTTCGAGCGACTCTGCAGCCGCATCCAGCGCTGCCTCCGCCTTGCCCATAAGCTCCTCGTCCGCTTCGCCGAGGTCACCGGGGTCTGGTACGCGCTTGTCGAAGTTCCGGTAGACCTGCGTCAGCACGCGGTGGACGAGGTTCCCGAACGTGGCGACGAGCTCGTCGTTGTTGCGTCGTACGTACTCGCCCCACGTGAAGTCGGCGTCGCCGGTCTCGGGCAGGTTGGCCGCAAGGTGGTAGCGCAGGGGGTCGGGCGGGAAGCGGTCGAGGTAGTCCGGCACCCACACCGCCCAGTTGCGGCTCGTGGAGAGTTGGCGTCCCTCGAGGTTCAGGAACTCGTTGGCCGGCACGTCGTAGGGGAGGATGTACGCAGCCTGCCCCAGCAGCATCGCCGGCCAGATGATGGTGTGAAACGGGATGTTGTCCTTGCCGACGAAGTAGTAGGAGCGCGTCGACGGGTCCTCCCAGAAAGGACGCCACGCGTCCGGTTCGCCCTTGCGTGCCGCCCATTCCACGCTCGCGGAAAGGTAGCCGATGACCGCCTCGAACCAGACGTAGATGCGGCGGTCCTCGTATCCCTCTGCCGGCACCGGCAGGCCCCAGTCCAGGTTCCGTGTGATGGCCCGATCTTTCAGCCCCTCGCGCAGGAATCCCAGGGTGAAGTTCCGCACGTTGGGACGCCAGTGCCGCTGTTCCTGGACCCACTCGGCCAACTGGTCGCGGAAGGCGCTCAAACGCAGGAACTGGTGCTCGGTGTCGCGTATCTCGACCGGATAGCGCTCCCCGTCCACGTTGTAAGCGGGATTGCCGAGGTCCACGGGATCGAGGATGGCGCCGCAGTTGTCGCACTGGTCTCCCCGGGCGTCCTCGAACCCGCATTTCGGACAGACGCCCCGCACGTAGCGGTCAGGCAGGAAGCGGTCGAAGTCCGGTGAGTACGCCACCTTCATGCTCGCTTCGTAGATGTAGTCCTGCGCCTGCAACGCACGCCAGAGGTCGTGCGTAACCTCCCGGTGGTTGTCGGTCATCGTCGTCGTGAAGAGGTCGAAAGAGATGCCGAGCCGCTCCCACGATTCAAGGAACGAGGCGTGGAACCGCTCGACCACTTCCCTTGGAGGGACTCCCTCCGCGTCTGCGCGCATCGTTATCGGCGCTCCGTGAGAGTCGCTGCCGGACACCATGAGCACCTCGTTGCCGCGCATACGGTGGTAGCGGGCAAAGACATCCGCAGGGAGATACGCTCCAGCGATGTGACCGAGATGCAGCGGGCCGTTGGCGTAGGGCCAGGCGACCCCTATAAGGATGCGTTCAGGCATGGATTACTCCCGCGTATTCTAGCAGTCTCAAGACGGCAGCGCGGGAGGCCCGCTATGAGGCGCGCTCCCCTAAACCTCTTCCCATGCCCCGTACGCCACCCGGCGCGATACGCCCAGCTCGCTCGACACCCGTACTGCGGCATCGCGACGTCCGAGACCGGACGCCCGTGCGGCGGCCATCGCCTCTGCGATCCGCTCGGCCGGGACAGGAGCTTCCGTCGGACGCTCACCCGCGCCTTCGATAACAAGCGTGAACTCTCCGCGCGGAGCGTCGAAATAAGTGATGGCCTCCCGGACCGTCCCACGAAAGACCTCTTCGTGTACCTTGGTCATCTCCCGACACACGGCGACGCGGCGGTCACCGAGCGTCTCGGCGATGTCGTCGAGCGCAGCGCGCAGCCGGTGCGGCGCCTCGAAAAGGACGAGTGTTGCACGCAGGGACGACGCCCCGTTTAGAGCGGCACGGCGCGCCTTCGCCGTTCGCGGCAGGAAGCCGAGGAAATGGAACGTATCCGCCGGGAACCCTGACACCGCAAGCGCCGCGGTAACGGCGGATGGCCCTGGCACGCTCACGACGGCGAACCCCGCTCGCGCAGCCTCCGCCACCAGCCATGCGCCGGGGTCGCTGACGCCCGGTGCTCCCGCGTCCGTCACAAGCGCCACGTCGCCCTCCCGCAGCGCATCGAGCAGCGCGGGCGTCCTTTGCCGGGCGTTGTGTTGGTTGTAGCTGACGGTACGGATGAACAGATTCAAGTGGCTGAGCAACTTCCGAGTCTGCCGCGTGTCTTCCGCCGCGATCAGGGCGACTTCTCCCAGCACACGGCCAGCACGTGACGTGAGGTCTTCGAGGTTCCCGATGGGCGTGGCTACAACGTAGAGCGTTCCTGGCATAGAGACCGCCTGCCGTAGTACGCCACGAACGACAGAAGAGAGCGCTGCCGATGGCTATAATGCGGCGCGAGGCATTATAGCGAGACGCCTCACGAGGAGAGGGACGATGGACGCGCTGTACACGGAAGAGGAACGGCTGCTGCGGAGCACGATGCGGGAGTTCGCCGACGCTGAGCTGGCTCCGAACGCCGCCCGCTGGGACGAGAACGAGGAGTTCCCGTGGGAGAGCGTCGAGGCCATGAAGCGCATGGGCCTGATGGGCATGACGGCGAAGACGGAGCATGGAGGCGAGGGAGCGTCCTACGCGGAACTCGCCATCGCCGCCGAGGAGGTCGCCCGCGCCTGCATGACTTCGAGCACTACGCTCCTCGCCCACCTCTCGCTCGGGGTCTCCACGCTCGACCGCTTCTGCAACGGCGAGCAGGCGGAGCGCTTCCTCCCTCCCGCATGCGCTGGCGACAAGATCGTTGCCTGGGCGCTCTCCGAGCCCAGCTCCGGCAGCGACGCCGCCGATATGCAAACGACCGCCGTCCACAACGGCAACGGAGCGTACGTGCTCAACGGCTCCAAGATATTCATCACCAACGCGGAGCAGTCCGGCCTCATGGTCGTCTTCACCGCCACCGATCGCTCGAAGGGGTACCGGGGAACAACTGCGTTCGTCATCGAGAGCGACAGCCCCGGCATCGAGATGCGCGGCATGCACGGCAAGCTCGGCATCCGCGGCTCCGGCACCGCCGAGGTCTACTTCAACGATGTCCACGTCCCCGTGGACAACCGCCTCGGCGAGGAGGGCGAAGGCTTCCGCATCGCCATGACCATCCTCGACTCCAGCCGCATCTCGCTCGCGACACAGTCGGTCGGTCTCGCGCAAGGCGCGTTCGAGGCCGCCATCCGTTACACCCAGCAGCGTGAGACGTTCGGCGAACTGCTCAAGGAGCGCCAGGCCATCCAGTTCATGCTGGCGGACATGGCGACCCAGATCGACGCCGCGCGGCTGTTCACGAGGCGCGCGGCCCAGCTGAAGGACGCGGGGCTCCCCCACACCCGGGAATCCGCGATGGCGAAACTGTACGCCTCCGAGGCCGCACACTTCTGCGTCGACAGGGCAGTCCAGATATTCGGCGGCTACGGCTTCTTCAAGGAGAACCCGGTCGAGCGCATGTACCGTGACCAGCGCATCACCGAGATCTACGAAGGCACCTCCGAGGTGCAGCGCATCGTCATCGCGCGCAGCCTGCTCAAGGAATATGCGATCGAGTAACGCTCTGCCGCGTTCCGCCCCACGCTAGCCCCAGAGCACCTCGCTCGCGAGCCTCGCTCCTTCAGACATGGCCTGGAACTTCGCCCAGCAGACGTCGGGCGTGCCCACGCGGGTACCAAGCCCGCAGTCGGTGCCCGCCATCAGGTTCTCTCTCCCAACGATGGACGCGAACCGCAGCAGCCGATCGGCGACCAGCTTCGGGTGTTCCACGAAATCGCTGAAGTGGCCGACGACGCCGGGGATGAAGATCGCGCCGTCCGGCAGGGTAACGTCCTTCCAGACCTCCCACTCGTGCTGGTGCCGCGGGTTTGACGCCTCGATCGAGTACGCCCGCGCCTTGACGCTGAGGAAGATGTCCGCCATGTGTTCCAGTCCTATGTCGGACACGTGCGGGCCGTGATAGCTGCCCCAGCAGGCATGTACTCGTATCTGCTCGCGTGGGATGTCGCGCAGCGCGTAGTTCAGGACCTCCACGCGCTGCTCGGCAAACCTGCGGTACGCCGGGACATCCATCTCGGTCTGTATCTGCCAGGCGTCGAAGAGGTCGGGATCGTCTATCTGCAGGATGAGCCCTGCATCCGCGATGGCCTTGTACTCCTCGTGCATGGCGTCGGCGATGGCATAGAGGAACTCCTCATCCGAGGCGTAATACTCGTTCCACAGCCAGTGATCGATGCTGCCCGGCGCGACAGCCGGCAGGAACGGTTCCGCATCTCCGATGTCGCCCAGCGCAGCTTTGAAGCGCGCGATGTCGCTCTGCACGAGTTCGGCACCCGCGTACGTGATCGGGCCGACGCAGAAGAGCTGCTTGTCCCGAGGACGCCTCACGACGAACCCGCGCGGCGAGTCGAAGTATCCCGGGAAGGCGAGCCTGTCCCGAGCGGATATCTGCTGCGGCTCCGGCCCCTCGTCGGGCCCGAACGTACGTAATTCGATGCCGCCGAGCCGTTCGTTGGCATAGTTCGTGAAGTTCGTCTTGCTCAGCTCGCCGTCGTTGATACTGTCCATCCCGCAGTCGATCTGCTGCCGAACGATATCGGCGACCGCCTCGGTCAGCCGGCCTTCGAGCTGTTCTGGATCGGGCAGCGTTCCTGCGGCCTTGGCCGCGACCATCTCCCGGACGTCGTCCGGCCTCGGCAGGCTGCCGGCGTGCATGGTGCGTATGCGGTCAGTACTGCGCTTCATGGCGCCTCCTTGCCAACCCGATTCTCCGCAGGGAATAGGCTGGACGCAAGCGGTTGTTGGGCTGGTGCGAATGAAGCCCCGCACGGGTCGGTGCGGGGCTTCCGATGGCGGGGGAGGACTCCGCCACGGGACAGACCTGTATGGGTCAACGAACGGAAGCGCCCCGCTCCCCTTCCCTAGCGCGTCGAGAAGAACGGGATAAGCGGCTCCGCCCAGATAACGGCCATCACGTAGTCCATCACGATCAGGTTGAACAGCACCACGAACGGCACCGCGACCGCCAGGCCTATCCAGCGCGTTCGGCCCTGCAGGAAGAGCAGCGTGGGGCCGATCGGGAAGACCATGGTCGCCCATTTCAGGCCGATCACGAAGATGAGCACAACGAAGAAGGCAACCCAGCCGATGATGAGCAGCGCCGTCTTCACAACGCCCTCCATCCCTGCGCTCCTCATCCCTATGTCCATGATCGCGCCGGTCTTGCCTTGCCGCAGGTCGTGGACGAGTTGGACGCTGCTCAGGATGATGACCGCGAGACTCAGCGACACCGGGAAGACCTTGCCCCGCGTAGGAAACCCGAACCACGCCTCCTGCAACGCCCAGGCAGCCATTCCGATGACTGCCATGGTGAAGATAGCTGCCGGCGTTAGCGCCAAGGTGCGTTTCCTGGTCGCCACGGAAGCAGTGCCGCCCGCCGCTGCTTCGGGGTCATCTCCGCTCGCGCCGCGCACTACCGGCATGGCTTCCTCATCGGACAACGTCCCGGCTGTACCGATATTGCCCATCTTGGAGAACGTGACGGCGATTGCCACCGCCAGGATCAGCAACACGATCGTCAGCGGCCTCGTCAACAGTCCACCCATGCCGTGGATGGAGATAGCCGACTGGAAATTGAACTCGATGATGCGGCCCAGGATGAACCCCAGCAGTAGGGGCGGCCTCGGCCATTTGTACTGTTTCATCAGCAGGCCGAGCAACGCTGCGGACACGATGATGTAAATGGCGATCAGGTCTGTCGACGAGAGGTAGGCGGACAGGAACGAGATCGGGATGATGATCGCGCCTATGAGCGGGTAGGGGATCAGCGTGAGCTTCGCCAGCTGCCCCGTCAGAAACATACCGATGACGGTGACGGCAAGATTCCCCAGGGCGAGGCTGAAAACCATCATGATGGTGATGTCGGCGAACCGGTCCAGCATCGGCGGGCCGGGCGTTATGCCGTAGGCCAGCATGGCGACGATGACGAACGCCCATGCCCTGCCGCCGGGCACACCGAACGCCAGGGTGGGAATTGCCTGTCCTGCTTCCTTCGAGTTCTGCGCGGCTTCGGCAAAGAGCACGCCGTCCAGCGAACCCTTGCCGAACTCGCTCTTGTCCTTGCTGAAGAAGATGCCCATCGCGTAGGAGAGCCAGTCGACGACGGCCCCGCCTATGCCCGGCACCGCGCCGAGGAACACCCCGAAGAGTCCGTTCCGGATGGCTATGTTCCACTTGGTGAGCCCGTAGCGCACTCCCCGGAAGACCTCGCGGTTGTTGACCACCGCCCCATGCATAGCGACCGGCCGCCTCGTCATGGTCAGGTCGATCATCTCCGGGAGTGCGAAGAGCCCGATGGTCGTAGCGATCAGTGGAAGCCCCTCCCACAGGTGGAGAGACCCGAACGTGTAGCGGTGAGCGGCGGAGATCGGGTCTATGCCGATGGTGCCGAGAAGCAGGCCGAATGCTGCGGCCGCCAGTCCCTTCACCATCGCGCCGGAACTGAGCGCTGCGACCATCGCGACGCCGAACAATGCCATGGCCGCGATCTCGGGGAACCCGAACGCGAGGATGAACGGCTTGATCACCGGGATGACGATAGCAAGCGCCAGAGCTCCGACGAGACCACCCATCGCGGAAACTGCGTAGACCGCTCCAAGCGTGTGCGCGGCCAGTCCCCTCCGGGCCAGCTGGTTACCTTCCAGGAACGTTACCTGAGTCGCTCCACCGGGCTGACCAAGCAGCACGGCCGGGATCGAGTCCAGCGTGTTGTCCACGCCGGTCAGCGTCGCCAGCATGACGATGCCGATAAGCGGGTCCTCTATGTTGAGCACGATGAACGAGATGGAGAGCGCCATCACCAGGGTTGCAGAGACACCTGGCAACAGCCCGACGAAGACGGCCATGAAGACAGCGACACCGAAGGCCGCCCAGTAGCCTCCGTTGCCCAGGTACGACAGACCCTCAAGTAACTCGCTCACGTGCCGCCTCCATCATCCGGGCGGCGGAGCACTGATGCTCCGCCGCCCGTTGTACAGACCGTGACGAACGCTACCTCGTGAACTTGTCGTAGACGGCTTCCTGCACTTCCCGCAGCTGCCCGATGTTGCGCAGGAACGCGTCCTCCACCTGCGCGAAGATCTCCTGCAGTTCGGCCCCGCTCTGCTCGATCTCGATCGGCTGGCCGAGTATCTGCTCGAAGTCGGCGCGGAACTCAGGGTCGGCCAGAGCTTCGTCCCATGCCCTGCGAAGCGTATTGACGATATCCAGCGGAGTATCGGGTGGCGCCAGCAGGTTCTTGCCCACGAACGTCTCAGGGGCCATCAGCCCGTCCCAGATGTCCCGCTGCTCGTCGGTGATGAGGTCGCGCGCGTAGGGGGCAGTAAACTCTTCAACCTCGGCATTGCCTACGATGAGGCCGCCAGGACCGGCCAGGCCTGCAAAAGGCCTGATGAAGCCGCTGGTGATCCATCCGGGCCTGCGCTGAGGCAACTGGTACCACACGCTCCCGGCAGTGAAGCTGTTCACGTCGCCTCGCTCCAACATCAGCAGTGTCTGTTCGGTGCCGGTGGAGGCAACCAGTTTGTACTGGAACGGCAGGTTGAGCCAGTCCGCCAGCAGGAAGTTGCCTAGAGCGGTTACTCCTGTCAATTCTTGTGGCGTAGGCGCAGAACCCGCCCCAACAAGTGTCGGGCCGGAAGCTCCCATCGCTTCTGTGATGTCGTTGTACGGCAACTCGTGGCCGTTGATCATCCACACGGCGTTGCGGGCCACCGGCGCGCCGATCACCTCGAATCCGGACGCCTTGAAGATGGCGTTCGGGTCTGTAGACGACTGGATGGGCGCGGTCGCGTTGTAGATGATGATGAGGCCGTTCGGCTCGGATTCCCAGACGAAGTTGCTGGCAGCCAGTGAAGGCGTCAGGTTACTCACGACGATGCGAGGGTTGCCCGGTATGTACTGACCCCATTTGGCCGCGAGGAAGCGTGCCTGTGTGTCGGTACCACCACCCGGATTGAAGCCGACGACCATGCGGATGGTCTTGCCCTTGAAGTGTGCCTCCGCATCGAAAGACGGCAACGGGGTTGCAGTCGGGGGTGGTGGAGCCGACGTGGGCGTCGCTGTCGGTGCTGGGGCAGGCGCACCGGGCTCAGGAGTGGCTGTCGGCCCACTCGGCATACTGGGAGCGGCCGTGGGCGTCGGCTGCGGCGCCGGCGCATCGGGGACCGGTGTAGCGGTCGGACGCGGAGTGGCAGTCGGGTCGTCGGAGCCGCCGCACCCAGCCAGCGCGAGTGCCGTCAGCACGGCTATTGCGATGAACAACAGGTATGAGCGGTACGTTTTCTTCATCACGTTCTCCTCCAGCGGCTGAACCGCTCAATCTCGTCCGGTATATAACCACATGGAACCGATAACGGCAAGGAAGTCAATCTCTGCGACGAATGATGAACACAGACTCCCCTGAGCGATTCTTATGCCCACCCCACAACACCCCTGTGCGAAATGCGGTACCATCCACGCATGACACTCGCAAGCAGCAACACGCGTGTTGGCGCGCTCAACCACATCGGCCTCGCCGTCGTCAGCATCGAGGACTCCCTCCAGCAGTTCTACGACCTTCTGGACTCTCCGCAGGCTGCAAGCATCCTCGTGAACGAGGAGCACGGCGTGCGAGGCGCGTTCATCGAGCAGGGGGAGACGCACGTCGAACTGCTCCAACCGCTTCGCGCCGATTCGGTCATCGGCAGGTTCCTCGAACGTCACGGCGAGGGCATCCATCACATGGCGTTCACCGTGGACGACGTCGAGGTGAAGGCCCGCGAACTCGAGGCGCTCGGCATCCCCATCATCACCGGCCCGCGCGAGGGCTTCTCCGGACGTATCGCCTTCGCCGACCCTTCGAAGACGCACGGGGCGCTCATCGAGTTCGTAACGCCTTACCTGCGCTGACGCCCGATGCCGGACGCACTGCGAGTCCTCATCGCGAAGCCGGGCCTCGACGGCCACGACCGCGGGGCGCGCGTCATCGTGCGCCTGCTGCGCGAGGCCGGGTTCGAGGTGCGGTACACGGGCATCCGCAGGACGCCGGACGAGATCGCGGAGCATGCCCGCGAGTTCGGCGCTGAGGCTGTCGGCCTGAGCATCCTCTCCGGTGCGCACATGGAGCTCGTGCCCGCAGTGATGGACGCGCTCCAGCGCGCGGGACTCGAGCATGTGCCGCTCATCGCGGGCGGCATCATCCCGCCACAGGACCGGACCGCCCTGCTGGAGATGGGAGTCGCCGCCATATTCACTCCCGGCGCTCGCTCCGCCGACTTGGTGCCTGCCATCAGCGCAGCGGCAGAAGCGGGACGACGCGCACAGGAGCGCTGATCAGCCTCCGTTCTGGTAGCGCCGTGATAGCGTCATAGCTCCATTCTGGTAGCACCGTGATGGTGTCATAACTCCTTTCGATCGCGCCGTGATAACGCTGCGGCGACGCTCCCGCAACGCTGTCTCATTCCCCTGCCCTCCCCGCTCCGGAATGCTCTCCGGTGGTCCTGCTTCACTCCCTGCGCCCTCTGTCGGGCGTGTCTGTCAATTGTATGACATCTGGCGGTTGCGTGTGCGATTTCCTCTCCGCTACACTGGTTCCAACGGCGTGGCGCACAGGCGGCCTGTGTTGCTCCCGCCCATGCCCATTCCCGCAGAATCACGAGAGAATGCTATCAATTGCTATCAAAACGGCATGATTGGAAACGATCGGGAGCCTCAATCCGGGACAGGTCGGTGCCTCGGTGCGCCCACGCCGCTTCGCGCAGGTACACGCCCTGCTATACTTATGCGGTTGCGTACGGATTTGGCGATGAGCCTGCAGCTACAAGTGAACGTCGCCCAACTCCTCAAGGACGTTGTCGGGACTACCCGGACGTTCGAGGTCGACGGCTTGGCGCTCGAATCAGACGATGGCGTTTCCGCCTACGTCAGAGGAGCGTTCCGGCTCACGCGCACGGATCGCGGGGTCTGGGCGTCCGGTCCCGTCGCCTTGTCCGTGGACTACGTCTGCAGCCGCTGCTTGACGCCTTTCGCGTCGTGGATAGAGGCGAACGTGGACGATGTCTTCCTGCCGAGTGTGGACATCGCTACCGGAGCGAAGCTCCGCTACGGCGAGGAAGACGCTGGCGCGGACGTGAACAGCATCGACGAGCAGCACGTGCTCGACCTGAGTGACGCGCTGCGCCAGTACAGGCTGGCGGGCGTCTCTATGGCGCCCGTTTGCCGGGAGGACTGCAAGGGAATCTGTCCCGAGTGCGGCAACGACCGGAACGAGAGTGCCTGCTCGTGTGAGCACTACCAGGACCAGCGTTGGACCGTGCTGCGGAAATTGCTGGAGTGAGAGAACCATGCCCCCACTGCCGAAGAGAAAGCGCTCCAAGTCCCGGGTCGGCACGAACCGCGCCCACCAGCACAAGACGCTGATCAGTCTGGTCAAGTGCCCGCGTTGCCCTGATCAGATGAAGCCGCACCACGTGTGTCCCTCCTGCGGTTACTACCGTGGACGCGACGTGCTCCGCGTAGAGAGCGAGTTCGAATAACGCTCGCCTGCGCTCAATGAGCACCGCCTTCATCTTCCCCGGACAGGGCGCTCAGGCCGTGGGCATGGGCGCCGACGCCTGGCACGGCTCGCCCGCTGCCCGCGCAGTCTTCGATGAAACTGACTCGGTTCTGGGCGTACCGCTCTCCCGCCTCATCCTGGAAGGCCCGGCGGACGAACTGGTCCGCTCCCACAACGCTCAACCCGCCATCCTCTGCGTGAGCATCGCCATGCTTCGTGCGGCACAAGAGCGCCTCGGGACAGCGATGCCCCATCCCGCCTTCACCGCCGGGCACAGCGTTGGCGAGTACGCCGCGCTCGTGGCAGCGGGTTCGCTCTCCCTGTCGGAGGGATTACGCCTCGTAAGAGCACGCGGCGAACTGATGCAGGCGGCCTGTGAGGCCACCCCGAGCGGCATGGCCGCACTGATCGGCCTCACCCTGGAGCCTGCCCGCCAGGCTTGCGAAGGAACAGGCGCACAGGTGGCGAACGTGAACTCCGCCGAGCAGATCGTGCTCGGCGGCCCGAACGACTCCCTCGAACGAGCGATAGCAAACGCGAAGAGCGCCGGCGCGCGCCGGGCTATCTCCTTGGAGGTCGCCGGGGCCTTCCACACAGAGGTCATGCGCCCCGCGCAGGAGGCGATGGCAGGCGTCCTTGCGGAGGCGGTGCTGAACACGGCTGCCGTGCCAATCGTGGCCAACACGACGGCCTTACCGATCGAGTCGGCGGAAGATGTCCGGACGGAGCTTGGCTCACAGCTCTGCGGCTGCGTCTACTGGCAGCAGTCCGTGGAACTGATGGCCGCCCGAGGGGTGGACAGGTTCATCGAGTTCGGCCCCGGTAAGGTGCTCACGGGACTCGCCAAGCGCATCGCGCCGGACGCGGCTGCGCTCGCGATAGCAGACCTAGACGCTATCCCCACGCTGGCGTAAGATTACGTGGAATCCCGCCTCGACCAGCACTCGGGGCGTCTCTTTAACAAGCCCGATGATCGAGTCTCCCGGCGGTACGAGAAAGGCCAGCCGAGGCCGCAGGAACAGGCCGCAGCGCCAGGGGCGCGTGCTAGCACTCCAGGTGCTGTACGAGCACGACCTCACGGGGCACGAGTGGCGCTCGGCGCTTGAAGCACGCGCAGACGAGTTGCACGCCTCACCCGAGGCTGTTGCCTTCGCTGAGGGCTGTGTCGAAGGCGTGGTCAGCGACCAGAGTCAGTTCGACGCCCTCATTCGGCGGCACGAACCCCTCTGGCCCATCGAACAACTCGCTGCCGTCGACCGGGCTGTTCTCCGGCTGGGGCTCTTCGAACTGGCGGACGGTTCACCAACACCTCCGCTGGTGGCCATCAACGAAGCCGTGGAACTGGCCAAGACCTTTGGGAGCGAAGGCTCCGCCAGGTTCGTGAATGGCGTGCTTGGGGCATCGTTCAACGAGCGGGAACAACAGAACACATAACTGCTGAGGAAGGCAATGGCGACCGTTTACGACCGTGTGAAGAACGTAGTGGTGGACAGGCTCGGGGTGGAGGAGAGCGCCATCGCGATGGAGGCCTCCTTCGTCGACGACCTCAACGCCGACTCTCTCGACCTCGTAGAACTCATCATGGCATTTGAGGAAGAGTTCTCCGACGGGGACACCACCCTCAAGATATCCGACGAAGACGCGGAACAGATCCGGACCATCCAGAACGCCGTCGACTTCATCAAGAGCAAGGGCGTTTCCGACTGACAGGACGCCTGTGGCTGATCTCCTAGCACTCCACCAGCAGATACACACCTGCCAGGAATGTGCTCTCCATCGCGCACGGACGAACGCCGTGCCCGGAGAAGGTGCGCCCGATGCCTCCCTCATGTTCATCGGCGAGGGCCCGGGCTTCAATGAAGACCGTCAGGGCAGGCCGTTCGTCGGTCCTGCAGGTCAATTCCTCGACGAGCTGCTGCTATCCATCGGGTTGAAGCGTGAGGACGTGTTCATCACCAACATGGTGAAGTGCCGCCCTCCCAACAACCGCGACCCTTTCCCGGGCGAGATCAGCTCCTGCTCCCGTTACCTGGACGCCCAGATAGACTCGATCAAACCCGCTGTAATCGTTCCACTCGGGCGTCACGCTCTTGCTCGGTGGTTCCCGAGGGACTCCATCAGCAAAGTGCGCGCGAGGCCGCGCGTGTTCGACGGCATCACCATCTTTCCGCTCTACCACCCGGCCGCAGCGCTGCACAACGGCGCGCTCCGCGCCACTATCGAAGCCGACTTCGCGAAACTCGGTGCACTCCTCAGAGAGCGTGAGGCGCACGGGGCGCCGGGCGAGGACGACGCGCAGGACGAGGCCGGCGGCTCCCAGCAGTTGAGCATGTTCTAACGATGC
This sequence comes from Dehalococcoidia bacterium, assembly GCA_965206315.1. GTDB lineage: Bacteria > Chloroflexota > Dehalococcoidia > Lucifugimonadales > Australimonadaceae > Bin16. The sequence goes on from OZ242210.1 coordinate 1,019,312, forward strand.
CTCATCCCATCCGCATCGTTCCCATTGGCGGCCTGGGCGAAGTGGGCAAGAACATGCTGTGCGTCGAGTACGGCAATGACATCGTCGTCATCGACGCGGGCCTCATGTTCCCCAAGCAGGAGATGCTGGGGATAGACCTCGTGCTCCCGGACATCTCCTATCTGACGGCCAACGCCGAGCACGTGCGAGCGATCCTGATCACTCACGGACACGAGGACCACACTGGGGCTCTCCCATACGTCCTGCGCGAACTGAACGTCCCCATCTATGCTCCTCCCCTCGCCCACGATCTGATCGAGGTGAAGCTCCGCCAACACCGGATCGGTGATTACGAACTTCACGAGGTCGATGCAGGTAGCACGCTCGATTTCGGAACGGTTCACGCCGAGTACTTCCGCGTCTGCCACAGCATCCCGGACGCGTGCGGCATCGCCCTGCGCACTCCGGCCGGCCTCATCGTCCACACCGGCGACTTCAAGATAGATCACACTCCGGCGGACGGACGCCCCACTGACCTGCAACGCCTCGCCGAATTCGGCAGCGAGGGTGTCCTGCTGCTCCTGTCCGACTCGACATACGCCGAGGTGCCCGGCTACACGCCGTCAGAGAGTGTCGTGGCGTCCGCGCTCGACCACGTCATAGCCGACGCTCCGGGCCGAGTGCTCATCGCCACGTTCGCATCCCTGATCGCGCGAGTGCAGCAGGTGCTGGACGCTGCGGTGAAACACGGAAGAAAGGTCGCCCCTGCAGGGCGTTCCATGGTTGACAACGTCAACATGGCTGTGGCGAACGGCTACATCAAGGCACCGCCCGGCGTGCTGCTCGATCTCCAGGCCCTGAGTGCTCTCCCTCACGAGCAGCAGGTAATCGTCTTGACCGGCGCGCAGGGCGAGCCGCTCTCTGTTCTCTCCCGGGTTGCCAACAACGCCAATCGCGACATCGAGGTCCACGAGAACGACACGGTCGTCATCTCCGCAACCGCGATACCGGGTAACGAGACAGTTATAGCCACTGTTGTGGACAACCTCACGCGGCGCGGCGCCAGGGTGCTCACACGCCGAACGTCCCCCGGCGTCCACGTCCCCGGCCACGGCAGCCAGGAAGAGCTCAAACTGATGCTCCGCCTCATCAAGCCGCGCTACTTCGTGCCCGTGCACGGTGAGTACCGGATGCTTGCCGCGCACGCAGACCTCGCCATACAGACCGACATCGCTCCCGAGAACGTCTTCATCCTCGAAGACGGCGACGTGCTGGAACTGGACGAAGCCGGCGCGAAGCTCGCCGAACCCATCCAGGCTGGCCACGTCTACGTCGACGGGCTGCGCACGTGGGACGTCGGAGAGGCCGTGCTGCGCGACCGGCGGATGCTCTCGCGCGACGGGTTCGTCGTCGTGGTCGTTCCCGTAGACCACGCGACGAGCAGGGTCTACGGCGAGCCGGAGATCGTATCGAGCGGTTTCACCGCGCCCGAAGAGGCGGAGGATCTGATGGAGCGCGCCGCCGCGGTAGTCGTCGAGGCGCTCCGCGCGCCGAACCTCGACCCGCTCAACGAGGACCACGTGAACGACCGCGTGCGCGAGGCGCTGAGCCGCTTCCTGTACAGGGAGACGCGCAGCCGCCCCATGATCATCACCGTCCCGCTGGAAGTTTGAGCCTTCCCCGGCCTGCCTCACTGCGCCATCTCTTCATAATCTACAAGCCAATCTGGCTCACAACCGCAACGCGCCTGATTAAAGTCGGGCGGGTGAGAAATCGCATCGCTTCACTGCTGTTCAACCAGGTCGGTGTCCTTCTCGGCCTCATCGTCGTAGCCTTCGTGGCGTACGTCATCATCGGACAGCCCACCTGGGCCATAGACCCACTGCGCAATGCAACATCCGATGTTCTCGGCGGTATGGGCGCAGGACTGGTCCTGTTGCTGGTCTGGGCCGGTTGGATGGCTTGGGTATTCTCCCGCGGGTTCAGGTATCTCATACGGAAGTGGCGTTACGTGCTCGGCTTGAGCTTCCTCCTGGCAGGAGCGTTCGCTATCCTCTCTTATTTCCATTGGTCGTTCCCCCTCATCGGAGAGGCTCCGCTGGGAGGCGATCTCGGCGGCCAGTTGCGCGGCTCCTACGGATCACTCGGTCTCTTCCGCACGATCGTCCTCATCACACTCGGGGCGTGGCTCGTGGCACCTGTCCTGTTCAACCACGCAGCAGTGTGGATGGGACGCGGCGTACTCGCGACGAGCAGGGGCATCGGCAGCGGTGTGAACCGCATCCGTCACCGTGACCAGGGAGCGGTCATGCAGGAGGTCGACGATTACCTCGCCTCCAACGCAGCAGCATCGCGGGCAGCGCAGATGGACACGTTGCGTGCTGCGGACGAATACCGCCGAAGCACCACTCCTCATCGCGGCCTCGCATACATGGAGCCAACCTCCCCCAGGCCGGTAGCCCCTCGCCCTGTAGAGCCGGAGAGCAGGCCTGAACAGAAGTCCGACCTGTGGCCGGGCCTGAAGACCACTGACCCGGGCGCACCGGAGCAGCAGCCCTCCACAGCGGCAACAGCCACGATAGCGCCTCCCTCTGTCGAGAACGCGACGGACATAGGGGCCGCCACTGCCTACGAGACTGAATCGCCGCGCGCACCCGAGGAAGCGCACGCAACCGATGACCTCTGCGTCAACGGCACCCTCCAGGCGGACGTGGAAGAGACGCTGGCCCTCGCAGTTCCGATAGAGACGCCCTGGGGCGAGATCACTATCGCGGCGGAGCAATCCGCTCCCGAGCCCGAGGCGCCCCGGGCTGTCCCTGCTGTCGCACCCAGCCCTCTCCCGCCCCTCGAACTCCTTGCCGCGCCGGTAGCTGCCGGGAGTATCACCGAGGAGCATCTCGTCACCGCCGCGCTCATCGAGGAGACGCTCGCACAGCACGGCGTTGAGGTAAGCGTATCGGAGATACGGCCCGGCCCCAGCGTAACGATGTTCGGCATCGTGCCTGGCTGGAACCGCAAGGCGATGTCCGCACGGGCGAGGGCGCTCGCGGAGCAGGAAGACAACCAGGTCCAGATGGAGGTGCGGAACCGCGTCAAGGTCGACAGCATCCTAGCACGGGAGAAAGACCTTGCACTCGCGCTCGCCGCCCCCACCCTCCGTATCCAGGCACCCGTCCCCGGCGAATCGCTCGTCGGCGTAGAGATGCCCAACAAGTCCTCCTCCATGGTGACCATCCGTACCGTGATGGAATCCCCCGAATATGAACGGATGCTCACCGGCGGAGGTCTGCCCGTGGCGCTTGGCCTGGCCTCCGCCGGCGAGCCCGTTGCCCTTGATCTGCTCAAGATGCCGCACCTGCTCATCGCAGGCGCAACGGGCAGCGGAAAGAGCGTCTGCATCAACACCATCATCTCGTCCATCATCTGCCATCAGGATCCCGCCAAGGTTCGGATGCTCCTCGTAGACCCGAAGCGCGTGGAACTCACGCCCTACAACGGCATCCCCCACCTCGTGACGCCGGTTGTCGTCGACCCGGATAAGGTCGTCCGCCTGCTCAAGGGCGCCATCCAGGAGATGATGCGCCGCTACAAGCTGCTGGAAGAAGCAGGAGCGCGAAACATCGCCTCCTACAACCGCAACCCGCGCGCCACCGAGGAGATGCCGTACTTCGTCATCTGCATCGACGAGCTGGCAGACCTGATGATGACCGCCTCTTTCGACGTCGAGCAATCGCTCTGCCGCCTCGCCCAGTTGGGCCGGGCGACGGGCATCCACCTCATCGTTGCCACGCAGCGCCCCTCCGTGGACGTACTCACCGGACTCATCAAGGCCAACTTCCCTAGCCGCATCGCCTTCGCGGTCGCCTCGCAGGTCGACTCACGCACCATCCTCGATTCCGCAGGCGCTGAGCGCCTCCTTGGCCGCGGTGACATGCTGTTCATCTCCTCGGACTCCCCGAAGCCCAAGCGCGTGCAGGGCGTCTTCATATCCGAGGACGAGAGCGCAGCCCTCAGCGAACACTGGCGGCAACTGCCCCCCAACGCCAACCTGCCGGAGATCCCGCTGGAGAACATGGCGCGAGAAGCCGAGACCGCAGCGGCCGAGAGCGCGGGCGACGGGGGTGATTTCGATGAGGGCGACTCCCTCTACGAACGCGCGCTGCAGGTCGCGGCCGCCAACCGGCAGCTCTCCACGTCGCTGCTCCAGCGCAGACTGCGCATCGGCTACCCTCGCGCCGCACGGCTCATGGACCAGCTGGAGGAAGAGGGCATCGTTGCCGCCTCCGGCGAGCCGGGCAAGCCTCGTGAAGTCATCTACCTCCCCGACGAAGAAGTAGCCTGACTTTCCCCTCGTCTCATTGGACCCCGCGCGGCGCGTCATGAGTCACGCTTGCCGCTTCTGCTAGAATCTCCTCATACAGGCGGGAGGAGAGTGACGCCATGGCCGCTGAAGTAACGGTGGAAGAAGTAACCGAGGCGCTGAAGGACGTGTACGACCCCGAGATCCCGGTGAACGTCGTCGACCTCGGCCTCATCTACGGCATCGAAGTGGACGACGACAGCAACGTCCACGTCGACATGACCCTCACCGCCGCCGGATGCAGCATGGGGCCGTTCATCGCACAGCAGGCCGAATGGGCCATCGCCGACATCGACGGGGTCAGAGACGTGAACGTCGAGATCTCGTTCGACCCGCCGTGGTCGCCCGACCGCATCACCGAAGACGGGCGCAAGCTGCTCGGCCTCGACGACTAACCGCGACCGGCCGCGTAACGCTGGGCATACGGGGCCGCGCCCCGGGAAGGCAGCACGCCCCGATGACGATGAGTGAAGAGCAGCGGCAGGCGCGCCTGGCGCAGATCAAGCGCCAGTGGGAGCAGCGCCGCGCCATCAGCCGGTCGCTCGGCAAGATCAAGACCAAGATCGGCGTCTACAGCGCCAAGGGCGGCGTCGGCAAGACCACCGTCGCGGTCAACCTCGCGGCCTACCTCGCGGAGAAGGGCTATACGGTCGGCCTGCTCGACGCCGACATCGATACCCCCAACGCACCTGAAGTGCTCGGCAGCGACGCCCACCCGGAGGCCGCGGACGGGCGTATCAAGCCCGCGGAAGCCTTCGGTGTGAAGGCCGTCTCCATGTCCTATTTCCAGCAGGACCCGGAAGAGGCCATCATCTGGCGCGGCCCCATGATCCACAACGCCATCAACCAGTTCCTGCAGATGACCGACTGGGGCGAGATCGACTTCCTCGTCGTCGACATGCCGCCCGGCACGTCGGACGCTCCCCTCACCGTCATGCAGGTGCTGACGATGGACGGCTTCGTCGTCGTGACCACGCCGCAGAGCCTCGCCGCGCTGGACGCCAAGCGCTCCATCAACATGATCCGCAAGCTGAACGTCGAGGTGCTCGGCGTCGTGGAGAACTACGTGGGCGAGGTGTTCGGCTCGGGAGCGGGTCGCGTACTCGCAACTGACCTCTCCCTGCCCTTCCTCGGCGAGGTCGCCCTGCGCGCCGACTACCGGGACGACTCGCAGCCCACGGTGCTCGGCAGTGCCGACGTCCACGCCGAGTACGACGCCATCTGGGCCGCACTCGAAGAGCGCCTCACCGCACTCGAAGCGATGCCGGAGCAGCAGGCCACCGACGCGCCCGCTTCCTAGCCCAACTTCCACGTAAACTCCTCAGTTATTTCAATCGGAGCGTTCAACAGTGTCTGCATCTCTTTCTTGTCTAATGATGAATTCGTCAAGAAGAGGGACGGCCAATGAGTACCGGCTCCACCGGTTCTTGTAGATGAGCCCCGCGTCTCCTAACGCAGCAAGCATCTGGTTTACATGGCTAGAACTAAATGGGCGTGGAGAATGCTTGGATGCTTCCACTATGTCTTGAACAGTAAACTCCTCTCCTGCATTCTTAAGATGAGCAATGATTATCAAGAGGTCGCGCTGTCTGTCCGTGGCTCTCGCCCATCGTCCTGCGAAGAAATCCGCATCTAGTTTTCTCATAATGTCGGCCATGGGGATGGAGGCCTTCGGTGTAACTGCCCAAATATCAAATGCTTCCTTGCAAATATATTGGATAAAGTATGGGTAACCCTTGCTTGTTTCGTAGATGAGATCGATAGACTGTTCTGTGAATCGTGTGGGTGAACTCGCCTCTGTTATCGGCCGTATGATGGCTTCTTTGCAATCCGATTTTGTCAGTCTATCAAGCATCACCACCCGAAACATGCGTTCCGCAAATGTTCTGGCTTCCACAAGCTTAGGAAAGAGCGTAGGCAGACCAGCTAGTGCAAGCATAAAAGGAATCCCTCTCCTTTGAATAGACTGGAATACGTCTAGTAGCATTGATAGAGGATATTCTTCCTTACCAGGATGATTAGTTAGGTTCTGCGCTTCATCATAGGCGAAGACAATGCCGGGTATATCATGTGGTTGAACAGCGGACCAGACAGTCTCTAGGAGCGCAGCAAGTTTATCAGACGAGAGTCCGGGAGTTTCGTTCCAAACTGTCAATAGCGCCTCATAATCTAGTGTCTGGGGTACGGTCTCTGTTCGGATAGCTAGCCCCATACGCCGAACCTGTTGTTCACCTGTACTAAATGTAGATGTCGCTACCGCGAGGTCAGTGCACAACCGCACAGCTAGGTTCGTTTCACTCAGACTTGATGCCTCGGACAGGTCATTCCACACCCAAAGCCATCTACTTTGTATGGCGATAGGCTTAAATGTATCCAAGAGGACTGTCTTGCCAACGCCACGAAGGCCAGTCAGGATAAGATTGTCCGCAACGACCTTCTGCTCCAACAGACGCCTAAACTCTTGTGTCTGCTGTTCTCGTCCTGCCAAGTAAGGAGGAGGATGCCCTGCACCTGGGCGGAACGGATTCAAGAACGATGTCTGTGTCATAGGGTAATATCCTTTACCTCGAATGAGCCTCTTGTCTAAATTTATACTTTCTCGTAACTCTTTGTCAACGTCTCACCTCGCCCCGTCTGCTGCGCTGGCTCTCGATGACCGCCTGCACCAGCTCCTCCGCCTCGCCACGGGACGACGCAACTGTAAAGTAGAGCGTCCGCCCGTAGCGTTTCGCCGTCAGGTGCCACTCATCGTCTAACGAGCGGTAGTGCGCCTCCTCGCCATCCAGCATTATCGTTTCGAGCCGCGCCGCTGAGACGACGCGTCCCCACAGCGCCCCTACGAGGAATGCGGGGTAGCTCGATTCCGCGACCACGATGATGCCGGCGCCTGTGCCGCGAAGCACGTCCGAGTTGATCTCGGGCGGCACATCACCGAACTCTCCGTACAGCCCGAACGACGCCACGTTCATACGGGCAAGCCGCAGCGCTGAGCCGAGCCCGCCCGCTTCCACACCCAGCTCTCCGAGCGTTCTGTCGAGCAGGTCTTCCCGGTTCCGGATGAAGCCGAGCGCCAGCAACGGCGACGGCGGGTCGTCCGGCAGCAACAGCCAGCCTCTCCACGGGACAGGCTCATGTTCCGCCCACGGCACGCGGTCCTCTTCTCCCCATGCGGAGCGTACCGTGTCCGCCCAGGCGTCGTCCGGCTTCCCGAACCACAGGGTACTCCCGTGCGTTCGTGCCCAGATGTCCGCTTCGAGCGCGTCCGCCGCCTCGGAAACTTCCTCAGCATCAGCGAACTCAACTCGCGCCGCGTACTCGCGCACCGGATCGATCGCCACACCCTCGAAACGGACGACACGCACCTCCGATTCCCGCCCGTCCGGGGCGCGGATGGCAACTGCCGAGGGGTGCTGAGGCGTTATAAAGATCGCCGCGTTCATGGAAACGTCCGGCGCGTCCCACTCGTCGAACGGGGGAGGCAGGGCCTTGCCCGGCACGGCAGCATCGTTCCAGTTGAGGAGGGCGAAGGCGACCGTCGCAAAGAGCAGTACCCCGAGCAGGAAACAGAGCCTTCGACGCATCCCTACCGCTTGCGCCTCCGCCTGCCGCCAGCCTTCTCGTAGGACCTCGGCTCCGGCTCGGCCCTCCGCACGGATACCGTCTCGCCACCCGCGCCCCGGTCGGCGACCTCCTGCGCCACGAGCAGACGCCTGAGGTCCACCATCTCATCGCGGAGCAGTGCCGCCCTCTCGAACTCCAACTGGCGGGCAGCTTCCTTCATCTCCGATTCCAGCTGCTTCACCACGCGGGCGAGGTCGTCCTTCGGCATGTCCTGCCGGACGCCGTAGGCGGCGCGGGGCTCGGCCAGTTCGCGGATGGACTCGGTGATGTCGCGTATCGCCTTGCGGATGCCTTCCGGCTGGATGCCCTCGCGCTCGTTGAACGCGGTCTGCAACGCGCGGCGACGCTCCGTTTCGTCTATCGCCTGCCGCATCGAGTCGGTGATGCGGTCCGCGTACATGATGACGTGGCCGTCCAGGTGACGCGCCGCGCGGCCTATCGTCTGCACGAGCGACGACGTTGAACGCAGGTAGCCTTCCTTGTCCGCGTCCAGCACTGCGACGAGGCTCACCTCCGGCAGGTCCAGCCCTTCGCGGAGCAGGTTGATGCCGACGACCACGTCGTGCACGCCGAGGCGGAGGTCGCGCAGGATCTCCGTGCGCTTGAGCGTATCCACCTCGGAGTGGAGGTAGTGCACCTTCACGTTCATCTCGCGCAGGTAGTCGGTCAGCTCCTCCGCCATGCGCTTCGTGAGCGTCGTGACGAGCGCCCGCTCGCCCTTCGCCGTGCGGCGGCCTATCTGCTCCAGCAGATCGTCTATCTGGCCCCTGGTCGGCTTCACCTCGAGCGTGGGGTCGAGCAGCCCGGTGGGCCTGATCACCTGCTCCACGATCTGCGAACTGTGTTGCAGCTCGTAGGCCGCCGGAGTCGCGGAGACGTAGACCACCTGGTTCACACAGCGTTCGAACTCCTCGAAGTTGAGCGGGCGGTTGTCCCGCGCCGACGGGAGGCGGAAGCCGAAGTCGATGAGTGCATCCTTGCGGGACATCTCGCCGTGAAACATGCCGCGCAGCTGCGGGACAGCCATGTGGGACTCGTCGATGATGAGCAGGTGGTCGTCCGGCAGGTAGTCCATGAGTGTCCACGGCGTGCTGCCGCGTGGGCGCCTGCCGAGCGGTTGCGAGTAGTTCTCGACGCCTGCGCAGTAGCCCGTCTCCCGCAGCATCTCGAGGTCGTAGCGCGTCCGGTGCTCCAGCCGCTGCGCCTCCAGCACCCTCCCCTCTTCACGCAACCCGATGAGGCGTTCATCCAGTTCCTGTTCGATCTCGACGACCGCGTCCTCCAGCTTCTCGCGGGAGGTGACGAAGTGCTTGGCCGGGTAGATGTCTATCTGCGCACGCTCGGAGAGGATCTCGCCGGTGAGCGGGTCGAGCTCCACGATGCGCTCCACGTCGTCGCCGAAGAACTCGACGCGCACGGCCACGTCCTCGTACGCCGGCATGATCTCCAGCGTGTCGCCACGGACGCGGAAGCGCGCACGGGCGAGGTCGTAGTCGTTCCGCTCGTACTGCATCTCGATGAGGCGGCGCGCCAGCTTCTGCCGGTTCAATCGCTCGCCGCGTGTGATGCGCTCGACAAACGCGAAGTACTCGGCGGGCGAGCCCAGACCGTAGATGCACGAGACGGAGGCGACGATGAGCACGTCCCGCCGCGTCATCAGTGAGCGTGTCGCCGCGTGGCGGAGCTTGTCGATCTCGTCGTTGATGTCCGCTTCCTTCTCGATATACGTGTCGGTCGAGGGGACGTACGCCTCCGGCTGGTAGTAGTCGTAGTAGGAGACGAAGTACTCGACGGCGTTCTCCGGGAAGAAGTCGCGGAACTCCTGCGCCAGCTGGGCCGCGAGCGTCTTGTTTGGCGCGATGACGAGCGTGGGTTTCTGGACGGCCTCGACCGTCTTGGCCATCGTGTAGGTCTTGCCGGAGCCGGTGACGCCGAGGAGCGTCTGGTGGCGCATGCCCTTGCTGATGCCGTCGGCGAGCCGGTCGATGGCCTGCGGCTGGTCGCCGCGCGGCTCGAAGTCGGCGACGACGCGGAACGGCGTTCCGGTCTCGGTTGGGTGGAGCGTGGTCATGTCCGTGCGTTCCTCACCCTCCTAATTTCGCCGACGGCGGCGTTCGGGGCAAGCGTTGGGGCAACCTTCACTCGCAGGAACGACGCGGAAGGATCACGCGTAGATGTCGCGGAGGGCGGCGTCCAGGTCCGTATGGCGGAAGGCGTAGCCGGAGGCGAGGGCGGCGGCGGGGAGGGCACGGCGGCTGTTCAGCAGTTCGGTCGCGAGCTCGCCCAACGCCAGCCTGAGCGCGAAAGCGGGCGCGGGCGCGAACGCGGGACGGCGCAGAACACGCCCCAACGCGCTCGCGACCTCACGCTGGCGTGCCGGATCGGGAGCGCAGACGTTCACCGGCCCCTGTACGGCCTCGTCGTCCAGCGCGTGGAGGATGAGGCCGACCACGTCGTCCAGATGCACCCACGGCCACCACTGCTGTCCCGACCCCGTGGGGCCGCCCAGGCCGAAGCGCGTGAGCCGAGAGAGCGGCGCGAGGAACCCTCCGCCGCGTCCGGCCACCAGCCCCGTGCGGAGCAGGACGACGCGCGTTCCAGCCGCCGCTTCGGCTGCTGCTGTTTCCCACTGCACGCAGACGCCGGAGAGGAAGCCCTCGCCGGGCGGCGCGTCCTCGGTCAACTCCTCCTCGCCCCGGTGGCCGTAGTAGCCGACGGCACTCGCGCTCACGAGCGTGCGGGGCGGGGCGCCTCCTGCATCCCGCATCCCCTGTACGAGGTTGCGCGTCGCGGTCTCCCGGGACTCGAGGATGGCGCTCCTCTTCCGCTGCGTCCAGCGACCCACGACGCTCTCGCCCATGAGGTTCACGACGGCGTCCACGCCATCGAACACACCGGCGGACGGAGGTCCGGCCAACGGGTCCCAGGCATACGCCTGCACCAACCCCGGCAGCGCTGTGCGTGCGCGCTCGGGGTCGCGCGTAAGCGCTACCCGCTGGTCGCCGCGCTCCATCAGCGCGTGGACCAGCGCGCGTCCCACGAACCCCGTCGCTCCGGTGATCAGCACACGCATCGCTACACGCTCCCCAGCATCAGCTCGTCAGGATACGGGTGGAGGTACGTCTGCGCGGCGAGCCACTCGGGGCCGCCGGACCTGCGGAGATGATGGCGCAGCAGCGTCAGCGGCGCGGTGAACGGGGCTTTCCCGGTGCGGTATCGCTCGATGGCATCGGCCAGCTCTTCCCTGTCACCGGCGTCGAGGGCCTGCTTGAGGAAGCCTGCAGCGTGTTGCAGCGCGTTCGCGTGCTTGCGCGCCGTGGTCAAGCGCTCCATAGCACGCATAAGCACACGCCCGTACTCGTCAGCGATCGCATCCCAATCGGCGGCGCCCGCTCGGGCGACGACACGTCCGGCCTCGCGGTAGAGCGTCGGCGCGTGCGCCATGAGCGTGAGCTTGTGCGCCGTATGGAACGCGACGAGCGCCGACGGAGCGTGCTGGCCGTCCCGCAGCGCCGCCCAGCGTTGGTAGACGAACACCCGCTCGATGAAGTTGTCGCGCAGGCGAGGATCATGCAGGCGTCCCTGCTCCTCGACCGGCAACAACGGGAGGTGTTGCGTGAGCGCCTCGGCGAAGAGGCCGCGCCCGTTGCGGGCGGCGGGCCCGCCGCCGGAGGGGTAGACCTTCACGCGGAAGAGGCCGCAGCTGGGGGAGTTCTTCGTGAATACGTAGCCATGCAGCCCCAGGCCCGCGAGTTCTTCGATGCGACGCGCCGCCCACGAGCGCATCGCGTCACTGTGGTCCGCATCGGAACGCACGCCCCGCAAACGGAGTGCGCCGTCACCCGTGTCGAGAAGGCGGACGGGCTCGCGCGGCGTGCCCATTCCCACCTCGGACTCCGGGCAGACAGGCGTCCACTCGACGTGCGGGGCGAGCGTCTGCGTCAGGAACTCGTTATGGAGGTGCCCGCCGTCGTAGCGCAGCGGCTCGCCGAGCAGGCATGCGCTGACGCCGATACGGGGCCTGGGGAAGGAACGCTCCATAGGCCCATGGTACTCCGTTCGTGGGGAGGAGAGGACGCTGCCACTGCCCATCACATCCGCGCGCCACCTGCGACCTGACGGTCGCTCTGGATTCCCTAAGTTCACAAACGAAGTGCAACACCAGACTAAGGTGTTGCCATGGGGAACCGCTATACGTAGCTTGGGATTGAGGAACTCTGTGCGATTGCCCGCTTACGTGCCGAGGGGCGCTCGATCCGGCAAATCGCAGCAACTCTGGATCGCCCGCCACCGACGATTGCTCGGGAGTTGAAGCGCAACGGCACGAAGGACGGCGGCTACCGGGCGACCTATGCCCATGAGCAAGCCCGTGCACGACGCTGGTGTGGCGCACGGCTGGACCGGGAAGACGAGCTCCGCAGGGATGTGCTGCTCGGTTTACAACTGGGCTGGTCGCCGGAGGCAGTGGCGGGGCGGTTGAAGAAGGAGCGAGGCAAGAGCGTCACCTCCCACGAGAGCATCTACCGGTTCATCTACGCGCAGATAGCGCGGACGAAGGACTATTCGTGGCGCAAGCCGTTGCGGCGGGGGAAGTGGCGGCGCGGTCGGCGCCAGCGTGGGGGGAGCAGTTCGGCCCGCACCATTCTGCACCGCCGGCCGCTCTCGGAACGCCCTGCAGCAGTTGCCGACCGGCAGACATTCGGGCACTGGGAGGCGGATGGGATGCAGTTCGGCAGGACCGGACAGACGGTGCTGATGCTGCACGAGCGCCGTTCGAGGCTGCTGCTTGCGGTGCGGCGGCCTTCGAGGGCAGCAGCACCGGTCGCCAAAGCCATCTCTGCCATCCTGGGGCCGTTGCCGCCGGAGTTCCGCCAGACGGTCACGTTCGACAACGGCACCGAGTTCGCACACCACTACGAACTCCACGCCTGGGGCATCGAGACGTTCTTCTGCGACACCTATTCGCCGTGGCAGAAGGGAGGCGTGGAGAACGCTATCGGGCGGATGCGCTGGTTCTTACCCCGCAAGACGAACCTGGCCTCACTGTCGGAGGGAGAGTTCACGGCGCTGTTGAGGGTGTATAACAATACGCCGCGCAAGTGCCTCGAGTGGCAGACCCCGGCCGAGGTGCTACGAGAGCAGGTGTTGCACTTCGAATGTGAATCCACCTTCCCGCCTTCGCGGGAATGACGGAGGGGCGCGGGAATGACGAGAGGTGCGGGAATGACGAAGACGGGGCGCTCCGCGAGGGAGCGCCCCGTCCTGAGAGGCAATCTAACCCGAGCCTGCCGCTAGCCCTGCGGCTTGAGCAGGTCCTCCACCGAGCGCAGTCCGGGGTGGGCGTCCGCCACGTACTGCGGGATGAGGAAGGCGCTCTGCCAGGCCACGCTCGCCAGGCTGTCGCCGATCTCGGTGACCGTTCCCGCCTGCGAGGCTTCAGTCCACGCGGCCTGCTGGTTCGGCAGCCAGATCTCCATCGTGACGTTGGTGTCACCCGCGGCCAGCGCCTGCATCATCGGGATCGTGGCGCCGGACACCGCATCGGTCGGGTAGCCGTAACCGGCTTCGATGATGAGCCTGGCAACCGCGTTCTGCAACAATGCGGTGCTCCAGTTCAGGTCGGAGAAGATGATGGTCGGCTTGCTGTCGTCGATGTCAACCGGAGCCCCACCGGCGACTGCCGCCATCCTGCCCAGAGCTTCGGGCGTGACCCACGCTGCCCACTCCTGGGACTGGGCCATCCACCAAGCAGCTACGTCCTGGTAGTCGTCGCCCGTCTCGTCAAGGCGGCCGAGCAGCGCGTTGACGGCGTCGTCGCTCAGCGTCCACTTTTCGAGGAAGGCAACAACATCAGGCGCGCTCTCCAGCAGCTCGGTGCGAACCGCGATGAGCACATCCGCGTCCGAGTACTCGCACGCCTGGGTGATGTCCTCCGCCTCGTCAACGGAAGACATGTGGTCCCAGCACTCCGCCGAGTAGGCCGGCTCCTCCAGGCGGACGAAGCCTCCGTACTCATTCGTCAGCTTCGCCGGGAGCGTCTCGGGGCCCCAGTAGTAGAAGAGGATGTTCTCGCCCCTCTCGAAGGCGCCCAGGATCTCCGAGTTCAAGCCCTCGTACGAACCGGGGTTGATGAGCGTGATCACCTCATCGAGTCCGTAGCCGTGCACCTGCTTCTCGTTGACGACTTCGCACTCCCAGCCCGGGATGCACGTGACCAGACCGGCTTTGCCTTCGCTGTCAGGCCGCACGAAGAGCTCCCAGTAAGCCGGCCCGTCCTCCATCATCGTGTCTTCCATGGCGATGTGGCCACCAAGGGCGTCCAGCACCCTGTCAGCCACGCCGGGGGCAACCCACTCCTCCCACTCATGAGAGGTGCGGAGCCAGTACTTGGCGACGTCGGCGGGGTCTTCACCGGTGTCGGCATACCTGCCGAGGAGGGAGAATATGCCGTCGTCGCTCAGCGTGTACGCCTCGAAGAAATCGACGACATCGGGCGCCTTCTCGATGAGGTCTGTCCTCATCGCGATGACGACTTCAGCATCCGCGTACTCACACGCGTACTCCGTGTCCGCGGGGTTGTCATGTGTCGCCCCTATGTGCTCTTCGCACTCAGGCGTGGAGGCCGGTTCCTCCAGGCGGACGTAACCGCCGTATTCGCTGACCAGCGTGCCGATCAGCGCGGTGGGACCCCAGTAGTAGAAGAGGATGTCCTCTCCACGCTCGAAGGCGCTGAGGATCTCGGAGTTGAGCCCCTCGAACGAACCGGGATTGACGAGTTCAACGTGGTCAGCGAGTCCATACCCGATGACCTGCTGCTCGTTCCGTATCTCACATTCCCATCCGGGGATACAGGTAATCAGCGCAGCCTTGTCTCCCGTAGCGGTCCGCGTAAAGAGCGCCTGGTACTCAGGGTTCTTCAGGTCCTCAACGGAACGCAGTCCGGGATTGGCGTCAGCCGTGTACTTGGGAATCAGGAAGGCTGATTGCCAGGCAACCGAGCTGAGGCTATCGCCGATACCCTGAATCGTCCCTTCTGCAACCGCCTTGTCCCAGGCTTCCTGCTGGTTCGGCAGCCATATCTCCATGTTGACGTTCAGGTCGCCTCCAACGAGGGCCTGCATCAACGGAAGGGTTCCGCCGGCGACCGCGTCGGTCTCGTATCCGTAGCCTTCTTCCAGGATGACGCGGGCCACCCAGTTCTGCAGGACAGCCGAACTCCAGTTCAGGTCGGCGAAGACCAGCGTCGGCTTCTCATCCATCATCGCCGCCTGCGTCGGAGTGGGCTCCGCCGCCTGACGCGGTGTCGGCGTCGCGGTCGGGTCGTCCTCGCCGCACGCCGCCAGCACCATCGTCATCAGGGCAATGAGCCCCAGTACCAACAGATATCTCATCGTCTTCATGCAGTAACCTCCTCCGTTTGTTAGTCGGGCTGCTCGCGCGTTGTTCTGCCGAGCGGCCTCTGCATGACCTTGTCTAGTGACCACCGGTGAGCGCCTGCTGCCGCTCCCTGGCGGCGGCCTGCGTGAGGCGGTCGATGATGATGGCGAGCACCACAATGCCGATGCCGCCGAAGAGCGCCTTGCCGGGCTCCAGGCGGCCCAGCGCGCGGTTCACGTCCTCGCCGAGTCCACCGGCACCCACGAGCGAGGCGATCACCACCATCGCCAGCGCCATCATCGTCGTCTGGTTGATGCCCGCCATAATGGTCGGCACCGCCATGGGTATCTGCACCTTCCAGAGCAACTGGCGCGGGGTCGTTCCGAACGAACGGGCGGCCTCCACGACTCCCGGCGATACCTGGCGGATGCCGAGGCTGGTGAGGCGTATCGCGGGGGGCACGGCGTAGATGACCGTGGCGAAGATGGCGGGAACATTGCCGATGCCGAAGAACATCACCGCGGGCACGAGGTAGACGAAGCTCGGCATCGTCTGCATCGCGTCCAGCAGGGGACGAAGCAGCGCGTCCAGCGTGTCGCTCCGGGCGATGACGATGCCCATCGGTATCGCGATGGCGATCGATATGGTCACCGCCACCACGATCAGTGCGAGCGTCTCCATCGCGCTGGGCCAGAGCCCGAGGGCGCCCAGTCCCGCAAGGGTCGCGGCTGAGAAGATGGCGATCCTCGGCCCGGCGAGACGAAGCCCGAGCAGCATGACGCCGATGATCAGGACCGGCCAGGGGATCCAGAGGAAGACCTTCTCCACGGCCAGCAGGAACTTCAGCACGGCGTTCGACACTGCGTCGAACAGGAACGCGCCTTCCCGCGTGGTCCAGAAGATCGCAGTGTCCACGCACTCAGAGGTGGCCCGTCCAAGATTGTCCGGGGTGGCCCCGTCGGAGCAGACGCCGCCGAGACGTTCGCTGATCCCGAAGAAGTTCTCCGGGGGTTCGACGCCGGTGCCCCAGAGCGACACGAAGATGAGCGCCACTACCAGGAGTACGGCGAACCCTCCCCCGTAGACGTAACGGTCCGGCAAGGCCAGAAAACGCCTCCACAGGCTGCCGCCGTTGCCATTCCCGGTTGGTGCTACTGCTGCCATAGTCGGTCTCCTAACTCGCGTCAGCCCCGATGCCGATGGCGCTGGAAGCGTTGCTCTCCTCCGCCTCGGCGACGCTCTCGCGCTCCATCATCTCGATGACCGCGCGAGGTGAGAGTTGACCACACAGCCTGCCGTCCGCGTCTATGAGCGGTTGGGCCCCGGACATGTGCCGCACCAGCGGGAGCGCGGCCGAGACCGACATCTCCTCCGACAGCGGCGTCACGTCATCCAGGAGCGCCTCCGTGCACTCGGCGGAGCCGTTCCGGTTCGCTTCCGCGAGTGCCGCGAAGCTCACGGCGCCCACGTAGGTCTCGTGCCTGTCCGCGACGAAACCGGCCACCTCTCCCATCTCCCCGAGGGCGTCCATCGCCTCTTTGGGCGACATGTCCGCGCGCAGCTTCACCTGCACGGGCTCCATGATCGTTCGCAGGGTGACCACCGAGGACTTGCGCACGTCCCGCACGAACTCGGCCACGTAGTCGTCGGCGGGGTGGGCGAGTATCTCCTCGCCCGTGCCCATCTGTATCACCGCGCCGTCGCGCATGATGACGATGTGGTCGCCGAGTTTCAGCGCCTCGCTCAGGTCGTGTGTGATGAAGATGATGGTCTTGTGCATCTGCTGCTGCAGGCGGAGCAGCTCGTTCTGCATGTCGCGCCGGATGAGCGGGTCGAGACCGCTGAAGGGTTCGTCCATGAGCATGACGTCCGGGTCTGCGGCGAGAGCGCGGGCGAGCCCCACGCGCTGCTGCATGCCCCCGCTCAGTGCGTTCGGGCGGTATCGCTCCCAGCCGTTGAGCCCGACGAGCTCCAGCACCTCGTGGGCACGCTCCAGGCGCTCTCCCCTCTCGATGCCGCGCACCTCCAGCCCCCAGGCGGCGTTCTCCTCGACCGTACGGTGGGGGAGCAGTCCGAAGTGCTGGAAGACCATCGCGGTCTTGGTGCGCCGGTATTCGGTCAACTCGTCTTCGCTGTACCTGAGGATGTCTTCGCCGTCGACCTCGATGGCCCCGAACGTCGGTTCGATCAGGCGCAGCAGCGTGCGAACGAGTGTGGACTTGCCACTGCCGGACAAGCCCATCACGACGAACGTCTCGCCGACCTGCACGTCGAAGCTCACGTCGCGCAGACCCACGACCCAGCCGGACTCTTCACGGAGCTCCGACTTGCTCTTGCTGAGCACCTCGTCCGTGAGTTCCGTCGGGACGCCGGAGCCGAATATCTTCCACAGGCCCCTGACGCTGACTTTCGGTTGTGTGCCGTCGGCTGTGCCGTTCCTGCTAAGCGCCATACGCCAACCTCAACTACCCCTTGTCCCTGCAAGGCACGCAACTCGGTTGGATTCGCTCGATGGGGGAAGAACAAGTGAATCACGAGGGAACGCGCATGCTGCGCGTGCGTGCTCGGGATACTCCGAGGGCTGGGCGGCTATATACCCGCACGCCGTCGGTGCGAGCGCCCTCTTGCCGCTGTTCAAGGCCTAACCCTAGCCATTGGAGCAGAGAGTGTCAACGTTCGGAATGCGCTGCCCCTCCGTTGCATTCCGCCGGATTTCGCCTGTCCCGTTCCGCCAGGACCGGGAGCGCAGGGCCATACATTCGCAGGAACGAGCACCGAGAGGAGAGACAGGGAGCGGGGAAAGCGCACCGGCCTGCGCCCTGTCCGTACGATGCGGCGGCTGTTTTCGTCGCTATCGCGCCGTATCGCAGCCCGTTCCGTGCAATCCAGCGCCAGTCATCAGGATCCGGACGGCTCTTCAGCATCCGGCAACGCCGGTTTTGTCGTCTCCCGCTCGCGGTTGGGGAGGAAGCGTGCAGCATCGGGCACGAGAGCGCCCAGGATCGCCAGCGCACCCTGCGTCCAGCCGTTCACCGGGCGCAGGCAGATGTACTCCGGTGTCACTTCCAGGTCGGCGATCAGCTCGAATTCGCCTCCCGCCGGGTGGTGTCCCAGCGGAACGATCGTCCTGTCACCTTCCTTGCGGGTCTCGCCGTAGGTGAAGCCTTCCCTGTTGGCGACGCGCTCCAGGGCAGGCTTGGACGCCTTCCCCAGCAGGAACGGCAGCTTGAGCAAGAACACAACGGGACGCAGCAGTACTCCCAGCATCACATCCTCCAGCGGCGCGATGAGCGCCGGGTGCGGGCCTTTCTCCGCATTATACTGGCAAGAGAGCACCCTCGCGGATACCGCGAAACGAGGTCCGATGACCGTCACCCCTGGAACCACACCCACCGTGCGAGCGGACGGCCTGTGGAAGCGGTACGGCGGCCACGTTGCCGTACGCGACGTGAGCCTCTTCCTCAGTCCCGGTGAAGTCGTCGGGCTGGTCGGGCCCAACGGCGCGGGGAAGACCACCACCATCCGGATGCTGCTGGACATCCTCCGTCCCGATGAGGGCTCGGTCTCCGTGTTCGGCGCGCCTATCAGCCCGCAGGCCCAGTCGCGCATCGGCTACCTGCCGGAGGAGCGCGGCCTCTACCGCAGCCTCCGCGTCATCCCCAACATGCTCTACCTCGCCGAGTTGAAAGGGATGCAGCGCGAGCACGCGCTGCGGCGCGCCGATGAGCTGTTCGCGCTCCTCGGCCTGGAGCCGCACCGAGGGAAGAAGGTCAGCGAACTGAGCCGCGGCCTCGGGCAGCTGGTGCAGTTCGCCGCAACCATCCTGCACGAACCCGCCTTCATCGTCCTGGACGAGCCATTCTCCGGCCTCGATCCGGTGAATGTTCGCGTGATGAAGGACGCCGTCTCCCGGCTGCGAAGCGAGGGGGCGGCCATCATGTTCTCCACCCACCAGATGACGGACGTCGAGGAGTTGTGCGACCGCGTCATCATGATCGACGGCGGAGCAGTCGTGCTCGATGGCCCGCTTGCCGACATCAAGCGGCGGTTCGCGGGGAACGACCTGTTCGTCGCCACCGACCTCGACCCGCAGGGTGCGGACGGCGTGGCCGGATCGCGGCGCGACGGCGCGGGCTACGCGCTGCGGCTCGCCGAGGGCAGCGCTCCGGAGGACGTGCTGCGGTCGCTGCTGGAGGGCGGCGCGAAGATCGACCGGTTCGAACTGGCGACGCCCAGCCTGGAAGAGATATTCCTGCGCGTGGTCGGGCGCGAGCAGGCGGAGGCGGAGCGCGATGAGGAGTAAGACGTGGCTCGTCGCGCGGCACGAGTTCGCCGTCACTATCGGGCGTCTCGGCTTCCGCATCTTCGCCGCCGCGGTGCCGGTGCTTGCGCTGCTGGCGCTCATCGGCATCGGCGTCTTCGATGCGGTGCGAGGCGGCGACGAGCCGTCCGGCAGCGCGGGGGAGACCTCTGCCGCCATCACGCGCGTGGGCTACGTCGACTTCAGCGCCGGGGAGGACGGGCAGCTGTTCACGTCGTTCCGGGAGCAGGACGGCGTTGCGTTCGTCCCCTACCCGAACGAGGACGCGGGAAGCGCCGCGTTGCAGGCGGAAGAGATCGACGCTCTCTACGTGTTCCCCCGCGATTTCCTGGAGACCGGCTCGGTCGTACGGGTACGCATGGAGGACGGCGGCGGCGGCGCGGGCGCCGACGCGTTGCGCCGGTTCGTGCTGAGCAACCTCGTCGCTGAAGAGGTGAGCGGCCAGCAGTTGGAGCGCGTCATCAGGCCGTACTCGCTCGTCACGGTCGAGCTGTCCGGGTCCGGCGCGACGGTGGAGGAAGAGGGGTTCGACGGCGGAGAGTTCCTGTTCTCGTTCGGCGCGGGGATGCTGCTGATCGTCTCCGTGCTCACCGCAGCCGGCTACCTGCTGCAGGGGCTGAGCGAGGAGAAGGAGAACCGCATCATGGAGGTGCTGCTCTCCTCGCTCAAACCGGAGCAATTGATGTTCGGCAAGCTGCTGGGGCTCGGCGGGGCGGGGCTGCTGCAGATGGCCGTCTGGACGGCCGCGCTCGTCGCCTTCCTGCTGGCGCTGGGCCGTATCGTGGACCTGCCCGTGGAGCTGAGCGCGCCGTCCATTGAGACGCTCGGCGTGGCGCTGGCGTACTTCCTGCTGGGCTACGCATTGCTGGGCACGGTGCAGGCAGCGCTTGGCGTCGTCACCACGAACCAGAAGGAAGCGAACAACATCGCCGTGTTCGTCGTGCTGCCCGCCGTGTCGCCGATGTGGTTCCTCGCGGTGCTGGTCGAGCACCCGGACGGCGTGCTCGCGCAGGTGCTGAGCTACGTGCCGTTCACCGCTCCGCTGACCGGACTGATCAGGTTCGGAACGGGTGGAACGAGCCTGGGGGAGGTCGCGTTGAGCCTGGGCGTGCTCGCGGCGTTCACGGCGCTGGCCGTCCTGCTCACGGCGCGCCTCTTCCGCGCCTACCTGCTGGTGTACGGCCAGCGCCCAGGCGTCCGGCACATCCTCCGAACGCTGTGGAGCGGTTGAGGCTACCTGGCGGCGGCCTCCTCGAACGTGAACCGGTTGTTGCCCGAGCCCACGCGCTCCGCCAGGAAGCGCTTCCCGTCCTCCGGGGACATCAGGTCCACGTAGATCTCCAGCCGGTTGCCGTCCGGGTCGTTGAAGTAGACGCTCTTCGTCATGCCGTGGTCCGTGAGGCTTACGATCTCGACGCCGTTGTCCAGCAGCCGCTGGTGCAACTCCTGCAACTCATGCATGCCGCCGTTCACGACCAGTGCGACGTGCCCCAGGCCCACGTTGCCGCGCGTGTGCTCGCCGTTCACGCTGAACAGTCCGATGTCGTGGTGCTGGGTGCCGAACGACATGAACGCCGCTCCCTCCGTGCGTCGGTTCGTCTCCATGCCGAGCGCGTCGCGGTAGAAAGCCTCCGCCACATCGACATCAGTAACGCGCAGGACCACGTGGCCGACTCTTCCTATCCTTGCCATATCGCCCTCCTCTCGGCCTTCTGCCTATCTCCCCCAAGTGTAAACCCTCTGTCCAGTCCGCGCCCCTTGACCGGAGCGCGGGGCGCTCGTACCTTTGCCGCGTCCCTATCCGGAGGAAGGAGAAGGCGCAATGACCACCGCAGAGAAGTTGCAGCTGGAGATATCCGTCGGCTACGCCTCGATGACGTACGAGATCGTGCGCCCGCTGATGGAAGGGCGCGTGCAGATAGAGGGCGTCGACCTCGTGCCGGTCGAGGAACTGGGCCCCACGCCAACGGGCGACTCACGGATGAAGACCGGCGACTTCGGCCTGTGCGACCTCAACATGGGCTACTGGCTCGCCGCCATAGACCAGGGCTGGGACATCACCGGGCTGCCCATCTTCGTGAAGCGCAAGAGCGCGCACTGGTACATGGTCGTCCGCAACGACCGCGGCATCGGCGGCCCGAAGGACCTGGAGGGCAAGCGCATCGCCACGCGCTCCTTCCGCTCCGCCATCGTCACGTGGTGCCGGGGGCTGCTCAAGAACCGCCACGGCGTCGACACCTCCACGTTCCGGTGGCTCGTCACCGACGCCGAGGACTACTTCCCCATCTACGACAAGTCCGCGGTCGTCGAGACGGTGCAGGACGGCAAGGTGAGCGTGAAGGACCACCTCCAGCGGCTACTCGACGGCGAGGTGGACGCCTTCCTCGGCGACATCTCCGACCCCGAGCTGTTCGGGTGGGTCGCCAGCGACTCCCGCATCCGCAGGCTCTTCCCGGACTACATGGAGGAGGACCTCCGCCTCTGGCGGGACGAGAGCATCTTCACGCCGGTGCACATGATGGTGCTGAGCGGCAAGCTCGACCGCGAGGACCCCACGCTCGCGCCGCGCATCTACGACGCGTTCGAGCGCTCCAAGGCCGTAGCGTACTTCGACCTGCTGCGCGACCGGGGCAGCTTCTCCGTCATCTACCTGCGCGAGTACGTGGAGGAGCAGTTCAAGAAGTGGGGCGACCCGTTCGTCTACGGCATC
The DNA here is from genome assembly GCA_965206315.1 of Dehalococcoidia bacterium. GTDB lineage: Bacteria > Chloroflexota > Dehalococcoidia > Lucifugimonadales > Australimonadaceae > Bin16. Next base: position 1,041,680 of record OZ242210.1, read on the forward strand.
GAGGCGAACCGGCGGATGCTCGACTGGTACATCGACATCAGCCACGAGCAGGGCATCATGGCGAAGCGCTACGGCTTCGACGAGGTGTTCTCGAAGAACATCCTCGACACCTAGCGCCCGGCCGCTCTGCCATCCGTCCATTGCCCGGTGCGGCGCGCACGCTCTACCATGGTCCTGTACACCGGTGAGCGTGCCCGCCGCGCCTGCGGCGCCGCCTCCCGCGTGTCACCAAATGTCACCAAATGTCACCCTTCCTCGATAACGCCTCTCCTGTCAGCCCCGGACCAGGCGTGCGCTGGAGTGCCAGCCCGCTCCTCGTGCGGCATCCGGCTGGATTGCTGCGGCACTGGAGGGTGCCGTTCCTTGCCCTGCTGGCCGCGGCCGCGCTCGTCCTCCTCACGCCGTCGCCCGCTCCGGCGAACTACACCGAGGGCAGGCTCAGCATCGGCTCCGGCAGCAGCGCGCTCGTCGTCGCCGTCTTCGCCGACATCGCGGACGCGCAGGACGGCGTGCCCTCGGGCGTGGCGTCGAGCGGCTCGATAACCGCAGACGACGCCGCCTACATCGCCAACGACGCTGACCCGCGCAACACCTTCTCCAACAACGACCTGTACGTCTCCAACCAGGCCGACGCCTACAACACCGTCCTCATCACCGCCACCGTCGCCGGTCTGGAGGACGGCGCCTGTGCAGAGGCGACCGTCTTCAACAGGGACTCCCGCGAGTCCGTCACCGTCCTGCTAGCGCCCACGAGCGAGGCGCCGGTCGACGGGGCGCGCACCTACCAGGGCATCGTGGAGTTGGCCGAAAGGGACACGGAGAACGTCGATGGCCCCGGCTGCGACGCCTACACCGCGGGCACGGACGCCGTCGCCGTGCTGCGGTCGGTGGACCGCGACAGGCTCGCCGTCAACGTGCGGGGCGTATCCTCCTCCATCGAACTGGTCGTTGACGGCGAAGGGCCGGAGATCAGCGTCTTCCACCCCCAACCGGACAGCTACCTCCGCTCGGTAGTCGTGAACTTCTGGTTCGAGGTACGCGACGACGGATCGGGACTGCGCCACGACGGAGAGTTCGAAGCCTCGGGAGACGGTGACCCTCGCCCGGTGAACGCCGACGGCGACCAGTTGACGTCGAACGAGCCGCGCTCCACGCCCGGCGGGGGCGCTGCCGATATCCACGCCTTCCTCAGCCGCGAGGGCGGAGACCCCGCCGACATAACGCCCTACGGAACGAGCCGCTGGAAGGTCATCGCGACCGGCGCTGCCTACTCCCTCTCGGTCGACGTGAACCTCGGCGGCAGCGGGACGTTCAACCTCGAGTTCGAGGCAACGGACCGCACCGGCAACACGACGTTCGTGGACGCCGCAGACGCCGCCGTTCCTCCTCCCGGCTCCACCCCTACTCCGACACCGGACACCAGTACGCCAACCCCCACCCCCATACCGCTCCCCACGCCGGTGCCAACGGCAACGCCGACTCCGACACCCACCCCAACGGCAACGCCAACCCCGACGCCAACGCCGACTCCGGATCCGCTGTCCGGCTTCATCGCCTGGCTGGAAGCCTGGATACAGGCGTGGGAAGCGTGGTTGGAGCGGCTGCAGGCGGGGTTCTTCCGATAACGCCGCAGCCAGTGTCCCTTATGAGCGAACCGCGCACGCCTAAGCGGGCGGGTTCGAAGCACCGCTCTGATAGAATGGACGTGTATATGTTCCGAAGTCTCGTATCACGCTTCATCAAGAAGCCTGGCGCGCCTCCTGCGAGCGAGCCGTCCGCGCCTCCAACCGACCAGACCAGCGGACGCAGGCCTCGACGGCGCAAGCCGCCGGGAACGGCGGAAGCCCGCGAGCCACGCCCTGCCCAGCAGGCACCGCCGCGCGCCGCTGCGCTCGCCGAGCCACCGGATGCGCCATCCGGCAAGCGGCGCCGCAGTCGCAGCGGCAGAGGCAGGCGCGCAGAAGAAGGCACGCCTGCGCCGGAGCGCAGGCGCCAGCCCGCCCCTGCGCCGCAAGGGCCGTCACCCCGCGATATGCCGTTCGGCCCCGTGCTCGTCTCCGCGCCCATCAAACGCGCGTTGGACGAGATGCGCTACGAGTCCCCCACACCCATCCAGGAGTTCGTCATAGAGCCGCTGCTGAACGGCGAGGACGTCGTGGGACAGGCGCAGACCGGCACCGGCAAGACCGCCGGGTTCGGCATCCCCATCGCCGAACTCGTCGACGCACGTGAACCGTTCGTACAGGCCATCGTCCTCGTGCCGACACGAGAGCTGGCGCGGCAGGTCACTGACGAGGTCGCAGAGATCTGCAGGTACTGCGGCACGCAGGTGGTGCCCGTCTACGGCGGGGCGCGCATCGGGCCGCAGATAACGGCGCTGCAGAACGGCGCGCAGGTGGTCGTCGGGACGCCCGGACGCGTGATCGACCTGCTGGACCGCGGAGTGCTCCGGCTGGACCGCGCACGGATGGTGGTGCTCGACGAGGCAGACCAGATGCTGGATATCGGCTTCCTGCCCGACGTTCGCCGCATCCTGCGCTCCACGCCGCGCTCGCGGCAGACGGCGCTCTTCACCGCAACCATCCCGACGATGATCAAGCGGCTCATCTACTCCTATCTCAAGGAGCCGCAGACGTTCCGTGTCGGTGCGGAGGCGGAGCCGGTGGAGCAGGTGACGCAGCGCTACTGCGAGGTCGCCAGCCGCGACAAGCTGACCGCGCTCCTGAACGTGCTCGATGAGGAGGAGCAGACGCTTGTCTTCCGCCGCACGCAGGACGACGTGGACTGGCTCGTGAGGACGCTGGGGCGGCGCAGGGTGAAGGCTGCGGCCATCCACGGCGGCCTGCCGCAGGGAGAGCGCAACGCCGTGATGCAGCAGTTCCGCAGCGGGGCGCTCAAGCTGCTCGTCTCCACCAACCTCACCTCCCGCGGCATAGACGTGCCCACCGTTGAAAACGTCATCAACTACGACATCCCGGAGAGCGTCGAGGAGTACGTGCACCGCATCGGGCGCACCGCCCGCATGGGACGCGAGGGCACTGCTCTTACGTTCGTAAGCGAGTGGGACCTGGACTTCTTCGACGCCATCAAGGCGCACGTGGGCGACGACCTTCAGCCGTTGGAACTGGGGCTCTACAAGCGCCAGGGAGCGGGCGTGTAGGCTGTCCCCATGCGCGCGACAGAGTTCCTCTCACGCACCCTGAGACAAGACCCCAGCGAAGCAGAGACAGTGAGCCACCGGCTCATGCTCCGGGCGGGCATGATGCTGCAGGCCGCTGCCGGGGTCTACTCCTACCTGCCGTTGGCGCTGCGCTCCATCCAGAAGATCGAACGCATCGTAAGAGAGGAGATGAACGCAGCGGGCGGGCAGGAAGTGCTAATGCCCGCGTTGCAGACCCTCGAAACGTGGGAGGAGTCAGGACGCGCGGCTGCGTTCGGAGGCAACCTCTTCCGCTTGTTCGACCGGCGTGAACGCCCGATGGTGCTCGCTCCCACCCACGAGGAGGTCGTAACGGCTATCGCGGGGGCGCACGTCGAGTCTTACAGGGACCTGCCGCTCAACATCTACCAGATACAGACCAAGTTCCGGGACGAGCCTCGCCCCCGCGCAGGCCTGCTCCGCGGGCGCGAGTTCGTCATGAAGGACGCCTACTCCTTCGACACCGACCAGGAAGGGCTGGACGTCACCTACCAGCGGATGCGCGTGGCGTACCGCAACATCTTCCGCCGCTGCGGGCTGCCCACCATCGAGGTCGAGGCGGACAGCGGCGCCATCGGCGGGAAGGACTCGCACGAGTTCATCATGCCCGCCCCGAGCGGCGAGGACGTCATCCTCTATTGCGAGGAGTCCGGCTACGCCGCGAACGTGGAGCGTGCAACGTCGGTGATCGCCCCCGCTCAAGAGGACGAACCCCGCTCGCTGGAGCTCGTGGACACGCCCGGCATCACCACCATCGCGGACCTCGCCGTGTATCTCGGCATAGCAGAGTCGCAGACGCTCAAGGCCGTCTTCTACCAGGCGGACGACGAGACCGTCCTCGTGACGATACGCGGCGACATCGAGGTCAACGAGGTGAAGCTGAAGAACCATCTCCACTGCATCGACCTGCGCCTCGCCAACGCGGGCGAGGTCGCCGCGGCGGGGCTGACGCCGGGCTCCACGTCGCCTATCGGCCTCTCCGGCATCCGGCGCATCGCAGACAACTCCATCCTGCAGGGCAACAACTCCGCCGCGGGCGCGAACCAGCCGGACAAGCACTACCAGAACGTGAACTACCCGCGCGACTTCCAAGTCGACGAGACCGTGGACATCGCAACCGCCCGCGAGGGCGACGGCAGCCCGGACAACCAGGGCACGCTCAAGGCAGTGCGCGGCATCGAGGTGGGACACGTCTTCAAGCTCGGCACGTTCTTCACCACGACGCTCGGCGTGGACTATCTGGACGAGAACGGCACGCTCAAACCGCCGGTCATGGGCTGCTACGGCATCGGCGTCACCCGGGTGCTGGCCGCCGCCATCGAGCAGAACCACGACGACAAGGGCATCATCTTCCCCGCGCCCATCGCCCCCTTCCAGGCGCACCTGCTCGCGCTCAACGCCTCCGATCCGGATGTGGTCGCCTCGGCTGACGCGTTGTACGACGAGCTCACGTCGGCAGGCTGCGAGGTGCTCTACGACGACCGCCCCGAGTCGGCAGGCGTGAAGTTCAACGACGCCGACCTCCTCGGCCTGCCGGTGCGCATCGTCGTGAGTCCGCGCAACCTCAAACAGGGCGTCGTCGAGGTCAAGCGTCGCCGCGCGGACGAAGCCACGCAGGTCCCCACAGACGGCGTCGTGGCAGCCGTGCGGGAAATGCTCGCGCTGGACGAGCTGTAGGACACTCCCGCTTCACCTCGCGCCACTCCCCGATTGAGCGCCTCTCCCGCACGCCGTATACTGATGCGGGGAGGGACGGCATGAGCACGAACGGCACTGACAACGGCAAAGAGACTGGCACGTTCTCCGTCAAGGCGGGACTGGCCCAGATGCTCAAGGGCGGCGTCATCATGGACGTCGTGACCGACGAGCAGGCGAAGATAGCCGAGGACGCCGGCGCGTGCTCCGTCATGGCGCTGGAGCGCGTCCCTGCCGACATCCGGGCGGACGGCGGCGTGGCCCGTATGTCCGACCCTGCGATGATCGAGGCCATCATGCGCGCGGTGACCATCCCCGTGATGGCTAAGGTGCGCATCGGCCACTTCGTCGAGGCGAAGATACTCGAGGCCATCGGCATCGACTACATCGACGAGTCCGAAGTGTTGACGCCCGCAGACGAGGAACACCACGTCTGGAAGCACGACTTCAAGGTGCCGTTCGTCTGCGGCTGCCGCGACCTCGGTGAGGCGCTGCGCCGCATCGGCGAAGGCGCAGCGATGATCCGCACCAAGGGCGAGGCCGGCACCGGCGACGTGGTCGAGGCTGTCCGCCACATGCGGACGGTGATGAAGCAGATACGCCGCGTGCAGCTGATGGGCGACGACGAACTCACCGCCTACGCGAAGGAGATCGGCGCGTCGCTCGACCTGCTGCGCGAGACGAAGCGGCTCGGACGGCTGCCGGTGGTGAACTTCGCCGCAGGGGGGGTCGCCACTCCCGCCGACGCTGCGCTGATGATGCACCTCGGCGCGGACGGCGTGTTCGTGGGCTCGGGCATCTTCAAGTCCGGCGACCCCTCGGAGCGGGGCAAGGCCATCGTCAAGGCCGTCACCCACTACGACGACCCGGAGGCGATCGCGGAGGCATCCAAGGGCCTCGGCGAGCCGATGGTCGGTATCAGCGCGCGCTCCCTCGCACCCGGTCAGGAGCTCGCGACCCGCGGCTGGTAGGCCGAACACCACGACGAGGTGACCGCAACGGCAACCGTCGGCGTACTTGCGCTCCAAGGCGATTTCCAGGAGCACTGCGTAGCGCTCCGGGGTCTGGGCGCGTCCGCTGTCGAGGTGCGCAGGACGGATGAACTCGACGCCGTAGACGCGCTCATCATCCCGGGCGGGGAAAGCACCTCCATGGCGAAGCTCATGGACGCCTACGGGATGCGCGCGCCGCTGCAGGCCTTCCCTCGCAGCGGTCGTCCGCTCTGGGGCACCTGCGCCGGGCTCATCCTCATGGCCTCCCGCCTGGAAGAAGACCGTCCTGAGCCCCTGGGGTTGATGGATGCCACCGTCCGGCGGAACGGGTTCGGCAGGCAGATAGACTCGTTCGAGACGGAACTGGCGATCACCGGCATCCCGGGCGACCCCGTGCACGCCGTCTTCATCCGCGCTCCCTTCATCGTGGAGACCGGGCCCGGCGTGGAAACCCTCGCTGCGCTGGCGGACGGCACCCCTGTCGTCGTGCGCCAGGAGAACCTCCTGGCCTCCGCCTTCCACCCCGAGTTGACAGGGGATGCCCGGATGCACCGCTACTTCCTGGATATGCTTCCGGTGGGTGCCGCCCCATGATCCGCCGGTTCCGTATGACCGACGCGCCTTGTCAACTGCTGCAGGGCCGCCTGAACAGCAGAGACCTCGTCTACACGCGGGCGTCGATCGGATACGGGACCAGAAAACTCACAAGGGTTGCAGCGGCCTGCTACAGCATGTCCAACGGCCCGGGCCGCAAGATACTCGGCTCGTTCGAGAACGGGTGGCTGGAGGCCCTCGCCATCGTACAGACGCGGAAGGCGGCTACGGCCTGGGAGGTCTCCGGTTTCTTCGCCTCCGCCAAGGGATACTCCCAGCTGGACGAACTGCTGTTGGCGGCAGCAGCGGCGGTAGGAGAGTCGGGTGCGGAGCGCCTGTTCCTGCGCTGCGCAGCTGACGGTCCTGCGTGCGGGCCTGCCCAGAGGGCGGGCTTCCGCCACGCCTTCGCAGAGGAACTGTTCACCGGCAGGCTGCGGTCCAAGCAGGGCACGCCGATGCACTTCCGTCCCGTACGCGACAGCGACGCGCACGACATATTCCGCCTGCAGATGGCCACGGCTCCTATCGCCTCCAGGCCCGCCATCGGCTTGACCCTCAGGGAATGGGAAGCCTCCAGAGAACCCTCGCCGGGGAGGACCAGGGAGTACGTGTGCGATACTGAACGCGGGCTCAGCGCATGGGCGCGTCTGGACCGAACGAACGACTCCCTTACCGTGGAGGCCACCCTGCACCCGGACTTTCCCGGACTCGCACCGATGCTGGTCGAAGGCGTGGCACGAGTGATCGGCCGCGACTCACCGGCCCGCTGGATCGTTCCGACGTATCAGCCGTATCTCGCCACCACACTCGCGGGCCTTGGCTGGCAGTCGGACAGCATCTACGAAGTCTCGATCAAGCCGGTCGCACGGCAAGTGCACCAGCCGTTCATGACACCCGTACAGGCATAAGCAGCGCACATGACGACATCTCCACATACAACGCCTGAAGCAACCGACAGGGAACGTCGGGACCTCTTCGACGTGTTGCCGCCGTCGATCCGCAAAGCGATCGAGGGTCAGCCCGACCCCGAGGACCTGCTCGAAGTCGTGCTCGACCTCGGCAGGCCGCCGCAGGCCCGGTTCGCCGGCAAGGACATCCACCTGGGTTGCGCCGACGTCTCCCGCGAGGACCTCGACCACGTCACGGCGCGCGTCGGCGACTTCGGCGACGACAACCGCGCAGGCATCGAACGCACCCTGCACCGGATATCCGCCATCCGCAACCGGCGTGGCGAGGTGATCGGTCTGACGTGCCGGGTGGGACGCGCGGTGCACGGGAGCGCCCGCGTCATCGAGGACCTCGCGCTCTCCGGCAAGAGCATCCTCCTCGTCGGGAGACCGGGCGTCGGGAAGACCACCATCCTGCGTGAACTTGCCCGCGTCCTGGCAGACGCGAGCAAGCGCGTCATCATCGTGGACACGTCCAACGAGATCGCGGGCGACGGCGACATCCCGCACCCCGCCATCGGCAGGGCGCGCCGGATGCAGGTGGCTACCCCGTCACGCCAGCATGCCGTGATGATCGAGGCCGTGGAGAACCACATGCCGCAGGTCATCATCGTGGACGAGATGGGCACCGAACTCGAGGCGATCGCCGCGCGGACCATCGCCGAGCGGGGCGTGCAGCTTGTCGCGACGGCACACGGCAACACGCTGGAGAACCTCCTCGTCAATCCGACGCTCTCCGACCTTGTCGGAGGTGTGCAGACCGTGACGCTGGGAGACGAGGAGGCGCGCCGCCGCCGCACCCAGAAGACCATCCTCGAACGGAAGGCCCCGCCAACCTTCGACGTGCTCGTCGAGATACAGAGCTGGAACAGCGTCGCCGTCCACGCGGACGTGGCGAAGACCGTGGATGCGGTGCTGCGCGGCAAGACCGTCACGCCCGAGACGCGGGAACTGGACGAGTCCGGAACCGTACGCAAGAGCTATCAACGGGCAGCGGCTCCGCCGGAGTTCGAGGTCGCGCCGTTCATCTATGGCCAGGAACGTGAGCGCCGCTACGGGCCGGAGCGGGAGCATCGCCCGCGAAGGTACGAACCTATCTCGTACGAGCAGGAGTTCACGCCTGCTCCTCCCGCGAAGCCGGCCATGCGCGTCCATCCGTTCGGCGTCAGCCGCGAACGGCTCCAACAGTCCGCGGGAGGCGCCGGGCTCGCGGTGAAGGTGGCCGACAGCCTCAGCGACGCGGACGTGGTGCTGACGACCAAGGCGCACTACCGCCGCCGCGCCAGCGTGCTCGTAGCAGCCGAAGAGCAGGGCGTGCCCGTGTACGTGCTGCGCCGCAACACGCCCGGCCAGATCGTCGGTTTCATCGAGCAGCTCACCGAGACGGATGATGACGGCGGTTCCCACCATAGCGGCGCGGCAGAAGCGGAAGAGGGCGTACAGCGCATCCTCGCGGGCGAGGCCAGCACTATCGAGTTGCGCCCGCAATCGTCGTTCGTCCGGCGCATCCAGCACCGTATCGCGGAGCAGGCACAACTGCGCTCCCACAGCGTGGGGCGGGAGCCCCGACGGCGCGTCACCATCCGCCGCACGCAGTAGCGGGGCCACGCCCGTGCTATCATCCGCGTTCCGCAGGAGACTCGTTTGAGCGGCTTGTTCATATCGTTCGAGGGTGGTGAAGGCTCCGGCAAGACCACCCAATCCGACCTGCTCGTGTCGCGCCTGGAAACGGAAGGCCGCCGCGTAGTGCGCCTGCACGAACCCGGCGGCACGCCCCTGGGCGAGTACATCCGCAGCTGGGTGAAGGCGCAGAGCGCGCCCCTTACGCCCCAAGCCGAGCTCCTGCTGTTCGCCGCATCCCGCGCGGAACTCGTCCAGCGGGTCATCCGCCCGGAGCTGGAGCAGGGCGCTATCGTCATCGCCGACCGCTACGCGGACTCGACGACGGTGTACCAGGGCGACGCCCGAGGGCTCCCGATGGACGACGTAGAGGCCGCCAATGCCATCGCAACCGGAGGAGTGTGGCCGGACCTGACATTCTTGCTCGACACGCCGCCGGACACCGCTTTGCGCCGCGTCAGGGTCCAGACATCGTTCGACGTGGAGGGGCGAGTGGAGCCCATCCCTCGGGCTGAGGATTCCGGCAAACGGCGCTTCGAGGAGCTCGGCGCGCCGTTCCACCGGAAGGTGCGCGACGGCTATCTGCGGCTGGCGAAGACCCAACCCAGGCGCTGGGTGGTGCTCGACGCCCGGGAGGCAGTGGAGGCGGTGCATGCGCAGGTGTGGGAGCGGGTACGGAAACTGCTGCCCAGTGAGTGGGTACTGCATCACTTTGAATCCCCGAGTGATTACGAGTAAACGCAGGAGACGAGTTTGCCGGAATCTGCGAAAATAGAGGGTGCCTTGGAGGGTGGGAGGTCATGGGTGGAACCAAACTCACCTCCCTGCCCCCCAAGGCACTGCCCCAGAGAGGGTGCCTTGGAGGGCAGGGACGACATGGGCGCTTGTCGAGGTGTCCCCACCCCCCAAGACATCTAGCACGCTAGGCCGGGAGCATCAGGTGCTACAACCAGAGTGCTCGAAGAAGTAGACTGACCAACTCTGCCCCGGTATGGATGGCCCTCCGGCGTGCGCTTCGCAGTTGTGCTGCTTGGCTAAGCGCTGCTCAGCCGCGTCGGCCTGAGCCTTGGTCAGTCCTCTCTCTAGGATGCGCCAGTTCTTGAATCCCCTACAGCGGGATTGCCAATACTGCTTCCTCTCGTCGGGGTCCGTGGTGATTCCGATCCTGCAAGCCATGTGCGCTTGTGCCTCCTGAGGGCGAGTTGCCCGCAGGGGAGTCTAGCTCATGGCAGGCGACTCGGGAAGGGTTAGCCGCCTGTTCAATCGACGATCCAGCAGGCCCATGCGGTGAGCAGGGCTATGCTTGCCCCACAGGCCCAGGGCCACAGACGAACTTCGTCCTTGCGGTTCTTGGTTGCCCATGACCTCAGGTGCAGTAACGGCGGAAGGACCAGTAGCGCCAGACCTGAAGAAACGAGAACCGTCCTCACGACTGAAGTGATGAGTGCTCCGGTTTCCTCGAAGTGCTCGATGAACAGCCCGGCCACTATGGCGGCGAACACATAGGGAACAGGCTTGCTGCCGACGTACACCAAGTAGGCGATGATGCTTTTGAGGTTACTGCGGGTCACGCTGATTCTCTTCGGCTATCTTCTTCAGCAGCCTGACGACTTCAGCGCTGCTGGCCATCGACACCCCCCAGAAGAGTGCGTTGACCAGCAGGGCGTAGAGGGCGATCCCGACGCCGATGCGGGTACACGAGCTCAGCGGGTGCTTGGATGACGACGTTCACCATGACGGCCAGCAGCAGCACCATCCCGGTGAAGAGTGCCGCTGTCCTGATCCGGGGCTTCATTGCTGCCTCCACGGCCATGCCCAGTGGAACACCCCGTAAGCCACGAGAAGTGGAAAGCCCTGAAGCGTCGCCTGAGCCAGTTGAAGTGCCAATATCTCCATCGCAGAGCCTCCTCTTGCAGCACAAGAAGAAACCGCCCGGTGGTGGATACCGGGCGGTTCTCGGCTCTGAATCTATTGACGCAGCCTGAACCAGGCGCTACTATTGACTTCGTTGTTGAAGCCTTCTGGCAGTGCCGTTTCGGTACCCAGCGATTGCGCCTCCCCTGCCAGGGAGGCGTTTCTCGCTTAAGCGGGTATCTCTTGTATGTTGATTCTGCCGTTCACTTTAGGGAGCACAACTGTGGGCTGTCAATGGACTCACGCGGTCTCCCTCACCGTGGGGCGGTGAGGCCCCGCATGACGATGAAGGACACCTCCGCGACGAGCACGAGCTCGTAGAGCACGAACGGCCAGCCCTGCCAGCGGGCCACGAGCAACGTGAGGCACGCCACCGTCAGGAACAGCGCGACGCACTCCCCGCTTCTGCGGAGATCGAGTCCCATTGGCAGCACCTCCTAAGCGAACTCAGAGGGCCGTCAGGGCCTACCGTCCTCTATGGCTTTGATGACCTCGTCGTGGTGCTTCTGCCGCATCCGCGCCGCGCTGTCGTGCAGGATTATCTGCATGACGATTGACGACAGGAGGATCACCGCAAGCGTGGTCATCGCGTACTGGACCATGCGGTCTTCCTCGAAGATCAGCGCCACAGCAATAGCGATGGTCGTAAACAGGGACGCCAACACCGTGAATCTCACTGTCCTGCTACTCAGCATCTCGTTCTCCTTTCTTTCTCCGGGGCGGGGGTGCCAATCGCCCCTGCCCTCATGGGTATCTGGTTCACCGCGCCACTAGGTGTTGACGCGCTGCGGTATACTCCCCAGCATGTTCGCAATCACGTTGGAAGAGTTCCGCTTCCTGATGGGTGGCGTCCTCATAGGGCTGCTGGGCGCGAACGTGCGGCTCATCCATGAGTCCTTGAAGCAACTGCTTGCCCGATTGCGAAGACAACGACCGACACAAGGATGATGACGGCCCCGATGGCGACAACCTTAGAGTCATGTCGGAAGGCGGCCGCGATAACTACCCCGGCGAAGAAGCCTACCGCGCCCAACGTTCCTAGAATCTCAGGAACAAAGGCTACTGCGGTCACCAGAAGGACAACCGCCATCACCCCCGCTACCCAGTAGCGCCAGTCGTTCAAGTTCACACCCACATCGTTCTCCTTTCGCCCCTGCCGGTGCTAAGGCCATAACCACCGGCGGGGGTTGTGTGCTGTTCTCACCCCTAGGTCATTGAGCTGGTGCTGGCGTGACAGGTATCGGCCCGGTGAAGACGGGCGTCGGTGCGAAGGGCGTCACGCCGAGGGACGGTGCCCAAGGCGTTGGGGTGGCGGGGTGTATCTGGATGTTGAGTTGCACCGGGGTAGGCGTTCGCACAGGGACGAACGGCGCCCGCGTCGGCGTGGGAACCGGCGACGGGAGCATGATCGGCGTCGGCGTCGGCACCGGAGTAGCCCACGGCGTGGGTGTAGGCAGAGGAGCCGTAAAAGAGACTGCCAGTGATGCGGGCACGCAGTCGGCCCACACCTCCGGGAAAGCGACCTCATCGGGCGGGGTACGGAAGATGCTGTACGAGTGCTCGACCGCTTCGCTGTAGCCGACGGTCTCCTCCAGGCAGAGTTGCCATGAGGGTTGAATCTTGGGAGGGCCGGGGATCCCGAGTTCCGAGCGGTAGAGATGGTAATGCTCGTCGGAGCCATGGACGGCCCAGCAAGATAGGACCATGGCCGTGAGCCAGAGTTCGGGAACCTGCACAGGTTGCGTGGTGAGGTGCGGGTTTTGCTCCTGGCGTTCGACCGCGCAATCCGAGGCGGCTTGCAGAACCGAGGCCACGGTCGGCGTGGCGGTAGGTTCCGGCGGCGGCGGGAGCGAGGTGGTGGTCGGGGTCGGCGCGGGCGCCGTACAGGCCGATAGAACCAACACAGACAGGACAACCAGCAAGCGCATGGCAAGACCTCCTGGCCTCCCACTTGCATTGCTGATGATGACGGATTAAATTTCGTGGCTGGCGCGTGGTCGAGGGAGGCACTTTCGGCTACGCGTCAGTGTGCTACGGGAGCGGTGCGGGCGAGTGTCCAAACGAACCCGTGCCGCTCCCCATACACACGTCAAGGCGGCTTTTCTGTTATCGGGTCACAAGGGAACCCCCTTGCGACTGGACAGGACGCTTGCCACAGCGGGACTGCCCGATGGGTCGACAAGGGGGCGCGGTGGCCCTGCCTTCCATCGGGAAGCATCCTCGCTGTGGCAAGCCGCACTATACGCGCTTGCAACCCAAAGTCAAACGCGCCGGCCAAGCGGTGACGGCGTACGGTGCTGGGCGACAGCGGCGTGGAGTGTGTATGCAAACGCAAGCGGAACCTCCTCCATCGGCAGTAGCGGGAAGAGGTTCCGCTGTTAGGCCGGGAGCCCTCTCGCCCGCATGGGCAGGTTGCTTGCGATGACTCCCTGACCCCTAGGAGCAGGCAAGAGGGCGCGGGACAGCAATCTGCCCGCGCCGGAACGCTTCCTAGAGGGTACTGAAGACCTCAGGGAATCATCGCAACTGCCAACCTAGCAGGCCGTACGCTCGCTTGCAAGAAGGGCATGACGCACAAGGAGGCTTCCGGAGTTGGATGGACTTGAATGCACAAGTGGTGCCTTGGGTTTGTCCCCAAGGCACCACTTGCTACGGGAGGATAGGTCTGGAGCCTAGTTAGGCTTGCACCTCAGGGCAACCGCCCCTTGATGATGCGGAGTTCCGCCATGACGGCATCGAAGCGGGTGTCCACCTGCTTGAAACGGTCGTCAACGTTCTGCCGGAAGCCATTCAACTCGCTCCGGAGGGCCTCGATGTCCTCATGGATGATCTGGTCGCGCCGCTGGATGTCTTCGGTATTCGCGGCGAACCGCTCGTTCATCTCCTGGCGCAGATCGTCGTGCTCCTGAGCGTTCCGCTTCTCGAAGTCGATGAACCAGGGAGGCTTCTGGGTAGTGGTCATAAAGGTCTCCTTTCGGGATTGTCCTAATAGTAGGACAGCGGCGCTAAGATTAGCAACGCTCTTGCGATGAGTGCAAGCGTGCATCGAGAGGCGCACGTCCTACTCCCCATTATCTCCATTGGCAGCGGGTATGCGTTTCCGGTGCTGCTTCCGCCGGGGCTTTCCCCGGTAGGTCGCGTAGCGGGTGGGCCGCTTCGGCTTGCGCGCCGCGCCGTCGATGAGGTTCAGGATGTCGGCGAACTCCCATGGCCTGTCCGTGAGGCCGGCGGCCATGGCGGGGGTGCGCTCCCGGTACGGCTCGCGCAGCGCCATGTGGGTGCGGCAGAAGTTGTAGTGCAGGTAGTGGAGTGCGACGGCGCAGGCGTGGTTCTCCGCCTTCTTGGAGTTCCCGTTGGTGTGGCGGGTGAAGCGGCGCATCGACATCCGCATCGTGAGGTTCTGGCGCTCGATGAAGGACGTGCTGATCGCGTCGGGGCGCGGGCGCCCCATGACGACTTCCCTGGTCGCTCCGGTGTAGCGGCCGCGCCGCTCGCTCTCGCTGTTGCCGCCGCTGTCCTGCCCGCCGTATTGCTTCACGAGCATGGCGTAGTCGATGTCTTTGCCGAACGTCTCCTCGACGGCGATCAGGTAGGGCTTGTGGCCGTCGGATGTGAGTTGGATGCGGTGCGCCATGCGGGACCTCAGGTCTTTGATGAACGCCTTGCCGGTCTCGGCAGTCCGGTCGCCGAGCCTCCACGTCGGTACGAGCTTGCTGTCCGCGTCGAGCGCAACCCAGACCCACACGTCTCCTGCTATGAGCGGCGGGTTCTTGGCGCGCTGGACGCGGCGGGCCTTGACATAGACGAACGACCACATCTCGTCCACCTGGATGTAGCGGCAGCGGAGGTTCCTCAGCACGCGGTCTTGGAAGATAGAGCTGACGTGCCCGGCGTCCACGAGGAGTTTGGTGATCGCGCGCTGGGAGACGCCGGTGATGCGCTGCGTGGCCCTGATGGAGTTGCCGTCCACGAGGCATTTCAGGACGGCGATGCGCTGCTTCCTCGTGAGGGTGTTCATTAGAGTAACGTACTCCTGCGGCAACGCTCGTTCAAGGGACAGATGTCATTGATCCGGGATTCGTTGGGAAGTGGTTGAGGGGAGTCCGTCCGGAACCCCAGCGCGGGGCGCTGCGGCTTCCTCCGCCGGGGGAGTTTACGGGGTTGCTCCTGACGGTCGGGAACGCGCCTGACCTGCTTGCGGAACGTGAACGTGAACCCGAAGGAGCGTACGGTCTCGGAGCGGTCTTGCTTTGCCATGCGGGCAACCTCCTGAAGGATGTTTGCCCTGACGGCACTCGCCCCATTGACAGGCTCAAATCACGATGCGCAATATGAGCCTTGTGGCGGTCTCTGGTGCGGGTCTTGCCGTCAGAGCCGCTAGGTGGGCTGGTTGAATGCGTCAACTGGCCCACCATTGCGTTAAGGCGACTATAGCTCGCGGGTGCAACGCTGCGTTTCACAGGCTCGAACCAGCAGCGGCGGTGGCCTCGGGGGGTGGTGTTGACCGGGCTAAGCATCCGAGCTAGTATTCCCGCTCGGCCCGGCATCCGGCTGGGCAACATTCCCGAAAGGAGGTGCTATACCTTGCGATACGTTGGAATCATCTTGGCCCTTGCGGTGTTGGTAGCGTTTGCGGTGGTCGCGCAAGCGCAGGAGAGCGACGGTGAGGACAGAAGCGACAACGTGACCAAGCCGCACGGGAGCGGCCCCGGCGACGGTTCGGGCAACCCGTGCGACGATCATCCGCCCGGAGTGGGCGGGTGTGACCCTATACCGACACCGACGCCGAGGGTGCAACCCTCGCCGACGCACCAGCCCCCGACGGCGACCCCGACACCCACGCCGACCCCGGTGTTGAGCAACCCGCCGGCTCCGTCCTTCAGGGTGAGAACCATAGCGAACAACTGCGACTCGCTACGGTTGAGTTGGAGCAAGCGTGAGGGGATCACGCACTACGACATCTACTACCTGGATACGCCGAGTGGCTACAGTCTCCTCGCGTCGTTCGGTCCCGACGACGCCGCGTCTTACACGCACTCGGGTCTGGACGGCGGGTTCCACTACTTCTACTACATGGAGATGCGCGGGGACGGCGTCCGCTACGCGCCCTACTATGGCGCCGCGACCTACGCGGGCGAGACGATCCCGAACAACTGCAACAGCGGCGGCGGGAATGGCGGAGGCAATGGCGGGGGAACGACGCTCCCCACGCCTCCGCGCCCGACCCTGACGGTGAGCGCCATAGCCAACGACTGCGACTCGCTGAACGTTGATTGGAGCCACCTTTCCGGCATATCGGGGTACCGCTTGGAGCGGCTGAACGCCCGCACGCAGGATTGGGACTCGGTCGGTTTCTTCACGGGGCAGGACGCATCCGAGTACCAGGACGACGGCCTGTTTGCGGGGTCGACCTACTACTACCGGATGGAGCTCGAAGGAGACGGGCGCATCTATGACGACACTGACGGGCCTTGGGGGTACGACGATGGGGTTGTGACATCGGGTTGCGGCGGCATACCCCCGGAGACGCCTACCCCGTCGCCGTCGCCTACCCCGACACCGGAGTTGCCGCGCCCGCCGGCGGTGACCTTCACGGTGAGCGCCATCGCCAACGACTGCGACTCCCTGGAGATCGATTGGTCTGTCATCGAGGGCATCTCGTTCTACCGGTTGGAGCGTCTCGACACCCCCAGCGGGAACACCTACACGGAGCTCGGTCGCTTCACGGAGTTGGACCCGTCGCGGTACGTGGACGACGGGCTGACGGCGGGGGAGCCGTACTTCTACAGGCTTGAACTCGAGGGCGCCCGCGAGATATTCCGCGTCGGCGACGACGGCCTCTGGGGCTACGACGCCGCGACCGTGACATCGGGCTGTTCCACTAACGGCGGTGGGAACGGCAACGGCGGCGGGAACGGTGGCGGCAACGGCAATGGAGGCGGAGACGGGAGCGGGAGCGGTGATGGCACGGGCGGAAACAGGGAGCGCCCTCACCCATCCACGTTCTTGGTGCAACGGTTGAGCGTCGACGATGACGGTGTGATCGACTGGACATCGCCCGCTACGCCTCCGGGCGGGTTCCTGGTCGTCTACACGGTCTACTACGATAGTCCGGGTCACCCTGACCACGGGGCGGGCCAGCGGAGAGAGCAGTCGACCACGCGGCGCAACATCCATTCGTCGGACCCGACGGAGTATCAGATTCCGTTCAGGTATCCGGGCTACGAGTACGAGGTGTCGGTCACGTCGAAGTGGGAGGACGGTTCGCTCATCGAGCAGACGGAGGCGTCGACGAGCTGGAAGTACGACCTGGACGCCCGGAAGACCGTAGGGGAACCGACCCACTGCCAGGGAGCCTTTCAGGCCAAGAGCAACACCATCAGGGGCAGCATCGCAAACCGCTACGACATCACCACTCAGATCCCGCTGATGGCGAGGGGCACAGCTCGGCTCGCCGGGTTCTCGGACATCGACTTCGATTGGTGCTTCTACTCGATTGCCAAGATGCGAGCGACCCCTGGGGCAAGCAGGATGAGTGCGGCCGCAGAGGTTCATGTCCTGACGAACGAGTTCAGCCTTCCCAGTTCGCAACTGCCCGCGCCGAGCGTAGGCGCCTACACGTCGAACAGGCGGTGGGACTCCTGCGAGGACTGCAACTACCTGGAGGTGAGCTCGCTGGTCGATGAGCGGGAGTCGGTCTTCTTCCTAGACACCATCGACGTGCTCTTCAACGTGCCGCATCTCTGGTCGCGTGCCTACCCCGAGGCGAGTATCGACCAGAGATCGAGCACCTACAGCGACAACGTGACGACGGTCGGCGCATACTCGCTCCTGGACTTCAACATCCTGGAAGTCGTTACGCATCCGGGGCGGTTGCAGGGGTATTGGTTCCAAGAGGGCATCACTGACATAGCGAACATCATCCTGAGGCGGTTGGGGTTGATCGAATGAACACACGAACATCGGTAACGATAGCGACGGTGCTGCTGCTGCTGCTTGCGGCGGCGGCGGGCCTCTACTGGACGCTCTGGCCGGGTGCATCGGGTGAGTCTGGCCTGCGAGCTCAGACGAGCACGGCTTGCTCGCCCACGATGGAGCACTACGACGTGGAGGTGAGGAGCGTCAACACGACGGTTGAGCCGCACCACGTTGAAATCTGGCACTACGAGTACGTGGGAACCGACTACTACGGGTACACCGGCGAAGGGGACCAGAAGGTGGAGCACCTGAAGCGTGGCGACAGGTTGCACACCCGCGTCGGGGGCGGCGAATGGAACGTCAGGCCCGCACTCGACAGGGACTACGTTGGGTTCTGCGAGCCGTTGCCGAACGGGCTGACGGAGAGCGGCGGTTCGGGCGGTTCTGACGACTCACCCCAGCGGGACTCGGATTCGCAGGACGGGGTTACGGAGCTCGATGTCACCTACGCGCGCGGGAACATCGAGTATCGCCTGGTGGAAACCGAGGAGAAGGACGGGAAACAGGTCAAGCGATACTCGACCGCCCGTCCCTCTGCGGGAACCACTGACGGCGATCAGCGCCGCGACCCCGGCACGACACCCGCGGATGAGCCGGAGGTCGACGAGAGCGACTACCTTCAGCAAGAACTCTGGGTGGACGATGACGGCTACATCGTCGTCTGGGCGCGGGCGCACAACATTCCGGTCGGCGATGTCCTCATGGAGGGCTACGTGGTCGCTGAGCAGTCCGGCTTCAACGAGACGAACGTGTTGCCGGAAGCACCCCCGTTCGGCAACCCTGCCGTTGAGAGCGCGACGCCCAACAGCGTGCGCGTCAGTTGGGACCGGTTGCGCTACGTGGGTGACCGTTACATCGGAGACATCCGGGTACGGTACCGGCACACCCTCGCCGACCCCTGGGCGTTCGGCGGTTACGTGGACATAGCCACATGGAGCAACCGGCGACCGGAGGCGAACGTTACGGGCCTGCCGTGCGGGACGGGGCATCAGTTCCGCGTCGAGTACACGCTTTCAGGGAGCAACCGGTGGCATTCCTACGGGGTCACATCCGGTTTCACGAGCGCCTGCCCTGAGGGCAGTTCATAGGAGGGGCAAGAGTGGGGTGTCGGGCACCTCCCGGCTTAGGCACCTACACTCAGCGGGGGAGACCGTGCGCCCGTCCCCCAGCGCCGGCTCTCCCCCGCACCTCCTTATCCCATAAAGGGTCCGGCATGTCTGGCGGGTTTCGTTCTATCCCGCCTCCCCAGTGTAACCCCGTTCAACCAGCCAGCATCCCTAGCCTGCTCACCCGCCGACGCTGAAGCCTGTCCACGCGAGGAGCATCCCGACGCCAAAGAGGATGCCGCTGAAGCGGTCTGCCCTAGAGGGGAAACCTTGGTGCTCGAATGACTCCCGTAGCCTGCCTGCGCCCTCGGCCATCAGGGCAACACCGATGCCGACAACGACCGCTGTCGGGGGCCAGTAACCCAGCGAGAGCATCGAGTAGACGCCAAAGCCACCCGCTCCAATCGTTATGAGAGTCCGCAGTTTCATCGCGGGGCAAGTCTACCCTAGGTGGGGCACGGTTGACTCTGCCGCGGGTGCTCAATTAGGCTACCGACAGCAAAGCGGAGAAAAGCAAAAGCACCAGCGGCAGGCTTGATGCCGCTGGTGCGGATGAAGCGATTGCCACCACTCACTTGGAGGAACATAACCGCCTGTAGGGTTGGGCAGTGTTCTCCTATCTCTTAGCATGGCTCGACAGCCTTGATCCCTACGTGAAGCGCGTCGTGGTCGCGTTGGCGTGGATCGTGACTGCCCGATATGCCTTCAGGGCGTTGGCGTTCACCGAGCTGGTCACCGGCCAGATGGATATGAGGGGGTCAGGGGCTGTTCTCGCGGAGAGCGCGGTGTTCGTTGCGTTCGGTGCTATCGCCTTCATGCTGACCAACCGCTGGTGGGGTAGTTGGGATCAGGGAGACAGCGAGCCAAGAAGGCCACTGTCCGCTTGGATGAGAGGCCCGCACGGGCGTTGGGTCAAAGCCGCCCTAGGAGTAGTTGCAGCGGTATTGGTTCTGCGGGTTGTGTTCCTGCTATCTGACTAGGGGGGGCATCAAAGGCGGACCATCGGGATGCGGACCCCCACCCCCGCCCTGATGGGTGACCTGAGAGAGGAAATCCCTAACCCCCCTGAGGCACGCTGAAGGATTGAACACCGAACTTCAGAGCCGCAGTAGGGGCGGTCGGCATGGGGTTCCCGAGACGGATGGTGTAGTGGTAGGCTGCCCCGCAACGGAGGTACCGCATGAGAGTCTTTCTTCTTCTGGCACTGGTGGTGGGAGCGGTCGCAGTGACGGGTTGCGGATCGGAACCTGAAGGGGTCGTCATCCCTGAGCCGTCATCCGGCAACGAATACAGCATCACCGAGTTATGCGGGCATCTGAACGCCGAGGGTTACGACGTTGGCGGTTCGGTCGGTTACACGCTGACGGCAGACGAGCTCGGATTCCTGGACGACCTACCGGGCCTTGTTCGTGGGGCGGCGGAAGTCGCCATAGGCGACGGCCTGCGGGTCGAACTCAATCTCCAAGGGCTGTGCCGGTACACTGGATAGTGAGCGCGTGAACCACCGACCTCAGAACCGTGCTGGGGCCCAGAGCAGGGCGTTGCGGCTTCTTCGCGGGGAGAGGAAGTTGCCAAGTAACCTAACTTTAGTATCATGCACCTATATTCTGGGAACCCCCTGAAGGGTTCCCCAGAGAGGAGCGTGGTGAAGCGTGCAGGTATTCGCTGTGTTTGGGATGACGGAGAATGGCCCGCAGGTGTTCGCTCGGGCGCAAACACGGTATCCCCAAGACCACAAGAGGATAGATAACACCGCTTTCCTCGTGGCAATACGCGGCAAGACCACGCAGGATGTTGCGGCTGACCTAGGCGTAGACCGTTCCTATGGGATCGTCGTTGCGATGGATGCCTACTTCGGCTTCCACGACCGAGGTATCTGGGAGTGGATCAGTCTGAAGGCTAACTCATGACCGAAAGCCATCCCGAAAGCACTCCTCCCACCACCTCCCCCGATACAGGGCAGATGACCCTTTTCCAGATGCGCATCGACAACAAGTTGGATGGTCTGGACGACAGGATGCGCGACGTGGAGACATCCATTGCCGCACTGAGCGGCACGGTTGAAGCATCTGCCGCCACGCTCCGCGCCGAGGTCAAGGACGTGCGTGTCGATATGGGTAAAGCAACCCTGAAGGTGGTGCTCTGGCTGGGTGGCATCATAGGGTTGGTGGGAGCCGGCCTGATCAGCGCCCTCTTCTTTGGCATCTTCAGGCTGGTAGAGGCTGGGGCTTAGGTTCTTCCCGAGTCGCCGTAGACCTGATAGGCTACCCGCCGCATTCCACAGCGGAGGATGAAAGGTGCCGTCGCTAGATTACAGCCTGTTCAAGAAAGGCCCGCCGAGCCAAGTGACCGCCGACTGCATCGAGGCGGTCAGACAGATCAAGGAGGCGACGACGTTCAACATGGGCGAGATAGACTCGTCCCAACTGCAACGCCTTCAGGGCTTGGGCAACACCCGCAAGGTGTTCATCATCTACGGCTCGGACAACAAAGAGGATGTGAGAGCCGTGCGTGCTGCGATCAGCCGTGCACTCATGCTGACTACGGGGCGGGCGCGGCCAGGAACACCCTCAGCACCACGGCAAGAACAACCGCCGTTCTACCTGTACGTCGCAGTCTAGGGGTGTTCGTAAGCACCGTGAACAGTGATCAGAGAACTGGACTAGGTCTGCTCATCGCAAGCGTCGCTTGCGCGGTCGGAGCAACAGGGGTCGTGTGTCTCTGCGCTGGACTGGCCGTCTGACCCCCCCTGCCCATCTGACTTCTCCGGCGCGGGTGAGTCGTTCTCTTCCTCGTCGTCGGGTTGCCAGCCCTCGTCAACCAAATCCATGAGGGGGGACCTGTCGCCGGTAGCCTCGTCGATGAGGCGCTTGGCCCTGCGGTTGTGTTCCTTGGTCGTCAGATCGACGATGCGTTTGGCGGACTGGTTGATGTCCATGGTGCCCCTCCGAGGCCGGGGTCTTCCCGAGTGACGCTTCATGAGCTAGACGCCCATTTGCCGGTAGGGTAACCCATGCTCTGCCGACACCTCCTAAAGGTGGGGCAGGGTCTAACTCAACCCTGCCCCACCCCCACCCATGACCCCCCTCAGGGGCACCTCCGAGGTTCGCGTAAGCCTAACGACAAGGCCGCTCTCGGTCAAGCGTTGGTGGTTACCCTCTTGACATTATGGGGCAGAAAGCCAATTCTGGGCTACTCGTAATCACTCCTAGATTCAAAGTGATGCACTACCAGTGAGTGATTCCGCTTGACAGGCGAGGTGCCGTCGTCTAGTCTAGGCAGGTTCCCTCTCGTGAGGAGGGGTGGCACCTTAACAAGTGAATAGTGGAAGGAAAGCGCCGCGTGCCCCTTTGGGGGGTACGCACCCTGTCAAGGAAAAACGGGTCTCTGAGAGACCCACAACTTGATTGAGAGTTTGATCCTGGCTCAGGACGAACGCTGGCGGCGCGCCTAATGCATGCAAGTCGAACGAACGGACCCCTTCGGGGGCGAGTTAGTGGCAGACGGCTGAGTAACGCGTAAGCAACCTACCCACTGGCGGGGGACAACCCGGAGAAATCCGAGCTAATACCGCATGTGGTTGCCTGCCGATAGCGGGTAACCAAAGGCTTCGGCCACCAGTGGATGGGCTTGCGTCCCATCAGGTAGTTGGTGAGGTAACGGCCCACCAAGCCGTCGACGGGTAGCCGGTGTGAGAGCACGACCGGCCAGAGGGGGACTGAGACACGGCCCCCACTCCTACGGGAGGCAGCAGCAGGGAATCTTGCGCAATGGGCGAAAGCCTGACGCAGCGACGCCGCGTGAGGGAAGAAGGCCTGCGGGTCGTAAACCTCTTTTCTCGGGGAAGATAGTGACGGTACCCGAGGAATAAGCCTCGGCTAACTACGTGCCAGCAGCCGCGGTAATACGTAGGAGGCTAGCGTTGTCCGGATTCATTGGGCGTAAAGGGAGCGCAGGTGGCCGAGTTAGTCCGTGGTGCAATCTCCAGGCTCAACTTGGAGAGGTCTACGGATACTGCTCGGCTTGAGGACGGTAGAGGAGCACGGAATTCCTGGTGTAGTGGTGAAATGCGTAGATATCAGGAGGAACACCCGTGGCGAAAGCGGTGCTCTGGGCCGATCCTGACACTCAGGCTCGAAAGCGTGGGGAGCAAACCGGATTAGATACCCGGGTAGTCCACGCCCTAAACGATGAGTGCTGGGTATGGGGGGTATCGACCCCCTCCGTGCCGAAGCTCACGCGTTAAGCACTCCGCCTGGGGACTACGGCCGCAAGGCTAAAACTCAAAGGAATTGACGGGGGCCCGCACAAGCAGCGGAGCGTGTGGTTTAATTCGATGCAAAGCGAAGAACCTTACCAGGGCTTGACATGTCGGTGGTACCCTGGCCGAAAGGCTGGGGGACCCTTCGGGGAGCCGTCACAGATGCTGCATGGCTGTCGTCAGCTCGTGCCGTGAGGTGTTGGGTTAAGTCCCGCAACGAGCGCAACCCTCGTCGCTAGTTACACTCTCTAGCGAGACTGCCTCGTAATTCGAGGAGGAAGGTGGGGATGACGTCAAGTCATCATGGCTCTTACGCCCTGGGCGACACACACGCTACAATGGGTAGGACAACGGGCAGCCACATCGCGAGATGGAGCTAATCCCTTAAACCTACCCCCAGTTGGGATTGCAGGCTGCAACTCGCCTGCATGAACGTGGAGTTGCTAGTAACCGCAGATCAGCCATCCTGCGGTGAATACGTTCCCGGGCCTTGTACACACCGCCCGTCAAGTCATGGAAGCCGGTAACGCTTGAAGTCGCACAGCCAACCGTAAGGAGGCCTGCGCCTAGGGCGGGACTGGTGACTGGGACTAAGTCGTAACAAGGTAGCTGTACCGGAAGGTGCGGCTGGATCACCTCCTTTCTAGGGAGCCCCTTTATTGGGAACCCCAGGTCGGTCCGCTCGGAGAGACCGGCCCGCGCCGGACGATCGGTCGAGCTTCTGCTCCCTCGTCCCGGCAACGGCGGCCTCATCCCCTCCTCGCGAGGGTCCGGCGGCAACCAAGTCTTTCCTTCCACTATTCACGGGTTAAGGCGCCTGAGCACAGAGAGACCAGCCCCGTGGCTGGTCTCTCTCATTCTCGGGGCGGTATACTCGCCGGGCGCGTGGGCCACTAGCTCAGTCGGTTAGAGCGCAGTCCTGATAAGACTGAGGTCCCTGGTTCGATTCCAGGGTGGCCCACCAACTTCTCTTCACCTTCCTTAAACACCAGAGGGGAGGCCGTACGGCCTCCCCTCCTGCATGCCTGTCACTGTTGCAGGGCTTCTGCTTACGCGAGGTCGTAGCGATCGTTGTTCATCACCTTGTTCCACGCGGCCACGAAGTCGCCCACGAACTGCTCCTGCCCGTCGTCGCAGCCGTAGACCTCGGCGAGAGCCCGGAGTTCCGAGTTCGAACCGAAGACCAGGTCCACCGCAGTGCCGGTCCACTTGACGTTGCCTGTCTGGCGGTCCCGTCCTTCGTACACGCCCTGAGACGAGGACTCGCTCCATTCGGTGCTCATGTCGAGCAGGTTCACGAAGAAGTCATTGGTCAGGGCGCCGGCCCGGTTGGTGAAGGCGCCGTGCGCAGACCCTCCGGTGTTCGCACCCAGGACGCGAAGGCCGCCGACGAGCGCCGTCATCTCGGGAGCGGTGAGCGTCAGCATGTAGGCCCGCTCCACCAGCAGCTCTTCCGGCTTGCCCGCCTGCCCTGCCTGCACGTAGTTGCGGAACCCGTCCGCCTTGGGCTCCAACACCGCGAACGACTCGACGTCGGTCCACTCCTGCGTCGCGTCTGTGCGCCCCGGCGCGAAGGGGACCTGCACGTTGTGACCGGCGTTCTGTGCAGCCTGTTCGACGCCCGCACATCCAGCCAGAACGATCAGGTCGGCGAGCGAGACTCTCTTCCCGCTGCTGTTGAACTCCGCCTGGATCCCCTCCAGCGTCCCCAGCACTGCGCCGAGCGCTGCCGGGTCGTTCACTTCCCAGTCCTTCTGCGGCGCGAGACGGACGCGCGCTCCGTTCGCTCCGCCGCGCTTGTCGGTGCCGCGGAACGATGCCGCCGACGCCCATGCCGTCGAAACCAGCTGGGAGACGGACAGCCCGGAGGCGAGGACCTTCGCTTTCAGGTCGGCGATCTCCTGCGCTCCAATCAACTCGCCGTCGACGTCGGGAACGGGGTCCTGCCACAGGAGCGCCTCTTCGGGCACCAGCGGCCCGACGTACCGGCTGCGGGGGCCCATGTCCCGGTGGATCAGCTTGAACCATGCCCTGGCGAATGCGTCTTCGAAGTCAGTGAGGTTCTCGAGGAAGCGCTTCGAGATCGCCGCGTAAGCCGGGTCCGTTCGCAGCGAGAGGTCCGTCGTGAGCATGATGGGGGCGTGCTTCTTCGAGGGGTCGTGCGCATCCGGCACGGTGGCCACTGCCGCCGCGTTCGTGGGAGTGTACTGCGACTTGCCGGCCGGGCTCTTCGTCAGCTCCCACTCGTGGCCGTGCAGGTTCTCGAAGAAATTGTTGTCCCACTTTATGGGCTCGTTGGTCCAAGCGCCTTCCAAGCCGCTGGTGATCGTGTCTCCGGCCTTGCCGCTGCCGTAGTTGTTCGTCCAGCCGAAGCCCTGCTCAGCGATGCCGGCTCCCTCCGGCTCAGGGCCAACGTGGAGGGAATCAGGGGCCGCCCCGTGCGCCTTGCCGAACGTGTGCCCGCCGGCGATGAGCGCAACCGTCTCCTCGTCGTTCATCGCCATGCGCTTGAACGTCTGGCGGATGTACTTCGCTGCGGCCATCGGGTCCGGGTTGCCGTTCGGCCCTTCCGGGTTCACGTAGATCAGGCCCATGTGGTCGGCACCGAGGGACCCCTGGAGCTCTCCGTCGCTGTCGTGACGCTGGTCGTCGAGCCATGTGCTCTCGGAACCCCAGTCGGTCTCGTCAGCCTCCCAGACGTCCGGGCGCCCGAAGGCAAAACCGAAGGTCTTGAACCCCATGGACTCCAAGGCGCAGTTGCCCGCGAAGATGATCAGGTCCGCCCAGGAGAGGCTCCGGCCATACTTCTGCTTGACCGGCCAGAGCAGACGTCGCGCCTTGTCCAGGTTCCCATTGTCGGGCCAGCTGTTGAGAGGCGCGAAGCGCTGGTGACCGGAGCCGCCACCGCCGCGGCCATCGCTGATGCGGTACGTGCCCGCCGCGTGCCACGTCATCCGGATGAAGAGCGGCCCGTAGTGGCCGTAGTCCGCCGGCCACCAGTCCTGCGAGGTCGTCATGACCTCTTCGATGTCCTTCTTCAGGGCATCAACGTCAAGGCTCTTGACCGCCTCAGCGTAGTCGAAGTCCGCACCCATCGGGTCGGACTGGGGAGAGTTCTGGCGGAGAGCCTTCAGGCTGAGCTGATCCGGCCACCACTGCTGGTTCGAAGTCATATCACCCCTCCTGCAATTTTCTGAAGTATCGCGCGGTCTCCCAAGACCGTGGCGCGCCGAGGCGCATTGTAGCCTCAAACGCCGACGTGTAAAAGGGGAAGGACACCCCCCTGCTCGTATGAAGGAGGCTCTCTGCGCTCGGACTTGCCGCGCGGTGTAAGATGCCCGCAGTCCACCGCCGGTACTACCTCCAGCCAGGAGCGGCATGCAGGCCACCGTCAAGTCCGTTCTCCAACGTTACACCGTAGCGCTGCAATACCGGGACTTCCGCTGGATCTGGCTGGGCAGCGTGGGCGGACAGTCGGCCTACTGGGCCCTCATCGTCGCGCGCGGCATCTTTGTACTTCAAGAGACCGGCTCCTCGACACAGGTAGGCGTCACGACGTTCGTTGCGATGGCGCCCCGCTTCATCCTGCCCCCGCTCACAGGCTACCTGGCGGACCGCTTCGACCGCCGGGCCGTGCTCGCCACAGCCTACGTCCTTCAACTCTCGCACGCCGTCGTTCTGGCTGCGCTCGCCCTGACCGGCATGCTGGAAGTGTGGCACGTCGTGTTGCTGGCGCTGCTCAACGGCAGCTTCCGGACGTTCCAGATGACGGCGACGCAGACGCTCATCCCGAACGTGGTGCCGCGAGAGCACTGGCTCAACGCGATGGCGATGAACCAGGTATCGCAGCAGGGTTCCCGCCTGTTCGGGCCAGGACTCATCGCTCCCGCGCTGTTGCTGTTCGACGTGAGTGTCGCGTTCCTCGTGAGCACGACCTTCTACTTCGTCGGCATCGCCGCCATCCTTTCGGTACGCACCCGGTCGACCGGCGAGCTGACCCGCGGTTCACGGATAGGAGCGAGCCTCTGGGCCGCGATGCGCTACGCGTGGTTGGACCCGCAACTGAGAGCACTCTTCATCCTCATAGCGCTGCACTGCTCGATCACGATGTCGTTCGAGTCGATGTTGCCAGCACTGGCCCAAGACTTCCTGGGCGACGTCGATTCAAGCGGCTACCTGATGATGGGCGTCGGTGCGGGCGCACTGGTCGGGGTGATGGGCATCGCGGGGGTGCGGAGCGCGTTGGGCCGAGGAAGACTGCTATTGGTAACGGGCGTTGTCAGTGGGGTCTCGATGTTGCTGCTGGCGACAGCGAGCAGCACAACCCTGGCGCTGCTGGGCGCCGCAGCGATGGGCGGCTCCCAGGCGGCCTTCATGGCGATCGGCGGTGCGATGGTACAGTCCCTCGCCCCGGATCGCATGCGCGGCAGAATCAGCGGGCTGAACCAGATCAACATCGGCGGGACCATGGCGGTGATGAACCTCGTAAACGGGTTCGCGGCGGATCGATTCGGCACTACCGACGTGCTACTTGTGCTTGGGCTGGGCTTCACCATCGTCGTGGTTGTCAGCCTGGCTGTGAGCGGCACGCTGCGCGGCATCTACCGGGGCGAACTGGACGTGCCGGACAGAGAGGAAGAGAGAAAGGACAGCAGCCTCCGCTGAGCCCGCATTGCTTCTATCCGCCGCCGTTCACTCGATAGGCGCGAGCGTTATCCCCACCACATCCGGCTGGCCGAACGCGTTCATCCGGAAGCCCTGCACGCGTGGGCGCACGAGTGCGTAGTCGTTGACGTGGAAGAGCGGGAAGAGGCCCGCTTCATCGATCAACAGCTGCTCCGCCTCGCCGTACATGCGCAGCCGGGTCTCGCGGTCGCGCTCGGTTCGCGCGCCCTCTATCAGACTGTCGAAACGGTCGTTCACGTACTTGCCGTCGAGGATGTGCGAATGCAGCAGCAGGTCGAGGAAGTTCTCCGGGTCGGGGTAGTCCGCAACCCAGCCGGCGTGCCAGAGGTCCCCCACGACGTTCTCCAGCGAGTAGTAGTAGACATCCGTCTCGTGCAACTCCACCTCAACGTTGACGCCAAGCTCTGCCTGCCACGCCGCAATCATGAACTGAACCATCTCCGAAGGTTCACCGTCCCTATCCACGGCGCTGAACACAACCTCTGGGAAGTCTTCGGCGTACTTCGACCCGGCAAGCAACTGCCGTGCGCCTTCCGGGTCGTACGGAACGCCGTGCAGGGATTCCGAGTAGCCCGGCATGCCCGGCGGCAGAAGCCCTTTCGCGAGTTCCACGTTCCCGTCGTAGACGACTTCTATCAGCCGCTCGCGGTCGAGCGCCATCAGGAAGGCGCGGCGCACATCGGGGTCGTCAAACGGCGGTTGTGCGCCGTCGACCCCCGCGTAGTACGTCGTGAGCTGCGGGAACTCGGTGAGTTGAGCACTCAATGTCTCGCTCTCGCGTATCGAATCGAGCGAGCGGGCACCGACGGGTATCGCGTCCCAAGCGTCCGAGAGGTACATCGCAAGCCCGCTGACGCCGGGCAAGGCGGCCAGAGGCGAGACTACGTACTCCAACGATGCCGGCCTGTGGTAGCCGTCGAAACGCTGAAGGACGACCACCTCTTCCCTTTCCCATCGGGCCAGCCGGTAGGGACCGGAGCCGTTGATATCAGGGTTCATCCACCAGTCGAAACCGAGAGGTTCGACGGTGCGGCGGTCGACGACGGCGCCGGATGGATACGTCAGCTTGGCCAGGAAGTACTCCTTCGGCTCATCTATCGTGATGCGGACGGTGCGCTCGTCCACGACCTCCACGCCGGAGACTTCCTCCGTTTCGCCATTCAGTTTTTCGACAACCCCCACGATGTCGCCGAGGTAGGAGTGGGCCGTCTCGCTGTGGAGCGCAGGGTCGGCGGCGCGCTCTATCGAGTACTTGAAGTCTTCGGCGGTGATGGGGGTCCCGTCATGGAACGCTATGCGGTCGCGCAGGGTGAACGTGTAGACCACGCCTGCATCGTCGACCTCCCAACTCTCGGCAAGGTCGGGTTCGATGCCGGAGTCGCTCGTTATCCGGACAAGGCCGCTGAACAGGCTCGTCACGAAGAAGTGGGAGGTCGTCTCCCTGGCGATGGCCGGGTCGAGCGTGGTGGGCTCTCCGAGCGGCATGGTGAATGCGCTGTCGCGCGGCACGCCGTAAGGCTCAGGAGGGAAGCTCCTGAAGCTCGCCAGCATGGTGTCTATCGTCTCCTCCTGCCGCTCGACCTCAGCCAGCGGTGCTATGACCACCAACAGGTAGAGCAACTCGCCGCGTTGCATCACCTGCACACGCCGCACGTCGGTGCCGCCCTCCACTTCGTAGAGGATGTCTGCGCGCTCGGCCGTTGTGCCGTCGTCCAGCGTCACGGCGCCGGTGCGCTCCACGCGCGGGGCCCCTTCCTCCGGCGTGAGCAACGTGATGACCGCCTCCATCTGCTCGCTCAGCGACCCTGCGGTTGCCTGCTCCGCGAGCAGCAACATGCGCGAGACCCCTTCGCCGTCCTGGACGACCAACCACGCGCCCTCTCCGCCGGTCGGTGTTATCGACCACTGAGCGGGGTAGTAGAGCGATACTCCCAGTTCCTGGCTCACGAACGGGACGAACCCCTCGGGCACCGGGTCGGGAGCTGGGGTTGGCGTTGCCGTCGGCTCCGGAGTTGCCGTGGAGGTTGCCGTTGGGGTCGGGGTTGGCGTGGGTACCGGCGTTGCAGGCGGCTCCGGCTCTCCGGAGCAGGCGGCAAGCGCCAGCGCGAGCAGCAACAGGACAGGCACGAGGGCACGTTTCATCGAGGAGAGTCTCCAGAGGTGATATACGAGTGCGCCTCCAGTATGACGGCGCACTCGGAATTCTAGCACTCTCAACACAGGTTACGTCCGGGACTCGGGGAGGGCTCTATTCGCCTTCCACGCTGGAAAGCAGGCAGGCGCGCATGAAGCCCTCCAGCTCACCATCGAGGACGAGATCGGGGTTCGTGGACTCGAAACCGGTGCGGTGGTCCTTCACCATCTTGTACGGGTGGAGCACGTAGCTCCTGATCTGGCTCCCCCATCCCGCAGATACATGCTCGCCCTTGAGCGCCGCCCGCTCCTCTGCACGCCTGCGCATCTCGACCTCCATGAGCCGTGCCCGGAGGATCTTCATCGCCACTTCGCGGTTCTGGAGCTGCGAGCGCTCGTTCTGGCAGGAGACCACAATGCCCGACGGTATGTGCCGGATGCGGACGGCCGTAGAGTTCTTCTGCACGTGCTGGCCGCCTGCCCCGCTCGCCTTGAAGACGTCCATCTCGATGTCGTCCGGGTTGATCTGCACGGCCACGTTGTCTTCCGCTTCCGGCAGCACCTCTACAAGCGCGAACGACGTATGGCGCGCGTGCGCCGCGTCGAACGGTGAGAGGCGCACGAGCCGGTGTACGCCGCGCTCCGTCTTCGCGTAGCCGTACGCGTAGTCCCCGGAGATCTCCAGCGTCGCGCTCTTGACGCCTGCCTCCTCCCCGGCGGAGAGGTCCAGGACCTGCGCCTTGAAGCCGCTCTGCGCCGCCCAGCGCGTGTACATGCGCAGCAGCATCTCGGTCCAGTCCTGCGCGTCCGTGCCGCCTTCGCGGGCGTGGATGGCGAGTATCGCGCTGCGGTCGTCGTACTCGCCGGAGAGCACCAGCAGCAACTCCCGTTGCTCCGCCTCGGCGAAGATGGCCGCGCTCTCCTCCGCGAGCTCCTCTGCCATCGAAGCATCGTCCGCCTCGATGGCCATCTCCAGCAGTTCGACGGTGGAGCGGATGCGGGACTCGAAGCTGCGCCAGCCGTCGACAGAGGCGCGAAGGCGCGAGAGCCGCTGCATGGCGGCCTGCGCACGCTCCGGGTCGTCCCAGAGATCAGGAGCGGCTGACTGCTCCTCTAACCGTTCGAGTTCCGCTTCCTGGCCGGGGAGGTCAAAGCCGCACCATGATGCCGGCGATATGCCCGGCAAGATCGGTGAGGCGCTGTCGAAGTTCTTCCATCAGGTCTGTTCCCTCCCAAAAGCCAGCGGGTTCACTCGTCATTCTACCATCCGAGCAGGACCCTTCTGTGATGGACGAGGCTCGGCCGCCTGTGCTACGCTCGCTGCACGGCCGGGGTGTGGCGCAGTCCGGAAGCGCACCTGCATGGGGTGCAGGGGGCCGTTGGTTCAAATCCAATCACCCCGACCATTTTCACCCTTCACCGGAGAACACATGACTACGTCCGGCGGCGGCAAGCCTGCGTGGGTGCTGGAACACCTGGAACGCTACATCGCGACTGACGGCGAGGACGGCCACATGTGGCGGGGCACGCCCACGCTCCTCCTTACGACAACGGGCCGTAAGTCCGGCAGGGAGATCACGACGCCGCTCATCTACGGCACGCATGAGGGCAACTGCATCGTCGTAGCCTCGCGCGGCGGCGCTCCGGACCACCCGCAGTGGTACTACAACCTCAGCGCCAACGCGTCCGTGCGCGTACAGGTGGCCGCCGACAGGTTCGACGCCACCGCCCGCACCGCCAGCCCCGATGAGAAGCCCGAACTGTGGCAGCTCATGGCCGGCATCTACCCGCCCTATGACGAGTACCAGGCGAAGACCGAACGGGCTATCCCCGTCGTCATCCTGGAGCGCGCCGGGTAGCCTGCATAGCAAGACCGCGTTCACGAAGAGAGGCCGGTACATCGTTACCGGCCTCTCTTATAGTGTTGCCTCGGATCGATGCTGACGTGGATGCGGGTCAGGCCGCGAGCGGCATCGTCTGCATCCTGCGGAGCGCCCGGTGCACGGTACGCACACTGATCCCGAACCTGCTCGCCACTTCGAAAACGTGCAGGTTCTCGTACTGGTAGGCCCACGCGATCTCCTCGTCCCGCTCCCGCAGTTTGTAGGCCTGGTACCAGGCAGGGTCATCGAACTTACAGCGCGGAAGAGGGCAGTCCAGACACGACATCGACGCCTCACAGCCGGTGTCGGTGTAGCGCATCTGCTCGGGCAGCCCGTCCATGACTGGTTCGTCGCGCCTTCGTCCTGACTTCGTGTAGATGCTCATCGCTTCCTCCTTCTGGTCATTCCGTCTCATAACGGCTATCCATGCGTTCTCGGATCCATGGGTCCAGGCAACACCCTCAGGACGCGATAGCCATGGGAAACGCCATCTGCTGTTCCCCCGCCTGCTCTGCGTCCTCACTTGTGAGCATCGAGATCCCCTCCAGGAATCCTTCATCCTGTCCCTCCACCGCAACGGTGAACCCGCACCCCTCGCCGACGCGCAGCACTGCCCACTCCATCTCACGCCGCAGCGCCCGATACTCGGGGGAACCGTCCGGCGCATAGAACCCCACTCTCCCCGTGAGCGCTGCCGCGATAACAGCGGAAGACTCACGCTCACGCTGCCGCGACGTTTCAGGGAACCACCGCACATGGCCCTGTTGAAGGCTCTGCTGCAGCAGGTCCCTCACCTGGCCGTCATCACGAGACGTGCGCACCCGCACGAGCACGCTCTCACACGGCCAGATCGTCTCCACGAAACGCTTCAGCCCTGCAACGAGCGTCGCTTCGTCTGCGGCCTCCGCCCACTTGTGGTCGAGCACCCGCAGTCCACCAGCCGTGCACGATGCCACGGAAACGACTGCTGTCGCCGGGGAATCGACCGTACTCGTTGCCCGTGTCACGACGATGGATGCCGCGAGCCTGTCGGCTACGGTGAGTCTCCTCGGTCCACCAGCCCCGAACAGGACGCGCAGCCGCTCGCGCGGGAACGCCGAGGCGCCTGCGGAGACAGGGCGAAGCGCGTACGCCGTCTCGAAGTCCGGGTGCATGTCGCCGAGCCGCTCGCGCTCGGCCTCGACGCGTGCCGCGTAGCCCGGCAGTTCCGCTTCCGCACGCTCCAGCGGCACACGGAAGTGCCTCCGATCGCCTCCAGCAGCGGCGGCCTCCTTGTTGGCGAGTTTCACGTGCTCGAACGGCGTTGCTCCGTTCCAGGGACGACCGTAGAGGACGACCGTCGCGCCGGACGCGCCCGCCATCTCCTGCAGGTGCGCTACTTCCGCAGGACGGAGGAGGTGGGCATCGACGACCTGGACCAGTTCGAAATGCCCACGCAGGTGTTCGAGGCCATCCGGCGCCGTGTACAGCACCTGTGCGCGCCCCAACCGTACGCATCCGCTCTCGTCAGACCACAATCCCTTCAGCGAACCTGCTCGCAGGTGGCCGAGGAGCCGTTGCCTGACGTCCGGTTGTCCGCCCGGAACGACGCGGAGCAGCGCCCCGCCCGCGTTCAGATTCACGCTCATCACCAGCATCTCCAGTTGAGAGGCCAGTTCGTTCACGCCCGCACCGAGCGGCATCTCGACGGTGAACACTGAGCCCTGCTCCTGCAGCACGTCAGACGTGACCGCTGTTGCTATCTCGCGCTGATATGTCGTTGGCGTCTTCATCTCACTACTCCTGGCAGAACGTATGTGCTACGCTGCAGGCATATTAGAACGCTTGTTCTATGCTGTCAACACCGTTTAGAACGCATGTTTCGCATTCCTTGAACGCCTCCCGTGCGGTTGCCGTCCGGTTACACAAGGCGTAGGTTGTCCGACGCACATCGCACGGGAACAGGTGAATGACGCTCGAGGGCAAGGTCGTGGTGATCACCGGAGCGGCGAGAGGCATGGGCCGCGCCTACGCGCACGGCTTCCTGGACGAAGGTTGCCGCGTCGTCTGCGGCGACCTCTCGTGGAGCGGGGACGGCGCGGAGGAGACGCAGGCCGTCGTGGAGGCGGCAGGAGGATTGGCGCTCGAACTCGACATCACGCGCGACGACCATATCGAGGCGGCGTTCGCGGCAACGATGGAGCGCTTCGGGACGGTGGACGTGCTGTTGAACAACGCGGGGATGCGGCAGCGGCACCTCATCCCGCCACACGGCATCGGCAAGGTGCTCGATGTGCCGCCGGAGGACTGGCGCCGCATGTTCGACGTCAATGTCTTCGGCACGCTCGCGATGATCCGCACGTTCGTTCAGCCCATGCTGGAGAAGCGTGCGGGAAGCATCATCAACGTCTCCACCACCGGGACGGACCCGCGCTGGTACCGGCCGCACAGCCGGGAGCAGCCGTACATGGCCTCCAAGTCCGCGCTCACGAACCTCTCGCTCTACCTCGCGAACGAGATCGCGGAGTACAACGTCGCGGTCAACGTGCTGTTCCCCCCCACACGCCGCCACGACCGGCACCCGGGAGCAGGACATCATCCGCAAAGAGCACGGCATCATGGCGGCGGGTGCGATCCCGCTGAAGCCGGAGACGGTGGTGCCGCTCGCCAAGTTCTTCGCCGCACAGACGGCATCGACAGGCGTCACCGGGAAGGTCATCTACGCTGCGGACTGGAACCTCGAGCACGGCCTCGGCGGGCCGAACGAGTGGCTGTCCGAAGGCTGAGGAGCGAATCATGGGCTGGACGATCCATCACCCGAACGGACTGCTGTACCACGACCCCGCCAAAGTCTTTCCGGGCTACACCATCATCTCCATGTCGAGCGGCAAGGACGCCTTCCTCATCGACATGGAGGGCCGGGTCTGCCATCGCTGGCATCGCGATGAAGGCATCTCCTACGGCTTCCTGCTGGATAACGGCAACCTGCTCTGCAGGACACACTCCAGCGGCGGGTTCCTGCCGCCGCCCGGCACGAACACCGCCGTCCTCGAGCTGGACTGGGACAGCAACATCGTATGGAGCTACTGGGACCCGCTCGTCCATCACGATTTCGAGCGACTGCCGGACGGGCACACCCTCATGGTGCTCTACGACCTCATGCCGCAGGAGGTAGCGCGCCGCGTGCGCGGCGGACGAGGGAGCGTTGAGGAGCCGATGTACGGCGACCTGGTGCGCGAGGTGGACGCCGCCGGAGCAACCGTGCGGGAGTGGAGTATGTGGGAGGCGCTCGACCCCGAGCAGGACGCTATCTGTCCGCTGGAGGAGCGCCACCAGTGGCTGCACCAGAATGCGCTCAACCTGACCCCTGACGGCGACCTGCTCGTCAGCTTCCGCCAGATCGACACGGTGGGCATCGTCAACCGGGAGACCGGGCAGTACACATGGAAGTGGGGGCCGGGCGAGATTTCGCACCAGCACCACCCGACGTTCCTGCCCAACGGGCGCGTGTTGCTGTTCGACAACGGGCCGCATCGTGGCGGAGCGACGCACTCGCGCGTTCTGGAGGTGGAGCCGGAGAGCGGACGCATCGCGTGGCAGTACACGGGCTCGCCGCTCATCTCGTTCTACAGCTACCACATCAGCGGCGCGGAGCGGCAGCCGAACGGCAACACGCTCATCTGCGAAGGCGCACCGGGGCGGCTGTTCGAAGTGACGCCGGACGGCGAGGTCGTGTGGGAGTACGTGAACCCGCACGTCATACCGGAAGGGGCGCCGACCGGCTCAGGCGGGCCGAACTCCGTCTTCCGCGGGCACCGCTACGCACCGGACCATCCGGCTCTCGCCGGTCGAGACCTGACGCCGCTCGACTAGTACGCCGCCACGCCCGGCACGAAGAGCGGCAGGTGTTCGAAGCGGCCGCCGAGCACGTTGTCCGACGGCGCGCCCAGCCAGCCCTCCAGCACCGAGGCATACACCTGCCGGAAGTCGGTCGTGAACCGGAGGTTGTTCTTGTCGAGCGAGGCGAGGCCGGGGCGCTCGCCGTAGAGGCCGCCCGCCACGGGTGTTCCCGCAACGAACATCGGCCCGGCGGAGCCGTGATCCGTGCCGTCGCTCGCGTTGCCGGTCACCCGCCGCCCGAACTCCGACCACGTCATCATCACCACGTCGTTCGCGTGTCCGTGCGCCTGGAGATCGCGGTAGAAGGCAAGCATGGCGTCCGCCGTCTCGGCCAGCAGGTCCGCGTGCATCGCACCCTGCGCCGCGTGCGTATCGAAGCCACCGATCCGCACGTGCCCCACCCGCAGGCCAAGGTCGGCGTCTATCGCTTCGGCGACGAGCCGGAGCCCCTGCGCGAGCCCCGATTCACCGTACCGGACGGCAGGCTGATACCGCGCGTGCGCACGCTGCACGGCAGCCGAGCTGCGCAGGGCCGCGTGCACGGTGTTGTCGAGCAGCGCTCCGAAGCGCGTCGCTCCCGGCGCTGAGGCGTACAGTCGAAGCAGCGCCGCGGTCCGCGCCTGCCGGTTCCAAGCGTTCCGGGGATCGTCCTGCAGCCTGTAGTCGTCCACACTCTCTACGAGCGGGACCGCGACTTCAGGTGTGACCATCGCCCTTGGCATCCGGGAGTCCGCGACGAGCGCGAGGAAGGCGTCCTCCTGCTCTGCGCCGATGCCCTCCAGGTACCGCCCGAGCCAGCCCTCGTAGTCCTTCCTGCCCGTCTGCGCCGTCTGCCAGATGTCCATCGACTCGAAGTGCGAGAAGCTCTGGTCCGGGTAGCCGACGCCCTCCACCGCGGCGAGCACGCCCTCGTCCCATAGCTCCTTGAACGCGGTGAGGCTCGGGTGGAAGCCGACCTCCCTGTCGACGGCGAGCACGTCGCTCTGCGGTATGGCGAGGCTCCCCCGCAGTTCGTAGTACCTGCTGTCGTTCGCAGGAACGATGGTGTTGAGGCCGTCGTTCCCTCCGGCCATCTGCACGATAACGAGCGTGCGGTTGCCCATCGGGGCAGCGTCGGACCGCTGCTCGTGGACGGCGGCGGCGACGGCCCGGCTGAAGACGGCAGGCATGGCTGCCGCCGCGGGAACGGCCACCATACTGGTCTTCAGGAACTGACGCCGGGTGATCAGCATCGCATCCGCCTCACACCACCTGGAAGTCCGGCGACGCCAGCACGAGATAGACGACGTTCCTGATCTTCTGGTCGAGGCTCACCGCCGTGCCGTCCATGCCGTCGAGGAACGCGGTCAGCACCTCGCGGTCGGTATCGCTGAGACGCCCGCCCAGGAGCAGGTCTGCGAAGAAGTCGACGATCTCGCCGGACGTGCTCAACTCCTGCCCGCTGACGAGGTCCTGCGGAGCGAACCACAGCCTCGTGGCGCGCGCTTCCGCGAGCGCGGCGGCCATGTTGATGCGCTGCAGCAGCGCCGAGCTGTTGATCCAGGTGGCGCCTCCCGGCCACCCGGCGACGTTCGGCGGCATGAAGAGCGCCTGCCCCATCTGCTCGATGGGTTCGTCGAGCGGCCTGAAGTCGGTCCCGATACCGAGCGCGCGCACGGCGCCCACCGCGAGTTCGACTGGTGATTTGACGAGCGCGGCCCTGGCGCGGCTGCTGTAGAACTCGTCGGACTCGAGCATCGCCCGCACGACGGGGCGTATCCTCGTGCCGTTCGTCCTGAAGACGTCCGCGAGACGCTCGATCACCTCGGGCTCGGGGTCCGGGTAGGCGAAGAACGTCCAGAGCCGGGTGCAGATGTACTCGGCGGCCGCGGGCTGCTCCATGATGATGTCGACGATGTCGTCGCCGTCGAAGTTGCCGGTGCGGCCGAGGAACGTCTTGAGCCCGTCGTCGTGCTGCCTCGCGTTGAGGTAGAAGCCCGTCCTGCGCCTGAACTGCCAGCCGGTGAATGCCCGAGCGGACTCCCGGACGTCTTCCTCGGTGTAGTGGCCGATGCCCAGCGAGAAGAGCTCCATCAGTTCGCGGGAGTAGTTCTCGTTCGGGGCGGCCTTCTTGTTGGAGCGGCTGTCCAGGTAGACCATCATCGCCGGGTCGCGGGAGATAGCCTTCAGCAGCTGGTCGTACCGCCCCATCCCCTGCTCACGGAAGAGGTTGTTCTGGTCGAGCATGTACGGCCCTCTGCCCACGATCTTGAACGAACTGGTCAGGATGCCGTGCCAGAAGAGCGTCATCTTCTCCTGCAGCGGACGTGTGGTGTAGGCCATGCGCTGGAGCCACCACCGCTGGAGCTGGTTGAGGCTCTGCTCCAAGTCCAGCTCCTGAGCGGCGAGCCGCTCCTCGAGCGCGCTGTCGTCGACAGCCTCGAAATCGACGAGGTGGTCGATCGTGGCCTGCAGGCCCATCCCGCGGAAGCGCGCCAGCTCGCCGGGCGACGCGCCGAACCCGGCGCGCCAGAGCAGGTGACTGACGCGCGACGACTCGTCCAGCGGAGCGTCCGTCTCAGGGAAGAGGCCGGGCAGCTGTGAGAACGGCTCACTCTCCGGGCCGTCGAAGTAGGTGGGGTCGGGGAATCGAACGTCGCGGGCTGGCGGGGCCTTGGGCTGCGAGGCGGCGATGAAGACCGGCGCGGTGGCGGCGGTCAGGCCGAGCAGCGCGGCTCGGGCCATGAACTGCCGCCTGTCCATGCCGGCGGCAAGGACGGGGTCGCTCCGCTCTCCGGTCAGCGGTCCATCGCTCATACGGGACCTCTCCCCTCTGCCTCCATTGCAGGCAGCGAGGGTCAGGCCATGGCAGCCATGAGCCTGGAGACGCGCGGGTTCTGCTTGAACGGCTTGTCCGATTCGAGGAGCGCCGACCACGACCGCACGCCGAAGTGCTCGCCGGTGGACGCGGCAAGCGGCTCGACGCCGTCGGCGAGCGCCTTGGCATCGCGGAGCAGGCGGCGGCGCATCGTGATGATGGGGATGTCGCTCGTGCCGAGGTGCTCACGGGTGCGGTCGGCCAACGAGCCCATGCCCTCGACAACGGCGGTGTCCTGCTCGCGGACGCCGACGATGCCGCTGAGCAGGTCCGTGTGGCGCTGCAGGTAACGGTCCTGCATGAAGTGGTTCTCCTTCGTGGCGCGCAGGCGTCCCGTAGCCGGATCGATGGTGGCGATGTGGGGCATGGGACCGTGCTGCACGTTGTCGCGCTCGCGCTGCGTGAGCTCCTCGGTGGGCGACCAGATGATGCACCAGACCTGCGTCTGCACGTCGTTGATGGGCACCCACATGTGGCCGTGGGCGCGGCGGAGCTCCAGGTCGGTGGGGATCATGGTGACGTAGGGCATGAGCCACTGGTTGATGCGCCAGTAGTCGTGGGCGGGGTCGCTGGTGGTGCGCTGCGCGGCGAGCATCATGCCGTAGTCAGTGGTGTCCACGACCCAGCGGGGCGATGTGTCGTAGAGGAGCAGCTGGCTGTCCTGGCTGGAGATCGACGAGTCGCGGAACAGCCCGCCGCGGTGGAGGAAGCCGACGTGGCTGGAGTCGATGTCGCCCTCCAGCGCCTGCACCCAGTTGCACTCCTGGTTGTACCTGACGATGTTCCGCATCTCAGGGGTAACGCCAGCCCACTCGATGTGCGGCAGGCCGGGCATCACTTCCCGCGGGCCCATGTACGCCCAGAGGATGCCGGCCATCTCGCGGACGGGGTAGGACTTCGCCGCGATCTTGTTCTTGAAGTTGGAGCGGGCGGGTTCGGACGGCATCTCCATGCACGCGCCGGTGCTGTCGAACTTCCAGCCGTGGTAGATGCAGCGGAGTCCGTCGCCCTCGTTCTTCCCATAGTAGAGCGGAGTGCCGCGGTGAGGGCAGAAGTTCTCGAAC
Source organism: Dehalococcoidia bacterium (assembly GCA_965206315.1). Taxonomy (GTDB): domain Bacteria; phylum Chloroflexota; class Dehalococcoidia; order Lucifugimonadales; family Australimonadaceae; genus Bin16. The sequence continues at coordinate 1,081,488 of OZ242210.1, forward strand.
ATGACGTAGCGCCCCTCGCCGTCAGTGAAGACGATGAGCTTCTCGCCGAGCAGTTCGACCTCGACCGGGTCAGAAGCGACGGGTTCGACCTTCGACGCCTCGATGAAGGGCACCCAGAAGCGCCTGAGCAGGTCGCCCATCATGGTTCCGGAACCGACCTGCCCCAGAATCGTGTTGTCCTGCAGGCTCAGCATGGCTGCTGTCTCCTTCCGCCGACGGCGCCTGCCCGCGGCAGCATGCCTCCGGCAGGGGCACGATACGAACCGCACCGCTCACTCGTCAAGGCGAGCGTCTTCCTCGTCGTCTTCGTGTCCTTCCTCATCCTCTTCCTGATCCTCTTCCTCCCATTCGTCCTCGTATCCATCCTCATCTTCTTCCCGGTCTTCCTCGCGGCCTTCTTCCTGCACGCGGGTGAGGAGCCACTGGCGGGCAGGACACCCGCAGCGCTTGTCGATCCAAAGGTGCTGCTCGGCGTGGGCGTGGACGATGGCCTGGACGATGCGGGCCGGATCGGGCAGGCGCCAAGCGTCGGCGCACCCTTCGAGGTAACCGGCGTACGGACCCTCATCGAGGATGGGGACGCGGGCGGCGTAGGCGGCTTCCCTGAAGTAGTCCTCATAGTCCGGCAGCAACGCGCACCTCTCCATGGCGTCCTTCCACATCTCGACATAGGCTTCCGCGGCGGGCATGAGTTCGATCTGGGCCCTGAGGCAGGCATGTTGACGGGCGAGTGATCTGACGGTGGTCCTCATTCTTGGAACCTCAGCAGGGTGGTGGCTGTCTGGAGGGTCTCGAGTTCGTGGCGGATCTCGCGAAGGTCGCCGACCTTGAGGGCGGTGGCGAGGGCACAGCGAACGGCGGTTGCCCTGATGCGGGGGTTGGGGTCTTCCAGGAGTTCGGCGAGGGTGTTGATGCTCTTGAGCACGAGTCCCTGGAGTTCGACACGAGCGAGGGACTCGGCGTCCTTGCGCATACGTTCGAGCTCGGCGCGGAAGAGGGGGTCGTGCATCCACCTGTGGAGGGTATTGCGGTTGATGCGCGCGGCCTTTGCCCCGGCGGTGAGCGAGTCGGTGGCCGCGATGTAGGGCAACGCCAGGGTCTGCTTGGGTGTAAGGGCTACCTTTCTGCTTTCCGCCACTTTCTGCTGCATCTGCGTACTCCACTCGTGAGATCGGCCTCTCCCTGCGACGATCGGGCTGCGCTCCGCACCGGCGACCCGTACGAAAGGGTGCTGCAATGCGTACAAAAAGCAGCAATATGCGACAGGGCCTTCCGTGGGAGCGCAGGAGGGAGGTTCGGGCCGTCGGGAACAGGGTAAGCAGTGGGGCATCAACCGCGCAACGGGCTGGTGTCACATCTCTGATATGAGGGGCGGGGCGGGAATGACAGGTCAAGGGGCGAGGTTCCTGCCTTCGCAGGAACGACGGACGGAATCAGCACGCGAGGGCGATGAGGAGGCGGTTGCGGGTCTCCACGCTCATGGGGTGGATGAGCTCGCGGCGCTCGAGGTGGGTCCTGAGCGCGCCGTCCAGGAAAGCGAGGACGCCCTCGTGCAGGCTGCGGTCGGCGGCGGCGCGCACCTCGGGCTGGAAGGGGTACGCCTTCCGCTTCATGGGGTCGAGCTTGTCGGCGACGAAGACGACCTGCCCCACCGGCGCGAGGTCCGGGTGGGCGGTGGTGTGCCAGTGCACGCCCTCCAGCACCTCCGGATCGTTTATCGCGCCGTCCTCGCGGAGCCACGCCGCACCTACCGGCCCGTGGAGGAGGATGGGAGCGGCGCGCTCGACCGCGTTGACCGGTATGCCGAGGCGCTCCGCCTCCTCGATCAGCATCCGCCCGGGGACGTGGCGGGCGACGTCGTGCGCGGCGGCGGCGAGGTCGGCAGTGGCGGGGTCGATGGCATGGGCAAAAGCGAGTTCGCGGGCGATGCCGCGCACGCGCTCGATATGCGCGCGCAGGCCGTCCGGCAGGGCATCGAGGCGCGCCGTGAGGGTTGGGGGGAGGTCAGTGGTCATGGCGGTCCTTCTCACCCCTATCCTAACCTTCCCCCGTCAAGGGGAAGGGACCAGACACCCCGAGAGGATGCTGCGCGCTAAAGCGCGGGCTCTGCTCAACATGACAACCCACACACCACACCTCCCTCCAGTACCCTCACCCTATCCCTCTCCCCTTGTAGGGAGAGGGGACCAGACCCCCCGCGCACAACCCCGCCATGTGCCCTGGCAGGCACTATGGATTCCCGCCTTCGCGGGAATGACGGCGCTTGCCGGTCATGGCGGTCCTTCTTCACCCCCATCCCCGCATCAAGTGCGGGGCAGGCTCTAACCTTCCCCCGTCAAGGGGGAAGGGACCAGACACCCCGAGAGATTCCTCGACTGCGCCACCGGCTGCGCCGATGGCTTCGCTCGGAATGACAACGCGGACCCACGGCTCAGCCCATGGAGCCGAGGCGTCGTCCGGCGAGGATGTGGAGGTGGAAGTGAGGGACCTCCTGGCCGGAGTCGAGGCCCTGGTTGGCGATGAGGCGGTAGCCGGTCTCCGCGACGCCGAGGTCGCGGGCTATGCCGGGCGCAACCTCGAAACAGCGGGCGGCAGCGGCGACGAGGGCCGGGTCCGCGTCCGAGAGAGCCTCGACGTGTTCGTACGGGATGACGAGGACGTGCGTGGGCGCCTTCGGATTGATGTCGCGTATGGCGAAGACCGTGCCGTCGTCGTAGATCTTTTCGGCGGGGATGTCGCCCTGCGCGATCTTGCAGAAGATGCAGTCGGGATCAACCATGGTGCCCTCGCCTCAATCCCCCAGTTCACCCCCATCCCCGCATCAAGTGCGGGGCAGGCTCTAACCTTCCCCCGTCAAGGGGGAAGGGACCAGGCACCCCGTATCCACGCCCGCCGTGTGCCCCGTCGGCTGCTCTGGATTCCCGCCTTCGCGGGAATGACGGAGAGGGCGGGGATGACGGCCGGGCCGGGGATGATGGACAGGGCCGTGAATAGCGGACAGGCCGGGATGACGGGTGCTGGGCTAGTCGCCGACGGCGAGACAGGTGACGGTGCGGACGATGCCGCCGATGGTGTGGACGCTGCCGGTGACGGTATCACCCACGGAGCTCAGGTCGTCGGCCTGGACGACGCAGATGACGTCGTAGGGGCCGGTAACGACGTCGACGGACGTAACGCCGTCGACCTCGTGCAGGGCGCTGACGACGTCCTTGGTCTTGCCGACGGTGGTCTCGATGAGCACGAATGCTTTGGTGGCGGCCATGTATGTCTCCTTGTGAGCGTGGCGCCGCTGAAACGGCGGAAGGATGATAGCAGTTGGGCGGTGCGCCGCAAGGTGGAACAGGGGTTGTCAGACCTCTGTCGCCACGCCGTTCATGACGGCTCCGAACTCTTCCGCGAGCCGTTCGCCGATGGGAGGCGGCGCCTCGGCCGCGCTGAAGACGCCGGGGAGGTGATAGAAGACGTTCCGTGCCATGTGCTTCGCGTTGATGAAGTAGACGGGCTTGTCCAGCGCAAGCGCCATGCCGACCTCCACCAGCGAAGCGGCGTAGAGCAGGCCGGGGTCTACGTTGACGAACAGCAGGGCGTCGGCGTCTTTCACTCCCTCCATGTCGTCGATGGCCTCGGCGCGTCCACCGACGGCCTGGGCCATCGTCCAGTCGTGGGTTATCTCGTGCCCTGCGGCCACGATGCAGCGCTGCGCCAGGCGCACGCGCTCCTTGTCCTCGAACTTTCCGGCAACGTAGAACTTCATCCGGCCTCCGTGGGGCGTAACGCGAGCGCGGGTAACGCGCCTGTTCATTCTATTCGGTGGGACGGGTGTCCGGGGAAGGGGCGTGTGTCACGAAATCCGGGATTCACCCCCATCCCAACCTTCCCCCCATCAAGGGGGAAGGGACCAGGCACCCCGTTCCACCCCACCCAAAGGGCCCTCACCCGCCGCTGCGCGTCGACCTCTCCCCCAGGAGAGGCAGGATACGAGGTTGCGCGCTAAAGCGCGGGCCTTCGCAGGAACGACGGGTCCACCCCGCCCATAGGGCCCTCACCCGCCGCTGCGCGTCGACCTCTCCCTCAGGAGAGGTAGGATACGAGGTTGCGCGCTAAAGCGCGGGCCTTCGCAGGAACGACGGGTCCACCCCACCCCACGCACGTACCCTCACCCTGACCCTCTCCGAGCGGGAGAGGGGAGTCAGGCGGTCGCCAGCTTGGCGAGCAGGGCGAGGGTGCGCTCGCGGGAGGAGGCGGCGTCCGGCCCGGCGGCGACGATGGAGACGATGATCTCGCTCGCGCCGAAGTCGAACAGCTCAGCGACACGCTCGCTGACGCGCTCCTCGCTGCCGGAGAGCACGACGCTCTCGATCATGCCGTCGCTCCAGCCCTCGAGCTGCGCCGCCTCGGGGTACCCGGCCTCCGCGAACATCGCCTGGTAGAAGGGCATGCGGGGGTAGTTGGCAAGCTGCTCGCGTGCGGCGGCGCGGACCTCGTCGTCGTCGTCGTGGACGCACATCGGCGCGTGGACGATGAGCGGCGGGCACGGCCGTCCGGCGCGTTCGGCGCCGCGCCGCAGCGCAGGGAGGGCGACGTCGCGCAGGTAGACGCCGGGCGACACCCAGCTGATCGCGCCGTCGGCGACCTCCCCGCACAGCTCGTACGACTTCGGGCGCAGGGCGGAGGCCATCACGGGCACGTCCGGCACGGGAGCAGGGAGGCTGACGTTCGCGCGGTAGATACTGCCCTCGAACTCGACCGCGCCGGTGTGCAGCAGCGTGCGCGTGACGGTGAGGTACTCGCGGAGCGCGGTGAGCGGCGTGCGGTAGTCGGCGCCGAAGACGGTGGTCATGGGTCGGATGTGGCTGGGCCCGATGCCGAACCGGAACCGGTTGCCCGAGAGCTGCGCGGCGACCTGCACCTGCTGCGCGGCGGCGACGGGGTGCCGCCCCCACGTCGGCACGATGCAGGTGCCGAGCATGATGCGCTCGGTCCGCGCTCCGGCGGCGGCCATGAGCGTGATGCCGTCCAGGCTCGCGCCGCCGACGGTGAGCCAGGCGGCGTCGATGCCGCGCTCCTCGCTGTCCTCGATGCGTGCGAGCACCGCGTTGCTGTCGCCGCCCATGACGGCAAGGCCGATGGTTCCTGCGTCCATGCGGGGTTCCTCCGTTTAGTCGGGAGTTGTGCGGGGAGAGTGTAACCGCTCGCGCGGACTACGAGGAGCGGTGGCGGAGCCTGCGCAAAGCGATGGACACGGCGAGCATGGCCGCGGCAACGAGCACGATGGCGCCGCCGCCAGGGATGTCCTGGTAGAAGGCGATGGTGAGCCCGGTGACGGCGCTGATCATGCCCACGCACGATGCGACGATGAACGCGGTGCGCAGGCTGTTGGTGATTCCCTGGCCCACGAGGACGGGAATGACGATGAGCGCGCCGACGAGCAGGACGCCCATGATCCGCATGGCGAGCGTGATGGTTGCGGCGGCGAGCACCGCCAGCCCGAGGTTTACCCAGTCCACCTTGATCCCGGAGACGCGGGCGAGGGAGTCGTCGAACGAGGTCTGCGCGAGCTCCGTGAAGAATGCCGTTACGCCGATGACGACGAAGAACGCCAGGCCTGCAAGGAGCCAGAGGTCCAGCTCCGTGATGGTGAGGATGGAGCCGAAGAGGAAGCCGAGCAGGTCCACGTTGAACCCCTGCGCGGCGCTGATGACGACCACCGCCGCGGCGAGCGAGGAGTAGAGCGCAACGGCGAGGACGGCGTCGCCGGGGAGCCTGCCGCGCGAGCGCAGCACTTCCATGGCGACGGCAGCGATGGTGACGGTGACGAACGTGGTGAGCGTCGGGTAGACGTTCGCGGCGAACCCGACGGCGACGCCGAACAGCGCAACGTGCGCGAGCGTGTCTGAGAGCAGGGAGAAGCGGCGCAGCACCAGGAATGTGCCGAGTATGGGCGCGAGGCCGCCCACGAGGACGCCGCCGATGAGGGCGCGCACCATGAAGTCGTACTGCAGGATGGCCGGCATGGGGTCAGCGGTGCGCGCGCGGTGTGAGCTGGTCGAACTCGTCGTGGCGGACGGCTTCTTCGCCGTGCGCGTGGTGGCTGCCGTGGTGCAGCACCTCGACCGGGAAGCCGTAGAGCCGCACGAAGTCGTCCTCGGTCAGTTCATGGGGCGGGCAGTGGCAGACGAGCGTGCAGTTGATGCATGCGACGGTGCAGGCCTCGCGCATGACCGCGCCGACGTCGTGGGAGATGATGAGGATGGTGACGCCGCTCTCGCGGAGCTGGCGGAGCAGCATGTACAACTCTTCCCCACCCTGGACGTCCACCCCCGCGATAGGCTCGTCCATGACGAGCAGGTCCGGCTTGCGGATGAGGGCGCGAGCGATGAGGGCGCGCTGCTGCTGACCGGTGGAGAGCTCGCCTATGCGGCGGCGCTTGTAGTCCGCCATGTCGACCATCCGCAGCACGCCGTCCACGTCCGCGCCATTCCTCCGACGCCAGAACCCAAAGGGCGAGAAGCCGGTATAGAGGCCGTGCGCGACGACCTCCTCGACCGTGATGGGGAACATGGAGTGGACGCCGGTGGCGACCTGCGGAACGTAGCCGATGCGGTGCCAGTCCCTGAACTGATCGATCTCGGTGCCGAAGACCCGCACGCTTCCGTTGTCCGGCTTGATGAGCCCGAGGATGACCTTGATGAGCGTGCTCTTGCCGCTGCCGTTGGGGCCGACGATCGCCGTGAAGTCTCCGCGCTTGACGCTCAGCGTAACGCCGTGCACCGCGGGGGCGCCCGCATACGTGTAGGAGACGTCTTCCAGTTCGATCGCCGGCGTGTCGTCCATATCCGTTCTCTCTCTTTCAGCCACTTACGAGCACTCCATCGCAGCCCGCAGGCTCTTCAGGTTGTCGCGCATGAGACCGAAGTAGTCTCCGTGCTCGTCCAGCTCTGCCTGGGTTATGCCGTCCAGCGGATGGATCGTGTATATGCTTGCGCCGGTCTCCGCGGCGAGCGTCCGCTCATGCGAACCGGCAAGCACAGGCTCCACGAGTATGGCTCCCAGACCGAGGTCGTTGATGCGGTCGGCGATGCTCGCGAGGCGCTGCGGTGACGGCTCTGCGTCAGGAGAGAGACCCGCCACCGGCACCTGCTCCAGGTCGTAGGCGAGCGCGAGATAGCCGTAGGCGGCGTGCGACGTGACGAACTCGCGGTGGACGCACGAGCTGAGGCCCGCCTCGAACTCGGCGTGCAGGGCACGAAGCTCGGAAGAGAGCGCGGCGAGGTTCGCCCGGTAGACGTCGGCGCCCTCGGGGTCCGCCTCGATCAGCGCCTCGGCGATGCGCTCCGCCTGGGTGATGGCGCGGAGCGGGTCGAGCCAGAAGTGAGGGTCGAACTCACCGTGGGCGTGCCCGTCGTGGCCATGCTCATCCTCGTGCTCGTGGCCGTGTTCGTCCTCTTCTTCATGCTCATGGTCGTGCTCGTCCTCGTGGCCGTGTTCGTCCTCTTCTTCATGCTCGTGGTCGTGCTCGTCCTCGTGGCCGTGTTCGTCCTCTTCTTCATGCTCGTGGCCGTGCTCGTCCTCTTCCTCATGCTCGTGCTCGTCCTCGTGGCCGTGTTCGTCCTCTTCCTCATGCTCGTGGTCGTGCTCGTCCTCGTGGCCGTGCTCGTCCTCTTCCTCATGCTCGTGGTCGTCCTCGTCCTCGTGGCCATGCTCGTCCTCTTCCTCATGGTCATGGTCGTGCTCGTCCTCTTCCATGTGGCCGTGGTCGTCCTCGCCTTCCACGAACGGCAATGCCGCTTCGGCGTCCGCAGCCTCGACCACGATGGCGGAGACGTCGTTGCCAAGGGAAACGAGCGCACGGTCCAGCCACGGCTCCATCTCGAGGCCGTTCATCGCGATGACATCGGCATCGGCGATCCTGAGGAGGTCGCGCGCCGTGAGCTCGAACGTGTGCCCTTCGGCGCCGGGCGGCACGAGGCTCACGACGTCCACCCGGTCGCCGCCGACGCGTTCGGCGAAGTACTGCATGGGGTAGATGCTCGCGACCACCCTCAGCGGCTCGAACACTACGACCGGCGTGTTCGTGGGTGGAGCACTGACGGGTGTGTTCGTCGGCTCAGGGTCGTCCGCGCAGGCGACGATCGCCATCGACAGGGCTCCAGCGATGAGCAGCATGTGCAGTTTAGTGAGATTAAGTCTCATCCAGTCAGTCCTCCAGGTATTCCGGTGGGATCTCAGTGTGCGTGCACGTGCGTCCCGTGCATATGGATGCCTTCGCCGCCCTGGCCGCTCTCCCTGCAGGCAGCACAGCGGTGGTACAGCTCGAGCCGGTGCCCGATCAGGTCGCTCCCGACATGAGCCTTCATGGCGCGAAGCATCCGCTCAACGGAGGGATGGCGGAACTCGTCTATGCGCCCGCAGGCGACACAGACGAGATGATGATGGTGGTGCGCGTCGTCCAGCGAATAGCGCGGCGAGCCGTCCGGCATGGCCGTCTTACAGAGGATGCCGACCTCCACGAGCAGGCGCAGTGTGCGGTAGACGGTCGCACGCCCCAGGCCCGGCAGCCCGGCGACGATCTCCTCGGCGCTGAACGAGTCGGCCCGGCGAGCGAGCATCGCAGCCAGTTCGCGGCGCGGCCAGGTCATGCGGCTGCCGTGCTCCTCCAACGCTGCGAGGATGTTGGACTCGGTCTGCGCGGCCGCACCCGCCGTTTTCGTCGAGACCGTCATCATGATCAGTACCGTAGCGTGGCACTCACATGTTGTCAATACTTGGTATCAACAGCACCAACTAATGATACTTATGCACGGGCGAATCGATACTTGCGGGGATGAGCGGCAGGGCTCAAAAGTCCTGGCGGCCTTCGAAGGCGCGGGTGAGCGTGAGGTCGTCGGCATACTCGAGATCGCCGCCAACCGGGAGGCCGCGTGCGAGCCGGGTGACGCGCGGTCCGAGCGGGACCAGCAGCTGGTGCAGGTACATCGCGGTCGCTTCGCCCTCGACGGTGGGGTTCGTGGCGATGATGACCTCGCTGACGGGCTCCTCGCCGATGCGGCGGAGCAGTTCGCGTATGCGCAGGTCGTCCGGTCCGACGTTGCCCATGGGGTCTATGAGGCCATGGAGGACGTGGTAGAGCCCGCGGAAGACGCCGGTGCGTTCCAGCGCGAGCACGTCCAGCGGCTCCTGCACGACGCAGAGGCGCGTCTGATCGCGCGCGGGGTCGGAGCAGATGGCGCACACGTCGGGTTCGGTGATGTTCTGGCAGCGGGAGCAGAAGCCGAGCGAGTCCTTCACTGCGCTGATGGCGTCGGCCAGTTGCCGCGCCTCCCGCTCAGGCATGCGGATGAGATAGAAGGCGAGCCGCTGGGCAGACTTGGGGCCGATGCCGGGAAGTTTGTGGAGCTGTTCGATGAGCCGGGCGACGGCAGGCGCGAGCGCGGGGCCGCCGCCGTAGCCGCCCTGGGGCGACGAGGTCATGCGCTACATCCCCGGTATCTTGAGGCCGCCGGTGAGCGCGCCGAGCCGCTCCGCCGCGAGCGCCTGGGACTTCGCGAGCGCCTCGTTCACCGCCGCGAGCACCATGTCCTGCAGCAGCTCCACGTCGTCCGGGTCGACGGCGGCGGGGTCTATGACGATGGACTGGACGGTCTGCTTGCCGGTGGCGACGGCCTTGACGGCCCCTCCGCCGGCCGACGCTTCGATGGTCTCGTTCTCGAGGTCCTCCTGCGCCTTCATGAGACGCGCCTGGAGCTGCTGGGCCTGCTTGATCATGTTCCTGTTCATTCGTTCCATTCCTTGGGCGGTTCGTCGGGGTCATCGGGCGACACGGGGACGACGGCAGGTTCGGGTCCGGGTCCAACGACGTGCGTCGCGCCGTTCGGTACAGCGTCGGAAGCCGGGCGCGGTTCAACCGGAGCGTCACCGGCATACGGCGCCGGGGCATGCGCAGCCGGGGTTTCGTCGACGCCCGGGACCGGAGCGGCTGTCGCGGGTGTTTCGTCGACGTCCGGGGCCCGTTCGGGTGCGGAAGACGCATCGTCCACATACGGCGCCGGGACCGGGGCGGACGCAGGTTGCGGAGCCTCGTTGACGACCTGCCCGCCGTAGCCGACGGCGGCGCGGATGAGGTGTCCGCCGCCCGCCTCACCGGAGCGTTCGCCGTTGGAGCGCTGCTCGCCGGTGCTCACGACGATGTTGAGTTGCTGGTTGAGCGCTTCCTGCAGCCGGCGCTCCACTTCCATCCGGCAGCGCGGGTCCTCCAGTTCACTTATCAGCCGCTCGCTGTTGGACTGGTGCACGAAGGTGACGATGAGGTCGGAGCCTCGTATCTCCCGGTGTCCCGAACTGCGCAGCAGCGCGGCGACGTCGAACTTGCGCTTGGGCACGCCTGTGAGCGATCTGAGGATGCTCGGCCACTGTGCAGCGAGCCGCTGGTCGACGGGCGCGGACGGGTCCACCGAAGCCGCCGGGGCGGCAGCGGGAGGCGGAGGAGGACGCCGGTAGGCGGGCTGCGGCGCCGCGGGCGCCGCCGGTCGGGGAGCAGGCGATGCTGCCGGAGGCTGCGCGGGGCGGGGCGCGGTTGCTGCCGGCGCGGGCGCCGGGGCAGCCGGCGCAGGCGCAGCGGTCTCGGGCGGCAGGCCGAGCTCGACCGCGGCGAGCTCCAACGGAAGCGGCGACGGCTGGTCGAACCGGAAGGAGACGTGGCCGAACAGCCGCAGCGCGCGCATGATCTGCTCCAGCGACACGCTGTTGGCGACGAACGAGAGCTGCGACTCGGCGTCCTTCGAGAGATCGAGCGAAGAAGCCGCTCCGCTCTTGATGAGCAGGGCGGCGCGCAGGAGCTCCACCGTCATCCGGTGGAGCGGCCTCAGGTCAACCCCCTCGTCCGCAACGCCGTTGATGACCTCCAGCGCCTGCGCCGTGTTGCCCGTGAGCAGGTGCTTGACGAGCGCCAGGGCGCTCTCCTCTCCGCTGATGCCGAGCAGCTCCCGCGCCTGCTCTACGGTTACGCGTGAGCCGAACGACGTGATGAGCTGGTCCAGCAGGTTCGTCCCGTCGCGCAGGCTCCCGCCGGACGCACGTCCGATGAGGCGCAGCACTTCCGGCGAGACCTCCACTCCTTCTTCCTGGGCGATGCCCGCGAGCCGCTCCGTCATGTCCTGCATGGCGATGCGGTGGAAGTCGAACCGCTGGCACCGGGAGACGATGGTGGGCGGCAGCCGCTCAGGCTCCGTGGTGGCGAGGACGAACACGCTGTGAGGAGGGGGCTCCTCCAGCGTCTTGAGGAACGCGTTGAAGGCGTCGTTGGTGAGCGCGTGCGCCTCGTCGATGATGTAGACCTTGTTCCTGCCGACGGTGGGGGCGAAGCGCACCTTCTCCCGCAGGTCGCGTATCTCGTCGATACCGCGGTTGCTCGCGGCGTCGACCTCGATGAGGTCTATGAAGCTGCCGTTGTCTATGGCGCGGCAGTTGTCGCAAGCGCCGCACGGGTCGCCTACGGTGGGCGGACGCATGGTGCAGTTGAGCGACTTCGCCAGCACGCGCGCGGTGCTCGTCTTGCCCGTGCCGCGGGGGCCGCAGAAGAGGTAGGCGTGCGCAGTGCGTCCGTGCGCGACGGCCTGGGTGAGCGTCTGCGTGATGGGGCCCTGCCCGACGATGTCGGAGAAGCGGGGGGGCCGCCACTTCCTGTAGAGCACTTCGCCTGCCATCAGGACGCCCCTGTCCCGTTCTCAGAGGGGAACAGCGCGCTCAACGCCTGTTGCTCTATCGCGCGCATCGCCGCTTCCTCCTCCGGTTCCGCGTGGTCGTGCCCGAGCAGGTGCAGGATGCCGTGCACGACGAGCAGCGCAGCCTCCCGCTCCACCGGCACATTGTGCTCGCGCGCCTGCCGTTCCGCCATCGGGTAGGACAGCACCACTTCACCGAGGCTCGGCTCCTCGTCGGGCACCGCCGGAAACCCGGCGCCGGGGAGAGGTTCGACCGGGGGGAGCGCGGTGTCCTCCGCCGGTGCGCCGTACTCGCCGAATGAGAGGACGTCGGTCACCTCGTCGAAGCCGCGGAAGCGCAGGTTCAGGTCATGGAGCGTCTCGTCGTCGGCGATGACGACGCTCGCCCCGAGGTGTCCGTCCGGGTCGGCCAGGGTGAGCGCGGCAGCAGCAGCGCGGCGCACCGACGCCGCGGGCGCCGTCCCTCTGAACGAAGGGAACACCCGAACGTCAACGCGCCGCTTCTGGGGTCGTGTGTCCATGCCGTTCCGCCTCCCCGGAACCAGCGGATGGTAACAGCCCACGGCGCTGCCCTGCACTCGGTAAACGGCAGAGAATCGGCATCCCTCGACCCGGTCTGTCCGGCGCGGGTATGATGCTGCACGGCCCGGCGGCGCGCCGGACGCAACCACACCCCGGAGGAGACTTCCATGGAAGGCCCAGAGTTGATCGCTGACGGCCTCGGCCGAGTCAACCAGCTGCTGCACCGGGCGCTGACGGGTGCCCCCGCGGAGATGCTGAACCGGATGCCCAACGGCCATTCGAACTCGATGACCTGGCTCGCGTGGCACCTCACGCGCATCCAGGACGACCACTTCGCCAACCTCGCGGGCGAGCCGCAGCTCTGGACGAGCGAGGGCTGGCACGAGCGGTTCGGGATGCCCGCGGACGACTCCATCACCGGCGGCGGTCACTCGCTGGAGCAGGCCGCAGCCGTGCAGGTGGAGTCGGCGGACGTGCTGCTCGGCTACAACGACGCGGTGTACGAGCGGTCGAAGCGCTACCTGGCAGGCGTGAGCGCAGACGACCTGGACCGCGAGCTGAACGAGCCGCAGTACACGCCGCTCCCCACGTTGGGCGTGCGGCTCGTGAGTATCGTGTCGGACAACACACAGCACGCGGGACAGGCGATGTACCTGCGCGGCTACTTCGACGGGTTCGGCTGGCAGCGACGCTAGGCCGCACAGGACGGAAGGACGCTTATGAACGCAGTTGACCTCTACTTCGACGCGCTGAACCGGGCGGACGGCTACCTGCGCCGCGCCCTGGAAGGCCTGACCTACGACGAGTTGCGCCTCCAACCCGGGGGCGAAGGCAGCAACCCCATCGGCTGGATCGTCTGGCACATGACGTGGGTGCGCGACTTCATCACCGCAGGCGTGACCGGCGAGCGGCCGCTGTGGGAGACGGAAGGCTGGGCGGAGCGCTTCGGCATGGAGGCGCCTCCTCCCCGTTTCACTCCGGACAACGTGCACACGTTCGACCCGAAGGACCTGGAGACGCTCACCGGCTATTTCGAGGCCGTCGCGGAGAAGACGGCAGCCGTCGTGCGCGGCTTCTCCCCCGATGACCTCGACCGCCTCATTCCCCCGGCGTCGCCCGACAGACCGCCACAGTCGGTGGGCTCGCGGCTCGGGGCAATCCTGAACGACAACATCCAGCACGTTGGGCAGGTGACGTACTTCCGCGGCGTTCTCCGCGAGCAGGGGTGGTTCTAGGCATGACCGAGAGCCTTCCCGAAGAGACGGCTATCCCGCAGTTCAGCCTCGACGCCTTCTCGCTCGCAGGACGCACGGCGATCGTGTCAGGCGGCAGTGACGGCATCGGGCGGATGATCGCGCACGGCTTCGCAGACGCGGGCGCCAACGTCGTTATCGCGGCGCGCGGAGTCGAGAAGATCGAGAACGTCGTCGCGGAGATCGAGAACAAGGGGCACGCGGTCCTGGGCGTTCCCACCGACGTGACCGACCCGGACGCGGTGCGCGCGCTCGTCGAACGCTCCATCGAACGTTTCGGGCAGGTGGACATCCTGATGAACGTGGTCGGCGGCTCGCAGGGGCCGACGTTCAAGCGCGGGCCTCTCCTGGAGCTCACCAAGCACGACTTCAACGAGGCGTTCAACATCAACGTCACGAGCGCGTTCCTGTGCAGCCAGGCCGTCGTTCCGCACATGCTGGAGCGCGGGGGCGGCGTCATCATCAACATGGCCTCGATCGGCGCGCGCGACTACCGCCTCCCGGAGCCCGGCATGAGCGTCTACAACATGACCAAAGCGTCCGTGATGCACCTCACGCGCAGCATGGCGAAGGAGTGGGCGCCCACCATACGGGTGAACTGCATCAACGCCGGACACTTCATCACGCCCCGACGCGCCCGGACGGAGCATCCGGACCGGCGGGCGCGCAGTCTCGCCGAGATCGAGATCGGGAGGTTCGGCACGCCCGAGGACATCGCCGGAGCGGCGGTCTTCATCGCGTCGGACGCGGGAGCGTTCTTCAACGGCTCCTACCTCGACCTGCACGGCGGCACGTAGAGCAAGACTCAACACCAGGGAGGGCTCATGGACCTGTCGCGTTTCTCCATGGAAGGGCGCACCGTCATCATCACAGGCGGGAGCGGCGGTATCGGACGAGGCTGCGTGCGCGCGTTCGCGCAGGCGGGCGCGAACGTCGTCGTGGCGTCGGTGCCCGCGGACACCATCCCTCCGGCGGTCGAGGAGGCTGAGGCGCTCGGCGCGCAGGCGCTGGGCATCACGGTGAACGTCGCCGAGCCCGACGAGATCGACGCCATGGTCGCGCAGACGCTCGACCGGTTCGGGCGCATCGACGCGCTGGTGAACGTCGCCGGCGGCTCCTACAGCCGCAACCCGGACATGCCGCAGTACCATCGCGCGTCGCTCCTGGAGATCAGCGGCGACGACTTCGTCGGCGCCTACATCGGCAACGTCAAGACCACGTTCCTCGTCTCCCGGGCCGTCGTGCCGCACATGAAGGCGCTGGGCAAGGGCGCCATCGTCAACATCGGCTCGACCTCCGGGCTCGATCGGCACCCGAACGCGCCCGACATCGCGGCCTACGGGACGGCGAAGGCTGCCGTCCACAGCCTCACCTTCCACATGGCGCACCAGTGGAAGCCGGAGGTGCGGGTGAACTGCATCGCCCCGGGCACCATCGACACCCCACGCCCGGCGGGCATCGTGCGCCCTGAGATGTCGAGCGCCGCGGAGCGCATCGCCGTCGGCAGGGTGGGTGTCGGCGACGACATCGGCAGCGTCGCGCTCTTCCTCTGCTCCGACGCGGCTGGGTTCGTGAACGGCATCGTCGTGCCGGTGCACGGCGGCGAATAGCCTCCGACCGTTTCCTCTCCTCTCGCGGCGTACACTAGACGCGTGACAGCGCAGGCGTACCACGACGGTCTTCAACGCCCTCCGCCGGGAGGACGCCCCCGCGCCTATAAGACAGACGGGCTCGTGTTGCGCGCCTACCGGATGCGCGACGCCGACCGCCTCGTCACGGTGCTGACGCCGTCGCTGGGCAAACTCAAACTCACCGTGCGCGGAGCCCGTCGGCTCACGAGCAAGCTCGGCGGGCACCTGGACGTGCTGAACCGCGCCCGTCTCGCCATCGCCATCGGGCACACGTTCGACGTCATCACGGGCGCGGAGTCGGCGGAGTCGTTCGCCGGAGTGAAGGCGGACCTGTCGCAACTGGCCGAGGCGCTCTACCTGATGGAGCTGGCCGACCTCCTGCTGCCGGAGGCCGCCCCTCACCCCGACGCGTACCGTCTGCTGCTCGATGCGCTGCGTGCGCTGGAAGCAGGCCGCAGCCCCGCTTCGGTGGCCCGCCACACGGAACTCGGCCTGCTGCGCGATGCGGGTTTCATGCCGGAGCTGCACTCGTGCATCATGTGCCGCCGGGAGATCGAGCCCGAGCATCACCGCTACGCCGCAGCGATGGGCGGCGTCGTCTGCGATGAGTGCCCCGCCCCGGCATCGAGCGTGCTGCCGCTCTCCGTGGACGCGCTCAAGGTGCTGCGGCACTTCGCGGAGCGCGGCGTTGCAGAGGCGTCGCAGGTCGCACTGGGCGGCGCGGTGCGCGACGAGCTGGAGACGGCGCTGGGAGCGTCGGTGCGCTATGTGCTCGAGCGCGAGCCGCACACGGCGGGGTTCGTGGAGCGCGTCGCGCACCTGCGCGAGCGCGGCGCGTGAGGGCGCTCTAAACGATGACGACCGGCTCCTCCGCCACCGTCCCGTCCCAGATGGTGAAGAGCCGCACGTCCGGCGACTGCTTGTCCATGAGCGAGACGAGCAGGTAGTACGGGTCCGGCCAGTTCGCGGCAAGGCGCACGTCGGTGTCGGAGGGATATGCAGGGCTGTGAGTGTGGGAGTGGTAGATCACCTGCATCTCCCAGCCGTTGTCGTCCAGCTCGCGGAGCACCTGGTTGAGCTCCCGCCCGTCCATGCTGTAGCGGTAGGGACTCTTCTCCGTGTTGGTGATGCGGTAGTGCTGCAGCACGATCCCACCCGCGCCCGCGAGTATCCCGCAACACTCGTTGGGGTCTTCCTCCAGCGCGTGCTGCACCATCGCGTCGCGTATCTCGGCAGGTATCTCCATCGTTCTCTCTTCTCCGAATCGCGTTCGGCGTTGACGAGATTATACGGGTGCGCGCCGGTGGCCACCGCACTGCGTATACTTAACGTTGAGGGTTCAGGAGGCTGGCCATGCCGAACGGCATCACGGTGAAGATGGACAACGGCGGAACGCGCATCGAGGTGCGCTCGCAGAACCAGGCGGGGCTGCTGTACGCGGTCCCGGCAGAGGCCAGTTGGGTGGCGACGCCGGAGCAGTTGCACGCGCACGCCATCGCCGGGTTCTTCACCGACCTGATGAAGATGGAATCGTCGGAGGTCTCCCGCCTGATGGAGAAGTGGGGTCTCTACTTCAGGCCCCTGGAACTGGAACCGCAGGACTAGGCTCACCGCCGCATCGGCTCAAGCGGGAGTGTGGTTCGCAGAGGCGCGACAGACACCGAAGCTTTGCCGGTTCACTCGTAGTGCGGTAAGCTAGATTCAGGCGCAGAGCGCGCTCCTGGAGCGACGAGTTCGATGGGTAACCGCTGGATCGGCAACACGTTCATCTACCTGATCATCTTCGTGGCGGTCATCGCCGTCTTCTTCATGCTGTTCTCGCCCGGAGACGACGGTGAGCAGAGCGATCTCACCTCCATCCTGGCGCTGGCGAAGAACGGACAGATAGCGAACATCGTCGTTGACGGCGACCGCATCGTGGCGACCTCGCGGCAGGGCAACCAGCAGCTCGTCGCCGCCAAGGAGCCGGGCACCAGCATCTTCGAGATACTCCAGTCCGCAGAGATAGACCCCGTGGAGCGCGGGATCGAGGTGGAGGTGCACCGCAGCGGCGGGCTCGGCAACCTGTTCGGGATACTGCTGCAGTTCCTGCCCCTCATCTTCTTCGGAGCGATCCTGCTCTTCATGATGCGCCAGGCGCAGGGGAGCAATAACCAGGCGCTGGGGTTCGGCAAGAGCCGCGCGCGCATGAACACCGGGAACCGTCCGACCGTGATGTTCTCGGACGTCGCCGGGGTGGAGGAGTCCAAGACCGAACTGCAGGAGGTCGTGGAGTTCCTGAAGTACCCTGAGCGCTTCCTTGCGCTCGGGGCGCACATCCCCAAGGGCGTGCTGATGGTCGGCCCGCCCGGCATCGGCAAGACGCTCCTGAGCAAGGCGGTCGCGGGCGAGGCGGGCGTCCCGTTCTTCTCCATCAGCGGCTCCGAGTTCGTGGAGATGTTCGTCGGCGTGGGCGCTTCCCGCGTGCGCGACCTCTTCGACCAGGCGAAGCGCAACGCGCCGTCCATCGTCTTCGTCGACGAGATCGACGCCGTCGGACGCCACCGCGGCGCCGGGCTCGGCGGAGGCCACGACGAGCGCGAGCAGACGCTCAACCAGATACTCGTCGAGATGGACGGCTTCGAGACCAGCACCAACGTCATCGTCATCGCCGCAACGAACCGCCCCGACATCCTGGACCCGGCGCTGCTGCGGCCCGGACGCTTCGACCGCCGCGTGGTGCTGGACCTGCCGGACATCAACGGACGCGTCGCCATCCTGCAGGTGCACTGCAAGGGCAAACCGCTCGGAGACGACGTCGATCTGGAGCGCCTCGCCCGCCAGACGCCGGGCTTCAGCGGCGCCGACCTCGCGAACCTCGTGAACGAGGCCGCCATCCTCGCCGCGCGGCGCAACGAGAAGACCGTCAGCATGTCCGACATGCTCGAGTCCATCGACCGGGTGACGATGGGGCCGGAGCGCCGCACGCGGGTCATCTCCCAGAAGGAGAAGGAGATCGTCGCCTACCACGAGGGCGGACACGCGCTCGTGGGGCACCTGCTGGAGCACGGAGACCCCGTGCAGAAGATATCCATCGTCTCGCGCGGCATGGCCGCGGGCTACACGAAGTCCCTCCCGGAAGAGGACAGGATGTTCTACTCGCGCCCGCAGCTGATAGACCGCATCACGATGGCGCTGGGCGGCCGCGTCGCCGAGGAGATCACGTTCAATGAGGTGACGACCGGCGCGAGCAACGACCTCGAGCAGGTGACGCAGATAGCGCGCGCTATGGTCACGCGCTACGGCATGAGCGAGAGCCTGCTGCCCCGCACGTTCGGCAAGCGCGAGGAGATGGTCTTCCTCGGACGCGAGATATCCGAGATGCGGGACTACTCGGAGAAGGTCGCCCAGGAGATCGACGAAGAGGTGCAGTCCATCGTCGTGGACGCGTACCACACCGCCAAGCGGCTCCTGCTGGAGAACTACCCCAAGCTCGTCCAGATCGCGCGCTACCTCATGCTCCACGAGAGCATCGAGGGGCCTGACCTCGAGCAGCTGTTCTCGTCCGAGGCGCCCCCGCTGGACGGCGCCGTTCCCGTCGGCGCGTAGTCCCGCCGCCTCTCTTCCTTAGAGCCCCAGCCGCTCGTCGAAGTAGTTCAGCAGGTACGCCTCGTAGTGGTCCGTGAAATCTTCCCACCCCTGGCTGTGCTCGCACCTCTCGTAGATGGTCATATGGGGCGGCGCCTGCACCCGGGCCCGTATCTGCGCCAGGTGGGAGAGCGGCACGCGCTCGTCGGTGGAGCAGTGCACCAGCCCCAGCGGGTAGTCGTAGAGCGCGGCTGAGTCGACGGGGCGCACCTCGTTGATGTCCAGCCCCTTGGCGACGCGGGCGATGAACAGGATGCCCGGTCGCAGCGCGGTGGCGCTCCAGCGTGCCGCCCTGGTGCGGTCCGCGACCTCCTGGATCAGCAGGTCGGACACGCTCGTGAACGACGAGTCGGAGAACAGTCCAACCACCGCAGGCTCGTCGAACGCCGTCATCAGCGCGATGGCGCCGCCGAACGAGTCGCCGTAGATGAGCACGCGGCCCGGCTCCGCGCCGCGATGCGTCAGTACGTAGTCGATCGCGCCCCGCAGGTCGTCCTGCTCGTGGATACCCGCGCCCATCTGGGCGACGTCGGACTCGCCGTGTCCGCGCAGGTCGAAGACGAGCACTGAGTACCCTCCGTCCACCAGCGCCTTGGAGAGCCCCAGCGACGAGTCGCGGGTGCCGTCCAGTCCGTGGACGCGGATGACAGTGCCCTTCGCATCGTCGGCAGGCATCCACCAGCCGCGCAGCGTGAGCTCCGGCCAGTCGCGCGGCGGGAACTCCACCTCCTCGTAGCGGAGCCCGAAGTCCTCCGGCCGCTCCTCGATCTCGTTCCGCTCCGCGACGAGCGCAGTATTGACGATGTACAGCGAAACGAGCAGGTACAGCAGTCCGAGAACGACGATGACGGCTACGGCCAGCAGGGCTCTGCCGCGCGGGGTGGTGGGGAGGGCGGGTCGCATAGTGCGGGCTATTCTAGGTCAACCACTCCCCAAAGCGTCACGGATTCGGTACGCTGGTTTGCAGAGAAGCCGATGAACCGGGCAACACGCGTCATCACCTCCCTAGGGCTCGCCACCGGCCTGCTTGCCGCGTGCGCGTCCCCTACCCCAACGCCCACTCCAACCGCTACACCTGTCCCGACGCCCACCCCCACCGCCACCCCAACGCCGTTCCCGGTCCCGACTCCCGTACCCCTGAGCGACCACCCGCCGCTCACGCTGCCCGCCGACGAGTCGCCGCACGCCTACCTCGTCGAGTGGTGGTACTTCAACGCGCACCTCACGTCGGAGGAGCAGGAGCGTTACGCCCTGCATGACGTCGTCTTCCGCATACGCGAGCCGACCAGCGGGGTCGCCGGCCACGTCCGCCATATCGGGCTGGGCAGCGCGACGGAGTATGTCCACGATGAGCTGTTCGCAGTCGCCGCTCCCGTTGAGACGATGCCGGGAGACTTCGAACTCGCGGTGGGGGACACGCTCATGGCGGGCGTGGGCGGGGAGTCCTACACGCTGCGCGCCGAGGCAGGGGGGTACGCTTACGATCTCACGCTCCGCGCGACGACCGAGCCGCTCCTGCACCAGGGCGGCCTCGTGGACTTCGACTACGCCGGCGTGACCTACTACTACACGCGCCCGCGCCTCGCGCTGAGCGGAACGCTGACGCTCCCCGGCGGCTCGACCACGAGCGTCACCGGCCTCGCGTGGCTCGACAAGCAGTGGGGCAACTTCCAGCCCGTCGCCGTCGAATGGGACTGGGCCAGCATTCAGCTGGACGACGGCACCGATCTCATGCTCTCCAGCCTCTACGAACGCAGAGGCCCGCTCATCGAGCGCTACGCAACACTCCGGAAAGCGGGCGGACCCGCGCGGACCCTCCACGCGGAAGAGTTCTCGTTCACGCCGGGCGAGCCGGTCTGGCGCAGCCCCGTCACCGAGACGGCCTACCGCACGCACTGGAACGTCGAGGTGCCCGCAGAGGGACTCTCCCTCGCACTCCACCCGCTCGAAGAGGAATCGGAGTACCGCAGCGAGGCGATAGGCGTCACCTACTGGGAGGCTGGCGTCGACGTGCTCGATCCGTCCGGCGAGGTCGTCGGCCAGGGCTTCGTCGAGCTCAACTGGGCGCGGGGCCGCGAACGCTGACCCTCCTTCGTTCCCGGTCCTCCGTCATCCCCGATCCTGCCATCCCCCCTCGCCCCTCGTAGGTGCCTTCCGCGCAGCGCTACTTCCGCTTCCTGCCCTCTCTTCCCTTCCGCGCATCGCCTTCCAGCGATGCCAGCAGCGCCAGCCCCTCCTGCGTCGGAGCGTACGCGTAGACGGCGTACGACGCCGTCACCCGCTCCACGAACCCGCCTTCCAGCAGGCCGCGCAGCGCGGTCTCGCCGAGGTACGGCGGCAGCCGCAGCATGTGATCGGACACCGGCGCGTTGCGGGCAGCGTGCTGCTCGGCAACGAGCCGCAGCAGGCGCAGCGGGTAGGAGCGGACCTCATCGGAGAGGTTGCGCAGCGGACCCGTCGCCGCGAGGACGTCCTCGGCTGCGCGGACGCGCTCGTCCTGCGTCATCGCCAGCCCTCCGGCGGCTGCGCCCGCAGGCCGCTGCATATCTCCTCGACCAGTCCCGGCCCCCGAAACACGAGCGCGGTGTAGAGCTGCACGGTGTCGGCCCCGGCCTCCAGCGCAGCGCGAGCGTCGTCCGCGGAGGCGATGCCGCCGCAGGCGTTCAGTCCCACCCCGCTTCCCAGTTCGGCGCGTATGTCGGGCAGCATCGCCAGCATGTTCTCCAGTATCGCACGCCCGCTCAGCCCGCCGCGTCCGGTGGCAAGACGCTCATCCTCCACCGGGACCGTGTTCGCCGCCGTGATCGCGTCGACGCCCGACTCGCGGCAGACGCGCACGAGCGCGAGTATCTGCTCCCGCTCCTCGTCGTTCGTCCACGGCGGGATCTTCACGAAGAGCGGCTTCAGCCGGACGGTGTCCAGCACGCCCAGCAGGCCGCGCAGCGCCTCGGGTTCGTGGAAGCGGCGCAGCCCCGCCGTGTTGGGCGAGCTGATGTTCACCTCGACACCGTCCACGAGCGGCTGCAGGCGCGCGACGCACTCCCCCGTTTCCTGTTCATCGAGCGCGGCGACGCTGACCAGCACGCGCGCAGGCATCCGCCGCAACCGTTCGAGCCGGACGACCGCGGCATACAGCCCGTCGCCGGGGAACCCCAGCGCGTTGATCACGGACTCCTGCTCCGTAAGCCGCAGGACGCGCGGCTTCGCGTTGCCGGGGCGCGCCTGCGCCGTCACCGTGCCGCCGACCACGTAACCGAAGCCGAGCGCGGCGAGGCTGGCGAGGTTGGCGCAGTGCTTGTCGAGCCCGGCGGCAAGCCCCACCGGGTTGCGCAGCGCGATGCCGCCAACCGAGGCAGGCAGGCTCACCTCGCCGGTCGACGGCCCGAGCGTGCGCCATGCAGGACGCACGCCCAGCGCGCGCGTGCTCACGTTGATGGCGGTTTCGGGAGGGAGCATGAAGAGCAGCGGTCTGACAGCACGCCGGTAGACGGCTCCCCAGAGGAGCCTGCGAACGCGCTTGCGTACGGAACCGATCAGCGCGCGACCTGGAATTCGACCTTGTTCACGAGGTAACGCCGGGGGCCCTTGGGGGTCTGAACGCTCACTTCGTCTCCCTCGGCCTTGCCCGCGACGGCAGCTCCGACGGGAGACGAGACGGATATTTTGGACGCTGCAGGGTCCGCTTCGATCGTGTCCACTATGGTGTAGGTGACGTCCCGGCCCGTCTCCATATCGCACAGGCTGACCTTCGCTCCCACACGCGCCACCGACCGCCTGTCTGCAGCCGGAGCATCCGTTCCGTTCGACGTGTCAGTCGCGTCAACGCCGACCCCGTCCACGTGGTCCACGACCCTGGCGCGGCGTATCTCCTCTTCGAGGGTGCGGATGCGGGCCTCGAGTTTGCCCTGCTCCTCGCGGGCGGCGTCGAGCGGCGCGTTCTCGCGGAAGTCCTTGTCCGCGGCGGCGGTCCTGATCGCCTGCACGATCTCCGGGCGCCGGCCCTTCAGCTCCGCGAGCTCGTTCTTCCGTGCTTCGAGCCCGCTCTGCGTCATCTCCACGGCCTGGGACTCGGTCTGCGAGGAGACTGCGCCTCCTCTCGTGCTCGGCCTCGGGATCTTGACGTGCGTGGAGAGGTTCTCCGTGTGAAGACCCTTCTTGCTGAGGTACGTCAGGAACCCTTTCACCGGGTCCAGGCGTCCCTTGACGTCGCCTCCCTTCGAGACTTCTGTCTCCGCGTAGCCTGCTACGTGAGGGGCTCTGACCTGCTCAATCAGCTTTTCGCGTCCGATGTGCGACGCGAAGCGATGAAGTTCCTGGTGCGCATAAGAGTCGAGTTTGTGAGCACGTTCCGACAGATAGCGCGTGAGCGCATTACCGATATCCAAGGCTGGACCCCTCTCCTTGCAGCCGTTCCCGCAGCAGAAGCGGTGGCGACGCTTCTGCGATTCTACGGATGCTCTGAGGGAGCGTCAACGCAACGACGTTGCAGCGGGCAGCTGCGAGGCGCGCCCGTTTGACGCCTGCGCGCCTCTCCCGCTACCATCGGACGACAGGCTGCGACGGAGACGAGTACGCAGGCCACCGCGCGGAGAGCGAGCCGGGTACGGTGCGAGCCGGTGCGCGCGACCCGCCGAAGATCCCTCCTGAGCCGCCGCCCGAAAGCCCGTCATGGGGCCAGTAGGCGCGGACGGGCAGTCCGCCCGTTACAGCGGCAGGCCTTCGCCCGCATGCGTGCGCGGCGCGAGGTTACGAAGTGCCTGTGCGCTGAAGCGTATGGGAATGGTGGTGGTACCACGGCAACGTCCGTCCGCCGGTGAGCGGTCGGGCGTTTTCTTTTCGATCGGAGGAGTATGACAGGCAACGCGAAGAAACGGTACGAACCCGTCTCGAGCAAGGTGGACTTCCCACAGCTGGAGACCTCGGTCCTGGAAGCGTGGAGAGAGGCCGACCTGACGCACCGGGTCGACCGCATACGCGCGGATGCCCCGTTGTTCGTCTTCTACGAGGGGCCGCCGACGGCGAACGGCAGCCCCGGCATCCACCACGTCCTCTCGCGCTCGTTCAAGGACGTCATCCTCCGCTACAAGACGATGCGCGGCTTTCGTCCCCTGCGCCGGGGCGGGTGGGACACGCACGGCCTGCCAGTCGAGTTGGAGATCGAGAAGGAGCTCGGCATCTCCAGCAAGCAGGAGATCGAGGAGTTCGGCATCGAGGAGTTCAACCGCCGCTGCCGCGAGAGCGTCTTCCGCTACGTCGGCGAGTGGGAGGCCATGACCGACCGCGCCGGCGTCTGGCTGGACATGGAGAACGCCTACGTCACCTACCGCAACTCCTACATCGAGTCGGCGTGGTGGGTGTTCAAGCGCCTCTGGGACAAGGGCCTCGTCTACGAGGGCTACAAGGTCACGCCCCACTGCCCGCGCTGCGTCACGAGCCTCAGCTCCCACGAGGTCGCCCTCGGCTACCAGGAGGACACGCCCGACCCCAGCATCTACATCCGCTTCCCTGCGAGCGAGTCGCAGTCCACGTCGTCCGGGACCCTCGCCGCCCTCGGCTACGACAACGGACGCTGGACCGCGCCCCGCCCCGCCTTCATCGCATGGACGACGACGCCCTGGACGCTCACCGCGAACTGCGCGCTCGCCGTCGGCCCGGACGTCTCTTACGTCCTGTCGGAGAACGAGGACGGCGAACGCGCCATCGTCGCCGAAGCGCTTGCTGAGTCCGTCCTCGGCGACGGCTGGCGCGAGGTCGCGCGCTGCACCGGCGCGGACCTCGTCGGCATCGAGTACGACGCTCCCTACGGCGATTTCCTCGCGCGGCACGGCCACGCCCACCGCGTGCTCCCCGCCGACTTCGTATCGACCGCGGACGGCACCGGCATCGTGCACAGCGCCGTCGCCTACGGCGCGGAAGACGCGGAACTCGGCAGGGCGCACGACATCGAGACCGTCCACACCGTGGACGTCCACGGCGTGCTCGCGGACGACTTCCCCGGCGGCGGTACGTTCGTGAAGGACGCCGACAAGCAGCTCATCCGCGACCTCGACGAGCGCGGCCTGCTCTTCCGCGACGCCTCGCCCTACAAGCACACCTACCCCTTCTGCTGGCGCTGCAACACGCCCCTCCTCTACTACGCCAAGACGTCCTGGTACATCCGCACGACCGCCATGAAGGACGAGATGCTCGCGGGCAACCGGAGCATCGAGTGGGTGCCGGAGCACATCAAGGAGGGACGCTTCGGCGAGTGGCTCCGCAACAACGTCGACTGGTCCGTCTCGCGCGAGCGCTACTGGGGCACCCCCATCCCCATCTGGCGCTGCGCCAGAGACCCCCGGCACGTCGTCTGCGTAGGCTCGACCGCCGACCTCGCCGAGCGCGTGACGGACGAGACGCGCGGCCTGCTCGACGGCCTCGACCTGCACCGCCCCTACGTCGACCGCGTCGAGCTGCGATGCCCCGAGCCCGGCTGCGGCGGCACGATGCGGCGCGTCATCGAGGTCGCCGACGCCTGGTACGACTCCGGCGCGATGCCGTTCGCGCAATGGGAGTATCCCGTCACCGTGCCCGGGCCGCACGGCGAGGAGGTGACCCTCAACAGCGTTGACGACCTCATCGCGAGCCCGCTCTTCCCCGCCAACTACATCACCGAGGCAGTCGACCAGACACGCGGCTGGTTCTACAGCCTGCTCGCCCTCTCCACCCTCATCACCGGCAAGCCCTCCTACGAGAGCTGCCTCGTCCTCGGCCTCATCCTGGACGGCAAGGGCGAGAAGATGTCCAAGTCGAAGGGCAACGTCGTCGACCCCTGGGCCGTGATGAACGAGCACGGCGCGGACGCACTGCGCTGGTACCTCTTCACCGCCGCGCCCGCGGGCGACGCGCGCCGCTTCTCGCCGGACCTCGTCAAGGAGACGCTCCGCCAGTTCCTGCTCACGCTCTGGAACACCTACAGCTTCTACGTCACCTACGCCAATATCGACGGCTTCGACCCCGACGCCCACGCCGAGTACTGGAAGGACGGCCGTGTAGGCGAGCCGACGCTCGCGGCGCCCCCGCCCAACGAGCTCGACCGCTGGATCGTCTCGGAACTGAACGGCCTCGTCGCGAAGGTCGCGGACGACCTCGACACGCTCAACCCCACCGGCGCGGGACGACGCATCCAGGACTTCGTGAACCTCCTCTCCAACTGGTACGTACGCCGCAGCCGGCGGCGCTTCTGGAAGGCCGAGAACGACGATGACAAGACCTGGGCCTACGTCACGCTCTACTCCTGCCTCCACACGCTCACGAAGCTCACCGCGCCGATGACCCCGTTCGTCGCCGACGCCATGTTCGGCAACCTCGCCCCCGCCGACGCAGAGGACAGCGTGCACCTCGAAACGTACCCGGACACCGACCCCGCTCTCACTGACGAGCGCCTCGACCGCGCGGTGCGGCTCGCTATGCGCATCTCCAGCCTCGGCCGCAACGCGCGCAGCAGGAGCGGCGTCAAGGTGCGCCAGCCCCTTGCGCGCGTGCTCGTCAGCCCTCGCGCCGGGGACGAGGAGCTGCTGCCGCTCATCGAATCGCAGGTGCTCGACGAACTGAACGTCAAGGCGATGGAGGTCGCTGAGCCTGAGTCCCTGGCAGATTTCTCGCTCAAGCCCAACCTGCCTGCGCTCGGCCCGAAACTCGGCGCGAGCATGGGCGCTGCACGGCAGGCCATCGCCGAGGCCGACGCTGCCGCGGTCGCCGCCGCCCTCCGCTCCGGCGGATACGGCAGCATCGAGCTTGGCGGCTTCACCTTCGAACCGGGCGACTTCCTCATCGAGGTGGAAGACAAGCCCGGCATCGCCGCCGCGTCCGAGGGCCCGCTGCTCGTCGGCATCGACACGACCCTTACGCCGGAGCTGGAAGCCGAAGGAACGGCCCGCGAGTTCGTGCACCGCGTCCAGAACATGCGCAAGGCCGCCGGCTTCGAGATCGAGGACCGCATCATCATTTACGTCATTCCCGCCCCTCCTTCCGTCATTCCCGCGAAGGCGGGAACCTCGCCCCTGACCCTTCCCGATTCCCTCGTCGCGCAGGAGACCTACATCCGACAAGAAACGCTGAGCGACGCCCTCCACGCCGCCGAGCCGCCGTCCGGCGCCTACACCGAGGAGCACGAGATAGACGGCGCAACGCTCACCGTGGGCGTCGCACGGGTGGAGAGGAGCTGACCAATGACCACCATCGTCACCGGCGGCCTCGGCTTCATCGGCTCGCACACCGTGCGGGCGTTCGCCGAGGCCGGAGAGCGGGTCGTCGCCACGTCGTACGAGAGCACCCGCGTGCCGAGTTTCCTCGAGTCGCACGTCGGCAACGGCGTCACGATCGAGCGGTGCGACCTCGATGAGCCCGGCGCGATCGAGGCGGTCGCCCGGAAGCACGGCGCGGACGGCATCGTCCACCTCGCGCTCCACCGGCGCGCCTCCGCCGACCCCGGCGAGGACGTCCGCGTCAACATGGACAAACTCTCCCACCTGTTCGACGGTGCACGTGCCGCGGGCGTGAAGCGCATCTGCTGGGGGTCCAACGGCGCGATGTTCGCCGAACTGCCGGAAGGGCCGTTCCACGAGGAGACCCCTGTCCTGCTCACGGGCCGCGTGCAGCCCGGCGCCTTCAAGAAGGCGTGGGAGGTGCTCGTCCACAACTACGCAAACAACTACGCCGCCACCTCGGACATGGAGGTCGTCTCCATGCGCATCAGCGGCGTCTTCGGCCCCACCTACCGCTCGATGCTGAACCTGCCGAGCCGCCTCTGCCACGCCGCTTCCCGGGGCCACGAGCCGGACTTCTCCGAGCGTTTCGGCGGCGTCCCGTTCGCCGGGGACACGTTCGACATCACCTACGCACCAGACGTTGCCCAGGCGATACGCTCGCTGCAGCTCGCCCCGTCGCTCGCGCACACCGTCTACAACATCGGACGCGCCGAGACCGTCACCGCCGCCGACCTCCTCGACGCTGTCCGTGCCGCGAAGCCTGGCTTCGACGCAACCCTGCAGGAGGGCCGCAGCGCCCGCTACCGCCCCAACGCCTGCCTCGATAACGAGCGCATCACCGCCGAGACCGGCTGGCGCCCCGCCTGGACCATCCCCGCCGCCATCGCGAACTACATCGCCTGGCTCGACTCCGGCGAAGACTTTTAAGCGCTGCCGCTCATAGATCCCCTCTCCTGAGGGAGAGGGTAAGGGCGAGGGCCCTGCGGCGGTGGGTAGTGGGGCGCATCCGTCGTTCCTGCGTAGGCAGGAACCTCGCCTGGTCCCTTCCCCCTTGATGGGGGAAGGTTAGGATGGGGGTGAACCGGTGGAGTGGAAGTGGGATGTCATTTCGAGCGGAGCGCAGCGGAGTCGAGAAATCTCTCGGGTGGCTTCCCTCGTCCCTTGGCAGTGTTACGGGAATGCAGGCGGGGCTAGATCCTCCCCGCAAATGGGCCTCCCCTCGTACATCTCCTTGATGGCCTCCCACGCCATATTAGCCGTGTACCAACTCAGCCCCTCCCATGCTTTGGCGACGTCGGCAAGAGCAGTAACGGTGTACGCGCGTCCACGATGGCCTGGGGTCAGATGGCCGATTTTCCTGTCCCAGGGTTTCACGCGCTTATCCCCGTTCCTCAGGTTCACGCGACTCCCCACAACCTCTGCTACGTGGACTCCGTCGATGAAGACCGAGAAGCGAGGATTCTTGGAGAAGCCCTTGTCCGGTTGTCGCGTTATCACTGATTGCCTTCCTTAGCTGCGCTCCGGTAGATACCCACAGTAGACTTCCAGCGGCCCAAAGCTCGTCTGCAAGTAGTCGATGATGTCGCCAACGTCATCGGCGTACCAGTATCTCCAGCGGTCTTCCTTAGCGTCTTCCTGATAGTCGTAGTTTGCGCAGTCGAGGTCCGGCGCCTCTGGGTACGGCTCATACGGTACGTACTCTGCGCACTCGCTCAGGAGATACTGGCGCAGGTGGCCTGCGTGGTAGCCCCACGCAAACCGCTCTTCTCCATAGAACAGGATAGTCTGCCTGTCGGCATAGGGCGGAGGGTTCTCAGCCCTGGCCAGTGTGTCCATGTAGATGAGGTTCAGGTCGCGGCATACCCCTGGCCAGTGCTTCTCTATCTCGGACTGTGGCACCGGGTGCTCGCCTCGCTCAGGAGGTGCAAACATATACCTGATGCGGTGGCTCACGCCGGAGCGACTGGGCACCTGCGGGCGCTCCTCGTGAGCGCGCCGCTCGTGGTATCTCAGCCTCTCCCATGTATCGTCGCCGCTCAACAGTTCAACGTCGTCGAAGAACACCTGATACCGCGGCGGAATCGGCGTCGGAGTGGGTGTTGGAGTCGGCGTAGCCGTAGGAATGGGAGTCGCGGTCGGCACCGGCGTCCGCGTTGGCCTGGGAGTCGCGGTCGGCCTGGGCGTCGCCGTAGGGCGGGGAGTGGCAGTGGGTGTTGCTGTTGGGCGGGGAGTGAGGGTTGCGAGGCTTGCGCCAGGCGGCAGCGGCTCGTACACGTTCACCGGGGTAGGCGTGGGCGTAGGGCCGTTCTCGCAGCCCATCGCGGCGAATAGGGCCAGAGAAACCCCGACAAGGATGAACGTCTCTCGTTTGAGCACGGACAATGACTCCGATCAAGGATGGCGAATCGTATCAGAGATTGGCTGACCCCTATCCTGCACATCCTGTCCATCGCTATTGATCCACTGACATCCGCCCCTTACGCGGTCGGCCCCGCGTCCGCTACGCTGGTCCCATGACTGTCGCCCTCGCACGACCCTGCCTGCTAGGACCCATCGCGCGGCGCAGAAAAACGAAAACGCATGAGATTGTTATTGTCTTAATCGCGGGAAGCAGGCCACGGCCATGAAAACGCCTGTCACGGACGGATTAAGAATGTCAAAAAGGCATCCCCGTTTACTCCTGGAGACTGGGATTAAGAATCTCATGACGCCGCCCGTTGACATCCTTGTTCGGCAGCCGCCCGCAGGGCGGCCGCTCGCGCATCCGGGCGCGATGGGGTACCCTTGTCGACTGCGGCGCGGCGCGCGCCCACAGCACTTGTAACCAGCGGAGGTGGACGGTGACAGTCCTCATCACAGGCGGAATGGGTTTCATCGGCCTGCACACGGCCAGGGCGTTCGTCGACGCGGGCGAAGACGTCGTCATCACGTACTACCAGACGTGGCGCGAGCCGTCGTTCATCAAGGACGAGTACGGCAAGCGCGTCATCGTCGAGAAGGCGGATGCTTCGGAGCCGGGCGTCATCGAGGAGTTGGCGAAGAAGCACAAGACGGAGCACATCGTCCACCTCGCCGTCCCCGGCGTCATGGCCCTCGGCCCCTACGACGACTACCGCGTCAACATGAACGGCCTCATCGGCGTGCTGGAGGCGGCCCGCAACGCGGAGGTGAAACGCCTCTCCCTCGCCAGCTCCATCGCCGTCTACCACAGCCTCCCCGGCGGCCCTTACCGCGAGACCGACAGGCTCCCCGTGGAGTCCGCCAACCCCACCGAGACGTTCAAGAAGTCGTGGGAGATCCTCGCTTTCCACTACGCCGGCCGCACCGGCCTGGACGTCGTCTCCATGCGCATCGGCGGCATCTGGGGGCCGCTCTATCACTCCATGATGAACCTCCCCAGCAGGCTCGCCCACGCCGCCGTCAACGGCACGGAGCCGGACTACTCGCGCGGCGGCGTGCCGTTCGCCGAGGACACCGGCGACGTCTGCTACGTCAAGGACTGCGCACAGGGCATCAGGCGCGTCCAGCTCACGGAGGACCTGCCGAACCGCATCTACAACGTCAGCTCCGGTATCGCCACCTCCAACCAGCGCCTCGTGGACGCGGTCAAGGCCGTCAAACCGGAAGCCAACCTCCCCCTGCAGGACGGCAGGGGCCCCGGCTACAAGGAGAGCAACTACCTGGACATGAGCCGCGCCCGTGAGGAGCTCGGTTTCGAGAACGCCTTTACGCCCGAGTCCGCCATGGCCGACTACATCGCCTGGCTGGAAGAAGGCAACGAGAAGTAGCCATGACCGCCCCTACCATCGGCATCGTCGGATGCGGCGCGATAGGCAGGGCCATCCTGCGCGCCGCTGACGACGGCACGCTCGGCGGCATGGAGGTCGCGGGCGTCGCGAGCCGCACCGAGGCCAGCGCCCGCGAATTCCTCGGCACGCTCCGCACGCCGCCGCCGTACATGAGCACGGGTGAACTCATCGAGCAGGCCGACCTGCTCGTCGAGGCCGCGGGCGCGCCCATCGTGCCCGGTCTCGTCGAGGCCGCGTTCGCCGCGGGCAAGGGCGCGATGGTCATCAGCGTCGGCGCGCTCATCGCCCACCCGGAACTGCTCGACAAGGCGCGGGAGACGGGCTGCCGTCTGCTCATGCCGTCAGGCGCCATCATCGGGTTGGACGGCATCAAGTCCGCCTCCGTGGGCCACATCGACCGCGTCGTCATGGAGTCCCGCAAGGGCCCTGCGGCGCTGGACGGCGCTCCCCACGTCGTCAAGAACGGCATCGACCTCTGGGCGATGGAAGAGGAGGAGGTCATCTTCGAGGGCTCGGCCCGGGAGGCCTGCATCGGCTTCCCCGCGAACCTCAACGTCTCGGCAGCCGTCAGCTTCGCCGGCATCGGCCCTGACCGCACGACCGTGAAGATGGTCGCGACGCCCGGACTCCAGCGGAACTGCCACGACATCGAAGTCGAGGGCGAGTTCGGCCTGATGCGCCTGCACCTCGAGAACATCCCCGGCGAGAACCCGAAGACCGGGCGGCTCACCGCCATGTCCATCATCCGCACCCTCCAGCAGGAAGCCGACCCCGTCCGGCTGGGCACGTAGGCGTAAGGAGGACCCGTGCCCCGCATCGACGGCAGGCGCAACGACGAGCTGCGCCCCACCAACATCACCACCGGGTTCCAGGAGTTCGCGGAAGGCTCCGTGCTCGTGGAGACCGGCCTGACGCGCGTCGTCTGCTCGGCATCCATCGAGGAGAAGGCCCCCTTCTTCCTGCGCGGCCAAGGCAAGGGCTGGGTGACAGCCGAGTACGGGATGCTCCCGCGCTCCACGCTCACCCGCACCTCACGCGAGCGCTCCTCCGGCAGCGGGCGTACGCACGAGATACAGCGCCTCATCGGCCGCTCCCTCCGCTCCGTCACCCAGCTCGAGAGGCTCGGCGAGCGCACCATCACCGTCGACTGCGACGTGCTGCAGGCCGACGGCGGCACACGCACCGCAGCCATCACCGGCGCGTACGTCGCGCTCTACCAGGCGCTGCTCGGCCTCGTGCGGCACGGCGTGATGCTCCGCGTGCCGCTCTCCGGCAGCGTCGCGGCCACGAGCGTCGGTCTCGTCGGTGGCGAGACGATGCTCGACCTCTGCTACGAGGAGGACTCCCGCGCAGCCGTCGACCTGAACGTCGTGATGACGAGCGGCGGCGAGTTCGTGGAGGTGCAGGGCACCGGCGAGGAGCACCCCTTCTCCCGCTCAACGCTCGACGAGATGCTCGACCTCGCGGCGGGCGGCATCCGCGAACTCTCCGTGGCGCAGGAAGAGGCCGTGCAGCGGCTCACCACGGGGTAAGCGGCCACAGGCCCCCGGTGAATCCGTCCGGCGCCGCACCCCGTATCATGTTAAGCGAAGGGATGTACTCGAACCGATTGCTCCTATGCCACTCCTGCGGAGGCCCCGGTTGCGCAAAATGACCATGCTGCTCCTCTTGGCGCTCACCACCGGCGTATTCGCCGCGTGCACCAGCACCGCCGCGCCTACGCCCACGCCGACCTCGGAGGGTCCGCCTCCCACCGCCACCCCCGACCCCTTCCGTCCGCTCCCAACCCCCACCGTCGATCCGGTCCAGCGGCAGGCGGACCTGCTCACTGCGGCGTTCTTCATCGCCGACACCGTGGAGCGGACCATGCCCGCCGTCGTGCAGGTGCTCGCTACGGTGGAGGAGACCAACGTCTTCGGCCAGACGACGCCGGGCGTCGCCCAGGGCTCCGGCGTCTTCTTCCATGAGGACGGCTACCTGCTGACCAACGACCACGTCATCGAAGGCGCGACCGAGGTGGAGGTAGTGCTCTCCAACCGCCAGCGGCTGCCCGCTGAGATCATCGGCACGGACAGGCAGACCGACCTCGCGGTGCTCAAGGTGGACCCGGAGGAGGTGGAGGACCTGGTCATCCTGCGCCTCGGCGACGTGGACAGGCTCCGAATCGGCGAGTGGCTGGTGGCGATCGGCAGCCCGCTCGGATTCCAGGGCTCCGTCACCGTCGGCGTGCTGAGCGCCAAGGGGCGGTCGCTCGGGACCGGCGACGAGCGGCTGGACAACCTGCTCCAGACGGACGCGGTCATCAATCCCGGCAACAGCGGCGGGCCCCTCCTCAACCTGAACGGCGAAGTCGTCGGTATCAACACCCGCGTCATCCGCGAATCGCTGAGCGGCGGCGTCTCCATCGACGGGATGGGCTTCGCCATCAGCGCCGACACCGCCATCCCCGTCTCCCAGCACCTCATCGAGTTCGGACGCGTGGTGCGTCCGCGCATGGGCATCACGGTGCAGGACGTCACCCCGACCGCAGTCACGGAGCGCGACCTGACCGTCGACGAAGGCGCGCTCGTGATCTCCGTCGCCGACGACAGTCCCGCCCAGCGCGCAGGGATCGAGGTGAACGACGTCATCGTGCAGGTGGACGGCGTCCCCATCACCGGCACGAGCCAGCTGGTGCTGATGCTCCTCACCGACTACCGCGTCGGGGACACCATCAGCGTCGAGGTCGTGCGCGCGGCGGTGCGCTTCACGTTCGAGTTGACCCTGGAGGAGGTCAACTTCGAGGAGGAGGAGTCCGGGGACGAGACAGAACCCTAGGCGTTCCTCGCGAAGATGCGGTCCGGCCGCAGCAATACGGTGACTCGCCCCTCCTCCAGCATCACGCGGTCGTACTCATCCCAGTCGGGGTGCTCCTTCCCGGCGGCGACGCGGTAGACCTCCCGCAGCTGGAGACGGAGCGCCTCCGCGTCCGTGTTGTGGGGGCCCTGCACCTCGGCGCTGCCGTCGAGCACGGCGAACCCGCGCATGTTCGGCCTGACGAGCATGATCGCGCAGCGCGGGTCCCGCGCCAGGTTGTACGCCTTCGCATTGCGCGAGCGCGTCGTGAAGGCGAGCCCGCCGTCCATCTTGCCGACGGTGACGAGGCTCTGCTGCGGCATCCCGTCGCGCCGGAACGTCGTGAACACGACCACGTTGTTCTGGGCCAGCAGTCCGTCAAGGTCGTCGAGGGTCGCCATCGAGCAGCCTCCGAAGGTGGGGTGGAGCGTTCACGATAGAAGGCCGCAGCGCCCGCTGTCAAAGCGCGGCGCGGTTTCCCTCAGGGCCGCGCACGGCTACCATGCGGCGATAGCGGCCTGCACAGGACCGTGTGGAGACATCCCTTGGAACCCCAGACCCCGGCCTCCGGCACAACGCGCCAACCGCGCATATTCTACGGCTGGTACCTCGTTGCCGGAAGCATCCTCACGAACACCGTCCTCTCAGCGGCCTACTTCCAAGGGATGAGCGCCTTCGCCGTCTCCATCGAGGGGCACTTCGGCTGGTCCCGCTCCGTGGTCGGCGCGGCGATGTCGATGCGGCAGATGGAGTCCGGTATCACGAGCCCGCTCGTCGGCATCCTTATGGATAAGGTGAAGGCTCGTACGCTCCTTTTCTGGAGCGCCCTGATCACCGGGCTCGGCCTGGTCGGCCTCGGGCTGATCAACGGGGTCGCCACGTTCTTCCTCGCCATCTTCGTCATCTCCATCGGCACGTCGGGGATGAGCCACGCGGTGACATGGCCGGTGCTCATCGCACGCTGGTTCCGGCGCAAGCTGGGCACCGCGACAGGGTGGGCGGTGATGGGCCCCATCTTCGGATCGCCGTTCGTCATCCTCAACACCTCGCTGGAGGAGACGTTCGGCTGGCGGACCATCATCATCGCCTACGGCGTCATCGTCCTCGTGTTCCTCATGCTCATCAGTCTCATCGCCCGCGAACGACCGGAGCCTTACGGCCTGCGCCCCGACGGCGACCCGCCCGAGCGCGACGCGCAGGGCGCAGCCGTAAGAACGCCCGCGCCGCTCAGGGGCATGACCGCCCGCAGGGCGATGCGCACCAGGGAGTTCTGGCTGTTCATGGGCTACCTCTCCGGCATGTTCATGGTGAACTCCGCGTTCCAGGTGCACCAGATCTTCTACTTCGTGGAAGATACGGGGCTCACGAAAGGCGAAGCGGCGGTGACCTTTACGCTCGTCTTCCTCCTCAGCGGTATCGGGCGCCTGGGGGCAGGCTACATGCTGGACAAGGCGGACTACCGCCTCGTGCTGGCGATTGTGGCCGGCATGCTGACGGCGTCGATGCTCTACCTGCAGTTCGTGACGGTAACCTCCATCCTGCTGGCGATGCCGTTCGTCGCATTGTTCGGCATCGGGTTCGGCAGCGTCATTCCCACGCGGGGGACGCTCGGAAGCATGATGTTCGGCGGGCGCTCCCTCGGCTCGATCGTGGGGATACTGCAGGGGGGATCGGTCGCAGCAGGCGTCGTGGGACCGATCTTCATGGCCTGGGTATTCGACGTAACGGGCGACTACCGTGCGTCCATCTGGGTGCTGGCGTTCATCGGCGCGCTGATGATCCCGACGGCATTCGCGATGGGTTCGCCCCGGCGTCTCAGTGCGCGCATCCGGCTGGTAGAGCGGCAGATGTCCGCCGCCACCCGCCAGGGCGGGGAGCGCGGGTAGGCAATGCCGCTCGCATGGCTGGGGCTCGGGTACGCGCTGGGACTGTTCGCTCAGTCAGTTGTGAGCGTCCCTCTCTGGGGAGCGCTGCTTGCCGCGGTTGCGCTTGGAGCAGGCGGACTGCGGCTGCGGCTCGCGGGGCTGCGCATCGGGATGGCTCTCCTCTTCCTGGCGGGGGGTCTGCTCGGTCTTGCGCGACCCCTGCCCGACCTGACAGCCCCCGACGGCCTCACCGCGCTGCACGGAACAGAGACCACGCTGCGGGCGGAAGTGACCGGTGCACCGGAGCTGGCGGGCGGTTCACTGCGGCTGAACATCGAAAACACGCAGATACCCGAAGCAGACGACTGGATCCCCGTTTCCGGTAAGGCGCTGGTCTGGGCCGACCCGGAGCCGCCTGCGGTGGCAGAGCGCCGACACCCGTACCTCCAGCATGGTGACGAGATCGTTGTTCAGGGGTTCCTCGACGCCCCGCGCAACATCGGCCCGTTCGATTACCGGGAGCACCTCGCGGTCCGGGGCATCCGTACCGTGGCGTCGAGAGCGGAAGTTGTCTCCGTAACGCCCGGACAGGGCGGCGGAGCTGCTCTGCTGCACCGCACCCGGTCGCGGTTGGAGGATGTCCTCCAACGCTCCGTGCCGGAACCGGTCGCACCGGTGGCATCGGCGGTCCTTCTGGGGCTACGGGCAGGGATACCGCCGGAGACCTACGCTGACTTCCGGAAGGCCGGGCTCGCCCACCTGCTTGCCGTGTCGGGGCTGCACGCCGGGCTGGTGCTGGGACTCTCGCTGCTCGTCTCACGAGCGCTGCTGGGACGCCGGTACGGCCTGTACCTCATCGCTCCCCTGGTGCTGCTGTGGGGGTACATCCTGCTCACAGGCGCCCCACCGTCTGCAGTGCGAGCCGGCATGATGGGTTCGGCGTTTCTGCTTGCGCTGGCGGTGGGACGGATGCCCGCGGCAGTCAACGCGCTCGGACTATCGGCTTTCCTCGTGCTCCTCGTAGAACCACTCTCGCTCTGGGACCGCTCGTTCCAGTTGAGCTTCACAGCGATGTCCGGTGTCCTGCTGTTGGGACTGGCGGGGAGCGCCTGGGTACTGGAGCGGACATCCGCGCTGCGCGGCCGGCTGCCGGAAACGGCAGGGCAGGCGCTGGGAGCGGCAACGGCAAGCTTCACGGTTTCCCTGGGCGCGTTCGTGGGGTCGCTGCCGGTGGTGGCTTTCAATTTCGGCGAGGTGCCGCTACTCGGCGCACCCGCGACTCTCGTGGCGATGCTGGTGATGCCCGCCTTCCTCATCGCCTCCGCGCTCACGGCAGCCGCTGGACTCGCAGTCGCTCCGCTGGGAGAGGCGCTGGGAGTCGTGACGTGGTTGGCAGGAACAGCGCTCACCGAACTGGCCGGGCTCTTCGCAGCAGTTCCGGGCGCACTCCTCACGATAGACGGGATGAGCGCGGCCTGGGTATGGGCCGCATACGCGCTGATAGCGTGCGCAGGGGCCGTCGTAAGCCGCCGGAGATGGCTACCCGCTGTGTCCGAGGCTATCCGGACCGCCTGGGAAGGACCGTCCCACTCCGCCGAGCGCCTTGCAGTGCTGGGCATCGCAGGCGTCCTCATGGGAGCTGTCTGGATCGCCGCATTGGCTCCCGACAGTGACCTTCTCCACCTCCACGTGCTCGACGTGGGGCAGGGCGACGCCCTGCTCATCGTGACGCCGGACGGAGCAACCGCGCTGGTGGACGGAGGCCCCGACCCGCGACAGACCGGCAATCTCGTTGATACGCTCCTCCCGCTGGAAGGACTGCGGATGGACGTGGGCGTGATGACCCACGGGCACGCCGACCATTCAACCGGGTTGCTGGGGCTGGCCCGCGAGGGGCGGTTCGAGTTGCTTCTCGCCGCGCCGCCACTTGCCGGCGAGGACGTCTTCTGGCGCACCGAACTCGATGCTCTGGGCGTGGACGTGCAAGAGGGTATTCGCGGCATGTCGCTGGCACTGGGGGAGTACGTCGCCCTGGAAGTGCTGAACCCCCCGTTGCCGCCGTATTCCGGCACCTCTTCGGACCTGAACAACAACAGCATCGTGCTGCGCCTGACGTACGGCGAGGCATCGGCGTTGCTGATGGCCGATCTGTTCACGGAGGCCGAGTACGCGCTCCTCGACGCGGGCGTCGACCTCTCGGCGGACGTGTTGAAGGTGGGCCATCACGGCAGCGCGACCTCCACGTCCCTGGAGCTCCTGGCCGCCGTCGGTCCTGCCGCCGCCGCGGTCCCGGTAGGGGCTGAGAACCGTTTCGGCCACCCTTCGGCAGGAGTGATGGAGCGGCTGGCTGACGTGGTCGGGCGGGAGCGCCTGTTCACCACCGCCGACGACGGCTGCATCAGCTTCGCGAGCGACGGCGAGCGCTGGTGGGCTTCGACCGGCTGCGATTGACACTCTCAGAGGCGGATTCCTATAATCGCGTTCGTTTCTGAGCACTATTGCTCCGGGCCTTATACCCACAGAAAGTCAGGCGGATCCCATGGCGACCCCCACTGCGTTCATGAACGGCGACTACGTGCCTCTGGAGGAGGCAAAGGTCGGCATCATGACGCACGCGCTGCACTACGGTACAGCCGTGTTCGAAGGCATCCGCGGGAACTGGAACCCCGAACACGAGACGATGTACATCTACAAGCTCCGGGAGCATTACGAGCGGCTCCTGCGCGGCTGCAAGATGCTCTGGATAGACGTGCCCTACACCCTGGATGAACTCTGCGAGGTCACGGCGGGGTTGGTCAGGCGTTCCGGTTACACGGAAGACCTGTACATCCGCCCGGTGGCCTACAAGTCTCAGGAAATGGTGGCGAACCTCAACCTCCGATCGCTCGGCGACGGTTTCTTCTGCCTCGCAGTGCCGTTCGGCAACTACCTGGACGCCAGCGGCGCGATCAGCTGCTGCGTTGCTTCATACCGCCGCATCGACGACACGATGGTGCCACCCCGCTTCAAGCTGAGCGGCCTCTACCTGAACTCCATCCTCGCGAAGACCGACGCGATCGCCGCAGGATTCGACGAGGCCATCATGCTGAATATGGACGGCCACGTGTGCGAGGGCACGGGAGAGAACATCTTCTTCGTACATGGCAACACCGTCGCGACGCCTACGCTGGAAAGCAACGTGCTCCCGGGCATCACGCGCGACACGGTGATAACGCTGCTACAGGACGAACTGGGGATGAAAGTGGAGGAGAGGCTCGTGGACCGCAGCGAGTTGTACACGGCGGACGAGGTATTCCTCTCCGGCACCGCTGCACACGTGCAGGGCGTCGGCTCGGTGGACCATCGCCCGGTCGGCAACGGTGGCGTAGGGCCGGTGACACAGCGCCTCCAGGAGCTCTACTTCCCCATCGTGCGCGGACAGAACCCCTCGTATCTGCACGAGTGCACTCCCGTGCAACCCAAGGCATTGCTCGGGGCATAACTTTCCGGAATGTCCGACTTCGAGGCTGCGTACGCCCTGTGGGTCGCCCTCGGTACGCTTGGGGTGGCGCAGTACGCTGCGGTCAGCAACGGCCTGTGGGGGATCGTGATCCTGCGGCGGTGGCCGGGCGCGACGAAGGTCTGCTCCACACTCATCGTGATCGGGGCATTCGCCTGGTTCTTCATCAGCGAGGACCGCAACTTGCCCGATACGGGAGCCGGCCTGGACGGCGTCGAGCAGGCACGGTGGTTCGCGCTGGCAGCAACGGCATCCCTCCTCGTTCAGCTCGGCGTGTCGTCCGTCGTCAACCATCGGTGGGGCGCTTCCCACGGCTGGGACCCCACTGAAGAGCGCTGGCCGCCCGCAGGGCTCACGTGGCTGGAGCACACAACGTTCGCCCGAGCGCTTGCGGCGCGTCTACGGGCAACGTTCGGGGGCTCACGCTGATGGACGGGGCTATCGTCCGGTTCCTGAATGCGGGTGTGGGAAACGTTGCACTGTTCGACTGGCTGATGAACGTGCTGGTGAGCGACTACTTCGTTCCGGTAGCGGGGAGCCTGTTGCTCGTCGCCCTCTGGATGACAGGCACGCACGAGACGCGGCCGCGGAACCAGCTCACGACGATGATTGCCGCAGGAGGGATCGGCGGCGCCAACGCCATCACGACGATCATAAACGGTATCGTCGACCGGCCACGACCGTTCTTGGACAACGACCTCACACTGCTCTTCTACGCGCCGACGGACCCATCGTTCCCTTCGAACACGGCATCAGTCGGCTTCGCGCTGGCCACAGCCGTCTTCCTGAGGCACCGACGGCTGGGTGGCGCACTCTACGCGCTGGCATTCTGCTGGGGGTTCGCACGGGTCTACGCCGGGGTGCACTACCCCACCGACGTGCTGGGAGGAGCTGTTGTCGGAGTCGTCGCTGCGCTTGCGATGGCAGGCCTGTTCCGCCTGCTCCCATTCGTGCCACGCTATGCGCTGCGCTGGCTGCGGCTCGTCTACGCGGCGTAACAGCCCCAGCCCCGGGTCAACCTTCGGCGATGCTGCCCCGATAGAGGCGCAAGAGCCCCAACTGCTCGCACGCGGACAGCCGCATGCCCTGCGCCCCGGTGAGCCGCCGGGCCTCTCGCGTGAGCGCATTCTCCGATAGAGAGGGGTGTTGCATGAACACGTCCTCCGCATGGGGGTTGCCCGTTGCCGCAAGCAGCGGCAGCACCGCGTTCACCACGATCTCCCGCGCCCGGCCAACGCCGATGAGCGCGCGTTCCGGACTCTCCACTACGAACACCTGCTCCAGCGCCGTGTGTCCCCCAACAACCGCTCGTCGGCACCCAGTCAGTAACCCTTCTTCCGAGACGCGGGCCAGCAAGGCCGCCGCACCACGGATGCGGCCTCGCGGATGGTTCACCGGGCGCACGCCTGCGGTCTTCCAAGGAGGACGCTCTCCCGCAGAAGTATGCGGTTCGTCGTCGAGTCCCGAGGCATCGAGCAGTACTCGTTCCAGGGCTGCTGCGCGCTCGTCTACAGGGAGGCTCTGCGCCAACTGCTGCAGTTTCGATTCGGGAGATGCCCGCGCAAGCCAACGGAATGGCGCGCGGTTCTCCGCATAGCCGAGAGCGTCGAAGACGGCTTCGTGTAACGCCTGCTCATCTCCGGTCTCCTCGGCGCTGCGGCGCGCTGCCTCCACCCGCTCGCGGAAGCGCGCCATGCCGGAGCGCATAAGCATCTCCCGGAGTTCGCCGGAGGACGCCCGCGCAAGCTGGGCCATCAGCGGCGGTTCCGCCGTGCCGGCACGTTCAGCCCGGCTGAGTTCGGCGGTCGGCACATCAGGCCCCGCACCATCCGCCTGTGCAACGACGTGCAGCATGACGTCGTCGTAGGCCGGGTCCGCATCGTGACCGTGTGCGCGCCAGTCCGAGGGTCGCCGGTGCAGTTCGACGTTCCCCGCCGCGCGCTCGCCGTCCATGCGAACGACGGCATCCTGGAAATCAGGTCCGTGGCCAGGCGCGGGACGGCCTGCGTACAGCACCTTCACGCGTCTGCCGTCCACCGTGCGCAGTGAGCGCCCTTCTTTTGCTCGCCACAGTCGCGCAAGCAGGTGCTCCGGCAGGAGCGCGTGCGGACGGTTCGCGCGCCGGCGTGCAGCATACCGGCGCCGCTCCTCTCCCAACAGAGCCCCGCAGTTCACGGCCTGCCATTCCCGAAGAATCACGTCGATGCCTCTCGTCTTCCTCCGGCACCAGAGGGGCTCACCCCTCTGCACTCCTCATATGGTACCGCAGGTGATCCCTGATCCGGTGGGGCTATCAGGCAAGCATGTCGGCAACGGTTGCGCCGATGTCAGCCGGGGTCGGGATGACGCGACAGCCGGCCTCCTCCAGCGCACGCATCTTCTCTGACGCAAGCGCCGCCTTGCCGGTGATGACCGCGCCCGCGTGGCCCATGCGGCGGCCCGGCGGAGCGGTCTGGCCAACGATGAGCGCCGCGACGGGCTTGCGGACGTTCTCCCTGATGAATGCGGCGGCCTCCTGCTCCTTGGTGCCGCCGATCTCGCCGATCATGACGATGGCCTCGGTCTCCGGATCGTCGTTGAACATGGCGAGCACGTCCACGAAGCCGGTGCCGGAGACGGGGTCGCCGCCGATGCCGACGCAGGTGGACTGGCCGATGCCGCGCTTCGTGAGCTGGTCGACGCCCTCGTAGGTCAGCGTCCCGCTGCGGGAGACGACGCCGACCTTGCCCGGCAGGTGGATGTTGCCCGGCATGATGCCGATCTTAGCCTTCGCGCCCGGCGTGATAAGGCCGGGGCAGTTCGGGCCGAGCAGGCGCACGGGTTTGTCCTCCAGGTAGCGCATGACCATGGTGGAGTCCCGAACGGGGACGCCCTCCGTGATGCAGACGACGAGCGGGATGCCCGCGTCCGCCGACTCCAGGATGGCGTCGGCTGCGAACGGCGGGGGTACGAAGATGAGCGCGACGTTCGCCCCCGTGGTGTCCACAGCTTCTCGCACGCTGTCGAACACGGGGACGCCGTCCAGAACGGTCTCACCGCCCTTGCCCGGCGTGACTCCCGCCACGAGGTTGGTCCCGTACGCCTTGCAGCGCTCCGCGTGGAAGCTGCCCTCACGTCCCGTGATGCCCTGCACCAGCAGACGCGTGTTCTCATTCACCAGGATGCTCATGCTTGCTCCGTTATCCCTTGATGGCCGCCGCCGCCTCTTCCAGCGTGTCCACCATCGTCGCCGCCAGTCCCGACTCGGCGAGGATCCGTTTGCCTTCGTCCACGTTGGTACCGAGCATCCGCACGACGAGCGTGGGCTGCCGGTCCGCCTTGCCGTAGGCGTCCACGATGCCCCGTGCCGCGATGTCGCAGCGGAGGATGCCGCCGAAGATGTTGACCAGCACCTTCTCGACGTTGGGGTCCGAGAGCATGAGGAGGATGGCGTGGCTGATCTTCTCCTCCGCCGCTCCGCCGCCCACGTCGAGGAAGTTGGCCGGCTCGGCGCCCGCGAACTTGACGATGTCCATTGTGGCCATGGCGAGCCCAGCCCCGTTCACCATGCAGCCGACGTTGCCGTCCAGCTTCACGTAGGCGATGCCCGCCTCCGACGCCTCCACCTCGAGCGGGTCGTCCTGAGTGGCGTCGCGCAGCCCGGCCTCCGCCCTGTGACGGAAGAGCGCGTCATCGTCGAGGTTCATCTTCGCGTCGAGCGCGAGCAGCTGCCCATCGCTCGTGAGGACGAGCGGGTTAATCTCGATCATCCCGGAGTCCTTCTCCACGTAGGCGCGGTAGCACGCGTCCACGAGAGCCGAGAACGGGCGTATCTGCGCAGGAGGAAGGCCGAGTCCCGCGGCCAGCCTGCGTCCCTGGAACGGCTGGAAGCCGATGGCCGGGTCTATAGGCTCGGTGAGCACTTTCTCGGGCTCGGTCTGAGCGACCTCCTCGATCTCCATGCCGCCCGCAGCAGACGCGATGACGACGGGGCGCCGCCGCCCGCCGTCCGTCGTGATGCTCAGGTACAGCTCGCGTTCGATGTCCATCGTCTGCTCGACGAGCACCTGGTGGACGGGAACGCCCTGGGGTCCCGTCTGGAAGGTCACGAGCGTCGAACCGATGAGCGACTCGGCGATCTCCGCGGCTTCCGCGGGGCTGGCCGCAACCTTGACGCCGCCTGCCTTGCCCCGGCCGCCCGCGTGCACCTGCGCCTTGACGACGCCTGTGCCGCCGAGCCGCTCCGCCGCTTCTGCCGCCTCGGCACCCGACGACGCCACGTAGTTCTCCGGCACCGGGACCCCGTATGCGGCCAGCAGCTGCTTGGCCTGGTATTCGTGGAGTTTCATCGCTGCCCTCTCGATAGACTGGCCCAACCGGGGGATCCGGCGGGCCGTGGAGGATGATAGCAGAGGAGTTGGCGATGATGGGCCCGGCGTGCCCTATCCCGCGATGACGCCGGCGACCTCTGTCGCGTAGTGGTCCACCGCGTCCTGGTCGACCTCGACGCCGAGGCCGGGAAGGTGTGGCACGGTGATGTGCCCGCGTACGGGCACGAGCGGCTTCGTGAGCAGATCGTTCTCGAGCCGGGCGCCCCCACCGAGGCTTGCCGGGGCGGCCTTGCCGAGCACGGTGGCGAGGTGCAGCCCCGCCGCGATACCGACCCCCGTCTCCAGCGACGCGGAGACGGTGCTGCGCAGACCGTGCCTGGCCGCGTAGGCCATGATGGCCTGAGCGGCGCGGATGCCGCCTGCCTGCGCCGCTTTCACCACCAGCACGTCCGCCGCCTCAGCTTCCACTACTCTGACCGCGTCGTTCATCACGCCGACGGCCTCGTCCGCTGCGATGGGAACCGGTGAAACACTGCGGATGCGCGCGAGGCCGCTCATGTCCTCCGCGATGACCGGCTGCTCCACGAAGTCGAGGTC
Source organism: Dehalococcoidia bacterium (assembly GCA_965206315.1). Classification (GTDB taxonomy): domain Bacteria; phylum Chloroflexota; class Dehalococcoidia; order Lucifugimonadales; family Australimonadaceae; genus Bin16. The sequence continues at coordinate 1,125,402 of OZ242210.1, forward strand.
GAAGGGAGCGAGTCGCTCGACCGTGTGGATGGCGCGCTCTGCCGTCCAGCCTTCGTCCGCGTCGGCGCGGAGCGCGACGTCATCGCCGATCGCCTGGCGGATGGCGCGCACGATCTCGACGTCCGTGGCGGCATCCTGCGCACCGAGCGAAGCCTTCACGCACTCGTAGCCGTCCGCCACTGCGGCGCGGGCCTGCTCCGCCGCCTCGTCCGGCGGGAGGAAATCGAGGAGGCCCACCATCGGCGTCCAGTCGATGACACCGCCCAGCAGGTCGGTCACGGGGCGTCCGGCGTTCTTGCCCATCGCGTCGAAGGCGGCGGTCTCCAGCCCGAAGCGGAGCGCGTTGCCGGTCGCGCCGGGTGGGGCGAGGGCGGAGAGGATGTCGAAGGCGACGGCGGGGTGCAGGCCGAGCGCGGAGGGTGCGAGGTCGTGCAGGAGCGAGGCGAGGTCGGCGATGCGGGGAGGACGGCCGGGTCCGGCGGTGGCCGCCTCGCCGACTCCCACGAGGCCGTTGTCCATGTGCATCCAGATCAGCAGCGCGTTACGGCCCGCCTTGGAGGGGTCCAGGGCAAGCTCGGGCTGCCGCAGGGGGACGCGAACGCCCCGCCATTCCATCTTGCTGACACGCATGGCGTGCATTATGGGCGCGGGACAGAGGCCGGGCAAGCGAGCTCCCTCCGGCGCGGATCAGGCCATTTCGTCCGTTACGGCTGCGGTGAGGCGGTCGACGGCGGCGCGGAGCCCCGTGAGCGTCTCCAGTTCCGGGTCGGCATCGAGGATGCGCCCGGCGTGCTCTCTCGACGCGTCGAGCAGGTCGCGGTCACTGGGGCGCGCCATCCTGACGGGGGCGACGCCGGACTGGCGGGTGCCGAAGAAATCGCCCTGGCTCCGCATCTCGAGGTCGGCCTCCGCTATCTCGAAACCGTCGTTCGTGCGCACGAGCACCTTCAACCGTTCTCTGCTCGATTCGGCCTGCGCGAGGGCAGCGCGGAACCACTGCTCCACTTCCCGCCAGTCGTCGCCGTTGGCAACGCGGCGCTGGCGCGCATCGCTCAGGCGCTGGAACGTCTCGTCCTCCGATTCAGACACGAGGAAGCAGTAGCTCCGGTGCGCGCCGCGCCCAACGCGTCCGCGGAGCTGGTGGAGCTGGGCGAGTCCGAACCGCGTAGGGCTCTGGACCATCATCACCGTCGCGTTCGGGACGTCGATGCCGACCTCGATGACGGGCGTCGAGACGAGGACGTCTATCTCTCCGGCGCGGAACGCGTCCATGACGGCCTGCTTCTCGGGGAGCGGCATCCGCCCGTGGAGCAGGCCAACGCGCGCGTCGGCGAGCGTGGTCGACCGCAGGCGCTCGTACTCCGCAACCGCGGTGAGCGGAGGGAGCGCCGCCGACTCCGGGATGAGGTCGGAGTCCTCATCCATCGCATCGTCGTCGTCATCGGCGCCGTTGTAACGGTCGTCCGCGTCGTCGATGCGGGGGTAGACGACGAAGCACTGGCGCCCCTCCCGCACCTGGGTCAGCAGATAGCGCTCGGCATCGGCAGCGCGGGCGAGGTCGACGCTGCGCGTCAGTATCTCCTGCCGTCCCGCGGGGAATTCGCGCATGGTGGAGATCTCCAAGCCGCCGTAGAGCGTGAGCGCGAGCGTGCGCGGGATGGGCGTGGCGGACATGAGCAGCAGGTGCGGCTCGCCGACAGCGCTCTTGCCGCGCAGCGCCATGCGCTGGAGGACGCCGAAGCGATGCTGCTCGTCTCCCACGGCAAGGGCGAGGTTTGGCAGCGCGACCTGCTTCTGGATGAGAGCGTGCGTGCCGATGAGCAGGTCCAACGAGCCGTCCTCCGCCATCCTGAGTATCTCGCGGCGGGGAGCGGCGCGCGTGCTGCCGGTGAGCAGCGCGACGGTCACGGGCTGCTCCCTGCCCTCAAGCGCGGCGGAGAACCAGTCCGGGTTCTCCAGGGAATGCTCCGGGCCACTCAGCAGGCGTCGAAGGTTGAGGAAGTGCTGTTCCGCGAGCACCTCGGTGGGGGCCATCATGGCGCCCTGGCAGCCGCCCGCGACGGCGGCGAGCAGCATCGCGACGGCGACGACCGTCTTGCCGGAGCCGACGTCGCCCTGCAGCAGACGGCTCATGGGCCTGCCGTCGCTCGACACGTCCCGCATCGCCTCGTCGAGCGCGACGCGCTGGCCCTGCGTCAGTTCGAACGGCAGGGACGCGATGAACGACTCCACCATCGGCGGGAAAGCGGGAAGGACGATGCCCTCCTGGGTGGACGTGTAGTTGCGCTCCATGCCGACCCGGAGCTGGATGGCGAGGAACTCGTCGAAGGCGAGCCGCCGCCGCGCCTGCTCCTTCGCGTCCTCGGAGTCCGGGTAGTGCGTCTGCTCGATGGCCTCCGCGAGCGTGAGCAGGCCAACGTCCTCGCGCACGGCGTCCGGCAGCGGGTCGGGTATGCGGAGGCTGCCGCCGCCGTTCTTCGTGCTGTCGAGCGCCTCGCGGACAATCTCGCGCATCCGGCGGGGTGGGATGCGTTTGCCCTTCGTTGTGGCAGCCGACGGGTAGAACGGCACGAGGCCCGCTGTGTGCAGGCCGGGAGCGGCGGCGCTCCCCTGCAACTCCCACTCCGGCGACTCCATCTGCCTCTTGCCCTTAAAGAGCGTCACCTTGCCGCTGAGCACGATGCGGGGGACGCCGCTGGGCGTGTGGGCCGTAGCAGCGATGGCCTTCTTGAGCTGCTGCGCGATCCACGGGTTGCCCCACCAGATGACGCGGATGTTGCCGGTGTCGTCGCCGACGACCGCCTCGGTGGCCCGGATGCGCCCGCCGCGCCCGAGCCGCACTTCATACGCCTCCCAGAGCACTGCCTCGATCGTCTGCTCCTCGCCCGCGCGCAACCTGGCGACGGCGGTCCGCTCCCTGCGGTCGACGTGATGCAGGGGGAAGAGATAGAGGAGGTCACGGACGGTGGGGTCCGGGCTCGTCAGCATCCGCCTCCGGATGAGCATCCGCCGGATGGCGGCCGCCTGCGGGCGATTGACGGTCCGCAGCGCGCTCAGGGGCACGTCGAGCGGATTGCCCACAGGTTGTGGCGGAGTCGACTCGGGCGGCGAGGTCGGGCGCCTGCCGGGGCGCGCTGCGGGCTGAGCGTCGCCGAGAAAGCGACGAACTTCATCCGCCCATCGCTCGCGGCGCGCCGGGTCGAGTTCCGCATAGGCGACCGAGAGAAGGCCGCGCTCGTCCAACGTCTTCAGCGCTGGGTCCGCGCCCGCCTGTCCACGGAGCGTTTCGAGGAAGCGGTCGAGTCCGCCGGCGACGGCCTTGTCCGGGAAGCCATTGGCCGCCTCCATGTCGAGGATGTTCCGCAGGGCCCGCACCTGGGAGGAGCCAGCCCGTCCGCCGCGCTTCGTCGTCACTGTTCCCTTGCTAGACCTCCTGCGCGCGGCCGGTGTCCGACGCGCGCTGGACGGCGTCCATGAGGCGGTGGTGTTCGACAGCGTCGGCGAAGTCGGGGTGGAACTCGCGATCGTTGAGGATGGCGTCAGCGTAGGCAGCCCAGAGCTTGCCGATGTTCACGGAGCCGCCCTGGATCCCGGCGGCGGTGACCCACTCATCCTGCGGTGGGACGAGGGTGCGGAGCTCGGCCTCGCCGTCCAAGGCCACGCGCAGTTCGCCCGGGCTGGTGTGCGTGGAGCTGGAGGAGTCGAGGGTTATGGTGCCGCGCGAACCGTGTATCTGCATGCTGTGGCCGGTGCCGACCGCTGCGACGGACGCGACGTGCACGGAGAAGGCCGCGCCGCTCTCCAGCGCGCCGCTGACGAGGACGTGGTCCGGCGAGGTGACGGAGAACCGCTCGCCGGTGTCGCTCGCCGCCCATTCCTTCGTCTGGGTGCTGACGGCGGAGGCGATGGTGCGCGCGGGGCCGACCATGGAGATGAGGCCGTCCATGGCGTGGCCGAAGGTGATGCTGAGCGTGTTGGCGTGGGCACTCGCGTCCCGCATCCAGATCCGGCCGGAAGGACGGGAGAGTGCGCCGCTGGCGAACTGGATGAGGCTCACGCTGAGCACGTCGCCGATCGAGCCGCTGTCGATGAGCCGCCTGATCTCCCGGTACTGGGCGGAGTGGCGGGACTGGAGGCCGACGCACGTTCGGACACCCGCGGCATTCGCGAGTTCGGTCATCTCCTCCGCCTGGGCCATGGTCGTGCCGAGCGGCCACTCGGTATAGACATGCTTGCCTGCGGCGATGACGTCCTTCGTCAGCTCATGGTGGGTGGGGAGTTTGACGACGACGGCTGCGACGTCGACCTCCGGGTTCGCCAGGAGGTCGTGGTGGTTGTCGTACGCGTACTTCGCGCCGAACTTCGCCGCAGCCTCGTCCGCCGACTCCTGCCTCGTGGTGGAGACGGCAACGAGCTCGACGCCGGGGATGCCCGCCGCCATCGCGGGCATGTGGGCGCGTCCCGCCCAGCCGTTCACGTTGCCGCCGATGATGCCGACCCTGATGCTGTCTGCCATGTTCTTCGCTCCGCTCCTCAGAATCTCACGAACCCGGCCATGCTATGTGGGACGCGCTATCCGGGCAACCGGCCCGAATCAAGAGTGCCAACCTCCTTTCAACTTGGCACCCTTAATCGCCGGTCTACGAGTAAATCGAGGGCTGGGTTTGGCACTCTTGGCACTCTTAATGCGGGCATTTCCCTGGCCACGTCCTGCTTCCCGCGATTAAGGACGCAAGAGTGCCAACGAAAACAAGTTTCGCGCCGGAGCCATAGGCCCCGTTGATGGTTGCTGCGTATACGACGGTCATGCAAACAGCGTAGCGGACGCGGGGGCGACCGTGTAAGGGGCGGGTGTCATCTTGTAGAAGGGTACGCCCCTCTGCGCTCCTCATTCGAGGGTGCGCGGAGGGACGCTCCTACACCGGACGTCAGCGACTAAATCCCGACTATATCCCGTAGAGCGCGCGGGGATTGTCCGACAGGAGCTTGTCGACCAGCGCCGAGGGGTACTCTTCCCGCGAGCGCAGGGTCTTCACCATGTGCAGCTGCGCCGAGGGGTCAGCGATGACGCCTTCCCTCCCATGGTGCCCATAGTCCGTCCCGACGACGATGTGGTCCTCGCCGATGTAGTCCACGAGGTACGGGAGGTCTTCATCAACCTCGTAGGAGACCCACATGTTGTACTGCTCGAAGAGCCGGGGACCCCATCGCCACGGCTCCTCGGTCGACAGGGTGCGCAGGCAGTGGAACACGAAGGGCACCCACGAAGCGCCCGTCTCGATGAAGCCGAAGCGCAGCCGGGGAAACTCCTCCGGGATCTTGTTCGCGACGAGGTTCCGGAAGGCGGACAACGGTGGGAGCCGACCGTGGGTGAAGCTGGAGCTGCGGCGGATGTCGACCAGGTTGTTCAGGGCCGGCGCGCCCTGGCCTTGGTGGACGCAGATGGTCAGGCCCAGCGCCTGGGCCTCCTCGTACACGGGGAAGAAGTAGGGGTCATCCAACATCAGGTCCTTCTCGATACCGCGGAAGAAGAGGCCCACCGCTCCGTGTTCGGCCCCGAAGTGCATCTCGCGGATCGTGGCGTCGATGTCCCGCAGTGGGGGGACCAGCGCCCAACGGATGCGTCCCTCCGAGCGGTCCGAGATGCCGCCCAGGTGGCGGTTGTACGCCTGCGCCAAGGCCGCTTCCAAGGTGGGATCGTCGGTGAGCCATGCCAGGAACAGCGTTGGGTAGATGACCTGCACGTCCGTGCCCATGAAGTCCATGTGGCTGTAGCGGAGGTCCATGTCCGTCATGTCGCGGGACGTGACGTCCAGGTTCTTCTGCACGAAGTCTTGGAGCGTGGGCGTGACCAGGATGTTGCTGGCCCGGCCTGCCGCCTTGGGCACGATCTTGCCGTCTATGAGCCACATCGCATTGAAGTGGCCATAGACGGTATCGCCCGGGATCTGGATGAGTACGGGCCTGCGGTCGTAGAAATCGGGGTCCAGGTGTTCCCACATCTGCGGCGGTTCAGCGATGTGCGTGTCGGCATCGATTATCTGCGTCATGAGCGCCTCCTCATTCTCCCGCGCGGCCAGTCATCACACGTTCCCCTAGTCCATCCGGACCGACGGCCAGTCCTTCAGTAGCTCGAAACAGAGCGCGGCGACGGGCATCTGGACATTGTGGACGTTCGCGATCGCGAGCGTCGTCTCGAGGTCCTTGTGCACCCACGGCGTCGGCCCCAGGCTTCCCCAGTCCTTGACCCAGCGATTGTAGCCGGGAGAGAACTGCAGAGCGTCTCTCACGGCCTCCGGACTCATGCCGTGCTCAGCGGCAAACCGCAGGGCTTCACGGGTAGCCGCGAGCGTTGTCCAGAGCAGGACGTTGTTGACGTTCTTCACCACCTCGCCAGTCCCGAGGGGGCCGGCACAGACGATGTGTTCACCCATGGCCCGGAGGACCGGGGTCACGCGCTCTATCTCCCCTTCATCGCCTCCCACGAGGAACGCGAGCGTCCCGTCAATCGCCCCTCGTTCGCCTCCCGTAACCGGCGCATCCAGCACACTGACGCCTTTCGCCTCCGCCAACGCGCCCAGGCTGGTTACCGTGGTGGGTCGAAGCGAGCTGCACAGGACCGCCACCGTGCCCGGTCTCGCTCCATCGAGGATGCCATCGGGGCCTGTGACCACGTCGGTCGTCTGCTTGTCGTTGACCACCATCACGACGATCACGTCGCTGGATTCGGCAACTTCTTTCGGACTGCCCGCCCTGCGTGCACCGTCCTCGACCAGCGCATCGACCGATGATGCAACGACGTCATGGACGGTGACGGCGTACCCGTTCTTCAACAGGTTCCTCGCCATCGCGCCACCCATGTTGCCAACCCCGATGACGCCCACGTTGTCCATGATGCCTCCCCTTGCCAGCCACGCCGAACCGCGCAACCACCCTATCCGAGCGGCCGTCTACTCGAACAGCAGCGCATACAGGCGGCGAGCGTTCTCGCAGAGGATCTTGTCCGCCACCGCCGGGGAGAGGTCGCCGCGGCCGCGGACCGCCTGTTCCATCTGGCGCTCTTCGGACGGGTCCTGATGTCCATAGTCAGACCCAATGACGATGTTGTCCTCTCCGATGTGGCTTATGAGATAGGGGATGTCCTCGTCCGCCTCACAAGCGATGAAGAGGCGGTAGTCCCGAAAGAGCTGCGGGCCCCATTCTTCGCTGGGAGTTCTTGCCCACCGGTGCAGCTGGTGCAGCAGGTAGGGAACCCAGGAGGCGCCGGCTTCGATAAAGCCGAACCGCAGCGTGGGGAAGCGTTCGGGGACCCTGTTCGCCACGATGTCGCGGAAGCCGAAGATGGGCAACGACCTCACGTGAGGGAAGGTCGCGCTCAACGCGACGTCCGTGATGTTCGTCCAGGCCGGGCACCCGGCTCCGGTGTGCACGCACACGGGGAGGTCGGCCTGCTCCAGTTCGCCGTAGACAGGGTAGAAGTACGGGTCAGCCAGGGAGAGGTCCTTCTCTATACCCCGGAACAGAGCGCCGACCGCGCCATGCTCCCTGGCGAAGCCCACTTCCTGTAGAGAGGCCTCGATAGAACGCAGCGGCAATACAGCTATCCACCTGATGCGCCCGCCGGTCCTGTCACACGCCTCCGCCATCCACCGGTTGTAAGCCTGGCAGAGCGCCACCTCGAGCTGTGGGTCGTCCGTCAGGTAGATGATGAACAGTGTCGGGTAGACCACCTGGATATCGATCCCGAGCCTGTCCATCTCGGCCACACGGGCCAACGGGTCCGTCAGTTCCCTGGCCCCCAGTGGGATGTCGTCACGTTTCTGTTCCCGCGCAGCCAGGGAAGGCGTGTGCAGAAATATGCCGCCGCGTCCGCCGGGCTTGGGGATGATGCTCCCGTCGATCAGCCAGAAGGCGTTGCTCTCCTTGTACAGCGTATCCGTGGGGACCGCGACGGGTATCGGTCTCCGCGCGTACATCGCTTCAGGGATCTCTGTCCAGATATCCGCGGGCTCGATTATGTGCGTATCGGCGTCGACGATGCCTGCCATGTTCCCCTCCCCTTTCTTTATGGACGGAACACTCCGTCAGCCGTAGTCCAACCTAAAGCACCGGGACCAGCCCTCCTCCGAAAACGCCATGCATGACTTTCGGCGTGATGCCCGGCCATATTTCGATACCCAGGAAATAGGGGAACACGAGGTAGAGCACCGCAGAGATCACCAAACTCGACAGGACGGCGATGATGGCGGGGGTCTTCGCTTCCACCACGAAGAATGCGACCAGGAAGAGCGGAACCGTCACATAGAAGCCGAACACAAACAGCGAAATGCTCAGTGCGACCAGCCAACCGGCGATCACGAAGATGCGCGTCCAACTTGCGGCGATATCCTCGTTGAGAGCGTCCTGCAGGCTGCCCAGGCTCGCCATGGCAAGTATCCGCTCCAGCCTGGGCGAGAAATCGCTCAACAGTATCGCTACGAGCATAACGAGCGTGGGGATGCCGATCACCAACGGCACGATGCGCTGGCGAAAGCCATACTGCAGCGACGCAATCACGATAGTGCCCGCCAGAACGAGCAGGAGTACGTTCACGATCAAGACAGCGGGTTGTACGTTCTTCATCGATTTTCCGCCTGTGCCTTCCGCTTCGCCGTGAACCTCTGGTACCAGTACTTGATCAGCGGGGAGCCAGCAAAGACAAGAATAGCGAGGATGATGATGATGGAGATGGGGCTGGAGAAGAAGATGGTGTAGCTTCCCTCCGAGACCTGCAGGGACTGTACGAACGACCTCTCCGCCGTGTTGCCCAGAACGAAGCCGATCACAAACGTGATGAGGGGGAACCCCGCCCTTCGCATCAGGTAGCCTATGCACCCCGCCACGACCGCGAGCAGTATGTCCCAAGGGTTGCTGCGGATGGCATAGACGCCGAGGAACGACACGACGGCGACGATGGGGGCCAGGTACCGGACCGGGATCAGGCTTATCTTGGCCAGGAACCCGCCACCGCTCACCACGATAATCGTCGTCAGTATCTGTGCTGCTATCACCCCCAGGATGATCGCCCAGACGATATCCAGGTTATGCACCAGCAGCTGTCGCCCGGGGGTTATCCCGTGGAGGACGAAGGCCCCCATCAGAATCACCATCTCAACGTTCCCCGGTATGCCGAACGTCAGCGTGGGCAGCAGGATCCCGCCATCCTTCGCATCGTTGGCGGACTCAGACGCAACGATGCCGCCCGGGTACCCGGTGCCGAACAGCTCCGGTGTCTTCGACGCCTGCTTGGCCGTGGTGTACGCGAGGAAGTTGGCAACCGCACCACCCACACCCGGTACCGCGCCCAGCACGGTTCCAATGATGGACCCTCGCAGGAGCACCCGTTTGTATCGGAACACCTCCAGCGCTCCGCCTACGGTCTGACGGATCCCCGGTTGCGACAACCCTTCCCCGACGGTCGCGATGGAACCACCCCGTGACGTGTACACCATGAGTTCGCTCAGGGCGAAGAATCCCACTACCAGCGGCACAACCGGCAACCCGTCGTAGAGGAACTCGCTGTCCAGGGCGAACCTGACTTGACCGAAGACCAGACTCAGGCCGATCAAGCTCAGCAGTATCCCCACGCCGCCGGCCGCAAGCCCCTTGACCAGATTGTCCCTGGAGGCGAGCGTAACGGCGACCAGCCCCAGGATGACCAGCCAGAAGAACTCGGGTGAGCCGAAGGCGAGAATCAGCAGCTTCGCCGCCGGGAGCAGCATCGCCAGCACGATGATGCTGAAGAATGTGCCCAACCCCGAAGCCATCGCGGCGAGGCCCAATGCCCTTCCCGCTTCGCCGCGCCTCGCCATGGGGTGACCGTCGAGCGTGGTGCACACGTTTGCGATAGTGCCTGGAGTGTTCAGCAGGATCGCAGGGATGGCGCCGCCAGTGCTTGCCGTGCCAAAGATCCCTGCGAACAGGAACATGGCGATGTAGGCGTCCCAACCGAACGTGAACGGCAGCAGGACGGCCATCGCAATGACACTGCCAAGGCCGGGTATAGCGCCGAACAGCACCCCGACGATGGTGCCGGCGACGATGGCCGCGATCGCCGCCGGCTGGCCGAGCTGTGCCAGTCCTTCCAGGAACGCCTCGATCATGCCGAACCTACCTCAAGCTCAGTTCGCTGCGAGGCGTTCCGAAAGACTTCTGAGCGGCAGCACCACCCTTATTGCGCCTCCTGGCGAGCTTTCACCACGTCGGTGAACTCGGTCAGCAGGGAATCCATGCCTCCAACCGCCTCGTCCGTCGCCTGGCCGGACATCGGCAGTACCTCCATGCCTCCTTCCCGCAACCGGGCAACCACGCCCGGGTCGTTCAGAGCCCTCTGGAAGGAGTCCTCTATCAGCTTCACTATCGCAGCCGGCGTCCCGGCAGGGGCAGCCACCAGTCCGCTGTTCAGCAGCTTCGGGCCACCAAGCTCAGGATAGCCCAGCTCAGCAACCGTTGGCGTGTCCGGAGCCCAGTCAAGGCGTTCATCCGAGTAGACCCACAGGCCTTTGAAGTCATCCTCAGGAGATATCGACGCGACAACCTGCGGGTTAGCGACTGTCCACGAGATGTCACACTCCCCCCGAAGCATTGCGGCTCTCGTGTCCGCGCCTCCCGCGAAGCCGGAGACGACCTTCCACGGGATGCCCATGACCTCTGTCGAGACGGCCGCAACGAGGAAGTTGTGCCCGGCAAGCCCCGGCATACAGATACGCGGCTCCGCCGCTGCTACTTCCTCGGGCGTGTTGAACGTGGCGGTCTTCGGCGCCGTCACGATGTTCTCCTGACGCACCGCCTGGCCGATCCACTCGAAGCCTTCGAAGTCAGCGCCGGCAGGATCCAGCTTCTCCGCCATCAACTGCATGGGCATGTTCATGATGGAGATGGTGTAGCCGTCAGGCGCGCCTCTCCGCACGGCGTCGACCGCACGCCTGCCACCGGCGCCGGTGTGGTTGCGGACCACGACGTCGACGCCGAGCTCATTGCCCATAAAGTCTCCGATGGTGCGGGCCGCCAGATCGAACCCACCGCCAGCCGGCCACCCCACGATCCACTCGATCTCACGTTCCGGGAACTGGACCTGCGGCACGGGTGTTGGCGTGGGCTGCGCCGGTACGGGAGTCGCCGTCGGCTCGTCACTGCCGCAGGCGGCGATCAGCGAACCCACCACAACGGAGAGCGCCGTTGTAAGCAAGAGTCTCCGCCAGCGTGCTCCGCCGAGTCGACCGCGCGCATGGATTGCATTCATGGGGCTCCTCCTCTTCCGTACGTTGTTGTTCGCCCTAGCCAAAGGTTCTCTATCCAAGGGTATTAATCTTGCGAAAAGCAGTGCCAAGCATAGCATAAACGGAGTGATAGATGGCTGTTCTTCGGTCTATATCAGCGAAAATCGACATCGCCAGGATCCGGCTCTATCCGTTGCCCCCAACGCTCGCTGCGCAGGGATGGGCGCGTTGACCCTCAGGGGGGCGCGGCCTAGACTGCGCGGCGGCGCCTCCGCCCCGTGGGGAACGTTGCACGTCGCACGGGGGGAATGGGAGGCAACCAGAAGGGGAAGGCAGTCATGCGCATCGGATTCATCGGCCTCGGAAACATGGGCGGGCCCATGGCCACGAACCTGCAGAAGGCAGGGCATGAGCTCATCGTCAACGACATCGACGAGGCGAAGACGGCCCCCCACCGGGAAGCGGGCGCTACGTGGGCCGACACTCCGGAGGAGGTCGCGCGGCAGGCGCCGATCGTGCTGACGTCGCTGCCGGGGCCCGCCGAGGTGGAGGAGGTCGCGCTGGGGCCGCAGGGTCTGTCGCTGGGGCTGCAACCGGGGTCGGTGTACGCCGACCTGTCGACGGGGTCGCCGACGCGGATCCGGCAGGTGGCGGAGCGCATCGAGGCGCTCGGCGCGCACATGCTGGACGCTCCGGTGAGCGGCGGCACCATCGGCGCGGAGCAGGGCACGCTCGCGGTGATGGTGGGCGGCGACAAGGAGGTGTTCGAGGCGGTGCGCCCGGTGTTCGAAGCGATCGGCACGGGGGTGAGCTACGTCGGGCCGATCGGTTCAGGGACGGTCGCAAAGCTCGTGCACAACTCCATAACGCTGACGACGCGCGTCATCGTGCAGGAGGGGATGACGCTCGCGGTGAAGGCAGGCGTCGCGCCGAGCGTGATGCTGCAGGTGCTGTGGGACGCGGCATTCGGCAAGCAGACGCTGCTGAGGCAGATACCGGACGTGGTGTTCAAGGGCGACTTCGAGACGCCGCGCTTCTCGCTGCGGCTCGCGCACAAGGACGTCAGCCTCGGCCAGGAGTTGGCGCAGGAGATGGGCGCACCCATGGAGTTGGCGGCGATGGCGAAGCGGGTGATGGAGGAAGGCATCGAGCGTGGCTGGGGCGAGTGGGACAATCTCGCCACGTTCATGCTGGCCGAGGAGCGCGCAGGGATCGAGGTGCGGGAGTGAGGGCCCTCGCCCCAGCCGCGCGAGTTCACCCCCATCCCCGCATCAAGTGCGGGGCAGGCTCTAACCTTCCCCCATCGAGGGGGAAGGGACCCGAGGGGCTGCGAGGTTCCTGCCTGCGCAGGAACGACGGCGGTCAGCGATGAATGAGCTGGTGCGGATGACGGCGCGGGAGGCGGTGCAGCGGCTCGCGGCGCGGGAGGTGTCGCCGCTGGAGCTGATCGACGCGGCGGTGGAGCGCATCGGAGAGGTCGACGGAGCGGTGAACGCGCTGCCGACGCTGGCCGTCGAGCGCGCCCGTGAGCACGCGGCGCGGCTGACGGCTGACGGCCCGCCCGCCGACGCGCCGCCGGGCTACCTGAACGGGCTCCCGTTCGCGGTGAAGGACCTGAAGGACGTGGCAGGCGTGCGCTCCACGAAGGGCTCTCCGATCTACGCGGAGCACGTGCCGGAGCGCTCCGACTTCCTCGTCGAGAACATCGAGGCGAAGGGCGGCGTCGTGCTGGCGAAGTCGAACACGCCGGAGTTCGGGGCAGGCGCGAACACGTTCAACGAGGTGTTCGGAAAGACGCGCAACCCGTGGGACACGCGCATGACGTGCGGGGGCTCGTCGGGTGGCGCGGCTGTCGCGCTCGCGACGGGTCAGGTGTGGCTCGCGACGGGGAGCGACCTGGGCGGGAGCCTGCGCATCCCGGCGAGCTTCTGCTCAGTCGTCGGGCTGCGTCCGTCGCCGGGGCGCGTGCCACACGGGCCGAAGGAGCTTCCGTTCGCCGGGCTGTCGGTCGAGGGGCCGATGGGGCGGACGGTGGGCGACGTTGCGCTGTTCCTCGATACGCAGGCGAGCGGAGTGCAGGCGGTCGACCCGATCAGCCTGCCGCGCCCGGAGCGCCCGTTCGTCGAGGCGGTGGACGCCCCACGAGGGCCGAAGCGCGTTGCGTACTCGCCGGACCTCGGCATCGCGCCGGTGGACTCGGAGGTTCGGGAGATATGCGCGCGCGCCGTTCGGCTGTTCGAGAGCATCGGGGCGGCGGTGGAGGAGGACGCGCCCGACCTGCACGACGCGGAGCCGATATTCCAGGCGCTGCGGGCGGCGCAGTTCGCCGCGTTGTACGGGAAGCACCTCGAGAACAACCGGCATCTGCTGAAGCCGGAGGTCATCTGGAACGTGGAGGCGGGTCTGGCGCTGTCGGCGGAGGACGTGAACCAGGCGGAGTCGGCCCGTGGCGCGCTCTACTACCGCACGGCGGCGTTCTTCGAGCGGTACGACATCCTCGCGTCGCCGACGGTGCTCGTGCCGCCGTTCGACGTCGACCAGCGGTACGTGGAGGAGGCCGGAGGCGTGCGGTTCGAGACGTACGTGAGCTGGCTGGTGATGTCGTTCGCGCTGACGCTCACGTCGTGCCCGTCAATCTCGGTGCCGTGCGGGTTCACGTCGTCCGGGCTGCCGGTGGGGTTGCAGTTGATGGCGCCGCGCGCGGACGAGGCGGCGCTGCTGTCGGCAGCGGCGCTGTTCGAGGAGGCCTGCGGGCTCGCAGGGCGTATCCCCATCGACCCCATCGTGAGGCACGACGCGTGATGAACAGTATGGCACGCCGCCGGTTCACCCCCATCCCAGCCTTCCCCCGTCAAGGGGGAAGGGGCCAGCCAGCGCTGCGAGGTTCCTGCCTGCGCAGGAACGACGGGGCTGACGCCCCGTCCGTGTGGAGTGGCGCGTGATGTGGCGTGTCTCTGTAGCAGGCGGAGTGCTGTGGGTGCTGGTGACGGTGTTGGTGACGCTCGCGCTGTTCCAGGGAGCGTCCGACGCCGCGGACGAGGGCCTCATCGCGGAGCCGCAGAGCGGCCAGGTGCTCGTGGCCGTGCTCTCCGCCATCATCTTCGGCGTGCCGGGAGTCGCGCTGATCGTGTTCGGATGGCGCAGGCGGGAGTAGAAAACGTTCGAGGAACACCTGAACACGCCCTCCCCGCGCCCAAGTACCCTCACCCCCGCATCAAGCGCGGGGCAGGCTCTAGCCCTCTCCCCCTGTAGGGAGAGGGGATCGGACACCCCCATCCCAACCTTCCCCCATCAAGGGGGAAGGGATCAGGTGCGCCTCCCATCCCACAGGCTGCGGGGTTCCCGCCGGTGCGGGAACGACGGGACAACCGTCAGGCTCTGATCTCCTCGCGCATGAAGCGGACGTAGGACGCGGCGAGGAGGACGCCAACCATCGCAACGAGCACGACGATGTGCGGCCAGACGAGCTGGAGGCTCTGTCCCGCCGACACGGGCGTCGAGAGCAGCCCTTCCAGGCGTCCCGGCTCGATGGCGAAGAGGTTGAGGGCGCGTCCGCCGATGGGGTCGAGGAGGATGGAGGTGGCCTCGGAGTAGAGGCCGGCGGGAGAGACTCGATTGGCCCACGACTCGATGGTCACGTGGCGCACGGCGGCGTCGGTCGTCTCGATGTCCGGCACGATGCGGTCGGCGAGGACGCCGCCAAGGAGCGTGATGAGGAAGCCCAGCGCGAACCACATGCCTATTGAGGCGAGCGCGGAGGTAACGGTGTTGCGGAAGAGGACGGAGGCAGTGATGGCGAGGGCGAGCCAGAAGGCGAGGTAGGCGACTGAGACGAGCCCGAGGCCGGTGAGGCGCAGGACCTCCTCGCCGGTGGGGGCGATGCCCATGCGGAACATGGTGAGTCCAATCACGACGATCATCATGCTCGCGACGACGAGGGCAAGCGTGAGGAGCGCGGCGAGAAACTTGGCGTTGTAGACCGAGTCGCGGTGGAGCGGCTGCGCGAGGAGCCGCGCAAGCGTGCCCTGCGTCCGCTCGCCGTTGATGGCGTCGAACCCCAAGGCGATGCCGATGACCGGCCCGAAGAAGCTGAGGAACGAGAGCAGTGAGATGGGGACGCCCGCAGTGGTGGTGAAGACGTCCAGGAAGAAGAATTGCCGCCCCGAAGCGGCCAATTGCCCGAGGTCGACGAAGGCGCCCCAGACGAGACCAAGCGCGACGAGGCCGAGGAGCAGGGTGAACCTGCGCCGCCCGAAGTGGTCCGCGAGCTCCTTCCAGAAGAGGGCTGTCATGAGACGGCCTCCTGGAAGTAGCGGAGGTAGATGTCCTCCAGCGTGCGGTCGTTGGCGCGCATCTCCAGCAGTCGAGCGCCGTGCTCGTGGACGGCCGCAGCGGCAGCGGCGCGCACGTCCTCGTCGCTCTCGATGACCACGTCGATGCCGGAGCGGGATGCCTCGCGGACGGACGGGAGCGCAGCAAGCGCGGCGTCGAGGGTGTCGTTCGCGCCTTCGACCTTCAGCGTAATGCGGAAGCCCCCGGCGTCGGTCTGGGCCGTGAGCGCCGCGACGGTGCCCTCCAGCACGATCCTGCCGTGGGACATGATGCCGACGCGGTGGCAGACTCGCTGCACCTCCTGCAGCTGGTGCGACGAGAGGAAGACGGCGATGCCCTGCCGGGCGCTCAGCTCCTCGATGATGCCGAGCAGCCAGACGATGCCGGCGGGGTCGAGGCCGAGCGTGGGGTCGTCCAGGATAACGAGGCGCGGCTGCTTGAGCAGCACGTCGGCGAGACCGAGGCGCTGGCGCATGCCGCGCGAGTATTGGGCGACGGGCTGGTTGGTCGCGTCTTCGAGCTCGACCGTGTCGAGCAGCTCGGCGATCCGCGCATCGGCGTCGGAGCGCGGTATGCCGTTGAGCTCGGCGGTGAAGCGAAGGTTCTGCGCGCCGGTCATGTCGCCGTAGAAGCCCACGGACTCCGGAAGGTACCCGACCTGCCGCTTTACGGCGAGCGGGTTGCGGGAGGGGTCGTGGCCGCAGACGCGGACCGTACCCTCGGTGGGTTCGGTGAGGCCGAGCATCATGAGGATGCTCGTGCTCTTGCCGGAGCCGTTGGGGCCGAGGAAGCCGAACACCTCACCCTCGTCGATGGTCAGATCGATGCCGTCCACGGCGGTGAAGCCGCCGTAGCGCTTCGTGAGCCCGCGGGCCTCGATCAGCGCGCTCATCGCCTGCCGAGCCTCACGAAGAGCCCGCCGAGGATGAGGATGACCAGGACGACGAGGACGATGCCGAGCCATCCCCAGATGGTGGACTGGGCCACGGTCACGCGCAGCTCGAGGGAGGCGTTCGTGTCGGGGTGATCGGCGTGCAGGGTGACGAGGTAGTCGCCGGGGATGGCGTCGGCTGCCGGAAGGATGGTGGTGATGATGTCTATCTGCTGGTCGTTAGGCAGCGACGGGATAGGCGACTGCTGGAAGGTCACCTCCCAGCCCTGAGGAGGACTGGCACGCAGGTCGATGTCCGCAAGATCGCCGGTGCCGAAGTTGGTGAGGCGGAGCTTGGTGGAGGCCTCCTCACCTGCCGTGGCGTCCAGGTTGAGCAGGCCGGTATCCGTGCTGAGGAACACCTCCCCGCGCCCACGGATGGACACCAGTAACGGGGCCTCCGCGTCGGACCCTCCCGCATCGTCCTCCACCTCGACCAAGACGAGGTAGTCGCCGGTGTCGGTGTTGCGCGGAGGGGTGACGCGCACGTCGACGCGCTCGTTGAGCGCGTCGCCCACGCTGATGCTGGAGATAACGCGCTCCTGGCCGAAGGAAGGGGAGAAGGTGATGTCCCAGCCAGCGGGCGACTGTCCGGTTTCATCAAGCACCCGGGCGGTGAGGTTGAAGGAGGTGTCCGCGCCGGTGTCGTTGTCGATGACGATCTCGAACTCGAACTGGCTGGTGGCAGGGCCGCTCAGGGCGGGGAAGGTCACGGTGATGGAGACGCCGGTGTCGGTGGGGGCGGGTGGCTCGGGCACCTCGATGGTGTAGCGGGCGCTGTCGTACTCGATGCTGCCGTCCGGTGAGGTGACGCGCAGGCCGAAAGAGTACTTACCTGCCGACGGGCGCTCGTCCGGGAGGTCGACGCGGAGGCGGAGGCTCTGGCTGGGGCCGGTGTCGTCGGGCGCAGGCGGCTCGACGACGATCTCGCCGACCTTGAAGTCGAAGAAGCGGTCCCAGACGGCGATGTCCCAGCCTGCCGGGATGTCGTCGAGCTCGATCTTGACAAGGCGGCGGTCCGACGTGGTGTTGTACAGGTCGACGGTGAGGTCGGTCCGGGTCTCACGGGGCCCCATCTCCAGCGAGCGGACGGCGGAGTCGAGCCGCACGTCGGCGGAGTCCTGGGCGAGCGCCGTCGTGGCGAGCAGGCCAAATGCGAAGGCGAGCGTGGTAAGCACCAATAGCAGACGTCCGATACGCATACTTCCGGTTACCTCACGATGTTGTTCGTTCTACGGGCGCCCGAACGAGCGTCCAACTCCCAATTATACCGCCTGTCAGCGGGGCGAGAGAGCCGCCGCGGAACAGGTGGGCAGTCTCCCCGAAATGCTGTACGTCCGACAGGCGTTGGCGGTTCTCCTCATTCTGCGGCTTTGGCCTCTTCCCAGAGCGCGAGTTTGGCGTCAACCGGCATCTCGGCGAGCGTGCTGCCGTCCCGGCGCAGGGCGTCCTCGACGTGCTGGAAGCGCGCGGCGAAACGGTCGTTCGCGCCGCGCAGGGCCTGCTCCGCGTCGATGTCCATGCGGTGCGCCGCGGCAACGAGCGCAAGGAGCAGGTCGCCGAACTCTTCCTCGCGACGCTGAGGGCTTTCGCTGTCGCGGAGTTCGCCTGCTTCCTCGGCGACCTTGTCGAACACGGCGTCCGGGTCATCCCAGTCGAAACCGGCCCTCCGGGCACGGCTGAGGACGGACTGCGCATACGCGAGGGCGGGCATGGCGCGGGAGACGCCGGCGAGCATGGAGCGGTCTCCCTCGCCCTTCTTCGAGCGCTCCTCGGCCTTCAGGCGCTCCCACTGCCCGGTGACCTCGGTTGCGGTGCGCGGGGTGCTGTCCTCGAAGACGTGGGGGTGGCGGCGAACGAGTTTCTCGTTGAGCTGAGCGGCGACGTCGTCCATCGTGAACGCGCCCTCGTCCGCGCCGATCTGCGCGTGGAAGACGACGTGGAGGAGGAGGTCGCCGAGCTCCTCGACGAGCGCCGCGCGCTCGCCGGACGCCATCGCGTCGAGGGCCTCGTAGGTCTCCTCCAGCAGCGAGCCGCGGAGCGAGTCGTGGGTCTGCTCGAGGTCCCACGGGCAGCCGGAGACGGGGTCGCGCAGGCGGCGCATCGTTTCCAGGAGGACGTCGAAGGTGTCGGACAAGGGAGGCTCCGCAAGGAGTAAGGTGCGCGGATTATAGCGGAGCGGGGCGGGATAGAATCGGAGGATGGAGCGGTTTTTCAAAGAGCCGTGGCGCATCGCGGGGTGGGTCGCTGCAGTGGCGCTGGGGTTGCTGCTGGTGACGACGGCGGTGCGGTGCGCGGCTGAGAGCCTGCCGCTGTACGAGGCGTTGTTCGAGCGGCACTCGGTTTCAGAGCGGACGGGCATCACGCCGGAAGGGCTCGCGCACATGGGGCGGGAGGTGCAGGCGTACTTCGCGAACGGCAGCGACGACCCGCTGCTGGTCGAGGTGGAGGTCCAGGGCGTGCCGCGCACACTGTTCAACGAGAACGAAGTCTCGCACATGGCGGACGTGAAGGACCTCTTCCTGCGCGTCTACCGCGTGCAATGGCTGTCGGCCGTCCTGCTCGTCGTGCTCACGCTGCTGGCAGCATGGCGTCTGCGCAGAGGCGCCTATCTCGTCATCGCATCGTGGCTGCGGCGGGGCGCGGCGCTTACCGCAGTAATCATCCTCGTCCTAGGACTGCTGAGCGTCGTGGCGTTCCGGCAGGTGTTCACGGTCTTCCACTACATCGGGTTCCCGCAGGGGAACTGGGTGTTCGACCCGCGCACGGAGTACCTCGTGCAGGTGTTCCCGTTCGGTTTCTGGCGGGACATCACGCTGCTCATCGGCGCGTTCATCCTGCTGGGGACGGCGGTGCTGTGGGGCGTGGGGGGTGCGCTGCGCAGGTACGGCAGCCGGGAGCGTCCGCCTGCGCAGGAGTCTCCGGAACTCACGTGCCTGCGCATCTATCAGAACGAGCCGGAGGCACGCCTGGCGGAGGGTCTGCTGCACGATGCCGGGATCAGGTCAGTGGTGCGTCCGGAGCTCGGGGGTTACGGCACTTGGGGCCAGAACCCACTCAGCCTTCACGGTCTGTGGGTGCTGCGGACGGATGAGGAGGAGGCGCGGGCGTTGCTGGGAGGGGACTGCTAGCCGCAGCCGCAGGAGCCGCCGCAACATGCGCTGCTGAGCGGGCCGACGGGGGAGGGGCCTGCGCCTGCGCCCACGGCAACGGGGGCGGCAAAGAGCGAGAGGACGCGCTTGGCCTCCTCGCCGCAGTCCGGGCAGTCGCTCACATGGGCCGCGGACATGGGCTGTAGCCGCTCGAAGCGGGCGTCGCAGCCATCACAGAGGTACTCGTACAGGGGCATGGCTCTCTCCTTGCCAACGGGGACATAGTACACGATTCGAGGCGTCAGCAGGATGCATGCCTCAGCCGACGGGTGCGCGACCTAGCAGTCGCCTCCTGGATTCCAGCCTTCGCTGGAATGACGGTTACCCGCGGAAGCGATAGCCGACGTTCCAGACGGTGTCTATGAACGTGTGGGAGGCGTCCTCGATCTTGCTGCGGAGACGGCGGATGTGGACGTCGACGGTGCGGGTGCCGCCGAAATACTGGTAGCCCCAGACCTGCTCCAGCAGCGTTTCGCGGCTGTAGACACGGCCGGGATTGGCAGCCATGAGCTTGAGGAGCTCGTACTCCTTGAAGGCGAGCACGACGGGTCTGCCAGCGAGGTAGACGTCGTAGCGGCTGGGGTTGATGACGAGGTCGCCGACGCGGATCACGCCGGGTTCGTCGGGCGGAGCCTTGCGTTCCAGCTGCTTGTTGATGCGGATGGCGAGTTCGCCTGTCTCCCAGGGCGCAACGATGAAGTCGTCCGCAGAGATGCTGAGGTCCGGGGCCTGCAGGTGGCTCCGGGAGAGCACCGCGATGACCGGGCACGGGCTCTTGGCGTAGCTCCGGGACAGCGATTCCGCACGATGGCGGTCGGCGTCGACGAGATCGAGGACGAAGGCGTGGGGTTCGTTCACTTCGTCCACGGGACCGAAACGGACTCCTTCCCGGCGGAGGCTCTCCAACAGATCAGCGCTGGGCGTGCGGGCGTCGTAGAGGATGCCGACGGAAAGCTCGGCGCGCCAGGACGCGGCGCGGTCGCGGAATGCGCCGGCGTCTACCACCAGACCTTGCCCTGCACTTTCTCCCGCAGCCCGGCAGGGTCTTCGTCCGTCCAGAGGCCGGTGCTCAGGTACTTCCATCCGCCATCGGCGAAGAGACAGACGATGTGCGCGTCCGAGACGCGGGCCGCCACGCGCTGCGCTGCCGCGAGGACGGCACCGGAGGAGACGCCGGCGAAGACGCCCTCCTTATGGAGCACTTCAGCGGTCTTCTGAAAGCTCTCCTCGCCGCTGACCATGATGCGCCCGTCGAGCAGCGAGAGGTCCAGTATGGGAGGGACGAACCCTTCTTCCAGGCTGCGGAGCCCCTGGATGCGGTCGTCTATCTCGGGGGCGGCAGCGATGACCTCTACGGCGGGGTTGAACTCCTTGAGGCGGCGCCCCACGCCCATGAGGGTGCCCCCGGTGCCGAGTCCGGCGACGAAGTGCGTCACCTCGGGGAGGTCGCGGAGTATCTCGGGCGCCGTGGTCTCATAGTGGGCCTGCGGGTTCGCGGCGTTGCCGTACTGGTAGAGCATCACGTAGCGATCGTCCGCAGCGGCCATCTCCTGTGCAAGCGCGATGGAGCCGTTGGAGCCGCCGTCTCCGGGAGAGTAGACGATCTCCGCTCCGTAAGCGGAGAGGAGCTGGCTGCGCTCCACGCTGACGTTGTCCGGCATGACGGCGGTGAAGCGGTAGCCGAGGCGGTGCGTCACCATCGCAAGGGAGATGCCGGTGTTGCCGCTGGTGGGCTCCAGCAGGACTTTGTCCCGGGAGAGGATGCCGTCGCTCAGGGCAGCCTGCACCATGGCGCGCGCGATCCTGTCCTTCACGGAGCCCGTGGGGTTATTGCCCTCCAACTTCGCGTAGATGCGGACGGAGGGCGTGGGGCTGAAGGTTGGCAGTTCGACGAGCGGGGTGTTGCCGATGGCTTCGATGAGGTTGCCGCTGCGCATAGCCGTAGGCGGTCTTCGTGCAGGCGCGGCGCTACGTGGGGACGCGGGCCGCTGCGCCTGCCTCAGTGAGCCGCTGCGACACCCTCCTGGTCAGGCGCTGGGGCGAGGCCGCAGAACACCTCGTAGTCGATGAGCTCCGTCACGGTAGGCTCGTCGCCGCAGAGCGGGCACGAGGGGTTCCGGCGCGCACGGACGACGCGGAACTCCATGTTG
The DNA here is from genome assembly GCA_965206315.1 of Dehalococcoidia bacterium. Lineage (GTDB taxonomy): Bacteria > Chloroflexota > Dehalococcoidia > Lucifugimonadales > Australimonadaceae > Bin16. Next base: position 1,147,225 of record OZ242210.1, read on the forward strand.
AGCGCGTCCACGAGCAGCAGGCGTCCGGTGAGCGTTTCGCCGATGCCGAGGATGAGCTTGACCGTCTCCGTGGCCTGGATGCTGCCGATGGTGCCCGTGAGCGCTCCGAGCACTCCGGCCTCTGCGCAGTTGGGGACGAGGCCGGGCGGCGGGGGCTCGGGGAAGAGGCAGCGGTAGCAGCCCCTGCCCGGCTCGTAGACGGAGACCTGCCCATCGAAGATGAGGATGCTGCCGTCCACGATGGGCTTCCCGCTGAGGTAGGCGGCGTCGTTCACGAGGTAGCGGGTGGCGAAGTTGTCCGCGCCGTTCACGACGATGTCGTACTGCGCGATGAGGTCCATCGCGTTCTCCGCGTTGATGGGGAACTCGTGGGGAACGACGCTGACGTCCGGGTTGTAGCGCTTGAGCGTCTGGATGGCGGACTCGACCTTCGGCATGCCAACCGTCTCGCTGTTGTGCAGGACCTGTCGCTGGAGGTTGCTGAGGTCGACCACGTCGAAGTCCACGAGTCCGATGGTGCCGACACCGGCGAGAGCGAGGTAGAGTGCGACCGGGCCGCCGAGGCCGCCGGCGCCAACGACGAGCACCTTCGCGTCCATGAGCCTGCGCTGCCCGCTGCTGCCGATCTGCGGCATGATGATGTGCCTGCTGTAACGCTTGACCTGTTCAGGCGTCAGCTGGGGGGCGGTGGTAGTCATCTCTTCTCCTCTCGTTCGTAACGCGCTCGGCGGCGCGCCGTGCCTCTTGCCGAGCTGCTGTCGTGCGGGTTCAGGATGCGAATGTCAGGGGGGCTGCTGCACGCGCGTGCTGGCGTTCGGCCAGATCGGCGATGGTAGTCGTGGTCAGGACGGCGTGGATGGCTTCCTCGACGTCGCGCCAGATGTCGCGCTGAGCACAACAGCCCGAGAGCGCGCACTCGGTTGCGTCGTCGATACACTCCAGGGGAGGATTGCGTCCGTCGAGCGTTGCGACGACCTCATCGAGGGTGATATCGGCAGCCGCGCGCGCCAAGACGTGGCCTCCCTGCGGGCCCCTCCGGCTCGTGATGAGTCCGAACTTGTTCAGCGTGGTCAGCACCTGGTCAAGATAGGGTTCGGGGATGCCCTGGCGTCCGGCGATGTCCGCGGTGCGGACAGGGCGGTGCGCGTCCGGCTGCCCGGCGAGGTCCACCAGGGCCCTCACTCCGTAGTCCACTTTCATCGGGATCCGCATAGCCGTCCCCTCACCGAGCCGTCAACCGCCTTAACGGGCTGATGATACCTGCTGCTCAAGGGTAAAGTCCACTTAACCAGTCGACAATGCGCCGCTCAGGAGAAGCCGGAAGTAGCAGGAGACAGCCTCGTCTGCTATCATCTGTCGTCAGCCCCGTTGAGGAACGGGGCACGTTTATGGAAGGCGCATCATGGACGAAGTACGGATCGCGGCGGAGGAGCGCGTGGCGCTCGGCAAGAAAGTGAAAGCGCTCCGGCGCTCCGGCATCACCCCCATCCACGTCTACGGACCGGGGGGGCCGTCGCTCTCATTGCAGTCCGACACCTACGATCTCGTTCACGCGCTGGGAGTCGTCGGGCAGACGAGCCCGATGACGGTGCAGGTGGGCGGCGACGAGCACTTCGTCATGGTCCAGCACATCCAGCGGCACCCGGTGAACGAACGGCTGCTGCACGTCGACCTGCTCCGTGTGTCGCGCACGCAGCACATCCACGCTTCGGTGCCGCTGCACTTCGAAGGAGAGGCGCCGGGCGCCCGCGCAGCAGGCGCGACCCTCTCCGAGGACCTGCACGAGCTGGCCGTCGAGGCGCTGCCGACCGACATCCCGCACGCCATCGTCGTGGATCTCGCCGCTCTCAGCGACTCCGACTCGGTCATCCACGCGGGCGACTTGGAACTGCCCGCCGGCGTCACGATGGTCACTGACCCGGGCGCTTACGTGGCGCGCATCATCACGCACGCGGTCGTCGCCGAGGAAGAAGAGGAAGCCGGGGAGGAGGCCGCAGCAGAAGCTCCGGCTGCCGCCGAGGAACCCGCTGCCGCCGAGGAAGACGCCTCCTCGGAGTAAGCGAACCCGTCAGGACCCCAGCCGCGCGCTCCCGAACGACGGGTGCCCGCGGAGGAACTCGGCTGCGCTCATCTCCTGCCGGCCTTCCATCTTCACCCGGAGCAGCCGCAAGGCTCCCTCGCCCGTTCCAACGAGCACTCCCTCCTCTTGCTCCAGCGCTTCGCCCGGAGCGAGGTTGCCCTCCTCTGCGTCCACAGCCGCGTCCGTGATGGCGAGCCGCCTGCCCTCCCAGAGAGTCGCCACGCCAGGCCAGGGATCGTACGCGCGCACCTTGCGCTCGATGAGCAGCGCAGGGTCGCGCCAGTCGATCATGGCGTCGGCTTTCGTCATGCGTGGCGTGTAGGTCGCGCCCTCGTCGGGTTGCGGCGCCGGAACGACCTTACCCGCGACGTAGCCGGGGAGCACTTCGGCGAGCAACCCGCAGCCAAGCGCGAAGAGCCGCTCTGTCAGCGCAGGAGTGCGCTCATCGCCGTTCAACGGGAAGATTCGCCGGGCCAGGGTAGGGCCCGTGTCCAATCCTTCGTCCATGGTCATGACGGTCACTCCGGTCTCCGTATCGCCGGCGAGGATCGCCGCTGCCACCGGCGCGGCGCCCCGGTGGCGCGGTAGCAGCGAGGGATGGATGTTCACCGCGCCGTGCAACGGCTCGAAGAGGAAGGGCGAGGGGAGGAGCAGCCCGTAGGCCGCCAGCACAACGAGGTCGGAACGCAGCGACCGGAAGCGTTCCTGCTCTTCAGGAAGCGTGAGGCGCTGCGGGGTGAGCACCGGTATGCCCAGCGCCTCGGCCCGTTCGCGCACCGGGGAGGGCGACAAGCGGCGACCGCGCCCTGCCGGTTTGTCCGGCGCGGTGTACGCCGCCACCACCGACCACCCGTTTGCCGCAGCGATCGCGACAGTCGCGTCCAGCACGCCGACGGCAGGTTGGGGGGTCCCCATGAAAACGACGCGCACCGGCTCCATAGGAGTAATGTTAGCAGCCTGACAGGCCGTGACGGGCTGCCAGCGGGGGGCTAGGCCGTGATGCCGTTGCGCGCTCGCCGACTTTTTTGCAAGTGCGATTCCGGCGGGAATCCCACCGATTTTCACAGGGCAGCGCAGGCTGGGGAAAGTGGTAGTTTGAACCGACCTACCGGACGGCGCCTCGCTCTTCTCCCCGTAGAGTCCTGCAGTCCACCCGCCGGTTTCAACACCCAGCCCCGGGAAGGATCGCCGTTCTTGACGGATAGTTCAGCACGCCGCCTATGGGAAGCCGTCCTTGGCCGACTGCAGTTGCAGACGCCCAAGGCGACCTTCGACACCTGGCTCGCGGGCACGAGCGGCGAACACCTCGCAGACGACACCTTGACCGTGTCGGCCCCAACCGCCTTCGCCGTCGCGTGGCTGGAAGGCCGGATGCAGGGGCTGGCGGATACCACGGCATCATCCATAGCCTCGCGCGCCGTCAACGTGCGGTTCGTCCTGCAGGGCAGCGTCCCGGCGCAGGCAGCCGACGCAGATTCTGCTGCTCCGGCCCCCAGCCGCCCGGCCAACCCAACGCTCTCAGTGCTGGAGACCTTCGATTCGTTCGTCGCTCTGCCGGAGAACCAGCTCGCTCATGCAGCGGCGCTCGCCATCGCACGGGCGCCGGGATCAGCCTACAACCCGCTCTTCATCTACGGCGGCGTCGGGCTGGGGAAGACACACCTGCTGCACGCGGTCGGGCATCACGCGCACAACGCGGGGCTCACTGTCGAGTACACCACCGCGGAGGAGTTCACGAACGCCTACCTCGCCGCGATGCGGGAGAAGCGCACCAAGGCGTTCCGCAGCCGCTTCTGGGCGGCGGACGTCTTCCTCCTCGACGACGTGCACGGGTTCGAGGGCAAGAGCGCCCGCATCCTGGACGGCCTGCTCCACACGCTCGATTCACTGCGGAGCCGCGGCAGCCAAATCGTGCTGGCGAGCGACCGCCCTGCTCTCTCAATCGTCGTAGAGAAACGGCTGCAATCACGCCTCGCGGCAGGGCTCCAGGCGGACCTTGAGCCACCCAGCCTGGAATCGCGCACCAGACTGCTGGCAGCCTTCGCCGAAGCGGCCGGCGTAACACTCAGTGCCGACGTGCAAGCCTTCATCGCTGAACGGCTCGATGCCAACGGCCATGTGCTGAAGGGAGCATTCACCCGGCTCCTTGCGCTGGCTGATCTCACCGGCCGCAGTATCACTCCTCATCTCGCACGACAGGCGCTCACCGGGCATTTCTCCACAAGGCTTGCCCCAATCTCCCCGGCTTCAACACTCGCCGCGGTCGCGCGCTATTTCGGCATTCCCGTGGCCACTCTCGAGGGCCCCCGGCGCGACCGCGAGGCGTCCGCGGCGCGGCAGGTCGCCATGCACCTGCTGCACACGCTGCTGGGCCTCTCCGCTGAGGAAATCGGGGCCAAGCTCGGAGGGCGCGAACGGACAACTATCCTCTATGGCCTGCGACGCACTGCAGAGCGGCTGCAGGACGACACGGCCACATCCACAGCTATCATCGCCATCCGAACATCCCTCACAGCCGAAGACCTGCCACAGGAACTCTCCACATCAGCTTGAGCGCATAACCACGCCACGGAGAGCCTCCTCTCCCCATGTCTTTCCTCATTGCCATCCTCTCCCACTGCGGCGGTACCTCCTGTCTCCCTATACTAGATAAGTCATGCTTGATAGGAAGAAGTTAACCGTCGTCGGAGGGCAAGGAGGGAATGGCTCCGTGTCGTTCCTTCGTGAAAAGTTTCGCCCGCGAGGGGGCCCCGATGGTGGAGATGGAGGAGACGGGGGTGCCGTCGTCTGCAGGGCTATTGCCAACGTTCGGACGCTGGGGCATCTCGAAGGAGTGAGCAGGGTTGTAGGCGATGGGGGAGCTCCTGGCAGAGGCAAGCAGCGTACGGGACGGAAAGGGAAGAGCACGTTCGTGGATGTCCCGGTAGGGACGGTGATCTGGGAAGTGTCTCCTGCTGGAGAACAGTTTCTGACTGAGCTGACTGTGGACGGCGCACAGGCGGTGGTGGCGTATGGGGGCCAGGGAGGTTTCGGGAACGTACATTTCGCGAGCTCCACGAACCAGGAGCCGCTGATTGCACTCGGTGGAGAGCGTGGCGAGGAGCGGGATATCGAGTTCGAGGTGAAGCTGTTCGCAGACGTTGCGTTGCTGGGCGCCCCGAACGCAGGGAAGTCTACGCTGCTCAGTGTCATCTCACGTGCGAAGCCGAAGATTGCGGATTATCCCTTCACGACGATCGAACCGGGGTTCGGCGTGGCGAATTCCGGAGAACAGGTTCTCGTTGCACTGGACGTTCCAGGTCTCATAGCGGGCGCGCACGAAGGACGAGGGCTGGGGCTGGAGTTCCTGCGCCACTGCGAGCGGGCACGGGCGTTCGTGCACCTCGTGGATGGCATGGCGGAGGACCTGGCGGCGGAATATCGGATGGTGCGGGAGGAAGTCACGGCGTATGGCGCAGGGCTGACAGAGAAGCCGTATGTTGTAGCGGTGACGAAGATGGATATTCCGGAGGCGGGTGAGCGCTATGCGAGCCAGAAGGCAGCCCTGGCTGAGGCGGCGGGTTCGTCTCCCATGGCGATAGCTGCCGTAACAGGCGAAGGGATCCGGGAACTCATGCGCAGGGTGGAGTCCATGGTGCCCACGGACACGGAGGAGGTGCCGGATGTTCCTCCTGTGCCGCGCATGGAGCGTCCCGGTTCCAAGCTGAGCGTTTATCGGGAAGAGACGGGGTTTGCCGTGTCGTGCGCGCTGGCGGAGCGCATGCTCGATGTCGTAGACCTTGGCAACTGGCGGGCACGATTGCAGTTCCACCGCGAGTTGAACCGCCTTGGAGTGATCGAGGCGTTGGAGCGCGCTGGCGTGGCGCCGGGTGATACGGTACGCATCGGTGAATTCGAGATGGAGTGGGAGTAACACGTGCGCAGGGGCATCCTCGGCGGAACGTTCGATCCGGTGCACACGGGGCATCTCATCCTCGCGCAGGAGGTTCTGTGGCGCCTGGGGTTGGATGAGGTCTGGTTCATCCCGACGGGACTCCCGTGGATGAAGCGCGACGAGCCGATCACCTCTGGCGAGCACCGGCGCGCGATGGTGGAACTGGCAATAGCGGGGAACCCGGCGTTCCAGCTGTCGACCATCGAGATGGACAGGCCCGGCGAAACGTACACCGTCGACACGCTGGACGCACTCCGCGCCGGCCCGATGGCCGGGGATGAACTGCTGTTCATCATGGGCGCGGACACGCTGCACACGATGCCGCGTTGGAAGGAACCGAAGCGCATCCTGGAGCAGGTGCGGCTGGTGGTTGCGTTGCGCCCGGGGCACGGCACGGTGGATCTCGACGCACTGACGGCGATAGACGCCGCGGCGGCGGAGCGGGTGATGGTCGTGCACATGCCGCTCATCGAGATCAGCGGGACGGAACTCCGTCGCCGGATGAGCCTGGGCGAGCCGGTGCGTTACCTCGTGCCGGACGCGGTCGGCGACTATATCGAGCAGCACCATCTGTACAGAGGAACAAGAGAGACGATCGCCCTTGCGGGAGGAGACACGGCATGACGCAGACCGAGAGCGGACTGGGGGAGGAGATCCTGGAGCTGGCGAAGGAGCTCGACGCACTCCTCTACGGGGAGTTTGTGCTGGCGTCCGGCCAGACGAGCTCGTACTACTTCGACGGCCGCCTGCTGACGCTCTCCCCGAAAGGGGCGAACCTCGTGGCCCAGGCGTTGCTGCCGGCCATCCGGGAATCGGGCGCGGTGGCGGTCGGAGGCCCTGCGGTGGCGGCAGTGCCGATGGTGACGGAGATCGCGATGCTGAGCGGGCAGGACGGCGGCGAGCCGGTCCCCGGCTTCTTCGTGCGCAAGGAGGCGAAGGACCACGGCGTGGGGAAGGCGGTTGAGGGGCCGCTGCCCGAGGGAGCCCGGGTGGCGATAGTAGACGATGCGTGCTCGACGGCGGGCTCGCTCTACATGGCGATCGAGGCTGCGGAAGCGGCAGGGCACGAGGTGGTGCTGGTGGGGTGCATCCTCGACCGCAGGCAGGGGGGCAGCGAGCGGCTGCTGGCCGATGGTTACGCGTTCCACACGATCCTGGTGGGCGACGACGAGGGGCGTGTCAGCGTTGCGTGACGTGCCCGGCGCGGCTAGACGTCGAGGTTCCTGACCTGCCGGGCGTGCGTCTGGATCCACTCCTTGCGCGGGCCGACGAGGTCTCCCATGAGTTCGGTGAAGGCGTTGTCGGCGTCGGCGGCGTCCTCTACCGTGACGCGGAGGAGCGTGCGGGTGGAAGGGTCCATCGTGGTCTCCCAGAGCTGGTCCGGGTTCATCTCGCCGAGTCCCTTGTAGCGCTGGAGCCCGATGCCCTGGCGTTCGGAGTTGCGCTCCAGCACCTGCGCGAGGTCGTGCCAGGGCACGCCCACGGCGACCTCGTTGTCGCGGCGGGTAACCATGTAGGTGTGGCCGTTCACCCACTCTGCCATCTGCGGGAAGAGCTGCTGAGCGCGGTGGGCCATGGCGGACTCCAGGACGCGGGGGACGTTGATGGTGCCGAAGCCGGGCACCTCGATGAAGTACTCCTTCTTGCGCTTGTTGACCACCTTCCTGCACTCGAAGCCCTGCGAGGTCAGCCAGTCGACGACGGCGTCCACGGTCTGCTCGCCCTCGAAGGAGAGGCGGTAGGCGCCCTGCTCCGCGCCCTGCAGGAAGGGTCCGACCAGCTCAGGGGCGAGGCCGAGGCTGGAGAGCGGCCGCGTCCAGTTCTCGAACTCCTTGAGCCGATTGACGAGGCCTTGGATCTTCGCGCCGGAGAGGGAAACCGCGCCGTCGCTCGACGTGATGGCAAGCCTGCCGAAGAGCTGCTTCGCCAGCCAGCTGTCCTTCTCGGCCTCGGAGTACTTGTACTCGACTGACCTGCCGCGCGAGGTGCGGTAGAGGGGCGGCTGGGCGATGTAGAGGTGGCCAGCGTCGATGAGCTCGCGCATGTTGCGGAAGAAGAAGGTGAGGAGGAGCGTCCGGATGTGCGCGCCGTCCACGTCGGCGTCGGTCATGATGATGACCTTGTGGTAGCGGAGCTTGGGCAGGTTGAAGTCCTCGCCGAGCCCTGCCCCGAGCGCGGTGATGAGGGCGCGTATCTCCTCATGGGCGAGCATCTTGTCCGGGCGGGCCTTCTCAACGTTGAGGATCTTGCCTCTGAGGGGGAGGATGGCCTGCGTGCGGCGGTCGCGCCCCATCTTTGCGGAGCCACCGGCGGAGTCGCCCTCGACAACGTAGAGCTCGCACAGTTCGGGGTTCCGCTCGGCGCAGTCGGCGAGCTTGCCCGGGAGGGAGCCGCCGTCCATGGCGTTCTTGCGGATGACGAGGTCCCGCGCCTTCCGAGCGGCCTCGCGGGCTCGCTGGGAGGTGAGGCACTTCTCGATGATGCGCCGGGCCTCCTGCGGGTGCTCCTCCAGGTAGTACTCGAGACGCTGGACGAGTGTCTGCTCGACGGCGGTCTTCGTTTCGGCGTTACCGAGCTTGCCCTTGGTCTGGCCTTCGAACTGGGGTTCTTCGAGCCGGACGCTGACGATAGCCGTGAGGCCCTCGCGTACGTCGTCGCCGCTGAAGTTGGCGATGTCCTCTTTGACGAGTTTGCTCTTCTTGGCGTAGTTGTTGATGGCACGGGTGAGCCCGGCGCGGAAGCCGACGAGGTGGGTGCCGCCGTCGGCGGTATTGATGCAGTTGGCGAAGGCGAGCGTGGACTCGTAGAAGCCCGTGTTGTACTGGAGGGCGACCTCCACCATCGCGTGCTCGGTCTTCTCCTCGTAGTAGAAGGGCTCGTCCTGGAGCACTTCGCGGTTCTGGTTGAGCTGCTTGACGAAGCTGGCGATGCCGCCTTCGAAATAGAAGGTGCGGTCGGCGTCCGGATGCGCCTCCGAGGCGAAGGAGAGCCAGATGCCCTTGTTCAGGTAGGCCATCTCCCGGAAGCGCTGCACGAGCGTGTCGCGGTCGTAGTTGGGGATGCCGAAGATCTCGGTATCGGCCATGAACCGGACGAGGGTGCCGTTCTGGAAGGTCGCGTTCTCGGGGATGGGGCCTTCGGCGACGACGTCATGAAGCGGGATGCCGCGTTCGTACTCCTGCGAGTGGATCTGACCGTCGCGGCGCACCTCGACGCGCATCCACTCCGAGAGGGCGTTGACGACGGACGCGCCTACACCGTGGAGGCCGCCGGAGACCTTATACGCGCCGCCGCCGAACTTCCCGCCGGCGTGGAGGGTGGTCATGATGGTTTCCAGGGCGGGCCTGCCGGTGGTGGCGTGCAGGTCGATGGGGATGCCGCGGCCGTCATCGCGGACGGACACGGAGTTGTCCTCATGGAGGGTGACAAATACGTGGTCGCAGTAGTCGGCCATCGCTTCGTCGATGGCGTTGTCCACGATCTCGTAGACGAGGTGGTGGAGGCCGCGCTGGTCGGTGCTGCCGATGTACATGCCCGGCCGCCTGCGCACGGCCTCCAAGCCTTCGAGGACCTGGATGTCGCTTGCGGTGTACTGGGCTTCCTGTTGTTTGACCATGGTGGTTCAATGCTCCCGTGGCTGCGGGTAGTGCGTGCGTGTCCCGCAGGCGTGCGTAGCACTCCAATTCTACCAGATAGGGATATTCTGGTCAAAGGTGAAGCACAACATATTGTAGTTGGCTGCACGCCTGTGGGACGGCTGTGCGCCCACTTGCCGCCCACTGTACTATTTTCCCTGTGCGGTACCCCTCTGTCATCGCGATTGACGGGCCTGTTGCCTCCGGCAAGACGACCGTTGGCCGAGAGTTGGCGCGCCGGTTGGGCTACGCGTTCGTGGACACAGGTGCCTACTATCGCGCCGTCACCATCGCCGCGCTCGATACGGCAACGCCGCTCGACGACGAGGCCGCGCTCACGAGACTCGCCGAGGCGATGGCCGTACGCGTTGGCGACGGAGGCCTGAGCGTGCTGGTTGACGGCGTCGACGTTACCTCCCGTCTGCGCGCCCCCGAGGTTGATGCGGCCGTGTCTCCGGTCGCGAAGGTGGGGGGCGTCCGCAGGGCCATGGTCGCGCAGCAACGCGCTACCGCGGAAGGGGGCGATGTCGTAATGGTGGGGCGCGACATCGGAACTCACGTGCTCCCGGATGCTGCGAAGGTGTACCTGGACGCGTCGCCGGAAGAGCGTGCGCGCCGGCGAAGCAAGGAATTGGCGGGGACGGCACAGGCACGTTCCGAGGATGAAGTGCTGGGGAACCTGAGGATGCGCGACGCGATCGACTCAGGACGGGAGGACTCGCCCTTGCGCGTGGCTGACGACGCCCTGCATATCGTGACGGACGGATTGGAGGTTGCGGACGTCGTGGAGCGCCTGCTTGACACGCTGGGGACGGAGGAGGCCGAGTGATAGGCTCTCCGTTCGATTGCTGGTACCGGCTGGGGCGTGTGCTCTCCCGTATCTTCATCCCGACGTTCGGGAGTATCAGGGTTACGGGGCAGGAGCGCGTTCCCCGGACCGGCCCGCTCATCATCGTGGCGAACCATCAGAGCAACGCTGACCCGCCAGTGATGGTGTACGCGATCCCACGTCCGGTCTTCTTCATGGCAAAGCGCTCGCTGTTCTGGGGGCCGGTAATCTCGTACCTGCTTCGTGCCGTGCACGTCTACCCGGTAGACCGCGACGGCCGCGACATGGACGCGCTGAGGTGGGCGCAGCGAACGCTGGGCAGCGGCAAGGCGCTGCTCATCTTCCCCGAGGGAACGCGCAGCCCCGGCGCGTTGCGCAAGGCGACCGACGGCCTCGCGTACCTTGCGCTGTCGTCGGGCGCGCCCGTCCTGCCGGTTGGAATCACGGGAACAGAGCGTATCCGGGGCATGTTCTGCATCGCCTTCCACTTCCAGCGCTTGCGCGTGACGATCGGTGAGCCGTTCACACTTCCGCGTGCGGAAGGCCGCGTCGACAGGGCGCAGCTGCAGGCAGCGACAGGCCAGGTGATGGACCGCATCGCGGAGTTGCTTCCTCCGGGGTATCGAGGCGTGTACACGGGCGTGGATGATGGCGGGGAAGGAGAGCGCGCGTAGACCGGCCAAGGGCCTTGTGCTAGCATCGAACGTTGGCGTGACCGGCGGGAGCCGCATACTCTCGGGCCGGTTGCATGGGGGTTTCGGTAAATGACGGCGACGGCGTCCGGGAAGATGGTGTACCGCCTCGCGGAAGGCGGCGCGGAGATGGTAAGTCTTCTCGGGGGGAAGGGAGCGCATGCGAGCGAGATGGCCCGCATCGGCGTTCCAGTGCCTCCGGGATTCGTAATCACGACAGAGACGTCGCTGGAGTATTTCCGGCAGGGCCGGCGCTTTCCGGACGGTCTGTGGGAAGAGATCGTCCGGCACGTCCACGTGCTGGAGGAGCAGACAGGACGCCGGTTCGGAGACGCGGGCAATCCACTGGTAGTCTCGGTCCGTTCGGGCGCTCCGGTCTCCATGCCGGGGATGATGGACACTATCCTCAACATGGGCGTGACGGACGCCACAGTGGTGGGGGTGGCGAAGATGATGGGCGACGAGCGCCCCGCGCTGGATGCCTTCCGGCGGCTGATCCAGGGCTTCGGCGACGTGGTGCTGGGCATCCCCAAGACCCGCTTCGAAACAGTGCTGGAAGCAGCGAAGGAACGCACGGGCGCAGAGTTCGACTACGAACTGCAGCCGGACGCGCTGCGGGAGCTCATCGGGGAGTTCAAGGAGATCATCCAGGAGGCGACCGGCGAGCCGCTCTCGGACGACCCCTGGGTGCTGCTGAAGGCGGCGGTGGAGGCGGTGTTCAACTCCTGGAACAACCCGCGCGCCATCACGTACCGCGAGTTCCAGGGCATCTCCCATGACATGGGCACCGCGTGCGTCATCATGGCGATGGTGTTCGGCAACCTGGGAGACGACAGCGGCACCGGTGTGCTCTTCTCCCGCAACCCCGGCAGCGGCGAGCGCGGGCTGTACGGCGAGTTCCTGCCGAACGCGCAGGGCGAAGACGTGGTAGCGGGCATACGCACTCCCCAGCGCATCCAGGCCCTGCGTACGGCGTGGCCGGAGATATACGACCAGATAGACGAAACGGCGCGCCGGCTGGAAGCGCACTACAAGGACGTGCAGGACATCGAGTTCACGGTGGAGCGCGGGAAGCTGTACATCCTGCAGACGCGCTCCGCCAAGCGGACGGCGTCAGCGGCCGTGCGGATAGCGGTGGAACTGGCGGGGGAGGGCGTGCTCACCCAGGAGCAGGCACTCGGGCGCGTGGAAGCGGGAGAAGTCTCGGCTGTCCTGATGCCGCACTTCGTGGCAGAGGCGAAAGCTGCGGCGATCAAGGAAGGGCGTCTGCTGGCGGAGGGTGTTGGAGCATCCCCCGGAGCGGCGTCCGGCGTGGTGGTGATGGACCCGGACCGGGTTGCGGCGGTTGCGGAAGGCGGCCAGCGGGTGATCCTGGTGCGCCAGGAGACGAGCCCGGACGACGTGCACGGCATCATCAAGGCGGACGGGGTGCTCACGAGCCGGGGCGGGATGACGAGCCACGCGGCGGTCGTCACACGAGGGCTGGGCAAACCGTGCGTAGTTGGGTGCGAGGAGTTGCGCTTCGAGGCGGACGGGCGGGCCACGGCGCGCGGGAAGTCCATCTCTGAAGGAGACGTCATCAGTCTCGACGGCGCAACGGGCGAGATATTCGTCGGCGACGTTCAGGCGGTTGCCCCAAGGCCGGATGAACTGGCTGAGTTGAACACGCTGCTCGGCTGGGCGGACGGGGTCCGCCGGTTGCAAGTGTGGGCGAACGCGGACACTCCGGAGGACGCGCATCGCGCGCGAGCGAACGGTGCCGAGGGCATCGGCCTGTGCCGGACGGAGCACATGTTCTTCGCTGAGGAGCGCCTGCGGCACATCAGGCGTCTGCTGGCGATCGGGCCGGAGGCGTCGCAGTTGATACGCCGGGTAAGCGAACTGGAAGAGGCTCTGGAGACCGCGCCCGCTTCCGAACGCGAAGCCATGCGGCACCGGCTCGAGGAGGCGAAGGCGCAGTGCGACTCGTCCGAGGCGGTGCAGGGCTTCCACGCGGAGCTGGCCGAGCTCGAGCGCTTCCAGACCGAGGACTTCTACGGCATCTTCAAGGCGATGGAAGGCCTCCCTGTGGTGATCCGCCTGCTGGACGCCCCGCTGCACGAGTTCCTGCCGGACTACGGGGAGCTCATGCAGGAGGTCGGGGAACTGACGCGCCGCATCGAGGGCGACAACCGGGTGGATGCGTGGCTGATCAAGGGCCGCGACCTGGTTAACCGCTCTGCATCCGAGTTGGAGAAGCTCCCAGTTGGCAAGCGCGTGATGGACTGGCTCTCGGAGCGGGTGTCTCTCCCCCAGCAGGAGAATGAAGAGGTGTTGCGGGCGGAGTTGGAGGAGAAGGAGCGAACGCTCGAGCTCGTAGCGCGCCTGCGGGAGTCGAACCCGATGCTGGGACACCGTGGTTGCCGTGTGGGCCTGACGATGCCTGAGATATACGAGATGCAGGTGCGGGCTATCGTAACGGCGGGTTGCCGCCTGGCCAAGGAAGGCTCCCCGGTGCTGGCGGAGATCATGATCCCCATCGTCTCGCACGTGAACGAACTGAAGTGGCTCCGGCCCCGCCTGCGAGCGGTCGCGAGCAAGACGCGCGAGGCGCTGGGGATATACGTGACTTACCTGTTCGGGACGATGATCGAGGTGCCCCGGGCGGCGCTCACGGCGGACGAGGTGGCAACTGAGGCGGAGTTCTTCTCGTTCGGCTCGAACGACCTGACGCAGATGACGTTCGCGTTCAGCCGGGACGACGCGGAGAGCAAGTTCCTGAACCACTACGTCGAAACGGAGATACTCCCCCGCAACCCGTTCAACACGCTCGATACCAACGGAGTGGGAAGGCTGATGCGGATGGCGACCGAGGCGGCACGCGAGGTTGACCCTGACTTCCCCATCGGTATCTGTGGCGAGCACGGCGGCGACCCTCGGAGCGTGGCATTCTGCAACGAGTTGGGACTGAACTACGTGAGTGCGTCGCCGTTCCGCGTTCCGGTGGCGCGTCTGGCTGCTGCGCAGAGTGCGCTGGGTCAGATAACAACGGGAGAAGGGTCGCAGCAGCCGCGTCTTTTGTGACGTAGTTCACAACCGCTATTGACGCTCACACCTCGGGACACTACGATTGACGCACGTGCCGGGGTACCCTGCCCCGGTTTCGTATTTACCGCGCATCATCTGCTTGGTGTGGGAGGAGGCGGGCCATGGCCATAGCCCGCGACCACGAGGCGCGGCAGTACGTCCTCCGCACTGCCAAAGAGAACGACGTCAAGTTCATCCGCCTCTGGTTCACTGACATCCTGGGGACGCTCAAGGGGTTCGCTATCACTGAAGCGGAGCTCGAAGGAGCGTTGGAATACGGCATGGCCTTCGACGGCTCCACGGTGCAGGGTTTCGCACGCCGGGACGAGAGCGACATGGTTGCGATGCCCGACCCCACGACATTCTCGATCCTTCCCTGGCGCCCGCGCCAGAACGCAGTCGCGCGTATGTTCTGCGACGTGCTGCGTCCCTCCGGCGAGCCGTTCGAGGGAGACCCGCGCTACGTCCTGAAGGTGGCGCTGGAGCGCGCGGCGCAGCAGGGCTACGAGTTCCAGGTGGGTCCGGAGATGGAGCACTTCTACCTGAAGTCTGCCGAGGAGCCGGAACCGCTCGACGCGGGCGGCTACTTCGACTTGACGACCACCCTGGACAAGGGCGCCGACCTGCGGCGGCAGACGGTGCTCTCGCTGGAAGAGATGGGCATTCCCGTGGAGTACAGCCACCACGAGGTGGCGCACGGCCAGCACGAGATCGACCTCCGCCACACGGACGCTCTCACGATGGCCGACACGGTGATGACGTACCGCCAGGTGGTGAAGGAGGTGGCGATGGGCCAGCAGGTCTACGCCACGTTCATGCCCAAGCCGTTCGAGAACCAGAACGGGAGCGGGATGCACATCAACATGTCGCTCTTCCAGGGCGGAGAGAACGCGTTCTACGACCCTGAGGCAGAGAACAAGCTCTCGGGCACAGGCCAGCATTTCATCGCGGGGCTGCTGCGGCACGCGGGCGAGATAGCGTGCGTGTGCAACCAGTGGGTCAACTCCTACAAGCGGCTCACTCCCGGCTACGAGGCTCCGGTGTACGCGACCTGGGCGGGGGTCAACCGCTCGAACCTCGTCCGGGTTCCTGCGTATCGTCCCGGGAAGGAAGCATCGGTCCGGATCGAGTTCCGCCTGCCCGACCCGGCGTGCAACCCGTATCTTGCGTTCGCCGCCATCCTCACGGCGGGCCTCGCCGGAGTGCGGAACGCATACCCACTGGAGGGCCCCACAGAGGTGGATGTGGATGCCCTCTCGGAAGCTGAACGCTCGAAACTCGGGATCCGCCGTCTGCCCGGCAGCCTGTACGAGGCTCTCGAAGAGGCGGAGGGGAGCGCTGTGCTTCGGGAGGCGCTTGGCGAGCACACATTCAACTCGTTGATCGAGAACAAGCGTATCGAGTGGGAGGGTTACCGGTTCGCGGTCACCGACTACGAGATGAAGCGGTACCTGCCCATCCTGTAAGAGACGGCTACCCCTTTCATCCTCAGGGGCACGACCGACAAGCGGAAGCTACGCCCAGCTGCGCAGGTCCACGGACGGGAGCGCTGTGGACCCCATGAGGTAGGTGTCGATTCCGTGGGCGGCCTGCCGCCCCTCTGCGATCGCCCACACGACGAGCGACTGGCCTCGCGCCATGTCTCCTGCGGCGAACACTCCGGGCACGCTGGTCATCTTGGACACGTCTGTCTTGACGTTGCCTCGTCCGTCGAGCTCAACGCCAAGCTGCTCCAGCAGCCCCTCGTGCTGGGGGTGCAGGAAACCCAGCGCGAGCAGCACCAGCGACGCTTCCAACTCGAACTCGCTGCCGGGTATCTCGGTCATCGTGGGCCGGCCCGTCTGATCCGGCGGACCCCATTCGATGCGGGCAGCGTGGAGCCGCTCGACACGACCGTTGCTGCCCGACAGACGCTTCGTAAGGATGGAGTAGTCGCGGACGCCGCCTTCCTCGTGGGCAGCGGAGCTGCGCAGGATGAGGGGCCACAGGGGCCACGGATTGTTCTCCGACCTCGACGCGGGTGGTTCCGGAAGGATCTCCCATTGCACGACCACCTCTGCACCCTGGCGGTGGGCGGTCCCCAGGCAGTCGGCTCCGGTGTCGCCGCCGCCCAGAATCATCACCCGCTTGCCCTCGGCTGTGATGCGCTGCTCGGGAGGCACTTCCTGGCCACGGTTGATCCTGTTCTGTTGCGTCAGGTAGTCAACTGCCAGGTGTACGCCCTCGAGCTCCTCACCCGGGACATTCAGCCGGCGAGCGATCGTCGAGCCGCCGGTCAGACAGACGGCGTCGTACTCGCGCCGCAGGTCGTCCGCGTGCACGTCCACGCCAACGTTGCAGCTGGTGCGGAACTCGATCCCCTCCGCGGCCATCAGTTCGACGCGTCGATCGACGACGCTCTTTTCCAGCTTGAAGTCGGGGATGCCGAGCGTGAGCAGCCCGCCCACGTACTCGTCACGCTCGAAAACCGTGACCAGATGCCCGGCCCGGTTCAGCTGGACGGCGGCGGCAAGGCCGGCGGGACCGGACCCAACGACCGCAACGCGCTTGCCGGTCCGCTTCTCGGGCGGATGCGGCACCATCCATCCCTCGTCGAAGCCGCGGTCCACGATGGCCTTTTCGATGTACTCGATCGTGACGGGCTCCTCGTTGATGGAGAGCACGCAGGAGGCCTCACAGGGCGCGGGGCATATCCGGCCCGTGAACTCGGGGAAATTGTTGGTTGCGTGCAGCGCCGCCAGTGCGTCCTGCCAGCGCCCCCTGTACACGAGATCGTTCCAGTCGGGGATGAGATTGCCCAGCGGACAACCCTTGTGGCAGAAAGGAAGCGCGCAGTTCATGCAGCGCGCGGCCTGGGCCCGGGACTTGTCGTCAGACCACGCCTCGTAGATCTCGAGGTAGTCCTTCGTTCGCTCTCGGGCGGGCCGGCGCTCAGGGGGCTCGCGCTCGAATTCTAGAAAGCCGGTTACCTTACCCACTGCCTACCGCTTGGAGCGCCGCTTGCTTGCCCGCTTCGATCACGCGACGGTAGTCCTTCGGGTAGACCTTGACGAACTTCGTCAGGAATGCGTCCCAGTCGTCCAGAACGCGCGCCGCGTTGGCACTGCCTGTGTACTTGTGGTGCTGCTGGACCATCGTGCGGAGTTCCTCGATGTCCTCCGGCTCGAGCACCGGTTCGAGGTCGACGAGCTCTTGGTTGCAGCGCATGTCGAAGTCGCCCGTCTCGTCGAGGACGTACGCGATGCCGCCGCTCATCCCGGCGGCGAAGTTCCGTCCTGTCGGGCCCAGCACTACCACGCGCCCGTTGGTCATGTACTCGCAACCGTGGTCGCCCACGCCTTCGATGACGGCGTGCGCGCCGCTGTTGCGGACACAGAAGCGTTCGCCCGCCAGGCCGCGGATGAACACCTCGCCGCCAGTGGCGCCGTAGAGAGCCACGTTCCCGACGATGATGTTCTCCTCGGCCACGAACGTCGACTGCCGGGGAGGGACCACTACCAGCCGCCCGCCGGAGACGCCCTTGCCGAAATAGTCGTTGGAGTCGCCCTCCAGCGTGAACGCGATGCCTTTGGCGAGGAACGCCGCGAAGCTCTGGCCCGCGGAGCCGGCGAACGTGACGTTGATGGTATCGTCGGGCAACCCGTCCTCGCCGTAGCGCTGGGCTATCTCGCCGCTGAGCATCGTGCCGACGGTCCGGTTGGCGTTGCTGATCGGCAGCTCGAGGGTGACCGGCTCGCGGTGGGAGAGCGCCCGTTGCGAATGCGCGATCAGTTCGTGGTCGAGCGCCCGCTCGAGGCCGTGATCCTGGTCCTCGCAGTGGAAACGGGCGACGGAGTCCGGCGCCTCGACCTTCGCGAGCAGGTCGGTCAGGTCGATGTTCTTCGTCTTCCGCCAATGGTCGATGACGGAACTGGTCTCGAGCCTGTCGACCCGGCCCACCATCTCGTTGACCGTGCGGAACCCGAGCTGGGCCATGATCTCGCGCAGGTCCTCCGCCACGAAGAAGAAGTAGTTGATGAGGTGTTCGGGTTCACCCGCGAACCGCTTCCGCAGCTCTGGGTCCTGCGTCGCGACGCCTACCGAGCACGTGTTGAGGTGACACTTGCGCAGCATGATGCAGCCCTGCGTCACCAGGGAGGCGGTCGCGATGCCGAATTCGTCGGCCCCGAGGAGACAGGCGATCGCGACGTCGCGGCCCGTCTTTATCTGGCCGTCGGTCTGCACCACGATGCGGCCGCGGAGGTTGTTCCGGACGAGCACCTGCTGCGTCTCGGCGATGCCAAGCTCCCACGGCAGCCCGGCATGTTTGATCGACGACTCGGGCGATGCCCCGGTGCCCCCGGTATCGCCGCTGATCAGCACGACGTCTCCGTGCGCCTTCGATACTCCCGCCGCGATGGTCCCGACGCCAACCTCGGCCACCAGCTTCACGTGGATGCGGGCGTCCGGATTGGCGTTCTTCAAGTCGTGGATCAGCTGCGCCAGGTCCTCGATGGAGTAGATGTCGTGGTGGGGAGGAGGCGAGATCAGCTCTACGCCCGGCGTGGAGTGGCGTATCCAGCCGATGTACTCGTCCACCTTGTGGCCCGGCAACTGTCCACCCTCGCCCGGCTTGGCACCCTGCGCCATCTTGATCTGCAGGTCGGACGCGTTGACCAGGTAGTTCGTCGTGACGCCGAATCGGCCCGACGCCACCTGTTTGATGGCGCTGTGCCGCCGGTCTCCGTTCTGGTCGGGGGCGTAGCGGCGATAGTCCTCGCCCCCCTCTCCGCTGTTGCTGCGCGCGCCTATGCGGTTCATCGCGATCGCCAGCGATTCGTGCGCCTCGCGGCTGATGGAGCCGAGGGAGATCGCGCCCGTTGCGAACCGCTTGACGATTTCGTCGGCGGGCTCGACCTCGTCGATCGGAATGGGCTCGGCCAGGGCCTTGAAGTCGAGCAAGCCCCGCAGTGTGCAGAGGCGGCGCTCGTAGCCGTTGGCGAGCTCCGCGAATTCGCGGTACACGCGGGCGTCGTTGGTACTGCTGGCGTATTGCAGCTTCGCGATCGTGTCCGGGTTCCACATGTGGTATTCCCCGTCGCGGCGCCAGTAGTAGAACCCGCCGGGGTCCAGGTCGAGCGCCGCGTCGATCGCGACCTTGGGGAAGGCCTGCGCGTGACGTGCCAGCACATCCGCCTCGATGGCGTCGGTGTCGATGCCGCCGATCCGCGAAGCCGTCCACGTGAAGTACTCGTCCACCAGCCGTTGGCTCAGCCCGACCGCCTCGAAGATCTGGGCCCCGTGGTAGCTGTGTATCGTGGAGATCCCCATCTTGGAGATCACCTTCAGCAGACCCTTGTTGGTCGCCTTGATGTAGTTGTACACCGCCTCCGCCGCGTCCATCCCCTCGGGGAAGAAGCCCTGACGGTGCATATGCGCCAGTGTCTCCAACGTGAGATACGGGCAGACAGCCCCCGCGCCGTAGCCGATCAGCAAGGCCAGGTGGGCTATCTCGCGGGGCTCAGCGCTCTCTACGACGATCCCCACTTTCGTGCGCTCGCCCTCGCGAATGAGGTGGTGATGCACGCCGGCGGTCGCCAGCAGGCTGGGGATAGCCGCGTGATCCGGGTCCACGCCCCGGTCGGAGAGGACGAGGATCGTACAGCCGGCCTCGATAGCCTCCGACGCGCCGCGGCGCAGAGCGTCCATCGCGCGGTCCATCGCGCCCGGTCCTTCGTCGGCCGGGAAGAGGAGCGACAGGGTGGCCGTCTTGATGCCGGGCCGGTCGACCGCCTTGATCTTCTCGAGGTCTCGCTCCGTGAGGACAGGGCTGGACAGCCGGAGCTGACGAGCGTGTAGGGGCGTCTCCTCGAATAGGTTGCGCTGAGCGCCGAGGTTGATGCTGACCGACGTCACGAGCTCTTCGCGTATCGCGTCCAGTGGAGGGTTGCTCACCTGGGCGAACAGCTGCTTGAAGTAGGTGAACAGGAGTTGCGGGCGGTCGGAGAGCACGGCCAGGGCGGCGTCGTTGCCCATGGAGCCGGTGGGCTCCGCGCCGTTGACCGCCATCGGCTCCAGCAGGATACGGAGGTCCTCTTGTGTATATCCGAACGCCTGCTGCAGGTCGACCAACGACTCCTCATTGAGCTCATGGCGGCCGTTGCGGCCGGGCTCGGGGTCTGGAAGCGCGTCCAGGTGCACTAGGTTGTCCCGCAGCCACTCGCCGTAGGGCTGCCGCGCCGACAACTCCGACTTGATCGTGGCGTCGTCGACGATGCCGCCGCGCTCCGGGTCCATCAGGAACATCCGTCCGGGGTGGATGCGCTCCTTGAACAGCACCTGCTCAGGCGGGACGTCGAGAACGCCCACCTCCGAGGCCATGACCAACTTGTCGTCGGTCGTGACGAGGTAACGGAAGGGACGCAGCCCGTTGCGGTCGAGCACCGCGCCAACGCGGTCGCCGTCGGTGAAGGCGATGAGGGCCGGGCCGTCCCAGGGTTCGACGAGGCAGGCGTGGTAGTCGTAGAAGTCGCGTTTGTCCTGAGACATCTGGACCTTCGGGCCGGTGGCCTCGGGGATCAGCGCCATCATCGTGTGGTGCAACGGGCGTCCGGTGTGCAGCATGAGCTCGTAGGCGTTGTCGATGCACGCGGTGTCGCTCTGGCCCGGCCAGATGATGGGAAACAGCTTGTCGAGATCGTCGCCGAATTCCGGCGAGGCCATGGCGTTCTGGCGCGCCACCATCCAGTTGATGTTGCCCCGCAGCGTGTTGATCTCGCCGTTGTGGACGATGTAGCGGTACGGGTGCGCCAGCTTCCATGAGCCCAGGGTGTTGGTGCTGAAGCGCGAATGCACAAGCGCGAATGAACTCGCCACGAGCGGGTCAGCCAGGTCCTTGTAGAAGCCCCCGAGCTGGGTGCCCATGAGCAGGCCTTTGTAGACGATCAGCTTCGAGGACAGGCTGCAGACGTAGAACTCGTCACCGCCGGAAAGTCCCGCGTCGAGGACTTCGCGTTCAGCGACCTTGCGAATGACGAACAGCTTGCGCTCGAACGCTGCGGAGTCCGCTCCGGGGCCCATGCCGATGAATAACTGGCGGATCACCGGCTGACACTCCCGGGCGACGTAGCCGATGACGGACGGGTCCACGGGAACGTCGCGCCAGCCGAGGAACCGCTGCCCTTCCTGTTCGATGGCCCGCACGACGATCGCCTCGCACGCCTCGCGTTCCGCGCTGTCTTGCGGCAGAAACACGATGCCGGCCGCGTAGCCGCCGGGTGCCGGAAGGTCGATCCCCAATTTCGCCGTTTCGCGGCGCAGGAAATCGTGCGGCATCTGGAGCAGCATCCCGGCGCCGTCGCCGGTTTCGGGGTCGCTGCCCGCCGCGCCGCGATGCGCGAGGTTGGTCAACACCTCGAGCCCGTTCCGAACGATCTCATTGGACTTCACGCCTCGGACGTTCGCCACGACACCTACTCCGCAGGCGCTGTGCTCGAACTCGGGGCGGTACAGCCCAAAGGGCTCGCCTTTCCAAACGTTTGCCACCGATTACTCCTAGGCCTTTCAGCGGTGAACGCAAACAGTGCGCCTCTCCTCCTCTTGACGTGGAAGTCCAGAGGAAAAGAACGCTGCTCGACCTTACAGGGTACGTGTACTGTGTAAGAGTAGCAGATTCCGCCGCGTGATAAAAGGGCGCTGTACTCGTTCGGTACGTTAGTGACAGTCCGCCGCGTTGACAGCCCCAGGCCCGCTGCCGGATAATCACTCCAGTAAAGGCTGGGATGGGGAGTAGTACTCCTTCTGGCGGGGCTTCAGAGAGCCGGGATATGGTGAGAACCGGCGCCTGCGCGAAGGCCGAATGGACCCCTGAGCCTCGGTCCGAAACCTGCGACTGCAGGAGGTAGGCGCCGACGGGACCGCCCCGTTACAGGCGGACGGCATAACCCGCTTCACGGCGGCCGTGCCGGTAAGAGTCCCTTCGCCGCTGCGGAGGGAGAAGTAAGGGTGGCACCGCGGTAGCCCCGCCCCTTGTATGAGGAGCGGGGCTATTTTCATGTCTACGAGGGAAGTGAGCGATGGCGGACTACGTTCCGACAAACGAAGAGTTCAAGCGTCTGGCGCAGGAGGGCTACAACCTGATCCCGGTCTACCGGGAGGTCGTGGCCGATATGGAGACGCCGGTGTCCGCGTACCTGAAGATCACGGGCGGCGGCGAGGGCGTGTCGTTCCTGCTGGAGAGCGTCGAAGGCGGCGAGCGGATGGCGCGCTTCAGCTTCATGGGCACGGAGCCCTACCGGGTGCTGCGGACGGGCGAGGGAGAACCGGATGGCCCCGGCGACCCGCTCCTCGCGGTCGAAGCGGAGTTGAACCGCTTCCGACCCGCGCAGGTGAGTGGGTTGCCGCGCTTCGTCGGTGGCGCAGTGGGCTATCTCTCCTACGAGACGGTGCACTACTTCGAGCCGTCGGCGACTATGGCGGAAAAAGACCCGCAGGGGCTGCCGGAGTCCATATTCCTCTTCACGGACTCGCTGCTCGTCTTCGACCACCTCCGGCACTGCATACAAGTCGTCGCCACGGCGTATGTGGACGGTTCACCGGAGGAGGCGTACGCGCGCGCTACGCAGCGCGTGGATGAACTGGTGGAGCGCCTCGCGAGCCCGCTGCCTCGGCAGTCGCAGTTGGCCGGAGGCTCCACAGGGACACAGCACTCAAGTAGTTCCGGCACGGAGCACCTCGAGCACTCCAACAAGACGCCGGGCGAGTATCACGGAATGGTCGAGCGCTCCCGCGAGTACATCGTGGCGGGCGACATCATCCAGGTGGTGCCGTCGCAGCGGGTCGAGTTGCCGGTCGCGTCGAGCGCGTTCGACCTCTATCGCTCGCTGCGGGCGGTGAACCCGTCGCCGTACATGTATTACCTGTGGCTGGACGACTTCGCCATCGTGGGGGCGTCCCCGGAGATGCTCGTTCGCGCGGAGGACGGCCTCGTCGAGACGCACCCCATCGCGGGCACGCGCCGTCGCGGGAAGGACGCCAGGGAAGATGAGGCGCTGGAACGGGAACTTCTGGCGGACGAGAAGGAGTGTGCCGAACACGTGATGCTGCTCGACCTGGGGCGCAACGACATCGGACGCGTGAGCAAACCCGGCACGGTGCAGGTGACGCAGATGCTGGAGGTGGAGCGGTACTCGCACGTGATGCACCTCGTCTCGCACGTCACGGGTGAGTTGCGTGACGACCGCTCGGTGTTCGACGCACTGCGGGCCTGCTTCCCGGCGGGCACGGTATCTGGCGCGCCGAAGATACGGGCGATGCAGATCATCTCGGAGCTGGAGCGCGAGCAGCGCGGCGTCTACGCGGGCGCGGTGGGCTACTTCAGCTTCTCCGGCAACATGGACACGGCCATCGCCATTCGCACGATGGTCGTGAAGGACGGCAAGGCGTACCTGCAGGCGGGCGGGGGCGTGGTGTTCGACTCGGACCCGGAGTCGGAGCGGATGGAGTCGTTCTACAAGATGAACGCGCTGCTGCGGGCGATCACGCAGGCGGACGCGGGACGCGGAACGTAGCCTTCGGAGCGCCGGGAGAACGCAGATGCTGCTGCTCATCGACAACTACGACAGCTTCACCTACAACCTCTACCAGTTCCTGTGCGAGCTGGGAGCCGACGTGCACGTGGTGCGGAACGACGCCGTGACGCTGGACGAGATCGAGCAGATGGCGCCGGAGCGCATCGTCATCTCGCCGGGACCTTGCACGCCGGAAGAGGCGGGCATCTCAACGGACGTCATCAGGCGTTTCGGCGGGCGTACTCCCATCCTGGGCGTCTGCCTGGGGCACCAGTGTATCGGCGTGGCGTACGGCGGCACCGTGAGCGGCGCGGGAGAGATAGTCCACGGTAAGATGAGCACGATCACGCACGACGGCAAGGGGGTCTTCGCTGGTCTGCCGAACCCGTTCCAGGGCATCCGCTACCACTCGCTCGCCATCGAGCCGGATGCCACGCCGGATGTGCTCGAAGTGACGGCTCACAGCGAGAGTGGGGTGATCATGGGTGTGCGGCACAAGGAGTTCGCCGTGGAGGGCATCCAGTTCCACCCGGAGTCCATCATGACGCAGAACGGCAAGGACCTGCTGCGGAACTTCCTGGAGGCAACCGCGTGACGACTACGGAACCCACCGGAGCGACGCTGTCATCGGAGTGGACGTTGGACGTTCCGCCTCGCGAGGGTTGCGAGACGGCCCAGGCGCGTCTCTCGGAACGCGGTTACCGGCTGGCCGGGCCGGTGGAGCAGGACGAGGACGGGAACCGCCGGATGACGATGAGCCACGAGCGGACACTGGGCGCGCGCCAGCGGAACCAGGGCAAACTCATGCTCGTTGTGGCGGTCGCGCTCACGCTCGTGCTGCTGGTGATGATGGCGCGGGACACGGGAGGCAACCGGGAGATCGTCTCCGGGCTCCTGCTGGTGGCGGTGATTCTCGGGGGACTCGGGATGAACCGCTTGCGGGTGCCCTTGCGGAGCGAGCACAGGACGATGGAAGTCACAGTCTCGCCTGCAACGGACGGCGGTTGCCGTGTGGTGGCGAAAGGGCAGACCTCATCGGGCCCCGCCTCCATTACGGATGATCCGCCAACCAGGACTCAGATCGCTGCCGCGGAGGCGGCACTGGTGGAGGACATGCGGGCCGTGGAAGGAGACCGCGCTGCTACGGAGGATGCGCCGTGATTCAGGAAGCGATAGGCAAACTCGTGGCGCGGCAGCCGCTCTCGGAAGAGGAGTCAGCCGCCGTTGCGGAAGACATCATGACGGGCGAGGCTACGCCCGCGCAGATCGGCGCTTTCCTGATCGCGCTGCGCCTCACCGGCGAGACGGTGGAAGCGCTTACCGGCATGGCGCGTGTGATGCGCGAGAAAGCGCTCCACGTCGAAACCGACGGGCAGTTGGTGGACGTGGTAGGCACCGGTGGCGATGGCCTGCGGACGTTCAACGTCTCTACGGCGTCTGCGCTCACGGTGGCCGCGACTGGCGTGAAGGTGGCGAAGCACGGGAACCGGGCGGCATCCGGCAGCGTGGGCGCGGCGGACATCCTCGATGCGAGCGGCGTGAAGCTGGAACTGAGCCCCGAGGCGGTGGGACGCTGCATCGACGAGGTGGGCGTGGGGTTCATGTTCGCGCAGGCGTTCCACCCCGCGATGCGTTTCGCAGGCCCGCCCCGTCGCGAGTTGGGGGTCCGCACCGTCTTCAACTTCCTCGGGCCGCTGACGAACCCCGCAGGCGCCCTCTACCAGCTGCTGGGCGTCGCCCAGCCCGCCGACGCGCCGTACGACGTGGCTGAGCTGATGGCGCACGTGCTTGGCGCGCTCGGCACGGAACGCTCGTGGGTGGTCCGCGGCGATGATGGCCTCGACGAGTTGACGACGACGTCTACGTCACAGGTGTGGGAGGTCTCGGCGGAAGGAGTGCGCCACTTCACGCTCAGGCCCGAGGACGCGGGTCTGCCTCGCGGCACCCTCGCGGACCTCCAGATCGACGGCGTGGAGCAGGCGCGGGAGAAGTTCACGCGGGCGCTCTCGGAGGGCGATTCACCGGAGAAGGACATGGTGCTGTTGAACTCGGCGGGGGCGCTCGTCGTGCGAGGCGTGGCAGACGACCTGCCGTCCGGCGTGGCGAAAGCCCGCGCCGCGATAGACTCCGGCGGTGCCTTGGAGAAGTTGCGGCAACTGACGGAACTGAGCCAGTCGCTCGCGTAGCGGAAGCGATGACTACCGGCACGATCCTCGACAAGATACTGGAAGCGAAGCGCGCGGAGCTTGCACGCCACCAGCGCGAGACATCGTTCTCCACGCTGGAGTCGCAGGTACGCGAGTCCCCGTTCCCGCTGAACCTGTCCGGCGCGCTCTGGGGTGACCGTGTGCGCCTCATCGCCGAGACGAAGAAGGCGTCGCCGTCCAAGGGGCTGCTCGCGCAGGACTACGACCCCGCCGCATTGGCGTCGACGTACGCCGCGAACGGCGCGGCTGCCATATCCGTGCTGACGGAGGTCGATCACTTCCAGGGGAGCTTGGCGCACCTCGCGGCGGTGAAGGCGGCAGTGGGGCCTGAAGGCGTGGCCGTACTCCGAAAGGACTTCCTGTTCGATCCGTACCAGTTGCTGGAGGCGCGGGCGCACGGCGCGGACGCGGCGTTGCTCATCGTTGCAGCGCTCTCGCCGGAGCAGTTGCGGGAGATGCTGGACGCGGCGCAGCGGATATGGCTGCAATGCCTCGTTGAGGTGCACGATGAGCACGAGTTGGAAACGGCGTTGAGCGCGGGCGCGGAGATCATCGGCGTCAACCACCGGGACCTGCGCACGTTCAAGGTGGACACCACACTCACGGCACGGCTGCGCCCCCTCATCCCGCACGGGCGGATGGTGGTCGCGGAGAGCGGCATCAACTCGCGAGAGGACGTGGTCGCACTCCGCCAGGCTGGTGTTCATGGCATACTGGTCGGCGAGGCGCTGATGACCGCGCCCGACGTTGGGGAGAAGGTCCGGGAACTGGCAGGAGTGCAGGCGTGACGCACGTGAAGATATGCGGCTTCCGCTCCGCCGAGCCGTTGCTCGCTGCGGTGAACGCGGGAGCGGACGCTGTGGGACTCGTGTTCGTGCCGTCGGCGCGGAGATGCATGACGGCGGACGAGGCTCGCGCCGTGCTCGACGAGGCTCGCGCGTCCGGGACTGCGTTACCGCCGGTCGTCGGGCTGTTCGCGGACCAGCCAGTGGACGATGTGCGGCAAACCATAGAAGCAGTGGGGCTGGACGCCGTCCAGTTGTGTGGCAGCGAAGGCGTGGAGTACGCGTCGCAGCTCGGCGTTCCGGTGTACAAGGTGATCAGCATCGACGCGGAGACGCCTGTCAGCGCGCAGATGCCCCGCATCATGGTGTTGCAGCAACGTCACGCACTGGCGGGCCACCGGATCGTGCTCGATACGCAGGTGCCGGGCGAGTACGGCGGCACGGGCCAGCAGTTCGACTGGGACCTCGCGGCGGACTTCGCAGGGGCGTTCGAGATGAGCCTCGCTGGGGGTCTCTCACCCGACAACGTGCAGGAGGCGGTGGAGCGGGTGCGCCCCTGGGGAGTGGACGTCTCCAGCGGCGTGGAGACCGACGGCGAGAAGGACGTGGCCAGGGTGCGGGCGTTCGTGGAGACGGTACGGGCGGTCGACGCGCGCAGGAAGAAGGGCGGCCTCGCCCGCCTGCTGGGCAGGCGCTGACGTGACGACGCTTCCTGACGACAAGGGACGGTTCGGTCAGTTCGGCGGCCAGTATGTGCCGGAGACGCTGATGCCGGCGCTTGCGGAACTGACCGAAGCATGGGAGGAGGCCCGCGAGGACGTCGCGTTCCAGGAAGAGTTGGGACAACTGCTGCGCGACTACGTCGGGCGTCCCACCCCACTGCACCACGCGAAACGGCTCACGGAGTACGCCGGTGGAGCGGAGATATATCTGAAGCGCGAAGACCTGGCGCACACCGGCGCGCACAAGATCAACAACGCGCTGGGGCAGGGACTGCTGGCCAGGCGCATGGGGAAACGGCGCATCGTCGCGGAGACGGGCGCGGGCCAGCACGGCGTTGCGACAGCCACGGTCTGCGCGCTGCTCGGCATTGACTGCGTCGTCTACATGGGCGAGGAGGACATGCGCCGCCAGGCGCCGAACGTCTATCGGATGGGGATGCTCGGCGCGGAGGTGCGCCCCGTCACGGCGGGCAGCCGCACGCTGAAAGAGGCGATCAGCGAGACGATCCGCGACTGGGTGACGAATGTCCGGGACACGCACTACATCATCGGCAGCGTCGTGGGGCCGCACCCCTACCCCATGATGGTCCGCGACCTGCAGTCGGTGATCGGGCGCGAGTCGCGGGAGCAGATGCTGGCGCAGGCCGGGCGCCTGCCGGACGCGGTCGTGGCGTGTGTTGGAGGGGGCTCCAACTCGCTGGGCCAGTTCTACTCGTTCATCCCGGACGAGCGCGTTCGCCTCATCGGGGTGGAGGCAGGAGGAGAAGGCGTGGAGACGGGCAAGCACGCCGCGTCCATCGGCGGCGGGAGCGTCGGCGTGCTGCACGGTTCGATGTCGTACATCGTGCAGGACGACGACGGCCAGATCCACGAGACGCACAGCATATCCGCAGGGCTGGACTACCCGGGCGTTGGGCCGGAGCACGCATGGCTCCGTCAGAGTGGCAGGGCGGAGTACGTGAGCATCACGGACGACGAGGCGGTTGCGGCGTTCTACCTCACCTGCCGGCTGGAAGGCATCATCCCTGCGCTGGAGTCGTCGCACGCGGTGGCGTACACGGTGCAGACGCTCGCTGCCGACGCCGGAAAGGGCGGCGCCGTGCTGGTCTGTATGAGCGGCCGTGGCGACAAGGACATGGGCACGATCATGGAGCGTGACGCTGCTTCCTGAGCGTGTCGGCGTTGACAGCTTGGGGGGGTGAACGGGAAGATAGGGGCTCGGGAGACCGCTTCTTCGCGCTTCGCCGCGCGGGTAGAGAGCGGATGGCAGGCAGCCTTTCCCCAAGGAGCGCATGGCCCCTGAGGGTTACGTCGTCAACTGGACGGCAGTCGTACTTGCAGTCGTGGTCGGCATCGTGGCGATGGGCCTCATGCTTGCTGCTTCGGCGTTACTCTCACCGCGCAGGCCCTCGAAGACGAAGGGCATCGCCTACGAGTCTGGCATCCTCCCCACGCCACTGAACTGGACGCAGTTCAACGTCCGCTACTACATCTTCGCCATCCTCTTCCTCATCTTCGACGTGGAGGCCGTGTTCCTCTTCCCATGGGCGCTGGTCTTCGCGGACGAGGGGATACCGGGCTACGTGTTCTACGCGATGATGCTGTTCATCGCCGTTCTGCTGCTGGGCGTCGTCTACGCCTGGCGTAAGGGGGTGCTGCGATGGAGGTAGAGCGCGGACAGGCGCTGCCGGTCTTCCGCCCGTCCTCGTGGGAGCGCCCGACGGGAGGGCGCTTCTTCGACTCGGACGAAGGCGGCGAGATCTCGACGGGCAAGGGCAACGCGCCCGCCCCGAACCTGATCAGGAACGCCGCGCCGGGTGTGGTAACCGCGCGACTGGACGACCTCGCTGCCTTGGGCAGGAGCAACTCACTCTGGACGCTCACGTTCGGGCTCGCGTGCTGTGCCATCGAGATGATCTCGACGCACATGGCGCATCACGACCTGGACCGGTTCGGCGTCGTGACATGGCCGTCGCCCCGCCAGTCGGACGTGATGATCGTCGCGGGGACGGTCGTCAAGAAGATGGCCGAGCCCATCAAGCTGCTCTACGAGCAGATGCCGGACCCGAAATGGGTGATCGCGATGGGCACGTGCGCGACGAGCGGCGGACCGTACTACCGCTCCTACAGCGTCGTCATGGGCGTGGACCATCTCGTGCCGGTGGACGTGTACGTGCCCGGCTGCCCGCCCCGCCCTGAAGCGCTGATGGACGGCATCGTGAAGCTGCAGCAGAAGATCAAGCGCGACGCGAAAGAGGGCGTGCGCAGCGCTCCGGTGGTAGTCGGATCGGAGCCCGAGTCGGCTCCCGAGGCCGACGTCGAGGAGAGCGATGACTGAGCAGCAGCCCACGGAGGAGCAGGCAGCCCCGCGTCCGGCAGCCCACCGTGGGCCGCCCATCGAGGTCGCGGAGGAAGTGCTCGACTCTCGTGGCGAGCACACCGCAGGCGCACTCCGCCTCGCCTTGCGGGACATGACGATCGAGTCCGGGGGGCGCGACGATGTCCCTTGGGTGCGTATCGCCCGCGAGGACCTCGTCCGCGCCGTGGAGGCCTGCGTGCGCAGCCCCAACATCCGCATGGATATGCTCCACTGCCTGTTCGCCGTGGACTACGAGGAGCGCATCGAGTTGAACTACGCGCTCTTCTCGCTGGGGAACGGCCACAAGGCATTGCTGAAGGTGGACGTTCCTCCCGACGAGGCGCGCGCGGACTCGCTCACCGGCATCTGGGAGGCCGCGGGCTGGTACGAGCGCGAAACGCACGACCTGTTCGGCGTGGAGTTCGAGGGGAACCCGGACATGTCGCCGCTGATCCTGTACGAGGGATTCGAAGGCTACCCCGGCTTGCGGAGCTTTCCCCTGCACGACTACGAGGAGTGGTAGGCGCTACGGTGACGACGGAGCAGGCATACGACACCGTAGACATGATGCTGAACATGGGGCCGCAGCATCCGGCGACCCACGGCGTGTTCCGCATGGTGCTGACGGTGGACGGCGAGCGCGTCGTGGACGTGACGCCCCACATCGGCTACCTCCACAGGGGCTCGGAGAAACTCGCGGAGAACGAGAGCTACGGACAGGTCGTCACACTGTTCGACCGACTCGACTACGTCTCCAACCTCAACAACGAGCTGATCTTCTGCCGCGCAGCCGAGCGGCTCATGGGCATCGAGCCGCCGGAGCGCGGACAGTACATCCGCGTGATCCTCGCGGAGCTGAACCGGCTGGCGAGCCACCTCCTCTTCATCGGCACGTACGCCATCGACCTGGGGGCGATGACGCCCATCATGTACGGGTTCCGGGAGCGCGAGCGCATCCAGAACATGTTCGAGTCCGTCACCGGAGCGCGCATGATGCACAACTTCATCCGCATCGGCGGGGTGAAGGAGGATGTGCCGCCGGACTTCGTGCCGCGCGTGCGGGCGCTGGCGGACGACGTCGAGCGCGGCGTGCAGGAGTGCGACAGGCTCCTGACGTTCAACGAGGTCTTCCTGGCGCGGACGCGCGGCATCGGCGTCATAGACCTCCCCACGGCGCTCTCCTGCGGACTGACCGGCCCCTCCCTGCGCGCCAGCGGCCTCGCCTACGACGTCCGCAAGGACTACCCGTACGAGGTCTATCCCTACCTCTCCTACAAGGTTCCGGTGGGCGAGAACGGCGACTGCTGGGACCGCTACTACATGCGCGTGCTGGAGTGCTACGAATCGCTCTCCATGATCAGGCAGTGCCTCGACCAGATGGAGGAAGGGCCGGTGATGGCGCAGATGCGGCGCATCGCCCGCCCGCCGAAAGGCGAGGTGTACGTGCACGGCGAGAACCCGCGCGGCGACATCGGAGTCTTCCTCGTGAGCGACGGCACGGACAAGCCGTACCGCGTCAAGGTGCGGCCGCCGTCCTTCTGCAACCTCGTGTCCCTGCGCCCGATGATGCGCGACGCATACATCGCGGACGCGGTGGCGATCCTGGGCTCGCTGGACATCGTGCTGGGCGAGGTGGACCGGTGAGGGCGAAACCCGTACAGCTCGCGATAGCGGCGGTGCTGCTCGTCGGCGTTGGAGTGCTCGTCGCCGTCTTCACGCTCGCGCTGGCCCTGCTCGGCGAACCGGGCGACGACGTGACCGCGCTCACGGTAGGCAAGATCGTGATCGCGCTGTTCGCGCTGCTGACCCTCATCACCACCCTCGGCATCTCGCTCGTCTGGCTGGAGCGCAAGCAGTTGGGCCGGATGCAGGGTCGTGTCGGCCCGACGCGCGTCGGCCCGTTCGGGCTGCTGCAGGTGGTGGCGGACGGCATCAAGCTGCTGATGAAGGAGGACGTTTCGCCGTCCTCCTCGTCGAGGGCCATCTTCTACGTGGCGCCGCTGCTGGTGTTCGTGCCGAGTTTCGTCGTCTGGCTCACCATCCCGCTGTCCGAGGATCTCGTGGTGCGGAGCCTGGACCTGGGCGTCTTCTTCTTCATCGCCGTATCGGTGCTCAGCATCGTTGGCTTGATACTGGCCGGGTGGAGCTCCAACAGCAAATACGCCATCCTCGGCGGCTTCCGCTCCGCCGCCCAGCTGGTCAGCTACGAGATCCCTCTCATCCTGGGCGTACTGAGCGTCGTGATGGTCGCGGACTCGATGCGTTTCACCGACGTGGTGGACGCGCAGGCGAGCGTGCCGTACATCGCGCTGCTCCCGCTCGCGTTCGCGGTGTTCTTCATATCGGGGCTCGCAGAGGTCGGCAGAACGCCGTTCGACATCTACTTCGCGGAATCGGAGGTCGTCGGCGGGCCGTTCGTCGAGTACAGCGGCGCGCACTGGGCGATATTCTTCCTTGCGGAGTACGTCAACACGTTCGTCGTCGCAGCGCTTGGTGCGCTGCTCTTCCTGGGCGGCTGGGTCTGGCCGTTCGGCGAGGTGGGTCAGGTCCCCGCCGTGGCGATCTTCCTCGGCAAGACGTACTTCCTCGCCGTCGTCATCTTCTGGGTGCGTGCGACGCTTCCGCGTCTGCGGATAGACCAGTTGATGAACGTTGGCTGGAGACTACTCATCCCGCTCGGGTTCGCCAGCGTCATCCTGGTCGCGGTGCAACGCTTCTATGGTTGGCCGACCTGGACGCTGACGGTGATGTCGCTGGCGGCGCTGGTCGTTGCCGCATGGGTGCAGCTGCGCCTGCAGCGCAGGGATGCGATAGCTACGGCCGAGCGTTACGCACAGCGGGCCGTGACCGTGCAACCGAGCAGACGCAGGCCGACACCGGAGAGTCAGCAGGCATGATAGGAACGTTCAAAGGACTACTGACGACGGCGCGCTGGCTGCTCAAACGGCCCGTCACCGCGCACTATCCGGAGCAGCACCTGCCCGTGCAGCAACGCTACATGGGCTTCCCTGCCCTCCTGATGGACGATACGGCTGACGAACCGTTCTGCACCGGCTGCATGGTGTGCGTGCGCGAATGCCCGACGCAGTGCATGTCGGCGCAGATGCACGACAATCCCAAGTTCGTCGACGGCACGAGCCACCGCCGCAAGATCATCAACGAGTTCGAGATCAACCTGAACCGCTGCATCCTCTGCGGCATATGCGTGGACGTCTGCGCGTTCGACGCTATCGAGATGTCGTACGAGCACGAGTTGGCGAGCTACGCACGCACCGGCTCGCGCGCCGACTTGGCGCTGCTGCTGGACTTGGGGCGGCGGTACATGGATATGAGCGGGTGGAGCCCGGAGAACCCTGAGAAGAACGTGGCGGAGGTCGCGCTCGCGAAGAGGGCTGCCGCTGCTGCGGCCAAGGCGGCTTCCGCGGGCGACGCCGCTGCGACTGACGAACCAACCGAGGGTGGGGAGTAGCGTGGGACTCATTCTCTTCTACGCCGCCGCCACGCTCACGCTCTTCGCCTCATTCGGCGTCGTCGCCACGCGCAACATCGTCCATGCGGCGCTGTTCCTGCTCGCGGCGCTTGCGGGAGTCGCTGGGCTGTTCGTCCTGCTCTACGCCGAGTTCCTGGCCCTCGTGCAGCTGCTCATCTACGGCGGCGCCATCATCATCGTCATCCTGTTCGCGCTGATGCTGACGCGCTCCGGCGAGTACGAGGGCGAGACGGAAACGCGCCGCCGCCCGTTCGCCGCGGTGGCAGCCGCTCTCCTGTTCGGCCTCATGACCGCGGTCTTCGTGGCCGACGCGGAGCAGTTCAACACCAACACGCGCCAGGCGGTCCCGTTCCGTACGCTCGCTGAGGACCTGTTCGCAGTGTGGGCGGTGCCGTTCGAGATCGCGTCGCTGGTGCTGCTCGTAGCGCTCATCGGGGCGGTCGTGATAGGCCGCGCGGGACGCGAAGAAGACGAGACGCTGCCGGAAGACGACGAGCCTGACGACGCGCAGGAGCCCGTGCGCCGGGGAAGCCGCAGGCGGGCGGAGCGCCGCCGGAGGGGCGCATGACGCTGCTCCACTTCCAGCTGCTGAGCGCGGCCATCTTCTGCATCGGCCTGTACGGCGTGCTGGCGAGGCGCAGCGCCGTCCTCGTGCTCATGTCCATCGAGCTGATGCTCAACGCAGTGAACCTCCAACTGGTGGCGTTCGGGGCGTTCAGCGGGTTCGGCACGTCCACGGGACAGGTGATAGCCGTCTTCGTTATCACCATCGCGGCGGCGGAGGTCGGTCTCGCGCTGGCCATCGTGATGCGGCTGTTCAGGAGCAGGGGCGGCGTGAATATGGATGATATCGACGTGATGAGGGGCTAGGCGTGGAACAGGCTTGGCTCATCCCGGTGTTCGGTTTCGGAGCGTTCGCGTTCCTTGCGCTCTTCCGGAAGTACCTGCCCGGCCAGGGGAAGCATCTCTCGGTGCTGGCCATCATCGCCGCGTTCGTCGCGGTCTGGCCGGTGCTGTTCGACATGCTGGACAAGGGCGTAGGCGAGCACCACTTCCCCAGGGACTGGTTCAGCGCCGGGCCGCTCGAAGTGGGTTGGGGCATCATCGTCGACCCGCTGACGGTTGCGATGCTCGCGCTCATCACGTTCGTGTCGGTCATCGTGCAGGTCTACTCGCTCGGCTACATGCGCCACGGCAGAACGGACGACCCCCGCATCGGCTGGTACTTCGCGGTGCACTCGCTGTTCAGCGCGAGCATGCTGATGCTGGTGCTGGCCGACAACCTGCTGCTGCTCTACGTGGCGTGGGAGCTGGTGGGGCTCTGCTCCTACCTGCTCATCGGCTTCTGGTTCGAGCGGCGTTCGGCGGCGGAGGCTGCGAAGAAGGCGTTCGTCACCACGCGCATAGGTGACGTCGGCCTGCTTATCGGCGTCGTCCTGCTCATCGTCGAGTTCGACACGGTCGACATCGTGCAGATCATGGGCTCGCTTGGCGACCCGGGCGTGAACCAGGCTGTGGTGACCGCAAGCGCCTTCCTCGTCTTCTTCGGCGCGATGGGCAAGTCGGCGCAGTTCCCGCTGCACGTCTGGCTGCCCGACGCGATGGAAGGCCCGACGCCCGTGAGCGCGCTGATCCACGCCGCAACGATGGTGACGGCAGGTGTGTTCCTCGTGGCGCGCCTCTTCCCGCTGTTCGACGCCGTGGAGAGCGCGCAGCTGGCGGTCGCGGCTGTCGGCCTCGTGACCGCGCTCATGGGCGCGGCGATGGCGCTGGTGATGACGGACCTGAAGCGCGTCCTGGCCTACTCCACGATGAGCCACCTCGGGTTCATGATGCTCGCACTCGGCGCGGGCGGCTACACGGCGGCCATCTTCCACCTGCTCATGCACGGCGTCGCGAAGGCGATGCTCTTCCTCGCCGCCGGCTCCATCATGCACGCCGCGCACGAGGAGACCGACATCCGCAAGATGGGCGGTCTGCGGCAGCGGATGCCCATCACCTCCGCCGCGTTCACCGTCGGCGCGCTGGCGCTGGCCGGCATCC
Organism: Dehalococcoidia bacterium; assembly: GCA_965206315.1. Classification (GTDB taxonomy): domain Bacteria; phylum Chloroflexota; class Dehalococcoidia; order Lucifugimonadales; family Australimonadaceae; genus Bin16. The sequence continues at coordinate 1,182,615 of OZ242210.1, forward strand.
CCCCGCTCAATGCGTTCTGGAGCAAGGACGAGATCCTGCTGGCCGTCGCCGACGGCCTGAACCCGGTGTTCGTCGTGCTCTTCCTCGTCGCCATCGTGCTGAGTGCGCTCTACATGGGCCGCGCCGTGCTCGTCGTCTTCTTCGGGAAACTGAAACCGGAGAACCAGGACATCCACGAATCGCCGCGCGTCATGGCGTGGCCGCTCGCGCTCCTTGCTGTGCTTGCCGTCGTGACGGGGTTCATCGCCCTGCCGATCGGCTACGAGGGCATCGGCACGTTCCTCGTCGCTCCGGGTGACAAACCCCACGCCTTCGAGGTCGTCCCCGTATGGCTCGTGGCGAGCGTCGTGCTTGCGCTCGGCGGGCTGGCGCTCGCGTACATGCTCTACGGAGACGAGGACACATCGCGGGTCGACGCAATCCGCGAGCGATACACCCGCGTGCACGACGTCGTGGCGAACCGGTTCTACATGGACCACGCCTACCAGTGGACGATCGACCGTGTCGTGCTCAAGGTGAGCGCATTCCTGGCGCTGTTCGATCGCAAGGTGGTCAACGACGTCGGCGTGAACGGCCCCGGCTGGGGCGCCGTTGAAGCGGGCCGCCGCCTGCGGTACCACGTAACCGGCCTCTTCGCGGACTACGGCATAGGCATAGTCGTGGGCGCTGCTCTACTTGGAGTACTGCTGTGGTTCGGGGCGTGACGGGATGAGTCGCGCGGAACCCTACCTGCTCGAATGGCTCATCTACCTGCCGATGCTCACGGCGGCTGTGCTCATGGTGCTCCCGGCGGCGTGGCGGACGACGGCGCGCTGGGTCGGCGTCGGCTCTGGCGCGCTGCTCATGATCGGCTCGGCCTGGGTGTTCATCGCCTTCGACTACTCGGCTGGCGCCGACACCTTCCAGATGATCAAGGTCTACACGTGGCTGGAGTCGGTGGGGATCGACTTCCGGCTGGGCGTGGACGGCATCGCCGCCCCCATGGTCCTGCTCACGGGCATCGTCGCGCTCACCGGCTCCGTGATCGCCGCGAACGTCGACAGGGACGCGAAGAGCTACTACATCCTCCTGTTCGTGCTCATCGCGGGCGTGTACGGGACGTTCGTGTCCATCGACCTCTTCTTCCTCTTCTTCTTCTACGAGCTGGCCATCGTGCCGATGTTCCTCCTCATCGCCGTGTGGGGCTCCAGCTCCACGTTCGCCGACTTCGTTCGGACCAAGGAGTACGGCGCGCTGAAGCTCGTGCTCATGATCGTCGCGGCGAGCGTGCTCGTCTGGATAGGCATCATCGCCATCTACGTCTGGGTGGACATAGGCACCTTCGACATCCTCCGGTTGCGCGATGCGGTGCAGGACGGCGGACTCTCCTCCGGCGCGCAGAAGACGTTGTTCCCGCTCGTGATGGTGGGCTTCGGCCTGCTGGCGGGCCTCTGGCCGTTCCACACGTGGTCGCCGGACGGCCACGTCGCTGCGCCGACCTCGGTGAGCATGCTGCACGCCGGCGTGCTGATGAAACTGGGCGCGTTCGGCATCATCCGCGTCGGCATGACGCTCCTGCCGGAGGGCATGGAGGCGTGGGCGCTCGTGCTCTTCATCCTGGGCACCGTGAACGTGGTCTACGGCGCGATATCGGCGATGGCGCAGACGGACCTGAAGTACGTCGTCGGCTACTCCAGCGTGAGCCACATGGGCTACGTCATCATGGGGATAGCGACGCTGGACAGCATCGGGCTCACGGGCGCGACGCTCCAGATGTTCTCCCACGGCATCATGACGGCCCTCTTCTTCGCCGTCGTCGGCGCGATATACGAGCGCGCGCACACCCGCGACACGCTCATCCTGAACGGGCTCGCGTCGAAGATGGGCTGGACGACGGCGTTCTTCGTGATAGCGGGACTCACGTCGCTCGGCCTGCCGGGACTGAGCGGCTTCATCGCAGAGGTGCTGGTGTTCATCGGCGCCTTCCGTACGCAGCCGATACTGGGAGCGCTCGGCATCCTCGGCGCGGCGATCACGGCGGTCTACATCCTCCGGCTCGTCGCGCGCGTCTTCTTCGGCCAGCGCGACCCCCAGTGGGACGCCCTCCCCGACCTCACACCGCGTGAGATTGCGGCGTCCGGCGCGCTCGTGGTGCCGTTGGTGCTCGTGGGCATATGGCCCGCGCCCTTCCTGGACGTAATCAGGCCCGGCGTTGACGCCGTGCTCGGAGGTCTCCCGTAGCGATGCAGGTGGACTTCACACTCCTGATACCAGAGTTCATGCTCGCCGGGCTTGGCGTGCTGGTGCTCGTCGTGGACTTCTCGGTCCCGTGGGTGTCGCGCGGCGCGAAGAACGCCGTGCTCGCCGCGCTCACGGTCCTGGGTCTGGCGGTGACGTTCGCCGTCACGCTCTGGATGCAGTGGGACACCCACGAGATCCTGTACGAGCACCTGATCTACGTGGACCGCTACGCGTTGCTGTTCAAGGCGCTGGCGATGGCCATCGGGGCCGCGGTCGTGCTCATCTCCATGGAGTACGTGCACACCCGCATCCGCCATGTCGGGGAGTTCTACGCGCTCATCGTGTTCGCGGTGCTGGGCGCCGTCCTCATGGCGGGCGCGGCGGAGCTGCTGACCGCCTACATCGCCATTGAGCTGCTGGCCTTCTGCCTCTACGTGCTGGTCGCGCTGACCCGGGGCGACTCCCGGTCGGGCGAGGCCGCGGTGAAGTACATCCTGCTCGGTGCGATTTCGTCCGCGGTCATGCTGTTCGGCATCGCGCTGATATACGGCGCGATCGGGGAGACAGGCTTCCGGCGCTCGGAACTGCTCTTGGAAGCGGTGTTCGGGCCAACGGTGGCGCTGGGACTGGGCATGTTTGTTGCCGGGCTCGGGTTCAAACTCTCCATGGCGCCGTTCCACCTCTGGGCGCCGGACGTCTACGAGGGTGGGCCCACGCCGGTCACCGCGCTGGTGTCCGTCCTCTCCAAGGCGGCTGCATTCGCGCTGACGCTCCGTTTTCTTGCGGAAGCGGGTAATGCAACGCTGGGAGAGTGGCAGCTGGCGCTCGCGATACTGGCCGCGCTGACGATGACGGTGGGCACGTTCACTGCGCTGGTGCAGGAGAACATCAAGCGGCTGCTGGCCTACAGCAGCGTGGCGCAGGTGGGGTTCGTGCTGATCGGCATCATCGCGCTCAACGAGTCCGGCGCGCGAGCCGCGCTGCTGCACATCGCGGGTTACTCGTTCACGAACCTTGCCGCGTTCGCGGTGGTGATCGCCGTTGAGGCGAAGACCGGCAAGGAGCGCATCGCCGACTACGCCGGGCTGGCGTCGCGTTCGCCGTTCCTTGCGATGGTGATGTCCGCGGCCATGTTCTCGCTGGCGGGCCTCCCCATCTTTGCGGGCTTCGTCACGAAGTTCCTGCTCTTCACCTCCGCCGTCGAGGGCGGGCTCTTCTGGCTCATGGTGGTCGCGGTTGTGAACAGCCTTGTCTCGCTCTACTACTACCTGCGCATCGTGCGCGAGATGTACGTGGGCGAGGCGGCCGAGACGGGGCGCCTGCGCCTGCCGATAGCGGCGTCCGTGCCCGTCTGGTTCCTCTTCGCGGGCACCGTGTTCGTGGGCATCTACCCCGCCCCGCTCATGGACGCGGCAGGCGCCGCGGTGGGCGTCCTCGCCCCGTTCCTGTAGCCCGTCGTTCCTTTGCCACGTCATTCCAGCACCGGCTGGAATCCAGGGTGCGCGGGCAGCGCACGACGCGCCGCGAAGCGGACGCGCAAACCTTCCCCCCCTCTCCCTCGGGGAGAGGTCGCCGCGCAGCGGCGGGTGAGGGTGGATCAGACGCGGTGCGCCAGCATCCGTCATTCCCGCGCTTCAGCGCGCCACCGGCGGGAATTCCAAGTGCCCGACAGGGCACACAGTGACGCCGGGCAGGTCACACGGTGAGGCGGCACGGGGTTCTGCTCCCCTCGCCCCCTGGGAGAGGGCAACGCGCTTCAGCGCGTGGGTAAGGGTTGTCCCTGCGACACGCGCCCGTTGCGCGGACGATGCACTCCTCCCTACCATGTCCCCATGACTACCCACCCTGCTGGCGGACTGCCTCGTGCAACGGAATGCAACAGTATGAACACCCTCGGCGTCGGCCAAACTTGTAAACACGTGAGATTGTTGTTGCCTTGTTCGCCGGAAGCAGGCCACGGCCATGAAAATGCCTGTCACGAACGGAACAAGAATGTCAAAACGGCATCCCCCTTTACTCGTGGAGATCGGGAACAAGGATGTCAAGGCGCCCCTCTTTGACATCCTTGTTCAGGCGAGGGCCGGGCTTCACGGGAGCAGCCCGCCTCGGCGGGTCACGGGAGCACGTGCCTGATAGAATCGGACGTGCCCCACGGGCCAGAGTATGACGAACCTGCCGACCAACACCTCGCACCCATCGGACGCTTCGGAACGCCCCCTGCTGATCTCAGTCATCGGAGGCGGCGCGCCGTCCGCCCGCGCCTACGATCTGGCCGAGGCCGTGGGGCGTGAACTCGCGCAACGCGGCGCGGTCGTGGTGTGCGGAGGGCTAGGCGGTGTGATGGAGGCCGCGTGCAGGGGCGCCAAGTCCGTGGGCGGGGTCACGATAGGAATGATGCCGGGAGACGACCCGCGCGCGGCGAACCCGTGGGTGGACTACCCCGTGATGACCGGTATGGGCTACGCCCGGAACGTCATCGTGGTCAAGACGGGGCGCGCTGCCATCGCCGTGGACGGCGCATACGGCACGCTTTCCGAGATAGCCCACGCGCTGGGCGACGGAACGCCCGTCATCGGGCTCGAAACGTGGGAGCTGGCGAGCGGCGACGGCTACCCGCTGGAGATTGCGCGGGCGGACTCGCCCACGGACGCTGTCGAGAAGGCTATCGCCGCGGCGCGCGAGCGCGACGCACGGGAGCGTGCGGCGGCACACTGAACGGAGGAGAGAGGGATGGCGCGTATCGAGAGCGTGCGGGCGAGCGAGATGCTCGACTCGCGGGGGCTTCCCACCGTGGAAGCGGTCGTGACGCTGGACGACGGCGCGACCGGCTGGGCCGCCGTGCCGTCCGGCGCGAGCACCGGCACGCACGAGGCGCTGGAGCTGCGCGACGGCGACGCGGCCCGGTATGGCGGCAAGGGCACTCTCACCGCCGTGGCGAACGTGAACGACAAGATAGCGCCCCGCATCCGCGAGCTCGACGCCGGCGACCAGCAGGCGGTGGACGCGGCGATGCTGGACCTCGACGGCACGCCGGACAAGTCCGGCCTCGGCGCGAACGCGATACTCGCGGTCTCGCTGGCGAACGCGCACGCCGCGGCGCGGTCGGCGGGGCTGCCGCTCTACCGCTACCTCGGCGGCGGCGTGCTGCTCCCCACCCCCATGCTGAACCTGCTCAACGGCGGGCGTCACGCCGTGAACTCGACGGACTTCCAGGAGTTCATGGTGATGCCGGTGGGGTTCGACAGCTTCACGGAAGGGCTGCGCTGCGGCGCGGAGGTCTACCAGGCATTGCGCGGCATCGTGCACGACCGTGGCATGTCCACGAACGTCGGCGACGAGGGCGGCGTTGCGCCGTCGCTCCCCACGAACGAGGCTGCGGTCGAACTGCTGGTCGAGGCGATCGAGAAGGCAGGCTACCGCCCCGGCGAGGACTGCGCGCTCGCGCTGGACGTGGCGGCGAGCGAGTTCTTCGAGGGCGGGAAGTACGTGCTCGCGCGGGAGGGCGTCACGCTGACGAGCGCGGAGCTCGTGGGCTACTACGAGGAGTGGGTGTCGAAGTACCCCATCGTCAGCATCGAGGACGGCCTCGTGGAAGACGACTGGGAGGGCTGGGGGCTGCTCACCGAGCGGCTGGGCAGCCGCGTTCAGCTGGTGGGCGACGACCTGTTCACCACGAACCCCGAGCGCATCGCCCGGGGCATCGCGGACGGCGCGGGCAACTCTGTGCTGGTGAAGCTGAACCAGATAGGCTCGCTCACCGAGACGCGCTCCGCCATCGACATGACGCACGAAGCGGGCTGGAACGCGGTCATCAGCCATCGTTCCGGCGAAACTGAGGACACGACCATCGCAGACCTGGCGGTCGCGGTGTCGGCGGGACAGATCAAGACGGGCGCTCCGGCGCGCAGCGAGCGCGTCGCGAAGTACAACCGGCTGCTGCGCATCGAGGCTGAACTCGGCGGCGCGGCGGAGTATGCGGGCGGCTCGCCGTTCGAACGTTTGCGGAGGTGACGAGATGGGCATCACGGGCATGGACCACGTTGAGGTCTGGGCGAAGGACATGAAGGAGTCGCTCGCGTTCTACACGGACGTGTTGGGTTTCCGGCACCTGCGCACCACGGTGGCGCACAGACCGGATGGCACGGCGCACGAGCAGGCGTGCATCACGCTTGGGGAGATGATGGTCGAGCTCATCGCCGCGCCCGCGGAGCGAGCGTCCGAAGAGGTGGACGTGGGGCGCATGGGGGTCAAGGCGATCGCGCTCACGGTGGAGGACATGGCGGCGACCGCCGCTGCACTGCGCGAGCGCGGCGTGACGTTCGTGCAGGAGCCGAAGTCGGGCTCGTCCTTCAACGGCTGGCGTGCGGAGATACTCGACCCGAACGGCATCGGCATCGAACTGCGGGAGTGGATCGACGACAGCATCCACAACGAAACATGGCAACCGGCGAGCGAGGCGGTCAGCCGTACGGCCTGAAGTAACTGAGCGTTGGTGCAGCACGAGCGTTTACCCGAGAGATTCCTCGGCTCCGCTGCACTCCGCTCGGAATGACAATGCGAAGGGACGGTGACCCGCGCCTTGTTGTGCAGGCGTACGGTCTATAGCATGGAGCGGCCTCGCGGGCGCGAGGCCATGCAAGGAGGAGAAAGAGGCGTATGAGCACGAGAGTTGGCATCAACGGCTTTGGGCGCATCGGCAGGCAGGTGCTCCGGGCGACGTTGGAACGGCACCCTGACGAGTTGGAAGTGGTCGCGGTGAACGACCTCGCGGCACCGCAGGCGAACGCGCACCTCTTCAAGTACGATTCGAACTACGGGCGCTACCCCGGCACGGTGCAGGCCGTGGACGGCGGCATCGAGGTGGATGGGCGCCTCATCCAGTCGCTCTCGGAGCGCAACCCCGCCGACCTGCCGTGGGGAGACCTGGGCGTGGACATCGTCATCGAGTCCACCGGCATCTTCACGCAGCGCGAGAAAGCCGCGGGCCACATCGAGGCAGGCGCGAAGAAGGTCATCATCTCCGCGCCCGCCACCGGCGAGGACAAGACGCTCGTGCTGGGCGTGAACGCAGACGAATACGACCCTGATGCGCACCACGTCCTCTCCAACGCGTCTTGCACGACCAACTGCGTGGCGCAGCTCATCAAGGTGCTCAACGACGAGTTCGGCATCCGGCACGGGCTGATGACAACGGTCCACGCCTACACGAACGACCAGCAGATCCTCGATCAGGTGCACTCGGACATGCGCCGCGCCCGCGCCGCCGCGTCCAACATCATCCCCACCAGCACCGGCGCCGCGAAGGTCGTCGGCGTGGTGATCCCGGAGCTGAACGGCAAGCTGCACGGCATGGCGCTGCGCGTGCCTGTGCCCACGGGCTCCATCACCGACTTCGTCGCCGACGTCGGGCGCAATGTGACGAAGGAAGAGGTGAACGAGGCGTTCCGCAAGGCCGCCGAAGGCGCGCTGAACGGCATCCTCGAATACACCGAGGACCCCATCGTCAGCAGCGACATCAAGATGAACCCGGCCAGCTGCATCTTCGACGCCGACTCCACCATGGTGATGGAGGGCAACATGGTGAAGGTGCTCGGCTGGTACGACAACGAATGGGGTTACTCCTGCCGCACATCCGACCTCACGGCGATGATCGCGGAGAAGGGTCTCTAAACGCACGGCACTTCGCTGCGGGCCTGCGCATCGCATATGTGCAGGCCCGCACCCACGCCGTAGGTCCGCGGCCTGCCGTTCGTGAGCGATATGTCAACCGACGCGCTGCCTTCCCCGCCCAGCGCCACGGAGACTGAGCCGCAGGAGCGACCGTCGAGTGTGGCCGCCGAGTTCGCGCTCGTGCGCGGATGGCTCAGGGCCGCACCCGCGTGGGTCTTCATCCTCGTACTGATCGCTGCCGCCGCGCTCGGGCTGCGGATGAATGGCCTGGACTGGGACGGCGGCAGCCTCTATCACCCCGACGAGCGCTCCATCTATCTCCGCGCGGACTGCATGTACCGGGTGCTGACCGAGGCTCCGGGGTGGGACTCGTGCCAGAACCGCGATTTCCCCGAGGACAGGCCGGGCTTTCCAGGCATCGGCACGTTCCTGGACAAGGACGCGAGCCCGCTCAATCCACACTGGTTCCCGCTCGGCACCATCATCATCTACCTGCTGGTGGGCATTCGCTTCGTCCTGGAGCCGTTCATGGACCAGGTGCGGCTGGAGGACCTGGCGTCTGCAGGTCGGGCACTGGCTGCATTCGCGGACACCGCCTCCGTCGTGCTGCTCTTCTTCCTGGGACGGCGGCTCTTCGGGCACGGCGCGGGTCTGCTCGCTGCCGCGCTCGGAGCCTTCACCGTCTTCAACATCCAGGTCACGCACTTCTACCGTCCAGAGTCGTTCGTGGTGCTGCTGGCGCTGATCGCTTTCTGGTGGATGCTGAACGTGCTGGAGCGCGGGCGCCTCCGCGACCACGTTATTCTCGGCCTGGTCATCGGGATGACCTTCGCATTCAGAGGCAGCAGCCTGCCGATACTCGCGCCGGTCGCCCTCACCTACGCTGCGCTCCTGTGGCGACAGTGGGAGACCGGCGAACGGGGCCGGCTGCTCGTGCAACCGCTGGTGCGGCCCGCTGCGCTCGCGTTCGGCGCCGCACTACTTACCTTCATCGTGCTGCAGCCGTATGCGCTGATCGACTACCGGAAATACGTGGCGGACCTCGGCTGGGAAGGGATGGTCGCCCGCACTGCCGGGCTCGTGCCGTACACGCTCCAGTACGTCGGCATACCGCGCAACGGCCTCTACGAACTGCGGCAGACGGCGCTCTGGGCCCTGGGCCTGCCGCTTGGCGTCGTTGCGTGGGGAGGACTGGCGGCTGCAATCATCGCCGGGCTCCGGCGTCCGCGCATCGGCGAGTGGCTCCTCATCTCGTGGGTCGTCGTCCTCCTCGCGGGCATCGTGCCGCTCTTCGAGGTGAAGTTCCTGCGGTACGTGGCCCCCACTCTGCTCGTGCTCGTCCTGCTCGGAAGTCACTGGCTCATGGAGGCGTACCGGTTCGCGCGGGCGCGAGGGGTCGCGTGGGAGCGCGTCGTCAAAGCGGTGATGGGGTTCGTCGTGGCCTCGACCGTCTTCTACGCGCTCGCGTTCGCCTCGATCTACTTCACGGACCACCCGGGCATACAGGCGTCTGCCTGGATGAACGAGAACGTTCCAGCGCGCTCGAACGTCGTGACCGACAACCACTGGGACGAGGGCTTTCCGAACCTCGGACGGTTCAACGTTGACCAGTTGCGCATGTATGAGGGCGACACCTTTAGCAAGGCTTCAGAGGTTGCCGCCCAGGTCGCCGATGCGGACTACATCATGTCGTACAGCAACCGGCCCTGGGGGAGCATCTCCCGGGTGCCGGAGCGCTACCCCTACAGCGCGGCGTACTACCGGGCGCTCTTCTCCGGCGAGCTTGGATTCGAACTCGTGCGCGGTTTCGCCCGTTACCCCACGCTCGCAGGCGTGTCGTTCGTGCACGACCCGTTCACCGTGGCGGGCATGGAGCGCCCGGAGAGCGTGCCGGGCGTCGAAACCGGCGCGCTTGCGCTCGACTTGGGCTACGCGGACGAGAACGTCACGAACTACGACCATCCGCTCGTGCTCGTGTGGCAGAACGTGGAGCGCCTCAGTGAGCACGAGATCAGCGCCATCATGTTCCTGGGCGACCTCGATCCGCCACCCGAGCGTGCGCTGCTGAGCGATGAGGACCGCGCCGTGCAGCAGGCGGGCGGTACGTGGACGGACATCTTCGACGAAGGCGGACCGAACTCCTGGGCGCCCTGGCTCGTGTGGCTGGTCGCTATCGAAGTCGTCTTCCTCACCGGGCTCCCGCTCGCCGTGCGGCTGATGCGCTGGTTGCCGGACAGAGGCGTCGTGCTCGCCAAGCCGCTGGCGCTGCTGCTGGTGTCGTGGCTGGTGTGGATGGGAGCGAGTCTGGGCGTGTGGACGTTCTGCCGCACCAGCGTGGGACTCTCGATACTGCTGCTGGCCGTGGTCTCCGGCGTGCTGCTCTACCGCAACCGCTGGCTCCTCGGGCTGGCGAAGCGTCATTGGAAGTACATCGCGAGCGTGGAGGCGTTGTTCATCGCCGCGTACCTTGCATTCGTGCTGGTGCGGGCTGCGAACCCGGACCTCTGGCACGCGTGGCGCGGCGGCGAGAAGCCGATGGACATGGCGTACCTCATCGCCGTCGTGAAGTCGTCCACCTTCCCGCCCTACGACCCGTGGTACGCCGGAGGCTTCATCAACTACTACTACTACGGGTTCGTGCCGGTCGCGGCGCTGATACGGCTCACCGGCATCGTGCCGGAGGTCGCCTACAACCTGGCCCTGCCGATGCTGTTCGCGTTCACGCTCACGGGTGCGTTCAGCGTCGGGTACAACCTGGCGGAGGCGCTGCGGCAGCGGAGCGCGCAGATGGCGCGACGCTGGAGCCCTGTCTGGGCAGGAATAGCCGCTGCACTCCTCGTGACGGTGCTGGCGAACGTGGATGGTGCAGCGCAGCTGCTGCAGGGCGCGTGGCGCAGCATCACGGACGAATCGTTCGGGCGGTTCGACTTCTGGCGCAGCAGCCGCCTGATGCCGGACCAGATCGCCATCAACGAGTTCCCGTTCTGGACGTTCCTCTTCGGCGACCTTCATGCCCACCTCATATCGCTCCCATTCCAGGTGCTGGCTATCGGGCTGGTGGCGAACCTCGTTCTGGGAGCGCGAAAGGCGCTACCGCTGCGAAGGCTGCTGCCTGCGCTCGCGGGGCTGGCGTTCGTCGTGGGGTCGTTCGCCGCGATCAACACGTGGGAAGTGCCTGCGTACGGCCTGCTGGGCCTCGCGGCGATCGCCATCGCGCTGTTCGTACGCGGCGGCCCGCCGGAGCCGATGACGATCGCGAAAGGCCTGCTGCTGGCCGCGCTGTTCTGGGGGGCGCTCTACGCGGCGTGGCTGCCCTTCCACCAGCACTATGAGGTCCCCGCCTCGGGCGTGAAGCTGAGCGAGTGGCGCACGGTACTCTGGCAGTACCTCGCCATACACGCGCTGCTGCTGTTCGCAGTGCTCTCCTGGCTCGTGTTCGAGACCCGGCAAGTGCTCAAACGTACCGCGCCGGAGAACGAAGACGCGGGCGGCATGGGACGGCGTGGGCGGACCGTGCTGGCGATCGGTGTGCTGTTGTTGACGCTCGCGGGTGGCGCCTTCGTGTGGTCGGACGCGTTGCGGGAGTGGCTGACGGCGGCGCTGCTGTCGCTGGTCATCCTGTGGGCGTCGGTGGTCGCATTGGTCTGGCTCTTCCGGAGCAATGAGCGGGCTGCTTCGGTGCACCTGCTGTTGCTGGTCATGCTGGTCCTTGCGCTGGGCATCGGCGTCGGCGTGGACTTCGTGACCGTGGAGAACGACATAGACCGGATGAACACCGTGTTCAAGCTGTACCTGAACGCATGGGTGCTGTTCGGCATCGTTGGTGGCGTTGGGCTGTGGCACGTGTGGGCCTCAGGGACGGTCCGCTTCCGCAGCAAGAGTGGGAAGGTCTGGCTGGGCGCGCTGGCGGTCCTCGTGCTGGCGAGCGCTGTCTTCCCCGTGCTCGGCACGCGGGAGCGCCTCGCGGACAGGTTCGATACGTCGGTAGGCGTAACGCTGGATGGGCGCGCATACCAGTGGACGACGGTCTACGGCGATCCGGCCGAGCCGAACAGAGGACTGCCCGAGGCGAGATACGCGTTGAGCTACGACGCCGAGGCCATCGACTTCATCCGTGCGAACGTCGAGGGGTCTCCGGTGTTCCTCGAGGGAGTCACCGCGCATGCGTACCGCTGGCCCCCTCGCGTGGCCAAATACACGGGACTGCCCGTGGTGGTCGGCTGGCAGTGGCACCAGATACAGCAGCGTGGCGCGGGCGGAGACGAACCCGCCGCCGTGCGCGGACGCATCTACGACGTCAGCCTGATGTACGAGACCGAGAGCGAGCGGCTCTTCCTCGACCTCGCGTCGGAATACGGCGTCGAGTACGTCTACGTCGGGCCCACGGAGCGCGTGTACTTCCCCGGGCCGGGACTGGAGAAATTCGACGCGATGGTGGGGTCGTCGCTCGAGGTCTTCTTTGCCAACCAGGAGGTTACGGTCTATCGTGTGCTGGACTCCGGGGCGTGACGAGGCGGTGCGGAGACGCGGCAGGCAACGGTAGAATGGCGTATCCGTGCGCGGAAGCGCGCAGCGACAGAACAGCCCGCAGAGGCAGGGAGAAGAAACCTTGTTTGACCAAGAAACGGTAACGCTGATACGCGACATCCTCGTCAGCGCCTACCTCGTGGTGGGGATCCTTGTCCTGCTCGTTCTGCTGGTAGCCGCCTTCCTGCTGGTCAAGGCAGTCCGGCGCCTGCTCGGCTCCATGACCAGGACGGTCGACACCGTCAACGATACGCTGGACAACGTGAACAGGGCGTCCGGGGCCGTGTTGAACTACATGTCCTCCCCGGCTGCCGAGGGGAGCACCGCATCGCTCGCAAGCGGGCTGGGCATACTGATCAATTTCGTAGGCGGGTTGCGCGGTAAGACGAAGTAGCGCAGGCGGCTACAACAGTTCGCCGATGTGCTCGGCGGTCGTGAAGACGGCCGTCGCGGCGAGTTCCTCCGGCCATCCGGCGGCCGCGGTGCGTGCTCTCTCTGCCACCGTGGGGTCGGCAAACACGAAGATCGCCTGCGCCAGTCCTGCGTCGCGGAACGATTCTGCAAGCTTGAGGATGCCCTCTGAAGAGGACGTTGCCCGTACTTCGACGCCGATTCTCTTTCCCCCGGCTTCCAGGAGCAGGTCAATGCGGATACCAGATAGCTCAGCCTCTCTCTGGCAGCGGTAGTGATGCAAGGCGGCGGTTTCTCTGACCAGTTCTGTGAGGAAGGACTCAGTGTCCGCGCGGGGATAGGAGCCGAACTTGATGAGTTGTGACGTCCGCTGTTCCACCAGGATGAGCGCATCCGCCAGCGTTGGGTCGTCCTCGTGGCCCTCGATGTCCACGAGGAAGTAGTACTTGCCCAGCCCCAGCCGGGTGGGGCGCGACTCGATCTTGGTGAGATTGAGGTTGCGCTCCGCGAACTCCTTGAGCACGCCGAACAGCTGGCCAGGTTTGTCCTCTGAGAACTCCATCGCCACGGACGTGAGATCGTTGCCGGTGCGAGGGTGATCGCTCTTGCCGAGCACTACGAACCGCGTGACGTTGTTGTCATCGTCCTGGATGCCCCGCGCGAGTATCTGCGCGCCGTAGAGTTCCGCGGACCGGCTCGGCGCGATGGCGGCGGCGGGCACGTCCGAGGCCATCGCCTGCTCCACCGCTTCCGCGGTGCTGAGCGACGCGGCGAGCTCGGCGTTCGGCAGGTGCTGCTCCAGGTACCCGCGGCACTGGCCGAGGGCCTGGGGGTGGGAATAGACGCGCTTAACCGCGGCCAGCACCACGCCGGGCCTGACCATGAGGTTATGCACGATGTCCAAGGTCAGCTCCTGGCGGATGTGCAGCCCTTCCTCGTGCAGCAACACGTCGAGCGTGTCGGTAACCGCGCCCTGGAGGCTGTTCTCGATGGGGCAGACGGCCTCGTCGGCTTCGCCCCGCAGGACGGACATCGCCGACGCGGTGATCGAACGATAGGGGATGACGTCGGCACCTCGCGCGTAGTCGAGCGCAGCCTGCTCGGAGAACGTGCCCTGCGGCCCGAGGTATGCGATCTTCATCGCCACGCTTCTCCGGTGAGCGCGTGCCACAGCTCGTCTTCCTTCTCCGGCGGCGTGATGGCGACGATGGCATCGTCAGCTGCCAGTTCAGGGTCGTTGACGACAGGCTTGAGTTCGCCGTTCTTGTGGATAACCGCGGTCAGCAACGTGCCCTGGGGCAGCTTGATGCGGGATACAGGCTGTCCCACCACCGGAGATCCGCTCGGGACACGCATGGAGACGATGCCGCTCGCCGCCCCGCGGAGCGGGAGCACGTGTACGAATGGCCCGCCGGTCAACTCCTCCTCGACGTGGGAGAGGATGAGTTCCGTGGTGCTGATCGTGACGTCGACGCCCAGCGCGCGGAAGAGCGGCACATGATCGGGGTCGGTTACAACCGCCATCGTCTTGGGGACGTTGAATGAGTACTTGGCCACCTGGCAGGCGGTGAGGTTCGTTGCGTCCTGGCCGGTCGTGGAGATGAGGATGTCGCACCGCTCCGCCCCGGCATCGCTGAGCACGGTGGGCTCGGTGCCGTCGCTGGTGATGAGGATGGAGCCGAACTCCTCCGCCGCGGTGGCGCTCACGTAGGCATCGCGTTCGATGAGTGCGACCTCGTGGCTCGCGGCGAGAAGCTCGCGAGTGAGGTAGAAGCCTATCTTGCCTGCGCCAACGACGATGACGTACATCCGCTACTGCTCCATCGCGTCCAACACAAGTTCGATGAGCAACTGGTTCGGGTTCACGGTGGTGAGTCCCAACCGCTGATACATCTCGCTCCGGGTTGGATCGTTGATGCGGCACACGACGTGCTCGATGCCGAACGTGGTGCGTGCCGACTGCGCCGCGAGCGCGTTGGTCGTGTCCCGTCCCGTGGCGGCGATGAACGCCTCGACGGACTCGATGCCGGTGCGCCGCAGCACCTCGTGAGAAGTACCGTCGCCGAGGTACATGCTGAGCCGGACCCGCGGACGCAGACGCCGGAAGTTCTCGGCATCCGTGTCGAGTATCGTGACGCGATCGCCGCGGTCGAGCAGCGCATTCGCCGCGGTCGCCCCAAGCCTGCCGCAGCCGACGATCATCACGTGGCGCGTCATGAGGAGCCTTCCGGAATGGGCTCGGGCTGCTGCTCCCGGTAGACGACGACGCGACAGTGGCTGTGACGCAATACGTAAGGCACCATGTCGCCGAGGGATGGGCTGCCGTAGTGCTCGGTGTAGGGCATGCCCGCGACGATGACGTCGGTCTGGCGGTCGGCCGCCTCCCGCACGATGGCTGCGCCCGTGTCCCTGGCCTGCAGGATATCGCCCTCCACCTTGCACTTGAGCGTCTTGCCGAACGCCTCCATGCGCTGCAGCAGGTGTTCCCCGCGCGCGGTCTCGTTCGGCAACTCCGCGTCCAGCGGCAGTTTCCGTCCGACCTCGATGACGTAGAGCGCCCAGACCTGCCCCTTGTAAGGACGCACGAGGTCGCAAGCGATGGAGACGACGGCCTTGTCCATCGGGGTGCCGGTGACGAGAGCGAGGGCGCGTTCGATCTTTGCCATGCCTACTGAAGCCCGAAACGTTCGAGCGTGTCTTCCCTGCCCGCGAGGATGAGCAGGTCGCCTTCCTGCAATACCTCGTCCTTGGATGGCGAGAGGATGGGTTCGCGGCCCCTGCGTATGGCGACGACCGCGGCGCCGTACTTGTCGCGAGCCGTGCTCAACCCTGCCCGCTCCAGCGACAGGCCGGTCATCTCCGTGGGCACGTTCACCTTGCTGAACCCGAAGCCGCCGGCGAGCTCCATGTACTCCAGCACGTCGCGCTGGAAGAGGCTGTGCGCCGAACGCACGCCGGTCTCCTGCTCGGGGTACACGACGCGGTCTGCTCCCACCGCCGAGAGCGTCTTGCCGTGGATGTCGCTGATGGCGCGCGCCAACACCTGGGGCACTTCGAAGGTCTGCTTCAGGAGAACGGTGGTGAGGACGCTCGACTGGATGTCCGTGCCGATGGCGACAGCGGCGGTGTCGAAGTTGCGGATGCCCACTTCCTCCAGGAACTCCATGGAGGTGGAGTCGCCCGTGACGGAATAGGTCACCTGTCCCATCATCATCTGGGTGAGCGACTCGTCGCGGTCAACGGCGAGTACGTCGTGACCGATGCGGTACAGTTCACGTGCCAGGCTTATACCGAACCTGCCCATGCCGATGACGGCTACCTGGTGAGCCATAGCGTACCTCTCAACCGATTCTAACGCGTTCCTCTGCGTATCGGTACAGCGCCCGACGTTGGCGAAGCGCCAGACCGAGCGCGATCGTCAGCGGGCCCAGCCGCCCCACGTACATCGCCAGCGTGATGATGAGCTTTCCGGGCGTGGAGAGGTCGGGCGTTATCCCATGCGACAACCCCACGGTGCCGAAGGCGGACATCGTCTCGAACATCGTGTCACCGAACTCGAAGATTCCTGCTTCGAGGTTCGACCGCTCGGAGACCATGAGCGCGATGATGAACATCGACACGCCGACCACTCCCAGCACGAGCACGCCCAGCGCGCGGCTCACCTGGGAGTATGCGATCTCACGCCTCGCAAACTCGACGTTGGGTCGCCCTCGCACCGCCGCAATGGTCGCCACGATGATGACCATCGCCGTGTTGACCTTGATGCCCCCCGCCACTGACCCGGACGCTCCGCCGACGAACATCATGATCATGTAGAGGTAGCTCGTACCGGCCTCCACATGGCCGAAGTCGACGGAGCTGAATCCTGCCGTGCGCGACGTGAACGCCTGGAACGCGCCGTTGCTGATCTTGTCTCCCACGCTCATACCGCCAAGCGTGAGCGGGTTCGTGACCTCGAAGATGAGCACCGTAGCGGCGCCCGTGGCCCACAGGCCAAGCGTTCCGAGCACGACCAGACGTGTGTCCAGCGTCCAGCGGCTGAACCCCTTGCGCCGCGCCAGTTCATTCATCACGGGATAGCTCATCGCGCCGAGGAGGATGCTCAGGCCGATGGTCCAGAGTACGGCGGGATCGGACTGGAAGGCAGACAGGCTGTCGGAGTCAGGGAAGATGGTGAACCCTGCGTTGTTGAACGCGGAGATGCTGTGGAAGAGGCTCTGCCAGAATGCTTCGATGGCCGGGTATTTGGACACGAGCCGGACGAAGAGCAGCAGGAACGTTACGAGCTGTGCTCCCAGTGCGAAGCAGATGATGTAGCGCACGAGCCGAACCGCGCTGCCCAGCGCCTCGCCTCCCAACGTCTCCCGCACGAGGAGCCGCTGGTTGAGGGTCACGCGCCTCCCCAACACCGCCAGGACGACGATCCCCGCGCTCATGATGCCCAGTCCGCCCATGAGCATGAGCGCGGCGATGGTGGCCTGCCCGAACACGCTCCAGTAGTCGCCGCTCGAAACGACGACCAGGCCGGTGACGCAAACGGCGGAAGTGGCGGTGAAGAGCGCAGTAACGAAGCCAGCGCTCTCCGGTCCGGCTACCGCGAACGGCAGCATGAGGAGTGCGGTGCCTGCCAGGATGAGGACTGCGAATCCCCCGGCGAGCGTCAGCAGCGCGGAGGACGATGAGGGCAGGGCGAAGCGCCGCCGCCGGCCCTGCGTGCGGATGCGCACGGGCGCGGTCTCTCTCTGGCGAGGGCGCCTGACGACACGGTCACCCGGACGGAGACGCCAGTTGTTGCGTCTCATCTCAAGTCCTCGATTAGCACCGAGGGGACTGGGTTAAAGGTGTGCGTAGCGAACTCCAGCCGCTTGCAGAACGGCACAGGAAATTCTAGCAGGCGCCGGAGGCGAGTCAACGGCTCCCGGCTACGGGGTAGCGCGCATCGACCTCCACATGCCGCGATAGAATCGACGCATGCCGGAGGATGGACAGAGAACGCTGGCCGCGCTCGTGGGAAGGACGCCGCTCATCGAGCTGCGCAACCTCAGCCCCCGCCCCGGCGTGCGGCTCTTCGCCAAGCTGGAGGGACAGAACCCCAGCGGCAGCGTGAAGGACCGGATAGCGGTGGCGATGCTGGACGCAGCAGAAGAGAGCGGCGCCCTCCGGCCCGGCGCGACGCTGGTGGAGGCGAGCACCGGGAACACCGCCATCGCGCTGGCGGCGCTCGCGCCCCGCAGGGGCTATCGAGTCCGCGTCGTGCTGCCGAAAGGCATCGTTCCCAGCATAGCGGACATCCTGGACCTCTACGGCGCGGAAATCGAGTGGTGCGAGCCAGAAGCCGGGATGCGGGGCGCCATCAGAAGGGTGCAGGAGCTGGCGGAGCAGCCGGGCTACCACGCGGTCGGCCAGTTCAGCGACCCGGCCAACGTCAGTTGCCACTACTCCACAACGGGGGAGGAGATCGTCCGGGCGATGGGAGAGGCCGGTGTGGACGTGTTCGTGGCCGGCATCGGCACGGGCGGCACGATCACCGGGGTCGGGCGGCGCCTGCGGGAGCAGTGGCCGGGCGTGCAGGTCGTGGGCGTCGAGCCGAGCCTCGGAGAGCGGCTACAGGGGCTGCGTAGTCTGTCGGAGGGCTACATCCCGCCGCTGCTCGACCTCGGCCTGCTGAACCGGCGGTTCCTCGTCGACAGCGCGAGCGCCATCGAGGCGGCGCGGGACGTGATGCGGGCGGAGGGCGTCTTCGCAGGGGTGTCGTCCGGCGCAGCGCTGCACACGGCCTTCCGCGTCGCCGGGGGGATGGAGAGCGGGAACATCGTCATGATGTTCTCGGACGGGGCGTGGAAGTACCTGCCGTCGCGTCCGTGGGACGCCACCGGCGCGGACGCTGAGGCGCTCGACGAGGTGCACTGGTGGTAGGCGGCGCCCCGCCATTCCCTGCCGGTTCACCCCATCCCCGCATCAAGTGCGGGACAGGCTCTAACCTTCCCCCATCGAGGGGGAAGGGATTCAGGAGACGCCGAGCACCTGCTCCAGCGCGCGGCGGGTGAAGACGACGGACATGTCGCGCTTGTACCACGCGGAGCCGCGCGGGTCGTCGGTGGGGTCGACGATGTCGGCGACCGTCTGCGAGGCCTCGCGCAGCGCGTCGAGCGTTGGGGCCTGGCCCGCCAGCGCCTCCTCGACGACCGAGGCGCGCACGGCGGTCGGCGCGACCGCTCCGAGCGCCACGCGCACGTCGGCGATGCTGCCGCCATCGACGCTGCCGATGGCGGCGACGGAGACGGTCGCGTAGTCGTCCTCGGTGCGGGGGAGGTACTTGATGTACGTCCATCCCGCACCGGAGGGCTGCGCAGGGACGCGCAACTCCGTCACGATCTCGTCCGGCTCCAGCGTCGTCTCGTAGTAGTCGGCGTAGACCTCGCTGATGGGGATGACGCGCTCGCCGCGCGTGGACGTTGCAACGACGCTCGCGCCGAGGATGAGCAGCGACGGCGGCGGGTCCATCGCCGGGTCGGCCTGCGCGATGCCGCCGCCGACCGTGGCGACGTTGCGGATGCGGACGGTGGCGACGCGGCGGTAGGCCTCCGCCAGCAGCGGCGCGTGCTGCTTCACGACCGGCGACGTCTCCATGTCGCGCTGGGTGGTGAGCCCGCCGATGCGGAGCTCGCCGTCCGACGCCTCGATGGAGTCGAGGCCGGGCACGCGGTGCAGGCTGACGATGTGGTCGGGCGCGATGAGCGACTGCTTCAGGAGCGTGGTGAGGGAGGTGCCGCCCGCGAGCAGCTTGGCGTCGCCGTCGTGCTCGGCGAGCAGTTCGAGCGCGCCGGAGAGGGAGTCTGGTGCGTGGAAGGTGAAGTCGTGCATGGCTACTTCGCCTCCGCAGCGGCCTGGATGGACTCAATGATCTGGTAGTAGCCGGTGCAGCGGCAGAGGTTCCCCATCATCCACTCCTTGATCTCTGCCTCGGAGGGGCTGGAGTTGTGCTCCAGCAGCGCCTTGGCGGCCATGATCTGGCCGGGAGTGCACGCGCCGCACTGGAAGCCGCCGTGGTTGATGAACGCCTCCTGCACGGGGTGGAGCGTGTCGCCGTCGGCGACGCCCTCGATGGTGGTGATGTTCGCGCCGTCGGCCCGCACGGCGAGCGTGATGCACGAAGCGGCGATCCTGCCGTCCAGTTCGATGGTGCACGCGCCGCAGACGCCGACGCTGCACGCCTCCTTGGTGCCGGTGAGGCCGAGGTCGTAGCGGATGAAGTCGACGAGGGTGCGGTAGGTGGGCACCTCGCGGGTGTATTCCTGGCCGTTGACGGTGACCGTGACGGTCTGCCTGACTGGAGTCGTGGTCATAGAGCCTCCCTCGCGGCCCGCGCCGGCCGCGTCCTGCTCGGCGGATGCTATCGCAGATGCGCCCTGTTCGCCAACCTTCACCCTCACCCCGCGCTGAAGGGCGTTGCCCTCTCCCAGGAGGAGAGGGGAGCGGACACTGCCCCTGAACGGCCGGAACAAGGTGTTCAACGGGCAGGAATTCTGAACATCTTGTTCAAGGCGGTACGAGTAAATCGCATGCTCGATTTGAGCATCTTGAGCACCTTGTAATGGCGTGCGGCAGGCCACGGCCTGCTTCCAGCAACAAGGGAACAAGGTGTTCAATGATTTCAAAAGTTCGAGGACGGAGCCATAGACGCTGTCTATAGGTGGGGCGAGAGCTATAGACGCGGTCTATGGGTGGGACGGGGAGCGCGGTCATGCATCCAACGTACGCGGCTGGGGCGCGACCGCGAAAGGGGCGGGTGTCAGTAGATGGGCACCCCGAGAGGATTTCGCGCGCTAAAAGCGCGGGACTCCGCTGCGCTCCGCTCGAAATGACAAGGCTCCACCACCCCATCCCACCGATGGCCCTCACCCACGCGCTAAAGTGCGTTGCCCTCTCCCTCAGGAAAGGGGAGTCAGCCTCCTCCCACAACCCAGCCTCCCCGCGCGACCGTGTCCGCTGGCGCGCACTTCTGGATTCCCGCCTTCGCGGGAATGACGGGAAGAGGCAGGAACGAATGACGGGAAGAGGCAGGAGCGAAGGGGTTACGTGTCGCTGAGCTGGTCGAGGATGGTGGGCCAGTTCTTGCCGGAGCCGCCACCGCTGCTGGCGACGATGGTGCCGTCGCGACCGATGCCGACGTATCTGGCCTGCGAGCGGATGTTGTATGCCTGCTGCGTGCCCTGCTCGGCCTCGGCGAAGATCCAGTCGTAGCCCTCGCCCCTGGCGTACGAGTCCAGTTGAGCAGCGTTCTCGTTGAAGGCGACGAAGACGAACTCGACATCGTCCTTGTAGTCGTCGTAGAGGGGGTCGAGCGTGCGAGCCTCGCCGCGGCAGGTCGGTCACCACGTGGCGAAGAAGTAGAGGAGGACGGCGCGGCCTCCGGCCGCCGATTCGAGGGTGGAAGTGGAGCCGTCCGGGAGGGTTATCGATGCGTTGAAAGCGCGGTCGCCGTGGTCATGGCCAACGGCGACCTCCGTGCCCCAGCCTCCGGCGGCCATGCCATCCGAGGCGGCGGGCACCGGTGTGGCGGTCGGTTCAGGCTCTGGGGTCGGCGTCGGCTGCGGTACCGGTGTCGCGGTGGGGTCGGAGCCGCAGGCGGCGAGCGCGAAGAGCAGCAGGAGCAGGGCTGCTCCCGCCCGGATGAGGCGCGATACGGATGCGGTGCGCGTGGTCATGGTGCTCGTTGCTCGCGGGTAAGGCTAGGCGCAGGCGGGTGGGGTGTCAATGCAGGGTTACGAGGCGCGGAGCGTGTCGAGGACGCCGCGCCAGAAGGACGTGCCATCCGCACCGTAGCCGCGCCTGCGGACGATGGTACCGTCCCGTTCGATCGCGACCCATGACGACTGCTGGCGAACGTTGTAGTCGCGGACGAGCGATGCAGGACCCTCTGCGAATATCCCTGCGTAGCCCTGCCGCGCGGCGTGGTCGCCGAGCTGGTCGGCGTTCTGGTTGAAGGCGACGGCCACGACTTCGACGTCGCTGCTGTAGTCGTTGTAGAGGCTGGTTAACGTCCGTAACTCGGCGTTACAGGACGGTCACCACGTGGCGAAGAAGTAGAGGATGAGCCCCCTTCCTCCGGCTGCGGACTCGATGGTGGCCGTGGAGCCGTCCGGGAGGGTCAACGAGGCGTCGGTTGCGCGGTCGCCGACGCCGGAGCCGGTGGCGATGTCGGTGCGCCAGCCGCTTGCCGGCGCAGGCTCAGGCGTCGGCGTATCTGCGGGGGCAGGGGTCGGTGTGTTGGTGGGCGCCGGCCTCGGTGTCGGGGTGTTCGTTGGGCGAGGCGCAGGGGTTGGCGTCGGTGTATCGGTCGGTTGCGGCTCCGGGGTCGGAGTCGGCTGTGCCAGCACACCCTCAACCGTGCCTGCGCCGGCTAACAGATCGGGGGTATCGGTCGGCTCCGGAACGGGAGTCGGTGTGTTGGTGGGCACCGGCGTGGGGGTGTCGGTGGGGACCGGGGCAGGGGTGTCGGTCGGAGCCGGAGCCGGGGTGTCGGTGGGAACGGGCACGGGGGTGGGCGTTGCGCTCTCGCAGGCGGCGAACGCAAGCACGAGCAGCACGGCGGCTGCCGCTCGGAGGAGAAGGCTGTATCTCGGTGCCGTGCCCATCACTTCCATTCTACGCGCTTCCTGTGGGGGCGGTTTCACCCCCATCCCAGCCTTCCCCCATCGAAGGGGGAAGGGGCCAGGCACCCGCTCCCATCCCCACCGAAGGCCCTCACCCGCCGCTGCGCGGCACCCTCTCCCCCAGGAGAGGGGATCAGACACCCGACCCCACGTTGCCACGGCTATGCGAGATCCCTGAAAGCGACAAGCTGCGCGGTGACGATGAGGCGCTGGTCGTACTTGAGGCGCGGGAAGCAGGTGACGAGCGAGATGCGGGCGTCGTCCGACGGGTAGAGCACGAGGTCGTCAGCGTGCGTGGTGCTCGTGCCGTTCACGAGGTAGAGGTAGTCGCGCGCGCCGGACGTGAGGATGACGTGCACGTCGTCGCCGTCGCGCAACAGGCTGGCGATCTCGGGCAGGCGCAGGAAGACGTTGCCCTCGCCCTGTATCGGGTTCTCCAGGTGGCCGAAGTACCAGCCGTTCCCCGCCGAACCCGGGTTGGGCGTCGTGGGGATGTGGCCGACCGTGAACGCAGGCGTCTCGTACGCGGCGCTCGACGCGAGGTTGATGATGCTGAGCTCCTCGACCTCCGCGTCGACGTTCAGTTGGGGGATGACGATGCGCTCCGCCCTTCCGACGACCCCGGCGATGTGGGGCTGTCCCTCGTTGCTGAGGGGGATGAAGCCTGCCAGGTCAGGCACGCCGAGATTGATCGCGCCGCGCGGGTCGGCCCACTGGCGGGCGGGCATGAGCGAGCCGGGGTAGAGCTCCTGCGCGGCCGGGGACGGTCCCTCATGCGCCGTGCCCGAAGCGCGCGGCAATGTCTCGCTGACAGGCTCGGTGACGGTGACGTCGAGGCGGTCCAGGTCGCGTCCCGCGAAGAAGCCGTAGGCGTAGTAGGCGGCGGCAGCGGCGAGCAGGAGCGCACCCACAAGGAGCAGCGCCACGCCGGTCGCGGACACGCGCCGTGGGCGCGTAACGGGGGCGATAGCGGGCTCAGCCATGTGTGCGCCTTGTCATCAACCCTCACCCCATCCTGACCTTCCCCTATCAAGGGGGAAGGGACCAGGCACCTGCCGAGAGGGGGGAGTATCCCGAAGGGAGCGGACGCTAGCGCCTGCCTGCTGTGGCGCCGTTGTTGATGGGCTCGTTGATGTAGACGTCGCCGTTGCGGATCTTGAGGTTGAAGCCGCAGTCCGGGTTGGTGCAGACCCACGCCTTGTAATGGATGGGCGCGCCCTGGCTCCCGAAGTCCGAGAGCGGAACGAGGTCTCCTTCACTGCATGCCTGGCATGCGGGCAGTGCTGTTTCCACCATCATCCACCTCCTCCGTCGTATTGCCTGAAGCAGCGCGAACGATGGTAGCACACCGGCACGACGCCCGTTGGCGGCCCCGTGGCGCGGCAGGGGGATGCTATACTCGTGGGACGGTGGACGGGGCGGTTAGCTCAGTTGGTTAGAGCGTCGCGTTGACATCGCGGAGGCCAGAGGTTCGAGTCCTCTACCGCCCACCACGTGCCTGGATGGACTAGACCGCACCCCCGTCCTGAACAGGCAGCCTGGTCAATCGCAGTTACGTCTGCATCATCTGGATCAGGTTGCCGCAGGTGTCGTCAAAGACCGCGATAGTGACGTCTGGCATTTCTGTTGGCTCCATCGCAAAAGCGACACCCAGCGACTTCAGTTTCTCATACTCTGCGTGAATGTCCGTAACGCCAAAGGACGCCGCCGGGATGCCCTGGTCAAATAGCCCTTTCTGATATGCTTGCGCTACCGGGTTTTCATTCGGTTCAAGCAGAAGCTCGGTCCCATCCGGGTCATCGGGCGAGACGACGGTAAGCCACTTGAATGCCCCCACAGGGACGTCATGCTTCTTCACAAAGCCGAGGGTCTCTGTGTAGAACCTCAGAGCTTCGTCCTGATCACTTACGAAAACGCCGGTGAGCGTAATGCGCATAGCTGGCCTCCTTTGCTCTTCATAGCGTCACTTGAGCCATCGGTCCACGACAGCCCTCAGGGGTTCATCATTGAAGACAAGCATCCGATACTTGCCGCGCTTCTCTGAGCTTACGAGCCCCGCTTTCTCCAAGACATGAATGTGCTTGGCCAGGGCCTGTCGGGAGATTGCGACGTTGTGTCGCATGATCAGGCGCGCCGTGAGTTCGTAGAGCGTCTGCTCCTTGCGCTCAGAGAACTCGTGCAGCATCAACCTCCGTGTTGAGTCCGCGAGTGCCCTGAAGACCAAGTCTTCGTTCATGCACGCATACGATACGCAACTGCAGGGTTGCCTGTCAAGGGGCCGATGCTGTGCACAAGGCTGGCGTGCGCTCCGCGCCCTTTACCTGCCACAGACAGCGGCGATGGGGCCGGAGTCGACGACGCTCTCGACGTTGAACGACTCGGGGATGATGCCGGCGCCCTTCCAGAAATCGACGAGCATCCGCATGCCCTCGGTGGCCGGATCGGGGAAGTCGCGGAAGCCTGCGTGGGTGACGTCGTAGGTCTCCTCGGCGATGGCGCGGGTGGTCTCGCCGTACTTCTCGTGGATGGCTACGCCGAAGTCACGGTCCCGCTTGTAGAAACGCTGCCCCTCCAGGTAGCCGCGCAGGAAGCGCTGCACGAGGTCCGGCTTGGACTCGATGAGCGAGCGCGGGGCCGCGATGCCGCCTATGGCGAAGTTCAACCCCATCTCCGCGTAGTCGTACAGCCACGGACACCCCGCGTGCCTCGCCTGTACGGCGGTGGGAGGCGAGAGCGGCGTCGCGGCGACCTCGCCGTCCAGCACGGCCCGCAGGCGCGACTGGCTGCCGCCAACGGCGCGCAGCTCGCCCGACCCGCGGAGCACGCGGTCGATGGTGAGCTGCCCGAGGAAGTCGGTGAGGTCGCCGGGATGGCTCATGCCGAGCGGCCGGCCTCGGAGTGCATCGAGCGTCATGCCGGGAGCGCCGACGAGGAACTGCTGGTTGACGCCGCCCGCGAGGAACACGAGGTCCGCCCTGCCCTCGGCCGCCGCGAGCACGAGCGCGGGCGCCGCGAGGTTGCCGAAGACGATTGCGTCCGACGCCAGCCCGGCCACGACGGCGTGCGCGTCGCCCATCTTGGCGAGGGTGACGTCGAAGCCCTGGTCGATCATCGCGCCGGACTCCAGCGCGGCGGCCAGGGGCGTTACTCCCTGGCCCTCGCTGGCGTATCCGCAGGGAAGCGGCGTGCTCATGCCGAGAAGATAGCCGGGCATATCAGGCAACGCAATGCGGCACGCTTCGGAAGTGCGGGGACATAGAATCGAGCGTCAGCCAGGCAGTTGAGCAGGAACCGCGGTTGAAGCGCAGACAGGCAAGGCTCCGGCGACTATCGCGCGAGTTGCCCAGGAAGAGAGGGGCGTGGCGCGGCGCGGCCATGGCGAGGGCGGTGCGGATCCTGCTTCAGGCGGGAGGCATCGACCTTGCGGGCTCGCTCGCGTATTTCACGATCCTGTCGCTCCTCCCGGCGGTCGCGCTGGTCATCATGGCGATAGCCTTTCTCGGAGACCCCGAAGTCCTCAGGGAGAGGCTGACGGAGGTGCTCCTCTACTACTTCCCGACGTCGCAGAGCCTGATAGAGGACGCGGTGGAGAACCTGCTCCGGGGTTCGCTGGCCATCGGGCTGGTGGCGTTCGCGAGCCTCGTCATGGGGGCCAACGGGCTGTTCATGGCTGCGACCAGGGCCCTGAACAGAGTCTTTGGTGTTGAGACGCAGAAAGCCCTCCGCATCACCGTTCTGCAAGTGACGCTTACGACGACCATCGTGCTCCTGTTGCTGCTGTCGATCGGAGTCTCGGCGTCGCTCCAGCTAGCGGTGCGCTTCAGCGAGGGGATAACCGAGTCGACCGGAGCGCTCTCCGGCGTCGTCGTCCTTGCGCTGGGCGCCGTCTCGGCGCTGTTGCCCGCGTTCTTCACCATGGCGCTCTTCGCACTGGTGTATTACCTCATGCCGAACGTCCGCCTGGAATGGAGGAACGCGGTGTTCGGCGCGGTGACGGCCATCGTGCTGTTCGAGGCGGGCAAGCATCTGTTCTTCTGGTTCACGGGCCTGGCTGCCCAGCGGAACGCGGTCTATGGGCCTATCTCTTCATTCGTCCTGCTGCTGATGTGGGGGTATGTCGCCGGGATGATCTTCCTGTACGGGGCCGCTCTGACGAGAGCAGCGGGGGAGCTTCGACCAGCGCGCTAAAGCGCGGGGCTGCGAGGTTCCTGCCTGCGCAGGAACGACGGACAAGTGCGCTACCGCGACCTGCCAGGCGCTACGGGAACGGGCGTGGTCGTAGTAAAGTTGCGTCGATCAGCGATACGACCTCTGTCTGAAGGAGGCGGGCACTGGCCACAGCAACGCAGAGCCCCCGGTACGAGGCGCACGAGAACCCGCCCTGGCGGACCTCGTTCGGTTACGGTCTGCAGTTCAGCATGATCGCCTCCGCCACGTTGCTGGTGACGCCGGTCATCGTGGCGAATGCGTCCGACAGAGGCGAGCCGTACGTGACGTGGATGGTCTTCGCCTCGCTGCTTGCGGTCGGGCTCTCCACGTTGGTGCAGGTGCGCCGCCTGGGTCCACTGGGCGCGGGAGCGGTGATGCCCTTCTTCACGGCGGCCTTCGCCATCCCCTTCTGCATCACGGCGGTGGTGGACGGCGGCCCCGCAACGCTGACGACGCTGGTGCTCGCCTCGGCGGCATTCCAGTTCATCGTCGCCAGGTGGCTGTTCATCCTCCGAAGGCTCGTGACGCCCGTCGTGAGCGGCACGGTGATGATGATCCTCTCCATCACGCTGGCGTCGGTCGTCTTCGGGCTCCTCGACGACGCGTCGATAGAGGAGCCGGTGGCCGCGCCGCTGACCGCACTGGCGACGCTGACGGTTGTCACCGCGCTCACGATGCGGGGCAGCGTGCGATTGCGCCTGTGGGCGCCGATGATCGGCATCGTGGTGGGCGTCCTTGTCGCTGCGGCGTTCGGCATCTACGACACCAGCCGGATCACGCAGTCCGCCTGGGTGGGGCTTCCCTCCGAGGCGCCGGGGTTCGCGCTGGACCTCGGAGTCGATTTCTGGACGTTGCTGCCGGCGTTCCTGTTTCTGGGCGTCATCATCGCGATCCAGGTGAACGGGCAGGCGATAACGCACCAGCGCGTCTCCCAGCGCGAGGTGAAGGCCGTCGATTTCCGGCACGTGCAGGGGGCGTTGACGGGCGCAGGCGTCAGCAATGCGCTGGCAGGCGTGACCGGAGCAGTGCCCAATGCGGTGAACCCGGCCATCGTTTCCTTCATCCAGGTCACCGGCGTCGCTTCGCGCAGGATGGGCTACTCCATCGGCGCTATCTTCGTCCTCGTGGCGTTCCTCCCGAAGCTGTCCGGGCTGTTGAGCAGCCTGCCGGGGCCCGTGATGGCCGGCTACCTCATCCTCGTCACCGGCACGCTGTTCGTGGACGGCGCGCGGACGGTGATCCAGTCCGAGCAAAACACGCAGAAGCTCATCGTCGCGGGCATCTCTTTCTGGATAGGCGCGTCGTTCCAGTTCGACCTGTTCACGCTTCCGCAACTCGGTCCGGTGTTCGGGGCACTGGTGAAGAGCGCCATCACCACCGGAGGAGTCGCCGCGATCGTGATGATCCTGTTCCTGGAGTTCACCAAGAAACGGCGGATGCGCTTCGAGTCGAAGCTCGACGCCGAGGTGCTGCCGGACCTCTTTGCGTTCACGGAGCAGTTCGCCGAGAGCAGGGGGTGGGACCAACCGATGAAAGAGCGGCTGAGCGCGGTTGCAGAGGAGACATTGCTGACGCTCGCGCCGCTGGACCTGTCGCTCGACCTGGACGCTGACGACGACGGACAGGAGACGCGGCGGCTGGTCGTGCTGGCGTCCAGCGAGGGTGCGATCGCGGAACTCGAATTCATCGGCGGCGGGGACGAGGAGAACCTGGAGGACCGCATCCGCCAGCTGCAGCAGCACGACGAGGAGACGGTGTCGGAGAACGAGATATCGCTGCGCCTGTTGCGCCGCTACGCCTCGTCGGTGCGGCACCAGCAGTTCCACGGCTCCGACATCATCACGGTGCGCGTCGGCCCTCCGGGCGCGCGGTAGGCGCTCCCGCCGATAGGCGCGGTTTCCCGCACAGGCAACCCCGCATACACTGTGCACGATTCGACCGCTCGGAGGCCTGCCATGAGCACCGCTTCTTCCCAGAAAGTGCTGTGTGTCCTCTACGACGATCCGGTCGCGGGGTTCCCGCCTGCCTACGCGCGCGAAGAGATACCCGCGCTCACCCACTATCCGGACGGCCAGACGCTGCCCTCGCCAACCGCCCGAGACTTCACTCCCGGTCATCTCCTGGGGTCGGTTTCGGGCGGACTCGGGCTGGAGCGGTTCCTGACCGAGCGGGGGCACCGGTTCGTCGTCACCTCGGACAAGGACGGCCCCGACTCCGTTTTCGAGCGGGAGCTGCCCGACGCGGACATCGTCATCTCCCAGCCGTTCTGGCCCGGGTACCTGACCGCCGAGCGCATCGAGAAGGCGCCCCGGCTCAAGCTGGCCGTCACCGCGGGCATCGGGTCGGACCACGTCGACCTGCAGTCGGCCATCGACAGGGGCATCACGGTCTGCGAAGTGACGTGGTGCAACAGCGTCAGCGTCGCGGAGCACGCGGTGATGCAGATACTGGCGCTCGTCAGGGACTACATCCCCCAGTACGGCTGGGTGGTCAGGGGCGGCTGGAACATCGCCGACGCCGTCTCCCGCTCGTACGACATCGAGGGGATGGACGTGGGCGTCGTGGCAGCCGGAAGGATAGGGCTCGGCGTGCTGAAGCGGATGAAGCCATTCGACGTGAACCTCCACTACACGGACAGGCACCGGCTCTCCGCCGACGTGGAGCAGGAACTCGGCCTGACGTTCCACGAGACCGTCGAATCGCTGGTCAGCGTCTGCGACGTGGTCAGCATCCACTGCCCGCTGCACCCGGAGACCGAGCACATGTTCAATGACGCGCTCATCGGCAGGATGAAGCGCGGGTCGTACATCGTGAACACGGCGCGCGGCAAGATCTGCGACCGCGACGCCATCGTGCGGGCGCTGGAGAGCGGCCAGCTGGCGGGCTACGCGGGCGACGTCTGGTTTCCGCAGCCGCCTCCCAACGACCACCCCTGGCGAACGATGCCGAACCACGCGATGACGCCGCACACGTCCGGCACATCGCTCTCCGCGCAGGCCCGGTACGCGGCGGGTGTCCGCGAGATCCTGGAATGCTGGTTCGAGGGACGGCCCATCCGGGAGGAGTACCTCATCGTGCAGGGAGGCGGCCTCGCCGGGACGGGGGCGCACTCGTACAGCGAGGGCGACGCCACGGGCGGCTCCGAGGAGGCGGCGAAGTTCACGGGCGGCTAGGCGGGAGATTCATAGGGAGTCCGTGCACGGGACCGGTCCGGCTGGGATAAAGTACCGCCGAGGGGAATCGAAGTCATTCGGAGCGGAGGAGACGCCATGGAGACGTGCAAGGCTGCCGTAATCACGGGTTACAACGAACCAACCGAGACGCGCGACGTGCAGATGCCGGACCTGGAACCGACGGGGATGCTGGTCGAGGTCGAGGCCGCGACGCTGTGCGGGACGGACGTGCACATCTGGCACGACGCCGCGAACCCGAAGATGCTGCCCTACATCCCCGGCCATGAGACCGCCGGGCGCATCGTGGCGATCAACGGCGAGCGGTATGACGTGCACGGCAATACGCTCAAGGAAGGAGACCGCATCATCTCCGCGTACCGCTTCTGCGGGCACTGCTTCTACTGCTCCGTGTCGAACCAGCCCTCGCTCTGCGACGACAGCATCCGGTTCGGGCGCGGGCGCGCCGACCTGCCCCCGTACCTGTTGGGTGGCTGCGCGGAGTACCACTACATCCCGCCCGGCACCGCCATCATCCCCATCCCGGACGAAGTGACGTCGCCGCAGGCGGCCTCCGCAGCGTGCGCGCTGCGCACCGTGATGCACGGCTTCGAGCGTCTCGGGCCGATCTACCCCCACGACACGGTCGTCGTGCAGGGGTCGGGTCCCGTCGGGCTGTACGCGTCGGCGGTCGCGCGCGACCGCGGTGCCGGGCGCGTGCTGGTGATCGGCGCGCCGCGCGTGCGGCTGGACGTCGCCGAGGCGTGGGGCGCGGACGAGACGCTGGACATCGGCGACATGCCCGATGCGAAGGACCGTCACGAGTGGGTGATGGAGCGTACCGGGGGTCGCGGCGCGGACGTCGCCATCCAGTGCGTCTCCTTCGCGGTCATCCCGGAGGGGCTGGGTTTCCTGCGCCCCGGTGGGCGCTACCTCTCCATCGGAGGAGGAGGCGGGCCGGTATCGATCAACGGCTTCGGGCAGCAGGTGACGATCGTGAGCGTGCGCTCCGGCGAGGGACGTCACTACCACCAGGCACTGGAGTTCCTGCGGACGCGGGGCGGTTCGGTGCCGTTCGCGCGGATGCTGTCGCGTCCCTACGCGCTCGGCGAGGTCTCCGACGCGCTGCACGCCATGGCCGACTTCCGTGAGGTGAAGACGGTCATCCTGCCCCACAGCAACTAGGAGAGAAGCGATACATGGAACTGGGCGCGTTCTCCATCAGCCTGGCCGTGGCGGATATCGCGGCCTCGAGGGACTTCTACGAGCAGTTCGGGTTCGAAGTCGTCGGAGGCGACCCTTCGGAGGGCTGGCAGATACTCAGGAACGGCGACCACACCATCGGTCTCTTCCAGGGGATGTTCGAGAAGAACATCCTCACGTTCAATCCCGGCTGGGACAGCCAGGCGCGTCCGCTGGAAGCCTTCACGGACGTGCGCGAACTGCAGCGGCAGCTGAAGGCGAAGGGCGTGCAGTTGGTGAGCGAAGCGGACGAGAACGGCACGGGGCCGGCCAGTTTCGTGGCGATCGACCCGGACGGCAATCCCATCCTGGTGGACCAGCACGTCTGATCACATAGGAGGCGCAGTATGACGCTGGTGTTGACCGACGAAGACGTCGCACGGGTGCACCCGATGGCGGACTGCATCGAGGCGATGGAGACGGCCTACCGCGACCACGCCCTCAGCGGGGCCGTGAACATCCCCCGCATCCGCTACATCAGCCCCACGACGGACGCCGACAAGGTCTACGGCTCGAACATCCACATCGGCACGACGCCCTCATACGATACCGCCGCGATACGCATCGGCGGCAGCGCGCGCAGCACGAAGCCGAATGCGCAGGGCGAGCGCTCGCCCAAGTTCGACAACCGCAACTGGGGCTTCATCGTCCTCATCGACATGCAGACGGGGCGTCCGCTCGCCTTCATCCACGAGTTCTACCTGTCGGGGATACGGGTCGGCGCGACCTCGGGTGTCGCCGCGAAGTACCTGGCGCCGCCTAACGCGCAGACGGTTGGCATGTTTGGCAGCGGGAAGCTGGCGCGGACGGACCTGGAGGCGCTCGTGCAGGTGCGTCCGGTGCGCAGCGTGAAGGTCTACAGCCCCACGAAGGAGCACCGCGAAGAGTTCGCCAGCGAGATGTCGCAGCAGTTGGAGATCGAGGTCACGCCCGTGGACAACCCACGCGAGGCGATGGACGGCACGGAGATCGTCTGCTGCGCGACGAACGCAGGCTACGTGAGCGGCAAGCCGGTCTTCGACGGCGACTGGCTGGAGCCGGGGCAGTTCGTCATCTCGCTGCAGAACAGCGACGCCAACTTCAAGAAGTCCGAGGTCGACGATACGACGTTCGCCCGCAGCGCCTTCATCTGCATCAACGACCGCGACAGCGTCTACTCGAACAACCAGATCGAGCTGCTCGACCCCATCGAGCAGGGGCTGGTGTCGTGGGACAGGATATGCACGCTGGGCGAGGTGGTGGCCGGAACGACCGCGCTGGAGGCGCAGCCCGGCGACATCGTCTACTACAAGAACAGCACCGGCATGGGGATCCAGATGGCGGCGGCGGGGGCGCTCATCTACCGCAAGGCGGTCGAGGCCGGCGTCGGACAGGAGATTCCCACCGAGTGGTTCGGCAGCGACCTCACCTACTGGTACGACAAGGGGTTCTACCCGTCGGCGTGAGGGCGACGCCGGGTGGTTGTCAATCTTGCCGGGGGAGCCTAATGTGAAGCCATGACAACGGTAGCCGAGATTCAGCAGGCGATCGCAAGCCTCACGAAGCCTGACTATGCCCAGTTGATGCACTGGCTCAGCGAGTACGACTGGGAGCAGTGGGACCAGCAGATCGAAGCTGATTCAGAAGCGGGCAAGCTGGACTTCCTCTTGTCTCAAGCCAGGGAAGCCAAGGGGCGGGACACACTGAAAGACCTGTAGTGCACCGAACTACGCCTGAGTTCTGGTTGTACTTCGACCGGCTGCCCGGAGCAGCGCAGAGGGTCGCGAGGCGCAACTTCGTTCGTCTCAAGGAGAATCCAAGCCACCCCTCTCTCCGTTTCAAGAAGGTCGGCAGGTTCCGGTCGGCAAGAGTCGGTCGCTCTTATCGCGCCCTTGCGGTTGAGGATGGAGGAGACTTCATCTGGGTGTGGTCGGCACCCATGCCGACTACGACAGGATGATTGGCCAGTAGCTAGTTCCGCGGCTCGCCGCGACCCCACATCGGATGCCGGAACGTGGGGTTTGCGCCTGCGTGCCAGGAGCGCTGCTGCGACGCTGCGGCTGCTGCGACGGGCGCTTCCTCCTCCGAGTGCGGGACCTGCTGGTGATGGCGCACCGGACGGCTCTGCGCGAGGCTGTTCAGGTGGTCGGCGAGGTCGAACAGGGCGGCGAGGTTGTTCACGGGCAGCAGGTCGTCTATGTACGGCGCGGCGGCCCGCATCCCCACGGTCAGTGGTTCGTAGTCCTCGTTGCCCGCCAGCGGGTTGAGCCATATCAGCCGGTTGCAACTGCGTTGCAGCCGCGCCATCTCGCGACTCAGCAGCTCCGGCTCGCCGCGGTCCCACCCGTCCGACACGATGAGGACGATGGAGCCCCAGCCGAGCGTCCGCCGCGCCCACCGGAAGTTGAACTCCTTGAGCACGTCGCCGATGCGCGTCCCGCCCGACCAGTCCGGCACGGCCTTCGCCACCTCCGAGACAGCGTGGTCGATGTCGCGCTGCCCCAGGTGCTTCGTGATGCGCGTGAGCCGCGTGGCGAACAGAAACGCCTCGATGCGGTTGTCCAGCCCCGCGTAGAGGCTGTGGATGAAGTGCAGCAGCATCCGCGTGTACCGCTCCATCGAGCCGCTCACGTCGCAGACCACCACCAGCCTGCGCGGCTTCTCCTTGCGGCGCCGCGTCTCCAGTCGCACGAGCTCGCCGCCGAACCGCGCGTTGCGCCGCAGCGTCCTGCGCACGTCCAGCCCCGGCCCTCGCCCCGCCTCCTTGCGCCGCGTGCGCCTGAGGCCCGGGTCCCACTGCAGCGACGCCATCAACTGCCGAGCCTGCAGCATCTCATCCGGCGTGAACTCCGCGAAGTCCCGTGTCCGCAGCACCTCCCGAGCGCTGAACGTGCGGGTGAGGTCGACGCGGTCGAAGCCCTCGTCCGGGTCGGCGGGCTCGGCGGAGTCGTCCGGCTCACGTCCCGGTGCGGGCGGCCCCGCGGACGGCCTGCGGTAGCGGCGCTGCTCGCCCATCGAGCGCAGGTCCATCGTCGAGGTGCTGTCCTTGCGCTGGCGCCAGAAGACGTCGAACGCCTCGTCGAACAGCGGGAGGTCGTCCTTGCGGTGCACGAGCAGCGTCCGCAGCGCCGCGCGCACGTCGCCCCGGCGTTCGAGGCCGATGTCCTCCAGCACGCGGATCGCGTCCAGCATCCGCCCGACGTGCACGTCGAGGCCGAGCCGCCGGAGCAGCCGCCCGAAGAGGAGGAGGTTGCCGAGGATGTAGCCGTCCGGGGCGTCAGCCACGCCTGCCCCCGCGCTGCGTGCCGCGGTGCATCGCGCGGTTCAGCAGCGCGCGCGTCTGCTCGCCGCGCACCGCCTGCACGTCCTCGCGGTACTTGAGCATGATGCCGAGCGTGTCGTCGATGACGTCCGGGCTGAGTTCGGTCTCGTTGAGGCTCACGAGCGCCGCCGTCCAGTCGAGCGTCTCCGCGACGCCCGGCACCTTGTACAGCTCCGTGCCGCGCAGCTCCTGGACGAACGCTGCGACCTGTCCCGCGAGCTTCTGCGACGCCTGCGGCACCTTGCTCCGCACGATCTGCGTCTCCTTGTCGAGGTCGGGGTAGTCGATCCAGTAGTAGAGGCAGCGGCGCTTCAGCGCGTCGTGTATCTCGCGCGTACGGTTGGACGTGATGACGACGACGGGCGGCTCGTCGGCCGTGTATGTGCCGACCTCCGGTATCGTGATCTGGAAGTCAGAGAGCATCTCGAGCAGGTAGCCCTCGAACTCCTCGTCGGCCCTGTCCAGCTCGTCGATGAGGAGCACGACAGGGCCTTCGTTCCCATCGAGCGCCTGCAGGAGCGGGCGTTTGATGAGGAACTCCTCGCTGAACAGCTCGCGCTCCGCCGCCGTCCGGTCGACGTCGCCGGACGCCTCGAGCAACCGGATGTGCAGCAGTTGCCGCGAGTAGTTCCACTCGTAGACGGCCTGGCTCACGTCCAGCCCCTCGTAGCACTGGAGCCGGATGAGGCGCGCGCCCAGCGCCGACGCCAGCACCTTGGCGACCTCCGTCTTGCCGACGCCCGCCTCGCCTTCGAGAAAGAGCGGGCGCTTCAGCGTCAACGCGAGGTAGACCGACATCGCCAGCGCGCGGTCGGCGACGTACAACTCGCCGCGAAGCGCCTTCTGCAGTTCGTCTACGGACGCGGGCGCGGAACCGGTGCGCGTTTCGTCCAATGCGGGTGTCCTCCGGACTCTCGTATCTCTTGCAGAAGCGCAGGGGACACTCTCGATCCCCTCTCCCCCTGGGAGAGGGTGCCTCCGCGGAGCGGTGGCGGGTGAGGGTGCCCCCTGCGACTATCCCATACGTTGCGGCGGGGCCGTCAGCCCGCGCGCGACGCTGCCGCGCCGAGCGCCCGGCGCACGTACACCGCCGCCATCGCCCTGCGGTACTCGGCGGAGGCGAACACGTCGCCCATGGCGTCGCCATTCAGGTCGCCGGCGACCGCTGCCGCGGCGGCGTCCAGCGCGGCGCCGCTCAGGTCCAAGCCCGCAAGCGCCGCCTGGACGGACGATGCCCGCACCGGCGTCGTCTCAACGCCTCCGACCGCGACGCTCGCGGACGAGCACGCGCCGCCGCTCACCGCGATGACCGCGGCAGCGCCGACCACGGCGTAGCGCGACGCCGGGTGTGAGAACTTGACGTACGCCGAGCCCGCACCGGACGGGACCGACGGCACCGAGATGCTCGTCAGCACTTCGTTCTCCGCCAGCGCGTTCTCCAGCAGGCCGGTTGCGAAATCGGCCGCCGCGATGCTGCGGTCACCTCCCGGCCCCGTGACGTTGAACGTCGCGCCCAGCGCCGTGAGCACGGTCGGCTGGTCGGACGCGGGGTCGGCGTGGGATACGCTGCCGCCGATGGTGCCCCGGTTCCGCACCGCCGGGTCGCCGACGAGCGCGGCAGCCTCGGCGAGCACCGGAGCGTGCTGCTGTACGAGGTCGGAGCCCGCGATCTCGGCGTGCGTCGTGAGCGCGCCGATGGTGATGCCGCCGCCGCTCGCGGAGACGCCCTTGAGCGCCTCGATACGCCCGATGTCCACGAGGACGGCGGGCGCCGCGAGCCGCAGTTTCATCAGCGGGAGGAGGCTGTGTCCGCCCGCCAGGAGCTTCGCGCCCTCGTTGTCGGAGAGCAGTTGCACCGCTTCGGCTACGGAGCCCGCGCGGTGGTAGGTGATCTGTGCTGGAAACATGGCCTAGCCTCCGTTCCGTGCATCGTTGATCGCGCGCCAGACCTTCTCCGGCGTCAACGGCATGTCTACGCGGGTAACGCCCAGCGGACGCAGCGCGTCCATCACCGCGTTGTAGACGGTGGGCGTGGACGCGATGGTGCCCGCCTCGCCGATGCCCTTCACCCCCAGCGGGTGGTGCGGCGACGGCGTCGTGTTGGACGAGACCTCGATGTCCGGCAGCAGGTCCGCGCGGGGCAGCGCGTAGTCCAGCATTGAGCCGGTCACGAGCTGCCCGTCGTCGTCGTAGACCGCGCCCTCCCAGAGCGCCGGGCCGACGCCCTGTACGACGCCGCCGTGCACCTGCCCCTCCACGATCATGGGGTTGATCTGCACACCGCAGTCGTCCACCGCAACGTAACGCTGGAGGTCGATGCTGCCCGTCTCCGGGTCCACCTCCACGACGGCGACGTGCGCCCCGAACGGGTAGGTGAAGTTGGGCGGGTCGTAGAACGCGCTCGCCTCCAGCCCCGGCTCCATGCCCTCGGGCATGTTCCACGCGACGTTGGCCATGAGCGCGATGTCCTGGATCGTCTTGTGCTGGTCGGGCGACCCTCGAACGTAGAAGCGCCCGTCCTCGTACTCGATGTCCTCGGGCGCGGCTTCGAGCAGGTGCGCGGCCAGCGCCCGCGACTTCTCCTTGATCTTACGAGCGGCCACCGCGATCGCGGCGCCGGAGACCGCCGTGGTGCGGCTGCCGTAGGTGCCCCACCCCATCGGGGTCGTGTCGGTGTCGCCGTGGATGACCTCCACGTCGTCGACGTCCACGCCGAGCTCGCCCGCGACGATCTGGGCGAATGTCGTCTCCTCGCCCTGTCCGTGCGGGGAGGAGCCGACCATGACGTTCGCCTTACCCGTGGGGTAGAAGCGGATGATCGCGCTCTCCCACAGGCCGCCCTGGAAGCCGACCGCGCCCGCCACCTGCGACGGGCCGAGGCCGCATATCTCGACGTAGCTGGAGACGCCGACGCCGACGCAGCGGCCGTCCGCCCTCGCCTGCGCCTGCTCTGCTCGCAGCGCCTCGTAGCCCGCTGCGTTCAGGCAGGAGTCCAACGCGGACTCGTAGTCTCCGCTGTCGTAGGTGATGCCGGTAGCGACGTCGTGGCCGTTCTCGAACTTCGGTATCAGGTTCTTGCGGCGCACCTCCGCCGGGTCCTGTCCGACCGCCGCGGCGACCAGGTCGACCATGCGCTCGAGGAGCATCGTGGCCTCCGGGCGGCCTGCGCCGCGGTAGGCGTCCACGGGCGCGCCGTTGTTGAACACGCCGTACACCGTGCCGCTGATGTTGGGGATGTTGTAGGGACCGGAGTACATCAGCCCGTGCAGGATGGTGGGGACGCCCGGGGCGGCGGTCGAGAGGTAGCCGCCCATGCCTGCGTAGACGGTGGTGCGGAGCCCGGTGATGACGCCGTCGCTCGTGGCCGCCATCTCCACCTCTTCGATGTGGTCGCGGCCCTGCGTCGTGATCAGGTAGTTCTCGCTGCGCGTCTCCGTCCACTTCACCGGCACGCCCAGCTTCATGGAGCAGAACGCCGTGATGGCCTCGTCTGCGTAGTACGGGATCTTGCTCCCGAACCCGCCGCCGACCTCCGGCGCGATGACCCTAATCTTGTGCTCCGGCACGCCGGTCACGACACAGGTGACGAACCGCGCGATGTGCGGGTTCTGGGTCGTGTTCCACAGCGTCAACTCGCCGGACGCCGCGCTCCACTGGGCGAGCGCCGAGCGCGGCTCCATCGGGTTCGCGATGAGCCGCGGGAGCGTGATCGTGTCGCTGACGGTGACTGCCGCGTCCGCGAACGCCGCGTCCGTGTCGCCTCCCGCGAGGGCCCACGTGAACGCGATGTTGTTCGGCACGTCCTCGTGGAGCTGCGGGGCGCCGTCCTGCGCCGCCGCCTTCGGGTTGATGACGACGTCGAGCGGCTCGTAATCGACCCCGATGTGCTCCAGCGCGTCCTCGGCCTGGTACCGCGTCTCCGCGACCACGACAGCGACGGCGTCGCCGACGTAGCGGACCTTGTCCTTGGCTATGGCCGGGTGCGCGGGGGTCTTCAGGTCTGAGCCCGGGATCAGCCACGCGCAGGGGAGGCCGTTCAGCACGCCGTCCGTGTCCTCGCCGGTGTAGACCGCGACGACGCCGGGCTGGCCAGCCGCGCCGCTGGCGTCGACGGACCTGATGTTCGCGTGGGCGTAGGGGCTGCGGAGGATCGCCGCGTGGAGCGTCCCCGGCAGCTTGATGTCGTCGGTGTACGACGCGCGGCCCGTGATGAGCCGCGGGTCTTCACGACGGCGGATGCCGGAACCGAATATCCGAGTGGTCATCGCTTACCTCCCTCCCATCGCCTTCGCGGCGTCCTCGACGGCGCTCACGATGTTCTGATAGCCGGTGCACCGGCAGATGTTGCCCTCCAACCCGTGACGTATCTCCTCACGCGTCGGGGACGGGTTGTTCCGCAGCAGCTCGTTCGCCGCCATGATCATGCCCGGCGTGCAGAAGCCGCACTGCAGCCCGTGGTTGTTCCAGAACGCCTCCTGCAGCGGGTGCAGGTCGACGCCGTCGGAGATGCCCTCGATCGTCGTGACCGAGGAGCCCGACGCCTGGACGGTGAGCACCGTGCACGACTTGGCCGAGACGCCGTCCAACTGCACCGTGCAGGTGCCGCACTGGCTCGTGTCGCACCCCACTTTCGTTCCGGTCAGCCCTGCGTTCTCCCGGATGAAGTGGACGAGCAACTGTCGCTCCTCCACCTCTCCGGAGCAGGCCTTTCCGTTGATGGTTATCTCGACAGGAACTGTCACAGTCGACCTCCTCCCTCGACCGTCAGGTCGCGCGCCATGGGATTCGCACGCATGCGCCGTTGCGCCACTGCACACGCGTGCGCCTTGCGCGCGCAAGGGTATCTAATGCACGGGGTTTGTCAATCGGCGAGGCCGGGCGCTGCTATAGTGAGCGCAGCACCCTGCGGGGAAGAGACGTATGAAGCTGAACGGAGCGTACCGCTTCGACGTACCGAGAGCGCGCCTCTGGCAGACACTGATGGACACGAGCGTCGTCAGCTCGTGCATACCCGGTGTCAGCGCGTTCACGCCGCTCGGCGGCGACCGCTACGAGATCGAGCTCTCGGTGCGCGTCGGCATCGTCTCCGGTTCGTACAAGGGAACGCTCGCCATCACGGACGCGGTCGAGCCTGAGTCCTACCGCATGACGGTCGAGGGCTCCGGCGCGCGCACCGAGATCAGGGGCGGCGGCTCGTTGGCGCTTGCTGAGGACGGCAACGCCACCGAGCTGAGTTTCGAGGGCGACGTGCAGGTGACCGGCGTGCTCGCGCGGGTCGGCCAGCGTCTGATGGGCACCGTGGCGAAAACACAGATCGACCGCTTCTTCGACTGCCTGCGCGCGAAAGCGGCGGAGGGATAGCACCATGACCGATGATCTGGTCGTCGAACGCGACGGAGCAGTCGCGACGCTGACGCTGAACCGCCCGGAGCAGCGGAACGCCATCTCCTACGACATGTGGGTGCGCCTGCCGGAACTCCTCGCCGGGTTGAACACGGACGACGCGGTGCGCGCAGTGCTGCTGACGGGCGCGGGCGAGAAGGCGTTCTCGGCGGGAGCGGACATCAAGGA
Organism: Dehalococcoidia bacterium; assembly: GCA_965206315.1. Classification (GTDB taxonomy): domain Bacteria; phylum Chloroflexota; class Dehalococcoidia; order Lucifugimonadales; family Australimonadaceae; genus Bin16. Next base: position 1,222,592 of record OZ242210.1, read on the forward strand.
CTTCGAGGAGACGCGCAGCACGCCGGAGCGCGCGCGGAACTACCGCCACGCGGTGAACGAGGCCTGCGACGCGCTGAATGCGCTCTCCAAGCCGACCATCGCCGCGATACGAGGCTACTGCCTGGGCGGCGGGCTGGAGCTTGCCGTGTGCGCCGACGTGCGCATAGCGTCGACGGACGCGCAGTTCGGACTCCCTGCGGCGAAGCGTGGCATCGCAGTATCCCACGCGCACATCGACCGCCTGCTGCGCCTCGCCGGAGCGGGGGACGCGGCCTACCTCATGCTGACGGGGCGCTCGATCTCCGCGGAGCGCGCGCTGGCATCGGGCATCGTCAGCGTCGTCGTAGACGGCGATACGCTCATGGACGCGGCGCGTGCGCTCGCGGAGGAGATCGCGTCGCTCTCGCCGGTGTCGCACCGCACCCACAAGCAGGTGATACGCGACCTGCTGGAGTTCGGCGCTGCGGACCAAGTGCCAGCGGATCGGGCGTCCCTATTGGACGGCGCGGAGGCGAGTGAGGACTTCATGGAGGGTGTGCGCTCGTTCCGGGAGAAGCGCCCGCCGAACTTCCCGGGCCGTTGATCCCTTCCCCCTCGATGGAGGAAGGTTAGGATGGGGGTGAAGGGTGAAGCGATGAAGCGTGAGGATGCGGGACTCGTCGGCGTCGTCTTCATCTTCGTCATCATCGCCGTCGTCCTCAACAGCCTTGGTGTGCTGGTGGACTCGGCGTTCGCCGTCGCAAGCCTGGCGGTTATCGCGGCGGCGATGGCGCTGTTCGTCTACTGGTACGTCCGCTTCGGACGGTAGCACCTCAGGCGGATTGAGATGCGAGCAGCGGTAGGATCCCTTCCCCCTTGACGGGTGAGGAGCACCCCTGCCACCTCTCCCCTCGGAGAGAGGGTGCCGCCGTTGCGCGGCGGCGGGTGAGGGCCCTCAGTGAGGGGCTGGGGAGGTGCTATCCTTTCTCCGCAGGAGGCAGCCTTGGAGACCGAACGCATCTTCCCCGGCGTGTGGGAGTTCCGCACCGAGTACGGACGCGACACTGCCGAGCTATTCACCGACGGCGCGATGCCCCATGCTGCGTGGTTCGTCGCCGGCGACCACCCCGCCATCCTCGACCCCGGCCCCACCTCCATCGCCGAGGAGCTGCTCGACGCCATCCGCAAGCTCGGCCACGACACCGACACCATCGAGTGGATCGTGCCGTCGCACATCCATATCGACCACGCGGGCGGCAGCGGCTGGCTCGTACGGGAGCTTCCCCGCGCCAAGGCCGTCTTCCACACCCGTGGCGCGCCCTTCATGCGCGACCCCGCCCGCCTCATCGCCGGCACCGCCGACGTGTTCGGCGAGACGTGGGAGGCCGTCTTCGGCGACATCCTCCCTGTACCGGACGAGGACATGGTCACGGTCGAGGACGGCGACACGCTCGACTTCGGCAGCGGCGCGCCGTACCGCATCGTCTTCATGCCGGGGCACTCGCTCGACCACATCGGCGTCTACGACGAGGCGAACGAGGCCCTCTACTGCGGCCACGGCCTCGGGAACTACAAGCCGCCGCGCTTCCTCCCCGACCCGCCGATGACGCTCCCGTACTTCGACGTCGACGCCAGCATCGCCTCCATCCGCAAGGCGCGCGAGCTCGCGCCCAAGTACCTCCTCCCCGTCCACTCCGGCTTCCTCGCCTCCAACCCCGCATTCGCCATCGACGCCGTCGAGCGCATCACCATCGAGCTCGGCGAGCTCATCAAGGAAGGCATGGCCGCGGGGAAGAGCGAGGCCGAGATGGAGGTCGATGTCCGCACCCACCTCTTCGCCGACCCCGCGAAGGCCGACCGCTCCTACTGGCCGGTCGTCGTCTCGTACGTGCGCTACTATGAGCGCTTGGCCCGCAGGGCCAAGAACGCCTGACCACGGAGGAACTGGATGCCGTCGTTCGATGTCGTATCGAAGGTCGACCTCACGGAGGTGGACAACGCCGTCAACGGCGTGAAACGCGAGACCCAGCAGCGCTTCGATCTCAAGGGCACCCGCGCGGGTGTCGAGCGCTCCGGCAGTGTGCTCACCGTCACCGCCGACAACGATCTCCAGCTCCGGCAGGTGCACGACCTGCTCCACACCTACTTCGCCCGCCGCGACGTCGACAGCCGCTCGCTCTCGTTCGAGACGCCCCAGAAGGCAACCGGCGACAGCCTCCGCCAGCAGGTCACCATCCGGCAGGGCATCGACGGCGACCTCGCCCGCAAGATCGTCAAGGCCGTGAAGGGCACCAAGATCCGCGTCCAGCTCGCCATCCAGGGCGACGAACTCCGCGTCTCCGGCAAGAAGCGCGACGACCTGCAGGAAGTCATCGCCTTCATCAAGGACATGGGCATCGAGCAGCCCCTGCAGTACGTCAACTACCGCGACTAACCTCGTCATTCCCGCGAAGGCGGGAATCCAAGGGGCGCAGGGGCGCCCCTACTCCTCCACCCACGTCAGCAGGCGCTCCGGCGTGAGCCGCAGCAGCACCGCGGTCTCGTCGTACACGTCGTTCATGAACTGCTGGGCGTTCTCCCCCATGTAGCGCCCCGCTATCGAGTACCCCGTCTCCTCCACCCGCTCCTTCGTGATGACGACCGGCCCTTCCGCCGACACGTACGTGTACGGCTCGTCGTGGCTCGCGATGGTGATCGCCGCGCGGTTGTTCCGTTCGAGGTTCTTCACTCGCTGGAACCTGCTGCTCGTAAAGACCACGAACTCGCCGCCGGCGTACTCGAACCACACGGGGATGGCGTGGGGACTGCCGTCCGCGCGCAGCGTCACGAACACCGCGACGAGCGGGCGCTCCAGGAATGCGGCCATCTGCTCAGGCGTCATGCGCTCACTGTACCGTTATCGTCTGCCCGCCGTCGACCACGAGCGCGTGGCCGGTCACGAACGACGACTCCTCGCTCGCCAGGAAGAGCACGCAGTACGCGACCTCCTCCGGCTGCCCCATCCGGTGGAGCGCCGCGACGCGCTGGCCTGCCTCGTAGCGCTGGTCCTCGTCGATGGGGCGCGGACGCGGCGGGAACTCGCGGATGCGGTTCGTGTCGATGGGGCCGGGGCAGACGCAGTTCACGCGTATCTCTGGCCCGTAGTCCACCGCCAACTGCCGCGTCAAGTTCACCAGCGCCGCCTTCGTTGCGCTGTAGGACGGGTAGCGCGGGCTCGCTCGCAGCCCGAAGCTGGACGCCGTGATGACGATGTTGCCGGACCCCTGCTCTATGAAGTGGGGCAGCACGGCCTGCACGCCGTGGTAGACGCCGTACAGGTTCAGGTTGATGACGTGGTCCCACTCCTCGTCTGACATCTCGTGGAGCTTCTTCCGAACGCCTGTGCCTGCGTTCAGGTAGAGCACGTCCAGCCCGCCGAATCGGTCGATGGTGGTGCTCACCATCTCCTCGCACACCGCCTTCTGCGACACGTCGCCGAGCAGGAAGTGGGCCTCGCCGCCGTCGGCCTCGATGAGCCGGTCGGTGCGCGGGTCGCCGCGCTCCGCCATGTCGGCGCAGACAACCTTCGCTCCTTCGCGGGCGAACAGCCGCGCCGTCGCCCTGCCGATGCCGCTCTCGGCGCCGGTCACCACCGCCACCTTCCCGCTCAGCCTGCCGAGCCCGGCCCCCATCCGTAGGTGTTCGCCAGCGTTGCTGCTCATCGACGCTCCCTCCTGCGTGATGCGCGCAAGTGTAGCGCACGCGCGCGACGTGCATCAGGGAACGACGTCAGGAGTAGGCGATTGGCTGGGGATGATGGATTCGAACCATCGTTACCTGATCCAGAGTCAGGCGGCCTACCACTAGCCGAATCCCCAGCGGGAGACTCTTATGATAGCAAACCGCTGCAGCCGACGCCTCACAGCGCCGCGAGCGCGGCGCGCAGCCGCGAGACGCAGCGCTCCTTCCCCAGCACCGACAGCGTGTCGAACAGCGGCGGTGCGGCGGTGCGGCCCGTCACGGCGACGCGCATCGCCCCGAACAGCTGACCCGTCTTGACGCCCAGCCGCTCCGCGAGCGCCCGGTACGCCGTCTCCAGCGCACCGCCACTCCAGTCGTCGGCGTATTCGGCAGTTGCGAGCGCCGCTTCGAGCGCTCCGCGCGCGCCGTCGGCATCCAGCCCCTTCGGCACCAGCATCGACGCGTCGTAGTCGAGCCGCTCCTCGAAGAAGAATGACAGCATCTCCGGTGCCTCCGACAGCCGCTTCAGCCGCTCGCGCTCGAGTGGCACGATGGAAGCCAGATACGCTCGGTCTACGGGAACTGTGTTCCCGGGGAGCCCGGATGTAGGGTCCTCGAGCCACGGCACGAGCGCGTCCGCCAGCGCGTCGTCGCCCATGCCCCGGATGTACAACCCGTTGAACCAGTCCAGCTTCTCGATGTTGAACACTGCCGGGTTCGCCAGGATGCGCTCTGGCGTGAAGTGCCGCACGAGATCGTCCTTCGTGAACACCTCGCTTGTCTCGTCGAGAGACCACCCGAGCAGTGCGAGGAAGTTGAACATCGCATCCGGCAGGTAGCCCATGTCGCGGAACTCCAGGACCGACGCTGCCCCGTGACGCTTGCTCAGCTTGGAGCGGTCCGGCCCCAGGATGAGCGGCAGGTGCACCAGCACCGGCATCTCGTAGCCGAACGCCTCGTACAGCAGCCGGTGGCGCGGGGCGCTCGGCAGCCACTCCTCCGCCCGCATCACGTGCGTTATCTCCATCAGGTGGTCGTCCACCACGTTCGCGAGGTGGTACGTCGGGTAGCCGTCCGACTTCAGCAGCACGAAGTCGTCCAGCAGCGACACGTCGAACGTCACCTCGCCGCGCACGAAGTCGTCGACGGTGATGTTCCCCTCGACCGGCATCTTGAAGCGCACGACGGGCGGGTTCGGGTTCTCCTCCCGCGCCTGCGCCGCCCCTTCCGGCTCGCGGCACCGGCGGTCGTAGCCCGTCGGCTGGCGCGCCTTCTGCCGCTCCTTCCGCACCGCGTCGAGCCGTGCCGGGGTGCAGTAGCAGTGGTACGCCTTCCCCTCGGCGAGCAGCCAATCCGCGTGCTCACGGTAGAGGTCGAGCCGCTCCGACTGCACGTACGGGCCGTGTGCCGCGTCCGCTCCCGGTCCCTCGTCCCAGTCGAGGCCAAGCCATCGCAGGGCGTCGAGGATAGCGTCGAGGGAGCCGGGGACGAGGCGCGCCTGGTCCGTGTCCTCGATGCGCACGATGAACGTGCCGCCCGTGTGGCGGGCGTACAGCCAGTTGAACAGCGCCGACCTGATGTTGCCGACGTGCGGGTCGCCGGTCGGGCTCGGTGCGTACCGGACGCGGACCGTCATGCCTCAGCTCTTGGTCGACGGCAGGAACGGCGCCAGCTTGTCCATCAGCGACGAGAGCGTGCGTGTCTGTATCCACACGTCCCCGCTGCCCGTGAACTTCAGCACCAGCCCCTCACCGCCGGCGATGAGCGAGCCGAGGCCGCCGACCTTGCCCACCGAGTACTGGACGTTGTCCGTGAACGCCACGACGTGCCCGGTGTCCACGACCAGTTCGCTGCCCGGCTGGATGTTGAGCTTCTTGATGGCGCCGTACGAGTTGACGTGCACAGTACCCTGTCCGCCTTCGGCGTATGCGCGCAGGAAGAAGATCTTCTCCCCGCTGAACATCCCCCGCATCCCCTGGAACTTCGCGTCCGTGTGTACGTTCTCCGTGCACGCGAGGAACGAGCTGCCCTGGATGTACAGGTTCTGCCCCGGCAACAGATCGTGGGAGATGATGTCGCCCGGCGTTGGCGGCGCGAGGCTTATCCAGCCGCCGCCCGGTCCTGCCGTGAACGTGTTGAGGAAGAACGACTCGCCGCCCAGCATCCGCTTGAAGCCGCCGAACAGTCCACCTCCTCCGCCCATGCCCGTCCGCATCTCCAGCCCCTGCTGGGCTGCCATCGCTCCGGGCTCCGCCTTGATCGACTCTCCGGCCGACAACTCCGCCGTGAGTATCGTGAAACTGGGGTCGAACTCGATCTCCGTCCTCATCCCGTTATCTCCTCCTGGTCGCCACCCTCTTTGGCGGGCGGCCCCTCACAAGACCAGTCTATCACCCGCCCTTCGCCTGCTCGTGGTGAGCCTGTCGAACCATCCCGCGCAGGCAGGGACCTCGCCTGGGCGTCTGATCCCCTCTTCTGAGGGAGAAGGCTACGAGCTTCAGCGCGCGGTGAGGGCCCTCCTGTGGGGTGTGCGGTGTCCGGCGTAGGGGCGTCCTTTGTGGGCGCCCTGCGTGCCCCCACCTCGCCCTCTGGGAGAGGTCGCCGAGCGACAGCGCGGCGGGTGAGGGTTCCCCAACACGTAGCCCCCTGACGCCTGTTTGCGCTATGCTTGCCCCGTATAAGAGCAGCCACCACGGGAGGAGGCGACCCGCATGCTTACCGCAGAGCAGAACGAACGGCTTACCCGCGTCGGCCCCGGAACGCCGATGGGTGAGCTGATGCGGCGCTACTGGCACCCCATCGCCGCCAGCGTCGAGCTCGACGCCGACAACCCCACCAAGGAGGTGCGCCTCCTCGGCGAGGACCTCGTCCTCTACCGGGACGCCAGCGGCACTGTCGGCCTCATCGAGCCCTCCTGCGCACACCGCAAGGCCAACCTCTCTTACGGCATCCCTGAGGAGAACGGCATCCGCTGCGCCTACCACGGCTGGATATTCAACGAGACCGGCCAGTGCGTCGACCAGCCCTCCGAGCCCGAGGGCTCCAAGTTCAAGGAGAAGGTGCGCATCAAGGCGTACAAGGTGCAGGAGCTGGGCGGAGTCGTCTTCGCCTACATGGGCCCGGACCCCGCGCCCCTGCTCCCCCGCGTCGACGTGCTCGTCTGGCCCGGCGTCCGCCGCACGCAGTCCATCATGATCCCGTGCAACTGGCTGCAGTGCCACGAGAACTCGCTCGACCCGCTCCACTTCCAGTGGCTGCACCGCTACTGGGGCGGCTGGGTGATGAACCGCAACAAGCCCCCCGAACTGCGCGACCTCTGGAACTCGCGTATCGGCTCGCGCGGCGCCGACCACCGCAAGATCGGCTTTGAGGTCACGGACTACGGCGTCATCAAGCGCAGGCTCGTCGGCGACGAGACGGAGGAGAACGACTACTGGCGGATGGGACACCCCATCCTCTTTCCCCACGTCCTGCACATCACCTCCAACCTCCAGTACCGTGTGCCCGTCGACGACACCCACACCCTCCACTTCGTGGTCGACCTCGAGCCGCTCGAGCCCGGGCAGGAGCACCCGGACGTGGTGCCCCACGAGGAGGTCCCCGTCTACAACCCGGACGGTACGATCAAGGCCGACTGGGTGCTCGGACAGGACCAGGCCGCCTGGGTTATGCAGGGCCCCATTACCGACCGCACGACCGAGCGCCTCGGCGTCTCCGACGTCGGTCTCATCATGTTCCGCCGCATGCTTGAAGAGCAGATGCGCATCGTCGAGAGCGGCGGCGAGCCCATGAACGTCATCCGTAACCCGGACGAGAACGAGATCCTCGTCTATCCGGTGGAGTTCTTCGAGTACCCCGGCTACGAGGGCCGGCTCCGCGGGCCGTTCAAAGACATCGTTGTCAACAACACCATCGAGGCCGAACTCTCCGGCGAAGGCGCCAAGCTGCCTGAGTGGGAGGGCATCGAGATCGACGATCCCGCTGCCGTCCGCCGCAACCGCATGGTCGGCGACGTCATCTAGACCGCCGCACATACGACGCTGAGCACAGGGGCTCGCCGCACGGCGAGCCCCTTATGCGCCCACTTGAACCCCCTATCCCCACACGCTACGCTGCCCGCGTCGTCCCGTTGCCATGGAAAAGGAGAGCCCCATGAAAGCGAAAGGCATACGCTCGTGGAACTACACCGTCGCCGACCTCGAAGACTCGGTGCGGTTCTACCAGGAACTGTTCGGAGCCGAGGTCACGACACGCCATCAGGTGCGAGGCGTCGACGTCGTCCGGCTCCGCGTGGGCGACTTCGCCATCGGCCTCTTCGACGGCTCGGCGGGCGAGAATGAAGGCGTCCCGCATCACACCTTCGACCTTGACGGTCCGTCCGACCCTGCCGATCTGCAGCGCGAGATCGAGGGACGCGGCTTCGTCGTCGACCACATCCGCGAGCACCGCGACGGCGCGGGCTACTCGCTCTACGTCGACGACCCCAATGGCAATCACCTGGAGCTGTCCGTCGGGCAGGGCTGATCCGTCGTGCCCCCAACCATCGTGGTCCTCGGCAGCATCAATATGGACCTCATCGGCGCCGCTCCCCGGCTGCCGTCACCCGGCGAGACCGTCCTCGGCGGAGACTTCTACACCGCGCCCGGCGGCAAGGGCGCCAACCAGGCGGTCGCGGCGGCCCGCATGGGCGCATCGGTCAGGATGATTGGCCGCGTTGGCAACGACCTGTTCGCCCCGCAACTCCTGGGCAACCTGCGCGCGTGCGGCGTCGACGTGAGCGGCGTCATGGAGGACCCCGACGCTACATCCGGCGTCGCGATGATCCTCCTCGACGCATCCCGCCAGAACCGCATCCTGGTGGCCAGCGGCGCGAACATGCGCTGCGACGATACGCAGGTCGACGCCGTGAAGTCGGCGCTCGATGGCGCGGACGCCCTCATGCTCCAGTGCGAGATACCGGCTGCCGTGTCGCTGAAGGCCGCTCGCATCGCGAAGGAGATAGGCGTGCGCGTCGTATGGGACCCCGCCCCCGCCGATGCCTTCCCGCCGGAGGCGTATGCCCTCGTCGACGTGCTCACCCCGAACCAGGCCGAGGCCGCCGCGCTCACCGGCATCGACGTCACGGATGTGGCGTCCGCCGAGTCAGCGGCCCGCGCCCTTGTCCAACGCGGCGTAAGAGCGGCCGTCGTGAAGATGGCCGAGCGTGGCGCGTTCTACCTCTCGAACGACGACAGCGGCTACGTGCTGCCGTTCGGGGTCGAGGCCGTGGACACCGTCGCCGCGGGCGACGCCTTCGGCGCTGCTATGGCCTGCGCCCTCGCCGAGGGTAAACCGTTGAGTGAGGCGGTCCGCTTCGGCGCTGCCGCAGGCGCCTTCGCCGTCACCCGCCCCGGCGCGCAGGATGCCATGCCCACCCGCTCGGAAGTGGAAACCCTCCTCGCCGCTGGCTAAACCTCCGTCGTTCCTGCGCAGGCAGGAACCTCGCAGCCCACCTCGCCCTCTGGGAGAGGTCGACGCGCTTGCGCGGCGGGTGAGGGTGAACCGGTGGGGTTAGGGGTCTGTCATTTCGAGCGGAGCGCAGCGGAGTCGAGAATTCTCTCGGGGGTTGCCCGCTCATGGTGAGCTTGCCGAATGGGTCGACGCGCTTGCGCGGCGGGTGAGGGCTGCCGTGACGTGCTAATCTTCCCGTGCGGAAGGGGGTGTCGCCATGCAACGCTCGAATGGCTCGCTGACCATCCACGCGGGGAGGCTGCTCGACGGCACGGGCGCGCCCGCTGCGACCGGCGTCGTCGTGCGGATCGAGGGCTCGCGCATCGTGTCGGTGGGCCCCGCCTCTGAAGCCGCGCCCGCTGACGGGCACGTCCTCGACTTCTCCAACGCGACGCTCCTGCCGGGCCTGATCGACTGCCACACCCACACGAACATGCCCGGCGACGGCAGGCGCGGCGAGGACGTCCACCTCGTCGACGACGACGCCATCCGCCTGCTGCGCTCCGCGCATAACGTGGGACGCGCCCTCGAGACCGGCGTGACGACCATCTGTGACTGTGGGGGCTGGAACCAGACCACCTTCCGCCTCAAGGACGGCTTGGAACAGGGCATCGTCCACGGCTCCCGCGTGCTCGCCTCCGGACGCCCGATAACGGTCAGCGGCGGTCACTGCTGGTTCATGGGCTCCGAGGCCGACGGCGTGGACGGCGTCCGGCACGCCGCGCGCCTGCTCATCAAAGAGGGAGCCGACTTCCTGAAAGTGATGGCGACGGGCGGCAGCACGCTCGGCAGCGACCCCTTCCGCCCGCAGTTCTCGCCCGAGGAGCTGACGACGATCGCGCTGGAAGGACACCGCCGCGACCGCAAGGTCGTGGCGCACTGCCGCTCGAACGAGGCCATGCGGATGGTCGTCGACGCCGAGTACGACGCCATCATGCACGGCTGGTTCACCGACGAGCACGGCGCGCGGGTCTTCGACGAGCACTTGGCCTCCGACATCGCGGAGCACGGGATATGCGTGAACCCCACGCTGCAGATCACCCGCAGTCGCATCCCCATCCTCCAGGCGCGTGTGGACGCCGGGACTGCCACCGCGGAAGAGACCGCGATGCTCGACCGGATGCGCCGCGGCCACGCCACGACCCTTGAGCAGGTCGGCAAGCTCATCGAGCACGGCGTCCAGTTGATGGCCGGCTCCGACTGCGGATGGGGCGTATACCCGTTCGGTCGCTTCGACCTCGAACTCGCCGCGATGGTGGACGCGGGTCTCACCCCCGCCGGGGCCATCGCCTCGGCGACGGGGGGCAACGCCAGAGCGCTCGGCATCGACGACACAGTCGGCACCGTCTCACCCGGCAAGGAGGCGGACCTCCTCATCGTCGACGGCAACCCGGACGAACAGATATCCGACGTCGCACGTGTGCTCGCCGTTCTGAAGGCCGGGCGCGTCGTCGTCAACAACGCCTAACCCCGTCATTCCCGCGAAGGCGGGAATCCAGAGGCGCGTCAGCGCACACCAACAGGCTCACCACGGAAGCCATCATGTCCGTTCCCATCTATCCGTGTTGATCATCTTTGCTATGCTCGCTCCGAAGCGCAGGAGGGCCGCCATGGACATGGGACTCACAGGCAAGGTCGTGCTCATCACGGGCGCGGGACGCAACATAGGGCGGGCGACCGCCGAGGCGTTCGCCGCCGAAGGCGCCCGGCTTGTGCTCACGACGCGCCGTAGCGACGGCCTCCTCCAGGAGACCGCTGGCGTCTGCCGTGCCGCCGGCGCCGAGGTCGTGACCGCCCTCTGCGACGTCGGTGACGAGGATCAGGTGAAGGATGCGGTGTGGACGGCGGAGCGCGCTTTCGGCGGAGTCGACGTTCTCGTCAACAACGCGACGAACCGTGTGCAGGGGCCCTTCCTCCAGATGTCCAACGAGGACTGGCGCGCGACCGCCGCCGCGAACCTGGACGGCCCCATCTTCGCGAGCCGCGCGGTGCTGCCCGGCATGGTCGAGCGCGGCTGGGGGCGCATCGTCAACTACTCCGGCGTCTCCGCCTACCGTGGCGGCGGTGCCATGAAGGCCGCCGTCAAACTCGGCGTCGTCGGCCTCACCCGCGGGCTCGCGCGCGAGTTCGGCAAGCACGGCGTCACCGTCAACGCCATCGCCCCAGCTTCCATCGAGGGCGAGCGCGATCCCGGCACCGAGCGCGACGTCGATATCTCCGGCATCGACCCCAAGCTCCCCATCCCCCGATTCGGACACCCGGAGGAGGTCGCGGCCCTTGTCGTCTACCTCTGCAGCAAACACGCGAGCTACGTGACGGGGCAGACCTTCCATATCAACGGCGGCGAGATACTCCAGTAACCCAACGAGGAGGCCCCATGACCCAGCAAGCCCCGCTCGACACCCTCGCGTCCTACGTCGCAACCGCTCTCGACCGGCCCCTCCCGCCTGCCGTCCTGGAGAAGACGAAGCACCACGTCCTCGACACCATCGCGGCGATGGTCACCGGCTCCCGGCTCAAGCCCGGCGAGGCTGCCATCAACTTCGTCCGCTCGCAGGGAGGCGTCCCCGAGGCCGCCGTCGTCGGCTCGAACGTCGTCACCACCGCCATCAACGCCGCTATGGCCAACGGCATGCTCGCCCACTCCGACGAGACCGACGACTCCCACGCGCCGTCGCTCACCCACCCCGGCTGCGCCGTCGTCCCCGCCGCCCTGGCCGTCGCCGAGCGCCAGGACGCCTCCGGCGAGGCGCTGCTGCGCGCCGTCGCCCTCGGCTACGACGTCGGCTCGCGCATCGCGCGGCTCATGGGCGGCATCGACGCCCGGGGCTGGCACGGCCACGCCACCCACACCATCGGCCCCATGTTCGGCTCTGCGGCTGCCGCGTCGGCCCTCGTCGGACTCGATCCGCAGGGCGTCCGCTACGCCCTCTCCTACACCGCCCAGCAGGCCTCTGGCATCACGTCGTGGGCCCGCGACTCCGAGCATATCGAGAAGTCGTTCGTCTTCGGCGGCAACGGCGCGCGCTCCGGCGTCACCTCCGCCCTCTTCGTCGAGAGCGGCATGTCCGGCGAGGAGGACGCCTTCGAGGGCGAGAACGGCTTCCTCGACGTTTTCTGCCCCCGCCGCGACGAGTTCCCCCAGTGGGTCGCCAGCCTCGGCGACCACTACGAGATCACGCTCACCAACATCAAGAAGTTCTCCGTCGGCTCCCCCATCCAGGCTGCCGCTGAGGCGATGTGCTCCCTCGTCGTCGAGCACGGCCTCGCCCCCTCCGACATCCGCGAGGTCGAGGCGCTGCTCCCGCCACAGGGCGCCAACATCGTGAACGGACGCCACATGCCGGACGTGAACCTCCAGTACTGCATGGCCGTCATCGCGCTCGACGGCGGCAGGCTCACCTTCCAGGCCACCCACACCTACGAGCGCATGAGCGACCCAGCCGTCGTCGACCTCATGGCGAAGGTCCGTCTGCAGGGCAATCCCGAGTTCGCGGGCATGGAGCGCCAGCGCCCCGCCACCGTGCGCATCCACACCGCGAGCGGGGTTCTCGAGCGCCACGTCCCTGCCGTGCACGGCACGGCGGACAACCCCATGACCACGGAGGAGGTCGACGAGAAGGCACTCGACCTCGTCGGCGGCGTCTACGGCGAGCAGCGCGCCCGCGACCTCGTCGTCGCCGTCCACGCCCTCGACACGACATCCGCCTCCGTCCTCCGCCCCCTCCTCACCGAAGCCTAGGTGTGATTCTCAAACACGTTGTTCCCTAGCCCTCTCCCTACAAGGGGAGAGGGGATTGCACACCCCATGCCCCACCGAGCAACCTGACGTTCTAGGTTCCTGCTGCGCAGGAATGACGGGGGTCAGTCCCAGCGGAAGCAGGTGGCGGGGTTGTCCCAGAAGAGACGGCGCTTGTCGTCGTCGTTGAGCTGGTCCCAGCCGAGGACGAGGTCGACGGAGTCGGGGAAGCGGGACTCGGCGTGGGGGAAGTCGGAGCCGAACATGAGGACGTGGTCGCCCATGAAGTCGGAGACCATCTTCACCATGTCCGGGCCCTCGTGCAGGACGACGGCGGCGAAGAAGCGTCCGCCGGTCATGTACTCCTCCATCGTGTGCTGCAGGTCCTCGGCGACGTAGCCCATGTAGTGCACCTGGTCTTCCATGCGCTTCATCCAGAAAGGGAGCCAGCCGAAGCCGGACTCGAGGATGGCGAGGTTCAGGTTCGGGTACTTGTCGAGCAGGCCCGCGCCGATGAATGCGGCCGTCATCCGCATCGCGCCCCACGGGTGGGAGGCGGTGCGTCCGATGAAGGGATTGTCCCAGAGGTCGCGGTAGCCGGGGTAGCCTGCGGAGTTGCTGTGGTGCACGACGGCCAGCCCGGCGTCGTCGGCAGCGGCCCAGACGGGGTGGAGGTCCGGATGGTCGATGGGATAGTCGAGGGGGAGCTCCAGCATGACGCCGCGGGCCCAGCGCGAGCCGCCCCACGTCTTGATCTCGCCGACGGCGTTCTCGATATCGCGAGCGTTCGCGGTGATGAGCGAGGTGAGGCGGTCTGGGTAGCGCGAGCAGATGTCGTCCAGGAAGCGGTGGACCGCGCCGACCATGGCCGCGTCCACGCTCAGGTCGTCGTGGCCGGTGAACGCCCCGTGCACCATGAGCTCGACGTCCACGCCCTCCTGGTCCATCTCGGCGATACGGGTCTCGACGTCGCCGTCCTCGGAGTAACGCGAGGGGTAGATGCGGCCCTGGAAGTTCTGGAAGTGGCGCTCCTCCTTCTCGCGCGGCCCGGCCTCGCCGAGGTGGCGCGGCTTGCCGCCTCCCCATCCGCCCCTGCTCTCGAAGCGGTACCAGTGCGTGAACGGGGGCTCGAGTATCTGGCCGGCGCGCCCGATCTTGACCTCGCGCAGGAACTGAGCGAGCTCCGGCTGCCGCGCCCGGGTCGCCGCGTCCATGTAGGGCGTCAGCGTTTCGACCGACGGCTGGATGTGGGTGTCCGCGTCGAAGACTTTGAATCCGTTGCGCATGGTGGTTCCCTCCTCTTCCTAGGGGGAATTTACACCCGCGGGCACCCCACCGCACTACGCCGGTTCACCCTCACCCGCCGCGGCAAGCGCGTCGACCTCTCCCCGGGGGAGAGGTGGGCAACGGGCGCCCACAAGGGGCGCCCCTACACGAGGTGAGGTTGCGCACTGAAGCGCGGGCCTTCGCAGGAACGGACTTGCGCGTCCGCTTCGCGGCGCGTTGTGCGCTGCCCGCGCAACCTGGATTCCAGCCGGTGCTGGAATGACGAGATTACTCCGGGAGGCCGTAGGTGTCGCGGGCCTTGGCGGGGGTGAGGACGCCGTCCTCGATGTCCGCGCGAACGCGGGCGGGGTCACGGTCGGCGGCGGGGAGGACGCCTCCACCCCCACCGGTCTCGATGCGGAAGACGTCGCCGGGTTCGAGGCCGACGTTGGAGACGATGCCGGGGTAGCGCTGCTCGCGCTCCTCACCGGGGTGGACGACGACCCACGCGTTGCGGCCGTCGCCGCCGCCCTCGACGCCCGCGGCCTCGCGCTTGGACGCGCCGCCGGAGAGGCGGCTTGGGGCGCGGACGCGATACTCGCGCACGTAGCCGGGGCCGCCCCGGTACGCGCCGTCGCCGCCGGAGTCGGGCAGCACCTCGAAGCGGGTCATGTCCACGGGGAACTCGGACTCGATGACCTCGACGCTGGTGAACTTCGCGCCGTAACTGGCGCGGGAGCCAACGCCGGAGAAGCCGTCGCCGCCCTCCCACGCGGGCGCGCCGGCGTACATCAACTCGTACTGGACGTACTGCCGCTTACTGCCGGTGTAGCCGACGACGATGGAGCTCTGGGTGGCGATGTGGGCGAGAGCGGGCCTGCCGGAGGCCTTCGCCATGACCGCGCCGATGACGCTCTCTGCGAGCGCGAGCGTCTTCGAGTAGAAGCCGACAGGGCCGGGGAAGGCGGGATCGAGGAGGCTGCCGCGACGGAAGCGGCACTCGACGGCCTCCGTCATGCCGTGGTTGAGGGGGATGTGGCGATCGGTGAGGCGTATCGCCATGTTACGGGCGAGGCCCTCGATGAACGGCGGGCGCAGGTTGATGGGCGCGGTCGCCTGGTCGCCGGTGCCGGTGAAGTCGAGCACGAGATGGTCGCCCTCCTTGATGGAGGCGACGTGCATGCGTATCGGCTCGCCGGTGCTGGGGTCGTCGACCATGGCCTCGACCTCGTAGGCGCCGTCGGGCCACGCCGAGAGCTGCTCGCGGATACGGTGGGCGGTGCGCTCGCCCGCCTGCTCGAACTGCTGCAGGAGCGCATTCGGGCCGTACGTGCGGATGAGGTCGTGCAGGCGGGCCTCGCCGATGGTGTGGCAGACGCCGGCCTTGGCGGTGAGGTCGCCCATCATCATCTCCGGCACACGGCTGTTGGCGCGGACGAACGTCGCGGTGTCCTGCTCGAGGCGGTAGTCGCGCATGTAGCGCACGGGCGGTATCTGGAGGCCCTCGCCGAAGAGGTCGCGGGCGGTGGCGTTGCGCGAGCCCGCTGCGACGCCGCCGATGTCGGGCGTGTGGCCGATGCTGGCGGCGAACGCGACGAGCGCGCCGTCCCAGAAGACGGGGGTCATCACGACCATGTCGTTCGCGTGGGGGCAGCCGCTGTGGTACGGGTGGCTGGCGAGATAGGCGTCGCCCTCGCGCATGCCGGCGGGAGCGTGGAAGTCGAAGAGGCCGTGGACGCAGGCGGGGAGGCCGCCCATGTGGCCGGGGTGTGAGCCGCGCGCGACGAGGCGTCCGGATGCGTCGAGGAGGCCGCAGCTGAAGTCGTGGGACTCGCGGACGATGGTGGAGAAGCCGGTGCGAAAGACGGCGTTCTCCATCTCGCGAACGATGCCGTCGAGGCGTGCGCTCATCACCTCGAAGGTGATGACGTCGAGCGGAGCGTCGGTCATGGGCGCATGATACGCGGTTTTTCAGATATACTGGCCGTTGGGCCGAGGCCGGAAGGCCGTTTCCACCGCGTGGCGCATTCGTCTAGCGGCCCAGGACACCGCCCTCTCAAGGCGGAGATCACGGGTTCGAATCCCGTATGCGCCACCACTGCGCCACCGAACACCCCCGGCTAGAATGTGCGGTCAGAGGAGTTCGTCATGCCTATCGCTCGCGGGACCTTCGAGGTCAACATGGAGCCCGAGCCGCCGTTCCTGGTTCTCCAGGTGGTGCCGGATGCGCACCTGGTCGGCAGCGCCGACTTCCTGCACCCGCTCCCGTGGATGGCCGTCGCCGTCGGGGCGAGCGACGCCGACGTGGAGGAGTAGCCGCATGGCCGTCGTCAGCGTCGAAATCACGGAACGCGCGCCCTTCGCCGACGGCGCGGAATCCGGCGAAGCCGGCCCATACGAGCGCGTCGACGGGCTGCTGACCCACGCCATCGACCCCGCGAACCCGGCGAACGCGCTCATCACCGACCTCGCGCTGGCGCGGCGCGGCGCCGACGGTCTCGTGCGCTTCACGGGCGATTTCACGCTCATCGCACCGGTCGACCGGGAGCGCGGCAATGGCGAACTGCTGATCGACGTCGTGAACCGGGGGCGGCGGCAAGTGATGTCGACCTTCAACCTGGCGCCGCCGTCGCGTGTGGGATCGTCGGAGATCCCCCTCGGCGACGGTTTCCTCTGCCGCCGGGGTTACACGGTGTTGTCGGTCGGGTGGCAGTGGGACGTCCCGCGTAGTCCGGCGATGATGGGCCTCGAGGCTCCTGCGGCCTTCGAGAACGGGAAGCCTGCGACGGGGCAGGTGCTGGTGGAGATCAGGCCCGACGCGCCGCAGCGGACGCGGCTGCTGGCGAACCGCGTCCACAAGCCGTATCCAGCAGCCGACGTCGACGAACCGCAGGCCCGGCTGCTGGTGAAGGACTGGGAGGATGGGCCGTACCGGGAGATTCCGCGCTCGGCATGGCGGTTCGCCGAAGAAACAGACGCTGGCGTCTTTCCCTCCGCCTCGCACATCACCGTCGAGGCTGGGATGGAACCCGGGAAGATCTACCACGTCGTCTACACTACCGACCACGCTCCCGTTGTGGGCGCGGGACTGCTCGCCGTGCGCGACGCCGCGGCGTGGTTGAAGAACGGCGGGAACTCGCTCGCGCCGTCCGGCTTCGCGTATGCTCACGCCTACGGTGCGTCCCAGACCGGCCGGCTGCTCCGGCACCTGCTCTACCTCGGCCTGAACGTCGACGAGGAGGGGCGGCAGGTGTACGACGGCCTGCTCGTGCACGTCGCCGGCGCACGCCGGGGCGAATTCAACCAGCGTTTCGGCCAGCCGTCCGTACAGTCGACCCCGGGGTTCGGCCACCTCTTCCCGTTCGCGGACAACGAACTGTCCGACCCCTTCACCGAGGAGCAAGACGGCCTGCTGCGCCGGGTGCGCGCCGCTGGCGCCGCGCCGCGCGTCGTCTATACCAACACTTCGGCGGAGTACTGGCGCGGCGACGGCTCGCTCACGCACATCGACCCCACGGGGCGGCACGACCTCGACGAGGCGCCGGAGTCGCGCACGTACCTCTTCGCCAGCACGCAACACACGATGACCGACTCGCTCCCTGCGCCGGGCGACCCCAACGTCGACGGCACGGAGCGCCGGTTCCCCGGCAACGCGCTTGACTATCGCCCGCTGCTGCGCGCCGCGCTCGCCAACCTGAGCGCGTGGGCGCGCGGCGACGCCCAGCCTCCGCCGTCCCGCCATCCCCGGCTCGACAACGGCGACGCCGTGACGCGCGCCGAGGCGCTCGCGAGCCTCCGCGCGGTGGACGACGACGCGAAGCCCGACCCGGAGCGGCTGTGGCGGCTGCGCGAGGCCAACATGGGGCCTCGCGCAAGCGAAGGCGTCGGCGCCTACCCTGTCGCCGAGGGACGCGCCTACCCCAGCTTCGTCTCCGCGCTTGATGCCGACGGCAACGAGGTGGCCGGCATCCGGCTGCCGGACATCGAGGCGCCGGTGGGGGCGCACTCCGGCTGGAATCCACGCCACCCGGACTCGGGGTCGCCAGAGCAGATCATCCCGATGGTGGGGTTCTCCCTGTTCTTCAGTCCAGACGAAGTGCGCCGCCGCTACGCGGACAGGGCGGCGTACGAGGCGCAGGCCCGCTCGGCGGCGGAGCGGCTCGCCGCCGAGCGCTACCTACTCGCGGAGGACGTTGATGTCGTCGTCGCCGGTGCCCTCTCGCGCTACGACGACGCGCTGGCGGGGGATTCGAGGGCGGAGTAGAGGTCACGAAGGGTCACTCCCCCGGCTAGAATGTGCGGTCAGAGGAGTTCGTCATGCCTATCGCTCGCGGGACCTTCGAGGTCAACATGGAGCCCGAGCCGCCGTTCCTGGAGCAGGACGGGGTAACGCTGAACCGCAACGCCGTGCGCAAGGAGTTCTCCGGCGACATGGCCGGCACGTCCGAGGCGCAGATGCTTGCAGCCTTCACCGGCACTCCCGGTTCGGCGGGTTACGTGGCCATCGAGCACTTCACGGGCTCGGTGGACGGGAAGCCGGGCTCGTTCGTGCTCCAGCACAACGGCGTGATGAACAAGGGCGATGCCCGGCTTACGGTTACCATCGTGCCCGACTCGGGCGCCGGAGAGCTGGCCGGCATCTCGGGGACGATGGAGATCGACAACGACGAGGGGCAGCACTCGTACGTCCTCGACTACGAGCAGGCATAGGGGCAGCGGAGAGGCAGGCGATGGTCAGGTCAGCAGGGCGCTCAACGGCATCACGGAAGATCGATGAGAAGATCGCGGAACTCGGCGACTGGCGGGGCGATCGGCTGAGCGAGGTCCGGAGGCTCGTCCTCGAGGCCGACCCCGAGGCGGTCGAGGAGTGGAAATGGCAGAACTCCGCCGTGTGGTCGCACGACGGGGTGGTCGCCGCCGCCAAGGCGACCAAGGCCAAGGTGCGGGTCACGTTCGCGCAGGGGGCCAGCCTCCCCGACCCCGGCAGACTGTTCAACGCGAGCCTGGACGCGGACACGATGCGGACGATAGATATCGTTGAGGGCGACACGATAGACGGCGACGCGCTGCGGGCGCTGGTGCGCGAAGCTGTGGCCTACAACGCCAGGCAGGACGGCACGGCGCCAGTGCTCCTCTCGGGCGGCAACCCGCAGATCCCGAAGGGGGACGGCGACGCCCCCGTGCAGGCGTACATCGCGGCGATGCCGGGCTGGAAGAGCGAGGCCGGGCGACGCCTCGACGCGCTCATCGGGCAGAACGTGCCCGGCGTGCGGAAGGCTGTGCGGTGGAACTCGCCCTTCTACGGGGTTGAGGACATGGGCTATTTCCTGAACCTCCACGTCTTCACCCGGTACGTGCGCGTGACCTTCTTCCGGGGCATTGCGCTCGAGCCCCTGCCGCCCGGCAAGATGAAGGACCCGGACGCGCGCTTCATCGACGTTCACGAGGGCGAACTCGACGAGGCGCAGATGGCGGCGTGGGTGCGGCAGGCGGCGGCCATCCCCGGCTGGGACCTGCGATAACATCTCAGGCATGAGCACGGAACATTCACCCATCGGTTTCCTCGAGGCCGTCTGCTACGACGTTGCGGACATCGAGCGGGCAGCGGCGTTCTGGTCGGGGCTGCTGGGGTGCACGTTCGGCGCGTCCACCCAGTCCGGCTTCCGGCGGGCGCAGCTTCCGAGCGGGCTGTACTTCCTGCTGCAGCAGAGCGACGAGCCGAAAACGGGCAAGAACCGCGCGCACGTCGACTTCGAGACGGATGAGATGGAGGCCGCGGTGGCGCTCGTCGAGGAGCTTGGGGGCAAGGCGCTGCACCCGGTCGACAACGGGCTGGCGGGCTTCTGGGTGTGCGCAGACCCGGACGGGAACGAGTTCTGCATCGGGCCGCCGGAGTCGCGTCCGCCGCGGGGGAGTTAGGGGACAGCCCTCACCGCGCGCTGAAGCGCGTTGCCCTCTCCCAGAGGGCGAGGGGGGCAAGCAAGAAGGCCATGTCGCTGAGAGTGCTTACGTGGAATGTCGAGTGGGCTGCGCCCGGCTCATCGAGAACCACTGAAATCCTCCGTCGCGTTCAGCGACACAGCCCAGAGGTCGTCTGTCTCACAGAGACCAATGACAAACTGCTGTCGCAAACCGGCCACTGCATATCTTCTCAAGCCGACTACGGATACCCGGTCAAGGCAGGCCGCCGGAAGGTGATTCTCTGGTCTCGGGAACCGTGGGAGGAAGTCGATGACTTCGGCATCGAGTCGATACCGCCCGGACGGTTCGTCTCTGGAATCACGCAAACGTCCTTGGGCAAAGTCAGGGTCGTCGGAGTCTGCATTCCGTGGTTCGGGTCACGAACCGAACCACGACGCGGGCAGGAACGCAAGAGGCGGTGGGAAGACCATGCACAGTACCTAGCCGGTCTCACCGAAGTTCTGGGTCGGGGTCCTGCGGAACGGCTCATGGTCATGGGGGACTTCAACCAGATCGTTGGGCCGGGCAGCCGCGCACCGTCTGAACTCCAGTCGGCCCTCCATCAGACCCTCCGAGGCATGACAATCACTACGTCAGACCTGGCGTTCCAGGGACACCGGAGTATCGACCACATCGCACTGAGTGCGGACCTCACGACCGAATCTGCGGAGGCAATCAACAACTGTCACGGCGAGAAGCGGTTGTCAGACCATTTCGGTGTCGTTGCTGATGTGGCTCTCCGCTCGGGATGACAGCCCCCCATGTGCCCTAAAGGGCACGCTGGATTCCCGCCTTCGCGGGAATGACGGGGGCTGCGCCCCGCGTCCGGCTCACCCTCACCGCGCGCTGAAGCGCGTTCCCCTCTCCCCTCAAGGGAGAGGGGATTCAGCCGTTGATTTGGCGTGCGAGGAATGAGCGCATGAGGGCGATGGCGCGGTCGGACTCAGGGCCGGGCTCGCGTGCGAACCCGTGCGGCATGCCGGGGAAGGCCTCGTACTCGGCGTGGCCTCCCGCTCGGTTCCACGACTCGGCGAAGCGCTGAGGGATCTCGTGCGGGATGTTGCCATCGGCGGTGCCCTGCACGACGAGCAGCGGGGGCAGGGCGACGTCCTCGCCGCGGTCGAGTATCTCCTGCGGGTTGGCCTCGTGGACGGCGTCCCACGGCCGGAAGTAGTTCTCGGTGGAGCGCACGAGCCGTTCGACCGGCGCTCCCTTCGCCCACTCGTAGCGTGCGAGCGGGTCGACGATCGTCCAGAGCGCGATGAGGAAGCCGAGGCTTGCGTCGTCGCCGACGCCGTCGGCGGAGAGCGCGGTGTAGCGCGGGTCGCGGGGGCGCATCGCGGTGAGAAGGATGGTGTGGCCGCCGCTCGAGTCGCCCGCGCCGCCGATGCACGAGGGGTCGCCGTTGAACTCGCTCGCGTGGGCCTTCAGCCAGCGCACCGCGAAGTTGGTCTGGGCGACCTGCACGGGGTACGGGTGTGCGGGCGCGAGCCCGAAGTCGTGTGCCGCGACGACCATGCCGCACTCGGCGAACTGGGCATCGATGGGGGAGGCCCCCAGGCGGTCGCCGGTGTTCCACGCGCCGCCGTGCGCTCGGAGGAGCATGGGGAACGGCCCGTCACCCACCGGGCGATAGACGGTCATCAGCAGCGACTCGCCGTCGGCGCGGAAGTACTCGACGTCCTGCGAGATGACGTCGTACCGGGCGTCGGGGTCGTATCGGAGCGTGCGCTGGGTCATAGGGGGAGGATACACGAGGGAGGGAGTGCTTGGTGTGACACACGCCCCTTCCGCAGTCGCGCCCTGCCAGCGTACGCTGTTTCGGAAGCCCCCGCGTCGCGGTGGCCCATCACTGCGCGGCGGTAGGCTCGTAGGAGTGGCGTGGCACCGAATGTCACCAAATGTCACCACTTGGAACGAAACGCCGTGCCTCTCACTCCTGCGCAGGAACGCTGAGGCGTGGACAAGAGATGCCTCAGCGGAACCTGCATGGGCCTGCCGAAGGGCACGGCGTGACATGGGACGGCATCAGCCGCCGACGGCGATGACCCACATGTCGATGCCGCGGCCGGGGTTGCCGCGCGTAATGACGTCGAACGCGGTGTCGTTGATGTAGATGAGGCGGTCGTGCAGGTAGACGCTGACCTGCAGGCCGTAGGTGGCCCGAGGGTCGATGTCGTCGGGCTCGTAGGGGACGGCGAAGTCGACGGGGAAGCGTCCGGGGTTCTCGATGGTCTGGGAGGCGATGAGGGGCGCGGCGGCGTCCTGGTAGGAGACGTCGCGCAGTTGCACCTCCATCACGGCGCCCTCGGGGATGGCCTGGTCGCCGTCGAAGGTGATGGTGCCGGTGACGGCGTTCCGATCGCCGCAGGCTGCGGCCATGAGGGACAGAACGGCGATTAGAATGATGGTTGAGACGATGCGCATGACTGTGCTTCCCGGTGACTATGCCTCTACCTGATATTACGCACAAGCGGCCCGGCGGGTTCCGTTTGTGGGGGCTGCTGCTCGCGGCAGGAGTGGCGATAGTGGCGTTGCTGGCGGGGTGCAGCGGGGAGCCGGAGCCGCCCGCGCCGGTGTACAGCGGCATCCTCGCGGCGGCGGAGTTCGTGCCGGGGCCGAACCGCTTCCCATTCGGGCTCGTGGACAAGAACGGCGCTTTCCTGGAGCGTGCGGACGTGTCGGTGCGCTTCTTCGAGTTGGACGGCGAGACGTCGCGGTTCCACGCTGAGGCGCAGGCGGTGTGGCGCGAGGTGGAGGGCGTGACGCCGCACATCCATGACGACGGCGAACTGCACCTGCACCTCGACTACGCGGGGGTGTACGTAGTGGACGAGGTGGCGTTCCCGTCGCCGGGCATCTGGGGCGCGGAGTTCGTCGTGGAGGGTGGGACGCTGACCGAGGGAACGGCATTCGAGGTGCAGGTGGAGGCGGGCGCGCCGCTGGTGGGCGAGGCAGCGCCGCGCACGGAGAACCTCACCATCCGAGACGCGCCGTTCACTGAGATATCGACACGCCCGGTGGAGAGCGACGCGCTGCACAACGTGTCGGTCGCGGAGGCGATCGACGCGGGCGAGCCGTTCGTGGTGTTCTTCGCGTCGCCACGGTTCTGCGTCAGTGCGCTGTGCGGACCGGTCACGGACACGCTGGAGCGCGTACACCAGGAGCTGGGCGGCGCGGTCGAGGTGGTCCACATCGAGCCGTGGGACCTCGATGCGGCACGGAACGAGGGGCGGCTGACGCCGTCCGCGGAGATGCTCGAGTGGGGGCTGCCGTCGGAGCCGTGGACATTCGTGGTGGACGGCGCCGGTCGAATCTCGGCGCGGTACGAGGGGCTCGTGACGGCGGAGGAGGTGCTGGAGGCGGTGCGGGCGGCGGGTTAGACGGCGATGCCGACGGCGGTGCCGATACCGTAGGCGGCAGCGACGGCGATGCCCGCGAGGACGACCATCTCGGTTCCCTTGTGGAGCATGTTGCCCTGGCTGAGGGTGGCGCGCCAGGCGCCGACCGCAAAGAGCGCGATGCCGCTCATGATGAAGGTCGAGACGAGCGCGGCGACGCCCTCGGCAAAGAAGAACGGAAGCACCGGCACGATGGCGGCGAAAGCGAACGCGACGCCCATCACGCTTGCGGCGAGGTACGGCTTCGGGGGCTTGCTGGGCAGGCCGAGCTCTTCGGTCATCATGAGCTGCACCCACTGGTCGTGGTCGCGGGAGACGGCCTCGACTACCTCGTCGAGGAGCGGTTCGGTGATGCCCTTGAGGCGGAAGATGCGGCGCGTCTCGGCGAGCTCGTGCTCGCGCATGTGCTCGATCTCCCAGAACTCACGGGCCTCCTCGTACTCGTAGAGCTCGCGCTGGCTCTTCGTGGAGACGTACGCGCCGAGGGCCATGGAGATGGTGCCCGCGACCATCCCCGCAATGCCGCCGAGGATGATGATGCCGGGGTCCGACGTACCGCCCGCGACTGCGGCGACGAGCGCCGTGTTCGAGACGAGGCCGTCGTTAGCGCCGAAGACGACCTCGCGGACGGCCGCGCCCCCGGTCCGGTGGTGGTGCTCGCCGTGCGCGTGGGTACCCAGATTGAGGCTGATGGCGCGGCGGATGCCGGTGAGAGCGGTCTGGATGAGCGTGGTCATGTCAGGAACAGCCTATCACCGCCGAGCGTCAGGGGTAGAGGCCACCTTGAGGAAGGAGGAGGATGTCCTCGATGACCTGCTTGTCCGAGAGGGTCATGGCGCTCACGATGGCGTCGGCGGCCTCGTCCACGGTCAGCATCTCCTCCCGTGGGAGCGGCGTGTTCATGCCCTCCCATATCGGCGTATCCACGGGCCCGATGTAGGCGTTGACAACGCGCACGCCCTGCCGCCGCACCTCGGTCGTGAGGGCGCGGGCGAAACCGGTCACGGCGTGCTTGGTCGCGCCGTAGCCGGTCATGCCTGCGAAGCCCCGGTGCGCAACGACGGAGGAGATGATGACGATGCAGCCGGAGCCACGCTCGAGCATGCCGGGCAGCAGGGCACGCGTGGGGAAGAGCGTGCCGTTCACGTTCGTCTCCCAGAGCTCGCGCCACGTCTCGTCGTCGAGTTCCGTGAGGGCAGCGGCCTTGAAGGCGCCCGCTGAGTTCACGAGGATGTCGACGCGTCCCAGCTCCCGCTCGGCGCGCGCGGCCATCGCCTGCACTGCGGCGCTGTCGCGCACGTCGCAGGGAAGCGCGAGCCACGAGCCTTCGGGCCAGCCGGAGGCGGCCTCACCGAGGCGCTCCTCGCTGCGTCCGACAAGCGCGACCCGCGCTCCGGCGTCGACGAGGCGCTTGGCAACGGTCTTGCCGATGCCGCTCGACGCGCCGGTGACGACGGCAGTCTTTCCGGCGAGGTCCATCATGGGGCGGGATACTCGAAGCGGTTGTTGCGCGTCTCGTCGAGGATGACGCGCTCGAGATGTCCGGCGAGGGGACCGCTGAGGCGCTGCCAGATCGTACGGGCGATGTTCTCGCCGGTAGGGACGAGATGGAAGTAGTCCTCGACATCCAGGTTCAGGTAGCGGTGGTCGTAGAGGTCGAGGACGTTGCGTTTCACCGCGTCGTCGAGTTCGGTGAGCGGCATGACGAAGCCGGTGTCAGGGTCGACGGGGCCGCGAACGGTGACGGTGAGGCCGTAGTTGTGGCCGTGGCCGTTGGGGTTGGCGCACTTGCCGAAGATGGCCTCGTTCTGCTCGGGCGAGAGCGCGTCGGCGTAGAGCCGGTGGGAGGCTGCGAAGGCGTAGCGCCGCGAGAGGTGGACGACGGGCGTGCTCATGCGGTCGCTCCGAAGTAGTCGACGTAGAGGTCGTCGGCCTCGTAGAGGCGGAGGCGCGACAGAGTCGCGCGGTCGAGGGCGTCGGCGATGCGGTCCCAGAGCACGGCGGCGAGGTTCTCGGTGGTCGGCTGGCGGTCGGCGAACCACGGGGTGTCGAGGTTGAGGTGCTTGTGGTCAAAGTCCGCGAGCACGCCCTCGACGGCTGACTTGAGGTCGACGAGGTTGATGACCATGCCGGTGTCCGGGTCGGGCTCGCCGGAGACGGCGACCTCCAGTGTGTAGTTATGGCCGTGGCCGTTGGGCAGTGCGCAGAGGCCGAACACACGCCGGTTCTCCTCCTCGCTCCAGTCGTCGCGGTAGTAGCGGTGGCTGGCGGAGAAGTCGAACCGGCGTGAGATGGTTACTGGGCCCATGCGGGTGTCCGCTTACTTGACATCGCCCACGAGGACCTCACCGCCCTCGACCTTGCACTCGTAGATGGCGATGGCGTGGCCGTCGCCGCGGGCGGACCTGCCGTCGCTCACGTTGAACTGCCATGCGTGCCAGGGGCACTCGATGACACCGTTCTCGATCTTGCCCTCGCTGAGCGGGCCGCCGCTGTGGGGGCATACGTAGTTGGTGATGTGGAACTCCCCGTTCTCGTTCCAGACGGCCATCGGCTTCAGGCGCCACTTGCCCGCAGTGGGCCGGAAGTGACGGGCCTCGCCGGGTCTGACGTCGTCCACGTTGCAGAGGGCTACGAAGTCGGGCTGTTCGGTCATGGATACCTCTCCTGAGCGCCAAGTTGTGAGGCGAGTGTAGCACCATGAGGTGGGCGTCGTTGCACGATGCGGTAGAATCGACGCGAGAGGACGCATCATGGACGAGCAGCAACTGCCTGAACCGACAGCGGTAGAAGCACGGGAAGGCTTCCGGCTGTGGCTCAGCTACAGCGACGGCGCATCCGGCGAGGTTGACCTGTCGCATCTCGCGGGCAAGGGCGTGTTCGCCGCATGGAACGACCGCTCGTTCTTCGAGAAAGTGCGTATCACGCCGCACTGCTCCATCGCGTGGGGCGAGAGCGACGACCTCGAAATCTGTCCCGACGCACTGTACATGGAGATCACGGGTAAGACCGTGGAAGAGTTGATGCCCGGGTTGCAGAGCCTCCCAACCAATGTCTGAACTCTGCCGGTTCTACGGAATCGTCATCCATATGTACTACAACGACCACGGGCCTCCTCACTTCCATGCCACCTATCAGGGAGCGAGGGCGGCAGTCGACATCAACACTCTCGCCTTTGGACCCGGACGTCTCCCCACGCGAGCGCGGCGGCTGGTGGCTGAATGGGCCTCGCTCCACCGGCAGGAGTTACGTGCCGCGTGGGAGCGCATCGGGCGAGCGGAGTCGCCCGGCTCTATCGAGCCTCTGCCGTAGGCGCCACTCCCCTACAGCACGGGGCGGATGGTGGTGGCGGCGCGGCGGGCCTTGGCGCGGGCGTCGTCGATGGTTGCGCCGAGGGCGAGGGCGACGCCCATGCGGCGATGGCCGGTGACCTCCGGTTTGCCGAAGAGGCGGAGCGCGGTATCAGGCTCGGCGAGGGCTTCGTCGAGCCCTTCGTAGGTGAGGGACGAAGAGTCGCCGTCGACGAGCAGGGCGCAGGAGGCGGCGAGGCCGAGCTGGCGTATCGCGGGGACGGGCAGGCCGAGGATGGCGCGGATGTGCAACGCGAACTCGGAGAGGTCCTGCGAGACGAGCGTGACCATGCCGGTGTCGTGGGGGCGGGGCGAGACCTCGCTGAACCAGACGTCGTCGCCCTTGATGAAGAGCTCGACGCCGAAGATGCCCGCGCCGCCGAGCGCACCGGTGACGGCCTCGGCGATGCGGCGTGACTCTTCGAGGGCGCGAGGCGTCATCGGCTGGGGCTGCCACGATTCGCGGTAGTCGCCGTCGACCTGCAGGTGGCCGATGGGCTCGCAGAACGACGTCCCGCCCGCGTGGCGCACGGTGAGGAGCGTAATCTCGTAGTCGAACGGGACGAAGCCCTCGACGATGACGCGGGCGCTGTCGCCCCGAGCGTTCTCGATAGCGAACCGCCATGCGGGCGCGA
Source organism: Dehalococcoidia bacterium (assembly GCA_965206315.1). Lineage (GTDB taxonomy): Bacteria > Chloroflexota > Dehalococcoidia > Lucifugimonadales > Australimonadaceae > Bin16. The sequence goes on from OZ242210.1 coordinate 1,250,133, forward strand.
TGTCGTCAGCAGCGCGCAGCATGCTCTGGCCGTGGCCTGAGGAGCTCATGGCGGGCTTTACGATGGCGGGCAGGCCGACGGCATCGACGGCGTCGCGCACCTCAGCCTCGCTGTCGGCAAACCGGTAGGGCGAGGTGCGGAGTCCGAGTTCCTCGGCGGCGAGGCGGCGGATGCCCTCCCGGTCCATGGTGAGACGCGCGGCACGTGCGGTGGGGATGACGCGCCACCCCTCGTCCTCCAGCTCGACGAGCGTGGGAGTCGCGATGGCTTCGACCTCGGGCACGATGAGGTGGGGGCGTTCGCTCTCGACGACGCCACGGAGTGCGGCGCCGTCCAGCATCGAGAAGACGTGTGACCGGTGCGCGACCTGCATCGCGGGCGCGTTGGGGTAGCGGTCGACGGCGACGACTTCGACGCCGAGACGCTGCGCCTCGATGGCGACCTCCTTGCCCAACTCGCCGGAGCCAAGCAGCAGGAGGCGCGTCGCCGTCGGGGAGAGCGGTGTGCCGATGGACGCCATGCGCGGGTCAGGACTCGTAGCGGATCTTGTCGAGGCGGTCGAAGTTGTGGATGGCGTCGATCCAGCGGATGGTGCCGGAGCGGGAGCGCATGACGAGCGACTGCGTGGACGCGCGGCCTGAGGAGAAACGGACGCCGCGCAGGAGTTCGCCGGTGCTTGCGCCGGTGGCGGCGAAGAAGACATCCTCTCCGCCGACGAGCTCCATGGTGTCGTAGACGTGATCGACGTCCGTGCCGCGCTCGATGGCGGCCTGCCGCTCCTCATCGTTGCGCGGCCAGGGCTTACACTGGATCTCCCCGCCGGTGCAGCGCACGGCAGCGGCGGCGAGGACGCCCTCCGGCGAGCCGCCGATGCCCATCGCAGCCTGGATGGGGCCGTCCGGCAGCGCAGCCTGGATGACAGTGGCGATGTCCCCGTCCGGCACGAGCTTCACGCGCGCTCCCACGGAGCGTATCCGCCTGAGCAGCTCCTCGTGACGGGGGCGGTCCAGCACGCCGACGGTGATCTCACCCATCGCGCGTCCGAGCGCCTTGCCGATGTTGGCGAGGTTCGTCTCGACGGGGGCCTCGATGTCTATCACGCCCGCAGCGCCGGGGCCGACAGCGATCTTGTCCATGTAGAAGATGTCGGCGGGGACGTGCATGGTGTCGCGGGGGGAGAGGGCGATGGTGGCGATAGCGCCCGGCATGCCCTTGGAGAGGAGCGTGGTGCCGTCTATCGGGTCGACGGCGATGTCGACGCGGGGGTCGGAGCCGTCGCCGATCTGCTCGCCGATGTAGAGCATGGGGGCTTCGTCCTTCTCGCCCTCGCCGATGACGACGACGCCGTCCATGCTGATGCCGTCCAGGGTGTGACGCATGGCGTCGACAGCAGCCTGGTCGACCATCTCCTTGTCGCCGAAGCCCATGTGCCGCGCGGCGGACATGGCGGCAGCCTCGGTGACGCGGACGAGCTCCATGGCAACGTTTCGCTCGATGGGTTGGCGGCTTCGTTCTGTCATTGCGGGTCAGTCCTCCGGTTGATGGGGCGCGGTGAGATTCTAGCAGCGGGGCGGCGGGGATGCCGTATACTCCGCGCGGGCGCCCCGGGCATCGCCGGACAGGAGGACGGAAGTATGTGCACGACCATCAAACACACCTTCCACCTGATGAAGATGAGCTGGGACGTGCTGATGCTGGACAAGGAGCTGATGCTCTTCCCGGTGTTCTCGGCCATATCGATACTCATCCTGGTCGTCGTGTTCGGGGGGCTGGGGCTGTTGGGAGAGGTCACCGGCGGAGGCGGCGCAACCGCCGCCGAGAGCTCGCTCCAGGCGGGGATGGTGATCTTCGTGGTGCTGGCGTACATCATCACCACGTTCTTCAACGCATCGCTTGTGTCGGCGGCGCTGGAACGATTGCGCGGGGGCAACCCCGACGTGGGATCAGGACTGAGCCACGCGCTGAAGCACGCGCATCACCTCGTGCTGTGGGCGCTCATCACGGCCACGGTGACCATCGTCCTGACAGCGCTCAGGGCGGCATCCCGGCGGGTCCCGCTCGCCGGCCTGCTGCTCCGCATGGTCGGCGGGGTCTGGGAGTTCCTGACGTTCTTCGTCGTGCCGGTGATCGTCGCGGAGGAGCAGGGGCCCATCAGCGGCATCAAGCGCTCGGCGAGCATCGTGCGCCAGACGTGGGGACGACAGATCACCGCGAGCTTCAGCTTCATCATCTTCTACTTCGTGGCGGCCGTCATCGCGATCGTGCCCGCAGTGCTGGTGGGGCTGGTGAACGTCGGGGCCGGCGTCCTGCTGGGTGTCGTGCTGATGGCGGGAGCGCTGACCGTCGTGCAGACGCTGGAGGGCATCTTCAAGGCTGCGCTGTACGACTACGCGGTGGGCCAGCAGCCGCAGGGGTTCGACCTGCCGACACTGCAGATGGCGTACCGTCCGGCGTAGCGTTGCCCGGTGCGGATAGCGCAGATCACGAGCGTGTACATCCCCGTGCCGCCGCCGACGCACGGCGGCACGGAGATGATGGTCTCCCACCTCACGGAGGAGCTCGTGCGGCGCGGGCACGACGTTCGGCTCCACGCCTCCGGCGATTCCTCGACAGCGGCCTCGCTTCGGGCAGTGACGGAGCGCGCGACGCTCGACCTGCCGGACGTGACGCTGTACATCGAGAAGGAGCTGGAGGCGCGCAACGCGTTCGCGTTGTACCGGAGCGCGAGCGAGGTGGACGTCATCCACGCGCACTGGCCGGTGCTCGCGCAGTACTTCGCACCGTTCACGGCGACGCCGACGCTGCTGACGTACCACTACATCGAGCGTCACCTGCACGAGTACTACCGGCGTGAGTTGCCGCACCTGCACCCGGTGTGCGTAAGTCGCAAGCAGGCCGAACTGCTGGGCGAGCCGGACCTGCCGGTCGTCTACAACGGGCTGGATATCGAGCGCATCCCTTTCCGGGAAACAGCTGAGGACTATCTCGTACTCGTGGCGCGCATGACGCCCACCAAGGGTATCGCCGAGGCGATACGCATCGCTCGGGCGGCAGGCGAGCGGCTGGTGCTCATCGGCCCGGTGTCGCGCTACCTGCCATGGAGCAGGGCGTTCTACGAGGAGGAGGTGCTGCCGCACGTCGACGGAGACCGCGTGACGCACGTCGAGGAGGCGCCGAACGCGGAGGTGCTCGACATCGTGTCGCGGGCCAAGGCGTTCCTCTTCCCGCTGCAGTGGGACGAGCCGTTCGGGCTCGCGGCGGCGGAGGCGATGGCATGCGGCACGCCGGTGGTGACGTACCCGCGCGGCGCGATGCCGGAACTGGTGGAGGACGGCGTATCCGGCTGCATCGTGGAGTCGGAGGAAGAGGCGATCGCGACCATCGCGCGGGCGTGCGCGCTCGACCGACGCGCGGTGCGGTCGCACGTCAAGGGGCGCTTCACGGTGGAGCGGATGGTGGACGGCTACGAGGCGCTGTACCGGGAGTGCTACTCCATGTCGGGGGAGTAGGCGCCCTGGCGGGCGGCGCTGGTGAGTTTGCAGCGGTGGAGGTACGCCTTCTGGGCGGCGGGGACGTTGGCGGGGTCGCCGAGCCAGGTGTTGAGCGGGAGGGCCTGCAGGCCGCGTCCGAAGGAGTAGCTCAACTCCCACGGCGCGTTGACCTCCGCGCCCCGGACGGCGATCTCGTGCATGTTCAGCGTGGCCTCGTCGTCCGGCTGGCCGCCGGAGAGGAAGACGATGCCGGGCACCGCGGCGGGGACGCTTCGCATGAAGGCGTCGACCGTCCTGATGGCGACCTCGGTGGCCGGGGCGCGATCGGATGCGGTCGAGCCGGAGGTGACCATGTTGGGCTTCAGGAGCGTCCCTTCGAGGGCGACGTCGTAGAGCGCGAGTGCGCTGTAGACCTCGCGGAGCGTCCACTCGGTTATCTCCTGGTCCGCCTCGATGGTGTGGTCGCCGTCGATGAGCACCTCGGGTTCGACGATGGGGACGAGCCCGGCCTCCTGGCTCAAGGAAGCGTAGCGGGCGAGGCCGTGCGCGTTGGCATCGATGCACTTCGCGCTGGGGATGCCGCTGCCGATGGTGATGACGGCACGCCACTTGGCGAAGCGCGCGCCGAGTTCATAGTACTCGGCGAGGCGCGGGCGGAGGCCGTCCAGGCCCTCGGTGACGAGTTCGCCGGGCGAGCCTGCGAGCGGCATCGCGCCGGTGTCGACCTTGATACCGGGGATGATGCCCTTGCTCTGCAGACCCTCGACGAGCGGAGCGCCCTCAGCGCCGTTCTGGCGGATGGTCTCGTCGTAGAGGATGACGCCGCTGACGTAGTTCTCGGCGCCTTCGGCGGTGAAGAGCATCTCGCGGTAGTTTCGGCGGTTCTCCTCAGTGCTTTCGACGTTGATGGAGTCGAAGCGCCGCTTGATGGTGCCGGAGCTTTCGTCGGCGGCGAGGATGCCCTTCGCGGGGGCCACGAGCGCCTGCGCAGTCTGCGCCAGTGCGTTGATGTCCATGCGTTCTCTCCTTCTCCTGACCGGGTTCTCGTATCGCCTGCGCGGCTGCCTTGAGACACGCGCCCGCAGCCCTGTGCACGGCGGGCCTATGATACCCTCCGGTACCGGCCTCGGCCATATCAGCGCCGACGTCATACCCCATCGAGAACTCAAGGAGCCTTACCGCATGGACAGCCTCGCCGTAGCAGTGCCCGTATTCCTCGCCAGCGCCGTTTTCGTCGTGCTCGCGGGTGTCGCGCTCGCGCGGTACGGGGACCAGGTCGCCGACATCACCGGATGGGGCACGCTGTGGGTCGGCACCATACTTGTGAGCATCGCGACGTCGCTGCCGGAGTTGATGACGAACATCACGGCGGTACGGATCGACGCGCCGGGGCTGGCGCTGGGCAACGTGTTCGGCGCGGACATGATCAACATCTTCGCCATCTCGCTGGTGGCGATCGTGTTCGGCATAAGGAACCTCTTCCAGAACCAGCCAAGGGACACGCAGACGCTCGTGATCGTGGCGATCGTGCTCGGCATCATCGCGTTCGTCTTCGGGGCGCTGCGCGACTGGGCGCTCGGGCCGACGAGCGTCGGCGCGGTGGTGATAGCGGTCGGGTACGTGGTGGGGATGAAACTGGTCTACAACGCGGGAGCCGAGGGCCGCGCGGCGGCAGCCGAAGAAGGCAACGGGGATGCGGGCGAACAGACAACAGGCGCGTCCCGCGTGTGGACAGGGTTCTTCGTCGCGGCGGCGGTCGTGCTCATAGCCGCGTACTTCCTTGCGCTCAGCGCGGACGGCATCGCGGAGGCGACCGGGCTGGGGCGCAGCTTCATCGGCGTGCTGCTCGTCTCCATCGTCACAACATTGCCGGAAGCCTCGGTCACGGTGGCGGCGGCGATGCGGCGGTCGTACGGGCTGGTGCTCGGCAACATCTACGGGAGCTGCGCGTTCAACCTGTTCATCATCCCGATAGCGGGGCTGTTCTTCGTGGGCGGGCCGCTGCTGGCGGAGATGGAGTCCGCCCACTTTGTGGCTGCGGGCGCGGCGGTAGGGCTGATGATCTGCGGGTTCCTCATCATACGGAGCTTCCAGACGGCGGTGCTGTCGCCATTGCGCCACCTGACGTATGCCGTGCCGCCCGCGTACATCGTGGCGCTGTTCTTCGTGTTCCAGCTGTCGGGGGACTAGGGGGGCCCGTCCATCGCGCGTTCGCGGGCGAGTTGCTGCTGCTGCTCGTAGCGGACGGCGTAGTACAGGGAGAGGAGGAGGGCCGCCGCGACGACGAACGAGCCGGGTATCCACATGGTGACGCCGCCGATCTGCTGGTCCTCCAGCGCGGTGAGGCCATAGGCGGGCGCCGTTGTCTCGTAGTGGGGGTAGAAGGGATTGGGGGCGAAGGTGAGGAACGCGCCGAGGACGAAGGTGGGGACGATGGTGATGAAGACGAACGGCACCCTCGCGAGGTAGGAGAGGCTCGCACGGAGCGGGAACGGGTCTATGACGTTCCACCACCAGAGGTAGGCGCCGAGCGCAAAGGTGAGGTGCTCGATGAGGTGGATGGCCTCGTTCCTGAGCGCGGCCTCGTAGGCGACGGGGAAGTGCCAGCCGATGATGATGCCGATGAAGAGCGGCCACGCGATGAGGGGCCGGAAGAGGTTGCGGAGCGCGCCGCGCACGAGCGGGGACTTGAATATGGGGATGGCGATGCGCCTGCGGAGCGGACGGGGGATGCCGCGCATGAGCGGGATTACCGGCGCGCCGATCTGGATAGCGGGGACGGCGAAGAACATGAGCAGCATGTGCTGTCCCATGTGGGCGAGGAAGAGCTCGTCCGAGAGCGCATCGAGGGGGCTGACGAGGGCGACGAAAAGGGCGATGAGCCCGATGTAGAACGACGCGGTACGGCGTTTGTCGTGGATGCGTCGCCGTTCGAGGCTGCGCAGGCCGCGCGCGTAGAGGATCGCAGCGAGCGGGATGCCGACGAGGGCGGTGGGGTCGGCGCTCCAGGCGAGCCAGAGGGAGTCGTTCACGGCATCCCTCCAGTGTCACAGGGAGGGCGGTTCATGCACATGGGGGCCGGGCGCGCTATCGGGTGAGGTTGAAGAAGAGCGCCATGAGAACGACGGCGATGCTCACCATGATGAGGAAGGGGGCGAAGAACAGCCCGGAGAAGCGTACGTCGTCGAACTTCAGGTGCATGAAGTAGCCGACCACGAGCAGGAACTTGGAGGACGAGAGGACCAGGATGATCCAGGTCATCAGCGCAGGGTCGATCGAGAGGTAGAAGACGCCGAACTCGATGAGCGTTATGACGGCGAGGATCGCGCCGATGATGACGTACTGGCGCGGCCCAGGGTGGCTGTGCTCTTCGACGTGTGCGTGCTCGGTGGTCATGCTCTACTCCCGCTTAGCCGATGCCCACTGCGCGTGCTGCGCTGTGGGCGTCCTCCAATGCCCGGCCTTCCGCGCCGTAGGCGCCGATGAGGTAGACGACGCCGAAGATGACGATCCAAACAATGTCGACGAAGTGCCAGTAGAGGCCGGCGATCTCCACCTGCAGCGAGTTGCCCTGGTGGATCTTGCCCTTGTACGACGCAAAGAGGATGGACCAGAGCCAGAGGATGCCGACCGCCACGTGGGTGCCGTGGAACCCGGTCATGACGAGGAAGGTGCTGCCGAAGAGGTTGGTCCGCGGCGTGAGGCCGTAGTGGTCCGCGAACTCCGTGAACTCGAACATCTGGAAGCCGATGAATATGGAGCCGAAGATACAGACGATGGCTGTCCAGAAGCGGAACTGGCCCATGTTGCCGCGCTGGATGCCGGCGAGGGCGAGCACCATCGCGAGACTGCTCATGAGCAGGACGAAGGTGCTGATGGTGGTGATGGGGATGCTGAGGATCTCTTCCTGCGGGCCGGAGAGGCTGCGGTTGCGGTAGATGAGGTGGGTGCCGATGAGCGTGCCGAAGAACATCACGTCCGAGCCGAGGAAGGCCCACATGAGCATCTTCCGGTTGTCGAGCCCGGTAGAGGTGCGATGGTCGTCTATGCCCGATAGGTACTGCATCCGTTGTCTCTGGTCCCTTCCGTTAGTACGCCCGCACTAGTGGTGAGCGTGAACACGCTCCGCACTCTCCTCAGCGACAGGCTCGAACACCCAGCCGTAGATGCCGCGCATGCCGATGAAGCCGGAGACGGCGATGACGAACAGCCCGACCCAGGTGTTGGCCTGCCAGATGAGCAGTCCGCCGGCGACCATCGTGATGCCGAACGCGACGACGATGGGCCAGTAGGAGGGGTCGGGCATGTGGGGCTCGCCGTGCTCGGGCAGCGGCGGAGGCTCGACGGCGTTGGCTTCCTCGTCCCAGAGCGGGTGCTGGCTGCGGACGGTGGGAATCACGGCGAAGTTGTAGTGCGGGGGCGGCGACGGGATGGCCCACTCGAGGGTCGCGCCGGCCCAGGGGTTCATGCCCGCGGCCTCGCCCTTCCGGGCGGAGCGGACGATGTTGATGATGAGGATCAGGATGGAGAGGGCGATGATGAACGCGCCGATGCTGACGAAGAGATTGAGCCCCGCCCAGTTCTGGTCGACGGAGTAGGTGTAGACGCGGCGCGGCATACCCAAGACGCCCAGGATGTGCATGGGCATGAAGGTCAGGTTGAAGCCGATGAACATGATCCAGAAGTGCCACTTGCCGATGCGCTCGCTGAGCATGCGCCCGGTCATCTTGGGGTACCAGTAGTACAGACCGGCGGTGAGGCCGAAGACGCTGCCGCCGAAGAGGACGTAGTGGAAGTGGGCGACGATGAAGTAGGTGTCCTGCTGCTGCGTATCGACCGGAACGGCTGCGTGCATGACGCCGCTGAGTCCGCCGAGCATGAACATGCTGATGAAGCCGAGCGCGAAGAGCAGAGGCGTCTTGAACTGGATGGAGCCTCCCCAGAGGGTGGCAAGCCAGTTGAACACCTTGACCCCGGTGGGGACGCCGATGGCCATGGTCGCGCCCGCGAATGCGGCGGTCGCCCACGCGCCGAGTCCGGTGGTGAACATGTGGTGCGCCCAGACGCCGAAGCCGAGGAACGCGATGACCGCGCCCGCAAAGACGACGGTGGTATAGCCGAACAGGGGCTTCCGGGAGAAGGTGGGCAGGATGTCCGAGACGATGCCCATGGCCGGGAGGATGAGGATGTAGACCTCCGGGTGACCGAAGATCCAGAAGAGGTGCTGCCAGAGCAGCGGGTCCGCGCCCGCGCCCGCGGTGTCGAAGAAGTTCGTGCCGAAGAAGCGGTCGAACAGCAGCAGGGTGAGGGCGATGGTGAGCGGCGGGAAGGCGAAGATGATGAGGAATGAGACGATGAGCGTCATCCAAGGGAAGAGGGGCATGCGCATGAGGGTCATGCCCGGCGCGCGCATGTTGAGGATGGTGATGACGAAGTTGAAGCCTGCCGCCGTGGTGCCGATGCCCATGATCTGGAGGCCGAGCACCCAGTAGTCCGTGCTGCTGGAGAGGGTGTACTCAGAGGTGGTGAGCGGCGCGTAGCCGAACCACCCCACGTCCGGGAAGGCGGCCTTGAAGAAGCTGAAGTTCATGAGGATGGCGCCGAAGATGAAGAGCCAGTAGCTGAGGGCGTTCAGCCGCGGGAAGGCGACGTCGCGCGCGCCTATCATGAGCGGCACGAGGAAATTGAAGAAGGCCGCTCCGGCCGGCATGATGACCATGAAGACCATGGTGGTGCCGTGCATCGTGAAGAGGGCGTTGAAGGTGCCCGCGTCCACGAACGTGCTCTCCGGCTGCGCGAGCTGAACGCGCATGAGGAGCGCTTCGATCCCGCCGATCAGGAAGAAGAAGAAGGCGGACACCCCGTAGAGGATGCCGATCCGCTTGTGGTCAACGGTGGTGATCCATCCCCAGACGCCTTCTGTGGAGACGGGGCGCTTCAGGATGCCTATGTTCGCTGCCATCGTATGCCTTCTCTCTCAGTCGCCGACGCCGGACAGTCCGGCGTTCCTCTCTCAGATTACCGCAACTTGAGGCTCTTCAGGTAGACCACCACCTGGTCAACCTGGGCCTCTGTGAGCTGGTCCACGAGCGGGTCGCCGACGTAGAACGTAGGCATGGCGTCGGTGGTATCGAGCACGGGCTTGATGTCACGGATGTTGGAGACCCACGCCTTGAGGTTCTCGTCCGTGCTGTCGAGGATGCCTGCGCCCAGAGTGGCGCGGTCGCCGAAGAGCGTGAGGTTGGGGCCTATCTCTTCGGTGGAGACCCCGTAGATGGTGTGGCAGCGCGCGCAGAAGTTGGTGAACACGCGCGCGCCCGCGGCCTCGACGCTGCCCGCCTCGGGCTCCACGGGAGGTGCGTTCATGTTCTCGACCCACCGATCGAAATCGGCGTGGGAGTCGACGTGAACGCGGAAGCGCATGAGCGCGTGGGCGGAGCCACAGAACTCGGCGCACTGACCGTAGTAGGTGCCGATCTCCGTGGCGGTGAACTTCTCCAGTATGTTGGTCCTGCCGGGCACCATGTCCGTCTTGCCGACGAGCTGGGGCACCCAGAAGGAGTGGATGACGTCCTTCGCCTCGAGCGTGATGGCGACCTGACGTCCGACGGGGATACGGAGCTCGTTGGCGGTGACGAGGTCCTCGCCGTCCGGGCCGAGGCCGGGGTAGCGGAACTCGAACCACCACTGGTGCCCGACGGCTTCTATGTGAAGAGCGTCGTCGTCCGGATCGGCCGTCGTGCCCGCGATCCAGACGATCGTGGGGATGGCAATGGCGACGAGGATGAGGATGGGGATGACCGTCCAGGTGATCTCCAGCGTGGTGTTGCCGTGGATCTGCTGGGCGGTGTGTCCCGGGCGCTCGCGGTACTTCCAGAGGATGTAGGCCATCGCGGCGAGGACGAGGAAGCCGACGATGCTCGCGGCGACGATGACGAAGATGTAGATGGTGTGGATGCGCTGGGTGGCGTCGGAGCGGGGCTCGAACGTGGTGAGCGGGGTGTCGCAGGAAGCGAGGACGGCGACAAGCGCCACGGCGGCAAGTGCGAAGAAGAGGAGCCGCCGGAGGGTCGCTGCGAGCTTCTGTGGATGAGCGGTAGGTGTCGTCACGTTCGTTGCGTATCCCCGCGCCAGTGGGGCGATTGTTACGCATATCACAGACGGGGCGCGGGGGTCAAGCGCGCAGGGGTGGGGTCGAGGGCGGAAGAGGGTGTCCGGTGTGGTTGACACCGGCTGAGGGGGCTGCATATACTCACTAGACCGCATCTGGGGAGGCTTACGTAGCCACATGAGGACTTCTTCGTAATGGCAGTGCCAGTGAGCACGTAGGACCGATCCGGCGTTGCATTGCTACCGAAAGGCGGTGGCGCGCCAAGGTGCCACCGCCTTTGCACGTTAACAAGGGAATATCGAGCGAGTACGAGCCAAGGAAGGTTCGCAGCGACTGCGAACCGAGCGTGAGGTCAAGTTATTAAGGGCCCACGGAGGATGCCTTGGCGTCAAGGGCCGATGAAGGGCGTAGCACGGCTGCGATAAGCCTCGGGTAGCTGCCAAGCAAGCTTAGCCGGGGATTCCCGAATCGGGGAACCGGTCTCGGTGAAGCCGGGACATCCTCAGCTGAACACATAGGCTGAGGGGGGTAAGCAGGGGAACTGAAACATCTCATTACCCTGAGGAAAAGAAAGCAACCGCGATTCCCTGAGTAGTGGTGAGCGAAACGGGAACAGCCTAAACCGTTGTTGTTTAGTGGCCTGGGGGCCTATACGTCAGCGGGGTTGTACGGCGTGTCAGCACGAACCCCAGATAGTGCACGGAGTGAGCAATCCATGGTCTAGCCGAAGGAGCCTGGAAAGGACCGCCATAGCGGGTGATAGCCCCGTAGGCGAAAGGCTATGGACTCCGGATGCGTTCGTGAGTACCACGGGACACGTGGAATCCCGTGGGAAGCCGGGGGGACCACCCTCCAAGGCTAAATACCCTTGACGACCGATAGCGCACAAGTACCGTGAGGGAAAGGTGAAAAGAACCCCAGAAGGGGAGTGAAATAGACCTGAAACCGTGGGCCTACAAGCGGTCGGAGCCCGTTTTCGGACGGGTGACGGCGTGCCTATTGAAGAATGAGCCGGCGAGTTACTCCTGTGTGGCGAGGTTAAGGGATGCAGACGTCCCGGAGCCGCAGCGAAAGCGAGTCTGAATAGGGCGAAGCAGTCGCACGGGGTAGACCCGAAACCGGGTGAGCTACCCATGGCCAGGGTGAAGCCTCGATAGTCTCGAGGTGGAGGCCCGAACCCGTATACGTTGCAAAGTGTTGGGATGAGCTGTGGGTAGAGGTGAAATGCCAACCGAACCCGGAGATAGCTGGTTCTCCCCGAAATGCATTGAGGTGCAGCCTTCAGGAAGAGGGACGGAGGTAGGGCTCTGAATGGGCTAGGGGGTGTGAGCCTACCAAACCCAATCAAACTTCGAATGCCGTTCCATCCATGCCTGAGGAGTGAGACCGTGGGGGATAAGCTCCATGGTCGAGAGGGAAACAGCCCAGACCACCGACTAAGGCCCCTAAATACAGGCTCAGTGTCAAAGGAAGTATGGTCGCTTAGACAACCAGGAGGTTGGCTTAGAAGCAGCCACCCTTTAAAGAGTGCGTAATAGCTCACTGGTCAAGGGACCGTGCGCCGACAATTTATCGGGGCTTAAGCCTGTTGCCGAAGTCGTGGCTTCTGCCGTAAGGCGGAGGGGTAGGGGAGCGTTCTCTGTGCACAGAAGTCTGCCTGTGAGGGCAGGTGGAGCGCAGAGAAGTGCGAATGCCGGCATGAGTAGCGTAAAGATGCGTGAGAACCGCATCCGCCGAAAGTCCAAGGTTTCCTACGCAACGTCGTTCGTCGTAGGGTTAGCCGGGCCTAAGCCGAGGCCGCAAGGCGTAGGCGATGGAGAGCTGGTCAATATTCCAGCGCCACCTATGGATCGTTTTAAGGCTAAGGAGGGACACGGGAAGCTAGGCAGAGCGTGCCTATTGGACATGGTGCGTCTGAGCCTGTAGGTGAGCCCGCGGTAGGAAAATCCGCCGCGGGGTTTGAGCTGAGGGGTGAAGCAACTTCAGGGCCTGGCCCTGGGGAAGTCTGTTGAGGCTACACCGGCAAGAAAAGCTTCGTAGCTAGAGTCATAGGTGTCCGTACCGCAAACCGACACTGGTGGACTGGTATAAGCGTACCGAGGCGGACGAGAGAACCATCCTTAAGGAACTCGGCAATCTGACTCCGTAACTTTGGGAGAAGGAGTGCCCTGGAGGGTGAAATCCCGAGCGGATGGAGCACCTTCGGGGTCGCAGCGAAGAGGCCCTGGTGACTGTTTAACAAAAACACAGGTCCCTGCTCAAGTCGCAAGACGACGTATAGGGGCTGACGCCTGCCCAGTGCCGGAAGGTCAAGAGGCGCGGTGAGAGCTGCAAATCGAAGCCCCGGTGAACGGCGGCCGTAACTATAACGGTCCTAAGGTACCGAAATCCCTTGTCAGGTAAGTTCTGACCCGCAGGAAAGGCGTAACAACTGGGGCGCTGTCTCAAGGATGGTCTCGGTGAAATTGAAGTACGAGTGAAGATGCTCGTTACCCGCAGCAGGACAAAAAGACCCCGTGGAGCTTTACTGCAACCTGACATTGATCCGAGGATACGGTTGTGTAGGATAGGTGGGAGGCTATGAAGCCAGGACGCCAGTTCGGGTGGAGCCGTCGTTGAAATACCACTCTTCCCTGTTTTTGGATCTAACCCCTGAACAAGCAGGGGGACCGTGTCTGGCAGGCAGTTTGACTGGGGCGGTCGCCTCCTAAAAGGTAACGGAGGCGTGCAAAGGTCCCCTCAGGGTGGATGGAAATCACCCGCAGAGCGCATTGGTAGAAGGGGGCTTGACTGCGAGGCCAACAAGCCAAGCAGGGACGAAAGTCGGCCAAAGTGATCCTACGGTCCCGTGTGGAAGGGCCGTGGCTTATCGGACAAAAGCTACCCCGGGGATAACAGGCTTATCTTGCCCAAGAGTTCATATCGACGGCAAGGTTTGGCACCTCGATGTCGGCTCGTCGCATCCTGGGGCTGAAGAAGGTCCCAAGGGTCCGGCTGTTCGCCGGTTAAAGCGGCACGTGAGCTGGGTTCAGACCGTCGTGAGACAGGTCGGTCTCTATCCGCTGTGGGCGCAGGAAGTTTGAGGGGAGCTTTCCCTAGTACGAGAGGACCGGGAAGGACGTACCTCTGGTGTTCCGGTTGTCCCGCCAGGGGCACTGCCGGGTAGCTATGTACGGAACGGATAAGCGCTGAAAGCATCTAAGTGCGAAGCCGGCCCCAAGATGAGACTTCCCACCCCGAGAGGGGGTAAGGCCGCAGAGAGACTATCTGCTCGATAGGCCGCGGGTGTAAGCGCAGCAATGCGTTCAGCCGAGCGGTACTAATCGGCCGAGGACTTGACCATATACGCTCCTGCTCCTCTGCTCGTTCGATTTCCCTTGCTAGCGCGCAAAGGCTACGCCTTTCTCCCATCCATTCAGGCGTCTTCGGTGCGGGGTGGAGCAGTGGCAGCTCGTCGGGCTCATAACCCGAAGGTCCCAGGTTCGAGTCCTGGCCCCGCTACCAACCTTCCTGTTCGAGCGCCCCGCTGCGGGGCGTTTCCTGCTTAAATCGCGTACATCTTCAGGATGACACGTCCGTTCAGCCCTGTGCTACGCTCCCACTGACCCGTTCCGGTCGAAAGGAGCCGCGCATGGAGTACGCAGACCGCCTGCACCGTTTCCTCGCCGCGCTGGTCGACGGGGTCATCGTCGGCGTGGGTATCGCCGTCCTGGGTGCGATCGGCGTCATCGACCTGGGCGAGCCAAGCGTCACAGACCAAGTCCTGGAAGCCGTCATCGCCTTTGGCTACTACATCCTGCTTACCGCCGGGTTCGGGGCCACGCTTGGGAAGATGGCGCTCGGGATAAGGGTGGTAGAGGAAAGCGGCCAGAAGGCGGGGTTCTTCAGAGTGCTCATCAGGGAGACCATCGGAAAGATAGTCTCAGCCTTCGTCCTGTTCCTGGGTTACATCTGGATACTGTTCGACGACGAGCGACAGGGCTGGCACGACAAGATCGGAGGAACGTTCGTGGTGAAGGCGCGATAGTGAGGGTTAGGTAGGTCACCGATAGCACTCGTCTGGTAGGGCTAGGGTCATCCATCGCCGAATGCGTGCCGGTCATGAACGGCGCTCCATCTGCTCATAGCCCTAAGGTACGGGTTCCAGTCCTAGCCCCGCTCCCAACCTTCCTATCCAAGCCCCCACAACGGGGCGTTTCTCGCTTAAACCGCGCACATCTCAGGGGTGACATGTCCGCTTAGCCCTGTGCTACGCTCCGCGCGACTCGTTCGGTCGAAAGGAGCCGCGCCATGGAGAACGCAGTCCCTGGGATTAGGCTGGTGGCCGCCATCATTGACTACGTCGTCCTGTTCGTAATCGCCGGTGTGCTTTTCGTGGTGGGGGTCGGGGCCGCACTGGCTACCGAGGAGGGAGCCGCCTCCTTACCGTTCCTGCTTCTCATCTACTTGATGTGGCCTCTCTACTACATCGTGTTGACTGCAATGACCGGCGCAACGCTCGGCAAGATGCTCATGGGCATCAAGGTAGTCGACGCCAACGGGAACAAGCCTGGAATCGGCACTGTGCTGATGCGTGAAGTCATCGGAAAGCTGATATCAGGACTGATAATCTACATTGGGTACATCTGGATCATCTTCGATGCGCAAGCGCAAGGCTGGCACGACAAGATAGCCGCGACATTCGTGGTGAAGGCACGGTAGGTAGTCTGACAAGACGCTTAGCAGAACTGGTGGCACGTCCATCGCATATGAACGCGCCACCAGTTGATGAAGCCTTCTACTCTATCGACAACCCTCTCCCCGAACCATGCGCTAGGCTATAAGCGACCTGGTTGGTCAAGAACGCACGTACATGGAAAGCAACAGCACGACTGCAATACCTGAGAAGGCCGACTGGCTCTCTCGCTTCATAGCGGAAATCATCGACGACGTAGCTTGGTCTCTTATCGTCATGCCGTTCACCGTAGGCTTGGTCATAGGTATGGTGGCGGGCAACGGATGGGTAATTGCCTTCGCACTGATGCTCGGGTTGGTTCTGTCGCTGGTGATTCTGGTCGTGGTAGCCATGACATACAGCAATGGACAAAGCGTCGGGAAGCGGGCAATGGGGACTCAGGTTATACGGGTTGACGGCAACTCCGTTACCTGGGCCTATAACTTTCTCGTACGGGGTATCGTAGTAAAGGGGATCATCATAGGAACCATCGGCGGTCTGACCGGTGGGTTACTATTCGTGGTCAACTACCTCTGGCCTCTGTGGGACAAGGAACAGCAGGCACTGCATGACAAGATGGCAAGTACGTACGTCGTGAAGATACGCCCGTCATCTCCATCGTCCATGTAGTCAAATCGTTGAGCCGATGCCCAGCACGTCCATGTGGAACCACTGCCACGGACCGAACTCCAGCACGTGCAGCACGTACTCCTGCGGCATCTTTACCGCGAGCAACAGGAGCAGCACTAGGGTGAGGCTACAGTAGCCGTTCACCCCGAAGCGGCGGAACCTGCCCGCCGTCGCCAGGTGGTACAGGAAGAAGAGCTCGAACAGGTTGGGGAAGACGAACAGCACCCAGCGGGCGCTCGTGACCTCCAGGACGACCACTCCGGCGACGCGGTAGCAGAAGAGCGCGAGGCTCGTGAAGCGGGCGAGGCGATTCTCCCACTGCAGCGATATCGCGGCGGCGAACGCGAGCATGTAGGTGTCGAGCAGCTTGTCGGCCGACGTGTAGTTGGAGAAATCGCCCACGCCGATCAGGCCGATGATGACGACGTCCATAGCGTCGGCGACGATGGCGGCAATCATGCCGCCGAACGGCCACCTGATGATTGCGACCGGCACGGCGAGGCGGATGAGTATGGCGACGATGGGGCCCACTGCGCTCCTGCGCCTGGCCGGCAGGGTAGAATCCGCGCAACTGTAGCACGCACTGGAGGCTCACCATGCCGGATTTCTTCGAGGTCGTCCGCAGCCAGCGGGGCACCGCCTACTACAAGCCCGACCCGATACCGGACGACGTCCTGAACCACATCCTGGAGGCGGCGACGCGGGCGCCGAGTGGGAGCAACCGCCAGCCATGGCGGTTCATCGTGATGCGCGACCGCGAGGTGAAGCGCCGGATGGGTGAGCTGTACCGGGAGGCGCAGCGCCGCATGACAGGGTCAGCGCCGACGAGGGAAGCGGGGGACGGGCCCGTCCACTTCAGCGTGGGCATGGAAGACGTGCCCGTGCTGGTGATGATATGCGTGGAGCTGTGGCAGGTACGCGGCAGCGAGTCCTACAGGGGGGCATCGATCTACCCGGCAGGGCAGAACCTCATGCTCGCCGCGGCAGCGCACGGCATCGGCACGCGCCTCACGACGATCTGGCAGCACTGCTACGAGGACGTGGCGTCGCTGCTGGGCGTGCCGGACGACTGGGCAATGATGGCGATGACTCCGATGGGCTATCCGGCGCCACCGGACCACCTGGGCGGCAGCCGTCGCAAGCCGGTGTCAGAGGTGACGTTCTACGACAAGTGGGGTAACACGGGGGAGTAGAGGCGAAGGCTACTCAGCCATCGCCGCGGCGACGGTCTCGACCTCTTCGAGGAGCGCGCTGAGCATGTCGGCTTCCTCTACGATGCGCGCCTTCTGACCCTTGCGGAAGATGATGGCGCGCCCGTTCCCTGCGGCGATACCGACGTCGGCGTCCTTCGCCTCGCCGGGGCCGTTCACCTCACAGCCCATCACGGCGACCTTCACCGAGGTGTCCATGCCTTTGAGCATCTCGTCGACGGTGTTGGCGAGCTTGCGGATGTCCACGTCGGCGCGCCCGCAGGAGGGGCAGGCGACCATCTGGACGCCCTTCTTGCGAAGGTCGAGCGCCTTCAGTATCTCGTAGCCGACCTCGACCTCCTCGCGCGAGTCGTCGCTGAGCGAGACGCGGATCGTGTCGCCGATGCCGTCGTAGAGGAGCGTTCCGAGACCGATGGCGCTGCGTATGGAGCCGGAGCGCGCAGTGCCGGCCTCCGTGATGCCGAGGTGGAAGGGGTACGGCACCATCTTCGCGAGCTTCCGGTACGCCTCGACGGTGGTGTCTATGTCGTAGGCCTTGAGCGAGATCTTGATGAGGTCGAAGTCGAGGTCTTCGAGCAGCTGTATCTCCCAGAGGCCGGTCGCGACCATGTGGTCGACGACGGAGACCTCCTCGCCCTCGCCGGAGGCCGACGAGCCTTTCACGAGGCGGTTGACGCCGTCGGCGTGGCGGTGCTGGCCTCGCGTGACGCCTATCGCGCCGACCGGCGGCAGGCTGCCGAAGTTGACGCCGATGCGGATGGGGGTCTGGCGCGCCTTCGCCTCGCGTACGACCGTGCGGACCTTATCGGCGTCGCGGATGTTGCCGGGGTTCAGCCGCAGGCAGTCAACGCCCTGGTTGAGCGCTTCGAGCGCCAGCTGGTAGTGGAAGTGGATGTCTGCGACGACGGGGATGGAGACCTGCCGCTTGATGGCGCCGAGCGCCTGCGCGGCCTCCATGTCCGGCACGGCGCAGCGGATGATCTCGCAGCCGACCTCTTCGAGGCCGTGTATCTGAGCCACCGTTGCCTCGACGTCGCGGGTGTCGGTCTTGGTCATGGACTGGACGCTGACCGGAGCGTCCCCGCCTACCTTGACGTCTCCCACCCATATCGGCTTGGTTACGCGGCGTGCCATGCTCGGCTCCCCTCAGGTTGCTGCAATAATCATACACCCGCCCGATATGTGACACCCGCCACTTACACGAACGCCTGTACGTGCGGTACGCTGGCGCTTGGCGGGGCTGAGCCGCGAAGGCCCTCCCGCCAGCAAAAGCGACACTTTGCGACACAATTTCCGAAAACGATTGCCGTTCCACTCCTGGCGGTCTTCTCCCCAGGAGTGAAGGACCTGTCGCATGGCTGTCGCGTACTGTCGTAACGGTGTTGGAGATCGTCTGATGCTCGTCGCGTTGCCGTCGCGTCATGTCGCACGCGCTGCAGGCGGCCTTATGCGAACAGGCGCTGGATGTCGTTCACGGAGATCATGACGATCGCCGCGATGAGCATAGCGAACCCGGCGGCGTGGACGAAGCGCTCCTTCTCCGGCGCGAGGCGGCGTCCGCCGCGCGCGATCTCCACCAGCACGAACGCTATGCGCCCGCCGTCCAGCGCGGGGAACGGGATGAGGTTGATGATGGCGAGGTTGATGGAGAGGAGCGCCGTCCAGAGGATGAGCGGGCTGATGCCGGACTCGGCCACGTCGCCCGTCATCTGCGCGATGCCGATAGGCCCGGCGACCTGGATGGAGGACGAGCCCGCTATCCAGCGCGAGACCTCGTTGCGGAAGAGCAGGAGTATCTCGCCGATCTGGACGAAGCTCGCGCGGAACGCGGCGAGCGGGCCCATGGAGCGCGTCGCCTCCGGGTAGACATCGACGGCCAGGCCGTCCAGCGCATCCTCGTCCGGCGGCAGTTCCAGCGTCACTATGTTTCCACGTCGCAGCACTTCCACCGGCACTGGCTCGCCGGGTGACGCCTGGACCGTGGCGGCGAGGGCGGTCTGCGGGCTATCCGGGTTCAGCACACGACGCTCCTCCACGGACAGGAGCAGGTCGCCGGGGAGCAGGCCGCTCTGTGCAGCCGTCGAACCGGAGGCGACCGACGCGACGGTGAGCCGGGCGTCGGTGAGGAAGATGCCGACGGAGCCCTGGCCTTCCGGCGGGTCGACGCGCACCTCCAGGATACGCAGCGCAACGAGCCGACCGCGACGCTCGACCGTCCATGCCGTGTCGGCGCCCAGCCGGAGGTTGATGGCCACGAGGAGGTCCGACGAGTTGTCGATGCGCCTGCCGTCGGCCTCACGGATGAGGTCTCCCGCCTCCACGCCCGCCTGCTCGGCCGGCGATCCCGGCGCGACGCTGAGCACGGTCACGTCGGTCACGGGCACCGGCTGCGGGGTCATGAAGACGACGGTGAGCAGGAGCACGGGGAGCACGGCGTTCATCGCGGAGCCTGCGCCGAGGATGAACAGCCGCTGCCGGGCGCTCTTGCCCGCGAAGCTGGCGGGCGCTGTGGGGTCCTCCTCGCCGAGCATCCGCACGAACCCGCCGAAGGGGAGGAAGTTGAGCGAGTAGGTGGTGCCGCCGCGTGTGAAACCGAATGCGCGCGGGGGCATGCCGACGCCGAATTCGAGCACCTGCACGCGGGCGAGTCTCGCGGCGAAGAAGTGCCCCAGTTCGTGCACGATGATGAGGGAACCGAGAACGATGAGGAAAAGAACGACGGTCATGGCGTTGGCCGCGACGGAGCGTCAGCCAACGCCCGCCGCTGCCGCGGCCTCGCGGCGCGCCCAGGCGTCGGCCTCGAGCACGGCTTCGGGGGTGGAGGCGTCGAACGACTCGTGCCTGTCGAGCACGCTCTGTACGATGCGGTGGATGTCGCCGAACCCGATCCGACCGTCGAGGAAGTAGTGCACGGCCTCCTCGTCGGCGGCGCTGAGCACAGCCGGGTAGGTCTGCTCCCTGCGCCCCGCCGCGACCGCCGTCGCGAAGCAGGGGTAGCGCGCGGGGTCCAGCGGTTCGAACGTGAGCGACGGCCACGCGAGCGGGTCGTAGCGCGGCAGGTTGCCGTTGTCGAGGCGGGCAGGGTAAGCAAGCGCAGCCTGGATGGGGAGCCGCATGTCCGGCGGGCCCATCTGCGCCTTCACCGAGCCGTCCGCGCACTCGATCATGGAGTGGATGACGCTTTGCGGGTGGACGACGACGTCTATCTGGTCGAACGGGATGTCGAACAGCCAGCGGCTCTCGATGACCTCGAACCCCTTGTTCATCAAGGTGGAGGAGTCGATGGTGATCTTGCGCCCCATGACCCAGGTGGGATGCGCGAGCGCCTCGGTGGGGGTAACGCCGGCAATCTCGTCCAGCGGACGCGTGCGGAAGGGGCCGCCGGAGGCAGTGATGATGAGCCTGCGCACCGGCTCGTCCTCGCCGCGCATGCACTGCCAGATGGCGGACGGCTCGCTGTCGACGGGCAGGAGCGGCGCACTATGCTTCGCGGCGGCGCGGGTGACGAGCTCGCCCGCCATGACGACGACCTCCTTGTTGGAGAGCGCGACGGCCTTCCCCGCGCGGAGCGCGTTCAGCGTGGGTACGAGACCCGCGCGGCCCGTCGTTGCAACCATCACGAGGTCGACGTCGGACTCGGTGACCATCTCCTCGGGCGGCACGAGGGAGGCGCCATCGCCGCCGACGCTGTCGCGTCCTTCCTCGCACCAGACCATGCGCGGTTTGAACTCAGCGATCTGTTCGGCGAGCAGGCCGAGGTTGCGCCCAGCCGACAGTCCGGCGACGCGGAAGTCGCCCGGCAGTGCACGCACCACGTCCAGCGTCTGCGTGCCGATGGAGCCGGTCGAGCCGAGTACGACGATGTTCTTCATGGCCTGGCCTGCCGTCCGCCTTCAGTAGATGCCACCTGCGCGCTGCTGCTCGCGGATGTACAGGATGATCTGCTCCAACTCTTCGTCAGACACCCCCACTATAGGCGGCATGTCGCCAAAGAACCAGTGATGCTGGGGAACGCCGTTGCGCACGGCGCGGCGTATCGAGTGGTCGTCGTGGTGCCACGGCACGTAGTAACCATGGACGAGCGGAGGGCCGCTCTCCGTGCCCGATGCTCCCGTGCCGTGGCAGGTCGCGCAGTTGGCGTCGAAGGCCTTCTGCCCCGACGGAGTCTCCTCCCCACACGCCAGGGTCCCTGCCAGCAGCAGGAGCGTCAGCACGCCCAGGAACACACGTCGCTCATTCATGCGCTTCACCAGACCTGCGCGGCGACGTAGACGAGGGGGAACACGGGCAACAGGCTGTCCAGCCGGTCCAACAGGCCGCCGTGGCCGGGGATGAGGCGTCCGGAGTCCTTCGCATCCGCCAGGCGTTTGACCTTCGATTCGAGCAGGTCGCCCGCCTGCGCGACGACGCCTACGCCCAGCCCCAGTGCGACCGCGGGGAGGAGGCGGCTCTCGATGCCACCGAGCAGGACGACGAGCACGGCTGTAGCGGCTGCAGCGCCGACCAGCCCGCCGGCAGCGCCCTCCCATGTCTTGCCCGGCGAGATGGACGGCGCGAGTTTCCGGCGACCTACCGCCCTGCCGACGGCATAGGCACTGGTATCGGTCGCGAACGTCACGAGGAACGCCAGCGCCGTCCACTGCAGACCGGCATCGTCGAGGCGCAGAGCGATGAGCGCCGCGAACGGCAGGGCGATGTAGGCGACGCCCGCAAGGATACGCACGCCGTCGAGGACAACGGGACCTCCTCCGCGTATCGTCCGGGCGCGGCGCAGCAGGTCGAGCATCTCGCGGAGCGCGATCAGCGCCGCGACAACGGCGACCGCTGCGAATATGAGTCCCCCGGCCCAGAGCACGAGGAAGAGGAGCGGGAGTCCGACTGCCGCGCTGGCGACGCGGAGGCGCAGTTCGCTCCGCGGGCGGGCGCTCATCAGTCCTCTTCGGGCAGAGCGCCGAACCGGCGGCGGCGGCGCTTGTACTCGTTGAGCGCGCGCTCCACTTCCACGTCGTCGAAGTCTGGCCAGTAAGCGGGCGTCTGATAGTACTCGCTGTAGGCGGCCTGCCAGATAAGGAAGTTGCTCAGGCGCTGCTCCCCGGCGGTACGGATGATGAGGTCGGGATCGGGCACCTCGGGCAGGTAGAGGTTCTCGCGGATGAGGTCCTCAGTGATGTCGTGCGGGGCGACGCCGGAGGCGACGATGCGGCGTACGGCGCGGAGCATCTCCGTGCGTCCGCCGTAGTCGAAGGCGACGCAGAGGTTCATGCCGGTGTTGCCCGCGGTGCGCTTCACCGCCTCGCGAGTGGCGTCGGCGAGGCTGGTGGGTATCTGGTCGAGCTCCCCGAGGTGGCGGATGCGGACGTTGCGCTTGTGCAGTTCGTCCACGCACTCGCCGATGACGGACTGCATGAGGTCGAGGAGGCCGTTGACCTCGGAGGTGGGCCGGTTCCAGTTCTCGGTGGAGAAGGCGAAGAGCGTCACGAACTCGACGCCAGCAGAGTCGAGCGTCTGGAGGACACGTTGGAGATTGTCGGCGCCCGCCCGGTGACCGGCGAGGCGCGGCAACCCCCGCTCGTTCGCCCACCGGCCGTTACCGTCCATGATGATGGCGATATGCCTGGGGGCGCCGGGGTCTGCGTGAAGCGATGCGCTCCTCTCAGGTACGGCACGCGTCATAAGCGGCCTAGACCTCCATCAACTCGGCTTCCTTCTTGCTGCTGACCTCGTCCGCCCTGGCGATGTGCTCATCCGTGGTCTTCTGGAGCTGGTCCTGATCGCGGCGGAGCTCGTCCTGGGATATCTCCTTGTTCTTCTCGAGCCCGCGCAGGTGCTCGAGCGCGTCGCGGCGGACGTTGCGGATGGCCACGTGCGCTTCCTCTCTGAAGCGGTGCAGGCGCTTGACCATCTCCTGCCGGCGCTCCTGGGTCATCATGGGGATGGGCAGGCGGATCACCGTGCCGTCGTTACTGGGCGTCATGCCGAGGTCGGCGCGCATCAGTTCCTTCTCGATGGCGCTGAGCGTCGAGCGGTCGAAAGGCTGCACGACGAGCAGGCGCGGGTCGGGCGCGTTGATGGTCGCGACCTGGTTGAGGGGCATGGCCGTGCCATACAGCTCGACCCGGACGGAATCGAGCATAGCGGCGTTGGCGCGTCCCGTGCGGATGGTGTCGGCCTCGTGGCGAAGGACCTCGACGGACTTGTCCATCCGTTCCGCCGCGTCCTCCAAGATGAGTTGCACCTCTTCGTTGTCGTCAGCCATGTGCGAGCCTCTCCGATCGTCCTGCCGGTCAGACGGTAACCGGCTGCGCGCTCACCAGCGTGCCGACGTGCTCGCCGGCAAGGATGCGCTGGATGGAGCCCTGATTGAACACGTCGAACACGCGTATCGGCAAGTCGTTCTCCATGCAGAGTGAGAGCGCCGTGTAGTCCATCACCTCCAGCTGGCGGTTCAGGATCTCTATGTAGCTCACGTGCTCGAACTTCCGCGCGTTCGGCTCAACGCTGGGGTCCGCGTCGTAGACGCCGTCCACGTTGTTCTTGGCCATCAGGAGCAGGTCGGCGCTCATCTCGACGGAGCGCAGGGCGGCCGTGGTGTCGGTGGTCATGTAGGGGCTGCCTGTGCCCGCCGCAAAGATGACCACCCGACCCTTCTCCAGGTGACGGAGAGCGCGGCGGTAGATGTACGGCTCCGCAACGGTGCGTATCTCCAGCGCGGACTGGGTGCGCGTCGTCACGCCGGCGCGCTCCAGCGCATCCTGCATGGCGAGCGCGTTGATGAGCGTTGCGAGCATGCCTGCGTAGTCCGCCGTCGCCCGGTCCATGCCCTGGCGCTCCGCCGCCGCGCCGCGCCAGATGTTCCCGCCACCGATAACCAGCGAGAGCTCGACGCCGAGTTCGATGGCCTGCTTCACTTCACCGGCGAGGTAGGCCAGGACGGACCAGTCGATGCCATCGGGCGAGCGTCCACGCAGCGATTCACCGCTCAGTTTGAGCACCACCCGCTGGTATGTGGAACGTCCGGCCATGGGCACGGCTCCTGTGCTACTGCCCGAGCCCGAACCGCGCGAACCGCCCGACCCGGATGTTCTCCCCCACCTTGGCTCGCACGTCCATGATCAGGTCGCCGATCGTCTTGCCCGGGTCTTTGATGAAGGACTGCTTGAGGAGGCAGACCTCTTCCGGCCTGCCCTCTTCATCCTCTGGAAGGTCTTCCTCGTCCAGGTAGAGGGGGGCCATCGCGGCAACCTGCATGGCGATGTTGTGGGCGAGTTCGCGGAACTCCGGCGTCCTGCCCACAAAATCGGTCTCGCAGTTGAGTTCGACCATCGCGCCGATGCGGCTGCCCGCGTGGATGTAGGAGTCGATAACGCCCTCGGCAGTGGCGCGGTCGGACTTGGAGGCCGCCTTGGCCAGACCCTTCTCGCGCAGGGCCTGCTCCGCCTGATCGACGTCGCCGTCTGCCGCTTCGAGCGCACGCTTGGAGTCCATGATGCCTGCCCCGGTGCGCTCGCGGAGCGTGCGGATCATCTCGGTGGAAACCTGCACTGGTTACCTCGCTTCTCTACGGAGTGGGTTACTCTTCCTCTTCAGCCTGCTCAGTCTGCGTCACGTCCGCAGGCGGGATGTCATCCTCGGAAACGGGGGAGTCGCCTTCGGAGACGGTCTCCTCGTCTCCTTCGAGGACTTCTTCCGGTTCGATCGGTTCGTCCTCGACCTGGCTGAACCCGCCGCGCGACGCGAGCCACTCATTGTGGCCGGCCTGCGCGGAGCGCGCGATGTGGCCGGAGACGAGGCGGATGGAGCGTATGGCGTCGTCGTTGCCGGGGATGGGCCAGTCGATGCCCGTGGGGTCGCAGTCGGTGTCGACGAGGGCGATGATGGGGATGCCAGCCCGCTGCGCCTCAGCGACGGCGATGTTCTCACGGCCCACGTCCACGATGAAGAGCGCGCCGGGGAGCGCGGTCATGTCCTTGATGCCGCCGAGGTAGCGGTTCAGCTTCTCGATGGAGGCGTCGAGCTTCAGGGCTTCCTTCTTGAGGAGGCGGTTGAACTCGCCGCGGGCCTTGCGCTCTTCCAGGTTCACCAGGTGGTCGATACGCGTCTGGATGGTGGCGAAGTTGGTGATGGTGCCGCCGAGCCAGCGCTGGTTGATGTAGTACTGCCCCGCGCGGATAGCCTCTTCCTTGACGGATTCCTGCGCCTGTTTCTTCGTTCCCACCATGAGGATGCGCTTGCCTGTGGCGGCAACCTCCGTTGCGAACGCACACGCCTGCTCCAGCAGTTCCATCGTCTGCTGAAGGTCAACGATGTGGATCCCGTTCCGCTGGGCAAAAATGAAGCGCCGCATCCGGGGGTTCCACCTGTGCGTCTGATGACCGAAGTGGACGCCTGCCTCAAGCAGCGCTCGCATGCTGAGTGACTCGTCCCCCTGAGGCGCAACCTCACGAGGCGCGTCGGACTGTATCTGTACCATGGGACCTGCCTTTCTGTCGGTCTGAGAGATGTCCGCGGGGCTCGACGTTCCCCACGGCTACGCCGGGGCGTTGAGCGATTGTAGCACAGGGACACTCGTGGGCGCTCATGCGGGTGAGATGGGTGAGGGTGCCGCCGATTGCGCCTCCGTCAGCAATATGCAAAGGTCTGCCCCGGACAGGAGTGACCCATGACAGCAGACTACGCAAGCCTCATCCGGGCGATACCCGACTTCCCGCAGCCTGGGATCCTCTTCCGCGACATCACGCCGCTGCTGGGCGACGGTGAGGCGCTGCGCGCGGTGGTGCAGGACCTCGCCGCGCCGTTCCGGGAACAGCGCATCGACCGCGTCGCGGCGATAGAGGCGCGGGGGTTCGTCATCGGTGCGCCGCTGGCGGTCGAACTGGGCGCGGGGTTCGTTCCCATGCGGAAGGCGGGGAAGCTGCCGCACGAGACGTTCTCCGCCCAGTATGAACTGGAGTACGGCGACGCCGCCATAGAGCTGCACCAGGACGGCCTGCAGCCCGGCGACAACGTGCTGATAGTGGACGATGTCCTCGCGACCGGGGGAACGATGGCGGCGGCGGTGGAACTCGTGCAGCAGGCGGGAGCGAACGTCGCGGGCATCCTCACGCTCATCGAACTGACAGCGCTGAACGGGCGGGCGCGGCTGCCGGGCCACCACGTAGTGGCGCTGGTCCGCTACTAGCGCTCGTCCGCGATTTGACACGCACAGAAGGGCACACGGACAATCCGCCCAAGTACGAGCGGGAGAGCGAACTCATGCAGGACGTGGTCATCGTAAGCGGTGCCCGGACGCCCGTTGGGCGGTTCGGAGGCGCATTCAAGGACCTGCTGGCCTCGGACCTCGGTGCCGTCGCCATCAAGGCAGCCGTCGAGCGCGCGGGCATCAGCCCGGAGGACGTCGACGAGGTCATCATGGGCAACGTGCTCCAGGCAGACGAGACGGGCTACACCGCCCGCCGCGCGATGCTGAAGGCCGGGCTGCCGGACCACATCCCGGCGATGACCGTGAACCGGGCGTGCTCGTCCGGGCTCGAGGCGATCAACCTCGCCGTGCAGGCCATCGCCACCGGCGAGTCGGAGGTGGTCGTCGCCGGAGGCGCGGACAGCATGAGCCGTGTGCCGTACCTCATGAAGGGCGTCCGTTTCGAGGGCCCGCGGATGGGCGATTACAGCGTCACGGACGGCCTCACACTGGGCCTCACCTGCCCCATCTACGACTACCACATGGGCGTCACCGCGGAGAACGTCGCGACGCGGTTCGAGGTGAGTAGGGAGGCGCAGGACGAGATGGCTGTCGACAGCCACCAGCGCGCCGTCCACGCGCAGGCGGAAGGCTACTTCGACGCGCAGATCGCGGCGGTGAGCGTCCCGCAGCGGCGGGGAGACCCCGTAACGGTCACGCAGGACGAACACCCCCGTGCGGACACGACGCTCGAAGGTCTGGCCAAGCTGCGCCCCGTCTTCAAGGAGGGCGGCACGGTGACGGCGGGCAACTCCGCCGGCATCAACGACGGCGCCGCGGCGGTGGTGGTGATGTCGCGGGAACGCGCGGAAGCCGAAGGGCTGACGCCGCGCCTGCGCTGGGTAGGCCGCGGCGTGTCGGGCGTCGACCCGTCGGTGATGGGCATAGGGCCGGTGCCATCCACGCGCAAGGTGCTGGAGAAGACCGGGATGGCGATAGCCGACCTGGACCTCGTCGAGCTGAACGAGGCGTTCGCGGCGCAGGCGCTCTACGTGATACGCGAGTTGGAGATGGACTGGGAGCGGACGAACGTCAACGGGAGCGGCATCTCGCTCGGGCACCCGGTGGGGGCGACCGGCGCGATCATGACGGTGAAGCTCATGGAGGAACTGACGCGCACGGACGGGCAGTTCGGCCTCGTGACGATGTGCGTCGGGGGTGGACAGGGAGTCTCGACGATATTCGAGCGGCTCAACTAGCGCACGGTGGCGCAGGGCCGCTCCGAAGAGCCCCGCTTTGCGGGGCTGGTGGCATCTGCCCCTTGACGGAGCCCCACGCGCGTGTTAGTGTTGTCCGGAATGAGTCAGATGCTGTTCACCGCGCCTGAGCATCAGAAGCCCCGAAACCCGTAAACCGCCTTAACCGAGGTCTAGCGTTGCATATCCGCTGGGCCTCTTTCCGTGTCTGTGCGAGTCCGCAGGCCATGCGCTGCGAGGAGGTATCGAGCCAGCAATGACGTCGTTAATGCCCCGTGCCAACCGCGCCCCGATGCATCCCGTCAAGTCCTACGCACGTACCCACCAGGTGCTGGAGCCTTCCAGCCTCGTGAACATCCAGATCGAGTCCTTCGAGGCGCTCAAGACACAGGGCATCCGCGAAGTGCTCGACGAGATCAACCCGGTGCAGGACGTGACCGGCAACCGGTTCGAGCTGCGCTTCGGTGCGCACTCCTTCCGCGAGCCCCGGTACTCGGAAGAGGAGTGCCGCGCACGGGAAGTCACCTACGAGGCGCCGCTCTACGTCACCGTCGAGCTCGAAGTGAAGGAGACCGGCGAGGTCAAGGAGCAGACGCTCTTCTTCGGGGACATCCCGATGATGACCTCCACGGGCACGTTCGTCATCAACGGCGCGGAGCGCGTCGTGGTGAGCCAGCTGGTGCGCTCGCCCGGCGCCTACTTCACCCGGGTGCAGGACCCCAGCACCGGACGCAACGTCTCCTTCTCCAAGCTCATCCCCTACCGCGGTGCGTGGCTCGAGTTCGAGACCAGCCCGCGCGACGTCATCTCGGTGAAGATCGACCGGAAGCGCAAGCTGCCCGTGACGACGTTCCTGCGCGCCATCGGCTTCGCAGAGGACTCGGAACTGCTCGATCTGTTCGCCGACGTGGACGACGACCCGGAGCACCCGTACATCCGCACCACGCTGGAGCGCGACACGGGGGTGCAGAACGAGGCGCAGGCGCTGATGGAGGTCTACCGCAGGCTCCGCCCCGGCGAGCCACCCAGTGCGGAAAGCGCGCGCACGCTCCTGGACAACCTCTTCTTCAACCCGCGCCGCTATGACCTCGGCCGCGTCGGGCGCTACAAGATGAACCGCCGCACCGGCAAGGACGTGCCGCAGGAGAGCCGGACGCTCACCAAGGACGACATCATCGAGATGATCCGGATGATGGTCCGCATCAACAACGGTGTGGCTAACCCGGACGACATCGACCATCTGGGCAACCGGCGCGTCCGGGCGGTGGGCGAACTCATCATGAACCAGCTTCGCGTCGGCTTGCTCCGCATGGAGCGCGTCGTCAAGGAGCGCATGACGATCCTCGACCAGGGCGAGGCCACGCCCAGTGCGCTCATCAACATCCGCCCCGTGGTCGCCGCCGTGCGCGAGTTCTTCGGAGGCTCGCAGCTGTCGCAGTTCATGGACCAGACGAACCCGCTGGCGGAGCTCACGCACAAGCGCCGTCTCTCCGCGCTGGGCCCCGGCGGACTCTCCCGCGAGCGCGCCGGTTTCGACGTTCGCGACGTCCACTACTCCCACTACGGACGCATCTGCCCCATCGAGACGCCCGAAGGGCCGAACATCGGTCTGCTCGGCTCTCTCGCCACCTACGCGCGCCTCAACGACTACGGCTTCATCGAGACGCCCTACCGGAAGGTACTGAAAGATATCTCCAGCAGCGACCCCGACCTGAAGGGCCGTACCGTTAGCGAAACAGTGACCGGCGAGGACGGCAAGGCCATCGTCCGGGCGAACCACGTCGTCTCCGCAGCCGCCGCCAAGAAGCTTGCGGCGCTTCCCGAACGCATGATCGCAGTGCATCCCTACGTCTCCGCCGACCCTGACGAGATCGTCTACCTGCCCGCAGACGAAGAGGACAAGTTCGTCGTGGCGCAGGCCAACTCCCCGATGGACGACAAGTTCCAGCTGCTCGGCGACCGCGTCGAGTGCCGGGTGTCCGAGGACTACCTGATGGAGCCGCCCGAGCGCGTCGACTACATGGATGTCGCGCCGATACAGATCGTCAGCGTCTCCACCGCGCTCATCCCGTTCTTGGAGCACGACGACGCAAACCGTGCACTGATGGGCTCCAACATGCAGCGGCAGGCCGTTCCGCTCATCAAGCCGGATGCCCCGCTCGTCTGCACGGGCATGGAGGAGCGCATCGCGCGCGACTCAGGGCAGATGGTGCTCGCCAAGGCCTCCGGTATCGTCACCTCCGTAACGGGCGAAGTGGTCGTCATCACAGACGACGAGGGCAAGGAACACACCCACGTGCTGCGGAAGTTCATCCGCTCCAACCAAGGCACCTGCCTCACACAGCGCGCCATCGTCTCCGTCGGAGACGCCGTAGCAGGGGGCAACCCGCTCGCCGACAGCTCCTCCACCCAGGAGGGCGACCTGGCACTCGGCCAGAACGTGCTCTGCGCGTTCATGGCGATGGAGGGCTACAACTTCGAGGACGCCATCATCGTCTCCGAGAACCTCGTGCGCGATTCCAAGTTCACGTCCATCCACATCGAGCGCTACGAGGTTGAGTCCCGTGACACGAAACTCGGCCCGGGCGAGATCACACGGGACATCCCGAGCGTGGGCGAGGACGCGCTGCACAACTTGGACGAGGAAGGCATCATCCGCATCGGCGCCGAAGTCGGCCCCGGTGACATCCTTGTCGGCAAGGTGACGCCCAAGGGCGAGACCGAGCTGACAGCGGAGGAGAAGCTGCTCCGCGCCATCTTCGGTGAGAAGGCGCGCGACGTGAAGGACACCTCCCTCCGCGTTCCCCACGGCGAACGCGGCAAGATCATCGACGTCCGGGTCATGTCCCGTGAGAACGGGGACGACCTCTCCCCCGGCGTGAACAAGCTCGTGCGCGTCTGGGTCGCTCAGACCCGCACCCTCTCCGAGGGCGACAAGATGGCCGGGCGTCACGGCAACAAGGGCGTCGTCTCCCGCATCATGCCGGTTGAGGACATGCCCTACCTGCCGGACGGCACCCCCGTGGACATCATCCTCAACCCCATCGGCGTGCCTTCCCGCATGAACCTCGGGCAGGTGCTGGAGACGCACCTGGGGCTTGCAGCCCACAAGCTGCGCTTCCGCGCGGCAACGCCCGTATTCGACGGCGCGACCGACGCGGACATTCGCGACGCGCTCGCCCGCGCGTGGCTGCTGGAACGCGCCGGAGCCCTCGGCAGCGACCTCGACACTTCGGACGGCTACGAGCCGGACTGGGCGAGGGCACGAGGATGGGTCGCCGAGCGTGGCTACGACGCCGACCGCGCGTTCGACGACAACGACCGGGACTCCAACTACGCCTCGTCGATAAGCCTCCGGCTCTGGCTGGACGACCTCGCGGAGACGTACCAGGAGGTAACGGGCACGAAGGTGGACCTCGGCGATGAGTCGTTCGACGACCTCTACCGCGAGGCGCTCCGCGTGGGGCGCGCGCTCAACGCCGCCGCCCCCGTGCTCGGAAAGTCGGTCCTGTACGACGGCCGCACCGGCGAACCGTTCGACAACCCGGTAACGGTCGGCTACATCTACATGCTGAAACTCATCCACCTGGTGGAGGACAAGATCCACGCCCGGTCGACCGGCCCCTACTCCCTCATCACACAGCAGCCGCTGGGCGGCAAGGCGCAGTTCGGCGGGCAGCGCTTCGGAGAGATGGAGGTCTGGGCGCTGGAAGCCTACAGCGCCGCCTACAACCTCCAGGAGATGCTCACGGTCAAGTCGGACGACGTCGTCGGACGCGTGAAGACCTATGAAGCCATCGTGAAAGGGGAAGAGGTCGTGCAGCCCGGCGTGCCGGAGTCCTTCAACGTGTTGCTCAAGGAGCTGCAGAGCCTCGGCCTCGCCGTCGAGCTTCGCTACGAAGAAGACCAGGGCGTCGTCTCCTCACGGTTCACCTACACCGGCGAGGAAGAAGAGGAAGAGCTGGAGGCGGTCGCGCCGATCGCGATCGAACCCGTTGCGCCATCGTGGGAAGCGGACTTCGCGCCCTTGGAAGAGCAGGACGGAGACGTGACCACCACCGTGCGCATCGACCTCGGCGCCTACGCCCGCAAGGCCTCCGAAGAAGAGAGCGAGAGCAACGCGGACTAGCAGCACACGCGGCCCCGGCCTCGTGAGCGCACCGCACCGATAGTCAGCGGGAAGCAACCCGCAGGGAGAGCAGCGAACATGCCGAACGCGACAGACTTCAACGCCATCCGGATCTCACTCGCGTCGCCGGAGCAGGTCAAGCAGTGGTCTTACGGCGAGGTGCTCAAGCCGGAGACCATCAACTACCGCACGCTCCGTCCCGAGAAGGACGGCCTGTTCTGCGAGCGCATCTTCGGTCCAACGAAGGACTGGGAGTGCTACTGCGGCAAGTACAAGAAGATCCGCTACCGGGGCGTGATCTGCGACCGGTGCGGCGTGGAAGTCGCCCGCGCCAAGGTGCGTCGGGAGCGCATGGGGCACATCGCGCTGGCCGCGCCCGTCGCCCACATCTGGTTCGCCAAGGGCATCCCCAGCAGGCTTGGTCTGCTGCTCGACGTCTCTCCCCGGAACCTGGAACGCGTGCTCTACTTCGCACAGTACATCGTGACGCGAGTGGACCCCCTGCTGCAGACGCGGCGCACCGAGGAGCTGCAGCTCGAACACGACGAGAAGCGGGAGACCCTCGAGCAGCAGATGAACGAGCGCATCGCCACGCTCCAGGACGAGTTGGAGTCCCTCACAGGTTCCGAATCGGAGGAAGACGAGGCGAAGCGGAAAACGCTGAATGAGCAGTTGACCGCGCTCGTGAACGCTCGAGACGAACAGATCGCCGAGCTCGGGCAGGACCTCGCCAAAGAGACCGGTGAGGTGGAGAGCCTCAAGCCCCTGATGTTGCTCACGGAGAGCCGCCACCGCGAACTCTCCGACAAGTACGGCGACGTCTTCCGCGCCGGCATGGGCGCGGAGGCCATCCTCGACATCCTGCGCTCGCTCGACCTGCAGGAGGAGATGCAACGCCTGAAGGAAGAGGTGCGCACGACCTCCGGCCAGCGCCGGAAGAAGGCCGTCAAGCGCATCCAGGTCATCGAGGCGTTCCACAGCAGCGGCAACAAGCCGGAGTGGATGATCATGACCGCGCTCCCGGTACTGCCGCCCGACCTGCGCCCCATGGTGCAGTTGGACGGCGGGCGGTTCGCCACGAGCGACCTGAACGACCTCTACCGCAGGGTCATCAATCGGAACAACCGCCTGAAGAGGCTGTTGGACCTCGGCGCTCCCGCCATCATCATCCGGAACGAGAAGCGGATGCTCCAGGAAGCCGTCGACGACCTGATCGACAACGGCCGGCGGGGCCGCGCGATCGTCGGCAGCCACAACCACCAGCTGAAGAGCCTCTCCGACCTGCTGCGCGGCAAGCAGGGACGCTTCCGCCAGAACCTGCTCGGCAAGCGCGTGGACTACGGCGGACGTTCCGTCATCGTCGTCGGACCGTCCCTCCGGCTCCACGAGTGCGGCCTGCCGAAGAAGATGGCGCTGGAGCTTTTCAAGCCGTTCGTCATGAACCGGCTCGTTATGCAGGGCATGGCGCACAACATCAAGAGCGCAAAGCGCATGGTTGAGCGCGCCCGCCCCGAGGTCTGGGACATCCTCGAGGAGGTCATCCAGACCCGCCCCGTCATGCTGAACCGCGCGCCCACCCTGCACCGGCTGGGCATACAGGCGTTCATGCCCACGCTCGTCGAGGGCAGTGCCATCCAGCTGCACCCCCTCGTCTGCGCCGCCTTCAACGCCGACTTCGACGGCGACCAGATGGCCGTGCACGTTCCGCTCTCGCGCGAAGCGGTGCAGGAAGCCCGCAACGTGATGTTGAGCACGCACAACATGCTCTCTCCCAGCTCCGGTGAACCGCTCGTCGCGCCCACGTACGAGATCGTCCTGGGCTGCTACTACCTCACGCAGACGAAGCCTGGTGCGAAGGGCGAAGGCGGGCGTTACCGCGACTTCGACGACGTGCTCATCGCCTACGACGCGGGCATATTGGAGTTGCACTCCACGATCTCCGTGCACGCCCCCGGCGAGGGGGACACGTGGATCGAGACGACCCCGGGCCGCATCATCTTCAACGAGGTGCTCCCCGAGGATCTGCGCCGCTACGACGTGCTGATGGACAAGAAGGCGCTCAGCAAGCTTGTCTCCGAGGTCTATCACAGCAACCGCAATGAGTTCGCCAGCAACGAGGCCACCGCTGACGTGCTGGACCGGATCAAGCAGATCGGCTTCCACTACGCCACCGTCTCTGGCACCACGGTCGCCATCTCTGACATCCAGGTGCCGCGGGATGAGAAGGACGCCCTCATCGACGAGGCGAACGAAAAGATAGAGCAGTTGGAAGAGCAATACGATATGGGGCTGATCACCGACCAGGAGCGCTACACGCGCGTGATTAACGAGTGGCAGCGGATATCGGGCGAGATGGACAAGGTCATCCAGCAGCACCTGCCGGAATTCGGCGGTATCTACGCCATGGCCCACTCGGGTGCGCGGGGCAACGAGGCGCAGATCAAGCAGATGGCGGCTTGGCGCGGCCTGATGAGCCGCCCGGGCGGCGCAATCATCGAACTGCCCATCAAGTCCAGCTTCCGCGAGGGGCTGAGCGTGCTGGAGTACTTCATCTCCACCCACGGCGCCCGCAAGGGTCTCGCGGACACTGCGCTCCGCACCGCGGACTCCGGCTACCTCACGCGCCGTCTCATCGACGTGGCGCAGGAAGTCATCGTGTTGGAGGAGGACTGCGGTGCTGACCGTGGCGTCCTCATCCACGCCCAGGCCTCCGAAGAGGATGTGATGATCGCGCCGCTCAGCGAGCGCATCTTCGGGCGCGTCGCCGCAGACCCCGTCGCCCACCCTGAGACGGGCGAGGTGCTCGTGGACGCCGGTGAGATGATCGAGGAGCCGCAGGCCGCTGCTATCGAGGCTGCGGGCGTCACCGAGTTGCGCGTCCGAAGCCCGCTCACCTGCGAGGCGCCGCGCGGCATCTGCCAGCAGTGCTATGGGTATAGCCCTGCAACGCGCCGACTCGCCCGTCTCGGCGACGCCGTCGGCATCATCGCGGCACAGTCCATCGGAGAGCCGGGCACGCAGCTCACCATGCGGACGTTCCACACCGGCGGCATCGCCGGCAAGGACATCACGTCCGGTCTGCCCCGCGTGGAGGAGTTGTTTGAGGCTCGGTCGCCCAAGGGCAAAGCGTGTTTGGCTGAGATAGACGGAGAAGTGCTCATTTTTGACGGTGGCAAGCTGGTTGAGGACCAGCAGAACCGCATGGGTGTGGGTTTCTCAAGCGGCATCTATGAGGGCGGGAGCCTGGTTGGGCAGTCCGAATCAGGCTACGAGGAGCATGTGCTGAAGCCGCCCGTCTCCATGACGCCTTGCATACGCGTCGTCAGTCGCACGCCGTTCACGGACAGCTACGCCATCACCGGCACGCACACGCTCGCTGTCGTAGAGGGACAGTACGTCAAGGCAGGTGAGACCATCGCGGAGCCCGCGGCGGACGCCGCCGGGTCCGGGGACTCGTCCGAGGCGGTCGCGCCTGTCGCGCTCCTTGCCCGGGTCTCGGGGGCCGTCCGGCTGGTGGATGGCGGCATCGAGATAGACGCGTTCGAGACCGAGGTACGCGACCACCATGTGGATGCCACCGACCAGCGTCTCGTCCGCACCGGCGACGCCGTCGTCGCGGGCCAGCGGCTCACCAGCGGCGTCAAGGACCCGCACGACATCCTGCGCATACTTGGCGTGGAAGACACCCAGCGCGACTTTGTGGAGCAGGTGCAGACCGTCTACCGCAACCAGGGCGTCACGATACACGACAAGCACATCGAAACCATCATTCGCCAGGTGCTGCGCTGGGTGCGCGTCGACAACATCGGCGACACGGAGCTGCTCCCCAACCAGTTGATTGACCGCGCGCGCTTCCAGAGCGTGAACGAGCGCGTCATCGCTGAGGGCGGCGAGCCCGCCACCGGCAAACCGGAGCTCCGGGGCGTGACTCGTGCGTCACTCAACACGGACAGCTTTCTCGCCAAGGCGTCGTTCCAGGAGACAGCCCGCGTCCTCACCGAGGCGGCGATGTCCGGCGAGGTGGACTATCTGCGCGGCCTCAAGGAGAACGTCATCATCGGGCGGCTTATCCCCGCCCGCCTCGATGTATCCCCGGAGGGGCGCAGCCTCCTCGGCATCCCCGAAGTACTGCCCTCCGCCGAGGGCGACAGCGACGACTTCGAGGCCATCATGGGCCTCATGGGTGAAGTGCCCGGCATGGACGACTTCGACGACGAGAACGGGCACGCGCCGCACGCCGCGGTGGATGTGGACTTCTCCCTGGACGACGATGACGAGGGCGATGACGACGACCTTTTCCTCGACGACGATGACGATGATCTCGACGAGCCTGCTAACACGGCCTCCGCTTCGACCGAAGAGGACGAAGAGGAGGAAGAGGAGGCAGGCAACGCGGACGACGATGACGATGAGATCGGGGTTGCTGACCCCGAGGACGCTCTCCTGGTCGAAGAGGAAGACGATAACGCGGAGGAATAGCCTGCGCCGTTACGAGTACCAGGGCAGCATCGGCTCGACCGCCAGTGTGATGAACACGAGCGCGAGATAGAGCAGCGAATACTTGTACGCCGCGAGCGTGTCGCGGGAGTCTCCGCCGCCGAGCAGGGGCCACGACATGCGCAGCCAGACCGCGCTCAGCGCTGTCGTCACCAGCGCGAACGTCAGCCCGCCGTAGCCTGCGGCAAGTGGCAGCCAGGCCATCGCGGCCAGCAACGCCACGTACAGCAACACCTGCCGGGCGGTGTCGCGCTGCTGAGCCACCACGGCCAGCATCGGCACGTTCGCGGCGGCGTAGTCCTCCCGCAGCAGCATGGACAGCGTCCAGAAGTGGGGCGGCGTCCAGAAGAAGATGAAAGCGAACATGTAGAGCCCTAGCGCCGTGAACTCGCCGGAGACCGCTGCCGCTCCGATGAGCGGCGGGAACGCTCCCGCGGCGCCGCCGATGACGATGTTATTCCACGAACGCCGCTTGAGCAGCATCGTGTAGACCAGCACGTAGACCGCCGCAGCCGCGAAGGTGAGGGCTGCCGCCAGCGGGTTCGCTCCCGCTGCCATGAGAGCCGTGGCTGCGGCCACCAGCGCCACCCCGACGAGCGCGGCGTTCCGCGCGCTGATCTGCTGCGCGGGCACCGGCCGCACCCTCGTACGGCGCATCACGGTGTCTATGTCTGCGTCCAGGCTCTGGTTGATCGCGTTGGCGCCACCCGCGGCGAGCGCTCCCGCGACAACGACTGTGAGCAGCACGAGCGCGTCCGGCGAGCCCGCTGCTGCTTTCCACGCCCCCGCCGCTCCCGTGACCACGAGCAACAGCACGATTCGCGGTTTGCAGAGGGCCGTTACCTGGCGGAGGAACGACGCCATCAGCGCGTCCGTCCGAGGAGTGCGAAACTGAACTGCGCCACGACGGCCCACCAGACCGCCGCCGCCAGTCCGAGGTGCATGATGCGCAGCTCCTGCGGCAGCCGGAGCCAGACCGCGCTCACCCCCACCGTGAACTGCGCCGCCGCCAGCAGCGCGGCGATCACGCTCACCCAGAAGGCCCAGCCTCCCACGCGGCGCGCCTGCCACGCCGTCCATAGCAGCGCCAGCAACAATGCCGTCGCGGCTACGCGGTGTACGAGATGCACCCACGCCGCCTCCGTGCCGCTGCGCGCATCGCACAGCGGCAGGCCGGGGCATCCGGCGCTGTGCCCGGTGCCCACGATCGTCCCTCCGGCGAGCACGACGAACGCCGCCGCGATGACGAGCGCCCGCCATCGCCTGACGTCCGGGGGCGGCGAGAGGCGCACGTCGAGCGCTCGCGCCGCGCCTCCGGTGAGAAGCGCAAGGGTGAGCAGGGAGAACGTCAGGTGCGCCAGTCGCACCATGCTGTGCAGTTCGGTGAGCACCGTGATGCCCCCGAGCACAGCCTGCACGAGGATCGCCACGAGCGCCCAGACCAGCAATCGCGAGGTGAGCCGGTCATGCGCGCGGGCGCGGAAAGCGAAAGCGGCGGAGGCTGCCACGAGCAGCATCGTGACGCCTGCGTAGACGCGATGGCCGAACTCGATGGCGGTCGCTCCTTCGATCTCGGGGACGAGCACTCCCTCGCAGAGGGGCCAGTCGGGGCACCCCAGGCCGGAGCCGGAGACCCGCACCCACGAGCCGTACGCGATGAGCCCGAGCGTGAGCACGGACGCCGCGAGAGCGAGCCACCCGGCGCGGCGGATGTCCACCGCGCGTACTTCCTGCGCCGCCATCTGCCTATGCCACCCCATACGACATGACGGCCAGGACGGCGATGAGCCCCACGGGCAACAGCGTCCAGACGACCTCGGCGGCGCGTGTGCCCAGGATGCCGCGCGAAGCGTCCTGCCGCACGCGCATGCGCAGCGCAGTGACGACGATGGCTATCTCGGCCAGCGCCATGAGGCTGACGACTATCCAGAATCCTGCGTGGGGTGTCATGTGCAGCGGTACGAGGGCACGCGGGCAATCCTCCCCGCCCCGGCGCGCCTCCTCTATGGTAGCGTAAGCGGGCTGCCCCGTCACGCTCAGGCGCACCGGCGAGGTGTTGGTCCCTCTCCTGGGGGAGAGGGAAACGCGCTTCAGCGCGTGGGTGAGGGCCCTGAGCGCGTGGGTGGACGGCTACGTAAGCCTCGGAGGTGGAGAGATGGCGATACGCGAGGAAGAGTTCGACCTGCCGGTGGACGAGGGAGAGATGGCCGTCTTCCTCTACGAGCCGGAGGACGCCGGACCGCTGCCGTCCATCATCATGGTGCACGACGCCGTCGGCCTGACCGTGGAGGCGCGCGAGCAGGCCAGGTGGCTCGCCGGGCACGGCTATACCGTCGCCGCGCCGGACGTCTTCCACCGCGCGGGGCGCCTGCTGACGCTGCCCGCACTCGGCGGCGGTCCCGACGCCACGCCCCGCATCCGCGCCGGCATGACGAACGACGGCCACTGCGCGGACATCACGCGCCTCGCCGGGTTCCTGCGCACACGTCCGGGCAGCGACGGCCGCGTCGGGCTCACCGGGTTCTGCCTCGGCGGGCGCATATCGTTCCTCGGCGCGACGCTGGGCGGCGTTGTGGACGCGACCGTGGCGTTCTACCCTACGCGCCTGCTGGAGTCCGACCCTGCGATTCCCGGCTCGCCGTGGCCGGTGCACGGGGCGGGGAACGTCGCGAACCCGCTGCTCATGTTCTTCCCCGCGCTGGACGGCTTCAACCCGTACTCGAACGTCGAGACGATCAGGGCCGCGTTCCCGGAAACGGTGGACCACGTCCGCGCCGTGTGGGTGGAAGACGCCGACCACGCCTTCGCCCAGCCGGAGAGCGACGCCTACCACCCGGAGCGCGCCGCCGAGGCGTGGGAGGAGGCGCTCGCGTTCTTCGACCGGCACTTGCACCCGGTATAATCGCGGCTTGCGCGCAGGGAAGCGAATAGCGCTCATCAGCGCATCCGAGCACGGAGGAGTACTCGCATGGACACGACAGAGCAGGTTATCGACATCGAGACGGCTGACGGGCCGATGGCCACGCCCACGTCGCGCCCGGCGGACGGTGGCACACACCCGGGTGTCGTCGTCATCATGGAGGCGTTCGGCGTGAACCCCAACATCGAGGGCATCGTGCAGCGGTTCGCGAGCGAAGGCTACGTCGCCGCGGCGCCGGACCTCTTCCACCGCTCCGGCCGGCTGCGCTATGCCCCCTACGACAAGCTGCAGGAGATGCGCGAAGACCTGCGCTCCGGCGGCTTCGGCGACGCCTCCATCGACATGGACGTGCAGGCCACGATCGACTACCTGCGCAGCGACCCGAACGTCGGCGCGATAGGCATCGTCGGCTTCTGCCTCGGCGGGCGCGTCTCGATGCAGTCCGCGATACGAGCGAGCGGGCTGTCGGCGGCTGCCGTCTACTACGGGGGCTTCATGTTCCCCGGCGACGACCAGCCGGAGGCGTTCCACGCGCTGCGCGAGGCCGAAGCGCTCTCCATCCCGGTGATGGGCTTCTTCGGCGAAGACGACCAGAACCCGACGACGGAGCAGGTGGGCACGCTGGACGAGCGCCTCACCGCCCTCGGCAAGGAGCACACGTTCCACGTCTACGCTGGCGCGGGGCACGGCTTCTTCTGCGACGACCGCGCCAGCCACAACGCGGAGGCTGCCGCCGACGCATGGGAGAAGACGCTCGCGTTCTTCGGGGAGCGCCTGCGCTGAACCCCGAACACCCACCCGCTTCGTCATTCCCGCGAAGGCGGGAATCCAGCGTGCCCGGGAAGGGCACACGGCCGCCCGGCGGGGCTGGCTACTCAACGGCATCCTGGTAGACAACGTGAAGAGAGGAGACACCACATGGCCGACGCATACGACGTCATCATTATCGGAGGGGGGTCCGCCGGCGAGAACGTCGCCGGACGCACGGCGCCCGCGGGACTGAGCACCGCCATCGTCGAGGCGGAACTGGTTGGCGGCGAGTGCTCGTACTGGGCGTGCATGCCCAGCAAGGCGCTGCTCCGGCCCGGCGAGGCGCTCGCGGCAGCGAAGCGCGTGCCCGCGGTGCGGGACGCCGTCACCGGCAGCGTGGACGCAGCCCGCGCGCTGCGCGCCCGGGACGCGTTCTCGAGCCACTGGAGCGACGCCGGACAGGAGCAGTGGGTCGCTTCCGTGGGTGCGACGCTCATCCGGGGCTGGGGGCGGCTCGACGGTGAGAAGCGCGTCGTCGTGGAGATGGCCGACGGCAGCGGCAGCGTCGAACTCGAAGCGAACAAGGCGGTCGTGCTCGCGACGGGGTCGGTTGGCTTCATCCCGCCGATCGAGGGGCTGGCGGAGGCCGAGCCGTGGACCAGCCGGGAGGTCACGTCGGCGAAGAGCGTGCCGGAGAGCCTCATCATCATCGGCTCGGGCGTCGTCGGGCTGGAGATGGCCCAGGCGTGGACGTCGCTCGGCACGGCGCAGGTGACCGTGCTGGAACGCATGGCGCTGGAGAACACGCCTTTCGAGCCGTTCGCGATGCAGGCCGTGGTCGACTCGCTGGAGGCGCAGGGCGTCGCCTTCCGGTTCGGGTGCGTCGTGGCCTCGGCTGCCCGCACGAGCGACGGCGTGAGCGTGACGATGGACAACGGCGAGACGCTGTACGCGCAGGAGCTGCTCGTGGCCGCGGGCCGTACCGGCGTCGTGGAAGGCGTCGGTCTCGAGACCGTCGGCGTCGACGCGCAGCGGTACGTGAAGGTGAACGACCACCTGCAGGTGGAGGGCGTGGACGGCGGATGGCTGTACGCCGTGGGCGACGTGAACGGGCGCGCGCTGCTGACGCACCAGGGCAAGTACCAGGCGCGGCAGGCGGGCGACCACATCCGCGGGCTCGACGCCTCCGCGTGGGCGGACAACGGCATGGTTCCCGCGGTCGTGTTCACGGACCCGCAGATTGGCAGCGTGGGGCTGACGGAGCGCGCAGCCCGCGAGCGCGGCCTGAACATCCGCGTGATCGAGATGGGCTGGCCGGTGGCCGCAGCGCCCCTGCACGGCGAGCACTTCACCGGCGGGGTCAAGTTCATCGTGGACGAGGACCGGCGCGTGCTTGTCGGCGCGACGTTCGCTGGACCGGAGGTCGGGGAGCTGACGCACGCGGCGACCATCGCCATCGTGGGCGAGGTGACGCTCGACCGGCTCTGGCACGCCGTCCCGTCGTTCCCGACGCTGAGCGAGGTATGGCTCCGCTTCCTGGAAACGTACGGCCTCTAGGCGCCCGACGCGGTGCGCCCTCACCCGTCATTCCCGCGAAGGCGGGAATCCAGAGTGCCCGCCAGCGGAGCGCAAACGGGCGGTGCCAAGCGGGGGGGGGGGGCCTGGCCCCTTCCCCCTCGACGGGGGAAGGCTGGAGCCTGCCCCGTACTTGATACGGGGATGGGGGTGAACCGGGGCGTGGTGGTGTGGAGGATTGTCATTCCGAGCGGAGCCGTCGACGCAGTCGGTAGCGCAGTCGAGGAATCTCTCGGGTTACCGCCGTCGTTCCTGCGAAGGCAGGAACCCCGCAGCCTCGCCTGATCCCCTCGCCCCCTGGGAGAGGGCGGCCGCGCCAGCGGCGGGTGAGGGTGTCTGGTGTAGGGGCATCCCTTGTGGGTGCCCGCTTGGTCCCCTCTCCCTTGAGGGGGAGGGCCAGGGAGAGGGTGAACAGGCCGGGCTGGTGCGGGGCGGTTCCGTCATTTCGAGCGAAGCCGAGAAATCTCTCCGGGATGCCCCGCCCTCTTGATCTTCGACACCCCGCGCTTCCGTGCCCCCGCACTTTCCGCTATAGTCCGCCCTGCGACAGTTTCTCAGTGTGTTCCATTGCGCCCTTTTCGGCGTGCGGACCCCATTGAGCACAGAGAGGGCCTCGTGCCCTCCTGTTGGGTTCCGCATGAGCATTGAGGAACTGTCGCAAGTGCCTTAGCTCTGTGCCACAGGAGGGTTCCTCGTATGCCCGCGGGCCCGTCCGGGAACTTCACAGACAGAACGATATGGACCGGGGACAACCTCGACATCCTGCGCGGCCTCAACAGCGAGACCATCGACCTCATCTACCTCGACCCGCCCTTCAACTCCAACAAGAACTACGCGGCCCCGGTCGGCAGCAGGGCCGCTGGCGCCGCCTTCAAGGATACCTGGACACTCGACGACCTCGACGTCGCGTGGATGGGCCTCATTGCGGACGAACACCCTGCTATCGCCTACCTGCTCGATACGTCCGGCAAGGTACACGGGAAGGGGATGCAGTCCTACCTGACCATGATGGCGGTGCGCCTGCTGGAGATGCGCCGCATCCTCAAACCGACCGGTAGCATCTACCTCCACTGCGACCCCTACGCAAGCCACTACCTCAAGCAGCTCATGGATGCCGTGCTCGGGGTTGCGAATTATCGTAATGAGATCGTTTGGTGTTACACAGGCCCTGCAGCGAACAAGAGAGACTTCCCAAGGAAACACGACGTCATATTGCGGTATTCGAAAGGTGCTGCTGTCACCTTCAACTATGCAGACGACCTGCTGCGTCTGCCGTATAAGCCGTCCCTGACTATGGGGCACTTCCAGGTGAGTAGAGGAGGCGACCACACTACGGGGCTCCAGGAACAGTTCGCGAAAGGGAAACTGGTCGAGGACTGGTGGACGATCCCTCGTCTTGCCAATTCGTCAGAGAGTATGGGCTACCCCACCCAGAAGCCACTGGCGCTGTTGGAGCGCATCATCGCGGCCTCCTCGAATGAGGGCGACTGGGTGCTCGACCCGTTCTGTGGCTGTGCAACGGCGTGCGTAGCGGCGGAGAACCTGGGCCGCAGGTGGATAGGGATAGACATCTCGCCGAAAGCCGCCGAACTGGTGAACATCCGGCTCCAACAGGCTATGGGCAGCCTCTTCCATCACCGGTACGTCACCGCCCGCAAGGACATCCCGCAGCGCACCGACATCGCCGCGCCGAAGAACTATCGCCAGAACAAGCACGTCCTGTTCGGGCAGCAGGAAGGCGTCTGCAACGGCTGCAAGATGGACTTTCCGTTCAAGATATTCGAGGTCGACCACGTCGTTCCCAAGTCGAAGGGCGGCACTGACCATATCATGAACCTCCAGTTGCTTTGTCCGCACTGCAACAAGGTCAAGTCGGACAACACGATGGAATACCTCGTTGCTCAACTCAAAACGATGGGCGTCGGCGCCTGAGGCAGCCCCTCCCGTCATTCCAGCGCAGGCTGGAATCCAGGAAGGGTTGCGACTCATGGTAGCAGGCGCACCGCGCACGGCGTCTAGGGGGCGGTGTCACGAGCTGCGTGAGCCCCCCCTACAAGGGGACAGGAGGGTTTGCTTCAACGGGTCGCTTATCGAACAGCGGCCTGCTCTATATTCACAAGTTGGCGCTAGTAGTTGGGGTCTAGGCACTCTGCAGCGGCTTGAAGCGCGGTCGCCAACAGTGATGCCTCGGCGCGATTGAGGAATATGTAACGGTTGGTGTCACCAACTTCAATGGTTACCACTAGCGAAGAGGTTCCGTAGTCCACGGCAACACTCACTGACCGTCCCTCGTCACTTTCCACGTTGTCCAGTTTGAACTGCATCGTCTACTCTGCCTCTCCTGTCTCTTACTCCCTTTCCCCCTTGACGGGGGAAGGCTGGGACGGGGGTGAATGGGCGGGGTGGTGCGGGGGGTTGTCATGTTGAGCGCAGCCAGAGGCAAAGCCCAGGGCGTAGTCGAAACATCTCTCGGGGTATCCCGCTCATGGTGGGCCTGTCGAACCACCCGTGCAGCGGGGCCTCGCCCGGACGCCTGACGCGCAGGTGTGACACCCGGGGGTAGCGCGCTGGCCCTCTGCTCTTGCTACCGTGTGAGGAGAATCTTCGCTCAGGCGCGCAGGGGTTGCCGAGATGGTGTATAAAGGGGCACACGCGTTGGAGGGTGTGCAGTTGGTCTACGAGGCGTTGGCATCGGACGGGGGTGAAGTACCGATGGAACCAGCGTTCCATTGCCACAGCAGCGAACGCATGCCGGAACTGCCCGACGGGGCAGTCACCCTGACGGTGACCTCTCCCCCTTACTGGAACGCCATCGACTACGACATACATGCCAACGGGGCTGGAGACGAGTGGTACCGCACCCGCGCCTACAGCAACGGGTTTGACGGGTACCCGGAGTACCTCTCCCTGTTAGAGCGGGTCTTCTCTGAGGTGTACCGCGTTACGAAGCCAGGGGGCTTCTGCGCCATCGTGATTGGCACGGTCCTT
This sequence comes from Dehalococcoidia bacterium, assembly GCA_965206315.1. Classification (GTDB taxonomy): domain Bacteria; phylum Chloroflexota; class Dehalococcoidia; order Lucifugimonadales; family Australimonadaceae; genus Bin16. The sequence goes on from OZ242210.1 coordinate 1,294,583, forward strand.
CTGAATGGTCGCCACGTACCTGTGCCCTTTGATGTATCGACACGCATGGTGTCGCTGGGGTGGGAGTTCCACCAAGACATCATCTGGCACAAGACCACCGCTGGGGTGAAACGTGCGGGGGTAACCATCCAGAAGCCTTACCCTGGCTACTACTACCCGAACATAATGACCGAATACATCCTTATTTTCCGAAAGGCCGGCATACCCCTCTATCGCCAAGCCAATGGACATAAGGAGATCAGTAGATTTGAGATTGACGACGTCTTTAAGATGGACATCGCCAACAACGTATGGCACATAGCCCCCGTCCCTCCTCGGACGATTAGTCATCCCTGCCCGTTTCCTGAAGAGATACCCTATCGGCTGATCAGAATGTACTCGTACACGGGGGATACAGTCCTCGACCCATTCGTGGGCTCCGGCCAGACAACCAAGGTCGCCGTTGCTTTAGGAAGGCACACGGTGGGCTATGATACAGAGAGTGAGTACATAGGCTACGCCGCCAAGCGCGCCGTTGAGCCTCTGCGCCTACGTGAGCAACAACTCGTGGCTCGGTTTGGCAAAGCCCCTTTGACAAGGTGATACGTGGTTCCATCAAAATTTTCACCGCAGCAAGACGTCTATAAAACTCTCAAGAAAGGGCTAGAAAGCGATGCGGGTTTGCTAGATGAAATGCTGAAAGCCATTGTTATACTGATAAGTGAATACGACCCTGGCGTACGGGAGAATCGCTTTCTCGTCGGAGGCGCTATTGAACGAATAATAGCAGCCGCCATGCGTGGGATGGGCATACCCGCAAAGTCAAGAGGGTTGGAAGCGGACGAAGAAGACATAATGGTTGGAGACGTAAAGATATCCGTGAAAAGTTCGTTTACTAAATCCAGAAGCGCGATACGTCTTGTCAACACACTCGGCGACTCTCCAACTCTATGGGAGACACCGACCATATTCATTCTGGCTAACCGCGGAATCGGATACGCAGACCCTGACCTGCTGCCCGGCGTAGCCAAAAAGAATAGCGATGCGGTAGTCCTTCCTCGGAAGCCGCTCGATGCTATGCACGACGCTAACCCGCAATGGCTAATGAAATGTGCTGTCCCTGTGAAACCAACCGATACGTCACAACGGCGGGCTGCAAGCGAGGCAGTGGCTTTGGAAATCATCCAGCGAACGGCAGCAGGCAAGCCCCTGTTTCCGAAGCTCCGGCAGCATCTATAGCGTAGCCGCTCGGCGATCTTTCGCTAATGACCGCCATCATCGCCTGCCGTTCAACGCTCTCTAGGATACGCACGCACTCTGCTTGGCCATGGTTGCTCCCAAAGGACAGGACCATGTCCAACGGATGGAAGCAGCACTCTTCCGGCTCAACCTCGCGGTGCCAGTTGGAAAGCCAATCCGGGAACACGCTCTCCACTTCACGGTGTATGCCGATCAGCCATAGCATATTGGCTACCGAGAACTCCTCGGAATCTGCATCGTGCACCGACTCCAGATAGGTGCTCACGGCCCCATCCAGACTGTAGCGCGCCGCGTGAGCATCAGGGTAGCACCAGTGCCCCGACTCATCCTCCGCACTGAACGGGCCGTTACAGAATCCCTTGCGCAGGTAGTCACTCGGCAGCATAGTGGCAGTCCGTCCGCTCTCTCCTGTCATGGAGCACCTCCCCGGTGGGTTCAGGCATTGTAGCTCGCCTTCTCAGCAAAAGCTAGCCTCCCTATCCTGTCCATCCTGTCCATCGATGTTGATTTAGTGACACGCGCCCGTTGCGCGGTCAACGCACCCCTCCCTACCATGGGTGCATGACTACCCAACCCGCGACCACGACCGACAACTTCATATCGCCGGACCTGCTCTCGCCCCGGGACGTCGCCTACCTCAACCGCCTCGACCGCGCCCTCCGCTGCGGCGTCTCCGGCTGCGAATGCGCAACCGGCTCCACGCTCCACTGCCCCTCCCACAGCCACGCCGAGGCCCCGACGCTCACCGTAGTCTGGGACGAGCGCCGCGAGTGTCTCGCGTTCCACTGCCCCTCTTGTCCCCCGCCCCGCATCTACGACGCACTCGCAAAGCGCGGGCTCTCCCCCGCAGCCGAGTTCTACAACTCCTCCGGCGCGCAGGGAGCCGGACTCCAACCCTTCAGGTTCCTCATCCAGCAGCCCCACGACTGGCTCTGGCCCAACCGCATCCCCCTCGGCAAGCTCACCCTCATCGCCGGGTACCCCTCCTCCGGCAAGACCTCCATCGCGCTCGACATAGCCGCCCGCGTCTCGCGGGGCGCGCCCGCTCCCGATCAGCCGGACGCTTCCTTCCCCTCCACCCCCGTCGTTCTCGCCCTCCTCGACGACAACCCGAAGTCCGACGTCCTCCCCATCCTCCGCCTCCTCGGCGCCGACCTCGACCGCGTTTACCTCGCCGACCTTCTCTCGCCCACGCACCCCGCCGACTACTACCCCGACGACCCGCCCAACGACGAAGACGATGGGTATTTCTACGAGGACGACGACGATTCCGACGATGAAGACGAGGATGAGTACGTCTTTGATAACGACGGTAATGAGGTGCGTGTTCCCCGCCGCAGACCCGTCGGCATAAAAGCCCCCGCGCGAGACCCGTTCTGGTCGCCCCCGGTCTCCGGTTCTAGGCTCACCGCCCCTTGGCCCAGCCTCGACAAGGTCATGGGGCGGCTCGCCAACTACGTCGCCGAGGGGAAGGCTGCGCTCCTCGTCGTCGATCAGGTCGAAGACCTGGCGGCGATGCACCGCGCCCGCCTCTCGACCGTCCTCGGCATGCTTAAGGCCCTCGCCGCCCGCACCGGTGCGGCCGTGATCGCCCTCGCCCACAACCCCGCGCGGGACTACCCCCGCGCCGTCACCGCCATGCAGAACCGGCTCGCCCTCGCATCCGTCGTCTTCACCACCGCGGTCGTCGGACCTGCCGACCGCCGCTTCCTCGTCCCTCTCCGCCCCGCCATGAGCGACGACATCCCCGCCATCCCCTTCGTGTTGCCCCCTGCCGACGCCTTCACCGTCGCTTGGCGCAAACCCATCCTCCCTGCCCACCTCCGGGCCCTTGCCGACCCCAATCGTGACCATGGCGCGAGGACTCGCGCCGCGCAAGCCTTCATCACGCGCGCCCTCTCGGATGGGCCCCGCTCCGCTACAGTCATCGAGAGGGAAGCCACTCTCCTCGGCATCTCCAAACGCACGCTCCGTCGTGCTCGGGCTCTCTGTAACGTCGCATGTACTCGTGCGAGCGTCCCTGGAGGGCGTCACGGTGCAGGCGAATGGCGCTGGTCGCTACCGCCCCACAACACTCTGCAACAGGGTGCAACACCTGACCATGACGCTCCAACTTGAAAAACATGGCCCTCTTGAGATTCTTGATGTTCCGGCGCCCCGGAAGCAGGCCGGAGCCTTGCAAAACGCAAACTCAAGGATCTCAAGGTGGCCAAACGGCGTGGGCTGTTCACTCGTAGGTTGGCGATCAAGGTGGCCGGAATTCAGACGCGTTGGTCACCTTGATCCCGCGAGTGGTGTGCAGCAGGATGCCGGCCGCGAGGTCCCCGCCTGCACAGCAACGAGGGTTTCCCTGTTGCCGCGCGGGGCGGGGCGCGTAAACTGCCCGCATGACGTACACGGACATCCTCTACGAGAAGAGCGGCGGCATCGCGACCATCACGATGAACCGCCCGCAGGTGCGCAACGCGTTCCGCCCGCTGACGGTCGACGAGATGATCGAGGCGTTCCAGGACGCTTGGGAGGACGACGACGTCGGCGTGGTCATCCTGACGGGCGCGGGCGACAAGGCGTTCTCCAGCGGGGGCGACCAGAAGGTGCGCGGCAAGGACGGCTACCAGGACGGCACCGGCCACACGAAACTCCGCATCACGGAGCTGCACACCGTTATCCGCATGATCCCCAAGCCGGTGATCGCCGCGGTCAACGGCTTCGCCATCGGCGGCGGTCACGTGCTGCACGTCATCTGCGACCTCTCGCTGGCGTCGGAGAACGCGATCTTCGGGCAGTCGGGACCGCGCGTGGGGAGTTTCGACGCCGGGTTCGGCACGGTGTTCCTCGCGCGCATCGTGGGAGAGAAGAAGGCGCGGGAGATCTGGTACCTCTGCCGCCAGTACTCGGCGCAGGACGCGCTGGAGATGGGGCTGGTGAACAAGGTGGTGCCGCAGGAGCAGCTGATGGCGGAAGCCCGGGAGTGGGCGGAGCGCATCCTGGAGATGAGCCCGACGGCGCTGCGGTTCCTGAAGGCGTCGTTCAACCAGGACACGGACTGGGCGTACGGGCTGCAGCAGATGGCGCACGGCGCGGTGCAGATGTTCTACAACACGGACGAGGCGGAGGAGGGCGTGCGCGCCTTCAACGAGAAGCGCCCGCCGGACTTCAGCGCGTACCGCAAGCAGAACTGGTGAGCATGGCCGCCACCCCTGCCCCGCAATCGAAGCTCGTCTCCTGGTTCTGGGCGGCGCGCCCGTTCTCGCTGTCGGCGTCGGTCGCGCCGGTGCTGGTGGGGACGGCGCTCGCGGCGACCGTGGGCGCGCTCGACTGGCTACTGTTCGCGCTCGCGCTGACGGGGTCGGTCGCCATCCAGATCGGGACGAACATCACGGACGAGTACTCGGACCATCGCAAATCCGGCGGCGAAGGGAAGTTCCTCGCGCCGCACAAGGTGATCCAGCGAGGGCTGCTCTCGGAGCGGGCGGTGGGGCTGGGGATGGCGGCTGCGTTCGGCTACGGCGTCGTTGCAGGGCTGGTCATCGTCGCGCACGCGGGCTGGCCGATCCTCGCCGTGGGGGTGGCGAGCGTCGCCGCGGCGTACCTGTACGCGGGGGGCCCGAAGCCGCTGGGAACGCTCGGGCTCGGCGAGCCGGTGGTGTTCGTGTTCATGGGGCAGGTGATGGTGATGGCGTCGTACTACGTGCAGCAGCAGGTGCTCACGTGGGCGTCGTTCTACGTCTCGCTGCCGGTCGCGTTCATCGTCACGGCCATCCTCGTGGTGAACAACATCCGCGACGTGGAGGAGGACCGGGAGGCAGGGAAGCGGAGCCTCGCAACCGCCGCCGGAATCAGGGTGGCGACATGGACGTACGCAGCGCTGCTGTCGGGGGCATACCTGAGCATCGCGGGCGCTGCGCTCGGCGGGGCAGTGAGCCCTTGGGCGCTGCTGGGGCTCGCGCCGCTGCCATGGGCCGTGGGCGCTGCGCGGGCGCTGTTCGCGGCGCAGGAGCGTCCCGCGATGAACCGGCTGCTCGTGCGGAGCGGGAAGCTGCACGGGTGGACCGGCCTCGCGCTCGCGGCGGGGCTGTACGCGTCGAGCCTGTGAGGACTGCGCCTTGCACTGATATACGTATAACGCTATAGTGTATACGTATTCAGGTTGGAGAAGCATCGATGAAGAGCAAACTCACCATCACCGTAGACACTGACCTTATTCCTGTGGCGAAACGCTACGCCCGCTCCAAGGGAGTGTCTCTGTCGGCGGTCATCGAGCAAGCGTTGCGGGAAGCGACCGAAGAGACTGAAGAGACGGGAGCATCGTTCGTCGCGAAGTGGAGAGGTGCGTTCAGGCTTAATCCCGAAGACTATCCCAAGGACGACCCTCGCTTCGACTACCTCGCACGTAAGTACCTCACGTGATACTCCTCGACACTGATGTTCTCCTGGACGTCGCGCTCGATCGACATCCTCACGCAGACGCCTCGTCGAATTTCCTCGCGAGAGTTGCCGACGGAGCGTCTGAGGGGTTCGTCGCGTGGCACACCGTCTCTAATCTCTTCTACGTGATAGCTCGTGCGCGAGGGGCGGCGGCCGCCCGAGATTTCATCACAGGCCTCATGGACTACTTGTCGGTCGCTCCGGCCAGCACCGAAGCCGTTCGGTATGCGGCGTCCCTTCCGATGCCTGATTTCGAAGACGCCATGCAGGTGGCCGCGGCGCGTGCATGCGGCGCGGAGTACATCGTCACGCGGAACCTCAGCGACTTCGAACGCTCTCCCATCCCTGCAGTAACGCCACCGGAGGCGCTCGCTCGCCTGTGATGATGCCGGCTACACGCTCCCCCTCACGCTCTCGCGTTGACCGTGTGGCTGCACACGCCTAGACTCTCTCCGCCATGTCCATCTACCGCTACTCCCGCTGGGACGGCTCCCAGGACGTCGCGCTCCCCACGACCGACGACCTGTTCGACCGCCTCTCCGAGCAGATTCTGCAGGGCGACGACCTGCGCGGCGCGCTCAACCGCATGATGCGCTACGGCATGCGCGGCGAGGGTCAGCGCGGCCAGGGGCTCCAGGAGTTGCTCGAACGGCTCCGCGACGCCCGCCAGCGCAACCTCGACCGCTACGACCTCTCGTCGATGTTCGACGACATCCAGGAGCGGCTCGACGCCATCGTCGACAAGGAGCGGCAGGGCATCAACCAGCGCCTGGACGAGTTGGAGCCGTCGAACGACGGTGAGCCATCCGGCAGCGGTGCGCAGGACGGCGAAGGTGGAGAAGGCCAGGGCCAGCCCGGAGGGAGCGGCGCGCCGCCGGACGAGTTCACCGACATGCTGCGGCAGATGGCGAACCGTCACCTCAACCAGCTCGACGCGCTGCCCGAAGGCGCCGGCGGGCGCATCAAGCAATTGCGCGACTACGACTTCATGGACAGCGGCGCGCGCGAGGACTTCGACGCGCTCATGCAGGAGCTGCAGCAGCAGTTCCTCCAGCAGTACTTCCAGGGGATGCAGGAGAGCCTCCAGAACCTGACGCAGGCCGACCTCGCCCAGATATCGGAGATGGTGCGCGACCTCAACGAACTCGTGAAGCAGAAGCTGCAGGGCGACGACCCGGACATCAGCGACTTCATGAACAAGTGGGGACACATGTTCCCGCCGGGCATCGAGACGTTCGACCAGCTGATGGAGTACATGTCCAACCAGATGGCGCAGATGCAGTCGCTGATGAACTCGATGACGCCGGAGATGCGGCGCCAACTCGAGGAGATGATGGACGGCCTCCTGCAGGACAACCGCCTCGCGTGGGACCTGTTCGAACTCGGCACGAACCTCGAACGGCTCAACCCCGACAACTTCCCGGACAACGACTTCCGCCTCTTCGGCGACGAGCCCGTCACCCTGCAGCAGGCGCTCCAACTCATGGGCGACCTCAACGACATGGAGGAGCTGGAGCAGCAGTTGCGCCATGCGCTCCGCACCAACGACGCCACGAACATCGACGCGGACGACCTCGGCAAGGTGCTCGGCGAGGAAGCGCGTCAGTACGCGCAGGAGCTCCAGCGGCTCACGAAGGAACTGGAGGAGGCGGGGCTCATCCGAAAGCGCGGGCAGAACGGCTGGGAGCTGACGCCGCAGGCCATGCGCAAGATAGGCGACAAGGCGCTCACCGACATCTTCAACCGCATCCGCGGCGGCGACATCGGCGACCACAACCGCGAGAAGAGCGGCGTCGGCGTCGAGATCACGGACGAGACGAAGCGGTGGGAGTTCGGCGACCCGCTCCACCTGAACACGCTCAAGACCGTCAGCAACGCCGTGCTCCGCGAGGGGCCGGGCACGCCCGTGCGCATCAGGCCGGACGACTTCGAGATAGACCGCACCATCGCGCAGACGCGCGCGTGCACCGTCATCGCTATCGACATGAGCTACTCGATGTTCTGGGACGGCGCGTTCCAGGCCGGGCAGCGCGTCGGGCTGGCGCTCGACACGCTCATCCGCTCGAAGTTCCCGAAGGACCAGGTGACGGTCGTCGCGTTCTCCTACTTCGTGCTGCCGCTGCAGCCGCACATGCTGCTCGACACGTACTGGGTCGAGTTCGGGGGCGGCACGAACTTCCAGGAGGTGCTGCGCCAGTCACGGCAGATACTCGGCAGGCAGGGCGGCACGAACAAACAGATCATCCTCATCACCGACGGCGAGCCGACGACCTACAACTGGACGGAGAGCGACCTGCGCGCGAACTACGGGCGGCGGGGCGGCGGGCTCGTCGAGGCGACGATGCGGGAGGTGATGCGTTGCACGCGCGACAACATCACCATCAACACGTTCATGCTGGACCAGAGCCCGTCACTGCTGCGGTTCGTGCAACTGATGACGAAGATCAACAAAGGGCGCGCCTTCATCTCCAGCCCGCACAGCCTCGGCTCGTACGTCGTGGCGGACTACGTCTCGAACCGGAACAAGGTCATCCGGTAGGGAGGACTCGGCGGGCGTTCCCTAGTACACCCCGGGGAAGATCCGGTACTTCACCAGCGATTTGTACTCCGCCCACTTCTCCTCGCCGTACTTCTCGGCGCAGTGCTTGTCGTCGTCGCGCTGTCGTGAAGTGAACAGCGAGACGATGAAGACGAAGTAGACCCACGCCCACGGATTGCCGAAGTGCCCGAACACCAGCGCGATCGAGAGCGACGCGAACCCCTCGCCCATGTAGTTGAAGTGCCGCGCCACGCCCCAGTAACCGCTGTACAGGATCTTGCGCTCGCCGACCTCGATGTACTTCGGCTCGATGATGCCGAGGAACTTCCGGTCAGGGAACCGCTTGAACATGTACTTCTGCATGTTCGCGCCGCGCGAGATGCTCCATCCGAGCAGGAACAGCGCAGCCGCCCCGATGAGCCAGACGTACGTCCACGGCGCCGAGAACCCGGGGTCCGGGTGCGCGGCCATGCCCCACAGCGGCAGGATGAACAGCCACCCGTAGATCACGAGGCCGCCCCAGAACAGCATGAAGCCCAGCCGCTCGTGGATGAGGTCGTAGGTGTAGAGCTGGACGCGCTCGAAGACGAAGTAGTCCGTGATGTAGAACGTGAAGAACGCCGCGTACAGGAACACGCCCGGGTTGGCGTCGGCGCCGAACCGGTCGTAGTGGTACGCGGCCCCCGACAGCGCGTTGAGCGAGAGCATCGACCCGCCGACGACGTAGAACCACATCTTGATGTCGAAGCGGTCCTTGAACAGGGAGATCTCCCGCACCCGCCCGGTCCACAGCTCGGCGAGGGGGCCTTTCGTACTGTCGCCCTTCGGCTGGGTGAACACCGCCAGGATCGCGAAGATGAGCGTGAAGACCGTTCCGCCGGCCACGGAGTAGACCGACGCCCGGTAGAACCACTCGCGCGGCATCCCGGTGACCTCGGTAGCCCACACGATCAGCACGATGACGAACACGAGGAGACCGTTCAGCCGGTAGTTGCGCGGTTGGCCGGTCGCCTCGTCGATGACGTAGCCGGGCACCCGCCGCGCGGGCAGGATGATCTGCAACACGGCGAACACGGCGAAGATGATGAGCGGGGTGAAGAACCCCCAGACCGCCTCCGTCCCGGAGAGCTCGAAGAGATGTTCGATGCCGAGCCATTCGATCATGACGGGATACCCCCTTGTCTGACGACGCGGCCATTATGGTTATGACGCACGGACGCGGTCAACGACAGACGGAGCATTGTCATTCGGCATCTTTGGTATGCTCGCTCCCGACGCCCATCTCCCGTGACGGAGGTTCGCCATGACCACGCGCCAACTGCCTACCGAAGATGAAGTGCTCGGCTACTTCGAATCGCTCAGCAACTGGGGACGCTGGGGCGACGACGACCAGCTCGGCACGCTCAACCTCGTCACGCCGGAGAAGCGGAGGCAGGCCGCGGCGCTCGTGAAGGAGGGCCTCAGCATCGGCTGCGCCCGCCCCGTCAGCACCCAGTACGCGCTCGACCAGCCCATAACGCCCGTTCACTTCATGGTCGACACCGGCGAGGAGTACTGCCTCGACGACGAGAAGGAGTGGACGACCCAGACCTCCGCCGATTACTTCGGCATGGCGATCCACGGCCCCGGCCAGACCCACCTGGATGCGCTCTGCCACCAGTTCTGGCAGGGGAAGATGTACAACGGACGCCCCTCCAGCCTCATATCGTCGAGCGGTAAGGCGGCGTTCGGCGCGGTCGACGGCATGAAGGACGGCCTCGTGACGAAGGGCGTGCTGCTCGACCTCGCCAAGATTCGCGACGTCCTCTGGTACGAACCCGGCGAGGCCGCCTACGTGGACGACCTCGAGGCGGCGGAGAAGGCGCAGGGCGTCCGCGTCGAGGAGGGCGACGCGCTCCTGCTCCGGTTCGGCTGGTCGAGGCGGCGCTACATGCTCGGCCCCGTGCCGCGCGAGGGCGGGCGCGCCGGGCTGCACGCCTCGTGCCTGCCGTGGCTCCACGAGCGCGGCATCTCCGTTCTCGCGTGCGACAGCGCCCAGGAGGTGCGGCCCACCGGCTACGACCGCTTCTTCGGCCCCATCCACTCGGTCGGACAGGTCGCGATGGGCCTCTGGCTCGTGGACAACGCCGACTTCGACGCGCTCGCCGAGGCGTGCGCGCGGACGGGGCGCTATGAGTTCATGTTCACCGTCGCGCCGATGAACTTCCCGCTGGCGACCGGCTCGCCCCTGAACCCGATTGCCGTCCTCTAGGGCTACCTAGCCTATGGAAGCCATCGCGACGGCGCTCGGCTACCTGCTCGACCCTGTCTACTGGGCCGTGCTCCTCAGTGTCGTCGTGCTCGCCGCTATCGCGAGCGCCATCCCCGGCATGAACGCCTTCCTCGTGATGGCGCTCGCCTTCCCCTTCATCCTCTTCGAGGTCGACGAACCCGCCATCGGACTCGTCGCCCTCGCGACCATCAGCGGCGTCAGCAACACGCTCGACTCCGTCCCCGCCATCCTCATCGGGCAGCCGAGCGCCGCGACGCAGGTGACGTTCCTGGAGGGCCACCAGCTCGCCCGGCGCGGGTACGCCGCGCACACCCTCGGCGCGGTCTACGCCGTCTCCGCGCTCGGCGGCATCGTCGGAGCGGCGCTGCTCACCATCGCCATCCCCGTCGCGCGCCCGTTCGTGCTGCGGTTCGGCTTTCCGGAGATAGCCGCCACCGGCATGGTCGGCATCGCCATGGTCATCGTGCTCAGCCGGGGCGCGATGGTGCGGGGCCTCATCTCCGCGCTCGTCGGCATGCTCCTCGGCCTCATCGGCACGATGGGCAGGCTGACGGTCGACCCGTTCGTGAGTATGCCGCTCGTGCCGTTCATCATCGGCCTGTTCGCGCTGCCGGAGCTGGTCGACCTCATGATGAGCCGCCGTCCGGTTGCGGCGGAGGGCGCGACCTTCGGCAGGAGCGAGGTGCTGCGCGGCGTGGGCTACGGCATCTCCCGGTGGAAGATGACGGTCCGGCAGTCCGCCTTCGGCGTCTTCCTCGGGGCGATCCCCGGCGTCGGCTCCGCCGTCGTGGACTGGCTGGCGTACGCGTTCGGCATCATCCTCTCGAAGGACCGCTCCGAGTTCGGCAAGGGCTCGCTGGACGGCGTGCTGTTCGCCGAGTCCGCGCAGAACGCGAAAGAGGCGGGCGCGGCGCTCCCCACGCTTGCGCTCGGCGTCCCCGGCGCGCCGACGTGGGCGCTCGTCGTGGTGGCCATGATTCCCTACGGCGTCGCGCCGGGCCCGGAGATGCTCGGAACGCACGCGCACATCACCATCCTCCTCGTCATAACGCTGGCGCTCGCGAACCTCATCATCTCCGGCATCGGCGTGGGCGTCACCGGCTTCCTCGCGCGCCTCACCGCCGTCCCGTATCCCATCATCGGCGCGGTCGTCATCCCCATCGCGCTGCTGTCCACATTCGTGGACACGACGAGCTGGCGCGGCATCCAGATCGCCCTCGGCATCGGGGCGATGGGGCTCGTGATGAAGCGCTACAACTGGCCGAGGCCGCCGATGATCCTCGGCTTCATCCTCGTGGACGTCATCGAGCGCAACCACTTCAACGCGGTCAGCATCCACGGCTACCCCGGCTCGCTCACCCGCCCCATCACCATCGTCATCCTGCTCATCGCGATCGCCGTCGCCGCGGTGCTCCTACGCTCCGTCAGACGCATGGAGCGCGAAACGGAGCTCGCCGTGGAGGAGGCTGATGCCGAAAGCGCCCCTGCTCGTGGGTGGAAGGAGCGCTTCCTCAACCCGGACGTGCTCATCCCTATCGTGGTCATGGCGGGGATGGCCCTGATGCTGTCCGACCACCTGTCGCACCCCGTGCAGGACCGTTGGCGCTTCACCACCTACCCGTTCTGGCTGCCGGTCATCGCGCTGGGGCTGCTCGCTTTCGAACTGTTCCGCGGGCTCCGTGGCCGGCCGCGTCCCTCCACCATCATGGACCTCGGCCTCGTCAGCGGAGGCGCCGAGGGCGCACGGGAAGCGGCGTACCGGATGCTGGGGCTGTTCGCCCTCTTCCTGCTGATCGGCACGACCGTCGGCCTGAGATGGGGAGCGCTCGCATTCGCGCTGGCGGGGCCGATCGTGCTGCTGCGCGGGTACGGGCGGTTCCTCATGGCGCTCATCGCCGCGGCGGTCGTCGGGATATTCATCAAGGTCTTCCTGGACAACATCCTCTTCGTCATCTACCCGGAGCCGTTCATCCGCAACTGGTCCACGGGAGGCTAGGCGCGGCGCAACTCCGACAGCGCGTCGGAGAGGTCGTCCGGCAGAGGTGACTCGAACGTCTTACGCTCCGTTTCAGCGGGCGGCATCGCGATCTCCAGCCGCGCCGCGTGCAGGAAGTGACGGGGTACGAGCAGCGAGCGCCTGCCGTACACCGGATCGCCCACGAGCGGGTGGCCGATCGAGGCGAGGTGCACGCGTATCTGGTGCGTGCGCCCGGTGACCGGATGCGCCTCGACCAGCGTGAACCTGCCGTGCAGGCCGTCGAAGCGTTCGACGACCCGATAGCGCGTAAGAGCAGCGCGTCCTCCCTCGACGACAGCCATCTTCTTGCGCTGCTTCGGATGCCTGCCGATGGGCGCGTCGACCTCGCCCTCAGTGTTCCGCACCGCCCCTGTCGTCAACGCGACGTAAGACTTGTCGACGCTGCGCTCCCTCATCTGGCGCGAGAGGCCGCGGTGCGCCGCGTCCGTCTTCGCCACGACGATGAGGCCGGATGTGTCCTTGTCCAGCCGGTGCACGATGCCGGGGCGCTCCACCCCGCCGATGCCCGGCAGGTCAGGCACGAGCGCCAGGAGCGCGTTCACGAGCGTGCCGTCCGGGTGTCCCGGCGCGGGGTGCACCGTGAGTCCGGCGGGCTTGTCCACCACGATGAGCTGATCGTCTTCGTAGACGATGCCGACGGGGATGTCCTGCGGCGCGAGGTCGAGCGGCGACGACGGCGGCACCACGACCACGACCACGTCGCCGTCGCGCACGGCAGCGGACGGTTTGACGATGCGTCCGTTGACGGTGACCCGGCCCTCCCGCGCCAGCGCCGCCGCCCGCGAGCGGCTGAAGGATGGGTCGCGCGCCTGCACGAACGTGTCCACCCGGGAGCCGGTGTCGGCCTCGCTTGCGGTGAATCGCGCTTCGGTGGTCTGCATGGCTCCGCTGCGGACGGGTCGGGACGTGCGGCGGGAGGCTAGTCGGCGTACTCCTCGTCGCCGGGGGTGCTCGTGGTGACGAGCGTGGGGCGGGGAGTCGGGCGGGTCAGCAAGAGCACCGCACCGAAGATGATGATGCCGGTGACGATGGACGCGTCCGCGAGGTTGAAGATGTACCAGGGGCCGACGTCGATGAAGTCTGTGACGTGCCCCAGCCTGATGCGGTCGGCCAGGTTCCCGAACGCGCCCGCGAACATCAGGCCCAGGCTCGTCTGCACCCAGACGCCCGGCGTGCCCTGCGAGCGGTAGAACAGGACCAGTACGACGATGCCGACGATGGAGGCGATGGTCAGCGGCATGTTGTTCCCGCCGAACAGCCCGAACGCGCTGCCCGTGTTCGCGACGTGCGTGAAACGGAAGAACCCCTCCTCCGGCCAGGACGAATACATCGGGAGGTAGAGCTCGATGCCCAATTTCGAGAACTGGTCCGCCGTGAACGCCAGCAGCGCGATGAGGATGACCAGCCCGTGCTTGTAGAGGAACGCAACCATCGTCCCCCAGTTTATCAGGCGCTGGTAGAATCGCCGTATCCCCGCTGAAGGACGGCGACGATGGCGAATAACGGCACAGCGCCCCGTGTGATAGACCTGCGCAGCGACACGCTCACGAAGCCCACCGACGCGATGCGCCGCGCGATGGCCGAGGCCGAGGTCGGCGACGACGTCTACGGCGAGGACCCGACCGTCAACCGGCTGGAGGAGACCGCCGCCCGGCTCATGGGCAAGGAGGCCGGTCTCTACGTCACGAGCGGCACGATGGGCAACCTCGTTTCGGCGCTCTCGTGGTGCAACCGGGGCGACGAACTGGTCTGCGGCGTGGACGCGCATCTGCTCGTGAACGAGATGGGCGCCATCGCGACGTTCGGCGGCGTGCAGATGCGCTCGCTCCCGAACGACAAGCGCGGCCTGATGGACCCCAACGACGTCGAGCTGATCGTTCCGCCGGGCGGCTACTTCCCGCGCATGGCGCTGCTCACGCTGGAGAACACGAACAACCGCGGCAACGGCGCGGCGTACACGGTCGAGCAGATGCAGCCGCTGGTCGACGTGGCGCGCGCCAACGGCATGGCGGTGCACATGGACGGCGCGCGGATATGGAACGCGTCGGTCGCGCTCGGCGTACCGCCGTCGGAGTTGGCGTCGGTCGCGGACTCAGTGACGTTCTGCCTCTCCAAGGGGCTCTCCGCGCCGGTGGGGTCGGTCGTCACGGGCAGCCGGGAGTTCGTCGCGCGTGCTCGGCGCATCCGCAAGATGGCGGGCGGCGGGCTGCGGCAGGCGGGCGTGCTGGCCGCCGCGGGGCTGGTCGCGCTCGACACGATGGTCGACCGGCTCGCCGACGACCACGCGAACGCGAAGCGCCTCGCGGAGGGGCTTGCGCGCATCCCCGGCTTCCAGGTCGCCCCCGACACCATCGAGACGAACATCGTCTACGCGGAACTCGACGATGGCGACGGCCCCGGCACGTCTGCGCGGCTGAAGGAGCGCGGCGTCCTCGGCAACGGGCGCTTCAACTGGGTGCGTTTCGTGCCGCACTACGGCATCACCGCCGAGGACATCGACGAGGCGCTGGACGCCATCGAGAGCACGGTGAAGGCGGGCGTGTAGGGAACGCGAGCGCGAGTGCGTCGGCCTTGTCCGGCGACGGTAAGCCGCGCCGCAGCGGGGGGTGAGGGTTACCCTGCGGAACGCTTCATGAACCCCGTGAGCACCCTGCCCTCGGGAGCGTCCGCCTCCTCCAGCCACTCCACCGCAACCAGCTCCCACCCGTCCTCGCCGAGCGCGTTCAGCGCGCTCGTCACCTCTCCCGTGTCGTTCATGGCGTCCGCGTCGTTCCCCAGCCGGGGCCACAGCGGAACGGCGCGGTACTCCCAGCGCATCCCTACGGTTCCGGTGCGTAGCGAGAGAGCACAGGCTTCGCCATAATCTTCTCCGGCTTCCACGAGCTCTCCGCCCGGTTGAACCGCACGAGGCCGAGGAAGCGCCCGTCCTCCGAGTACGCCCGCCGGGGCTCGAGGTGCTTCGCGTACGGGGCGGAGCCCGGCAGATTGACGGGCTGCCCGTTCCGCAGGTGACGCTCGCCCGCCGCAGGGACGAGGAGCGCGGGGGTCTCGCGGAGGGCGGCGTCCGGCGGCTCCAGCAGCCCCTCCCAGTCCTGCTCCGCCTCCAGCTGCTCTATCGTCAGCGCGTCGTCCAGCGAGAACGGTCCCACGCGAGTGCGCGTGAGTGCGCTCAGGTGCGCGGGGCAGCCGACGGCCTCGCCGAGGTCGTGCGCGAGGCTTCGCATGTAGAACCCCTTGCCGCAGTCGACCTCCACCACCGCGCGCGGCGGCTCCCACTCGCGCAGCGTCAGCGAGTGGACGACCACCTCGCGCTCCGGGCGCTCCACCTCCACGCCTGCGCGAGCGAGGTCGTAGAGGCGCTGGCCCTCGTGCTTCACGGCGGAGTACATCGGCGGCCGCTGCAGCACGATGCCGGAGAAACGCTGAAGGTGCTCCTCGACCTGCTCTCGCGAGAGCGACGCGTAGTCGCCCGTGGCCGTCGTTTCGCCTTCCGCGTCGTACGTGTCCGTCGCCGCGCCGAACGTGATCTCGCCGACGTACGTCTTGCCGCTGTCCACGAGGTAGTCCATGAACCGCGTCGCCTGCCCGAGGCAGACGGGCAGCACGCCCTCCGCTATCGGGTCGAGCGTGCCCGCATGTCCCACGCGCTTGACGCGGGTGATGCGCCGCACGGCGCGCACCACGTCCATAGAGGTGATGGCCTTCGGCTTGTTGATGACGAACGCGCCGTCAGCCTCGACCCTTGTTGTCGTTCCGCTCATCCCTGTTCCTTGATGTCGTTCCGCTCATCCCTGTTCCTTGATGTCGTCCAGCAGGCGGAGCACGCGGTCGCCCTCTTCGATGGCGGTGTCGCGTACGAAGTGTAATTCAGGCATGCGTTTCAGGTTCAGCCGCTGGTGCAGTTCTCTCTTGATGTAGCCCGACGCCGACCGCAGACCGGCGAGCGCCTCGCGAGCGTCGTCCTGTGTCCCCATGACCGTGACCGCCACGGTGGCGTGGCCGAGGTCGGCGCTGACCTTCACGTGCGCAAGGGTCACGAGGCGCGACAGCCTCGGGTCCTTCAACCGGCCGGTGGTCAACCTGCCGATCTCGCTCTGCAGCAGCCCAGCGATGCGGTCCGTCCTGCGGGTCATGGGTCGCTCGATTCCGCGCGCAGCCTGGACTCAGGCGCGCTGCTGGCGGTGCGACTCGATGATGTCACCTTCCTGGAAGTCGTTGAACCCTTCGAGTGAGACGCCGCACTCGTAGCCGGTCGCGACTTCGCGCACGTCGTCCTTGAACCGGCGCAGCCCGGCGATGGCGCCGTCGAAGACCGTCTCGCCGTCGCGGATGACCCGTCCTCGCGCGCCACGAGTCAGCTTCCCGTCCGTGACGTAGCAGCCCGCGCTCTTCCGGTTGCGTCCGAGCGAGAAGACGGCGCGCACTTCCGCCGTGCCTTCGGTGACGTCCTGGATCGTCGGTTCCAGCAGGCCGTGCAGCGCCTTCTCCACGTCCTCCGTGAGGCGGTAGATGATGTCGTAGCGCCGTATCTGCACGTTGTCCTGATCGGCGAGGCGTTGCGCGCCCTGGTCCGGGCGGACGTTGAAACCGATGACGATGGCGTCCGACGCAACCGCAAGCATCACGTCGCTCTCGGTTACGGCGCCCGTGCCGCTGTGGATGAGGCGTATCTGCGTCTCCGGGGTGCTCAACCGTTCCAGCGCCTGCCGGACGGCTGCGATGCTGCCCTGCACGTCCGTCTTGAGGATGAGCCGCAGCTCCTTCGTCTGACCGGACGATATGCGCGCGCCCATCTCTTCCAGCGTCGCGCCGCGGGCCTTGTTCAGGTCCTCGCGGCGCAGCCGCTCCGCGACCGTCGCCCGCGCGGTCTTCTCGTCCGGCACCACGACCAGCCGGTCGCCCGCGCCGGGGAGTTCGCTTAGACCCAGCACCTCGACCGGCGTGGACGGCCCCGCGTTGTGGGTGCGCTTCCCCTCCGCATTGACGAGCGCCTTCACGCGCCCGCGTGTCGAGCCGACGACGATGTGGTCGCCGACGCGCAGGGTGCCGGTCTGCACGAGGATCCGCGCCAGCACGCCCCGGTTGCGGTCCAGCTCCGCCTCCACGACCACGCCGACGCCGGGGCGCTTCGGGTTCGCCTTCAGCTCCGCGACCTCGGCAACGAGTTCGATGCTCTCCAGCAGATCGGGGATGCCGTCACCTGCCTTGGCCGAGACCTCGACGTCGATCACGTCGCCGCCCCACTTCTCGACCACGAACTCGTGCTCGGAGAGCTGGCGGCGCACCTTCTCCGGGTCGGCGTTCGGCGAGTCCATCTTGTTGATGGCTACGATGATCGGCACTTCCGCCGCCTTGATGTGGTCGATCGCCTCGACGGTCTGCGGCATCACGCCGTCGTCTGCCGCGACGACGAGCACCGCGATGTCCGTCACCTGCGCGCCCCGTGCGCGCATCGCCGTGAACGCCTCGTGGCCGGGCGTGTCGATGAACGTGACCGGCGTGCCGTTGTGCACCACCTGGTACGCCCCGATGTGCTGCGTGATGCCGCCCGCCTCACGGGCCACCACGTTCGTCCGGCGGATGGCGTCGAGCAGGGTCGTCTTGCCGTGGTCGACGTGCCCCAGCACCGTTACGACGGCGGGCCGGGTCTCGAGGTCGGCGGACTCGTCCTCCGCCACGCCGCCGCCCGCCGCGCTCACCGAGTCCTCCACCTTCCGCGCGGCGTACCCGAACACTCGGGCCACGCCTGCTGCGGTGTCGAAGTCGATGATCTGGTTGATGCTCGCGAACACCCCGCCGCGCATCAGCTGCTTGATGACCTGCACGGGTTCCACGCGCATCCGCTCCGCAAGCACTCCAACGGCGATAGCCTCGCCTATGGGCAGTGCGCGAAGTGTGACTCGACGGGTGGCGGTTGCCGACCTCTGTGGTTCCTCGACCATCTGCTCTCCTATGCCGTGGTTCCGGCGGTCTCCGCAGCCGTCCGTATGCCCTCCGCGAACGCCGTGAGCCGTTCGCGGTCGCCCTGCTCGATCCTGCCGCGCAGAGCGGCGGCGAGACGCCCTCCCTTGAGCGCTGCGTCCCAGCATCCGGGCCGGCGGCAGAGGTACGCGCCGCGTCCTGAGCGTTTCCCCGTGTCGTCCACGGCGCACTCACGCTCCGGTGTCATCACTATCCTGACCAGCTCGCGCTTGGAGGTCTTCACGCCGCAGATAACGCAGGAGCGCTGCGGTATGTGGCGGTTACGCATACAAGTCCTCCGTGCGGGGTCTAGCCCGGGAAGTCGCCACCCCCGGTCGAACCTCCCGCACCACCCGGCGCTCCCGGACCTCCCGGCCGCCGTGGGCCGCGATTGGCATTGCCGCGGCGAGGGCCGCCGCCTCTTCGTCGGCCTCCTCCGCGTCGCGAGCCCTGGGGCGCGCCCAGTATGTCCTCGGCGAAACGGATGGTCGGGCCGCCGCCTATGGGCTCCGGCACCTTCCAGATGTCGTCGTCTATCACGTCTTCCTCGACCTCTTCGACGATGATCTCTTCGATCTCCTCGTCGATCTGGTCGAGCGATTCGAGTGCGAGCAGTTCCTCCGCGCTCAGGCCGCCGGCGGCTTCCTCGACCTCCTCCGTCTGGACGGCGGCTTCGGCCTCCAGCTCCGCCATGATGGCCGCCTCTTCCGCCGCGATCGCGGCGGCGCGCTCCACCGCGTCCTCCGCGCCTGCCTCCTCCGGAGCAACGGCGACCGCCTCCGTCGGCTCTGTCTCCACCGTGTCGCGCTCGGCGACCGTGCCCTCTATCTGGATGCGCATGCGCTCGATCTCGATCTCGGTCGAGCTCTTGATGTCTATCTTCCAGTTCGTCAGCTTGGCCGCGAGGCGGGCGTTCTGCCCCTCGCGTCCGATGGCGAGCGACAGCTGCCTGTCCGGCACCACGATGATCGCCGCCTGCTCGGCCTCGTTCAGGTCGACGCGCAGCGGCTGGGCCGGGCTGAGCGCGTGCGAGATGTAGACCGACAGGTCGCGCGACCACTGGATGACGTCGATCTTCTCGCCCTGCAACTCGTTGACGATGTTCTGGATGCGGATGCCGCGCAGACCGACGCACGCGCCGACCGGGTCAACGCCGTCCTGCCGCGCGTAGACCGCGACCTTGGAGCGCGAGCCGGGCTCGCGCGCGATGCCGCGTATCTCCACGATGCCGTTGTAGATCTCCGGCACTTCCATCTCGAACAGGCGCTTGAGAAGGTCCGGGTGCGTCCGGGAGACGATGATCTCCGGCCCGCGCTGCGTGCGCGTGACCTCCGTGATGATCACCTTCATCTTCATCCCGGGTCGGTAGCGCTCGAGCGGGGACTGCTCGCTCGGGGGCAGGACGGCCGACGCCCTGCCGTTGAGGTCCATCGTTATCGCGCCGCCGAAGCCGCGCTGCACCGTGGCGGTGTAGACCTCGCCGCTCTTCTCCGCGAACTCGGCGTAGACCAGCTCGCGCTCGGCCTCGCGCAGCCGCTGGAACACCACCTGCTTCGCGGTCTGCGCCGCGATGCGTCCCGCCGCGTGGGCGGAGAGCTGATCCTCGATCATGTCGCCGACGTTGAGGACCTGGCCCTTCCTGATGCGCTTCGCCTCGGCGAGCGTGATCTCGGCGAGGTCGTTCGTGACTTCGTCGACGATCGTCCGTATCTGGAAGACCTCCACCTCGCCCGTGTTGGGGTCGAGATGGACGCGGATGTTGCTCTGTGCGCCGGAAGCGCCGTCCTTGCGGTATGCGGAGGCGAGCGCCGCCTCTACCGCGGAGACGACCATGTCCTGCGGCAGGTTGCGCTCAGCCGCGAGCTGCGTAACGGCGATGAGAAAGTCGCTCTTCATGCGTCCCTTCTACCTCCAGCATCGGCAGTTCCGAGAAAGCGCGAGAGTGGGCTGCGCCCACTCTCAACAGGGCAATACTACTCCTTAAATCGCCTGCCGTCCACTCGTAACCAACCGATTCTGGGTATCGGTACGGCGCCGGTTTTCGTCATTCCGCCCCTCTTGTCGTTCCTCCCCATCTACTCCGTAGACAACACCCTTGAGAATGATTACGATTCGCACTAGCAACAACCAGGCACGATCGGATTCGCAAGGAGGGCAGC
The DNA here is from genome assembly GCA_965206315.1 of Dehalococcoidia bacterium. Taxonomy (GTDB): domain Bacteria; phylum Chloroflexota; class Dehalococcoidia; order Lucifugimonadales; family Australimonadaceae; genus Bin16. Next base: position 1,315,219 of record OZ242210.1, read on the forward strand.
CATGGTGGCCATCATTCGAGCACGCGGGGACCGCTCGATCCGCGACTTCATCGACCCCGAGCGCGGCACGGTGAGCCGGGAGCTCTACGTCAACCCGGACATCTTCGAGCAGGAGATGGAGCAGATATTCCAGCGATGCTGGCTGTTCCTCGGACACGAGAGCCAGATCCCCAATCCGGGAGACTTCATCATCAGCCGCATGGGCACCGAAGAGGTGATCGTCGTACGCGACAGGAAGGACAACCAGATCCGCGCCTTCCTCAACTCCTGCCGGCACCGCGGCATGAAGGTCGTCCGGTACGACCAAGGCAACGCCCTCATCTTCACCTGCCCCTTCCACGCCTGGACCTACGACACCACGGGACGTCTCGTGGGCGCGGGCTTCCAACACTCCCCCGAGGCCTACTGCGGAACGCTCCCGAAGGAGCAGTGGGGCCTCGCCGAGGTCGCCCAGTTCAAGAACTTCTACGGCTCACTCTGGGCGACGTGGGACCCGAAGGCGCCCTCGTTCGAGGAGTACCTCGGCCCCTTCACCGAGAGCCTGCGCCACTGCCTGCAGGCCAGCGACGGTACGGACGCGGGACTGGACATGTTCACCCCGTTCCAGCGCCACCGCCTCCCCACCAACTGGAAGGTGCCCGGCTTCACCTCCGTCACCGACCTCACCCACACGGCGATGACCCACCGCTCCGCGGCTGCGGCCAAGCTCCACCAGGACCGCGGCTCGAAGGGCGGGCGCGACCGCGCACGGCAGGCCGCCCCCTTCCCCATGAGCAAGTACGCCATCGGCGACCACAACCTCGGCCACGGCGGCATGTGCACGCTCTACCACCAGCCCGGCGTCCCTGAGTACGAGGAGGAGTGGTACGAGGAAGGCGTCGACGACTACTTCCGCGAGGCCACCGCTCGCAAGAGCAAGCTGCTGGTGGACAAGATCATGGCCCCGCACGGCTGGGGCGGCGGACACTTCGCCATCTTCCCCTCCGTCATGGTGGACAGCTGGCGGCTCCGCTGGTGGCAGCCCCACTCCGTTGGCGTCGTCGAGCGCTGGACCCTCTCCGGCGTCGACAAGACCGCGCCCAAGCACGTGCGCGACGCTGTCCGCCACTACTCGGAGCGCTTCAACGGCCCCGTTGGCTTCTTCGAGTCCGACGACATGGAGAACTGGAACTACGTCTTCCCCGCCAGCCAGGGCGCGAGGGCGCGGAAGCTGGACTACTTCTTCGCCAACGGAATCAGGCTCGGTAAGTACAACGACCGCCTGCCGGGCGTCGTCTTCAACGGCTCCTACACGGAGGAGGCCCAGCGCGCGCGCTTCAGCCGCTGGCTCGCCTTCATGGAGGCCGCCAGCTGGGACGACCTCTACCCCGTCAACAAGTCCGCAGACCACCGCATCTGGTAGAGGAGAACCGTGACGGAACCGAAGAAGTACGTCCTGTCCGGCCCCAACGGGGCAGACACCTTCCGCAACCTGCCGGAGGGGACGAAGATCACCACCATATACGAGGGCGCCGGCGAGATCACGGCGAACCCCGGCGACGGCGCGTACGTCCTCGTACGGTTCACGGAGCACCGGGACCCGGCAGTGGTGGGTACGGAGGAGTTCGTCTTCTTCAACGAGGTCCGCGAGGCGACGGAGTAGCACCTGGTCCGTCGTTCCTGCGAAGGCAGGAACCCCGCAGCCCACCTCTCCCCCGGAGAGAGGCAACGCGCTTCAGCGCGCGGTGAGGGTGAACCAGAGGGGCCGCGTGGCCTGTTGGTGATGAGGGTAACGTCTGAGGAGGGATGGCGATGGTTGAGACCCAGAACGCACTGGAGATGGTCGTCCTCAGGCACGAGGTCGAGCAGTACCTCTTCAAGGAGGCCCGCCTCCTCGACGAGCGCAGGCTCGAGGAGTGGCTCGACCTGCTGGCCGAAGACCTCCACTACTGGATGCCCATGCGCCGAAACATCAAGTTCGGCGACTGGGACCTCGAGTTCACCAGCATGGACGAGGAGATCAACTGGTTCGACGAGGGGAAGGACATCCTCGCTGGGCGCATCCGGCAGCTGAAAACGGGAGTCCACTGGCCTGAGGAGCCTGTCTCCCGCTTCGAGCACATCATCTCGAACGTGGAGATCGTGAGCGTCGAGGGCGACGAGATCAGGGTCAACAGCAAGTTCTTCTGCTACCAGAACCGCCTCCAGGACGAGGTGAACCACTTCGTCGGACGCCGCGAGGACCTCCTCCGCCGCGACCCCGACACCGGCTTCAAACTCGTCTTCCGCAAGCTCATCCTCGCCCAGAACGTCATGCTCCCCAAGGTGCTCAACACCTTCCTCTAACCGGAGAACCCACTATGACCGCACGCATCGAGTGGAGAACGAAGGGTAGGGGTGCCGACACCCTCATCTACGTCGGGGAGTTCGGCGAGGACAGCAACACCGTCCTGCGCACCTGGAACGCCGACTCCGACGTCCTCACCGACTTTCTGAACGACATGTCGAACCTCGACACCGCCGTCGCAGGTCTCGAGGTCGACGCCGATCAGCGCGACCCCGAGCAGTGGGGCAAGCTCGTCCTGACCCGCCTGCCCACCGGCGAGGTCGTGCACGTCGACCCCGAACCCTACTGGGACGGTATCTACTACTGGTTCCGCTCCCGCGGCGTCGACCCTCACAAATGGCGCGGCCAGCCCCGCTGACCCATGTTCCTGAACGACGAACAACAAGAGCTCGCGAACGACATCGCCGAGCGCCTCATCGCCCGCGGCGAGACCCTCGCCGTCGCCGAGTCCACGACCGGCGGCCTCGTCTCGGCGGCGCTGCTGGCGGTCACGGGCGCGTCCCGCTACTTCGCCGGAGGCGGCGTCCTCTACACCCGCGACTCCCGCATCGCGCTCGCCGGGGTCCCCGCCGAGACCTACGAGAACTACCGCGGCACGACGCCCCAGATGCTCGCCGACCTCGCTGAGGCGATGCGCGAGCGCCTGAGCGCAACGTGGTGCATCGCCGAGTCCGGCGTCGCCGGGCCGGGCACCAGCCGTTTCGGCTTTCCCGCAGGACGCACGACGCTCAGCGTTGCCGGCCCCGTCACCCGCACCGAGGTCATCGAGACCGGCATCGACGACCGCGTCGCCAACATGTCCGAGTTCGCCACCCGCACCCTCCGCTACCTCCGCGACGCCCTCAACGACGCCGCCTGATCCCCCAACGCTTGCCGACTGCGCTTGCTCTATACTGAGCGCCTTGCCGCCACCGGCGAAAGGAGAGCGTCATGCAATGGGGATCCGGCCTCTCGCGCCACGCCGACCTGAACGTCGCGCTCGATGAGTGCGTAGCCTCGATCGGCGCACAGGTCGATGACACCAGCGCCGTCAGCTTCGTCGCGGTGTTCACCTCGCACCACTTCGGCTCGGAGGTGGACGCTCTGCCCGCCGCCGTGAGCGAGCGCTTCCCCAACGCCGTCGTCATCGGCTGCTCCGGCTCGGGCGTCATCGGCTCCGGGCGTGAGGAGGAGGAAGCGGCCGCGCTCTCCGTCACTGTCGGCGTCATGCCCGGCGTCGCACTCAGCGCATTTCACGTGACGCGTGACCAGATGCCGTCGCCTGACGATCCGCCCGACGCCTGGCACGCGCTCCTCGGCGTCCCGCCGGACGTGCGACCGGACTTCATCGTCCTCGCCGAGCCGTACACGACGGACGGCGATGCCCTCCTCGCGGGGCTGGACTACGCCTACCCCGGCGCGGTCAAGGTCGGCGGGCTCGCCAGCGGCGGCGGGCGCTTCTCGCCGCACAGCCTCGTCCTGAACGGCACGATGCTCCGCGAAGGCGCGGTCGGCGTCGCCCTCTCCGGCAACATCGTCATCGACAGCGTCGTCGCGCAGGGCTGCCGCCCCATCGGCGACCCGATGCACATCACCGACGCGGAGCAGAACATGATCGAGGCGTTGGACGGCATGCCGCCCATGGAATGCCTCCAGAGCATCTACGCGGCGGCCTCCCCGCGCGACCAGGACCTCATGCGCCACAATCTCTTCATGGGCATAGCGATGGACCCGCTCGAGTTGACCGACGCCGCGGGCGGCTACCTTATACGCAACCTGCTGGGCGTCAACCAGGAGACCGGCGCGCTCGCCGTCGGCGCGCTGGTCCGCGAGGGCCAACTCGTCCAGTTCCACGTCCGCGACGCCCAGACCTCAGGCGAGGACCTGCAGCAATCGCTCGCGACCTACCTCGACGCCGCGGGCGAGCGCACCGCTGTCGGAGCGCTGATGTTCTCCTGCACCGGGCGCGGGCGTTACCTCTACGGCAAGCCCGACCACGACACGGACATCTTCCGCGACGTGGTCGGCGGCATGCCGCTCGGCGGCTTCTTCTGCAACGGCGAGATCGGGCCCGTGGCCGGCACCACCTACCTCCACGGCTACACCAGCTCATTCGCCCTCTTCAGGCCGAGGACCGCCCCGGATTGATCCCCTCTCCCTTCAAGGGGAGAGGGTTAGGGTGAGGGTACTGGGGGCTGGGCGGTTGGCTTAAATCCGGCTATAAGGAATACCGCTACGTTCGCTAGCGGAACGAAAAGCAGCAGACAGAGCCACGGGCTAAGGTCCGCATCGCACAGCCGCTTGACGAAAAGCGTAAAAAACAGCCAGAGCCACCCGCATACGAAAACTAGGAGGACACCATCCCAGAACAAGCCGTCGGGAGGTAGCCAAACGCCAACTGCCGCCAACAATGAATAAACTACCAGCATTCCCAGCCAGAACTGGGAGCGGCGAATTGTTCCCTGGAAGCTAAAGAGGGACTTCATGGCTACCTCGCGTCGGGCAGCAGAATAGCACGGATCCTCTGTCGAACCACGGACGGCGCGGATAGGGAGTGCAGAGGGCGGAGCCCCTTTGCCGGGGGCGTGGGGGTGTCCCCCACAACGTACCGGGCGGGCGGGTGGGAAGAACTACACCCGCCACGCGAAACAACGTAACGAAGGAGACTGACGATGCGAGGACTCGAAGGGCGAAGGGCGATCGTCACCGGTGGAGCGCGCGGCCTCGGCAAGGCCGCCGCCGAGCGGCTGGCGGAAGAAGGCGTGAAGGTCGGCATCCTCGACCTGCGCGGCGACGAAGCGAACGAGGTCGCGCAGGCTATCGGCGGCGTGGCGTTCCAGTGCGACACCACGGACGAGGCGCAGCTCGCCGCCGCGTGCGAGGGCGTCAACGCGGCGTTCGGCGGCATCGACATCCTCGTCAACAACGCGGGGCTCATCGCGCAACGCAAAGACTGGGCGACGTGGACGAAGGAGGAGGTGGAGCGGTTCGCCCAGGTCAACTACATCGGCTACTTCCTCACCATCAAGGCTGCCCACCCGTACCTCAAGGAAAGCGGGCGCGGGCGCATCATCAACGTCGCCTCCCGCACCTTCTTCATGGGCAACCCCGGCCAGACCCCCTACGTCTCCGCTAAGGGCGCCGTCATCGGCCTCAGTTGGAACATGGCCAAGGAGCTCGGCGGCGACAACATCACCGTCAACGCCGTGATGCCGGGACAGGTCGCGACCCCCGGCACACTGGAGTACAACGACGAGGAGATGTTCAATCGCACGATGCAGAACCAGGCGATCAAGGCGCGCGTCTACCCGGAGCACCTCGCCGCCCTCATCGCCTTCCTCGCCAGTGACGACGCCTCCATGATCTCCGGCCAGTCCATCGTCGTCGACGGCGGCGGCCTGCTGCATTAGGGCCCGCGTCGTTCCCGCCCTGCACCGTCATTCCCGCGAAGGCGGGAATCCAGAAGTGCGTGTCAGCGCACACGGCCCTCCGGCGGGGACGTGCGGCGCGGCTTGTCATTTTGAGCGGAGCGCAGCGGAGTCGAGGAATCTCTCGGGCGGTTCGTCGTTCCTGCGCAGGGCAGGAACCTCGCAGCCCTGATCCTCTCAGGGGCGAGGGTTGCCTACGCGTGCGCGTGGACGTGCGGGGCCGCCCCCTCGCGCTCCGCGAGGAACCCCGCGTACGGCGCCTCCGACAGGTGTAGCGCGTGCGTCTCCGGGTCGCACGCCACCCCCACCCACACCTCGCCGTCCGCGAAGTGCTCCTTCTTCCACACCGGAACCACGTGCTTGATGCGGTCGACCACGTACAGCCCCGCGAGGAACGCTTCGAGCCGGTGCGGCGCGCCCACCGATACCACGAGGCTCACGTCCTCGATCTCCAGCCGCCCGATGCGGTGCCGGCACGAGATCGCCGGAACGTCGAACCGCGCCATCGTCTCCTCGAGGATCTGCCCGATCACCTTTTCCGCCATCCGCTCGTCGGCCTCGTACTCCAGCCGCACCACCGGACGCCCCGCCGTGTTGTCGCGTGTCGTCCCCTCAAACGTCACCACCGCGCCGTTGAACGCGCGCCGCACTGCGTCCGCCGTCTCGCCCGCGTCGATCTCGTCCGTCCCGACCCACACGTCCACGCCGCCGCTCACCGGCGGGTAGAACGCAACGTCGTCGCCGTCCGACAGCGGGTACGCAAGGTTCCCGAACTCCTCGTTGACCGCGATGAGGTGCGGCTTGAAGTCGCGCGGCAGCGACGGGGCCGCGGCCAGCAGCGCCTCGACCGCGTCCGCGACGACCGCGCCGTCGTTCAGCGGCAGCGTCACCCGGTCGAGCCCTGCGGTCTCGCGGTAGGAGGCGTAGAGGCGTATCAGCACGTCCACGCCGCGATTATACCCTTGCTTGTCCCACCTCTCCTGAGGGAGAGGTCGACGCGCTTGCGCGTATAATTCCGATAAAGGAGACCAATCACCGATGCCCCGACTCGCCTTGCTGACCGCAATCCTGCTCACCGCCCTCTGGACCGCCGCCTGCAGCGCGGATCCCACTCCTCCTCCCACGGCCACACCCACTCCGACTGCCACGCCCGAGCCGCCCGCAGCGACGGCCACCCCGATGCCAGCCCCCACGGCCACGCCTCCCCCGGCAGCGACAGCAACCCCCGCGCCACCGACCCCAACATCGGCTCCCACCTCGACGCCGCAGCCGACTGCCACCTCAACGCCGACGCCCACCCCGGAACCGCCCGACGAACCCGAGGCGCTCTGCATCACCACGGAGGCATACGCGGACGAGTACCTGATGGCCGAGGTCGGTCAGGACCCCATCCCCACCGCGTACGACGCCATCAACGGCGGCGGCTGCGACTTCAACGTCGCTGTGCACGCGGTGCGGATCGAGTTGACCGGCGGCGAGCACTCCTGGACCGCCGATGTCAGGCTGCCGCAGCCGGCGCGCGACCTGCGCATACCCTTCAACGACCTCGATGTCCCGGTCATCAACGCTGACCTGCCGGACGGACGGTACGCCCGCCGCGTGGCCGCGCTCGCCTGGGTCCGGAATACCGAGGTGGAGCTCGAGATCCCCGGCTTCGAGGACGTCTTCCTCGTGCGGGACATCGACTCGCAGCAGGCGCACCTCTTCCGCCACCGGGGCATCTGGGAGCGCAGTGGCTTCGTCAACTACGACTACACCGGCGCGTGGGTCTGCCTCAACTGCGACGAGTTCTACGTCGCCACCGCGTCCGTGAGCGTGCGCGATGGCGCAGTCACCTCAGTCTCTTCGGCCGAGCCGGGCATCGCCGTCATCCCCGTGCCGGACCGGTTCGTCCCTATCGCGGGCCTGTTCGGACTCCTGCAGGATGCCGTCGACCGGGGCGCGCACAACATCGACGTCAACTACGACGAGCGGTACGCCTACCCCACCTTCTTCTTCATCAACTACGACGACGAGGTCGATGACGAAGGGCGCGGCTTCACCGTGCGCAGCTTCACGCCCCGCTGACCGCCACTGCGGCCGTAGGTGTAACCTGAAGGTATGACACAGCGCGGCATGCGGAAGGAACAGACGCTCTTCGAGCACGTGCGGCGCCAGCACGAGGACGAGAACGCCCCGCTCGCGGCCCGCATGCGCCCCCGCACGCTCCAGGAGTACGTCGGCCAGCGCCACCTCCTCGGCGAGGGCCACGTGCTGGAGCGCGCCATCCGCACCGGCCAAGTGCCCTCCATGGTGCTCTGGGGCCCGCCCGGCACCGGCAAGACGACGCTCGCGCGGCTCGTCGCCGGGCTCACGAAGTCCCACTTCATCGGCGTCTCCGCAGTCACCTCCGGCGTCGCCGACCTCCGGCAGGCCGTCGAGGAGGCCCGCGAGATACGCGCCACCGAGGACCTCGGCACCATCCTCTTCGTCGACGAGGTGCACCGCTTCAACAAGGCGCAGCAGGACGCCATCCTCCCCCACGTCGAGAACGGCACCGTCACCTTCATCGGCGCGACGACCGAGAACCCTTCGTTCGAGGTCATCTCCGCGCTCCTCTCCCGCACCCGCGTACTCACGCTCCATCCGCTCTCCAACGACGAGGTCGCACACGTCGTCCGCCGTGCCCTCACCGACACCGAGCGCGGCCTCGGCAACGAGCGCGTTACGCTCGACCCCGACGCGCTCGAGTTCCTGCAGGAGGTCGCGTCCGGCGACGCCCGCGTCGCGCTGAACGGCATCGAGCTCGCAACCGAGATCGCGCTCCGCCACCCGGACGGCACGAAACGGGTCGACCGCCCGCTGATGGAGGAGGCGCTCCAGCGCCGCGCGCTCCACTACGACAAGGCGGGCGACAGCCACTACGACACCATCTCCGCGTTCATCAAGTCGGTGCGCGCGTCGGACCCGGACGCGGCGGTCTACTGGCTCGCGCGGATGCTGGAGGCGGGCGAGGACCCGCTCTTCATCGCGCGCCGCATCGTCATCCTCGCGGCGGAGGACGTCGGCATGGCCGACCCGCAGGCGCTGCCGGTCGCCGTCGCCGCGCAGCAGGCCGTGCACTTCGTCGGCCTGCCGGAAGGCGCGATACCGCTCGCCGAGGCGACCGTCTACCTCGCGACCGCCCCCAAGAGCAACGCGTCCTACATGGCGCTGAACCGCGCGATGGACGAGGTCCGCACCGGGCGCCAGCACCCCGTGCCGTTGCACCTGCGCAACGCCGTCACCGGCCTGATGCGCAACCTCGGCTACGGCGCGGAGTACAAGTACGCGCACGACTACAAGGGGCACTTCGCGGGCCAGCAGAACCTGCCGGACGAGCTCGCGGGCAAGCGCTTCTACGAGCCCGGCGACCAGGGCTACGAGCAGACCGTCCGCCAGCGGCTGGAGGCGTGGTGGGGAAAGGCCCGGCGCGAAGGCGCCTGATCGACGCTAGTCCTCGCTCATCAGCCGTTTGAGGGCGACGCGTTCCCTGACCCCATCGAGGGTGCACTCGCACTCGTTGAGGATGTCACGCCCCAGCAGTGACGGTAGTTGCTGCCCTTCTCTGCCCGCCATCAGGTGTATGTCGATCTCAAACTCCTGAAAGTGGCCGAAGGCCTCATGGTCCTGGAATCGGAGGACGGCCCTCGTTGTCTTGTACCGGGCCTCGCCACCAACTCCGCCCACCCTCCGGTAAGTCCCGCGAACTCTCGTGAGGTCGACCCCTATCTGCTCCAGGTCGCCGGGCATCAGGGATGTCGCGTCGGCGCCACTGTCCACCAGGAACTCGATATCTCCGTGAAGACGCAGGTCAGGAAGGTAGACCTCGCCGTAGACGTAGGGAGCGGGCGGGTCGTCGTCCTTGTAGTACCCGTCTATCGTCACGTTACAGGATGAGCTTCCTTGGCTTCCTGGCCGCGAACCGGACAAGGGTGTGGTTGGGAGGGAAGCCCTTGGTCTTCAAAGTGGCCAGCACCTTCTCGAGCGTCCGGTGATTGGCCACGATCTCCCCCTCATAGACGGCCACGTACTGATCGGGGTAGTCCTTCTTGACCTGCGCCCAGATCGAGTTGAGGTAGTCAACGTCTCGACCGAATCGGTGAAAGTGGGCGTCCAACTCCTCCCTGGTGGGCATTTCGGTGGTCATGGCCGGGTCACTCCGTACTCGCTGTGCGGAGCAGCGATACTCCTACCCTCGTGATGCGCGGACGATATTGCCCGATAGGCGTCACGTCAACAGGATACCAGTGAAGAGTGACGAGCCCGGCGACCAAGACTACGAGCAGACCGTCCGCCAGCGGCTCGAGGCGTGGTGGGGAAAGGCCAGGCGCGAGGGCGCCTGACGCAGGGAATTCGTTATGGATTTCACAATTCCTGTGCGAAATCCGCCGTTAAATCTGGCCAGACAGGGGTTGCATGTCCGTGCAGCGGGGCTTACATTGGAATCAAGGAGCCTTGCCGGAGGCGGGCGGTCGAGACCTGCGGAGGCAGGCACGGTCCAGGTGCCGCTCCGGAAGGGTCCGCTGAACGAAAGGAGGTGCACCATGGGCATACGCGCGGTCTACGTGCTGCATCACCGGTGGCACTTCCCTTGTCCGGCCCTCCCGACGGCGTAACCGCTGTCGAGGGAGGGCAACCGGAAGCCGGAAGCTCCGTTACACAGAGCAGGCAAGAGCGCCCGGAACGGCTATAAGAAGCCCGAGGCGGCCTGAGTCCGGCAGTGATTGCCGGGAACGGCAACGGAGCGGAAGGTGAGCCCCGCACGTCGCGGGGCACGAACCAGTGCCGGAGCGGTCGAGAGGCCACTCCGGCACTTCTGTTATCCGCGAGTGGAGGATCTGCGCTCGGTGTTACCCGTCATGCCGATCCCCAGTGGAGTTCCTTCAGTGCAGGCTGGGAAGTGGGGACAGCACCAGCCTCGAGCAATTCGTTGAACCGTTCCGGGTCCTGCCTGGCAGCCCCGCGGAGGACCATCACCAGTGCGACCTCTGCCTCGTCCAGGCCGTCAACGAACCAGGGCGTGGCTACCAGTCGATCGAATTGCTCGGTAGTGTCGCGGTCTCTCGCGAGTGAAGACAGCGCGAACAGGAGTTCACGGCCCGTGTCCGGGTCGTCGTTCGCGAAGACGGCAGCCGTCAATGCCGCTTCCACGCTGTGGTCTGCAACGCGAACGAAGTAGTATCCCATCTCTGAATCGTCCATCACGTTGCCTGCTATCTGAGGAAGCTCCTGCAGGGTCTGCACCAGGGCGGGGTTGCGTTTCGCGGCATCGGCGACGAGGACGAGCATCTCGAGGCGCGCCATACGAACGTCAGCACGACGCGGACCGGCATCGAGCCAGTAGCGGCCTTGAACGACACGCGCGGTTGGATCGGCGTGAGCACGGTCCCTTACGTACCAGATCAGCCGGATCTCATGGACACTGATACCGTCGTTGACCCAGGGGACCCGGGCAACCGCTTCGCCCAGATAGAGGTTCTTCGCCCCTGTCTTGACGAGCGCCGTAACCGCTTCGGCGTGCCATTGGTCCGGCGGGTCCGTGAACCACAGGATGACTTCGGACAAGCGCTCGAAGGCGAGCCTCTCCGCAGACGTGGGCGTCGGTGTTGGACGAGGAGTGGGCGTGAGCCGAGGCGTAGGCGTCGGTGTGGGTCCGGGGGTCGGTGTGAAGGTGGGGACGGGACTGGGTGTTGCCATAGGAGTGGGTGTTGGAGTAGGCGCGGGCGGTGGGGAGGTTGGGATGAGGAGCGGCCTGGGTGGGGGCACTATGCCGGAGGCCCAAGGGGGCGTTGCCGTGGGAGGAGGGGCTGGCATGGGTGAGGGAGTGCTCGTGCCGGGCCGGACTGTTGCCGTCACAGCTGCCGAGGCCTCGCTTGTCGCTTGCCCTTCAGTGTTCGGAGCGGACGTGCAGGCGGCGAGCGCAAGCGCGGGGAGCGTCAGCGTGAGGAGAGAGGACATTCGCAAGAGGCACTGCTCCACCCGGAGTGCTTGGCGTGTTTCACAACGACACGTCGGCGTGCAGGGCGAAACCTTACGGGCGGACGCCGCCTCTTACAGCCCGTAGAACGCCGCCGGGTTGTCCTCCAGTATCTTCCGCGCCGCCGTGTCGCTGATGTGGCCCTCCGACGCCCAGCGCCGCACCGCGTCGATCGCGTCAGGCTCCGCTGACGTGTCGAAGTGCGAGTAGTCGGTGCCCATCATCAGGTGGTCCTCGGTGCCGAGCGTCAGGATGTACGAGATGTCCTCGACCGCGTCCACGGCCACGAAGAACTTGTTCCGCTTGAAGAGGTTCTCCCCCATCTCGAACTTCCGTATCCACGAGCGCCGCTTCTTCTCGGCCTTCAGCCGGTCGATCACGTACGGCACCCACGTCGAACCCGCCTCGATGAAGCCCCAGCGGATGTCCGGGAACTTGTCCGGCACCTCGTAGAGCACCAGCGCGTGGAACGCGTCCATGATGGGGATGCCGCCCAGGCTGTCGCCGTGGCCGAGCCGCGCCTCGGTGGGATTGCCCGCGCCCGTGTGGATGCAGATAGGCATGTCCAGAGCGCTCGCCTCCTCGTACAGGGGGAAGAAGTACGGGTCGCTCACGCGCCTGCCGTGCTCCAGGCCCCGCTTGAACACGCCTATCGCGCCGTTCTCCTTCGCCCAGCGCAGGTAGCTCACTGCCGCGTCCATGTCCAGCAACGGCGGCACCGCCACCCATCGCAGCCGGCCCTCGGTCGGGGCGCACTTGCCGGCGACGTACCGGCTCCAGCTGTCGACCAGCGCGCGCTCGGCCTCCGGGTTGCCGGTGATGTACGACAGGAAGAACGTGGGATAGATGATGTGGATATCGACCCCTCGGTCGTCCATGTGCTGCAGCCGCTCGTTCACGTCCAGCAGCTCGCGCGAGTTAAGCGTCGTGCCGGTCAGCTCGTCGTTGCGGATCATCCGCTGGCGGAGCCTGCCGTCCACGAGCCACCAGCGGCTCGCCGAGGCGTCCATCCCGCCGGGAACGATGCCCTCGGGCGGAGAGATCGTGACGGGCCGGAACCGCGCCGCCGCGCCCTCCATGTACTGCCACGCCTCTTCCGGTTCGTCGATGTGGGTGTCTGCGTCTATAACGGGCATGTCGCGCCTCCCGTTGGTGCTCGTGCGGCGGTCGCCGCCGCGCGAGCAGTCTACTACGCCCCGCTGCCGATGCAACGCCGGGCCGCTCGACCTCGTATCTCATGCGAGGGATGCCTTGTTGCGGAACATCACGGCGGTTCAGGGCAAGTGCCGTAAGCTCTATGCGCACCTCTGTAGCCTCTGCGTCCAGGAGTGGAGCACTTCCTGCCTTCGCAGGAATGACGAAAGTACCCCCGATGACGGAACGGCATATACTGGGCGTCTGTCCGGGCGGAACGGAGGGCGTACGAGCACCGTGATCGAGACAGCCACGCCAGCCGACTCCATGTTGGCGCGAGAGGAGCAGCGGGCGGCGCTGAAGATAGCGCTCGTCTCGCCCTACGACTTCGGCACGCCGGGCGGCGTGAACGACCACGTGAACAATCTCGCCCGCGAGCTGCGAGCGAAGGGGCACGCCGTCACCGTCATCGGTCCGCTCGCGAACTCCAGGGAGCGCACGCTGGAGCCGGGGTTCATCCCGATGGGGAGGCCCGTTCCCGTTCCCAGCGGCGGCGCGGTCGCCCGCATCACGTTCTCCGTGTGGCTGGAGCCGAACGTCCGCAGGCTGCTGCGCCGCGAACGGTTCGACATCGTACACCTGCACGAACCGATGACCCCGGCGCTGCCGTTCGCGTTCCTCCACAACTCGACGTCGGTGAACGTCGGGACGTTCCACACGTTCAACGGGTCGCGCTTCTACAGGGCGTGGCGGTACTTGAGCCGCCGGTGGTTCCGCAAGCTGGACGGTCGCATCGCGGTCTCCAAGCCGGCGATGGACTTCGTTAGCAAGTTCTACCCCGGCGAGTACGAGATCATCCCGAACGGCGTGGACATCGAGCGGTTCGAGAACGCCAGGCCGATGGAGCGTTTCAACGACGGCAAGCTCAACATCCTCTTCCTCGGCAGGCTGGAGCGTCGCAAGGGGCTGAAGTACCTCGTGATGGCGTACAGCAGGCTGAAGTGGCGCTACCCGAACATCCGGCTCATCATCGCGGGGGGCGGCAACCCCGGCGAGGAGGTGCTGTCGCTCATCGGCGAGAGCAACCTCGAGGACGTCGAGTTCATCGGCCTCGCTCCGTACCAGGACGTGCCCCGCTACTACCAGTCCGCCGACATCTACTGCGCGCCGAATACGGGGCGCGAGAGCTTCGGCATCGTGCTGCTGGAGGCGATGGCTGCGGGCAAGCCGATCGCGGCGTCGCGCATCGACGGGTTCAGCAGGGTGCTGTCGAACGGCGTCGAGGGGCTGCTGGTCAAGCCGAAGAACGACGGGGAACTCGCGGATGCGCTCGAACGGCTCATCGTGAACGAGCAGCTGCGCAAGGAGATGGGCGCGCGGGGCCGCATCACGGTCGAGCAGTACCGGTGGGAGCGCGTCGCTGACCGTGTGCTCGCGCACTACCGCTCGCTGCTGTGGCGCAGGGCGCAGCGAGAGAAGGCCGGATGAGGTCGCTCGCCCCCAGACTGCGCGCGCGGGAGATGGCCGAGCGCTACTTCGCCCACCCCATCGCGCGGGTGCTCATCGCGCTCAAGGTGTCGCCGGACCTGCTGACGCTCGCCGGGTTCGCCGTCGCGGTGGTTGCAGCGTGGCTGCTCGCGGAAGGGGAACTTCTGATCGGGGGCATCGTGATGCTCGCGGGAGCTGCGATGGACATGCTGGACGGCTCGGTCGCGCGGCTGTCAGGAAAGGCGTCGACGTTCGGAGCGTTCTTCGACTCGGTGATGGACCGGCTGGGCGAGGCAGCGGTGCTGTTCGGGCTCGCGGTCTACTACATGCGCGACTCGGACGCGCTGGGTGTGTACCTGGCGTTCGGCGCGCTGACGGCGTCGCTCATGGTGAGCTACCTGCGGGCGCGCGCGGAGGGGCTGAACGTTCCGGGCGACGTGGGGTTCCTCGGCAGGCCGGAGCGGGTGGTCGTGCTCGGCGTGGCGCTGCTCGTGGGGTACCCGGCGTACGGGCTGGGGATCATCGCCGTCGTCGGCGCGCTCACGGTGCTGCAGCGCGCCTGGCACGTGCGTCGGGCGACGCGCGATTAGGGGCGCGCCGGCTGCGGGCCGCGTACGAACGAGAAGGTGAGCGTCCAGATGCCGGTGGCCTCGACGGTGACGGTCTGCCTGCCGCGTTCGACGTTGTTGCCGTCCTCCAGCGGGCCGACCCTTATGGTGCGGGTGTTGGACTCGGTATCGGCAGGGCCTCCCAGGCTGGCGACGTGGTTGGTGGTGTAGTCCATGACGACCCAGGAGCCGATCGTGATCTTGAAGTCAGCAGGAGTGGCGTTAAAGGCCTGACACTTCTGACCCGTCGACCCCTGCGTCTCGCACTCGAAGTTCTCGCGCAGCCGGACGGAGAGCTGCCAGGTGCCGGCGTCCAGGCTGATGTTGGAGAAGGTGCAGCCGTCCGTGTCCGCGCAGACCGGGTCGGTGTGCCGGTACAGCTCGTAGGGTCTGGGGGTCGGGGTCGGTCTGGGGGCTGAGAAGGGCGGCCAGTTCTGGTCGTTCGAGTTGTCGCCCCAGCAGACGGGCGTGCTGTCGGGCCGGATGCCGCAGGTGTGGGCGACCCCGGAGTAGATGTTGCTGAGCACTTCGTCGCGCGGCGCTGCAGTCTGTCCGTTGCTGTTGTTGCCCCAGCACATCGGCGTGCCGTCCAGGCGGAGCGCGCAGGTGTAGCGCTCGCCGGCGGACATCATGCTGAAGGCCTCGCCCTCGGGGGGCGTGGACTGCCGGTAGTTGTTGCGCCCCCAGCAGACGGGCGTGCCGTCCTCCCGCAGTCCGCAGGCGTGCGCGCCGCCCGTGGTGAGGGAGACGAGCTGCTCGTCCTGCGGCGCAGGCATCGTCCAGCGGTTGGTGTCGCCCCAGCAGACGGGCGAGCCGTCGGTCCGGAGGCCGCACGAGAACCGGAACCCGGCGCTGATGGCCTTGAGCGTCAGGCCGCTCGGCGGGAACGACTGCCCTTCCGAGTTGTCGCCCCAGCACTCGGGCGAGCCGTCGGGCAGGAGCGCGCAGTTGTGGTCGAACCCCGCGCTTATGGTGGTGAAGACCGCGCGCGGCGGCGAGAGGATCTCCTCGGTCAGGTTCGAGGTGCGCGACTCCGATTGGGGGTAGGACGCGGAGAACGACCAGTACATCCGGTCCAGCGACGGCGGCTCAGACCGCAGCGTGATGCTGACCACGCGTCCGTTATCGCCAGCCGCGATGTACTGCACCTCGAAGGCGTGGCTACCGAGCGTGCCCGTGGCGACTGTCCACGTTTGCGCTGGGTCGCTGTCCATATCAAGGTCGGTCACAGTGAAGGGGAAGGTGTGCGCTCCCAGCTCGTTGTTGTTGTAGACGGGGCGCATGGAGAGGGTGAACGTGAGCCTGCCTGCCCCGTCGCCGGTCAGGTTGGCGGGCACCGCGAACATGAGTGACTGCCCGTTGGTACGGAGCTCTCCGGTGGACGTGCCTGCGGTCGTGGCCAGCGCGCGCCGGGTGGTGACGGTGTAGGTCTGTTCGCTGATTCCAGCCGCGCCCCAGCAGACCGCGATGCCGTTCTCCTGCAGGCCGCAGTTGTGGTTGTAGGAGGTGCTGAGCGAGACGAGCCGGATGTTCGGCGGGGGCGACGCCTGGCGGTGGTCATTGCCACCCCAGCAGAGCACGGCGCCGTTCGGGCGGAGCCCGCAGGTGTGCGTGCTGCCCCCGTGCATGCTCACGAAGCTGTCGAAGGGTATGGGGGTAGGGGTCGGTGAGGGCCCGGGCGTCGGCGTCGGGGTGTCCTGTGGCGGGAAGGGAGTGAAGTCAGGAGGGATCGGCGCGCCGCTGTACGGCGTTGCGGTAGGCATGGGCGTGGGCGTTGGAGTCGGGGTGGGCGTCGGGGTGAGCGTCGGTGTAGGAGTCGGGGTGAGCGTTGCCGTGGCGGTGGGAGTCGGGGTCACCGTTGCCGTCGGCGTCGGCGTGGGGGTGAACGTGGGGGTTGCCGTCGCGGTGGGGGTCGACGTCGGCGTGGGCGCCGCAGTCGGGGTGGCGGTAGGCGTGGCGGTGGCGGTAGGCGTCGGGGTGTCCCGCGCGACGACAACGGGCGCGACCGTCTGCTCAGGACCGGCGCATGCGCCGACCAGCGCCGGCGCGGCGATGAGGGCCAGGGCGCACAGGAAGATGAGGTTCTCTCTGAACAGACGCATAGACGCTCGCCGCGTTATCGTATCTCATGCGGGGATGGTTTCCTCGTAGTTAGGACTGCGTGGTACGCCGTATCCGTAACCGTTCAGGCTATACTGTGCACGAGTCCCTCCAGGAGCATGCACGGTGAGTTCGCCCGATAGAATCGAGATGCTGGCAGCGGCGGTTGCGCGGTTGGTCGAGGCCATGCGGCTCATGGACGCCAACCAGGCGGAGCGCGACCGGGTGCTGCAGGAGCACTGGGCACACATCCAGGAGAACCAGGCCCGCATCCGCGAGATCATCGCGCTGCTCACCGATATGCAGTCCGACATCGCCCGCCTCGACGCCGCTTCGTAACCCTCACGCGCCCTCCCGCCGGTTCACCCTCACCCGCCGCGGCAAGCGCGTCGACCTCTCCCCGAGGGAGAGGTGGGGCTGCGGGATTCCTGCCTTCGCAGGAATGACGGGGGCTGCGCCCCGCTGGTTCACCCTCACCCGCCGCGCAAGCGCGTCGACCTCTCCCAGAGGGAGAGGTGGGGATGGGCGCCCAGCCCGAGAGATTCCTCGACTCCGCTGCGCTCCTCTCGGAATGACAATCTCTCATCTCCCCGCCGGTCCACCCTCACCCGCCGCGGCAAGCGCGTCGACCTCTCCCGGAGGGCGAGGTGGGGATGCGGGGTTCCTGCCTTCGCAGGAACGACGGACGCGGTTCGCGCTGCGCGCAGGTTGTGTCTCGTGCGATGCGGACTTAGCCTTTGCCGCATGGGCGTCCTCACTCCACGCGGGAAGCCGTTCTACGGATGGACGATCGCCGGCGTTCTCTGCGTGTTCGGAGCCGTGGGGGTCGGCCTCGCGGGCGCGAACTTCGCGCTGTTCATCGTGCCGATGACCGAGGATCTGGGATGGAGTTCGTCCACGTTCGGCTGGGCGTTCTTCCTCCGGTTCCTGATGATCCTCGCAGCCGGACCGCTCATCGGGCGACTCATCGACCTGCGCGGACCGCGGCTGCCGGTCGTCGGAGCCGTGCTCATTGCGGGAGCGGCGGTGCTGTGGCTGTCGCGCATCGCGGCCGTGTGGGAGCTGGCGCTGGCGTTCATGCTCATCGGCATCGTGGGCATGGGGCGCGCGAACGATCTGCAGGCGGGCGCGCCGATAGCCAAGTGGTTCGTGCGGCGGCGCGGGCTGGCGATGGGGATCGCACTCGCGGGCACGCCGCTGGGCGTCGCCATCTACTACCCGGTTACGCAGGCGCTCATCGACGGCATCGGCTGGCGGGGAGCGCTGGCGTCGCTCGCGGTCTCCGGCACGGCGATAGCGGTGCCGCTCGCGCTGCTGCTGCGGCGCCAGCCGGAGGACGCGGGTCTGCTCCCGGACGGCGACACGCCCTCGTCCGGCGAGGCCCGGGCGGCTGCGCGGGCGGCATCCGACCCGGAGCGGTCGCTCACGCGGCGCGAGGCGATGCGCACCCGCCGCTTCTGGCTGATGCTGGCCGGCTTCACGGCGATGACGTACGGCCTCTCGACGCTCACCATCTACCGGGTGCCGCACTTCGTCGAGCGCGGGCTCGACCCCACGCTCGTGGCTGCGGCCATCTCCGTCGACGCGGTCATCGCCGTCGTTGCGAGCGTGCTGCTGGGCAGGGTGCTGGACCGCGCTCCGTTGCGCATCGTGCTGCTGGGCGGCATCGCGGTCGGTTCCCTGTGCGCGGTGGGGCTGCTGCTTGCGGGAAGCGTCTTCTGGCTATTCGCGGCGAACATCTTCTACGCGCTCGGCTTCCAGAGCACGCACGTCGCGCAGAGCGTCATGTGGGCGAACCAGTTCGGCAGGCGGCACCAGGGCGACCTGCGGGGTTTCACGATCCCGGTGACGGTGGGCGTGGGCGCGCTGGCGTTCCCGGTGACAGGGTACCTGCGGGACGTCGCAGGGGAGTACACGCCCGCGTGGTTCGTTTCGATAGGGGCGCTCGTGGTCGCGGGGGCGCTGCTGGTGGCGGTGCGTCCGGCGTCTGGTCCACCCTCACCCCCGCGCTGAAGCGCGGCGACCTCTCCCAAGGGGAGAGGTGAGCGAAGGGCGCCCACGAGGGACGCCCCTATACCGGGCGGGGTTGGCGCGCTAAAGCGCGGGCCTTCGCAGGATGGTTCGACAGGCTCACCATGAGCGGGCTATCCCCGAGAGGATTCTGCGCGCTAAAGCGCGGGACTCCGCTGCGCTCCGCTCAGCATGACAAGATCCCCCGCCCCACCCACCGCCGTGTGCCCTGCCCGGGCACGCTGGATTCCCGCCGGTGCGGGAATGACGGGGGCTGCGCCCCGCGTCTGGTTCACCCTCACCCGCCGCGGCAAGCGCGTCGACCTCTCCCAGGGGGAGAGGTGAGCGGAGGGCGTCCCCGGCATCGCGAAAGGCTCTCTGATAGCCTGTAGAGCGGTATGTTCGACACGCTGACGGACAAGCTGACGGCGGTGTTCAACCGCGTCGGCAGCAAGGGACGACTGACCGACGAGGACATCGACGAGGCGTTGCGCGAGGTGCGTCTCGCGCTGCTCGAGGCGGACGTCAACTTCCGGGTCGCGCGCGACTTCACGGCGAAGGTGAAGGAGCGGGCGACCGGCAGTGACGTGCTCCGGGGCATCTCGCCGGGGCAGCAGGTCGTCAAACTGGTGCACGACCAACTCGTCGAACTGCTCGGCGAGGGCAACCACACGCTCACCCCCGGCCCGTCGCTGCCCGCCGCGCTCATGCTGGTAGGGCTGCAGGGCTCCGGCAAGACGACGACCGCCGCGAAACTCGCGCTGATGCTGCGCAAGCGCGAAGAGCGCTCGCTGCTCATCGCGGGGGACCTGCGACGTCCGGCGGCGATGGACCAGCTGGAGGCGCTCGGCAGGCAGCTCGACATCCCCGTCTACCGCGAGAACGCAGGCCCCGATGCCGCCCCGCGCGTCGTGCAGAACGGCGTCAAGCGCGCCCGCGAGATGGGCGTGAAGTGGGCCATCGTGGACACGGGCGGGCGCATCCACGCCGACGACGAGCTGATGGCGGAGCTGGAGGAGATGCGGCGCATCCTCGAACCGGCCGAGGTGCTCATGGTGCTCGATGCCATGACCGGCCAGGATGCGGTGAACGCAGCCGCCCAGTTCAACGAGCGCATCGCACTCACCGGGCTCATCCTTTCCAAGCTCGACGGCGACGCACGAGGCGGCGCTGCGCTGTCGGCCACGCATGTCACGGGCGTGCCGGTGAAGTTCGCAGGGACAGGCGAGAAGCCGGATGCCCTCGAACCGTTCCATCCCGAGCGGATGGCGTCCCGCATCCTCGGGATGGGCGACATCGTCAGCCTCGTGGAGCGTGTCCAGGAGCAGACGACGGAGGAACAGGCGGCGCAACTCGAGCGCAAGATGCGCCGGGCCGAACTCGACCTGAACGACTTCCTCGACCAGCTGCGGCAGCTGCAGCGAATGGGGCCGCTGTCGTCGATCCTCGAGATGATCCCCGGCGCTCGCGGGATGGGGGCGAAACTCCCCTCCGGCCCGGAGGGCGAGCAGCGGCTGCGGCGCACCGAGGCGGTGATCTCGTCGATGACGATGTGGGAGCGTCGTCACCCGGAGCGCATCAACGGGAGCCGCCGGAAGCGCATCGCGAACGGCAGCGGGACGACGCCCGCCGACGTGAACCAGCTGCTCTCCCAGTTCCAGCAGATGCGCAAGATGATGAAGCAGCTTGCGTCCGGCAAGAAGCGGAACCTGCGGGGGTTGGGGTTGCCGGGGTTCTAGGCAGGGGGGCGTTTGGCGGCTTCGCGGGCGACGCGGTCCTGGCGGATGCGGGAGAAGAGGTAGGTGACGGTGAGGCCGCGCCAGGGTTTCCAGCGCTCCTCTGCGAAGTCTTCCAGCTCCTGCTCGGTGAGGCGTCTGCCATCGAAGTAGTGGTCGCCAACGACGCGTTGCAGGGCGAGGTCACCCGCGGGGAGGGCGTCGACGCGTCCCAGCGCGCGCATGAGCGTCCACTGCGCCGTCCAGCGTCCGACACCACGGATGCCGCTCAGGACAGCGATCGCTTCCTCGTCGCTCAATGGGGCGAGCGCTGCGTGGTCGAGGTCGCCCCTGAGCGCCATCTCCGCGATGCCGAGCACGTACTCGGCCTTGCGGGCGCTGAGCTTGCGTTCGCGCAGGGCGTCGTGGCCTGCTTCCAGCAGCGTCTGCGGGCGCGGGAAGGCGTGGATGACGTGCCCGTCCACGTTCACCTCTGACCCGTACTCGGTCACGATGCCGTCGCGTATCACGCGCGCCACGATGCCGGAGACCTGTTGTCCGACGACGGCGTGCACGAGCGCTTCCCACACGGTCTCCGTGCGGGTGTGGCGCAGGCCGCGCAGTTCGCCGACCGCACCGGCGAGGACGGGGTCGTTCGCGAGCATCTCGTAGAAGCCGTCCATCGGCACGTCGAGGCCAAGCAGCCACGCGACCCACTCCGTCGCGGTGTCGAGCGCCTGCGTCGAACCGCCGTCCGGGAGCGAGACCTCGATGCCGTCGTCAACGGGGCGCGCCGCTACGCCGGTAGGTTCGCCGTCCAGCCAGAGCGCGCGGTAGTAGACGCCGTCGACGAGGAGGTCGGAGCCGGCCTTGCCCCGGTAGTTGGTCTGGTGCGCGGCGGTGAGCGCGAAATCGAACGGCTGCGGAGCGGGGATGACCCTGGAGCCGGGCGGCATCGTCAGTTCCGCACGAGCCCGCCCGGCTGGCAGGCGCGGCACCAACTGGTGATCTTCTGGTTGGGGCCGATCTCGGATATGGGCGCGCCGCAGCGGGGGCAGGGGTCGCCGCCCTTGCGGTGCACCTTCAGGAAGTCTCGCACCTTCGCGTGGATCCTCGGAGGCATGCGCTCCCGCACCACCTCGGTCGCTTCGTTCAGCACCTTCGGGATGGCGTCGTACAGGCTCCGCAGCTCGTCGTCGGAGAGGGAGCGGCGTTTGCGGAAGGGAGAGACGCCCGCCTCCCAGAGGATCTCGTCCACGTAGGCGTTCCCGATGCCGGCGACGACCTTGCCGCGTGCGATGACGCCCTTGATCTCGCCGGTGTAGGGACGCAGGCGCTCGACGAAGTCCTCGAACGTGGCGTCGGGGTCGAGCGCGTCCGGCCCCTGCTCCTGTAACCGGCGTATCTCACCGAGCTGGGCCGTCGTCACGTAGTTGATGCGCCCCATCGACTTGTCGTCGAGGTAACGGAGGTCCATGTCCTCGGTGCCGAGCATGAAGAACATACGCTTCGACGGCTTCGTGGAGGGTTCGGTGTACTGGAAGCGCCCGGTGAGCATGAGGTTGGTGACGAGGACGCGGTCGCCGCTCAGCGGGAAGAGGAGGTCCTTGCCCTTGCGGAGGATGCTGCCGAACGTACGGCCAACCACGTCCGAGAGGAAGTCGTCCGCGGCGAGCGAGCGGACGATCCACGGCTTGGGCGCCTCGGCACGGACGATCTCACGACCCGCGATGCGTTCGTTCAGGAACTCGCGTATGACTTCGAGGTCGGGTATCTCAGGCACGGTGGGAGTATAGCAACGTGCGGGTGGACGGTTGGGCTGGATGCACTCTAGGATGGATGCACTCCGATGAATGCACCCCGTCCGGAACGAGTACCACAAGTGCCAGTTGCCGAAGTTCTCGGCGAGGCGGTCGCACTGTATGGGCGCAACGCGTCCATGTTCATCACGGTTGCGGTTGCCGGAGCGCTGGTGGGGAATCTCGCCGGTCTGCTGATATCGCCGTCCGGGTTCGTGGCGGCGCTCATCTGGAGCCAGATCATCGCCGCGCTGATCACCGGGTTCCAGGCGCCGGTGTGGCTGCTCGCGGCACTCGCCCGCAGAAGGGACCCTCTCACCAGCGCCGCGGCGTTGTACGGGGTCGTCACGCTCCTGCCGAGGTTCTTCAGCGTGGGGTTGGTGCTCGGGATCGGGGGCGGATTGCTGCTGCTCATCTCGTACTATCTCCCGGCATTGGCGCTTCCGGCACTCCCTGTCCTGATCTACTTCGCAGTGCGCTTCTCGCTCTCAGGGCCGGCCATCGTGCTGGAGCGCCGCACTCCCCTGCAGGCGCTCATACGCAGCTGGCAGGTCGTGGAGGGCAACTGGTGGCGCACCTTCCTCATTCAGCTGCCCGTGCTGCTGTTCGCAATCATCCTGGTGGCGGCGAGCGGAGCGGCGTCGTCGGCGGTGGAGAGCGCATTGCTGTCGGCGGTCGTGGGCGCTATCGCGCTGGGGGTGAGCGCACCGCTCGTGGCGCTGGTGGAGACGGCGCTGTTCGAGGAGTACACCGGCGGGCAGCCGCGTGCGGTAGAGGAGGGGGCGGAGGAGTAAGGGGGCGGTTCGCGCCAGGCCTGCCCGAGAGATTTCTCGATTCCGCTGCGCTCCGCTCGAAATGACAGACCGCACCACGCTCCGCCGGGGGCCCTCACCCTCGCGCTGACGCGCGTTTCCCTCTCCCAGGGGGCGAGGGGAGGGAACAAGGGCGCCCGCGAGGGGCATCCCTACACCGGGCGAGGTGGGGCGTACACCCCACCCAGCTCCACCACCACGTGCGCTGCCCCCGCACGTGCGACCTCGCAGTCACGAGGGATCCCCGCCAGTGCAGGAATGACGGAAGGGCGCCCACGAGGGGCGCCCTTCTGGTTCGACGGGTTGCTGTGGCGCGGCTACTCGAGGAAGTCGCGGAGCTGGCGGGAGCGGCTGGGGTGGCGGAGTTTGCGGAGCGCCTTCGCCTCGATCTGGCGGATGCGCTCGCGGGTGACGCCGAAGTCTCGCCCGACCTCCTCCAGCGTGCGGCTGCGGCCGTCGTCGATGCCGAAACGGAGCTGCAGCACGCGGCGCTCGCGCTCACTCAGCGTTCCGAGCGCGCGGGCGACCTCCTCGCGGCGCAGCTGGGCTGTCGCGGCTTCCGGCGGGGCCGGAGCGTTGCGGTCCTCGATGAAGTCGCCGAGGTGGGAGTCCTCCTCTTCGCCGATGGGCGTTTCGAGCGAGACAGGCTCCTGAGCGACCTTGAGGATCTCGCGGACGCGCTCCGGCGGGACCTCCATCCCTTCCGCGATCTCCTGCGTCGTCGGCTCGCGCCCGTACTCCTGCACGAGGCGGCGGCTGACGCGCATGAGCTTGTTGATGGTCTCGACCATGTGGACGGGGACGCGGATCGTGCGGGCCTGGTCGGCGATGGCGCGGGTGATGGCCTGCCGTATCCACCAGGTGGCGTAGGTGGAGAACTTGTAGCCCTTCCGGTAGTCGAACTTCTCGACCGCCCGGATGAGGCCGATGTTGCCCTCTTGGATGAGGTCGAGCAGGGACATGCCCCGACCGATGTACTTCTTGGCGACGCTCACCACGAGGCGGAGGTTCGCCTCCGCGAGGTGGCGCTGCGCCTTGATGCCGAGTTCCTCCACGTCCCGGAAGTGCCGGTGGAGGACGAACTCGTGGCTCTCCAGGTTCTGCCCGATGTCCGCGTCCTCGATGACCTCAGGGAGGTCGGCGACGGCGACGTCCGCGCCGACGATGTCGAGGATGTCGTCCGGGAGCACGTGGCTGTTGAGCGCCAGTTGTACGATCTGCTGGCCGAGCTCGGGAGGCTCCATCTCGTAGCGCGGGGCCAGAGTCTCGAGCATCTCCAGGTTCAACTCGCCGTCCACGTTCGCGCGCAGCTTCTCGTTGTGGAGCAGCTCGCCGAGCGTTATCTCCTCCTCGATGGCGAGGAACTCGGTGATGTTGTCGAGCAGTTCCCGCTGGTCGTGGAGGCGGCGCAGCAGCAGTTTCGCGACATCGGTGTCCCTCGGGGTGCGCCCGGTCTCCGCGCGCAGGTCGTTGACGGCCTTCTCCACGTGCTTGTAGGAGGCGCGCTGGAGAGCGAGGCGGCGTTCGTCCGCAGCCGTCAATAGCGTCACGCGTCCGATCTCGCGCAGGTACATGCGCACGGGATCGTCGATGACGTCCCCTTCCATGTCATCCTGCTGCGCGTCCGAGACGGCTTCCTTCGCCTCTTCCTCGGTGGCCTTGATGTCGTCTGGGTTCGGCTCGTCGGTAGCGGGATCAGCCACAAGAGCGGCGACCGCGACGGCGGATGCGTAGGGGGCGGTGACGTCCACGGTCTCCACGCCGTTCCCGGCCCCGTTCAACGGGGCGGCGGCGACGGTTTCAGGAGCCTCGGGGCTTGTCGCAACGGAGGGTGCGGCGCCGGTCGTGCCGGCTGCGGTCTCCTCCGTCGGAGGGGCCTGCTCCTCGACCGCGGCCTTCGCGCGGGTGCGGGGCTTCGCTGCCGTCTTCGGGGCGGTCTTGACCGTGGTCTTCGCGGCGGTCTTCGCCACGGGAGTCTTCGCCCGGCTCTTCACGGCGACGCCGTTCGTCTTCGAGGCGTCTTCGTTGTCAGTAGTGACGGGTTTCTGCCTGGTCGCCAATGCTTCCTCCTCAGGTGGGGGAGAGGTTGTTCTGCCGTAGGCGGGTCAGTCGACGCCCTTCGTGAAGAGATCCCGCAGCCGTTCGTTGACCTCCAGAGCTTGTCGTTGAACAGCTTGCACGTACTCAGGATCTGCAGGGGCATCGCCGCCGGCGTCCGAGGAGAACGCTGCCGCCTCTTGTGCTTTCAAGTTACGGAGGCGCCTCTCCTCGAGCCTCCGCAAACAGCCGGTCCATTCCTCGTTGCGCTGCTTTCGATCGGCGGGAGGAAGCGCCTCCAGCGAGTGCCTGACAAGTCGGTCGGCAAGTTGGCCGTCGAGCTGCGCTATCGCACCTTCCATCGTACCAGCATCCCGGAGTGCGAACAATACGGCCCGGTTCTCAGGTCGGACGAATGTGTCGGGGTCCACCTCATCGACCTGCGCCAGAAACTCGGCGTCCTGCGCCAGCAGGGCGAGCACGCGCTCCTCGAGCGGGTCGTGCTCCGCAACGGTGAAGACGGACTCCAACTCACGGTTCCCTGCTTCCGGCGCAGACCGCCGGGCGCGTTGCCGGCTGTGCAATGGCCCCTGCATGCGCCCCACGGCGGCTTCCAGCGTCGCGACGGGGACGCCGACTATCTCCGAGAGCCTGCTGAAGTAGCGCTCCTGGTCCGCCCAGTTCGGCACGGCGAAGACGACCGGCAGCAGCCGCTCGACCAGCGCCGACTTGCCCTGCGCGGAGCCCATGTCGAGGCGCGACGCCTCGGCCTTGATCAGGAACTCGACCGCCGGAACCGCGTCCGCCAGCAGGCGCTGCCACTGTGCGGGGTCGTTGCGGATCAGTTCGTCAGGGTCCTTCCCCTCGGTGATGAGCGCGATGCGGAGCGAGGAGATGTCGTCCGGGCGGTTCAGCACCTCGGTGCGCCTGCGGCCCGCCGCGACGCTGCCGACGAGCTCCCACGTCGTGCGCAGCGACTGGAGCATCGCCTCCTGTCCCGCGGCGTCGGCGTCGAGCGCGAGCACGATGCGCTGGGCGCGCGCCTTGAGGAGCGCGACCTGCGTCTCCGTCAAGGCGGTACCCATGGAGGCAACGACGTTGCGGTAGCCGTGCTCGTGCGCGGCGATGACGTCCATGTAGCCCTCGACGACGACCGCCTCGCCCTCCGCGCCGATAGCGTCGCGGGCGCGGTCGAGCGCGTAGAGCATGCGGCCCTTGTCGAAGACCGAGGTCTGCGGGGTGTTGATGTACTTGGGGTCGGAGCCGTCCAGCGAACGACCCGCGAACCCGGCGATGCGCCCGTCCACGTCGCGCAGCGGGAACATGAGCCGTCCGCGAAACATGTCCCGCGAGGGCGTGCCGTCGTCGCCGCGCAGGACGAGCCCTGACCGCAGCAGCAGGTCGTCGTTGAAGCCGAGGGCGCCGAGGCTGCGCAGGAGTTCGCCGCCGGTGGAGGGCGCGTAGCCGATGCCGAAGCGGGCGGCGGCGTCCTCACCGATGTGCCGTCCTTCCACGTAGGCGCGCGCCTGCGCCCCGCGCTCGGCGATGAACGACTGCTTGAAGAACTGCTGCGCTGCGTCGTTGAGGGCGTAGAGCGGATCGTCATCGTCGCGCTGGCGCCGCTCCTCGATGCGCACGCCGGCCTGCGCTGCGAGCAGGCGCATCGCTCCTGTGAAGTCGGTGTTCTCCGTCCGCATGACGAACGAGAACATGTCGCCGCCTGTGGCGCATCCGCCGAAGCAGCGCCAGTTCTGGGTGTCGGGAAAGACGACGAACGAGGGCGTGCGCTCCTGGTGGAAGGGGCATCGGGCGTGGTAGTTCTTGCCCGTGCGCTTCAGGTCCGGGACGTAGCCTGATACGACATCGACGATGTCGAGGCGCGCCCGGATGTCGTCCACAGTGCTCATACTCCCTACTGGATTCTACGTCGCGGAGGCGGCTGAGGTTGCATGTTTTCGGGCGACTATGCGCGCCGGAACCAGTAGCGTAACCTGCCTGCAAGAGATTCCCGTTTCGCGGGAATGACGAGAGAAGACCATCACGAACCCGAAACCCCAGCGCCGGATCTTCTACGGCTGGTACATCCTCGGCGTCATCCTGCTGACGGGGCTGTTCGCAGGCCCCACGAGCCAGGTCTTCATCGGCGTGCTCGTCCGGCCCATCAGCGAGGACACCGGGTGGAGCGCTACGTCCATCGCGGGCGCCGTGACGGTCGGCGGCATGCTCTCGGGCATCGGCGCGCCGTTCGTGGGGCTGCTCGCCGACCGCTACAGCCCGCGCGTGCTGATGACGCTCGGCGTCGTGCTGATGGCCTCCACCTTCTTCCTCATCGCGGCCGCGCCAGCGGTCTGGGTGTTGGTGGTCGGCTACGCGATCGCGCGGGGCATCGCTCAGAACCTGATCGCGGGCGTCGTTCCGCGCGTGGTCGTGGTGAACTGGTTCCGCCGGATGCGCGGGCGCGCCATCGGGCTCGTGGGCACCGCTCACCCGGTGGGGACGTTCGTGCTGGGTCCGGCCGCGCTCCTCATCATCAGCGCGGGGTTGGGCTGGCGGGGGGTGTGGGTCATCCTCGGCATCGCGGTCATCGTCTTCCTCATACTGCCGAACGCGCTCGTCATCCGCCGGACGCCGGAAGAGATGGGGCTGCTGCCGGACGGCGACGAAGTCACGGAGAGCGGCGGACAGGCTGCGATAGAGGCGAGCGCGCGGGAGACGGAGGCGTCGTGGACGCTCCGCGAGGCGATCCGCACGCCGTCGTTCGTCCTCATCATTCTGTCCATCGTGCTGACGAACTACGGCGGAGGCGGGCTGCCGTTCCACATGCCGCAGATCTACGCGGACCAGGGGCTCAGGGAGGCGATAGGGGTCGCCGCCGTGAGCATGTTCGCCATCTCCGGCGCGTTCGCCAACACGCTGTGGGGTTTCCTGGCGGAGCGCATCTCGGAGCGGCTCCTTGGCATCTTCACGATGCTCATGGGCATGGCTCTCGCGCTGGGCTTCCAGTTCGTCTCGCACCCCGTCGCTGCTGTCGCATACGGCGTCCTGCTCGGGGTTGCGGCGCGCGGCGAGGGTTCCATCCTCATGATCCTCATAGCGAACTACTACGGCAGGCGCTCCTACGGCGCGATCTCCGGCCTCGTGCAGACCGCGCTGCTCGGCGGCCTTGCGCTCGGCCCGTTGATCATGTCCGTGATCAGGGAGTCCACGGGGTCCTACGACGCCGTTTTCTACTCCGCTGCCGTAACATTCACCATCGCAGCCGTGCTGCTGGCGCTCGCCGTGAAGCCGAAGCGCCCGCAGCGCGCGCCCACCACCGCAATCAACGCAGGAGGGGACCCGCGGCCATGACGACATCCACAGAGATCGAGGCGCTGAAGCGCCAGGTAGCGGACAGCTCGCACGTGCTCGACCACCAGGGGCTGGTGGACTTCCACGGGCACGTCAGCGCGCGCGTGCCGGGCACGAACGTGCTGTACATCAAGCCCGTGCTGCGCCCGCACAACCAGATACGGGCGGAGGACATCATCGCAGTCGACATCGATGCCTATCTCGAAGGCGGCGACTCGCAGTGGAACCCGTCCGACCAGCGCGGGCGGACGATAACCGAGCCGGTGCCGCCGCGCGAGACGGCGCTGCACGCGGCCATCATGCGGGCGAGGGCGGACGTGAACTCGGTCGTGCACACGCACCAGCTGGTGGCGACCTCGATAGGCGCAGGGAACGTTCCCATCAGGGCACTCCAGAACCAGGGGATCCCGTTCGCGCCGGAGACGCCCATCTACCACAGGCCGGACCTCATCACGACGACCGCACTGGGGGAAGAGGTCGCGGAGACGCTGGGCGACCGGACCGCGGCGCTGCTCCGGGGGCACGGCGTCGTGGTGGTGGGCGAGTCAATGGACCACTCGGTGTCGAACACGATCTACCTCGAACGCGCTGCGATCACGCAGGTCATCGCGACCATCGTGGGGACGCCGACGCCGCTGACGGACGAGTACGTCGGGCGGTTCGGGCCGGACTGGTCGCGGCGGGCGTCGCACGCGTACGAGTATTTCAGGTCGCTCGTGCCGAGTCTGAAGGCGATGGAGTAGGGACTAGCGCCGGGCGAGGGCGGCGTAGTGGTGCCAGATGCCGCTGGGTTTGCGCGGCGTAGGAGCGACGTCCGGCGTGAGGTGGTCGGCGTCGGGCATCGAGCGCATGTTGGCGACGAACTCAGCACGCTGCTCGGGCGTGAGGACGGCGTGCCCGCTGCCGACGGCGCAGAACGCGAGATAGTTCATCCGCGCCTGCTCCTCCAGGTGCAGCATGTTCACGATGGCGTCCTCCATGTCGCCGCCGACGGTCGCCGCGCCGTGTCCCTGCAGGAGGATGGCGCTGTGGCTGCCCATGCGTTGCGCGACCTCCGCGCCGTCCTTCTCGTGGATGATGAGGCGCGGGCTGGGGAACATGGGCAGCGGCTCTGAGAAGAGCGGCATGCCCTCGATGCACATCGGCCCCATCTGCTCCTGCAGAACGCTCATCAACACGGTGTAGCGCGGGTGGACGTGCACGACCGAGTTGACGTCCGGGCGCTCGCGCAGCAGGCAGGAGTGCATCTTCACCTCGTTCGGGAGGTTCAGCTCCTTCGAGCCGCCCGCCTTGTATCCGTTCACGTCAACGACGACCATGTGCTCGGCGTAGGTCTGGGAGAGCGCGGGGCCGAGCGCCTTGATGACGAACCTGTCCGGGTCGTCGGGCAGGCGCAGGCTCACGTGCCCGCGTTCGATGGTGGAGGAGTCGGCGAGCCCCATCTCGTACAGCATGCGGTTCGCGAGCGCGACCTCTTCCATGAGTTCGGTCAGGTCTGCCATGTCGGCCTCCTTGTCGTCGTATCAGCCCAGCGGGGGCTGGCGCAGGTGCCAGTCGGTTGCGGTCTGGTAGGCGTGGGCGGCGCGGAGCACGAGCGTGTCGTTGAGGCGCGCGCCGCCGAGCATGAGTCCGAGCGGTAGGCCGTCCGGCGAGAAACCGCACGGCACGGATGCGCTCGGCATGCGTGCGAGGTTGAAGACGCGCGTGAGCTTCAGCAGCGCCTCCCGCGACGTTATCTCCACGCCGTTGAAATTGAGCGTGCCCTGGTCGGCGAGCGGGGCCGGCGTGGCGACGCTGGGCATCGCGATGAGGTCGACGTGGGTGAGTGCCTGCGCGACCGCCCGCGCATACGCGACGCGGGCCTGCTGCGCCCGGGCGTAGGCTGTCGCGGGAACGAAGAAGCCGGACTCGAAGCGGCGGCGTATCGCCTGGTCCATGCGATCGCCGTCGCGGAGCACGCGCGCGCCGTGGGCCATCGCGGCCTCGGCGGTCGTGATGCCGGCGGCGATGGGGGTCGTCCAGTCCAGCTCGGGCAGAGATATCTCCATCACCTGCGCGCCGAGTCCCTCAAGTGTGCGCATCGCGGACTGGAACGCAAGTACGACGTCGGCGTCGATCGCGTCCCAGACGTACTGCTCGGGCACGCCGATGCGGAGCCCGCTGACGCCGCCCTCCAGCGACGCGACGTAGTCGACCTTCGGGGCGGTGATCGAGACCGGGTCGCGCTCGTCGTGTCCCGCGAGGACGTTCAGGAGCAGGGCGAGGTCCTCGACGGTGCGCGCCATCGGGCCCGCGGTGTCGAGCGAGTGTGAGAGCGGGGTGACGCCGAAGCGGCTGACGAGCCCGAACGTCGGCTTGATGCCGGAGATGCCGCAGAGCGACGACGGGATACGGATGGAGCCGCCGGTGTCCGAGCCGAGGCCGAAGGGGAAGAAGCCCGACGCAACGCCTGAGCCAGTGCCGCTGGACGAGCCGCCGGGCATGCGGCCCTCCCCCCACGGGTTGCGCGGCATGCCGTAGGTGGCGTTCTGTCCGGTGGGGCCGAACGCGTACTCGACGGTGTTGACCTTGCCCATGGAGATAGCGCCCGCTTCGCGGAGCAGGCGGACGGCGGTGGCGTCCTCGTCCGGCACGAACTCGGCGTCGATCGCCGAGCCGGAGGTCGTCACGATGCCTGCGCTCCAGTAGATGTCCTTGATGCCGAACGGCACGCCGTGCAGCGGGCCGCGTGAGCGCCCGGCTGCGAGCTCCGCGTCGGCGGCGCGGGCATCGGCCATCGCGTCCTCGGAGGTGCGGGTGATGAACGCGCCCACCTGCGGTTCGAGCGCGTCAGCGCGGGCGACGAATGCGCCCACGGCCTCGGTTGCGGAGAGCTCCTTCGCGGCGATGCGGCGTGCGAGGTCGACTGCGGAGAGAGAGGTGACGTCTGTCATTCCACGCCTCCGACGGCGCGCTCGACGGGGATGTGGTCGACCGGCAGGTCGTCCAGCGGCGCGATGCGTCCGAGCATCGCTTCCACCTCGGGGCGCAGCTTCTCCAGGTGTTCGGCATCGGCGGTAATCCCGGCGGCGTGCGCCATCGAGGCGAACGCGTCCGGGGTCAGTTCGGGAGGCATGGCACTCTCCGTCGGGCAGGCTGCGCGCAAGTATAGCCGCTTGCCGTTGGCTCACTCGTATAATGGCCGGGTGAGCATCCCCTTTCGCGCCATCGTTTTCGATTTCGACGGCCTCATCGTCGACACTGAGCAGCCCATCTACGAGGCGTACTGCACGATCTTCGCCGAGCTGGGCGCAACCTTGCCGCTGAGCGTCTGGCAGGACGTGATCGGCCAGGGTGCAGGCACCGACGCGGCGTTCATCCACCTGGAGGACACCATAGGACGGGAGGTTGACCGCGAGGCGATCCGCGCTGAAGCGCGCGCGATGCGGCGCGACGTTACGCTGACGCTTCCGCCGCGCGAGGGTGCAGCCGAACTCATCGCAGAGGCGAAGGCTGCGGGGCTCACACTCGCCGTGGCATCGAGTTCGACGTTCGCATGGGTGAACGGCCATCTCGACCGGCTGGGTCTGCTGCCGTCGTTCGATGCGGTCTGCACTCGTGACGACGTAGAGCGGACGAAGCCAGACCCGGCGGTGTACTGCTTGGCGCTCGACCGGCTGGGGATGCAGCCGCACGAGGCGTTTGCCATCGAGGACTCGCCGCACGGGGTGACGGCGGCCAAGGCTGCGGGGCTGCGGTGCGTCGCCGCGCCGAACCCGCTCACGGCGAGCATGGACCTGCGCCACGCGGACCATCTGCTGCCGTCGCTGGCGGGCGTCTCGCTCGCGGACGTGGTGGCGGGGTTGGTGGGGTAGAGCGCGTAAGCCTACTCAGTTGCGGAAGGCACCCAGAATGCGAGGCGGCCTTCGGCGATGGGGCGCGGCACATCGTTGCCGACCATGTCCACGACCCAGACCTGCGGCCCTGCGCCCCGCTCGACAGCGCCCGCGAACACCAGTTTCGTGGAGTCGGCCGACCAGACGAGATGGGACGGCGCGAACTGGTCGAAGAACTGGATGTGGGTGAGGAAGTCCGGCGTCGGGATGAAGCGGGTCAAGTGCCCCACGCCACCGGAAGGGTCGACGACCTGCCAGGTGAGAACATCGTCGTAGGCTGCGCGGGCGATACGCTCACCGTCCGGCGACCAGTAGAAGGCGGCCGTGCGACCAGGCCCGAGCAACCGAGGCGGGTCTGAGCCGTCGTCCTTCACGACGCGCAGTTCGGCATAGAACAGCCTCGACGACCGCTTGGTGGCGACCGCGATGCGGTCACCGGCGGGCGACCAGGCGAAGGCTGCCTCGCCGGAGATATCCATCAGGGTGACGCGGTCCGTTCCGTCGAGGTTCGAGGTGACGAGCTTGCCCATGCCGCTCTCGTCGACGACGTAAGCGATGCGCTTGCCATCCGGACTGAACGCAGGGACGCGGTAGCGGAACGAGTCCGCGTCGAGGTCGAGGGTGGAGCGGTCGTGCGTGTCGTGGAGCAGCAACTGCTCACGCCGGTGTACGAGGATGTACCTGCCGTCGGGCGACCAGACGTGGTAGAGCGGGGCGTTAGCTGAGACCTCGTAGGGCTCGCCGCCGTCGGCGCGGACAGCGAAGAGGCCGAGTCCCTGACCGGGACCTCGCGGAGCGACGAATGAGAGATGCCCCGAGTCCGGAGCCCAGAGAGCGTAGTGCGGGGCGCCGTTGGCGACGAGGGGGACGGAACCCGGCTGGGTCTCGTGGAGCTGGCGCTCCGTCGAACCATCGGCGTCGAACAGGATGAGACCGGCGAGTGCGTTGCCGTCGAGGTTTGGCGTGCGCGAGAGGGCGACGAGCCTGCCGTCCGGAGACCAGGTTGGCCAGGTGTAACGGACGCTCTGCGTCTGCTGCGGGCGTGACGCGATGTTCGTACCAGAGGGGGCAGACGCGCTTCTGCTGGTGAAGCGTTCGGGGTTGCCGCCGCCGCCCTCCACGGTCCAGACGTCGAAGTGCGGGCTGACGAAGACGATACGCTGGGTGCTAGATGGTTCCGGCGTATCGGGCGCCGGCTCGTCGTTGCCGCACGCCGCTATGGCGAGAAGCAACGGGGCTATGAATGCGGTACGGAGCAGTAGCCTCAACCTGGCCGTCTCCCGAGAGATGCTTCGACTGCGCCTCAAGGCTACGCCCTTCGGCTTCGCTCAGCATGACAGCCCCGCGTCCCGCCGGAGTACCCTCACCCGCCGCCGCTCCAGCGGGGCGGATCACCCGTCCACGCGGACCTCGAGGCTGATGTCGAGGGCAGTGACCGAGTGCGTCACCGCGCCGGTGGAGAGGAGGTCGACGCCTGTCTCGGCGACGTCGCGGACGGTGTCGATGGTGATGCCACCGGACGCCTCGGTGAGCGCGCGGCCCTTGCAGATGGCGACGCCCTCGCGCATCTGCTCCGGCGTCATGTTGTCGAACAGGATGATGTCGGCGCCGGCCTCGACGGCCTCGCGCACCTGGTCGAGCGTGTCGCACTCCACCTCGATGCGGATCGTGTGGGCGGCGTCGTGCTTGGCGCGTTGGATGAGCTCGTTCATGCTCTCGCCGCGAGTGGCCATCGCCGCGATGTGGTTGTCCTTGATGAGGATGCCGTCGCCGGTGCTCATGCGGTGGTTGTGGCCGCCTCCCATGCGGACGGCGTACTTGTCCAGCAGCCGCCAACCGGGGAGCGTCTTGCGCGTGTCGATCATCTGTGTGGGCAGGCCGTCGATGGCGCGCACGTAGCCGTTGACGGCGGTGGCGATGCCGCTCATGCGCTGCACGAAATTGAGGGCGGTGCGCTCCGCGCGGAGGATGCTCGACATGCGCCCGCGTATCGCCGCGACGTACATGCCGCGCTCGACGGGCGAGCCGTCGTCGACGAGGCGGGTCGTTTCGAGCGTGGGGTCGGTCTCTCGGAAGACCTCGAGGGCAACGTCGACGCCGGCGAGGACGCCGTTGGCCTTCGGCATCATCAGCGCCTCGCTCGTGAGGTCGTCGGGCAGGAGCGAGGAAGTGGGGTCGTAGGCGACCTCGTCCTCGGCCAGCGCCATGCGTATCAGTTCGCGTGTTCCGTGCCAGTGGTGGAGCATGGTTTCACCTCGCGCCAGGTGGATTTCGCTTGTGAGAGGGAATTCTACGGCGGCGCAAGGGGTACTTTGTGACGGAACGCACAAAATAGAAGACTACGGGTCAAGCCATGCCCTGACTTCCGTCCACCGCTTCAGGTCGCTTGCTCGTGGCCACTGGCCTCGGAGCTGGGGCTTTGCGTGCCGGGGTTGCCGCTCGATCTTCGTCAAACCGAACGTGTATAGCCTGTTCTCACAGCCTGCGCCGACGAGCATCCTGACAACCTCTCGACCTCGTCCTTCGAAACCGCCCTTGCCTCCCCAGGCGCAGACGATGCGGTCTGCATGACCCGCAGCTTCCATGAGGTGGCGGTCGTTGACGTGCAGGTCACTCTGGGAGCCGGTTCGGCAAAGCACACATCCGGCGAATCCACCTCCCGGCTGGCACGGCCCCATCCGGTCTCGTGGAAGCGTATCCCAGTTACCGCCACGTACGGGGAACAGGTTGCACACCCAGAGCGTGCGGTAGTCCCACTCCTGAGCGAGGTCCTTGCACCGGTCGATAGTCTCGTCCGAGCGGTCCCAGTCGGCCCTGTTCGGGTTCAGCATCAGGAACAGGCAGATGCCATTGGAACCGCTCGACAGTCTGGCTTCGAGCCAGTAGCGGTAGCGGTGTCCGGCGGGCTTTTCCCAGGAACAGACGTTATGCAAAGCCAACAGGGGTATCCCGCGATGCTCCGGCAGGCCTCGCCTCAGACTGACTCGAACTCCAAGGCCGAGAGGTCAAGGGCGGAAGAACGCTTTGAAAGATGGAGCATCTCGATGCCTACAACTTCATTCGACGCGCTGTAATCAAGCACGATTCCGGGCGAGACTTCCTCGGACTCGACGATGGGCGAGTCATCCAGGCGCAGGTAGAGGGCATCGGCTTCTTTGTCAACGTTCAGTTTCATAGTCTGCCTCGCATGCCACGGTCAAAGAATACGCTGATAACCCGCCAGGGAGCAACGCGAGTGTTCACGACTACACGCAGCGTCCTGCTCCCTCGTTCGGGAACATTCCGAAAGAACCTCTCCAATTCGGTGTCGTAGGGGTCCGGCTCACGCATCGCTGGTTCGGCTACCGCTTGCGCGACCCACTCGTTGGGAATCTCCCGTTCCTCCATGACTTGGAGCGCGTGCCGGGTGAACTCCAGCCGCATCGGTGAGGCCGGAGGATGACCATCGACCACAGGAACTGCCCTATGCAGGTGTCGCGATGCGCGCCTTGCCCTGCAGCGACCAGGGGGTTGTGCGGGTGATGCGGACGCTCAGGATGTTGCCGAGGGCGATGCCGTCGCCGTCGGAGGCGTCGAAGAAGACGAGTTTGTCGGTGCGGGTGCGGCCCTGCCAGCGGCCCTTGTTGTGGCCGTCGACCAGCACCTCCTGCGTCGTGCCGAAGTAGGCGGTGTTGATCCCGGCGAGGATGGCCTCCTGCGCGGCCTCGATGGCCTTCAGGCGGCGGTGCTTCTCCTCCTGCGGCACGTCGTCGGTCATCTTCCGCTCGGCGAACGTGTTGGGGCGGGTCGAGTACATCGCGGAGTGGACCTTGTCGAAGCGGAGGTCGCGCACCATATCGAGCGTGTCCTCGAACTGCGCCTCGGTCTCGCCGGGGAAACCGACGATGAGGTCGGTGACCATCGCGACGCCGGAGACCGTCTCGCGGATACGGGCGACGAGCTCGCGGTACTGGGCGTTGGTGTAGCCGCGGCGCATGTTCGCGAGCACCTCGTCGTTTCCGGCCTGGAAGGGCAGGTTGATGTTCTCCATCACGCGCGGCAGACCGGCGACGGCGTCGATGATGCGCTCGCTCATGTCGTTGGGGTGGGAGGTGAGGAAGCGGATGCGGGCCAGTTCGGGCACCTGCTCGTGGACAGCCTCCAAG
The DNA here is from genome assembly GCA_965206315.1 of Dehalococcoidia bacterium. Classification (GTDB taxonomy): domain Bacteria; phylum Chloroflexota; class Dehalococcoidia; order Lucifugimonadales; family Australimonadaceae; genus Bin16. The sequence continues at coordinate 1,352,021 of OZ242210.1, forward strand.
AGATCGGCGAGGTCGGGCGCGCCGGGGAGGTCGTGGCCGTAGGAGTCGACGTTCTGGCCGAGGAGCGTGACCTCGCGGACGCCGCGCGCGACGAGCATGCGGCACTCCTCGACGAGTTCGTCGACGGGCAGGGAGACCTCGCGTCCGCGCCGGTAGGGGATGATGCAGAACGTGCAGAACTTGTCGCAGCCGTGGATGATGGGCACGTGCGTCGTGACCGAGGGGTGGCCCGGCACGAACGGCCCCGCGCAGCCGTCGGGGTCGACGCCCATCTTGTCGCCGACGAGCTCGATGAGCGGCTCGAACTGCTGGGGCTGCATGAAGACGTCGACGTAGGGGTAGCGCTTACGGAGGTCGTCCTGCTTGGGGCCGACCATGCAGCCCATGAGGGCGAGCGTCTTCTCCGGGAAGCGCTGCTTCCACGGTTTGAGGGAGGTGAGCATACCGGTGACGCGGTCCTCGGCCTGCTGGCGCACGACGCAGCTGTTGAGCACGATGACGTCGGCCTGCTTGGGGGTGTCGGCGGACTCGAGGCCGAGCTGCTCCAGACCCGCCCCCATCCGCTCGGAGTCGGCCTTGTTCATCTGACAGCCAACGGTCCAGATGTAGTAACTCGGCATGGCTTACATCAGTTGCCCGGGGATGCGCACGAGCCGCTTCTGGACGGGGTCGACCGAGAGTTCGAAGGTCTCAAGCATCGTTGCGCCTAGGAGCGGCTGAGCGGCATCGGCGTTAAACACAACGGGTACGGTCTTTCTGCGCCCCTCAAACTCCACGAAAGTCTCTCCCGTCTCCAGTTCCACCAGTTCTTCCGTGGCTGTGCGGAACATGCTGGTTTCCTGAGGGGCTACCCCCAAGCGACGAAGGAGGCTGGCAGGAAGCGCGGTGCGGTTCGCGCCAGTGTCCACGAGGGCGTCAACGTCCTCAGTGAGGCCGTTCGGGCCTATCACCCTAAGATTGATCGTGAACATCCCCATCGCTTATCCGTGCCTCAATGGTGGCGGAGGGAGCGGGATTCGAACCCGCGAGGGAGCTCATCACCCCCAACCCGCTTAGCAGGCGGGCGCACTAGGCCACTATGCGATCCCTCCACGCCACTCGTCAGGATACCAAATCCACCCTTCGCCGGTCATGCGCCGAGGGCTGTGTCTCACGGGCTGCGAGATTCCCGCCTTCGCGGGAATGACGGAAGGGCGGGGGAATGACGGAAGTAGTGGCCACGCGCCACGCGCTGCCGGGAGACGCTAGAATGCGGCGCGGAGGTTCCCGTATGCCCGACCTGACGACCGAAGAGGTGCGCTCGCTGCTGCGGGCGCTCGATATGACGCCGCTGGACGCCGTCGACCTCGACGAGATCACGAACCGCGTGAACGCCATCAACGAGGCCGCCGCGGCGCTCGAAGATCCCGAGGCCGACGCGATAGAGCCCATCCCCGTCTTCTGGCTCACCGCCGAGGGCGCGGAGGCAGAGGAGGCCGGCGGTGGCCGATGACCTGACACTCCGCTCTGCCACGGAACTCTCCGCGCTCATCACTCGCGGCGAGGTGTCGCCCGTCGAACTGACCGAGGCGTTCATCCTGCGGGCGAAACGCTTCGAGCGGCTGAACGCCTACATCACGCTCGACGAGGAGGGCGCCTTGCGCTCCGCGCGTGCGGCGGAAGCGGAACTCTCACGTGGGATGGCGCGCGGGCCGCTGCATGGGCTTCCCGTCGCGGTGAAGGACCAGTTCGACGCGAAGGGGATGCGGACGACGCTCGGCGGCAACATCGTGGACTACGTCGCGGACGAGGACGCCACGGCGGTCGGACGGCTTCGCGAGGACGGCGCAGTGCTGCTGGGCAAGCTGAACCTGAGCGAGTACGCGCTCGGCGGGAACGTGCAGCACCCGTTCGGTGTTCCGCACAACCCGTGGGACGAGACGCGGCAGGCGGGACAGTCGAGCAGCGGCTCGGGCGTCGCGGTTGCGGCGTCGCTCTGCGCGGCCGCGCTCGGCGGCGACACGGCGGGCTCGATACGCGGCCCGGCGGGGTGGTGCGGCATCGTGGGGCTGCGCCCGACATGGGGCGCGGTCAGCCGCCACGGCGCGTTCCCGATGGCGTGGTTCATGGACACGATAGGCCCGATGACCAAGACGGTCGCCGACGCCGCGATGCTCCACCAGTCGATCGCGGGCCACGACCCGAAGGACCGTTACTCGTCGACGCGGCCCGTCACGCCGTTCGAGCCGAACGACGACTTGAGCGGGCTGCGCATCGGGGTCGTGCGCGAGAGCATCGACAACGGCATGGCGAGCCCCGAGGCCGCAGCCGCCCTCGATGCAGCGATGCGCGTGCTGGAGGACGCCGGTGCCAAAGTGGGCGACGCGTCGCTGCCGCTCTTCGAGCGCGGCGGGCTCATCGCGAACACGCTGTCGGACGTGGAAGCGGCGCACACGCACCGGAAGTGGCTGCGCACGCAGGCGGAGAAGTACGACTTCGCGACGCGCCGCAGGCTGATGGCCGCGAGCCTCGTACCCGGCGCGGTGTACACGAAGCTGCTGCGCTTCCGCACGCTGATGCGCCGCCACGTCATGCGCGAACTCGGCAGGTACGATGTCATCGTGACGCCCGCGCAAGCGGGGGGCGCGCCGCCCATTCCCACGGAGACAGGGCTCACGTCGAAGGAGGCGGTCATCGCGCAGTTCTTCGGCATCCGCTCGCACCGCAGCCCGTTCAACCTCTCCGGCGTTCCGGCGATGGCGGTGCCGTGCGGGTTCACGGAGGGCGGCCTGCCGCTGAGCATCCAGATCGCGGGGCGTCCGTTCCAGGAGAACACGCTCTTCCGCATCGGGCACGCGTACCAGCAGTGCACCTCCTGGCACGAGGCACGCCCGCCGCTGGAGTAGCGGGGCGTTTTACCAAGTCGAGGGGGATAGTGAACCTCGCACGCTTCGGCAGGGTCCTGGTCAGGGTCGGGCTTGCGGCCCTGGCCATAGGGATAGCCCAGACGTTGTTGTGGCCGAACGCGCCTCTCGGGGTGCAGAACGTCATGAATGTCGTCTTCTTCTTCGGTGTTGTGACGGGCCTCATGCCGACGCTGGCCAGCCTGCTGGCCCGCCACTGGCCGCGGTGGTAGCGCTTCATCGGGCACCACCCGCACGCGAACGCGCTGGCCGGGCGTTGCGCTCTCGTAGTATCATTACGCGTAACGGCTTCGACGGAGACGAGTAGACGGGCCCACGGCGGTCGAGCGAGCCGGTGAAGGTGTGAGACCGGTGCGCCGCCCCAGTCGAAGATCCCTCCCGAGCCGTCAGCCGAAGGCTCGCAGAGCGAGTGAGTAGACCTGACCGGGTTCGCCGCCCGTTACCGAAGGCGGGAGCGTGATGGCGCTCCGCTGAGCGCCCTCGATGTCCGTCGGATGGGGAAGACGGATGATGGGGGAACCAGGGTGGTACCGCGGGTGATGCCCGTCCCTGTCAGGGACGGGTTTTTTGTTGGACGTTGGAGGAGAGAGAAGGAGTGGATGTCATGGCGAGCGTAACGCTGTACGACACGACGCTGCGCGACGGTTCGCAGATGGAGGGCGTGAGCCTCTCCGTGCACGACAAGCTGCGCATCGCCGAGCGGCTGGACCAGCTCGGCGTCCACTTCATCGAGGGCGGCTGGCCCGGCTCCAACCCCAAGGACGAGGAGTTCTTCCGCGAGGCGAAGAGCCTCAACCTCACGCACGCCAAACTCACCGCCTTCGGCAGCACCCGCCGCGCCAACTCGTCCGCCGAGGACGACGCGAACATCCAAGCGTTGCTCGACAGCGGCGCGGAGGTGGTCACGCTCGTCGGCAAGTCGTCGGAGATGCAGGTTGCGGACGTGCTTGAAGTGCCGCTCGAAGAGAACCTAGCGATGATCCGCGACTCCGTAGCCTACCTGCGGGAGCAGGGGAAGCGCGTCTTCTTCGACGCTGAGCACTTCTTCGACGGCTACGTAGCGAACCCGGAGTACTCGCTACAGTGCATCCGAGCTGCTGCGGAGGCGGGGGCGGAGTACGTCGTGCTGTGCGACACGAACGGCGGCACGCTGCCCGTGGACGTGTTCGCGACCGTGAGCGCGGTGGCGAAGGCCGTGGACTGCGGCATCGGCATCCACTGCCACAACGACGCCGACGTGGCGGTCGCCAACACCATCGCGGCGGTGCAGGCCGGCGCGACGCAGGTGCAGGGCACCATCAACGGCTACGGCGAGCGGTGCGGCAACGCCAACCTGCTCTCCGTGATCCCCAACCTCCAGCTGAAACTGGGCATGGACGTCATCAGCGGGGAGCAGATGAGCCATCTCACGGAGGTGCACCGGTTCACGGCGGAACTGGCGAACATGCCGCGCAGCCGCTACCAGCCGTACGTCGGCGAGAGCGCATTCACGCACAAGGGCGGGCTGCACGTCTCCGCCGTCACGAAGGTGGAGGACAGCTACCAGCACATCAAGCCGGAACTCGTCGGCAACGCGAAGCACGTCGTCGTCTCGGAGCTGGCGGGGCGGAGCAACATCGCGGTCAAGCTGCAGGAGGCGGGGCTGAGCGCCGACGTCTCCGGCAAACAGCTGACCGCACTGCTGCAGATGGTGAAGGAGCGCGAGAACCAGGGCTTCCAGTACGAGGGCGCAGAGGGATCGTTCCGCCTGCTCGTGGAGCGTACCCAGCCGGACTACCAGCCGCCGTTCGAACTCGTCGACTTCATGGTGGTCATGGAGAAGCGGCGCAGGTCGGGGAACCGGAGCGGCGACGACGCGCTCTGCGAGGCGATGGTGAAACTCTCCGTGAACGGCGAGGTGCGGCACATGGTCGCCGAAGGGAACGGTCCGGTGAACGCGCTCGACGAGGCGATGCGGAAGGCGTTGCTCGACTTCTACCCGCACCTCCACGACGTGGAGCTGACCGACTACAAGGTACGCGTCGTCTCGCAGGGGCCGGGCGGCACCGGCGCGGTCGTGCGCGTGCTCGTCGAGTCCACTGACGGCGAGGAGACGTGGGCGACGGTCGGGGCGTCGACGAACATCATCGAGGCGTCGTGGCAGGCGCTGTCGGACAGCCTCGAATACGCACTGTTGCAGCGGTAGCGGGAGCCGCGATGGCCACCGAGGTCTTCCACATGGACGCGAACGGCGTCCGCATCTCCGCGCAGCGCGCCGTTTTCGCTGAGCATGCCTACGCTCCGCGCAATATCAGCGGCGTGGAGCGTGTCAAGGACAAGGGCATCCGCTGGCCGGGGCAATCCACACTTGCCCTCGGGTTCGCCATCATCATCGCGGGGTTCATCATGCAGCACACCATCACGGTGATGGTCGGCGCGGTGGCCGTGATGTCGGGCTCGCTGAACCTGGCGCGGAAGAAGCCGCGGTACGGCATCCGCATCACGACGCAGCGCGGGCCGGTGTACGTGCTGGCGTCGCGGGACCAGCGCTACGTGGAGGTCGTTGCCGACGCGCTCCTGCGCGCCGTCTCCGCCGCGCACCGTTCGCGGGAGGCGGCACGGGAGGAGCGTGAGGACAGCGGCGAGGAGCGCAGCCCCGAACGCGCACCAGCGCCGGAGTCGCAGGCGCCGCCCCGCCGTCGTGGAGGCCGTCCTACGCCGCGTCGGAGACGTCGTTAGCGCAGCGCGTCCGCGAGGTACTCCGCCCAGTGCCGGGGCTTCTTGGACGTGAAGTGGCCGATCTGCTGGCGGCACGAGATGCCGGAGACGGCGACGGGCCAGCCGCGCTTCTCCTCCGCCTCGATCGCGGGGAAGAGCTTGAGCGACCCCATCGCCTTGGACGTCTCGTAGTGCTCCTTCTCGAAGCCGAACGTCCCGGCCATGCCGCAGCACGCGGAGTCGATCAGCTCCGGCTCGTAGCCCGCGATGCGGAGCGCCTCCAGCGTCGGGCGTGCGCCCACGAGCGCCTTCTGGTGGCAGTGGCCGTGCACCTGCACCTGCGCCTTGGCGGCGTCGGTGAATGCGGCGCGCACGGCGTCCGGCTCCTCGGCGGCGAGCTTCACGAGCAGTTCGTCCAGCATGAACGCCTGGCTCGCCACGGACCTCGATGCGTCGTCGCGCAGCAGCTCGGGGTACTCGTCGCGGAGCGTAAGCAGGCACGACGGCTCCGTGCCGACGATGAGCGTTCCGCGCTGCGCGTGTGGCGCGAGTACCTCCACATTCTTCCGTGCCCAGCCTTTCGCCTTCTTGAGTTGCCCCTTGGAGATGAGCGGCCTGCCGCAGCAGCCGCGCTGCGTCTCGATGCTGACGTTGTAGCCGAGCGCCTCCAGCACACGGACGGCGGCGCGCCCAACTTCAGGCGTCATGTACTCGGTGAAGGTGTCGTGGAAGTAGACGACGTCGCCGCGCGTTCCCTTCTGCGCCTGCGCGTCCCTGCGTGCGAACCACGACGAGAAGCGTCGCAGCGCGAACCTCGGCAGCGGGCGCTCGCGGGCTATGCCGAACACGCGCTCGGCGAACAGCTTCGACGGAGGCAGGCTGCCGAGCAGATTGGTCACGGGAGCGATGGCTTGGCCGATGCGGCTGAGGCGGGCGACCTCGCCGAACGCGCGGGCGCGGAGCGGCAGGCCGTGCTTCTCGTAGTACTTGCTGAGCACTTCGGACTTGAGCTTGGCCATGTCCACGTTGGACGGGCACTCGGCCTTGCACGCCTTGCACTCGACGCAGAGGTCCATCGTGTCGTAGAGGCGCTTGCCGGTGAGTTCGTCGGCGGGGAGCCTGCCGCTGATGATCATGCGGAGCATCGTGGCGCGGGCGCGGGTCGAGTGCTCCTCCTCGCGCGTCGCCATGAAGGAGGGGCACATGCCGCCGTCCAGCTTCCGGCAGGCGCCCTGGCTGTTGCACATCTCGACGTGCGCGCCGAAGCCGCCGTCCTCGCTGAAGTCGAGGTACGTGGGGACGTCGATGGCCGTGTAGTCGGGTCCGATGCGGAGGTTCTCCCGCAGGCCGGGCGTCTCGATGATCTTGCCAGGGTTCATGATGCCCTCGGGGTCGAACGCCTGCTTCAGCTCCTTGAACGCCTGGTAGAGCTCGGAGCCGAACATCTTCTCGGTGAAGACGCCGCGCACGATGCCGTCGCCGTGCTCGCCGGTGAGGCTGCCGCCGAACTCAAGGACGAGGTCGGCGATCTCCTCGGCGATGGAGGCCATCTTCTCGACACCTTCGTGCTGCTTGAGGTTGACAACGGGGCGGATGTGCAGGCAGCCGGTGGACGCGTGGCCGTAGTAGGCGGCCTCGGTGTCGTGCTTCGCGATGATCTCCTCGAAGCGGCGCACGTACTGCGGCAGCTGCTCCGGCGAGACGGCGGTGTCCTCGACGTACGGCAGCGGCTTGGCGTCGCCCTTGAGCGCCATCGCCAGGCCCAGCCCGGCCTCGCGAAGCGCGTACCAGCGCTGCTGCTCGATGGGGTCGTTCGTGATCATCGTGGCGTAGCCGAGGCGGCGGTGCTCCATGTCGGCCTTCATGGCTTCGAGCCTCGACTGCACCTCGCGCGGGGAGTCGCCGTAGAACTCGACGAACAGCAGCTCCCGCGGCTCGCCGATGAAGTAGTCGAGCAGGCTGCGGTAGCCGGGGTTCACCTTGCAGTTGTCGATGATCATGTGGCCGACGAGCTCGACCGCCGACGGGCTGTGCTCGAGGAGCGGGACGGACGCCTCCATGCACTCGATGAGGTCGGTGAAGTGGACGACGCCGAGGCCCTTGTAGCGCGGCAGGGGCACGAGGTTGACGCGCGCCTCGGTGACGGCGACCAGCGTGCCCTCCGAGCCGACGACGGCGCGGGTGAGGTTCATGGGCCCGTCGCCGGTGAAGTCGTCGAGGTTGTAGCCCATGACGCGGCGCAGGATGCGCGGGAAGCGCTGCGCGATCTCGTCCGAGTGCTCCCAGGCGAGGCGGCGCGTCTCCCGGTAGATCGTGCCCTCGAGGTCGTTGCGCGAGAGCTTGTCCTCCAGCGCTTCACCGACGACGGGCGCGAAGTGCGTTCGGCTGCCGTCCGAGAGGATGGCGTCGACCTCCAGGATGTGGTCGAGCGTCTTGCCGTAGATGACGGAGTGCGGGCCGCAGGAGTTGTTACCGATGCCCCCGCCGACCGTGGCGCGGGCGCTGGTGACCGGGTCGGGCCCGTACATCAGGCCGTACTGCCGCACCGCTGCGGAGAGGTGGTTGTTGACGATGCCGGGCTGCACGCGCGCCCAGCGCTCCTCCGGCGATACCTCCAGCACGTTGCGCATGTACTTGGAGAAGTCCATGACGATGGTGTGGTTGGTGGTCTGCCCGGCGAGTGCCGTGCCTCCGCCGCGCGGCGTTACGGGTACGCCGTGCTCGCGCGCGATGCGGATCGTGGCCTCGACGTCGTCCGCCGTGCGCGGCACGACGACGCCGACGGGCGTCATCTGGAAGATGGAGGCGTCGGTGGAGTACATGAGGCGGTTGTAGTGGTCCATCCGCACCTCACCGGCGATCTGGCCACGCAGCCTGTCGGCGATGGCGTTGACCTCGGAGGCGGCGATGGACGCGCCCTTGCGGGCGGTTTCGTACAGCAGTGGCATCGGGTCGTTCTCCCTGCGAGCGGGGTTCACCCCGCAGAACTTTCACGAGCGTCCCCCAATCTTACGCCAGCGCGGGGCGTCGCGTGGGCCTCGTGAGACTGTGGGGAATCGCCCAAGCCTGCGACCGCTCCCGGTTGACACTCCTCGAGTGTGCTCTTACGTTGAGTAGGCAACACGTCCGTGAGAGTGCGAGCGCATGGCCATGCAGGAAGGGACGGAGCGTAAGACCCCGGTGACGTCGCTGGGGCCGCTGGAGACGCGGCTGATGGACGTTGCGTGGTCGGCAGGACGCTCGCTCTCGGTGCAGGACGTCGTGGACAGGCTCGGGGGCGGGAACTACAAGACCGTCATGACGGTGCTGAACCGCCTCGTCGAGAAAGAGATGCTGGCCCGCGATCTGGACGGGCGCGCCTACCGCTATCACCCGACGCACGGCAGGAACGAATTCCTGCGCGCCGCGGCCGACGGGCTGGTGCGCGGCTACGTCGAAGCGTTCGGCGGCGACGCGGCGAGCCATCTCGCGGATGCGGCGCGTGTTGCGTCACCGCCGGCTGAGAAGCCGGTGGACCCGCAACCGCTCCCTGTTGCATACCGTATCTACCACTCTCCCACGTCCCGTAAGGGACCACTGCTCATCGCGGGGGCTGCGGCAGCCATCGCCGCGGTCTTCATCCTGTCAAGGCGGCGTAAGAGCTAGTGTCCTACGCGCCGTTGGAGTGGGACGATTTCGCCGACGCGGCGGCGACGGTATCGCCCGGAACGCCGCTCTCTCTTACACAACTTGAGAGCATCCGCCGGATGGTCGAGATGCTGCGCTCCTCCAACGCGCCGGCGTCGCTGATGTCGGAGGCGGCGCTTGCCGACGTGTTGCGGGGCCACGTGCTCGATTCGTTCACGCTGCTGCCGCTCATCAGACGGGCGGACCTGCACGAGGGGCGACTGGTGGACGTGGGAACGGGCGGCGGCTTCCCCGGCCTCGTTCTGGCTATAGCCGAGCCGTCGTTGCGCGTGACGCTGATGGACGCCACGCGCAAGAAGACGGAGTACCTGGAACGGGTCTGTGAGGAGCTGGGACTGGACGTGGACGTGCTGCAGGCCCGCGCGGAGGATGCCGCGCGCAATCCCCCGCTACGCGAATCGTTCGACGTTGCGGTCTGCCGTGCGCTCGGCTCGTGGCCGGTCGTGCTCGAACTCACTCTGCCTTTCTGCAAGACAGGCGGCGTCCTGTTCGGGCAGCGGGGCTCTGACGCTGCGTCAGAAGCTGTTGCGCACGCGGAGACTGCCGCCCTGCTCGGCGGACGCGTCGTCGGAATCGAGCAGGTAGGCGTCGAAACCGGTCTGGAGAACCGCCACGTCATCACCGTCGAGAAAGTAGAATCCACGCCGCCCCGGTATCCGAGGAAGGCAGGGATACCGGCCAAGCGTCCGCTGATTTAGGCTTAAGTACGTGGCAAACGTCCTGGCATCGCTCAAAGCCAACCAGTCACTGAAGCGCAGACTCCTGACGCCGAAGACCGGCATCCCGCTGGTTGCGCTCGTGCTCGTGATCGCGCTGCTCACGAACAAGGTGGACATCGGGTTCAGCGACACGTGGGAGCACATCACCACGCTGAACCCTTGGTGGTACGCCATGGCGTTCATCTCGCACTACACCACGTTCATCTTCCGGGGCGCGCGGTGGCGTGCCCTGATAGCCAATGCTCACCGTCATGGCGGCGGACCTCCGCCCTCCGTTGCCTACGCCGGCCGGGTCATCCTCATGGGCTGGTTCGTGAACTCCGTGACCTGGTTCAGGATGGGCGACGCCTATCGCGCGTACGCGTACGCGAGCGACACCAACACGAGCTTCTCGCGCAGCATGGGCACGGTGATGGCAGACCGCTTCATCGACCTCGTCGTCGTCGCGGTACTCATCACGATAGGCGTCGGCGCGCTGTTCATCGGCGGCCAGATCGTTCCTCCGGTCTTCCTCGTAGGGGTTGCGGTGGGGGCGCTCCTGGTTGTCGGCGCAGGGCTCGTGACGATGGTCCTCGCGCGGCGGTGGGTCGCGCCCCGGCTGCCGGAGAGACTGCGGGAGATGTACCAGCGCTTCCACAGCGGGACGATGGACAGCTTCGGACGTATGCACGTCGTGTTCGCGCTCGGGGCCCTGGGATGGCTCTCCGAGGCGGGACGGCTGTTCTGTGTGGTGATGGCGGTCGGGACGCCCGTGGCGCTGGGGCTGGTGCTCTTCGTGCCGATGGCGAACGGCCTGCTCACCGCCGTTCCGCTCACGCCCGGCGGGCTGGGGCTCGTGGAGACCGGTGTGACGGGCCTGCTGGGACTGGAGCTCGCGGTGGAGGCGGCGCTGGCGGTGGCGCTGGTGGACAGGAGCATCAGCTATTTGAGCATCGTGGTAACGGGCGGCGCGGTATTCGTGGCGCACCAGATCAGGGCAGCGAAACAGGCGTACGCGCAAGAAACGTACGTGTCTGAAAAAGGAGAGACGGCATGATCGATGGCGCATTCAGGGCGAAACTGCGGTCGGGCGACCCCCTCGTGGGCGTGTTCATCAGCATCGAGTCCCCGACGACGGTGGAGCTGCTCGCGGTCGCGGGCGTGGACTACGTGATGATCGACGGCGAGCACAACCCCATCGCGGCAGGCGAAGCGGTGGACATGGTGCGCGCGGCGGAGGCGAAGGGCGTCCCGGCGATGGCGCGCGTGGGCGAGAACACGCAACAGGTGATGGCGAAGTACCTGGACGCGGGCGTGCTGGGCGTGATGATCCCGATGGTGAACAACGCCGCAGACGCCAGATACGTCGTGGACTCGGTGAAGTACCCGCCGGTGGGGAAGCGCGGGCTCGCGGGCGTGCGCGCCAACGACTTCGCGACCACCCCCGGCTACACGGACATGGCGAACGAGGCGACCGTCGTGATGGTCCAGATCGAGACGCGCGACGGCATCGACAACGCGGACGAGATCATCAACACGGACGGCGTGGACGCGGTCTTCCTCGGCCCATCCGACCTCTCGGTCGCGCTCGGCTACCCGGGCGAGGCGAAGCACCCGCTCGTGCTGGAGACGATCGAGCAACTGACGGAGAAGATCGTCGCGGCAGGCAGGACGGCGGGCACCATCGCGCGCACGCCGGAGGACTACGCGTACTGGCGCGACCGGGGTGTGCAGCTCTTCCTGACGGGCGCGAACGCGCTGCTGCTGGGCGCTGCGAAGGCATACGTGGACGGCGCTCGCTCCGCCGAGGAGGGCCGGTGATGGCTGAGACCGTCGGCGTCGTCGGGACGGGCATCATGGGCGCGCCGATGGCGCGCAACCTCGCGAAGGCGGGGTTCGAGGTCATCGCCTACAACCGCACCGCATCGCGGGCGGAGGCGCTGCACGAGGACGGCTGCGCGGTTGCGGCCTCGTTGGCGGAGGTCGGGGAGACGGCGTCCGTGGTTATCACGATGGTGCCGGACACGCCGGACGTGCTGGCTGTGGTGGAGGGCGAGGGCGGACTCGCCACCGCGATGCGCGCCGGGTCGGTATTGATCGACATGAGCACGATATCGCCCGCCGAGACGCGGGCGCTCGCGGAGCGGCTGGCGGAGCGCGGCATCGCAATGCTCGACGCGCCGGTCAGCGGCGGCTCGTGGGGCGCGCAGCAGGGCACGCTCACCATCATGGTGGGCGGCGAGCCGGAGACGTTCGAGCGGTGCCAGCCCGTGTTCGAGGCGATGGGCAAGAGCATCACGCTGATGGGCCCGTCCGGCATGGGGCAGACGACGAAACTGGTGAACCAGATACTCGTCGCGGGAACGTGTGCGGCGGTGGCCGAGGCGCTGGTGTTCGCGGCGTCGCAGGGCGCGGACCTGCTCAAGACGGTGGAGGCGGTATCGGGCGGCGCCGCGGGCTCGTGGCAGCTGTCCAACCTCGGGCCGCGGATGGCGCAGCGCGACTTCGCGCCCGGCTTCATGGTGAAGCTGCAGCAGAAGGACCTGCGGCTCATCCTGGAGGCGGCGCAGGAGCAACACGTGCCGCTGGCGGTGACGAGCCTGGCGCGGCAGTACCTGACGGCGGTCGAGGCGATGGGCGGCGGCGACGAGGGCACGCAGGCCGTCGTGAAGGCGGTGGAGGCGCTGGCCGGAGTCGAGGCTCGGCAGGACGCGGGATGACGCTTCCCTGCCCCGACGCTCGATGAGCGCTCAGGTCCGGCGAGCGTGGGATGCGCTGCACTATCCGGTGGTGATGCTGGTGTTCGCGGTCAACGGCGCGCTGGCGGCGTCGCTGGGGCACGTCCTGCTGAACGACGTCATCGGCGTCGAGGGGTCGCTGTGGGGCGGGCCGTGGGGCTACCGCGTCGTCTACGTTGCGCTCATCACGCCGTCGTACTCACTGCTGCTCCTCGTCACGGGCACGCTGTTCGGGAAGGGCGCGTACTTCAGGATGCGCGTGCGCCGCATCTGGGGGCGGGTGCTGCCGGTGCCGTGGCTGCGCGGGTAGAGGAACCCTCACCCGCCGCGCAAGCGAAAAGGGCGCCCACGAGGGACGCCCCTACACCAAGCAGACCTCCGCCCAACCACCCCGCCGGTTCACCCTCACCCCAGCCCTCTCCCCTCAAGGGAGAGGGGGCCAGAAGGATGCTGGATTCCCGCCTTCGCGAGAATGACGGGACTTACGACTCCGGGAACATCTCGACGGGCGTCTGGCGCGGGCCGAGGCTCTCGTAGTAGTAGTTGGTCTCCGGGTCGTAGCGGCCCTGGTTGAAGCCGCCCGACTTCTCGCTGCGGATGATGATGGCGACCGTACGCTCGCCGACCGTGATCTCGGTGTGGACCTCGTACGGCTTGACGAGGTCGATCTCGCCGGGGCCGACGAGGACGTCCGAGGCCAGCGCGATCTCGGCGTAGTCCGGCTTCGAGCGGTCGTCCAGGCGGTCGTAGCGCTCGATGCGCTCGTGGCCGTCGAGCACGCCGTAGAGAGTGTAGATGTGAGCGTGGTCGTGGATGCGGGCGCGAGCGCCCTGCCGGGCCTCGCCCTTGGTCAGGCCGTTGACCGCGAAGCCGTAGTCCGGGTCCTCGTAGAAGATGAGGTTCTCGGCGCGGCCGTCGGCGGGGACGCAGTCCGGCCAGGACTTCGACGCCTCGACGACCGTGGGGTCGGCGAGCAGCTCGGCGAGGACCGGCGCGAGGGCCGCCCAGCGCTTCTCGAGGTCGGGCTCCGATGCGAAGAGTTCGCGGGTCTTCGAAACGAACCGGTCCAACGCGTTCTGGGTCCTCGTCTCAATCACCATGGCGTCCCTCCCTTGTTCTGTCGCTTGCACTATACGCCGAACGCGGGCGCCGCGCATCTCAACCCTCACCCCCGCGCTGAAGCGCGTTCCCCTCTCCCAGGGGGCGAGGGGTCAAGGGCGCCCACGAGGGACGCCCCTACACCGGGCATCCCCGTTCCACGCCCCGCCGAGGGCCTGAGAGATTCCTCGACTCCGCTACGCTCCGCTCGGAATGACACCTCCATGACCTGCCCTGCCGGGCTGCGAGATTCCCGCCTTCGCGGGAATGACGGGGTTTACACCCCGTCGATCACCCCCATCCTAACCTTCCCCCGTCGAGGGGGAAGGGACCAGGCCGGGCGCCCACGAGGGACGCCCCTGCACCAGGCCTAGGCGGGGCTGGGGACGCCTGCGATGGAGTAGAAGCGGGCGCAGTTGTCCCAGAGGATCTTGCGGCGGTCCTCGTCGGTGAAGGGGAGCTCGAAGAAGTTGTCGACCGCCGCCGGGTACTTCGAGTCGCCGTGGGGGTAGTCGGTCGAGAAGACGATGTTGTCGTTGCCGAAGGCGTCGATGGTGTACTTCGCGGGGAGCTCGTCAGGCTCGACCGAGACGTAGCACTGACGCCGGAAGTACTCGCTGGGCGGCATCGTGAGGTCTTCCATGAAGATGTCCGCCTCGCGCTCGTAGCCCTCGTCCATGCGCCAGAGCATCCACGGCAGCCAGGCGCAGTTCGCCTCGAGGAAGGCGACGTTCAGGCGCGGGTGATGCTCCAGCACGCCTCCGGCCGCGAAGCTGCCGATGGCCAGCATCTGCTCGAACGGCTGCGCGTAGATGCGGCGCAGGCCGAAGTTCGGGTCGTAGCTCTCGGCGCTCTGGCGCGAGCGCGACCCCGACGCCTCGTGGAAGCCCAGCGGGATGCCGAGTTCCTCCAGCGCGTCCCAGAGCGGCTCGTAGTCAGGGTCGTGCCAGCTCTTGCCGTTCACGATGTTCGAGCGCACGAATACGGCCTTGAACTTCAGGTCCTCGACGACGCGGTGGGCCTCCTCGACGGCGTCGTTGACGTCGTAGACGGAGATCATGCCCGCGCCGAGCAACCGCGCGGTGTCGCCCTGGCAGAAGTCGGACAGCCAGTCGTTGTAGGCGCGGGCGATGGCGGCGGCGAACCTCGGGTCGAGGTCGGGGATGGTCAGCACGCTGAGGCCACGGCTGGGGAAGAGCACCGCGACGTCGAGCCCTTCCGCGTCCATCGCTTCCAACTGGACCTCGGGCGACCAGCCGCGCGCCGCGTGGTCGCGGTAGAGCACCTGGTTGCGCTCGTAGTTGTGGCCGCGGTGGGGCGTGCGGGCGCCGCGCATCGAGCGTTCGCGGTCGGGGAAGTAGACGCCGAGGTCGCGCACGTTCTCGGAGGTCATGCCGATGGGGGCCATCGACTTGAACTCGGGGTCGATGTAGCGCTCCCAGAGGTCGGGCGGCTCCATGATGTGCATGTCGCTGTCGATGATGCTGAAGCCGTTCTTTGCCATAGGTCTTCCCTCCTGTTGTGTACCCTCACCCACGCGCTGAAGCGCGTTGCCCTCTCCCAGGGGGCGAGGGGGCGGACACCCCGCCGGTTCACCCCCATCCTAACCTTCCCCCGTCAAGGGGGAAGGGACCACCGGGCGCCCACGAGGGACGCCCCTACACCAGACACCCTCACCCACGCGCTGAAGCGCGTTGCCCTCTCCCAGGGGGCGAGGGGCAGGACACCCTGCCACTCCCCCAGGCTGCTGGATTCCCGCCTTCGCGAGAATGACGGGGTTACACCCCGTCGGTTCACCCCCATCCTAACCTTCCCCCGTCAAGGGGGAAGGGACTAGACGTTGAAGAAGCGCTTGGCGTTGCCGCCGAGGACGGCGGCCTTGTCGTCGTCGGTGAGGCCGGGGTAGTGGGCGAGCTCGTCGATCTCCTCCTCGGCCTTGAGCGCGTCGACCTCGTGGGGGTAGTCGGAGGCGTAGGCGAACGGCGTGGCCCCGACGCGCTCGACGAGGTGGCCGAGCGTGCCCTCGCTGCCCTCGCAGCCGATGAGCACGTTGCCGCTCTTGACCCACTCCTCGGCGTCGAGGCCCGACGCGCGGGGGCGGTACTCGTCCTCGCGCGCGATGCGGTCGAGCACGAACGCGAGCCAGCCGGCGCCGCCCTCCATGAAGCCGAGTTTGAGGTTGGGGAAGCGGTCTATCGCGCCCTGGCGGAAGAACGAGACGAAGTTGATGATGAGCGGCAGCGGGTGGTGGAGGATGTGGGACGCGCCGTTGTCGATGAAGCCCTCCATGCCGAGGTTGAGGTTGGAGCCGCCGTGGAGCGCGAGCACGCAGCCGAGCCGCTCCGCCTCCTCGTAGACGGGCCAGTACATCTCGTGGCCGAGGTTCACGGGGAGCCCGCGCGTGGGGAGCATCGCGCCCGGCAGGCCGAGGTCCTCGACGGCGCGCCGAAGTTCTTTAACGGCCTCCGGCACGTTCTGCATGGGGATGAGCGCCATGGGGTGCAGGCGGTCGCTGACCTTGCGGTAGGCGGCGTGGACGTAGTCGTTGAAGCCCTGGCAGACGGCGACGGCGTAGTCCGGGTTCTGGATGATGCCGACGGCGAGCCCCTGGGTGGTGAACATGACCGCCTTGTCGATCTCGGCGCGTTCGAGGAAGGCGACCCAGTCCTCGCCGGAGCCCATGCGGTGCTCGCTGGCGTTGACCCGCTCGCGTCCTGCTGCGCCCGACGGTCGTGCCTGCGGCATGTGCATGCCGTCCAGGCCCGGGAAGAGCCTGCCGCCGGCGTTCCTGCTGCCGCCTATGACCGACTTGAACGGCTCCGGCATGAAGTCGAGCATCTCCATGCTGGCCTCGATGATGTGCCCGTCGCAGTCGACGACGGGGAAAGCGCGCTTCGCCATGTCTGTCCTCCTCTACGTCACGATTCTCGTCATGGGCGGATGGTACAGCGGCGGATGGCGGCTGTACACGGGCGCTCTCATTCCGTCATTCCCGTCCCCTCCGTATTCCCGCCCCCTCCGTCATTCCCGCGAAGGCGGGAATCCAGCAGCCCCAGGGCTGGTTCTAGATCCGGTTCTTCATCCGGTCTCCACGAGTGAGAGTGAGCGATTTCAGCATCTAGAAATCTAGATCGACAAGGCCGTGGCCTGATGCAACGTTCTTCCGTTCAAGATCCGGGCAGAGAAGGGGTGTGTGTCGTCCTGGCTGCGGGGGCACGTTCATGCGCAGGGGGTTGTGCTACAGACGCGGTCTGTGGGCGCTGCCGGCAGGACGCTCATGCAACCAGCGTACGCGGCCGGTGCGCGACTGCGAAAGAGGCGCGTGTCACTTCCGGGCTCTTGCAATCGCGCGTCACGCGGCGGTGGACGCTCGCTCACGTGCGGCGGTACGCTGTGGAGACATCAAGCGCAGCGAAGGAGAAGCGCCATGATGCACGAGAAGAAGACGGCGCAGGCGGCGGCCCTGTTCCTGCTCAAAGCGGGCGGCCCGATGCCGCACCTGAAACTGATGAAGCTCCTCTACATCGCCGACCGCGAATCGTACCGGCTCCGTGGTTCGCCCATCACCGGCGACGCGATGGTCTCCATGCCGCACGGCCCCGTTCTCTCGCGCACGCTCGACCTGATGAAGGGCGAGGCGGACCCGGCCTCCGCCGGCTGGTCGAACTACGTCTGCCGGGTGAACCAGCATGCGGTCGCCCTCGCGCACGGCGTCACGAAAGAGACCTTCCTCGGCGAACTCAGCCAGGCCGAATACGGGATCATCGATGACGTCTGGCAGTGGTATGGCGGCATGAGCCAGTGGGAGTTGCGCGACCTCACGCACACGTTCCCGGAGTGGGAAGACCCGCACGGCTCCTCGAAACCCATCGAACGCTACACGCTCTTCCGTGCCGTCGGCATGACCCATAAGCAGGCGAAAGCGTCCGTCGAGCAGTGTGAGGAGTTCGATGCGATAGACGCTGCGTTTGAGAGGATGTACGAGCGGGCGGGAAAGGCGCGGGCTTGACTGTCGAACGGGGCGCGGTCTTGTGGATGCCCACGCCGCTTCCCAGGAACAATTCCCTGAGGCACTCTTTATTGTGCTGACCAACCCCGCATCGGTAGCGGGTCATGCCTCTCCCAGTGTTCTTCTCGTCAACCTGTCCAGCATCTATGAAGGACGCGACGTAGATGCGACGTGCGTCCTGCAGCCGGGCGATCACGGCCGCATCACGCGTCCCAGTTACGTTGTTTATCGACGTGCCCGGATAGACCTGGCCGACGTTCTCATGGAGGATGTCGAGAGCGAACGGAGCGAAGCCCTCGAACCCCTCGAACCCCTTAATCCCCACGTCCTCGACCGCGTCTGCGCGGGGCTGGAAGCGTCTCCGAACACGCCGGAAGAGATCAAGGCGTTCTACCGGGAGGCTGAGCGCCTGCGCCTGGGCCCGTAGCCCCATCACCAGTTGAAGTGCAGCTCGATGATGCCGCCGTCGCGGCCGTCGTCGTTGTCCACCACCGGGTAGTAGTCGTCCTCCTGGTCGCGGCCATCGCTTGGCGGCAGCGCGTTCTGCCAGCCCCCGATCCACGGGAGCGACGCCAGCCACGACCGTATCTCCAACCGCTCCTGCGGCGACAGCCTGCGCTCGCGGGTGAATTCGTCGAGCATCCGCAGCACCTGGCGCTGCGTGAACGGGATGCAGCTGTTGCCCTCGCCGAACATGTAGGCGTCGTCCGCTCCCTCTTGCGCCAGATGCCATGCGAAGTCGTAGACGACACCTCCGGGCCGCTCGAGGTACTCGACCTTCATGATGCCGATGTCCAATCCCATGACGACGCCCTCCCGCGCAAGGTCGGTGGTCCATATCGGACCAAGGGGAGGTCCGTCAAGACGTGCCATCTGCTACTTACCCGCCTTAGAGGGGGCCGGTTAGTTTGTACCAGTAGCCTTTCATCAGGAGTGAGATATGCAAGTCAAGCTGATGCCGCACCCAGAGACTTCAATGAGTCGGCGTGGTATGTTTCTGTCCATGGACGAAAACGGTTGGGCGGCCGGCCAGCATCCCAGGTTTACTTTCAGTGACCTGTTCGCGGGTATCGGAGGTTTTCGTCTGGGACTGGAAGCGGTCGGTGGTCAGTGTGTGTTCAGCTGTGAGTGGGATACGCACGCGCAACACACGTACGAGCAATGGTTTGACGAACTGCCCGTCGGAGACATCAGGAAGATTTCCCCTCGCGACATCCCTGAACATGACGTGCTGGCGGCTGGTTTCCCGTGCCAGCCATTCTCGATCGCTGGAGTCTCCAAGAAGGCGAGCTTGGGGAAGGAACACGGCTTCAGGGACGTGGCACAGGGAACGCTCTTCTTCCACCTCTCCAAGTTGATCAAGGCGAAACGCCCCCCGGTACTGCTTCTGGAAAACGTAAAGAACCTGCTCTCCCACGACGGTGGGAGGACGTGGACTGTTATTGAGCAGAGGTTGAAGTACTTGAAGTATGACATACACTCAATGATTATTGATGCATCTGCGTGGGTTCCACAACACCGAGAGCGTATCTTCATAGTTGGCTTTGATCAGATGCGCTTTGGCAAGACAGTAGACTTTCAATTCCCCAAGTACCCTTTAGACAACAAGCCACGGTTTCGCGACATACTGGAATCGGAAGTCCACACAAAATACACTCTCAGCGACCACCTGTGGGAATACTTGCAGGAATATGCAGACAAACACAAATCCAAGGGCAACGGCTTTGGCTATGGCCTGACAGATCTGGACGGAGTTAGCAGAACTCTGAGTGCAAGGTACTACAAGGATGGCTCAGAGGTTCTGATTCCACAAACTGGCATGAGGAACCCGCGGCGACTCACCCCACGAGAAGCGGCGCGTCTCATGGGCTTTCCCAGCGGACTACCTATCGTTGTATCTGACACCCAGGCATACAAGCAGTTTGGGAATGCGGTAGTTCCTGCGGTAGCGGAGGCGGTGGGACAACAGATAGTAGAAACGCTGGACTTACTTGGCTACTGTTCCAGTGAGTACGGTCTCACTGATGCGCCTAGCACCATTCCCGGGGAGAAAGCCTATGCCAAGTCATGAGGCAGAGCGTGCGATTGAGGATGCACTGGACCACGGACAGGCGTTCCTGAAATTCATCTCGCCGAACGATGCGGGAGCAACGGGAGGTCATCAGAGCGGATTCTATCTGCCTACTTCGGCACGAGAACTGTTCACGCCTCAACCTCCGGTCAAGGGACTCAACCACAAGCACGATGTCACAGTATTCTGGCAGGATGGACGCCGTACCAATTCCGTAGTGACTTGGTACGGCACGGGAACAAGAAGCGAATATCGCCTTACGCGCTTTGGTAGGGGTTTCCCTTTCCTCAATCCGGATTCGGTTGGCAATCTACTCGTACTGGTACCGATCGCTACGTACGAATTCGCGGGATATGTACTGGATAGAGAGGAGGACATCGAAGCATTACGCACCGCGCTAGGCATGAATGTCCAGAGACTCTGGGACCTCTACGGCGGTCCTCGGCTTCCCTTGGAAACCCCGTCAGAGTGCATTGATCACTATTTTCGTGACTTTGTAGATTCGATATCCGAATTCCCTAAGGGAGAGATATTCTCACAAGAGGCAATGAAAGCCTTGGAAGAATGTTTGCCTGATTTCGCAAAAGGGAACGTAGACGGCAGGCTGGTGCAGGCAATAGATGCGGAGCACCAACTGTTTAGAATGGCTGAAAAAAAGCTTTGCGAACCCGAGGTAAGGCGGCTATTCGAAGACATAGAAGATTTCTTGAAGACTGCACAGACCATAGTTAACCGTCGTAGGGCAAGAGCCGGGCGTTCATGGGAAAACCATTTTGAACAGATACTTGACCAAGCTGAGATTCCTTTTGATTCCCAACCTCCAATAGACGGTAAGCCTGACTTGGTCATACCGAGCACCGACGCATATAATGACAGCAGCTACCCTACCGGTCGTCTGTTCATTGTCGGCTTGAAAACGACATGTAAAGACAGGTGGCGCCAAGTGCTGAATGAAGGTCGTCGTGTGGAACAAAAACACCTAGCAACACTGCAGCAAGGGATTTCATTGAGTCAACTCAACGAAATGGCATTGGCCAATGTGTCATTGGTTGTTCCTGCAGACAGGCATGCCCTGTATCCTAAGGGGAGTTCAATGAATCTCATGTCAGTGGAGCAATTCATAGGCGCTGTGCGGAGCGCACTCGCAGATGCCTGACGTGCTCACACCTGAGCAACGCAGCCGCTGTATGGCGGCTATTCGGGGCAAGAACACCAAACCCGAAATGATTGTTCGCCTGTTGACCCATCGAATGGGGTATCGCTACCGCTTGCACAGGAAAGACCTCACTGGCAAACCGGACTTGGTCTTCCCCAGTCGTGGGAAGATTATCTTTGTTCATGGCTGCTTCTGGCACCAGCATCCCGGATGCCGCTTTGCCACGCGGCCAGCGACGCGCTCGGAGTTCTGGGCTGAGAAACTTGACGGCAACAGAGAACGGGATATAAGGACCGAGCGCGAACTACAAGAAACGGGCTGGGACGTCTTGGTCATTTGGGAGTGTGAAGTAAAAGACCTGCTCAGCCTCGAACACCGTATTCACTCGTTCCTGTCTTCCGCAGCCTGAGCTCCCCCACTGCCACCTCCCCCTTGCCCGGCCCGACGCTTGCCACCTACCATGGGACGCCGGTGCGCAGGCTCCGGCTCGATGCGGCGGACAACCCGCCGGCCAGGAGCGCAGTGGCACCGAATGGCACCAAATGTCACCATGAGAAAAGCGTCCCAAGAGTGAACGGGGCGCGGTCAGGAGCGCAATGGCCATCGCAGACCGCATGAAAGTCGGCATCGCGTCGCCGCATATCTTCACGGACGGGAACGTGGACATGACATTCGCGGCCTCGTACGTGCGCCGCGCCGAGGAGTTGGGCTACGCGAGCCTCTGGACCCAGGAGCGCGTCACCGGCTCGCCCACCGTCCTCCACCCGCTCTCGTTCCTCGCGTGGCTCGCGGGGCAGACGTCGACGGCCCGCATCGGGGTGTCGGTGCTCGTGCTGCCGCGCCACAACCCGGTGATGCTCGCGAAGCTGGCCGCCGACATCGACGTGATGAGCGGCGGGCGGCTCGTGCTCGGGGTCGGGCTCGGCAACAGCGGGGCGGAGCTGCCGATGTACGGCATCACGGCGGAGCGCCGCGTCACGCGGTTCGTCGAGCAGGTGCAGGCGATCCGCGCGCTGTGGGGGCAGTCGCCGTCCGGCCACTCCGGCACGTTCTACGACATCGCGGACGCGAGCATCTCGCCGAGGCCGGGGCATCCGCCGATCATCTTCGGCGCGAACGCCGACGCCGCCCTCGCGCGCAGCGTGCGCCACGCCGACGGGTGGATGGGCGCGGGCAGCGGGCCGCTCGCCGACTTCCCGCGCAAGGTGGCGCTCGTGCAGTCGCACCTCGCAGAGTCGGGGCGCGACCCGGCGTCGTTCCCCATCTCGAAGCGGCTCTACCTCGCGGTGGACGACGACGAGGCGCGGGGGCTGCGCCGGCTGCGTGAGTGGTTCGGCTACTACTACGGCAACCCGGACAACGCGGAGCACGCCGCCATCTGGGGCAGCGCGTCGAAGATCGGCGAGCTGCTGGAGGAGTGGGCGGAGATGGGGGTGGACGAGGTGCTGCTCAACCCGGTGTTCGACATGGAGGAGCACCTGGAGCGGCTCGCGGACATCACGGGGCTGGCGTAACCGCATGACACGTATCGCGATCGTGGGGGGGACGGGGCCGGAGGGGCGCGGGCTCGCGCTTCGGCTGGCGATGGCGGGCCACGAGGTCGTCATCGGCTCGCGGGACGCGGGACGTGCCGCGGATGCGGCGTCGGGGTTGCTGGAAAGCCACCCGACACAGGGACACCCTCACCCGCCGCTGGCGCGGCACCCTCTCCCAGGGGGCGAGGGGAAGGAACCGGGGGGCGAGGTTCCCGCCTTCGCGGGAATGACGAGCAGTGAAGGAGAGGCATGACACGTATCGCGATAGTTGGAGGGACGGGGCCGGAGGGGCGCGGGCTCGCGCTGCGGCTGGCGATGGCCGGTCACGAGGTCGTCATCGGCTCGCGGGACGCGGGACGCGCGGCAGAGGCGGCGTCGGGGCTGGTGGCTTCTGGCTCCCCTCGCCCCCTGGGAGAGGGGCTGGGGGTGAGGGTTACGGGGGCGGCGAATGCGGACGCGGTGAGCGGCGCGGACGTGGTGCTGCTCGCGGTGCCGTTCGAGGGACTGCGCCCGACGGCGGAGTCGCTGCGGGATGCGCTCGCGGGTCGGCTGGTCGTGAGCATCGTCGCGCCGGTGGAGTTCGTGGACGGGCAGATGCGCGCGGTCAGCGTACCGGAAGGGTCGGCGGGGGAGCTGACGCGGGACCTGCTGCCGGAGAGCCGCGTCGCCGCCGCGTTCCAGAACATGAGCGCACGCGACCTGCTGCGGGCCGACCATCCGCTCGAGGGCGACGTCGCGGTGACGGCCGACGACGAGTCGGCGCGGCGCGAGACGATGGCGCTCGCGGAGGCGATGCCGTCGCTGCGGGCGGTCGACGCGGGGCCGCTGTCGAACTCGCGGTACGTCGAGGAGCTGACGGCGCTGCTGGTGAACCTGAACCGCATCCACAAGGCGCACAGCACGATACGGTTTCTGGGGATCTGACCCTCACCCGCGCGCCGAAGCGCGTTTCCCTCTCCCAGGGGGCGAGGGGTCTGGATTCCCGCCTTCGCGGGAATGACGGGTAAGGCGGGAATGACGAGGGCTGCGCCCCGCGTCTTGGGTTCACCCTCACCCGCCGCTGGCGCGGCCACCCTCTCCCAGGGGGCGAGGGGATCGAACAGGGCGCCCACAAGGGACGCCCCTACACCAGGCAGCCTGAGAGATTCCTCGGCTGCGCCACCGACTGCGTCGACGGCTTCGCTCGGAATGACAATGCAAGGGCTGCAGTCACCCCCATCCTAACCTTCCCCCGTCAAGGGGGAAGGGACCATCCAAGGGGGAAGGGACCAGAAGGCAGGGGTTGACGCTTACACCTTGACGCGGCGGTGGTATTATTAAGGTGCCTGCTTCGCCGGTGATGCGGAGGAGGAGCAAGGCAGCATGGCGCAGCGTTATCAACGCGAGATAGAAGAGATACTCGGCCAGGCCGGGGAAGAGGGCGAGGGCGCCGGTTCGGACGGCTCCAAGCCGCCCCGCAGCCCCCGCCGCGTCGCGCGCGCTCCTCGCCGCAGGCTGGGCAGGCTCGTCCGGCCCACGCCCGGCAGGCTCCTGCTCGCGGGCATCGTTCTGCTCATCCTTGCGGTGGTGCTCAATGCGCTGGACGCTCCGGGCGTCCGTCCGTTCTTCTGGGCGAGCGTGGTGTTGTTCGTCTTCGCCTACGTCGCCTACTTCACCAGGCCGCGTCGGACGGTAGAACGGCGCTGGCGCGGGCAGCCGATGGATGATCCACAACCTGCCGGCCCTCTCTCCCGTCTGTGGCGGTGGATCACCGGAGGCTAGGTCATGCGCAGCTATCTGTCCCATCTCGAATGCACCGAGACGGGAGAGACGTATAACGCCGACGAACCGCACACCCTTTCACCCGCAGCACAGAAGGTCCTCTACCCCCGCTACGATCTCGACGCCGTGCGCCGCGAGGTCGACCCGTCGGTGTTCGCGACGCGTCCTCCCACCATGTGGCGCTACTTCGAGCTGATGCCCGTTCGCGACGAGTCGAACATCGTGACGCTCGGCGAGGGCGGCACGCCGATGATCCGCGCCTCGAACCTCGAACGCGCACTCGGCGCGCGCACCCTCTACATCAAGGACGAGGGGCAGAACCCCACGGGCACGTTCAAGGCGCGCGGGCTGTCGTCGGCGGTGTCGCGGGCGAAGGAGCTGGGGCTGACGCGGCTTACGGTGCCGTCGGCAGGCAACGCGGGCGGCGCGCTCGCGTCGTACTGCGCCCGCGGCGACATGGAGTGCCACGTGTTCATGCCGGAGGACGCGCCCCCCGCCGCGAAGACCGAGGCCGCGCTCGCAGGGTCGCACCTGACGCTGGTGAAGGGGCTGATCAACGACGCGGGCAGGCTCTCCCGCGAGAAGGCGGCGGAGCTCGGCCTGTTCGACGTGTCGACGCTACGCGAGCCGTACCGGGTCGAGGGCAAGAAGACGATGGGATACGAGATCGTGCAGTCGCTGGGGTGGCGTGTGCCGGAGGCGATCATCTACCCGACGGGCGGCGGCACGGGCCTCGTGGGGATGTGGAAGGCGTTCAGCGAGATGGAGTGCCTCGGCTGGATCGGTCCGGAGCGCCCGAAGATGATCGTGGTGCAGTCCACGGGCTGCGCGCCCATCGTGCGGGCGTTCGAGCAGGGCGTACGTCACGCCGAGCCGTGGGAGAACGCGCAGACGATAGCCGCGGGCATCCGCGTGCCGGTCGCGGTGGGGGACTACCTCATCCTGGACACGGTGCGGGAGAGCGGCGGCACGGCCATCGCGGTGACGGACGAGGAGATACTCGCCGGGATGCGCGAGATGGCGTCGGCCGAGGGCGTCTGGTCAGCGCCGGAGGGCGCGGCCACGCTCGTGGCCTACCGCAAGCTGCGGGAGTCCGGCTTCCTGGCCCCGGAGACGGAGACGGTGCTCCTGGTCACGGGCGCAGGCAGCAAGTACACGGACGTTGCGATGGGCGCGTGAAGGCGCTCAAGCGGGCGTGTCAGAACGAGCGTGAGTGAATGAGGGATAGGCTGAAGAGCGCCGCGACGACCGCGGCGCTCTTCGATTGCCAGGCGATGCCTAGAAGCGGGGTTCGCGGGGGCGAGCCTCGTTGACCACGAGGGCCCGGCCACTCACCGAGTAGCCGTTAAACATCTGGACCGCCTGCTCCTTCGCGGTGTCGTCCTCCATCTGGACGAACCCGAAGCCGCGCGGGCGTCCGGTCTCTCTGTCCGTTGGAATGTGCACGGAAACCACGGCCCCTGCCTGGGAGAAGAGGTCATGGAGTTCGTCCTGGGTCATCCTGAACGGTATGTTTCCTACAAACAAGCGATTGCTGTCCTCTGCCACTGTCGGTATCCTCCAAACTACGCAACGGCGTGACGCCGAGTATTGCCGCCTTCGCTCCGCTTGTCAAAGCCGAGGCTGAGAATCAGTGGTCAGGCGGCGAGCCGCATTGTAGCCGCATGACGGGCTACACGCAAGCGGCAATGTTTCGCCGTCGAAAATCGCACCGACGGCCACCTGCGCTGTCGGATTGCAAGCAAACCGGAGCAGGGCGCTGCGCCAGTCAATCACGAGGCCGGAGATTGCGATGGCGTTGGCCTTTCGTGAATAATGTGGGCGCACTGGCGCATCACGGCAGGAGGGAGCGTTCCGTTGCATCCATTCACCTACGTTGCCCCGCGCACACTGGATGAAGCAGTCGCCGTGCTCGAACAGCACGGCGAACGTGCGAGGCCGTTCGCGGGCGGCACCGACGTTCTGGTTCAGCTGCGCGGCGGCCGGTTCGACCTCGACGCCATCGTGGACCTGAAGGGCGTGCCCGAGGCGACCGCGCTCGACCTGAACGGCAGCCTCCGCATCGGCGCGGCGGTCCCGTGCTACCGGATCTACGAGGACAGCGCCGTCGCGGCCGCGTTCCCCGGCCTCATCGACGCGGCGTCGCTCATAGGCGGCATCCAGATACAGTCGCGGGCGAGCCTCGGCGGCAACCTGTGCAACGCCTCGCCGAGCGCGGACGGCATCTGCCCGCTCATCGTCCACTCCACCGTCGCGGTGGTGCAGGGCCCGCAGGGCGAGCGCCGCGTGCCGGTCGAGGAGTTCTGCACCGCGCCGGGGGCGAACGTGCTGGGGCATGGGGAGCTGCTCGTGGCGCTGGAGCTCCCGGCTCCGGGAAAGGGGTTCGGCGCGGCGTACCAGCGCTTCATCCCGCGCAACGAGATGGACATCGCGGTGGCGGGAGTGGCGAGCGCGCTCACGCTGGGTGAGGACGGCGCGACCATCGCGTCGGGACGCATCGCACTCGCCGCGGTCGGGCCGACGCCGCTGCTCGCGGCGAAGGCGTCGGCGTTCCTCGCGGGCAAGCCCGCCACACCGGAGACGTTCGCGGAGGCGGGAGAGATAGCCTCCACCGAGGCGACGCCCATCGGCGACATGCGCGGAACGGCGGAGCACCGCATCGAACTGGTGAAGGTGCTGACGCGCCGGACGCTCGCCATCGCACTGGGGCGCGCCCAATCAAATCGCTGAGCAGGCAGGTAGGAATGACGCAACAAGAGACACCAGTCCGCAAGGTTCCGGTCGCCTGCACGCTGAACGGGCAGCAGACGGAGTTCCTCGCGGCCCCGTACCAGTCGCTGCTGGAGGCGCTCCGCGAGGTGGTCGGGCTCACGGGGACGAAGGAAGGCTGCAACGACGGCAACTGCGGCGCGTGCACCGTCTCGCTCGACGGGCGCATCGTCGACTCGTGCCTCGTGCTCGCCGCCGAAGTCGACGGCAGGCAGGTGGACACGATCGAGGGTATGGCGCCGCCGCA
This sequence comes from Dehalococcoidia bacterium, assembly GCA_965206315.1. Classification (GTDB taxonomy): domain Bacteria; phylum Chloroflexota; class Dehalococcoidia; order Lucifugimonadales; family Australimonadaceae; genus Bin16. The sequence continues at coordinate 1,379,390 of OZ242210.1, forward strand.
CGGGCTGCACCCGCTGCAACAGGCGTTCCTGGAAGAGGCGGCGCTCCAGTGCGGCATCTGCACGCCGGGCTTCCTCGTTGCGGCGCGGGCGCTGCTGGAGCGCGAACCCCATCCGGACGAGCACCGCATCCGCCTCTGGCTGGCCGGCAACCTGTGCCGGTGCACCGGATACGACAAGATCGTGCGCGCGGTGCAGAGCGCCGCGAACAAGACGACGTAGGAGTCGAACGACATGACTACGACCGCTGACCGACCCGCACAGGAGTTCAAGGTGGTGGGCAGCCGCCCCATCCGGCACGACGGCGTCGACAAGGTGCTGGGCCGCGCCCAGTACGGCGCGGACCTGAAGCTGCCGGGCCTCATCCACGGAGCGGTGCTCCGCAGCCCGTACGCGCACGCCCTCATCAAGAAGGTGGACGTCTCGCGGGCGGAGGCCGCGCCGGGCGTCTTCGCCGCCATCACGGGCGACGACATGCCGGTCACCGCTCCCAAGATGGTGGACATGGTGGAGGAGGTGACCAACCTCAAGTGGTCCAGCCAGCGCGTCATGGCGCACGGCAAGGCCGTCTACCGGGGACACCCGGTCGCAGCGGTCGCCGCCGTCGACCAGAACACGGCGCTGGAAGCGCTGAAGCTCATCGAGGTCGAGTACGAGCCGCTCCAGGCGGTCATCAGCCTCGAGGACGCGATGAAGCCGGACGCGGTGATCATCCACGACGACCTCGTGGGCGACCACCTGGGCGAGAAGGTATCGCCGACCAACGTCGCCGAACACACCCGAACGGAGTTCGGCGACCCTGAGGCGGCGTTCGCGGAGGCGGCGCACGTACTCGAGCGGACGTACACCATCGCGCGGGCGCACCAGGGCTACATCGAGCCGCACAGCTCCACAGCCTTCTGGAGCCCGGACGACAAGCTGACGGTCTGGACGACCACGCAGGCGCCCTTCGGCGTGCGGAGCAACGTGGCGACGGTGCTGAAGCTGCCGCTCTCCGACGTGCGCGTCGTGCCGATGGAGATCGGCGGCGGGTTCGGCGGCAAGATAGGGCTCTACATGGAGCCGCTCGCCGCGATGCTCTCGCGCAAGTCCGGCAGGCCGGTCAAGATGACGATGGACCGCAAGTCCGTGTTCGACGCGACGGGCCCGGGCCCCGGCGGGCAGGTCACCGCGAAGATAGGCGTCGACAAGGACGGAAAGATCGTCGCGGCGACGGCCGACATCCGCTACATGGCGGGCGCCTACCCGGGCTCGTCCATCAGCGCGGCGACGGCGGGCATCTTCGCCTGCTACAAGGTGCCGAACGTTCGCATCGATGCCTACGACGTGGTCATCAACATGTCCAAGACGGCTGCGTACCGCGCGCCGGGCACGCCGCAGGCGACGTTCGCCAGCGAGTCGCTCGTCTCCGAGCTGTGCGAGATGATCGGGATGGAGCCGATGGAGTTCCACCTGCTCAACGCGGCGGACGAGGGCACCCGCAGGCCGGACGGGCCGGTGTTCCCGCGCATCGGGAACGTGGCGTGCATGGAGGCGATCAGGGACTCCGACCACTTCTCGAGCGACCTGGGCGAGAGCTCGGACGGGAAGCTGCGCGGGCGGGGCTTCGCCTCCGGCTACTGGAACGGCGGCGGCAATCGCTCGTCCGTCACGATCAGCGTCAACGACGACGGCGTGGTGTCGCTGGTGGAGGGCAACCCCGACATCGGCGGGACGCGCACGACGATCGCCATGCAGGCCGCGGAAGTGTTCGGCCTCCCGGCGCACGACGTGCACCCGACCGTCGTGGACACGGACTCCGTCGGCTACAACGACCTGACGGCAGGCAGTCGCACGACCTACGCCAGCGGACAGGCGGCGATAGAGGCCGCGAAGCAGGTGGTCGAGGAGATCAAGAAGCGGATGGCGATGATCTGGGAGACGGAGCCGGAGAACGTCGAGTTCGAGGACAGCGTCTTCCAGAACAAGGTTGCGCCCGACCAGCGTCTTACGTTCAAGGAGGCTGCGGGCAAGCTCGGCCAGACCGGCGGCCCGGTCTCCAAGACGGGCACGGTCAACGTTCGCGGCTCGGGCGGCGGCAGCTTCGCGGCGCACCTCGTCGACGTGGAGGTCGACCAGGAGACAGGCAAGGTGCAGATACTCCGCTACACGGCGGCGCAGGACGCCGGGAAGGCCGTGCACCCGTCCTACGTGGAAGGCCAGTTCCAGGGCGGCGCGGCGCAGGGCATCGGCTGGGCGCTCAACGAGGAGTACTACACGAGCCCCGACGGCGTGATGCAGAACTCCAGCTTCCTGGACTACCGGATGCCGACCGCGCTCGACCTGCCGATGATCGACGCGATCGTTGTCGAGGTGCCGAACACGAACCATCCGTTCGGGGTGCGCGGCATCGGCGAGACGAGCATCGTCCCGCCTGCGCCCGCGGTCGGCAACGCGATAGCGGACGCCATCGGCACGCGGCTGTACCAGACGCCCATGAACCCCAGCCGGATCATGGAAGCGCTGGCGAACAAGCGGAACGGCAAGAACGGGCACTAGACCGTGGCGACGGTCTTCCTGTCCATCCCGCTCAGACGCTACACCAACGGCGAGTCGAGCGCGGAAGTGCCGGGGGCAACGCTGCGCGCGCTGGTGCGGAACCTCAACGAGCGCTACCCGGGCATCGCCGAGAGCCTCGTCAACCCTGAGGACGCCGACCGGCTGATGCCCGGACTCGCGGCGATCGTGGACGGAGAGCCGACGAACATGGGCCTGCTGACGCCTATCGACGAGGGTTCCGAGGTGCACTTCATCCCGGCCATCTCAGGCGGCGCACCCGTTTCGAACAGCGAACCGGGGGGAGGCGAGAGATGCGCCTAGCTTCGCGGATGTCACGGCTGGGGACGGAGACGGCATTCGAGGCGCTGGCGCGGGCCAAGGCGCTCGAAGCACAGGGCCACAGCATCATCTTCCTCGGCATCGGCGAGCCGGACTACGACACGCCTGCGCACATCGTCGAGGCTGCCAAGGGCGCGCTCGACGCGGGGTACACGCACTACGTGCCGTCGCCGGGCATCACCGAGGTGCGCGAGGCGATAGCGGCGGATGTGGGGCAGCGTCTCGACTGCGAGTTGCCCGCGTCCCGCATCATCGTGACGCCCGGCGGCAAGCCGATCATGTTCTTCACGATCCTTGCGCTCGCGGAGGAGGGCGACGAGGTCATCTACCCGAACCCCGGATTCCCCATCTACGAGTCGATGATCCGGTTCGCGGGCGCGACGCCGGTACCGATGCGGCTGCGCGAAGAGCTGGGCTACAACCCGGACCCGGACGAACTCGCCGGGCTCATCAGTCCCCGCACGCGGCTCATCATCGTCAACTCGCCGAACAACCCGTGCGGGAGCGTCATGCCGGACTCGACGCTGGAGCGCATCGCGGAGCTGGCGGTGGAGGCGGACGCGGTCGTGCTCTCCGACGAGATCTACAAGGACTTCTACTACGAGGGCTCGCACACCTCCATCACGAGTTTCCCGTCGATGTGGGAGCGGACGGTGGTGCTGGACGGGCTCTCCAAAAGCTACGCGATGACGGGATGGCGGCTGGGCTACGGCGTCTTCCCGGAGCCGCTGGTGGAGCCGGTGACGCGGCTGGTGACGAACAGTGTCTCGTGCACGGCGGCGTTCGGACAGATCGCGGCGGTGACTGCGCTGCAGTCGTCGCAGGAGCCCGTCAGGGAGATGGTCGGCGAGTTCGCGGAGCGCCGGAGCCTGCTCGTCGCGGGGCTGAACGCCCTGCCGGGCGTGACCTGCCCGATGCCGATGGGGGCGTTCTACACGTTCCCGAACATCACGGGGACGGGGATGACGAGCGGCGAGTTCGAACGGGGCGCGCTGCAGGAGGCGGGCGTGTCGCTGCTCTCGGGGACGGCGTTCGGGGAGTACGGCGAGGGGTACGTGCGCATCTCGTTCGCGAACTCGCAGGAGAACATCCGCGAGGCGCTCGACCGGCTGGGGCGCTGGCTCGCGGAGCGGTAGGGCCCGCCGTCACGCACTCGCGATCTCGTCCGCGAACCGCAGCACCGCCTGTTCGACGCGCTCCCACGCGCCGCCCTCGGGGAGGGGCAGGCTGTGTGAGCCGTCCACCTTCTCGTAGCGCCGCACCGACGGCAACAGTTCGACGAGGCGCTCGGTATCGGCCGGCTTCACGAGCGTGTCGCGGATGCCCTGCACGACGAGCGTCGGCGCCCGGAGCCGTCGCGCGGCGGTCCCCGCTGCCATGCCGAGACTGCGCAGCTCGCTCAGGAGCTGGGTGGGGACGACGAACGCCCGCAGCTCGGCCTGCACGGCGGGGTCGTCTATCTGCAGGCCGGGGATGACGCTTAACAGGCCCTGCCGGATGCGCTCGTCGGAGAAGTCGGCGCGCTTGAGCGGACGCCATCGTCCGAAGAAGAGCCGGACGACGGGCCAGAGCATGTGGGTCACCGGCCCGCCGAAGCGCCAGTACGGCGCGAGCAGCGCGTAGCCATCGGCTATCTCACGCTGGGCGGCCACGATGGACACCGAAGCGCCGAGCGAGTGCCCCACGACGATGACCGTGTCGTGCTCCGTGCGCAGCGAGCGCACGCGCTCCGCGACGGTGTCTCTCCACTCGGAGTGACGGCGGTTGGGGAGCGTGATGATCTGCGGGCCGAAACCGGGCAGCAGGGGCGCGTCGACGTCCCACCCCGCGGCGGCGAGCGACGCGGCGAGCGGTCGCATGTCGGCGGGGGTGCCGGGGAAGCCGTGCACGAGGAGCGCGGCGCCGCGCATCGCGCCCCGGGCGGACTTCCGGAACGGTTGGTGCTCATCCTCCGTGAAGAGCGGCAGGCTGCGGAGGAACAGCGACGGTTCGTACGGCATGGGAACAGGCTATCAGGCAGGCGTGGCTACCGGACGTACATCCCGCCGTTGAGGTCTATGCACGCGCCGTTCAGCTGGGACCAGTGCGGCTGCATGAGGTCCAGCAGGACGTGGGCGAGGTCGGCTGCGCTGATGAAGTGGCCGGTGGGAGTAGTGTTGATGTGCATGTCCAGCACCGCCGGAGGCGTGCCGTCGTGCATGGCGGTGCCGGTCACCATGCCGGGCGCGACGACGTTGACGCGGGTGCGGGGCGCGAGGGACTTTGCCAGCGACTTCGCGAGGGCGTGCATCGCGCCTTTCGTCGCGCCGTACAAGGGGTCGTTCGACCCGCGCTGGCCCGCCTGCGAGCCCAGGATGATGATCTGTGAGCCGTCGGCCAGGACGGGCGCGATGCGCTGGATGGCGCGGAACTGGCCGGCGAAGTTGACGTCCACGACGTCCGATATGTGGTCGTCGTCGTAGGCCTCCAGCTTCAAACCGAGGGAGAGGCCGGGCAGGAGGAGCAGTACGTCCGCGCCTCCCGCAGGCCCGGCGAGCGCGTCGAGGTCGGCGGGGGAGCGCACGTCGGCGCGCACCCACGTCGCGCGGTCGAGGCCGTCCGGCACGCCGGAGCGGTAGGTTGCGCAGACCTCGTGGCCTGCGTCGAGGAGCACGCGTATCGCGGCCTGCCCGATGCTGGACGATCCTCCGAGTGCGAATACCTTCATGCGCGGTCTCCCGCGGTGGATCCCTTCATCGTGCGAACAAGGATGTCAACGATGGGGGGTGATGAGACCCTTAATCGGGATTTTACGAGTGGGACAGGGGCGCGTTTTGACATTCTTAATCTCCTCCTGACAGGCATTTCCAAGGCCGTGGCCTGCTTCCCGGCATTAAGGCATTAACAATCTCATACGTTTACCAGGTTTCAGCCCGCACAGGGTGTTGTATTCTGTTGCACCGGGCGTCCGGCGACGCCTCTGAGGCGGATGGTTGGGGCGCAGGTGCGGGTTGCGCAGTCATGGGGACATGGTAGGGAGGGGCGCGTCGTTGGCGCAACGGGGCGATGTCACAGCCGGAGACGGACGGGGCAAGGGTGAGGGGTCGAATGGTAGTATGGCAGGCCATGGTGGACCTCGAACAGCTCTCATCGAAAGTTCGAGCATTCCGCGACCTGCATGCGGGACCCGGGATGCTGGTGCTGCCGAATGCCTGGGACGCGGCGAGCGCCCAACGCTTCGAGGCGGCGGGCTTCCCTGCGATCGCAACGACCAGCGGAGGCGTGGCGCCAGCCATCGGCTACGCGGACCACGAGGCAGCCCCGGCCGAGGAGATGCTCGCTGCAGCGGAGCGCATCATCCGTTCAGTTCCCTTGCCTGTGACCGTTGACTTCGAGGCCGGGTACCGACTGCCTCCGGCTGAGATCGCTCGACGGTTGATCGACATCGGTGCGGCGGGCTTGAACCTGGAAGACACGGACCACTACGGGACGTCGGGGCTGGTTCCCGCCGAAGCACAGGCAGAGCGCCTGGCGGCTGTCAAGGCCGAGGCGCAGACCCTCGGCGTCGACCTTTTCCTCAACGCACGGGTAGACGTATTCATCCGGCGCGGAGGGGACGTGGACACGCAGTTGGAAGAGGGCCTGCTACGCGCCAGGCTCTATCGCGAAGCGGGGGCAGACTGCATATACCCCATCAGCCTGAGCGACCCCACCGCGATCCGTGCCCTCGTTGATGAAGTCGAGATCGTCAATGTAACGGTGCGCCGCGGGGGACCTATCTCGGTTGCCGCCGCGGCCCAGGCGGGTGCGCGACGGGTGACGTATGCCGCGAGCATCTTCCGCGAATCCATGTCTCTCGTTGACCAGATCGCTGCGGAGATCCGGGCAGAGACCCCAGGCGTGTAGGAGTACAATACGCCTGTGCCCCTGTAGCTCAGGAGGATAGAGCAGCGGTTTCCTAAACCGCGTGCCAGGGTTCGAGTCCCTGCAGGGGTACCACCTGTACTGATCCCGTAGCTCGTGGCATCCTCAGCGCTTCCGAATCCCAGGCGGGCGGAGTTCGCCTGCGGCCCTGGCGAGCGCGGCGCCGTACAGGAAGATCATGCCTGCGGCGTACGCCCACATCAGCAGGACGACCACCGAGGTGATCGGCCCGTACACGGCGCTTCGCTGGCTTGCGAAGCCGGTGAACCAGAAGAAGAGGTGCTTGCCCCCCTCGAAGAGCACGATGGCGGCCATCGCGCCGAACGTGGCGTCCCGCCACTCCACGCGAACGTTGGGCATCCGGAAGTAGACGACTGCGAACACGACCATGGTGAAGAACGCGGGCAGCACTGTCGAGACGACGCCCAGCGTGATCACCACGGCGGAGGAGAGGAAACTCGTCGTCTGGGCGATCCCCTCTCCGAAGCGGAGGACGGTCTGGAGGGAGGCCGTAAGCCCCACGGAGAGCAGGAAGAGGACAACAACGACCGTCGTGATAGATACCTGGGCAACGGTTATCTGCACGGCCTTTCGCACTCCGACGCCGAAGACCCTGTTGACGGCCCTGTTCGCCGCCAGGAAGAGGCCGTTGGCGCCTATGACGATGCTTGCCGTCGCCACCACCCCTATAGCAAGCGAGCCCCGGAAGAGGTTGTCAACGGCCTCCTGTATCAGGACCTGCGACGTCGGGAAGTAGTAGACGAGGACCGAGGTGAGCCGCTCGCGGATCACCTCAGGGTCACCGATGAGAGCCACGATCATGACGACCAGGGCCACCGAAGGGAGGAGCGACAGGGCCATGAAGTACGCGAGCGAGGCAGCGAGATCGATGCCGCCGGCGCCGATCAGGAGCTTCGCCGCCCTGACGACAGCCGCGCCACGCCACGCCGCGCGACCCCTGGGTAACTCGGTCGAAAGCCGCTCCGCGACCTCGGAAAGCCCCCGCTCCAGACTTGGTGCGATGGCCAGGCCGGATTCCATGACTCTCTGCATAACCGACCAGCGTACGCCCTCTCCATGCGACCGGCTCACCCGGTAGGCAGCCTCGACGACTCCCGTGGCGGCGGCGGCTACCACCTCCCCGGTCTCGACGTCGGCCTGCCGGGCTTCCTGGAGCGCCGCGTCGACGGTGCTGTCCGCCAGAGCTGCGACCTCGTCCGCGTGCCGTTCAGCGACCGCGTCATGGGCGATCAGGGTATAGGCGGCGTCCCGCGTGGCGGCGGTCAGGTCGCCACCGGCAGCGGCAACACCGGAGAGCACCCCGCCCACCGTTGCCTGGGCCGCGTCGTGCAGGTCGCCCCCGGTCTCCACGACAGCGTCGACTACGCCTTCGACTGCCGCTGCCGCTGCCTCGCTGGCATCGATACCAACGGAAACCGCGCCGACTATCGCCCCCTCGACCGCGTTGCGGCTGACCTCGCCTGCCTTCGCGTTCGTCTCCCCTGTTCCCCTGATGGCGCCGACTACCACCTCCCGCACGGCGGGAGTTGTGACCGTCACCACCTGGCTCGTGCCCTGCACGACGCCGACGACGGCATCCCTGACGAATGCGCCCGTCTCGCCGCTGATCTGGCCGACGGCCTGAACCGTGCCCTCCACGGCCTCGCGGGCCAGGCTGCCTGCGCTTCTTCCAACCCAGCGTGTTCCTCGTACCGCTCCCATCGCGGCGGTACGCACGACGGCGCCGGTGATCCGGCGGCGGGCGCTCCTGTTGCCGGCAAGGGCTTCCCTCACCTGATGAGCAACATGTTCCGTGGGAGTAGGGGACTGGTCCACTCGTGTTCTCCAAGGCACAGGGGCCTTCTGCGCACAGTCTCAATTGTACCTGCTTCGAGAAAGGGGGATTGGAGGCGTACTGCCCTTCAGTTTCTCCCTGTGGGCGCGCCGGGCAGCGACTGCCGGACGCTCGCGAGCGCGTCCTCGCCCGCAGCAGCAGCTGCCTCCAGCGCGCCCTCCGCCAGCAGACGGGCGGCTTCGGCAGGCGATATCCCGAACTCACGGGCCGTCTCCCGCGCGGCCCTGACGGCCTGCGCTGCGGTCTCAGAGACGTCCTCCCCGGCCTCTATCGCACCCTGTACGGCGCCATAGCCCGCTCCGGCGAGGGCCTCGTCGGCGGACACGGGCCAGCGGGCAAGAGCCTGCAGCGTACCCCGGACAGCGCCGCGGGCCACTCTGCCTGCCTGGCCGGTGAGGTCTTCACCAACCTGGATGGCGCCCCGCGTCGCGTGGCGAGCAAGCTCGCGGCCATGGACAGCGACGTCCTGCCCGCTGTCGATGGCCTCTTCCACGACGCCGCCTACCGCGCTCGCCACGTCCCGAATCAGGGAACGCCCGCGGCTGGCGGACGCCGCTGCTGCCTGCGTCGATGCCGCCAACTGGTACGCGGCGACGCCGATCGCGACGTCCGCTCCAGGCACCCGCTTCACGTAGCCGTACGAGATAGCAGACACAGCGCCTATGCCCGGCACCGACGATACGGCCCGCATGGGCCCTTCGAAGCCAGCGGTCAGTTCGCTCAGCGCCCTCTCGCGTGGCATCTCGCCCTCCTCGCGGAGCGCGACCAGCAGGTTCAGGGAGAGCAGTCCGGTGACGAAGGCGATGAGGAAAAGGAACTCGAAGCCGGTCACCGAGAGGGCGGGCAGGTCCACCATCCTCTCCGGCGACGTCCAGGTGAAGTCGAGCCGCAGCGACCGCGAGGAGAAGAAATCCGCCAGCACGCCACCCAGGATGGGGCCGAGTCCCGCGCCGATGTACGTCGCCACTCCCGCCATGCCGAGGAACGCCGTCGCCTTTTCCTCGGGGGCTTCCTTCAGCGCAAGTGTGCTGATGGTGAGCGTCACGCCGGCCGCCGCCACTCCCGCGAAGACGTGGAGCACAGTGAGCAGCGGGATCGTGAGGAAGTGACGGTCGGGACTGAGCGTGAACACCCAGCCGAGGATCACCAGCAGGTAGAGGGAAGCCGACAGCGACAGGACGGTCTTGCTCCCCAGGCGGTCGGCCATGGGGCCCCATACGCGTATGAACAGGACGTTCGTGCCCAGGCTGAGGACGGTGAAGCCGATCACGGCCGGCAACGGAAGGCCTATCACGTCCAGCATGTAGACGGCGAAGAACGGGATGGCGAGATTGGAGGTGAGGCTCCACACAAAGAGGAACCGGAGGAGCTGCGAGAAGTTCCTGTCCCGCAAAGGCTCCAGCAGCGTTGCGAATGGAGAACCTCCGGGCTGCGGGGTTGCGGGCATGAGGGGTTCTCTGGCCCGCAACACCTGGAGAGGGCCGATCACGCCGAAAGTGAGCGCCCCGGCGAAGAGGAGGAGCGAGTAGGCGAATACCGCATCCTCGGGAGCGGACGTGTCCTCCCACCACTGCACGAAGAAACTGGCCCCCAGTCCGACGGCGGCCATGGCTGCGGTCATGACCGCGAGGCGCCGCCCGTGGTAGCTCCCGAGCATCGGCTTGGGGACGAGGTCGCGTATCCAACTGCTCCACGCCGTTACCCAGACAGGAGAGAAGAGCCCCCGAAGAGCCAGCAGCGCGATCACCATGGTGACCGCGGGAGCGCCGGGCGTCTGCAGCAGGAACGGCACCGCGCCGATGGGTATCCAGAAGAGGTTCGACACGCCCAGGGTCAGGAGCCCGATCGCCTTCCGCGTGCGGAAGCGCTCGACGAGCAGGATGCCGGGGACCTGCATCGCCTGGGAAACGAACGGCAGCGCGGCCAGAAGCCCGATCTGCAGGTTGTTGGCGCCCAGCGCGAGCGCGTAGGCAGCCATGAAGCCGCCGCTGCCGAGGCTGAAGAGCGCCCCGGAGGCAACGGACTCCCAGACCATCATGCGAAGGCCGAGCCGAACGTCGTCGCCGGTCAGCGTGGGGCTCGGGCGGAGCATTGCGAGCATGACCCGATTCTAGGTGATGAGGCCGATGAAGGCGCTGGCGATGCCGAGGAACAGCAGGAAACCGAAGACGTCGGTGAAGGTGGTGACGACGACCGCGGACGAGACTGCCGGGTCCACCCCCACCCTCCGCAGGAACAGCGGCACGCCTGCTCCGACAGTCCCGGCGATGACCATGTTGCCCAGCATCGCCAGCCCGAGCACCAGTCCAAGGCCGGGGTTCTGCTTCCACAGCAGCGCTATGACTGCAACCAGGACGCCAAGCCATATCCCGTGCAGGAGGCCGAGCAGCGCCTCTCGCGCCAGCAGGCGCTGCGCGCCGATACCGACGAGTTCGCCGAGTGCGATCGCCCGGACGATGAGCGTCAACGTTTGGGTGCCGCCGATACCCCCCTGTCCGGCCACGACAGGCAGGAACGCGGCGAGCACGACCACCTGCGCCAGCGTCGACTCGAAGAGCGCGACCGTGCCGGCAGCGAGGAACGTCGTACCCAGGTTTATCGTGAGCCAGGGCAGGCGGGTGCGGATCGAGGACAGCAAGGGACCGCCGACCGTCTCTCCGGGGACGTTCGCAACCTGCTGCATCTGCCGGGTGTCCAGTTCGATCGTGGCGCCCAGCAGGTGCTCGGCAAGGATGACGCCGGCCAGACGTCCGTCCTGCGTCACGGGGAGTTGGGTCACGTTGTAGTGCCGCTGGAGCCGCGCGCACTCGCGCGCGGGAGTGTCGACCGTCACCGTTGCCACGAGGGGCGAGGCTATCGCACGGACCGGGGTGTCCCCCTCTGCAAGCGCCAGGTCGACCATGCTGACCTGTCCGGCGAGCTCGTCATCGTCTCCAATAAGGAACAGGTGCGTGAGTTTGTGGCGGATGTCCTCCAACGACCGGAGGTTCCCGAGCGCCTCGCTGACGAGGCGGTCGATACGCACCGTGGGGAGCTGCCCTACCATCAAAGCGCCCGCCGTGTCCGGCGCGTAGTCGAACAGTTCCGTGCTTTCCAGCGATTCCAGGGACGGGGCCACTTCCCGCGCCCGCAGGACGGGAAGGTGGTCCAGCACGGCCAGCACCTGGCGCGGATGGAGCTGGTCAAGGGCGAAGGAGAGCACGTTAGCCCCGAGCCGGGTCGCCACCCGCCCGGCCTCCACCGGGTTCATCTGCCGCAGTATCCAGGCGACCGTGTCAGGGGACATCACACGGATGATGGCGTCCCTGCTCGCGCCGGGAAGCCCGGCCACGATGGTCCCGATGTCGGCCGGGTGGAGGTGCTGGAGCAACTCCCACGCGGAGTGCTCATCACCGGCCTTGATCAATTCCTTGACTTCACTCGCTATCTGCGCAGCCTCGTCCAGTGATATGGCCTGCGGTTGTGCGGTTCCTCTCTCCAAGTGATTCACCTCTTCCGGGGTGCCGGACCGTCCCATCATAACCCTGCTCTCCCTTGCCCTCCCTGAGCGATGGCACCATGCTCTTGCACAGCGTTGACATGCCGCCCGTGCGTGCCTAGAGTGCGGGCAGCGTAATCCAGAGGAGGCGCAGCGCCATGCCGATAGAAGTCTTCGACACGAAAGCGTTCGGCCACGAGACGAAGAAGCGCACCGTGGTGATGGACACGAACCGTTTCCACGTGTGGATCCACTACTACCAGCCGGACCAGATGGACGAGATGCACTGCCATAACCAGGACCAGACGTTCCAGATCATCGAAGGGGAGTTGACGATGAACTTCCCGGACGGCGGTAAGGCGGTGCTGACGCCCGGCATGATGGCGACCATCACGGGCGGGTCGTTCTACCAGTTGCACAACACCGGCGGCGCGCCGCTCATCATGATCGGCACGCGGTCCGGCGCGACGGCCAACACGGTGAAGGTGGAACACGGCACCGGGCGCATCATCAACGACCGGATCAACTACGCGGAGACAGCGAAGCGGTAGGCTGCTGGATTCCCGCCTTCGCGGGAATGACGGAGTAGGCGCGGAGACGTCGAAGCGGTAGGGCTGCTGGATTCCCACCTTCGCGGGAATGACGGAGTAGGCGGAGACGGCGAAGCGGTAGGGCTGCGACCGTCCAGTTCACCCCCATCCTAACCTTCCCCCATCAAGGGGGAAGGGATCAGGCGGGGCACCGTACCCAACCTCGCCCCCATCCTCCACCCCGAGGGCCCTCACCCTAACCCTCTCCCCCAGGAGAGGGGACCAGGCCCGTTGTGCGCGGTCAGTCCTCGTAGCGGCGGAAGACGAGGCAGGCGTTCTGGCCGCCAAACCCGAAGCTGTTGGAGAGCACGGTGCGCACGTCGGCTTGACGTGCCTCGTTCGGCACGTAGTCGAGGTCGCAGGCGGGGTCGGGCGTCGTGTAGTTGATGGTGGGGTGGATGAGGCCGTGCAGGATGGTCTGCACGCAGGCGATCGCCTCCATGCCCCCGGCGCCTCCGAGCGCGTGGCCGATCATGGATTTCGTGGAGCTGATGGGTATCTTGTAGGCGGCGTCGCCGAACGCTCGCTTGATGGCGAGCGTCTCCGAGGCGTCGTTGAGCGGGGTGGAGGTGCCGTGGGCGTTGATGTAGTCGACCTCGTGCGGCCCGACGCCCGCGTCTTCCAGCGCCCAGCGGATGGCGCGCGCTGCGCCGGCGCCGTCGTCGTCGGGCTGGAACTGGTGGCCTGCGTCAGATGACACTCCGAAGCCCAGCACCTCGGCGACGATGGGTGCGTCGCGCCTGAGCGCGTGCTCCAGCGACTCGATGACGAGGATACCGGCGCCCTCGGCGGGGACGAAGCCGTCACGGTCGGCGTCGAAGGGACGGCTTGCGGCGGGAGGGTCGTCGTTGCGGGTGCTGAGGGCGCGCATGACGCAGAAGCCCGCGAGGCCGAGCTGGCTGATGCCTGCCTCGGTCCCACCGGTGATCATCACGTCGGCAGCGCCCCTGCGTATGACCTCGGCGGCGTCGCCGATGGACTGCGTGGAGGCGGCGCACGCGGTGACGATGGTGCTGCTCGGGCCCCGCGCTCCGACGTGGCGGCTGACGTTCGCGGCGGCCATGTTGGGGAGGATCATGGGGAAGAAGAACGGCGACATGCGCATCCCACCGCGCTCGACGAGGATGCGCATGCTCTCGTCGATGGTCGGGAAGCCGCCGTTGCCGTTGCCGAGGTAGACGCCCATGCGGTCGGCGTCGACGTTCGCGGCAGTAAGGCCGGCGTTACGCATCGCTTCTTCCGCCGCAGGGATGGCGAGCTGGGAGAACCGCGCGAGCCTGCGCGCCTCCCGCTTCTCGATGTAGTTCTCGGGGTCGAAACCGGAGACTTCGCCCGATATCCGGCAAGGGTAGTCGGTGGGATCGGCGAGCGTCATGGGGCCGATGCCGGAGCGTCCCGCAGCGAGGCCGTCCCAGAACCCGGCGACGCTTTCGCCGAGCGGCGTCACAGCGCCGAGGCCGGTGACGACCACTCGCTTGCGCCCATTCGCGTTGAGACCGGTCATGCGCTTCAGACCCTCCCGAGGGCGGATGCCTGCGGGTCGAACTCAGGATAGTGCTCTCCGGCGATGCCGAGGGAGTGCTGCAGCGCTTCGGCGACGGCGAAGAGCGAGCCGGTCACGAGGACGAGGTCGCCGCCTCCGGCTGCGTTCAGCGCTTGCTCGATGCCCTCTGCGACGCTGGCGGCGCTGCGCACGCTCGTTCCCAGACCCTCGAAGAGTGAGGCGAGCATATCCGGGTGTGCCGCGCGCGGGTGGCGCGAGGCGACGGTCCAGACCTCGTCCGCGAAGGCTGCCGCCTCCTCGGTGAGCAGGTCGACCTGCTTGTCGCCGGATGCGCCGAACACGAGATGGACGCGTGCGTGGGGCAGGTACTCCTGTACGGTCTCGCGCAGCCGTGCCATGGAGTAGGGGTTGTGCGCGCCGTCGACGACGAGGTAGGGGGCCGTGGCGAGCAGTTGGAAGCGGCCGTCCCAACGCACCGCTGCCAGGCCCGCCTCGATGGAGTCACGAGACAGAGGCAGCGGCGCCCGTTCCAGCGCGGCGACGGCGACTGCCGCGTTCTCGGCCTGGTGCGCGCCGAGCAACGGCAGGCGTATGCGGTAGCGGTCGCGCGGAGTCGCCACCAGCAGCGTCTGGCCGGAGAGGTCGTGTGCTTCCCGCAAGCAGGTGACGTCTCGGCCGACCTCGGTGAGCGGCGCGCCCATCGCCGCTGCCCGCGCTCGAATGACTGCCATGGCTCCGGGGTCTTGCGGTGCGGTGACGACGGGCTGAGCGCCCTTGATGATGCCGGCCTTCTCCGCCGCGATCTCCTCGACGGTCGAGCCGAGGACGGCGGTGTGGTCGAGGCTGACGGAGGTGATGGCCGCGACACTCGACGAGGCGACGTTGGTCGCGTCCAGCCGCCCTCCGAGGCCGACCTCCAGCACGACAGCGTCCGCCGCTTCTTCGCGGAAGACGTCCAAGGCCATCGCGGTGAGGGCCTCGAACGTGGAGGGGGCGCCGATGGGTCCACCTGCCATCTCCTCGACGACAGGCCAGATGCGGGCGACCGCTGCAGCGAAGGCCTGTTCCGGGAGCGGGTCGCCGTTCAGACGGATGCGTTCCCGGAACGAGTGCAGGTGGGGGGAGGTGTAGAGCCCGGTCCGCAGGCCGTGCGCCCGGAGGGCGCTGGCGGTCATGGCTGCGACGCTCCCCTTGCCCTTCGTCCCGGCGACATGGATGAGCGGCGGCCCACCGTCGAGCAGGTCCAGCCGGGCTGCCAGCTTCCGCATACGTTCCAGGTCGTACTTATACGCAGGGGCGGCGTGCCCTGTCATCCGCTCGAGGTCGGCAAGGGAGAGGAGGCGGTGCAGGGCTTCTTCGTAGGTGGTGTCTGGGGCGTGTTCGGGGTCGTGCACAGGCATGGGGATCCTGCTGCGAGCGTAGCAGCGGCGCGTCGACGCAGTCAACGGAGAGGCGGGGATGAAGGAGAAGCCAGCAGAGGCGGAAGTACACAGGATGCTGTATGCAAGCGGCAGGACAACGGAAAATGCTGCATATTTCAAGCTTGGGCATGGCAGGGCGATGTCCTTATAATGGCCGGACTTGTCCCGGAGTGTTGCAGCGGTGTCGTTCACTCATCTCCACGTCCACTCGGAGTACAGCCTGCTCGACGGCCTGAGCCGGATACCGGCGATGGTGGACCGTGCCAAAGAGCTGGGCATGACCGCCCTCGGCCTCACCGACCACGGCTCGATGTACGGGGTGGTGGACTTCTATTCGGCTTGCAAGGAAGCCGGCATCAAGCCGGTCATCGGGTGCGAGCTGTACGTTGCGAACGGGAAGCGGACGGACCGCACCTCGGGCGGCAAGGGACAGAACTACCACCACCTCACGGTCCTCGCGCAGAACAACGAGGGCTACCGGAACCTGATGAAGCTGTCCTCCAGAGCACACCTGGAAGGCTTCTACTACAAACCTCGCGTGGACCACGAGCTGCTGGAAGAGCACGCCGACGGCCTGATCGTCTTCTCCGGCTGCCCGAGCTCCGAGATATCGACCGCGCTGATAGACGGCAACTACGAGGCTGCGAAAGAGCTGGCCAGGTGGCATAAGGCGATGTTCCCCGCCTTCTACCTGGAGATGCAGCGGCACGAGAACCTCGACTTCCTCATTCCGCTGAACAACGGGCTGCTGCGGCTCGGGGAGGAGCTGGACATCCCCATCGTCGCGACGAACGATCTGCACTATGTGCAGGAGAGCGACGCCAGCATCCACGACGTGCTGCTCTGCATCGGCACGAGTTCCAACATCAGGGACGAGAACCGCTTCCAGTTCTCCGACTCGTCGTACTACCTGAAGAGCACCGATGAGATGCTGGAACTGTTCTCCGATCTGCCGGAGGCGGTGACGAACACGCAGGCGATAGCCGACATGACGGACGTGGAGCTGGACTTCTCGACGCTGCGCCTGCCGCGTTACCGGACCCCCGACAACGAAGACGCAGACACCTACCTGCGCAAGCTGTGCTGGCAGGGCTTCGGCGAGCGCTACCCGAACGGGTCGACGGACGTGACGAAGGAGCGGCTGGAGTACGAGCTCAACGTTATAACGGAGACGCAATACCCCAACTACTTCCTGGTGGTCTGGGACATCGCGGACTTCGCGCGGCGGGAGGGCATCGTCTTCGGGGTGCGGGGCAGCGCAGCATCGTCGCTGGCGCTCTACTGCCTTGGCGTCACCGACCTCGACCCGCTGGACTACGGGCTGGTGTTCGAGCGCTTCCTCAACATCGAGCGCAAAGAGATGCCGGACATCGACATGGACTTCCAGGATGACCGGCGCGAGGAGGCGATCCAGTACGTCACGGAGAAGTACGGGCGTGACCACGTCGCACAGATCATCACGTTCGGCACGCTCGGCGCCAAGGCTGCCATCCGGGACTCAGGGCGCGTACTGGGCATGACGTACGCGGACGTGGACCGCGTCGCGCGGCTCGTTCCGCAGCGGCTGGGGATGACGATAGACCTCGCATTCGAGCAATCGCCCGAGATGAAGGAGGCGTACGAGCAGGACGAAGAGCTGCGGAAGCTCATCGACACCGCGCGCAGCTTAGAGGGCGTGACGCGCAACGTGAGCACACACGCTGCGGGGGTCGTCATATCCGAGGACCCACTCACCGACCACGTGCCGCTGCAGCGTCCGACGAAGGGCAACGAGAACAGCGTGGCGATGACGCAGTACGCCATGGAGCCGGTTGCCAAGCTGGGCCTGCTGAAGATGGACTTCCTGGGCCTGATCAACTACTCGATCCTGAGCAACACGATCGAGATGGTGCGGCAGCGCAAAGGGACCGAAGTGCGGCTGCAGGACGTCCCGTTCGACGATGCCAGGACGTACGAGTTGCTGAGCAGCGGCGAGACGACGGCCCTCTTCCAGCTGGAGAGCCCGGGGATGCGGCGCTATATCAAGGAGTTGCGTCCGGGCACGCTGGGCGAACTCGCGGCGATGATCGCGCTGTACCGTCCGGGCCCGATGGAGCACATCGGGCGCTACATCGATTCGAAGCATGGGCGGGCGCCTGCCAGTTACCCCCATCCCGACCTGCAGGACATTCTGAACGAGACGTACGGGATCATCGTCTATCAGGACCAGGTGCTGCACATCATGCGGCAGTTCGCGGGCTACTCGCTCGGCGAAGCGGACGTGGTCCGGAAGGCGATGGGGAAGAAGATCGCCTCGCTGATGCAGCAGGAGCGCGAGAGCTTCGTCGCGGGAGCGCGGGAGAAGGGATACGACGAACCAACCGCCACCGCGGTCTTCGACCTGATCGAGCCGTTCGCGGGGTACGCGTTCAACAAGGCGCACAGCGTGAGCTACGCCGTAGTCGCGTACTGGACGGCGTATTTCAAGGCGAACCATCCCGTGGAGTTCATGACGTGCGTCCTGAACGCGTACCAGGGGAACGATCGGATGGGCCCCGCAGTTGCGGAGTGCGTGCGGCTGGGGATACCGGTGCTACCGCCGGACGTGAACCGGAGCGGCGTGGACTTCGGCGTGGACCGTGCGGAGGATGGGCGAGAGTCCGTGCGGTTCGGCCTCGCCTCGATCAAGAACATCGGGGCGTCCGCAGTGGCGGAACTGGTAGCGGAACGCGACGAGAGCGGCCCGTTCCAGTCGCTGGAGGACTTCTGCAGGCGTGCCGGGTCGGAGGCCGCGAACCGGCGCGTGGTGGAGAGTCTGGCGAAGGTGGGCGCGCTCGATGCCTTCGGGTCTCGCGGGCAGCTCACTGCGAGCGCAGACAACATCGTGCACCTGATGCAGCGCGAAGCGCGCCTGCGCGAGAGCGGGCAGTCCACGATGTTCGACATGTTCGGCGCGTCCGCTCCCACGCCGCTGGCGGAGATAGAGTTGCTGCCCGCGCCCGAACCGTCGCTACGGGAACTGGTCGCCTGGGAACGTGAACTGATAGGCGTTGCGCTGGGGCGTCGCGTGTTGGACCCGGTGAACGCACCTGCCGGCGCAGCCCTCTCTCGCGAGGAGGTGGAGGCGTGCGCGGACGGGGACAAGGTGGTGCTGGCTGGCGAGGTGGCGTCGGTCCGATACACGACGGACAGGCAGGGGAGGCCGATCCGCTTCGTGGGGCTGGAGATATTCGACGGCTCAGTGCTGGACGTAGCCGTGTGGAGCCGGGTTGTCGAAAAGACTGCCGATCTGTGGGTGGAGGGCAACCTCGTGCAGCTGAAAGGGGTGGTGCGGCATCGGGGAGACGAGACCTCGATACATTGCGACGAGGCGCTCGAGTTCGAGCTTGCGGAGACGCCTGCCGACCCGCCGCCTGCCGTTGCGGCTGTTCCCGCCACTCCGAAGGTGGAGGAGTGGAAGCCGCCCGTGGAGGAGCAGCCGAGCGCGCCGCCGGAGCCTGCTGCCAACGGTGTGGAGCCGCACCCGATGAATGGGGCCGCGCATCACGTCGCGGCTGCCCCCTCAGCGGGCGGTTTCGAGGAAGGGCAGCGCAGGGTTCTCTTGAAGATGAAGGAGACCGACCAGCCATCCGAGGATAACCGCCTGCTCAAACTGGTGCTGCAGACGCTGATGGACCATCACGGCACGGACGAGGTCGACCTCGTCATCGAGAGCGGCGGGCAGTTCTGGCGCATCCAGATGCCCATCATCCGTACACAGTTCTCCGACGCGCTCGCGGAGTACGTCAACGGGATGCGGGACACCGGCTTGACGTTGGAACTGGAGACGACGAGGGCGGCCTGATCAGGCGGTCGCTGCTTCGAGGTTCAGCAGGCGCGCCTTCATACCAAGGCCGGGACCACCGAACCCGTGCAGCCCGCCGTCCTTGCCGATGACGCGGTGGCAAGGGATGACGATGGGGATGCGGTTCCGCGCCATCGCCTGGCCCGCGGCGCGCACGGCTCTGATGTTTCCCGCGGAGGCCGCGAGCCACTCGTAGGTGCGTGTCTCTCCCCGAGGGATGGAGCGGCACGCATCCCATGCGCGGCGGAAGAAGGGGGCCACGCCGTCCAGGTCCAGGGGCACGTCCCACGTGGGGGCGTCGCCCCTCAGGTACGCCTCGAGTTGGGCGCGATAGGCGTTGAACGCGTCCGGCACGTGCTCAGGAAGCGGAGCCCGCATGCTGCGTTCCAGATCGTCCAAGGCTCGATCGGGAGACGGCTCCGGGAGAGTGGCGTAGCGGATGCCCTTCTCCGATCCGGCGACTGCCACCCATCCCCAACCGGTTTCAAACACGTCGTAGTACAGTCCCATCTGGGCCGTGCCTCCTCATTAAGCGTGCGGCAATTGTAAAGTATGAGGCGGGTATTCGACAGACACGCCGGGTGTGCAGGATTTCACACGGGCGCGCAACATTTGGTAGAGTTGCGGGTGAGTCGTCGGAGGCTCGTCAATCCTGAGTAGGGGAGAAGCTACATGGATCTCAAGAGTACACGGGAAGGCTCGAATCTGATCGTGGACGTGGAAGGGCGCGTGGACGGGACGAACGCGATGGACTTCCAGACCGCGCTCGAGGGAGCAATCCAACCGAGTGACCAGGGCGTCATCATGGACATGGGGCAGTTGCAGTACATCAGCAGCGCGGGTCTTCGTGTCATCCTTCTGGTTGCAAAGTCGCTCCAGAAGCAGAACGCCAAACTGCTGGGATGCTCGCTCTCCGAATCTGTCCGAGAGATATTCGCCATCAGCGGGTTCGACAAGATAGTGCCGGTGCACGATTCGCGGACGGATGCGCTGAAGGCGCTCGAAGATTAGCTCTCAGGGTCAGGACCAACCCGGGGTCGGTGACTGAATCGTCAGCCGGCGCTGGGTGATTATTCAGGCTGCCCGCGAAGAACAGACGCGAGGAGACGATGTCCGAATCAGAAGGGGACGCGTACAGGATACTGGTGGTTGACGACGAACCCGACGTAGAGCCGTTGATGTTGCAGCGGATGCGGCGTCACATACGGTCCGGGCGCTACTCGTTCGTCTTTGCCCAGAACGGGATCGAGGCGCTCGACGTGCTCAACAGCGACCCGGAGATCGATATGGTGGTCTCGGACATCAATATGCCCAAGATGGATGGGCTGACGCTGCTGTCCCAGATATCGGAGTTGAACCCTGACCTCCGTGCGGTCATCGTCTCTGCCTACGGAGATATGAAGAACATCCGCACCGCGATGAACCGCGGTGCGTTCGACTTCGTTACCAAGCCGCTCGACTTCGATGACCTGCAAGTGACGATAGAGCGCACGCTGGAGAACATGAAGGCGTGGAAGGAGGCGCTCTCCTCCCGTGACAAGCTGGTATCGCTGCAGCGGGAACTGGACGTGGCGAGCCAGATGCAGCAGTCGATCCTCCCGACGCAGTTCCCGCGAGGGGACGATTTCGAGGTGTTCGGGAGCATGGAACCGGCGCGCAACGTTGGTGGGGACTTCTTCGACGTCGTGCTCCTCGATGACGGTGAGATCGGCCTGGCCATCGCGGACGTGTCGGGCAAGGGTGTGCCGGCAGCGCTGTTCATGATGTCCAGCCGTACGCTGTTGAAGGGCTCTGCCATCGGCCTCACCGAACCGGGGAAGGTGCTCCGGGAAGTGAACAACCTGCTCGCTGAAGACAACGAGTCCGCCATGTTCGTCACGGTGCTGTACGCGGTGTACGACCCTGCGACCGGACACCTCTCCTATGCCAATGGAGGCCATAACCTGCCCGTGATCTTCCACGCCGACGGCAGTTCCACCGTGCTCGAATACACGGAAGGGCTGGCTCTGGCCGTCCTGCCCGGCATGGAGTTCGTGGAAGGTGAACTCACGCTGGAACCAGGCGATACGCTGGTCCTGTACACGGACGGCGTGACGGAGGCTATGGACGCCGCGAATGAAGAGTTCGGGATGGAGCGTCTGCGGGCGGTATTCGCGGGAGGCGGGCCGCAGGGCGCGGAGGCTGCGAACGAAGCAGTGTTCGCGGCTGTTCGAGAGTTCGTAAGCGGAGCGCCGCAGTCGGACGACATCACGTGTCTGACGCTGAGGCGTGGGAGAGCGCAGGCATGAGCAACGGGTTGGCCCTGACACTCGAGACGCGCCCCGAAGAGTTGGAACGGCTGACTGCCGCGGTCGAAACGTTGGCGGAGCAGGACAACTGGCCCGCCGCGCTGACGTTCAGGGTGAACCTCGTCCTGGAAGAGTTGGTGCTCAACGTCATCAACTACGCCTACGACGAGGACGGCCATCATCTGGACGTTAAGCTCACGTGCAACGAGGAAGACCTCGTCATTGAGATCACGGACGAAGGGAGGCCTTTCGATCCGTTGCACGATGCCCCTGAGCCTGACATGGAATCGCCGATGGAGGAACGCCGCATAGGCGGATTGGGCGTTTACCTGGTGCGGACGATGACCTCCGAAATGCATTACCGGCGGGAGGATGGCAAGAACCGGATGACCGTTGCCATGTCGAGGGATGGATGAAACGCGTGCCGCGTTCCGGGCGTATGCCCGGGTACATCGCAGCACTCTTCATCGTCGCGGGGCTGGTTGGCTGTAACGGCGATGCAACAGAGTTGCCTACCCCTACTCCCCACGAAAGGGCTACCGCAACGCCGTCGCCCACTCCGGTAGACGCAGGGACGTCCGGCGTGACCGACGATCAGGTACTGTTCGGGCAGTCCGCTGCATTCAGCGGCCCGGCGGAGGAACTCGGCACCAACATGCGGCTGGGCATCCGGGCGGCGTTCCACGAGGCGAACCGGGCGGGAGGCGTACACGGGCGCTCGCTGGAGTTGGTCTCGCTGGATGACTCCTACGAGCCGGAGAAAGCGGTTACGAACACGCTTCAGCTGATAGAGGATGAGCGTGTGTTCATGCTGATAGGAGCAGTGGGAACGCCCACGTCGCGCTCCGCTACCCCGGTGTCCGTATCGGCGGGTGTACCCTATCTCGCACCGTTCACGGGCGCCGAGTTCCTGCGGACCCTGGGGCCCGAGAACGTGATCAACGTTCGCGCCTCGTACAACCAGGAGACAGAGGAGATGGTCGAGCGTCTGACCGAGGACCTGGGCATCACGCGGATAGCGGTGATGTACCAGGACGACTCCTTCGGCCGCGCGGGCTACCAGGGAGCGGTAGAAGCACTCCGGCGCAGAAACATGTCTCCGGTGGGCATCGGGCTCTATACGCGCAACACAACGGCGGTGAAGACCGCGTTGCTGGACATAGAGCGTTCGCTTCCCGAGGCGGTGATCATGGTGGGGGCCTACGAACCGGTGGCAACCTTCATCAGATGGGCGCGGCATATCGGGATGGACGTGCAGTTCATCAACATCTCCTTCGTCGGCAGCAACGCGCTGGCGCGGGAGCTCGGTCCCGATGGCGCCGGAGTGTTCGTAACACAGGTGGTGCCCTTCCCCAACGATCTGTCGCAACCCGTCGTGCGGGCTTACCGGAGCGCGCTCTCGTCGTATGATTCGAGTGCGGTGCCGGGCTTCGTATCACTCGAAGGATACCTGGCAGGGCGTCTTGTGATAGCAGGGCTGGAAGGTTGCAGCCGCGAGCTCACCCGCCAGTGTTTCCTGGACAGCCTGACCGCTCCCGACATGATCGATCTGGATGGGTTCCGCCTGGGTTACGGGGAAGACGACAACCAGGGCTCGGACACGGTGTTCCTGACCGTGCTCGGGCCTGACGGACAGTATTATCCGATCCAGGCGCTGGGGGACTTCCAGCTGCTGCAGGAGACCTGGGCGTTGCAGGACGTCGAGCCATGATTCAACCACTCAGGTTCTTCAGAGTACCGTCGCGCATCTCCACGCAGTTGCAGTTGGTGATTGCGGGTGCGGTTGCGCTCACGCTGGCTGCCAGTCTCGTGGGCTGGTTCTCGTTCACTCGTGTGAGCGAGGCGCAGAGCCGTGTGAACGACGCGAGCCTGCCGGAGATAACGACGGCGTTCCACGTGGCGGAGTCCGCCAGCGTATTGGTGGCGGCGGCCCCGCGGTTGACGTCCGCCGAAGTGGAAGACTTCGCGGAAGTGGTCGCTGAGATCAACCAGGCGCACGCGGCATTCGAAGAGGAACTGGCTGCGCTGGAAGCGCAGGGGAGTGAGGAGGAGCGCCTCGACAGCATTCGTGAACAGGCAGACAGGCTGGTTGCCAATATCGATACGATCAAATCGGAGATGCCGGAGTTCTTCGCGCTGGAAGCCCGCAGCGATGTTCTCCGGCAGGACCTGACGGCGGTCCAGGACGAACTGGACGGAGTCCTGATCCCGGCGCTGGATGACCAGCTCTTCTACCTGATGACGGGCTACACCAGCCTCGACGCGCCCCCCGCCCCGATTGAGGAGTCTTTCTCCGGTGATCAGATCATCGAATACCGGCGTCTCGCAGAGTTGCAGGGAGCCCTCAGCATAGCGGCGCAGGTGCTGGCAAGCGCCTTCACCGTCTCCGAGCCGGCGCTGGTAGAGCCGTTGCGGGAGCGGTTCGAGGCGGAGTTCGCCGCATTCAGAGGCGCAGAGAGCACGTTCCTGGGGCAGGTGAGCGAGGACCTGTTGGCGTCGCTGACCCCCCTGGCTGACCGGCTCTACGACCTCGGTCTGGGCGAAGAAGAGGGAGGGTTCGCTCTGGTGCAGAGCGGGTTGGAGCTTGCCGAGCGGCAGCGTGAGTTGCTCGCCCTGAACCGCACCATCGCGATCGAACTCGTGGAAGAAGTGGACAGTCTGGTCAGCGTGGCGAACCAGCATGCGGAGGCGGCGACACTCTCTTCCGACCAGTCCATCCGCACCGGGCGCCAGTTGCTCATCGTGATCGGCATCCTGAGTGTGACAGGAGCGCTGCTCATCGACTGGCTCTTCGTGTGGCGGGTACTGCTTCGGCGGTTGGCGTTCCTCTCCAACCGGATGCGCCGCATGGCCGGGGGCGAGCTGGAGGAGGAAGTGGTCGTGAAGGGGCGAGACGAAGTGGCGGATATGGCCGCGGCGCTGGAAGTGTTCCGCCGGAACGCCCTGGAGGTGCAACGACTGAACCTGGTTGAGCATCTGGCAGAGGAGCTGCGGGAGAAGAACGACGAGTTGGAGTCTGCGCTTTCAGACCTGGACAAGGCGCAGGACCAGATCGTCATGCGGGAGAAGCTGGCGGCGCTCGGCGAGCTGACCGCCGGAGTTGCCCACGAGATCAGGAACCCGCTGAACTTCGTCAAGAACTTCTCTGAAGCGTCGGCAGAGTTGCTCGTGGAGTTGAAGGAAGCGGTCGATGACACCGGCGATGCGCTGACGGAGGACCAGAAGCAGTACATCGAAGAGATATCCGCCGATCTGACCGGCAATCTTCAGCGTATCCAGTCGCACGGCGAGCGAGCGAACCGCATCGTCCAGGACATGCTGATGATGGGCAGAGGCGGGGGCGAAGCGCGTCCTATCGATATCAACGACCTCGTCAATGAACATGCCTCGCTCGCCTACCACAGCGCCCGGGCGCTGGACCCGGACTTCCAGCTCACCATCCGGCAGGAGTTCGATCCGGACGCCGGCGAGGTGGAAGCTATCCCGGGCGACCTTGGCCGCGTCTTCCTGAACATGGTGAGCAATGCCTGCTACGCCGTGGACGAGAAGCGGAAGGCGAAGGAGGCGGAAGGCGAGCAGTTCATGCCCGAGGTGGTGCTCTCTTCGAAACGCACGGATGAGTCGGTGGAGGTCCGCGTCAGGGACAACGGGAGCGGCATCCCCCAGGAGGCGATCGACAAGATATTTAATCCGTTCTTCACCACCAAGCCCACCGACAAGGGAACAGGGCTGGGGCTTGCGATCTCGAACGACATCGTCCGCCAGCACGGCGGAACGATAGCGGTCACGTCAGAGGCGGGCGAGTTCACCGAGATGCTGGTGACCCTGCCGTTCAGGTACCCGGTGGTAACTGCTGAACACGAAGACGATGCCAGCGGTGGCGATGATGCCGCGGACGATGACACCGATGATGATGACGCCGCCGATGACGCTACTGAGACCGTCGACGATGAGGAGGATGACGCGGGAGAGGGGTCGGACGAGGAAGCTGAAGACGACGGCAAGGCAGGCTAGCGAACGGGAGCCGGGAGCATGAACTTCGACTCCTATAACCTCGACGCTGCCATCTACGACGAGATGCTGCTGGCGGACGGGTCGCCGCGGGAGCACTCCCAGCGGCTGTACGAGACGTTGCTGAGCCTCTCTCCGGAACGCCTGGGCAGCGTACAGGAGGGAGTGGCCCGCTCTTTCCTGCACGAGGGGATCTTTTTCACGGTCTACGGAGACGAGGAGGCCCAGGAACGGATCATCCCCGTGGACTGCGTGCCGCGAGTGCTTTCCGCATCGGAATGGACGTTGCTCGATTCAGGGCTCGCCCAGCGCCTGCGCGCGCTCAACCGTTTCATCGATGACGTCTACAACGGCGCGCACGCTATCGCCGACGGGGTGATCCCCGAAGACCTGGTCATCGGATGCCCGAACTACCGCCCGGAGATGCTGGGCTACTCTCCTCCGGAAGGAGTCTGGGTGGGTATCTGCGGGTCGGATCTCCTTCGGACGCACGACGGCTTCTTCGTGCTCGAGGATAACCTCCGGTCGCCTTCCGGCGTGTCGTACATGATCGCGACCCGCAACGCGGTGAAGGCGGGGCTGCGGCGTCTGTACCGTGCATCGCGTGTCCGGGAGGTCGAGCACTATGGGGACCTTCTGCAGCAGACGCTGCGGGAGCTGGGTCCGAGAGGCAGGTCGGACCCCACCATCGTGCTGCTGTCGCCGGGGGTGTACAACGCGGCCTTCTACGAGCACATGTTTCTCGCGCATGAGATCGGTGCGGAACTGGTGGAGGGGCGCGATCTGCTGACGCGTGACGGTTTCGTGTACATGCGCACGACTGCGGGGCTTCGTCGCGTGGACGTCATCTACCGCCGCGTGGACGATCTGTTCCTGGACCCGTTCGCCTTCCGCCCGGACTCGATGCTGGGTGTGCCGGGCCTGCTGGACGCGTGCAAACGCGGCAACGTCACGCTGGTCAATGCTCCGGGGGTCGGTGTCGCCGACGACAAGAGCGTCTACCCCTACGTGCCGGACATGATCCGCTACTACCTCGGAGAAGAGCCGATACTCGGCAACGTGGAGACGTACCTGTGCCGGCGCCCCGCCGATCTGGAGTACACGCTGGACAACCTGGACAAGCTGGTGGTGAAACGGGTGGGCGAGTCGGGCGGGTATGGAATGCTCGTGGGGCCGCACGCCACACCACAGGAGCGTGAAGAGTACGCGGAGCAGGTGCGGGCGAACCCGGCAGACTTCATCTCGCAGCCGGTGTTGACGTTCTCCCGTGCGCCCTGCCTCGTGGATGGCGAGTTGGAGCCGCGCCACGTTGACCTGCGGCCCTTCATCCTCCAGGGCCGCGAGACGCGGATCGTCCCCGGGGCCTTCTGCCGCGTGGCGCTGCGCCGTGGGAGCCTGGTGGTGAACTCCAGCCAGGGCGGGGGCGGCAAGGACGTCTGGGTACTGGAGGAGTGAGGCGGATGCTCTCGCGAAGCGCTCAAGGGATCTATTGGATGGGCCGCTATCTCGAGCGGACCGAGTGCATGTGCCGCCTGCTGCAACTGCAGACGGAGGCACTGGTAGACCGTCCCGCGCGCGACATATACGTCGGATGGCGCAGGCTCTACGGCGTGCTGCGCCGGATACCGCCGGGAGGCGCACTGGTGCTCCCCGAGGGCGACGACTTCACGCTCGCGGACTCGTACACGCTCGCCGGGGACCTGACCTTCGAGCGTTCGAACCCGGACTCGGTGTGGAACTGCTTCGCGCAGGGCAGGGAGAACGCACGGCAGATGCGCCACTGCATCAGCGGGGAGATGTGGCAGCGTCTCAACCTCGCCTACCTGCGCCTTCGCGACATGGAGATAGAGGACATATGGATGGCGCTGCCGGAAGGCTTCTACGCAGGGCTGGCGGCCGAGACCGACGCGTTCGACGGCGCTGCCCAGGCGACCATGTACCGTGACGAAGGCTGGAGTTTCCTCCGCCTGGGCGGCTTCATCGAGCGGGCGCAGTTCGCGCCTGCCCTGCTCCTGCAGCAGTTGGCCATAGATGCGGAGAGCGAGGGCTACGCGGAGGAAGACTGGGCGAGCCTGCTGGAGGCCTCTCATGCGCTGGAGGTGTACAACCGGCGCTACGGGGCCGCAGTGCATCCGGCCGCCGCGCTCGATCTGCTGGCAACGGACTCACTGTTGCCCGGTTCGGTCTACAGGTCGCTCAGACAGATCTCAGGAGAGTTTGCAACGCTCGGAGCGGGCCCTGGAGCGGACTCCGGGTATGCGGCCCAGCGGCTCATAGGACGGCTGCTCTCACTCATGCAGAACGAGTGGCCGGACAGCAGGGACCGCGAGGGCTTGCTGCGCCGGGTCCTGAGTGAGGCAACGAACCTGCACTTCATGATCAACGAGGCCTACTTCGACTACCCGCTCACCGTTCGTGCCGAGTAAATCCCACCAGGAGCCCAACGATGACCGAAGCACTCGCCCGTATCAGTTCCAGCAGGCCGTGGGTCACCATAGGCTTATGGGTACTGCTCGTGCTGGTTGCCCTCGGGGTCGTTGGCCAACTGCTCCCCACCGCCACTACTACTGAGCTTCGCATCATCCCGAGGTTCGGCGAAGTTGGTTCGGTGACGGTCAGTGATCTGCTGGAAGGCAGTCCGATCGAGCCTCCGCCCGCTGAGGTCGTCATCGTTCACTCGGGAACGTTGACGGTGGACGATAGCGCATTCAGGGCGAAGGTCGAGGAGGTCACCGGCAAGCTCCGGGAGTTGGAGCCTGAAGTCATACAGGCCAGCACGAACTACTACGAGGTACTGGACGCCGCTCCGCTGGACTCTCTTGCCCTGGTATCAACGGACCGCAGAAGCGCCATCGTGGCCGTCCAGATGACCGGCACGCTCGGTGAAGCGCTGGAGAACATCGAAGAGGTCATCCACGTCGTAGACGAAGCGGACGGCAGGGACGGCTTCGACGTGCTCATCGTCGGCGACGTGAGCAGCCGCTTCGAGCAGGCGGAGCTGTCGGCGATGGACCTCGAGCAAGGTGAGCGCATCGGCCTGCCGGTGGCGTTGCTCATCCTCCTCGTGCTCTTCGGCGCGGTTGTGGCCGCGCTGATACCCGTAGGACTTGCCATCGTCTCGATACTCGTCACGCTGGCCATCGTGTCGGTCATCGGCACCGTCTTCGGCGAGCTGGTCTTCTTCGTGCTGCTGTGGATAACGATGATCGGCCTTGCGGTGGGGATCGACTACAGTCTCATCGTGGTGTCCCGTTTCAGGGAAGAGCTGGCTCGCGGCCGGAGCACGCGGGACGCGGTCATCAAGGCCGGAGCGACGGCAAGCCGCACGGTGTTCTTCAGCGGCATGACGGTGGTCATCGCACTGCTCGGCGTGTTCATCGTCCCGCACACGCTGTTCTTCGCAACCGGCCTCGGCGCCATCCTGGTGGTCATCGTTTCGGTCACGGCGACGCTTACCTTCCTGCCTGCAGTGCTCACGGTGCTGGGGCCGCGTGTTGATCTTCTGCGGCTTCCGTTCCGCAGGAGTGCGTCAAGTGCGTCTTCAGAGGGACAGCGCGAGGGCTTCTGGGAGTTCATCACGCGCAAGACGATGCGATACCCCGTCGTCAGCATCATCGTGGTCGGCGGGCTGATGGTCTGGGCGTCGGTGAGCTACTTCGGCATCAACACCGGCTTCAACAGCGTCGAGACGTTCCCGGAGGACTCGCACACCCGCGAGGCGTTCACGGCGCTTGAAGAAGACTTCCCGCTCGGGTACGGCTCGGCGAACCCTGCGAGGATCGTCGTTGTGGGAGACGTCAGTGACCCAGGGGTCGCGAATGCGGTGCAGGCATTCAAGCAGGCCGTGGTCAGCGATCCGGCGGTTACCGAAGCCCTGCAGAAGATCCAGCAGGCCGTTGAGAGCGACCCCGCTCTCATCGCAGCGCTGCTGCAGAGCAACCCGGAGATACTCAGCAATCCGGCTGCCGCCGCGCTTCCCACGCGAACGCACGGCAATGTCACCGTTATCGAGGTGCCGGTCCCCGGCGCTCCGAGCGGCGCGGAGGCGTTCGCTCTGATCGAACGGCTGCGGGACGACTACATCCCCGCGGCGTTCTCCGGCGTACTGGCAGAGGCGTACGTGGGAGGGATCTCCGCGGAGTTCCTGGACTTCGATACACAGCTCAGCGCCTACCTGCCCATCATCTTCGCCTTCATCCTGGGCGTGAGCTTCATCCTGCTGCTGGTGGTCTTCCGCTCCATCGTCATCCCCATCAAGGCGATCATCATGAACCTGCTCTCGGTCGGCGCGGCCTACGGGTTGATGGTGCTCGTGTTCCAGCATGGCGTAGGGGCAGACATCTTCGGCTTCCAGCAGATCGAGACGATAGAGGCGTGGCTGCCGCTGATCCTGTTCGCCATCCTCTTCGGGCTGTCCATGGACTACCACGTCTTCATGCTGAGCCGCATCCGCGAGCGCTACGACCAGACGCACGACAACGCCGAGTCCGTGGCGTACGGCCTGCGCTCGACCGCAAGCCTCATCACGGGCGCCGCGCTCATCATGGTGGCGGTGTTCAGCGGCTTCGCCTCGGGCGACATGGTCGTGAACCAGCAGGCGGGGTTCGGGCTTGCGGTTGCCGTCCTGCTGGACGCAACACTGGTGAGGAGCATCCTCGTTCCGGCCAGCATGCAACTGCTCGGCGCGCGGAACTGGTACCTGCCGGGATTCCTCAACTGGCTGCCCCAGATACAGGTGGAGGCTGAGGAAGACTAGCCGAGGAACCGGCGGATCAGGGCGGCCTCTTCGATGAAGTGCCGCGTCCGGGAGGTGCGGTTCCGCACGAGCCCTGCCCAGACCGCGGTGGTCAGCCCTTCGTGCACGCGGTCGATTTCCTGGGTGAAGCGTACGAACAGCCGCCGGTAGTCGTCGCCGAGCAGTTGCGTGATGCGCGTCTCGTTCGAGAAGCGCAGGGCGGCGCTGAGGTCTTCCTGGAGGCTGGGGTATATCTCCCGCAGGTAGGCGAAGTCGTCCTCGTTGAGCGCGGCGAGCCCGAGCAGGTCCGGGGGCACGCCGATGGAGTAGAGCGTGGCCGCGAATGCGATGGCGCGCGGGAGGGCCACGTCTTCCGCGCCCGGAAGCGTGCGCCCGTAGCCGAAGAGGCCGACGTGCAGTTTGCGCTCCCGCCTGCGCGGTATGTGAGCGGATACGGAGGCGATGGTGGGGGCGAGCTTGCGCACCTGGTCCTGGTAGGCCGCTCCTGCCCTGTCGATGATGTCGTTGACGCGTGCTTCGTCAACCGGCGGAGCGGGTCTGCGCTCGTACGCGTGGAGCTGCCCGATGGCGTCGATCACCTGCTCGCGGGGGTAGTCGAACTTGAACGCGGACTGCACCGTGAGCGTCTGGACGCTGGGGTATTCGCGGAAGATGCGGTCCACGTTCACGGGGGAGAGGTGCCCCCGGAAGGGCGCCGAGCCTGCACCGATGATGGGGTAGAGGGGGATGCCCAGTTCGCCCTCGAGGCGGTCCAGCCGGGCGAGGGCGGTCTTGAGCATCAGTTCGGCGCCGACGATGCCGTTGTTCAGCGCGGGGTCGCTCCGGGCGAGGAAGACGCGCTGGTACTCGACCTCCCACCCCTGCAGGTACTCGCGGACGATGTCGTCCACCGTCATCATCTGCTCCCGCTCCTCGAAAAGCGGTATGACGCGGATGTGCTTGGGGTAGAAGTCGCCTATCCAGTCGCTGACGGTGCTTCCGTCCGGCAGGTGCCTGCTCTCCTGCCCGGCGATGAACTGCGCGTAGTAGTCCCGCACCTTGACTATCTGGGCGGCGTTGGTGGTGAAGGGAAGGATGACTTCCTGGATGGGAGGTTCGAGGTCGCCCTCGTAGAACTCGTTCGCGACGTCGTAGGCGATGGGGATGCCCTGGAGCGCTTCGACGAGGAGCTTGCGCATCTCCAGTTCGATGGAGGGGTTCGGGACGCGGAGGGTGATGAGGGCGTCGCGCCCCAGTTTCATCTCTTCGGAGAAGTAGCCGGGATAGTGACTGAGCAGTTTCTGGATGACGTGCGTGTCGGTGTCCTTGCCCTCGGAGTCCCACATCTGCTCGTCGCACCCGAGCGACAGCACGTCGGCGGCTTCGATGATCTCGCCGTCGCCCTTGATAACGCCGTCGATGGCGTAGGCGGGGGCCTCCGCGTTGTCCGGGTGCTGGGTGCTCATCACTCGCGGGACCAGGGGCACGGCATGGACCTCCTTCGCGTCAGGGGCATGATACCCGCATGGCCGTTCCAGCGGGCAAGGCGGCAGCAGGCCATTTAACAGCGCGCAGCACGATGCCAACACAAACTGCCAGGAGTGGGACGAGGAGGGAGGTTTCCGTTTCGTGCTGCATTCTGTCGCTTTCCCTCGCGGTCCAACCGGCTCGCCACGGACGGCCTCGCTTTGCCCAATCACCAGCGTACCCCGCGCGGGCGGGGGACCGGGTAAGGGGCAGATGTCACGAATCGTGGGGGAAGGGATCAGACCCCCACTCAACTACAGGGTGCGTTGGATGAAGCCGGCCTTCCGGCGCCACCGCGTGTTCACCTTCACCCATAGTTCCAGAAAGGCGGGACGCCCCGTGAGCGCTTCGATCTCAGGACGCGCGAGGACACCGACCTCCTTGAGCGCCCCTCCTCCTTTGCCGATGAGGAGCCGCTTCTGGGAGGGCGTGTCCACGTAGACCACTGTCCGGATGTAGTCCGGCGATTCTCCCTCGCGCTCCTCGAACGTGACGACTTCCACGGCCGTGTCATACGGGACCTCGTGGGAGTAGTGTTCGAAGATCTTCTCGCGGACGAGTTCACCCACGAGGAAGCGTGTCGTGCGGTCGGTGAGCATCTCCGGCGGGAAGAGGGCGTCCTGCTCCGGCAGGTGGGCGCCTATCGCTTCCGCGAGAGGGTCCAGCCCGTCGCGTTGGAGAGCGCTTACGGGCACGATCTCGGCGAATGGGTGGGTCTCGGCGTAGCGCGCCATGACCGGCAGCAGCTTCTGCTTGGCGATGGTGTCGGTCTTCGTGAGCACGAGCAACGCGGGCACGTCCACGGAGGCGATCTGCTCGATGAGCGCTCGTTCGACGTCGCCGGGATAGCGTGGTTCGGCGGCGAGAACGATGGCGTGGGCGTCGCCGAGGGCGCCTGAGAGCTGGCGCGCCATCGCTGCGTCGAGTTGGTCGCGGCCCTTCCGAAGGAATCCCGGCGTATCGATGAGGGCGGCCTGGAAATCGCTGCCGTTCAGGACGCCGAGCAGCCTGTGGCGGGTCGTGTGGGGCTTCGCGCTCACGATGGACAGTTTCTGGCCGAGCAGGGCGTTCAGCAGCGTGGACTTGCCGACGTTCGCCCTGCCGACGATGGCCACGAGCCCGCTGCGGAAGTTGGTGGTCCGGCCGTTCACACTTCCAAGCATACTCGCTCGGCGAAGTCGGTGACTCCGGCGTCTCCCGCTGTGTATAGTGACTGTGCCGCGGTCATTCGCGGCCAACGATGCGTATCTTCCACACTCGTTTCCCAAGCACCTTTGTCATCGCAGTCCTTCTGCTGCTCGTGCTTGCCGCGTGTGGCGAGTCGGGTCCGGGGATCGTGCAGTTCGAAGCGCGCGCGACTCCTGAAGGGCCCACCATTCCGACACCGACCCCCACGCCCGCGCCTTCTCCGACAGCAACACCAACGCCGGAGCCGACGGCGACCCCCACCCCGGCGCCGACCGACACGCCCACGCCGACTCCCATGCACACGCCGACGCCGGACGAGCCGGGGATACTCACGCCGCAACCGGACGTCTCCATCGTCATGCAGGGGGAGACCGTCATCAGCGCCGGTGACCGCCATACGTGTGCGCTCCCGCCCGGTGGAACGCCCGTCTGCTGGGGCAGCAACAGCGTGGGACAGGCGATGCCCATCGCCTTCCTCCCGCTCAGGACGATAAGCAGCGGCAACAACCACTCCTGCGGACTTTCCCTGGAGGGAGCGGCCATCTGCTGGGGCGGTGATGCCTTCGGCCAGATCAACGCTCCCACCGATCAGATGTTCCTGGCGCTGAGCAGTGGCGACGATTTCACGTGCGCGCTCACTTTCGACGGCACCCCGGTCTGCTGGGGCGGTCAGGGGATCACGCCTCCCGATGGGGAGAAGTTCACCCAGATCAGCAGTGGAGGACGCCATGCGTGCGGACTCCGCCTGGACGGCAGTGCGGTCTGCTGGGGAGACGACGCGGATGGGAAGCTGAACCCACCGGCGGGGGCGTTCTTCGCTATCGCGAGCGGTGGCGACCACACGTGCGCGCTCAATGCCCAGGGTAACGCGGTCTGCTGGGGCAGCGACAGCTCCGGTCAGCGGACGAACGCACCGGTCGACGTCGCGTTCCTCTCCATCAGCAGCGGCGGGTCGCACTCCTGCGGCCTGCGCGGCGACGGGACCGCGTCCTGCTGGGGAGACTGGGGCGGCGCCGAGGTCCCGACCGATGCCTTCTTCCAGATCAGTTGTGGCCGGAACTACGCCTGCGGCACGGTGAATGGAGTCCGGGAGTGCACCGGTGAAGTGCACACGTGCGGAGTGACCTTCGAGGGCACCGCGGTCTGTTGGGGAGATGACGGCGCTGGACAGTCCACCCCGCCCACGAGCCTGACCAGTCCGGGGCAGCCGGTTGACGGGACGGACAGTGAAGCCACGCCGGAGCCGGACGGGGGGTTGGTCGTGGACGGCGAGGTGATACCTCCGCCGCCCGCCATACCGGGCGTTCCGCCGCCGGATACAGCCACAATAGCGCCCGAGTCGACATCTACAGGCGGAGAAGAGGTACCCTCGCCACCGGCCATACAGGGTGTTCCCTCGCCTGGTACAGGAACTCCGACGCCTGAGCCGACGATACCCCCACCGCCAGCTGTGCCGGGTGTTCCCTCACCCGGAACAGGAACTCCGACTCCCGAACCGACGATACCGCCACCGCCTGTTGTACCGGGGGTACCGTCTCCCTAGCGCTCTGCCTACTCGCCGCGGAGGCGGGGGATGAACTCCGCCATCTGCGATTCCGTCCCGGACTTCGCGAGCGTCTCGACGAACATGTCGTGGATGATGGGGTCTTCGTCCTCGTACTCGATCTGCCCGCCGCCCTGCTTCACGTCCACGTCGGTCTCGCCCTCCATCGCGACGCCGAGCGAGAAGTAGTACTTCTGGCTGCCCCATCGGAACGCGAGGTAGCGTGCGGGAGTCGCGCCGCCGTTGAAGTGCTGGTGGAACCAGCCGTTCGGGGGCACGACGAGCGATCCGGGCTTCCAGTCGACGCGTTCCATGCCGTCGTGGGGGCTGCCGTGGGACGGCCAGAGGAGCGAGTAGCCCTCGCCCTTGATGATGATGACGTGCGCGCCCGGGCCGTGCCGGTGCGCCTTCTTGTACGTGCCGACAGGGAACTGCGAGACGTGGGCGGTCTGAGTCTGGTCGGCGAGCTCGAACTTGATGTGCGCTCCCCCTGCTCCCCGCTCCTTCCAGGAGAACGTCGTGAATGTCTCGATGTCGGGCACGAAGTTGGTCTCCCAGGCGTTGGTGCGTCCTGTGGTAGCGGTCCACATCCTGCCCTCGCCCTGGAACTGTTTGGGGTTGCCGATGCGGTCTTCGAAGACGTAAGGGTTGTTGAAGACGAAGCCCTCGTTGTGGAAGAGGTTCATCGTGATGGGGGCGGTGGTGACCGCGACGAAGCGGGCAGGCTCCGAGCCGCTGCCGTTCATGTGCTGGTGCCAGACGTTGATGGGAATGGAGAAGACGCTGCCGCGCTTCCACTCGAAGCTGACCCGGCTGTTGGGGTCGTCCCCGACGAGGGTCGCGCCGCGCCCTTCGAGCACGTAGATGTTCTTCTCGAAGATGTGCTTCTCCGGCGCCATCTTGCCGCCCGGCGGGATCTCGGCGACGTAGGCGCCGTTGGTGTCGCCGGCGCCGTCGAGGTTGATGTACGTGCCGAGGCAGTTCAGGCGCGCCCACGGTTTGACCTCGACGGTGCGCAGGTCGTCCACCGCGAAGCCGGTGATGACGGGTATGCCCTCCTTCTCCTGGAAGGCGCGGTAGGCGTTGTACTTGACGATGCGGTCGAAGTCGGGACGTGCCTCCGGCGTGGATGTTGTCATGATGCTCCTCCTCAGCGATTGTGCTCACACGGCTGAAGCTTGCGCGAACCATTCATGCTTCGCCGGGTTTGCCGTCTCCGGCAGGAGGTTGGTAGACATGGCGTTGAGGCCGCTTACCGAAACCTCCTGTTCTTGGGAATAACTTACGAAGACGACGCTGGCCGGGGCAAGTGCGTCCGCCTTCTCCAGGGCTGCCTGCCTGATGAAGGTCGCTAATTTCTCCCCTGCCTGTTCAGCTCCAAGCCGTACGCGCCTGAACTCCGGGACTTTGAACGGGACGCTCACGATTGTCCTTTGAGACTGAGGCCCTCGTTCCACTGGTACGGGGTGCTCGAAGTCCCAGTTGCCGGGGTCCTGAAGTTCTTCGTCGTTCATCTCTTCCTCCCTGGCGCTATCCTCTGGAGCCCTCGCTCCTCATGCACCTTGCAGGGCCATGCGGTAACCGGCCGCCAGATGTATCTTCGGTCGTACGCTCGAGCGGCACCGCGATGCATGCCCCTGAGGAGTCCCTGCCCACAAGCAAGTACTGCGCCCTTCGTCGCTTGCGGTTCTTTACCACGTAGGCGACTGAATCGTACAGCACATAGTCCACCTGAGCGACTGTAATCCCGTGTTGAGCGAACTTCTCTATGTTCTGTTCGTCGAACACGAAGCCATCCATCCGAGGTCTTGACAACAGCGCCTCCGTGCGCCCATGCTGTATTACAAAGTGTATTACAATCAAAGAATCGCTTGCAAGGAGAAGGCATGACTAACGATTTCACAGGCGAGATGGCCATCGAGTGGCTCATCCTTGCGGATGCCGCCGAGGTGAACGGCGGCAAGTTGTACCTGCTGGGTGGTGGATTCGACCGCATCAACATAGGCGCACCGCTGCCACAGCGCAGGCGCATGGCGCTGGCTGTCTCGATCAGTGTGCCGTGGGCCTCAACGAACGAACGCCACCGGCTGACGCTCGATTTCATGGATGAAGACGGCAACCGGCAGGCGAACGTCGAGGGGGAGTTCGAGGTAGGACGTCCACCTGGGGCGAAGGCTGGACAGGTGCAGCGCATACAACTCGCGTTGCAAGCGGATCTGGAGATCAAGAAGTTCGGTGCGAACGTCGTCGTCGGGTCGATAGACGGCGCGGAGTCACGCAGGGTTCACTATAACGTGCAGCCGACGCCGCAACTCGCGCAGGTGCTGGAGGATCAGAAGCGTCGTGGGGAGGGGCTGATCTAGGGAGACTACCTGGAGCGGGCGATGGGATTCGAACCCACGGCCCTCTGCTTGGGAAGCAGATGCTCTACCCCTGAGCTACGCCCGCGCCGCGTGAGATTGTAGCGCGGTTCCGGCGAGTTGGCACGCGCTACCGCGCGAGGCGCGACCAGGCGACCGCCATCGCGACACCGACCGCAGCGAGGCGGAACAGTCCGCCGATCGAGAGGTCGCCAAGCGCGCCGACGAGAAACGGGAGGGTGGCGAGGGCCACGCCGCCCAGCGCCATCCACTGGTAGG
The DNA here is from genome assembly GCA_965206315.1 of Dehalococcoidia bacterium. Lineage (GTDB taxonomy): Bacteria > Chloroflexota > Dehalococcoidia > Lucifugimonadales > Australimonadaceae > Bin16. The sequence continues at coordinate 1,416,770 of OZ242210.1, forward strand.
TCCGGCCTCTGCGGCGGTTGACCGCCCGGCTGACGGCCTCGCCCAGGGCATACCCGAGTCCCAGCATGATGAAGAAGGTGAAGAACCCTCCGAAAGGAATGAGCCGAAATACGATCTGCAGGGCGATGAACCCGGCCACCCCCGCTCCGAGGGCTGCAAGTACCCCTCGTGTCACGTAACTCACGGAGACGGCGTGGGTCGGCAGCCCGACCGGTGCGCCGCACTCCTTGCAGCGTATGCCGACCGGGTGCTGGCGCATGCATTCGGTGCAGATGGGCTTCTCGCAGTTGCCGCAGCGCAACCCCGTTTCACGGTTGGGGTGCCAGAAGCATGTCGGCGCTTGCGTCATTCCGCCTCCGGTTGCGGCGTGTTGCGCTGGACCCAGGCGTCGTGGTCTGCGATGTCGCGGTCGTACATGAGCCGGTTGAAGAGGAGCTGCGGCAGCGGGACGTCGGAGCCGCGCAGCGAGTTCGACGCAAGGCGCTTGACGACGGTGATGAGCAACAGCCCGGTCATGAGCAGGACGACGGCCGGGTCTCTGTCGAAGTAGAGCGCGACGAACGGAAGGGAGACGAACCCCAGCAGCACCCAGACGCCGGACGCCTTGGTGAACTGCCATCCGGCGCTCGTGATGACGATGAAGAAGGCGAGCTCCAACCGGCCGAGGGCGAGGAGGGTTCCCACCGACGGAGCAACTCCCCTGCCGCCCTTGAAACCGAGGGACACCGGCCAGTTGTGGCCTGTCACGGCGAGCAGTCCCGCCGCTGCCTGCACCTCTATCTCCAGGCCGAGCGCACGGGCGAGGTAGACGGGGGTGAGCCCTTTCACGAAGAGGTCGAAGATGCCGACGGGCAGGATCCAGAAGCGTCCGACGTTGTAGTAGACGTTCGACGCGCCGATGGTGCCGCTGCCGACCTTGCGGAGGTCTATGCCCTTGACGAGGCGGGCGACGATCCAGGCGGCAGGCACGGAGCCCAGCAGGTACGCGTAGAGGAGTACCAGCGCTATCTGTAGGGAATCGTCCATCGCAAGAGGCTCTTATCCTGCTCCGGCAAGACGCTCGAGGGCTTCGAACACTTCCGGAGGCGGGCCGTCCGATCCGGGAAGCGCCTCGTTCTCGTTGCCCATCGCATGATAATCGCTCCCGCCGCACGGCAGGAGGCCGTAGCGCTTGGCGAGGCCGAACAGGGCGCGTTGCTCGTCCGGGTTGAAGTTCGCGTAGTGCGCTTCGAGTCCCACGATGCCCATGTCGGGCAGCCGGGGAACGAGCGTCTCGTACTCCTCGACGTAGAGCGGGTGGGCGAGCACTGCCGCGCCGCCCGCGCTCCGTATCGTTCGTGCGGCGTCTTCCAGCGTTACGCCCATGCGACCGACGAACGCAGCGCCGCCGTTGTTCAGCAGTCCGTCGAACGCGTCCTTGTAATGCGCCAGGTAGCCTCGCTCCACCATCGCGTGCGCGATGTGGGGACGCCCGATGCTTGCGCCGTCCGCGAGCTCCCGGACGCGCTCCCAGTCGAGCGGATAGCCGAGCCTGGCGAGGTTATCGAGCATCTGCAGCCCCCGCTCTTCCCGCTCCTCGCGGAGTGCGGTGAGCTGCTGCTGCAACGCGGCGTCGGCGCGGTCCACGAAGTAGCCGAGCAGGTGCACGTCCGAGTTGTCCATGGTGGGGTGCGAGGCGCTGATCTCGATGCCGGGTACGATGCGCAGCGATGGATGGGCTGCGGCGGCGGCGATGGCCTCGTCCAGCCCTTCGGTGGAGTCGTGGTCGGTGAGCGCAGCGACGTCGACCTCCCGGTGAACGAGGACTCCCACGAGTTCGGTGGGCGTCAGGCGTCCGTCCGAGCGCGTGGAGTGCATGTGGAGGTCTATCTTCATGGTTCGCCGGGCCGGGCTGCCCGCACTCGACCAAGAGTGCGGGCAGCTGCATCCGTCCGTCCTAGTGGGCGACCTCGGTAGCCCTCGTCTCGCGCACGACGGTCACGACGATCTCGCCCGGGTAAACGAGGTTCTCCTCGATCTTGCGAACGACCTTGCGCGCGAGGTTCGACGCGGCGACGTCGTCTATCGCGTCCGGCTCGACGAGGATACGCACCTCGCGCCCCGCCTGTATGGCGTACGACTTCTGCACGCCGTCGAAGCTGTTGGCGACGTCTTCCAGGGCTTCCAGCCGCTTGAGGTAGAGCTCGACGGTGTCGCGGCGGGAGCCGGGACGCGCGGCGCTGATGGCGTCAGCCGCCGCGACGACGAAAGCCTCGACAGACCCTCTGTCGTCGTCGTGGTGCTCGTTGATAGCGGCAGTCACCGCGGGAGTGAGGGAGTAACGCCGGGCGACCTCCTCGCCGAGCTCGATGTGCGTGCCCTCGAACTCGTGGGTGAGGGCCTTGCCGATGTCGTGGAGCAGCCCACCGGCCTTGGACGTCTGAACGTCCGCTTCTATCTCACCGGCGATCAGCCCCGCGATGCGCGAGACCTCGACGGAGTGCTGCAGAACGTTTTCGCCGTAGCTGTAGCGGTACTGGAGCCTGCCGAGGAGCCTGATGAGTTCGGGGTTCAGCCCGCGGACGCCCGCGTCCAGCACGGCCTGCTCGCCCGAACGGGCGATGGAGTCCTCCACTTCCTTCTGCGCCTTGTTGACCGCTTCCTCGATGCGCGCGGGGTGGATGCGCCCGTCGGCGATGAGGTTGGTGAGCGCCACCTTCGCCACCTCGCGGCGGATGGGATCGAAGCAGGAGACCGTCACGGCCTCCGGCGTGTCGTCGATGATGAGGTCGACGCCTGTGGCGGCTTCGATGGCGCGGATGTTGCGTCCCTCGCGTCCGATGAGACGGCCCTTCATCTCGTCGTTCGGCAGCGCCACCTGTGAGGTGGTGGACTCGTTGACGACGTCTGAAGCCAGACGCTGGATGGAGAGGGCGATGGTCTTCTTCGCCTTCTCGTCCACCTCGCCGAGCATCTTCTGCTCGAGGGCGTAGTAGCGCTTGGCGAGTTCGTGCTCGGCCTCGTCCTCAGCGGTCTGCATGATCTGGGCCTTCGCTTCCTGCACGCTGAGGTTCGCGACCTGTTCGAGCTTGACGGCCTGCTCGGCCTTGATGGCCTCGGCTTCCTCGTACTGCTGCTCGACGTCCTGCTCGCGGTCGGTTACGCGCTGCTCACGCAGTTCCAGGCCTTCCTGGCGGGTGTCGAGGCTTTCGCTGCGGCTGGCGAGACGGTTCTCCGCTCGCTGCACCTCGCGCCGCCTGTCGCGCAGTTCGGCCTCGGCCTCCTGCTTCGCCTTGAGCGCCTCTTCCTGGGCCTCCAGCAGGGCGCGTTTCTTCTCTTCCTCAGCGCTTGAGAGTATGCGGGCTGCCTCGTCCTGGGCTGCTCCCATGCGCCTGCTCCGTCCCATACTCCGGACGAGCAGGACCACTACGGCACCGATAACGAGTCCAACTACCGCTCCTGCGATACCGACGATCAACGCTTCCATGAGCGTCTCCTTTCGGGCTCGACCTGCGCGCGCGTCCCCGTCGAGGGGGACCGGACAGGCCGGCCGTGGCTATAGACAGACGACGGTTCCCCGGTCCCGGGAGCGGCAGCGAAGCGGGTACGCCAAGACCGCCGAGCAGCGCGAAGGCTGCTGGCGCGAGAGGCGGGTGTGGTGCCCGCCGGTTTGCGCGTTGGTGAAGCGCACGTTATCTGCCACCGCCGTCCTTTATTCCCGGCGTGTGGCAGCCAGTAAGACGATGCCGGTTACCCGGTTGCCGGGGCCGCCGGTTGGAGCTCGGCCTCGGGGACGGGAGCCTCGCTGTGCCCGTTCGCGGCGTCGATGCCGCGAACCTTCGCCTCGATCTGAGCGGCGATATCCGGGTTGGCGCGGAGGAACGTCTTGGCGTTCTCGCGGCCCTGTCCCAGGCGCGTCTCGTTGTACGAGTAGTTCGCGCCGGACTTGCGGACGATCCCCATCTCCACACCGAGGTCGAGGAGGTCTCCTTCCTTGCTGATGCCTATCTTGAACATGATGTCGAACTCGGCCTGCCTGAAGGGCGGGGCGACCTTGTTCTTGACGACCTTCGCCCTGACCCGTGAACCGACAGGGTCCGTCCCCTGCTTGATCGTTTCGATACGCCGCAGGTCTATGCGGACGGAGCTGTAGAACTTGAGCGCCCTGCCTCCCGGAGTGACTTCCGGGCTCCCGAAGAAGACTCCCACCTTCTCCCGCAGCTGGTTCACGAACACGACTGCGGTGTGGGAGGTGTTGGTGGCGGCAGTGAGCTTGCGGAGCGCCTGCGACATCAGCCGGGCCTGCAGCCCGACGTGGGCGTCGCCCATGTCGCCTTCGAGTTCTGCCCGGGGCACGAGAGCGGCGACGCTGTCCACGACGACAACGTCCACGGCGCCGCTGCGCACGAGGTACTCGACGATCTCCAGAGCCTGCTCGCCGGAGTCAGGCTGCGAGATGAGGAGCGAGTCCACCTGCACGCCGCACTGCGCGGCGTAGGTGGGGTCCAGTGCGTGCTCAGCGTCTATGTAGGCGGCGGTGCCGCCGCGACGCTGCGCTTCCGCGACGATGTGGCTGCAGAGCGTGGACTTTCCTGCGGACTCCGTTCCGAATATCTCGGTGACCCGCCCCTTTGGGATTCCTCCTATACCCAGGGCCAGGTCCAGCGAGATGGAGCCCGTGGGGATGGCTTCCACATGCAGGCTCTGGGAGGCTTCTCCCAGCCGCATGATCGCCCCGTGCCCGAACTGCCGTTCTATCTGCCCGAGAGCCAGTGCCAGCGCTTGTTCCTTGTCAGACATGTCCTTTTGGCCTCGTCTCCTGGCTGCCACTTGCCAGTATTTTCATCGTATCACACCCGCATCCGCGGGCTGTGTGGCGCTTGCTGACGAGTTTGCCATGCATATGGCGCAACCGCGCAAGGGGCATGTGTCACATATCGAGGACCCGTGTCCGGGAGCGGGCGTCAATGGGGGCAACGCGGATGCAACGCCGACCCGTACAGGACGCGACACCATTGCAGCAGGATGCGACGGAATGCGACAGTCCGGCCAACTCCTGAGGCAAGAGGCATCAGGAGCGGCACGGAGGGGTGTGTTTTCAAAATGTGCTGCATTCCGTCGCTTTCCTGCGTGGCGAGGTTGTCGGACCACGCCCAGCGGGCGGCGAGGTCCTCCGCCCGATCTATCACGGTACCGCGCGGGACTCGGACCGCGAAAGGGGCAGATGTCACAGCATTTGCTCAGGAGGGGCGGTAGCGGTTGACGATGGGCAGGCGGCGGTCGCGCCCGAAGTTGCGGCGCGTGATCTTGACGCCGGGAGGCGCCTGCCGACGCTTGTACTCGCTGCGGTCCACGAGGCGCACGGTGAGCTCGACGGCGTCGCGGGGCATCCCTGCGGCGAGCATCTCGTCGAAGCTGCGGTCGTCCTCGACGTAGGCCTGTAGGATGGGGTCGAGCACGTCGTAGGGTGGCAGCGAGTCCTCGTCCTTCTGGTCGGGGCGCAGCTCGGCGGTCGGGGGCCGGACGATGATGGATTCGGGGACGACCTCCCGTCCGGCCATCACATTGCGGTGGCGCGCGAGCTGCTGCACGAGCGTCTTGGGGACGTCCTTGATGACGGCGAACCCGCCCGCCATGTCGCCGTAGAGGGTGGCGTAGCCGGTGGCCATCTCGCTCTTGTTGCCGGTGGTGAGGACGATCCAGCCGAACTTGTTGGACGCGGCCATGAGCAGGTTGCCCCGGATGCGCGCCTGCAGGTTCTCCTCCGTCGTGTCCGGCTCCTTGCCGGTGAACTCGTCTGCGAGCGTTTCGAGGAACTCGTCGAAGATGGGGCGTATGGGCAGCGATACGAGCCGGACGCCGAGGTTGTCGGTGAGCGCCTTCGAGTCGTCCCAGGACTGGCCGGACGTGTACTGCGACGGCATGAAAAACGTGGTGACGCGCTCCGGCCCGAGGGCATCGGCAGCGATGGCGGTGGTGAGCGCGGAGTCGATGCCGCCGGAGAGGCCGATGACCGCGCCCCTGAAGCCGCTCTTGAGCACGTAGTCCCGCGTGCCGGTCACTAGGGCCTGATAGACCTCGGTCAGCGGGTGCATCTCCTCGGCGATGGAGGGCGCGAGCGGCTCGCGGGACGGGGCAGCGTCCGCGCCGGAGAGGAAGTAGCGGCGCGGCTCGCCGATGGTTTCGAGGCCGGGCCGCGCGAGCGCCCCTTCCGGGTCGGGGGAACCGACCTCGTCGGCGTCCACGTCCACGAGCAGCAGCGACTCCTCGAACTGCGGGGCGCGCGCGATGAGCTCGCCGCGGGGGTCGAAGACGAGGCTCTGGCCGTCGAAGACGAGCTCGTCCTGCCCGCCGATGAGGTTGACGTACGCGATGAAGCAGCCGTGCTCGGCGGCGCGGCGCGAGAGCATCGCGCTGCGCTGGGCGTAGCGCCCTTGATGGTAGGGTGAGCCGTTGATGGTGACGACGACCTCCGCGCCCGCGAGCCGCTGGACGGTGGCGGGGCCGGTGTCGTACCAGATGTCCTCGCAGATGTTGACGCCGGTCTGGACGCCGTTGATCTCGAAGACGGGGCACTCGTTGCCGCGGGCGAAGTAGCGCTGTTCGTCGAACACGCCGTGGTTGGGGAGGAGGATCTTGCGGTAGACGGCGGCGACGCCGCGATCGTGGAGGACGGCTGCGCCGTTGTAGACCCGGCCTTCCATCTGGTCGGGGTAGAGGGCGGCGCCGAGGTGGAAGGGCTCGCCGTCCACGAAATCGGGAATGCCGACGACGACGGCGATGCCGTGTGCGGCTTCGGCGATACGCTCCAGCTGGGTCCGGGCGTCGAGCAGGAACTGTCGCTTGAAGAGGAGGTCTTCCGGCGGGTAGCCGGTGAGGGCCAGTTCAGGGAAGGCTACGAGGTCGGCCTGCCGTTCCCGGGCCTGCCGGACGAGCGCAAGGATGCGTTCGGCGTTGCCGTGCAGGTCGCCGACGGTTGCGTTCATCTGGCCGAGGGCTATGCGGATGGGCCTCACGAGTCGCCCCAGTGCGTTCTTCGGTGACGGGGCTGAGCGCCGGCGATGCTGGAAGCCGGCGCGTGCAGGCTCGGCAGGAGGATCACATACCGGAGCGGCGGCGGCGCCTTGCGGAACGGCGGGCCGCGATGCGGGCCTTCTCTCCCTTGGAGCGGAAGAAGCGCCGGTCCTTGTGTGCCTTGAGGATGCCGTTGCGGGTGACTGCCGCGCGGAACCGCGACACGATCGCCTCGGGCGGCTCCCCGTCTCTCATCTCTACGAATGCCATGAATGCTCCGTGCGCATGCGCCGCGCGGAGCGATGCTAGCACAGCGCCACGCTCACCGGCAAGGCGGCGCCTACATTGATGCAAAAGTTAGGAGTGACGGGGACTTTCGCATCAAGCGGCCCGTTCTGATGCAAAAGTCGGAGCGAAGGCGGGTGGCTCGACGCCCAGCGCGTGGGCGGTGCGCAACAACATCGAAGGGGTGCCGGCTCAGTTTGAGAGACGAGGCAGGTGCTAGAACTTCAGCCCTGTGTCCGTCTGGTGGGGGTCGTTCAACCGCTTGATGACTGCTGCCTTGTAGGATGGGGGTGGATACATCTTCATCACGGTCGGCGCAACCAAGCGGTTCTCCGCATACCCCGGAGCGAATGCCGAATCCAGAGATGGCAGTAGCCCACACAGCAACTCCATCCGGAGAGCCATTCGGCCTACTATGTTTCCTGTGCGCCTTTCCATCCCCTCAGGAGTGTCGATGCATTCGGCTAGCAGGATGAGGGCAGAGCGGTAATCGCCCCGGAGGAACCTCTCCTTGGACTTCAGCAACAAGAGGAACTGCCCATTAGTGAGGCGGTGCCGCTCGTTCCACAATCGCTCCCAGAATCCAGGAGCCAGCAGCGACGAGTAGTCTTTGGCTAGGAACGACAGTATCGCGTCGTGTCGTTCCACTCGCGGGTCAGGGGCACTGATCGGTTCGTGCAGGTTGATGACCACCGGGGTTCCTCTCTCTACCAGATGATAGCACGGGCGTAAGGGCTGCCGTGTTGCCTCATGCGGCCATCTGACGAGATGAAGGCAGAGGGGCGAAGGTCGGTTCGACGCCCAGCGCGTAGGCCGCGTGGACGAGTACCACGATGTTGTGGCAGAGCACCTTGGTCAGCACCTCGTTGACCTGAGCCACCGGGGTCTTGGCGCGCACAGCGTTCCCGAACTTCGACTTCAGCATGTGGAAGGTGGCCTCGACATTGGACCGCTTGTGGTAGTGGCGGTTGAACTCGGCCTCGTGGAGCGTGAAGTAGTTGAACATCTGCTCCCAGAGCGCATCAGGCTTGTTTCCCTTTGCCCTGGCGACCGCACCTGCCTTGAAGGGGATGTAGGGAGTGCCTCCCGCGTCCTTGATTGCGTGCAGGTTCCGCCTGCTCGTGTAGGCCAAGTCTGCGCTGACCTCGCTGATGCGGAAGTTCTCGGCGGTGATTCTGACGAAGTCCGGTAGGTACGGAGAGTCTGCCGACCGCGTCGCCGTCGCGTCCGCCGCTGTGATGATGTTGGTTCTGACGCCGCACATGATGTGCAACTTCACCCACTGGGCCTCCTTCTTGGGTTCGCCCCACTTGTGGTCGAACCAGCGGTTGTAGGCCGTCGAGGCGAAGCCCGATGAATCGATGGCAAAGTCCTGCTCGACGCCGCGTAGTGGGAGTGCGCTCGCCACGATGAGGTCCCGCAGCACCGGCGTCACGTCGGGGCGCTCGAAGTACCGGATCGGAGTGCTGAACGAGGGTTCCTTGTTCATGCGTCCAGCGGCGACGGCGTCCCGGATGCTGGACATCGCCCGGCGCGTGCTCCGGTTCCCATAGACCTTCAGACCCATCCCGTAGAGCATGTCCGCGAGCGGCATCCGAGGGCGTCCCATGAGCTGTGGCGGTTGCTCTACGGTGTCGCAGAGTTCCCGCAGGAGCGCCCCAAACATCTCGCCCTCATGCACCTGCGCGGCGTTGTAGGTCGACCAAGACTGGGAGAGCCGAATCCGCTGGGGAGTGGGAGCCACCAGAGTTGAGCCGTCCGGGTGTGCTGCGCGTTGAAGCAGCACCTGAACGGCGTACACGTGCTTGCAGGCCAACTCGCGCTTCTCGAAGTCTGGACAGGTGCAGTACGGGCCGTACTCCAGGTTCACCAGATAAGAACCGTTGCCCGACATCGACGGTACCTTGTAGCCGAGGCGGTCGGGGCGGATCGGCACGAGGGCTGCGATGGCGAGTCCGCGTTGCTGGCGCCCCTCGTCGCCGTCGTCGGGGTCATTGGGGCCAAGTGCCGTAATCAACTTGTCCATCGCGCAATATCTCCCCTGTGCGATGTGCATGGTATCTACTGTGATATATTATCAGGCCCGTTTGACCAGTCAATACCGTGAGGGCTATACTGAGGAGGCTGACGGGAGTCATCATACCGATGGGGGGTGTGAGTCCATGACTGCTGCTGACGATCAGCCTGGAGTAGTTGAGATCAAGGCCTACCAGTGCCGTTGCAGGTGTGGGCACACATGGGTGGCCAAGCAGAGTGAAGAGCGGCCGCGCGTCTGTCCGAAATGCAAGAGCCCCTACTGGGACAAGCCCTACCAGTTCCGCGTCAAAGACGGCGTCCGGGTTCCGGCGTAGTCGAGGAGCGCACATGAAGCCTGAGATGTGGGATGATTCGTGGCCTACCTGTGCGGTGGACCTTGCGAATGAGCTCGACGCGGACGTGATCCTCTACAATGGCCCACTCGTTCGTCCGTTGGACAACATGTTCATCCAACAGTGTGTCACTCGGCGGAAGCGGCCAAACGTCCTCCTCATCCTCGTGACGGAGGGTGGAGATGCCGACTGCGCCTACAGAATCGCCCGGTGCCTGCAAACCCAATACGAGAAGTTCCATCTCTTCGTCACCGGATACTGCAAGAGCGCTGGCACACTCCTAGCCATGGGAGCGCACGAACTCATCATCTCCGACCACGGCGAGCTGGGGCCTCTTGACGTGCAACTGTCCAAGAAGGATGAACTGTGGCAACGACAGTCGGGGCTCATTGGCATGGACACCCTACGGGCATTGGAAGGAAACGCGTTCGAGGCGTTCGAGCAGTTCTTTCTGCAACTCAAGTCCAAGAGCGGCGATACCGTCTCGCTCAGGACCGCAACGGAGATTGCCACGGGACTTACGTCGGGCCTGTTCGCACCGCTGTACGCACAGGTGGACCCGCTGGACATCGGCGAGGCACGACGGGCCATGTCGATCGCGCAGGACTACGGGAACCGCCTGTTCCAGCAGAGCCGCAACATGGCTGGGGAAGGCGTGCTGGAACGGCTCACTTCGGCATACCCGTCGCACGGGTTCGTCATTGACCGACTGGAGGCGAAGGAGTTGTTCCTGAGCGTACGTGAGCCCACAGAGAAGGAGTCTGCACTGGCCTTGGCACTGGATTCAGACGCGCTGGACCCTATACCTGTAGCATTGGAGGGGGTATTCTCATTCTTGAACGACGACTGGAGCGAAGATGATGAAGACGCAACAGCAGAAGCATCCGACGACAGGGACTCCCCTGATACGGGGGCAGCAGATGACACCACAGGGGCGAGTGCCGAAACCGTTGCGGCCGCAGTCGCCACTAACCACTCCGTCGAGCGAGGCGAAAGCGGTGAAACGCGGCCAGGAGGAACTGCAACGCAGGATCAACCGCATTAGGAAGCAGTAATCGGTCAACTATGGCACAGGTGAATGCCAGAGAGGCCAACCGGCACGCAGAGCGAGCCTCGACGCTCATGAGCCACGTCGATGGTCGCATCGAGGCCGGAGACCGCCTACAGGCGTCCGAGAAACTCTGGGGCGTAGTCGCGCATACGTTGAAGGAGATCGCGGAACGGCACGGATGGCAGAACGACGACCACCGGGACCTCCATCACATCGCTTCCTATCTGAGCAGCGTGTCCGGCGACGAGGACATCCGAACCGGCATGATGATGGCCAACGGCTTCCACCGGAACTTCTACGAGGACGACGCCCCGATGTCGTCCATCAGGGCAGGCGTGAAGCCGATGGGGGAACTCGTCGACCGCCTCCAGGCTGCGGAGAAGCAGTACGACGCGGGCGCACGGCCCGCCGACAACCCCAAGGCCAACACGCCCGTAGAGTATTTCGGCGGCCTTGACGACCCCCGTGAGGCCATCAAGGCGCGCCTCATGGAGAAGGGGCTGGTCGAGAGTCACGCGAGTAGCGTGGCGGGTACAATCCATGCTGCTCAGGAGCAGGGTATCTATGCGCTGAGCGTTCCGACGCCCGGCGGGACCGTCACGCTCACGAGGAGTGGAACTCTCAGGCTCTCCAAGCCAAAGGCGGGGTCGCGCACCAGCCGCCCTTCCCGCGCGAGTGCAGTTCCAGGCTTCCGCACACCTCGGATGTAGCGTGAGGACCCTACCGTGCCACCTCAGAACGCCCCTGCACCGCAGCCTCGCGCGCGCGTGAGAAAAGTGCCCCCCCCCCCCCCCGTCGAATTGGGCTAATGCGTCCGACAACGCACCCAGCCGCATCCTGTACGGCTACGACTGCTTGGATGTCCTCAACGATGAGTTGGCCATACCCACCGGCTCGGTCGACCTCGTTTATCTCGACCCACCCTTCAACTCCAAGAGCATCTACAACCTTCCGTTCGCGGGCATGGACAAGGACACGCGCCCCGTTGAGGCGTTCGTTGATACATGGTCGTGGGGAACCCGGGAAGACGAACTCCTGAGGGGCCTGTCGGCGGGTCCGCGTTCGCGCGACCTTGCGGACATCGTGCAGCTCGCGCAACGCATCGAGCGCAATGCGGCAACGGGCGGGAACAGCATCGCCGCGTATCTGATTAACATGGCCGTGCGGCTGCGTGCCCTCCGGCGCGTGCTGTCGCCGACGGGATCGGTGTATCTGCACTGTGACGACACCGCGAGCCATTACCTGAAGATGATCATGGACGCCATCTTCGGCCAGCAGAACTACCGGACGGAGATCATCTGGAAGCGTACCAGCGCACACAACGACACCAAGCAGGGGCGCAAGCAGCACGGGCGCATCCACGACGTGCTGCTCTTCTACACGATGGGGAACACATGGACGTGGAATCCGGTCTACACCAAGTACGACCGCGAGTACGTGGAGGCGTTCTACAAGCACGTTGAGCCGGACACTGGACGGCGGTACAGGCTGGACAACCTCACCGGCCCTTACGGCGCATCCAAGGGCAACCCGCGCTATGAGGTCATGGGTGTTACCCGCTACTGGCGGTACAGCGAGGAGCGGATGCAGGAACTCATAAACGCCGGCAGGGTGGTGCAGACGAGGCCGGGTGTAGTCCCAGCCTACAAGCGATACCTTGATGAGATGCCCGGCGTTCCCCTTCAAGACGTGTGGACTGATGTAAGGCCCATCTCGTCACAGGCGGTAGAGCGGCTCGGTTACCCGACGCAGAAGCCGCTCGCACTGCTGGAGCGCATCATCACGTCCAGTAGCAACCCTGGTGACCTCGTGCTCGACCCGTTCTGTGGCTGTGGTACTGCGGTGCACGCCGCCGAGAAGTTGGGGCGCCGCTGGATCGGGATAGACGTGTCGGCATTCTCCGTGGGACTGATGCGCAGCCGGATGTTGAACGCCTTTGACCAACTCACGACGGACGATGTCCTGGTGCGAGGCGTGCCGGTCGATGTGGCGGAGGCATTAGCCCTCGCGGAGCGGGACAAGTTCGAGTTCGAGAAGTGGGTGTGCGGCGCAATCGGCGCAGAGGGCATGTTCCACTCCCCCGGCACACGAGGCGCAGACGGCGGCGTGGACGGTGTGCTGCGGTTCTTCCCGTTCCGCATGGGGCAGAAGCCCAAAGCCGAGTTCGCTATCGTTCAGGTCAAGGGCGGAAGCGTGACGGCGGACTCCGTGAAGGCGCTGAAGGCGACCGTGGACCGCTACGGGGTGAAGGCGGGAATCATGGTGTGCTTCAGCCGCTACATGCGCACTGTGGAGAACCAGCGGGCACGGGAGACGTTCAGTGACGATAGTGGGATTTACCCCGTCATACAGGGGTTGAGCATCGAGGACTTGCTCACCGACAAGCGGCCCGACCTGCCGCTCTACGGCTACCGGAAGCAGGGAGGCCGGGCGGGGCTTCTGCTGTAAGGCTGGGGGTTCTCATCCATCGCCACCTCTGCTGCCCATGTAGGTTTGACAGCCGTCGCTCTGACGGACTACCGTTGCCCTTGGTTGAACTCCATACTTGGGTGAGCTTGAGGCGATGGCAGAACTACGAAAGGATGGCCCTTATGTCTGGGCTACGTGGTTACCCAAGCTCCTAGCAGGTTATGACTCGTGCGAATGGGCAATCTGGTTCAAGGCTCACCATACTGGGAGCAGCTGGATCCACAAACCTAGCAATCTGTCGGAGTGGCTGATCAAGCATACAGAGATGCTGAGGCAACGCAGCCAACAGTTGACGGATGATGGATACGACGTATCCGTGGAAGACCAGAATCGTTTCAGTCTCACCGGGTCGCAAGTCAGTGTAGTGATTCAAGGAAAGCCCGACATCATCGCGGTGAAGGATGGCGTAGCCAGCGTGATCGACGTCAAGGCTGGGCAGCCACAGGGGTTCCACGACTACCAGGTCATGCTCTATATGTACGCGTTGAGCCGAGGCAAATACAACGCCACACAGATCAAGGGGCAACTGGTCTACCCGACTCACGAAACGGAGGTTCCGTTTTCCCGCGTAAATGACGAGTTCATACAGACTCTCGGAGGTCTGGTACGCAGGATCGCGTCACCTAGTCCACCTCTTCCGCGGGTGCCCAGTGCACGTGAGTGTGGCTGGTGCGACATCACTGGTGAGGACTGCCCCGACATCATCGAGGGTGGTCCAATTGAGATTGTGGCCGACGCTTTCTAACGGGCAGGGGAACTCAATGACTGGGCTTTTGCGTCTACCCATAACTCGTATCCCTTCTCGTAGTCCTCATCGATCTGCCTTCGGCTGAACATGTCGCTCAGCCCAGCTTTGAAGAATCTTGCTGATGGGGATAGATGAAGGTCTGTAATAGGGGGGACTTCTAACTGACCAGGTGGGACCCCCATCATCGCCTGAGCCTTGGCGTGCTCGAACAAGGCCGTGCACAGCCCTTGCAGGAACAGATAGGATACGTCCTCCGTGAAGTTCAGTACCTCAACACTGATGCACTCCAAGGTTTCTGGATCCGCAATCGCGACGACGTTATCGAAGAGGATGGCCATCCCCGGGCGTGGCTCGCCGAAAGTGGCATACAGGTGGTCATCTTCCTTGACGTATTCGATAAGGAAGTCGTTGCTCGTCATCGCCCCCGGCATGTCTATGTTCCGGTGGAGGAAATCCAGGACTGTGTTGGCTTTCCGTACCTTGTTGTCCTGCATGTAGTCCTGAATGTTCTTCGGCGTGCTCATCGTTCTCGTCCTCCTATGGCTCTGGGTAGGAACCGCAGAATGGTGCCCTCCTCGAAATCCGGGACAAAGTACATGCTCCTCACGCAGTGTGCCCCGTACAAATCCGGCCTCTCGATGGCCAGGAGCCACATCCCTCTGGTCTTGCCGCTGCCGTAGCCCATTCTGTACTTGTGGATCGCTCCTTTCTTTTCGATTGCCACATCCGGGTCACTGACCGTGTCCCTGAGTGAGTACAAGTGTCCGTCTATCTCTGGCCGCTTGGCTACGTGCTTATTCCAGTTGGACTCGTGCAGGTAGCTCTCTTTCTCCGTAACGGGATTGTCCGTGCGCCAACTTTCCTCCTTACCCACTATGGTCCGGGCCTCCTTGACCGCAGGGTGGTCGCGGCTTGTGCATGGCAACGCTATTCGCGCCGGCTATGGCGAGTCAAGGTGTCAGTGGCACGAGAGCGGAAGCTTCCTATGGCGCGACCGGGTTGCTTGTTCTGCTACAGGATCCGCTTCAACGATTCGGGGCAACACGAGAGCCTACGCTCGCCACGCTCAACTGAGCCAGTGTCCGGTGTTGAGCCACCCCCGCCCTCATAGGTCTAGAATGGTTCCCAAACCAAGGAGGTTCGTGCATGACGGAGGATCATTGGATCAACCGGCGACTCGCGTGCAACAGCGACGCTGTCTTCGATGCCCTGCACGTAGAGGTGGAGCGGGTCGTCTATGCTTGGAACAACCATAAAGGCAACGACCCCACCGTTGTCAGGGTAGCGCGCGAGCGGGACAACGACGGGTTCGAGAGGATCAAGATCTACTTGGGCGACAGGCAGCGAGCCTACTTTGGGCACATACCCGATAAGGCCTGCATCACGGGTTCACGCACCGTGATGGGCAACATCGGAAACCTCAAAGATGCAGGAGCTGTAGCCGTCATCGTCAAGTGGGATCCGGAACAAGACGAGTGCGTGGTCGCAGATGCGAACGGGCAAGAGACGGTCGAATCACTGGCGCGATGGGCACTGGAACCGCTGCTCTTCTCGACAGAGGAGCACGCTGTCTGAATGTCTAGCGTGGATAGTGGGCTCTATCTGGGAGAGATGGAGTCGCAGAGCGGCCCTACCGCTGGCACGCCTGCACTTCGATGAGCCGGAGCCCGTCCAAGCCGTAGTCAGGCCGAGTTCCCCAGACGCCGAGCACCACGTCCTCGGGATCTCCTAGCCACTCCGGGAAGCCGCCCTTCAGGCGGAACTCCGCACTGGTCGTTGTGAGGAAATCGGCGACGATCTGCTCGCGGGGCAGTGGCGGGTACTCGGACCCGGCAGGCGCGGGCTGTATGTAACCCGCGAGCGGCGCGACATTGCCGAAGCCAACCCCCAGCGCGGACTCTTGGTAAAGGCTGAAGGGGCTGGCTGCGCCGGCGCGGTACTCGACACGCGCTCCATCGCGAGCGCGTCCGCGGAATTCCAACGTGCGGCCGCAGACATGAGGTTCGACCGAGAACTCGACCCAGCGGTCGCTCCATGTCTGGCGTGAGGCCGTCCCACCCTGCGGCGCGGTCGGGGTCGGCGGCGTAACCGTGATCACCTCCGGTATTCGCCCTGACGGGGTAGGCTGCGGAGCTGGTGTGAAGCCAGGCGTCGGCACAGGCCGGATCGGCTCAACGCGCTCAGGCGTCGGGAACACGAACGGCGTCGCGACAGGCTCCACCTCTAGGATGAACGGTGTCGGGGTCGCAGTGGGGCGGGGCGTCGCGGTGGCGCGCTCCAAGAACGCCGTTAGTGTGGGGCGCGGGGGTCGCGTGGGGGTCGGGTTGGCGGTGGCGGTGGGCGGAGGTATCACGCCGGGCGGGGAAGTCGCGGTCGGCGTCGCGTCCTGCGCCGGAAGATTCTGGAGTTGGGGCGGGGCTCCGAATTCCACGTAGTAGAGGATCACGACTACGAGCAGAACGGCGGCAACGATACCAGCAGCCCATCCCATCACTGGGCTCCCCTCTGCGGGTGAGCCTATGTGGGAGGAACCAAAGGTGCCCTCTTGCCCGCATTGTGTAGGTTCTTGTCGACAGTCCCCGCACCAGAGGCCAACAAGAGGGCATGTTGCCCTACAGGCTGCGGAGCAGCGTTGGCCTCGTTTCCGCCGTATGGTTCGTGCGGTGGGGTGTTGGGTTGTTGGGGACCGTCGACGGAGCGCACCCTAGCGGGGTCGTGGGCGGGTGTCAACGCAGCCGTTCCAGGTGCGACCCCTTAGACTTTTGCATCAGAATCGGACTTTTTGCATCAGGTAGGGGGTTTTGCATCAAAGCCAGGCGGCGCCCGCCCATTGTCATAGTGAGCGCAGCAGAAGCATCTCCCACCTGGCGTTGGCCTGCGTCGGCGTCCTTGTTGTCCGGTGCTGTTCCTGCGCGGTAGGATGAGGCGTAGTTGAATACTCTCGGGAAGGAGCGCCAATGGCGCACGCAAAGACCCCGGCCCGCCAGCGCAGACCCAAGGAAGAGACGGCCCGTCTCGGCGATGAGATATATGAAAGGGACATCCGGCGGCAGGTGGAGGCGGACCACCACGGGAAGGTCATCGCCATCGACGTGGACAGCGGGGACTACGCCATCGCCGAAAGCGAGCTAGCCGCATCGGACGGTCTGCGGGAGAAGCGCCCGGATGCCATCGATGTCTGGCTGCTTCGCGTGGGGTACAGGGCGGTAGCCAGCATCGGGGGCGCTCTGCGGAGGGCCGAGTGATACAAGGGACCGTGAACGCAGCCTATGAGGCGGTTGTGGTCCTTCCAGTACGAGGTCCGGCAGGACAAGCCAGGGACGTGGACGCTGTGGTAGATACTGGTTTCACCCGCTTCCTCACCCTGCCGTCGGCGATGGTCGTTGA
Source organism: Dehalococcoidia bacterium (assembly GCA_965206315.1). Taxonomy (GTDB): domain Bacteria; phylum Chloroflexota; class Dehalococcoidia; order Lucifugimonadales; family Australimonadaceae; genus Bin16. The sequence continues at coordinate 1,434,072 of OZ242210.1, forward strand.
GCTGGGATTGGGTTACAGAGGCGTCAGCCGGGTGGTCTTGGCAGACGGTAGCGAAACAACACTCGAAGTCTACGGTGTGACGGTGCTGTGGGACGGCCAGCCAAGAGAGGTCGTTGCCTACGTTTCGGATACGACGCCCCTCATTGGGATGTCTTTGTTGCACAGACACAATCTGAACGTCGACGTTGAAGACGGTGGGCAAGTTCTCATACGAGCGAAAGCATAGCGAGTTCCTCCCGCTTCCCGCGATTGACAATGCTCCGGCGCGGCGGTATGTTGGCGTTAGCAGTCGCCACTCGCGACTGCTAACTGTGAGAGAGGCCTACCGCTCAATGCCTACCTACGCATACCAGTGCGATTCCTGCGGCAACGAGTTCGACCTGCGGCAGAGTTTCAGCGCAAGCACCGAGCAGCCGTGCCCGGTCTGTTCCGGCCTCAGCCGCCGCAGGCTCTCGGTACCCGCGGTCATCTACAAGGGCTCCGGCTTCTACACGACCGACTACGCCCGCAAGGGCATGAGCGACTCCTCGTCCTCGTCCTCCTCTTCGTCTTCCTCATCCTCTTCCTCATCGTCGTCATCGTCCGCTGCCGCTTCCCCGGAGAAGAGCAGCACCAAGACGGCGGACTCGAAGAGCAAAGCGTCCAGCGCGTCCGAGTAAACGATGCGCGCGGTTGTCCAGCGCGTGAGCAGCGCCTCAGTGACCATCGACGGCGCGGCGGTTTCGCGCATCGAGACAGGGTTGGTGGTTTTGGTAGCGGTGGGGCGTGACGACACAGACGCGGACGCAGACTACATCGTCGACAAGACCGTGCACCTGCGCGTGTTCCCCGATGCCGAGGGCCGCTTCGACCGCTCGGTGGAGGACGTTGGCGGGAGCCTCCTGGTGGTGAGCCAGTTCACGCTGTACGGCGACGTTCGGCGAGGGAGGCGCCCGTCGTTCACGGAGGCTGCGCCTCCGGATGAAGCATCGGCTCGTTTCGCTGACGTGGTGGAGCGTTTCCGCGCGACCGGTGTTCCCGTCGAGACGGGACAGTTCCAGGCGATGATGGACGTCGCGCTGGTGAACGACGGCCCGGTAACGCTCATCCTGGACTCGTCAGACCGCCATCGCCCCCGGCGTTAGTACTGTTGCAGCAGGTGGGGATGGCCGCATGATGCTCCGATCGACAGCGCTGTCGGGTCTCCTCGTCACGTATTGCCTCACAGCGTGTAAGAGTCGCGCTTGACCGCGTCCGTCCGGGCTTGCTAGCGTGCCCGCATCCGTTGGAACGGAGGTACGCGATGAGTGCTGCGATGAACAGGTCCGGAGGATGGGCTCTGGTGATAGGCCCCCTGCTCGCGTTGGCGTTCTTCCTGGTCGAACCGGGAGGCCTGCTGATAGAGAGCGCCGACTCGACCGACGCGGTTGCCAGCATCACGGCGAAGGCGTCGAACACGGCGCTCGCCCACCTGACCGCGCTGGTCGTGCCGTTCGGGCTCGCGCTCCTGCTGTTCGGGTTCATCGTCCTGCAGGCCGGGGCCATCCGGGAAGGCGGCGGCATCGGAGCGGCGCTGCTTGCCGTGGTGTTCCTGGGGACCGGCATGGTTGTCTGGGGGATAACCCAGGGACTGAACCACCCGATCTCCGAGATCGACGTTTCGTCGGCGGGATCGATGGCGGTGGGGCTGGCGCTCTTCGAAGTGCAGTCCGCGAGCCGTGTGCTGGGCGGGCTGTTGGTCGCCGCCGGGTTCCTCGTCCTGGGCCTGAGCCCGTGGATGCGCGCCCGCTCCAACGTGCTTGCGGCGAACGCGATCGTGGTCGTCTCCGTTGTCTCGCTCGCCGGCCTGGTCGTCGGGCTCTTCTCGGTCGACCTGCGCCTGGCGGGGATCACCGTGTCGAGGGCGTGCTACTTCATCTGGGTTGCCTGGAGCGTCTACCTCGGGGTGCAACTCATCAAGAGCAGCGCCGACGCGTCCGACTGACGCGCTCGAGAGGAACGGCATGGGAGGGGCGAGCGCTACGGCTCCGCCGCTGCTTGCGCCAGCACGTCCTCGTCCGGCACAACTTCGAGGAACCGCCAGGGGAACACCAGCCCCCGCGCCTCGCAGAAGGCGTCTATCACGCGCCACAGGTCGCGGTCGCTTTCGATACCGGCGCGGGCCGCGAACTCGCGGAAGCCGAGCGTATCGCTCCCCGTCGTAACCAGCCGGTGGGCTTCTTCGTCCCAGGCGACCATCAGGGTTTCGATGCGGCATCCCATGGCGGGATGATAGCCCCGCTGAACTCGATTGACACGCCCTCCGGCGCCGAACCCGCGTTATACTCTCCGCCAACTCGCAAGGGGCTGGAGGCGTGGCAATGGGAGACCTGCTCAAGGGGAGAGTGGCGGTCGTCACGGGCTCGGGACGGGGCATCGGACGCGCCCACGCGATGGCGCTCGCGGAGGAGGGGGCGAGCGTCGTCGTGAACGATATCGGCGTCGAACGCGACGGCTCCGGCGGCACGCGCGCTCCGGCGGACGAGGCGGTCGCGGCGATACGCGAGAACGGCGGCGAGGCCGTTGCGAGCTACGACGACATCTCAGACTACGAGGCGGCGGGCAACCTCATCAAGACCGCTGTCGACAACTTCGGTCGGCTGGACATCCTGGTCAACAACGCGGGGACGTTCCAGTACCGGCTCTTCCACCAGCTGACCGAACAGGAGTGGGACGGGCTGATGAACGTGCACCTGTTCGGGACGTTCAACACCTGCCACCACGCCGTGAAGGTGATGATGGAGCAGCGCTACGGGCGCATCATCAACACCGCGTCCAGCCAGTGGCGCAACCCGGAAGGGCGCGGGAACTACGGCGCGGCGAAGGGCGCCATCGTGTCGCTCACGTGGGGACTGGCGTTCGAGCTGCGAAACCACAACATCACCGTGAACGCGCTCGCGCCGATGGCGGCGACGCGGAGCTTCGGCGACGACACCTACCGGAACATGCTGGCGGACGCCGGGCTGGACCGGAAGAAGAACCCGGCGGAGCAGGGCGACAACCGTGCAGGGCCGGAGTTCGTCTCGCCGCTGATCGTCTGGCTCGCTTCGGACGAGGCGGCAGGGGTCAACGGGATCGTGTTCAGAGCGGGGTCCGGCAAGATCGGGCGTTACAGCCATCCGACGGAGGTGCGAACACTGTACCGGGAGGCCGGCAACGGCGACCCGTGGACGCTCGACGAACTCGACGAAGTGCTGCCGTCGACGGTGTTGCTGGGCGAGACGAAGGCCCCGTTCATCCCGTAAGCGGAGGAGAAGCGCTATGGCAGACGAGTACATACCGCCGAGAGGGACGAGGCTCGCGGGGAAGGTGGCCATCGTGACCGGCTCCGGCCGGGGCATCGGCAGGGCGCACGCCATCGCGCTGGCCGCCGAGGGCGCGAAGGTGGTGGTCAACGACCCGGGTGTCGAGCGGACGGGCGCGGGCGGAAGCAGCGCCCCTGCCGACGACACAGTGGCGTTCATCAGGGAGAACGGCGGCGAGGCCGTTGCGAACTACAACTCGGTCGCGGACTACGAGGAAGCCGGGCAGATCGTCAGGACCGCGCTCGACGCGTACGGGCAGCTGGACATCCTCGTGAACAACGCAGGCATCGCGCGCGAGGGCCTCTTCCACCAGATAACGCCGGAGGACTTCGCGGCAGTGGTGGGGACGCACCTGAAAGGGACGTTCAACACCTGTCACCACGCCGTGCCGCTGCTGATGGAGCAGCGCTCGGGCCGCATCATCAATACGGCGTCGAGCCAGTGGCGCAACCCGGAGGGGCGCGCGGCATACGGCGCGGCGAAGGGCGGCATCGTGAGCCTCACGTGGAACCTCGCGTTCGAGCTGCGCTACCACAACATCACGGTGAACGCGATCGCGCCGATGGCGCAGACGCGCGGGTTCATCAACTACAACCATCCGCAGGTGCTTGCCGAGGCCGGCATCCCGGCGAAGAAGGCGGGCGACGAACTCGCGGCGAACCGTCCGGGCGGCGAACACGTCTCCCCCATCGTGGTGTGGCTCGCGAGCGACGCGGCGGCGCACGTGAACGGCTGCGTGTTCCGCGCCGGGAGCGGCAAGTACGGGTTCTACGCGCACCCCACCGAGGTGCGGACGGTCAACAAGGACTGGCGCACCAAGGGGAAGTGGACGATAGACGAGGTGAGCAGGATACTGCCGAGCAGCCTGCTGTTCGACGGCTCGACCGCGCCGTTCATCCCGGTGGACTAGGGCACCCGCGCCCGCTCATGCCCGACCTGCCGTTCGTCATCGGTTCCGCCGTCACGGTGGTGTTCGCCTCGCTCACCCAGGGAGCAACCGGGTTCGGCTTCGTCGTCATCTCCGCGCCCATCATGGCCTCGTACCTCGACCCGAAACTCGTGATCCCCGTTCTGCTGATCGTCGGTACGACACTGAACTTCCCGCTGATGGTGCACACGCGGCGTGAGTTCAGCATCGCGCGCATATGGCCGATGATGCTCGCCGGCGTCGTCTGCACCCCGATCGGAACGTTCATCCTGACGCGGCTCGACGCGCCGCAGATCAAGATCATCCTGGGGGTGGTGACGGGCACGGTGGCGTTGGCCTTGCTGCTCGGGTTGCAGCGCACGGCGCGCAACCAGCGTCTCGCCTCGATACCGGTCGGCGCGGCGAGCGGGCTGCTCACGGGGGCGACCGGCCTCGCCGGCGCTCCCGTCATCCTCTTCTTCGCGAACCAAGGTGTCGAACAGCGACAGTTCCGCGCGGATATCATCTATTATCTGGCGGGGGTATCGCTCTCGGCGTTCCCGAGCTATGCCGTGGCGGGCGTCCTCACGCTCGAATCGGTACAGCTGGCGGCGGTGCTCCTGCCCGCGGGGGCCGCGGGCGTTTTCGGCGGCATATGGCTCTCCAGCCGTATTCCGGCGCTGGTGTTCCGGCGCATCGCGTTGGGGATAGTGTTGATCGCCGCGGCGATAGCGATCACGTCAGGAGTAACGGGATGAGGCTGTCCCGCTCGATACGGTATCGATTGGCCTCGATGGCGGCATTCGCGCCGCTCTACTACACGTCGGTCACGGCGCGGGCGATGCGCAATGCCCCGCCCGGTTACAGCTCGACGCAGCACACGATGAGCCGGCTCGCCGCGCGGGGCACGTCGAGCGCCAGGCTGATGAACGCCGCGTTCGCGGGTTACGGCGTGCTCGTGCAGGGGCTGGGCCCGCTGCTGCACCATGAGGCGAGAGGGGGGAAGCGCGGACGCATCCTCTGGGGCCTCGTGGCGACGTACGGACTCGGGGCGGTCCTTGCGGCAAAGTACCCCACGCGCAGCGAGCGGCAGGTGGTGCCGGGCATCACGGAGAACAGCGCCCACAACATCGCGGGCGGGATGACGCTGTCCAGCATCGGCCTGCTCATGGCGCTGTCGCCCCGGGCGCTGAAGGAGCGTCCGGCGTGGTGCGGGTGGTGGAGGTGGTTCTCCTACGGCATGTTCGCCGCGACCTGCATCCTTACGCTGCCGTACTACTCGCGCACGTGGCTCCGCAAGCGGGGGCTGTTCCAGCGCAGCCTCTTCGTCACGACGATGACGTGGGTGATGACGACCGCCCTGCGCCTGCGCAGGCCGTCCTGAGGCGGTCTGTCCCCTACCTGATGGGGGCCTGCGGGACGTCCGCCCCCATGCCGAAGCGCTCGACCTCCTCGTCCGTGCCGTCCCATGCTGCGATGGCGTCTACGGCGTCGCGCTCCTCGGGTGAGAGCATCCAGTCCGACGTGGCGGCGTTGGCCACCACCTGCTCCTCGGTCATTGCTCCCGCTATGACGGAACTGACGGCCGGGTGCGCGAGGAGCCACGCGAACGCGAGGTCGAGGACCGTGTGGCCGTTCTCGTTCGCGTAGGCGTCGAGGCGCGCGAGCACGTCGCGTGCGCGCTCGTCGCCCTGCAGCTGGCCGACCATGCGCCTCGCGCTGCCGGGCACCTCCGCGCCCGCCGCGTACTTGCCCGTGAGCCATCCGCCCGCGAGCGGGAAGTAGGGCAGGAAGCCGATGTTGTGCTCCGTGCAGTAGGGGAGCAGTTCGAGCTCGACCTGCCGGTGCATGAGGCTGTAGTTGTTCTGGGAGGAGACGAACGGCGCGAAGCCGCGCTCGTCGGCGGCGCGGTTGGCGTCGGCGTGGCGCCAGCCGGAGTAGTTGCACTCGCCGACGTACCGCACCTTGCCCTCCTTGACGAGGTCGTTCAGCGGCTCCAGGTACTCCTCGTGCGGGACGCCGTACGGGATGAAATGGATCTGGTAGAGGTCGATGACGTCGGTCTGGAGCTTGGTGAGGCTCTCCTCGACGTTCTTCATGATGCGGTCGCGGGGCGACTCGCCGTCCAGGTTGTTGAGGTTGAACTTGGTGGCGATGAGGAAGTCGTTCCGCTGGCCGCGCAGCGCTTCGCCGATGTGGACCTCGCTCTGGCCGCCGCCGTAGATGTTGGCGGTGTCGATGAGGTTGATGCCCACGTCCCGGCACTTGTCGAGCACGCGCTTGCTGTCCGCGTGGTCGCTGATGCGGGAGGGGTTGCCGAAGTTGTTGGTCCCGAGTCCTATGACGGATACGTTGAGGTCCGTGTCGCCGAGTCTGCGGTACTGCATCTGTTGCTCCTCCGAGTTGCGCCTGTGGAGTGTCGCGCCGGGCGTATCCTGCCCATGATAGCGGATGGATGCGATGGCCGGGGGATCAAGGTGGATTGTTATACTCGCGAGGCTGCCGCCAGGGGCGGCTCTCCGAGGTGGCATGGCTACGTTCACGTCAACCGCAGCCCGCGCGGTCCTGGTCTGTGCGCTTCTGCTGGGGTCAGCCCTGGCCTGCGGCGACGGTCCACAGACGCTCAAGATCGGGCTGCTGCTGGACTACAGCGAGGGCTCGACGGAGAAGGCGCGCGACAGGGAGCGCGCGTTCGACCTGGCGGTGCAGCAGATCAACGCCGCCGGGGGAGTGCTCGGACGCCCCGTCGAGACGGTGACGCGGGACTCCACCCGCGACCCTGCGGTAGCGGTGGAGGAAGCCCGGCGCATGATCGAGGAAGATGGCGTTCACGCCCTCGTCGGCCCCAACTCCAGCGCAAACTCGCTGCCCGTGGTGGAACAGGTGGCCGGTCCGGCGGGCATACCGGTGATCAGCCCGTCGGCCAGCTCCCCGCTTCTCACGAACGCGGCGGACAGTGATTTCTTCTTCCGCACCGCTCTGTCCGACAGCGCGCAGGGACCCGTGCTGGCGCAGGTCACACGCGATCTCGGCTTCACGAACGTCGGCCTCGTCTACCGGGACGACGCCTGGGGGCGCGGCCTCTACGAGTCGTTCGCCGCGGCGTGGACGGGAGCGCTGCGGGCCGTCGTCCTTCCGCCGGGGCAGACGACGTTCCTTCCTGAATTGCGGGAGACGGCGAGCGGGGGCGCTGAGGCGCTCGTTGTGCTCACGTTCGAGGCGGAGGCGGCGGTCGTCGTCCGCGAGGCTGTCGAGAGCGGCCTGTACGGCCGGTTCATGCTGGGCGACGCTCTGAAAAGTCCCGCCCTGGGCGCCGCTGCCGGTGACGCTCTCGCGGGTGCGCACGGCACGGCAGGGGCGGCTGCGCCGGAGAGTGCGGCCCTGGCCGAGTGGGACGCAGCGTTCGTCGCCGAGTACGGCAAGCCTCCCGAGTACGCCTACGTGCGGGAGACGTACGACGCCACGATCGCTCTCGCGCTGGCGGCGCAGGCCGCGGGAAGCGTCGATGGGGCCGCCATCCGCGACCGGCTGCGCGGCGTCGGCAGCGGGCCGGGTACGGTGATAGCGCCGACGGCTGCGGGAGTGGCGGAAGGGTTGCGCATCCTCCGCGAAGGGGGAGAGGTGGACTACGAGGGGGCCGCCACGACCATGGACTGGGACGGCAACGGCGACCTGAGGCGCGGCCACATCGGCGTCTGGCGGTTCACGGACGACGGGCGGATCGAAGACCTCTACAGCGTGCGTTTCGACTACTAGCACGCAGCCCACAGGAGGGCAGGATGGATATCGGGTTCGTGGGGATCGGCATGATGGGCAAACCGATGGCGGTGAACCTGCTCAAGGCAGGACACAACGTCACGGTCGTCAACCGCAGCCAGGGCAAGGTGCAGGAGCTCGCAGGGATGGGCGCGATGCCCGGGGGTTCGCCCGCGGATGCGGCTCGCGGCGCGGAGGTAGTCGGGCTGTGCCTCGTGGGCGACGCGGTCGTGGAGTCGGTGCTGTGCGGTGAGAACGGCGTGCTGGCGGGCGCCGAGCCGGGAACGATCGTGCTGGACCACTCGACCGTCCACCCGGAGTTCGCGCGGCAGATGGAGGAGGCGTGCGCGGCGCGGGGCGTGACGTACCTCGATGCGCCGGTGTCGGGGACGGGCGACGTGGCTTGGGGCGGCAGGCTGACGGTGATGGTCGGGGGAGACGCCGCCGCGTTCGAGCGCACCCGTCCCGCGCTCGATGCGGTGTCGACGAACGCGCGGTTCATGGGGCCGGTCGGCAGCGGCAACATGGCCAAGCTGCTCAACAACATGGTGAAGGACATCAACCAGCTGGGCGTGCTGGAGACGTTCGTGCTCGGTGCGAAGCAGGGACTGGACTGCGGGCTGCTCTTCCACGTCATGCGCAAGGGCGCGTCGGTGAGCCGCCAGCTGGAGCGCATCCTGCCGAAGATACTCGACCGCTCGTTCGAGCAGACGTCCTACGTCTCCACGAACATCAAGGACCAGGACCTGATGGAGTGGATGATCGGGCAGGCGGGGCTGGAGTTGCCGTTGCGGAACGCCGCGCGCGATTCGTGGCTCTACGCCGCCGAACAGGGGTTGGCCAGTGCCGACCCGCCTGAGGCGATCAAGGCGCTGGAGCCCATCGCGGGCGTCGAGGTTGCGGGAGAGTTGCTGCCTTCCGACGCGGACGTCCCGCCGCACGACGGCGGCTACGATGCGCTCGACCGCATGACAGCCGCTATGTACGAGGTCGGTGTGTTCGAGGCGTTCGCGCTGACCGCGAAACTGGGGATGGACGCTCAGGCGATGTACGAAGTGATGCGCACGGCGTCCGGGGCATCGGCGCGGCTGGAGCGCATCGGGCGGGTCGTCTTCGGCGGAGCGTCCGGAGACCTGGGGCCGTCGGTGAACGACTACGTCGCCTGCTGTGAGCCGCTACTCGCGGAGGCGAGGCGCGACGGGCTGCGCATGCCGCTGCATGAGGCGTCGGCATCCCTGTGGCGCAGGGCGGCGGAACAGGGACTGGGAAGCGAGCCGTCGTCCGCTGCGTATGCGCTCTACGCGTAGTTGCCGGTAGACTGCGCGCATGGAGTACGTCGAGGTAGACGTCGAGGCCGGGGAGAACTGCGACCTCTCGGTCACGCGCATGTTCGAGGCGCTGGAGCCGTCCTACGAGGTGAAGTGGGTCGAGTCCGCGTTCCGGCCTGACGGCTGGGAGGGCCCCTGTGACGTGGTCGGCTGGTCGGGCGGGGTGCCGGTTCCGGCGATGGCGGCGAAGGTGTCGGACTCCGGGGACGGCGTCGTGGTGCTGGTGTACGGCGGAGACGAGGGGCTGCGCCTGCGTCCGTCCGGCTCGTCGGCGGAGTGGTCGCTCGACGACAGGGAGCAGTGGGGCGAGCCGTGTCTCCTGCTGGAGTTGACGCTGGAGGTCAGGTAGCACGCGTTGCTTCGTGCCCTGCCGTCGCAGAGGCATACGGTACAATGCTCACGGGCGTGGTTCGCACGGCCTTCAGCCTCGGCACGGTATCGAGAACGCAGCATGGCACTCCGGACGGCACAATCGGACACCGGCGAGCAGGGCGAGGCCCAGTTGCGCTACCGGCGGATCGTGGTCAAGGCCGGCACGAACGTGCTCACCCGCAAGACCGCGCACCTGGACCGCTCCGTCATGGAGTCGCTGGTCGACCAGATCGCGGACGTGGTGGAGATGGGAGCGCAGGTGGTGCTCGTCACCTCGGGCGCCATCGCGGCGGGGCACGAGGCCGCGCCCGGTGTCGTGCAGGGGAAGAGCGTCGCTGCGAGCCAGATGCTGGCGGCCATCGGCCAGAGCCGCCTCATGCACGCTTACCAGGAGCTCTTCTCGCGGCGCGGGATCGTCGTCGCCCAGACGCTCCTCATCGCGCGGGACGTGGACGACCGCGTGGGTTACCTGAACGTGCGCAACACGCTCAACGGGCTGCTGGAGCGCGGCGTCGTGCCCATCGTGAACGAGAACGACGTGGTCGACACGAAGGAGATCAACGGCCAGCGCTTCGGCGACAACGACACGCTCTCCGCCATCGTGGCGAACGTGATCGACGCCGACCTGCTGCTCATGCTGACGGACACCGGCGGGCTGTTCACTGCCGACCCGAACCGCGACCCCACGGCGGAACTCATACCCCGGGTCGACCGGATAGACGACGCCATCATGTCCCTGGCGGAGGTGCACACGAGCACCGCGACCCGCGGGGGGATGGCTTCCAAGCTCCTCGCTGCGCAGCACGCCACGGGCATAGGCGTCGCGGTGGTGTTCGGCCTCGGCGGAGACCCGTCGGTCGTGCGGGAAGCCGCATGCGGCGAGTTGACCAATGGCACGTTCTTCCCTGCAAGAGGGTCCGTCGTGGAGAGCAGGAAGCGCTGGTTGCTGAGCGGCATGACGAAGAAGGACGCGGGCCTCGTCGTGGACGACGGAGCGGTGCGTGCTCTCCGTGAGCAGTCGCGCAGCCTGCTGCCGGCGGGCATCCGCGAGGTGAACGGGCGTTTCGTGCGGGGCGACGTGGTGGAGGTCCTCTCCGTGAGCGGCTCGCGCCTCGCCTATGGGATAGCGAACTACGACTCGTCGGAGATGCGGAAGATCGCGGGTGAACGCTCCGACCGGATCATGGAGTTGCTCGGCCACCACAACGGCGACGAAGCCGTACACCGCAACAACATGGTCGTCGTCTGAGGTACGAGGGAGAACGCATGGCAACCGAAACGGCAACCTCTGAACTGATCACGAAGGCGCAGGCGGCGCGTGAGGCGTCGAAGCGCGTGCGCATGCTCTCCACCGAGCGGAAGAACGACGCGCTGCGCGCCATCGCCGACGCCCTCGAAGCGAACTGCCCCACCATCCTGGAGGCGAACGCGCGCGACCTCGAGGCCGGACGCGAGTCTGGGCTGAGCGAGGCGCTGATGGGGCGGCTGCTGCTGAACGAGCAGCGCGTGAGCGGGATGGCGAACGACGTGCGCGGCGTCGCGCTGCTGCCCGACCCGGTAGGGGAGCGTTTCGACTCCCGCACGCTGCCGAACGGGATACGCGTGGAGCGGCGCAGGGTGCCGCTGGGCGTCATCGGCTGCGTGTACGAGGCCCGTCCGAACGTGACGACGGACATCGTGTCGCTCTGCCTGAAGTCCGGCAACGCGGTCGTGCTGCGCGGCGGCAAGGAGGCCGTCCACACCAACACCGCGGTCGCCGCGCTGGTGAAGGACGCGCTCGCGGCTGAGGACGCCGTGCCGGAGGCCGTGCAGTTCGTCACCGACACGGACCGGGCCATCGTCGACCAGATGATCCGGCTCAACGACTACCTGGACCTGTTCATCCCTCGTGGCGGCGAAACGCTCATCAAGTACGTCCGCGACAACGCGACCGTCCCCGCCATCACCGGCGGCGTCGGCGTCGTGCACGTGTACGTGGACGCCGGCGCGGACCTCGAGAAGGCGTCCGGCATCATCTACAACGCCAAGACGCAGCGGCCGGACGTGTGCAACGCGCTGGACACGCTGCTCGTGCACGCATCGGCTGCCCCGGCGCTGCTGCCCGGCGCCGCGTCCCGGCTGACGGAGGCGGGCGTCGAGTTGCGGTGCGACCAGCGGGCGCTGTCGCTCATCGGGCCGGTGCAGGAGTCGCAGGTGCGCGCCGCCGGGCCGGACGACTTCGGGCAGGAGTTCCTCTCGCTCACGATGTCGGTGAAGGTGGTGGACTCGCTCGACGACGCGCTGGAGCACATCGACGAGTTCGGCTCCGGGCACACCGAGGCTATCGTTACGGAGGACTACAGCGCCGCGATGCGGTTCACCGATGCCGTGGAGGCGTCGGTCGTGCTCGTGAACGCGAGCACCCGCTTCAACGACGGCGCCCAGCTCGGGCTGGGGTCGGAGGTCGCGATCAGCACGAACAAGCTGCACGCTCGCGGGCCGATGGGCCTGCGCGAGCTGACCAGTTACAAGTGGATAGCGCTGGGCGACGGACAGGTGCGCCCCTGAGCAGCGCTTCTTCCCCCGTAAGGCGCAGGCCGAGTCAAAGGAGAACCCATGATCCGCTTCGAACGCGAGTGTCGTACGCCGTTCTCTGAGGTGTACACACTCTACGAGGACGACCAGCCCCAGCCGCAGGGGCGTTTCGACGTGCACTTCTACGGGCGCATCATCCACGCCACCCTGTGCGTCTCCGAGCGCTACACCACCGACGAGATACAGGACATCATCGCCGACCTGGACGACGAGCTGCTCGACGCCATCGGCCTCGAACGGGACGACTTCGTCGTGCACGTCCACCAGGGGCGGGAGGTCGGCGTGTTCTCCGGCAGCGCGTTCGAGGAAGGCGAGGAGCCCGGCTCTGAGAACTAGGTACAGACCAAGTATGTCAACCATGCCCGTCATTCCCGCGCTTTAGCGCGCCACCGGCGGGAATCCCAAGTGGCCCTCAGGCCACACGTGCGCAGCAGCGCACAAGGGGCGTGGAGGGGGTGGAGTATTGTCATGCTGAGCGAAGCGCAGCGGAGTCAAAGTATCTCTCGGGGGACGTACGCTCGCTCAGACCGCTCCCTTGAAGCAGACAACCGGCGCGAGGGGCCTCGTGATCGTTGACTTCCATACGCACCTGCTGCCCGCCTCTTTCAACGAGCGGCGCGCGGAGATAGCCGCGCGCGACGCCACGTTCGCCGCGCTCTTCGGCTCGGGCGGCAGGATGGCCACCGCGGAAGACCTCATCGCCGCGATGGACGAGAGCGGCGTCGACTTCTCCGTCGTGCTCGGCTTCGGCTGGTGCGACCGCGACGTCGCGCGCGAGGCGAACGACTGCCTGCTGGACGCGGCAGCGCGTTACCCGGAGCGCATCGCCGCTTTCTGCTCCGTGCACCCCGGCTGGGGAGACGACGCCCTGCGCGAGGCGGAGCGCTGCGTCGACGCGGGCGCCGTCGGCATCGGCGAGCTGCACCCCGCCCTGCAAGGGATCGACCTCGCGACGGACGACTCCGTCGAGCCGCTGGTGCGGTTCGCGGTGGAGCGCGGACTGCTCATCAACGTCCACGGCTCGGAGCCGGTCGGCCACGTCTACCCCGGCAAGGGCCCGACGACCCCCGAGCGGCTGCTCGCGATCGCGGAACGCTTCCCCGATGCGCGCTGGGTGTTCCCGCACTGGGGCGGCGGGTTGCCGTTCTACGCGCTCATGCCCGAGGTGCGCGCGGCGCTCGCCAACACTTGGTTCGACAGCGCGGTGTCGCCGTTCCTCTACGACGCGGAGGTGTTCGACGTCGCCGTGCGTGCCGTGGGCGCGGAACACGTCCTGTTCGGCTCGGACTATCCCCTGCTGCCGGCATCGCGGGTCGCGGACCAGGCGCGCAGCACGCTCGATGCCGCAACAGCACAGGCGGTGCTCGGCGGCAACGCCGCGCGCCTGCTGGGGCTCGCCGATGACTGACGCGCCGACGCTGCCCGACTACCTGCGGCCCGGCCTCGACCTCGTGTTCGTCGGCATCAACCCCGGAGCGTACTCCGCGTCGGTGGGCAAGTACTTCGCGACCCCGCAGAACCGGTTCTGGGGCGCGCTCAACCGCTCCGGTATCGGAGAGAGAAATGACCTCGGCCCCGGCGACGAAGCATGGCTGTTCGAGCATCGCGCCATCGGCTTCACGGACGTGGTGAAGCGCGCGAGCAACAGCGCGTCCAGCCTGCGCGCGACCGACTTCCGCGCGTGGGCGCCGCTGACGCGCGAGAAGCTCTTGGAGGCTGCTCCGCTCGTGGTCTGTTTCAACGGCATCACCGGCTATAAATGGTTCCTGCAGTACGCGGAGGGACGCAAGCAGGACGACGTCGCGCTTGGCGAGCAGCCGGAGCGGCTCGGCGACAGCCGCGTGTTCGTCGCGCCGAACCCCAGTCCAGCGAACGCCACCTACTCGCTGGACGACATCGCGGGCTGGTACAGCCGCCTCGGCGAGGTGATCGCCCGCGCCAGGGCGGAACGGGAGGAGGCGGTATGAGCAACTTGGAACAGATGCAACACCTCGCTGAGCTTGTACGGCAGAAGAACTATGCCGACGGCAGGATTGCTGAGGTGATTGGCCGCCCCACGACTACGGGCCACTTCGGAGAGTTCATTGCATCGGAGATATTCGGCATCGAACTGCATGACTCAGCCGCACAGAGGGGCAGCGACGGGCGCTTCGTCAGTGGTCCACTCTCAGGCAAGGCCGTGAATATCAAGTACTACACGAAGGATGAGGGCACGTTGGCGATGGATAGTGGCAGTGCGCTGGACTTCTATCTCGTGCTGACCGGCCCGAGGAGTGCGGCGGCAACGTCTCGCGGCAAGACTCGCCCTTGGGTAATCGAAGCGGTGTACCTCTTCGATGCTTCCCTTCTGCTACGGAAACTCACCTCCAAGATTGATCCTTACGCCACCAGCGTCAGACGTGAATTCTGGGATGCTGCCGAGATCTACCCGCGGCGCAATCCCTCCTTCCCACTCACTGAGACACAACGTGAGATGCTTGCACTGTTCAGCGAGGCGTCCGTTGGTTGAGCGCAACCTCCGCCTGTTCGTCGCGCTCGCCTTCCCGGACGAGGTCCGCGCCGAGTTGCGGCGTGCCGCCGACGCGATGCGGGCGTTCGCGCCGCACGGCACGCGATGGGCGAACGTTGACGGCGCGCACCTGACGTTGCGGTTTATCGGCAGCACGCCGCCGGACGCAGCCCCCGCGCTCGGTGAGGCGGTCGTTCGCGCCGCAGATGGCGTCGCGCCATTCGAGTTGTCGCTGGCGGACGCGGGCGTCTTTCCCGAGCGTGGGGCGCCTCGCGTGCTGTGGGTGGGCGTCGGCGGCGCGGTCGACGCACTGACCGGCCTGCGCGATAACTTAGAGAATGCGCTCGCCGCAGCGGGCATCCCGAATGAGGAGCGCAGCTTCGCACCGCACGTCACGCTCGCACGGGTCAACGCGCGACTGCCCCGCGACGAGTCGCAGGCCCTGCGCGAGTCGGTCGCGGCGCTCGATGTCCGCCCCATCCCCCTCGCGGTCGAGGAGGTTGGCCTCTACCACAGCGACCTGCTCCCCACCGGCGCGGTCTACACCCGCCTCGCGGTTGCTCCCCTCTCCTGAGGGAGAGGGCAACGCGCTTCAGCGCGTGGGTGAAGGCCCTCGGAGGGTGGGCGTGGCTGTCATGCTGAGCGAAGTCGAAGCATCTCTCGGGCTCCCCTCGCCTCCTGGGAGAGGGGCTGGGGGTGAGAGTTATCACGAAGTCAGATTAGTGACACCGGCCGGTTTCGCAGTTGACGATAGTGCGGTAACCTGATCCCAACAACCGAAGTTCGCCGGAATGAGACGCAGCACGGGGACGAGCCCCGGCCTTGAGAAAGGGCCGGGGCTTTTTTGTTTCCCGAAACGCTCTCGGAGGCGGACCGACAGAGGAGGCGCAGAGATGGTGTCCTACGAGGTGAGCGAAGGGCTGAGTGACCGCGAGCGTTGGGAACGGGAACGGCTGCTGGAGTCGCTGGAAGCGTACCGGCGGGGGCTGGCCGACGCGCCGGTGGTGCAGCGGTTCTCGGTGTGCCGCGCCGTCGCGCCCAACGACGACCGCCCGCTGACCGTTGTGGCGTCGGATGAGTCCCCCGACCGCCTGGGCGACGTCGTGCGCGCCGGCGGCTGGGACCTGGACGCCTACAAGCACAACCCCGTCTTCCTGTGGGCGCACGACTACACCCGTACGCCTATCGGGCGCAGTTCTTGGGTGGGCGTGGACGGCGCGAAGCTGCTGGCGACCGTGGAGTTCGCGCCCACGGCCTTCGCCCAGGAGGTGGAGCTGCTCTACCGGCAGCGGTTCTTACGCGCCGTAAGCGTCGGCTTCCGCGCCAGGGAGTTCTCGTTCCGCAAGGCTCGCGACGGCTCGGTGGACGGCGTCGAGTACACGAGGCAGGAGCTGCTGGAGCTGAGCGCGGTGCCCGTGCCCGCGAACCCGCACGCGCTGGCGAAGGCGCTCGAGGGCGGACTCGAGGCGCCGAGGCTGCGTCCGCTGTTCACGTTCGACCTCCCGCCGTCCCCCATCGCGCCGGAGGACGCCCAGCGCGTGCTCAGCGAACTCCGCCGTCTCCGCGGCTTGGTGTCGGCGTAATCCCCGTCATTCCCGCGCAGGCGGGAATCCAGAGGTGCGCGACAGCGGAGCGCACACGGGCGGGGGCGGGGATCGCCTGACCCCCTCTCCCTCGAGGGGAGAGGGTTGGGGTGAGGGTGAACCGGCAGGGAGGTGTAGGGGTTGTCACTCCGAGCGCAGCTCGGGACTCCCCTCGCCCCCTGGGAGAGGGAAACGCGCGTCAGCGCGAGGGTGAGGGCCCTGCAGACGCGGGGCGCAGCCCCCGTCATTCCCGCGAAGGCGGGAATCCAGAGGTGCGCGGAGCGCACATGGGCGATGAAGGGAACGGGGCTCCGCCCCGTCGTTCCTGCGGAGGCAGGAACCTCGCATCCCTAGGGTGTAGGGAGTGGTGACACCCCTGCTCCCCTCGCCCTCTGGGAGAGGGAGCGCACTGAAGTGCGTGGGTGAGGGTTAACAACAACTAAACGGCCCGTGGGGCCGGGAAAGGAGGAGAGCGATGCGTATAGCACAGGTGGTGCGCGTGGCGTTGCAGGCGGCGCGGCTGGTGGATGTCCTCTGCCGGGTTGCGCCGGATGCCGCCGGGGCGCTTGAGAGCGGAGCGCGGCTCATGCGTGAGTCGGCCCGCGCGGCGCCGGACGGACTGACCCGCACGGAGCGGGACACGCTGGCGTCGTCGGCGCGCAGGTTCGGCGAAGCGCTGGCCGTGGCCATAGAGGCCGCGCCGGTCATCGAACAGGAGAACTGATCCAACAACAGGAGGAGAGCATGTCTGCGATAGACGAGATGCAGAAAGAGATAGTGGAGACCCAGGAGTTCGTGCGTGAGCGGCTCGGCCCGGTCACGAGGGAGCTGACGCTCATGCGCGAGGAGCAGGAGCGGCTTGCGGGCGAGGTGCGCTCCGTACTGGAGCACGACCGCTCGGCGCGGCGCGACGCGCTGCTGGGCCGGGCCTCGAACGACCGCGTCCGCGTGCGCGGCGGGAAGCTCGACGGCTTCGACCTCGTGGACCTCGCCGTGATGCGGAGCCTGCTCGCGGCGCAGCAGGCGCGCCCGCAGGACTACGACCCCCGCTCGCTCCGCGCGTGGCAGGAGAGCGTCGCCAAGGCGATGGACTCCACGACCGCGGGCGCGGGCGACGAGCTGGTCCCGCAGGAGGAGGCCCGCCAGCTCTGGGCGGACGTGAACCTCGAGACGGCGGTCGCGTCACTCTTCGAGACGGTGACGATGCCGTCCAACCCGTTCGACGTGCCGCTGCAGCTGGGCGACGTCAACTGGTACCCGGGCACGGCGAACACGGCCACGACCGCCACGGACCTGAAGACCGCCAAGCAGACGCTCACGGCGTACGAGCTCGTCGGCATGGTGCCGTGGGCGTACGAGCTGGACGAGGACGCCGTCATCGCGATGATGGCCGAGGTGCGGGGCACGCTGATCCGCAACGCGGCGCAGGTGCTGGACGACGTGCTCCTGAACGCCGACGTGTCCACCTCTTCCAACATCAACCACGACGGCGGCAGCCTCGCCGTCTCCGAGGCGGGCAAGGCGCACTATCTGCTGGGGTTCGACGGCCTCCTGCACCTGCCGCTGGTCGACAACGCGGCGATGCGGAACGACTTCAACGCCAGACCGACCGTCGACATGTGCAACCAGCTCCGGCGGATGCTGGGCAGGTACGGCGTGCGCCCGTCCGAACTGGCGTTCATCACGGACGTGGGCACGTACATCGCCATGCAGGCGGTGGAGAGCTTCCAGACGCTGGACAAGCTCGGCCCGCGCGCGACGCTGCTCACCGGGCAGTTGGGCGCGGTCGAGGGCGTGCCCGTCATCGTGTCGGAACAGCTGCGGCTCGCGGACTCGGACGGCAGGCTCACCTCGGACGGCAACGTCGCGGACACGGGCCGTCTGCTGCTCGTGAACCGGACGCAGTGGCGCAAGGGCTTCAAGCGCGAGTTGCTCATCGAGACCGAGCGCGACATCCAGAAGCGCCAGAACGTCATGGTCGTCAGCATGCGCGTGGCGTTCGCGGAACGCTCCGGTGACCGCGCCAACGCGACCCACACCGCGCTGCAGTACAACGTGAAGCACTCGTAGCCCATTCTCGTCATTCCCGCGCCCCTTCGTCATTCCCGCGTAGGCGGGAACCCAGAGAGTGCCCCGCCAAGGGCACATGGCGGGGTGGGTTGGGGGATGGGGGCTGGGGTGAGGGTTGACGGGGCGGGCGCATCGCGCCCGCCCCGTTCGTTGTCCTTGTCGCGGCGACGATGCCGAGTGCGCCCGTTGTCCTAGAGAAGTTGCGCGCCGGACAGCGAAGCCATCTGCCGGTCCAGTGTGAGTGTCTCCAAGCCGGACCGTGAGTAATCGTTGGAGATGAGCCGGTCGAAGAGCCCGGGACCGCCGGACGAGACGAGGGCTTCGAGAACGGCCGGCCCGTTCAGCGGGGCGACGAGGCCGCTCCTGAGCGTATTGGAGAGTTCAGCGCGCGCATCCGCGCTCGTTACTCCGTAATGATGCCGCACCGCCATGAAAGCCTCTCCGATGACCTCGTTCGACGCAAAGACCTCGGCGCCGTCCGTGGCGAGCGCGTGCAACCGTTCCACGCAGTAGGCGTAAGCGTCGGGAGGGTCTCCGGTGACCAGCCTCACGAGGATGGAGGTATCAATCCCGATACGCCGCTGGGTCATACCCCTCGTCCCGGAACTGTCGTATGTCGAACGTGGGAGTGCCCGGAGTTATCTTGTCTCGCAGCCCCCCGAGTTTGGACAGGTCGATGGGTCTGGGCTTGAGAGTGAAGCCGTCCGGCCCCTCGATCAACTCCAGCCGATCGCCGGGCGACACGCCGAGCGCGTCCAGTACCCGCGCGGGGAACGTGACCTGTCGTTTCGATGTAACCTTGACAATCATGACTGCTCCTTACTGCAACAGTATTGGAGTAAGGGGGAAGTGTCAACTGCCCACCACCTCCGGCCCGCTGAATGCGAGCCGCTCCGCCATGACGCGCACCGCCTCCGGGTTGCTGTCGATGAGCAGGTAGCGCCTGCCGTTGCGCGCCGCTGCCTCGCCCGTCGTCCCCGACCCCGCGAAGAAGTCCAGCACGAGGTCGCCGGGGTTCGAGTGCACCCGCACGATGCGGTTGAGGATGGCGAGCGGCTTCTGCGTCGGATAGCCCGTGCGCTCGCGCCCGACCGTGGGGACGATGGTCTGCCACCAAACGTCGGTGGGCGTCTTCCCGCGCGCCGCCTTCTCCGCTCCCGCAAGTCCGGGGGCCATGTACGGCACGCGGTCGATCTCGTCGTAGTGGAACGTGTACCGCGCCGGGTCCTTCGCGTACCAGAGCAGCGTGTCGTGCTTCGCGGGCCAGCGGGACTTCGGCCTCCCGCCGTAGTCGTATGCCCAGATGATCTCGTTCATGAAGCAGTCGCGCCCGAACAGCGCGTCGAGCAGCACCTTGCAGTAGTGCGCCTCGCGGTAGTCGATGTGCAGGAAGAACGACCCCGTTGGCGAGAGGATGCGGTGCGCCTCCACGAGCCGTGGCTCCAGGAACGCGAGGAAGTCGTCGAAGATATCGTCGAACGACTGCGCGCCGAGTCGCACCGTCCGGTAGCGCTTGCCCTGGAACCCCGTGCGGTCGCCGTGGTCGTCGTCGCGCACCGTCCGCAGACGCTCGCGGCGTTGCTCTCTGCCCGTGTTGAAGGGCGGGTCGATGTAGATGAGCGCCGCCGCGCCGTCCTCGATGGTCGGCAGCACGTCCATGTTGTCGCCGAGCACGATGCGGTTCACGTCAGCCCTGCTGTCCCACCAGCGACCGCACGTGCGCAGCTGCTTCCGTCAGCGATGCCACCACGCGTACGCCGTCGGGTGGGGGTGGCCCCGGAGCGCGCTGCACGAGCACGGGCGCGATCCCCGCACCGCGCGCGCCCTCCACGTCAGCCGGGATGCTGTCGCCGATGTGCATGGCCTCGTCGGGGCGCGCTCCCGCTTGCGCGAGTGCGAACCGGAAGATGCGCGGGTCCGGCTTGCTGACGCCCGCGCTCGCGGTGCAGGAGCGCACCGGGAGGTACCCGGCGATGCCGAGCCGTTCGAGGAGGCCGTCGAGTTCGAGCCCCATGTTGGAGATGACGCCCAGCGTCAGTTCCAGCGAACGCAGGTCGGCGAGTGCGGACTCCGCGTCGGGGAGAAGCTGCAGCTCGTCCGGCGCGCTGCGCACGCGCCGCCACACGCGCGCTGCGACGTCGAGGCTCACGTCCGGCGCTCCCGCGTCCGCGAGGAGCCGCCGCTCGTACTCTGCGAAGACGGCGTCGCGCTCCTCCTGCGTCCGCTCCCGCACGTGGCCTTTCGCGTTCTCCTCGTCCAGGTACGCGTTCGCTGTGCGGTAGGCGCTCGCTACGGCGGACCGCTCGATCGCGATGCCTTCGGCGGCGGCGGCAGCTTGTTGCAGGTCTTCCGCCGCGGGCCAGTCGGCGAGCGTGCCGTAGAAATCGAAGAACACTGCCCGTATCATGCGGCCAGCCTACCACCTTTGCTCCCCTCTCCCCTCCCTTCCCGTCATTCCAGCGAAGGCTGGAATCCAGAGCGCCCGGCAGGGCACACGGCGGGGTGGGCTGGGAATGGGGCTGGTTGGTCCCTTCCCCCTTGATGGGGGAAGGTTAGGATGGGGGTGCTGGTTCCCATGGGCATCGTTTCCAACCTGCTGCGCTCTGGCCTCGACGTGCTGTTCCCTGTTCGCTGCGTCGGCTGCGGCAGGAGCGGCGCATACATCTGCGTGGCCTGCCTCGCGAAGGCCAGGCGTCCGCCGCCGAGTCCTCCGCCCGAGAGTGGTCCGCTCGCCGACGTGCTGACGCCGTTCGCCTACGAGGGCGTTGTGCGTACCGCCGTGCAGCACCTCAAGTATCGCGGTCTGCGTTCCCTCGTGCCGGAGATGGCGCGCCCGATGGCGTGGGAGCTCGCGGTCGCCGTCCCGCCGCCGTTCACGCTCGTGCCCGTGCCGCTCCACCCGGCGCGCTTGCGCGAGCGCGGATTCAACCAGGCGGAGCTGCTGGCGCGGGAGCTTGCACGTCTGTTGGACGCTCCGCTCTCGACCGGTACGCTGCGCCGCACGAAGGACACGCCGTCGCAGGTCGACACGTCATCCCGCGCCGAGCGCCTGAAGAACGTGCGCGAGGCGTTCGCTCCCACAGACGGCGTGGACGGAGCGACCGTCGTCCTCGTGGACGACGTCACGACCACCGGCGCGACGCTTCTGGCGGCTGCGCAGGCGCTGCTCTCCGCAGGCGCCGCACGGGTCTACGGCCTCACCTTCGCCCACGAGGAGTGACGATTCCGTCATTCCCGCACCGGCGGGAATCCAACGTGCGCTTACGTGCACGCAGTGACGCCGGGCAGGTCACGCGGTGGAGCGGTGTGGCATTGTCATGCTGAGCGGGGCTGAAGGTGCAACCTGAAGCGTAGTCGAAGCATCTCTCGGGCGGTCTCCCTCACCTCTCCTTGGGGGAGAGGTCGCCGCGCGACAGCGGCGGGTGAGGGTGGACCGACGCGGGGCGCAACCCCACATCATTCCTGCGAAGGCCCGCGCTCTAGCGCACAATCTCGCCTGGTGTAGGGGCGTCCCTTGTGGGCGCCCTTTGTGGTCCCTTCCCCCTCGATGAGGGAAGGTTAGGATGGGGGTGAACAGTGAGGCAGGGCAGCACGAGCACTGGTTATGCGATAGTTCTGAGAACGAAACCGTAAGGAGAAGAGAGGATGAAACTCTGCCTGTTCGAAACGAGCGACACCCCCGGTCAGCAGCGTCTTGGGGCGGTGGTCGACGGCGGCGTCGCGGAACTGACGTCCGCGCTCGGCGATGCGGCCGCGCTGCCGGCGCAGGCGCGCATGGAGGCGGTCATCGACGGCTTCGAAGGCCTGCGCGGCGCGTTCGAGCGCATCATCGCAGGAGGGGCGTCGCACGCCGACGGCTCGTTCCGGCTGCGCGCGCCCCTGCCGAGGCCGAGCAAGATACTCTGCTGCATCGGCAACTACTGGGAGCACGCCGAACGGGAGCCGCGCCCGCTCAACATGTTCCTGAAGTCGCCGGATGCGGTCATAGGCCCCGGCGATACGATCGTGCTGCCGTCGACGACCGACCCGTGGGTCTTCCAGCATGAGGCGGAACTCGCCATCGTTGCCAGGGGCCCGGCGAAGGACGTGAGCAGGGAAGACTTCGCAAGCGCGATTTTCGGATACACCGGCCTGATCGACGTGTCGGCGCGCGGTGAGGGACGCCGCACCTGGCGCGCGGGCAGCTGGATGGGTAAGTCGTTCGACACCTTCGGCCCGCTCGGCCCCGTGATCGTCACGGCTGACGAGATCGCCGACCCGAACGACGTGCACGTTCGATTCTGGAACGACGGCCAGTTGCGCCACGACTACAACACCGACGACATGGAGCACCGGGTGCCGGAGCTGATCGAGTTCGCAACGAGCATCATGACGCTCAACACGGGCGACGTGCTCAGCTGCGGCACGAACCATGAGGGGCTCGGCCCCCTGCAGGACGGAGAGACGGTGGAGTTCGAGCTGGCGGGCATCGGCAGCATGACGTTGCATGTGTCGGACCCGCTCAAGCGGACGTGGGAACGCGGCATCTACATGGGCCCTGACTCCACCGCCCGCCGCTAGAGAGCAAGCCCCGTCGTTCCCGCGCTTCAGCGCGCGCGGAGAGCAGGAACCTCGCCGCCGTGCTTCCGTCATTCCCGCGAAGGCGGGAATCCAGAGGTGCGCGTAGCGCACACGGTCGCGTATGGCTGGTGCAGGCAGGACCTCGCAACCCACCTCTCCCCTTGGGAGAAGTCGACGCGCTTGCGCGGCGGGTGAGGGCCCTCCGGGTGGTGCGGAGCGGGGTCTGGTCCCTTCCCCCTTGATGGGGGAAGGTTAGGATGGGGGTGAGCGCCGGCCCCGCAGTTGACCGGCGCGGCATATCGTCCTAATCTCGCGGCATCGAGAGAAGCGCTGACGTTCAGCGGGAGGTTGCCATGCTGAGTGCACTGGATAACGAACGGTTGGCCCGCATCGGTCCCGGAACGGAGATGGGCGCGCTGATGCGCCGCTACTGGATACCGTTCCTCCTGACGGAAGACATCCCCGAAGCCGACGGCGACCCCGTCCGTGTCACCCTGCTGGGTGAGCGGCTCGTCGCCTTCAGGAACAGCGTCGGGCAGGTCGGACTGGTGGACCGCCTCTGCGCGCACCGCAATGCAGACCTCTTCTTCGGGCGCAACGAGGAGAACGGCATCCGCTGCACCTACCACGGCTGGAAGTACGACGTCGACGGCAAGTGCACGGACATGCCGTCCGAGGCGTCGGACAGCAACTTCAGGGACAAGATCCAGCTGAGGGCGTACCCCGTCAGGGAGCGCGGCGGCGTCCTCTGGACGTACATGGGGCCGAAGGAGCACATGCAGCCTATGCCCGAGTTCGAGTGGACGCGCGTCCCCGACGACCACCGCTACGTCTCCTGGAACTTCCAGGAGAACAATTACGCGCAGGCCATCGAGGGCGGCATCGACACCGTGCACTCGGTGTACCTCCACAGCGCCATGGACTCCCACCGCCGTCTCAGCGACTGGCAGGAAGCGGGCAGGGACAGCGGCGACGTGACCAAGATGTACCGGACGCGCGTGAACCCGCCCAAGCTGCGCGCGCTCGAGACCGACTTCGGCCTCATCATCGGCGGCAGGTACCCCGGCGACGAGACGCAGGACTATTGGCGCTTCAACCTCTTCTGGATGCCGTTCTACACCGCCCCTCCCGGCGGCGGCGACCAGAAGATGATGCACGCGTTCGTCCCCGTCGACGACGTCACTACCGCCCGCTGGTGCTTCACCTGGAGCACCACCGGCAAGCCGCTGTCGAGAAGGCACGTCGCCGACCTCCGCAAGGGGCAGGGCGTCCACGCGCAGACCATCCCCGGCTCCCACTGGCCGGTGCGCAACATGCGCAACGACTACCTCATCGACCGCGAGGAGCAGCGTCATCTCACGTTCACGGGCATCAAGGGCACCGGCGAGCAGGACTTCTCCGTGCAGGAAGGCATGGGGCAGATATCCGACCGCACGCGCGAGCACCTGGGCGTCACGGACATCGGCATCATCGCCATGCGGCGGATGCTCCTCCACTCAGCCGCAGCCATCCGGGAAGGGGCCGAACCTACCTCGGCGCGCAGCCCTGATGCCTACCGCGTCCGTCCCGGCCAGACGATGATCCCGACCGACGCGGACTGGACGACGCACGACAACCTCAAGGAGGCCATCGCCGCCACCTACTAGCCGCTCGTTGTCATTTCGAGCGGAGCCCGCGCTTTAGCGCGCGAAATCCTCTCGGGCGTCTGATCCCTTCCCCCTTGATGGGGGTAGGTTAGAGCCTGCCCCGCACTTGATGCGGGGATGGGGGTGAGGCGTGGAGGCGGGGTGCCTGATCCCCTCTCCTGAGGGAGAGGGAAACGCGCTTCAGCGCGAGGGTGAGGGCCCTCGGCGGGGCGTGGTGGCAGCGCGCCTGGTGTAGCGGCACCCCTTGTGGGCGCCCGTCTGATCCCCTCTCCTGAGGGAGAGGGAAACGCGCTTCAGCGCGCGGGTGAGGGCCCTCAGCGGGGGTGCCTGCTGCCTCAGCCCACGAAGTGCGGCATGACCTCCGCGGCGAACCGCTCGTAGGTCGGCAGCAGCGACTCCGGCGCACACAGGGCGTTCATGGTGAAGTGGGTCACGCCCGCGTCGGCGAACGCTTCGAGCGTCTCGATGCAGTCCGCAGGCGTGCCGAGCGGGAGCGTCGCCGGGTCGATCTCCCATGCGTCATCCCCGAAACGGTGCCGCATCGCGGCCTGCACCTCCCGGTAGGCGTCGTCCTTGCTCTGCCCCATGCAGAGGTACATATTGCACGACCACTCGAACGCCGCCGGGTCGCGACCGAACGCGGCTGCCATCTCCTCGATGGCGGCCTTGCCCTCGGCATAGCCCTTCGGCGTCATGCCGTTGGGGTGGAACCCGTCCGCCCAGCGCGCCGCCCGCTCCAGCGTATGCCGGGTGAACGCGCCGTTCCACATCGCGCCCGTCCAGATGGGCAGGTGCGGCTGCTGAACGGATCGTGGCTCCAGCGTCACGTGCTCGAAGTCGTGGAACGTCCCGTGGTGCGTCACGTCCGTCTCGGAGAGCAGCCTGCGCACGAGCGCCAGCCGCTCGTCAGTGATGCCGCGCCGGTCCTCCACGCGCACGCCTTCGACCGCGAAATCGCCGTTGTAGACCCCGCCTGACCCCAGCCCCAGCACCATCCGCCCTCCCGACAGCACGTCGATGGAGGTCGCGACCTTCGCGATCTGGTACGGGGTGTGGAACGGCAGCACGGCGACGCCGGTTCCCAGGCGCATGTGCGTGGTGCGCTGCGCGACGGACGCGAGCAGGGTGAAGGCGTCGAGTGTCGGGAGCGTCTCGAGCTCCGGAACGAAGTAGGAGCGGTACCCCAGTGCCTCCGTCCGCTCGGCGAAATCGAGCGGCCCGATGACGCTCGCCATCGAGGCTCCGTTGTACTGGACGCCGAATGCGGGCAAGGGCAACTAGCCGCCGGTTGCCGGTGCGGTTGCTTCGAGCGCGTAGGGGATCAGCTCCGCCCCGCGGGCCCGCCGCTCGCTGCGGATGATGATGGCGGCGCTGCGCTCCCCGATCGTGATCTCCTGGTGCGCCAGGTGCGGCGGCACCACGTCCACGTCGCCGGGCTCGATGCGGAAAGTGCTGTCGTGGACGACCTCGTCGCGTTCGCGGTGGAAGCGGTTGATATCCTCGGCTCCCTGCACCAGCCCGTACATCGTCCAGATCTCACCATGGTCGTGGACGGTCGTATGGTGCCCGGCTTCCTTGGCCATCGCGGTGACGAGGAAGCCGTAGTCCGGGTCTTCGTAGAAGAGCAGGTTGCCGGTGCGGTCGCGCCCCGTGCTCGTCCGGTCGGTCGCGGGCCAGTTCTTCGCGTGCTCCTGCACCTCCGGGTCGGAAGCGAAGTCGCGCAGGAGTGCTCCCGTCTTCGTCCAGCGTTCCTCGTCGCTCATCTCTTGTGCGCAGAGCGCGCGGACCTCGCTTACGAACCTCTCCGCTGCTTCCAGCATGACTCTCCTCCTCAAGGCGTATGAGTACGCCCCCTTACAGGCCGTACAGCGCTCGCGGGTTGTCGTATAGGATCTTGGCCTTCGCCTCGTCGCTCACGTCGTCCATCTCCTGGAACACGCGGATGGCGTCCATCGCGCTGGAGACGTCCGTGTGGCCGTAGTCGGTCCCGATCAGGATGTTGTCCTCGCCCCCGTGCTTCAGCACGAACGGGATGTCGTCCGATATCTCGCAGGTGACGTACACGTTGAAGTGCTTGAGGACGTTCTCCGGCGGCGCGCCGAGGTTGCGCGCGATGAACCGCTGGCGCACCTCCCGCACGATCCACGGCACCCAGTTCGACGACGCCTCGACGAACCCCCACCGCAGCGTGGGGAAGCGCTC
Organism: Dehalococcoidia bacterium; assembly: GCA_965206315.1. Taxonomy (GTDB): domain Bacteria; phylum Chloroflexota; class Dehalococcoidia; order Lucifugimonadales; family Australimonadaceae; genus Bin16. The sequence goes on from OZ242210.1 coordinate 1,460,902, forward strand.
CGGCACCTCGCTCACCATGATGACGCCGCACTCCATCACCGTCGGGATGCGGAACGGCGTGAAGCCTCCGGTACGGTCGAACGGCGACCGCAGCGTCTGGAGCATGGCGTCGCTGCCGTTGGAGATGTGGATGGCCACTGCGAGGTCGAGCCTCTCCGCCTCGGCGTAGAGGGGGTAGAAGTACGGGTCGACCAGCGTCTTCCCGAGCTCCAACGGACGCAGGGCGATGGCGACCGCACCGTGCTCCTTCACGTACCCGATCTGCTCGACCGCAGCCTCGATGTCGAGTGTCGGCATAACGGCGCACCACCGCAGCCGTCCCCCGGCCTGCTGCCACACGTCGGCCATCCACCGGTTCCAGCTGCCGCAGAGGGCGACGTCGGCCTCCGGCACGTCCGTCACCGGCTCTATCCACATCGTGTTGTGGAGCACCTGCACATCGATGCCCAGTTCGTCCATGTGCTGCAACCGCTGGGAGACGTCGGCGAGTTCGCGCGAGTCCTGCGTGGAGATGAGGTCGCGCCCCACCTGCGCGGAGAGCTTCCGTAGGTGCTCTTCCGTCGGCGTCGCGTTGCGGTGGCCCCGGACCTTCCCGCCGATGACCCAGTGCCCCTGGTTGGGGTTGTCGGGGTTGATGAAGAGCGTTGGCCGGAACCGCTCCTCGTGGGGGAGGAGATAGTCCCACGTGTGCTCGGACTCAATGACGTGGGCGTCGCTGTCGATGACCCTGGTCTTCGCAACGGTTGCCATCAGCGCCTCCTTTCACCAGGCGGACGGACGCCCGCATCGTACCCCTGCTACCCCTCACCTACAAGCCTGGGCGTTCCGTCATTCCTGTAGATGTCAGCTAATTCGTTGACAGATTTTGCATGGTTTCGAGGGGCGTCTTGCCTCCGAGGGCTTGGTGGGGCCGCCCGGTGTTGTAGTAGAGGAGGTACTGGACGAGTTCGTCCTTCAACTCTTCCAATGACTCGAGCGTCGTCCCTTCGACCAGGTCTTCATTCAGTGTTCGCCAGAATCGTTCGACCTTCCCGTTCGTCTGGGGTCGATAGGGCCGGGTGTAGCGGTGCTTGATCCCCAGCTCCAGCAGCATCCGTTCCATCGGATGGTGCGCTTTGTTGGTGGGAGCGGCCATCTCAGGGCCGTTGTCTGTGATGACCTCCTCGAAGCGCACCCCGTACTCCGCGTTGAGCATGTTGATGCTCTTGAGCGCGGCGAACATCACGCTCAGGCTCTTGATGTCCTCCGTCACCTCTGCCCAGGCGAGGCGGGTGCAGGCGTCCACCACCGAGACCAAGTAGTAACGCTGCCTGGAGCCAACGATGAGATCCCTGCTCAGGTGGTGAGCGTCCAGGTGCCCCAACTCCCCTGCACGGGTCTTGATGATGCGGCGTTTGGACTGTTGCATCGCTTTGGTCATCCTGTTCAAGCCGTGCCGTCTGCTGATGGCGTAGATGGTGGACGGCGAAGGGGTATGAGCCTTCAACTTTGGCTTGAGTATGGCATAGGTCTCGTAGCGGTTGCTGCCCTTGCGCCGCTGCTCCAGCACGAGTTGCTCGATATACGGGATGGTGCGACGGCTCTTCCATCTGGGTCCTCGCTTGCGAGGCAGCAGGTCCGCGGCCTCGCCGGACTGCCGGTAGCGGTTGTAGTACTTGGCGAAGGTCTGCCGGTTCGTGCCGTGGTGCGTGTAGAAGTCCTGAAGGAAACGAAAGCGGTGGTGGCGCTTGGCTTTGACCAGTTCGTATTCCCGGATCAGGAACCGGTACTTCTGCACGTAGTTCCGTTCCAAGGTGCGGTCGCTGCTGTTGTCTCGCATCGTCGTCTCCAGAATGAACTGCGCTCGTCAGACCATTCTGTCAACGAATTACCTAACACCTACAATTTCCCGCACCGGCGGGAAGGTGAATTCACATTCGAAGTGCAACACCTGGTCTAGGACCTCGGCCGGGGTCCGGTAGCCGAGGCACTTGCGCGGCGTATTGTTGTAGGCCTGCACGAGCTCTGCAAACTGCTCGTCCGTCACAGTGACGAGGTCAGTCTTCTGTGGCAGCATCCGGCGCATCCTACCGATCGCATTCTCCACACCTCCCTTCTGCCACGGGGCGTGGGTGTCACAGAAGAAGGTCTCCATCCCAAGCGCGTGCAACTCGTGATGCCGCGCGAACTCCGTCCCGTTGTCGAACGTCACCGTTCGGCGCAGTTGCGGCGGGAACCTTCCCAATGCCCCCGACATCACACGGGCAATCGGCCCCGAGGCCTTTCCCGGAGGACGCACCGCAATCAGCAGCCGCGAATGCCGCTCATGCAGCGTCAACACAGCCTGGCCGTAGGTACTGAACAGCATCAGGTCCGCCTCCCAGTGCCCAGGCTCTCGCCGGTCTGCTGCCGATGCAGGCCGCTCCGAGAGCGGTCGACGCAGACGGATGAACGAGGCCGGACTGCCTCCCCCGCGCCCGCGCCGGCCCCGCTTCGACTTCCCTCGCGGCAGGTAGTGGCGCCACGTGTAGTCCTTCGTCCGTCTGATCTGCCCGTAGATGAACCGGTAGATGCTCTCGTGGGAGATGATGCGTCTGCCTTTCACCAGGGCGAGTCGGTTCACGACTTCCTCCGGCGACCACCCTCTCCCAAGGGCGGCAAGCACCTCTTCTCGCAGAGGACCATCACGCTCCAGCCGTGCTCCGCTCCAACGACGGGCTCGCGCCTGCTGTTCTGCATACCGTGGCTGATAGCCATCCCTCTTCGATCTGTTGCGCTTCAGTTCCCGAGCAACCGTCGATGGCGCGCGATCCAGAGCTGCAGCGATTTGCCGGACCGAGTGTCCCTCGGCTTGTAAGCGGGCAATCGCACACCGCTCTTCAATGGAGACCTGCTGATAGTGCTTTCCCATGGCAACACCCTAATGAGGTGTTGCACTTCGTTTGTGAACTTAGGGAATCCAGGGTGACCGTCAGGTCACGTGCGGGGCTTGGCGGTGAGGTTGTCTGATCCCCTCTCCTGAGGGAGAGGGTTAGGGTGAGGGCCCTCCGGCGGGCGGGGTGGCTGCCTGGTGGAGGAGCGTCCCTTGAGGGCGCCCTGTTCGGCCACCTCTCCCCATGGGAGAGGTCGACGCGCTTGCGCGGCGGGTGAGGGTTGACCGGCGGGGCGCCCCGCCTACCCAGACCCCGCGACGCTCACCGTGACGATGTCCTCGCCGTGGTACTTCTGGTGGCGCACGGACGATGCGTAGTGCCGCAGCAGCCGGAACGATATCTCCCGCTCGTCGGCGATGTCCGGCATCTCGCCCATGTAGGCAAGCCGGTCCTCCAGGTTCTCCCCCTCCGAGCCCGTCACGAATTCGAGTTCGGACTTCGCGTGATCGGTGCGCGCGGTGACCACCAGCCGCCGCGCTCCCGCCCCTTCCGGCCTGTCGCCGTCCTCGGCCAGCAGGCTCGACACCGTCTCCTCGCCCACCAGCACCAGGCGTTCCGTCGAGGCATCGCTCCACCCGGCTCTCGCCGCGATGCCGCGAAGGAACTCCTGCAGTTGCGGCAGGCTCTCCGTTGTCAATGCCAGGGTCAGGCGCTTGCGCCGGGCGGACGTCAGCTCCATGAACAGCATCATGATGACGGCCACGAGAGCGCCGGACGTCATGCCGTTGCCGAGCAGGACGCTCAGGAACCCGTCGCCCAACTGGTCGGCGAATATCCACTGGTTCTGGAAGCCCGTGCCCACCCAGAACGCCACGCCCGCGACCGCCGCCTTCCGGTGGTCCACCCCGTCCTGGATGACGATCTTCATCCCCTGCACGAAGAGCAGGCCCAGGAGCACGGTGATATACGCCGCGGCAACGGGGCTGGGGATGGCGATCAGCAGCGCGGCAACCTTCGGCAGGAATGCGAGCACCGCGATGATGACGCCGATGATGATGCCCACCCGGCGCGCCGCGATGCCGGTGACTTCGGCAAGCGCGATGCTGGACGAGTAGGTGGTGTTGGGCAGGGTCCCCGCGATGCCGGAGAGCAGGTTGCCCATGCCGTCGGCGTTGAGCGCGCCCTGCACCACCCGGAAGTCCGTCGCTCGTGGCGTGCGCCGGGAGACGCGCTGGATGGCCACGCCGTCGCCGATGGTCTCGATGGCCCCCACCAGGGTGACGATGACGAACGCGGGCAGCAGCCCCCAGAACTCGGGGCCCGGGCTCAGGTCGAACCCCGGCCATGCGCCCAGGGGCACGCCGACCCATGCTGCGTCCAGTACCACCTGCGCGTCGTACAGCCCGAAGGGCGCGGCCACCGCGCAGCCCACCGCTATGCCGATGATCGGCGACCACAACCGCCAGCGGGGCGGAGCGCGCAGCACGAGGACGAGGACGGTAACCAGGGTTGCCAGGGTCGTAACGATGGCTGCAGTGGGGGAGGCGCCTTCCGGCACGTCCGTGAGCATGCTGAACACGATGGGCATCACCGTCGCCGCTATCAGCATGATGACGGTGCCGGACACCACCGGCGTGAATATCCGCCGCAGGAGGGAGAGGCGCGCCGCCATGGCGAACTGGAACAGCGACGACACCACGATCAGGCTTGCCATGGTGGCGGGACCCGCCGTGACCAGCGCGGCCACGCACACCGCGATGAACGCCCCGGACGTGCCCATCATGAGCACGTGCCCTGCGCCGATACGTCTGAGCCGCGCGGCCTGCAGGACGGTGGTGACGCCGCTGACGACCAGGGCCGCGAACACGCCCCATGCCAGGTAGCTGTCCGACTCCTCCGCGATCCGTACCACGATGACGACGGTCAGCGCCACCGGCGCGAGGATGACCAGCGCCGCCTGCAGCCCCGCGCCCAGGGCTATCAGCGGCGGAGGGCTCTCGTCGGGTTCGTACCGGACGTTCTCGTTGACGGCTGCCAAGACTGTTCGTGTACCCCTAGAACATCCGGCCCGACGGCTCGAACCCCAGGTAGTACTGCCCGGCGCTGTCGTAATGCTCGTAGCGCCCCTGTATCTGCTGCGTTATCGCGTGCGAGTCCTGGAACTTCCGCTGGATGGCGCTCGACTCGAAGATCGCGCTCGATCCGAAGACCGAGTACGCCATGTCGGTCACCAGCGCCCCCTGCCGGATGGCGTGCGTGCTCGCCAGCCGCAGCTCCATCCGGTGCTCCAGCGGCAGCTCGTGGTCGTCCAGTGCCTTCTGCCACAGCTTGACCGCCTTCTCCTGCAGGAAGGCGTTGGCCGCGCCCCAGGTCGCCTCGGCCTGTCCGATGATGCGCTGGATGGCGGGCTGGTCGCGCAGCAGCGTCTGCTCCTGCGGCTTCTTCCGAGTCGCGATCTCTATCGCGGCGTCGAGCGCCGAGCGCGCCACGCCCAGCGCCACCATGCCGAAACCGGAGCCGAAGAAGAGGCTGCGCGGGATGAGGTAGAGCGGCCCGTCCTCGTGCGGCGTCTGCGGCTCCACGTACACCCGGCTGGCGGGGACGAACACGTCCTTCGCCTCGAAACTGAAGCTGCCGGTGCCCTTGAGGCCGTTCACCTGCCAGGTGTCGATGAACGTGAACTCGCCCTTCGGGATGATGCAGTTCAGCGCGGTCGGGTCGGCGACGCGCTCCAGTCCCACGGCCCAGGTCGCGTGCCGCGAGCCGCTGCTGAAGTTCCACCGCCCGCTCACCGAGTAGCCGCCGTCCACCTGCTTGAACTCGGACCCCGCGGGCGGCCCGTTGCACAGGATCGACCGGCTGTCGCTCCATATCTCCTGCGCCAGCGCCTCCGGCATCAGCGATGCCATCGTTCCCAGGATGTTGTTCTGGTTGAAGCACCACGCCGTGCTGCCGTCCGCCGTCGCGACCGCCTGCACTATGGCGAGGTAGTCGAGGTAGTCGATCTCGAGTCCGCCGACGGAGCGCGGGACGAGCAGCCGGAAGAGCCCCAGGTCCACCATCGCGTCGATGACGTCCTGCGGTATCTGCCGCTCCTTCTCGATCGTGTCGCCTGCGTCGGCGATGCGCGCCAGCACCGCTTGAAACTCGGCGCTCTGCACCGTCGGGCTGCTCTCTGTGATTGTCATCGTCTGCACGTCTCCTTCCGTCATTCCCGCCGCTCTCCGTCATTCCCGCGAAGGCGGGAAGCGCCGCACGGCTAGAGATCGAGGCCGAACACGCGGATGGCGTTCTCACTGTAGATCGCCTCGCGCTGGGCGTCGGTGAGATGGGGCACGGCCTGCACGCTCACGGGCGGCGTGTAGTCGCCCATGCCGAACGGGTAGTCGCTCCCGAGCATCAGCCGCTCGTGCCCGACCGTCTCGACGAGATAGTTGAGCACCGGCGTGCTGTGCGTGAGCGTGTCGAAGTACAGTTTGCTGAAGTACTCGGACGGCGGGCGCGGGATCTGCGTTTCCACGATGAGGTGCTGCCGCCACGCGTGCTCCCACCGGCCTCGCAGCAGCGGGCAGGTGCCGCCGCCGTGGGCGAGCACGAACCGCAGGTCCGGCATCTCCTCCAGCACGCCGCCGAAGATGAGGCAGCCCGCGGCGACCGCGGTGTCGCTGGGGTTGCCGATGATGTTGTTCATGAAGAACTCGCTCAGCCGGTCCTGGCCGAGCACGTTCTGCGGGTGCACGAACGCCGCGACGTCCAGCTCCTGCATCTTGCGGTAGAGCGGAGCGAAGCGCGCCGAGTGCAGGTTCTCGCCCTGCACGTTCGTCAGTATCTCCAGTCCCCGGAAGTCGAGATCCTTCACGCAGCGCTCCAGTTCGGCGGCTGCGTCCTCGGGCTCCTGCATCGGGAGCGTCGCCAGCCCGATGAACCGCTCTGAGTCCGCGATCGCCTCGGCGGTCGCGTCGTTCATCTGACGGCAGAGGTCGGGCGTGGAGTTCTGCACGTACGGCGGCGCCGAGACGAGCTCCACGTCGATGCCGCGCTCGTCCATGTCTGCGAGCCGCTGGTCGAGGTCGGACATGCTGTCGCGCATGTTGGCCGCAGGCCCGAACCCGCCCCGCCGGTTCGCAAGCTCCGGAACCGTTGCCGGGATGTAGTGTGCGTGTACGTCTATGCGCATAACGCCGCGTATCCTACGCCAAACCCGCCTTGCGTGCGCACCCTCGTAAACCCGCCCGGCGTGCGCACATCCCCGTGTCATCCCGAGCGGAGCGCAGCGGAGTCGAGGGATCTCTCAGGGATGGCCCGCTCATGGTGAGCCTGTCGAACCACCCGTCATTCTCGCGAAGGCGGGAATCCAGCCGCGTGGTGCCCCACTCCGTCGTTCCTGCGAAGGCAGGGACCTCGTACCCACCTCTCCTGGGGGAGAGGTCGCCGCACAGCGGCGGGTGAGGGCCTCCGGGGAGGCTCGGGGTTGTCACCACCCCCTACGTTGGCCCCGCATCCCGCCCCGCAAAATGGTTCGCCATCCGGTTCTGCGCAGCCGCCGACACCGTCTCCGCGATGCGCGCAGCCCGCGTCTCCGGCCTCTTCGCCGTCTTGATCCACCACAGGATGGCCTTCTTCGACGACTCCGGGAAGCGCTCGAAGAACTCCTGCGCCGTCTCGTTGTCCACCAGCGCCGCGCCGAGGTCGGGCGGCACCACGATCTCCTCGATCTCGTCGTAGACCGTCCACGAGCCGTTCGCCTGCGCCGTCTCCACCATCCGCACGCCCGCCGGGGCCATCAGCCCCTCCGCCGACAGCCGTGCGACCTTCTCCCTGTTGATGCGTGACCATGGGCTCTTCGGTCTGCGCGGCGTGAACAACTGCATCGCGCGCTCCTCGTCCAACTGTTCCGTCGCGAGTCGATCCAGCCGAAGCAGAGCGCCTCGTCGACCGTCTCGGGGTAGGGGATGAATGGCCTCCCCGTCGCCTTCTTCCACGACACGAGCCACGCTCCCGTCGACCCGTGGTTCTGCTCCAGCCACGCCCGCCACTCCGCCCGCGTCTCCGCGAGCACCATCGGCCGCCCGTCGCTCGGATGCGTTCCGATCACGTCCGCCATAGCCGTGTAGAGGGGCGCGCTCGCTACCCCAACACGCTGAACGCCCGCTGTGGGTTCACCGACAGTATCTTGTCGATGGTCGCGCCGCTCAGGTCCCCGCGCCGGTCCAGCTCCTCGGCGAGGTGGTCTTCGCGGAACGCGTCCCCGTGCGGGTAGTCGCTCGCCGTGACGAGGAAGTCGTCGCCGAGCCGGTCGACCACGTACGAGAGGTCGTCGCCGACGGCGCATGACACGAAGATGCGGTCGCCCAGCCAGTCGTCGATGCGGTTCTTCGTGCGCCCGCGCAGCCCCTTCACGATCCAGGGCGCCCAGTCGCAGCCGATCTCCAGGATGACGAGCTTCAGGTCCGGGAACCGCTCCATCGCCCCCGAGTCCATCAACTGCCAGAAACCGTAGATGACCTGGTTCAGCCCGCCGCTATACGGGTTCGTCTGGGGGAACTGCTGCCGGTCGGGCCGGGGATACGGCTCCGCCATGTGCCGCAGCGCCGGCGACGTGCTGCCCGTGTGGATGAGGATGGGAAGGCCCAGCAGGGCCGCCTCCTCGTAGATCGGCATGAACGCGGGGTTGCTCAGCGGCATGTCCCACGGGATGCCGTGCGTGTAGATGCCAGCCGCGCCCCCGAGCTCCTTCACCCGCTGCAGCTCGGCAACCGCGAGGTCGGGCCGCCGGTACGGGATGACGGCTGCGAAGAAGAGACGCCCTTCGGACTTCGCGCACTGCGTCGCCATGAACGTGTTCCAGCTTCGGGCCAGCGCCGCCTCCAGCTCCGGGTTCTCGGCCACCGGCCCCTGCCAGATGGTCGGGAACACGATCTGCTTGTCGATGCCGGCCTCGGCCATCGCCGCGATGCGCCCCTCGATGTCCGTCAGCTCCTGAACGCCGATGTCGGCGCCCTTCTGCAGCGCCCGCTTCATGATGGTGGGCGTGCCGCCGTAGAGGCGGATCTTGTAGTCGATCACCCAGGCCGCGTTGTGCGCGCCGAACGCCGTGTCCTCCGGGAACTGCACCGGGAAAGGTCGATACCTCTGGAACGCCGGGTCCAGGTAGTCCCAGGTCTCGAGTCCTTCTTCGACGTGAGCGTCGCAATCGATGACTGCCATGACTCCTCCTCGCGTGCGCCGGATCTCCTGACGAACGCGAGGATACGGCGCGTTCGGGCCGCCCGCCACTGCCCGCGCCTGTGCTACTCCCCCCGTCCTCGCGCAGCCTGTCTGGTCATCGCCAGGCACGCCTCCAGGTCGGCTACGTACTCTGCGAACGCGCGACGGCCCTCCGGCGTCGCCTCCACCCATGTGCGCGGCTTCGCCTCCTGGAACTCCTTCGTCATCGCGACGTATCCCCCCTCCTCCAGCTTCCGCAGGTGCGTGGTCATGTTCCCGCCTGTCAGCCCGAGCGTCTGCTGCATGAACGTGTACGCGAGCCGGTCAGTCCCTGGCTCGGCGGTGAGCAGCGTCATGATGCGCAGCCGCGTCGGCTGGTGGAACGTCTCGTTGAGGACGATGGGCTCGTCCGTCATAGCACGCCGCTCTTGCGAGCCCACGCCGCGCCGAGCAGGGCCACGACCAGCATGCACGACGCCGACACCGCCAGCGCCCCGTCACCCGCGAAATGGTGGGGAAGGTAGTACGCCGCCGCAATCCCCACGCCCACCGCCGCCAGCATCGGCCGGGTCATGATGCCGAACAGGACGAATCCGAGCGCCACGATGCCGATGGCCACGCCCGGTATCAGGTCTCCTGACTCCCTGTTCCACATACCGGCGCCTGCGGTGATGAGGAAGACCGACGCGACCACCGCGAGCCAGTAGAGGAAAACCCGGATGCCTGCGCCGCGGGCAGCGGCCCCTGCTGCGTTGCCTTTGCTCGCGCGGCTCCCGATGAAGGCGCTGCCCGCCGTCCCTGCGGCGGCCAGGACTCCCCACAACGGCCCGGGGAACCACGGACGCTCATCCGCGAACCCGGTCGCGAACGTCTCCACGGCGTACTGCGAGAAGAACCCCAGCGACACGATCACGCCCCACAGCAGCAGTATCGCCGTCGTCCCTGCGAGGTACATGGAGGTCCGCCCTCGCTCCATCGTCTCGTAGATGGCCTCCCAGCCCTCTCCGGGCGTGAGCCCCTGCCCTCCGTCGTTCGTTGCCTGCATCGCGCACCTCCTCCGGCCACCCTCCGCATCAGCGTGGCCGCTTGGTTTGTACTGCAAACTACCATACCGCAAACTGGTTTGCAATACAAACTATAGTCATCTGGACCTGGCTCGCATCGAGGTTCCGTCCGCGGCAAACTGGTACACTCTGCCTGAGGAGCGCCATGGCTACTGAAACAAAGGACAGGCCACGGGACGCGTTGGACGACGAGATCGATGCCTACGAGCGCATGCGTGCTCGTCTCGAAGCGGACTTCTTCGGCAAGTGGATTGTCGTCCACGGTGGAGAGTTCATCGGCGCATACTCCCGGTTCGAAGATGCCGCCGACGATGCCATCGCCAGGTTCGGACGAGGGCCGTACCTCATCCGCCAGGTTGGTGAACAGCCGCTGGAACTACCCCCGAGTCTGCTCTACGGCATCCGCTGATGCCTACAATCGAAGGTGGATTTCCGGGAGAGCCCGATCTCCTGGTGGAACACGGCCCCACCCTGCGTGTTGACATCGGTAATGTCTTCGGAGAACTGACGCAAGAGCAGGTCATAGCTCTGGTGGACACGGGCGCTCGTGGGAACTGCATCGATTCCGAACTCGCCGGACGATTGAGCCTGCCCGTCGTGGACAGGGGTAGCGTCTCCGGTGTCCATGGGAGTGGCGAGATGAACGTCTACCTCGCCCAGATGACCATCCCGGACCTCGGCTTCACCTTCAGAGGTCGCTTTGTTGGCGCTCACCTGGCAGCTGGAGGCCTGGAGTACGCGGCGCTCATCGGCCGCAACTCCCTGCGGTCATTCACGATGACCTACAGCGGTGATACCGGCAGCGTCACCCTCGAACATCCCTAGGACCCTCCACCCCCGTTTGACGCCTGCGCCCCTGCGTTCGTATCCTCACCCCTGCCGCCGACCCGGCGCACGGGCGGCGAGCCTCATCCCGCTGGAGGGCCCGCAGCGCCGACCGGATCGCAACCGACCGGCACGGCAACACGGACAAGGGCTTCCCCATGAACGGCACGCTCACCGACGTGCCCGGCCTGCTTGCCGGGCACTACACCGACGCTGAGAACGGCACCGGCTGCACCGTTGTCCTCACGCCACCCGGCACGACCGGAGGCGTCGATGTGCGCGGCGCGGCCCCCGGCACCCGCGAGACCGACCTCCTCCGCTCCGAGAACACCGTCACCGGCGTGAATGGCGTCGTGCTGAGCGGCGGCAGCGCCTACGGACTCGGCTCCGCGGACGGCGTCATGCGCTTCCTGGAGGAGCGCGGCGTCGGCCACCCAGTCGGCGGCCACATCGTGCCCATCGTCCCCGCCGCCATCATCTTCGACCTCGGCGTCGGCAACGGCATGGTGCGCCCGACGGCAGCCGAGGGCTACGCAGCCGCCGAAGCCGCAACCGGTGCCCCCGTAGCGCAGGGCTGCGTCGGCGCAGGCACAGGCGCGACCGTCGGCAAGGCGCTGGGACGCGAGCGCGCCATGAAGGGCGGTGTCGGCAGCGCGTCACTCGATCTGGGCGACGGCGTCGTCCTCGCGGCGCTGACTGTCGTCAACGCCGTTGGCGGCGTGCACGATCCCGACACCGGTGCGCTGCTCGCGGGCTCGCGTGGCGCGGACGGCGCTCCGATCGAGAGCACGGCCCTCTATGCCAGCCACGACTACGGCAGGACCACGGCGCAGGGGCCGAGCGCCCTCGGCAACACGACCATCGGTGTCGTCGCGACCAACCTCCGGCTCACGAAGGCGCAGGCGAACCGCCTCGCGACCCTCGCGCACGACGGCCTTGCGCTCTCCATCAGGCCCGCGCACACCCCCCACGACGGCGACACGATGTTCGCGCTCGCAACCTGCGAGGTCGACGCGCCGGAGGAGTTCACGCGCCTCTGCGCGCTGACGCCGTCGGTCGTCGCCCGCGCCGTCGTCTCGGCCATCGAGCACGCCACCGACCTGCACGGCTATCCCGCGTACAGGAGCATGGGCCATGGATGATCGTCCGGCCATCGCGTTCATCGGCGCAGGCCGCGTTGCGGGCATGCTCGCTCGTGCGTTCGTGGAACTCGGCTATCCGGTTCCCGCCGTCGCGAGCCGCTCGCCGGAGTCGGCGGAGCTCGTCGCGTCGCTCGTCCCGGGCTGCCGCGCGGTCTCTCCGCAGGATGCTGCCGACGCCGCTGATGTCGTCTTCATCACCACGTCCGACGGTGCCGTCGGCACTGTTGCCTCGGACGTCGCGTGGCGGGCAGGGCAGGGCGTCGTCCACTGCAGCGGCGCCCTGACGTGCGGACCGCTCGCACCTGCCCGCGCTGCCGGAGCGAACGTCGGTTCGTGGCACCCGTTCCAGACGTTCGGCGGCGAGACCACGCTCGCAGGCGTGACGTTCGGCATCGAGGCCGACGGAGACCTGCTCACGTTCCTGGAGCGCCTCGCGTCGGAGGTCGGCGGCCACCCGTTGCGCGTCCCCGCCGAGGCTCGCGCGCTCTACCATGCCGCCTCCGTCTTCAGCTGCGGCTACCTGACGACGCTCCTCGGCGAGGCGCGCACACTCTGGACGCGCGCGGGCCTGCCGCCGGAGCAGGCGTTCCAGGCGATAACCCGCATAGCGAGCTCGACCCTGGCCAACATCGAGCGCTTCGGCGCTGAGACCGCGCTCACCGGCCCGACCTCCCGCGGCGACGCGGGCACGGTGCGCCTGCACCTGGACTCGGTGCGGAACGTCGCGCCGGAGCTGCTGCCTCTCTACCGCGAGATCTGCCTGCGCTCCGTCGAGCTGGCGCGCCAGGCGGGGCGTCCGGTCGCGGGCATGGACCTGCGGCCGCTGTTCGATGAGTACGAGGACGGAGGCGCGGAACGATGAGGGTACGCACCTCGAAACTCTTGGAGATGAAGCAGGCGGGCGAGCCCATCGTCTGCGTGACCGCCTACGACTACACGATGGCGCAAATCGTGAACGAGGCCGGCATCCCCGTTGTCCTCGTCGGCGACAGCCTCGGCAACGTCGTGCTTGGCTACGACTCCACGCTCCCCGTGACGCTCGACGACATCATCCACCACACGCGGGCGGTCGTCCGCGGCGCGAAGGACGCCCTCATCGTGGCCGACATGCCGTTCATGACCTACAACGTGAGCGTGGAGGATGCGCTTCGCAATGCCGGGCGGCTGCTGCAGGAGGGCGGCGCGCAGGCGGTGAAGCTGGAGGGCGGCGCGCTCGTCGCCGGGACCGTGCGCTGTCTTACCGAGAACGGCATCCCGGTGATGGGGCACCTCGGCCTGACACCGCAGTCGGTCCACCAGCTCGGCGGCTACCGCGTGCAGGGGCGTACCGCCGGACAGGCCCGCCGCTTGCTGGAAGACGCGCTCGCCATCGAGGACGCAGGCGCGTTCGCCATCGTGCTCGAGACGGTGCCCGGCAACGTCGCACAGGCCGTCACGGAACGGCTCGCCGTGCCGACCATCGGCATCGGCGCGGGCCCCGGCTGCGACGGCCAGATACAAGTGGTGCACGACATCCTCGGGCTGGGCACGCGCCAGCCGCGACACACCAGGCGCTACGCGGAATTGAACGCCGTGACGCTCGACGCCCTCCGCGCCTACAAGGATGAGGTCACCGCGCGCAGCTTCCCCACCGACGAACACACGACCGAGGCCGATGCCGCAGTCGTCGCGGAGCTGCCCGGCGCGAACGGTTGACGCGATGCAACAGGTCGAGACCGTCGCCGCGCTCCGCGCGGCCCTGCGGGACGCGCCCCGCCCCGTCGGGCTCGTCCCGACGATGGGCGCGCTCCACGCCGGCCACCTCGCCCTGGTGCGCGCCGCCCGTGAGGAGTGCGCGACCGTCGCCGCCACCATCTTTGTGAACCCCACGCAGTTCGGCCCCAATGAGGACCTCGACCGCTACCCGCGCTCGCTCGCCGCCGACCTCGCGCTGCTGGAGCAGGAGGGCGTCGACTGCGTCTTCACGCCCTCGGTCGACGAGATGTACCCGGCGGGCTTCACGACTACCGTCCACCTGGACGGCCCCGCGCTGCCGCTGGAAGGCGAGGCCCGCCCCGGACACTTCGACGGCGTCGCCACGGTCGTGGCTAAACTCCTGCTGCAGTCGCTGCCGGACCGCGCCTACCTCGGACGCAAGGACGGCCAGCAGACCGCCGTCGTCCGGCGGCTCGTGCGTGACCTCGACATCCCCACGGAGATAGTCATCGTTCCCACGGTGCGCGAGCCGGACGGTCTTGCGATGAGCAGCCGCAACGCTTACCTGTCGCCGGAGCAGCGCTCCGCAGCGCCGGTCGTCTTCCGCGCACTCTCCGCATCGCGCGACCGCTTCCACGCCGGACAGCAGGACATCGCTGAGCTGGAGGGGGCGGCACGTCGCATGATCGAGGCGTCGCCCCTGGCGTCGGTCGAATACGTCGCAGGCGTCGACCCCGACACGATGGAACCGTGGGACGGGCGCGGCCCGTGCATGCTCGCCGCCGCCGTCCGCATCGGCAGCGTACGCCTCATCGACAACGTCATCCTCGACTGATTCTCCGTCGTTCCTGCGCAGGCAGGAACCTCGCTCCCTGTCCGCCCCCCTCGCCCCTTGGGAGAGGGCAACGCGCTTTAGCGTGGGTGAGGGTCAGTGGTGCGGGGCGTGTCATCCCGAGCGAAGCGCAGCGGAGCCGAGGGATCTCTCGGGTGCCTGGTCCCTTCCCCCTTGATGGGGGAAGGTTAGGATGGGGGTGACCTTGGAGCGCGGGTAGAGCGCTTCCCCTAGATCTCGCGTGTCAGCGTCGCGAGGAACTCCTGGTTGCTCTTCGTGCGGCTCATCCGCTCGATGACGCGCTCCGCCGCCTCGGACGGGTTCATCGCGTCTGTCGAGATGAGCGAGCTCATCCGCCGCAGCAGGTACACCTGACGCAGCGTCAGCTCGTCCAGCAGCAACTCCTCGCGGCGCGTGCCGGAGCGCTGGATGTCGATCGACGGGAACGTGCGCCGCTCGGCGAGGCGGCGATCCAGGTGCAGCTCCATGTTGCCGGTGCCCTTGAACTCCTCGTAGATGACGTCGTCCATGCGGCTGCCGGTCTCAACCAGGCACGCGGCGAGCACGGTCAGGCTCCCCGCCTCCTCCGTGTTCCGCGCCGCGCCGAAGAAGCGCTTGGGCGGGTAGAGCGCCACCGGGTCGATGCCGCCGGAGAGCGTGCGCCCGCTCGTCGGCACCGCGACGTTGTACGCGCGGGTGAGGCGCGTGATCGAGTCGAGCAGCACGACCACGTCGCGACCGTCCTCGACGAGCCGCTTGGCGCGCTCCAGGCACAGCTCCGCGACGCGGCAGTGGTCCTCGACCGGCTCGTCGAACGTCGCGCTGTACACCTCGCCGTCCACGGAGCGCTTGATGTCGGTCACTTCCTCGGGACGCTCGCCGATGAGCGCAACCATGATCTGGATGTCCGAGTAGTTCGCCGTGATGCCGGAAGCTATCTGCTTGAGTAGCGTCGTCTTGCCCGCCTTGGGCGCCGCGACGATGAGCCCGCGCTGGCCACGTCCCACCGGAGCGAGGATGTCCATCATCCGGGTGGAGACCTCGTGTGCGGTGGTCTCGAGTTTGATCTGCGTGTCGGGGAAGATGGGCGTGAGGCGCTCGAAGCTCTTGCGGCGTCGCGCGACCACGGGGTCGAGGCCGTTGATCGACTCGACCTTCGTGAGGCCGTGGTAGCGCTCCGACTCCTTCGGCGTGCGCACCTGCCCCAGCACGAGGTCGCCGGTGCGGAGTCCGTAACGCCGCACCTGCGTCTGGGAGACGTACGTGTCGGTCATGCTGCGCGAGCGTCCGTTGTGGCGGAGGAAGCCGTAGCCGTCCGGCAGCACTTCCAGCACGCCGCTCGCGAGCTGATGGTCCTGGCTCTCCGCCCACGACGTGAGCACCCCGTAGAGGAGGGCGTCGTGGGTCCGGGGCGGCGGACCTTCCCGCTCAGGCTCCATCTCGTTGAGGAGCGCAAGCAACTGCTCAGATGTCTTGGACTGGAGTTCCGCGAGGTTCATGCAGCGACTTCTCCGATGCTATGCGATGCGCGTGCGCGCACTCGCGCGCCTTGCGCCACAGGGATATGCGTACTGGTGAGTGGTGTATGAGCCGTAGATGGGGTTTGTACTGCCTGGCGGGTTCCGGGGGACTGGCGCGAAGCAGGATGCATCCGAACGATGCGTTGACTGTCTTAGTTTACCCGTGCATGCAACACGGTTGCAACCCCTCTCCACCGCATTACCACGCCATTCCCGCCCCTCGCCCCATCACGCCCCGTTGCCCATCGGCAGTTCGGGTTGCGCGCCCTCGCGCATGACGTGCGTCGCCGCGGCGGCGAACTCGCGGAACAGCGGGTGTGGCTGCTCCGGGCGCGAGCGGAACTCCGGGTGGAACTGCACCCCCACCATGAACGGGTGCTTCTCCAGCTCCACGATCTCGACGAGCGTGCCGTCCGGAGAGAGGCCGGATGCGAGCATCCCCGCCTCGTAGAGCGTTTCCCGGTACGCGTTGTTGAACTCGAACCGATGCCGGTGGCGCTCGTTCACCTCCGGCGTGCCGTAGGCCTTCGCGGCCCTGGAACCGTGCGCCAGCACGCACGGGTAGTTGCCGAGGCGCATCGTCCCGCCCATGTCGTTGACGCTCCGCTGGTCGAGCATCAGGTCGATCACCGGGTCCGGCGTCTCCGGATCGAACTCGGTCGAGTTCGCGCCCGTGAGGCCGAGGACGTTCCGTGCGTGCTCGATGACCATAACCTGCATGCCGAGGCACAGCCCGAGGTACGGTAATTGACGCTCGCGCGCGTAGCGTACCGCCTGGATCATCCCCTCGACCCCCCGGCTGCCGAAGCCGCCCGGCACCACGATGCCGAGCGTGTGGCTGAGCCACGCGTCCGGACCGTCGCGCTCGATGTCCTCCGAGCGCACCCAGTCGATGCTCACGTCGCGATCGTGGTACAGCGACGCGTGACGCAGCGCCTCGCGGACCGACAGGTACGCGTCCGGCAGGTCGGCGTACTTGCCCACGACCGCGATCGGTAGCGGCCCGTGCGGGTTCGCCATGCGCTCCGTCATCGCCTCCCAGCGCGACAGCCCGTTGCCGTTGCGCGGCGCGAGGCCCAGCTCACGCACGAGGATCTCGCCGACGCCCTCCTGTTCGAGCACGAGCGGGGCCTCGTAGATGTTGGACAGCGTCTCCATCGGAATGACCGCGTCCGGGGCCACGTCGCAGAAGAGCGCTATCTTTTCCTTAATTGAATGGGGGATCGGATGGTCGGACCGACAGATGATGGCGTCCGGCTGGATGCCTATCGCGCGAAGCTCTTTAACGGAGTGCTGCGTCGGCTTCGTCTTCAGCTCCCCCGTCGCCCCGATGTACGGCAGAAGCGTGACGTGCACGTAGAACGTGTTGCCGCGACCCACCGCCATCCGCATCTGGCGTATCGCCTCGAGGAACGGCTGACCCTCGATGTCGCCGACCGTACCCCCGACCTCGACCAGCACGACGTCCGGCGCGCCTTCTCCCTTGTCCCCCCCATCATGTGCATCCTGTCCATCGATGTAAGTTCTTTCCTCCCGCTGCGCCCGAAGCATGAACTCCTTGATGACGTTCGTCACGTGCGGCACCGTCTGGATCGTGCCCCCGAGGTGATCGCCGCGACGCTCCTCCCCGAGCAGCTGCGTGTACACCTGCCCCGCCGTGATGTTCGAGTTCGACGTCAGCTCGATGTCGATGAAACGCTCGTAGTGCCCCAGGTCGAGGTCCGTCTCGCACCCGTCACGCGTCACGAACACCTCCCCGTGCTGGTACGGCGACATCGTCCCCGGGTCGACGTTCAGGTACGGGTCGAGCTTCTGCACCGCCACCGTCAGCCCCCGGCTCTTCAGGATGCGCCCGATCGCCGCCGCGCAGATCCCCTTCCCGATCGAGCTCACCACGCCCCCCGTCACGAAGATGTACTTCGTCGTCATACGACACCCCACCTTCGTCGTTCCTGCGGAGGCAGGAACCTCGCCTCTGGTGGGGCAGGGGAGCGGGCGGCCTGGTCCCTTCCCCCTTGATGGGGGAAGGTTAGGATGGGGGTGAACGCGGCGTAGCGGGGTAGGGTGGAGCGGTGTGCCCAACTCCCCTCGCCCCCTGGGAGAGGGAAACGCGCAACAGCGCGAGGGTGAGGGTCGCGTGGGTGAGGCGTCGGGTCGACAACGAAAGAGGGGACACTACGCCGCAGGTGGCTCGCCACCGATCTCGAGCGCGGCGTCGTCGCTTGCACGCAGCGATTCTAGGCACCGCTGGCGCCGAGTGTCAATCGACGCGTCCCTGCAACCCCGCACACTGGCGCATTGACACATCACGCCCCACGCTGGTAGAAAGAACCTTGCGTGTTGACGCAGGCACATACGCGAGGCGATTGGCCGGAACTGCCCTTTGCATCCTATTGCAAGGGCGGCGGCTCTCGTTGGACAATAGCATCCCTGCCATGCCGCGCAGCACTTTGCGCGCACGCAGACACAGACGAATAACGGACCACCCTGCTCTCGGAGAGAGCGCCAAGCCCAAGACTACAGCTCCATAAGGGGGGTAGAAGTGAGATTCACCAAGATTCCGCTCATAGCGACATTGATGGCAGTGGCGCTCTCGCTGCTCATCGTTCTCCCGACGCTGGCTCAGGTCAGCGGCGACCGAACCGACGGCCGGCTCTCCGCCGGCGACTGGATCGACGTCCGCGTCGCCGACAACATCGACGACCTCAACAACACGCCGGATGAAGCTACTCCGGCCCCTGCGAACATCGGCAACAACGATGATGCGTGGGCCACCGCCACTGGCGGCGGAGCCTTCAACGCGCGGGACACCTACTTCGACGGCACCCTCTACGTCTCCAACAAGGACGATGCCTACAACACCATCCTCATCACCGCAAAGGTGAGCGGCACTGGGAACCTCCAGGCTTCGGGCCCGTCCGGTCGTGGAGATGACGCAGCTACTGAGGACAACCCCGACACACCAGCAGTCGAAAACGACGAGAGTGTGGTCGACTGTTACGATTCGGCTAACGGCGGCGTTGCCATCGCGACCGTCAGGAACAGCCGCAGCAACACCCCGGTCACGGCATTCCTCTTCCCGACGAATGAAGATGAAGGCGGCACAGAGATTTACCAGGGTGTAGTCGCCATCCTTGACCAGGAAGACGCCATCGGGCCCCACAACGGCCCTTGTGCCGCCGACCAGGTCGAGCCTGAACTCTACTTGGGCTCGGGCGAGCAGATTCTTGACGCCGACCGTGACATCGAGCCCGACCCGGTAGACGACCCCGCCACGGAAAACGTCAACGAGCGCACCGTGGCCATCCGCGGCTACAACGACCCCGGCAACGATGACGGCTGGACGCACGCCAGCATGGCGGTGCTCCCCGCCCGCGACGGCGACACCCTCACCATCACCGTGAAGGGCGTCTCCGGCTCCGTCCGCCTCGTCGTCGACGGCGCAGCGCCCGAGATCGAGGACGTCTCCCCCGCCTCCGGCGGCACCCAGAGCAGCACCAGCATCGACCTCGGCTTCACCGTCAGCGACGACGGCTCCGGCATCCGCTACGACGGCGAGTCCGGCGTGAGCGGCGACCCCGACCTGACCCCCCACAACGGCGACCGCGACCAGCGCTTTGACGAGCCGATCACGAAGGTGGGCGCTGGCCAGGACCTCACCACTAGTCCCCCCACCTACGTCGCGGGCGACGGCAGCACCGAAGACATTATGGTGCTCTACGACGACGACGACTCGGGCATGACCATGCAGTATCTCATCAACACCAACTGCGCTAACGGCGGCACCCAGACGAGTGAGGCCCAGTGTGAATCGGGCGGGACCACGTACGACAACGACTCCAACTCCGCCTACACCGGCTACCTCATCAACTTCGACGCCGCTGACGATGTCTCCGCGTACGGCAGCAACGGCTGGACGCAGGGTATGAGGGGCGTTACGTACGACCTCGACATGCGCCTCGTGGGCCAGGGCTTCGGCGAGTACTTCTGGCAGGTTACCGCCAAGGACCGCGTCGGCAACATGGCCATCACCGACTCCGACGAGGACGACCCCGGCGCACAGCCCTACTCCTTCAAGGTCGACGACGAGGGCCCGATGGTCCCGGACGAGGGCGCGCGCACCGGCATCGGCTACGAGCCCGGTGAGGGCGAGTTCAAGAGCCGCTCCTGGATCGCTCTCAGGTTCGTCAACGAGGACCAGGGCGATGCCGACCGCATCGACGCGGGCACCGTGGAGCCGGGCGACTTCACGGTCGAGGGCCACACGGTCATGAGCGTCGTCGTCCCGAGCGACAAGAAGGTCTGCAAAGAGGACGACCCGGCGACGGAAGAGGAAGAAGACGCCAAGAACATCGATTCTTTCGATTCCGGTTGTGACTTCGAGCCCCGCGCACGCATCTACCTGGAACTGGCGGACGCACTCGACTCCGACGAGACGCCCACCATCCAGCTGCTCGGCGGCGTCTTCAAGGACATCGCCGGCAACAACAACGTCACGCAGTCGCTCGAAAACGTGCAGGACAAGATCGCACCGGGCGTGAGCATCACGATCACCAGCGACAGCGGCGCGACCGGCCGCACCGCCACGGACGACGAAGGCTCCTTCACCGTGCGCGTCACCTCGGACGAGGATCTGCGCACCTTCCCGCGCCTCTTCTTCGCCACCCTCGAGGGCGAGGCGGACGTCGACGATGGCGTCGGCGGCACAGCAAGTAACCTCGTGATCAGGGAAGCGACCACCACCCCACCGGACGGCAAGGAGCTGACCGAGAAGGAATCGAACGTCTGGGAGAAGTCGTTCGAGGACGATGACATCGAGGGCGACGACGACCGGATCGTGGCGGTCGTCATCACCGCCGAGGACGAGGAAGGCAACAGCGGCAACAGCGCCGGCTGGAAGGACAGCGACAGCAACGGCATCCCGAGTGCGGGCGACTCGCTCGACTTCAAGAAGCTGGACGCCGGCGGCTTCCTCCTGGAGATCGACAGCGCCTTGGCGGCGGCGGAGATCGAGGTGCTGCCGTCCACCGACCCCGGTGAAGTCACGGACGAGACGGAGAGCCCGAACCCGTACATCCAGATCACCTTCAGTGAACAGGATGAATACGGGATCCGCGTCACCGACGACAAGGGCACCACGGCCGAGAACGCCCCGGCAGTGGGGGACCCGGACTACGATGCCAACTACGACCCGACCGACGACGACGAGAGGGGTACGTCCAGGAAGATAGACATCGGTGACGGTGACACGGCGAGGACGGACTCGCACCGCAGCGTCGAGATTACGGCGATCACGCTCAACGGCAACGACATGCTGGCCGATATCGTCCAGGTCGACCCGTGGAAGTACGTGCTCGCGGTCACCGGCCTCGAGATCGGCGAGTACGAACTCGTCTACTCGGCCCGGGACGACGTCGGCAACGACGTCGAGGACGAGGACGAGACGTTCGAGGTGCTCGAGCGCCAGCCGTACGACATCGAGCTCCAGCCCGGCTGGAACCTCATCTCCCTCCCCGGCGACCCGTTCAACCCCGCCGTGGGCAGCGTCATCGGCGCCGACCTCAGGGCCGACACCGTCCTCGGCTACCAGGGCGGCGAGTGGGTCACCGCCGTCAAGAACGACGACGGCCGCTGGCAGGGCACGCTGGTCGACATCGTGGGTGGCTACGGCTACTGGGTGCGGACCACCGCGGTCGAGACCATCGAGGTCGTGATTCCGCCCATCCTGCCGACCTCTAACCTGCCGACCGTGCCCGTGGTCTCCGGGTGGAACCTGCTGGGCGTCGTGGACGCAGACCAGACGAACATCGGCAACGAAGGCGACAGCGAAGACGCTGACGAGTACTTCACCAGCCTGAACACCTGGCGTGTGGCCTACAGCTTCGCGACCCAGCAGAACCAGTGGTCCAAGCTGCTGCCCGGCCAGGCCGACCACATGGTGGAGAACGGCAAGGGCTACTGGGTCTGGGTCACCCGCCCGGGCACCCTCGTCCCGTAACCCCGCCGCTCCCGAGCGGAGGCCCGCGCCTCACCGCGCAGCCTCCGCCCTGGCGGGTGACCCCGCCACAGCGACACACAACAGAGCCCCCTCCCCCAACGGAGGGGGCTCCGCTGTCCCCCCGATCCTGCCTCCCCTCATCGGCGCTAGCGCGCCCGCCCTCACCCGCCGGGAACACCCTCACCCACGCACTTTCAGTGCGCTCCCTCTCCCAGAGGGCGAGGGTAGGGAACCGGGCCCCCTCTGAGTGAGGGTCCCCCCCAGGACGCGGGGCAATAGCCCCCGTCATTCCAGCGAACGCGGGAATCCAGTGGCCTGGCCCCCCGGACGCGGGGCACAGCCCCCGTCATTCTCGCGAAGGCGGGAATCCAGAAGAAGAGCGGAGCGATGCCGGTCTGACCCCTCGCCCCCTGTGGTGAGGCGCGGTGGGTGTTCCTACCCCTCGCCCCCTGGGAGAGGGAAACGCGCGCCAGCGCGAGGGTGAGGGCCAACGTGTGACACGCACCCATTGCGCGGACCCGCCCCCATGCCCCACCATGGAACGCGACACCCAACCGAATACCGGACCGACACCCTCGCGGACGAGCCGCGGGAAAGGGCGCAAAGCCTCCTGAGAGCCAGGAGGCTTTTCCCTTTAAACCCTCACCCGCCACTTCGTGCCTCCCTCTCCCCCAGGGCGAGGGGGGGAACCGGGGGCCTCCCTGTCTGGCCCCTCGCCCCCTGGGAGAGGGCAACGCGCCTTGGCGTGTGGGTGAGGGTCAATTAATCGGTGGAGAAGACCTATGACCGCCGTGCTCGAAGACTACAAGAACGACCCCGTTGCCTTCGTCGAGGAGGTCCTCGGCCACCCCCCGCCCTACGAGAAGCAGCGGGAGATCCTCCGCACCGTCGCCGATGAGCGCCGCACCAGCGTCGTCGGCGCCAACGGCTCCGGCAAGGACTGGGCCGCCGCCCGCACCATGCTCTGGTGGCTCGCCACCCGCCGGCAGGCCATCGCCGTCGCCACCGGCCCCACCCAGCGACAGGTCGAACAGATCGTCTGGCGCGAGATGCGCGCCGCCTGGAAAGCCTCCAACGTCGACCTCGGCGGACGCATGAGCGGCTCCCAGTGGAACATCGCCGACGACCGCTACGCCATCGGCTTCTCCACCAACAAGGCCGACAACCTCCAGGGCTTCCACTCCCCGGAGCTCCTCGTCGTTGTCACAGAGGCCCACGCCATGCCGCAGGACCAGATGGAGGCCCTCAAGCGCCTCTACCCCGCCCGCATGCTCCTCACCGGCAACGCCTTCTCCCGTGACGGCGAGTTCTTCGACTCCCACCACACCAAGCGCCACATCTACACCGGCGTCACCATCTCCGTCTACGACACCCCCAACTTCACCGGCGAGAACGGCGGCGCCCCCGGCATGCCCACCGAAGAAGACATCGAGGAGCGCAAACTCGACTGGGGCGAGGACCACCCCCTCTACCAGGGCTCCATCCTCGCCAAATTCCCCGACATGCTCGACGACTCCCTCCTCTCCCGCTCCGCCATCGAAGCCGCCGTCACCCGCTGGGAAGAGGGGGGAGAGGGCAACGCGCTACGCGCCCCCGTCCCCCTCCCTCGCCCCCTGGGAGAGGGGGAGGAACCCTCCGCCCCCGTCCCCATCCCTCGCCCCCCGGGAGAGGGAAACGCGCCTTGGCACGAGGGTGAGGGTTCCCCTGCGTCCCCCTCTTCGGCGCTGTCGCGCCCGCCCTCACCCGCCGCTGCTGCGCGGCTCCCTCTCCCCCAAGGAGAGGGGGAGGAACCCTCCGCCCCCGTCCCCATCCCTCGCCCTCTGGGAGAGGGAAACGCGCGCCAGCGCGAGGGTGAGGGTTGCCCCCCGCCCCCTGATCCCACCCCTCGCCCCCTGGGAGAGGGAAACGCGGTTCACCGCGAGGGTGAGGGTGTTCCCCACCGCGAGGGTGAGGGTGTTCCCCACCGCGAGGGTGAGGGTTGCTCCCCGCCCCCCGATCCTTCCCCTCGCCCCTCGGGAGAGGGCGATCTCCCCACCCCTCGCCCCCTGGGAGAGGGAAACGCGCCCCAGCGCGAGGGTGAGGGTGCCCCCCGGCGCGTGGGTGAGGGCCCCCGCCTCGGCGTCGACGTCGCCCGCTTCGGCTCCGACCACACCGCCCTCTGCGTACGCCGAGGCTGGCGCGTCGAGTCCCTCCGCTCCTTCTCGCGCGTCGACACCATGCGCACCGCGGGTGAGGCTGCCGCACTCGTACGCGACCGCGACATCCCTGCCGTCTTCGTCGACGAGGGCGGCCTCGGTGCGGGCGTCGTCGACCGCCTCCGCGAGCTCGAGGTCCCCGTGCACGGCGTCCAGTTCGGCGGCAAGGCCCGCCAGTCCGGACGCTTCGCCAACAAGCGCGCCGAACTCTTCTGGGAGCTCCGGCGCCTCTTCAACGACAACCTCATCGCCATCCCCCGTGACGAGGAGCTCATCAGCCAGCTCCTCGGCCTCCGCTACGACGTCACGAGCGCCGGACAGGTCAAGATGGAGAGCAAGTCCTCCCTGCGCCGCCGCGGCCTCCGCTCCCCCGACAAGGCCGACGCCCTTGCCCTCGCCTTCATGGAGCCCCCCTCGCTCCAGATCTGGACCGGCCCCCCGTCCGTCGTTCCTGCGGAGGCAGGAACCTCGCATTTGCCCCCCGTCCGCGACTCCACCTCCTGGCCCTCCTCCCCCTCCACCTCCCCCGAAACCCTCCGCAACCGCTTGGGGGTGTGGTAATGGGGAACACCACTCATGGCGCTATCGCGCCCGCCCTCACCCGCCCGCTATCGCGGCCTCCCTCTCCCCCAAGGAGAGGGGAGGGGACCGGGGCCCCTTCGCTATTCCCTTCCCCTCGCCCTCCGGGAGAGGGAAACGCGGTTCACCGCGAGGGTGAGGGTTGCCGCCCTTGCCTGCTCCCCTCGCCCCCTGGGAGAGGGAAACGCGCGCGAGCGCGAGGGTGAGGGCTGCCCCCGCCCCTCGCCGGGAACACCCTCACCCGCCACTTCGTGCCTCCCTCTCCCAGGGGGAGAGGGGAAAGAATGAAGGCGCCCGCCTTCCCATCCCTCGCCCCCTGGGAGAGGGCAACGCGCCCCAGCGCGAGGGTGAGGGTTGCCCTGTGCGCCAGCACGTGGGTGAGGGCTGCTCCCCTCGCCCCCTGGGAGAGGGAAACGCGCCCCAGCGCGAGGGTGAGGGTTGCCCTGCGCGTCACCGCGTGGGTGAGGGCTGCCGCCCCTGTCTGGCCCCTCGCCCCCTGGGAGAGGGCAACGTGCGTCAGCACGTGGGTGAGGGTTTAAAATCCCCCCATGGACTTCACCTCGAGAGCCCGCGGCCTCCGCCGCACCTCCACCGATGCGGAGCGACTGCTATGGCAGCGGGTACGCAACCGAGCACTCGACGGGCACAAGTTCCGCAGACAGGTCCCCATCGGCCCATACATCGCCGACTTCGTCTGCGTCTCCGGAGGACTGATCATCGAACTGGACGGGAGCCAGCACCACGAACAAACACCTGAAGACCAAGAGCGCACGCGATCGCTCGAAGGCGCCGGCTACCGCGTCCTCCGCGTCTGGAACAACGACGTCCTCCATCGCATGGACAAAGTACTGAACGCAATCATGGCCGAACTGAACGCAACCAAGGAGGACAGCTGATGTGGAGTGTCAGTGGCGCTGTCGCGCCCGCCCTCACCCGCCGCTACGCGCCGCGCTTCAGCGCGCCCCCTCCTCCCCCAAGGAGAGGGGAGGGGACCGGGGCCCCCTGTCTGACCTCCCTCGCCCCCTGGGAGAGGGAAACGCGCGTGAGCGCGAGGGTGAGGGTTGTCGCCACCGCGAGGGTGAGGGTGCCCCAGCTGATGTGGAGTGTCAGTGGCGCTGTCGCGCCCGCCCTCACCCGCCGCTACGCGCCGCGCTTCAGCGCGCCCCCTCCTCCCCCAAGGAGAGGGGAAAGAATGAAGGCGCCCGCCTTCCCATCCCTCGCCCCCTGGGAGAGGGAAACGCGCGCCAGCGCGAGGGTGAGGGTTGCCCCCTTGCCTAGCTCCCTCGCCCCCTGGGAGAGGGAAACGCGGTTCACCGCGAGGGTGAGGGTGTTCCCCCGGGTGAGGGTCGCCCATTGTCTGGCCCCCTCGCCCCCTGGGAGAGGGAAACGCGCGCCAGCGCGAGGGTGAGGGTCGCCCCCTTGCCTGCTCCCCTCGCCCCCTGGGAGAGGGAAACGCGGTTCACCGCGAGGGTGAGGGTTGTCCCCTCCGTGAGGGCGAGGGTTGCCCCCTATCCTCATTGACACACGCGCCGTCCGCTGGTAGAAAGAACCTTGCGTGTTGACGCAGGCACATACACGAGGCGATTGGCCGGAACTGCTCTCTGCATCCTATTGCAAGGGCGGCGGCTCTCGTTGGACAATAGCATCCCTGCCATGCCGCGCAGCACTTTGCGCGCACGCAGACACAGACGAATAACGGACCACCCTGCTCTCGGAGAGAGCGCCAAGCCCAAGACTACAGCTCCATAAGGGGGGTAGAAGTGAGATTCACCAAGATTCCGCTCATAGCGACATTGATGGCAGTGGCGCTCTCGCTGCTCATCGTTCTCCCGGGACTCGCACAGTCCTCTGGCTACGACGACACCCGGGGTACGCTCTCCAGCGGCTCCAGCCTGACGGTTTCTGTCGTGGACACGCTTGGGACGACGTTGACTGGCGACCGCACTGGCTTCGAGGACACCGGAGCAGAGGTGCTTGCCGGCTCCTACTTCAACGGCACTCTCTACGTCTCGAACGACGATGACGCGCACAACCTGGTGCGGATCTCCGCTGTGGGCGGCTCCACCACCGAGTTCGCGGGGCCGTCCGGCTCTACGACGGATGTTCCCGATGCTGCCAATGACACGCCGGATGACCCGACCACGGACGCAAACGAGTTCGCCGCCGCTTTCGACGAATCATCGGACAACGTCGACTGTGTCGTGGCGACGGTGCGGAACAACCGCAGCGGAAAGCGGATCAGCGTCAGCCTGAACAACGACACTGCGAATTCCACAGGACTCCTGAACTCGGTGGTCTTTGCGGTCGTCCCGAACGGCTTGGAGGAGATGAACAACGGCACCAGGGCGTGCGGCGAGGAAGCCGCTGATGACCCGGTGGCGGTTACTACACTCAGTGCCACTGACGGCACCGCCGTAACGGGTGCCACGGACACCGCAGACGGCGCGCGCATGCCGGCGCGCCACGGCGACACCCTGACCATCACGGTGAGGGGCGTCTCCGGCAGCATCACCATCAAGGTCGACGCCGAGGGGCCGGAGTTCTCCGAGATCTCCCCCGAGCACGGCGCCTTCATCAGCTCCCAGACCGTCAAGTTCCGCTTCGTCGTCAGCGACTCCGACTCCGGTCTCGCGCACGACGGCGAGCTCGACTACTCCCAGGGCGACCGGGACGCGCGCGCCTACAACACCGACGGCGACAACTTCACGACCTCCGAGCCCCGCTCCGTGGTAACCACCGGCCAGTCCCGGGATATCCAGGTGATGATGGATGGCGGCGACCAGAGCGGGAACGGCAGCAGCGGCTGGCGCCAGCGCGGCGACCGGCCCGGCGTCTCCTACTTCCTGGACATGGCCGTCACCAACGTTTCTGAGGGCTCCAACCCCTGGTACCTGCAGGCCACCGACCGCGCGGGCAACACGGACCGCACCGACTCCAGCGCGAGCAAGGACGGCGACCAGCCCTTCAGCCTGACCGTCGACGTCTCCTCGCCGGAGTTCAGGGACGCCCGCACGGGCATCTCCTACGACTCCGACAAGAAGAAGGAGGTCGTCAACCGCTCCTACATCGCGGTGACGTTCGAGGACGCGGACAGCCTCGATGCCGTGATGAACATCGACCACACCAAGTTCCTCGTCGAGGATGCCGAGGTCGTCGGCGCCATCCACCTCTCCGACGACTCGGACTGCGACGAGGACGAGCCTCTGGACATAGACGGGGTCTGCATCACCGACGACCAGGTGCCGGGCTCCCGCATCTACCTTGAACTGGCCGAGCCGCTCGCCCCCGACGCCGCACCCCTGGTTTCCATGTTTGGCGGCGCCGCGCTCGACCTCGCCGGCAACCCCAGCAACCAGGATGAGGTTACCGCAGCGGACAACATCGCTCCGGCCATCACGGTCACGATCGCCACGGAGGTCGGCGACCGCCCGGTCATCAGGAACAATGGCGAAGTCACCGTCAGCATCAGCTCGGACGAGGACCTGCGCCGCCTGCCGACCGTCTACTTCGCCGAAGTCGTGGTGCATGCTGACTCGACAGAGGCGAAGCCGGTCCAGGGTCTGGGCGGCGTGCGCCGCGGCGACCGCGTGCAGACCGGCTCGGACGACAACTCCTGGATGCGCGTCTACAACAACGGCGACGTCGGCAGTGATGACGCGCTCTACACGGTCATCGTCGTCGCCGAGGACGACGCGGACAACGTCGGCTCCACGCCTGGCTGGACGCGGGACAGGAAGACCAAGGTGCCCGAGTCCGGCCACAAGGCCACCCTCGCGGATCTCACGGCAGGCGGTCTGCTCTTGGAGATCGACACGGCCGCGAACGCCGGCAACGACCCCGACTTCTCGCTCTCCCCGCAGTCTGATGAAGGCGAGACGGAGAGCAACAACCCGTACGTCACCATCGATCTGACCGACGAGGAGAAGGAGTACAGCGCGGCGCTCAAGGGCGACTCGCACACTGCAGTTGCGCTCGTCTCCGTCACGCTGAACGGCAACGACGTGAGCGACCACGTCGCCGAGGTGGAGGACAACAAGTACACGTTCGCTGGGCAGAACCTCGGCATCGGCGAGTACGAGTTGAAGGTCACCGGCCGCGACGACGTTGGCAACGAGGTGTCGGACACCTACGAGTTCGAGGTCACGGCGCGGGCTGCGTACGAAGTGGACCTCATACCGGGCTGGAACCTTGTCTCGGTGCCGGGCACCCCGCTCGACTCCAGCGTCCAGTCGGTCATGGGCGACACCATGCAGGCAACCATCGTGCTGGCCTACCAGGACGACGCATGGCTCACCGCCGTCAACGACAACGGCACGTGGCGCGGGACCCTCACCGACATCGTCGGCGGCTACGGCTACTGGGTCCAGACCACCGCCTTCGAGTCCATCTCGGCCCTGATCCCGGAGACGGACACCTCGTCCATCCTCCCGACGGCCAGCGTCATCGCGGGCTGGAACCTGCTCGGCGTCGTGGACGTCCTGCAGGCCGACGCCGGCGACCCGCCGTCCGGCGGCGATGAGGCCGACGACTACTTCGACAACATCGAGTGGAAGGTCGCCTACTCCTTCAACACTTCGGAGAACACGTGGGCGAAGTCCATACCGGGCGACGGCGACAACGACGACGAGATCGTCAACGGCAAGGGCTACTGGGTCTGGAGCACGGAGGCCGGCACGCTGGTCCCGTAACCGCAGGCTGAAACCTATCCCCGCGGAGGTTGCTGCCTCCGCGGGGAACGATGAAAGAGAAGAACGGACCACCCTGCTCTCGGAGAGAGCGCCAAACCGAAACTACAGCTCCACAAGGGGGGTAGAAGTGAGATTCACCAAGATTCCGCTCATAGCGACATTGATGGCAGTGGCGCTCTCGCTGCTTATCGTGCTGCCGGGTATCGCGCAGACCGGCGACCTCACCGACGGCAAGCAGTCCAGCGGCGTTGTCGACGTTGGTGTCTTCGACGACATCACGGACGCGCAGATGGCCAAGCTGACGAACAGCGCGAGCGACGTCGCGGGAGTCGACAGCATCGACTCCGGTGTCTTCATCCCCAGAGACACCCCTGTGCGCCAACACGGCACTGAAGCCGTCCACTCCTCGGGCGACCTCGCATACTTGGCCGAAAACACAGTCTCCCCCCAGGACACGTTCTTCAAGAACACGCTCTACGTCTCCAACGATGGGAACGCCTACAACACCGTCCTCATCAACGTTAGGAGCGACGAAACCGCCACCTGTGACACTACCGACGGTACCGTTGCCAACGTGATGGCGACGGTGCGGAACAACCGCGCCGGCGGGGACCCGATAACGCTCGAGCTCGCCCTGTCGAGCACTGCTGGCAACTTCCAGGCGTTCTTCAAGGTCGTCGAGGACGGTGATGAGGGCACCCTCGTGGATGCTACCGGCACTGCGGTTGCGGGTGAAGACCCCGTCCCGTTCACCGAGCACGGCGGCCCGACGTGGTGTGCGGACACCAGCACCTACGACCACGACGACGACACCACCACCACAGAGATCCAGCGTGAGAGCACAGCGGCTACCGCGGGCTACAACCCGGTGCAGCAGGACCCGAATGCGAACCCGCCGACCCGCGGGGAGATTGCGACGATCTTCGCAGACCACGGCGACCGGCTGACCATCACGACGAACGCCGGTTCCGGCCAGATCGAGCTGGTGGTCGACGGCGAAGGCCCTGAGTTCACCGCCGTCACGCCGGACGACAACGCGGTGTTGGAAGCCAGGGACGTCACGTTCAGCTTTGAGGTGCGGGACGACGACTCCGGCCTCCGCCACGACGGCGAGAGCGTCATCTCCCCTGACGGCGACTACGACGAGATCAATCCGGACGGCGACCACAACCTCGGCTCCGAGCCGCTCTCTGTGGACCCGGAGACGGCGGTCAACTCGAACGGCGAGTCCGCGGACATCGACGTGAACGTTGCGCCGAACCCGCGGAGCAAGACCGAGACGCCCACCGACCCGGAGTGGGACGACATCAGCGCGTCCGGCACGTGGCGGATGGCCGGCAACCGCGCGGGCGTCGCCTACGCCTTTACGGCCGGCGCTCACAGGAACGATGACGCGTCCTACCTCTACCAGATTGAGGCCACCGACCGCGCGGGCAACAAGAACGCGACCGACGCGGAGTCCGACACGGACAACGTGGATGAGCCGTACGTCTTCCGCGTGGACAACACGGACCCCGACCTGATCGATGCCCGGACGGGCATCACCTGGGACTCTGACAAGGACACGGAGGTGGTGGACCGCTCCTACGTCGCGCTGACGTTCAACGACGGCGCCGACGGCGGCGGGGACCCGCTTGGCGACGTCGACACCGACAACATCACCGTGGTCGGCTACACCATCGTGGGCTTCATTCACCCGAGTGAGAGGCCGGCCATCGACAGGAACCTGGGCATCCCGAAGCGGGCGAACTTCTCACCCACCAACATCCGGTACACGCCCGCTGAGCCATCCGGCACGCGACCGTCGCTGGTAGAGCCCACCAACGACAATGCGTACACTGCGGCTTTGGCCGTGACGCCGGACTCAGACCGGACAACCGCGCAGAACAATCTTCTGCTCCTTGAGGGCCGGTTCGTTCACTACGCGATAATCGACGCGCAGCCTGACGAGGCCAATGGGGACTCGCCGGAACCCGCCGAGCCGACCAGCACAGAGCCCGACTGTGACGACCTTGGCGAACTCACCGCCGCCAACGTGGAGCTTTGTGGACAATGGGACCAGCACGAGATAGACAAGGCTGCGTATGACGCTGCCGAGGATGCCAAGGAAGCGGCAGACGAGGAGCACCAGGCTGCCGTCGACGCGTACAACGCTGCCCCCGGCAAGGACATCGTGGGCGGCGACATCGCAGACCCGCGCTCCCGCGTCTACGTGGAGCTCTCCGAGGACCTCCCGGCCGACGCCGAGCCGGATGTGGTGGTGATCGGCGGCGCGGTGCATGACCTTGCCGACAACACCAACGACGCGAAGACGGTCGATTCCGAGGACTGGATCGCGCCGAGCCTGACGGTGACCGTAACGGGTACCGCGAACGACCGCCCGGTCATCAACGGCGATGGCTCGTTCTCGATCGATGTGCGGTCGGACGAGGACCTGGCACGGCGCCCGGTGGTCTTCTTCGTGAGCATCGCAGCCACGCAGACCGAGGGCGAAGACACGGAGACAACCAACGACGACGAGTACGAGTATGCCATCGATATGAGGGACGAGGCCTCCGCGCTGACGCAGGCGGAGGATGAGAACCACTGGACCAAGAAGTACAAGAGGTCCAGCATCGATGACAGCGTCGGCACCGGCCTGATAGGCATCGTCGTGCTCGGCAAGGACTCGGAGGACAACTCCGGCGCGACGACGGGCTGGTCGCCCGACATGCACCGGAACGCCGGGAACCCCGCTGCGGACGACGAGCTGACTCTGTCCAAGATGGACGACGCGGGCCTGCTGGTCGAGATTGACGAAGAGTTCAACGCCGACGTGGACGAGGACCTCGGCGAGGTGACGCCGCGGAGCGACGACAAGGCGACCACGGAGAGCGCCAACCCGTTCGTCAAGCTCACCTTCGGGAACGAGGGCAAGGAGTACAGCCTCGACGGGTTCAGCGGCGCGGACTCGCACAAGACCGTTACCGTGACGGAGATTACGCTGAACGGCGACGACGTCATGGCCCACCTGAACCGCGTGAGCTCGACCGAGTTCTCACTGGTGCTGCGCGACCTCGCGGTCGACTCCTACGAGGTCGTGTTCACGGCCGAGGACGATGCGGGCAACGAGTTGGAGGACGGCGAGTTCGACTTCAAGGTGAACCCGCGCGAACCGTACGAGATTGACGTGCAGCCGGGCTGGAACCTGGTCTCGCTGCCGGCGACGCCGGTGGACTCCGGGATAGCCGACGTGCTGGCGAACAACCAGTACATCTCGCCGGTGCTCGGCTACCAGGAAGGCGACTGGATCACGGCCATTCGCGAAGAGGACGGCACGTGGCGCGGTCGGCTGACCGAGATCGTCGGCGGCTACGGCTACTGGGTGCACGCCCGGACGTTCGAGTCCATCGAGACGATGCTCTCCGAGGTCGACCCGGCCGGGATCCTGCCGACGGTGCCGGTGACGGCGGGCTGGAACCTGCTCGGCGTGCTGGACATCTTCCAGAACGACGCGGGCGACCCGCCGGGCGAAGAGAGTGCAAACGGCTTCGCAGCTGCGAACTACGAGGCTGACAACTACTTCAGCAGCATCGACTGGAAGGTGGCGTACACGTACGACACCACCCAGAGCCTGTGGGTCAAGACGGTGCCGGAAGCAACCAGCGACGGTGCCAACGAGATCAAGAACGGCAATGGCTACTGGGTCTGGTCGCCCAGCCCGAGTACACTCGTCCCGTAACACGGACGCGCACAGCAAGGGTACGAACGAAGCCCCCGCCGATCACCGGCGGGGGCTTCCCCTCTCCGAAGGTTGCGAGGAAACCCGCATGACAACCGCGCCCCCCTCCCATAGAATCGGCCCATGCCCCGATTCGCACACCCTCCCCGCGCGCTCCTCGCCCTCGCCGCGCTGCTGACCGCGCTACTCGCTGCGCTCCTCGCCGCCGCGCTCCTCCCCCCGCTCCCCGCCTCCGCCCAGGACGGCGACGGAGACGGCGAAGAGCGCCTCGAGAGCATCCCCCCGTTCCCCGTCGTCTACCTCCAGGGCACCGTAACCCTCGACGGCGCCCCCGTCGCCTCCGGCGAGATCGTCGTCCGCGTCGGCGACTGGGAACGCCCCACCCGCATCCCCGTCGTCGACGGCCGCTTCGACTGCGCCAGCGACCAGGGCTGCCTCCTCGTCGGCCCCCCCGGCTACATCACCGAGGACCCCCTGCGCTACATCTACGTCGGCGAACCCGTCACCTTCCACCTGAACGGCGACCAGCAGGCCGACCTGACGTACCCCTTCGCGCACATGGCCGAGCCCTGCTTCGTGGGAAGCGTCGAGCTCCGCTTCGGCTCCGGCGCCGACCCGCGCACCGACCAGCCATGCCCCGGCGGCGCACCTTCCCCCACCATCGTCGCCCCCCCACCGACCCCAACCGCGACGCCCACCCCCACCCCCATCCCCACGGCGACGCCCACCCCGCCCCCCACGCCGACGCCCGTGCCGCCCACGGCAACGCCCGTTCCGGCGCCAGAGCCCACGCCGACGCCCACACCTGAGCCGTCGTCCGGCGGCGCTGGGATGCTCATCGTCGCGGTGGTGGTGCTCGTTGGCATCGCGGCCATCGTTGGCGTCGGAGTCGTCGCGCTGCGTCGCCGGCGGTCGTAGGGTCGCCGCGCCAGGGGTCGGCGTCGCGTCCTGCTATACTCCCCGTATGCAGACAACCCAGTCACGCCTCCCCCTCATCGACTCGATAATCCCCGGCAAGGGCCTCCTGCGCGACGCTGCGCTCGTGGCGGGCTTCGCCCTGCTCGTGGCGCTGTTCGCGCAGATCGCGGTGAAGCTCCCGTTCACGCCCGTCCCCATCACGGGGCAGACGCTCGCGGTGCTGCTCACGGGCGGCGCGCTGGGCGCGAACCGCGGCGCTGCCAGCCTCGCGCTCTACATGCTCGTCGGCATGGTCGGCCTGCCGGTGTTCGCGCCGTCATCGCTCGGCGAAGGGACGGTCTTCCACTTCATCTTCCCGTGGGAGGGCAGCGCTGACCTCGTCTGGCAGATCGCCAGCGGCGGCTACATCGTCGGCTTCATCGGCGCAGCGTGGGTCGTCGGGCGGCTGGCGGAGCGCGGCTGGGACCGCAGCTGGCGTGTGCTGCTGGCGCTGCTCGCGGGCAACGTCGTGCTGTACGTTCCGGGGCTGCTCTGGCTCGGCTACTGGGCCGTGGACAACGAGTGGACGTCCGGCGCGAGCATCATCCCGGACACGCTGCAGTGGGGCCTCTGGCCGTTCGTGGCGGGCGACCTCATCAAGCTGTACGTGGCCTCGGTCGCGCTGCCGGGCGCGTGGGCGCTCGTTGGGCGCAGGGAGCGTTAGGCGTGGAGATCACCTGGATAGGCCACGCGGCGTTCCGTGTACGCTCCGGAAACAAGACGCTCGTCATGGACCCGTTCCCGCCGGAGCTGGGGCTGCGCATACCGCCGCCGCAGGCGCAGGCCGACCTCGTTACGCAGAGCAGCAGCGATCCACTCCATTCCGCGCTCGGCGCAGTGTCGGGCGAGCCGATAGCACTCGACGGCCCCGGCGAGTACGAGGCTGCGGGGATGCACCTGCGCGGCCTCCGCACGACGCGCCGCACGCAGGAGAGCGAGCCGCAGCAGTGGAACACCGTGTTCTCCGCGCAGGCCGAGGGCATCGTGTTCTGCCACTTGGGGAACCCCGACCGGCTGCTCACGAACCGGGAGGTCGATGCGCTGGGCTCGCCGCACGTGCTGATGGCGCCTGTGGGGAGCGATACCGGACTGTCGGCCGCGGACGTGGTCGAGATCGTGCGGAACGTCGAGCCGCGCATCATCATCCCGATGCTTTACGCGCACAGCGGCAACAAGCATCCGCTGCGCGAGTTGGGACCATTCCTGCACGAGCTGGGCGTTCGCGAGCCGGAGGCGCAGCCGCGCCTGACCGTGACGCGGGCGAACCTGCCGGACGACACGCAGGTGGTCGTGCTGCAGCCCACGGGGGCGATGCTGTAGGGGCTTGCGTTGACCGCTGGCGCGTCGTGTTCCTAGAATGGCCGCCGGAAGGTGTGCCATGCAAGAGATGCTCATCGACAGTATCCGCGTCAGCCTGATGAACTATCAGCGCGTCGTCATCCTCAAGGAGCGAGAGTCGGACCGCTATCTGCCGATACGTATCGGCTCCCCGGAGGCGGACGCCATCGCGCTGAAGCTGCAGGACGTCACGGCGGCGCGGCCCCTCACGCACGATCTGATGGGCTCGGTCATCACGTCGCTGGGCGCGTCCATCAAGCACGTCGTCGTCTGCGACCTTGAGAACGACACCTTCTTCGCCAGGCTCGTGCTGGCGCTGGCGGACGGCTCGGAGTCGGAGATCGACTGCCGCCCGAGTGACGCGATAGCGGTGGCAGTGCGCGGCGGGCAACTCGTGCAGGGCAAAGACGGCGAAGAGCACTGGTTCTCGTCGCTGCAGGAGGCGGAGGAGTTCGCGCGGCAGGAAGGCGGCGACGCAGCAGCCGTGCGCTCCAAGGTGCCGATCTTCGTGGAGGAGCGCGTGCTGGAGCGCGCAGGGGTCGTCGTGGACGGCACCGTGGAGGAGGAGGGGAGCGAGGGTTCGCCGCGGCGAAGGCCGCGTCCCACAAGGCAGGGGGTCACCGAGGAGGAGATGGAGAAGCTCTCCGCGTTCTCGGAGTTCCTGGAGGACCTGCCGGGGCTCGAGGACCTTGGGAAGCCGGGGGAGACGCAGTAGGCGCGCTTCATGCCTTCGGGCGGCTCCCTGCGCCGCTCCCTGGATTCCAGCATTCGCTGGAATGACGATGCCCTCCATACCATCCGGTACCCTCATCCCAGCCCTCTCCCCTTGTAGGGAGAGGGAGCAAGAGGACGTTTCGCTTTGCTTGTGCGGCATATTGTGATAGGATTCACGCAGCTCCTGATCAGTGTATGAAACGCCGTTCGTGGTGGGTTTCAGCGGCGCAGTTCACCGGCCTTGGCTGGTACATTGCCACGGCGATCGTTCTCCCGACGCTGGCAGGGGTGTGGCTCGACGGCAGAGCGGGAACCTCGCCTCTCTTCCTCCTGGGAGGGCTCCTTTTCGGAGTAGTCCTCGCGTTCTACGGGGTCTACCGGATGGCGTCGGGTTACCTCACCGGCAGCAGGGACAGCAGCCGGGATGAAGAGGCTGACGGATAGTGAAGAGTCGTCTGATCCTGTTGCCGGTCCTGGCGCTGGCCTTGCTTGGCGTGGTGCTGGGGCCGATAGGCGCCAAGCTCCTGGGCTTCGAGCGCTTGATCGACGCTCCGGCGGTGCACCTGGCGCCCCAGAAGATATTCGCTATCGGCGGCTTTACCGTCACCAACACGCTCCTCTCCGCCTGGCTCACGTGCATCGTCATCCTGCTCCTGTTCGGACTCGGCTCGCGCCGTATGGCCATGGTTCCGGGGCGTTTGCAGGGCTTCCTGGAGGTGCTGGTGGAGGCGCTCTACGGCTTCATCAGGGGTATGGCGGGAGAGCGCTATGCCCGGCGCTGGTTCCCGCTCCTCGCGACGATCTTCGTGTTCGTCGCGTTCAACGCGTGGATGGCGCTGCTGCCCATCTACCCCACGGTGGGTTTCAAGGCGGAGGGTGCGGACCACGTAACGACGCACCTGCTGCGGAGCGCGGGCACGGACATCAACATGCCGCTTGCGCTCGCGCTCATCGCGTTCGTGTTCATCGAGGCGTGGGGGTTCCGCGTCCACCGGTTCGGGTACCTCCGGGAGTTCTTCCGTTTCGGAAACCCGGTGCAGACGTTCATCGGGCTGCTGGAGCTCATCAGCCACTTCATCCGTATCATCAGCTTCACGTTCCGTCTCTTCGGCAACATGCTCGCCGGAGAGATCGTCCTGTTCATGATGACGTTCCTGACCTTCTTCGTAACGCCCATCATCTTCTACGGGCTGGAGATACTGGTCGGGGGCGTGCAGGCGCTCGTGTTCATGGGCCTGACGCTCGTGTTCGCGGTGCTTGCAGTGGCCCCGCACGAGGGGCATAAGGAAGAGCACGCAGAGGCCGGACAGCACTAAGACCCGCCACCGCGCGGGCAGACGAGGCGGAACGCGGAACGCGCCGCCTGAACAGACCAAGGAGGTTTGGGGAATGAACGATTTCGGAGAGATGGGCAAGTTCCTCGCCGTGGGCCTGGCCGGGCTGGGCATGGCCGGCGCCGGTGTCGGCCTGGGTATCCTGGGCAGCGGTGCGATGAACGCCCTCGGCAGGAACCCGGAAGCCCGTGACGCAATCGCGCCGAACATGATCCTGGCGCTGGCGTTCACGGAGGCCATCGGCATCTACGGCCTCGTGGTGGCCATCCTGCTCATCTTCGTTGCGTAAGCGGCGCGGCGTGAGCAACGTAACGCACATGAGGAGGCGGGCGACGTGCTGGCAGCACCAAGACTAGCCGAAGAAGCAAGCGGCATAGGAGCGCTGGGCATAGACCCGTGGAGCCTGCTGGCCTACGTGGTCACCTTTGGCCTGCTCGTAGTGCTCCTCTACACCCTCGCGTACAAGCGCATCCTGGGAGTGCTCGACGCCCGGTCCGGCAGGATCCGGGACAGCCTGGAAGAGGCCGACCGCGTGCGCCGCGAGGCACAGGAGCAGCAGGAGGCGATGCAACGCACCCTGCTGGAGGGTCGCGAGGAGGGCCAGCGCGTGCTCGCTGAGGCGCGCGAGGCTGCGGAACGCTACCGCGAGCAGCAGGCGACGCAGGCGCGAGCCGAGGCGGCGCAGCTGATCGACCGTGCCCGCGAGGAGATTCGACAGGAGCGCGACGCTGCCCTCGAGCAGGTGCGCTCCGAGTTCGCGTCGCTCGCGGTCAGCGCCGCCGAGCGCATCATCCACCGTTCGCTGGACCCCGACGCGCACCGCGATCTGATCGACGAGGTGCTCGCGGAGGGGGACGCCCGCGCAGGGCGGAACTAGGAGCGTGGGATGGCGAAAGCGCCCATAGCGAAGCGCTACGCGCAGGCGCTCTTCTCCCTAGCGGAGACCGAGGGGAAGCAGGAAGCCTGGCTGGACAGCCTCTCCGGCATAGCCGAGGGGCTGTCAGACCCGTCGGCGGCGCTGTTCTTCAACGAGCCGCGTATACCGTCGGCGCGCAAGGCGGAGGCGGCTGCTCAAGTCGCTGCCGGAGCGGACCCGCTGGTGCGCAATTTCGTGGGGCTGCTCGTGCAGCGGCAGGCGGTTGGCTCGTTCGGCGCGGTCGTCAGCGAGTACGGACGCCTGCTGAACGAGAGCCTCGGGCGGGTGCAGGCCTCGGTGACGAGCGCCGTGCCCATATCGGCTGAGCAGCGGAGCACACTGACGGCCTCGCTCGGGGCCATGCTGGACAAAGAGGTCGTTCTCGACGTCCAGGAAGATTCGGACATCATCGGCGGAATCGTCGTGCGGGTGGGAGACCAGATCATCGACGGGAGCGTGCGCTCCCGCCTGAGCGATCTGCGGCAGAGCCTGGAACGGCAGGGCCTCCCCCGGACGGCGCGTGAAACGGAGGAGCGGGCATGACGACTCGCGGACAGGACATCGCAGCCGTACTCAAGCGGCAGATCGAGGAGTTCGGCGGCGAGACTACCCTCACGGAAGTGGGGACTGTCGTAGAGGTTGGAGACGGCATCGCCACCATCCACGGCCTGAGCAAGGTCGGCTTCGGCGAGCTGCTGGAGTTTCCGAGCGGTCTGGCAGGCCTCGCGCTCAACCTCGAGGAAGACCTCGTCGGCGCGGCGATCATGGGGCCGGACGTCGGCGTGAAGGAAGGCGACCTGGTCAAGGCGACCGGTGAGATCGCCCGCGTGCCCGTGGGCGACGCGCTCCTGGGCCGGGTTGTGAACCCGCTCGGTGAGCCGCTGGACGGCAAGGGCGCGGTGCAGACGGACGGTATCCGCCCCATCGAGATCGTGGCGCCGAACGTCGTGGTGCGGCAGTCGGTCAACAGGCCGGTGCAGACGGGCATCAAGTCGATCGACGGCATGATCCCCATCGGGCGCGGCCAGCGTGAGCTAATCATCGGCGACCGCTTCACGGGCAAGACCGCCATCGCCATCGACACCATCATCAATCAGAAGGGCGAGGACCTCATCTGCATCTACGTGGCTGTAGGCCAGAAGCAGAGCAAGGTCGCCTCGATCCAGGCGACGCTGGAAGAGTACGGGGCGATGGAGCACACGGTCATCGTGGCGGCCAACGCGTCCGATCCCGCGCCGCTGCAATACCTCGCCCCGTACGCTGGCTGCGCCATCGGCGAGGAGTTCATGGCGAGCGGGCGCGAGGCGCTCATCATCTACGACGACCTCACGAAGCACGCGTGGGCGTACCGCCAGATGTCGCTGCTGCTCCGCCGCCCTCCGGGCCGCGAGGCGTATCCCGGCGACGTGTTCTACCTGCACAGCAGGCTCTTGGAGCGCGCCGCGCGGCTCGACGACGACCATGGCGGCGGCTCGCTGACCGCGCTGCCCATCATTGAGACGCAGGCGGGCGACGTGTCCGCCTACATCCCCACGAACGTCATCTCCATCACGGACGGCCAGATCTACCTGGAGGCGGACCTGTTCAACAGCGGCATCCGCCCGGCGGTGAACGCGGGCCTCTCCGTGAGCCGGGTGGGCAGCTCGGCGCAGACGCGCGCGATGCGGCGCGTCGCCGGACGCATGCGGCTGGAGCTCGCGCAGTACCGCGCGCTCGCCAGCTTCGCGCAGTTCGGCGCGTCCGACCTCGACGCGGCGACGAGGGCGCAGCTGGAGCGCGGTCAGCGGCTCACAGAGCTGCTGAAGCAGCCGCAGTACCGTCCGCAGAGCCTCCCCCAGCAGGTCTGCTCCATGTACGCCGCGGTGAACGGCCACATGGACGACGTGCCGGTGGACCGCGTGCGGGAGTTCGAGGAGCGCTTCGTCGGCTACCTGGAGACCTCCAAGCCTGAGCTGATGAGCGCGATCCAGGAGAAGAAGGACATAGACGAGGCGATCGAAGAATCACTGAAAGAGGCGATAGCCTCCTTCAAGGCCACGTTCTAGGAGACCGCGTTGCCGAGTGTCAGGCAGATACGCGGGCGTATCAGGAGCGTCCGCAACACCGCAAGGGTCACGCGCGCCATGCAGATGGTTGCCGCGTCCAAGATGCGGCGCGCACAGGAAGCGACGACCGCCTCGCGCCCGTACGCGGAGAAGCTGCGCGAGGTGCTCGGCGGGCTCGTCGGCGCGGGCGCGGTGGACCCGGACCTGTCGCACCCGCTGCTGGAGCGCAGGCCGGTCAACAACGTGCTGCTCCTCGCCATATCGCCGGACCGGGGGCTCGCGGGCGGCATGCCCGGCAACCTCTCCCGCGCGTCGGGTGAGTTCCTTCGCGCACAGCAACAGCAGCATCCCGTGGCCGTCATCTCGGTGGGCAAGAAGGTGCGCGACTTCATGGTGCGCGCCGGAGCCGACCTCAGGGCCTCGTTCACGGACATAACCGACAGGCCGACGATGGCCGACACCTTGGCGGTGACGCACCTGGTGCAGCAGATGTACACCTCCGGCGAGGTGGACGAGGTGCACATCGCCTACACGCGGTACGTGAACACGCTCGTCCAGCAGCCGATGGTTCGGCAACTGCTGCCGATAGCGGCCGAGGGGCTGGAGGACGAGTCCGCCAAGGCCACGGATTACATCTACGAACCGGACGCAGGCATAGTGCTCGGCGCGCTGCTGCCGCGTTTCTTCGAGATGCAGGTCTACCAGGCGTTCCTGGAGAACAGCGCGAGCGAGCAGTCCGCGCGCATGGTTGCGATGCGCAACGCTACCGAAGCGGCGGAAGACATGATGGACTCGCTCACGCTGGAGCTGAACAAGGCGCGCCAGAACATGATTACCGCGGAGCTGCTCGACCTGGTCGGCGGCGCCGCCGCCCTCGAAGGATAGGGCGTCAGGAGGAGCGGAGATGGCCGCAGGAGCCGAAGGAAGAGTCGTACAGGTGATCGGGACGGTGGTGGACGTCGAGTTCCCGCCGGACCAGCTGCCCAGCATCTTCAACGCGCTGGACCTCGATCTCGCGGGCGAGAAGCTCGTGCTGGAGGTCGAGCAACAGGTGGGCAACAGCTGGGTGCGCTGCCTCGCGCTCGGGCCCACGGAGGGGCTGACGCGCGGCGCTGTCGCAACGGACACGGGGCAGGCCATCGCCGTCCCCGTCGGCGAGCCGAGCCTCGGACGGCTGTTCAACGTCACCGGCGACGCGCTCGACGACCTCGGCGCAGTCGACGCCAAGGAGTTCTGGCCGATCCACCGCGACCCTCCGGCCTATGAAGAGCAGAGCATGACGACCGAGGTGCTGGAGACCGGCGTGAAGGCGCTGGACCTCATCTGCCCGTTCACCAAGGGCGGGAAGGTCGGCGCGTACGGCGGCGCCGGCGTCGGCAAGACGGTCATCATCCAGGAGCTCATCCGGAACATCGCGGAGGAGCACAGCGGCTACTCCGTGTTCGCCGGCGTGGGTGAGCGCTCACGCGAGGGGAACGACCTCTGGCACGAGATGCAGGAGTCCGGGGTGCTGAAGAACACGGTGCTCGTGTTCGGCCAGATGAACGAGCCGCCGGGCGTGCGCCTGCGCATCGCCATGACCGGCCTGACGATGGCCGAGTACTTCCGCGACACGATGAACCAGGACGTGCTCCTGTTCGTGGACAACCTCTACCGCTACATCCTCGCGGGCATGGAGGTCTCCGCGCTGCTGGGCCGCATGCCGTCCGCGGTCGGCTACCAGCCCACGCTCGGCACGGAGATGGGCGACCTGCAGGAGCGCATCACGTCCACCAACAAGGGCTCCATCACGTCCTTCCAGGCGATCTACGTGCCCGCCGACGACTACACCGACCCCGGCGTGGCCACGAGCTTCGGCCACCTGGACGCGGTTGTCGCGCTGGAGCGCTCCATCGCGGAGCAGGGCCTCTTCCCCGCCGTCGACCCGCTCACGTCGTCCTCACGCATCCTGGACCCGCTTATCGTGGGCGAGGACCACTACAACACGGCGCGCGGCGTGCAGGCCGTGCTGCAACGCTACAAGGACCTGCAGGACATCATCGCCATCCTCGGCATGGAAGAACTCTCCGACGAGGACAAGACGACCGTGAACCGAGCGCGCCGCATCCAGCGCTTCCTCTCGCAGCCGTTCTTCGTCGCTGAGCAGTTCACCGGCCGCGACGGGCGGTACGTCCCCGTTACCGAGACGGTGCGCGGCTTCAAGGAGATCCTCGAGGGCAAGCACGACGACGTGGCGGAGCAGGACTTCTACATGGCCGGCACGATAGACGAGGTGGTCGAGCGCTCGAAGGAGCGCGCGGCGGCGGGAGCGTAAGACGCCATGCCCATGCGGCTCGAGATCGTAACTGCGGAGCGCGTGCTCTTCCAGGGCGACGTGGACGCCGTCGTAGCGCCCGGCATCGACGGGGAGATCGGCATCCTGCCGAAGCACGCCGCCCTGATGACCGTGCTCCAGCCCGGCGAACTCCGCTACCGCACCGGCGGCAACGAGGAGCACTTCGTCGTGACCGGCGGCTTCATCGATGTGCACGGCGACAAAGTGTCCGTTCTCGCGGACGCGGCGGAGCGAGCGGATGAGATCGACCTCGCAAGGGCCGAGGAAGCCGTCTCTCGCGCCCGTCAGCGCATCGCAGAGCACCAGGAGGACTTCGACCTCGAACGC
The DNA here is from genome assembly GCA_965206315.1 of Dehalococcoidia bacterium. Taxonomy (GTDB): domain Bacteria; phylum Chloroflexota; class Dehalococcoidia; order Lucifugimonadales; family Australimonadaceae; genus Bin16. The sequence continues at coordinate 1,504,186 of OZ242210.1, forward strand.
GCGCTGCACTCGCTGCGCAGGGCGCAGGTACGGCTCAACGTGACGCGCCGCCGCAGGGGTGCAGGCGTGCCGCAGCGGGAGCGCGGGGCCGGAGCCTGAGGGCTGCCCGTTACACCCCTATCTCTCCGTTCGTGTTCGGGTTCAGGTAGTACGTCATCGACTGCAGCGAGACGACGGGGTCGACGTTCTGTATCCGCACTCCGTTCGGGACGATGGCGGACTTCGGCGCATAGTTGAGGATGGCCTTTACATCTGCCCCCACGAGCTGGTCTATCACGTCCTGCGCGACGCCCGCGGGCACTGCTACGATGGCGATCTTCACGCCCTCGGCGGCGGCCACCTCTCGGAAGTTGGCGAAGTCGTGCACGAGCAAACCCCCGGCCGGCTGTCCGATGATCTGGGGGTTGGAGTCGAACGCGCAGACGACGCGGAAACCCTCCGGCTCGAAGCCCGGATAGCTGATGATCGACCTGCCGAGCCGCCCGACGCCCACGACGGCGACGTTCCACGTCTGGTCGAGGCCGAGGATGTGCCGCAGCTGCTGCAGCAGATTGGGGATGCTGTAGCCGCGTCCCTGCTTGCCGAAGCGTCCGAAGTAGCTGAGGTCCTTGCGTATCTGCGCGGGCGTCGCCTGCAGGAATTCGCCCAGCTGCTGCGAGCTGATGACTTCCAGCCCTATCTCCTGGAGGTGGGAGAGCGCCCGGAGGTACTGGGGAAGGCGCTCGACGACCACCCCGGGTACCTGGGGTTCGGTGGTCATGTGGCTCCGTCTCCTCGATTGTGAAACGTTTGTGAAACGATAGTAACGACGTTCACAAACGTCAAGCAGACGGGGGCGCGCTCCCCTAGAGCGTCAGCTCCAGGATGTAGAGCCCGCCCTTGAGCCGGTCCACGACGTACATGATGCCGCTCTCGTCCACGTAGACGTCGTTGATGCCGTTGGACGGCGCTCCCTCCGGCACGGGCGGCACGAAGTAAGCCACCTCCTCCGGGCGGAAGGGGTCGCTCGTGTCGAACACCCGCACGCCCGCGTTGAAGAATGTGCCGTAGATCAACGTGTCGGACTGCGAGCAGGTGGGGACGGGCTGGTTCTCGTGGATGTTGTGCGCGCCGAACCGTCCGCCCCGACTGGCGAAGTCGTTGACGTCCGGCATCGGGAAGGTGCTGATGATGACTGGATTGCTCTCCTCGCGTATGTCCATCATCCAGATCAGTTTGGGGTGGTCCTCGCCGTTATCCTTCACCGCCTCATGGGTCACCACCATCAGGTCGCGGCTGAACAGGGGCAGCGCCGTGTGGCAGAAGCCCGGGAAGGGAGGCGCGACGTTGATGCTGCCGACCACCGAGGGGTTCGCCTTGTCGGCGATGTCGAGGATGAATACCCCGGAGTCGAGGTAGCAGCAGTAGGCCCGGTCCGGGCGCTGGGGGTAGACGTTGGCGTTGTGCAGCCGGTGGCCTGAGTCGATCAGGGGGTGCCGCCACATGGGAGGAGCGTCGTCTCCCTCGCGGGTGCCGGGCACCCACCAGCGCCCGGCCTCCGCAGGGTGCTCCGGGTCGCGCACGTCCACGATCATGTAGAACTGGTCGTCGAGCTGGTTGCGCGGTTGGAAATCGGCCGCGCCGGTGGAGAGGTGCGCGTACTCGCCGTCGACCCACCAGAGGCAGTGGCAGCCACGCGAGTAGGGGCCTCCGAGGTCGAGGAAGCCGATGCGGCGGGGCCCCTCGTCTGCGTTGCTGATGTCGTAGACGCCCATCCCCGTGCCCGGCTGTCCCGGCTGCACGGACTGGTAGGCCACGAGCATCACGTCGTCCACGATGGCCAGCGAGTTGGAGCGCAGGTGCGGGTAGGCATGCTCTGTTTGCATCACCAGCCTGGGGTTGGCGACGTCCGTGACGTCGACGCTGGTGATGTCCTTGGGGGCGCTCTCGTGGGCCAGGTAGAGGATTCGCCGGCCATCGGCGTTCACGTGGAGGTGGACGCCCTCGCCGATGTTGCCGAAGCCGTTGAGGTCGTGGTGGGAGATGAGCCGCATGTTGCGGATCTCCTGCGTCTGCGTCGCCATAGCGCCTCCTTGAGAGTCCACGTTTGCGTCTGTGGGCTGCAAGTTAGCAGCAAACCGCACGCGCGTCATCTGCCTCTGGCGCGCGTCATGACGCGTGCTATAGTGGCGTGCATCCTCCTCTCGTGAGGTGCAGCCCCTTGTACATCGGCTCCTGCCGCCTCACCTTCCGGTTGCACGGCAACGACTCGCTCAAGGGCAAGCGACAGGTCTCGCGCTCGCTCATCGAACGCTTCCGGCAGCGCTACCACCTCGCTGCCGCGGAGGTCGCCGCGATGGACGAGCACCAGCGGCTCGTCATCGGCATCGCCTGCGTCAGCAACGAGTACTCCCACGCAGAAGAGATGCTCAACAAGGCCGTCGCCTTCGCCGACAACCACAACTCCGAAGCCGAGCTCGTCAACGTCGAACGCGCCGTCACCGCCGAGGACTGACGATGGACGCGGCGCGGTTCGTCGAACAGCTGCGTACCGGCAGTCTCGCCGGGGAGATCGAACACGTGCAGGAGATGACGGAGCGCGAGGCCGCGCACGGCGAACTCGCGCACGCGCTCGATCCGCTCCTCGAAGCGGCGCTCGCGGAGCGCGGCCTGCTGCCGCTGTACACGCACCAGGCGCGGGCCGTCGACGCCGCGCTGAACGGACGCGACGTGGCGCTCGCCACGCCCACGGCGAGCGGCAAGAGCCTCTGCTACCACGTGCCGGTCGCGCAGGCGATGCTGACGGACACCAACGCTCGCGCGCTCTACCTCTTCCCCACCAAGGCGCTCACGCAGGACCAGCTGCGCGGCCTGAAGGGCCTGCTGCCGCCGAAACTGGCCGGCCGCGTCGCGATCTTCGACGGCGACACCCCCACCGGCGAGCGGAGCGCGGTGCGGCGCTCGGCGCAGGCCGTGTTCACGAACCCGGACATGCTCCACGTAGGGATGCTGCCGCACCACCGCACGTGGGCGCGGCTCTGGCAATCGCTGCGCTACGTCGTGATCGACGAGATGCACGTCTACCGGGGCGTGTTCGGATCGCACGTCGCCAACGTGCTGCGGCGGCTGCGCAGGCTGTGTGCGCACTACGGCAGCGACCCCGTCTTCATCCTCTGTTCCGCCACCATCGCCAACCCCGGCGAACTGGCGGAGCGTCTCACCGGCAAGCCCGTGGAAGCGATCGAGGAGGACGGCGCTCCCCACGGCGGCAAGCACTTCGTCTTCTGGAACCCGCCGGTGGACCCGGAGGGGATACGCATCCGCGCGGGCAGCACGTCGTCGGCGCTGCTGGAGATGCTCGTGAAGCGGGAGGCGCGGACGCTCGTGTTCGTGCGCACGCGGCGGCAGGCCGAGGTCGTCTGCCTCGACGTCCGCAGGCGGCTCGAGCGGAGCGACGCCGAACTCGCGGCCCGCGTGCGCCCGTACCGCGGCTCGTACCTGCCGGAAGAGCGGCGCGCGGTGGAGCAGGGGATGCTGAACGGCGACCTGATGGGCGTCGTCGCGACGAATGCGCTGGAGCTCGGCATCGACATCGGCGGGCTGGACACGACCGTCCTCACCGGCTACCCGGGGAGCGTCGCGAGCACCTGGCAGCAAGCCGGACGCAGCGGACGCACGCACGAGGGCGCATTGAGCATCCTCGTGGCCCGCGACGACCCCCTCGACCAGTACCTCATGCGCCACCCGGACTTCGTCTTCGGACGCTCGCACGAGCATGCGCGCATACGGCCGGACAACCCGTACGTGCTCGGCCCGCACCTGAAGGCTGCTGCCTACGAGCTGCCCCTGGCGCCGGAGGAGGGCGGACTGTTCGGCAACGGCTTCGAGCCGCAGGTGGCCGCGCTCGCCGATGAGGGCGCGTTGCAGGAGCGCAACGGACGCTGGTTCATCGCGCCGTCGGTCGAGTACCCCGCGGGCGAGGTCAACATACGCTCCACGTCGCACGTGGACTACGCGGTCGTCGAGGCGCGGTCGGGCCGCGTGATGGAGCACGTCGACGAGTACTCCGCGTTCAGCCAGCTGCACCCCGGCGCGGTCTACCTCCACCTCGGCGAGACGTACGTCGTCGAGGACCTTGACCTCGAAGCGCACGTCGCCTGGCTCTCGCGCAGCGAGCCTGCCTACTACACCGACGTGCACGAGCTGACCGACATCCGCATCGCGGAGACGCGCGCGACGAAGATGCTGAACGGAGCCACGGTCTGCTTCGGCGACGTGGAGGTGTCGCGACACGTGATCGGCTACCGGAAGCGTCCGCTCTACGACGGCTCGCGGCGGCGCGGCGACAGCCTGAGCGAGACGACGCTGCAACTGCCCGCGCGCGTCTTCTCCACCGCCGCCGTCTGGTTCGACCTGTCGCCGGAGGTGCACGACCGCGCTCGGAAGGAGCGCGCCGATCTCCCCGGCGGGTTGCACGCGGTGGAGCACGCGGCCATCGGCGTGCTGCCGCTCTTCGCGCTCTGCGACCGGAACGACATCGGCGGCGTCTCCACGGCGCTGCACCCGGACACCGGCGAGCCGCAGGTGTTCATCTACGACGGCCACCCGGGCGGCGTCGGCATCGCGGAGCACGCCTACGCCGTCATCGAGGAGCTGCTGGAGGCGACGCTGGGAGCGGTCGCGGAGTGCTCGTGCTCGGACGGTTGTCCGTCGTGCATCCAGTCGCCGAAGTGCGGGAACAACAACTACCCGCTGGACAAGCGAGTCGCGGCGGACCTGCTGCGCGGGCTGTTGGAGAGGTAGGCGCGCGCAATATCATGAGGTACGTGCACCGAGGCGCCCGTTTGTTCTCCGTTTCCCTCCTGCTGGCCGTTACGGCGCTGACGTCCGCCTGCTCCATGCGAACGCAGGACGAAGTCGTTGAGACTCCTCCGGCATCCGGCGAGATACCGCTGCGCATCCTTGCCCTCAACGACTACCACGGCCACATCGCCACGTCCTCCGACTCCTTCGGCGGCGTGGGGCGCGCCGATTACCTCGCCGCCAACATCGAGGCCGCACGGGCCGAGGTCGAGAACTCCGTCTTCGTCTCCGCCGGCGACCTCATCGGAGGGTCACCCCTCATCTCCGCGCTCTTCTACGACGAGCCGACCATCGAGGCGATGAACCTGATGGGGCTGGACTTCAACGGCGTGGGCAACCACGAGTTCGACGAGGGGCTCGCCGAACTCCGGCGGATGCAGCACGGCGGCCCCCATCCCGTCGACGGCGACCTTGACGGCGACCCCTTCGGCGGCGCCGATTTCGAGTTCCTTGCGGCCAACGTCATCGAGGACGCCACCGGCGAGACCGTCTTCCCTCCCTACGCCGTCCGGCGCTACGAAGGCGTTAGCGTCGCGTTCATCGGCCTCACCCTCCTGGGCACTCCGTCGATCGTGTCGCAGTGGGCGGTGGAGGGCCTGACCTTCCTGGACGAGGCAGAGACGGTCAACGCCCTGGTCCCCGGCCTGCGAGCCGAGGGCGTCGAGGCCATCGTCGTCCTGCTGCACGAGGGCGGGCGCTCCGACGGCGGGCAGAACGACTGCGGCTCGGGGCTTACCGGCCGCCTCGCCGACGTCGCCGCGCGCATGGACGACGCGGTGGACGTCATCATCGCGGGCCAGGCCAATGACGAGTTCGTCTGCCAGGTGGACGGGAAGTGGGTCACCATGGCCGACAACCGGGGACGGCTGTTCACGGTCATCGACGCCGCCCTGGACCGAGGCACGGGAGACCTCGCGGTGAAGGCCGCCGAGAACGTTCCCAACACCCAGGCCGGGGTCACGCCCGATCCAGCGCTCACGGCACTCATCGACCGGTACGATGGCCTCTCGGCGCCGCTTGCCAACGCCGTCGTCGGCTCCATCACCGCGGACGTCACCCGCTGGAGGAACGCCGCGGGCGAGTCCGCGCTCGGAGACGTCGTCGCCGATGCGCACCTGGCGTCGACGCGAGCCGCCGGGAGCGGCGGCGCCGTGGTGGCCTTCATGCACCCCGGCGGCATCCGCGAAGACCTCCTCTTCGACAGTGCCGGCCCGGAGTCCGACGGGGAGTTGACCTACGGCGAGGCGTTCTCGGTGCTGCCTTTCGGAAACAGCCTCGTCACCGTGTCGCTCACGGGCGCCCAGATAGCGGCCCTGCTCGAGTCCCAGTTCCGCGGCTCCACGGACGACACCAGCGATGTCCTCCAGGTCTCGAGCGGGTTCAGCTACACCTGGGATGCGGCGCGTCCGGTGGGATCGAGGGTGGACATCTCTACCATTGCGATCGACGGCGTCCCGGTCGATCCCGAGGCGACGTACCGCGTCACCGCCAACAACTTCCTGGCTGACGGAGGCGACGACTACGCCATACTGAAGCAAGGCACCGAGCGCACCGGCGGCGACGTTGACGTCGCCGCCCTGGTCGCCTACTTCGAAGCCGCCAGCCCGGTCGCCCCAGGCCCGCAGGACCGCATCACCCGTCTCAATTGACCGCTAAAGCGCGGCGGGGTGAGGGTTGTCCTGGGCCGTCCTGATAGACTGCGGCCCATGACGACCACCACCGGGAAAGCGGCCTACGTCTACGACGACGTGCTCTCCGGCCACGTGCTGCGCGAGGGCCACCCGATGCGTCCGGTGCGCCTGCGCCACACCTATGCGCTGCTGCGCGCCTACGGGGCGTTCGAAGACGAGCATGCGCTGCTCGTCCCGCCGCGCCCCGCGACGCTCGACGAGCTGACGACGTTCCACACTGAGGAGTACGTCGAGACCGTCCGACGCCTCAGCAGCGGCGAGGAGGCCGACGGCGACCGGCACGGCTTCTCCGCGCACGGCGACAATCCCGTGTACGAGGGGATGTACGAGGCCGCGCTGCTCTCGACCGGCGCGTCGGTGGAGGCGGCCGAGCTCATTGCGGACGGCGATGCGTCGGCGGCGTTCGCTCCGGCGGGCGGACTGCACCACGCGATGCGCGGGTGGGCGTCCGGCTTCTGCATCTTCAACGACCCGGTCGTCGCCATCAACGTGCTGCGCAGGCGCGGCCTGCGCGTGGTGTACGTGGACGTCGACGCGCACCACGGCGACGGCGTGCAGGCCGCCTTCTACCGCGACACGGACGTGATGACGGTCTCCGTGCACGAGAGCGGTCGCTGGCTCTTCCCCGGCACCGGCATGGTGGCCGAGATCGGAGCGGGCGAGGCTGCGGGCTACTCCGTGAACCTGCCGCTCTTCCCGTACACGGGCGACGACGTCTACCAGGAGGCGTTCGAGCGCGTCGTGCCGCCGCTCATCGAGGCGTTCGCGCCGGACGTGCTCGCGGTGCAGATGGGCGCCGACGCCTACGTCACCGACCCGCTGACCCACCTCGCGCTCAGCACGCATGGCTACGAGTCCGTCGTGCGCCGCTTGGGCGCCATGGGCTACCCGATGCTCGCGTTCGGGGGCGGCGGCTACGACCTCGACGCGACGGCGCGCTGCTGGACGCTCGCCTACGGCTCGATGCTCGGGCGCGAGTGGCCGGACGAGCTGCCGTCCGGCTCGGACGCCTACCTGACGAGCCTGTACCTGCGTGACGCCGTGCTGCCCCAGATCGAACCGCAGTTGCACGAGAAGTCGCGCGAGTTCGCGCAGCAGCAGGTCGCGGAGATCGAGCGGCTCATCTTCCCCGTGCACGGGCTCGCGTAGGAGGCAAAACGCATGCGCATAGCGTCGTTCGAGACGATGGCAGTCCGCATCCCGCGCGAGCCGGGGCCGTCCGCGCCGCGCGAGGAGGCTGACTACGTGACACTCCGCCTGCGCACGGACGACGGCATCGAGGGCATCGCCTACGCAGGGTTCGCGTCGACGCTCGTGACGAAGGCACTCAAGGAGACGGTGGACGCGCTCGCGGCGGAGACGGTCGGCGCGGACCCGCACGCCGTTGAGGCGATCGGACGCAACCTCGCCCGCAAGGCCGGCGGCGGGTCGCCTGCCGGGCTCGTGACGCGCGCCATCTCAGCGATAGACGTGGCGCTCTGGGACATCCGCGGCAAGGCGCTGGGGATGCCGGTCTGGAAGCTGCTGGGTGCGGCCTCCGGCTCGGTCCCCACCTACGCCAGCGGCTTCCTCTGGCGGCACTACGATCTCGAAGCGCTCGCCACCACCGCCGCCGGCCTCGTCGGGCAGGGTTTCCGCGCGATGAAGTTCCGCATGGGGGCCGAGGCATCTGCGCAGGCGGAGCTGGCGCGGCTGCGCACGATGCGCGAGGCTGCCGGTCCCGATGTCGATCTCATGGTCGACATCAACCAGGGGTGGGACGTGAACCGGGCCATCGCGGTGGGGCGGGGCATGGCCGAGTACGGCCTCTTCTGGCTGGAGGACCCGGTGCACTTCCAGGACTACGCCGGGCTCGCGCGCATCGCCGACGCGCTGGACACTCCCATCGCCGGGGGCGAGTACCACTACGGCGTCGAGCCGTTCCGCCACATGCTGGAAGCGCGCTCCATCGACATCGTCATGGTGGACCTGCTGCGCGTGGGCGGCATCACGCAGTGGATGAAGGCCGCGCACATGGCGGAGGCGTACAACCTGCCGGTGGTGACGCACCTGGCGCCGGAGATACTCGGTCACGCGCTCGCCGCCGCGCCGAACGGCCTCTACGTCGAGCACATGCCGTGGGCGTTCGCGCTGTTCGAGGAGGTGCCGCAGCTCGACCCTTCGACCGGGCGTCTCGTAATGCCGGACGAGCCCGGCCTCGGACTTCGGTTCGATGAGGCCAGAATCTCGGCCAGCACACTCTAGGATGGCGCTGAGCGGCGCGGTACAATCGAGGTGAAATGAAACCGGGCGACGTCATACCGAAACCGTGGGGCAGCGAGCACATCGTCGACCTGAACGCGGCGTATTGCATCAAGTACCTGCGCATCCGGCGCGGCCAGCGGCTGAGTGTGCAGTACCACGAACAGAAGCGCGAGACGATGCTGCTGGTGCGCGGTAACGCCCTCCTGCAGCTCACCGACGAACAGGACGCCAAGAAGGACATCGTCATGGAGTTCGGCGAGCCTTACATCGTCGAGCCCGGCATGGTGCACCGCATCGAGGGGATGTCCACGGAGCCGGCCGTCATCCTCGAGGTGAGCACGCCCGAGCTGGAAGACGTCGTGCGGCTGCAGGACGACTACGGGCGCTAGCCTGCGCCATGCGCCTCGAGACGCCCCGCCTCGTCCTCCGTGAGTACACGGAGGACGATTCCGTTGCAGTCCTCGCCTATCAGAACGACGCACGCTACCTCCGCTACTACCCGTGGGACGAGCGCACGCTCGACGATGCGCGGCGGTTCGTCCAGCGGTTCATCGACTGGCAGTCCGAGTCTCCGCGACGCCGCTTCCAACTCGCCGTTCTGCTGCGCAAGAACGGCGCGCTCATCGGCAGCTGCGGCGTGCGCCGCAAGCCTGACGACGATACCGAGGCAGATATCGGCTTCGAGCTGTCGCCCGAGCACTGGGGCCGGGGCTACGCGACCGAGGCGGCGACCGCGATGGCGGAGTTCGCGTTCCGCGAGCTGGGGGTGCGCCGTCTCTCGTCGTGGTGCATCGCTGAGAACATCGCCTCCGCTTGCGTACTGGAGAAACTCGGGATGTCGCTCGAGGACAGGCTGCCCGCCGCCGAGCGCTTCAAGGGCCGCGACTGGGACACGCTCCTCTTCGGCATGACCCGCGAGCGCTGGGAGAGCGCCGCAGTCAGGTAGAATGGTTGTTCCACAGCCCTTCTAAAGTTGCCGCGGAAAGGATCGCGAGCATGGACCAACTCAGCTACTACCAGGCCAAACTGGCGTATGAGACGGACTCAGCGGACCTGTACGCGGCCATCCAGAACGGCGAGGCCATCGTCGTGGTCGACGGACGCGCTGCGGCTGCCTACGCTCACGAGCACATTCCGGACGCGATAAGCCTTCCGCACCGGGAGATCAGCGCCGAGACGACCGCTTCGTGGGACAGGTCGAAGACCTACGTCTGCTACTGCGACGGCATCGGGTGCAACGCGTCGACGCAGACCGCGATGAAGCTGCTGCAGCTGGGGTTCCAGGTGCGCGAGCTCATCGGAGGGCTGGACTGGTGGAAGCGGGACGGCTACCCGACCCACGGGTCCGAAGCGGGCGTCGCCGCGGGCATACGGTGCGGCTGCAACTGAGCTGCCGACTACCCGGCCTCGTATATCTCGAGACCCAGCGCCCGCTCGCCGGGCCCGCTCGACCGCCCCGGGCAGGCTGAAACCGCGACGATGCACGGCATCAACGCCCGCATGTCGATGTAGTCGCCAGCCTTCACGTCGAACGGCTCCTCCCAGAACGTCCGGCCGTTCTCGTCGATCCCCGTGCGCATGAAGATGTTGAACGGGTCGTGCACGTAGTTCCCGTCGAGGCCGAACGGCTCCACCGCCTTCGCGAGGATCTCCTGGCACCCCGGCGAGTCGATGCCGTAGCGCTCCACCCTGCTGACGGCGCAGCACCGCCCGCTGAGCATGTCGTGCGTGACCGCCCCGCTGGGCGACGGCCGGTGCTCGACGGTGTCCGCGGTGACCTCGAGCATCGGACGCTCCCATGGCGCCCGCGTCCAGAGGGTGTTCCCCGCGGTGGGATGGATCGTCTCCCGGCGGCGCGTCACCGACGACCCCAGGTGCTCCCAGGGGTTGTCCAGGTTGAACGCGTTGAAGTCGATAACCTGCGGGCCTTCCGGCTGCGTCAATCGCAGGAGCTGTCCCTCCCGCAGAACAACCGCCAGACCGTCGTGCTTCCTGACGACATGCGTCTCAAGCAGTCCCACGTCGCCCTCCGAACGCAGAGCCTACGGAACGAGCGTGCCCGGCTCCGCGGACCACACCCAGTAGCCCTTGCCGTTCACGATCTCCGGAGGCTCGTCGTCGTCCGCCTCTTCGTCGTCCTTGTCGTCCTCCGGAGCGATGCGCACCCAGCGATGGTACTGCCCGTCGAAGGTGTAGGCGACGCGCCAATCGAAGCTGCCGAAGTAGTTGTCGGCCTCGCCGTCTCCGTCTCCCGCTCCCGGCGCCTTCCCTGCCGCGTTCTGGAACAGGTCTATGACGCCCAGGAGGTTCCAGCCGTGGTTCACGCGGATCGTCGGCGGCAGCGACGTCGTCTCCTGCTCCGGGATCAGCGGCGCGACCGTTGCGAACGACATCGCGTATACCCAGTAGCCGTAGCCCGCTTCGATCTCCGTCAGGCTGCCGCGCCACGAACCGTCCTCATCCACCGCCGCCGTCAGCCAGTTGCTGTCCTGGTACGACATCACTGCCGAGATTCCCCCACTGGGCGGGATCACGGCGTTCAGCGATGGGTCCACCGGCGTTCCCGGCACCGAGATCAGGTTCCAGCCCGGCGATATGTCGATCTCGTAGGCGCCGCGCGCCACCACCGAGAACGCGAACTCGCCCTCAGCCTCGTTCCCCGCCTCGTCGACCGCCTTGTAGACGACCTCGTGGCGACCCTGCGCCAGGTTCCCCGCCTGGAGCGCGAACTGCGCATCGTCGACCCTGCTCAGCCGCGCCGACGCGTCGCCGCCGTTCAGCGTGATCTCGGTGATGTACACCTTCGCGTGCGAGTCCGAGAACTCCGCGTCCGGGTTGTCGCCCCCGCAGCCGCCGTTAGTGCCCGTGGGGCAGAGCGCGTACTCCTCCCCCTCCGTCGAGAACAGCATCGCCACGATCGGCCTCGCGCTCTCCGTTTCGTCGTCTTCCTGCCCACGGCGCGGCGTCACCCGCAACTCCGGCGTTGCGTCGTCGTTGAAGTCCGAGTCCAGCTCGAGCAGCAGCCCCGCCTCGTCCATCGCCTCGACGTCGAGTGTGTCGCCGTCCGATGGGTTGTCCTGTCGTGATACCGGCTTCCAGCCGGGCGTCGAGAAGACGTTGCGGTTCTCGTCCTCCGCGGACACGATCACGCCGATCAGCTCGCCGAGGCCGGTCAGGCGGGACGCTTCGTACGCCCTGCGCCAGTGCAGCGGGTCCTCCTGCTCCACGAGCGCGCCGCCGGTCTGCACACTCCGTATCGAGTAGACGTACTTGCCGGTCTTCGTGCCGTTGTCCCTCGTCCCCTCGACCGTGTCGATGGCCACGAAGTAGACCGTTGGCCGGCGGCGCACCTCCTCGTCGGAGCGTACGTCCACGACGAATTCGCCGTCGCTGTTCGCGATCAGCCGCCCTTTCCCTTCCTCCCTGGCGGGCAGGGGGCCGGGGGTGAGGGTTGCCCCCTCCGCAAGCGCAGCAACGCCGACCCTGAAGAGCGGTGCGACGATGTCCTCCGCGGTGCGGTCGACGGAGTCGTTGGGGTTGCCTGCGAGGTCGTAGACGATCCCTCCGAAGAGCAGCACGTCCGGCGTCTCGTCGGATGCCAGCTCGTCCGCTAGCTGCAGGTAGATGCGGCTGCGGGGGTCGTCTATCGGGTTGCCTTCGATGTCCATGGCCATCTCGTCGCCAGTCAGGCGGCCGGGGTGGACGATGCCCACCACGCGATGGCCGGAGACCGTGAACTGCTCGTGATCGATCCCGGAGCGCAACGGCTCACCGAAGTCCACCATGATGGAGTTCCGGTCGGGGACCTCCTTCTCTTCGCGCGTGTCGTAGCCGACGCCCGCCTGCACCGCGCGGACGGACGGCTCCGTATCGTCGATCGTGAACGTGTACGGCTGAGGGTTGTCCGTGTCGTCGTACCACCCGACGCTCACGGTCTCGTTGCCGGCGCGGTCCCTGGCTGTCACCTGCATCTCGTACGAGCCCTCGTCGAAGTTGTTCCCGCGCGCAGCGTACTCGTAGGCGACGCCGGGGCGGTCCCCGAGCAGCGTCCAACGCCCGATGTCCGTGATGTCCGACATGGAGCCTACCCGGAGGCTTATGTCGGCGGCCTTGCCGCTCACGGGGATCTGCCCGGCGGAGCGCACGGTGAGCGGTTCGCCGGAGGTCACCTGGTCGCGGTCGCCGTTGACCTGCGTGAGGTCGCCGTCCGCCGAGCGCACGAGTTCGCCGTCGTGCCGCAGGCCGGAGTCGTCGTCGCGCACCTCGAACGAGAAGTCGAGGCGGCCGGAACGCCAGGCGCTGTCGTGCTCCGGCGTGATCTCGTCCAGGTCCGGCCCCTCGCCGTCCACCTCCAGCGACACCTGACCGGCGCCCGCGATGCTGATAGTGACGGTGTCGCCGTGCCGCCCGAGGATCGAGGCAATCTCGGTCTGCCCCACCCCATCCGTGTCGTAGTAAGGTTCCCCGCTGCTGCCCTCCACGCATAGCGGACCGTCACTCGACTCGTAGTCATCTTGCCCAGCGGGTAATTCGGCACGCGGGTCGAGGACGCGGACGAACGCCTGGTAATACGTGTTCCCCGAGCCCAACGGGGTCTCTGCCGTCGTTGGCATCTGCACCGTTATGGTGGCACGTCCGCTCCGCACCGTCGCCTCAACACAGCCGTCCGCGTTCGGTGTCACTTTGGAATCGACCGCCGTGATGAGGATCGTGTTGTGCGCGTCGGGATCGTTGGAGACGTAGAGCGTGCCGTCGAAGAACGTGTACTGAGGCTGTACCTCCGGGTTCGCCAGGTACGCGGTGTCGCCCGTGGTGTGCTCGTCGTCGGTTATCCCTGAGATGCGTGAGTAGGGAGGATCAGTGGGGACGTACGTGTTATAGGTGCTGTTGAATGCGTTCTTCGCGAGCTTCGCGTCCGCGATGTCGGAGAACACGCCGACGCTGAACCCGCCGCTGCCGGTCTTGCCTTCCGTCTTGTCGAAGGTCTGGCCGGACGCAGGCAGCAGCAACAGCGACACAGCGGCTGCCGCCGCGAGCATCGCCAGCAGGACCAGGGGTGTGTGTCTTCGGATAAGCATGGCCTTCATACCATCGTAACCCGAACGTCACCACCGCGTCACCACGACAAGGACGACAGGGAGAGTCGACCTGGACAGGACGGAGACACCGTAGGGGCGGCCCGAAGGCCGCCCCTGGCGATGTCTTACACGGCGTGAGGCGTGTCTTACACCTCGCGGTACTCGCCCTCGATGGTGTCGTCGTCTCCGGCGTCGCTGGCGCCATCGTCGGAGGGCGGGGCGTCGTCCGGGCCGGACGCTGCAGCCTCGGCCTGCTGGCGGGCGTAGACCGCCTCGCCGATCTTCTGGACGGCGGCGGAGAGCGCCTGGGTGGCCGCCTGCAGCGACGCGGCGTCCGCGTCCTCCTGCGCGAGTACGCTCCGCACGTCGGCGATGCGCGCCTCGACCTCGCTCTTCAGGTCGGCGTCGATCTGCTCGCCGAACTCCTGCAGCGTCTTCTCGGCCTGGTAGGCGCTGGTGTCGGCGATGTTGCGCGCCTCGATCTGCTCGCGCTTGCGGGCGTCCTCCTCGGCGTGCGCCTCCGCCTCCTTCACCAGCCGCTCGACCTCGTCCTTGGCGAGGCCGGAGCTTGCGGTGATGGTGATGCGCTGCTCCTTGCCGGTGGCCTTGTCCTTCGCGGAGACGTTCAGGATGCCGTTGGCGTCCAGGTCGAACGACACCTCGATCTGGGGGATGCCGCGCGGCGCGGGTGCGATGCCGTCCAGGTTGAAGCGGCCGATCGTCTTGTTCTCCCCGGCCATCGTGCGCTCGCCCTGCAGCACGTGTATCTCCACGCTGGGCTGGCCGTCCGCGGCGGTGGTGAACATCTCGCTCATGGACGTGGGGATGGTGGTGTTGCGCTTGATGAGCGGCGTCGCCACCCCTCCGAGCGTCTCGATGCCGAGCGTGAGCGGCGTCACGTCCAGCAGCAGGATGTCGGTGACGTCGCCCTGCAGGACGCCGGCCTGGATGGCCGCGCCGACGGCGACGACCTCGTCCGGGTTGACGCCCTTGTGCGGCTCCTTGCCGAACAGCTCCTTCGCCCGGTCGATGACCGCAGGCATGCGCGTCATGCCGCCCACGAGGACAACCTCCGCGACGTCGCCGGCGCTGACGCCCGCGTCCTTCAGCGCCTGCTGGCACGGGCCGACGGTGCGGGCGACGAGGTCGACGGTCAGCTGCTCCAGCTTGGAGCGGGTGAGGCTCATCGCCAGGTGCTTCGGGCCGGAGGCGTCCGCCGTGACGAACGGCAGGTTGATCTCCGTCTGCTGCGCGCTGGAGAGCTCGATCTTCGCGCGCTCGGCGGCCTCCTTCAGGCGCTGGAGGGCCATGCGGTCCTCGCGCAGGTCGATGCCCTGCTCGCGCTTGAACTCGTCGGCGAGCCAGTCGATGACGCGCTGGTCGAAGTCGTCGCCGCCGAGGTGCGTGTCGCCGTTCGTGGACTTCACCTCGAAGACGCCGTCGCCGATGTGGAGGATGGAGATGTCGAAGGTGCCGCCGCCCAGGTCGTAGACGGCGATGACCTCGTCCTGGTGCTTGTCGAGCCCATAGGCGAGCGCGGCGGCAGTGGGCTCGTTGATGATGCGCAGCACCTCCAGGCCCGCGATCGTCCCGGCGTCCTTGGTCGCCTGCCGCTGGCTGTCGTTGAAGTAGGCGGGCACCGTGATGACGGCCTGGTTCACCGGCTCGCCGAGCTTGGCCTCCGCGTCGGACTTGAGCTTCTGGAGCACCATGGCGGAGATCTCCGGCGGCGAGTAGTCGCGGTCGTTCATGACGACGGCGGCGTCTCCCGCCTTGCCGGCCTTGGTGACGTAGCCGAGCGTCTTGCGCTCCGCATCGGTCTCGGTGAACTTCCGCCCGATGAGCCGCTTCACGGAGTAGACGGTGTTCGTCGGGTTCGTCACCGCCTGCCGCTTGGCCACCATGCCGACGTACCGCTCGCCGTTCTTCGGGTTGACTGCGACCACGGACGGCGTCGTGCGTCCGCCCTCGGTGTTCTCGAGGACGAGCGGCTCCCCCGCCTCCATGACGGCCATCGCCGAGTTCGTCGTTCCGAGGTCTATGCCTATTACCTTCGCCATTCCGGTCACTCCTTCGCTTGTTCGTCGTTGGTTGTCGTGTCGTC
Source organism: Dehalococcoidia bacterium (assembly GCA_965206315.1). Classification (GTDB taxonomy): domain Bacteria; phylum Chloroflexota; class Dehalococcoidia; order Lucifugimonadales; family Australimonadaceae; genus Bin16. The sequence goes on from OZ242210.1 coordinate 1,520,145, forward strand.
GCCCGCCGCTGCGCCTTGCGAGACGACGACCTGTGCGGCGCGCAGCACCCGGTCAGCACTGTGGTAGCCAGGCTGTAAGGTCTTGATAACCGTACCTTCGGGCTGAACAGTGCTAGGGATGAAGGCAAGAGCCTCATGCCGAGTAGGATCGAATACCTCGCCCTCTGCAGGGTCAAGAATTGCAACGCCTTGTCTAGCGAGACGTTGGACCATGTCATCAAAGGCAATCTTGATGCCTCCGTACAAATTAGGGTCAGCATCAGCAGGGAGGTTAACGACAGTCGCCCAAATATGGTCGACCATAGGTATGAAGAGGTTCTCCACCATTCGTGTAAACGCCTTATGGGCTTCCATTTGGCGCTCCTCTTCTACTCTCCGCTTGTAGTTGACCAGGTCGGCCTGCGCGCGCTGGGCTATCGCCTTCATCTCGTCGCGCTCGCGCTCCGCTTGCGCGATGGAATCCTCCGGGGTCTGCGCCCCGGCCGCCTCGGGCTGGCCGACGCCGGTCTGTTCGTGCTCTTCGTTCGCGACCATGCTTACTGCTCTCCGGGCTTCCGTGGGGTCGGCCTGCTCGTGCCGAGGAACAACTCCATGATGTCCTGCATCGCCTGCTCGAACGGCATGGCCGCGCGCGCGGGCCGCGTTGGCGGTGCCTGCGACGCCTCCATCGCCGAGGAGAGGCGGTCGAAGACGGCCATCGCCATCTCGACGCCGGCAAGGTTCAGGCGCATCTCGTCCACGAGGTGCTTGATCATGCGCAGTTTCGCGATGTCGCGCTCCGAGTAGAGGCGCAGCATGCCGACCGTGCGCGACGGTCGCACGAGCCCCACGCGCTCGTACTTGCGGAGCGTCTGCGGGTGCATGTGCAGGATGCGCGCGGCCACGCTGATGATGTACAGCCCCTCCTCCGGGACGGGAGCGTCCTGCGGGCGCTCCGCCGGGGCCTGCGGCTGCCGTGCGGGAGGCGCGGCGCGCTGCCCCTCGGCGGTTATCCGAAGGGACGACAGGAGCCGTTCAGTGGCCGTTGGTCTGCGTCGCTGTTGCATCGCTACTGCCTCGCGGTGAGGGTGCTGTCTTCACCTCTGTGTCGGTAGTCCGTATGATATGTATTGACACAGTCCATGTCAACTCTTATCATGCGGACACAGCGGAAAGGAGGCTCCGCTGAGATCGAGAGAACCGAACTCGGTCCACCGGCGTAGTTCTCTATGAAAGGTGAGTGGGGAAGGAGGACACCGATGATACTCTTCAAAGCCTGCCAGCGGTGTAACGGGGACCTTTACGACGCAGCCGACATCTACGGGCCTTACCTGGAATGCATCCAGTGCGGCCACATGATCGACCTGCCGGACGGACGACTCGCCAAGGCCGAAGCGGAAGGACGCGCGCTCAGGGCGGCGAAGGTGGCGGTGAGAGCGGCGGCGTGAGACGAAGCGCACGCCCTTCGTGAGGCATACGGCGGACCCGGCGGAGCCCCGCCTCTCCAACGAGAGGCGGGGCGTTCGCTTATCTCGGGGCATCGACGTCCGTCCTGGTGATGGTGGGGAACGGCGGGCCGAAGTGTCCGTCGCCGGCGGCGAGCCGGGCGTTCACGTCGTCCATCAGTCGCTGCGTGTCCACGCCGGCGTAGGCCGGGGCGAACGCCCGCAGGATGCGCACGGCCTCGGTCAGCTGGCTCCGCATCCCCTTCTCGTTCCGGCGCAGTGCGTGGGCGAACCCCGCGCCGAGCTTCGTGAGCGCAAGCAGGAAGAGCCGCTCCGGGTACGGCGCGTCCTTCCAGATCTCCTCGAACGTGTCGTGGCTGTCGCGGAACCGCCCGTCGTTGAACTCGGCGATGCCGCGCTGCAGCGTTGCGGACCGCGCGAGCGACGCGCCGTCGCCTCCGTCGCCGGTGCCCGCGACGTACGCGAGCCACTGAGCGTCGGCCTGGCGGCGGGCGCCGTGCGGGAACTCCTGCGGGGGACGGGCGAGCGGCTGCTGCGCCATCAGGCGCCAGAGGTCGTGGCGGAGGAGCCCTCGTATTCGTACGGGGCTTCGCCCTCGAGCGACTGGTACTTGGAGGCGCACTTCACGAAGACGCGGTCGGTCATGAACACGCCGCCGGGCTCGTAAGTGCCCTCGAGCACGATCTCCGAGTGCGGGTTGAAGAAGAGGTCCGGCAGCACGCCGTCGTACGTGGCGTCGATCTGCGCGCCGTTCTCGTGCAACTGGAACGTCGCAATGGTGTTCTCGGTGCTTGCTCGGTCGAAGGAGCCCTCGACGAGCGCGCCCTTCACCTTGAGCGACTCCCCGGCGGCGGGGCCCTGCGCGACGAGCTCGTCGACCGTCAGGTAGAACGACGTTGCCGCCTGGAACGCGGTGAACCCGAAGTAGCCGAATGCGGCGAGCAGCACGATGCCGACGATGATGAGCTTGCGCTGCTTCGTGAGGAACGAGGGCGCATCGGTAGCGCCAACGGGCGTTGCGGGCTGTTCTGCGGGCGTGTACTGCATGGGTCTGCGCCAGAGTCTGTGAACCGCTTCACATTGTAGCAGAATCCCCGCTCCCCTCTGAGGAGCGGGGACTCGTTGCTGCTATGTCTCCGATCGCCTTCGCAGGCGCTGGTCGGGTCACGCCCGGGCGGGGATGAACTCGTGCATACGGGACCTGAGGCCGCGCTTGGTGAGCTCGCTCTCGAAGAGCGCGTGGATGCGCGGGTCCTCGTCCTCGTACTCGATCTGCATCCCGCCGGCCTTCTCCGACTTGTCCATGTTCTCGTAGCTCCACATCTTGGACTCGAGAACCGGGTAGCGCGCGCCGCCGAAGTCGAACACGAGGTAGCGCGACTGCCCCGGCGACACGTTGAAGTGCTGGTGGTACGTCGGGCCGTCCGGCGGCGCGTAGAGCGTGCCCGGCTTCCAGTCGACGCGCACCGTGTCGACCGGGCTCTCGCCCTCCTTCCAGAGCAGCGAGTAACCCTCGCCGGTGACGCAGAAGATGTGCGCGCCCGCGTTGTGGGCGTGCGCCTTCTTGTACGTGCCCTCGAAGAACTGCGAGATGTGGCAGTGCATCGACGAGTCGCCGAGCAGGAACTGGATGTTGTTCCCCGCCGCGCCGCGGGCGACCCACGGCGGCAGCTCGAAGTTCACCAGTTCCGGCACGAAGTTCGTCTCCCACTGGTGGCGGCCCGGCTTCACCTGCCGGAACTCGCCCTCGCCGTCGAAGTACTTCTCTGCGGCCATCCGCTCCGGGAAGGAGAACGGGTTGTCGAAGATGAAGTCCGGGTTGCGGAAGACGTTGAAGATGATGGGGAGGTCGGTCACGGCGGCGAGCCGCGCGGGCTCGGTGCCGGAGCCGTTGAAGATCTGGTGCTTCGCGTTCAGCGGGATGGCGAAGATGGCGCTCGGCCCCCACTCGAACGAGTACCGACGCCCGTCCGGACGCTCGATGACCGTCGAGCCGCGTCCGGAGATGACGTGGATCAGCTCGTCGTGCATGTGCTGTTCCTGGTTGAGCTCGCCGCCCGGCGGGATCTCCACGACGTACGCCGAGAGGTAGTCGCTCTTGCCCGCGACGTGCACGTACGTGCCGAGGCCGCCGAGGCGCTCCCACGGCTCGACCGGCACGGTGTGGCAGTCGACGGCGTACCCCTCGAAGACGGGGATGTTTTCTTCCTTCAGGAAATCGCGGTAGGGGAACACCCCGTAATACGGATTGAATTCGACTTCGTCGCCCATGAGTAACGCTCCGTTCGATGTATTCGGGACAGGCGTGAGCCTACACGACGCGGCCCACGCCTGCCACCCTCGTCCGTCGTTCCTGCCGAGGCAGGGACCTCGCCCCGCCGAGGGGCCCTCACCCGCCGCCGCTGCGCGGCGGCACCCTCTCCCTCAGGAGAGGGGTTCCCGTTGCCGCCCCCTGCCTGGCTCCCCTCGCCCTCTGGGAGAGGGGCTGGGGGTGAGGGGAGCTACCCCCTTGACCCCACGAACTCCCGCATCTTGGAGTTCAGGCCGCGCTTGGACAGCTCGCTCTCGTAGAGGTCCAGCACGCGCGGGTCCTCGTCCGTGTACTCGATCTGGTGGCCGCCTTCCTTCGTGGACTTGTCCATGTTCTCGTAGCCGACCATCTTCGATTCGAGGACCGGGTAGCGCGCGCCGCCGAAACCGAACACGAGGTAGCGCGACGGCCCGTCGGCGACGTTGAAGTGCTGGTGGTACGTCGGTCCGTCGGGCGGGGCATAGAGGGAGCCCGGCTTCCAGTCGACGCGGACGGTGTCGACCGGGTTCTCGCCCTCGCGCCAGAGGAGGGAGTAGCCCTCGCCGGTGACGCAGAAGATGTGCGCGCCCGCGTTGTGCCGGTGCGCCTTCTTGTACGTGCCCTGCTGGAACTCCGAGATGTGGCAGTGCATGGACGAATCGGCGAGCAGGAACTGGATGTTGTTCCCCGCCGCGCCGCGCGCCGCCCACGGCGGCAGCTCGAAGTTGACCAACTCCGGCACGAAGTTCGTCTCCCACTGGTGGCGTCCGGGCTTCACCTCGCGGAACTCGCCCTCGCCGTCGAAGTAGCGGGAGACGTCGGAGCGCTCCGGGAAGGTGAACGGGTTGCCGAAGATGAAGTCCGGGTTGCGGAAGACGTTGAAGATGATGGGCAGGTCCGTCACGGCGGCGAGCCGCGCGGGCTCGGTGCCGGAGCCGTTGAAGATCTGGTGTTTCGCGTTCATGGGGATGCCGAAGATGGCCGTCGGCCCCCACTCGAACGAGTACTTCTTGCCCTCCGGCGTCTCGATGACCGTCGCGCCCCTGCCGGAGACGACGTGGATCAGCTCGTCGTGCATGTGCTGCTCGGGGTTGAGCTGGCCGCCCGGCGGGATCTCCACGACGTACGACGACAGGTAGTCGGAGCGTCCGGCGAGGTGCACGTACGCGCCGAGTCCGCCGAGCCGCTCCCACGGCTCGACCTCGACCGTATGGCAGTCGACGGCGTACGCCTCGTGGATGGGGATGCCCTCGCTCTTGATGAAGTCGGTGTACGGGAAGTTGCCGTACCAGGGGTTGATGTCGAACTCGTCTCCCATGGTTCCTCTCCTCCTCGCGCCAGGATGCCGCGAGCGTACACGAACGCACGCCTACGCGCCAAGCGGGGGCCCTCACCCACGCGCTGAAGCGCGTTGCCCTCTCCCAGTGGGCGAGGGGAGTTTTCTGACGGTCTCAATTGGTCTCATTCGGTCCCAAAGCACGCCTACGGCCCAGCCCTCTTTCTTTTTTTGATGGTGACATTTGGTGCCATTTGGTGACATGCCACTCCTGCAGCCCCATCGATGCTCTGGGGCAGGCTCGCCACGCTGTCCGCCAAGGCGGCGCGTCGTCGCTGACCAGCGTACGCGCTCCAGCCGCGACCGCGAAAGAGCCGGGTGTCGCGGTGGGGGTGGGGGAGTGGGCGCGGCGAGCGGCTGGTATGGTGTCCCTGAAGGGTAGAAGTTCATTTGCCGCGCCCTACAGGGACACCCGCTGGGAGTGGAAACATGAGGGGAGGATAGGATGAACGCGGATGAGTCGATCTGCGTACGGAGAGAGTGTGACCATCCGGCCATCTGCCGAGGGCTATGCGGTTGTTGTTGGCGCACATGGTGGTTCCAGATCGAGTTGCCTCACCGGATAGAAACATGGCCAAGAGTGGGGATCATGGCATGGCTTGCGGGTGAAGATCCGCCGCCCTGCGCAGTCGAGGGATGCGATAAGCCCTATGGCCCCGGGTGGGGAGTGGGTGGGGGATATGGCCTCTGCAAGCTCCACTATGGGCGTGCCTATCGGCATTTCAAGAAGATGGGCGGCGTTGCCGAAGGAGACGAGGGGATATGGTCTGCCTGGCAACCCATAGAGAAAGAGCTCATCGCTAGGCAGATACAGGACTTGGAATCTCTATTGAGCGAGTCGAACGAAGAGTAATGCAGCTATGTTGAGAACAGTAGACAAGTACCGAGAAGGCGACGGAGGCACCTCATCGAAAGGCTGATCGTGTAACAGATACCTGAGGCAGAACCTGTGCAACCGAATGTCTGACCTCATTGAGGAAGCGGTCGGTTGCTTGCGGATGCACTCGAACCTCCTGGATTACTTTCTGGAGTGAGATTGGTATTCGGGGACACGGTTCGCTGGTATCGACCTGTCTCTTTGACCCCCACGCTCGCCTGATGAAGCTTCCTAGGCTGAGAAAGTTACTCCTGTCGAGATGTACTATCCTAAGTTCGTTCTCATGGCGATATTTCACATCCTTGTGGGTTGCTATGAATTCAGGTGAGTATATGTTTATCATGTCGGCTCTCTCGTGGGCCTGATACTCGAGATAGTGCACCTGCCATACGGAAGTATGGTCGTGTTCTTTCAGAGTCTCGTTAAGTTCACCGAAAGTTGTTCTTACGGTGACCGACCTAGGATTGCTACACAGTGCCCACATTGCTTGTGATTCCAGATTGTTGATGTGCCAGCAATTGACATAACAAGATTGATAGATATCTTCAAGTACACGGGAAAGCTGCAAGACCGGTGCCATAATGGGTGTTGGCAAGGGTGGCAATTCCACTAGATTGATGAGTTCTTGTAAGGCAGTGGTAGGCTTTCCTTCAAGAGGATCGACCAGATCCTGCAGACGGGATAGGTAGAGCGACTGGGTGTCAAGCAGATCCTGAAACTTCCAATAGTCTTGATATCTCCACACAGATAGCGAGCTGGGGAGCCCGGAGCCATTACGCTGAAAAGCATCAGGTGGAAAAATGTGGACACAGTGATCGGGTTCATCTGGGTTGAGAGTAGTTTCATGGCAAGGCAAATGTCCTCTCACGTACCCTAAAGCCATATAGGGATAGATCTCTATTAGTTTGTGTCCAACAGGATAAGGTCGTGCCTTAATCTTGATTGGCTTGCCTGCGGCTATGTCCCGCTCTAACTCCACCATGAGAAGAACCCGAAGAAACAAATCCACGATGAAGCGCAGCACTTTCATTTGTCCCCTGTCCTAGCACGTCGTATCGACGTATTCCGCCGTGCGCTCCAGCACACTCTGGATTCTCGCCTTCGCGAGAATGACGGGGGCTGCGCCCCGCGTCCGGTTCACCCTCACCGCGCGCTGAAGCGCGTTGCCTCTCCCCTTAAGGGAGAAGTGCTATCCCTCCCGCTCCCCGAGCGTGCGGCGCAGGTCGTCCACCTCGCGGCGGAGGTCGCGATTCTTGCGCCAGAGGAAGACGGCGTAGGCGAAGAAGCCCGCCCAGGTGAGCAGCGTGCCCGCGAGCAGGTAGCCGAGGTTGCTCTCGCCCGGCGCGGACTGCGCGATCGGAGCGGCAAGCGCGGCGGGCGAGAACAGCGCGAGCACGATGAGCGTGGCCGTCGCGGCGGCGATGAACCGGAAGGTGAGGGAGACGGCGATGGCCCGGTGTTCCCGGAAGGTGATGATGGAAGCGAGTCGGTTGCGCATGTGGTCCTCAGGCGGCGGCGAGCCGCAGCTCCTCGACGGCCTCCTCGTCGCTGCGGAGCGCGTAGCGCTCGGCGATGAGGGCCGCGAAGAGCACGATGAAGGTGACGAACGAGAAGAGGAGCGTGAGCAGCATCTCCCGCTCCAGCGAGCCCTGCGCGCCGGGGCCGGTGACGCGCTCCGGGTGCAGCCCGCCCCACCAGTCCGCCGCCATGTAGACGAACGGCACGGTCGCCGCGCCGATGATGGCGGTGACGGCGGCCCAGCGCCGGCCGCGCTCGGCGTCGGGCGCGTAGGCGCGCACCATCAGGCAGCCGATGAAGATGAGCCACAGCACGAAGGTGAGTGTCCCGTTCGCATCCCACACCCACCAGGTACCCCACACCGGCTTCGCCCAGACCGCGCCCGTGATGATGGCGACGGTGAAGAAGACGACGCCGACCTCCGCCGAGGCGTAGGCGAGACGGTCGCAGACGCGCTCGCGCTTGACGAGGTACCAGACGCTGCACCCCGCGGCGAGCACGAACGCGAGCCAACTGGTGAGGATGACGGGGACGTGGAAGTAGAAGAGGCGCTGGACGATGCCCATCGACCGCTCGGTCGGGGCGTAGCCGAAGATGAGGTACATGTCTATCAGCACGAGGACTCCCGCCACGAGCAGGAGTCCCAGTCTCCAGGCGCCGGTCACGCTCACTCCTCCAACACGTACTCGAACACGAGCGATGATAGCACGAGGAAGACGGCGTCGAAGGCGACGATGAGCTGCAGCCAACCGCCGACGCCGTCCCAGCCCTCGCCGTCGAGCGCCTCCCGCGCGCCGGTGACTGCGCCGATGAGCAGCGGCAGCGCAACCGGCAGGAAGAGCATGGGCAGCAGCACCTCCCGCGCCCGCGTGTGCACGGCGATGGCCGAGAAGAGCGTGCCGACCGCGGCGATGCCGACCGTCGCGGCGAGCGCGATGACGATGAACCAGGCGTTGAAGAGCGAGAGGTCGTACAGGACGAGGAAGGCGGGCAGCATGAGCGCCTCCACCGTCACGAGCAAGGTGACGACGCTCAGGAGTTTGCCGAGGTACAGCGCCTCGCGGGGAACGGGGGCGAGGCGCAGGCCGTCCAGCGTGCCGCGCTCGTGCTCCAGCAGGAAGGTGCGGTTCATGCCGAGCACGGCGGTGAAGATCCAGGCGACCCAGACGATGCCCGGCCCGATGGAGGCGATGAGCTGCGGCGACGGCTCGAACGCGAAGGTGAAGATGAAGGCGACGACGAAGGCGAACGCGAGGACGGAGAAGAGCGTCTCGCGTGTCCGGAGCTCGAGGCGCACGTCCTTGGCGTAGATGGTGAGCGCGGCGCGCAGCGTCTCCCGCATCACGCGGCCCCTTCTAACGTGTTGGGCGCCGGAACGCTGAGGAGCGCGGCGATCTCGTCGGGCGCCGCGCTCGCGGCCTCGCCGGTCGCGGCGATGCGTCCGCCGCGCAGGACGGCGAAGTCGTCGGCGAGCGCGAGCCCTCGGGTGGGGTCGTGCGCCGAGAGGACGACGGCCCCGCCTCCGTTCGCGACTGCCCGCACGACGGTGTCGACGAACGCCTGGCCCTCCACGTCGAGGCCGGAGTCGGGCTCGTCGAGCAGGAGCAGTGCGGGTCGGTGCAGCAGCGCCCGGGCGATGGCGACGCGTTTCTGCATGCCGTTGGAGAGGCCGCGCACGCGGCGGTGGGCCCAGCGCTCCGCGCCGACGTCGCGCAGCACCTCGGCCGCCCGTTCGTCCGGCGTTGGCACGCCGTGAAGCCGGGCGTAGAAGCGCAGGTTCTCCTCCGGCGTGAGGTCGTCGTAGAGGAGGGAGCCATGGCCAACGTAGCCGGTGGCAGCGCGGACGCGCCCTGCGTCCTTATCGGCGTCGAAGCCCGCCGTCGTCACGCTGCCGGCGGTCGGCTTGACGAGCGCGGCGGCGACGCGCAGGAGCGTGCTCTTGCCCGCGCCGTTGTGTCCGAACAGGACGAGCACGCGCCCCCACGCCGCATCGAGGTCGACGGCGCGCAGCGCGTGGGTTATGCCGTAGGTCCTGGAGACGCCGCGCAGCTCCAGCGCGTGGCCGGAGCGCGGGGCGGTTGGTGCGGGGTTCGCTGCCATGGGGGTCGCGGGACAGTGTACCCTGTTCACCCCCATCCTAACCTTCCCCCATCGAGGGGGAAGGGACCAGACGGTACGGAGGTGTGAGCGTGGAAGTGTTCCGGCAGGTGGCGGCGGCGTTCGGCAGGCGCGGCATCCCAAAGGGGATGGAGGAGCGCGTGCCGCCCGGCCAGTACGTGACGCCGAAGATGCCGGTGATGAGCATGTCGCCGACGCCCGGCATCGACCTCGCCACGTGGCGGCTGCGGCTGTTCGGGGAGGTAGAGCGCGAGACGGAGCTGACGTGGGCGGAGTGGGAGTCACTCGCGCAGACCGAGGTCACGGCGGACTTCCACTGTGTCACGCAATGGAGCCGGCTAAACGTCGGCTGGGAGGGCGTTCCTGCGTCGCGGGTGCTCGACCTGGCGCAGCCGACGGCGTCGGCGCGGTTCGCGATGCTGCACTGCTACGACGGCTACACGGCGAACATCGACGTCGAGGCGCTGCGCTCGCCGGACGTGCTGTTCGCGCACCGCATGGACGGCGCTCCGCTCGAAGGGCAGCACGGCGGTCCGCTGCGGCTGGTCGTGCCGTCGCGCTACGGATGGAAGAGCGCGAAGTGGGTGAGCGGGGTCGAGTTCATGGCCGAGGACAGCCCCGGCTTCTGGGAGGAGCTGGGCTACCACATGCGCGGCGACCCGTGGCGCGAGGAGCGCTTCAGAGGGTGGCGGTAGGGGTCTCCGGGGTGAGGTTCCTGCCTCCGGAGGAATGACGAAGCTACGCTCCGTCCGGTTCACCCCCATCCCAGCCTTCCCCCATCGAGAGGGAAGGGGCCAGGCAGGGCACCCACAAGGGGCACCCTACGCCCACAAACGGCTGCGAGATTCCCGCCTTCGCGGGAATGACGGAGTAACGCGGGAATGACGGAGTAACGCAGGAATGACGGAGTAACGCAGGAACGACGAAGTAGGACGCTAGACGGTGAAGGCGTTCAGCAGAGCCTCGGGGGAGCGGGCGGTGACGCGCTCGCGGACGCCGCCCATGCGCTGGTCGAGCGAGGGTCGTGAGTCGTCCTGGTAGATGACGCCGAGGGGTACCCCGCCCTGCTCGATGATGTCTCGCGCGGCGCTCTTGCTGGTGGCGTCGTGGTCGTCGGGGATCTCCCAGGCCAGGGGGTCGATGCCCTTCGCCTTGTTGCCCTTGAGGAGGGCGTAGGTGTCGTTGTAGGTGGTGCAGGGGGAGTTGACGTGGACGATGGAGAAGCCATCGTGTTCCATGCCGCGCTTGATCATGGCGGCGAGGTCGCGGGGCTTGGTGGAGTAGCCGGAGGCGATGTAGGTGACGCCGAGAGTGAGGTAGAGGTCGAGCGGGTTGAGGGTGGCCTCGAGCTTGCCGTAGGGGGTGGAGCTGGTGACGGTGTCCTCGACGGTGGTGGGGGACGACTGGCCCTTGGTGAGGCCGTAGACGCCGTTGTCCATGATGACGGCGCAGATGTTGAGGTTCCGCGCGGCCTGGGGCGCGATGTGCTCCATGCCGATGCTGAGGAAGTCGCCGTCGCCCGCGACGACGACGACGTTGAGGTCCTCCCGCGCCATCTTCACGCCGAGGGCGAGCGGGAGCGAGCGTCCGTGGATGCCGTGGAAGCCGTAGGGCTGCTCGCCCTCGTAGAGGTGGACGAGGTTGCCGGAGCAGCCGATGCCGGCGACGACGACGTTGTTGTGCATCGGGATCTCGCGTTCGATGTTCCAGTCGCGCATGGCGAACTCGAGGGCGCGTCGTACGCCGAAGTCGCCGCAGCCGGGGCACCAGAGGAAGTCGTACTCGGGGTTCTTGGCCGTTCCTGTCATGCGTTCACCGCCTGCGGTTGCCCGGCTCCGGCCAGGCGCGCCTTGATCCGCTCGCCGAGTTCCGTGGGACGGAACGGCAAGCCCGTGTACTGGGTGATGGCCTCTGCCTTGACGCCGAGGGAGCGCAGAACGCTCGCGAACTGTCCCTGGTAGTTGAGCTCGGGGACGAGGACGAGGTCCTTGGAGCGCAGCTCGTCCAGCAGCGCCGCAGGCAGGGGATTGAGGAACATGGTGTAGTACCACGCGATGTCCACGCCCGCGCCCCGCAGTTGCCGGTAGGCCTCGAGTGCGGGACCCTTGGAGCCGCCCCACGGCATGACGGCGACCGACGCGGAGGCGTTGTCGCTCTCGTAGGCGCCGTCCTCCAGCAGTTTGAGCTTGCTGAAGCGGCGCTCGGTCATGTGGATGTGGTACTTGGCGAGGTGGGTGGTGTCACCGTAGATGTCGTGCTCGGAGCCGTTGGCGACGTATGCGCCAGCGCCGCCGGGGACGGGGAACGGAGATATCTCCGTCGACTCGTATCGAAGATAGCCGTTCTCTCCCTTGTAGACGTCCCTGCCCTCGACCGGCGTGGCGGCGAGGTCAGGCTTGGGGATGTTCTGCGCGCGCTCGGCGAGGGAGTGCTCGCTGAGAAGGATGACGGGCCCCTGGTAGCGCTCGGCCCAGTTGAAGGCGTGGACGGCTCCGAAGAAGCACTCTTCCACGCTGCCGACGGCGAGCACGGGGATGGAGGAGTCGCCGTGAGCGGGGCTGAGCGCAGCGTTGAGGTCCGACTGCTCGGTCTTGGTGGGGAGGCCGGTGGCGGGGCCGCCGCGCTGCACGTCGACGATGACGCACGGGATCTCGGCCATCCAGGCGAGCCCGATGCCCTCGCCCATGAGGGTGAAGCCGGGGCCGGACGTGGCGGTCATGGACTTCTTGCCAGCGAACCCTGCGCCGACGATGCCGGTGATGGCCTCGATCTCGGAGCTGGCCTGGTAGGCGAACTTGCCCTCGCCCACGAGGTTGCGCTCCATGTAGACGAGAACCGGCGTCGCGGGGGAGATGGGGTAGCCGAAGTAGAAGTCGATGCCGGCGTGCAGTGCGCCGACGGAGAGCGCGTCGTTCCCCTTGATGAAGACCTGCTCGTAGTCAGGCTTCTCGGGTTCGCCGAGGTCGCTGATGGGGTCTTCCTCGGCGAGGTGGGCGAGGCCGAGGTCGAGCGCCATGTGGTTGGCCTCGACGACCTTGTCGCGGCCCGCGAACCGCTGGGAGACGAACTCCTTGAAGTAGTTGACGTCCATATTGATGAGCCGGGAGAGCCCGCCCATGACGACCATGTTGGCGGCACGGGACTCGCCGGTCTGCTTGGCGAGTTCGTCGAAGGGGACGGTCACACAGCGGAGGTGTTCATCGGAGAGGGGCGTTATGGAGGGGTCGAGGAGGATAATGCCGTCGTCCTGCACCTCGGTGCGGTGCTCGTGGTAGGCCTCGTCGTTGAAGGCGACGAGGATGTCTATGGCATCCCCGGGGCTCTCGACCGGGGTACGGGAGACGCGCGCCTGCGTCCAGGTGGGGCCTCCGAGGATCTGCGAGGGGAAGGTAGCGAAGGTAAGCGCATGGTAGCCGACGCCGGTGGCAGCCCGGGCCAGCATCTCCGCTGCGGTTACGACTCCCTGGCCACCCTCGCCGGCAAAGCGGACGATAATCTCACTTCGGCTGGCCATCGTCTCAGTCCTCCTGGCGCAGTCAGGCACCGTGCGCAGCAAGCGGCCCGGCTGACACACGCCAACTAGGTAGGTTACGGAGCGCAGGGTAGGGTGTCAATCGGCGCGATGCGGTGAAGGCGTCCATGCAGTACAAAGGTTCCCGCGCTCCGGAATCAACAGAGTGAACGATTCAGTCATCCACGAGGGTTCAGCGAGGCGGAATCCTCTATCCCAACGAGTGGGCATGATTCGCGTCTTCCAGGCCAGATGAGACCGGGGCCGGGCGCCGAGTCCACCTGGGAGCGGTCAGGAACGAGCGCGTTGACACCGGAGAGAGGGCGGCGGTATGCTCGCCGACGGCGCGAGAGTCCGGCGGGAGCCGGCTTCTCGAAGCGAACCCAGGCATCCGGCGCGGAGGTTACATCCGCTCCGCGTCCGTGCAGCCCCGCTCCGCATCCCCCGATGGAGAAGGGGCTGATTTATGCCTGAGGTTCGAGGGAGGGAGGCTGCATGGCCCAGAAGGAGATCGAGCTCAAGCGCGGGCTCAGGGACGTCTACTTCGAGTCCACTGAGTCCAGCCTGGTCATCGGCGACGTGGGACGCCTCATCTACCGGGGCTACGAGATCCACGACCTGGCCGAGCACGCGAGCTTCGAGGAGGTCATGCACCTCATGCTCGTGAAGCACCTCCCGACGCGCGCCGAGTTAGACGAGTTCGATTCGACCCTTCGCAGCAACCGGGCGGTGCCCCAGGAGGTCCTGGAGATCATCGAGCGGGTGAAGGATGCTCACCCGATGGACGTGCTCCGCACCGGCATCTCCGCCCTCGCGGCGTTCGACCCGGAAGTCGACGACATCTCCCACGAGGCGACGCTGCGGAAAGGCCTCAGGATCACCGCCCAGACCCCCACCATCATCGCCGCTCACCACCGCATCCGCAGCGACCAGGCCCCGATCTCTCCCGACTCCTCCCTCTCCCACGCAGCGAACTTCCTCTACATGCTCCTCGGCGAGCGTCCCGACGAAGAGACCGCCCGCCTGATGGACAAGGACCTCATCGTCCACCTGGACCACGGCTCCAACGCCTCCTCCTTCGCAGCCCGCGTTACGGCGAGCACCCTCGCCGACGTTCACGGCGCGATCGTGACCGGTCTCGGCACGCTCAAGGGTCCCCTGCACGGCGGGGCCGCCGAGGGCGTGATGAAGATGGCGCTGGAGATCGGCGAGGTCGACAACGTCGAGGAGTATCTCAAGGGCAAGCACGAGCGGCGCGAGCGCATCATGGGCTTCGGGCACGCCGTCTACCGCGCGGAAGACCCGCGGGCACGGCATCTTCGCGAGGGCTCCCGCCGTTTGGCGGAGAAGATGGGGGACCCGAAGTGGTTCCAGATCCTCAGCCGGGTGGAAGAGCACATGCGCCCGTACGCGGAGCGCGGGATATGCGTGAACGTGGACTTCTGGGCGGGCTCCGTGTACTACCTGCTGGGCATACCGGAAGACCTGTTCATCTCCATCTTCGCCGTTGCACGGGTGCCGGGTTACGTCGCACAGGTGCTGGAACAGCAGGACAAGAACATGCTCATCAGGCCGCAGATGAGATATGACGGACCGATAGACGTCGAGTTCGTTCCCATAGACCAACGAGGATAGACTCTGCCAGGAGAGGGAGGCACGGAGCGTTATGACCCAGCAGCAGGGGATCGAGGTTGCCGAGGCGGAGCCCGGCTGTGCGCATCATTGGGCTATAGAGAGCCCGAACGGGCCCACCAGTTACGGCACCTGCAAGCGGTGTGGGGAGACCCGCGAGTTCAGGAACTCCATAAAGATCACCAGTTGGGAATCGGAAGGCAGCCACGTCAACCGCAACCCGCGCTAGCCATCGAACGGCATAGCACTCCTGTCACGGCGCATGACAGGCTTGTTCGCTCCCACCGGCGCTGACGCCGAAGCCCGCAGACGCATCGCGTTGCGCGGTCCCATCACGTTCGCCGAGTTCATGGAGATCGCGCTCTACTGGCCGGACGGCGGCTACTACGCGTCGCGCCGCTCCTTCGGCCCCCTCGGCGACTTCTACACCGCACCGCTTGCACATCCCGCTTTCGGAGCGCTCGTCGCGCGCCAACTGCTCACGATGTGGCGTGCGCTGGGCAGCCCGGCGCCCTTCAACGTCATCGAGGCAGGCGCGGGCGACGGCACACTGGCGATGGACGTCGTCGCGCACGCATCGGCGCTCGAGAGCGGTTTCCCGAACGCGCTGACGTACACGGCGGTCGACCTGCGCGAACCGCCCCCGGACTTCCCGTCCCGCTGGATACGCTCCGGGGGCGTCCCGATGGTGGGCGGCAGCGGGGTCGTGCTTGCGAACGAGCTGCTCGACGCCATGCCGCTGCACCGCGTTACGCAGGAGGGCGGACAGCTGCGCGAGCTGTTCGTGGACGCCGCGCCGGAGGGCGGCTTCATCGAGGCGACGGGCGAACCGTCAACCCCCGCGCTGGTCGAGCGCCTCGACAGGCTGGACGTCACGCTCTCTGAAGGTTTCCGAACGGAGGTGAGCCTGGCGTCGGAGGCGTGGCTTACAGAGGCGTTCGCCGCCATCGAACGCGGCTACCTTCTGTTGATCGACTACGGGCACGAGGCGTCGGCCTACTACGACGAGTCCCGGCGTGCGGGGACGCTGCGCTGCTACTCCGGCCATACGCTGGGGATGAACCCGTACTTCGGCGTGGGGAGGCAGGATATCAGCGCGCACGTGGAGTTCACGTCCGTGCGGTCTGCGGCGATCGCAGCGGGATTCATGGAAGCGGGGGAGATGTCGCAAGCCGAATGGTTGCGGTTGCTGGGCATCGATGGCTATCGAGTGGAGATAGCGGAGCGGAGCGTACTGGGCCGCATCGAACGTACGGCGAACCTGCATGGTATGGACGTCCTGGTGGACGGCGAGGGGATGGGCGGGTTCAGGGTGCTGGCGTTCGCCAGGGATGCGCCAACGGACGGAGTGCTGGGGGTGAGTCCACCGGAGTCTGTGCCCGCGCCGCTCGCCGGAGCGCGGCACATGCCGTTCGGGGTTACCCCACTCTGGTGACGAGCCTCCGCACCCATACTCCCGGAGGGCCCTCACCCTAACCCTCTCCCTCAGGAGAGGGGATCAAACAGCCCGAGAGATGCTTCGACTCCGCTGCGCTCCGCTCAACATGACAAGGTCCACTGCGCTCAGCATGACACGGGACGCGGAGGCGGCTCGCAGCGGCGGGCGGTGGCGATGAAGCCGGTGTGGCCGACCATGCGGTGGTCGGGGCGGGCGCTGGTCTCGGAGAAGTGCCACGGGCGCTCCAGCAGTTCGAACGCCTCCGCCATATGCCAGCGGTCGTCGCGGGTCAGGCGCATCATCAGTTCGTGCACCTGCAGGACGGTCGGCAGGTAGGCGGCAAAGACCCCGCCCGTTCTCAGAACTCCGGCTGCGGCGTCGAGCAACCGCGATGGCTCCGGCACGTCCGCGACGATGATGTCGGCCTCGTCGCTGCCGAGCCCGTCGGCGTAGGCGTCGCCGAGGACGATACGGTGGTTCGCGGCTCCGGGCGCGAGGTGCGCGACGTTCCGCTGCGCCGTTTCGACGACCTCCTCGCGGACCTCGTGCGAGACGAGCGAGCCGTCCGGCCCGACGGCGCGGAGGAGGGCCGCTGAAGCGGCGCCCGAGCCGAGCCCGACCTCGATGACGCGCGCGCCGGGGTACACGTCGGCGTGCATCAGGAGGGCGGCGAGGTCCTTGGGGTAGATCACCTGGCTCTGTCGCGGCAACTCCTTCACGGCGTCGGCGAACGGCGGACGGAGGATGAAGAGGCGGTGGCCTTTGTTGGTGACGAGGAAGAAACCCTCGTGCCGCCCGATGATCTCGTCGTGGGTGACGTAGCCGAGGTGCGTCTCGACGAGTGCGCCGCTCCTGAGTTCGACGCGGTATCGCCGCTTGCGCTGGTCGTAGACCAGGGCAACGTCGCCCTCGACGAATGGGGCTCGTTTGAGGTCTGCTTCGCTGGGGGTAGCACTCATGAGTATCGCTGTTCGGAAACGAGGAGGGGCTGCGCCGCCGCAGCCCCTCCCGCACGCTTCGTTGCCGCCGCGTCTATCCCTGGAGCTTGCTCAGCTCTTCGAGGATGGCGTTGGGGTCCGGCAGGACGCCCTGGTAGGCCTGGTGGTACCGGACGGCGCCCTGCGGGTCGATGATGGTGACGGACCTGGTGCACATGCCGGAGTCCTCGTTGAAGATGCCGTAGGCCCGGGCGACCTCGCCGTGGGGCCAGAAGTCCGACAGGAGCGAGTGGGCGATCCCGCCCAGATTGGTGCCCCACGACCTGAGGGCGGGGCGGGCGTCGGCACCGAGGCCGAGGACGTGTGCGCCCTTCTCTTCGAACGACTTCAACGCACGGTTGAAGGTAGCGGTCTGAGTCGTTCAGCCGCCGGTGAACGCGGCGGGGAAGGAGTGGATGACGACCCACTTCTCACCCTTGAAGCCGGCGAGGGAGACGTCCTCTCCGTTCTGGTCCTTGAGGGTGAAGTCCGGGGCTTGCTGGCCTACGTCCACCATGGTTGAGGCCTCCTGAGAGGGGGTGTGGCGGGTAGGATACCAGAAAGCGTGGGAGTGCTCAGGGCTGGATGAGCCCCTCCTGGGGCTGTGTCCAGGCTACCTTGGGCAGCATGGCGTGTTGCCTGGCACGTGCGAAGGATACGTCGTGGACGGGCACGTCGATGATCACCGGCGCCTGGCGTTCCAGTGCGAGCGGGAGCAGCCGTTCCAGGTCCAGAGGGTCGTCCGCCCGCATGCCTACCGCGCCGAAAGACTCGGCGAACCTGATGAAGTCCGGGTTGTGCAGGTCAGTTTCATAGGTGCCGGAGAAGAAATCATCCAGATCGCGTGCGACGTTGCCGTAAGCGTCGTCCCTGAAGACGATGGTGACCACGTTGATGCCGTACTTGACCGCGGTTGAGAGCTCGGCGGCGTTGAACATGAAACCACCGTCTCCGTTGATGCAGACGACGGCGCGGTCCGGCCGGGCGACCTTCACGCCCAGCGCCGTGGGGAACGCACCGCCAAGGTTGTAGGAGTAACCGGAGTCGACGTATGTCTTCGGGTGGTTCACCTTGTAGTGCGTGCGGGAGTAGTAGCCGAGCTGGGTAATGTCCCAGACGGTGAAGGCGTCGTCGGGGGCACCGTGCTGGATCGCTTCGATGATGGGGAACTGCGGCTCGTGGAGGTGGATGTCGTAGTAGGCGATGAGGCGTCGCGCAGCGGCGACCGCCGGTTCGGGCGATGGACGGTTCCCTGCGCCAGCCTCGGCGAGGTGGGGAAGGAGCGCTTCGATGGTCGCCCTGGCGTCACCGTGAAGGGGTATGGTGTTTGCCTGGACCCGGGTGAGTTCGGAGTCGTCTACGTTGATGTTGATCAGGGTTGACGCTTCGCCCGCGGGGTTGCCCATCGAGAAGCGCGTTCCGACGCCTATCACGACATCGGCCGACTGCATTACGTCGACGAGTTCGTTCATCTCCTGCACGTCCGCACGGGGGCTGAGGCAGGAGCCGTAGCACAGGGGGTGGCGGTCCGGGATGGCGCCCTTGCCGCCGCCGGAGGTAATGACGGGGATGCGGGTCGCTTCGGCGAGTGCGACGAGGGCATCTTCCGCGCCCGACTGCGACACGCCGCCCCCGGCGAGTATGACCGGGCGCTGGGACGCGGCGATGACGCGGGCGGCTTCCTGCAACTGCTCCGGGCTCGGCACGATGCGCGAGGTAGGGGCAGGATTCCGCAGTTGAATCTCGTCGCGCTCCAAGCCGGTCTCCGGAGGCATCTCGATATAGACGGGACGGGGCCGTCCAGTGCGCATCTGCCGGAAGGCCTCGGACACAGCGGCCGGAACGTCGCGCGGCGTGAGCACCTGCCGCCGCCACTTGGTGACCGGGGCAAGTGTGGCCCCCTGGTCCATGATCTCGTGGACGGCTCCGAGGTTCTTACCGAGCTGGCCGCGAGGGATCTGGCCGGCGACGAGGAGCACAGGTGAGGAGCGGGCGTATGCGGTGGCGATGCCCGCGGCGGCGTTGTAGACGCCCGTGCCGGGCACGACCATGACGACTCCTGGTTTCCCCGATGCACGCGCGTAACCGTCGGCCATGTGCGCAGCGCCCTGCTCGTGGCGGGTGGTGATCATGCGCATGCCGGGTTCGTCCCGCATTGCGGCGACGATCCCGTTCATGTGTATGCCGGGAATGCCGAATACGGTGTCGACGCCTTCGCGCAGCAGGGACTGCACGAGGGCCTCGCCTCCGCTCATTCTGGGCACGGTTCACTTCCTCCTACGCAGGCTATAAACCTTCGGTAACCACCATGTTGATGTTGGCCGCCCTCGAGAGAAGGTCGCCAAGCTCGGTGTACTCCGGGGAGGCCAGCCAGGCGCGAGCCTGCTCCATGCTGCCGAACTCGAGGATCGAGAGGCGCCTGGGCGTCCAGGAGCCCAGTCGGACTTCGATCTCGCCACCACGGGCCACGAACCTGCCGCCGTGAGCTTCCACAGTACCCGTTACGCGCTCGAAGAACTGTCTGAATAGCTCAGGGTCCTTTATCTCAAGATCGGTTATCACGTATGCAGACATGCTGGCATCTCCTGAGTCTGGATTCCTGTTGGTGCGGGAATGACAGGGCCTTACTCGTCGAAGGGCATCGGAGTTCGGGACGGCGGGCGGCGCGGGCCGCCGCTCATTCCGGGCATGATGCTGGACCAACTCCGCTCAAAAACCGGGTGTGTGTCGACTGGAGTCAGCACCGCAGTAGCCTGCGGGCCGCCCGCCACGCTCTTCATGGCCATAGCCTAACCGATACATCCTCCGGATGTCTGTACATACGCAGTTGCGGACTCTTCCACTCCTGCGATGTTCGCGGAATCCATGCCCGTACCGGGGTGTTTGCACAGCCCACTAGGGACTATGTGCACGGTCGCCCAGGCAGGCTATAAGCCCTCGGTAACCACCCATGTTGATGTTGGCTGCCCTCGAGCGAAGGCCGTCAAGCGCCGTGTGCTCCGGGCAGGGCCTTACTCCTCGGCGGGGCGCCAGCGGAGCTCGGGGCGGCGGGCGGCGCGGGCCTCGTCGAGGCGGGAGATGGGGGTCTCGTACGGCGCGCCGCGCAGGAACTCCTCGTCCGCGGCGGCCTCGGCGTCGATGCGCTCCAACGTCTCGATGAAGGCGTCGAGCGTCTCCTTCGATTCCGTCTCGGTTGGCTCGATCATGAGCGCCTCCGGCACGACGAGCGGGAAGTACATGGTGGGGGCGTGGAAGCCGTGGTCCAACAGGCGCTTGGAGACGTTGAGCGCGGTCGCTCCGGCGCGTTTGCGGGCGGCGAAGACCACCTCGTGCATCACGGATCGGTCGTACGGGAGCTCGAAGAAGGGGCGGAGCTTCGCGAGCAGGTAGTTGGCGTTGAGCACGGCGTTGCCGCTGATGTTCAGCATGCCCTCGCCGCCGAGCAGCGAGATGTAGGTGAGCGCTCGGATGAGCACCCCGAAGTTGCCCTGCGCGCCGCCGCAGCGCCCGATGCTCTGCGCGGGCATCTCGCTGCTGTAGGAGCCGTCGTCGCGTTGAACCGCGATGGGGCCGGGGAGGAAGGGGGCGAGCGCCTCCGTGACGCAGATGGGGCCTGCGCCGGGGCCGCCGCCGCCGTGGGGCGTGCTGAACGTCTTGTGCAGGTTCATGTGGACGACGTCGAAGCCGAAGTGGCCGAGCTTGGCGCGTCCGAGGAGCGCGTTCATGTTCGCGCCGTCGCCGTAGACGAGGCCGCCCGCCTCGTGGACGATGCGGCACATCTCGATGGCGTTGCGGTCGAAGAGGCCAAGGGTGGTCGGCTGGGTGAACATCACGCCTGCCAGGTCGTCGCCGGCCTCGGCGCGAACGGCGTCGAGGTCGATGTCGCCGCCGGGCGTGGAGGGGATGGAGATGACCTGGAAGCCGGCCATGGCCGCGGAGGCGGGATTGGTGCCGTGGGCGGTGTCCGGGATGAGCATCTTGCGGCGGTGGCCATCGCCACGCGCGTCGAGCGCGGCGCGGAGCGTGAGGATGCCCGCGAGTTCGCCCTGCGCTCCGGCGAGCGGGGCGAGACTGGCGCTCGGCAGGCCGCTCACCTCCTGCAGGTAGGTCTGCAGGCGGAAGACGGCTTCGAGGCACCCCTGGACCTGCCCCTCCGGCTGCGCGGGGTGCGCCAGCGCGAAGCCGGGCGTCGCGGCGACGGCCTCGTTCAGCTTCGGGTTGTACTTCATCGTGCAGCTGCCGAGGGGGTAGAAGTTGGTGTCGATGGAGAAGTTCAGCTGGCTGAGGTGCGTGAAGTAGCGGACAACCTCGCCCTCCGTGACCTCCGGCAGTTGCAGATCGTCGCGGAGCATCGCCTGCTCCGGCATGAGCTGCGGCGGCACGTCGGACGCCGGGAGCGTGACGCCGGTGCGTCCGGGACGGCTGCGCTCCATCAGCAGCCTGCGGCGGTTGTGCGCCTCCTCGCGGAGCGGGGTGTCCGGCATCGAAGTCATGTCAGGCTATCTCCGCGAGCGCGTCCACGAGGCGGTCTATCTGGGCGCGCGTGTTGACCTCGGTGACGCAGAGCAGCATGCCGTTCGGGTAGCGGTCGCTCACGTCCAGCCCGCCGATGATGCCGCGCTGCTCCAGTGCGGCGCTGACCTCGGCCGCAGGCTTCGGGCAGGTGACGACGAACTCCTGGAAGAAGGGGTGGCTCACGGGAAGGCTATAGCCGGGGAGTTCGGCGATGCGGGACGCGGCGTAGTGCGCCTTCTGATAGCAGAGCCCGGCGACGTGGCGGAGTCCCTGCCTGCCCATGAGCGCCAGGTACATGGTGGCCCAGAGCCCGATGAGCGCGGTGCTCGTGCAGATATTGGACGTAGCGTGCTCACGGCGGATGTGCTGCTCGCGCGGCTGGAGGGTGAGCACGTAGCCGGTGCGTCCCTCCGTGTCGACCGTCCGCCCCGCGATGCGCCCCGGCAGTTGGCGGATGTACTCCTGGCGGCAGGTGAAGATGCCGACGTACGGGCCGCCGAAACTCGGGGGTATGCCAAGCGCCTGACCCTCGCCGGTGGCGATGTCGGCGCCGAACGCGCCGGGCGGTTTGTACATGGCGAGCGCCGTGGGGTCGCACGACATGACGGCGAGCGCGCCGTGTTCGTGGGCGAGGTCGACGAGCGCCTGCGAGTCCTCGAACGCGCCGAAGAAGTTGGGGTACTGCGAGATGAGGCACGCCGTCTCCGGCTGGAGCTCCGGCGAGGCGGGCGAGGTCTCGTAGATCTCGATGCCCTGGGGCTGCGCATAGAAGCGGATCGTTTCGACGTAGCGCGGGTTGACGGTGTCGAGCACGGCGACGCGGGAGCGTTTCGTGACACGGCAGGCCATGAGCGCGCCCTCGGCGAGGCTGCTCGCGCCGTCGTACATGCCGGCGTTGGAGACCTCCATGCCGAAGAGCTGGGCGGTGAGGGTCTGGAACTCGAACGTGCCCTGGAGCGTTCCCTGCGACACCTCCGGCTGATAGGGGGTGTAAGAGGTGAGGAACTCGCCGCGGGTGACGAGCGGCGCGACGACGGCGGGACAGAAGTGGTGGTAGACGCCCGCGCCGAGGAAACTGGGGTGCTCGCCCGCGTGGAAGTTGCGCTGCGCCAGCGCGGTCATCTCGGCACGCAACTCCATCTCCGGCACGGGCGCGGGCAGCGCGAGGCCGGGATGGCGGAACTGCTCCGGGATGTCGCCGAACAGCTCCTCGACAGCGGAGGCGCCAACCTCCGCAAGCATGGCGGCGCGGTCGTCGTCGGTGTTGGGGATGAAGGGTGAGGTGAGCGGCGAATCAGACATGGGGACAGTGGTCACCACTCATTCGATAAGCGCCGTGTAGGCTGCGGCGTCCAGCAGGGCGTCGAGCTCGGCTGGGTCGTCGGGCCTGACGCGGATAAGCCAGCCCTTCTCGTGCGGGCTCTCGTTCAGCAGTTCGGGCGCGTTCTTCACCTCGTCGTTGACAGCGGTGACCTCGCCGGATACAGGGGAGAATAGCTCGGAGACGGCCTTAACCGACTCGACCTCGCCCATCTGGGCGTTCTGGGTCACGCGGTCGCCGGGCTGGGGGAGTTCGACGTAGACGACGTCGCCCAACTCGTGCTGTGCGAAGTCGGTGATGCCGACGAGGATGAGGCCGTCCGGTTCAGGCAGCGCCCACTCGTGCTCCCTGGAATAGCGGCGGTCTTCCGGAACAGGCATGGCTATCGCGACCTCTTGTAGAAGGGAAGGGCCACGATCTGCGCCGGAATCTGCCGCCCACGAACGTCCACGGCGATGGGGTTTCCGGGCTCGCTGGCCTCCCTCGGAAGATAGCCGAGGCCTATATTGGTGTCAAGGTAAGGCGAGTAGCTGCCACTCGTAACTTCGCCCACGTCGGAACCGTCGACGAGGATGCGGTGATGCGCCCTAGGGGCGGGTCCGCGCTCCGCCGTGCGGAAGCCTGCGAGCACGCGCTCGGTACCGTTCTCGGCGGCGCTGCGCACCGCGTCGGCGCCGCAGAAATCGCGCTCCAGCCGGACGAAACGCTCCAACCCGGCCTCGATGGGGTTGACCGTTTCGTCCATGTCGGAGCCGTGGAGCAGCAGTGCGGCCTCCAGCCGGAGGGCGTCGCGGGCACCGAGTCCGCAGGGCGCCGCACCCGCGTCCATGAGGGCGCGCCAGAGTGCAGATGCGGTCTCCGCCGCCGGCATGATCTCGACGCCGTCCTCGCCGGTGTAGCCGGTGCGGGCGATGAGCGCGGGCGCGCCCATGATCTCCGTCTCGACGACGTTGAACGGGCGCACGGCATCGCGGTCGAAGCCTGCAACCTGTCCGGCGATGGACGTGCCGCCCGGCCCCTGGAGCGCGATCATCGCGATCTCGGCGGTGCGGTCGGTGAGCGTTGCGCCGGGGAATCGCTCGGCGCGCCAGCGCTTCAGCCACGCGAAGACCTTGGCGGCGTTCGCAGCGTTGGCGACGATCATGAAGCGCTCGTCGCCGAGGCGGTAGACGATGGCGTCGTCCAGGATGCCGCCGGACTCGTTGCAGAGAAGGCCGTAGCGCGCGCGGCCTATCGGCATCGCCTCGCCGACGTCGGCGGTGTGCACCCAATCGAGGAGGGCGCGGGCGTCCGGCCCCTCGACGGCGAAGCGCCCCATGTGGGAGACGTCGAAGATGCCGGCGGCAGTGCGGACGGCCCGCGCCTCGGCGAGAACGCCCGCGTACTGCACGGGCATGTCGTATCCGGCGAACGGCACCATGCGGGCGCCTAGGGAGACGTGGTTGTCGTGCAGGATGGTGGTGCGGAGAGGGGCGTCCGTCATGCATTAAGCGTAGCATAGGGAGGCTTTCGCACAGGAGGTATCCGCTCATGGACCGGCTCGAATTCGGTGTGTGGGACCAGATGCAGACGTACGAGGTGCTCAATGCGACGAACGCCGCCGACGTGTACGAGGCGCATATCCGGCAAGCGCAGCTGATGGAGCGCGTGGGGTTCGAGTACTACTGGACGCTGGAGCACCAGGGCTCCTACGTGGGAGCGATCACGTCGCCGCAGATGTTCCTGACGGCGGTGGCGCGGCATACTGAGTCGCTTCGGCTCGGGACGATGATCTGGCAGCTGCCGTTCCATCATCCGATCCGGCTGGCACAGGACGTGGCGATGCTGGACCACCTCTCCGGGGGACGTGCGGAGTTCGGCACCGGCATCGGCGTGCATGAGCACGAGTTCATGCGCTGGGGGCTCGACTTCTACTCGCGGCAGGAGGTGGGTGAAGAGGTCCTCGATATCATCGAGCTGGCGTGGAGCGGCGACGGCACGGTGACGTACGAGGGGAAGTACTGGCAGATAGACGAGGCACTGATCCAGCCGGTTCCGCTGCAGAAGCCGCACCCGCCGATATGGGCGGCGGTGCACAGCCCGCGAGCGATCGATTTCGCGGCGAAGCGCGGCTATCACATGGCGCAGAACATCGACACCGACGAGTCTATGATCCAGAAGTTCTCGGAGTGGCGCGAGGCGTGGAAGGGCTACGGGCACAAGGGGCCGATGCCGCGCCAGTTCCTGATGCGCGTGGTGCACGTGGCGGAGACCGACGCAAAGGCGCACGAGCAGGCGCAACGGTACCTGCTGGAGGCGAATACGCTTGGACGTGAAATCGTCACGTCCAGCCGCATCGGGTTCGGCTCCCATCCACGCGGGATGGGGCACGAGGACAGCGAGGACATCCGCGAGCGGGGCCGCATCTTCCGCGAGTGCGCGCGCTCCTACGACTTCTGGCTCGACAACGGACTGGCGCTCGTCGGCAGCCCGGAGTCGGTTGCGCGCCAGATAGCGGAAGGACGCGAGAAGATCGGGTACGACCACTTCGCCGGCAAGTTCCACATCGGGCGGATGCCGCACGACATCGTGGAGTCGTCGCTGACGCTGTTCGGCGAGGAAGTCATACCCGCCTTCCGGTAGAAGGCGCACGTTCGCACAGAGCACCATCACCTGGAAGGAGAGAGCAGGATGCCTCCTCTGGAGTTCGGCGCGTGGGGCGCCGTGAAGATCAACGACATCAAGCGGCTTGGGTCGGCGGCTGCGGCGTACGACGAACACATCCGCCAGGCCCGCATGATGGACGAGCTCGGCTACCGCTACTACTGGATCATCGAGCACCAGGCCTCGTACATCGGCGCGATCACCGCGCCGACGGTCTTCCTCACGGCGGTCGCGGCGGCGACGGAGCACATCCACGTCGGCGCGATGATCTGGCAGTTGCCGTTCCACAACCCGATGCGGCTGGCGCAGGAAGTGGCGACGCTCGATCACCTCTCGAAAGGGAGGGTCGAGTTCGGCTCCGGGCTGGGGACGCACGAGCACGAGTTCATCCGCTGGGGTATCAACTACTACGATCGTCATATCGCGAGCGAAGAGGCGATGAAGGTGATCGAGGACGCGTGGACGAAGGACGAGGTCACGCATCGCGGACGGTTCTGGCAGTACGACGAGATGCTGCCGATGCCGAAGCCGTACCAGCAGCCGCACCCGCCTATCTGGATCGCGTGCCACAGCCTGCGCGCGTTCGAGTGGGCGGCGGAACGCAACTACGACGTGGCGACGAACATCTCAACAGACGACGAACTGGTCGACAAGTTCGAGCACTTCCGCAGCATCTGGCATGAGTGCGAGCACCCCGGCCCGATGCCGCGGCAGATGCTGGTGCGCGTCGTCCACGTCGCGGAGACCGACGAGCAGGCGCGCGCCGAGGCGGAGCCGTACCTGCTCGAGTACTACGGCATCGACCGCGAGCACGTGGTGAACACGCGCATCGGCTTCGGGAGCGACCCGCGCGGCAAGGGGACGGACAACACGCGCTACACGCGGGCGAACGGGAAGATATTCGCGCAGGCGCGGCAGTCCTACGATTTCTGGATCGATAATGGGCTGGCCATCATCGGCAGCCCGGAGACAGTTGCGCGGCGGATAGCGGAGACGCAGGAGCGGCTCGGCTTCACGGTGTGGGCGGGCAGCCATCACATCGGGCGGATGCCGACCGAGCATGTCGACAAGTCGATCCGGCTGTTCGGCGAGGAGGTCATCCCCGCGTTCGATGCGCCCTCCGAGCCGGTCGTGCCGGTGAGCACAGTGCTCCAACGACAGGGCCCGTCCGGCCAGCAGGGGCCGTGGGCGGGGTAGTCAGGGTAGTAGACAGAAGCAAGCGTCTGCTCTCACGGTTGCAATCATTGATAGCACTGATTACAATGATTGCAATGCAATCAAGAGTGACACCATGACCAGCATCACCGTACGGAACATCGAAGACGACCTCAAGCGGCGGCTGCGCATCAGGGCCGCTGAGCATGGTCATTCCATGGAAGAGGAGGCGCGGCGCATCCTGCGGGAGGCACTCGGCGAGGGCGAGGCTCCGCCGGAGAACACCGCGCCGGAGAAGGGCCTCGCGACGCAGATCCACGAGCTGTTCGCGCCGATCGGCGGCGTGGACGGCATTGAGTTCCCCAAGCTTGGCGGCCTGAAGCCGGCGGAGTTCGAGTAGCGAGTCGTGTTCGTTCTCGACACGAACGTGCTCTCGGAGTTGATGCTCGCGGCGCCTGACCCGAGACCGAGCGCGTGGGTTGACCGTGAACCAGAGCAGACGCTGTACACCACTGCTATCTCGGAGTCCGAGATACGTGTGGGCATCGCCCTGATGCCGGAGGGTCGGCGTCGGCAGGAACTCTCGGTAACAGCGGAGCGGCTGTTCGAAGAACTGCTCGCGGGCCGCGTACTTCCGTTCGACCGCTACGCCGCGCGCGCCTACGCAGCCATAGGCGTGACCCGGCGTGCCGCAGGCCGTGAGTACCACACGCGAGACTGTCAGATCGCCGCTATTGCCAAGGCCAACGGTGCCGCGGTTGCTACGAGAAACGTCCGGGACTTCCTGGATTGCGGCGTCGAGATTGTGAACCCGTGGGACGGATGAGACAGGCCTGACTTACCCCAGCACGGAGTAGCCCTGAGGCAGAGGGCCGCGGCCTGTGCCGGAGAGGGCGAGCGGCGCGCCCCTGCCGGACTCGACCGCAAGGGCGGCGAGCAGTTGCAGCGTAACGCCCATCGCCTCGCGTGACGGCTCGACCTCGACGCCGATTGCGTTAGCGAGGTCCAGCGTGTGGACGGTGAGCTCGAAGACGCGCGTCTCGAGGTAGTCGCCGAAGCGTATGCCCCCGTTGTCATATTCGATGATGGTGTCCTCATCGGTTGCGTCGAGGACCGGCTCGGAACGCGTCCAGTCGGCGTTCATCGTAGCGAGCGGGTCGTCGCCCAGCTCGCGGCCGGCGATGCGCCCTCGCTCGGCGACGCGCTCGTCGTCGCTCGGCTGTCGGAGGGAGCGGCGGTAGTGGTGTACGGCGGACGTGATGTCGACCGACTCAGCGCGCCGAACGCCGAACTCTTCGACACGCGTTATGGAGCGGCTGGCGTGGCCGACGAGGTCGCGGACGGTCCAGACACCGAGCGCGGGAGCGTCCCACTGCTCCGGCTGCACTTTGCCAGCGGTCTCCAGGAAGGAGGCGACGGCCTGCCGGTAGGCGGTGCGGCTCACGACTGGCCCCGCAGCTCCTTCGCGGCATCCACCATGTTGAGGAGGGAGGGCTTCACCTCTTCCCAACGCCGGGTCTTGAGGCCGCAGTCCGGGTTCACCCAGAGCCGCTCCGGCGGGATGACGGCCATTGCCCTGCGAAGCAGATCGCTCATCTCTTCGGTTTCTGCGATACGCGGCGAGTGGATGTCGTAGACGCCGGGGCCTATCTCGTTGGGGTAGGGGTGTACGCGGAAAGTGTCGAGCAGCGTGCCGTCGGAGCGGGAGTTCTCCATGGAGATGACGTCCGCGTCCATGGCGGCGACGGCGTCGATGATGTCGTCGTAGGCGGCGTAGCACATGTGCGTGTGCATCTGGGTGCGGTCCTCGACGCCGCTGGTGGCGATGCGGAAGCACTCGACGGCCCACGCGAGGTATGTGTCCCAGTCCTCGCGGCGGAGGGGAAGCCCCTCGCGGATAGCGGGTTCGTCCACCTGGATGACGCGTATGCCCGCGCGTTCCAGGTCGCAGACCTCGTCGCGGATGACGAGGGCGAGCTGGCGGCACGTCTCGCTGCGCGGCTGGTCGTCGCGCACGAACGACCACTGGAGCATCGTGACAGGGCCGGTGAGCATGCCCTTGACCGGCTGCCGCGTGAGCGACTGCGCGTAGGAGATCCAGTCGACGGTCATGGGAGCGGGGCGGTGGAGGTCGCCGTAGATGATGGGCGGCTTGACGGCGCGGGAGCCGTAGCTCTGCACCCAGCCGTTCGCGGTGGAGACGTAGCCATCCAACTGCTCGCCGAAGTACTCGACCATGTCGTTGCGTTCCGGCTCGCCGTGAACGAGCACGTCCAGACCGGTCTGCTCCTGGAAACGGACGGAGCGCTCGATCTCCTCGCGGATGAAGAGCTCGTACTGCTCGTTGGTGAGTTCGCCGCGGTTGCGGCTCGCACGCGCCTTCCGGATCTCCGGCGTCTGCGGGAACGAGCCGATGGTCGTAGTGGGGTAAGAGGGGAGGCGCAGCACCTGCTGCTGCGCCTTGCGGCGTTCGGGATAGGGGCTCGTGCGCTGCGCCATGGCCGGCGTCACGGCGGTGCTGCGCTCCTTCACGTCGGGATTGTGGATGCGGGTGGACGTCCTGCGCGACGCCATCGCGGCGGCGTTGGCGGCCAATGCGTTAGCGACGCGGGCGGACTCGCCGTTGACGGCCCTCGTGATGATGGCGACCTCTTCGACCTTCTGCTTCGCGAAGGCGAGCCAGGACTTCATCTCATCGTCGAGGTTCGTCTCGTTGTCGAGGTCGACCGGGGAGTGCAGCAGCGAGCATGAGGGGGCGATGAGGATGCGGTCGTTGCCGAGCACGGAGGAGGCGCGACGCGCGGTCGCGACGGCCTCTTCCAGATCTGTCTTCCAGATGTTGCGTCCGTCGACGAGCCCCAACGAGAGAGAGACCCCCTCTCCGAGCTTGGCGAGGATATTCTCGAGGTCTGCGCGCCCGCGGGCGAGATCGACGTGCAGGCCGTGCACCGGCATCGCGAGCGCGGCTTTCGTGTTCTGGCGCAGGTCGCCGAAGTAAACGGCGACGAGGAGGTTGAGCCCGGGCACTGCCGCAACGAGCCGGGCGTACGCCCGCCCGAATGCGGAGCGCTGCTTGTCGTTGAGCGTGAGGCTGAGGGCGGGTTCGTCCATCTGCACCCATTCCGCGCCTGCCTCTGCCAGCCGCTTGAGGATGCTCTCGTAGACGTCCACGAGTCCTTCGAGCAGCACGAGCGGGTCGAACGAAGGGTCGTCCGACTTGGAAAGCAGCAGGTAGGTCACCGGGCCGACGAGGACGGGGCGGGTGTGGATGCCGAGTTCCTTCGCCTCCAGGAACTCGTCGACGGGCTTGGTCGAGCGCAGGGAGAAGACCTGGCTCCGGTTTATCTCAGGGACGATGTAGTGGTAATTCGTGTCGAACCACTTGGTCATCTCCATGGCGGAGACGCCGGGGCGCTCTTCGGAGGCGGTGCGGCCACGCCCCATGGCGAAATAGGTGTCGAGGCCGACCTCACCCTCGGAAGCTTCATAGCGTTCGGGTATCGCTCCGACCATGACGCTCGTGTCGAGGACGTGGTCGTAGAACGAGAAGTCGTTAGAGGGGATGTGAGCGATGCCGGCCTTGCGCTGGAGGGCCCAATGCGTCCGGCGTATGGCGGCGGCGCGTTGCTGCAGTTCCTGTTCGTCTATCTTGCCGGCCCAGTACGCCTCGACGGCCCATTTGAGTTCGCGTTTCGCGCCGATCCGAGGGAACCCGAGATTGGTTGACGTAGCCAAGTCGCTCTCCTCTGCCGAAAACAGGAAGATTCAAACCCACAATGGATGCGGAACCGGTGGGAAGATTCCTGCGATGTTAGTCGCCGGGGGATGACGCAGCCGTCATTGTACCGTGCGCAGGGGTGCGGACTCAACGCCTGACAGGCGTGCAGCGGGCACGGTTCGCCGGAACGCTTCGGGTATTCCGTTCGGCTTAGTTCGCGTCGAGCCTGAAGAACTCGATGGCGTTGCCGCAGGTCATCTTGTAACGCACCTCTTCGGGGGCGCCCTCGAACGCTCGGTCGAGGATCTTCAACGAGTCGGGCCAGTCCGATTCCTGGTGCGGGAAGTCGGAGCCCCAGATGAGGTTGTCCACGTTCAACTGGTCGCGCGCCAGCACGCCCACCCGGTCGTACTGGAAGCCCCAGAGCGTGTGCTCCAGCAGATACTCGCTCGGCGGGCGCGACAGCGGCTTGAAGCCCAACTGGTTCTCCGCCCAGTACCGGTTCCGCTCGTACCGGATGTCGGCGCTCTGCAGGAAGAACGGTATCCAGCCGATCTGGTTCTCGGCGAAGAGTATCTTGAGCGAGGGGAAGCGGTCGAAGAGACCGGACAGCGTCCACTGCACGGCGGGCATCGCGCCGCTGCCCTTGATAGGGCTGAACCGCGCCATCTGCTCCGGGAAACTGCGCCCCGGAGCCTCGAGTTCCTTCAGCAGTTCGGGTGTGGCCCTGGGGTAGTCCAGGAAGGGGCCCTTGCCGGTGCGTTCGATGTCCACGTGGACGGTCACCGGCATGTCGAGGTCGAGCGCCGTCTCCCAGAACCGGTCGTCCTCGGTGGACGGGTACTGCTTGCCGGACGGGAAGTCCTGCAGCATGATCGCCTTCGCGCCGATCTCCTTGCAGTGCTTCAGCTCATCGATATGGGCGTCCAGGTCCTCGATGATGGGCATGATCGTCACGCCGATGAGACGGTCCGGGTTCTCGGCGCAGTAGTCCTGGATGAGCCAGTCGTTGTACGCCCGGACGATGCTCAGGTACGCCTCGTTGTCGTCCACCATCCGCCACATCCTCGGGCCGGTGGCCTGCGCGGGGAACAGCACCTCGGCGTCCACGCCGTCTATGTCCTGCTCCTGCATGCGTTGCTGGGGGGAGCCCGTTCCGGGCGTCCCCTCGTACTTCACACCGGACGGCAGGTAGTGCTCACGTCCTCTGCCGCCGTAGAGGTCGGCCGGGTTCGCCTTGCGCGTCTGCTTGCCGTCGATGAACCAGGCGTCGGTGTCGTCGTCGATACGTACGAGCTTGGGCGCGCGGTCGCGGTGCTGCTCGGGGACGCGAGGCGTCCAGTTCGCGGTGTCGACCTCCATGTGGGAGTCGCCGGAGATGTAGTGGTAGTTCATTCGACCGCCTCCTGCAGATGGCGTTCACGCGTGTCTTTCACAAGCGGGTATTCTACCGTCCGCGCGCCCTTGCGTACCATGTAAAACCGTGCGCGCGGAGGATGCCGCGCACTAGTGCCGGCGATGCTGCCCCTTGCGCGGGTCGCCTGTGGCAGCCACGTAGAACACCCATGTGCCCGCCAGGAGAACTGCCGCGACGAGGAACCCTCCGTCGAAGCCGATCCTGTCTGCGATCAGGAACCCCGCGAACGGGCCCAACGCTGCTCCCATGTCCAGCCAGGTCGAGTACCTGCCCATCACGGCGGCGCGTGTCGAACTGGTCGACGTTTCGCCGATAGCCGCGTCCAGCGCCGTGTTCACTCCCACTGCTGCGACGAACAGCACCGGTATGGCAATAACCACGGCGACCACGGAGTCGGATGCGACCATCATGGCCAGAGCGGCAACCATTACGGCCATCCCGCAGGCGATGAACATCCGCCTGCCGACACGGTCCGACAGATACCCCATCGCCACGCCAAGGCTGATCTCAGAGAGCCATCTGAAACCGACCAGCAGGCCTGCGAGCGTCACCACGGCGAACGCCCCACCGAGCACCCTGTCGTTATCGTCAGCGAACCCGGCGAGGTAGGGCGCCAGGGTAGCGATAGCCAGTCCGTTCGCCCCGAACGCGGTGGCGAAGCGCATCAGGCTGATGGAAAGGAGCGGGAGACGTAGTTTCCGACCGTATCCGGGCAGCCGGGATATCGCGAGGTCCCAGGCATTCAGGCGGTCTCGAAAGCCTTCCACGGAGGAGCGGACGCGCTCAGGCCTGAGGTCGGGTATCCGGGTGGCGATGAGTACGCCGACCAGTCCGATGACAGCGAGGGCTGTGAACGTCACCTCTCTCGAAGTGAGATGGAAGAGCATCGCGCCCGCGGTGACGGCGACGAAACTGCCGAACCGTTGCCCGGAGTTGAACAGCCCCATCATCCTGCCTCGTATGTCGGACGTACCGACTCCGAACGCGGTCAGGTGCGCGGCAAGTCGCATGAACGAGTACGAGACTCCCCAGACAGCGCGCGCCAGCAGCAGCATGGCAACGCCGTTCCCCAGGCCGTATGCGAGCGTCGACAGGGCGCCGGCGGCGATGGAAACGACGAACGGCCAGCGCACGCCGAGCCGCTGGTAGACGAAGGCAGCGAACGAGTTGCTCACCAGGCGGATGAAGCGGTTGATGCTGAGCGCAAGACCGATCCAGAACGATGCCGCGAGGCCGAGCTGCTCGTGGACGCCGAACTCGATCGCTGCGACCGGCAGCACGACGTACATCAGCGAGTCACCCATGATGACCACGCCCGTTGGGGAGACGGCGTAGACCATCTCAGCAGGGGCGATCCTTCTCATGCGTATCATCGGGGCGTCTCTTCCTGATCCCTCATCGTCTGCTTTGCGTCCGGCCCATGGGGGCAGCCTGCCTGAGGCGGACCAGGCGCATGGTAGTATGGGAGCGTGGCGAACGCACCGCGCAACTACTGGATGGTCTCCGTCTGGCCGGAATACTTCGACGCGTGCGCAGAGAAGGACTTCTCGGTGCTCGCGATGGGGCGTCAGCAGCGGCGGCGCGTACAGCGGATGGAGATAGGCGACCGCGTGCTGTTCTACGTGACGCACCGGCTGGTGTTCGGCGCTATCGCGTCCATATCGGGCACGCACTACGAGGACAAGACGCCCCTCTGGCCCGATTTCGAAGGGCACGACCCGTTGGCGTGGCGCGTGAAGACGAAGCCGGACGTCGTGCCGGACGCCGACCACGTGCTGGATGCGCGGCTCATCGCCCCGCGGATGGAGTACGTGAAGCGCTGGCCGCCGGAGGACTGGCCACTGGCTTTCCAGGGTCTGCTGCACCTCATCCCCAAGCGGGATTTCCAGCTGATCGAGCACGAGATGCGGCGGGGCCGACGGCGTCCGGACGTCTCCTTCGTCCCTGACCCGAGGCACGGCCCGAACGCTCGCGAGGCGCAGTACGCTGGCAGGCCGGGAGAGAACGCCTGAGATGGCGGTTGCGATAGACCTTTCCGGTCGCAGCGCCGTGGTGTTCGGTGTGGCGAACCAGCGAAGCATCGCGTGGGCCATCGCCCGGCATCTGCACGCGGCCGGCGCGAATCTCACCGTCACCTACCAGAACGAGCGCATGGGGCGCTCCGTGCTCGGCCTCGTCGAGGGAATGGAGCGGACGCAGGCCGTGGAGTGCGACGTGCTGGACGAGGCTTCAGTCACCGCCGCGGTGGATGCTGCTGCATCGGTTGCGCCGCTCGGCGTCGCCGTACACAGCGTGGCGTTCGCGAACCGGGACGACCTCGAAGGGGCGTTCTCCAGGACCGGCATGGACGGCTTTCGCACTGCACTGGAGGTGAGCGCCTACTCGCTGTTGCCGGTGGCGCGCGCCGCCGCCGCAAAGATGGACGACGGGGGGAGCATCCTCACGCTCACGTTCCACGCCGCGGACAAGGTGTACCCCGGCTACAACGTCATGGGCGTGGCGAAGGCGGCGCTGGAGAACGAGGTGAAGCAACTCGCGGCGGAGTACGGCGTGCTCGGCGTTCGCGTGAACGCGATATCGGCGGGGCCGCTCAACACGCTGGCTGCTCGCGGCATCTCCGGCTTCACGGACATGCACGAGATACACGCGAGCCGCTCGCCGCTGAAGCGCAACATCACACAGGAGGAGGTCGGCGCGGCGGCGCTCTTCCTCGCGAGCCCACTCGCCTCGGGCATCACCGGTCACGTCCTCTACGTGGACGCCGGCTACAACGTGATGGGCGTGTAGCGCGCCTGCTTCTTCGTGACCTTTGCTTAACCTCGAGCGGGTGTGACATCCGCTCCTTACGCAGACCTCCGTCCCCGCGCTATGCTGGCGACATGGCGGGAGGTCCGGTCGGCGGTTTAGCGCCCTGCGGGCGAAGCCCACGAGACGTGATCGGGAAAAGCGACACAATGCGACACTTTTCAGAAAACACCCGCCTGCTCCACTCCTGGCACGCTCTTCTTTAGGAGTGAACGGGCTGTCGCATTCTGTGTGATTCCGTCCGCATCGATGATGCACTCTGTCCGTATGGACGTTGCGCTCTGTCGCGTCGCACATCCCCCGTCTACCCCGCTTCGCCCCCGCGCAGGGACTACAATCCCGCTGTCTTGTCTTCAGGGAGGTGTGCCATGCCCGGCCCGCTCGAAGGGATACGCGTTGTCGACCTCACCCGCATCCTCGCTGGCCCCTATTGCACGATGATCCTCGCCGATCTCGGCGCGGATGTCGTGAAGATAGAGCAGCCGGGAGGCGACCAGGCGCGCCGCAACGGTCCGTTCTTCCTGGGCAGGGACGGCAAGGAGCGCAGCACCTACTTCACCAGCGTCAACCGGGGCAAGCGCAGCATCGTCATCGACCTCAAGAACCCGGAGGGCAGGAAGACGTTCCTGCGGCTGGTGGACGGCGCGGACGTTGTGACGGAGAACTTCCGTCCGGGGACGATGACCAACCTGGGCGTGGACTACGCGACGTTGAGCGCACGCAATCCCCGGCTGATCATGGCGTCGGTGTCCGGTTTCGGGCAGAACGGCCCGTACGCCAAACGCGCGGCGCTGGACGTGATCGTGCAGGCGATGGGCGGGATACTGAGCATCACTGGTGAAGAGGGCGGCGGACCGGTGCGTCCCGGCGTGAGCATGGGAGACATCACCGCCGCGCTGTTCACCACGATCGGCGTGCTCTCCGCCATTGTGGAGCGCGATCGCTCCGGCCTCGGCCAGCACATCGACATGTCGATGCTGGACTGCCAGGCGGCGATACTGGAGAACCCGCTGATGCGCTACTTCGCCGTTGGCGAGATGCCGGAGCGCATCGGCACGCGGCACCCGGTCAATGCGCCGGTGCAGGCGCTGCCGACGAGGGACGGCTACGTGGCGGTCTCGGCGTCGGACGGTCCCACCGGCCACTGGGGACGGTTCGCCGCGCTGATCGGCAAGCCCGAACTGGCCGAAGACGAGCGCTTCACGTCCGGCTGGCTGCGGCGGGTGAACTACGACGAGTTGCGCCCCCACCTGGAGTCGGCTTTTGCCCAACGCACGACCCACGAGTGGGTGGACCTGCTGGCCCAAGCGGGCATCGCGGTCGGCCCCGTGCAGGACGTCTCGCAGGTGGCCGTCGACCCGCAGCTGAACTTCCGTGGAATGTTCGTTGAAGCAGAGGCGCCACAGGTGGGGCCGGTGACGTTCACGAACACGCCGGTGAAGCACTCGCGCACGCCGGGCGGCGTGCGGCGGGGAGCGCCGGAGCTGGGTGAGCATACCGATGCGGTACTTGCCGAGGCGGGGGTTGGCGCAGAGCGGGTAGCCGCACTTCGCGCATCCGACGCGGTGGCGTAGGGAGGAGTTGATGTCATGAGTCCACCTGTCTACTGCCCGCAGTGCGGCTCGGTGCTCGGTGCGAAGGTCGACGGAGGCCGTGAGCGGCCTGCGTGCCATGCGGACGGTTGCGGGTTCCTGCACTTCGGCGAGTCGTCGATCGGCTGCGGGGGCGTCGTCATCCGGGACGGCAGGGCGCTCCTCATCCAGCGGGGGCTTAATCCCGGCCGCGGGAACTGGCAGATACCGGGCGGATACGTCGAGGCAGACGAGGCGCTCCCTTCCGCAGTGGAGCGCGAGGTGCTTGAGGAGGCGGGGATCGTCGCCAAGGTGCGGGAGGTGATCGGCTTCAGGCACTCCGCGAGCACACCGGAACGTCCGGTGGCCAATCTCTACGTCGTCTTCCACTTGGAGTGGATATCGGGAGAACCACGAGCGGATGGTGTCGAATCGCTCGAGGCGGGGTTCTATTCCATGCCGGAGCTCGAAGAGAAGATGGGGATGCAGGCGATGTCGCTATGGGCGATCAAGCTTGCGCTCGCTGCAGGGGACGGCGGCGGGTTCGTGTCTCACCAGGACTCGTTCCAGATGCGCCCCGGCTGGTCGGTGTTCGGGGTCCCGTCGGTGGGCGCCTAGCCGGCGTTCTGCAGCACGCTCTCGTCGATGCGACCACGCAGCATCCGCAGGTAGTTGGCGGTCGTAACCTCGGCGACGGTCTCGACGTCGGTGCGCTGGAGCTCGGCGAGTTTCTCCGCTACCTGCGGGAGATGCCACGGCTCCGTGCGGCGGATAGGGTTCTTCTTGAACGGCTGCGGGTAGGAGTCGGTCTCGATGACGATGCGGTCCAGTGGGATGTGCTCCGCGGCGGCCTGCAGTTCCGGTATGCGGAGCAACGGCTTGGCGAGGGAGATGTAGAAGCCAAGGTCGATGACGCGCTCGGCCAGTTGCAGATCACCCTGGAAGTAGTGCCACGCGCCGCCGACCTCGCCCGCGCCCTCCTCCCTGAGCAGGCGGAGGGTGTCGTCGTCGGCCTCGCGGGAGTGGGTCACGAGGGGCAGGCCGAACTCCCGCGCCAGCCGTATCTGCCGGCGGAACGCGTCCTGCTGCACGTCGTAGGCTGGTGAGTGCGGCATGTAATCGAGCCCTGTCTCGCTCCACTCGACAACCCTCGGATGGCTGGCGAGATGCCGCAGTTCGGCGACGGCGCGGTCGTCCACCCAGGCCGTGAGGTCGGCGGGGTGCAGGCCGACGCCCGCGTAGACGATGGGGTGGGCATCGGCGAGCGTCTGCACGCGCCGGCAGGAGTCCAGGGTGACCCCCGCTGCTATAATCAACCCCACGTTGGCCTCTCGTGCCCTGTCGAGCAGCGGGCCGATATCTTCGGAAGCGAACTGGTCTATGTGCGTGTGCCCGTCGATCAGTGGGCGGTCGCTCCGGGAATCCTGGGTTGCGGGTGCCTGCATGGACGGATTGTAGACGATGAAGGCTGAGGGAGGAGAACGGTCTTCATGCCTTCGTGGGCACAGGCAGCGTTACGACTTTCCAGGAACAGGTGGGCACAGGCCGTGTTCGGCGTCGTCGCAAGCGGCTCGCTTGCGTACCTCGTTGCCCACAACATCGTCTGGAAGGAAGTAGCCGAGGCGTTCCTCGAGTTTCCTCCTGAGCTTGCGCTCCTCGCCCTCGTCCCCCTCGCCGTTGCTATCGCGCTCCGTGCGTCGCGATGGCATGTGCTGCTGCACCGGCAGCGCGTCTCGTTCTGGCAGGTGCTGCTGACACAGAATACCGGCCTCGGCTTCAACAACCTGTCGCCCGTGCGCATGGTGAGCGAGCCGGTGCAGCTGGCGATGATCAATCGCCGCTACGGCGTGCCGTTCCCGCAGGCGTTCGCAACGCTGGTAGGCGAGAACGTGCTCGACATATTTGCGACCGCGCTGATGATGGGGCTTGGCGTGCTCCTGAGCCCGGGCATCCGCGCAAGCAATGCGAACATCCAGCTCATCGGCGCGATCATCATGTTCATCGTCAGCGCGCTGATACTCGCTGCCGTCGTACGGGGGGCGGTGCCGTGGCAGAACAGGTTCGCTTTCCTGCAGCGGATCATCCAGGGCTTCACTGAGCTCAAGGAAGAGCCCCTCCGACTATGGCTGTCGCTGGGCGTGAATATCGCGCACTGGCTGCTGCTGGGCGTTTGCGGATGGGTGCTGGGGCTCGGTCTGGGGATGGAGGTGCACCCCGTGACGATGGCGACCATTCTCGTCGCCGCGACGTTCTTCACGTCCGCCGTGCCGTCCGTACCGTCCGGCCTCGGGACGTACCATTTCGCCGTGATAACGATGCTCACCGAATCAGGGACGGAGCAGGTCGCCGCGCTGAACTTCGCGCTGATGATGCACTTGCTGATCGTGCTGCCGCCGACGGCTATCGCTCTGTTCATGACCGGCAGGATGAGCTTGGGCACGCTGCGCAACCCGTCCGGCGCACCCCGTGGCGCATCAGGCGATTAGGTTGCGTACCCCTCTCCGCATACGAAGTGCAACGTTCGTTGTCACGGCAGTGCTGCTGGCAGTCTGCGCCGCGTGCAGCAGCGCCACGCCCACGCCAGACCCCACTGCTACCCCAACGGCCCCTCCCATCGTTGGCCCTACCCCGCTCCCGCCCGAGGGCACGTTACGCGTGGGGGTCACCGGCGCGGCGCCGCACAAGGACATGCACGCGATGCTCTCCGAGTGGGCGGCGCTGTTCGGCCCCGGCCCCAGCCATGGACGGCTCATGCGGTTCGTGCTCAACGCGGGCGAACAGCCCACACTGGAGGTGGAGTGCGACCTCTGCGCGTCGTGGGGGTTCTTGGACGACCTGACCGTCGAGTTCCGCCTGGACCCGGAGGCGCGTTGGCAACCCGCCGAAAGTTTCGGGTCAAGGCCGGTAACGTCGCAGGACGTGGTGTTCAGCATGAACCGCCTGCGAACCCCCGGCCTGCCGCACGCTTCGTTACTCGACTCTGTCGAGAGCGTCGAGCCAGTGAGCGAGGATGTCGTCCGGTTCAACCTGCGGTACCCGGACCCCGACCTGCCGATCAAACTGGCGAGTCCCTATGCGGTCATACTCGCCCCGGACTCACTGGACGGAGTGGACGTTCGCACGAGCGGCGCGCCCGGCGCAGGACCCTGGCTGTATGAACGAGGCGGGACCGGTCAGGTGACGCTCAACGCGTGGGACGGCCACGCCACCGGGACGAAGATCGAGAGCATCGTGTTCCATCCAGCATCGAATCCCCAGTTGGTGACGCGTCTGCTCCGGCAGGGTCGTGTCGACCTCGCGCAGGTGTCGGAGTCCGAGTGGCCCACCTTACAAGAGGAAGGGTTCTCGTCGGAGGTGGTGCTGCGCTCCGGCAGGGGAGTGCTCTTCGGCCTGAACTCCGCGCGGCCTCCGTTCGACGACCGCGACGTGCGCCGCGCAGCCTTTCTGGCGCTCTCGCCTCACGATGCGCTGCTTCGGACGTTCGGCATCGGCTCCGTCTCCACAGGGCTGCCGCTCGCGGATGGCACGTGGGCCGTCCCGCCGCAAGAGGTGGACGCTGTCTTCGGCGACCCGGCACGGGCGGCGCTCGATGCCGCCGGGTTGGGGGAGTCGATTACGCTCATCGTCGCCAACTTCGGTGAGACGTACGTGGAGCACGGCCGCCTGCTTGCGGAGCAGCTCGAAGGTTCGGGACTCGAGGTTACGGTCGAGGTGCTGAGCCGCGCGGCGTACCTTCGCCGAGTGTGGGAGGAGCGGGATTTCGATGCGTTCGTGGGGCCGATGCCACCAACGGATACGCCGAATGCGTTCCTGCTGGGGCTCGTGCATTCCGACGGCGCATTCAACGTGACAGGCGGCGCGACAGCGCTCGACGCGCTCATCGAGCAGCAGGCGTCGGAGCTGGACGGCGCAGCCCGAGCGGAGCTCGCACGGGAGATACAGCTGGAGATGCTCAGCGAGGCGCTCTTCTTCATGGCGGCAGGCGCCGCGGAGCGGTGGGCGTTCAGCGATCGGGTAACCGGATTCGTGCCGCACATGCCGATGGGAGCGGGCGACCTGTGGGCCGAGATCGGTATTGCGGACGGCGGAGCGGGCTGACGAGTTGTGGTTGGGGTATACTGAGCAGTGAATGAGATCCAGGACAGACGCACAGGGGCGCTCACGCCCTGGCGCAAGTGAACGGAGGTTCTGAGATGGCAAAGCCCCAACCCGTAACCGATGCCGATTTCGCGACGACCGTGCTCGAGAGCGACCAGCCGATACTGGTCGACTTCTGGGCTGACTGGTGCGGCCCGTGCAAGATGATCGCGCCCGTCGTGGACGAACTCGCCGAGGAGTACGAGGGCCGATTCGCGTTCGCCAAGCTGGACGTGGACTCCAACCCGCAGACGGCGATGCAGTTCGGCATCCGCAGCATTCCGGCGCTGCTGTTGTTCAAGGACGGCAAGGTGGCCGAGAACGTTATCGGTGCGGTGCCGAAGGCCGTGCTCAAGAAGAAGATCGACAAGGTGCTCGAGGAGTAAGAACCCCGGCTCTCAAGTCGATAAGCACACGGGCGGCGTCTCTTTTGCGTGAGGGGCGCCGCCTGCGTCGTTAACCCACTCCCACGCCAGCCAAACGGGTCAGGCAGCCTTTATACTGCGCGTCTCGGGTCTCGTGGGAGTGGATGGGTCCCGGTGGGTCTCGCGGTCTTCAAAACCGTTGCCGGGCCAGCTTCCTGGTTCGGGGAGGGTTCGACTCCCTCGCACTCCCGCCATATTCTTTCGGTGTATCCTACCACTCGTTACGAAAATACGTCGCCTGATGAGCAAGTATCCTCTGATTGCGTTCATATCACGGCCAACGCTTGACGTTCACTCTGCGTAGGGGTAGCGTGCACGCAACTTTCCTGTGCGGACGTGGCGATTGCCCGCGTCCGGTTCCGAGGGAGGACGGACATGAGAAAGTTGGCACTCGCGCTCGTAAGCGCGCTCGCTCTTATGGTGGTCGCCGCTGCGTGCGGCTCCGACCCCACCCCGACACCAAGGCCCACAGCCACACCCGTACCACCCACCCCGACGCCAACGGCAATGGCAATGGCCGACGACCCTACGGCAACGCCGACGCCGGAGCCTACAGTGGACCCGTTCGAGGCCGAATGGGAGGCGCTCGTCGCCGCTGCCCAGGAAGAGGGCAAGCTCGATGCCTTCATCTGCTGCGCACTGGGCCGCAGGTTCGACGCCCACGTCGACGCTTTCCAGGAGAACTTCGGCATCGAGATCGTCAGCGCCACCGGCTCATCCCGGCAGCAGGCCGACCGTGTGCTTGCCGAGCGTGCCGCGGGCGTGTACAGCCTCGACGTATGGACCGGGGGCCTCACCACCACCAATACGCGACTCGTCCCCGAGGGCGCGCTGACCGATCTGCGGCCCTTGCTCATCCACCCCGACGTGCTGGACGGCGACAACTGGTACTTCGGAGAACTCTTCTGGGGCGACCCCGAGATGAAGTACATCGTCGGCTACGGCGGCAACGCATCCAACGCGCCCATCTCTTACAACACCGACCTGCTCCCGGACCCGACGGTCATCCAGTCTTACGTTGACATCGTGAAGCCTGAGTTCGTCGGGCAGATCGTCATGCGCGACCCCCGCGAGGCGGGGACCGCGAACAACCACCCGTTCTACTTCGACCAGGGCCTCGACGAAACGTACCTCATCCCGCTGTTCCGCGACATGGAGCCTGTCATCGCGTCGGACGCCCGCCAGGCTGCCGAATGGCTGGCCCAGGGTAGGTTCACGCTCTGCATATTCACATGCGGCACTGAAGTCGAGGAACTCAAGGAACAGGGATTGCCCGTCCAGGACCAGTTCCCCCACCCGTTGAGGGAGGGAGCGACGATCGGCACCGGCGGCAACAACATCTTCGTCATGGACCAGGCGCCGCATCCCAACGCCGCACAGCTCTTCCTCAACTGGATGCTCGGCCCCGAGGCGCAGACGCTCTACCAGGAAGCCAACGGCGACAACTCGCTGCGTATCGACATCTCCAAGGACAACGTCGTGCCCGGCAACCTGCCCAAGGACGGCATCGAATACCTCGTGCCGAGTGCCGACCCCGGACACCAGAGCAAGATCGACGACGCTCTTGACTGGTTCCGCACCGAACTGCCGAAGTACGGCTACTAGTA
This sequence comes from Dehalococcoidia bacterium, assembly GCA_965206315.1. Taxonomy (GTDB): domain Bacteria; phylum Chloroflexota; class Dehalococcoidia; order Lucifugimonadales; family Australimonadaceae; genus Bin16. The sequence continues at coordinate 1,562,601 of OZ242210.1, forward strand.
GCCAGAGACGAGAATGGGGGCCGGGGACGCTAGTCCCCCGGTCCCCGGCAGGGACGAAGTGCACTCATGATGAGAACGCCGGCACTCGTGTCTCGCAGCAGGGCCGTCATCCGGGGCCAGTCGCCTACCGGCGCGTTCGTGATGGCCGTGCTCATCATCGTGTTCGGCGTTTACATCGTCTATCCCGTCATCCTCATCTTCATCAACAGCTTCAACGTCGCCGAGCGCGTTCGGGACCCCTTCGTCTTCTCCTTCGATAACTGGCGGATGGCGTTCTCCGACGCCTCGCTCTTCGTAGCGCTCCGCAATACCTTCGTCGTCTATTTCCTGTACACGGGCATCAGCTTTCCTGTGGCCATCGTCATAGCCTGGCTTCTGGCCCGCACCAGGATGAAGTTCAGCTACGGGCTGGAGTTCATGTTCTGGGTGTCGTTCATGCTGCCCGGCATCGCGGTCACCATCGGATGGACGTACCTGCTCGACCCGCACATCGGATTTATCAACCAGTTGCTTTGGAAGCTGCCGTTCTTCGAGAGGAGCTTCGACGGCGGGCCGTTCAACATCTACTCCGTTCCCGGAATCATCTGGGCGCACCTGATGGCTAACGCCATCTCCCAGAAGGTCATGCTGCTCACCCCCGCCTTCCGCAATATGGACCTCAGCATGGAGGAGGCGGCGAGGGTCTCCGGCGCTTCGAACGTGCGCACCATGATCCGGGTGACCCTGCCGGTGATGGTCCCTGCTCTCTCCGTAGTGTTCATGCTCAACATCGTCCGCATCTTCCAGTCGTTCGAGACCGAGCAGATCCTGGGCACGCCCATCAACTTCTACGTCTATTCCACCAAGATCTTCCAGTTCGTCCGCTACTTCGATCCGCCGGAGTACGGGCAGGCTACTGCGCTCGCGAGCCTTACGCTCATCATCATCGCCGTGGTCATCCCGCTCCAGCGCTGGCTGCTGAACCGGCGCCGCTACACGACCGTCACGGGAAGCTTCCGGCCCGGTCTGATCGACCTCGGCCCGTGGCAGTGGGTTTCCTGGGGCGCGATCGTGTTCCTCGTGGCGCTGCTCACCGTGGTCCCGGTTCTCGTGCTCGTTGGCGGCAGCTTCATGACCCGCGTCGGCTGGTTCAACATCAACGACGTATGGACGCTCAGGCACTGGCAGGATGTGCTCGGCGACAGGTTCTTCATGCAGGCTCTACGCACGACCATCGTCCTCAGCATGAGCACGGCCATCATCTCCCCGTTGCTCTTCTCGATGGTCGCCTACGTGCTCGTGCGCACGAGGTGGCGGGGGCGCGCAATCCTGGACTCGCTCTTCTGGATGTCGGCGTCGATCCCCGGCATGCTCGCCGGACTGGGACTGCTCTGGGTGTTCCTCGGCACACCCGGCCTGGTTGCCATCTACGGAACGATCTTCGCGCTGCTTCTGGTGGTCATCCTCCAGGGCAAGCTCACCAGCACACAGCTCATCAAGGGCGCCTACCTGCAGATGGGGTTGGACCTGGAGGAGGCTGCACGCGTTGCCGGCGCGGGATGGTTCCGCACCTATCTTCGCATCTGGTTGCCGCTCATCATGCCCACGCTGGTGCTTATCGGCACGATCAACTTCGTGTTGTCGGCTCAGGCCACCGCCAGCATCATCCTGCTGGCGAGCAGAGGCACCACGACCCTGTCGATCCTGGCGCTGGAGAAGATGACCCACGCAGACGGCACGTTGCTCGAACAGGCCGGCATCGTGAGCCTGTTCATCGTTGGCATGACGGTTGTCGTTGCCCTGATCGCTCGACGGTTCGGTTTGGTCCTCGGTGTGCGGCACGACGTGCGAAGCACGGCGGCGGGCACTGCACCCGCAGACGCGGGGTCGCAAGGCATCGCGGCAGCGAACCAGGCGACCGGCTTGGGCAGATAGGGCGCTGGAGGAGGCAGGCCAGCAGGGCGGCCCTGCCTTGACGTTTGGGCTTCATGGGGTTAGCGTTCACGCAACTTTCCCTGTGTGCACGGGCTTGGCCCGTTCGGATTCCGACGGATGACGGAGGGGAACAATGACGACAGCAACAACTGAACGGAACGCAGCAGTCAAACTTGAGGGACTCTCGAAGACTTACCCTGGCGCGCAGATCCCGGCCGTGAACGAGCTCTCTCTCAACGTGGAGGACGGTGAGGTCTACACACTCCTCGGCCCGTCCGGCTGTGGGAAGACGACAACGCTCCGCATGGTCGCCGGACTCGAAGTACCCGACGAAGGCGACATCTTCTTCGGTGACCGTGAGATCGTCGTCACCAGCAAGCGCTTCCGGCTGCCGCCGGACAAGCGCGATCTCGGCATGGTCTTCCAGTCCTACGCCATCTGGCCGCACATGACCGTGGAAGAGAACGTCGCGTTCCCGCTTGCAACGCGTCACATGCGGCGCGCCGAGATACGCGAGCGGGTGGCGCACGTGCTCGACCTCGTGAACCTTCCCGGGCTGCAGAAGCGCCCGGCCCCGCTGCTCAGCGGAGGCCAGCAGCAGCGCGTCGCCCTTGCGCGGGCGCTCGTCATCGAACCCAAGATCCTGCTCCTCGACGAGCCGTTCAGCAACCTGGACGCCAAGCTTCGTGAGCAGATGCGCGTGGAGTTGAAGCTGCTGCAGAAGCGGCTCAACATTGCGGTGCTGTTCGTCACGCACGACCAGATCGAGGCGCTCAGCCTCTCCAACCGGATCGCGCTCATGAACCTCGGCATCATGCAGCAGCAGGGCCCGCCTCAGTTGCTCTACGAGGAGCCTGCCAACGAGTTCGTCCGCGACTTCATCGGCAAGACGGTCCTGCTGCGAGGCAAAGTGGAGAGCAGCAATCCGTCCGGCCAGGTCTCCGTGGCCATCCAGGGAGGCCCGAACTGCGTCATCTTTGGACGCTCGTACAACCCTGACGGACTCTCAGCGGGGCAGGACGTGTATACCGCTATCCGTCCGGAGGACATCGACGTCCAGCCGATGTCCGGCAACGACATCCCGTCCGGCGCCATAGGCGGGACCGTCAGCGCGGCACTCTTCACCGGCGAGCGCTTCGAGTACCAGGTCGAGGTGGACGGACAGGGCACGCTGCAGGTCTTCGGCGAACGCCACAACCCCGCATCGGAAGGCAGCAAGGTGGCGCTGGTGCTGCGTCCGGACGGCCATAGCGTCTGGTCGTCAGACTGGACGCACACCGAGACCGCCGAAGGCGACTAGTCCGCGCAGAAGCGTTCGCTCGGATGCCCGGAAATGGCGCCGAATCGAGGCGCTGCTTCTTGACGTTTAACCGCTCCAGCGGATAGCGTTCGCCAATCACGCGCGGGAGCGTTGGAGCCCCGTGACCGAGGGAGGATGGTCGTGAGAAAGTTTTCGCTCGTATTGAGCACGATGCTTGCGCTGTTGGTGGTGGCCGCCGCGTGCGGCTCCGACCCGACGGCGACTCCGGTCCCACCGACCGCAACGCCGACAGCGGCCATGGTTGAGATGACGCTGGAAGAGAAGCTCTACGAAGAGGCGAAGGCCACCAACAACGGCGAGATCAGCTGGGTGTTCCCGACGCGAGCAGCCCAGGCTGAGCAGGTCATCGCGGTGTTCGAGGCGGACTACCCCGGCCTGACCGTCATCCACACCCAGAAGAGCACCAGTGAGGTCACCGAGGGCCTGCTCCTGGAGCACCAGGCGGGCAAGATAACGGCAGACGTTGCCGACCCCGGACGTGACAGGCGGTTGCTCGACCGTGGCGTCTTCAGCGACAGCTCGGACATCTTCGCGGACCTCGGCATCGCTGAGGGTGCGATCTACGCCGACGGTCTGGCGACGCTGTACGTGCCACTGGCGCACGGCGTCATGTACAACACCGACCGCGTGAAGGGCGACGACATCCCCCAGACGTACGAGGACCTGCTCGACCCGATGTGGAAGGACGACCTCGTGCTGGAAGACCGGCTGAAGGGCTTCATCTACCTGACCGACCTCGAGGAGTACGGCGGCCGCTACGAGAACCTCTGGCCCGAGGACCAGGTGGCCGACTTCCTGAGCAAACTGGCCGCACAGGAGCCCAAGATCCTCCACGGCAACACCGCAGTCTCCAACGACGTGGCGAGCGGTGAGAGCGCTATCAGCCCGGACGTCAACGTCGCCTCCATCGGTACCGCTATCTCTCAGGGCCACCCGGTGGAGTTGGCGCCGGTTACCCCGAACGCCATCGAACAGTGGCTCGTTGGCGCCGTTGCCGGCGGGCCGAACCCGCAAGGCGGGCGGCTCTTCCTTCGCTGGCTCCTGAGTGTCGACGGCGGGATTCCGGTGCGTGTCGAGGTCCAGCCTGGCACGAGCCTCGATGTGGACTCAGGCGACCCGATCGCTATCCGAGCCGAGAACCTGGGTCTGAAGATCGGCTACACCGGTATCGAGATGGCAGACCACTTCACGCGGCTGCAGATCAAGTACCGCGAGATTCTCGGTATCCCGACCAGTTAGTTAAGAACGGGTGAACGGGCCGGGCTTCCAAAGCCCGGCCCATGCCCTCTCCCACTACACACGCCGCGCCCTGCAGGGCAGTGTGCGGGAGAGGGCACGGAGGCGTGATGGCGATCTCCACACAGGCAGTGCGCAGAGCACTACCGGGTCGGTTCACGACCCTGGAACCCCAGTACGTCATACTGGTTGGCGGGCTGGGGCTCATCCTCGCGCTGCTCGTCATCGCTCCGCTGGTCATCCTCCTCTTCTACAGCCTGTGGAGCGTCGGTCCCGCCGACTCTGGCGGCTCGTTCACGCTGGAGAACTACCGCAAGACGTTCCTCTCCAGCACCACCTACGAGCTCCTGTTCAACACTGCCGCCTTCGGCCTGGGCTCCGTGGCTATCGGCTTGGTATTCGGGGTCACACTTGCGTGGATCGTCGAGCGCACCAACGCTCCGCTCCGCAACTTCGCGTTCGTCGTCGCCATCATCACAGCGGGCATCCCGCCCATCCTCTACGCGATGACGTGGGTGTTCCTGCTCAACCCGCGCACCGGGGTGTTCAACATCCCCTTCACGCAGTGGATGGGTTGGCGCGAGGGCATCTTCGATCCACACACCCTCGGCACCCTCATCGTTGTCGAGTCGTTCCGCCTGACGCCGACGATCTTCCTGATGACCGTCGGCCTCTTCCGCAGCATGGACCCCGCGCTGGAGGAAGCTGCTTCCGCCTCGGGCGCAAACACGTTCACGACGATGCGGCGGGTGACGCTTCCCGTCATGTTGCCGGGACTGCTCGGCGTCACCATCTTCGTAGGCACCGCGACCATCGGCATCTTCGAGATTCCGGCTATCCTCGGGATGCCGGAAGGCATCCACGTCTTTGCGACGCGCATCTATCTCGCGACGAGCCAGGTGCCCCGGGACTACGGACTCGCGACGAGCCTCGGCACTATTGCCGCGGCCATAGGCATCGTCGGCATCTTCTACTATCACCGCGTGACGCGTATCCAGCAGAAGTTCGCGACGATCACCGGCAAGGGTTACCGGCCGCGACGGATAGACCTGGGCGGCTTCCGCAAGTGGGCGGGAGCAGCCATCATCGGGTACTTCTTCCTCATGGTGGTGCTGCCTGCGGTCGTGCTGATCTACGCGAGCACGCAGCCCTTCTTCCGGCCACCGTCCATCATGGCGTTCCAGTCCGCGAACCTCGATGCCTACCGGCTTATCTTCAAGCAGGAAGCCTTCTGGATAGGGCTCAAGAACTCGCTGATACTCATCGCCGTTGTTCCCGCGTCCACCATCCTGCTGTCCGCCATCGTCTCGTGGATCGTCGTCCGCTCGAAGGCGCGCGGACGGGGTCTGCTGGACACACTGGCGTTCGTGCCGTTCACCGCTCCGAGCATCGTGTTCGGCCTCGCGTTCCTGCTCATCGCGTTCTGGGTTGACTGGATACCCATCTACGGCACGATATGGCTCATCGCGCTGGTGCACCTGGCGCGGTTCCTCGCCTACGGCACCCGGGCGACGAACGGCGCGATGTTCCAGTTGCACAAGGAGCTGGAGGAGGCCGGCTCCGTGAGCGGTGTCGGCTGGCTCACGGTGTTCCGACGGATAACGCTGCGCCTGCTCGTGCCCTCGCTGGTGGCGGGCTGGCTGTGGGTGGCCATCCACAGCGGACGTGAGCTCTCCATGGCGCTGCTGCTCACCACGCGCGACAACCAGATACTCTCCATCGTGACCTGGGGCGCGTGGGAGAACGGGCGCATCGACGAAGCGACGGCGTTCGGCGTAGTCCTCATGGCGCTCATGACGACCATCGTCATCGTGGCGCGGTTCGTCACGCTGCGCCTCACGAGAGAACACGGGTAGGGGAGAGCGTATGCCTGCAACGGTGCGAGTCACGGACCTGGTGAAGCGGTACGCCACGGACGAGGGCGCGGTGAACGCCGTCCGCGGGGTGTCGTTTGAGGTGGAGCACGGCGAGTTCTTCACCCTGCTCGGCCCGTCCGGCTGCGGCAAGTCGACGACGCTCCGCTGCATCGCCGGGCTGGAGAAGGCGGACGGCGGCGAGATCGTGATCGACGACCTCGTGGTCATCTCCCGGAGCGGCGCGCACGTCCCGGCGCACCAGCGCCCCATCGGCATGGTGTTCCAGTCGTACGCCATCTGGCCGCACATGGACGTGTACGACAACGTGGCGTTCCCCATCTCGCAGGGCAAGGGCAAGCTGCCCAAGGCCGAGGTGCGCGAGCGTGTCATGGAGGCGCTGAGCCTGGTGCGGCTCGACGGCCTGGAGCGGCGGCCTGCGCCCCAGCTCTCCGGAGGCCAGCAGCAGCGGCTCGCGCTCGCGCGGGCGCTCGTGCGGCAGCCGAAGGCGCTGCTGCTCGACGAGCCGCTCTCGAACCTCGACGCCAAGCTCCGCGACGACATGCGCGTCGAGCTGAAGACGCTCACCGAGCGGTTGAACATCACCACGCTCTTCGTGACGCACGACCAGCTGGAGGCGCTGACGCTCTCCGACAAGATAGCCGTGATGCGGGACGGCGAGATCGTCCAGCTCGGCGGACCGAAGGACATCTACGACGACCCGAACTCGCGGTTCACGGCGGAGTTCATCGGCACGACCAACCTGCTCGAGGGGACGGTCGCCAGCCGCGAAGGCGACGTGATGCGGGTCGAGACGCCGCAGGGGACGATTAACTGCGCCGCGGTCGAGCTGGTCGAGCCGGGCGACAGCGCGGCGATCGCGATCCGACCCGCGAACATCGGCGTCTCAGCCGAGCGGCGCGAGGCCGACAACGTCATCGAGGGCGAAGTCGAGACCGTCGTCTTCCTCGGCGACTCGGTGGACTGCCGCGTGGACGTCGGCGGCGCGGTCATCCGTGCCTTCGTTCACGCGTCTCAGCCGATCGCTCGCGGCGACCGCGTGTTCCTGACGATGAACGCCGGGGACTGCCGGTTGCTCCCGGCGGAGGCCGCCTTCGTCGAGGAGGAAGGGGGCGGCGGGTCATCTGTGCAGATGTCGGCGGGGGCGCCGCCCGCCGTGGCGTAGGCCCTCAACCCGCCCGCGTCCGAAGGCCCTCACCCGCCGCGCAAGCACGTCGACCTCTCCCCCAGGAGAGGTGGAGCAAACACACCGCCTCACGCCTCATCCCCGCATGGCCCTCACCCTAACCCTCTCCCTCAGGAGAGGTGGGCTGGCTCCCCTCGCCCCTTGGGAGAGGGGCTGGGGGTGAGGGTCACGAGACGTCGCGGGCGCGGAAGCCGTAGAAGCGCTCCGCGTTCTCGTGGAGCACCATCGCCTTCTCCGCCGCCGTCATCTCGCACTCCAGCACTTCCTCGATCTCGTGGCGGACGCTCTCGCGGTTCACCTCGTGCGGGAAGTCGGACGAGTACATGAACGCCTCCGGCCCCGCGACCTTCACCGCGTAGGGCAGCGAGAACTCGCCGCCCTCGCAGCCGACGTAGATGCGGCCCTCGCGCACCTGCCGCACGGTGTAGTCGAAGATGGACTCGCCGTCGAGCAGCCGGATGTACTTGGCGTCGGGGTCGAACGGGATGTGGGTGGCCCAGGACTCGTCGAGCCGTTCGAGGCAGAGGAGGAACCAGGAGACGCCGCCCTCCAGGAAGCCGATGCGGATGCCGGGGAACTTGTCGTAGATGCCGTTCATGAGGATGCCGGCGAACGAGACCATGATGCCGAACGGGTGGCCGAGGCCGTGGACGGCGGGGTAGATGTTCATGTTGTCCAGCCCCATGCCGCTGTGGCAGCCGCCGTGGACGCCCAGGCAGCAGCCGAGGCGCTCCGCTTCCTCGTAGATGGGCCAGTACTCCGGCGAGCCGACGTGCGCCTTGAGGCCGGTGGACGGCAGCATCGCGCCCACGAAGCCGAGCTCCTCGACGGAGCGCCGCAGCTCGGCGACCGCGGCCTCGGGGTCCTGCATGGGGATGAGGGCCATGCCCTTGAAGCGGGAGTCGTTCTGCATGTAGGCGTCGTAGACCCAGTCGTTGTAGGCGCGGCAGACCGCTATCGCCCAGTCGATGGAGACGATCTTGCCGTAGGCGAGGGCGGAGGTGGGGTAGAGGACGGATGCGCTGATGCCGGCTGCGCCCATGAAGCGCTTCCAGCCGTCGGTGCCGGAGCGTTCGAACGAGCCGGGCGGGAGCTGGATGAGCGACGCCGAATGCAGGTGGTCGAGCGGCGGGAAGAGCCGCCCCAGCTCGAACGGCCCGCGCTCGCGGTAGCCGGGCGGCATGAGTGCGCTGATGCCCTCCGGGTCCTCGAAGAGGTGTCCGTCCGCGTCGATGATGGTTTCCAGGTCAACGCTCTTCGTTGCCATGGCGGTGTCCTCCTGTGTTCCGTGCTGTTCCTTGCGCGGAGTATAGACGACGCTGCTGTCCGATGCTGTCGCCCTTCATCTACTCGTTCGTGCTCACCGCTCAGGCTTCCCCGTCGTTCCTGCGCAGGCAGGAACCTCGCAGCCCTGAGCCTTCTCAAGGTGACATTTGGTGCCATTCGGTGACACGCCGCTCTCCTGCGCAGGGGGCTGCCATGCCGAGCGGAACGCAGACAGGAGCTTCGCTGCCTCGGTGTGGGGCGGAGTCGGGTGTCTGGTCCCTTCCCCCTTGAGGGGGGAAGGTTAGGATGGGGGTGAGCCGGCGGGGTTGCGGAGGACGAGCTGCGCGCCCAGGTCCGCGCCGGCCCCTCTCATCGAATCCCCCGTACCACGTCATGGGGCTAGACGACCAACTTCCGACGCTTCTCACTGATGTAGTGAATGGCCGCCCGCCCGGGAGGGATGCCCTTGCGCTGGAGCTCATCGAGGACAACCTTAAGGTCAGGGGATGCGGCTCTGATCCTCCCCTTGAACACCGCGACGTGGCAGTCGGGGTACTTCCTCTTGAGTTCCTCATGGTGCTCTGTGAAGTACTGGTCGTCCTTGACGAACTGCTTGTACTCGGCCATGAGCACGTCGTCCGGGGGAAGATCATAGGTCGTCATGGTTCTCGGTTCCTTCCATCCATCTCCTGTCGGAACAGGGTACCGCAGTGTGCTACTCGTGGCTACGCGAAGCGCAGCAACCAGGGTAGCGGCTGCAGGCGCGACCGCGAAAGGGGCGGGTGTCAGCAATCCTCCCCTTCCGTCGTTCCTGCGAAGGCAGGAACCTCGCTTGGGCGGGTGTCGCGGGAGGGAAGAGAGCATAGTAGTATGCTCGCACCCCAGCGGAGGTTGATTGATTGACGACTGCGAGACCGAACCGGGACTGCTTGCTGGAAGCCGTGGACATCTACCGCGACGCGATGCGTCCGTTCATCATCCGCGAGTTGAAGAAGCAGCGGGGAGTGAAACCAGAGGATGCTATACGACAATCCCTTCCTCCGGCCAAGCAGGACCAGTTCGTCAAGAACCTTGCGCAGTATGGTGGACTCGAATCGGCTATAGATGTCAACGACTTCCCCGCCATCGTGCAGCGGAACAGAGAAGCGTTCCAAGCGTGCTACAACAGGAATCCCGCTTTTCTGAGCAAGCTCTGGGACGTGGTCGAGGGACGGAATGCGGTATCGCACCCGGGGAACCAGGATATTGATAGTGAGTTTGCCCGCACGCGCCTCTCTCTCATCATCGAAGCGCTCGATATTGTGGGCGCGGCGCAGAAAGCAGAGGTCGGACAGATACGAGACCGTCTGCTGGCGCCTACGTCGGAGCCCTCCGCCTCTCCTCCGGCGCAGGAATCCACCAACGGCAGGTCTTCGCAGCAGCGTGGCGGTTCCGCGAACCTGAAACCGTGGCGCGACGTTATCCGCCCTCGCCACGACGTGATGCAAGGCACGTATGCGATGGCGAGGTTCGCCGCCAATCTGCAGCAGGTGTACGACGGGCGCGCCGAGAATGAGTATGGCAACCCGGTCAGCTTCTTCGCGCAGACCTACATGACCCCGGGCCTCCGCGCACTGCTCCTCAACACGCTCAAACGGGTGGGCGGCGCGGGCGGAGACCCCGTTATCCAGACGAAGACCGGGTTCGGCGGGGGCAAAACGCACAGCCTCATCGCCCTGTACCACCTGGCGAAGCACGCTTCGGCGCTCGTGAATCCGGCGGGAGACCACCGCGACGGCGAGCGCGTCCGGGAGGAGATACGCGGCATCGCAACCGAGGCGGGGCTGGACCCCGACGCCCTGCCCGACGTGCGTGTGGCCGTCCTTGACGGCACGCACCTCTCTCCGGCCGACACTGCCGTCACGAGCGAGAAGAGCGATCCCCTCAACACCCTATGGGGTGTGATGGCCTACCAGCTCGGCGGGCAGGAGGGTTACGACGTCATCGGCAACGCCGCCCGCAGCGGCACTGCGCCAGGCGGCGACCTGCTCAGCGCGCTGTTCCGATCGGTCGGCCCGTGCGCCATCCTGCTGGACGAACTGGTCGCCTACGCCCGCAACGCCGACGCCGAGATGCAGTCGCGCATCTACACCTTCGTGCAGGCGCTCACGCAGGCTGCGGGCGCAGCAGGGAACGTCGTGGTCGTGGTGACCTTGCTGGAGAGCGATCGTCAAGCCGGGGGTGAGCGCGGTGAGCAGGCACTCGCCTCGCTGGAAGCCATCCTCGGGCGTATCGAGACCGTATGGGAGCCGCTGCGAATAGACGAGGCGTTCGAGGTCGTGCGGCGCAGGCTCTTTGGCGCGGAGATGGACGAGGCGGAGCGTGATCGCACCTGCCAGGCGTTCGCTGCGATGTACCAACGCGCGCGCGCCGAGTACCCGCAGCAGATGGGGGAAGGGCGCTACCTGGAGCGGCTCAAGGCGTGCTATCCGGTCCACCCGGAGATATTCGACCGCCTCTACGAGGACTGGTCCGCGATATCGGACTTCCAGCGCACGCGGGGCGTGCTTCGCATGATGGCTGTAGCCGTTAGTCGCCTCTACCGGCAGAACGATGCCGCGCCCCTCATCATGCCTGCGCATCTTCCGCTGGACGACCCCGCCCTCGGGAACGAATTCACGAGGCTGCTCTCCGGCAACTGGCGTCCGGTGCTCTCCGAAGTTGACAGCGATGGCTCCAAGGTGGATGAGATAGACGGGGGGTTGGAGCGGTTCGGCAGCGTTGGGGGCGCGGCGCGCCGGCTGGCCCGGACGATCTTCCTCGGCAGCGCTCCGACCGGAGCAGTGAAGGGCATCGACCTGAAGCGCGTGCACGTTGGCGTCATGCAGCCCGGTCACGGCGTTGCCGACTACAACGACGCCCTCCGCCGCATGACGGAGCAGCTCTACTTCCTGTACAGCGCAGACGGCCGTTACTACTTCCACGTCGAGGAGAACCTGAACAAAGTCGTCAGCGACCGCATGCGCGACCTCGAGACCGCGCGCGATGTGGATACCCACATCACCGGTGCGCTGCTTCCTGATGCGTGCGGACGGCGCAGCAACGTTATCCTCTGCCCACCGGACTCGGCTGGCGTGCCAGACGCCGACCTAGTGCGCCTCGTCGTCCTGCCGCCGGACAAGTCGCTTTCAAATCGCTCGCAGGAGGCGGACGACGCGGAACCTTGGGCGCTGGAACTCCTCCGCAATCGCGGCGACGCCGGACGAGTGCGCCGCAATACGCTGCTCTTCCTGACCGCAAGGAAGGACGAGATACGCAACCTGCGCAGTGCAGTCAGCAAGTACCTGGCATGGCGCTCTATTCTTACCGGAGACCGTGCGCTGTCCCTGCAGGGCGACCGCGCCAGCACGGCCCAAGCGAACCTGCGCAGTGCCGAGAGTGAGACGCGGGACGCGCTCCTCAACGCCTACCGCTGGACGCTTGCGCCCGTGCAGGACGATCCGCAGAAGGCGGACTACCGTCTGCAGGCGATGCAGGCACCGCGCTCGAACGACGGCAACATCATCGAGGGCGCCTTCCAAAAACTCATCGATGAAGAGCAACTCATCACCCACCTTTCTGTCGCTTCGCTCGTGCGCTTCCTCGACGAATACGCTTGGAGCATCGAGGCGCACGCCGAGCACGTCAGCGTCGATACGCTATGGGACATGCTCACGAGCAACGTCTACATGGAGCGACTCCGCGGCAAGGAGGTGCTCACGGAGTGCATTAAACAGGGCGTGCGCGAAGGCGCGTTCGGCTGTGCTGCCATGGTCACCATCGACGGCTACATTGGCCTGCGCTACGGTGAACCGCCGCAGAATATCCCCCTGATGGGTGAAACCGATATTCGATTCGTTGTTCCTGCCGAGAAAGCGCAGGAAATCATACGTAAAACCGACGAAAAACGTTATATCGATGGGGGGGGCAGATTCTACGAATCCCGACGCCCCGCCAGGCTTTGGCGGCGTAACGCCTTGGCCGCCTGAGGACGGAGGCTCGCCCCCTTCCACTGCCTCTCACCCCACGCGCATTAGGGCGAGCAAGCGCATCTCCGGCGACATCTCCCTTGACGACGTCAGCCTGCTGCGTGATGAGATCATCGCCAACCTCCGGCGCGACGAGGGCGAGGTCACCGTCGAAATCATCATCACCGGACGAAAACCCGGCGGATTCTCCGAGAGCACCCGCCGCGCCGTTCGCGAGAACAGCGTCCAACTAAGTCTCGATTTCGAAGAGGGCAGCGATGCCTGACGTCCCCGCCCCTGCCTACCGCAGGAAGCTCATTGAGGTGGATCTACCCCTTGACACCATCAACGAGGAATCGAAGCGCGAGAAGTCCATACGGCACGGGCATCCCTCCACTTTGCACCTCTGGTGGGCGCGCCGTCCTCTTGCCGCCTGCCGCGCGGTGATCTTTGCGAGCCTGGTGGACGATCCCTCCGCCTGTTCCGACGAGTTCCCAACTGAAGAAGAGCAGGACAGTGAACGCGAGCGGCTGCACGGCATCATCCGTCGCCTCGTCGTGTGGGAGAACAGCAACGACGAACATCTGCTGGCCGAGGCCCGCTACGAGATTGCGCGGACAGCGGCCCGCTCCCGTAGCGAACAAGCCCCCGCTGAGCCGGACGCTGTACTCCGCTATCTCCGTGAGCATGTTCCCCCGGTGCACGACCCGTTCGCCGGCGGTGGCTCCATCCCGCTGGAGGCGCAACGGCTCGGACTTCACGCCATCGCTTCCGACCTCAACCCTGTCGCCGTTCTGCTGAACAAGGCGCTCATCGAGCTGCCGCCCCAGGTCGCGGGCAAGCCGCCCGTGAACCCGGACGCGGCTGCACGGATGGTGGATGGCGCGGAATGGCGTGGCACAGCCGGACTAGCCGAGGACATCCTCTGGTACGGCAAGTGGATGCGCGACCGCGCATGGGAGCGCATCGGACATCTCTACCCGAAGGCGCAACTGCCAGACGGGACCGAGGCGACCGTAATCGCCTGGCTGTGGGCGCGCACCGTCCCATGCCCCAATCCCGCCTGTGGCGTCGCCATGCCGTTGATGGTTACATTTGAGTTGTCCAAGAAGCCCGGCAATCGCTACTGGGCTAAACCAGTGGTGGATAGCGGTGCGAAGGAAGTTACGTTCGCGGTGCAGGCGAACGACGAGGGCGTGCCACGCAACGGCACGGTGGACAGGAACGGCGTGGGCTGCGTTGCCTGCGGCATGACCGCTCCTCTCTCGTACGTACGGGAGCAGTCCAAGGCGGGGAGGATGAGTCAGCAGATGACGGCTATCGTTGCCGAAGGCGCTCGCCGCCGCGTCTTCCTTTCCCCCACGGAGGAGCACATCCGCTGGGCAAACGCGACGAAATCCGTATGGCGTCCCCAGCAAAAAATGCCCGCGACCACTCACCTTGTGAGTGGTCGCGGGTACGGGATCGAATACTGGCATGAACTATTTACAGAAAGGCAACTGACTACGCTCACAGCACTAACGGACGTGTTGCCGGAAATACACGCTGATATTGCCAATCGAGGAGGGACGCTAGAATACGCTAAGGCGGTCTGTACTTACCTGTCACTTACCATATCAAAATTGGCGAATGTACATTCAGCGTTTGCTTCTTGGATGAATGACCGCAATGCTCTGCGAGAGACATTCGCAAGACAAGCGATTGCGATGGTATGGGATTTCGCAGATTCGAACCCGTTCTCTGAATCTGGTGGAGGCTTGGACGCAATACTGATGAAAGTATCTATGGTGGTTCAACACCTCCCGGTTGATTCAACCAAGGGCGAATCAGAGCAGAGAGATGCAGCAACCATATTTCATGTAGACTGTAATCCGATTATAGTTACTGACCCACCGTACTATGACAACATCAGTTACGCCGAGCTCTCCAACTTCTTCTATGTTTGGCTCCGCCCCGCTCTGCGAGATTATTACCCTGAGATGTTCGCTGGAATTGACGCACCTCTTCAAGATGAAATGATAGCTGCTCCTCGTTTTGATAGTGCTACCCAAACTTCGCGAGGACGTTTCGAAGAACTAATGAACCGAACCTTACGTCTAGTTAGAGAACGCTCTACGGAAGAATTCCCAACCACTATCTTCTATGCCTACAAACAACGCGACGATAGTCACAGTGGTAGAGCCTCGACGGGCTGGGACACAATGCTGTCCGCACTCGTGCACGCGGGCTTCCAGATAGTCGGCACTTGGCCCATGCGCACGGAAGGTTCGGGGAGACTGAACGCTCTGGACGCAAATACGCTCGCCAGTTCCGTCGTACTCGTCTGCCGCCCGCGTTCTCAGGATGCCCCCGTGGGCACGCGGCGCCGATTTCTGGAGGAATTGAACCGGGAGTTGCCACCCGCGCTCGATGCGATGATGCGGGGCGGACATATTGCGCCGGTGGACCTCGCACAGGCAGCAATCGGGCCTGGAATGCAGGTGTTCTCAAGGTTCAGTCGGATAGAGACCGTGAGTGGTGAGCAGTTCACTGTGCGTGAAGCCCTGCGCGAGATCAATCGTGCCATCGCCTTCTACCATGAGCGGGAAGAGGGTGAGTTGGACGCAGAGAGCCGATTCTGCCTCCAGTGGCTACAGCAACACGGGTTCGACAAGGGAGCATTTGGTGACGCGGAAACGCTGGCGAAGGCGATGGTTGTATCCGTGGAGGCGCTGCATGACGCTGGACTGCTCGAGGCGGAGCGCGGTTCTGTTCAACTGTACGAGGTGATGAACTTCTCGCCCTCTTCGCGGCCATATCCCCAAGTAGTGACCGCCTGGGAGGGCTGCTTCCGAATGGCCTACCATTTCACAGGGGAGAACAGGGAGGGACTCACCGGCGCGGCGCAGGTCATGGCGACCATGGGAGGGGCGTCCGACAGCGTGGAGCGGCTCGCGCGTATCCTCTACGACCACTTCGACCGGAAGGGTGACACCCGCAGGGCTGCTCCATTCAACGATCTGGCGGCGGATTGGGACCGGATCACTACTGCCGCGCAGGACTTCATGCGGACGGGGCGGATGCTGCTGTAGATGGCTTCCAGCGGAGAAAGCGTTACGCCGTTGCTGGCTCTCCAGTACCGCCTGGACCATGAGCGCCAGCCTTTTCGGCGGAATGAGGTTCGTCAGTTGCCGAAGGGCAGGACAGGCGTCTACGCATTCTGGTTGCCCGCTGGTACGGCGGGAGCGCACGATTGCCTCTACGTCGGCATGTCGGAGACGTGCGTGCGCACGCGCCTACTCCAGCACATCACCAACGAGACCAACCCCGGCCTACGCCGGGAACTCGCCATGTTTCGCGACGTAGTGCTCTTCTCGTTCGCGTTCACCCAGGACACAGGCGAGACGCGCGCGTTGGAGTCTGCCGTCATCCGCGCATGGCAGCCCCGCACGAACCGTGCGGGGGTCTGCTGAGGCAGGTTCGGTTCACCCTCACCCGCCCGCTTGGCGGCGTGCGACCTATCCCCTTCGAAACGCCGCCAGAACGATGGAGCCGTCCTGTGCACCTAAAGGTCTCTCAGCTCTTTCAGTTCGCCCCTGGCCCTGGCCTCCAATGCCCCGGCCACCAGGGCGTCCAGCTTGCCGGTCCTCGCGTCCTCATCGAACTCCCGCTCCCATCGTTCCCAGTCTTCGTCCAGCAACCAGTTGCGCAGTTCGGTGTATTCGGCTTCAGACAGGCCCAGGATGGCCCTCTGCAGTTCCGGTACCGTGGTCATCTTCCCTCCTCTCCTACCCTGCCGCGCGACACCCAACCGCTCTCGGTCAGCATCCGGTCTATCTGTTCGCGGGCTCGTTCTTCAGGGGTCATGCCTGGCTCCGAATGCGTGGCATTCTACCAGCCGATCGCCCTCACCCTCAGGAGAGGGAACCAGGCAGGGCGCCCACGAGGGACGCCCCTACACCGGGCCAGCCAGAGAGATCCCTCGACTCCGCTGCGCTCCGCTCGGGATGACAAAAGGGCTGCGCCGCACATGGCGTGCGGCGCAGCCCCCTCGCGTCGAGGGTCCACCCCTGCCGAGCGGACCCTCATGCTCCGTTCGCTACTTGTCCAACCAGACCGTCGCGAAGTCGAGGTTGCGGCGGTAGTTGTCGACGGGCACCTGGATGCCCCTGACGTAGTCGCGGACGACGGTGTGGGTGTTCTCCGTGTAGAGCGGCGCCGAGTAGACGTTCTCCACCGCGTAGTACTGCTCCATCTCCCGCGCGATCTCGATGCGCTCCTCGATGGTGGGCGCCGCAGCCAGGCGAACGAAGAACTCGTCCACCTTCGGGTCGTCGTGCTTCGACTCAGCCGCGGTGTTGGTGCTGACGCTCGCGATGGTCGAGAAGTACTCGCTCGGCACCGCGACGGTTGCTCCGCCGTGCTGCATGTCGAACGCGCCTTCCAGGATCCTGGATGCCCGCGTGGCGTCGTCCACGAGCTGGAGGTCGATCCTGATGCCGAGGGCTTCCAGCTGGCCGGCTACCGGCTCGCACATGTGCACCCAGAGCCTGCGGCACATGTACTCGAGGTCGAAGCCGTCCGGGTAGCCCGCCTCGGCCAGCAGCGCCTTCGCCTGCTCGCGGTCGGCGGCCTTGGTGTCGACGCTCCAGCCGGGGGTGTCCATCAGGCCGGGGGTCGCCCACGCGGTGTCGGGGTCGAACATGCCGACGCGCTTGGCGAAGCCGCCGAAGGTGACCTGGATGAGCTCCTCGCGGTCGAGCCAGAGGTGTATGGCGCGCCTGACGCGCACGTCCTTCACCGGGCTCTCACGGAGGGAGTTGAAGGCGAGCGGGATGAAGCTGGACTGGCCCATCTCCAGGATCGTGACCTCTCCGGCCGAGAAGCTGGAGAGGATGGCCTCCTCGCGCTCGGGGGTGAGCTGGAACCCGCCGCCGCGGGCGGTGGCGTCCAGCCGTCCGGTGCGGAAGGCGGTGTCCATGCCGGACTGGTCGGGAGTGATGTAGAAGTCGATGCCGTCCAGGTAGGGGAGCTGGTTCCCGTCCTCGTCCGAGAGGTAGTACTGGTCGAACCGGCGCACCTTGATGACACTGCCGGGCCGGTACTCCTCCAGGTAGAACGGGCCGAGCCCGACGAGCCCGATGTCCAGCGGGGTGACGTTGACGTTCCCGGCCTGTATCTCAGGCTCCATGAGGTGCTGCGGGTGCTGGATGATCTGGTTGTCGATCGCCAGCAGCTGGTCGAAGTCGAAGACGGGGCTCTTGAGGTTGATGACGACGGTGAGGTCGTCCGGGGTCTCGACGCTCTCCACCCACGGGACGAAGTCCCAGTTCGCGGGGCGCCTCGCGTCCTGTCCGACCGTCACGCCGAAGACCATCAGGTCCAGCCAGAACTTCACGCCGGGGGCGGTGAGCTGGACGCCGTCGTGCCAGTAGACGTTGTCGCGCAGCGTGAACGTCCAGACCGTCCTTTCGTCGTTGGACGACCACTCGGTTGCGAGGCCGGGGCAGATCGACGCGCCGTCGTCCCAGCACTGCTTGAGCATGTTGCCCATGCCGAAGATGGAGCCTCCGGGCATGAGGATGCTGATGGTGCCGGAGCGGGACACGTCCCATCCCAGGGGCGGGTCGGCGCGGGTGGAGAAGTTGGGGATGCCGCCGTAGACGGGCTTGCCTTCCATCATCATCGCATCGGCAGTCGGGGTCGGGGTGGCCGCCGGGCCCGTACCGGTCCCCGTGTCCGAGGGCGTTGGAGTCGCCGCAGGGGCCTGGGCGTCCGGGGCGCTGGTGGGGGTCGGGTCGGGGTCGTCCGAGGCGCAGGCGGCCAGCGCCATGGTGAGTGCGAGGATGCTCACAAGAAGCGCCAGTGCTTTGAGCACACGATTGTCGGTGGTCATGGGGTTCCTCCCTTGTGCCTTGCCATTCGCTTACTCCGGCGAGCAGGCCGGCTACTCGGCCGGTGCAGCCGCGAAGGTGATGGGCGCGGTAGCGAGGGAGCCCATGCTGCCTTCGGCTCTGACGGTATACATGCCTGGGGCGGAGCGGATGCGCTCCATCCTGAACCGTCCGCGCGGTGTTGCTTCGAACGTTCCGTACGGGGATGCGTCGATACCGGCGACGGTTCCGGGGCCGTAGACGTCGGTGTGGAAGATGATGAGGACGGACTCGCCGGGCTGGAAGCCCCATCCGGTGACGGTGAAGGTGCGCTCGGAGCCGAGGGTGTAGACGTCCTTGTCGAGGGAGATGCCTGCGGCGGAGGCGGGGGCGGGGTCACCGGGCGGGCCCTGAGCGCCATCGGCGCCAGCGGGTCCTGCAGGGCCGGCGGGTCCTGCGGCCCCCTGTGGTCCCTGTTGGCCAGCCGGGCCGGCGGGGCCAGTCTGTCCCGCTTCGCCCTGGCATGCCGGAGCGACCAGTGCGAGCGCGAGCATGAGAACGCAGATGGCTGGAATGATTCGCATCGGAGTTCCTCCCTCTCATGCGCATTCGGGGTCAGCCGGACAGCCACCGCCGCCCCACTCACCCATCCGGCATAGCCTCTCGCTACGCCGAAGCGCGGCGCATTGTAGATAGGCGTTAAGTATGTGTCAAACAGGGGATTCGATGCAGATTCGGTACACCAACACGGCATATTCAGGCGGATTCCGCCCCGCCAGCCCGGTCCACCCTCACCCCCGGCCCACAGGGGCGGCACACTCCTCCCAGGGGGCGAGGGGGGCAAGGGGAGGCTGGATTCCCGCCTTCGCGAGAATGACGGAAGTTCACCCCCATCCTAACCTTCCCCCATCAAGGGGGAAGGGATCAGACCCTCACCCGCCGCTTCGCGGCTCCCTCTCCCAGAGGGCGAGGGGGTCGGACGGGCACCCACAAGGGATGCCCTACACGAGGCGGCCCGAGAGGATTTCGCGCGCTAAAGCGCGGGCTGCGCTCCGCTCGGAATGACAGGTTTTTGGCTGTCTGGTGTAACCTTGCGGCGGTATCCCCGGAAGCGGAGGGAAGGGTACTGGGCATGCGATTCGACCTGACGGACAGAGTGGCCGTCGTGACCGGCGGGAGCCAGGGCATAGGGCGCTGTATCGCGCTGACGCTGGCGGAGCATGGCGCGCACGTCGCCATCGTGGCGCGCGAGCCGGAGGCGGTCGCGGGCGGCACGGAGCGCATCCACCGCCCGGTCCAGCCTGTCGTGCAGGAGATCGAGGCGCTGGGGCGCAGGGCGATGGGCGTTCTCGCCGACGTGCGGGACTCGGAGCAGGTGCAGGGGATGGCCGCGCAGGTGATCGAGGCGTTCGGGCGCGTGGACATCCTCGTGAACAACGCGGGCGCGACGTGGGGCGAGACGTTCAAGATGGCGCCGCTGCTGGAGCTGTCGCCGCGCGACTTCCAGGAGTGCCTGCGGCTGAACCTGGTGAGCCAGTTCCTGTGCAGCACCGCGTTCGCACCGGGGATGGTGGAGCGCGGCGAGGGGTGCATCATCAACCTGGCGTCGATCTCCGGGCAGGGGCCGAGCCCCAACAACGGCGCGTACGGCGCGGCGAAGGCGGGCGTGCTATCGCTCACGCAGACGATGGCGGTCGAGTGGGCGCCCGTGCGCGTGAACGCCATCGCGCCCGGCAGCGTGGAGCACGCCGACCGCGCCGCCGTCCACCCGTACGCCCGGGGCCGCGCGCCGGTGGCGCAGACGACAGCAGTGGGGCGCGGCGGCACGGTGGAGGACATCGCCGCCGCGGCGTTGTATCTTGCATCCGCCGAGGCGTCGTACGTCACGGGGACGGTGATCAACGTGAACGGCGGGCGCCTGCCCGGATAGCGCCCGCCGCAGGCGGCGAGGGAGCGAAAGGAGCAGCCATGACGACCGAGGTAAGGACGATGGTGGTGGACGCGGACGCGCACGTCGTGGAGTCGCCGCGCACGTGGGACTTCCTGGACGCGGACGAGGAGAAGTACCGCCCCGCGCTGTTCAGTTCGGCGGACCGGCCGCAGAGCGAGTTCTGGGTGATCGACGGCAAGCCGCGCGGCACGAAGCTGCCTACGCTCGCGGAGAAGCAGCTGGAGGAGCTGTCCAAGCGTTCCGGCTACAACGTCGTGACCGCCGTCGCCGCACGCGAGATGGACGACGTGCAGCTGCGGCTGAACCACATGGACGAGTTGGGCGTGGACGTGCAGGTGCTCCACAACACGCTCTGGATCTCGAACGTCGCCGAGCTGCCGGACACGGAGGCCGTGCTCACCCGGTGCTGGAACCGCTGGATGGCCGACGCCTATCACAAGGCGCAGGGGCGCCTGCGCTGGTCGTGCGTGCTGCCGACGATGACGATCTCCGAGGCGCTCGTGCAGATGCGCTACTGCAAGGAGAACGGCGCGGTCGCGGTCTGCCTGCGGGCGCACGAGGGGAACCGTCACCTGATCGACCCGTACTTCTACCCGATCTACGAGGAGGCGCAGCGTCTCGACCTCGCGATCGTCGTGCACGTCTCGAACGCGAACGCGTGGCTGTCGGAGCGGCTGAAGTCGCCGTACGACAGGGGATCGAGCTTCTCGAACCTGCGGGTGCCGACGGTGACGAGCTGCCACGAGTACGTCATGAGCGAGGTGCCGACGCTGTTCCCGGAGCTGCGCTGGGGGTTCATCGAGGTGAGCGCGCAGTGGGTGCCGTGGGTGGTGAAGGAGGCGCGCCGCCGCGCGCAGAAGCTGAGCTACGAAATCCCGTACGAGATCTGTCAGGAGTACCGCGTCTACGCGGCGTGCGAGACGGACGACGACCTGCCGTTCATCCTGAAGTACGCGGGCCCGGACAACATCGTCATCGGGACGGACTACGGGCACACGGACATCTCCAGCGAGACGGACGCTATCGGCATCTTCCGCGCCACGGACTACGACATCACCGAGGAAGAGAAGATCAAGATCCTCTCGGACAACCCGCGCAGGCTGTACGGGCTGTAGGGGTCGAACCACAGTCTCTTACGTGCTAATATTTGCACGTAATGGAGACCAACAGGAGGCGGGTGCAGCGGAGGCTTGAGCGCGATGGTTGGCATCTTGAGCGGTACGGCTCAGACCACGACGTCTACAAGCATCCGCACATCAAGGGCATCGTGACCTTGCCCCGCCACAGAGTGCTCTCCATGGGAGTGGCCCGGACCATCGCCAGGAAGGCCGGTTGGCCGGACTAGGAGGATGCCGTGATTCGATACCCTGCATTGGTAGACGGTGACGAGGGAGCGTATGGGGTGGTCTTTCCTGACATCCCCGGCGTTGCCGCGATGGGTCGCACTGTGGACGAGGCGATGCTCAATGCCGAGGCCGCACTCCAGGACTACGCAATAGAGGCGGAGCGGGACGGTGAGGAACTTGCGTCACCAAGCCCGTTCCAGTCCGTCGAGACACCGAGCGGGAACCAGTTGGTGTCGATACCGCTGATCCGGCCTTCTGGCAAGAGTGTCCGAGCAGGCCTGACTCTGGATGAGGATGTGGCTGTGTTTATCGACAGCGAAGCCCGTCGCCGGGGTATGACCCGCAAGACCTACATCACGTGGGTGGTGCGGCGCATCGCTGCGATGGGGGGATAACCGCTCACTCCCCGGCTGCCCCGCTCTCGAACATCTGGGCGACGGTGACCTCGTCGAGGCCGATGATTTCGGAGAGGACGTAGCGCGTACCCTCGCCGTAGTCGGGGGCGGACGCCGACGGGAAGTGCGGCTCCGCGCCGCTCAGGATGAACGGCACGCTCTCCACGACGCCCCCATCCGCGAAGCGGCGGTAGAACCCGCGGCTCGCCATCTGCGGGTCGTCGTCGATGAGCTGCCCGGCGTACAGCACCGCGCTCGCGGCGACGCCCGCGGCCTGCAGCGCCTCCGCCGCGTCGTGCGGTCCGTGCAGTATCGTCCATGCCTCGATCGCCTCGTCAATCTCGTCGTGGCGGGCCATGCGGCTCGGGGCATCGGCGAAGCGTTCGTCGTCGGTCCAGGCGTCGCGTCCGATGAGGCGGGCGAGCGCGGCCCACTCCTCCTTCGAGGCGACGGTGAGCGCGCACCACTGGTCATCGCCGTCGCAGCGGTAGACGCCCTGCGGCGCGAGGTGGCGCGAGCGGCTGCCGGTACGCGCTGGCTCCTCGCCGTTCGCCTCGTACTCCAGCAGCGCGGGGCCGAGGTAGTTGATGGTCGATTCCAACTGGCGCAGCTCGATGTGCTCGCCGAGGCCGGTGACGTTGCGCCGGTGGAGCGCCGCGAGCAGCGCGACGAGCGCGTGGCCCGCGTTGCAGGTCGTGTCGGCGTAGGCGAAGCCGACATCCGTGATGTCGCGGTGGGGGTAGCCTATGAGGCCGTCGAGCGCGGCGCGGGCCTGGAAGTAGGAGCCGAGCCCCTTGTAGAGCCGGTGCGGGCCGGTCTTGCCGAGCGCGGGCATGCTGAGGGTGATGATGCGCGGGTTGATCTCGGCGAGGCGCTCCGGGGTGAAGCCCCAGTTCGGCAGCACGTCCGGCCCGAAGTTGTCGACGACGACATCGCTGCGCTCGACGAGCCGCACGATGGCGTCGCGCGCCTCCTCGAAGCCCATGTCCAGCGCGAGCGAGCGCTTGCCGACGTTGAGGTTGTTGAAGCTGACGACGGAGTCCGGGCTCATGTTGCCGCGGTTGAGCGCCGTACCCTTCTTGAAGCGCTCGACCTTGACGACCTCCGCGCCGTAGGCGGCGAGCCACTTCGTGTGGAGCGGTCCCGCGATGACCCACGTGAAGTCGCAGACGCGTAGGCCCGCGAGGGGTTGAGTGGCAGGGCTGCCGGTTGTCATGCTGAGCGGAGCCCGAGGCGTAGTCGAAGCATCTCTCGGGAGATGTGCGGAAGCGCGGCCCGCCGCCTGAGAGATTCCTCGACTTCGCTGCGCTCCGCTCGGAATGACATGCTCTCCCTCGCCGAGGGTGGGGGCGGGCGCGCCTTCGCGGAGGCCGCCGGCGAAGCGGTAGGGCGGGCCGGCGTCGGTGAGGGACGCGCCGTCGTGGGAGCTGGATTCCCGCCTTCGCGGGAATGACGGGGAAGGGTGGGCGATCGTGCGGAAGAAGCTCTCGCCCGCGAGTTGGGGGTCGGTGGTGAGTTCGCCGACGCTGTTGAAGGCCATGAGCATGATGCCGCGGTCTTGCGCCTCGTGCATGAGCGTTCGCGCGTCCAGCGTGCGGAAGAAGCGGTCGAATACGGGCTCCAGCTCGTTCAGGCCCGCCGTGCGCGCCGCAGGGTCGAGCCAGCGCTCATCCCGCAGCCCCTCGCCGTGGCCGTGCGACTCGAGCCAGTCCAGCAGCAGCGGCCACTCGCGGTCGGAGCTCTGGCTGAGCAGCTGGAAGCGGACGAGGCCGGGGCTGCACTCCCAGATGCGTCGGTAGCGCTTGCCGCTGGAGCCCTGGCCGTGTCCGGCGCGCTTGATGAGTGTCCCGTGCGTTACGTACATCGGCATGACGTCATACTGCATGAGCGCTATGCCTTCCTGCAGCGACACGTCCACGAAGCCGCCTTCGCCCGTGGCGTCGCGTCGCGCGAGCGCGAGCAGGATACCCCCCGCAGCGTGTGCCGAGCTCTGGTGGTGCGCAAAGCCCTCTCCCATACTGTTCGGCGGGTCCTCCGGGAAGCCCATGCGGTACATCAGGCTGCCTGCGGCCTGCGCCACAAGGTCCGACGACTTCCAACCCGCGCGGGGACCGGTCGCGCCGAACCCGGTGATGCGCGCGTGGATCAGGCCGGGGTTGACGGCGCGCAGGGCGGCGGGGTCGAGCGACGGAGACGACTCGTCTTCGATGAGCACGTCCGCCGCCGCCACGAGCCGCTCGAACGCGTCGTAACCCTCCGGGGCCTCGCGGTCGAGCACGACGCTCTGCCTGCCGCGATGGAAGTGAAGGAAGTGCAGGCTGACGGAGGGGTCGCCGCGCATGAGCGGGGGGAGCGTGCGCTCGTCGGAGCCGCCCGGCGGTTCGATATCGAACACGTCCGCGCCGAGGTCGGCGAGGAGCTTGGCGCAGTACGCGCCGCGCTCGCCCGTCAGGGCTATGACGCGGATGCCGTCCAGCGGGGGCACGAGGTGGGCACTCCCGTCAGCCCGTGCTCAACATGAGCACCCAGCTGGGGACGGCGTCGAAGCCGAGCGCGACGAGGCAGTTCTCCAGCCCGGGCACCTGGCGCTCGCCCGCGCGACCCATCACCTGCATCGCGCCCTCGCGGACGTGGCCCATGCCGTGCAGGCGCCCCTCGCCCTGGCTGCCGCCGAACGTCGTCACCGGCAGGGCCCCGCCATGCGCGATGCGTCCGTCACGGGTGAACTCGTGCGCCTCGCCCCTGCCCGCGAACCCCAGTTCTTCCAGCCATTTCCAGACGACGGGGCTGAAGCCGTCGTAGAGCTGCGCGGCCTGCACGGCCTCGCGGCCGATGCCTGACGCCTCGAAGATGGCGTCGCCGCGCTCGCGGGTGCTCACGAACCCGGATATGTACGCGGGCCTGTGGGGCAGGTCATTCGCGCGGTCGGCGGTCGTGAGCACGACGGCGCCCGCGCCCGTGACCGGGATGTCGTAGTCGTAGAGGCACATCGGCTCGTAGACCCACCGGGCCGTCATGTAGTCCTCGAGCGTGAGCGGTTTGCCGCGCCAGTAGGCGTAAGGGTTGAGCTGGGCGTGCCCGCGCAGGGCGCTGACGACGTCGAACAGTTCCTCGCGGGTCGCGCCGTAGTCATGCATGTAGCGCTGCAGCCACATCGCCATCGCGCCGATACCGACGCCGTAGGGCGCGGTGAACTGCTCCGGCCCGCCGGAAGCGGACGACTCGGAGGCCGCGTAGCGCACGCCGGGGCGCTCGTACATCGCGCGCAGGCAGAGCACGTAGTCCGCCGTGCCGGTGACGAGCGACTGTATCGCCGCCGCGACGGCGTCGCCGACGACGCCCCGGTTGAAGTCGGAGGCCCAGCGCAGGTTGAGGCCCAGCGCGCTCCCCATGTAGCGCTCGCTGATCTCGTCGACACCGTCCCAGTGGAGCGCGGAGGCGTTGGGTGCCTTCGGCGTGCCGGCGTAGCCGTCGATGTCGGCGGGCGTCAGTCCCGCGTCGGCGATGGCGTTCCTCGCCGCTTCCATCGCGACGTCCGGCAGGCTGCGCCCGGACTTGCGCTCCATCGGCGTGTAGCCGACGCCGACGATGGCAGTCTTGTTGCGGAGCGCCGGGTCCATCACGCGCCTCCCTCACTGGCGGGGCGGAACTGCGGGACGGCGACTCCCTCGCCACGGTCCTCGAACGTCGCCTCCACGCGCATCCCGATGCGCGCGTCGTCCGGCTCGCAGTCGATGAGATTCGTGGTGAGGCGGAGGCCGGGCTGCTCGTCGAGCTCGACCTGGGCGACGAGGTAGGGCGGGTCGAAGCCGCGCATGTAGCTCTCGTGCATGATGGCGTAGGAGTAGACCGTGCCCTTTCCGCTCACTGCGACCCATCGCAACTCACCGAGGCAACGCGTGCAGGTGGGGCGGGGCGGGAATACGTAGCGCGCGCAGGCGTCGCACCAGGGCAGCTCGAGCGCGTGCCGCGCCGCGGCGTCCCAGTAGGGCTGCGACTCGTGGTCAGGGACGGGCAGGGGCCGGGCGTTCGTGGTCATGATCGGCCTACAGCCCGTAGAACGCCTTTGGATTGTCGTACAGGATCTTGTCGACGGTGGACTGGGGGATGTCGCCGTCGTCGGCGCGCTGCTGCAGGAGCTTCTGGAACTCCAGCTCCTTGGACTGGTCCTGGTGCGTGTAGTCCGAGCCAGCGAGCAGGTTGTCCTCGCTGATGTAGCGCAGTGCGTAGGGCAGGTCCTCGTCCACCTGTACGGTCACGTAGATGCGGTTGGCCTTGAAGATGTCGTCCGGCAGCTCGAACGACGGGTCGCTGCCGATATTCGACTCCTGGCTGCGGGCGAGCCTGCGGCGCAGGTCGTAGTCGACGAACGGCACCCACGAGACGCCGGACTCGATGCAGCCGAACCGGAGTTTCGGGAAACGGTCCGGTACGCGGTGGAGGATGAGCGAGTAGATGCCGTGGATGGCGGGCATCCGCAGCCTGATGAACGCGCCGTAGGAGAGCTCGCGGGCAGGCGTGAAGTCGGGGGTGCCGGAGCCGAGGTGGAAGCAGATGGGCATGTCCAGCCGCTCCGCCTCCTCGTACAGCGGGAAGAAGTACGGGTCGACGCTCCACTTGTCGGCTTCGAGGTCGCCCTTCTTCAGCACACCGCACGCGCCGTTGTCCTTGGCGAAACGCAACTCCTCGAGGGCCGCTTCCATGTTGCGGGCCGGGGGTACGCATATCCAGCGCAGCCGTCCATGGGACTGCGCGCAGCGGTCGGCCAGCCAGCGGTTGTAGCTGCGGGTGATGGCGAGCTCCGTCTCCGCCGAGTCCGAGGGCTCCACGAGGAAGAGCGACGGGTAGATGACCTGGGTCTGCGTGCCGAGCTCGTCCATGTGGCGCAGGCGCGTGGGCACGTCCAGCAACTCGCGGGCTTCGAGTGGCGTGCCGCTCTTGCCGTCGTCGCGGATGCGGCGGTGCTTGCGCTTGCCATTCACGAGCCAGTAGCGCACGGGCGGGCGGTTGGGGTCCGGGTTGGACGGGTACTGCGTCGTGGGCTTGTATGCCTCGTCCTCCGGCAGGATGAAGTCCCACGTGTCGTCGGTCTCGTCGACGTGCGTATCGCTGTCTATGACCCGGAACTGCTCCGCCATGTCGTGCCTCCCCCATGCGGTGGGGCGCAGTATAGCCTGCACCCCCGGACTCGTCATGCGCGAGGGACAGGTGCGCTGGGATTCACACCGGGATCACGTGGAGCGCAGCGCGCGCGTTCGCGCCGGTGAGGTGCGCCAGCCCGTTGTCGAGCGTGGCGAGCTGCCCCCCGTACTGCATCGCGGCAGCCAGCAGGACAGCGTCAGTTATCTGTCGGTACCCCTGGATGCGGGTGGTGACTGCCTCCGGCAGGTCGACCATTGAGCGGTCAAGAGGCCAGAAAGAGTGCGCTCCCAACCGCTTAATCTCTCCAAGTAGCGAAATGGCATCGCTGGGCGTTACGGCATACCGGACGGCTGCCGGATTGCAGGAGACCCGAACGAATCCGGCCTCGGTCAGCACACAGGTTGCCCAACCTGCCTCCCGCTGCTCTTTGAACCACGACAGCACTGCCATATGGTGAACGTGGTTGGGCCAGGCCAGCGCTACGAGAACGTTGACATCCAGCAGAGCAATCACGGCCAGTCGCTGAGCGACCGATATACATCGTCGCTGGTGAACGGCTCTGCATCGACAGGCACACGAAACACCACGACGTCCTCATCGGATGCGATGCCTGCTCCCTTGAAACCGCGGCGCGCAAGTTCGGACAACGCGCTACCCAGGCTGCTGCTGTTCTGGTCTGCCAGTGCCCGTGCGACCGCCAGCACATCATCGTCTATAGTCAAGGTTGTGCGCATATCAGCATCATCGCATCATCACATCATTTCGTCAAGCAGCTCCTCCCCACACGAACCCGTCTTGGGTGCGGTATCCTATGAGCGCAGCGAATCCCACTGACGAAGCGGCGTCCGCAAAGGCGGGCGCCGACGCATGTACAGCACTGGACGGCACATGACGGAAACAGCCCAGTCCCATCTCCGCAATATCGCCATCGTCGCGCACGTCGACCACGGCAAGACCAGCCTCGTCGACGCGATGCTGCGCTACAGCCGCGTCTTCCGCCCGGACCAGCAAGTGGACGACCTGATCATGGACTCTGACCCGCAGGAGCGGGAGCGCGGCATCACCATCCTTGCCAAGAACACCGGCATCCGCTACGGCGACGTCACCATCAACATCATCGACACGCCGGGCCACGCCGACTTCAGCGGCGAGGTCGAGCGCGTCGTGAACATGGCCGACGGCTGCCTGCTCGTCGTCGACGCGGTCGAGGGGCCGATGCCGCAGACGCGCTACGTGCTGCGCGTCGCGCTCCAGCAGGGGCTCCGCCCCATCCTCGTCATCAATAAGATCGACCGCCCGACGGCGGACGCTCCTGCTGCGCTGTCCGCGGCGCAGGACCTCTTTCTGGAGCTGGCGACCGATCCGGACCAGCTCGACTTCCCGGTGCTGTACACGTCCGCGCGCAACCGGTACGCGCTCGCGGAGGAGACCGATACGCCGAAGGACATGGGGCCGCTGTTCGACGCCATCGTCGAGCGCGTGCCGCCTCCCGTCGCCGACCCGGACGCGCCGCTGCAGATGCTCGTGGCGGCGCTCGACTACGATAACCACCTCGGTCAGATCGCGGTCGGGCGCGTGTCGCGGGGGCGCATCGCGAAGGACGAGCAGGTCGTGCTGCTCGGCCAGGGCGGCACCGCGGCCCCGTACCGGGTGGAGCGCCTGTTCACGTTCCGCGACCTCGCACGGCATGCAATCGACTCGGCGTCCGCCGGTGAGATCGTGGCGCTCTCCGGCCCGCGCGGCGTCCGCATCGGCGACACGGTCGCGTCGCCAGCATCGCCGGAGCCGCTGCCGCGCATGAAGGTGGAAGACCCCACCGTGAGGATGACGTTCAGTGTTAACACCTCGCCGTTCTCGGGCAGGGAGGGCCAGTACGCGACCTCCCGCATGCTCTGGGAGCGGCTCCAGCGCGAGCTGCAGACGAACGTAGCGCTGCGCGTGGAGCGCACCGACAGCGCGGACGAGTTCCTCGTGAGCGGACGCGGCGAACTCCACCTGTCCGTCCTCATCGAGAAGATGCGGCGGGAGGGTATCGAGTTCCAGGTATCGCGTCCCGAGGCCGTCACCCGCGTCATCGACGGCAGGCTGCACGAGCCGTACGAGCTGCTCTTCCTGGAGACGCGCGACGACTACATCGGCCCCGTCACGGAGGAGTTGTCGTCGCGCCTCGCGCAGATGATGGACATGCAGAGCGACGGCTCCGGCAACGTGCGCCTGCAGTTCCGGCTGCCGACGCGGGGCCTCATCGGCTTCCAGAGCTTCTTCATGCGGGCGACGCGGGGCAACGGTCAGATGAGCACGGAGTTCACGGGCATGGAGCCGGTGGGTGGCGAGGTGAAGCCTGCGCGCGCCGGTGCGGTCGTCTCAGCCGAGAGCGGCGTCGCCGTCACCTACGGTCTGCAGAACGCCCAGGAGCGCGGCGAGACGTTCGTCGAACCCCAGACGCCGGTCTATCAGGGCATGATCGTTGGGCGGCACAACCGCGAGCGCGACATGGACCTGAACGTCTGCAAGGAGCGCAAGATGACCAACATGCGCTCCGCGACACAGGAGATCGTCGAGCGGCTCGCGCCCGCCGTGCGGTTCAGCTTGGAAGAGGCGTTGGGCTTCATCAACGACGACGAGCTCGTGGAAGTGACGCCGAAGAGCATCCGGATGCGGAAGCGCATCCTGAACCCGGACGAGCGGTACCGGGTCAATCGCGCTCGCGCCAAGGCGGCGCGCTAGCGGCTGACGTAGACGCTGCCGGCGTGGCGTCCGTCCTGCTGGCGCTCACGAAGCGCCTCGTAGTTGACGCGCTGGTTCTTGATGGCCGGGTCCGTCGCGGCGTTCCGCATGATCTCCAGCGGCTCGTCGCTCACCGACTCGAACCAGTAGGGCGTGCCCTTGGGGATGAAGAGCGCGTCCTTGGGGCCGAGCTCGACAGACTCGCCGTCCTTGCCGTAGAACTTCGCGCGGCCAGCGAGCACGAACCAGACGGCATCCTGCCCTGAGTGGGCGTGCAGGTTCGTCTCGCCGCCTTCCCTGCTGACGACCTGGACGTTCACGCTGAGCAGGCCGCTGTTGGCCAGCATCGAGCTCCGCTTGGGCGACCCGGCCAGGTCGGGCGTCTCGTACCTGATCGCTTCCATCCCGCCGACGCGCTCCCGCTCCATGGACATGCGCCACCTCCTCACTCGTGCGTTCGCTGCGCCTACCATACGCCTTCCCGCGCCGCGTGTCGTATAGTGCGAACACCAACGGAGGAGGCGCGTCCATGAGCGACGGCAACCTGAAGATCGGCTTCCTGAGACCCGGCGCGGGAAGCATCCATTACGACGAGTTCGCCGCGATGGTGCCCGAGGGCATCGACCTGGAGATGGTGGAGCTCGGCGTCCTGCGCACCGCGCTTACCGACTTTGCCGCACGCGCCGACGCCATCATCGATCGGGCCACCACGATGACGCGCGAGCACGGCTGGCAGGGGGTCATCGTCCCCGGCGCTCCGGTCGAGGTGCAGAACCCCGGCCTGCGGGCACGGCTCGCCGAGGCGCTCGACGTGCCGTTCACGACGGCGCTCGGCGCGGGCGAGACCGCGCTCCGCGCCTTCGGCGCGAGCCGTATCCTGTTGCTGACGCCGTTCGACTCCTACATGAACTCGCTCGTCGTGCCGCACCTGACCGCCGCGGGTTTCGACGTGCAGCTCGCCGACCTCGGCTTCAACAGCGAGCAGGAGGCGATACACCTCGACGGGAGCGTCGTGTTCGACATGGCGCGCGGCGCGGTGGAGAAGGCGGATGGCGTGCAGGCGCTCTACTTCCAGGGCGCGGTGCTCAACCCGCTGCCGGTCATCGACGAGATGGAGGCTGAGTTCGGTCTGCCAGTGGTCGCGAGCAACCCCGCGATGCTCTGGGCGGTCGCCTCGCAGCTGGGCGGCACGTTCAGCATCGAGGGCAAGGGACGGCTCGTGCGGGAGTGGCCCCCACTCCCGTAGGGCGGCCCAGGAGTGAACCTACGATGAGACTCGGCATAGCGCTACCCATCGACTTCGGCGGTGAACCCGGCGGCGACGTGCTCACGGAAGGCGCGCGGGCGGCGGAGGCGAACGGCTTCGACAGCGTCTGGTTCTTCGACTCGATCGGGCGCGGGCGGATGGCGCTCGACCCACTCATGGGCGCGGCGGTGGCGGCAGCGACGACCGAGCGCATCGAGGTCGGCCTCGGCATCCTGCAGGTGCCGCTGCGCCACCCGGTCGAGCTTGCGAACCGCGTCCTCACCGCGCAGGTGGTATGCGGTCCGCGACTGCTGCTGGGCGTCGGGTCCGGCTCGACGCGCGGCGACTTCGAGGCGGTCGGCAAGCGGTTCGAAGACCGGATGACGCTGCTGCGGGACGGGCTCGCAACGATGAAACGGCTCTGGAACGGCGAGACCGTGGATGGCGTGAACCTCGCGCCGTCGAGCGCGGTGCTCGGGGGCCCGTCCATCCTCATCGGCAGCTGGGCAGGGCCTCGGTGGATCGCCTCAGCGGCGAACGACTACGACGGCTGGATCGCGTCGGCGTTCTTCTCGGGGTACAACACGCTCAAGGAGGGGCTCGACCGCTACCGCGCCGCTGGGGGAAAGCGCGCCATCGTGACCAACATCTCCCTTGATCTGAACGCGCCGACGGAGTTCCTGCGCGATACGGAGAACGCCTATCACCTGCGGTGTGCGCCGCCCGATGCAGCGGTGCGGCTGCAGCGCCTTGCGGACGCCGGGTTCGACGACGCGGTCGTCGTGTACCGTGGCGCTGCCCCACCGGACCTCTCGGCGATACGCGCCCTGCTGCCGTAGCGATGGCGGAAGAGACGACTCATGCGAGTCCAGCCGCTCCGGGCGAGGTTCCTGCCTCCGCAGGAACGACGTGGCAAGGCGCAGGAGCGACGGGAGGGCACGCAACCGTGCCAACGCTCGCGCACCTCGTGCAGAAGACGGCGCGGCGATTGGAAGCAGCCGGCATCGGCGACGCGCGGCTGGAAGCCGACCTTATCTGGACGACGACGCTCGGCATCGACCGCGCCGCGTTGTACGCCGCGTTCCGCGATACGCCGACCGATGAGGAGCAGGGCAGGGCTGATGCGCTCTGCGCGAGGCGGCTCAACCGGGAGCCCGTCGCCTACCTGATGGGCACGCGCGAGTTCTACGGGCTCCCCATCGCCGTCGGGCCCGGCGTGCTTATCCCGCGCCCCGAGACTGAGACGGTCGTCGAGGAGACGCTGCGGCTCGTGGAGGGCGAGGCGCCGCCGGTGGTGGCGGACGTGGGGTGTGGCAGCGGGGCGATCGCCGTCGCGCTGGCGGTCGCGCGTCCGGACGCGGTCGTCTACGCGCTCGACGTTGCTCCGCGCGCGCTAGAGCTCACAAGGCACAATGCGGCGAAACACGGCGTGAGCGAGCGGGTGCACGTGCTGGAGAGCGACCTGCTCGCAGCGTTGCCGCGCCCCGTGCACGTCATCGCGGCGAACCTGCCGTACGTGATGTCGGGCGAGATACCGCTGCTCGAGCCGGAGGTGTCGCGCTACGAACCGCGCGAGGCGCTGGACGGCGGCGCGGACGGGCTCGTGCTCATACGGCGCCTGCTCGCCGAGGCGGATGGGCGCCTGCTGCCCGGAGGAGCGCTGGTGATGGAGATGGACCCGCGCCAGACCGCAGCTGCAGGCGATGTAGCTGCGGGCTGCTTCCCCGGCGCTCGCATCCGCACTGTGTGCGACCTCGCGGGGCGGGATCGGGTGCTCGTCGTCCAGACCGCGCAGTGACGTTGACCAGCGGCTCGATGCTTGGCACACTCTGGGCGAGGAATACCGAGGGAGAGAGGACTATGAGCCACCACGACCACCACGATCATGACCACACGGAGCCGCCGTCGGACATCGAGCTGCGCGTGAAGGCGCTCGAATCGCTGCTGGTGGAGAAGGGGCTCGTCGACCCGGAGGCGCTCGACGCGCTCATCGACCTGTACGAGGACAAGATCGGACCATCGAACGGCAAGCACGTCGTGGCGCACGCGTGGGCTGACGAGGAGTTCAGGCAGTGGCTGCTCGACGACCCGAACGCCGCTATCGCCTCGATGGGCTACGTGGGCTCGCAGGGCGAGCAGGTGCGCGTCGTGGAGAACACGGACGACGTGCATAACCTCGTCGTCTGCACGCTCTGCTCCTGCTACCCGTGGCCGCTCCTTGGGCTCCCGCCCGTCTGGTACAAGTCCGCGCCCTACCGCGCGCAGGCCGTTGCCGACCCGCGCGGCGTGATGCGGCAGTTCGGCTCGGAGATACCGGAGGAGAAAGAGGTGCGGGTATGGGACTCGACCTCCGAGATGCGCTACCTCGTGCTGCCGCAACGCCCCGAAGGCACCGAGGACTGGACCGAGGAACAGCTGATGGAACTGGTTACGCGCAACTCCATGGTCGGCGTGGAAGAGGCGCGGCTTCCGGCAACGGTGGGCGCGGCATGAACGGCGTCCACGATCTCGGCGGTATGCAGGGGTTCGGGCCGGTACAGCCCGAGCCGGAGTCCGAGGAGCCGGTCTTCCACGCGGAGTGGGAGAGCCGGGTATACGGCATGACCCGGCTCCTGGGGCGTCTCGGTCTGTGGAACCTGGACAAGTCGCGCTACAACAGGGAGCAGTTGCCTCCCGCCGACTACCTCTCCTTCTCGTACTACGAGAGCTGGTTCGCAGGGCTGCGGAAGCAGTTGGTGGCGGCCGGCCTCATCTCGGAGGAGGAGTTGCAGACGGGCAGGGCGTCTGCTCCTGTTCCGGGTGACATCATGGAACGGGTCGTGAACGCCGAGCAGGTGCGTGCGGTGCCCATCATGACGACGAGCTACGTCCGCCCGGAGCCCGCCCCGCCCCGGTTCGCGCCGGGTGACCGCGTTCGCGCGCTCAACCGACACCCGCGCGGCCACACCCGCGAACCGCGCTACGTGCGCGGCCACGTCGGGACCGTGCGCGAGCACTACGGCTCGCAGGTGTTCCCGGACCTGAGCGCGGAGGGCGTGGACGAGGGACGCCACCTCTACAGCGTGCGCTTCGACGCGAGCGAACTCTGGGGCGAGTCGGCCGACCCCAACAGCGTCGTGTGCGTCGACCTGTGGGAGGACTACCTGGAGCCGGCGCCATGACGGAGTTGCCCGGAGGCACGAGCAGCCTGGGGAGCATCCCGCTCGGCGACGACGGCAGGCCGGTGTTCGCCGAGCCGTGGGAGGCGTCGGCGTTCGCTCTCGCGGTGCGCCTCTCCGGCGAGGGCCACTTCACGTGGGACGAGTGGGCTGCGACGCTGAGCGAGGAGATACGCGCCGCGCAGAAGCAGGGCGACCCTGACCTGGGTGACACGTACTACCGGCACTGGTTGCGCGCGCTCGAGCGCCTCTGCAGGGAGCGGGGACTCGTGTCCGAGCCTGAGGCGTCGGACCGCAAGGAGGCCTGGCGCAGGGCGTATCTCAACACACCGCACGGCAAGCCGGTCAACCTCGCTGCGGGCGGCTGAGCAGGCCGGTTTCCCGGATACGAGATGGGTCGTCTGTGAGAGAGGGCCGGGTGCCGCGTCCGACACCCCTCCCACAGACGCCGCTGCGGCACTGCCCCCATCACTTGGCGGCACACGGAGGCTATATCCATTTACGGAGAGGTCTGTTGCGGCTGTGTTACGGACGCGTTACGCGGCTGTAACGGTTCGCAGTCCGCTGTGGGCGATGGCGCAGACCGAGAGTACGTATACTGAACCGATGCGTCACGGTAGAGTCGCGCCCATCAAGTCGGAGACCGCCCTTGGCAAGGGAAACCTCTGGCGTATCTTCGGTTTCCTCGCACCGTACTGGTTCCGGCTCGTTCTCATCCTATTCACCGTTGCTGCTGCGGCCTTCATCGGACTCGTGCCGCCGCTGCTCGTGCGGGGCATCATCGACTCGGCGATCGAGGGAGCGGACAGGCCGCTGCTGCTGTGGCTCTCCGTAGGCCTGTTTTCGGCTGCGGTGGCGCTGGGGCTGGTCGGCGTACTCCGCAGCTACCTGAACACCGTCGTCAGCCAGCGGATCATGTACGACCTGAAGCTGCGCATGTTCACGCGGCTGCAGTCGCTCTCGCTCCGCTTCTACACCGAGGCCCGGACAGGCGAGCTGATGTCCCGGCTGACGAGCGACATCGCCGGCATCGACACCATCATCTCGGGCTCGCTCGTGACCATCTCACAGAACGTACTGATCCTGACGACGACCCTCGTGACGATGCTCGCGCTCGACTGGCGCCTGACCATCGTTTCGCTGATGGTGCTGCCCTGGCTCATCATCCCGACGTTGACGGTCGGGAAGCTGCGCCGGCGCCTGCGCACAGAGCGGCAGCAGCGGAGCGCGTCGGTCAACTCGCTGATGGCGGAGAGCCTCGGCATCAGCGGACTCATGCTCATCAAGACGTTCACCCGCGAACGCGAGGTGCTGGCGCGGTTCCAGCGTGAGAACTGGGACCTGATGAACCTGCAGGTGCGCGAGGCGCTGGTGGGGCGCTGGTACTTCATGCTTCTGTTCATCGTGACGACCGGCGGCCCGGCGGTCATCTACTGGTTCGGCGGCGGCCAGGTCATCTCCGGCTCTCTCACTATCGGCACGATCGTGGCGTTCGTCGCGCTGCTCAGCCGCCTCTACACGCCCGCAACCGATCTGATGTCGCTGCACGTGGACGTGGTCACGTCCGCCGCCTACTTCGAGCGCATCTTCGAGTACCTGGACCTGGAGCCCGACATCACGGACGCACCGGACGCAGTGGATATCGGGAGCGCAGCGGGCACCCTGGCGTTCGAGGGCATCGTCATGGAGTACACGCCCGGCAGGAGGGCGCTGGACGGACTCGACTTCTCGGTAGAGCCGGGCCAGATGGCCGCACTGGTGGGGCCGAGCGGGGCGGGGAAGACGACTATCACCTATCTCATCCCGCGCCTGTACGACCCGACCCAGGGACGGGTGCTGCTGGATGGCAGCGACATCAAGGGGCTGACACTCGAGTCGCTGCGGGAGCAGATCGGGTACGTCTCGCAAGAGACGTTCCTCTTCCACGACACGGTGGGCGTCAACCTGCGCATCGCCCGTCCCGATGCCACCTACGACGAGATGGTGGAGGCCTGCCGGGCGGCGTCCGTACTGGACGTGGTGGAGAGCCTGCCCGAGGGGTTCGACACCGTGGTCGGGGAGCGGGGCTACCGGCTCTCCGGCGGCGAGAAGCAGCGGCTGGCCATCGCGCGGATGCTGCTCAAGGACCCGCGCATACTGATACTCGACGAGGCCACGTCGAGTCTCGATTCGTACTCGGAGCGGGCGGTGCAGATGGCCCTGGCGACGCTCACCGAAGGGCGTACGACCATCGTCATCGCGCACCGGCTGTCGACGGTGCTGGCGGCGGACGTCATCCTGTACATCGACGAAGGGAAGGTGGTCGAGCGCGGGACGCACGCAGAGCTGATGGCGCTGGACCGGCGCTACGCCGGGCTCTGCCGCGAGCAGTTCGCAACGACGCTGTCGGGGACCGGCTGGCTGGACTAGCGCGCCCCCCTCATCCTTGCGAGAGCAATGAAAGAGGCCCCGGAGAACATCCGGGGCCTCTTCGCAATGAGTGCCGTCTGCCCGGGCTACTGTTCGAGCCAGGCGTTCTCGAATATCTGGTGGTACATCTTGTTCGTGCCGCGCCAGCCGACGTTCTTCACCTCCGGCCTCGCGACGATGCCGTTGCCCCACACCGGGCTGGTGATGCGGTACTGGGCGCTCGCCACGTAGTGCTGCAGCTGCGTGAGCACTCCTGGGCGGGTCTCCGGAGTGGAGGCCCAGAGGTCGGCCACGAGGCCGTCGAGCGTCGCGTCGGGGGCGAGCGTCAGCCCGTTGGCCGGCCGCTGCCCGCTCCAGTAGTAGGTGGACGCGAGGTCGTTGAAGTCGAACGAGTTGTTCCACCCGAAGTACAGGTCGTCCCAGGTCTGCTGGCTTCCCATGCCGAGGAACGGGCCGTACTCCTGGATGTTGAACTGCGCGTCGATCCCGACAGCGCGGAGCATCGTGAGCATGATCTCGGCGACGCCCTGCCACGGGTCGCCGTACGCGGGCGTCCAGACGACCGTGGTGCTGAAGCCGTTCGGGAAGCCGGCCTCGGCCAGCAGCTCCCTCGCCTTATCGGGGTTGTACTGCTGGTACTGCGCCAGCTCCTCCGGGTAGTCCTCCAGCTGGAGCGTCTCCGGGTCGAGCGGCCAGCCCTGCAGGACGATCTCGCCGTTGCCGCGCAGTGCGGTGTCGATGATGGCCTGTCGGTCGAGCGCCATCGAGACGGCGCGGCGAACACGAACGTCGTTCCACGGCGCCTTGTCCAGCCGCATGCGGATGCCGAGGTGGAAGAGGCTGGGGCAGGACTTCACGAAGAAGTCCGGGTTCGTCCGCTGGATCTCTTCCTGCACGCGCGGGCCGGCCGCGGGGAAGACGTTGATCAGGCCGGAGCGGAGCGACGCGATGCGGGTTGCCGCGTCCGGGATGATGTGCGCTTCGACCGTGTCGGCGTAGGGGAGCCCTTCCTTGAAGTAGTTGGGGTTCCGCTCGAATACGACCTTCGTGCCGGTCTCATGCTCGGAGAACATGAACGGCCCGGTGCCGACCCAGGAGAGGTTCGGGTCTGCGAGGGCTTCCTCGCCGGACGCCTCCTCAGCCACGATCCAGCCCTGCCGGTTACCGGACGTGACGCCCCTCACGAAGTCGAACGGCTGCTTGAGGTGGATGCGGACGGTGTGGTCGTCCACCGCCTCGGCCCGGTCGAAGAAGACCTGGCCGACGTATGCCTGACCGGCGAGGCCCTTGGCGAAGCGCTCGTTGTAGGTGTAGACGATGTCGTCCGCGGTGAGCTCGCGGCCGTTCAGCGGGGCCTTGTCGTGCCACTGGATGCCCTCACGGAGCTTGAACTCCAGGATGGTGGGCTCGACGTACTCCCAGCTCTCCGCGATCTCCGGATCGAGGTCTATCTCACAGCTGTCGCCAAGCTGCGCCGCAGGCGAGTAGAGCGGGTTGAACACGAGCTCTGCGATCTTGCGGGTGGGGTCCCAGAAGCGGGTGCGGCCCCACGGGTCCCAGCCCGGCGGGTCGCTGCGGATCCAGTAGGCGAGCGTGCCGCCGTACTGCCCCTCGGGCTTCTCCATCATCATGGAGTCGTCCTTCTCCTCCTCCATAGCGGAGTCGTCCTTCTCCTCCTCCATCATGGAGTCGTCTTTCTCCTCCATGGCGGGCTCTTCCGTCGCCTCCATCTGGGGGGCGCTCGTCGCGGTCGGCGTGGCTGTCGGGTCTTCCGACGCACACGCAGCGAGCGCGGCGAGGCCAGCGAGTGCAAGAGCAAGGAGCGCGAACGCTCGGAGTGTCCATCCTCTGGTCATGTCTTCCTCCGGGACACACAACGGATAGCAGCGGAGCACGCTCCGCTGCGAGAGCGTTTGTACGCCTTCTCGGGCGTTGTG
This sequence comes from Dehalococcoidia bacterium, assembly GCA_965206315.1. Lineage (GTDB taxonomy): Bacteria > Chloroflexota > Dehalococcoidia > Lucifugimonadales > Australimonadaceae > Bin16. Next base: position 1,601,547 of record OZ242210.1, read on the forward strand.
TCAATGAACCGGCCCTCGCCTCCCGGTGGAGCGAGACGGTGCGAACAAGAATGTCAACAGGCGGGGGTTTGACATTCTTGTTGCCCGATCTCAGGAGTAAACGGGCAGTGCCATCTGACATCCTTAATCGGCCGTTGACAGGCATTTTCGTGGCCGTGGCCTGTTTCCCGTGATTAAGGCATTAACAATCTCATACGTTTCTTTAAGTCGGGCCGGAGCCATAGGTTTTGTCTATGGGTTGGGGCGAAGGTATAGATCCTGTCTATAGGTCGAGCGGGCAGGCCGGTCATGCAACCAGCGTACCGCGCGAAGGGGCGGGGGCGGAAGGGGCGGGTGTCAGGAATCCTCCTACGCCGGTTGCGCCTGTTCACCCCCATCCCAGCCTTCCCCCGTCAAGGGGGAAGGGACCCGACGCCCCACCACACACCTCCGCCGAGGGCCCTCACCCGCCGCTGCGCGGCTTCCCTCTCCCTCAGGAGAGGGTGGGAGACGGGGTTCCTGCCTTCGCAGGAACGACGGGGGCTACGCCCCGCGTCCGGTTCGCCCTCACCCACGCACTTGAGTGCGCTCCCTCTCCCTCAGGAGAGGGGATCAGACCCCTGAGAGATGTTTCGACTACGTCATCGGCTTCGCCTCTGGCTTCGCTCAACATGACATTGTGCGCTGCGCTGCGCTCAACATGGCATCAGGGTTGGGCGTCGATGAGGATGAAGGCGATGACGCAGGGCGCGTCGCCGCGGTTGTTCCAGTTGTGGACGGTGGCCCGCTGCACGAGCACGTCGCCCACCTGCAGGTGGACCTCGACGCCGTCGTCCAGCTCCATGTCGATCTCGCCGGAGATCACAACGGCGTAGTCGATGGTGGACGTGACGTGCATGTCGCGCTCGTTGCCGGGGGAGAACTCGATGATGCGGAAGATCGTGCCGCGGTAGGAGGGAGGACGCTCCACGGTGCGCGCGCCGAGGTCTTCCCGCCCGGTCAGCTCCGCGGGCGTCGAATCGGTCATCCAGGCGAGCACGGTCTCGACGCCGGGGCGCGGGTTGCGCTTGTTGCTTGCCGTGTCGTCGATGAACACGACGGCCTTTCCGTTGTCGTCGTGGCCGGTCACTACTCTGCGGACGTTCAGGGGCATGGTGTTCTCCTCCGGGGGTTGGTGTCTGTTCGCCGGGCGAGGCGGGTGCTATCCTACATCCATGCTGAGCCGGTCGCTCCGGCTCGTCCCAAGCGTGGGCCTGTGGCGCAGTTGGGAGCGCGCCTCAATGGCATTGAGGAGGCCGGGGGTTCGAATCCCCCCAGGTCCACCAGAGTTCCGATAAGGCCAGAGCGGACTCGAACCTGCCCTGCTGTGTTATGCAAACTGCACTTCACAGCCGACTAGAACAACGCTTCGAGGTTATCCCGGAGGTTCCGCCACCACTCCCGGTTCGAGCCATAGTCCGGTATGAAGTGCACCGCGTATGTTCCGTCCTCCTCCACCCTGAGCCACCCGGCAAGGGTCACCGTGCGGTCCGGGCGGAATGACTGGAGGACCTCCGACGGGTCGAGGACGTCAACCCGCTGCAGGTACTCGCCCCGATCTATCTCCATCACGAGTTCGCCGACATCCTGGGACGCGACCGTACCGCGGACCCGCACACACTGATCGCGGAACAAGTCGCCGACCACCGCGATCTGCGCGGGCGTCGGAATCGGGGGAGAGTCCAGGGAGCACGGTTTGTCGCGAGGCGAGACCACGTCGAGGCTGAACAGGACGAGCAGGGTCACCACCCCTATGCCCACCAGGCCCACGACCCATTTGAGGCACCGGCAGAGGCAGCCGCCGCTCTTCGGCTCGTCGACCGGCCTTTCTATCGCGTGTTGCTGATATCCGGCCGGTGGCGGTGGTTCTGCTTCCAGAAGACTGCCGTGCGTCTCCAGCTCACTCGCGACCTCTCCACTCGCGTCGGCGGTCCCTTGCCGCACGGCCGTCTCCGCAACCGGCGATTCCAGGTCGAGCTGCCCGAGCAGTTCGAGTTCCTCCTCGTAGCCCCACTGCGCAGCCGCTTTCGCCGCATCGTCCGACCTTCCGTTCAGGTACCACTCCGGCGCGTGCATGAAGGCGCGATAGGCCGCGTCCAGGTCGGCGCCCCGCAGGGAGGACTCTCCGGGTGACCCGAACCACGTCGGGGCCGATGCCGCAACGTCGAGCCACGGCTGGGCCACGTCGAACGCGACGGCGTAGGCCAGCATGGGGTCCGATTGGTTCCGAGCGCCGAGCAGGGCAGATCCGGCAATGGACTCTTTCCAGCTAAGCCACTGACCTATCTCAAGTATCCCGGTCGGCGTTGGCTTCAGCATGCCTGTCCGTATCCTCGTCGGCATCGTGAAGAACGAGTACGCGAGACCCGCGAACAGGCCGATCAGGGCGTTCGCCCACCACTGGTCCAGCCACAGAGCCGCCCAGAGCCCGCTGCCGACACCCGTCAGGATGCAAGCAACCATCCACCATAGACCGCCGTCGTCGGTATTCTCCCTCCTGACTCGCACCGGGTTGTCATCGAAGAGGCCGCGCTGCTGCAGGTAGTCGCCTATCTGGTCGCCGATGGCATCTTCCCGCTCGCGTATCGCTTCACGGAGCGCATCAACCGTTGTGGGACGCGGCGGCAGGCTGTCGCATATCGTTCGCTCCCAGTCATACTGTGTGAGGCCCTGCCGGGACAGCCGGTACAGGAAACCGACCCTCGTTCCGACAGCATCGATCCGCAACGTGCCGCGCTGGGACATCTCGATGATGGAGGCCAGCGTCGTAGGGCTCCATATCATGTGGCCCTGCAGTGCTGAAGCCGCCGCCGCAGGCATCGAACCGGGCCTCGGGGTACCCGAGTACCACGTGCTGGCCCGCGGAGGCCGGTACCTGGGCCACAGCCCCAGCACGATGATGATCAGCTGCGCCAGGACTACGCCTATCGTGCGGAAGCCCCAGACCGCCAACTGCTTCCAGTCCATCTCCTGGAATTCGGGGAAGCCGCTTTCCGCGATCACCCCGCCGGGGTCCATCGCGAACAGCAAGCCGATGACGGCAAGGACCGCCAGTGCTATCAGCACGCTCACAACGGCCTACCTTCCTTCCCGGATCGCGCTGCCTGCCTGACTTCGTCGGGACAGCCGCCCTACTCGCACTGCTATTCGGAGGGCAACTGCCTCCACGCGATGCTCGGGCCGCGTCCGAAGCGGTACCAGGGGTAGGGGACGGCGGCCTTGCCGTTCGGGACGGCGATTACGGCCACCTTGGCCAGTGTACTCTCCCAGAGGACGAGCCGGGCAGGACAGGCCGTCCTTGCCAACCATTCGTGTCCTACAACAAGACCCTCCCATCGAAGTCGCAGTACAGTGCCGCTTGGTGCACCAGAGTTCCCGAACTCGTAACCTGTCGGCTCAGGGCATTCACGAGCGCGCCGACTCTCGTCTTCATGCTATTCTCAGGTGCCGTCTACTCGTGAGGTGAAACCGGAATGCGTTTGAGCGGTAGATTTGCGTTCTGCGGGCTGTTACTGGCCTCGTCTCTGTTGACGGGCTGCACCGGGGAAGGGGGCACGGACGTCCCCGCCACTCCTACTCCTGCCTCCGGGGTCACGGTCACTCCTCAACCGGACGTGGGCGAAGTCCCTACGGCGACGCCTGCGGCTCCGTCCGGAGCGGACACGGAGAACGTCTATCGGATCGGCATCTCAGCGGACCTGACCACCACGAACCACTGGGCCTACCTGGGGCCGGACGGGACGATATGGAACGGCTACGTGCTCGGCGGAAGCAAGCCGGCGCTCTACGCCTATTCGGCCCAGAGGTACGACTGGGTCCCATCGGTGGCGGCCGATTTCCCCACTCCGCTCGAGGAGGTGGCGGTAGAAGGCGAGACGTTCTGGACCACGCAGGTGGAGCTGCTGGAAGGCGTGAAGTGGAGCGACGGCAGCGACGTTACCGCCGAGGACTTCGCGTTCACGGCCAATACCGCCGCGGAGATGCAGCTCACCGGCAACTGGCCTTCCATAGTGGACCCCGAGTTCTTCGACCACGCCGAGACCGACGGCCCGTACCGGCTCAAGATCTTCTTCAAGCAGAAGCCGGGCCTGGCGCGATGGCAGTTCGGGCTGGCGTTCATGCCCATCTTCTCCAAGGCCTACTGGGAGCCGGTGGTGGCCGAGGCCCGGCAGGCCGGCGACACCACCGAGCAGCAGAAGGTGCTGTTCTCGCACGTCCCCGAAGGGGAACCGAGCGCCGGGGGCTTCATCTTCGACCAGTGGGAGCGGGGGGCCTTCGCAGAGAAAGAGAGGAACCCGGACTACTCCTTCAGCGGCACGGAAGTTGCGCTGTACGCCAGCGGCGCATACTCGGCCACCACTGCCGGGCTCAACGAGTTCTCGGCCTACGGCGAACCCGGCGGCGAAACGGTACTGGAGTACGTGGAAGGCCCGTTCGCGGCAAGCACCATCTACTCCATCTACGGCAGCCAGGACGCAGCGGTACTGGCCCTCAAGAAGGGCGACATCGACTTCATGCTGAACCCGCTGGGGCTGTCCAAGGGGCTGCAGGAGCAGCTGGCAGGAGAGGACGGCCTGACAACCATCGAGAACGCGTCCGACGGCGTCCGCTACCTGGGGTTCAACTTCCGCAGAGCGCCCATGGACAGCAGGGCCTTTCGTCAGGCGGTCGCAACCCTGATAGACAAGGAGTTCCTGGTGGACACGGTGCTGCAGGGCGTCGCCCTCCCCATCTACACGATGGTGCCGGAGGGCAACGGCGCCTGGTACAACGCCGACGTACCGCTCATCGGGAAGGGGCTCACCCGCCAGGAGCGCGTCGGCAGGGCCGTAGAGCTGCTCGAGGAAGCAGGGTTCACCTGGGAGACGGAGCCGCGCGTCAGCGAGGACGGCAATTTCATCGAACAGCAGGGCGAGGGGCTGAGGATGCCCAACGGCGAGCCGGTGCCGGCGATGCAGGTGCTCGCCCCCAGCGCGGGATACGACCCGCTGCGCTCCACGTTCGCCATCTGGATCGAGCGGTGGCTGAGCGAGGTGGGCATCCCCGTGCGGGCCAATCTCACCGGGTTCAACGTCATCGTCGAGAAGGTGTTCGACCAGCAGGACTTCGACATGTGGATCCTCGGCTGGGGCCTCTCTCCCTTCCCGGACTACCTCGAGTCGTTCTTCCACAGCCGTCATTCGGCGCTGGAAGGGTACAACCCCGGCGGGTACAACAACCCCGACTTCGACCGCCTGGCAGACGGACTGCTCGCCGAGACCGACCTGGAAGCGGCGCGCCAACAGGCCTTCGAGATGCAGGCGTTCCTCGCGGAAGACCTGCCGTACGTGGTGCTGTTCGACACTCCCATCGTGGAGACCTACCGGAGCGAGCGGATCGACTTTCCCTACACCGACACCTGGGGCGGTCTGCAGAGCGTTGCCGGGATGCCCACCCTGGTGGACTTCAGGTAGAAGCCGGAACCGATGAGGGGCTATCTGGTCAGGCGCACCGGGCAGATGGCGCTGACGCTGTTCCTCATCATCACGTTCACCTTCTTCCTCGTGCAGGCGCAGCCGGGTGACTACGCCTCCTTCTACGTGCTCAACCCCGACCTTCCGCCCGAAGTGAAGGACGAGATCAGGGCCGCGTTCGGGCTCGACAAGCCGGCGTGGCAGCAGTACCTGATCCATCTCAAGAACACCTTCACGGGCAACCTCGGGGTCTCCTTCGGGAACTTCCCGCGGCCCGTGCTGGACGTGCTGGCGGAGCGGGTGCCCCGGACGCTGGTGCTGTTCCTCACCGCGACCGCCGTGTCCTTCTACATCGGGTTCTTCCTGGGCAAGGCCATCGCCTGGCGCCGGGGCGGCCTGTTCGAGTACGCCGCCACCATCTCGGGGGCGATGCTGTTCACCGCCTTCACTCCGGCCTTCGCGCTGATGATGATATGGGTGTTCGCCTTCAGGCTGGGCTGGTTTCCAGTGGGCAAGTTCCTGGACCCCCTCGTGTGGCGGGGGGCCGACGTCAGCGCCAACTACGTCTTCGGCAATATGCTTCTCAGCGCGGCGGCCTTCATCACCTTCGTACTGCTGGTGATGCTGCTCCTCAAGAGGTTCGGGCGGAGAGTGCCGTCGGTGGCGGCCCTTCCGATCGTCCTTGGCGGCGCGCTGGTCATCGTGGCGGCATGGGCCCTCTCGGGCATCGGCGGGCTGGCCCTGGACATCGTGAAGCACATGGTGCTGCCGGTGGCTACGCTCACGCTCATATCCTTCGCGGGAACCATGCTGCTGACCCGCAACAGCATGCTGGAGACGATCCGCGAGGACTACGTGATGGCTGCGCGGGCCAAGGGCCTGCCGGACAAGCAGGTGCGCGACCGCCACGCCGCCCGGAACGCGATGCTGCCCATCGTGACCAGCCTGGTCTACAGCCTGATCTTCGCGATAGACGGGAGCGTGATCATCGAGAGTGTCTTCTCCTGGCCCGGCACCGGCATGACCCTTCTCCAGGCAGTGAGGAGCGAAGACCTGCCGTTGGTCATGGGAGCCATGCTCTTCATAGGGACGCTCTCGCTCCTGGCGCACGTCATAGTCGACGTCCTCTACGTCTACCTCGACCCCAGGATCCGCTACCAGTGAATACGCCAGGACCGGTCGGCCCCATACCCAGCCCGGAGTTCGGGGTCGAACCCGGCCGGGGCAGGGTGCGTTTCGTGCTGGCGCGACTGCGACTGATGTGGCGGTCGTTCAGGAACGGCTGGGGGATATTCATGGAGAGCCGGATGGGCAGGCTGTCCCTGTTCACCATCGTCGCCTTTGCCCTGATGGCGGCCGCTCATCCCATACTGATGGCGTTCGTCTGGGACCCCGCCACCTACGACCCCGTGACCGGCTACTCGTTCGACCAGGTGGAGCAGCCGGCCCCGCCGAGCTGGAAGCATCCCCTCGGGACCGATCCGCTGGGCCGGGACGTGCTGAGCCAGCTGCTCTACAGCACCCGCTCCGAGTTCGTGCTGGGGATAACCGCCGCACTCGTAACCGTAGGCATCGCGACCATCGTCGGGGCGGTGGCCGCCTACTACGGGAGGCTGGTGGATACCTTCTTCATGCGGCTGGCCGACCTGATCATCGCCCTACCGGCCATATCGTTGCTGATCGTGCTGAGCGCCCTGTTCCACCTGAACCTGTTCTACCTGGCGCTGATCATCGGCGTGCTGGGCGGGTTCGGGGGAACGGCCATCATCCTGAAGTCCCAGGCGCTCAGCATCAAGGTGAAGCCGTTCATCGAAGCCGCGCGAGTGGCCGGCGGCGGCGACTTCCACATCATATTCGTGCACATCATCCCCCACCTGCTGCCCCTGGCCCTGCTCTACATGATGTTCACCGTCACCAGCGCCATCTTTGCCGAGGCCGTGCTGTCGTTCCTCGGCCTCCTGGACCTCAGGATGAGCTGGGGGATCATGATCCACACCGCCAACACCGGCGGCTACCTGCTGGGCGGCACCCGGTACTGGTGGCTGATCGTGCCTGCAGGCGCCTCCATCACCCTTCTCTGCAGCGCGTTCTACCTGGCAGGGCGGGCGCTGGACGAGGTGGTGAACCCCCGGCTGAGGCAGCGCAATGACTGACCGGAGCGGCCCCCTGCTGACGGTGGACGGCCTGAGCCTGAGCTATCGGACCAGGCAGGGAGAGGTGCAGGCCGTCCGAAACGTCAGCTTCGAGTTGGCCCGAGGCTCCGCCCTGGGGCTGGTGGGCGAGTCCGGCTGCGGAAAGACCTCCGTCGCCAACTGCCTCATCCGCCTGCTGCCCGACAACGCACGGATATCGGCCGGCCGGGTGCTCCTGGACGGGCAGGACATCCTGCCTCTGGCCGAGGAGGAGATGCGGCTCCGGCGGTGGCGGCGCATCTCCATGGTCTTCCAGGCGGCGATGAACGTTCTGGACCCCGTGTACCGCGTGGGGCAACAGATCATCGAAGCCATCGAGACGCACGGCGTCGAATCCACCGACACCGCGGCCAAGGAGCGGGTGGCCCGCTTGTTCCGGATGGTGGGGCTGGACCCGCAGCTGATGGAGCGTTATCCGCACGAGTTCAGCGGCGGTATGCGCCAGCGGGCAGTCATTGCCATGGCTTTGTCGTGCGACCCCGACCTGATGATCGCCGACGAGCCGACCACTGCCCTGGACGTGATAGTGCAGGACCGGATACTCCGGGAGCTGAAGGCGATCCAGCAGCAACTCGCCATGAGCATCATCTACATCAGCCACGACATAGCGGTGGTGGCGGAGGTGACGGACGTGGTGGGGGTGATGTACGCCGGGCGGCTGGTGGAGATGGGAGACACAGCCGAGGTGTTCCGTGCCCCCGCCCATCCCTACACCGCGGCGCTGATGTCCTCGTTCCCCAGCGTCAGCGGGGAGCGGCGTTCGTTGACCGGCCTTCCCGGCGAGCCGCCGAACCTCTCCGACCCGCCCCAGGGCTGCCCGTTCCACCCGCGCTGCGCCTACGCCACGGACGTGTGCCGGACCGAGTACCCGCCCCAGGCGAAGTCCGGCAGTCATTGGGCTGTCTGCTGGCACCCGCTGGACGCAACACTGGTCCCGCAGAGCTGACGGATGGAACGCGCAAGCAACACTCCTGAGACCCCGAATGCCCGGACCGCCGGCCCTGACGCTTCAGACGGCGAGCCGTTGGTGGCCGTCCACGGACTGACCAAACTGTTCCCGGTCGGCGGCGGTCCTTTCCGCAAGCCGTCGAGCTTCATCCATGCGGTCGACGACGTGAGTTTCCAACTGGGGCACGGAGAGAGCCTCGGGCTGGTGGGAGAGTCGGGCTGCGGCAAGACGACCGTAGGCAAGCTGCTGGTCAAGCTGATCGAGCCCACCGACGGGGAGATACTGTTCCGGTTCGCCGATGACCCGGCTGCCCCTGCGACCGAGGCTCCACAGGACTCCGCCGCCATCAAGGGACGGCTGTTGCGCTCCTTCCGCAGGCGCGCGCAGATGATCTTCCAGGACCCCTATGCGTCCATGAATCCCCGGCGGACCATCTACGACATCATCTCCGAGCCGCTGTCAGTGCAGGGCATGGGCGACGTTCAGTACCGGGTCGACCGCGTACTGGAGATCCTGACGCTGGTGGGCCTAACGCCGGCAGGAGCGTTCCTGTTCCGCCACCCCCACGAGCTTTCGGGCGGGCAGCGCCAGCGGATAGCAATCGCCCGCGCGTTGGTGATCCGCCCGTCCTTCGTGGTGGCCGACGAGCCGACTTCCATGCTCGACGTTTCCAGCAGAACGGGGGTGATGTCCCTGATGCAGGACCTGGCCAGCGAGCTGGGAGTAGCCTACTTGTACGTTACGCACGACCTGGCGGTGGCGCGCTATATGTGCCACCGCATCGCCGTGATGTACCTGGGGAAAGTGGTGGAACTGGCTGAGACGGAGGAGTTGCTCCGCAATCCGCTGCACCCGTATACGAAGGCGCTGTTGTCAGCGGTGCCACTACCTGAACCGGGACGCCGCCGCCAGGCGCCGGACATACGCGGCGACCTTGCCACGCCGATAGACCCGCCTTCCCGCTGCCGGTTCTACGAAAGATGTCCCGCCGCCACCGAGCATTGTCTGGACCATCCGCATCCTCCTATGGAGGAGAAGAGTCCGGGACACTTCGTGGCGTGCTACGAGGTCTGAAGCGTTCACCCCCATCCCCGCATCAAGTACGGGGCAGGCTCTAACCTTCCCCCGTCAAGGGGGAAGGGACTAGGCCGGGCTACGCGGTTCGTTATACGCGTATGCAGGCGACCGAGTGCCCCGGACTCTTCTCTTCGAGTGGAGGCACCGTGGTGCGGCATTCATCTATGGCCATGGGACACCGGGTGTGGAACACGCATCCTGTCGGAGGGTTCAGGGGACTGGGGATACTCCCCTCGAGGATGATCCGCTCCCTGCTGCGCTCGGCCCTGGGATTCGGGATCGGCACCGCGGACATGAGCGCCTTCGAGTAAGGATGCAGCGGCTCCTGGAAGATGCTGACCCTGTCGGCGATCTCCATGATCTTGCCGAGATACATGACCGCTACACGGTCGGAGATGTGGCGCACCACCGACAGGTCGTGCGCGATGAAGAGGTACGTGAGCCCGAACTGCTTCTGGAGGTCTTCCAGCAGGTTGATGAGCTGCGCCTGAATGGAGACGTCCAGCGCGGAGACCGGCTCGTCAGCCACGATGAAGTCCGGCTGCACTGCCAGCGCCCGGGCGACACCGATACGTTGGCGCTGCCCCCCGCTGAACTCGTGCGGGTACCGGTCTGCCATATTGGGGTTCAATCCCACGGTACGGAACAGATCGGCAACCCTGGCAAGGTACTCCTCTTTCGTTTCAACCAGCTTATGCACTCTCAGCGGCTCACCGACGATGTCGCCGGTCTTGATGCGCGGGTTGAGCGAACTGTACGGGTCCTGGAAGACGACCTGTATGCGCCGGCGCATCGCCCGCATGGCCCCGCCCTTGAGGGTACCGAGGTCGACACCGTCGAACGTGATGCTACCGCTCGTGGGCCGGTAGACCTGGAGTATGACGCGCCCGATGGTGGTCTTGCCGGAACCGCTTTCGCCCACGAGCCCCAGCGTCTCGCCTCGCTTTACGGTGAAGCTCACGTCGTCCACAGCCTTCACTTCCCCGACCTGGCGCTGCAGGATGACGCCCGACATCACGGGGAAGTACATCTTGACGTCGCTGACTTCCAGCAGGTTGTCCTGGCTCGACGCCGCTGCGGTGGGAGCAGGGGAGGTCTGTGTCATGCCCGTGTCTGCACGAGTTCCAGGGGGCCGAACTCGTGTCCTTTCCAACACGCGTACACGTGTTCGGTGCCGTCCTTCGACGAGAGCGGAGGCATCTCGGCGCGACAGCGGTCGTCCGCATGGGGGCAACGGGGGACGAAGGAGCAGCCGGGAGGAAGGCGGTCCAGGTCCGGCGGCATCCCTTCGATAGACGCCAGCCTGTCCTCGCGGTCGACATCCAACCGAGGCACGGAGCCCAGCAATCCGCGCGTGTAGGGGTGCTTCGGGGTCTCGTATATCTCGTCCGCCGTCCCGCGTTCGATGATCTTGCCCGCGTACATCACGTTCACGCGGTCTGCGTACCGGGCAACCACTCCGAGGTTGTGCGTAATGATGATGACGGCGGTACCCAGTTCGGTGCTGAGATTCTTGATGAGTTCGAGAATCTGGGCCTGGATCGTCACGTCGAGCGCGGTAGTCGCTTCGTCGGCGAGGAGCAGTCGCGGGGTGCAACTGAGGGCGATGGCAATCATCACCCGCTGGCGCATGCCGCCACTGAACTGGTGGGGATAGTTGCTCAGGCGGCTTTTGGCGTCCGGTATGCCGACCATCTCCAGCAGTTCCACGCTCCGGCGGACCGCCGCCTCCGGCGAGTAGCCCATGTGGAGCTCGACCGTCTCCGTGAGCTGTCGTCCTATCGTCAACACGGGGTTCAGGGAGGTCATCGGCTCCTGGAAGATCATGGCGATCTTGTTGCCGCGGATGCTCCTCATCTGGCGTTCCGACAGCTTCATCAGGTCCTGGCCTTCGAAGATGACTTCCCCGCCGACGATCCTGCCGGGGGGGTTCGGGATGAGCCTGAGGAGCGACAGGGCGCTCACGCTCTTTCCACATCCGCTCTCGCCGACGAGGCCCAGCGTCTCGCCTTCCTGCAGGTCGTAGCTCACGCCGTCCACGGCTTTGACGATGCCGCCTTCGGAGTTGAACTCGGTGCGCAGGTCACGCACCTCCAGCAACGTAGCCAACAGCAACTCCCTTCTGAGTCGTTCGTACCTACAGCCGACGGGTCTGCTAAGAATCGCCTCGCCGCAGACGCGGGTCGAGCACGTCGCGCAGAGCGTCGCCGAGCAGGGCGAACGTGAACACGACCGCCGACAGTGCGATGCCGGGGAAGATGACCATCCACGGCGCCGCTTCCATGTAGCCGCGCGCGCCTATGTTCAGCATGCCGCCCCAACTCGGGGAAGGCGGGGGTATGCCGAGGCCAAGGAATGCCAGCCCGGCCTCGGCGACGATTACGCCGCCAAGCGCGCCGGTCGCGAGGACGAACACCGGACCGAGCGTATTCGGCAGGATGTGCCGCAAGACCATGCGGAGCAGGCTCACCCCGATCGTCACCGCCGCCAGCACGTACACCTCTTCCTTCACGCTCAACGTACTGGAACGCGACAGGCGCACGACCCGGGGCACGATGGCAACCGATAACGCAAGGCCCACGTTGAGCAGCGATGCGCCCAGGGCGACGACGAGCAGCATGGCCAGAATGATGAACGGGAACCCCATCAACACGTCGACCACCCGTTGCACCACCAGGTCGAGTTTGCCTCCCAGGTAACCCGAGAGGACCCCGATGACCATGCCGACCACCGTGCCCAGCCCGATGGCGAGGAACCCCACCTGGAGCGAGATGCGCGCACCGTAGACAACCCGGCTGAAGACATCACGCCCAAGGTTGTCGGTACCCATGAAGTGAGAGGACGAAGGGGCCTCAAGCCGTTCTGCCGCGACCTGATCGCGGATGGGGTCATGCGTTGCGATCAGGGGCGCAAACAACGCGATGAGTGCGAGCAGGATGAGCACGACGGCGCTGACGGCGCCCGCCGGTTTCCGGCGGGCGAACCGCTTCAGGTTCTGCGCCACCGTGCGCTTCGGCCTCGCCTCCTGGACCAACTGATCGAAGGCTGACTGGCCCCCTGCTGCTGCTTCTATCGCCATCCTGTCAGACCTCCCAGCCCACTATGAGTACCTGACCCGCGGGTCTACGTACGAATACGCGATGTCGACCACGAGATTGAGGCCGAGCATGAAGAAGACGAGCATCATCGCCAGGCTTTGCACAACGGGGAAGTCCCTGCCCACCGCGGCTTCGACGATAGCCTGGCCAAGGCCGGGGATGCCGAACAGGTTCTCGAGGATGACGGTGCCACCGAGCAGCGTGCTCACCTCCAGGCCTCCCAGCGTGATGACCGGGATGAGCACGTTGGGCAGGCTGTGCCGGCGCACGACCAACTGCTGACCGAGCCCTTTCGCCTTGGCTGTCCGCACGTAGTCCTGGGCGAGCACTTCCAGCATGCCGGAGCGCGTGATGCGCGTCATGTAGGCGCTGAAGCGCCAAGCGAGGATCAACGCAGGCCAGATCATGATCTGAAGATGATGGAACGGGTCCACCCAGATGTTGGAGTAGCCCAACGGGGGTGACCAGCCGATCTGCGTCACCATGAAGAGCAGGAGCAGGAGCGCTATCCAGAAGTTCGGCATCGATTGGCCGAGGATCGCCCCCATGCGGAGGACATAGTCCGGCCACTTGTCCTGGTACAGGGCAGAGAACACCCCGAGCGGCACGGCGACGATTATGGAGAGCAGCACCGTATAGACGGTGAGCTGGAGCGTCACCGGCAGGCGCCGGGCGATGATCGATGAGAGCGGCTCCGTGGAGCGGATCGACTCGCCGCCGAACTCTCCGTTGACCATCGACCACGCCCACTTGGCGTACTGGATGGGGAGAGGGTCGTTCAGGCCGAGCTCCTCGCGGAGCTCCCTGATCTGGGTCTCGGTGTACCCGCCGCCGCCCTCGACTGCTTCCTGCCCGAGGATGGCGAGCGCCACGTCTCCCGGCAGGATCCTGAGTATCCCGAAGATGAGGACGCTCGCGAGCAGGAGCGTCGGGATGAACAGCAGTACTCGCCGTGCTATGTACTTCTGCATCCTGCGTCCTTCAGGCCCGCTTTCCCATGCGGCTTATCATCCGAGGCCCTTACTTGTCCAGCCAGACTGTAGCGAAGTCGAGGTTGCGGCGGTAGTTGTCGATAGGCACCTGGATGCCCTTCACGTACTCGCGGACGACCGTGTGGGTGTTCTCCGTGTAGAGCCAGGCTCCGTAAGCCTGCTCCACGGCGATGTACCGCTCCATCTCCCGCGCGATGTCGATCCGCTCTTCGACACTGCCCGCAGCCGCCAGACGGACGAAGAAGTCGTCCACCCTGGTGTCGTTGTGCTTCGAGTCGGCTGTGGCGCTGGTGCCGGCACTGGACGTGATCGACCCGTATTGGCTGGGCAGCGCGAGCGTCGGGCCGCTCATCACCATGTCGTACGAGCCTTCCAGCGTCCTGGCTGCTCGCGTTGCGTCGTCCACGAGCTGCAGGTCGATGCTGATGCCGAGGTCTTCCAATTGACCGACCAGAGGCTCACAGACGAACCCCCACAGCCTGCGGCACATGAACTCGGCCTCGAAGCCGTCCGGATAGCCTGCCTCGGTCAGCAGAGCTTTCGCCTGTTGCCGGTCGGCGTCCTTGGTCGCGGTGTTCCAGCCCGGCGTTTCCATGAGGCCCGGGTTCGCCCATGCGGTGTCCGGGTCGAACATGCCGGTCATCTTGCCGAAGCCGCCGAAAGTCACCTGGACGAGTTCCGGCCGGTCGAGCCAGAGGTGTATGGCCTGCCTGACCCGCACGTCCTGCAGCGGCCCCTCGCGCAGGGTGTTGAAGGCGAGCGCCCAGAAGCTGGACTGCGCCATCTCCAGGATCGTCACCCTTTCGGGGCCGAGGGTGGAGAGGATAGCTGCTTCACGCTCCGGGGTGAGCTGGAAGCCGGAACCACGGGCCGTGGCATCCAACCGTCCCGTTCGAAAAGCGGTATCCATGCCGGACGGGTCGGGCGTGATGTAGAAGTCGATGCCGTCGAGGTAGGGGAGCTGGTTCCCGTCCTCGTCCGTCTTGTAGTACTGGTCGAACCGGCGCATCTTCGCGACGCTGCCGGGCCGGTACTCCTCCAGGTAGAACGGGCCGAGCGCGACGAGTCCTACGTCCAGGGGGGAGACGTTGACGTTGCCCGCGTCTATCTCCGGCTGCATCAGGTGGCGCGGGTGGGCGATGATCTGGTTGTCGACCGCGAGCAGCTGGTCGAAGTCGAAGACGGGGCTCTTGAGGTTGATGACGACGGTGAGGTCGTCCGGGGTCTCGACGCTCTCCACCCACCGTGCGAAGTTCCAGCTGACGGGGCGCCTCGAGTTCTCTCCGACCGTTACGCCGAACACGGCCAGCTCCAGCCAGAACTTCACGTCCGCAGCGGTGAGCTGGACGCCGTCGTGCCAGTAGACATCGTCGCGGAGCGTGAACGTCCATGCCGTTCCATCGTCGTTCTTGGACCATTCGGTTGCCACGCCGGGACAGACCGCCGTGCCGTCGTCCGGGCATTGGCGGATCATGTTCCCCATGCCGAAGATCGACCCTGCCGGCATCAGCACGCTGATACTGCCGGACCGCATCGGGTCCCAGCCCTGGGGCGGGTCTGCGCGGGTGGAGAAGTTGGCGATACCTCCGTACCGGGACTTCTCCTCCATCATCATGGCCGTCGGCGTAGGTGCAGGAGCAGCTCCGTCGCCGCTGTCCGACGGCGTTGGGGTTGCCGCGGGTGCCTGTGTGTCCGGCGCCCTGGTGGGGGTGGGAGTCGGGTCGTCTGACGCGCAAGCAGCCAGCACCATGGTCAGGGCGAGGACGCTCGCTACGAGCACCAGTGCCTGAAGTGCACGCTCTCTGATCATCATCGGAATCCTCCCTGGTCCACTTGCCGTTCCCTTACTCGGCCGGTGCAGCCGCGAAGGTGATGGGCGCGGTAGCGAGGGAGCCCATGCTGCCTTCGGCTCTGACGGTGTACATGCCTGGGGCGGAGCGGATGCGCTCCATCCTGAACCGTCCGCGCGGCGTTGCTTCGAACGTTCCGTACGGGGATGCGTCGATACCGGCGACGGTGCCGGGGCCGTAGACGTCGGTGTGGAAGATGATGAGGACGGACTCGCCGGGCTGGAATCCCCATCCGGTGACGGTGAAGGTGCGCTCGGAGCCGAGGGTGTAGACGGCCTTGTCGAGGGAGATGCCGGCGGCGGAGGCGGGGGCGGGGTCACCGGGCGGGCCCTGAGCGCCATCGGCGCCAGCGGGTCCTGCAGGGCCGGCGGGTCCTGCGGCCCCCTGTGGTCCCTGTTGGCCAGCCGGGCCGGCGGGGCCAGTCTGTCCCGCTTCGCCCTGGCATGCCGTGGCAACCAGTGCGAGCGTGAGCATCAGAACGCAGACGGCTGGAATGATTCGCATCGGAGTTCCTCCCTCTCACGTGCCGTTCCGAAGAGCAGACCGGGCATCCAACAGCGAGCGCATTCTAGGAAGGGCGTATAGGGCTGTCAACAAAAATCGGAGTGTAAGGGGCTTACGTGTGACTGATTTCACAAAATTTTCAGGACATGATAGGCAAGTGACAAAGCAATTCCGCTGGATTTCAACGGATTTCGACCAACAAACCACTCGCTCCGGTCGCATAGAGCGCGTCGACGCCAACCGCGACGCCGAGGATCGCACCGCCTCCCGGTTCGATGCGCCATCGTATCTCTCCTGTCGCAGCGTCAACTGAGACCATCGTGCCCGATCGTGTTCCGACGACGACTTCACCTCCGGCTACAGTGGGAGAGGTTGCCGCAGACGCACCCAGGTGGGTCTGCCATAGTGTGTCGCCCGTCTGTTTGTCGTAGGCGAACACCGTTCCGCCTGCAGTGCTTGCGTAGGCTCGTTCGGAGTCAACCGCCGGGGTCTCGGTAAAGCTCTCCCCTCTTTCCTGACGCACCCAGACCACGCCCTTCTGAGGCGGTAGTTCGTCGAGCATCCCCCAGCGGAACATCCACCGGCGGACGTTTCGAACCGACTTCTCGAACGGCCACTGGCGATTCTCCCAGCGCACGCGGCGGATAGTCCCGCTGATGTCTACGGCGTAGACCGAGTCTCCGGCGATCGCCGCGGAACCGTCGGTGAGTGACGTCTCGTAGTCGAACCACCGTTTCGCGGTGTGCCTGTCGATGAAGTGGATGAGGTTGTCCTGGGAGACGACAACGACGAGTTGGTCATTCACCGCAGGGCCGGACGTGATACGTCCTTCCGTGGCGAAGCTCCACCGCTCCTGGCCGGTGAGCGCATCGAGCGCATAGAGGCGGCGGTCGCTCGAGCCCGCGTACAACACGCCGTCGACTACGGCGGGAGAGGAGCGTACGGGAGCACCGGCCCGGAATGTCCAGACTTCGCTGCCGTCATCACGGTCGAGAGCCGTGACCCGTCCGTCCAGCATGCCGAAGTAGACCAGGCGCCCGGCGACGGACGGCGTGGAGCTGACGGGCGCTCCAAGACATCTATTCCACAGGGGAGCGCCGTCCGAGGCGGAGAATGCGTGCATGCATCCGTCGACGCTGCCTGCGTATACAGCGTCTTCCAGCACGACGGGGCCGCCTCCCGGAGAGGCGCCAAGGTCTGCCTGCCAGGCCACCTCACCGGCCAGCAACGCGGCTGCTCCAGGCATCGCGTTCGCCCGCTGCGGGCTTCCGCCTTCAGTTGGCCAACCTCCGATCCGGAGCTCGGAAGTCAGGTCTGACGCGGGGTCAGGGAGGAAGCGGGTGAGCCCGATATTCTCGACAGCGACCCACGCTACAACGAGCAGTGCGAGGACCGCCGCTGCAGCCCGGATGAGCGTCCGCCGGAGCCTCGCACGGGCCCGCCATCTAGGGACGAGCGGCGAGTCGGAAGCGGGCAGAAGCTGCGTGCGACATCCCGCACAGAACCGCGAACCCATCTCATTGGCATGCCCGCAGATGTGGCACACCGATGAGGCGCCGGTCTCACTCAACGTGCGGCCTCAGGCGCTCAGGCTCCTGCGTAGTTGACCGGCTGCAGAGCGACCCGATGCTCTCTGGTCGCTTCGACCCAGTCTTCTTCCTTCGGCAGGACGGTAGCCGCAGCCCGGACTGCAAACAGCGTGGGGTCGTCTACGCTCGGCGGCAACTCGCCGGTGTCGCGGAAGGCCTTGGATGCGTTCAGCAAGCGGTAGCGGGTATGGATGATCCCGGAGTCCGTTGAGACGAGGTGCTCTTTCGTCCTGTCGTAGATGGGCCCCATCGTCTCCTGCATGCCGGAGTCCTGTGCCCATGTGCCGGGGATGCCGCACCAGCGCTCGGTCTGCTGAGCGTGGTAGTCGTTCCAGTAGTCGTTCATGATGTTCTGGCGCGGGCGCCACTGGCTGCCGGGGAGCGTCGGGTCAGGAGGCATGAAGCCCACGGTGCCGATGTTGTAGACGCCGGGGCGCTTCTCCATGTTGTCGAGCTCCTCCTCGGTCAGCGGGCGGTTGGGGTGGTACGTGGCCCCGAAGACCATGGTGTTCTCGTCGTCGATGGGGATCCAGGCGCGGAAGGCGCGCAGCGGGTCTTTCCCGTACGGGCCGGTCATGGTGTAGAAGGGCAGCACGAACTGGCTCATCCGCCAGTAGTAGTTGTCTTCGTCCACGTCGCGGTGACATCCGATCAGCACGCCGTAGTCGGTGTCGATCGCCTCGAACACCGGGCAGCGGTCGATCTCCTTGTAGTAGGGCCCCATGGTCTTTTCGTTCGGCTGGGCCATCTGGAACGGGAACTTCGTGTGGAGGTAGGAGTTGTGCGAGTTGTCGATGTCGCCTTCCAACGCCTGCACGAAGTTGTTGATCTGCAGCCGCTTGGCTATGTGGCGGTGCTCTACCGGCACCATGTTCCACTCGAGGTCCGGCAGGGGAGGAGCGGGTTGCCGGGGGCCCATGTACGTCCATATGACCCCGTTCCGCTCCTGGCAGGGGTATGCCTTGATGCCGACCTTGTTCCTGAAGGTCTCACCCTCAGGCGCGTTGGGCATGTCGATGCATGCCCCCGTGGTGTCGAACTTCCATCCGTGGTAGACGCACCTGAGTCCGTACTCCTCGTTGCGCCCGAAGAACATGCCCGCACCGCGGTGGGGGCAGCGGTCGTCGACCATGCCGATGTTTCCGGCGGTGTCCCGGTAGGCGACAAGGTCCTCGCCGAGCAGCCGCACGCGGAGCGGCTGGCCGTCGCGTTCGGGTAACTCCGACGACATCAGCGCAGGGATCCAGTAGTGCCGGATCAGGTCTCCCGTGGGAGTCCCGGCTCCGACGCGGCACATCAGTTCGTTGTCTTCCCTCGTCAGCATAGCTACCTCCTACCTTCCTGCACGAACCTCACTCGCAACGACGAAGCCCGCACATCTTATTGCAGCAAACGGAGGATTGCTATCAGAGCGCTGCAGGTGGCGGCGTCATCGCCGATCGACGGTTGGCGTCTGGTGCCGGAGCATGACCTCGCGCCTGGTCTGCGACGACTCCAGCATCGCGAGGCAGACCTCCATGGTCGCCTTCGCCCACCGCCCGTGATGGACGAGAGGACGGCCCTCGGTAACGGCGAAGTACAGCTCGTCGATCACTGCGCCGCGGCCCTGAACGCCTCGCCATGCGTCGGGCTCGATGAGCCTGAAGCCGTCGGTCGTGTACGCCCCGACCCCGTCGGGAAGCATGCGGAGGTCGGCTCCCTCGCATGTAACGAGGAATGAACCGAGTTCGCCCTGAAGCAGCGACGGCGTTCCCTGAGCGGCGCGCGCACGCGCCACGGGCTGCTCTCCCCCGTAGCCGGTGTTGATGCGCATCGACACTTCTTCCTCGGGAGACCGGGCTGCACGCAAGGCTCTGCGCGTCTTCCCGTAGCCCGCAGGCTCTTTCGATGCGCTGCCGCCGGCCAGTTCGGACGAGTCGAAGTGGTCATACCCGCTGTACGAGAGTGTGGCTACCGCGCCATTCTCGAAATCGAGGAACGCCGTGTAGCTCCCCTCCGTGTGCCGCTCGTGGTCGAGATCGAACGCTGCTGCACGCACGCTGCGGGCCATGCCGCCCGCGATGAACCGCGCGGCGTCGACCTGGTGCGGCACCTGGTTGTACATGATGCCGCCGCCCAATGCGGTGACGAGCTCTTCGGGACGCCGGGGACGGTACAGGAAATCGGTGTATGCGGACGCTGTGATGAAGCCAAGGCGTCCGAACTCCTCATCAACGACGAGGCTCCGCATCTTCTGCACGATGGGGTTGAAGCTGGCCGTGTGGCCCACGACGAGCGCGACTCCGGCCTGCTCGGCGGCAACGGTCATAGCCTCGCAGTCCGCGAGCGTCAGGGCCATCGGCTTCTCAACGATCGCATGCTTGCCGTTCGTTGCCGCCACCTGCAGATGTTCGACGTGCATTCCGTGGGGCGTGGCGATGTAGACGGCGTCCACGTTCGCACTCTTGCAGAGGTCTTCGGCGTCGGAGAACGTCTCGCCGCCGAAGTCTGCCTCGAACCGGTCGCGGTGCTGCTTATGGAGGTCTGCCGCCGCCGTCACCCGGATGTCGGGATGCTTCGCCAGCGCAGACAGCATCCCGCTGCCGGCGCGCCCCAATCCGATCACGCCGAACCGTAGCTCAGGCCCGTCCATCGTGCCTCCGTGCCGGGGTCGCTATGCCGGGCAGTCCGGATTGCCTGCGGCGACCTTGCGGCGCTCGGCAGTGTAGTCGAACCAGGACTCCTCGGCGGGTATGAGCACCGCGTCCGACCTGATCGCGTAGACCTCTGGTTCCAGCACCTCGCGGGGAGTCTCTCCGGTCTCGGCGAATGCCCTGGCGGTCCGGATAAGACGCCTTCGCATGGAGATGATGCCGAGGTCCGAGGTCCCGAGATGCTCCTGCGTGCGGTCGAAGATCTTCCCCATGCTGAGCTGCGGCGCGGCGTCCTGCGCCCAGAACTCGGCGATGCCGGAGAACGTCTCGTACTTCTGCATCTCCCGGTCTTGGTGGAAATCGTTCTCGATGGAGAGCGCCGGACGCCAGCGCCCGAACGGCGCGCTGGAGACCGGGGCGCGGTTCTGCGGCGAAATGTTCCAGACACCGGCCTTGGTGAGCAGGTTCTCGCGCTCTTCCCCGGTGAACGGCCTCAGAGGGTGGAACGTCACGCCGATAACGAAGACGTTCTCGTCGTCGATCGGCACCCATGCGCGCCAGTTCCGCGTCGGGTCCTTGCCGTAGGGGCCCGTCATGGTGTGGAAGGGCATCAGGTGCTGGCTGATGCGCCAGTAACGTTCGTCGTTCGGGGCCAGGCGGCCGGAGCCGATGCACACGCCGTAGTCGGTCTCCACCACCTGGAACTGAGGGTGCGTGTCGTAGTGGCGGATGGCGTCCACGCCCGCCCGCGGCGAGTTCGGGTCGAGGTGGAGCCGAGAGTGGACGAACGAGACGTGGCTCTGGTCCAGGTCGCCTTCCATGCCCTGCACCCAGTTGGAGTACTGCACGCGCTTGGACGCGACGATGTGGTCCTCCGGCAGGTCCAGCCACTCCAGGGCGGGCAGCGGCGGTGGCTCGTCCTTCGGCCCCATGTACGTCCATATCATGCCCGCCCGCTCCACGACCGGGTACGACGTCGTGCGCACCTTCCACTGGAAGTTGCTGTCCGGCGGCTCGCTCGGCATGTCGACGCATCTGCCCGCCACGTCGAACTTCCAGCCGTGGTAGATGCACCGGAGACCGTTCTCCTCGTTGCGCCCGAAGTAGAGCGATGCGCCGCGGTGCGGGCACTGCTCCGCGATGAGTCCCGGCCTGCCCGAGGAGTCGCGTACCGCCAGGAGGTTTTCGCCCAGCAGCCGGACACGTTCCGGCGACCCGTTGGACTCGATCTCCCAGGAGAAGAGGAAAGGTATCCAGTACTCGCGGAGCAGGTTCCCCATGGGAGTCCCTGCCCCGACCCGAGTCATCAGCTCGTTATCCGTGGCGCTCAGCATGTCACGCTCCTTCACAGGCCAATCGCATAGTCAACCCGCATCATAGGCAGCGGCCCACTTGCCTTCAAGAACAGGCGCGCTCGGCAGCCTTATACGTACGTGGCGAGCACGCGCTCGATGTCGGCGTGAGCGACGCTTGGCCCTGCTTCCTGCGGGACATACCTCGTGGGGGCGCCGTTGACGAACCCCCTGCTCGGCTCCACGGGCAGCCTGAGCGCGTCGTCGAGGTCGCTGCGGAACACGTTCATGGGATCGCCGCCGTCCTGGACGATCTCCATCTGCTCGTTCAGCATCTTGCGGAACATGATGATGCCCTTGTCGGACTCGCCGAGTTTCTCGAGGTCGCGGCGAGCTACCGGCCCCTGGGTCACCCACGCCATGTAGTCCTGGTTGAAGGTGACGTCGGTGATGAAGCGGCCGTCTTCGCCTATCAGCGGGTTGTAGTAGTACGGCACCGGGTCCTGCCTGGGCACGACTGCCCCGTCGGCGGCGCGGAAGATATAGATCGAGATGTGCAGCGTATTCTCGTCGTCCACGGGAACACGGAACTGCATCGTGAGCTTCTGCGGAGAGCCGACCTGCAGGATGTTGGGGAACAGGATGGGATGTCCCACTTTCCACAGGTCGTGGTCCTCACCGAGCCCCTTGAGGACGCGCCGCTTGACGATGCCGTGCTCGAACAGGTCGAAGCTTATCCGCTCGTGAGGTGCGGACTCGCCGCGCACGTTTACGGTCTGGCCTGCCGCAAGCTGCTGGTACCGCGTCCAGTAGGAGTGGAGCCACTCGGTGTGCACGGGGTCGAGGGAGTTCTCCTGGCACTGGAGCCAGTTGCAGGGGAGTTCGGTGATGGCTATGTCGCAGGCGACGTTCTCGGCGATCAGCGGTTCCCAGTGCGGCAGGAGTGGCGTCGGCTGCGGCCCCATGTAGGCGAAGATCAGCCCGGAGAGTTCGCGGACGGGGTAGCCGGCGACCTTCACCTTCTCCTTGAAGCGCCCGTCAGGGTGGACGGTCTCCTCGAACGGCTGCTCGATGCACTGGCCGGTCTCGTCCATCATCCAGCCGTGGTACATGCAGCGGAGGCCGTGCTCCTCGGGGATGCCGTAGGAGAGGTCGACGCGGCGGTGGGGGCAGAAGCGGTCGATGAGGCCGAGGGTGCCGGACTTGTCCTTGTAGAGGACAAGGTCTTCGCCGAGGATGCGTACAGCCTTCGTGGGACGCTCGTACAACTCCCCGGCGGCGGCGATGGGCTGCCAGTAACGGCGCATCAACTCGCCCATCGGCGTTCCCTGTCCTACCCGGGTCAACTTCTCGTTCTGTGCGGTGCTCAGCATCGCCATGCCTCCTGTCATCGATACTCATTATCGCTTGGACTGTCCGGTGTTGAGGGAGGCTACAGGGAGGGCTTATCAGGAGCAGGAAGACAGCATCATGAACCCGGACAGCGACGACTGGCGTCGCACGACAACTATACCACTACGATATCCGAGTGTATCGGTCAGCCCCGTGGCGTCTCGCAAACCGAGGGCGGCGCTGGAGCGAGC
Organism: Dehalococcoidia bacterium; assembly: GCA_965206315.1. GTDB lineage: Bacteria > Chloroflexota > Dehalococcoidia > Lucifugimonadales > Australimonadaceae > Bin16. The sequence continues at coordinate 1,624,777 of OZ242210.1, forward strand.
GCTAGTACGGGACCGGCGTCTGAAGCGACATCGTCACTTCCCGACGCTCGTTGGACGACTGCAGGATGCCGAGGATCACCTCGAGGCTCGCCATCCCCCACCGCGCGTCGGGGAAGGTGGGGCGCTCCTCGCGGATGGCGTCGCGGAGCTCGGTGAGTTCGCCGCGTCCATGCCCCCTGTTGTCGAACGTGACCTCCCGCCTGCCGTTCTCGTCGTAGATGTACAACCCGTCCGGTGACTGGCGGATGTCGCCTCGCTCGCAACTGGCGATGGTCAGCCCGAAGAACGGCTGATGGCGTCGGCCCGACATGCGCTCCGCCCGCTCGCGTTCAGCGCGTTCGCCCGCGAAGGCGTACTTGACATCCGCCTCCACGGAGCCGCCATACCGCTCCGCGACGGTGGGGATGTCGACGTTCCGGCGCTGGCCGCCCTCGCCGATACCCCATGTCATCTCCGTGATGTCGAAGTAGCCGTAGCCGTTGAATACCATCGTGGCGGCGACGCCGTCTTCGAACTCCAGGAACGCCGTGTAGTCACCCTCCGCCAGAGGGAAGGACGGGTTCCAGCAGCCTGCGACAGCGCGGACGCTCTTCACCATGCCGCCGCCGATGCCGCGGATAATGTCGGTCTGGTGCGGGCCCTGCCGGTAGAGCACCCCGCCGCCCATGCTGGAGTCGACCTCCGACCCCAGGCGCGGCTGGCCCGATATCCACGGCTTGTACTCCCAGGTATTGAGTTGGACGAGCCGCCCCAGTTCGCCGCTGGAGACGACCTCGCGCATCCGGCGGATGGGAGGGTCGAATATCTTGGAGTGACCCTGCACGTAGCGGACGCCGTTCCGCTCGACGATGTCGACCATGGCCTGCGCCTGTTCGAGGGTCACGGCCATGGGTTTCTCGCAGATGACGTGCTTGCCGTGTTCGGCGGCGATGATCGTGTGCTCGGCGTGGAAGGGGTTGGGCGTGCATACCCAAACGGCGTCGACGTTGGGGCTCTCGCACATGGCCTCCACGCTGTCGAAGGTCTCGACGCCGTACTGCTCACGGGCTGCGTCCAATGGCTCCTGCCGGATGTCCGCGACCGCCGTGAGCTTCACGTCCTCGATCGTGTCCACGCTTCCGAGGATCGTTCGTGAGACGCTGCCCAGGCCGGCGAGCCCCACTCGCAGAACGGCTCCCATGGCTTCCTCCCTTGCGCTGGACGCTCCGGCCCCTATCATACGCTGGGAAGAAGCCGGAGCGTCATGAACATTCCGCCGGGCGCAGGAGGCTGAACATGCTGACGGCTGAAGAGAACGAACTGTTCACGAGCGTCGGGCCGGGGACTGCGGGAGGCGACCTGCTTCGGCGGTACTGGCACCCCGTGTGTACGACGAACGAGGTGACGCCCGAGAAGCCCACGCGACGCGTCACCCTGCTTGGCGAGCGGCTCGTCGTCTATCGCGACCGACGCGGGGTCTACGGGCTGGTCGGAGAGCACTGCCCGCACCGGGGCGCGTCCCTCTACTACGCGTACGTCGAAGAGGAAGGCATCCGCTGCGCCTACCACGGTTGGCTGTTCAACGAGGAGGGCCGTTGCCTCGAGCAGCCGTTCGAGCCGAAGCAGGAGACGACCAGGGACGCCTTCCGTCATACGGCCTACCCCGTCCAGGAGTTGGGCGGCCTGCTCTTCGCCTACCTCGGCCCTGCTCCCGCCCCCCTGCTGCCCAGGTGGGACGTGCTCGCCCGTGAGGACGGCAACCGGACCGTTGAGGTCCACGACCTGTTGAACTGCAACTGGCTGCAGTGCCAGGAGAACTCACTGGACCCCGCGCACACGTATTACCTGCACCTGCGCAGGATGGTGGAGAAGGGCAAGTTTCGCGGGAGAGAGTTGAGGGCCCCGGAGCATTACCTGTTCCAGGAGCACCCGTTCGGCATCGTGAAGCGGCGCATCTTCGGAGGCGACGGGGACATCGCGTGGGAGCAGCTCGGCCACCCCGCCATCTTCCCGAACATCCTTCGACACGCCACCGAGCAACCGAGCGCGACGGGCGACCCAACACCTGAGGAAGCCTCAGCGTGGCCCATCGACCTCCAGATCCGCGTGCCCGTCGACGACACCCACACCCAGATCTACATCATCTACTTCACTCCCACGCCCAACGGCACACTCGAAGGGGTGAGCGGCGAACCGACCTTTACTCGCAACATCGTGCGAGACGACAACGGCGATTTCCACCTGGAGAGCTTTCCCAGCCAGGACGAGATGGCCTGGGAGACACAGGGCCCGATAGCGGACCGGACCGTCGAGCGATTGGGCGTCTCGGATATGGGCATCGCCATATGGCGGCGGCTCCTCCACGAGCAGATCAAGATCGTTCAGGATGGCGGCGACCCGATGTGCGTGTTCCGCTCCTACGATGGCATCATCGACGTCGGTCCGTCGCGGGAGTGGAATGGCGAGCGGTACGTCCCCAAGGCCTGGGAGGGCTGGGGCGACGGCAAGGTCTGGACGACTCCGAACGTCTGGCTCGGTCACGAGTCGGCGGTCGCCTCGTAGCAGGCAGGGCGCAGCCCGATAAGGAGGACTCATGACGAACGAGCGTAACGATGCCTGGACTCTGACCCCCTTCGAACGCTGGGTGCAGGACGAGGGGCTGAAGATCATCACGCAGCATACGGTCCCCAGCGTGTTCACCGAGGAACTGGCGCCCTGGGAGCGCACGGGCTGCGACGCCGCATTGCTCGATCTGACGCACCATCCGTCCGAGGAGCGCCTGGTGCAGAACCAGGGAGGCATCCGCTACCTGATCGAGATCCCGCCGGGCGGCACGCTCAACCTCGAACGCCACATGTACGAGGAGATCTTCTACGTGCTCACCGGGCGCGGAGCTACCACGCTGTGGTACGACGGGACGCCGCGGCAGACGTTCGAATGGCACGCGGACAGCGCCTTCGCGATACCGCTCAACGCGTGGCACGAGCTGCACAACGGCAGCGGCACGGACCCGGTGCGCCTGTATGCGGCCACCAACATGCCGCACGTGTTCAACCTCTTCGCGAGCGCCGATTTCGTCTTCAACACGCCGAAGGCGTTCACCGACCGCTTCGACCCGAGCGACGAGATGTACTTCAGCGGTCAGACCGTCCGTGTCGCCGACCGCCTGATGGCCGCGAACTTCGTCCCCAGTATCACGAACATGTCGTTGGACCAGTGGTCGTACCGGGGGCCGGGCTCCAATATGTACGTCATCATGGCCGGGGGGCGCTATGTGTGTCACATCTCCGAGTTCCCCACCGCTTCGTACAAGAAGGGACACGGCTTCGGGATGTCGTATGAGGACCCCAGCAAGGGCCAGACGACAGACGTCAGCTACCTCTTTCTCACCGGAGAGGGGTACGACCTTCAGTGGCCACCCGGCGTCTTGCCGGGGCCGGACGCAGAGTGGTCGCGGATCGGGTTCAAGCCGGGTTCGCTGATGTCGAACGGGCACGGTGGCCATCAGCACTTCAACGTCAGCGATGAACCGGCGCGCTACCTCGTCCTGCGGGAAGGGAATCCCGGTTTCACAGGCAGTGGAAGGAGGGCCGGGGCAGGCCAGGGTCAGATCGAGTTCGAGGACGAAGACCCACGCATCCGTGAGCTCTTCGAGCAGGAGTGCGCCGCCTGGCGCGCGAGGACCACATCCCAGTAGGAGGAGAAACCCTATGGCACAGGCAGCATCAGGCCAGCCAAGCGTTGACGAGCTACGAGAGAAAGTTGCGCTCGCGTGTCAGATACTGGCGCAGCACGGCCTCGTGAAAGGCTCGACAGGCCACGTCAGCACCCGGGAACCCGGCACCGACAACATCCTCGTGCGGGGCCGACCGCAGGGCGACAGAGGGCTGCGTTTCGCCCAGCCGGAGAGCATCATGCGCGTGGACCTCGAAGGGCAGCCCGTCGGAGACAATGGCGGCGTCAACCGCGTCAGCGAGATATACCTCCACACCGATCTCTACAAGTACCGCTCGGACGTCAACGCGGTGATCCACGCGCACCCTCCCGGCGTCCTGCTCTGCACAATGAACCGGGTGGAACTGCGGCCCATCTTCAGCGGCTACGAGCCGGGCGCGATGCGTATCGCGCTCAACAACGAGGCGCCCGTCTACGACCGCTCGATCACCCTGCAGACACCCGAGGAGACAGCGCCTTTCCTGGACCTCATGGCGAACCACAACATGATCCTGATGCGCGGTCACGGCATCGTCGTCGCAGGGAGGACGGTGGAGCAGGCGGTCTCTCGCGCCCTGGCGCTCGAGAACCTCGCCCGCATGAACTGGCTCGCGCACCTGGGTGGAGGAGCGCCCGACATCTCCGATGAGGACAAGGCGGAGTGGCGCCGGCGCAGCCGGGACCCATCGCGGGCAGACCGCGAAGGCGGCGGCTGGAACGGGCTGGTCGCCATCCTCGAGCACGGCGCCCTGCGCGCCGATTCCATCAGCCTGGGCGCGAACTTCGGATGACGAGCACAGGGTCCGTCGCCTGCGGCAGCAGGCGGCGGACTCACCCATCGAACCGGGCTGGGCGCGTCGCTGCTATTCGAGGTCCAGCGTATCGGGTGCGAAGAGGCTGTCGACGTCCATCGGCTCGGGGATGATGTGCTGATCGACGTCTATCCGGACCATCGCCTCCATCGCCTGGCGGTTCTTCGCCATGCCCATCGGGAAAGGGTCTCCTCCGACGAGGTCGCGGTTGCGTAACGCCTGCAGGTCGCGGTGTCCGGGATCGGCGATGCTCGACAGCGAGTCCACGTACAGGTCCTTCGACTCGGCGAAGGCCCGGAACATCGCAGGAGCCACCCAGGGGTGCTCCCTCAGCACCTCGTCCTTGATCGTCATGACGTGTCCGATGGGATAGACGCCCGTCCTCCTGAAGAACCCGAGACCCACCTCGTCCGCCTCCTCCTTGGTGAACAGCAGCCGGATGTCGCCTTCCGGCTCGATCGAAAGCTGCAGCCCCGCATCGAGTTCACCATCCGCCAGCATCTGTTCCAGCGTCTTCTCCGACGGGATCTGCGTGACGTTCGGCGGGTTGACGTACTGCGCCACGTGCGCGTCCTCGCTCACGGAGTACCGGATCGAGTCCGTGTCGACGCCGAACTCGTAGTTGAGCAGCGCGCGGCACTGGGTGGTGTTCGTCACCGTGTAGGAGCGCAGTCCTACCCGCTTCCCCTCGAGGTCCTTCGGGGTTTCGATGCCTGACCGGACGTTGCAGGTGATGGGGCTCATGGTCACGTCCCGGTTGGAGAAGATGGGGATGCCGGTGATTGGGATACCGAACCACCTGGCCGCAACGAAGGTGGTCAGCGCCACTTCGGCGACGTCGAACTCGAGGTCCCGCACCATCCGACGATACGTGTTCGGGCTGGCCTGGACGTGCTCCAGTTCGATGCCCTCCGGCTTGACCCGGCCGTCTTTCAGTCCATCCCACTGACCGTGAGGGAAGGTGGCGGTCTTCAATCGCAGGTCTGCCATAGCTCCGCCTCCTACCCCTCCAGCTCTCGCGTGCTCGGCTCGAACGCTTCTTCCGGAGATATGGCCTCCGGGATGATCTGCTGGTCGACGGTGAAGCCGATGAAGGTCTCCAGGGAAGCCCTATTGGCCTCGATCCCGAACGGGAGAGGGTCACCCCGCAGAACACGGTGCATGTCTCTGGCGCGTGCATCCTCACCCGCCGTATCTGCCGCTGTGTCGAGCGTCGGAAGAAACTGCTCTTTCGCCTGCTTGAACAGCCCGAACAGCTCGACGGCAAGCCCGGGGTTGGCTGCCAGATGTTCGTTGCGCACAACCAGCGTGTGGTTGATCGGATAGACGCCGGTCGCCCGCAGCCACGAGATGCCTGCCTCACGGGCGTCAGGGATGAGCGGCGCGAACCCAGCTTCCGCTGACGGCGCTACACCGATGGCCGCGTCAATCTCCCCGTCGATCAGCAGGTCGGCGAGGCTGCGGTCGAACGGCGCTGATTCGACGTTCGGCGGGGCCTCGTACTCGGCAACGTGCTCGTCGCTGTTGATGACCCACGTGACCTCATCGAGGTCCACGCCGTACTCCGACCGGAGGATGCCGCGATTCCAGACGCCGGTGGTCACTGTGTAGGCGCGCACGCCCACTCTCCTGCCATGGAGGTCCGCAGGAGTGCGGATGCCGGACTTCACGTTGTGGACGATGGAGCCGTGGTGCAGGGCCCGGACGAGGAAGACGGGCAGCGCAGTGATCGGTTTACCGTGGGCCCGAGCGCAGAGGTAGGTGGAGAGCGCCATCTCGCAGACATCGAACTCGAGGTCGCGGATCATCCGGCGGAATGCATTGATGATGTTCGGCACCTCGACGTGCTCGAACTCTACCCACTCGGAGGTGACCGTTCCGTCCTTGAGCGGACGGGTATGCCCGTAATCGCCCGTTGCCATCTTCAACGAAAGAGGCGGCATCGTCGGTTCATCTCCTGCAACCGGGGACTTCTGCGGGTCGTGGTCTGGCCGCGGCGCGCTAGGAGTCCTTCTCGTTCCATTGGAAGGGGCCGGGCACTCCGGCGGGCATGGCTACAGACTCCAACACGGAGTCGTCTCGCCTTCCTTCCAACCGCAACGACTCATCGAGATTGGTGTCGATGATCGGGTGGTCCGGGTCGCGTATCACTCCCTTGGGGTCTTCGCCCACCTGCACCTTCACGATGTTGTCCCGCAACACCCTTCGCAGGAGAGCGATGCCCTTGTCGGAGTAGCTCAGGTGCTCCCTCGTCCGGTCGGCGATCGGGCCCTGCGTCTCCCAGGCCATGTGGTCTTCGGGCTGGGCAGTATGTCCCTTGAGCCAGGGCGGCCTCAGTTCGAAGCGCGTGAAGGGGTGCAGCGCGTCCGCCGGGGACTTGAACGGGGCGACGTACTCCACCTCCGGCTCATCGTCGTCCGGTTCGCTCCCGTCGTCCGTAGGGTAGAAGTCGATGATGAATATCTGGGTGTGCGTGTCGTCCACAGGCACCCGTATCTGCGTTTCGCGGAAGTGCCTGAGGATGTTCGGGAAGATGAGCGGATGCTCGTCGACGACTCCGCTCTTGAGAACGCGCTTCTTCATCAGGCCGTACGGAAGCTCGTAGAAATCGAACTGCGCGACATCATCGATATTGCCGCGGGTGGTGTTGACGACCTTGCGGAAGCCCTGGTGCAGGATGTGCGCGTGCGCAGGGTCCATCGAGTTCTCCGTGGGCTGCAGCCAGTTGCAGTCCAGCATGGGCTGCACCCAGATCTTGCGCGTGCCGTCCCGCCTCGCCCATACGTCATACTTCGGGATGACCGGTGCGGGAAGAGGCCCCAGGTACGCCCAGTAGAGGCCTACCATCTCCTGGACCGGGTACGCTGTCTGCTTCACCGAGTGGATGATGGCCTCGTTCCGCTCCGGCGGGGTTTCGAGGACGTTCCCCTCCGTGTCGTACAGCCAGCCATGGTAGGCGCAGGCGATCCCGCGCTCTTCGACACGGCCGTAGAGAAGAGACGCGCTGCGGTGCGCGCAGTGATCTGCAAGGAGTCCCACGCGGCCGGACTTGTCCCGGAACAGGACGAGATCTTCGCCCAGCAGCCGCACGAACCTGGTCGGCTGCTCATCCGTGAGTTCCCGCGCGACCGCGATGGGGTACCAGTAGCGCCGCAGCAACTCGCCCGCGGGCTGTCCCGGCCCCACGAGCGTCAGCAGGTCGTTCATCTCCTGCGTTTCCATAGCCCTCTCCCCACGTCAGCCTGCGTCGTTGGTGCGGAGCGGCAGCACTGCCGCCGCTCCGCTAAGGGTTACTGAACGATGATGAAGAAGTTGCCCTTGGTGTGGTCCGGGTCAGTGGAGTCGTAGAGGCGGAAGACGCCGGGCTCCGGGAATTCGAGCTCGATGCCTGGGCTGACGTCCTCGCCCGGCCCCACCGCAACGTCCAGTCCAATCTCGTCGATGGTGACGTTGTAGGTGGCCGCGTTGCCGCTGCTGCCGGTGAGCCCGTCCGGGAGGACGACCTTGTCACCGGCGTTCAGGGCGATGCGGATGTCGCCGACCTCGTCGGTGCGGACGCGCTGTTCGACCTCGTAGCCCCAGTAGGCGGTGTCGCCGATGCGCAACTCCCACACGTCGTCGCGTACCCGCAGTTCGTCGAGTGTGAATGTTGCCGGCTGTCCGGTTGGAGGAACGGCCACGATGATGAAGAAGTTGCCCTTGGTGTGGTCCGGGTCGGTGGAGTCGTAGAGGCGGAAGACGCCCGGCTCGGGGAATTCGAACTCGATGCCGGGGCTGACGTCCTCACCCGGCCCCACCGCAACGTCCACGCCGATCTCGTCGATGGTGACGTTGTAGGTGGCCGCGTTGCCGCTGCTGCCGGTGAGGCCGTCCGGGAGGACGATCTTGTCCCCGGCGTTCAGGAATACCCGGATGTCGCCGACCTCGTCGGTACGAACGCGCTGTTCGATGTCGTAGCCCCAGAAGGCGGTGTCGCCGATGCGGAGCTCCCACACGTCGTCGCGGACGCGGAGTTCATCGAGGATGTAGGTCACGGGTGTGTATGCGGTGAGGTCGACGTCGCCGACGGCGAAGAACGCCCTGCCGTGGTTGTGTGCGTCCTTGATCGCGTAGATGCCCTCGTCGAAGAACGTGAACTTCCAGTTGGTCACCGGCCCGCCGGCGTCGATCTCGTGCAGCGGGAAGCCCACGCCCAGGTCCGGCATGGCGAACTGGTGGCGGTCGACAGCGTCGTCACTCTGCCGGATCTCCCTGACGAATACCTTGTCGCCGGGTTCGAGCCAGACCGCCCATCCGTCGCCCTCTTTCGAACGGGCGACTTCGCCAGCCTCGAACCCGCCCCCGGCCTCCGGGCCCATGGTGATGATGATGTGCTCGTCTTCGAACACGATCGATTCGATGACGAGCGCACCCGCGGCGGGGTCTGGTGTGGGCGTGGGGGTCGGGGGAGCTGGCGTCGGCGTGGCGGTCGGGGCCGGGGGGACTGGAGTGGCAGTCGGGACCGGGGTTGCCGTGGGGTCGCTCTGGCACGCAGCCATTAGAGACAAGACGACCACCGGAACCAGTACCGGCCACATGCGCTTGAGAGTAAGCATCCGATGACCTCCAACCCGGCGAATGGACAGACCTCGGAGCGCCCGTGGAGTGGATTGAGGCGCGGGAGGGCGCCGACGATGCTCAATCAGATTCGCCGCGAGTCTAGTGAAGCGCGTTTCCTTTGACAAGGTCGATGTGTCGGGTGTGGGTTTCATGGCGGCCTCCTAAGCGTTTCGTGCAGGCGCGGTCGACGAAGTGGACGTCGCCTGAGTGTCGGTTACGCCGAACCTGCGGGCTACGCTCATGTCTTGCCGCAGACCCAGCTTCAGAGCGTAGTGACGTCCGATGAGGGCGAGAACAAGGGTGTACACCATGATTACGAGGCTGATGATCCCGGCGTTCTCGGTCCTGCCGAGCGAGGGAGAGGCCCACTCCAATCCGATGATGGACAGCGTCACGGTGTCGCGCGACGCAAGGAGGATGATGCTCGACGTCGTGGACGCGGCGCTGATGAAGTTGAGCATCCCGATCAGGACCATCGTTGGCATGAGCAGAGGGATGACTATCTTGAAATAGGTCTTCAGCCAGCCCGCGCCCGCCACGCGTGCGGCTTCCTCCACGTCATTCCCCAGTTGCACCATGACGCCCTTGAAGATGTTGGTGCCGGTGGTATTCCCGGCTATGAGCACCACCAGGATCAGCGCCCAGATGGAGCCGTAGAGGAACCTGAGGCCCGGGACGGAGAGGAACATCAGGAGCAGGCCCAGGCTGGAGATGATGCCGGGGAATACCGCCGATACCCAGATGGTGCCGTCCAGGATGCGTCGTCCCCGCCACTTCGTGCGGACGATCATGTAGGCGATGAGGGAGAAGAGGATGGGGCTGCCGATGCCGGCGCTGAAAGCGAGGATGGTGGTGGTCCGCAACCCCCTCAGGAAGAGAGGGTCGCTGAAGACGTCCACCCAGTGCTGGGTGGTCCACAAGGGGACTGCATCGAAGAAGCCCACCCGCGACATGAAGCTGCCGATGATGATGACGAAGAAGGGCAGGGCCGTGAACATGGCGATGAGCAGGATGATGGCGATGAGGACCACCCACCGCCAGCGCCCGATGTCGATAAGTCCCGGCCTGAAACTGCTGGAGATGGTGGTGTAGTGCCGCCGGCTGACGATCCAGCGTTGCATCGGGAAGATGGCGGCGATGATCACCATCGTGAGGCTGGCAAGGACGATCGCGTTGCCGTACTGGGGGATGAACTGGGAGGTCTGGTTGAAGATGAGGGTGGAATAGACGAAGAATCCCCAGCTCGCGCCCAGTATCCATTCGGTCTCGAACCCGCTGAAGATGCGGAGCAGCTGGAGCGCGGTAACGAGGATGACGGGCGAGATCATGACGGGCAGCGTCACCTTGAAGATGGCGCCGAACTTGGACGCGCCGGAGACCCGCGCCGCCTCTTCCAACGCCTGGTCCATGTTGCGGAAGGCCGGAGTGAGCAGGATGACGAAATAGGAGACGCTGTCAGACTGGAGCTTGGTCCAGACGATGCCCCAGAAGCTGAAGATGTTGAAGGGGCCGTCCTCGATGAAGGGGAGCGCCTCGAGTGCCGTGTTGACCATGCCGATGTCCGGGTCGAGCAGCATGATCCAGCCGACGGTGTTCGCGAGGCTCGGGAAGACGAAGGAGATCCAGAAGAGGTACTCGAGCCCGTGTGTCCAGGGGATGTGGGTGCGGGCGAGGATCAGGGAGATGGCTATCGCAAGGGGGAAGCTGAAGATGAAGTTGAGGAACCAGAGGACGAAGGTGTTCCGTATCGCCTCGAAGATGCGGGGGTCTCTGAACGACTCGAGCCAGTTGTCGAAGCCCCAGACGATGGGCGGGACGAGGAAGTCGTCCGCGACGTTGAAGCTCAGGATGAGCAGCAGGATAACGGGAAACATGAGGTAGAAGCCGAGCACCAGGATGGTGACGGCCATGACCATCGTTCCGGTCTCCGACCGCAGTCGTGAGACCAGCCAGTTCGGGACGCCTGACCGGATAGGTATGGCGGCCAATCGAAGCTCCAGTGTGGGATTGAGGCCGGCTCCAAGGGTCGCTTAGCGATCCTCGGAGCCGGCCTTCCATGCTGACTACGGCAGGTTGTAGTTCACCCAGGCGTCGTAGCCGAGTTCCTTGTAGAGGTCGTTGAAGAATACTTCGGTGCTCTCGCGGACCTGGAACCACTCGTCGTTGAGCTCGTAGACCACCAGGAACTGGTCGATCGTGCCCTCAGCCCTCCACTTCGGAACGTTCTGGAGCGTCTCCTTCAGGTGCTCCGGGAATGTGCCCAGCGTCACGTCGGAGCGCAGGGAGACGGCGCCCAGAGGCCCGAAGGAGGACGTGCTCTCGATGTCCGCGGTCTGACCAGCCCTGGAGTACCACCAGTTGACGAACAGCTTGGCGGCGTTCGGGTGGGGAGCCCGTTCCACCACGCCGACCCCACCGCTGATCTCAGTAGACAGCGCGCCGATCGTCTTGGTCAGCGTGAGTTCCCTGACGGGGAGTTGCAGGTTCTGGAGCGCCCTGAAGTCGCGGCCGCCACCGAAGAGGCCGAAGTCCCACTTCCCGTTGGCGACGCCTTCCGCCAACTCCCTGTCCGCCTCGGCCCCGACGAGGTCCATGTCGGTGTCTCGGTGGATAGCGTCCAGGAAGTCAGGCCCCAGTCCGGGAGCGAGCCACAGCCTTGCGATGACGGACTTGCTGCCGGGGTTGTTCATCGCACGCATCGCCATGCGGCCCTTGAACTCGGGGCGAAGCAGGTCCTGGTAAGTGTTGATGAGGTCCAGCTCTTCCTGCGTGACGTTGTCGGTGTTGTACCAGATGCTCCCGATAGCCCCCACGCTCAGCGCGTCCGACATCACGTACTTGCTCTCGGAGTCGGACCAGAGCACGTTCTCGAAATACCAGCCGGTGGAGCGGTCCAGTACCTCGGGGTGGATCAGCAGGGGCTCCACGGGAACGTAGACCCCGGCTTCCCGCAGGCGCTCCATCGAGCCGCCGCTCACGGTGGTGAGGTCGACGGTGTAAGCGCCTCGCGACCGTTCGGCGAGGATGCGGTTGGCGTTGTCGGCGCCGCTCCCGCTGCTCGTAACCACCTCGATGTCGAACGTGTCCTCGAATGCCTGGAAGGCGAACCGGCCTGTCAGGGAGTCCGAGCCGCTGAGCGCGATGACGAGTTGACCTTCTGCCTGTGCCGCCGCGATCAACTCCTCCCACTCCTTGGTGAAGGGATCTTCCATGGCCGGCTCGGGCGTTGGCTGAGGCGCGACCTGGGCGGGTTGCGGCGTGGCGGTTGGAGGCACCGGTGTGGGAGTGGGGTCATCTCCTCCGCAGGCTGCGGCAAGCCCGACAAGGATGGATACCACTATCAGCCAGGCGGTAACGTTGACTCTCTTCATCGTGTCCCTCCCGCCGTCGATTTACGGTCTTGTTGCCGAGCTTCTCCTGTATTTGCGCGAGAGTGGGCCGGACGTGTCCCCTGGCCCGCTGGCCGTGGGTCTCTCGCCTGCCGGTGAGTGTGAGGGAGAATACGCCTACCCTCCCTTAAGGGCAAGTTGGAGAGGGCAAGTCTGCCCGGTGGTGCTGCCCGGTAAGTCGGCGTCATCCCTCTCCTCACACGCTGGCCAGGGTACGGCTCTTGCGCCACTCCTCGAGCGCGACGTCGACGGGGGGCTCGGGCATCGGTGTGGGGATGGACTTGCCGTAGAGCCGGGCGACGTTTTCGGCCAGCACCTTCGCTTGGGTCGTTGGTTCAAGGTGTCCCAGCGTGCGGTCGATCACCTCGTCGGAGAAGAGCCAGATGTTCCCCGTGCCCACGTGAGGGTAGTCCGTGGACCACATGAAGTTGTCCGCGCCGTACCATTGCAGCAAACGGCCGCCGACCTCGTCCTCCGTGAAGGTTGAGTAGCACTGCCGGTAGAAGTACTCGCTGGGCTTCAGCCGGAGCGACTGGCGCCGGGAGCGTTTGTCCATCTCCGTCAACCAGAAGGGGATCCAGCCCACCTCCACCTCGGCCACGATGATCTTCAGGTTTGGGTGACGCTCCAGCACGCCGGAGCAGATGATGTCCGTCAGCGCCTCGGCCGTGACCTGCTTGTGGCCGCTGGCGCTGCGCTTGAGCGAGGCGAGGTGGTCCCGCCCCCGGCCTGCTTCGCGCGCTCCGGCCTCGTAAGAGCTGAACCCCGTGTTGATGTGCATGCTCACGGGCGCGTCCATGTCCTGCGCTGCAGCCCAGAACCGCTCGTAGTGGTCGGAGCTGAAGGGGATATCGGGGGGCGGCACCATCCAGACCGTCGCGCCGACGAGGCCCGCCTTCCGGCAGCGTTCGAGCTCCTTGATGGCATTGTCTATGTTCCACAGAGGGATCTCCGGCTGACCCCAGAGCCTGTCAGGAGCCTCCTGGCAGAACTCGATCATCCAGTCGTTGTAGACGCGAGCGCACGCCTCTGCCGCCTCGGGCGGCCTCTCGTTGTCGTACATGTCCTTGCCGAAGGTTGGGTAGAGGACCTCGGCGGCGACGCCGTCCCGGGCCATGTCTTCGAGGCGGGGGCCGGGCTCATACCCGCCCGCCCTGAAGTAGAAGCCGGTGCCGTACTCGTGCCGCAGGTGGATCGCATACTCGCGGAACCGCTCCGGGAGACGCGTCTCCCACAGGTCCAGCGGCTCGCACATGTGGGAGTCCGCCGATATGCGGGGCTGGCGGTCGCTTACTAGTGTGCTCAAGGCTTCACCTCCAACGCGTACCTCTACAGACTGCTCAAGAGATGCCGACGTAGTAGCCGTCCCGCTCCGCGCACCATTCCTGCATCGACTCGTCGTAATCGGTCGGCGCAGGCATCGGCTCCGGAATGGGTTTGCCGTAGAGCGCCGCGACGCTCTCGCGCACGACCTTCGCACGCGTCGCGCCGGGGAGATGACCGAGGTCCCGCTCGATGATCGCGCCGGAGAAGAGCCAGGTGTCGCCGGTGCCGGGGTGTGGGTAGTCGTTCGCCCAGAGGAAGCTGTCAGTCCCCCAGCGCGAGAGCAACTGCCCGCCGACGGGGTCGTCGCTGAAGGTGGCGTAGCACTGGCGGTAGAAGTACTCGCTCGGCTGGAGCGGGAGGTCGCCTTTGCGGCGCAGCCGCTTGTCGAGCTCTTCCAGCCAGAACGGGATCCACCCGATCTCGGTCTCGGCAACGATGATCTTCAGCCTGGGGTGCCTTTCGAGCACTCCGGAGCAGATGATGTCGGTCAGCGTGTCGGCGGCGATCTTCTTGTGGCCGGTGGCGGTGAAGCTCAGCTCGGAGAGCGCGTCTCCCTTATTGCGGGTGCGGACCGACTCTGCCGCCTCGGCGTAGGGGCCGAAACCGTTGTTGATATGCATGCTGATGGGCGTTTCCGTGGCCTCCGCGGCGTCCCAGAACCGCTCGTAGTGGTCGGATGAGAACCGCAGGGGGTCCGGCGGCACCATCCACGTGGTGACGCCTGCCAGCCCCTTGTTCCGGCAGCGCTCCATCTCGATGATGGCGTTCTCGATGTTCCAGAGAGGCAGGAGCGCCTGTCCCCACAGGCGGTCGAGGTCCTCCTGGCAGAACTCGATCATCCAGTCGTTGTAGACGCGGGCCGCCGCTTCCGATATCTCCGGTTCGTAGTCGAGCCGGAACACGCTCTTGGCCCGCGTGGGATACAGCACGTCCGCGACCACGCCGTCGGCGGCCATATCCTTGAGGCGGGCGACGGGGTCCCAGCCTCCTTCCCGCCGGTACTGCCCCTTGCCGTATTGCTGGCCGGGCCAGTGGAAGGCGCGGTTGCGATACTTCTCCGGCATCCGCTGCTGCCACAGGTCGAGTGGTTCCGCGACGTGTGCGTCTGCTGAGATCTTGACTTCCGCAGTGGGGTCGACCATGTGCCCTCCTTCTCTTACGCGCCAACGCCGGCCAGCGACGGCACCACACCGGCCAGCTGGGGCATGAAGCGCAGCGAGTTGCCTCCGAGCAGCGCGATCTTGGCGCTCTCCGGCATCTCCTGCTCCGCGATCAGGGGTACTCCCTCCGGCCATGGACTGCCGCCGTGCGGATAGTCCGTGGAGAACAGCCACAGGTGCTCCCCGAGGGTCTCGACCGCGTAGGGGATGTGCTGTTCGTCCGCCTCGACGGAGACGAAGAGTTGCCCGCTCTCTACGATCTCGGACGCGGTGCGCTTCATCTTTGGCGTCACGGTGGAACCCGGAGTGAAGCCGTCGTCCAGCTTCTCGATGAGGTACGGCATCCAGCCACCGAAGCTCTCAAACAGGCCGATGCGCAGGTCAGGGAACAGGTCGAAGACCCCTCCGCCAACCAAGGCCGTCAGCGCATACTGCCCTCCGATGGCGTGGTAGAGGCCGTTGGGGGCGTGCACCCACGGGGTCAGCGGGGGCCGGTTGGCGCCCCCGTGTACCCAGAGAGGCAGGTTGAGTTCCTGGCACGCCGCGTAGAGAGGGTAGAGGTCCGGGTTGTCGAGCATCCTGCCGTCGGGGCAGGCCCGCGGCAGATGCATGCCGGCGAAGTGCGGGTCCTCCTTCGCCCAGTACTCCAGCTGGGAGATGCTCTCGGGAATGTCGCGCATGGTGAGCCCGCCCATCCACCAGAGCCTCCCGTTGCCCTCGGCGCAGTAGTTGCTCATGAAGCGGTGGTAGGAGCGGTGAAGCGCACTCTCGAATCCGACGTCACCAAGCGTGCAGAAGCCGTCAGCCTGGCTGGGGAAGATGAAGCTGACGTCGACGCCCGCGACCTCCATGTCGCGCAGGCGTATCGACGGGTCCCAGTTGCACGTAGGATCGATGTCGTAGCCTCTGCCGGTGACGGTGGGCGCCGGTCGGGCCGGGCGGTCCTGCGGGAGCGCCGGGTCTGCGAGTTCGAACGCCTCGTCCAACCCAAGGGGACGGTCGGGATGACGCGGCCAGAAGAGCGGGGTGAAGCCTACGTCGCCGGGCTTGGCCTGCCGGGAACGGACGGCCTCGCTGAACCAGGCGTACTTTTCCCGGTACTCGGGGTCCATGGTCTCCTTGTACGTCCTGTCCAGCTCCCAGTACTCCCGAAGGTGGCAGTCCGCGTCTACGACCACGTGTCCGTTGTAGCTCATCGCGATACTCCTCCTAACGCCAGTAGGCGAGGGTAACCCCATGGCCGGTCCCTGCGAGGGAACGGTAGCAGGGGACGTAGTCGATAAGGGTCATGTCCAGGTCATCCACGGCGCCCGCGAGGACGACCCAGTTGAGGATCTCCGGCGTGCCCGGGGCGCGATTGAGCCGCTCCCGCGGCAGGTAGCTCAGCGTCTCGACGTCCTTGTGCTGGAGCGCCTCGATGATCTGGCGGTCCAACTCCTCGTCGATGATCTGATGGCTGAGCCCCCCGGACGCCATGATGGCGACGCGCATATCGCTGTCCCACGACTCGATGGCGCGCCGGATCGACTGTCCCACCGTGTAGCACCGCGCTGACGTGGCCTGATGTGGGAGGTAACGGCTGAGCAGGAACGGCACGACGGGGGTGCTACGGTCGGGCAGGAACATGTCGTAGGCGAAGGTGAACGGGCCCTCGATGCCCGCTGTGGGGTCGGACTGGAAGCAGCTTGCGACGTCGATGCCGTCGGCGATGAGGCAGTGCATCAGCCGGTCCGCGAGCTCAGGGCATGTGGCGTAAGACTCCACCTGCCTGAACGTCTGCTGAGGTTCGGCTGGCTTGCGCCGACCGCTGGTCTGGTGCCCGGAGCGTTCGACCTTCGATTCAGTGTGGCTCATGTAGATGCCGAACACCGGCTCCATGCGGTCCTGTGGAGGTACGCCGTGGGGGTTGCTGACGCACACGATGGCGTCGGGCGCGGTCTCCTGCAGGACGTTCGACATCTCCTCGATGGCGCGCTGGATGGACTCATAGCGTTCCTGGAGTATCGCCGGATCGAGCTCACGCTCGATCTCCGGCGAGGCCGACGCGAGCACAGCGTCGAAGTCGTATCGCGGGTCTTCCATGTCCTTCTGTCCCAGTCGCAGCCAGTCCTCCGGCTGCGACTGTATCGTCGGCCCGTGAGATGCCCCGATCCCCAGAACGATCTCCGCCATTGCTGCCCTCCTCCTCGGTTACGGCATCAGGGTCACGTGGATAGCGCCCGGCTCGCCCTCGCCCGCGGCGGTGTCGAGGGCATGCCTCACCTCCGGCAACGGGAACTGGTGTGTCGAGATCTCGAGCAGCTCCGGATAGCTGTCGGATGTCAGGTAGGCGATGGACTCGGACACCGACGAGTACGAGTGCCCGTGCGCCGTCTTGATGGTGATGTCCTTGCGCCGCCGCTCGCCGACCGCGCTGAGCGAGATAGGGTCGTCTCCCGCGGCGGCAAGCACCAGCGTGCATTCCTTGCTGGCGACTGCAAGCGCGTCACTGACCGCTCCCGCACCGCCCCCCGTCACGTTCACTACGACGTCGATGCCGTCGCCTCCTGTGATCTCCTGAACGCGCTCCCTGAGGTCCTCGGTCTCGATATCGATGGTGTAGTCCGCTCCGAGGCGTTTTGCCATGTCGAGACGGACGGAGTCGTGGCTCAGTCCGGTCACGATGACGCAGTCGGAGCCGGCCTGGCTCGCCGCGAAGGCGCAAGCGAGTCCCATCTGCCCCGGCCCCTGTATGAGGACGTTCTTACCGCGCTGCGCTCCGCCGTAGCGGCACGCCCACTCGATGCCGTTGGCGAGCGGGAGGTAGAGCGCCAGCACATGTACCGGGACGGGCTTGTCCACACGATGCATCACCGTGTTCCGGGGCAGGTACATATACTCGCTGAAGCCGCCCCAGATAGACGGCCAAACGTCTGTCGTCGTGGAGCCGTGCCTGAGCAGAGTTCCATAGCCGCGGTCCGTCTGATTGCAGAATCGGAACCGTCCTGTGTAGCAGTACTTGCAATGGAAGCACGGCACGTACTCTTCCGGGATGACCAGGTCGCCTTCCTTCACCCCCCAGCGTTCGGCGGCCTCTCTCCCCACGGCAGCCATCACTCCGACGTTCTCGTGTCCCATGATCCTGGGCACGGGGACGGGCTGACGGTACGATCGGACGTCGCTGCCGCAGATGCCGACGGCTTCTACTTTCATGAGCCCCGTCTCTGACGTGAGTTCGGGCACGTCGTACTCGCGGAGCTCGAACTGCTTCGGCGCCACGAGGGTGGCGGCCTGAGTCTTCGCGACCATCCTCGACCTCCCCGTTCAGCTGCCGATTCCGGCATAGAGCCGGGGGCGCTGGCGCTCGATGCACTCGTCGAACGTGACATCCTTCTCTTCCACGAACTGTACGCCGACAACGGAGTACGCCTCCGGCGTGTGCGGCTCTGCCGGCTCGATGCCCTCTTGCAGGTCGATCGCCTGGCCAAGCATCAGGCGCCGGGCCTGGATGATGGCGATGTCCGTCACGCCGAGGTGCTCCTTGGTGCGATTGGCGATCGCGCCCATCGTGACCTGGGCCATCGAGTCCTGGATGCCCGTGCCGGCAAGGCCGGTGAAGTTCAGTTCCTTCTGCATCGTGCGGTCGATCAGGAAGTCGTTGTCGCGGTTGCGGATGGTCCGGTAGGTGCCGGGGATGAGTCCGCCGTGCATGTTGACTCCACCGGCGAGGTCGTGGTCCTTGGCGATCCCGGCGAGCTGGTGTTCCCGCTCTTCCTCCGTGTAGGGGCGGTCGACCCGGGAAGAGAGGTTGAATGACCAGCAGTTGTAGTCGTCGATGGGTACGAAGGCGTGTCCGCCCCCGCCGCGCGGCGTCATGGAGTAGAAGGGCATGAGGAAGTGGTTGAAGCGCCAGTAGTACTTGTTCTCGGCTTCGAGGTTCCTGCGCGCCCCGACCAGCAGGCCGTAGTCCGTGCGCTTGGTCATGAACTTCGGCGCATCGTCCGCCGTCCGGTAGAGGAGGTCGAGGTCGGTGCTGCCCTTGATGCGCTCCTTGAAGGCGTCGGTCTTGCGGTAGCGGTCGAGGCCTGCGTGCAGGAAGTTGGTGTGGACGGAGTCGATGCCTCCGTCGATGGCTTGGGCGAAGTTGCACTCCCTGAGGTACTTGGTATGGAGCCGGTGCTCCTCCGGCACGTCCATGAAACGGAACTGTGGGAGCTCGGGAGGCATGAACTCCCTGGGCCCGAGGTACGCCCAGATGAGCCCGCCCCCGTCTCGTATCTCATAGGACACCAACTTGACCTTGTGCTTGAAGTTGCTCTCCGGCGACTCGGTCGGCATGTCGATGCAGTTCCCGGCCACGTCGTACTTCCAGCCGTGGTAGGGACAGCGAAGGCCGCTCTCTTCGTTGCGCCCGAAGAAGAGGCTGGTCTGCCGGTGCGCGCAGAGCTCCTCGACGAGGCCGAGCCGCCCTTCGCTGTCACGGAACGCGATGAGATCCTCACAGAAGATGCGGACGCGCACGGGAGGACAGTCCGGCTCGGGCAGTTCCTCCTGCAGCAGGATGGGAGTCCAGTACCTCCGCAGCAGGTCGCCCATCGGAGTACCAGGGCCGACCCTCGTCAGCATCTCCGTCTGCTCGACGCTCAGCATGTCAGTCCTCCTTCAGCCACTCTTCGTCCCACTCGAAGTCCGGGTTCGTGTACGCCTCCTCCGGCATGAGCGAGGTGAGCCCGCGCTTGGCCAGCTCTTCCTCGAACTTCTGCCGGATCCAGGGGTCCTGCTCGTGGAAGGGGATCATGCGCTTGGAGTCGGCGGAGGGGTTCGCGCCCGGCCGCGGCGCCCGGATGCGGAGCTGTCTGTTCTCGACGGGCCCGGCGTTCATATGCATGTGGTACCAGTGGTAGGGCGGCACGAACACAGCCCCTTCCTTCCATGGCGCGACCAGATAGTCGCCGCCCTCCGGCCACATGAGGACGAACCCGTCCGCCTCCTGGATGCCGACGATGGTGACGCCCGCCGCGTGGCGGTGGGCGGCCCGATACCTTCGCGAGGGAAGAACCATGAGGCTGGTACTGAACGCGGAGCCGGGGAAGAAGATGCCGCCTCGGTAAGAGAGGCGGCCTGCCCCGCCGCCGACCTCCAGCTTGTCCCACACCGACAGGTCGGGGAAGAAGTTGCCGTACCAGCGCATGCTGCTCCGGCCAGCGGACCGGGAGTCCTCCGCCAGCGTACCTGTTCCTGAACCTGGCTCGTAGCCCATCGACCGGGCGCCCGACGAGAAGCTCGCCGACCCTGAGAGGCGTACGGGTTGTGCTGCCGCCGAGTAGAACTTTGCCTGGTTCCCGTACAACTGGGTGGTGTCGACGTAGGGGTTGTTGAAGAAGTAGTCCTCGCTCGGGTTCGTGCCCATGGCCATCGGCAGCAGGTTCACGTGGAGCGTGATCGCAGGCTGATCACCTCTCGCATTGCTGAGCTCGTAGTTGTAGTTGACCGGGATGCGGAACAGGCTGTGTTTCTGCCACTCGAAAGTGATCTTCGGCTGGCCCTCGGCCCAGACGTTCGCGATGCCGTTGCCCTCGAAGACGTAGATGACCTCTTCGAGCGCCATGCGGAACGGAGGGATCGTCTCTCCGGGAGGAATCTCCAGTACGTGGACGTGCTCGATGCCACGGTGGCCTTCGAGGCTGATGACGGCGGCGGGGCATCCGCGCAGCGACCAGTATCCACGTTCGAGGGTGCGGGCGTCCTCAACGTAGTATCCCCTGTGGACGGGAACATCCTGCTTGGCCAACCAGCCGTCGTAGGCGTGGTTGCGCCAGAAGTCGACTATCTCGGGAAGGGCGGGTTCTGTGACCATAGGACCTCCTCTTGTTGACGCCGCGCCTGGGCGAGTACCAGAGGCCCTGAGAGGGCGCAGCGAGCGCTGCTCGCTCGGACGGTACGACGCTGTCCGTGCACTGTCAAATGAGCGTTGTGCACTGGTAGCCACAGCCTCCTGCTGTATTGCGTATTCCGTCTGACTGAAGAGTAACGACGCCGAAAATCGAAGTACTGGTACCACTACCGCAGGGCAGAGTCTCGTTTCCCAGCCCGCTGCAGGTTTGAATTCACACTGAGGGCGGGCTACGATTCGGGCGTCCTTCGAGGGTAGAGGAGGATGCATGACAACGTCGATTCCGAGCGACCAGGAGATACGCATATCGGGGGACTCCCACGTATCCGAACCGCCCGACCTGTGGGAGAAGGAGATGCCGCCCAGGTATCGCGACCGCGCGCTCCGCTTTCCCCGCATCGAGTACGGCCGGGGGAACCACGCACGTGCGGGAGGGTGGGACCCGAAGGAGCGGCTGAAGGACATGGCCGCCGACGGCATCAGCGCCGAGGTGCTCTACCCTACGTTGGCCAAGGGGCTCTTCGAGCAGTTCTTCTTCGAGCCGGTGGACCTGCCGCTCGGCCAGGCCGGAGAACAGGTCTACAACGACTGGATGATGGACTTCTGCAAGGAGGCACCGGACCGGCTGTGGGGCCAGGCGTTCATCGGGCTCTGGGACATCGACTACGCCATCAGGGAGATGCAGCGTGCGAAGGACGGCGGCCTCAAGGGGGTCGCGACCTGGATAGCCCCGCCTGACGGCATCCCCTTCACCGGCGATCACTACGAGCGGTTCTGGTCGGCGGCGGAAGAGATGGATATGCCCATCGGCTGGCACATCAACACGGGCTTCGGCGCCTACGTTACGCGGGGCGGCGAGGACCGTTTCGGAACGTTCATTCGTCAGGCCTATGGGCACAAGGTTGTAGCCATGCAGGCCGTAGCGGAGATGATCTTTGCGGGTGTGCTGCACAGGCATCCTCGACTGAAGATCGTGCTCTCCGAGTTCGAGGTGGGCTGGATCCCGTTCTACCTCGAAGATCTGGACCGCAAGTCGGGAAGGGGCAGAGACCTGGGACTCGACCTCCTGCCCAGCGAGTACTTCAGCCGCCAGGTCTACTCGACGTTCATGCAGGACGGGGTCGGGGGCTACCTGCTCCAGCGGTGGGGCGCCGACAACTTCGTCTACGCGAACGATTACCCGCACGGGGGCGGCATCTGGCCCTACACGGACGACACGATCGAACTCACCCTGAGCGACCTGCCGTCCGAGACACGGCGGAAAGTACTCGGCGAGACGATGGCGAAGGTGTACGGTCAGCCCATGCCGGAGCCTATCGAGCGCATGGAGTCGGACTACACAGACGAGATCTGGAACCGTCCCTGGCTCAAGAAGGCCGGGGAGTTCACCTTCGACAAGCACACGATGGGACTGAAGATGTAGCGCCGCTCGTTCAGGAGGAGTATGTCGGATACGGTCCGTATCGGC
The DNA here is from genome assembly GCA_965206315.1 of Dehalococcoidia bacterium. GTDB lineage: Bacteria > Chloroflexota > Dehalococcoidia > Lucifugimonadales > Australimonadaceae > Bin16. The sequence continues at coordinate 1,647,096 of OZ242210.1, forward strand.
ATAGTCGGGGCCGGCGGGTTCACACGCCGCCGCATTCTTCCCAACCTGCTCGCTGTCGAGGGAGCGGAAGTGGTGGCCGTCGCCAACCGCAGCCTCGAAAGCGCCGAGCGGGTCGCGGCCGAGTTTGGCATCCCCGTTCCGATGGGCGATTGGCGTGAGTTGGTGGTGCGAGACGATATCGACGCGGTCTTTGTCGGCACGCAGCCCTACTTCCACTACGAGGCCGTCATGGCGGCGCTCGACGCGGGGAAGCACGTGCTCTGCCAGACGCGGATGGCCACGAGCCTTGCGCAGGCGCGGGAGATGCTGGCCAGGGCCGAAGAGACGGGCCTGAAGGCTCGCCTCGTGCCGCCGACCTCGTATGAGCACGCCCGCCGCTACGTGAAGCATCTGCTGGACGACGGCTACGTCGGCACGGTTCGCCAGGTGTTCGCCTACTACCTCGTCCCCGACTATGCGGACGGCTCGGCTCCGCTGCAGCGTCGGCAGGACCATCGCATGTTCGGCGCGCTCAACCCGCTGCACCTCGGCCTCGACTGGGACGTGCTCCGGCTCTGGTTTGGCGACCCCGAGCGTGTCCTTGCCTGGGGGCGCACGTTCGTATCGCGGCGAGCCGAAGGGCCGGGCGGCGAGCCTATCGATGTCGAGATGCCGGACGCCCTGACCGTCATCGCTGAGATGCCGGGAGGCGCCACTGTCACCTGCGTTCAGAGCGGCGTGACGCTCTTCGGCGAGGAGCGTGTCGAGATCTACGGGGAAGAGGGAACGTTGGTCTACCCGCGGAGAGGCGAGTTGCTGGGCGCTCGCAGGGGCGACGATGAACTGGCCCCGCTACCGGTCCCTACCGGTTTGGAAGAGACGTGGCACGCGGAAGAGGACTTCATACGCCTCGTGCGCGGGGAGGACGTCGCAGAGAACGACACCTTCCGAGACGGCGTGAAGAACATGGAGTTCCTTGAGGCCTCAGCGCTCTCGCTCTCCCGGGGCGGGTGGGTTGACCTACCCTTACCCTGAGCGTGATCCCTTCCCCCTTGATGGGGGAAGGTTAGGATGAGGGTGAACCGTCTAGGGTATGCGGATGGTTACGCAGAGGTTCATACGAAGGAGGGAACGATGGCGAGGCTCACGGTCGCAGACCTGCACGAGATGAAACGCAACGGACAGAAGATCGCCGCTGCGGTCGTCTACGAGTTCCAGATGACGAAGATATGCGAGATGGCCGGTGTGGATGTGCTGTCGGTCGGCGATAGCCTGGGTCGGAACATGCTCGGGCACGACCACGTCGACGAGTGCACCGTGGACGACATGATCCCCTTCGCGCGGGCGGTCGTACGTGGCAGGGAGCGGGCCATCGTGAGTGTGGATATGCCCACCGTGCCCTCCGCTGCCGGAGTGGAGGCCGTGGCCGCAGCGGCCAAACGCTTCAAGGAAGAAGCGGGTGTGGACATGTGCAAGATCGATATCCGGACGCACGAGGAAGAGCTCTTCGATGAGGTCTACGCCGTCCAGGAGGTCGGCCTGCACGCCTATCCCCAGATCGGCTTCCCCACGCAGGGGGCGGCTCGCGGGATCCAGGGCGGGGCGGAGGTCCACGAATACGTCCAGAAGTGGGCACACAAGATCGAAGAAGCGGGCGCCGCCATGATCGACCTCACGAACGTGACGCCAGACATCTACGCAGACGTCTGCTCCAGCCTCCGCATCCCCGTCATCGGCGGGCAGGCGCCGCCGGAGGCCGACGGCAAGATCCAGGTGATGGTGAGCGGGACGGGCTACTCCTACGCCACCATCGGCCGTGACGATGGGCGCCCGGACGGCGCCAAGTTCATGTACGACGTGATGAAGTCGATCATCGACAGCATCCACGCCGGCAACTGGACGACGCGCCAGTAACCCTCGGAGGGTTGATGCCTGCTCCGAGCGACAGCATCTGGCTCATCACCGGCATACCGGGCGCCGGGAAGAGTTCGGTTGCGAGGGAACTGGCGAGGCAACTCTCCAGCTCGGCTCACGTCGAGGTTGATCTGCTCCGGGAGATGGTGGTGTCCGGCAACCTGGGGCCCGGCGAGGAGCCGCTGGCTGAATCCGGTCGGCAACTGGAGCTGGGTGCCCACAACGCGGCGCTCCTCGCGGACTCCCTGATGGACGCAGGGTTCACGCCTATCGTTGACGACGTCGTTCTCCAACCGCAGTTCGCGCGCTACCGGGAGGCGCTCACCCGCTGGCCCCTTCGCCTGGTCGTGCTGGCGCCGCCCGTCGAGGTCGCGCTCGAACGTGACCGGGGACGAGCGGAGAAGCACGTGGCGAACAGGTTCGCCTACCTGGACGCTGAACTGCGGAAGCAGATGGGAGGCTTGGGCCTCTGGCTGGACACGTCGGAGATGAGCGTGGCGAAGACGGTCGAGGCCATCATCCGGCGGGCGGATGAGGCGTTCGTTCGCTCCCTCCATTGACGCTTCTGCCCCGTCACTGGGCGGTCGGCGAGGCGTCTTCATGGCTAGGCGTCGGACCCGGGGCGGGCTAGGATATGGCCATGCCAGCATCAGACGACCTCATCCGACAGCTGATCGAGGCCCGGTTCGCCGGGAAGCTCTCTCCTGAAGAGGTTGAGACACTGCTGCCCTATGTCCGGCGCGGACAGGCCACGAGCGAGCGGCTCGCGGCATTCCCACTGGAGGGCCTCGACCCACGGCTCGTGTCGTACATCTCCGACAAGCGGCTGGCGCCATGAATGAACTGCTCTTCGAACCCATCTCGTCCATTGGCGAGCAGCTGCGGACGCGAGCCGTCTCGTCCGTCGAGCTGGTCAGCGCCGCACTCGAACAGATCGCGGCGACGGACAACCGGCTGAACGCGTTCCCCGTTGTGAAGGCCGAAGAGGCCCTTGCCCATGCGAAAGCCGCTGATGCCGAGCTCGCACAGGGGCACTGGCGAGGCCCGCTGCATGGCGTGCCCGTGGGCGTGAAGGACAACATCGCAGTGGCGGGATGGGTTACCACCTGCGGGTCGCCCATCCTCGCGGAGCACGTCACCGACTTCGACGCCGCCGTGGTCGAGCGCCTGCGGAATGCCGGGGCGGTCGTGCTCGGCAAGAACAACATGCACGAGTGGGCGCTCGCGGGCAGCTGCATCCAGAGCGTGTTCGGCTCGACGCACAATCCCTGGAACACTGACCACATCACGGGCGGATCGAGCGGCGGGTCGGCGGCTGCGGTGGCTGCAGGGCAGGCGTTCGTGTCCATCGGCACGGACGCTCGCGCATCCATCCGGAACCCGGCGTCGTACTGCGGCGTCGTGGGGTTGAAGCCCACGCACGGGCTCGTCAGCCGGTTCGGGGAGCTCCCCCCGACCAGTTCGTGGTACATGACCCTCGGCCCCATCGCGCGGCGCGTTGAAGACGTGGCGCTGACGATGGATGCCATCGCCGGATACGACCCCCGCGACCCGTCGTCGGTCGAGGCGCAGCATCGGGAGTACGCCGCGCGGCTCGACGAGGGTGTACGTGGGCTCCGCATCGCTGTGGTGACGAACTACTTCTACAGCGACACGCTGCCTGAGGTGGCAGCGAGCGTGCGCGCGGCGGCCGACACCCTCGCCAACCTTGGCGCAGAGGTCGTCGAGCTCGAGATCGGGATGCTGGAGCACTGGTCCCTGATCGAGTCCTCGTTCGAAGGTGAGAACAAGGGCTGGCTGCTGGACCTGGCGCTCGAGCGCGGCAACGAGTTCCTCCACGACGACATCCGTTACCGCATCCTCGCGAGCGCCTTCACCAACACCGTCGACACGATGCGTTCCACGCGGATACTCAGCATGCTGCGCCACGAGGTGCAGGACCTCATGCGCGAGACCGACCTGCTGCTCACGCCCACCAACTCCACGCCTGCCTACCGCGCCGATGCGAGGGACGTTGCGGTCCGCGAGGGCACGGTGGACGTCGAAGTGCCGGGCGGGCAGAGCAGGATCACGACGCGGCTGACCGTACCGTTCAACGCGCTGGCGCTGCCCGCGATCTCGGTGCCGTGCGGCTTCTCCTCGGAGGGGTTGCCGATCGGGCTGCAACTGGTGGGACGCGCCTTCGAGGACGACGTGGTGCTCAGGGCGGCGCGTGTGTACGAGGAGGCAGGGCCGGGCTACCAGCGCCCGGCGGTGGTGCGTTAGCCCGCCGAGGAGCGCACGCGCTGGATGACCCGCCCGCTTCCCGGCTCGGCGAGCACCTCGCCGTCCCGGAAGATGATCTCTCCGCGCCGGATCGTCATCGTGGGCCAGCCAGCCAGCGTCATCTCGTCGAAGGCGCTCGTGAAGCGGCTGTGGGTCGAAGCGGCGTTGACCGTCTTCTCGAGGTCGAGGTCGACGATGGCGAAGTCTGCGTCGCTCCCGACTGCCATGATGCCCTTCTGCGGGTAGTAGCCGAACGTTCGGGCCGGGTTGAGCGAGGTCACCTCGGCGATCTTCTCGAGGTTGATACGCCCCTGCTTGAGGCCGAACGTGATGAGCACGGGCAGGATCGTCGCCATGCCGGCGAATCCCGGACGCTCCTCCCAGAGCGCGCTGCCGCTCTTCTCGATAGGCACATGGTCCGAGCCTACCGTCGTGATGTCGCCGCTCACCAGCCCTTCCCAAAGGCGGTCCTGGTTCTCGGTGTCGCGGAGCGGTGGGCTCACCTTGCCGATGCCGGCGCGATGGCCGTGGAACACCTCGTGGTCGGCGGTCAGTCCCAGGTAGTGGGGACACGTCTCGAGGACGATGCGTGCGCCGCGCTCCTTTGCGGCGATCGCCGCGTCGATACCTGCGCCGACCGTGACGTGCGGGATGTAGAGCGGGCAGCCGAGCAGCTCAGCCATCCAGATGGCACGGAGGATGTCCTGCTCCTCCACGAAATCCGGCCTCGAGTCGGTATATGCCTGCAGGTCCTGTCTGCCGGTCTGCTTCACCTCTGCCGTGAACAGCTGGACGAGAGGGTGGTCTTCGGCATGGACCATGCAGAACGAGTAGTCGCCGAGGTGCCGGATGCGCTCCATGCCCGCATAGAGCACGCCGTCATCCGCCGTGACGATGCCTATCGGGTTCCCGGGCTCGTAGCCGCCCATGTAGAACTTGAACGTCCTGATGTCGAACCGCTCGGAGAAGCCGAGGATGTCTTTCGCCTGCTCCATCCCGCTCACGATGAAGTGGAACGAGGTATCGACCAGCGACCGCTCCGCAGACAGTTCGATACGCTCCGTAACGTTCTCGTATCCCATGCTGTCGGAGCGCAGGTACTGCAGGAATGAGGTGACTCCCCCTGCAGCCGCGCTCTGCGTCTCCGTGATGATGTTCTCCATGAAAGGAGTCCGACCGCCCATGTGGACGTGGGGGTCGAACAGGCCGGGGAACACGTACTGTCCGCTGCAGTCGATCACCTGCTCTGCCGGCGGCAGGTCGGACTTCGCGGCGATCGCGGTGATGCGCCCGTCCTCGACCGCCACACCGGCGTCGAGCACACCCCACGGGGTGACGAGTCTGCCGTTCTCCAGTACGAGGTCTGCCATGACCTTCCTCCCGTTATCCGCACGTGCGCGCGAACCGCAGCTCCAGCGCGCCGACCCGCTCTTCCAGCTGGCGGAGTAGGGGGTCCGTCTCCTCGAACCGCGTGAAGCGCTCTGGGAGACTTGCCCATATCCGTGCTGCGAGCTCCTGCGCCTCGCCGAGCACCGCGTCCACGTCGATCGTCTGTATCCGGCGGTCACGGACGACGACCTCTCCGCCCACGATAACCGTTTCGACGGACATGCCCAACTCCGAGTAGACGATCTGGTTCATCAACTGCTCTTTGGGCGCGAGGAGAAGCGAATCGGTGGCGAGCACCGTCAGGTCCGCCTTCCAGCCGCGAGCGATGCGTCCTATGGGCTTGCCCATCACCGCAGCGCCGCCGTGCCAGCACATCCGGAGCGCGTCCTCCGCTCCGGGCCACTCGTCCGGAGGGTTCGCGATGCGGTGCAGGATGGCTGCGGACTTCACCGTCTCGAACATGTTCTGGCTGTCGTTGCTCGACGCCCCGTCCGAGCCGAGCGCGACGTTGACACCCGCCCTGACGAGCGCCGGTGCGGGAGCGATGCCGGCCCCGAGCTTCTGGTTGCTGACCGGATTGTGGACGATGCCTGCGTCGGTCTCGCCGAGCGTCGCGACCTCTTCGTCGCTGAGCCAGATGCCGTGTGCGAACGACGTCCACTCCTGTAGACCGCCGAGGCTGCGCAGGTAGTCGACGGTCGATCCCGCGAAGCGCTCCTCTGCCACGGGCACCTGCGACTTCGCCGAGAGCAGGTGCGTCTGCAGCCGCACGCCCTTCTGCCGCGCCAGCGCCAGCGACCCCTCGAAGAGCTCCTGCGAGCATCGAGGGACGGAGGACGGGCCCAGCATCGGCGTCAGCCGCGGGTGCCGGCTGTTCCACCTGTCGATGAAACGCCCCGCGCGGTCCAGCGAGTCGTTGACGTTCGCCCGGCGGGCGCGGCTCGTGAGGTCTTCGGGCGCGTCGATCAGCCCCAGCGGGATGGAGGAGAAGAAATCGAGGTCGGCGTACTGGGTGGCAACGTTCGCCCGCATCCCGATGTCGATGTACGCCTGCATCACGGCGTCCATGCCCTCGTCGTACCAGGCGGGCTCCGTACGGTTGCAGTCGAGCAGTGCGGTCGTGCCGGTGCTGAGCATCTCGATAGCGCCCAGCATGGCGGAGACGTACAGGTCGCGCGGTTCGAGCCGTGCTCCTGCGCCGCCGTACGAGGCGAGCACCATCCACGCATCGAGCGGGAGCTTGTCGCACAGCCCTTTCTCGATGGACTGGTTCGAGTGCGTGTGGGCGTTGATCAGGCCGGGGATGACGACCTTGCCGGTGACGTCGAGGACGTCGACTTCGGGCGGCGCCGTCACGTCTCCGACCGCTGCGATCTCGTCGTCTGCCACGAGCAGGTCAGCCTGAACGAGCGGTTCGTCAGGTTGAAGGAGGTATCCGCCCTTGATCAGCAGCGCAGGCATGTGCTTACCCGAACAACCAGTCTCTGATGAAGGGCTTGGGCCAGAACACGTTGAGTAGGTTCTCCATGAGCCCCAGTGTAACGGCGGCGATCATCCCCATCGAGACGAGCACCCAGATCCAGGCCTTACCCCGCAAACCCATCGCGATGGGGAGATAGAACAGCGGGAAGAGGATAGCGGACGCCTGGAAGCCGATGAAACCGATCGCCACGATGAACCCCAGGAGCCATGCGATGAGCGGGAGAAGGCGCCGCACGGCTGCGATGTCCGTGCCGGTCCGCATGCCGATGTCCATGATTCGAAGCGCGCTCCTGCGCGTGGTGAGCTCCAGTACCGCCAGGAGAGTCATGAGCGAAAGGAATGCGATGGTAGCCCACATCGGCACGAACGCTGCACTCTGAACGTGTCCAAGCGCTTCACGCAGCACGACCACGGTTACCCAGCCGATGAGGATGGCCCAGAGCAGGTATTCCCATTGCCAGCGGAGGTTGAGAGAGAGCGACGGCAACCATGCCAGCACCCCTGTTCGCTTGGCTTCCTGCGCGCGTTCGTCGCCTGATCCCCCGGCGATCACCGGTTGTTCGATGACGCTCTCTGCCTGTGGCCGCAGCGCCCAGAGCAGGAAGCCGATCGCCATGGCGCCCATTATGAGGATGCCGAGTGTGAAGGGTCTCGTGAGGAAGATGAGCACGCCATCGCCCATCTGGAGCGCCGGCCATGCGTTCTGCTCGACCACCGGGCCCAGGATGAAGGCGATGATGAACGGAGGGCGTGGCCAGCCGTACCACTTCATCGCGAGCCCCAGCGCCCCCATCGCCAGTACCACGTAGATATCGGCCATGTTGAACCGGGACTGGTACGCCGCCAGCAGCATCAAAGGGAAAAGCGTGGCGGCGATGAAGGGGTAGGGCACCTGCGTGAGCCTGAGCAGAAGCGGCGTCATCGCAAGGGCAAGGATGACCATGAGCACGTTGCCGATGCCGATTGAGAGCACGACGCCAACCGTGATATCGAGGTGCTCTCCGAGCAACGGCAACCCCGGCGCGATCCCGTATCCGAGGATCACGGCGAGCAGGATCGCCCATGGAAGGCTGCCGGGGATACCGAACCCCAGCGTAGGGACCGCCTGCCCGGAGTTCTGAGCGTTCTGGGCGGACTCTGCGAAGAGCAGGCCGTCCAGGCTCCCCTTCCCGAACTGTGAGCGGTCCTTCGTGAACACGATGCCGAGCATGTAGGAGAGCCAGTCGATGACACCGGAGCCGACTCCCGGTATAACGCCGAGTCCTACGCCGAAGAGCCCCTGGCGTATGGCCACGCGCCAGCGCCGAAGGCCGTATCGGATGCCTTCCCATATCTGGCGGTTGGACAGCTTCGTGCCGGGGGCGGATACGGGCTTGCCCGTCATCGTCAGGTCGAGCACCTCAGGAAGCGCGAACAGCCCGAGTACGACCGGGATGATGGGCAGCCCTCCGTTGAGGTAGAGGATGTCGAACGTGAACCGTGGCTGGGCTGAGAATGAGCTCAGCCCTATCGTTGCTATGACCAACCCGAGCATCGCCCCTGCGAGCCCTCGCAGGAATGCACCGCGCGAGAGCACGGAGATCATGAGGATGCCGAACAGGGCCATCGCTGTGATCTCGGGGAAGGAGAACCGGATGATGAACGGCCTGATGACGGGGAGCAGCAAAGCCAGTGCGATGGCGCCGGCCACGCCCCCTATGGTCGACACGGCATAGACGGCCCCCAGTGCTCGGGCCGCTTCTCCTCTTTGGGCGAGTTGGTGTCCCTCCAGGAAGGTGACCTGTGTGGGGGCGGTGACGTATCCCAGCAGGATGGCAGGGACCGAGTCCATGGTGTTGGCGAGCGAGATGATCGCCGCGACGAGCATGACGCCGTGGACAGGGTCCAGGTTCAGGATGGCGAACGGGACGAGGATGGAGGCTATCGTCAGGCTGCCCACGCCGGGGATCATCCCCAGCGGCCCGGCGAGCACCAGCGCGATCCCCAGGATCAGCCAGAACTGCGGGCTCGTGAGGAAATCCGCTATCAGGGGTACGCTCTTCGCGAGAGCTTCCATTCCTGCCTCTCAGTGCAACCGTGGCCTGCCTCCGTAGAGAGCAGGCCACGGTCGCGTAACTGTCTGTGAGCCGTGTTCCTAGAACTTCGACTCGTACGTCTCGACCCACTCGTCGTAGATGGCGTCGAGGCGGCGCAGGTCGAAGTTCGCCGCAACCTCTTCCGCGTCCGCTCCGGCGACGATGCTCGGCGGGTTGCCGGTCACTTCCTGGAACTCCGCTCCGAAGGCCGGGTCGGCAAAGGCTGCGTATGCCGCCTCACGGAGGATCTCCACTATGGAGTCGGGCGTGCTGGGAGCCATCGTCATGCCGTCGAAGAAGATGCCGTTCGATCCGGCGTTCTGCAGCGTTTGGATGTCGTCGCGCAACTCGCTCGGAACGATGTCTGCGATGTTCAGCAGGTCGTCGGGCAGCGAGGGCAGCTCGGCACTCGGCAGGATCGGGATGCTCTCGTTCGATGCTATGGCCCATGGTCGGAACTCGCCGCTCTCGATCCAGCCCGGCCGCAGGCGCTGGAGGAAGTACGGGCTGAACGTCCGGCCGCTCACGTCCCCACGTTCCATGACCGTCACGCCCACGTTGTAGGACGGCGAGATCCCGAAGATGTGCTCGATGGGCACGCCGAGTTCCTCGATGAGTATCCGGTCGATGACGAAGCCCGAGCCGGCGGGGGCGATCTGAGGCAGTATGACGGGGGTATCGCCGCCGAACGAGTCCTGCATCCGGTTGTAGGGGATGTCCCGGTGGACCATGTAGATGTTCGGCCGGTTCAGGTAGAAGACCCGGCGGAAGTCCTCCCACTGGTAGGTGACGCCCGGCACGCTCAGCTGGTTGTCGGGGTACCCGCCCACGCCGTAGGTGATGGTCAACCCGTCGTCTGATCCCGTGTAGAACTCGTTGAGGAACGCCTCGAACCCGGCGCGGTCGGGCGCAGTCGTGACCTCTATCGATGGGTTGCCGGGTATGTACTCGGAGAGCTTGGAGGCGATGAACCGCCCCTCTGTGTCTGCCCCGCTGCCAACGGAGTACCCGATCACCATGCTGATGGTCTTACCTTCGTAGTAAGGCGCGGGCTCTGGCGTGGGGGTTGGGGTCGCAGCAGGAACGGGCGTAGCTGTCGGTGTCGGCGTTGGGTCAGCGCCGCACGCTGCGACGAGCGCAGCCAGCAACCCGGCCAGTGCTATGAGCATCAATCTCTTTGTCGTTCTCATCGGTTCCTCCCTTGCTGTGTGGCTGTGGTCCAGGGACTTCCTCTTCATGCTTTGAGACCGTAGAACACCTGGGCGTTCGTGCGGAGGATGCCCTCCTTGTCCTTATAGGACATGTCCTCGCGTTCGAGCAGTTCGTTGATCTCCTCGTTGATCGTGTCGTCGTTCACTTCGTGCGGGAAGTCGGAAGAGAACATGAACGGTTCGCTGCCCGCGACGCTCACAGCATAGCCGATAGCGCCCTCGTCGCCCTCGACGCCCACGAAGAGACGCCGCTCCTTCACCAGCCGGAGGATGTACTCGGCGATGCTCTCTCCCTTGTGCAGTTGCAGGAACGCTGCGTGCGGGTCGGCGGGGATGAACGCCTTGTGGGACCCGTTGAAGCGCTCCAGCGCCAGCAGGAACCAGGCCAGCCCGCCCTCAAGGAACCCCCAGCGTACGTTGGGGAACTGGTCGAACACCCCGTTGAAGAGCAGGCTGCCGAAGCTGATGGTGATGCCGAACGGGTGCCCCATCGCGTGTATCGGTGCGAAGAGGTTCAGGTTGTCCATGCCGAGGCCCATGTGACAGCCGCCGTGGAAGGCGACGGCGATGCCCAGCCGGTTGGCCTCTTCGTACACGGGCCAGTACACCTTGGCGCCGACGTGGTTCGCCAGCCCCGTCGACGGCAGCATGATTCCGACCATCCCCAGTTCCTCGATGCAGCGACGCATCTCGACTACCGCCGCCGGAGGGTTCTGCATGGGCACGAGCCCCATGCCCATCAGCCGGGGCGTGTGCCGGGTGAACGTGTCGTAGAGCCAGTCGTTGTAGGCCTGGCATGCCGCCGTGGCGTAGTCCAGGTCTACCATGCGCCCGCATGCGAGCCCTGAGGTTGGGTAGAGCACCGCCCCCTCGATACCCGCCTGGTCCTGGAAGTTCACCCAGCGGTCCACCGCTGCGGGCATGAACGAGCCTGGCGGGCGTATGTTCAGCCCCTCATGGAGATGGTCCAGCGCCGGGAATACCTTCCCCACCCGGCGGCTCAGGAAACTCGCATACTCCTTGGGGAAGTACGTGGCGATGGCAGGCTCGTCCTCGAGGACGTGTCCGTCACCGTCGATTATCCCTATCTTCGACTGGACTACCATGCCCCTGCTCCTCTCGCCGCGTTCGGTTCGCTTACACCGCCGAAGGTTGTGGTAGGACAACCGCTTTGACTTCCCTGAATTCGGACATCGCCTGCAATGCGTCGCCCGTGCCCTCCAGGGAGTAGGTGCCGGTGATCATCGACTCGAATGGGAAATGCTTGCTCTGGGTCGACAGGAACTGCACCGCTTGGAGGAAGTGCCTGGCCTCCGCCTGCAGGACGCTCGATATGGTCAGGTACTTGGTCGTCATCGCAAACATCGGCACTTCGAGAGTGCCGCCTCCCCCGCCGATGCTGATGACCCGGCCTCCCCTGCGGACGAGGTCCAACGCCTCGGGGATGGCATGCGCGGTGGCAGCCTGGATAACCACGTCCACTCCCACGCCGCGCGTGTGCTCCGCGACCCACGCCTTCCGGTCTGCCATCGACGTCTGCTCGATGTCCATGGTGCCCGCAGCGCCCCAACTCCTCGCAACTTCGAGACGAGACTCCGGGGCTCCGAAAACAAACACCTTGTCCGCGCCCTTGGCGAGAGCGACCGCAAGGCAGTAGAGCCCTACGGGCCCTGCGCCCTGTACGAGCACCGTCTCGTGGCTCCTGACGGGGCCGAGCCTCTCGGCAGCGTGCATCGCAGTCCGCAAGGCGCAGGCGGCCGATGCGGCGAGCGGCGCAGGCACGTCGTCCGGGATGGGTATGAAGTCTGCCCCGGGAGGGTAGTAGTGGTAGTCGGCAGTGCCGCCGAGCAGGTAAGGGTACTGGTCGACCCGCTCCCTGCCGTACCGTGCCCCTTCCAGGCACAGGCTCGGCTGCATCGCCACGGAGCAGTGGTAGCAGTGTCCGCAGAACGGGTAGTTCGCGATGATGCGCTGCCCCGGCTGGACCGGGCGGTTGAAGATGTCCTTGGGGTTTCCGGCCACGTCTGCAACCGTGACGGCTGTTTCATGACCGGGGATGTAGGGCAGTTTCTCGGGGCCGACGAAACTGTGCCCGCCCCAGATGTGGACGTCGGTGCCACAGAGCGTCGCTGCATCGACGCGGCCAAGCACACTGCCGGGTTCCATGTCAGGCAGAGGAACGTCCTGAACCGAAAGGGGCTCGGCGAACTCCGTCACCACCGCTGCACGGACTGTCTCTGCCATAACACCTCTCCCCCACGCACTGCCGGAGGACTGTGGACCTGACCGTTACACAGCCGATTCGTGCTGACCGGCGCGAGCATACACCCCGGTCATGGACGCCACAAGGAACGGCGCCGTATGTTCCTCGGAAGCACAACCGGCGGTGACATGCGGCCCTTACGCGTTCGCGCCCCAACCGCGTACGCTGGTTCCATGACCGGCGCATCAACAGCACCTATAGATTGCGTCTATGGCTCGCGGTCCCGGCTATAGACAGGGCCTATGGGTGCTGGAGCCAAACTTGTAAACGCATGAGATTGTTGTTGCCTTGTTCGCGGGAAGCAGGCCACGGCCATGAAAATGCCTGTTACGAACGGAACAAGAATGTCAAAACCGCATCCCTCTTCACTCGTAGAAACCGGGAACAAGGGGCTCATGGCGCCACCCTTTGACATCCTTGTTCGGAAACCGCTCCACCTTCGGGCGGCGACCGCAAAAACGTTGACCCTCTCGTGCGCTGGGGGTATCTTGTCCACGATTGCGTACGCGTGCGGCCGTGACCCACGGGAACGACAACAACAAAACTGTAGCGGAGGCGAGGCGCGATGGCTGAGAAGGCACTGGTTGCAGCGAAGGTAGGCCCCAATCAGACCGAGCAGATGGAATTCGACCTGCCGGACATCCCGGTCGACGGCGCGCTCCTGAAGGTGGAGGCCGCGGGCGTCTGCGGCAGCGACGTAGGCGGCTACGAGCGTGAGATGAAGGGCGGCCCCGTCATCATGGGGCATGAGAACGTCGGCTACCTCGCGAAGGTCGGCCACGTCTTTGCGAACCGCTGGGGTGTGAAGGAAGGCGACATGGTCGCGCTGGAGGAGTACCTCCCGTGTGGACGCTGCGAGTTCTGCCGCGTTGGCGAGTACCGCCACTGCTACGCCACCGACGCCTCCGCGAACGCCTCCGCCATCCGGTACGGCTCCACGTCCGTGGAGGTCGCGCCGGCGCTCTGGGGCGGCTATGCGCAGTACCTGTACGTTCCGCCGAACGCGCCGCTGCACAAGGTGCCCGACGGCATCACCGCCGAGGAGGCCGCGATGGCGCTGCCCATGGGCAACGGCATCCAGTGGGCGCTCATCGAGGGGCAGGTCGGCTACGGGAAGAGCGTCCTCATCCAGGGGCCGGGCCAGCAGGGGCTCGCCTGCGTCGTCGCCTCGAAGCAAGCGGGCGCGGACTGCATCATCATCACCGGCAAGGGTCCAAAGGACGCCAGGCGGATGGAGGTTGCGCGCGCGCTCGGTGCGGACTTCACCATCGACATCGACGAGGAAGACCCGCTTCCCCGCATCAAGGAGATCACGGGCGGCGGACCGGAGGCTGGCGTAGACGTGGTCGTCGACTGCACTTCCCACGCCGGCAAGGCGCCCACGCTCCTCGCCATCGAGGCGACGAAGCGCAAGGGCGGCAGGATGGTCGCGCAGGCGGAAGCCCCGATCTTCCCGGACTTCCCCATCGGCAGGCTCACGCGCAAGTACATGACCCTGGCCAGCGCACGCGGCCACAGCTTCGAGGCGGTCGAGCTCGCGCTGCGCCAGATCGCGTCGCACCGTTTCCCGCTCGAACTCATGCGGACGCACACCTTCGGGCTCGTGGACGTCCACACTGCCATCCGCGCGGTGGCCGGAGAGGGCATCGACGACGCCATCCACGTCTCCGTCCTGCCGTGGGAGTAGGCGGGAACGCCTGACGACACGCGACAACGTCTCCATCGGGAGGTAACGGCAAGATGCTGTCGATAACAGAGAACGAGAAACTGACGCAGGTAGGCCCCGGAACGCCGATGGGTGACTACATCCGCCGTTTCTGGCTGCCCTTCCGGCTCTCCAGCGACGTCCCGGAGGCTGACGGTGAGCCTGTGCGCATCCGCCTGATGGGGGAGGAGTTGCTCGCCTTCCGCGACACGTCGGGAAAGGTCGGACTAATCCAGCGGAACTGCCCCCACCGGTGGGCGGACCTCTTCTTTGCGCGCAACGAAGAGCACGGCCTCCGCTGCACCTACCACGGCTGGAAGTACGACGCGCAGGGCAACTGCGTCGACATGCCGACCGAGACCGACGAGAGCAGTTACAAGGACAAGATCAAGATAACGGCCTACCCGGTAGAGGAGGTCGCGGGCCTTCTCTGGACGTACATGGGACCGAAGGACCTCAAGCCCGAACTGCCGGACTTCGAGTATCTCCGAATGCCGGAGTCTCACCGGTTCGCCTCATGGAACTGGCAGCAGACCAACTACGCGCAGGCCATAGAGGGCGGCATCGACTCCGCCCACTCCAACTACCTGCACGCCACGCTGGACGCCTACCACATGACCGACGCCTGGCGCTCGACCTGGGAGCGCTCCCAGAACCTGCGCGACAAGTACCACGCGCGCGACCAGCACCCGAAGTTCTTCGCCGAGGACACCGACTACGGCGTCATCACCGGCGCTCGCCGGGACACGGGTGAGGGCGAGTTCTACTGGCGCTACAACCTCTTCCTGCTGCCGTTCTACACCATGCCACCGTCGGCCCCGTCCCAGAAGTTCTTCCACGCGTTCGTGCCTATAGACGACCTCCACAACATGCGCTGGACGTTCGTCTGGAACCTCAGGAGCGCCCTGCCGTCGGGCTCCATCGAGGAGTGGCGCAACGGCGCCGGCCTGCACGCGGCCTCGCTGCCCGGCTTCTTCCGCATCGGCTCCACCGCCGACTCCGTTCCCATCTTCGCGGAGCACTTCCCGCTCCGAAACAAGGAGAACGACTACCTCGTCAGCCGCGACTACCAGAAGCGCCTCACCTTCACCGGCATCACCGGCACCGGCGAGCAGGACCTCTCTGTGCAGGAGGGCATGGGACACATCACGCCGCGCAACAAGGAGCATCTCGGCACCACGGACATCGGCATCATCAAGTCCCGCCGCCGTCTGCTGAAAGAGGCCACCGCGCTGCAGGACGGCGAGGAGCCTTACGCGGCCTCCCACGGCGACGTCTACTACGTCCGCGCGGGCGACATCCTCCTCTCCCCCGAGGAGAACTGGGTGCACGACCGGAAGATAAAGGACCTGCAGACCGCTACCTGGTAGCGCGTCCATCTCCACTGGAGGTATCGGCGAGGGCAGGAGGATCTCTCCTGCCCTCGTTCGTTGTCCCGCGGCGCGCGATACCGAACTGCACCGGCTCGGTTAGAATGACCTCACGTTATGACGAACCGTCGCTATCAACGATCCGCACCTGTGCCTCCTCCTGATCCTGCGCTCGTGGAAGGCAGCGCGAATGAAGTCCGCCGCCGGTTGCGCCAGGCTGGCCGCAAGGACGTAGCCGAACGCATCCGCAAGGAGGCAGGCCGGGACGCGCCCTGCTATGGCGTGCCGTCAGCCGAGGTCTATCGCATCGGGCTCGACCTCGTCCGGCGGCTGCGCTCCGTGGGGCTCCCCGCCACCATCGCTATCGCGGACAACCTCTTCCGTACCGGCAACGTCGAGGAAGGACTCGTCGGCGCGCAGATAGTCGGCGCACTGGCACGCCTCATCACCGGCGACGACTTTCAGCGCATCGAACCGTGGGGGGATACGCTGACCACCCCGCAAACGGCCGATGCTCTGGGCGCGAACTGCCTCAGCCCTGCCCTTGCCGCCAAACCCTCCCTCGTCAAGACGATGCGCGAGTGGGCGCGCTCCTCGAATCCCTCCAAGCGGCGCGCTGCCGTCTCCGCGTTCGGTCCGCTCGTGCGGGAAGGGCGTTTCATGACGGATGCACTCGAGGTCGCCGAGGTCGTCATGGAAGACGACAACGAGGAAGTGCAGCGTGGTGTAGGTACGATGCTCATGGAGGCGACTCGCCTGAGGTCCGACCGGGTAGTCGAGTTCCTCATGGAATGGAGAGAACAGAGCCCTCGCCTCATCCTCCAGACCGCTGCCACCAAGCTGCAGCCTGCCCAGCGCGGACAGGTACTCGGCTGATGACGAACAACCCGGAGGCGCGTCCTGCCCCTGGCATCGGACGGCGGCTCTATCGCGGGTTCGCATTCGCGCTCATCGTTGGTCTGGCCGGCGCCGGGCTCAGTGGCGTGCCGGCCCTCTTCATCCAATCCATATTCGTCGCTGAGGCGCAGCGGTGCATCGAGGCCATCGAAATGGCCGAGGCGGGAGGCGATGTGACGCTGGTCTGTCCTGACCAGTTCACCGATCCGCCGGTCTGGCTGCCCGTCATCATGGTGGTCGGGGGCGCAGCCCTTGGCGCGGCTGGGGGCCTTGCTTACGGCATAGCCTCACCGGGACGCAGAGCACGCAGTTCCGCGCCTCCGGCGGAGTCTCCATGGCTGCCGTTCTGAGCGCAGATACGGCACGGCGGATTCCGCGCAACTGCCTTCGCTAAGTCGTCGCACCTGTTCCAGTGCCCGTGTATCCTTAAACACGGTTTCTCTCATGCGATATCACTTCATTCGCGTTCCTATCGCTGTACTCACGGCCGTCCTCCTTCTGGGGACGGCGCTGCCTGCGTGCACCCCCTTCCCCGAACCTGACTACATCACCTACACGTCGGGACTCCCGGGCGCTCGCGACATCGCAGTCGTCCGGCCGGATGGCGGCCACGCGTTCATACTTACCGACGACGCTCAGGGGCTCTCCTCCGACAACTTCGAACCCGTCTGGGACCCCAACCGTCAGCGTATCGCCTTTCTCAGCAACCGTGACGGGAACATCGAGGTCTACGTCGGTGTGGCTTCCGAGGACGCGCCAGTCTTCTACCGGATCACCAACTCGGAGTTCGACGAGTCCCAGGTCTCCTGGTCCGCAGATGGCAATCGCATCGCGTACACGTCCGAGGACCATGAGGGAAGGCGCACCGTCCAGCACGTCGCGCTCAACGAACTCGTCCCGACCGCCGTCGTATTCGGAAGCGAAGGCGAGACCGACGCTGCGTGGTCTCCCACTGACAACCTGATCGTCTTTGCCAAGCTCAAGGAGAACGGCGAGTCCGACGGCATCTTCCTGCGCGACCCTTCGAACGTGAATATCGTCCAGCTCACCGCAGGCCCCCACCACTTCCCCACGTGGGCGCCGGACGGAAAGAGCATCGCCTACGTCTCCACGCAGAACGATGACCAGAAGGACATCTACGTCATCAACGTCAGCGCCCTCGGACCCACCTCGGAACCGCTCCGGATCACCCAGGACGGCGCTGACGACTATGGGCCCTCGTGGTCGCGGGACGGCAGCAGGATCGCGTTCATCTCCGACCGCTCCGGCAATGCCGACGTCTACACCATCGCCCCGAACGGAGGCGGCCTGGTGATGATTACGCAGAACGCCGTGAACGAGTTGTCGGTTGCATGGGGCCCCGACGGCAGCCTCGTCTTCCCCTCCGGCCCGGAGGACCGGACGGCGCTCTTCATCGCGGACGCAGATGGCCAGCAGCAACTCACGTCCGGTGCGACGGCGACCTTCCCGGACTGGTAGCCTCCCTTCGTGGGGATTGACGCTCTTACCCATAACGACGCAGGCATTTATGCCGCCCCTGCTTCTCCCGAAGCATGGGGAGACTGGGTTTCGGCCACGCGGCTGAGGGGCTATCTCCTGAAGAACACGCTCGGCGACTGGCTCAACCTGTACGGCGAGGCCAACGGGTTCCAGCGTGACGACGCATCCGAAGACTACGATGAACGACTCGTCTTCGCACCGTTCATCATGAGCCAGGGCGAGAGGTTCGAGGAGGCTGTTGCCCGGCACCTGGCCTCTTTCCACGAACTCGCCACTGTCTCGCGCGAAGCGGAAGACGTGCGTGAGTTGGAGATTGCCCAACAGACCTTCCATGCGCTCGCGGACGGCCGCCCCATCATCCATCAGGCGGTGCTCTGGAACCCGGAATCCATGACCTACGGCGCGGCCGACTTCCTCATCCGTTCCGACGTCTTCGACGCGCTGTTCCCCGGGCATCTCGCGCCGGGAGAAGCCGCCATCGCCGCGCCGGACCTCGGCGGGTCGTGGCACTACGTCGTGGTGGACGCCAAGTTCACCACGGTACACGCCTCCAAGCAGGGCGAGGTCGGCAACAGTGGCTCGGCGCCCGCCTACAAGGCGCAACTGTATGTCTACAACGACGCTCTTGCCCGCCTGCAGGGCTACGCACCGCGCCGGGCGTTCCTGCTCGGGCGCAGCTGGGAGCAGAGTTCGGAGCGCGTAACCAACGCCATGAAGCGGCTCGGGCAGGTTTCCATGAGCGCGGAAGTGCAAGTGGAAGTGGAGGCTGCGGCTGCGTGGGTGCGCAGACTGCGCTCGGAGGGCGCGCAGTGGCAGCCGCTGCCGACGCCAACGGTGCCCGAGCTGTGGCCCTCCGGTGGGGACTGGCCCTGGGAGAACGCTGTCAAGGACATCACGGAGAGGTTGGAAGATCTCACCAAGCTCTGGCAGGTCGGCACTGAGAGGCGCGACAGGGCGGTGCGCCAAGGCATCACATCCTGGCTGGACCCCCGCGCCACTGCCGAGTCGCTCGGCGTTACAGGGCCGAGCACGCAACCGGTCCTGGAGGCGATCCTCGACGTGCACCGTAACGACGGCCCGGTTGTCCGCCCCGCTCACGTCCGCGCCGCGGAGAGCGAATGGCGCGCGCAGCCTCCGCTCGAATTCTTCGTGGACTTCGAGTACGTCACCGACCTGAAAGACGACTTCTCCACGTTCCCCGAACGCGGCGGGCAGACCATCATCTTCATGATCGGTTGCGGGCACATGGAGAACGGCGAGTGGAAGTTCGCACAGTTCACCACCGATCGCTTGGACGAGCCAAGCGAAGCGCGTGCGATAGACGCGTGGCTCGCCCATATGCGGGAGACCCAGGCCCGGCTCGGAGGCGAGGATGAGCCGCGCCTCTTCCACTGGGCGCCTGCGGAAGAGATCAACTACGAGACGGCCTACAACTCCGCGCGGAAGCGGCATCCTGCGAAAGGCTGGCCGGCCGTCAACTGGTTCGACCTGCTGCGGAAGGTCGTTCGCAGGGAGCCGGTCGTCGTCCGTGGTTCGATGGGTTTCGGGCTCAAGAGTGTCGCCCGGGCGTTCCGTACGCACGATCTCATCGAGACCGACTGGGGCAGTTCCAAGGTGGACGGGATGGGGGCGATGGTCGGCGCGTGGCGCTGCGACGACGAGGCTGCCGAGCATGGCGTTCGCCTCATCGACACCCAGCTCATGGAAGAGATCGCCGCCTACAACGAGGTGGACTGCAAGGTGATGCAGGAGATCCTCCACTACCTCCGCGCTCACCACTAGCCCCCTCTCCGACCCCTGCCGGATCGCCTTACCCGCAATCTTCTTACCTCTCTTGCCGGGTACCGTTAGCGGTGCTACCATCCGATTGTGCATTCTTTCTCAATCTTTTCTGCAGACGATCCCGGGTACAGTGAGGTCAGGCACGGATGACGCTGCACATAGTGGTGACCGCCAAGCAAGTGCTCGACCCCGAAACCCCGTTATCCGCCTTCAACGTCGCTGACAACGCCGTCTCCACCGCGGGCAACATCCCCCCGGTCGTCAACGGGTACGACGAGCAGGCCGTCGAGGCGGCTCTGCGCATCAAGGAAGCCCACGGCGACGCGAAGGTCACTGTGCTCTCCTGCGGTACGGATTTCGCCCTGGACGTCATCAAGAAGCCACTGGCGATGGGGGCGGACGAGCTGGTTCTGCTCCAGGACGCCGCCTTCGAGAATTCCATAGACCCCACTACGACGGTCGCGGCGCTCACCGCTGCCATCCGCAAACTGGGCGACGTGGACATCGTCATCTCCGGGAGGCAGGCGAGCGACTGGGACAACGCGCAGGTGCCGCTCGGCGTTGCGGAATCCCTCAGATGGGCGGTCGCGACCATTGGACGGAAGGTCGACGTGCAGGACGGCACAGTGCGCGTCGAGCGCGTCCTGCCGGACGGCCACGAGACCGTCGAGGCGCCGCTACCCGCCGTCGTAACCGTCTCGAACGAGCTGGGCACACCCCGGTATCCCAACATGCGCGGCATCATGGCGGCGCGGCGCGTGCAGCCCACCGTCTGGACTGTTGCCGACCTCGACCTCGACGGCGCGGCATCCCCCGCGTTCGAACTCGTGTCCCTGAAGAAACCGGAGCGCGCGGTGCAGACCGAGATGATCACCGGCGACGACGACGCGGACGCCGGACGCAAGCTCGCCCTCCGCCTCCGCGAGGAGCGCGTGCTCTGATGGCTGACGCACTCATCATCGGCGAGATCACGGACGGCGCACCCGCGTCTGCCACGCTGGAAGGCATCGCTGCCGCGCGCGGCATGGGTGTCGGCCAGGTGGCCGTCCTGCTGCCGGGCGCGGACGCCGCGAGCGCAGCCTCCGCCGCCATCGCGGGTGGCACGGACATCGTCTACACCGTCGTCGACGGCCCGGCCGCTGAGGGCGAGTTCGACGCGCTGGTAGACGCGGCGCAGGCCGCTGTCACGCTGAGCGGGGCACGCTATGTCATTGGTGCGAAGACGCTCACCGGACGGGACGTGGTGCCGCGGCTCGCCTTCCGGCTCGGTACTGCCTTGGCGTCCGACTGCTCCGCCGTTTCCCTCGACGGCTCCGGACGCCTCATCGCGACCCGGCCGGTCTACGGCGGCAACGCGGAGGCGTCGGTTGCCTGCCTCGGCAGCGTTGCTGTCGCCTCGCTGCGGCCCAAGAGCGTGGATGCGCTCGAACCGGACGCCTCGCGCACCGGCGAGGTGTTGCCGTTGGCCTTCGAGGCGAACGTCCGTACCCGGGTGCTGGAACGTGTCGAGGAGGCAGGAGAGGGCGTCCGCCTGGAGAATGCGCGCGTCGTCGTCTCCGGGGGGCGTGGACTTGGCGGGCCGGAGCCGTTCGACTCGCTGCGGGAGCTGGCGAACATGCTCGGCGGCGCGGTCGGCGCGTCCCGTGCGGCCTGCGACGCCGGTTGGGTCCCCTCCGGTTACCAGGTCGGCCTCACGGGCAAGACTGTGACGCCGGACCTGTACATCGCCGTCGGGATATCCGGCGCGAGCCAGCACATGGCCGGATGCAGCAACTCTCGAACGCTCGTGGCCATCAACAAGGATGCCGGAGCCAACATCTTCAAGGAGGCCCGCTTCGGGGTCGCCGGAGACTGGCAGAAAGTGCTGCCTGCATTCATGGAACAACTGCACGAGCTGATGGGGTAGGATTAAGCGAGAGGGAGGTCGGACGATGGCAGACCAGGAATACGACCGCGAGATGGCTGAAGCGATCGAGCACGCCGAGACGTCGGAGGTCGTCTGCATCATCCTTCCTCTCATCAACCAGTGCCTGGTCTACGACAACCGGAGCACGGCGGAAGACCCGCCGCGCATCTCGGTCTCGCCGCCGCTCGGTTCGGCTGAGCGTCGCCTGCGCCACGTCAACCGCGCCCGCCCCAATATGCCCCACGCACGGGAGCTCGCCGCCATCCCCTGGGTCGGTTCGATCCGAAGCCTCGAGGAGTCCGGCGTCTGCGACATGCTGTATCGCCGCGTCAGCGGCTCCGGCTTCGACTCGGTGCAGCGCCAGTACGACGAGGCGCTGGACGAGTTGCGGCAGTGGGAGCGGCGCTCCACCATCGCGATGATCCGCGGGCAGGGGCCCTACCACACGCTCTGGTCGCGCAACGGCTCCTGACCGGCAGCGCCTCGCGCCAAGGAGTCAGCCCCAGACCGCTCGCGCTGCGTCCGCGACTACACGGAGTTTCGCGTTCTGCTCCGCGATGCTGAGCTTGTTGCCGACGATCGACGTCCCGAAGCCGCACTGCGGGCTGATCCCAAGCTGCTCCCGGGGAAAGTGCCGCGCGGCCTCGGCGATACGCTCCGCAAGCCCCTCCGGCGTCTCGGGGCGCGGCGACTTGGTCGTCACCAGCCCGAGCACGACCGTCTTGTCGTCGGGTACGGAGCGCAGCGGTTCGAACGAGCCTGAGCGTTCGTCGTCGTACTCCAGCATGAGCCGCTGCGCGTTCACACGACGCAGCACGGGCTCGACGAGCCGGTCGTAGCCGCCTTCGGCCAGCCAGCGGCTTCCCTGGTTGCCCTTGCAGAGGTGGAAGGCGAACGTCACATCCGGGAAACCGTCCATGACGGCGTTGTCCAGCTCGACGCCCTGCGCGACCCAGTCCTCCGCCGTCCAGCCACGGCTCCGGTAGAACTCAGCCCACGTGGGGTCCAGCACGAGCGGGTACTGCGGAGCATCGAGCTGGACATACGTTGCGCCGAGCCTGACGAGCTCCTCGATCTCCTCCCGGAGTATCTGCGCGACGTCCGCGAGGAACGCGTCGAGGGTCGGGTAGGCTGCGGCTGACTTCGCGGGCGACCAGAAGTTGGCGAAGAGGCTGGGGCTCGGCAGCGTCACCTTAGGGACGCGGGTGGTGCGGCCACGCAGGTACGTGAACTCCTCGGCCGAGAGGTGACGCTTGCGCCGGAGCGTGCCGGTGACCCCAAGGGTGGACGGGCGCTCCCTGTTCAGGTCCCCGACCCGCTCGTCGCCCTTCCAGTCACCCCAGAGGAAGGCGTTGAGGTCGAACTCGCCGAAGCCCTCGACCGCCTCCGGCATCTGGCTCTGGAACGAGAGCCTGCGCATCTCGCCGTCGGTGAGTATCTCCAGCCCCGCCTCCTCCTGTGCGGCGACAGCCTGATCGACCGCGGCGTCCTCGACGCGCTTGAACTCCGCAGGCCCGATCCGCCCGGCGTCGAAGTCCTCGCGAGCAGCCAGCAGCTCTCCCGGCCTGATCATGCTGCCGACCACGTCGGCGTGGGGCAGGGTCGTCATGGCGTTCGCCCACGTTTCTTTAAGCGTTTCATAGCGTTACATCCTGTCACTTTCACTCGTGGACTGCTGTCGGTCCTGAAACCCGTTCGTTACGTTCTGTTCCTTCCGATGTAACCCCGTGTTGGCTGGATGTAACCGGATGAAACAGCCGCTCGGGGAGGCGGAGCAGGTATGTGTCGCGCTTCGTCTGCCATTGGAAACAGGGTACGCGGACAGGGGGCGTCGGCGTAAGGGGCGGATGTCACATAGGAGGGAGGCGTTTGCCCGCGCCACTGTGCACTTGGCGGGCAGGCCAACGGCTGCGATAATGGTGGAGATTCCCCACCGGCGTGAACGCTCAGGAACGCAGCGGCGTAAGCACGTTGAGGCGAGGCATATGTCATACCAGGTCTATTTCGCAGATCTGACCGAGGAGAACCGCGGGCTCACCATGACGCTCCTCCGGTTGAAGGAAGAGGCGGGCGAGATCGAGCCTGACGAGGCCAAGCTCCTGGAAGAGTTGCGCGGCAGTCCCACGCCCTGGCCCGCGATAGCGGACGAACCCCAGCCCCGGCAGCACTTCAACCGTGGCGGCGGCCGCCGCGGCCCGCGCCGTGGCCCCTCCAACGGGCGCGCCTACCGCATCGAGGGCTGAGCCAGCACCGCCGCCAGTTCCCCGGCCCGCTCCCGGAACGCAGCAAGCTCCTCCAGCACTTCCAGCAGCGCCTGCCCCCAGGGTGTCCGTCCCTGTTCGAGCGGGACGTGCACCTGCTGGTTCCCCACTGTCGTCCCGTGTTCGAGCGCGCGCTCCAGCGCGATGCGCGCTCCTCCCACCTCGTCGACCAGCTTCAGCGTGACGCGGTCGGTGCGGCGCGTTACCGATTCCACCCCCGCGGTCTTCGCCAGCACGCGTACGCGCACGCCGAAGAGCAGGTTGTGCAGATCGTCCGGCAGCCGGTGGCCGAAGCGCTCCATGAACTCGCGCGGCAGGTCGTCGACGGCCTCGATGGTCGTGGCGCGTGCCAGCCGCTGGTACATCGCCATCCGCGCGGGCATGTGCGGTACGAGTTCCTCCGGGATCGAGGCGGGCAGACCGAGGTCGATGATCGGGTCGGGCGTCTGGGGCGGAGGCGGGGCGCCGCCTTCCCGCATCGCCCGCAGTTCGGCCACGGCCTCCGAGAGCAGCCGTGTGTAGAGGTCGAACCCCACGGCCTGGATGTGTCCGCTCTGCTCGCCGCCGAGCAGGTTGCCCGCGCCGCGTATCTCCAGGTCTTTCATCGCGATGCGGAACCCGGCGCCGAGTTCGGTCGCCGCCATGATGGTCTCCAGCCTGCGCTTCGCCGTATCCGTCAGCCGTCGCCCGCGCTCCACGAGCAGGTAGGCGTAGGCGCGCTGCGACCGCCGCCCGATGCGCCCGCGCAACTGGTAGAGCTGCGCCAGTCCGAACCGGTCCGCGTGGTCCACGACCAGCGTGTTCACGTTCGGGATGTCCAGGCCGGACTCGATGATCGTCGTGCAGACGAGCACGTCCCCCTCGCCGTCGGCGAAGCGCTCCATGATCTCGGCGAGTTCGTCCTCCGGCATCTGCCCGTGTCCGATGAGTATCCGCGCCTCCGGCACGAGGTCGCGCAGCGCTCCAGCGGCCAGGTGGATGCTCTTCACGCGGTTGTGGAGAAAGAAGACCTGCCCGCCCCGGTCCAACTCGCGCTGCACGGCCTCCTTCACGAGGTCGTCCGAGCGCTCCGCGAGGTACGTCTTGATGGGCAGCCGCTCCTCCGGCGGGGTCTCGATGGTGGAGATGTCGCGTATGCCGGACATCGCCATGTGGAGCGTTCGTGGGATGGGCGTTGCCGTGAGCGTGAGCACGTCCACCTCGCTCCGCAGTTCGCGCAGCCGCTCCTTGTGCGCCACGCCGAAGCGGTGCTCCTCGTCGATGACGACGATGCCGAGGTCCTTGAAATCCACGTCCTTCTGCACGAGCCGGTGGGTGCCGATGACCACGTCCACCTCGCCGCTCTTCAGCCCGCGCACCACCTCGTCCTGCTCCTTCGGAGTGAGGAACCGGCTGAGCATCTCCACCCGCGCCGGGAAGGGGCCCAGGCGCTCGGCGAAACTGCGGTAGTGCTGTTGTGCGAGGACGGTCGTGGGCACCAGCACCGCCGCCTGCTTCCCGCTCATCACCGCCTTGAACGCAGCCCGCAGCGCGACCTCTGTCTTGCCGTAGCCAACGTCGCCGCAGACGAGCCGGTCCATCGGGCGCGCGATCTCCATGTCCTCCTTCACGTCGTCTATCGCGCGCTGCTGATCGGGCGTCTCGACGAACGGGAAGGCGTCCTCCATCTCCCGCTGCCACGGCGTGTCGTTGCCGTGCGGAAAGCCCTCTGAGGACTCGCGCCGGGCGTAGAGCGCCAGCAGGTCTATCGCGAGCCGCTTGGTGGACTCCCGCGCCCGTGATACTGCGCGCGTCCACTCCTGCCCGCCGAGGCTCGTCAGCGACGGCGGCTTCTCCTCTCCTCCGGCGTAGGGCGAGAGCCGCGCAAGATGCTCCATCGGCACGTAGAGGCGGTCGCCGCCCGCGTATTCGAGGATGAGGTACTCGCGTCCTCCGGGCGCGTCTGTCTCCTCCGACCGTGAGCCCGTGCCTGCGAAGCGTCCTATCCCGTGGTCGACGTGCACGACGTACGCTCCGGGCGTCAGCTCCTCGACCGTCGTCGCCTGGAAGCGTTGCGCATGCCTCCGGGCGCGGGTGACCCGCTGCTTCCGCGCACCGAACACTTCCGCGTCCGACAGCAGCGTGACGAGGGGTTCGCCGCCTTCCTCCGCTGCGAGCGTCCACCCTCCCGCGACGGTTGTGTGTACGACGGTGACGCCCCGCTCCGGCGCGGCGTCCAGCGTCCGCTCCTCCGCGGCTCCCACGTCTGCCTCGGCGAGCAGTTCCCGCAGCCGCTGCGAGTGCTGCGTCGCGATCACCACCGCGCCGCGATGTCCGGCCTGCACGGCCTCGGCCAGGTCCTCGATAGCGCCCTGGTAGGACGGCGCGGCGTCGAACGGCAGCGCCACGGCGCCGCCGCCGGTCTCTCCCTGGTGGTAGCGGCTGAGCTCCAGTCGAGGGAGCCCCGCCAGTACCTGCGAGACAGTGTCCCAGTCGGCGAGCGGCGCGGGGAAACCCATCGGCAGGGCCCCGCGCTCCTCCTTCGCAAGCCGCATCTTCTCCGCGCCGCCTTCCACGTGCCGCGCGGCCTCAACGGTCTCGGAGGGCTCGTTCATCACGACGACGACGTCTTCCGGCAGGTGGTCGAGCAGCGTGTGACGCAACAGGAAGCCGGCGTAGAACGAGGCGTTGTCCAGCGATACCCCGGCGAGCAGGTCGGCCAGTTCGTCCTGGATGCGGTCACGCTCCGACGTTCCGGTGTTGGCGAAGTCCAGACCGCGTATGAGTTCGTCGATCCGTTCGTGGTCAGCGAGCAGGGGAAGCGTCTCTCCGGCGGGAAGCACCGTAACCGCGTCAAGGTGCTCGCCGGACCGCTGCGTGTTCGCGTCGAACGCGCGGATCGAGTCGACTTCGTCGCCCCACAGGTCTATCCGCACGGGACGGTCGTACCCCGGCCCGTAGACGTCGACGATGCCGCCTCGCCTCGCCACGGTGCCGGGATGGTCCACCATCGATCCGACGGCATAGCCCATGCGCGCCCATCGGGTCAGCATGGGCTCGACGGCGAGCCTCTGTCCGCGCGTGAGCGTGTGCATCGCGTCCCGCAGCACGGCGGGCGGGAGCGTCTTCTGCAGGAGCCCCGTCACCGACGCGACGATCAGCGCAGGCGCGTCAGATGTCCGGTGCAGCGCACCGAGGGCGCGGATACGCTCGTGCACCGTCCCGGCCTCCACGGAGAGCCGCTCGTAGGGCAGCACCTCCGCCTCCGCGAAGTGCAGCAGCGGGGCATCTTCGCCGCAGTACGCCTCCAGCTGGTCGAGCAGGCGCCGCGCGTCGTCAGGATGGGGACAGAGCACCAGCATCGGGCGTTGGAGGTCGCGCCACAGTCCCGCGATCACGAGGGGTTTGGCCGCGTCCGGCGCGACGGCGGCATGGACGCCGCCGGACGCCATCGCTTCCGTCGTCCGCCGGTAGGCCGACGCCTGCCCGAGCACATCCAGCAGTCCCGTGAGACTCAAGCGGTCCCTCCGTGCCGTCGCGATAGACGCAGACAAGCGCCCCACGCTCAGATATCGAGGGACGCACTTGTCGCCGGTCAGTCCCGGCATGGGGTTGAGTGTAACAGGCCGCGCTGTCTCGTTGACGGAGCGGGGGCGCGTCGCTAATGTTCCTTGAGGGTTATGTCGTCTTCACGCACCCTCCCCATCTCCCGCCTCGCGACGATGCTTTCGGGGCGGTCAGTGTCCTGCGCCGCGCTCCTGTGCGTGTGCGCGGCGCTCCTCGCGCTTGCCGCATGCAGGCCGGAAGCGCCGACCGCTACGCCTCTCCCGGAGCCGACGCCGACCCCCACGAGCACACCGACGCCCACGCCGATGCCTACGTTTACTCCGGTGCCGACGGCTACGCCTACGCCGAGCCCGACCGCCACCGCCACTCCGGTCCCCCTGCCCGCGACGCCCACTCCCGTTCCGCCTACCCACACGCCTACACCCATCCCGCCTACTCACACGCCTACGCCAGTGCCCACTGCCACGGCGACCCCCACCGCCACGCCCACCCCCCTTCCCAAGCCGTGGACCGCGTTCGGGCCCGGCTGGTGGCGCGTGGACGTGGACGTCGTCCCCGGCGTGTACGTGAGCGAGAGCCTCACCGGGAACTGCGAGTGGATCCGCGCGCACAACATCCGCGCCCGCGAGGGTGAGGTCATCGGCTCCGGTTCGGCGAGCAGCGGCGTGTTGCGCGTGGCGGTCCTGCCCACCGATGCGGCCATCATCACCTCGACCGGCTGCGGGACGTGGACGCTCGAAACGCCCTCGAGCAACCCGCCGCCCCAGGACCCCACCTTCTCCCGACGCAATCAGCCCACGACGCTGAGCAGCAGCGGCGATCACACATGCGCGCTCCGGCCGGACATGACCGTCTTCTGCTGGGGCAGCGACGTCCACGGCCAGTCCTCACCCGAGAAACTCAAAGACGAGAACGACGAACCGCTGCCGCCCGAGGAGCTGCTCTTCACGTCCATCAGCGCGGGCGACCTCAACACGTGCGGACTGCGCCCGGACCTCACGTTGCTCTGCTGGGGCGACGACACCCATGGGCAGTCGACTCCGCGCGTGCGGACCACGCCCGGTATCGGCGATTTCTTCATCGGCTTGGATCTTGGCGCGATACACGGTTGTGCGATACGCCGCGACTTCGCTCCCGTCTGCTGGGGCAGCAACAGGCCTGAACTCGCAGGCGTCCCGACTCCCACGCCCGCCAGCACCGACCCGGACTACTGGGACGGCCTGAAGCGCGCCGACCCGCCGCCGAACGAGCGGTTCGACGTCATCAGCAGCGGCCTGCAGCACACCTGCGCGCTCCGCAGGGACGGATCGGCCGTCTGCTGGGGCGACGGCCGCTACGGGCAGACCACGCCGCCGGAGGGCGGGAAGTACACCGCCATCAGCGCCGGTGCCCTGCACACGTGCGCCATCGATACGGACGGGGCAGCGGTCTGCTGGGGATCCAACGAGATGAGGCAGGCAACGCCGCCGCAAGGGGTCAACTTCAGCGCCATCAGCAGTGGCATCCGGCATACCTGCGCGTTGCGGTCGGACGGGGCAGCCGCCTGCTGGGGCAGCGACGCGCAGGGGCAGTCGTCCCCGCCGGACCCGGACGCCCGGTACGCGGCCATCAGCAGCGGCGGCGTGCACACCTGCGCGTTGGAGGTGGACGGAACGGCGGTCTGCTGGGGACGGGATGCGTACGGCCAGGCGTCGCCGCCGGAAGACGAGCGTTTCGCGGTGGGCCGTACGGGAGCGGTGATAGCCGAGCCGATGAGGTGACATCCGCCCATTGCGCGTTCCGGCGCCCGCCTGGGATGATGTCTCCAGCGGCATAGCGACAGAGCGATACATCGGGAGAGCCCCGGTCTGAGAGAGACCGGGGCTCTTTCGCGTTTCGCGAACGCGTGTCGCATACACGAGGACCGGCAAGGAGGCTGGAGATGCTGAGAACGTTGCGGGAAGTTATGGACGGTATCGCGGTACGACGGGCGAACGCGCCGCTTGCGGCGTCGTTGCGGACGCTCGCGCCGGACAGAGGAGTCGGCGCCGAGTGGCAGTCGACCAGCTACGGCGAGTACTACGCCAGGAGCGCCGACGTGTATGCGGCCGTGAAGCTCCGCGCGGAGGCGGCGTCCCGTCCGCCGCTGCAGGTGCGGGAGGTCGATGCCTCAGGCGCGTGGCGTTGGGTGGGGCCGGAGCATCCTGCGCAGCGACTGATCGATACGGTCAACGGTTGGTGGAGCAGGAGCGATCTGCTCATCGCCACGGAGACGTACCTCTGCCTGTGGGGCGCCGCGTTCTGGTACCTCGGACGCTCAGCGAAGGCGTCTGCGTCCGCCGTGCCGGACGAGATATGGGCGCTGCGGCCCGACCGTGTGCGGATCGTGCGCGACCCGGAGCGGTACGTCGCGGGGTTCGTCTACGAGGAGCGGGGACGGGAGACGGCCCTCCTGCCGGAGGAGGTGGTCTGGTTCCGCTACTTCAACCCGCTGGAGGAGTTCGCCGGGTTTGCGCCGATGGCAGCCGCGCGGCTCACCGCCGACATGGGCATGGACGCGCTGCGGTTCAACCGCGAGTTCTTCCGCAACGGCGCTCAGCCGCAGGACCTCGTCTTCCGTGCGACCGGGCCCGTCACCGACGGGCAGATCACCGAGTTCTATTCGAGGCTGGAAGCCCGCCACGCCGGGCCGGGCCGAGCGCATCGTCCTCTCGTCACCGGCGACGCCTGGGAGGTGCAGCGACTGGGGCTGGACCAGCGCGATATGGAGTGGCTCGCCGGACTGCGGTGGAGCCTCGAGGGCGTCGCACGCGTGTACGGCGTCCCGCTGCCGCTGCTGGAGGACTTCAGCCACGCGACGCTCAATAACGTGCGGGAGGCGCGCCGCATGTTCTGGGAGAAGACGATGGTCCCGGAGCTGACGTTCCTCGCGGGCGCGATCAACGAGGGGCTGATACCGAGGCTCGGCCCGTCGGCGCGGGGACTGTCCGTGGCGTTCGACCTCACGCAGGTCGAGGCGCTGTCGGAGACGGAGAGCGAGCGCACGAAGCGTCAGGTGGCGCTCGTGCAGGCGGGCATCCTCACGCAAGAGGAGGCAAGACGGGAGCGCGGTTTGAGCTAACGGCGATCTCGCTTGCTCACCCAGGGGCCGGGCGGGCCGTCCAGCGGCGTGCAGACGCGGCACGGGCGGTACCCCGCCACGGCTGCCTCGCGTTCGTCCGCGAAGGTGACGCGGTGGTCCGGCCTCGTACGGCGGCCCGGCGGACAGTTGGGACGGCAGAAGATGCGCGTGGTCGTGCAGCCGTTGAACAAGGCATCACCCGCGCGCCCAGCCCGTCATACGGCGAGGTCTGTGGCGGAGTTGAGGTGGTCATAGGCGCTCTTGAAGTCTGCGAGGGTGTCGATGTCGGTCCAGAAGAGGCCCTCTATGTCTCGCGTCGTGACCCCGCAGGGCTCGTTCGCGAGGTGCTGCATCACGCGGCTCAGCTCCAGCGCGGCGCCCTCCCTGGCATAGAGCAGGTCCAGGGTGGCGAAGATGGACGGCTGGAATACGAAGACGCCGATGTCCACGGCGTTCCAGCGCCGCAGTTCCTTGCCGATGCGCCGGAGGAAGCCGTCGTCGTCCACCAGCACCTTCGTAGCGTCGCTCAACTGGCTCTCCATCGACGCAGCCGAGTCCACGCCCAGCATCGCCGGGTGCTCGCACTCTCCCGTCAGCCGGACGGCAACGCCCGGCTCGATGATGTGGTCGCTCATGGCGAGCATGAACGGCCCGCCACCCGCGAAGTCCCGCGCGGCTCGGACAGAGACCGCGTTGCCGCCCTCGAACTCCGGGTTGTGGATGAACTCCAGCCGCACGCCCTTCGGCGCCCAATCCGTGAGCCCCTCCATGATCTGCTCTTTCTGATAGCCGACGACGATACCGACCTCCCGGATCCCCGCCTCAGCCATCGCGGTAAGCGGGTACCAGATGAGCGGGCGCTCTCTGAGATGGATCAGCGGCTTCGGCGTCCGGTACGTGAATGGCCGGAGTCTGCCGCCATCGCCGGCAGCGAGAATCACTCCTTGCATGGCACGCTCCTTCAGCGTCGTGCTATAGATGCCTGTCCGCCGGGGGATAGCGGTGGCGGCGCCCTCAGCTTGCCAGGGCGCGCGAGAGAAAACGGCCTGAGGCAGTTAAGCCCTGGCCAGCTCCTGAGACTCCTCCACGATCTTCGGAGTCAGGTGCGCCGGAACCTCGCCGTAATGGTTGAACTGCATGGAGAGGGTCCCGCGTCCCTGTGTGAGTGCGCGCAGGTGGGTGGAGTACTGCTGCGCCTCCGATTGAGGCACCTCGGCCTCGATGTATGCGACGCCGCTCACCGGGGTCATGCCCGATATGTGCGCGCGCCGTGTATTCAGATCACTGACCACCGCGCCGGCGAACTGCTCCGGCGTCTCGATGGCCATTCGCATCACCGGCTCGAGCAACGTGGGGGAGGCTTCGACGACTCCCTTCTTCATCGCCATGCTGCCGGCTATCTCGAAACTCTGGCCGGACGAGTCCACGGAGTGCGAACTCCCGTCCGTGAGGACGACTTTCACGTCCACGATGGGGAAGCCCGCGAGAGCGCCCTCCTCCATCGTCTTGTGTATGCCCTTCTCTACGGCGGGGATGTACTCGCGCGGCACGTTCCCACCGACGACCTCGGAGGCGAACTCGAAGCCTTCGCCCCTGCCGCGGGGCTCCAGCCGGAGCAACACGTGCCCGTACTGGCCGTGGCCGCCCGTCTGCTTCTTGTGCTTGTATTCGACGTTTGTTATCCGGGAGATGGTCTCGCGGTACGCCACGCGCGGCGCCGCGAGCTCCAGCTCGACGCCGAACTTCCGCTTCGCGCGCTCCGCCATCACTTCCACGTGCGTGTTGCCCTGGCCTGCGATCACCAGTTCCGCCGTTGCCTGATCGCGGTTCAGCACCAGCGACGGGTCTTCTTCCGTAAGCCGCGCAAGCGACGAGGAGAGCTTCTCCAGGTCGGCCTTGCTCTTTGGGTGCACGGCGATGCGGAAGACGGGCTCCGGATACTCCACGCGCGGCAGCGATACGGGGTCCGCCTTGGAGGTGAGCGTGTCGCCGGTGACGGCATGCGCCAGTTTGGAGACGCTGCCGATGTCGCCGGCGGCGAGACTCGCGACGCTCTCCTGCTTCTTGCCCACGGGAACGAACACCTGCCCGATGCGTTCGGTCTCGCCCGATCCGCTGTCGAATACCTCGCTGTTCGCGGAGAGCGTGCCGCTCATCACCCGGAAGAACGAGAGCTTGCCGACGAACGGGTCGGCGGTCGTCTTGAAGATGAAGGCTGCGAGCGGGCCGTTCGCGTCGGCGGTCAGTTCCACCTCCGCGCCGCCCTTCGTGCCCTTCACGGCCGGTACGTCGGCAGGGGAGGGGATGTAGCTCACGATGGCGTCCATCAGCTCTCCGATACCCACTTCGGTGGTGGAAGAGCCGGCCAGCACGGGGACGGTCTGCCCTGTCCGGACGCCGATGCTCAGGCCCTGGGCTATCTCCTCGTCGCTGAGCTCACCTTCGTCCAGGAACTTCATCGTGAGGTCGTCGTCGGTCTCGGCTACAGCCTCACCGAGCTGGTCCTTCGCCATTGCGATGGCGTCTTCCATCCCGGCGGGTGCGCTGCCCGAGACGCAACTGGCGACGCCGCTGAAAGAGGACTCCGCGCCGATGGGGAGGTTGATGGGCGCGCACCGGCTCCCGAACCGTGAGCGGACCTGGGCCATCGTGGCCTCGTAGTCGGCATGCTCGCGGTCCATCTTGTTGACGAAGACGATGGTGGGGATGCCCAGTTCGCGGACGCGCTGCCACGCGATCTCCGAGCCGACTTCCACGCCGCTGGGGGCGGAGAGGACGATCACCGCGGCGTCGGCGGCGCGTAGCGCGGAGACGGTCTCGCCCAGGAAGTCCGCGTAGCCGGGGGTGTCGATCACGTTGATCTTCACGCCCTTCCAGACGCACGGGAGCACTGCAAGCTGCAGGCTGGTCTGCCTGCGATGCTCTTCAGGCTCGAAGTCGGAGGCGGTGTTGCCGTCCTCGACACGCCCGGGGCGGTTGATGGCCTGGGTCGCGTGGAGCATCGCTTCGGCGAGCGACGTCTTGCCGGCGCCTGAGTGCGCCAGGAGTACTACGTTGCGGATCTGCTGCGTCGTGAATTGGTCCACGATAGGCGCCTCCCCTATAACGCCGGAGTGGGTTGTGCAGCGCATAATAGTTATCAGGCCATGAACGTGCAATGCACAAACGGCAGAGTGCAGGGAACCGCGAGGCGGGGTTGAGGCGGGCTGATGCGTGCACTGACAGATAACCTTACGCTCGGTCTGTGGGCGTTGGCGGCCATGCTTCTGATCGCCGCGGGCATAGGACGCGGCGATTCCGTCGAGCAGCTGCACCGCACCTCCGCTCCTTATGAGCAGGACATCCTGCGTTGGGAGATAGTCCACTTCCCGGACAAGTGGTTCAACCTGGCCGTGGGCGTCTTCGGCAGGCCGGACGCGGAGGAACGGCTGGAGCGGACGCAGGAGTTCTTCCGTGTGAGCGGGGAGCTGCACGCGAAGCGGCGGGAGATCGAGCGCGTCCTCGCGGAGGGGGCGCCGGATGCCGAGGTCGCGGCTCTGGAGGCGGAGAGAGAACGGCTGGAGCGCCGCCGCGCGGAACTGTCCCCGCTGGTGGAAGAGACGTTGGAAGGTGCGATATCGCAGAGCGCCGACGATCTGGGCGTCATCGCACGCTTCGGTCCGGTGCGCTGGCCTCCTGTGGACTTCGCGTTCCAGGAGGGCGGCCACGTGCTGGTGCGCTCGCCGCGCGACGCCATCGTCCGGCTGGACGACCGTCTGCTCACTTCCGACATCAGCCTGCCGGAGCAGGACGAGTTGGAGCGGAAGGTGGAGTCGCTCGACGACAACATCTCGGCGATCGTCGCCCGCATCGGCGGGGTGGCGACGTACCCGGCACAGGTGACGCCGGACACCTCGCTCAGAGGCGCTCTCTCGGTCGCCAGCCACGAGTGGATGCACCACTGGCTCATCTTCCGCCCGCTGGGGCGCGCCTGGTTCGCGGGCGGCGAGCTCACGAGCGTGAACGAGACCGTGTCCAATATCGCGGCGGAGGAGTTGAGCGACCGCGCGCTGTACCTGCTGACCGGCGAGGTCGTGATGCGCGAGCCATGGCAGCCGCCGAAGGTCGGCGAGCCCAGACCCACGCCGGAGCCCGGCGTGTTTGACTTCAGGCACGAGATGCGGCAGACGCGCACGCACTTGGAGGAGCTGCTGGAGGAAGGGAAGGTCGCGGAGGCGGAGGCGTACATGGAGGAGCGGCGGCTCCGGTTCGTGGAGCAGGGCCACAACATCCGCAAGCTGAACACGGCGTGGTTCGCGTTCCACGGCACGTATGCGGACAGCGGAGCGGTGTCGTACGAGAACCCCATCGAGGCGCAATTGCGTACGATACGCGCCGGTTCCAGCGGCCTCGCTGAGTTCCTCAACCGTGTTGCGGTCATTGACGAGGACGGCGAGTTGGAGCGCCTCGCGCGGGAGGCGGGCTGGCGTCCGTAGGGGCGTCGCGCGCTGCTAGAATCCTGCCATCCCTTGTCGCGAGGCTGCTTTGCTCCCGATAAGCCTCTCACTCTCCAACTTCCTCTCCTACCGCGACGCCGCCCCCACGCTCCACTTGGAGGGCATCCGCGTTGCGTGCCTCTGCGGGCCGAACGGCAACGGCAAGTCCGCGCTGCTGGACGCCGTCACGTGGGCGCTCTGGGGGAAGGCGCGCGGCCAGCGGCACGAGCAGCTCCTGCACCACGGCCAGACCGAGATGCGGGTCGAGCTGGTGTTCGACGTCGGCAGCGAGCGCTACCGGGTCTCCCGTCGCTACTCCCAGGCGAGGCGCAACGCCCAGAGTTCGTTGGAGTTGGCGGTCCAAACTGCTAGCGGAGAGTTCACCACGGCGGGGACAGAGGGCACCGGAGACACCATCCGGGAGACCCAGGCGAGGATCGAACGCCTCATCAACATGGACTACGGGACATTCGTCAACAGCGCGTTCCTCGTGCAGGGACGCGCCGACGAGTTCACGATGGCCACTCCCGGCGAGCGCAAGGAAGTGCTCTCCAAGGTGCTCGGCCTCGGGCGGTACGACGAACTCTCGGAGCGCGCTCGTCTCCGGGGACGCGACGCACGGGCGAAGCTCGACGCCACCGCGCTCAACATCGACCGCCTGCGCGAGCGTGCCGCGAAGGCCGGCGAGACGCGCGCGGCGCTGACCGAAGCCGAACGTGAGCTCGCCGAGGCGGTAACGTACGTGAACGGCCTCACGGAGCGACTGCAGCTCCTCCGCGACAAGGTCGCGCACCTCGAACGGCGGCAGGCGGAGCGGGACGAGCAGGACGCCGCAGCGCAACGCGCGCGCCAGAGGCAGGCCGGCGAGGAGGCGGAAGCTGCGACCCTCAACCAGCGCCTGGTCGGCTGGCAGCGCACCATCGAGCGCGCGGGCGAGATCGAGCAGGGGGTCGCCGCGTTGCAGGGCGCGCGTGAACATGCGCGGTCGCTGGCTGAGGCAGCACAGCAGGCGTACGCACTCCGGACGCAACTCGCGCCGTTGGAGAACGCGATAGGCCAGGCCCGCGCACGGCTGGAGAGCGACGTCCAGTCGCAGCGGCAACACGTCGACACCCAGCTCACGCCGAGGGCGGAGTCGCTGCCGTCGCTCCAGCGTGCGCAGGACGAGTTGACCGAGCGTCAGGCGGCGATGGAGAGCCGCCGGAACGACGCGGCGCAGGCTGAGGAGTCGCGGCGGCAACTCGAACTCGAGGTGCAGACGCTCCGTCTGGACAACGAGCAGGTGGAACAGAATGGCAGAGAGCTGAGGAGCAAACTCAACGTGCTCGACCACGAGCACGCGGACGGCACAACTTGCCCGCTCTGTAGCACTCAGTTGGGACCGGACGGCGTCGCGCGCATTCGCACAGCCTACGAGAGCGAGATAGAGGGGCTGCTTCAGCGTCACAAGATGCAGAAGCAGCGTGCGGAGGAGCTGGAGCGGCAGGCAGGCGAGGCCGCGGCAGGCGCGGAGCGCGCGCAGCGCGAACTGGCCGCCGAGCAGCAGCGTATCGCCGGGGAGCAGAGCCGTCTGAACGTGCAGCGGGAGGAGGCGGAGCGGGCCGTGGAGCAGTTGAAGCAGGCCGTGCCTCTGCTCCGGCAGAATGAGGCCGCGCTTGCGAACGGGGCGTACGCGCAGGATGAGCAGGCGGCGGCGAAAGGGTTGCGGGAACGGCTTGCCGTGCTCTTGTTCGACCCGGCTGCGCTCAATGCTGCCGAGGCGCAGGTGCAGGAGCTCGTTCACTGGGAAGAGGAGCGGCTGGCGCTCGCCACGGCGCGCGAACGGATGGATGACGACACTGCGGCCCTCGAGCGTGCCCGCGCCCGGGCGACGGAGGCGGCGAATGACGCTGCCCGCGCCGAGCAGGCGAGCGCTGCGATAGCGGAGGAGCTGGCGGAACTGCCGTCGTGGAAGGCGCAGCGCGGGCAGGTCGAGGAGGAGTTGCGTGTTGCGTCGGCGGCGCGCGACAGTCTCCAGGCCCGCAAGGGCTCGCTGGAGAACGAGATGCTGCAGATCGAACAGGCCGCCGCCGACCTTGCGCGCGCCGAGACCCAGCGGGAAACGCTCATCGGCGAAGCGAGCGCCTACGCGGAGCTGGCGCTCGCGTTCGGCAAGGGCGGCGTGCAGGCGCTCCTGATGGAGGCCGCCATTCCGCGCCTGGAGGACGAGGCGAACGACCTGCTGCGCCGGATGACGGACGGCAGGATGACGCTGAAGCTGGAGACGCAGAAGGAGCGCAGGAGCGGCGGTGACGTGGTCGAGACGCTCGAGATCGTCATCGCGGACGAGCTCGGCTCCCGCGCCTACGAGATGTTCAGCGGCGGCGAGCGCTTCCGCATCGACTTCGCCGTGCGCATCGCGCTCAGCAAGGTGCTCGCGTGGCGTTCCGGAGCGCCGCTGCCCACGCTCTTCATCGACGAGGGGTTCGGCACGCAGGACGCCGAAGGGCGCGACCGCATCCTGGAGGTCATACAGGCCATCGAGGACCGGTTCGAGCGCATCCTCGTCATCACGCACATGGACGACGTCAAGGAGGCGTTCCCGGTGCGCATCGAGGTCACGCGCGGCCCGAACGGCTCGACGTTCTCGCTCTCCTGACGCGCCGAAGGCGCGCCGTCTCGTGTAGCATCGCCTCGCCGACGTTCGTCGGCACACACGTCTCACTGACAGGAGGACTGCCCATGACGCTGCACCAGGCGGAGGAGAGCAAGGCGCGGGGACGCGCGGTACGGAAGGCGATCAGCGGCTCGGAGGGCTCGCGCAGCACCGGCAACGCCGCCGGGCTGGACATGGTCCCCGGGCTGGAGGACTTCGTCATCGGCTTCAACTTCGGCGAGATATGGTCGCGGGAGCGCATCGACCTCAGGACGCGCTGCATGATCGTGCTCGGCATGATGACGGCGCTGGGGCGCACGCCGCAGGTCGGGGCGTACACCCGCTATGCGCTGCACCTCGGCATCACGCCGGAGGAGATAGCGGAGGTCTTCCTGCAGGCGATCCCGTACGCCGGTCTGCCCGCCGCGTTCAACGCCATGCAGGCCGCCAGCGACGTCTTCAAGGAGCAGGGCGTCACCGTCAACATGGAGGCGTAGCCGCGGCATGACCACCGATTCCCGCTGGAACCAGAGCGCGATGGTGGAGCGGATGTCGTCGGACTTCGGACGCCGCTACCCGCTCGCGTTCTGGGAATTCTTCGAGTCCCGGGTGCGCCCGCGCACCGGCGACGCTCCCGCCGTAGCCGATCTCGGCTGTGGGGCCGGGCTGCTGCTGCAGGAGCTGTCGTCGCGCCTGCCGGACGCCACGCTGTGCGGTGTGGACGTATCCGAGGCGATGCTCGCGAACGCAAAAGGGCTCGATTACGCAGGCGTTGCGCCGTCGTTCACGCTGCACGATCTGAGCCACGCGCCGTATCCCGTGGAGGACGCGTCGCTCGACCTCTGCATCTCCGCCAACGTGACCTGCTTCCTCGACAACCCCTTCGTGTTGTTCGCCGAGGTGCGCCGGATGCTCCGGCCCGGCGGGGTCTACCTGCTGTTCGACTGGAAGCGGCAGGCGCTTCCGGCTTACATCGAGGGCCGCGGCGGGTTCGGCGACGATCCGGCGGCGCTGATGGGCCTGCAGCCGTTCCACAACCGCTTTACGACGGACGAGTGGCGGTGGCTGCTGGCGGAGGGCGGGTTCGACCTCGTCGGCGAGGCGCATCCCCGCACCAGCCACGTCGCCCTCGCGGGAGTGCCGCGATGACGCAACGGGACGACCGCGCCCTGCGCCGCCAGATCGAGCGCTACACGGTGCGCTTCAACGACGGCTTCTGGCGCTTCTGGGACGAGCAGGTCGCGCCCAGGCTCCCTGCCGCGCCGGTGATCGTGGACGTGGGGCCGGGGCCCGGCCTCTTCCTGCGCGACCTCTCCGAGCGGCTGCCGGGCGCGACGCTCCACGGTGTCGACTCCAACGAGGCGATGGTCGAGAACGCACGAACGCTCGACTACGCCGGGCCGGTGCCGTCGCTCGTGCTGGCGAACGTGGAGAGCGCGCCGCTGCCCTACGACGACGGGTCGGTCGACCTGCTGACGATAGCGGCGGTGCTCCATACGTTCGACGACCCGTTCACGTTCCTGCGGGAGCAGGCCGCGCGGGTGCTGAAGCCGGACGGCCGCATCATGCTGTTCGACTGGTTCCGGGAGCCGATGCGGGACTACATCGCGCGCCGCCTCGTCGAGCCGGGCGACCCGGAGGAGTTGCGGTACGAGCGGGCGCTGGAGCAGTTCCGCATCCACAACAAGTACACGCTGGACGACTGGCGCTGGGTGTTCGCGGAGTCGGGACTGCGCGTCGAGGCGGAGACATCCGAGCCGCACCCGTCCGCGCGCCTCTGGCTGCTGCGCCCTGAGTAGCCTGCCTACTCCTGCCCCAGCCGGGCGCGGAGTTCCTCTAGGCGCCTCAGACACTTGTCGAGGCTAGGGGTGGTGGCTCTTGCCGCAGTGGGGTTCCACACATAGACGATGAAATGTTCCAAGAAAGCGTTGTAGTCAGGGCCGACCTGCGCTGTCGACCCGGCATTCGGCACGAGCGCCTCCTGTACTTGGCGACTGCGCGAGTGCCTAGCTAAGTTGACGAGGGTGCGTTTAGGATCAGGTTCCTCCTCCGGTAGCCTAGGCACACGGCTCATCGAGACATGGAGCAGTTTGGCTACTCCCTCGCGGTCGGCGAGGAGCCAACTCTCGATCTCGCGTACTACCACGCGGAACAACATGTTGGCGTGTCGGTCGGGCAGCCATTCACCAACGAGAGAGGCGGGGCAGTCAGGGCGTGGACGGACATCCATGAAGTCCACGAGTGCGAGGTGCGGGACTACTGCGGCGGCCTTGTTGAGCGCGCGAATGCGGCTTTGCACATAGGACCAGCCCTGCTTTCCGAATACCTCGTCTACGAAGAATCCGCATTCCAGAGCAACTCGCCGGGCTACGGCTTCTTCCAAGTTGCCCTCCGCGAGTATGCGGAGCGGATGGGGTGTGAACAGGGTCATGCAAAGATGAACTGGCCTGACGCGAGCGGAGCTGCTTTGGGAAGGAGTACGTCCGCAACGGTCATGCCCTCTCCCAGCAACACCTTGTCGGCCTCTTCGAGAGGAGCGAGTTGCGTCCCCTCTTTGTCTGGCCGAAGCACTAGGACTTCGTCGGCCCCTATACCGGGGTCATCCAGCATTTCGCGGGAGTAGGTGGAGGTGATGACTTGGCGAGGACGCTTGCGTGCCCTTGCTGCCGCCCGGAACATCGCAGGAATCTTCTGAACGATTTCAGGGTGCAGGGATAGTTCCGGTTCCTCAAGCAGCAGTGGGCCGTCACCCTCAAAGGCAGACCAGAGCAGCCCCAGCAGCCTCAACGTCCCGTCCGAGAAATGCGCTTCATTCTGCTTCGCAGCCTGAGGCCGCCAGTTCATGAAGGACCCCACTAAGTGAGGCACTCCGTTGTTATCCATCTCAGGGTCGAGCTCGGCGAGTTGCGGAATCGCTGCCTTCAGAGCCGCAGTGATGTTCTTCAGACGTGCCCTGCGAGTGTTCTTCGGCGTGTTGTAGACACGCAAGAGAAAGTCTCGCCCGAAGGGATCGTTCACGACCGCCCCGCCACCAGAAGAGAAACTCTGCGGGTCACGCACGACTTGAGGCACGAGGTGCTGGTAGGAGACCGACTGGAAGAACTCCGCAACGGGACGGAAATCCCTATTTGCAGAAACCTGTTCGAGGGCAGTTTGTATCAGGCGGGCATCGTCTGCTATGTCTTCAGGCGTCGGGCGACTGATGACCAATTCCCCATCAGCATTGCGCACGATCTCGGACGCAACCTTCGGTCGGCGGTTATTGTCCTGCCGTATCCGGAGTGCGTAAAGCCACTGGCACTTGCCGCTGTCGTCGGCGATTTCGACCTCAAACTCAATGTCAGGGCGCTGGCGTGCGTAGAGGCAACGCACAAGGGACAGCCCCCCACGGCTGTTCACTGCGGTACTTAGTCCCCCACCAGGCGCCGCAATATCCCGGAGGAAGCGAACGGCATCCAGCAGGTTGGACTTGCCCACCGCGTTGGGGCCGATGACAAATACTCGTGGACGGAGATCTGCTCTGAAGTCTCTGAAGTTTCGCCAGTTCTGTAGGTGAAGCTTGCTGATGTACATAGTGCACTTGCCCACATCGCGGGACGTGTCCCTATTGTAGACGCTCTTATCTTTGCCGCGGGCTACCCGCCCAGCCGCGAACGGATGACAAGCAGGATGGCGAAACCCTCCGCACCTAGGGCGAGCGAGTACCAGAGCTGGTCCGCGCCCACCGTGAGCACGAACCCGACGATGCCGGGGGCGTGCGCCAGCAGCAGGAGCGTCTGCGCGAGACCTGCGGGAGCCCGCTGGCTCGCCAGGGCGTTCGCGGTGACGAGGAGCGAGGCGACAGGCACGGCGATGCCCGTGACGATCGCCACGATGGTCGCGAGCCGCGTGCCGAAGAACGGCTCGCTGTCGACGAGTGCGAAGTAGATCACGGCGACGGCGACGTAGACGAACGGGGCGGGCAGCATCCCCCGCACGAGCATCTGGAACCTGCGCCGCTCGATAGGATTCATCGTGGGTGGGGTCTCCGCCCACCTCTCTCCTTGTCATGCTGAGCGGAGCCGAAGGCGGGAGCCTGAGGCAAAGTCGAAGCATCTCTCGGGGAACGTTCGTGAGGGCAGACGCCTGCCCGAGAGATTCCGAGCGGAGCGCAGCGGAGTCGAGGAATGACACTTCCTCCCGATCAGTCCTTGACGACGACGCTGACGAGGTAGCGGCCGGGGACGAAGACGACCTTGTCCACGCTCTTGCCGTCCGTCCAGGCGAGCACTTTCTGCGAGGTGAGCGCGGCCTCCTTCGCGTCGCCCTCGGAGATCGAGGCGGGGACGGCGATGCGGTCGCGCACCTTGCCGTTCACCTGCACGACGAGCGTCGCCTCCTCGATGGCGGCGAGCGCCTCGTCCCACTCCGGCAGGGGCTGGTTGTGGACGCTGTACCCGTGCCCGGTGCGCTCCCAGAGCTCCTCGGCGAGGTGCGGCCCCATCGGCGCGAGCAGCAGCAGCAGCGACTCGACCGCCTCGTTCCACGCGCGGCGCGAGACGGTCCCGGCCTCGTAGGCGGGCGACATCTCGTTGGTCAACTCCATCATCGCGGCGAGCGCGGTGTTGTACTTGAAGCGCTCCAGCCCCTCGATGACCGACCGGATGGTCTGGTGCGTCTTGCGAACGACGGCGCGGTCGGAGGCGCCCTCGGACTCGGGCAGCGCGTCGGTGTCCCGCAGGCAGAGGTCCCAGAAGCGGTTCACCCATCGGGCGACGCCGTTGATGCCGGAGTCGCTCCAGTCGCCCCCGCCCTCCCACGGGCCCATGAACATCAGGTAGAGGCGCACGACGTCCGCGCCCAGCTCCTGCACGTACTCGTCAGGCGCGACGACGTTGCCGCGGCTCTTGCTCATCTTCATGTGGTCGGAGAGCACGACGCCCTGGTTGAAGAGGCGGAGGAACGGCTCGCCGAAGTCGATGAGGCCGAGGTCGCGAACGACCTTGGTGAAGAAGCGGGCGTAGAGCAGGTGCATCACCGCGTGCTCCGCGCCGCCCGTGTACTGGTCGACCGGATTCCACGAGCCGACGCGCGCGGGGTCGAACGGGCCGTCGGCGAAGTCCGGGCTGACGTAGCGCAGGAAGTACCACGACGAGTCCACGAACGTGTCCATCGTGTCGGTCTCGCGGATCGCGGGACCGCCGCAGCGGGGGCAGGTCGTGTGCAGGAAGCCGTCGTGGTAGCGGAGCGGCGACTCGCCGGTCGGCTTGAACTGGGCGTCGTCCGGCAGCACGACGGGGAGCTGGTCGTACGGCACGGGCTGCGCGCCGCAGTCGTCGCAGTAGACGATGGGGATGGGCGTGCCCCAGTAGCGCTGGCGGCTGATGAGCCAGTCGCGCATCCGGTAGCCGACGGCGCGCCTGCCCCAGCCCTGCTGCTCGACGTGGTCGGCGATCGCCTCGTACCCCTCCGCGTTCGGCATGCCGTTGAACTGCCCGGAGTTGACCTGCGAGCCGCTCTTCTCGACCCACGCCTCCCGGAGCGGGGCGCCGTTCCAGCCCGGCGGCGCGACGACGACGCGGATCTCCAGCCCGTATTTCAGCGCGAAGTCGAAGTCGCGGGAGTCGTGGGCGGGAACGCCCATCACCGCGCCGGTGCCGTAGGTGAGCAGCACGTAGTCGCCCACCCATATGGGCACGCGGTCGCCGTTGAGTGGGTTGACGGCGTAGGAGCCGGTGAAGACGCCGGTCTTCTCGCGCTCGACGGAGAGCCGGTCGATCTCGGTGGCCTCGCGGGCGCGAGCGACGTACGCCTCGACGGCGCCGCGCTGCTCCGGCGTCGTGAGCCGCTCGACGAGCGGGTGCTCGGGCGCGAGGACGACGAACGTGACGCCGAAGATGGTGTCGATGCGCGTGGTGAACGTCGTGATCTCGCGCTCTTCGAGGCCGTACTCCGAGATGTCGAACGAGATGTCGACTCCCTCGCTGCGGCCTATCCAGTTCGTCTGCATCGTCTTGATGCGCTCGGGCCAGTCGACGACGCCCGAGAAGTCGAGCAGTTCGTCGGCGTAGTCGGTGATGCGGAAGAACCACTGGTCCATCTCGTGTCGGATGACGACGTCGCTGGTGCGCTCGCACTTGCCGTCGACCACCTGCTCGTTGGCGAGCACGGTCTGGCAGGTGGGGCACCAGTTGACGGGGGCGGATGCGCGGTAGGCGAGGCCCTGCTCGTACATCTTGAGGAAGAACCACTGGTTCCAGGCGTAGTAGTCCGGCTGGCAGGTGACAACCTCCCGGTCCCAGTCGTAGACCGTGCCCATTGAGCGGAGCTGGTCGCGCATGCGGTCGATGTTCCCCATCGTCCAGATGGACGGGTGGATGCCGCGGTTGATGGCGGCGTTCTCCGCCGGGAGGCCGAACGCGTCGAACCCCATGGGGTGCAGCACGTTGTAGCCGCGCATGCGCATGAAGCGGGCGTGGGCGTCGGACGGAGCCATGGCGTACCAGTGGCCGATGTGGAGGTCGCCGGAGGGGTAGGGGTACATGGTGAGGGCGTACCACCGTGGCCGGGGGTCGTCGTCGTTCACCTGGTAGAGGTTGTCGTCGGCCCACCGCTGCTGCCACTTGCGGTCTATCTCGCGCGGGTCGTAGCGGAGAGGGGCCATGCGCTGGCGGGTCGTCATACGTCGCTCCAGTAACAGGGGCTGTGGAGTATCAGTGTAACTGATACCGCGTTCAGGCGTGGGGGGCGGGTTCGTCTTTCCAGCGC
Organism: Dehalococcoidia bacterium; assembly: GCA_965206315.1. Classification (GTDB taxonomy): domain Bacteria; phylum Chloroflexota; class Dehalococcoidia; order Lucifugimonadales; family Australimonadaceae; genus Bin16. Next base: position 1,691,598 of record OZ242210.1, read on the forward strand.
AGGCTGGAATTCAGGCGTGCGCGTCAGCGCACACTGCGGCTCGCAGAGAGCCGCTCGAAGCAGGATGCTTCGTCTAACTCCTCGCCATGACCTACAACTATCCCCGCCGAGAGCCTCTGCGCCCCTGCGTCTACATCCTCGCCAGCCAGCGCAACGGCACGCTCTACACCGGCGTCACCTCCAACCTTCCTCAGCGTATCTGGCAGCACAAGCAGGGTCTCGGTGACGGCTTTACGAGCAGGTACGCCGTGCATGCGCTCGTGTGGTACGAGCAGCACGAGACGATGGTGAGCGCCATCGCGCGTGAGAAGGCGATCAAGGCGTGGCAACGGAACTGGAAGATGAGACTTATCGAGGAGTCGAACCCTGAGTGGCGGGACCTCTACGATGAGATAGGCTGACGCCCGTCCCCTCCACCACCGCATGGCCTCGCGGCCATCTGGATTCCAGCCTCCGCTGGAAAGACGGGGCTGCGCCCCACGTCCGGTTCGCCTTTACCGCGCTGGCGCGGCCTTCTGGATTCCAGCCTTCGCTGGAAAGACGGGGCTTGTGACACGCGCCCCTTACGCGGTTGCCCCTGTCCGTCCTACCATGGTTCCGGCTGCAAAGCAGGGAACCGGTGCGGACCGTCTGGTGCGTTCAGGAGTGCAGTGTCACCGAATGTCACCAAATGTCACCGCTGGGAAGAAAGGGGGGCTGTCCCACCCGGCGCGGGGGACGCGTTCGTCAGAGGTGCGATGAGCCTGCATGAGCAGGAATGAGCCACAATTCTTCGCGGCGCACGCCTGACGACCCACCCGCAGGAATGCAGCGGCGTGGCCATCCCTGTGCATCTGCGGTCAAACGCGCGCAGGCCGTGCTCATCGCCGGTCATATGCTGCCTCATCGTGAGTCATCCGCCGCTGCGGTACACTCGCGCCAGCGATGAACCAGGCCCACCCTTGATGAAGGAGGAGGCTTGTCATGGGGATCCTCGAACGGACCTATGCTCCCGAGGCCGGCCCTGCGGTCGACGAGGTGCTCATCTCGTCCGACTCGCACGTGATCGAGCCCGCGGGCCTCTGGAGGGAGAACCTGCCCAAGGCGCTCCGCGACCGCGCTCCCGACCTCGGAGGAGCACGAAGGAACGACGCTCCCGGCGGGATGGACAAGTGGGAGCGGGTCAGCGAGATGGCCCGCGACGGCGTCAGCGCCGAGGTGCTGTACCCGACGCACGGCCTGAAGACGCTCGTCCTCGGCGACCGTGACCTCGAAGAGGCGTGCGCCAGGGTCTACAACGACTGGTTGGCGGACTACTGCTCGGCGGCGCCGGACAGGCTCATCGGCCTCGCCCTGCTCTCGACGTACCGGATCGAGGCGGCGGTCGCGGAGATGGAGCGCAGCCGCAAGGCTGGCATGGCCGGAGTCATCGTGTGGCAGGTCCCGGACCCTGCGCTTCCCTTCACGTCGCGCCACTACGATCCCCTGTGGGCGCGCGCCCAGGAGTTGGACATGCCGGTCTCGCTGCACATCCTCAGCGGCCACGGCTACAACCTGCGGCAGTCGTTCGGCCAGGGCGAGCGGGGCATCGAACAGGAGCGGACGAGCGTCAACCTGAAGCTCGTCTACGCCATGGACGCCCTGTACGACTTCATCTTCTCCGGCGTGCTGGAGCGCTTCCCCCGCCTCAAGCTGGTGCTCGTCGAGAACGAGATCGGCTGGCTCCCGTTCACCCTGGAGCAGTGGGACTACTACTTCCAGCGCCACGGCACGGACCGGGCGGCGCTCGACCTGACGATGCTCCCCAGCGAGTACTTCAACCGGCAGGTGTACGCAACGTTCTTCAACGACGCGGTGGGCGGCAGGCTCCTCTCCTGGTGGGGCGCCGACAACTGCATGTGGTCCAGCGACTACCCGCACGGCAACTCGACGTGGCCGGACTCGCGGCAGATCGTCGCGCGCGACATGGGCAGCCTGCCCGCGGACGTGCGCGCCAGACTGGTGCGCGACAACGTCTCGAAGCTGTACGGGCTCGAGGTGCCTGCCTGACGGGCAGGAGGCTGTGAGATTCCCGCCTTCGCGGGAATGACGGGGTGGTTCGACAAGCTCACTATGAGCGGAACGGCGGGCGGATTGGCTTAGATGGCGCCGGGGCCGACGCGAATGCAGGCCGTCCAGTGGCCGGGGCTCGTCTCCTTGAGCGGCGGGATGACGGCGCGGCACTCGTCGACGGCCATGGGGCACCGCGTGTGGAAGACACACCCCTGCGGCGGGTTCTGCGGGCTGGGAATATCGCCCTGCAGCACGATGCGCTCCCGCACCTCCTCCACCCCGGGGTCAGGCACCGGCACCGCGGAGAGCAGCGCCCTGGTGTACGGGTGCTGCGGGTCCTCGTAGAGGTCGTCGCAGGGCGCGAGCTCCATCAGCCGCCCGAGGTACATGACGGCGACCCGGTCCGAGATGTGCCGCACCACGGAGAGGTCGTGCGCGATGAGGAGGTACGTGAGCCCGAACTGCTCCTGCAACTCCTGCATGAGGTTGATGATCTGCGCCTGTATCGAGACGTCGAGCGCGGAGACGGGCTCGTCGGCAACGATGAACTCGGGCTCCGCCGCGATGGCCCGGGCGATGCCGATGCGCTGGCGCTGGCCGCCGGAGAACTCGTGCGGGAAGCGGTCGGCCATGTACGGGTTGAGCCCGACGACTTCCAGCAGCTCCTGGATGCGCTCCCGCATCCGGGCCTTGCCCTGCACCAGCCCGTGGACGCTCACCGGCTCGCCGATGATGCCGGCTGCCGTCATGCGGGGGCTGAGCGACGAGTACGGGTCCTGGAAGATGGCGTTGATGCGCCTGCGCATGTTGCGCAGCTCCCGTCCGCTCAGCGTGCTCATCTCCACGCCGTCGAACTTCACCTCGCCCTCGGTCTGCTGGTGCAGCTGCAGGATGCAGCGCCCCAGCGTGCTCTTGCCGCTGCCGCTCTCACCGACGAGGCCGAGCGTCTCGCCGCGCTGTATCGTGAGCGACACGTCGTCCACGGCCTTGACCTCGCCGATGCGCTTCTTGAACACGATGCCGGACGTGACCGGGAAGTACTTCTTCACCCGGCTCACTTCGACGAGGGGAGTTTCCGCTCCGGTAGTCGTCATGCGGCGCCTCCCGTTTCCACGGCCCAGCAGGCGACGTGGTGCTCGACCCCTGCGCCGCGCACGTGCCGCACCTCGGGCACGTCGTCTTCACAGCGTGCGATGGCGTAGGCGCAGCGCTCGCGGAACGCGCAGCCCGGCGGGAGATTGCTCAGGTCGGGCGGCATCCCCTCGATGGGGATGAGGCGCTCGCCCTTCGGCTTGTCGAGCCGCGGCACGGACGCCAGCAGCCCCTTCGTGTACGGGTGCTGCGGCTCGTCGAACACCTGGTGCAGCGTGCCGCGCTCCACGATGCGGCCCGCGTACATGACGTTGATGCGGTCGACGTAACGCGCCACGACGCCGAGGTTGTGGGTGATGATGATGACCGCGATGCCCAACTCCCGCTGCACCTGCTGGATGAGCTCGAGTATCTGGGCCTGGATCGTCACGTCCAGCGCGGTCGTGGGCTCATCGGCGATGAGGAGCTTCGGGTTGCAGGAGAGCGCCATGGCGATCATGACGCGCTGGCGCATGCCGCCGGAGAACTCGTGGGGATAGGAGCGGAGCCGGTTGGCGGCGTCCGGTATGCCGACGAGCTCCAGCAGCTCCGACGCGCGGGCGTGCGCCGTGTCCGTGTCGTAGCCGAGGTGCCGCTGCACGGCCTCGGTGAGCTGGCGGCCTATCGTGAGCACGGGGTTCAGGGAGGTCATCGGCTCCTGGAACACCATGCCGATGCGGTTCCCCCGGATGTCGCGCATCGTCTTCTCGTCCTGCTGGAGCAGGTCGTCGCCCATGAAGCGTATGGTGCCGGCCAGGATGCGGCCGGGCGGGCTGGGGATGAGGCGCATGATGGAGAGCGCGGTGATGCTCTTGCCGCAGCCGCTCTCGCCGACGAGGGCGAGCGATTCGCCTTCCATGAGGTCGAACGTGACCCCGTCCACGGCCTTCACCACGCCGGCAGACGTGAAGAAGTGCGTGCGCAGGCCGTTCACTTCCAGGAGGGCTGTCAAATGATCTCGCTCCACGACACACCAGCGCCGTCTCGATACGAGATGAACCTAGCCTAACGAGGGGCGGGTGTAAAGTGGACGCCCACTGCATCACCCCCATCCTGGCCTTCCCCCATCAAGGGGGAAGGGATCAGGCCTTCCGGGGCGCCTTGTAACGGCGGCCGCGTTCGCGCACGGTGCGCTGCGCGTCGAACGTCATCACCGGCACGCCGTAGCCGCAGCTCGTGGCGGTGCTCTCGACGTCGACCACGATGGCCTGCCGCTCCGGCAGCGCGATGTTCTCCGCGGGCGCGGCGAGCAACCGCTCCGCGAGCGGCGATCCGGCGATCGGCGTCACGGTGGCGTGGCCGTACAGCCGGACGACGGCGGCGTCCTCCCGGTCGAACGAGCAGACCATGACGGTGATGGGGCCGCCCGCCGTCGAGTGTCGCGCCGTCTCGTTGCCGCTGCCGGTGTAGTCGAGATAGGCGACGCGATGCTCGTCGAGCACGTGGAGCGGCACGCCACCCTTCGGCGAGACATTCACCGCTCCGACGTTCGCTCCGGGTTCCAGGCCGGGGTCGGCGGTGGCGACGAAGAAGAGCTGCGCCTGCCGGATGAGGTCGGCCTGTTTGTCCGTGATGCGGTCGAAGTAGTCGGCCATGGCGTGCTCCTACGCTGCCCTCGCCACCCAGACGAGGTCTTCCGTTTCCTCGGTGACGGGCCCGCCGTCGAAGTCGCCGTAGACGGCTTCGAGGTCGAACCCGCACAGCTCCAGCAGGTGCTCCATCTCGTACCGGAAGGTGTAACGCTGCTCGACGTCGCGTATGAGGCGGCGCTCCACGACACCCTCGTCGCTCACCTCCTCGATGATGAGGCGCATCTCGTTCACCTGGGTAACGGGGTCCCAGCTGTTCTGCCCCCAGATCACAAGCGTACCCCCGTCCTCGCGCTCGACGTCCTTCATATGGTAGGCGAGCCGGGCCTTCTCGTCTCCGGCGAGGGAGTTGACGTCCGGGTTGAACGTGTCCATTGCGAAGACGCCGCCGGAAGCGAGCTGGGCCCGCACGCGGACGAGCGTCTGCCGCTGCTCCTCCGGCGTGAGCATGCTGTGGAACGAGCGGAACGGCATGATGACGAGGGGGAAGCGCTCCGCAAGCTGCACCGTCGCCATGTCGCCGGACTGGAAGACGCACCGCTCCGAGAGTCCACGCTTCGCGGCCTTGGCCTGCGCGACCTCGATCATGCGCGGCGAGATGTCGATGCCGGTCACGGCGATGCCCTGCTTCGCGATAGCGAGGCTGATGCGCCCCGTGCCACAGCCAAGTTCCAGAACTGGACCGCCGGACTCGCGCGCAAGCTCGACGTAGAAGCCGATGTCATGTGTGAGGTCGGCATGCACCGCATCGTAGATGTCGGCCCAGTCGTCGAAGGGAAAGTCGAATGGCATCAGCCACCCCCCATGCGCTGGAGCGCGCGCCTGACGCGCTCGTCGGTGGGGGCGTCCGCTGCGCCGTCCTCGGCGGCGAGCGCCTGCCGGGCCTCGAGCGCGGAGTAGCCGAGCGCCATGAGCCACTGCAGCGCCGGGTCGCCCGCCGAGCCTGCGGTCGTGGCGACGCCTGTGCTCGTCACCATCGGCGCGCCGATCTCGTCCTCCAGCTTGCTCTTGAGGTCGAGGATGATGCGCTCCGCAGTGCGCTTGCCGACCCCGGGCGCGCGGCTGATGGCCGTGGCGTCGCCCGCGACGATGGCGGTGGCGAGGTCTTCCGGCGGCAGCACGCTCAGGACGGCGAGCGCGGCCTTCGGGCCGACCTGGCTCACGCCGATCAGCATCTCGAACAGGCGGCGTCCGTGTTCGGACGCGAACCCGTACAGTTGCAGGTCGTCCTCGCGGACGATGAGGTGGGTGTGCAGCCGCACGGGGCTGTCCGCGCCGGGCAGTCCGCCGAGATCGTGCGCCGGGACGAAGACGCGCAGCAGGATGCCGCCGCCGACGCGCACGACAACGGAGTCGGCGTGCTTCGCCTCGACCGTACCCTCGACGCCTGCGATGACACTCATCGCGCCCTCACCCGCTCGGCGGTGCGGAGCGTCCGTGCGTGGCAGAGCGCGATGGCGATGGCGTCCGAGGCGTCCTCCGCCATCGGTTCGTCGCCGAGCCCAAGCAGGATGCGGACGGAGCGCTGCACCTGCGCCTTGTCTCCCGCGCCGTAGTTGGCGACCGCGCTCTTGACCGTCGCCGGGGAGTAGCGGTGGATGGGGATGTCGGCGCGCGCAGCCACGAGCAGGGCGACGGCCTGCGCCTGCCCCACGGCGACGGCGGACTTCGCGCCCCTCGCCGCCGCGACGAACGGCTCCTCTATCGCCAACTGGTCGGGCGCCCAGCGCTCCGCGAGCGCCTGCAGTTCGCCGAGGAGCAGGTGGAGCCGCTCCGCGATCTCCTTCGAGCGCCCGCCGTCGAACGTCCCCCACGCTAGGCAGCTCGTGCCGCCGTCGTCGTCGAGGTCGAGGATGCTGTAGCCCATCGTCTGGGTTCCGGGGTCGACGCCGAGGATACGCATGGCGTTCTGTCCGTTCTCCCTCTACCGCAGAGCGTAGCGGTCGTTCTCTTCGGCAACGACCGCCTGCTCCTCGATGAGCTTGGTGAGCGTGGTGACGAGCTGCCGCTCGGCGAGGCGCTCGCGGGCCTTGGGGAGGCGCGTGTAGATGCGCACCCGGAGCTCGGCGGGCGAGAGCGGGCCATCGCGCAGCGCGTTCAGGATGGCCTGCTCACGCTCGTGCCGGTGTTTGATGAGGGCGTTGAGCCGCGCCCTCGGCCGCTTCACCGGGCCGCCGTGGCCGGTGTACATGATGCGGGCGTCCACGTCCTTCAGCATCTCCAGCGTCCGCATGTAGTCTGCGAGGTTGCCGTCCTGCGGGCCGATGCTGGTGGTGGAGACTGCCAGCACAGTGTCGCTGGTGAAGAGTGCCTTGCGCTCCGGCGCGAAGAGGGCGAGCGAACCCGAGGTGTGACCGGGCGCCCACACGGCTTCGAGCGAGAGGCCGCCCAACTCCCGGCGGTCGCCGTGCTGGAGGTCGTCTGCGACGTGCAACTCGCCGTGGAGGCGGTCGTTCTCGATGGCCTCGCGATCATTGGGGTGGCACGCGAGCGGCGCGCCGGTCTCGCGGTGCATGTGGAGCGCACCGCCGCCGTGGTCGGGATGGCGGTGGGTGATGACGATCTCGGAGACGGGCGGCGCGTTGACCTCGCGGATGTAGGAGGCGCGGGCGCGGTGGTCGTCCTCGTTCTCCCAGCCGGTGTCGATGAGGACGGCGGTGTCCGAGCCGAAGACGAGGTAGGCGTTGGGCGGCGGGAAACCGGGCAGCGGCTCCCTTCCGAACGTGAGTTGGTGTATCCCCGGTTCCAGTTCCACGGCGCGCTCCATTCTAGCGCAGACGGCGGACGCGCCCGTTCCGTGCCAACTGGCTTAGACTAGGGGCGACCCTCGTTGCAGGAGCACGATACGTGAGTGACGTTGCGTTTCAAGACCTGCTGGCCGGCAACCACTGCTGGGGCTGCGGGCCGGACGCGAAGGACGGCCTGAAGCTGCGGAGCTACTGGGATGGCGACGAGACGGTGTGCACGTGGATGCCCCGTCCCGAGTTCGCCGCAGGGCCGCGGCACATCCTCTACGGCGGCATGATCGGCAGCGTCATAGACTGCCACAGCATCTGGACGGCGATCGCGGAGGCGTACAGGATCGAGGAACGGGAGATCGGCTCCGGGCCCGTCATCTGGTACGCGACGGCGTCGCTGCACGTGACCTACCGGAAACCGACGCCGATAGACCAGCCGCTGACGATGCGGGCGCGGGTGACGGAGATGGTGCGTCGCAAGGCGCTGGTGAGCTGCTCGCTCACCTCCGGGGGCGAAGAGACGGCGACCGGCGAGATGGTCGCGGTGCGGGTTCCGCCGGAGTGGTTCGAGGACCATCAGGAAGGAGAGTGAGGCGATGACGGTAAGCGTTTCAGGACTGGTGGAGCATCCGTTGGAGTTGAGTCACGCCGACCTTGCGGCGCTGCCCGGGCAGGTGGACGACGTTTCGACCCTCGCGCCCGGACGCGAGGGGTCGGCGGTGCGGTTCACGTCGGTGCTGGAGGCGGCGTCGGCGCAGCCGGACGCGGAGTTTCTCACGCTGGAGGCGGACGGCGGCTTCGCCGCGAGCATCCCGCTGGCGGCCGTCATCGACCAGGCGTTGCTGCTGTATGCGCTGGACGGGGAGCCGCTGCCGCACGACAAGGGCGGACCTGTGCGCTTCCTCATCCCGGACCCGGCTGCGTGCGGCACCGCGGACGTGGACACCTGCGCGAACGTGAAGTGGCTGCACTCGATAAGCCTGAGCACCGAGCGCGGACGCGACGTACGTCCGACCACGCTGCGGGCGCACGAGGCGCTGCACGAGGCCGAGCGTCAGAAGGAAGGAGGCGCGTGATGGCCCGACTGCCGGAGGTAACGCGAGACGCGGTGGCGGAGGAGTTGCGCGACGCGTTCGACGCGCTGATCGCCGACAGCGGCGGGCAGGTGCCCCTCGGGCCTGGGGCTGTCGCGGCGCTGAGCCCGGAGATGGCGCTGCGACGCCGTCCGCTGAGCAACTACGTGCGCTGGGAGTTGACGCTCCCCCAGAACGTGCAGGAACTGGCCATTCTCGCGACGGCACGCCAGATGGACTGTCCGTACGTGTGGAACGCGCACGCGCCCATGGCCCGGAAGGCCGGCGTGAGTGCCGAACTGGTGGACGCGATGCGCGATCGCGTGCCGCTCCCCGCGATGGCGGACGACGAGTCGGCGGTCGTGACGTTCGTGACGGAGATGCTGAGCGGGCACAAGGTATCGCAGGAAGCGTATGATGCGGCCATCGCGCAGTTCGGGGTGCGGCAGACGGTAGACCTCATCGCGCTGGCAGGGCAGTACATGACCAACGCGTGTTTCCTGAATGCGTTCGAGGTACCTTTGCCGGAAACGGCAGAGCCGGTGTTGCCGGTCTGAATCGAGGGAGGCAAACGATGGGCATCATTGACGCGGACGCGCACGTCATAGAGATAGACCAGACGTGGGACTACATGGACCCGTCCGAGCGTCACTACAGGCCGGGCACGGCCTACCAGACGCTCGAGAACGGCGAGGTGATGAAGTACTGGATCATCGGCGGGCGCGCCATCAGGACGGCGTGGCCGGGCGGTGGCCCGCGCGGCGAGTTCGGTCTCTTCATCGGCAACGTCGTGCTGCCGACCGACTCCAAGTTCATGCTGGACGTGCAGGCGCGCATCGCTCACATGGACGAGCTCGGCACTGACCTGCAGGTGCTCTACCCCTCCATGTGGACGGGACCCATCACGAACAACCCCGCCGAGGAGGTTGCCCTCTGCCGGAGCTATAACCGCTGGATGGCCGACATCTATGCGGAAGGCAAGGGTCGCTTCCGGTGGGCTGCCGTGATGCCCGTACTGGACCTGGAGGAGGCGGAGCGCCAGTTGCGCTTCGCGAAGGACAACGGCGCGGTCGCCATCAACCTGCGCGGCGTCGAGGTCGGCAACAGGCTCATCAACGACCCGTATTTCTACCCGGTCTACGAGTGGGCGGCGGAGCTGGACATGCCCATCTGCCCGCACTCCGGCACCGGCAGTTTCGAACTGGACGCCATTTTCGGCAGCCGGGAGACGCAGTTCGAGCGCAACAAGTTCAGTGGCCTCTCCGCGTTCCACACGCTGTTCATGTCCGGCCTGCCGGAGCGGTTCCCCAACACGAAGTGGGGCATCATCGAGTTCAGCGCGGACTGGATCCCGTACATGCTGAACGATCTCGCCCGCCGGATGGAGCGTCGCGGCGACGGTCTGAGCAGCGACCCGCTCACAGAGAACAACATCTGGGTCACGGTGCAGATGAACGACGATTTGGAGCAGATACACCGCTACGTGGGCGGCAATCGGCTCGTCATCGGCACCGACTACGGCCACGCCGACTCCGCGACCGAAATCTACGCGCTCAAGACGTTCGAGAACGACGAACGGATGCCCGTTGAGAGCCGCGAACGCATCCTCTGGGACAACCCCAGGGAGCTGTACGGGCTCCAGAACTGAACGAGGCTTGCCAACGAGAACGGATGAGAGGGGCGCCTCACCGGGGCGCCCTCTCTCGTAGCGTTGTTCCCTTGGTAACGAGCGCGGTCAGGTCCCCAGCGCAAGGTTCGGCAGGAAGAGGACGATCTGGGGGAAGGCGACGAGGATGCCTAACGATATGAGGTCGAGCACGACGAACGGTATCGCGGCCTTGTAGATCTCGGTGATGCTGGCGGTCGGGATAACGCCCTTGAGTGCGAACAGGACGAGACCGAAGGGCGGCGTTTCCGCTCCGATGGATATCGCTACAAGGAACAGCATCCAGAACCAGATGGGGTCGAACCCCAGCGGGCCGATGATCGGTGAGAAGATCGGGATCGCGACCATCATCATGGATATCTGATCGAGGAAGAGGCCCAACAGGATCAGCGCCCCCAGCATGGCGAGCAGTAACAGCGTCGGCGGCAGGTCCAGGCCCACCAGCACGTTCAGGAAGCCCTGCGTGGCCCCGCTGAGCGCCAGCGTCTGGCTCATGGCGATGGACCCGCTGATGATCAGGAGAATCATCCCGGCGATGCGCATCGCGTCGCGGAGCGCGTCCTTCAGCACGCCCATCGAGAGGCGCCGGTAGATGAGCGCGACGATCACGGCGCCGATGGCCCCTGTGGCGGCCGCCTCGCTCGGCGTCGTGATGCCGAACAGGATGAACCCCATGACCATGAAGAAGACGACGGAGAACGGAGCGAGTTTCACTGTGGCGTAGAGCTTGATCTTCATGGGCGCGGGCGGCGCATCGTATATCGGGGCGAGACCCGGGTTCAGGCGTACGCGGATGAAGACGAAGATGACGTAGGTGGTGGCCATCATCAGGCCGGGGAAGAAGCCCGACACGAGCAACTTGCCCACGGGTATCTGGGCGAGCGTGGCAGTGAGCACCGCGAGGCCGCTGGGCGGGATGATCGCGGCGAGCAGGCCGGAGTTGAAGATCGTCCCCAGAGCGAGGCGCGGCGAGTAGCCCCGCTTCTCCATTTCCGGGTAGAGCGTGGAGCCGAGCAGCGCCGTGTCCGCGATGCCCGCCCCGCTCAGAGTAGCCAGGATGGTGCCCGAGCCCATCGTCACGTAGAGGAGGCGTGCTCTCACTTTGCCGACCCACTTGTCGACCGCGTCGATGATCAGTCCGAAGGCGCCGGAACGGTAGAGCACGGCACCCATGAGGAAGAACATGGGCGCGGCGATGAACCGGAAGTTGGCGACCGAGTCCACGATGCTGCCGGTGAGCAGCAGCAGGCCTTGCGTTCCGCCCGTGACCCAGATCAACCCGACGATGTTGAGCCCGGCGAACGCGAACGCGACCGGGATACCGGACATGAGCAGCACGATCAGCAGCGTGAAGCCGATGAGCAGGACAGCCCACCACTCCATGGCTAGCCTCCCGCCTTACCGGAGTGCGGCCCGCGTGAGAACGCCGTGCGGACAGGCGAGGTCATATCTCGGCGAACTCCGATGGGGATACCACCTCATCCTCAACACGGTTCCTACCGCGATAGCTTGCGTATGCGTCGCGCAGGAACTGGACACCGAGCGTTGCGAACCCGAACGGCAGCACCCACCAGATCCAGGCCTGCCGGATGCTGAACGCATCGCCCCGGATGATCGTTCCAGCGTCGATGCCCTCCCAGACCCGGCTGCCCGTCTTCCACACGAGCATGCCGCAGATCGCGGCTGCGAGGATGGAAGTGCCCACCCGCATGAGGCTGGCCGTTCGCGGGCTCACCCGCTCCATGATCAGTGTCAGGCGCGTGTGGGCGTCGTGCTTGAGCAGCCAGGCGCCGGCGAGGAACGGGATCGCCATCACGGCGTACTCGTTGATCTGGATCACCCAGGGCAGCGAGTCGTTGAACACGCGCCGCATGAGGACTTCCAGCCCGATGGTCAGCGCCATCACCGCAATCAGCCAGGTGGCGGCGAACGCCCCTGCGTCGATCACGATGTCGAACGCCCTGCCCAGCATGTACAGCGCTCGATTCAAGGGCTGCGTCTCCTTCCGGGAGTGGCGGCAGGCCGCCTTCCGTTCGCGGTCGGGCGTCCGGCGGTCCAGCCGAGGCCGAACCGCCGGATGCTCATGCCCGGTTATCTCCTCCGGCGCTTATCCTGTCGAATTCCTTACGCAGGCAACCGTTTCCAGGAAGCGCTCGACATACTCGGCAGGCTCGTTGTCGGCCATGTATGCCCACTGGGCGTCGGCGTTGACGTTGTCCACGAATGCGGCGGCCTCAGGAGTCAGTGTGACGATCTCCACACCGATGTCGGCCATGACCTGCAGTGCTTCCTGGTCGAGCCGGAAGAACTCCTCTGCGGCCCTGTGGTTGGCGAGCGTCATGCCGTCTATCACGCCCTGCTGCAGTTCGGGTGTAAGGCTGTTCCACGCGTCCAGGTTCATCAGGAACATCAACTGCCCTGACCCGACCGACTGCTCAACGACGTACTTGAAGTGCTCGTGCCAGCCGAACTGCACCGCGAGCTGGGCGCCGCCGCCTATCGTCCCGCCTTCGACGAGGCCGCGATCGAGCGCCTCGTAGAGCTCGCCGATCGGCATGGCGACTGCGGTGCCTCCGAGGTTCTCGACGAACGCCGTCGCGGTCGGGCCCGATGCGCGGAGTTTGATGCCGTCGAGCCGACCGGTGGTGGGGTCGATCGGCTTGGTCAGGTAGGTGCGGCTGCCGACCCGTGGGCTGACTCCGCCCAGGTACTTGACGCCGACCTCTTCCTGGTAGAACTCGTCTATCAGGTCCCACATGCCGCAGGCCACCTTGCTGTCCAGCGAGCCCTTGATGGCGTTCCATCCACAGGCGAGCGAGGTGAAGTCCGGGTGGTAGGCGCAGGTCGTCGAGTTTACCTCGAACAGGCCGTCTCTCATCGGCACAAGCTGTTGGAACGAGGGGACGGACTCAGGGCCGCCCGCGCGTACCACGCGGACACGTCCGCCGGTGGCGTCCTCGATGGCCCCGATAACGTTTCTGTCTCCGAATTCCTCAAGGGAGATGCCATCGGCCCATGAGCTGATCATGCGCAGCTCGATCACCTCCGGTTCCGGCGTGGGGGTCGGCTGGGCCGGTACCGGTGTGGGTGTTGGGTCATCGCTCCCGCACGCCGCGAGCAGGGCAACGAACAGTATGGACCCGAGCAGAAACTGCAATCTTCGTGGCATGGTGTCCTCCCTTGTTTGTGAGTGGGGTCGCGAACGGCCCCTGATCAGGCGACCGCCTCCTCGAGTTCGTAGAAGCGGATGGTGTTGTTCCGGAAGATGTTGCGCTTCTCATCGTCGGAGAGGTCGTCCCTGTTCCGGAGGATCTCTATGTCCTCGACGATCTCTGCCGGATGCTCGTGCCAGTAGTCGCTGGCGTAGAGCACGACCTGGTCTCCAAGGCGGTCGATGGCGTAGCGGAGGCTCTGCTCGCCGCTCTGGCAGCTCAGGAAGATGCGGCCACTCGTGAAGAGGTCTATCGGATCGGTAACGCCTTCGCGTGTGCGTCCGGTGAACCGGTCGATGAGGTAAGGCACCCAGCCCGTGTCGGCTTCCAGGTAGGCAACGCGAAGCTTGGGGTACTCGTCGAACAGGCCGGACATCATCATGCTGCTCGCCTGGATCATCTGGGCGAGGGGATGCTCCAGCAGCACTGCCTCGGTGCGAGCGAGGAAGTTCGTGCCGAGCCCTATGGACGGCGCGCCGTGGACCGCGAGCGGGATGTTCAGCCGTTCCGCTTCGGCGTAGATCGGCCAGAAGCACGTGTCGCCCAGCGGTCTGCGCACGCCCATGTCCGCGCTGTTGGCCGGCAGCATGGCGCTGACCATGCCGAGTTCGGTCACGCTGCGGCGCAGCTCCTTCACGGACTCGTCCACGTCCTGGAGGGGAAGGAGCGCCACGCCCTTGAACCGCGGGCTCCGGCGGGAGTAACGGTCGTGGAACCAGTCGTTGTAGGCGCGGCAGAGCACAACCGCCCAGTCGGAGTCCTGGACCATGCCGACCGACAGGCCGGCGGTGGGGTACAGGACAGTGGACTCGATACCTGTCTCGTCCATGAAACTGAGCCACTCCTCGGCGCCGACGTAGCCCGGATGGAGGCCTGCTGCCGCGCGGAACATGTCGCGCTGGTAGCCGTCCAGCGTGGGGAAGAACGGGAAGTTGGGTCCATCTTTGACCCCACTCCTGAAGGGTTCCTCCAGGTACTCCCATATCTCGTTGTCGTGTTCCTGTATGTGTCCGTCGCCGTCGATGATCAGGTACTCGTTGTCCGCCATACCCTCCACTCCTTGTGGTGCTAAGCCTTGAACCCGTCCGCGAATCACCCCGTGCGGGGGAGCACGACCGGTTTCACCTCTCGGAACTCCGACATCGCCTGCAGCGCGTCGGTCACGGTATCCAGCGTGTACGTGCCGCTGATGAGGCGCTCGAACGGGAAACGGTCCTGTCGCGTTGCCAGGAACTGGAGCGCCTTGTAGAAGTGCCGTCCCACCGCGCCGATCACCCCGTTCACCTGGAGCGACTTCACCGTGATCAGCCCGCCGGGCAACGTCATGTCTCTGCCCTCGACGCCGATAGCGACGAACCGCCCGCCGCGGCGCACCATCGTCAGGCCCTCGGGGTTCGCGACGGACGTTGCGCACTGGACCACGATGTCCGGCCCTATGCCGCGTGTCTGCTCGCGGACCCATGAGATGCGGTCGGCCGCATCGGTGACCTCGTCGATGTTCAGTATCTCGTCCGCGCCCCAGTCCTTCGCCACAGCGAGGCGTTCAGCGGGCGCGCCGATGACGATGACCTTCACAGCGCCGCGGTCGCGCGCGAGCGCTGAGGCATACAGCCCCAGCGGCCCGCATCCCTGCACCACGACGGTCTCGTGCGGCTCGATGGCGCCGAGCCGCTCGAAGCCGTGCACCACGGTCCTCAGCGCACAGGCAGCGGATGCGGCGAGCGGCGAGGAGACTTCCTCGGGCACTTTCACGACATCACTCGTCGGTGGGTAGTAGTGGTACTCCGCGCAGCCGCCCTGGAGATAGGGGAACACGTCCGCTCGCTGGCGTCCGAAAGCGTAGCTGTTCACGCAGAGATTGGTCTGGTGCGCCACGGTGCAGAAGTAGCAGTGACCGCAGTGCGTGTAGCTGGCGATGATGCGGTCTCCCTTCACTACAGGCTGCCCCAGCACGTCGAGGCGGTTGCCGCGTACTTCCTCGACAATGGCCGCTGTTTCGTGTCCGGGCACGTATGGCCGGCTCTCGGCGGGGATGAGGTCACCCTGCCAGTAGTGGACGTCGGTGCCGCAGAGTGTCGCTGCATCGACGCGCGCGAGGATGTCGCCGTCGTTCAGGTCGGGGAGGGGAACGCGCCGCAGTTCGACAGGGGCGAGAACGTCCGTCACCACTGCAGCCAGGCAATCACTCATGTCAGGGTCTCCTCCCTCTGAGACTGCTGGTGGAACGGTTTATGCGCGATTCCGTTACAACTCGGTCGGAGTATCGGAGCCTTCAGCAGGGGTGTCAAATTGAAGGTACGATAATCATGCGTCGCAGCGCAGTAACGCTACGATTTACATCCTCAGGGCGCCCGTCGTGCAGTTCGCACTGAGCGGCGTATGATACGGGCACGCTGCGGGACAGGAGGGAGACCCATGCCGGTAATCGATGCCGATACGCACGTGGACGAAAGCGAGGCCACCTGGCAGGCCCTGGAAGGCGCTCTGGCCAGGTACACCCCCACCACGATGACACCGCCCGAGGAGGCGATCGAGCACGCGAGTCTCGACCCCCACCGGAGCCGGTTCTGGCTGGTGGAGGGCCGCCTGCAGGTTCGCGCGGTGCGGGACGATGAACACCACCCGGCGCGAGCCCGGCGGGAGCTGGAGGACCTTGAGGGTCGCCTCGACGATATGGACAGGATGGGCGTGGACATCCAGGTGCTCTTCCCCACCTTCTTCATCCGGTACATCTCGCTCAATCCGGAACCGGAGGCTGCGCTGGCGAGCGCCTACAACCGGTGGGTGGCGGAGAGGTGCGACCAGACCGGCGGGCGCCTGCGGTGGGCGGCGGTGCTGCCATGGCTCGACACCGACGCATCCATCAAGGAGTTGCGCTGGGCGAAGGAGAACGGCGCCTGCGGCATCTTCAAGCGCGGACTTGACCTCCTGAAGCCTGTGGGCGATCCGCACTTCTTCCCGGTGTACGAGGCCGCGAACGATCTGGACATGCCGCTCTGCGTGCATACCGGCCACCCGGGCAGCGACGGCGACCGCGGTTTCCCGATCATGTCCGCCTTCCTCTCGGTCGTGAGGTCGAGGCTGCCCGCCCGGTTCCCCAACCTCCGGTTCGGGTTCATCGAGGCCGGGGCGTCGTGGATCCCGTACGTCCTGTCCCAGATCGCCATGAACGAGCGCTCGGACACCCTCCATGAGCGGACCGTCAAACTGGCAACGTCCGGGAACCTTTTCCGGGACAACCGCTTGTACATCTCCATCGACCCCGTGGACGACGTCGAGTACCTGCTCACGCTCGGGACCGAGGACAATCTCATGATCGGCACGGACTACAGCCACTCGGACATATCTGCGAACGTCAGTGCGCTGAACGAGGTCCGCCGCTGGGCCGACTCCGGCATGATCAGCAACGAGGTGGCCGGGAAGATACTGGAGGACAACCCCAAGGCGTTCTACGGCCTGTAGGAACACGCTCAGGAGGATGGCAGGATGACGAACCGGGTCGTTGGAACGCCGACGAGGCGCGTCGAGGGGCCGGACAAAGTGACCGGCCGGCAGCAGTACTCCGCCGACATGGAGATGGAGGGACTGCTCTGGGGCAAGATACTCCGCAGCCCCTACTCCCATGCCCGGATCGTCCGGGTCGATGCGTCGAAAGCCAGGGAGGTGCCCGGCGTGCATGCCGTCATCACCGGGGCCGACTACCCCCGTCTCATCGGCCGAGCGTTGAAGGACCTCCCGGTCCTGGCCTACGAGAAGGTGCGCTTCATCGGCGAGCGGGTAGCTGCCGTTGCTGCGGAGACGGCAGCCGCCGCGAAGGAGGCAGTCGACCTCATCGAGGTCGAGTACGAGGAGTTGACTCCCGTCTTCGACATGCAGGAGGCGATCACCCCGGGCGCGCCCATCGTCCACGACGACCCGACGGTCTACACCGGCGCGTTCGTCCATCCGGAACGCCCCGACCTGCCCAACCTCTGCTCCTTCGACCGCTGGTCGCGCGGCGACCTCGAGGCAGGCTTCGCGGCGGCAGACCGTATCTCGGAGAACACCTTCCGCACGCAGAAACAGCATCACGTCTACATGGAGACGCACGCTTGCGTGGTCTCGGTGCAGGAAGACGGCACCGCGGAAGTGTGGGCGTCGAACAAGAGCCCGTATGCGCTCAGGGGCCAGCTTGCCATGTCGCTTGGCGTGGAGCCTGCGTCGATCAAGATCTACCCGATGGCGGTGGGCGGCGACTTCGGGGGCAAGGGCTCGCCCATGGATACGCCGGTTGCCTACCTGCTTTCGCAGGTTGCCGGAAGGCCGGTGAAGATCGTCATGGGGTACGACGAGGAACTCCTCGCCGCGAACACCAGGCATCCGAGCGAGATCACGGTGCGCACCGGCGTCACCAACGACGGCATGCTGACCGCACTGGAGGCCAGCGCCTGCTTCGACAGCGGCGCGTACGGCGCATTCAAGGCGGTCCCGAACGTCAACCTCCATGCCATGGAGCAGACCGCAAGCTGCTACCGTGTTCCGGCCTTCGACGTGAAGAGCTACGTGGCGTACACGAACGTCATCCCCTCCGGCCACATGCGCTCCCCCGGCGGGCCCCAGATCACCTTCGCGGTTGAGGCGCAGTTGAACATCGTGGCCGCCGAGCTCGGTATCGATCCGGCTGAGTTGCGCATGAAGAACCTCGTGCAGCCCGGAGACACCGCTCCGAACGGCGAGCAGTGGGTCAACATCAAGGCAGTCGAGACGCTGCAGGCCGCCCTGGACGCGGTCGGCTGGAGCGAACCCAAGCCTCCGTTCGTCGGTCGCGGGATCGCGATGTACGAGCGCGGCCCGATCGGCGGCGACTCCAGCTGCAAGCTGGTCCTGCACGCGGATCTTTCGCTGAGCTTGATCCTGCCGATCCCCGACCCCGGACAGGGCGGCCCCACGGTGATGCAGCAGATCGCAGCCGAGCACCTAGGCGTCGGTTCGGACCGCGTCGCCGTGCGGTTGGTGCCGACCGACCAACTGCCCTTCGACATGGGTGTCGGAGGGAGCCGCACGACCTTTGCCGTGGGTGTGGCGGTCGCTCAGGCGGCGGAGACGCTGATGGCGCGGCTGAGGGAGACCTCCGGCGACGCCCCATTCGACGAGGCCGCCGCAGCGCTCGTGGCTGCGGAAGGCGGCGACGTTACCATCGATGTCTACCGCAAGACCCCCTTCATCCCCGACCCCGCCACGACGGAGTTCACAGCCCAGGTTGCGGAGGTGGAGGTCGACCCTGAGACCGGACAAGTGAAGGTGCTCCGCGTCATCACCTCGCATGACGTCGGCACGATCATCAATCCGGCGGGCCACCAGGGGCAGATCGCTGGCGGGGCCGTCCAGGGCTTCGGCATGGCGATGATGGAGGAGTTTGCAATAGAAGCGGGCAAGCCCGTTGCGCTGAACCTCGCCGACTACAAGATACCGACCATCATGGACGTTCCCACGCTCGAAACGGTGCTGGTCAGCCGCGACGACGGGCCCGGGCCTTTCAACAGCGGGGCGATAGCGGAATCGGCGAACGTGCCCACCGCAGCGGCGGTCGCCAACGCGGTCAGCGACGCGATAGGGAAACCGGTCCTCCAGTTGCCGGTCACCGCGGAGTACGTCCTCGGGCTGTTGCGCGACAGTTGAGCAGGGGAGGTCCAGCACGATGAAAGTCATAGACGCTGACGCGCACGTCGACGAGACCGACGCCACCTGGGACTTCCTGGACCCGGAGCACGCGAAGCTGCGTCCCATCACTGCCATCGCGGTGGAAGATGCGGCGACCGCCGGTATCGCGAAGAACTTCCTTCGCTACTGGAACATCGATGGGCGGATGCGCCTCCGCCGTATGCGCGACGACGTTCGCACCGGCACCACCGAGGCCACCCGCGAACTGAAGGACGTTCCCGCACGCCTTCGCCAGATGGACGAGCTCGGCGTGGACGTGCAGGTGCTCTACCCGACTACGATGCTGAGCGCCGTGAGCGAGAAGCCGGAGGTCGAGCTTGCGCTCTGCCGCTCCTACAACCGCTGGATAGCCAGCCGCTGCGCGGAGTCGGACGGACGCCTCCGTTGGGTGGCGTCGATGCCCGTGCTGAGCATCGACGCCGCGGTCGAGGAGATGACGTGGGCGAAGGAGAACGGCGCGGCGGGCGCCATCAAGCGCGGTGTCGAGGCGGGGCAACGCTCGGCGGGCGACCCGTACTTCTATCCCCTGTACCGGCAGGCGGAAGAACTGGACATGGCGATGTGCATCCACATCGGCGCGGGCGAGGTGACGGAGGGGATGAGGAACCCCATCTGGCAGCACCGCCTGCCGCCGATCGATGCGTTCGTCTCCCTCGTGCTTGAGCGGGTGCCGCAGAAGTTCCCCCGGCTGCGCGTCGGCTTCGTGGAGGCGATGTCGTCCTGGGTGCCGTTCGCCCTTGCGGAGCTGGAGGCACGGAAAGAGCGCATGGCCTGGCTGCTGGACATCGACCTGCAGGAGGACCTGCTGCGCGAGTGCCGTTTCTACGTCGCCTGCCAGACGCACGAGGACCTGAACTACATCGCGTCGCGTACGGGCAGCGACAACCTCGTCATCGGGACGGACTACGGCCACGCCGACCAGTCGGCCGAGATCAACGCGTTGAGCATCCTGCGCGAGAAGGGCGAGCGCGAGGAGATCCCCGCGAGTCTCGCGGAGAAGGTGCTCACTGCCAACCCCGCCGCGCTCTACGGCATCGACTAGGGCTCGCCGAAGAATCGGACGGCGTTGTCCCACATGAACTTGCGCATCGTGTCGGGCCCGATGCTCGGCCATCCCTGCACGATGGAGGGAGAGTTGGGGAACTGGCACTCCGCGTGCGGATAGTCCGACGCGTACATGAGGATGTCGTCGCCGAGGAAGTCCATGACCATGCGGACCATGTCCTCCTCCTCGGTCATCTCGATGCTCGCGAAGAAGCGCCCGTTCGCGACGTACTCGCTCATCTTGTGCTGCAGGTCGGCGGTGAAGCCGACGTAGGCGGCGTTCACGTCCATGCGGCGCACCCAGAACGGCAGCCAGCCGACGCCTGATTCGAGGACGCCGAAGTTGATGGGGTAGCGGTCCATGATTCCCGCGCCGATGAACGCGGCCATCGTTTTCATCGCACCCCACGGGTGCGAGCAGAGGCGCGCAAGGAAGCGGTTGTTGTCCATGTCCTTGTAGCCGGGGAAGTACGGCGGCGCCCACGTCATGCTGTGGTGCACCGCACCGAGACCCCGGTTGGCAGCGGCGGCCCAGAGCGGCTCCATACGCGGATGGTCCATCGGTTCGCCGACGCCCGCGAACGGCAGGACGCCGGCCGCCCACCGCTCCTTCCCCCAGCGGTCGACCTCCGCGACCGAACCCTCGACGTCCGTACCGGAGACGGCGAGGAGCGCCTTGAACCGGCCCGGATACGCGGCGGCGAGGTCGTCCACCATACGGTGGTAGGCGCGTATCAGCCCCATCTCCAGCGCGGGGTCTCCGAGCAGCGAGACGCCGATGGCCACGTCCGGCACCATCATGTGCACGTCCGTGCCTTCCTCGTCCATGTCGGCGACGCGCAGGTCGAAGGCGTCGTCGATGACGCCCACTCCGGGGAGTTTCTCGCCGGTGTACTCGCCGAAGTGGAGGCGAGAGTGTGCGTCCTTCGGGACCTCGCGCGGCTCCGCGTCGCCCAGGTGCCTCCGGTACGGGCTGAGGCTTACGGCGTAGTGGTGGCGCGACGGGTCCTCGCGGGGCGTGGTCGTCTGGTCGGAGCGCGCGCCGACCTTGTACTGCTCCAGCTCAGGCAGCCGCTCCCGGAACTCGCTGTCGAAGTAGGGCTCCAGCGCCTCCACCGATGGGTGGATGTGCGTGTCTGCGTCGAAGACTCTCTGTCCGTTCAGCATTGCGTCCTCCGTGAGAGAGGAGTATATCCCTCATCTTATGACGGCGACTCCCCCAACGAGCAGTTCCGACGCGGTGGAAGTGCGCGAGGTTGACGCCGGGCGCTGGCCCGACTTCGAGCGGCTGTTCGAGTCGCGCGGCGGGCCCAGGTGGTGCTGGTGCCGGATGTGGCGCAGGGACGCCGACGGCAGGACGCCGCATGACCGCGCTCACATGAAGGAAGCGATGCGGCAGAGGATCGCGGGCGGCGGACGCGTCGGTCTGCTGGCGTACGTGGACGGCGAACCCGCCGCGTGGTGTTCGGTTGCGCCTCGCGAGACGTTCGTGAGCCTCGGCGGGGTGGAGGAGCCGCGCGAGGATCCCGCTGCTGTCTGGTCCCTGACCTGCTTCTACGTGCGGAATGCGTTCCGGCATCGCGGGTTGATGGACCGTCTCATCGAGGAGGCGGCGCGACACGCTCGCGAGAATGGAGCAGGGGTTATCGAGGCGTACCCCGTTCCGCCCGACGGCCCGAGCTACCGCTTCTGCGGGTTCATCCCGGTCTTCGCAGCGCACGGGTTCTCGGAGGTCGGGCGCGCAGGGAAGCGGCGGCACGTCATGCGGCGGTCGTTGCGATGAGCGTCAGAGGATCTGGTCTAGGAAGGTCCTGGTGCGCTCTTCCTGTGGATTGTTGAAGATCTGCTCAGGCGTGCCGGTCTCGAGCAGCATGCCCTCGTCGAAGAGAGCCATGCGGTCGGCGACCTCCCTCGCGAAGCCCATCTCGTGCGTGACGCAGACCATCGTCATGCCGGTGGCGGCGAGTTCGCGCATCACATCCAGCACTTCCTTGATCATCTCAGGGTCGAGTGCCGATGTTGGCTCGTCGAAGAGCATGATCTGCGGCTGCATGGCGAGCGCGCGGGCGATGGCGACCCGTTGCTGCTGGCCGCCGGAGAGCTCCGCCGGGTACTTCGCGGCCTGTTCGGGGATGCCGACGCGTTCGAGGAGTTGCATAGCGGCCT
This sequence comes from Dehalococcoidia bacterium, assembly GCA_965206315.1. Taxonomy (GTDB): domain Bacteria; phylum Chloroflexota; class Dehalococcoidia; order Lucifugimonadales; family Australimonadaceae; genus Bin16. Next base: position 1,713,948 of record OZ242210.1, read on the forward strand.
CTTCGGCCTCCCTGCGGGGCATGCGCCGCACGCGCATGGGGGCGAGCGTGATGTTGGAGAGGGCGGTCATGTGCGGGAAGAGGTTGAACTGCTGGAAGACCATGCCGGTCTCGCGGCGGATGGCGTCGAGGTTGCGGATGTCGTTGGTCATTTCGATCCCGTCGACGACGATGCGCCCGCGCTGGTGCTGTTCGAGGCGGTTGATGGTCCGCAGGAAGGTCGACTTGCCGGATCCGGACGGCCCGAACACGACGACGACCTCCCCGCGCTTGATCCGCACGTTGACGTCCCTCAACACGCAGAAATTGCCGAACCATTTGTGCACGCCCTCGTAAATGATGATGTCGTCGCGCTGTTCGAGGGGCAGTTGGAGGATGTCGCTCTTGCTCATGCCGTTAGCGGCAGCGGGCTGGTCGTCCTGCATTGTGGTCTCCTTGGGCGCTACCGCCGACCGACCCCGAGGGTTCGTTCGATACGCCGGCTGATGTAGGCCATGCTGAAAGTGAACACCCAGAACACGAGGGCGAGGAAGAGATAGACCTCCATGCCGTTGTCGGAGTACTCGATCTTCCCGGAGAGCCCGGCCCGCCCGATTTCGACGAGGTCGAGCATCCCGATGATGAACACGAGGCTGGTGTCCTTGAAGAGGGAGATGAACTGGCCGACGATGGCGGGAATGATGTTGCGGAGGCCCTGGGGAAGCGTAACGAAGAGGGTGGTCTGCCATTGTTTGAGGCCGAGCGCCTCCGCCGCCTGGGACTGCTGGGGGGAGACGGCGGCCATTCCTCCGCGCACGTTTTCGGCCATGTAGGCGGAACTGAAGATGGTGATGGTGATGCCTGAGAGGTAGAGCAGGCTGACGTCGAAGTTTTGGGGAAAGGTGAGAGGGAGGAGGTGGCGCGACATAAAGAGGAGGGTGATGAGGGGGACGCCGCGGATGGTCTCGATGAAGGCGACGCAGGCGAACTTGAGAACGGGAAGGCGGCTGCGCCGTCCGAGCGCCAGGGCGATGCCGATGGGCAGCGAGGCGATGATGCCGAAGGCCGCGAGGAGGAGGTTCAGCATCAGGCCGCCGACTTCGGACTCGGTTACAGGGTGAAGACCAAACGGAGAGCCGATACCGGGCAGGCTGAACCCGGCTATCACAAGGAGGGAGGCAATGAGCACTCCAGCTCCGGTGATGCCGAACCACTTGGTGCGGCCTTGTTCAGGGATGAAGTGGGCGCAGTAATAGCCGCCGGCCATGGCGGCGGGAACGGCGAGCAGAAGGGCGCGGTAGAGAACGTCCATCTGATAGGGGATGAGGGCTACGACGAAGACGAGCGCACCGAAGGCTGCAGCGAAGGCGCGCGCGGGCCCGCCCCAGGTGCGCCAGGCCATCCCCATCAGGCCGCTGACCAGAAGGAGCGCGATTTCCGGTCGCCAGTAGTACTCCCGGGGATAGGTTCCGACGATATAGAGCGGGACACGTTCGGTTATGACGGCCCAGTCGGAGGTGAAGATCAGCCAGCGGACGCCTCCCAGGGCCGCGAAGAAGAGCGCGACGCCAAGAACGATGGTGACGATGCCGCTGGACCAGGAGTTGAAGAGGTTCATGCGGAGCCAACCCTGCCAGCCGACGGTGAATGCCGGGGGCGGCGGCGCGGGCCCGAAGCGTTCTGCGGTAGTGGTGCTCATCAGCGCGTCACAGGGCCTTGTAGCGGATAAGGCGGTTGTAGACGTTGCCTATCAGCGCGTAGAACAGGCTGAGGCCCAGGTAAGAGACCATCACGATGCCGATGAGCGAGACGGCAGGCGCGGTCTGTGTGAGGGTGGTGGCGACGCTCACCATGTCGGGGTAGCCGATGGCCGCGGCAAGGCTCGAGTTCTTGGTCAGATTCAAGTAGTGGCTGATGGTCGGAGGAATGATGACCCGCAGCGCCTGAGGGAAGATGACGAACCTGAGGGACGCCGTTCCGTTCAGTCCGGTGGAGCGCGCGGCTTCGGTCTGCCCCTTGCTGACGGACTGGATGCCGGCGCGGACGATCTCAGCGATGAACGACGACGTGTAGACGACGAGGCCGATGAGGAGAGCGACGAAGCTGCCGCTTACTTGCGTTCCGCCGCTCAGCCGCTCGAAAGCGCCACGCTCCGGCATGGTGACGTCGAGCGGGCCGCCGAATGCGAAGAACGCCGCCGTTCCTACTCCGAACGCGATAACCAGAAACGCGAGCAGCGAATGGCTTGCTCTACCGGACTCTGTCTCGCGGCGCTCCATGACCCGCGCCGTGTAGAAGGCGGCGCCCAGCCCCAGAGCGCAGACGAGAACCCACGGCCAGAACGAGCCTTGGGGAGTAAGCCACGGCATGGCGAAACCGCTGTTGCTCAGGTAGAAGGCGTCGCCCAGGACGTAGGCCTCTCTGATGGGAGGGAGGGCGAGCACGATGAAGAACCAGAAGAGCAGCTGGACGAGAAGCGGGATATTGCGGAAGACGTCGATATAGACGAGAGCGAGGCGGTTGACCAGCCAGTTTGGCGAAAGGCGGGCGACGCCGACGATGATGCCGACGATCGTGGCGAAGACCACGCCTACGAAAGCGACCTTGACGGTGTTGAGGAACGCGACGAAGAGGGTGTAGCGGTAGGAGTCCTCCGGGGTGTAATCGATAAGCGTCTCGCCGATCGGAATGCCGGTGGAGCGGTCGAGGAAGGAGAACCCGAAGGGTATCTCGCGCTGGTCAATCTCACGGAAGAGGTTGGTGAAGACGAAGGCGAGGAAGGAGACGACGAGGACGGCAGAGACTATCTGAAGGGTGAACTGGAGGAAGACGACGTTCCGCCAAAGGGGGATTCCCTGGTATTGCAGGAGCCGCATCATGGCGCGAGCAGTGTACTCCATGCTCAATCTGCGCGGGAACTGCGCCGGGCTACATGAGAACGCCCCCTCCCGCGAAAGGGAGGGGGCGTTCCGCGCATTGCGTGTGTGCGCCGTGTCGGTCTGCGGGCTAGCGCAGCGGCGGAGCGTAGATCTGGCCGCCGTCGATCCAGAGGCGGTTGCGCCCGGTCCGCGGGAGGTTGATGGGGGTGTCCGGGCCGAGGTTGCGGTCGTAGATCTCGCCGTAGTTGCCGACGGCGCGGAGCACGTCCTGCATCACGGTCTGGCTGAGGTCGAGCGATTCCTGTCCGAAGCTCGTGTCCGGCGCTCCGAGGAGCCGCTGAGCCTTTGCGTTCTCGCCTGCGAGCACCTGGTCGATGTTGCCGCTGGTGATGCCGTAGGCTTCGGCGTAGATGAGGCCGGCCATGATGGTCTTGACTAGGTCGAACCACTGGGTGTCGCCGTGGGGGACGACGGGAGTGAGGGGCTCCTCGGAGATGGTCTCCGGGAGAATGACGTGGCCGCCGGGGTTGTCGAACGTGCTGCGGATGGCGGCCAACTGCGAGCGGTCGTTGGTGAAGACGTCACATGCGCCGGAGAGGTATGCCGCCCGGGCCGCGTCGTTCTCCTCGAACACGTTCGGGTTGTAGTCGTAGTTGTTCTGGCGGAAGAAGTCGGCCATGTTCAACTCGGTCGTTGTGCCGGCGATGACGCACACTGCCGCGCCGCTCAAGTCATGCGCGGAGTCAACGGGGCTCCCGTCCGCCGCCAGGAGGTCATCCGGGACCATAAAGCCCTGCCCGTCGTAGAACGTCGTGTAGGTGTAGTCGCCCCACTGCGCGTCGCGGGAGGTGGTCCAGGTTACGGTGCGGGCCATCATGTCGATTTCGGCGGCCTGCAGGGCCGGGCCACGCTCGGCGGCGGTGAAGGGGCGGACCTCAATGGCTTCGCCATCGCCGAGGACGGCTGCCGCCACTGCGCGGCAGAGGTCGATGTCGAATCCGATGTTGCGGCCGGCGTCGTCGAGTGCGCCGTATCCGGCGACGTCGATGCGGCTGCCGCAGATGAGCACGCCGCGGTCGCGGATGCGCTCGATGCGGTTGCCCTCGGTAGCGGCTGCGGCAGCCTCAGCCTCGGCCAACATCGCCTTGGTATCGCCAAGCTCGCCCTCCAGTTCCGCGATACGGGCGTTGGCGTCATCCAACTCCCCTGAATCGCCACAGGCGACTACCGCGGTCAAGGCCACGGCAAGAACCGATATGACCAGTAGCATTCGCACTTTCATTCGATGCCCTCCCAGGTTTCGTTCCTTCCCATTGTTGGAAGTTTGGCGGCGGATTGTGCCGCCGCGATGACGGATTATAGTGCATACGACAGTCAATGACTACAGACACAATCCGCCCCGGTGCCGCGTACCAGATTAGGTACGGCTCGGGGGGTCTCTGGAGGGCCGATAGTAGTAGGATTCTCCCGTTCGTTGTCCTGTTCGACAAGATCCAACCTGCGCGAGGGAGGCTTTCGTGAACGTCGTCAGCCGCTACACCGTTGAAGAGTTCGGTCATGATGTCCGGCGATCGCTCAATGCCAATGTAGCCGGCATGGAGTCGATCCTCCGGCTCGGGCATCTGTTGCAGCGCTTCGGTGGGGAGAACAGCCGGGACTACTTCTGGAGCATCGGCGAACCCGCCACCATCAGTTCCGGTCTGCCCGGGCAGAAACTGTACGACGACCCGGACGGCCTGTTCCGCCTGCTGCTTGCGCAGTATCCGCCGAACACGCCGACCGCCATTCACAGCCACGAAGGGTGGGTCGTCATCGGCCTGCTCGAAGGCAGCGAACGTTACACGTCCTGGCGCCGCGTCGACGACGGCTCGACGCCCCTCGCGACGCTGGAGCTGGTGCAGGACCACCACATCCTGCCCGGGGAGTTCGGTTACCTGTACGACGGGCCGTTCAACGTGCACCGGCAGGCGGCGGAGTCCGAAGGCGCCGTGGAACTCGTGCTGATGAAGGGCCGCGGTCAGCGGCTGGAGCACATAGACGAGGCCACGGGCGAATGCTCGCAGCCGATGGAGCTGAACCGCTAGCGCTGCGTCAGGGCGAACGTGCCTCTTCGACGGGAGCAGACTGGGGCAGCACGTCCACGTTCAGCCATCTACCCGTGAAGTAGTAGCCTCCGTAGAGTGCGAAACGGATGAGCATTGCGATGGCGATGGCGATGGCGATGCCGAGCGCTTCAGCCGACGTCCACCTCGACAGCACGAACGCGATAGGGATCTCCATGACCCACATGCTCATGAACGTCACGAGCATGGGCGCGAGGGTGTCGCCCGCTATGTTGAACGATTGCTGAAAGACCTGTCCGCCGCCCAACAGGGTCCCTGCCACTGCCTGGATGCGCAGCCAGACTACCGCTGTATCGACGAATTCCGGGTCGCTGCTGAACAGGCCGATGAAGAACTCGGGGAAAACGATGAGCAGGAGGCCGGCCGCGCCGCGTATGACCATGACGTAGCCCACAGCCCATTTGACCGTGGCCCGTGCTCGGTCCGGCTGGTCGGCGCCGAGGTTCTGCGCAACCAGGATGCCGGAGGCCCGTCCCATGCCCTGGCTGCCGATGTTCGTCATCCGCTCCAGCCTTCGGGTGAGTGAGTACGCCGCCAGCGGTATGTCTCCGAATGGGGAGACGAGCCTGATCAGCACCATCTCGGAGAGGCCGCGCTCCATCTGCGTTGCCGTGGCGGGCGCGCCGATCCTGATGATGCGCCACATCATCGGCAGGTCCACGCGGTAGTCGAGCAGCGAAAGCTTGAGCCGGGAGGAACCCGAGCTGAGCGCGTACAGGTTCCAGACGATGCCCACGACGTGCGCGATAGCGTTAGCTGCGGCTGCTCCCGCGATGCCCATGTCAGGCAGACCGAACCAGCCGAAGATGAGGAACGGACTGATGACGAGGTGCAGCACCCGCGACACTATCGTGGACTTCATATGGGTCAGCGTGTCGCCGGAGGCCTGCAGCGCTGCGCCCGTCGTCTGCCGGAAGCTATGCACGCCGGCCGCGGCGAACTGGAACTGCAGGTAGACGACCGCCACGTCTGCCACCGCCTGGCTTACGCCGACGATGCTGAGCAGGAACGGCGCGAACACGATTCCGAAGATGGCCAGCACGAGTGAAAGGAGGAAGGTGAGCGTGAAGGCCTGCAGCATCGCGTGGTTGGCCAGGTCGAGCTGCCGCGCGCCCACTGCACGGGCGATCATGGCCTGCATCCCCACGTCGAGCCCCATCCGCGCCATCATGATGAGCTGGCCGTACGCCTGAGCGACGCCGATGCCGCCTATCGCGTTGAACCCGGCGACCTTCGCGGCCCAGAAGATGTCAGCCAGCTGATCGGACGCATTGAAGACGCCGGCGACCATCTGCGGCCATGCGATGAACCAGAGGTTGCGCCGTACTCCGCCCGTCGTCAGGTCGCGCGTCGCGTAAGCGGAGCGCATGCGTCCGTGCCGCATGGGGCGCATGTTCAAGCCGCCTGGGCTCGCAGGAGAAAGCCGGAGGCCGCCCCGACGAGCATGGAGGCGACGGATGTCCAGAGGAAGATGATGCCGTTCACTCTGCGCGCGGTGTCTTCACCCCAGAATCCCCGCAGCGAGAGCGCCGTCTTGAGCGTGAGCCAGGCGATGCCCGCCAGCACAGCGTCTTCCGGTGAGAAGAAGACGACCCCTCCTATCAACAGACGTTCGATGATGCCGTTCCCGATCCCTACCCAGAGAGGTGGAACCGTCCATGAGGTGGCGCTGTAGCCTCTCAGTTCGCGTGTCGCCCATCTGCTGATGGGCCGGACGGTCAGAAACACAACCACTGCGGCCAGCTGAACAGCACCGAAGAGGAGCCAGGCGTCGCGGGTTATGTCGGAGAAGGACGGGTCCATGAGAACTCTCACCCTGTATTACCGGAAAGCGGAAAGCCGCGCAAGCGCGTATCTCCACTGGCGAGGCGCCGGCGCTCGCGCCATTCAAAATGTGTCCAGCACATACGCTGCGTAGAGCAGCTCTCCCTGTTCGTTGTTCTCGAACGTGAGGCTCCCTTCGGGGAAGGTCGATTCCAACTGCGGGATGAGCGTGAGGTAGTTTTCGGCCAGCAGCCACACCGTCGGTCCGCTCACCGTACCCGCGTCTATCTCGCCGCTCCCGCCGAAGATCGGGCTGCCGTTGGCGGTCTCCGTGTCGCGGAGGAACCATTGCACGACGGCATTCGTCCGGGGCAGCCGGTCGTTGTAGAGACGCACCTCGTATCCGGCGCCCAGCGACTCTGCGAACCGCACCGCCGCCACCTCCTTGCGGGCCAGGGCCCACTCCGATTCGACGAGCCAGTTGTCGTAGTCGCGGGCCTGCTGTCCGGCGAAGAGCAGCACGAATGCGGCGAGGGCCACCGCGGCTACCGCGTTCCCGAACCACCCCGCGAGGATGGGGATCGGGAGTGCGCGCGTATACCGGTTCCAGCGGTTGTGCGCCAGCGACACGATGGCGTCCAGCCCGACCGCTGCGATCGCGAGAACGAAGAAGATGCCGAGCAGGTAGCGTCGACTCTCCGCGTCGGGTGTCAGAACGGCGGGTACGAGCGAGATGAGCCAGCCTGCGAGCAGAAGTTGGCTGGGGCGTTGCCTGATGGACAGGAGGAGTGCTGCCAGCCCTGTCCAGAAGAACACCTCCGTGCTGAAGTGCAGCAGCGGTATCCCCCCTGTCCCGACGTTCCCCTCGCGCGGCATGGGCGTATGGACGTAGGTGACCACCTCCCACGCCCGGCTGATGAGCGCTGAAGGAGAGAGAGGCGTCCTGTCGTACAGGCGCAGGGACGCCTCGATAACGTCCGACGTGATGTAGAAGAAGACCATGTGCGCGCTGACTGCCACGGAGGCGCCGAGGAACCAGTAGACCTCCTTGCGTCGCGTCTCCGGGCGCAGCAGCAGGAAGAGGACGAGTACCCCCCACACCGCGACCGCGTAGAGAGGGAAGGACTTGTAGGTGTACCACCCCAGTCCGAAGAGGACGCCGCCGAGCCCGGCAGCCCACCAGCGGTTCGACCGCACGCCGGCGATGAACAGCCAGATGCTTGCTGCGAAGCAGAAGACAGCGGGCATGGCCGGGAATGCGATGCGGCTGAAGACGAGGAGCCAGACGTGGAAGGTGAGGAATGCTGCCGTGAGGATGGCCGTCCGGGCGGGGAAGAGCTGCCGCATCAGGAAGTATGCGACGGGTATGAGCGCGACGCCGGGGAGCACGGCGCTCCATCGTGCCGTGGCGATGCTTGCGTCCAGGAAGAGCAGGAGCAGCGCTTGTAGGTGGACGAGCCCCGCGGGTGTGCCCAGCGTCACGCCGGTCCAGGCGCCGGGCCACACCTCGCCTCGAGAGATGCGCAGCGCCTCGAAGGCCAACTCCGCCTCGTCGTTCGCGATGCCGGGCGGCACGGTCTCCAGGTTCTGCGTACGGATGACCGCTGCGACGAAAGTCAGCGCTGCGACGACCGCTATCTCCCACAGTCGTATCCGGCTGCCTGCGCGTGTGTTCTGCCCGGCGGACACGGGGAGAGCGGCGAACGCACCCGCCAGGGGGGCCAGTGCTCGTGCGGCCTGCCGGCGCAGTCCCAGCGCTGTGCTCCACCCTGCCCCGATGCCCTTGCTGACTGCTTCCCTAGACGTGTGCCATGGAGCCGGTCGTGAAGGAGTTGAGGCGGGGGGAACGCTTGGGGGCATGAGCGCGTGGCCGCAGTAGAAGCAGAAGCGGTGGTGGACGGCGTTCGCGGTGCCGCATTGCGGGCAGATGGTGTTCAAGCGAGGCTGCTCGGAGGCTGCTGGGGAGGATGGTAGAAGAGTACCGGTTCATCCTACCGCATCCACTGTGGTTTGGGTTGCTGTTCGCGGCATCGCGAAGGCTTGCCCGTCCGTGAGGCTGGGAGTATCGTGCGGAAGAGTCCGCACGTTGGAGGCGCATCAGACGATGCTCACTGCTCAGCAGAATGAACTGCTCACCAGGGTTGGCCCGGGCACGCCGATGGGTGAGACGCTCCGCCGCTACTGGATACCGGCGCTGCTCGATTGGGAGCTGCCGGAACCGGACTGCACGCCCGTTCGCCTCCGGCTCCTCGGCGAGGACCTCGTCGCGTTCCGCGACACGAGCGGACGTGTGGGCGTGCTCGACGAGTACTGCCCGCACCGGCTCACGTCGCTCTGGCTCGGCCGGAACGAGGAGAACGGTCTGCGCTGCGTCTATCACGGCTGGAAGTTCGACGTGACGGGCCAGTGCGTCGACCAGATGAACGAGCCGAAGCAGTTCGCGTCCAAGATCAAGACGGTCTCTTACCCCGTTGCTGAGGTGGGAGGCGTGCTGTGGGTGTACATGGGGCCGGAAGAGAAGCAGCCCCCTCCTCCCAGCTTTGCGTGGACGGTCGTGCCTGCAGAGCATCGCGTCGTGACGAAGGTGGTGGAGGAGTGCAACTGGCTGCAGGCGCTCGAGGGCGGGATAGACACCTCTCACGCGCCCATCATGCACCGGGCGCTGCGTCCGAACCCCTCGCAACCCGGCATACCGATGAACGATGCGTTCGTGCAGGGCGCGGCGCCGTCGCTGGAAGTGGACGTGACCGACTACGGCTACCGCTACTTCGGCATCCGCCCGCTCGGCACGGACCGGCAGTACGTGCGCGGCTACCACTTCGTAATGCCGTGGACGCAGCTGCGACCCGCGGGCAGGGGGGTGCAGAGTCAGACGCACGGCCACCACTGGGTGCCCATAGACGACTACCACTGCCTCGTGTGGAACTGGTATTACAACGAGGCTATGCCCCTGGACAAGGGCGAGGCCGGGCCCGAGGAGACGGGCAACATCTTCGGTGTGGACGTGGACGCGGAGAACGGGTTCCGCTCCATCCGCAACCGCTCCAACAGCTGGCTGATTGACCGCGCGGCGCAGAAGACTGACACCTTCACCGGCATCGTTGGCATCAACACGCAGGACCGCGCCGTGCAGGAGATGATGGGCCCCATCGTGGACCGCTCCCGCGAGCACCTGGGCCCGGCGGACAAGGCGATCATCGCGGCCCGGAAGTTGCTGGAGGAGGCCGTGCGCACTGTGCAGGACGGCGGCGATCCACAGGGCGTCGCTCCCAGCTACTACGAGCTGCGCGCCGCTGAGAGCGTCCTGTCCGCGGACGACGACTGGCGCAACGACCTCATCCCGCGCATGGACCCCTCGCTCGCGAGCGTTTAGGACCTGCGATTTCTCTCATCGTTCAGCGTGCGTTGGCGTTGACGCTGGTAGTGGCCGGTGTTAGGTTCCCCCGCGTGGGCGACGCTTGAAACTGCCTGTTCCAAGGCCAGCGGCAGGGCGACCCCTTATCTGGTCACAGGGAGGATGACATGACTCGGAAGGTACTCCATATCTGCATGCGCGCCATCCCGGTAGCGCTGGTTGCCCTGCTGGCGGTAGCGTCGCTCGCTGCCTGCGGCAGCGATCCCACGCCCACGCCGACAGCAACGCCCGCGCCTCAGGCAACCCCGACCCCGGTGCCCGGCCTGCTGGAGCAGCTGTACGCGGCGGCGCAGCAGGAAGGCGAGATCGTCTGGGCAACGACCGACACTGAGGAGCGCACGACCGCCATGATCGGCGCCTTCGAGGCGAAGTACCCCGGCGTCAACGTGAGCCTCATCACTGCCAACAGCGCCGAGTTGCGCGAGCGTCTCTTCCTGGAGGCGCAGGCGGGCAGGATCACGGTTGACGTTACCGACCCCGGACGCGACAACCGCGTGATCGAGGAAGACCTCGCCGAAGACCTGACGGACATCGTCGAAGAGCTCGGCGTCGACCCGAACCTGGTCTACTCGGACAACCGCATCTGGCTGAAGGTGGGTGTGCCGCACGCGCCCATCTGCAACACCGACCGGCTCTCCGCGAGCGAATTCCCGCAGTCCTACGAGGACCTGCTCGACCCGAGCCTGAAGGGCGAGATCGTCGTCGAGAACCGGCTCAAGGGCTTCATCTACCTGACCAACCTTCCTGAGTACGGGGACTCGCGTCCCGGTCTCTGGGAGGAGGACGACGTCGCGGCGTACCTGTCCGCCGTGAAGGCGAACGACCTCAAGGCGCAGCGTGGCAACGGCGTCGTCGGCGACCTCGTGGCCTCCGGTGAGGTCTCCTGTGCATTGGAGATCAACCTCAGCTCCTTCGAGAACCTGCGCGAGGACGGGGCGCCGCTGGACATCGTTCCGGTCGAGACCATCTCGGTGGAGCCGGTGCACCACTTCGTGCCGAAGAACTCCCCGAACCCGAACGCTGCCAAGCTGTTCGCCGCGTTCCTGATGGGCCCCGAAGGCAGGGCGCTCTGGACAAAGGTGCGCCCGACGTCCGACCTGGCTCTTGTCGAGGACACGCCGTACGCCAACCTGGTCAAGTCCAAGGGCTCGAAGATCGTTCCGCCGGGGACCGAGCTGAACGACCACTTCGGCAGACTGACGGACAAGTACCTCGAGGCTATCGGCATCCCGACCGGATAGAGTTCGAAGTCTCATGCAGTCAGGGCGCCGGGATGACGACACGATTGTCCCGGCGCCTTGTAGCCTGAGGGGCAGCCGTGCTGCCCCAGGAGTGAGCGGCGCGTCATGATCGGGCAGCAGACAGCAGTTGGGCGCACCCTGCGCCAGGGGCTGCGGACGGACCCGCAGGTGCTGATCGTCATCGGCTCCCTGGGAGCCCTGCTGGCATTTCTCGTTGTCGTGCCTCTGGTGCTCGTGCTGTGGTTCAGCTTCCGCACGGCGGGGCCTGGTGAGCGCGGCGGCACGTTCACCATCAGCAACTACGTGGACACCTTCCTCAATCCGCTCACGTACGAGCTGCTCATCAACACGTTCTGGTTCTCTGTCGGCTCGATCATCGTCGGCCTCATCATCGGCGTCGGGTTCGCGTGGCTCATCGAGCGCACGAACACCCCGCTGCGCAACTTCGGCTTCGTCTCCATCGTCATCAACAGCGCGATGCCCGCGGCCATGTTCGCTATCGCCTGGGTGCTCGTGCTGAACCCCCGCACCGGCCTGGTGAACCTGCCGTTCACGGCATGGCTGGACTGGGACAAGGGGCCGTTCAACCCGAACACGATGTGGGCATTGATCTTCGTGGAGGGGCTGCGGCTCGCGGCAACGATCTTCCTCATGGTCATCGGCCTCTTCCGCAGCATGGACCCGTCGTTGGAGGAAGCGTCGGCGATGTCCCAGGTCGGTACATTCAAGACGGCGCGCCACGTCACGCTGCCCATCATGACGCCGGGCATATTGGGCGTGGTGGTCTACATCGCCACGTCGACGGTGGGCGTCTTCGAGATCCCCGGCGTGATGGGGATGCCGGCAGACATCCACGTGCTCGCGACGCGCATCTACCTCGCGACGAGCCAGACGCCGCCGGACTACGGCTTCGCCACGAGCCTCGCTACGATCGCGGGCATCCTCGGCGTGGTCGGCATCTTCATCTACCACCGCGTGACACGGATACAGCAGCGGTTCGCGACGGTGACCGGCAAGGGCTACCGCCCGCGGCGCATCGAGTTGGGGCCGACGGGCCGCTTCATCAGCGCGGGTCTCATCATCCTCTTCTTCATCCTCACGTTCGGCCTGCCGATGTTCATCCTCTTCTGGGCGAGCCTCATCCCGTTCTACCAGGCGCCGCTGCCGAAGGCACTGGAGTTCGTGAGCCTGGACGCGTACCGCTTCATCCTCACCGGGCCGGGGAGGCACGAGTTCATGCAGGGACTGCGGAACTCGCTGCTGCTCATCCTCGTGGTGCCCGCGCTGACGATGCTGCTCTCAGCGGTAGTCTCGTGGTTCGTGGTGCGGAGCAGGGCGCGCGGGAAGTCGATACTGGACATGCTGGCGTTCATGCCGCACACCGTGCCCGGCATCGTCATGGGGCTTGCGTGGCTCATCATCGGGCTGTTCGTCCTCGTACCCACCTACGGGACGATATGGCTCATCGTCATCGCCCACATCTCGCTGTTCATCGCCTACGGCACGCGGACGACGAACGGGGCGATGTTCCAGATACACCGCGAGTTGGAGGAGGCCGGCGCGATGAGCGGGGCGGCGTGGTTCAGCACGTTCCGCCGCATCATCCTACCGCTGCTCATGCCGTCGCTGGTCGCGGGCTGGCTGTGGGTCGCCATCCACAGCGGACGCGAGCTGACGGTGGCGCTGCTGCTGCAGTCCAGCTCCAACCGCATCATCTCGGCCTACGTCTGGCAGCAGTTCTTCGGCGGACGGCTGAGCCTCGCGGCGGCGGCGGGCGTGGTGCTCGTGGTGCTCATCATCCTGCTCGTGGTGCTCACGCGGGTCGTGGGTCAGCGCCTGAGCAGGCAACAGTAGGGGGAGGTCAACGTGGCGGTAGCGCTTCAGGTCAGGAACCTCTTCAAGCGGTTCGACACCGATCAGGGGGAGGTGCGCGCGGTCGAGGACGTGACGTTCGACGTCGAGGCGGGCGCGTTCTTCACGCTGCTCGGTCCGTCCGGCTGCGGCAAGTCCACGACGCTCCGCTGCATCGCGGGGCTCGAACGCCCGGACGACGGCGACATCATGCTGGAGGACGCCGTGCTCGTGTCGTCGAGCCGGGGCATGTGGACGCCGCCGCACAAGCGGCCCATGGGCATGGTCTTCCAGTCGTACGCCATCTGGCCGCACATGAACGTCTTCGACAACGTCGCGTTCCCGCTGAAGCAGGGGCCGCAGAAGTTCTCCAACGCGGAGACGCGGGACCGCGTCATGCGTGCGCTGGCGCTCGTCCACCTGGACGGACTGGAGAGGCGTCCCGCGCCGCAGTTGAGCGGGGGCCAGCAGCAGCGGCTCGCGCTTGCGAGGGCGCTCGTGAACGAACCGAAGGCGCTCCTGCTCGACGAACCCCTGAGCAATCTGGACGCCAAGCTGCGCGAGGAGATGCGCAACGAGCTGAAGCAGCTCACCTCCTCCCTCGGCATCACGACGCTGTTCGTGACGCACGACCAGTTGGAGGCGCTGACGCTCTCCGACCAGGTGGCCGTGATGGACAGCGGACGCCTCGTCCAGTACGGCCCGCCGCGCGAGATATACGAGGCCCCGCGCAACCGCTTCGCCGCGGAGTTCATCGGCTCCGCCAACTTCTTCGAAGGCACCGTCACGGATGCCGTGGAGACGGGCGGCGTGACCGGCGTGGAGACGGAGCACGGCGTGCTCCGCTGCACGACGGCGGAGGCGGTGGGCAAGGGGACGCGTGTCGCCGTGGCCGTCCGACCGGAGAACGTCATGCTGCACACCGGCGCGCCTCCTGCCGGAGACGACGTCAACGTGCTCTCCGGCACGATGCGGAGCGTCGTCTATCTCGGCAACACCCTCGACTGCGCGGTCGACGTCAACGGCGCGCTGGTGAAGGCTGACGTGCATCCGGGCGAGGACGTGAACGAGAACGACACGGTTACGCTGTCGTTCAAGGTATCGGCCTCCCGTGTCGTGCCGGTCGGCGTGGCCGTCGCGGCGGCCGAGCAGGCGGGCTAACCCCAACAGGAGCAGAACGCATGAGACTGGAGAACCAGGTAGCTATCGTGACGGGCGCGGGACGGAACATCGGCGAGTCCGTCGGCCACCACTTCGTCGGGGAGGGCGCGAAGGTCGCGCTCGTCGACGTGCGGCTGGAGGCCGCGCAGGCCGTCGCCGACGCCATCAACGCCGACCATCCCGGCTGCGCCATCGCGGTCCAGGCGGACGTGTCGTCCAGCGAGGACGTGCAGCACATGGTGAGCGCGACCGTCGAGGCGTTCGGCGGCGTGGACATCCTCGTGAACAACGCCGCGATCACCGACCACACCCCCGCGCTCGACCTCCCGGAGGACGAGTGGGACCGCATCATCGACGTGACGCTCAAGAGCGTGTTCCTGACGTGCAAGTACACGGGGCGGCAGATGCGCGACCAGGGGCGAGGTGGCAAGATCATCAACATCGCTTCCACGTCCGGCCACCGGGGCCGCGCCGATGCGACGGCGTACTCGGCGGCGAAGGGCGGTGTGCTGAACCTCACCCGCTCGCTCGCCATCCAGTTCGCGCCGTTCGGCGTGCGGGTGAACTCGCTGACCCCCAACCGCATCGGCTCGCCAGTGGGGCAGGAGGAGCTGCCTGCGGAGGGCCGGGGTGTGTCGAACCTCGTGGGACGTCAGGGTATGCCGCCCGACATCGCGAAGGCCGTCGTCTTCCTCGCGTCGGACGACGCCGACTTCATCGCTGCTGCCGATCTGCTGGTCGACGGCGGCTCGCTCGCGGGCAGCGTTCCCTTCTCATCCCCTCCCCCGAGCCGGTAGGCGCCCGTCATTCCCGCGGAGTCCCTTCCCCCTCGACGGGGGAAGGCTAGGATGGGGGTGATTCCTGAGGGGAGAGGGCGCGCATAAGCGCGGGTGAGGGGTGAGCCCGTTCATGGTGAGCTTGTCGAACCACGTCGCGTGTCACGCGTCGGGCGGCAAGGACACCCGAAGCAGCACCGACTCCGACGACGGCAGCGCGACGAGCGCCCGCGCGACCACGCCCCGCGACGCCAGCGCGCGCTCGACCTCCGACGGATCGTCGACGCCCCGTACGACCTCGATGCGCGCCTCGTGCTCGCGGCCCCGGTAGTAGACCGTTGCCGGAGCGTCGCTTGCGATGTTGCGCCACCAGCGACCGCGAACGCTCGTCAGCGCGTGGAGCGCTTCGCCGGACGGTCGGCACGTCACCGGCACGAGATACGTCCTGCCGGTGCGCCGTCCCTCGCAGCGCACGATGAGCACGCTCCCCCGCAGCAGCGGGTGCAGCCGCGACCGAACCAGCCACGCGGTAGCGGCGTTGATGCGGCGGAACACAGCGGGGATGGCCGTCCCCACCATCCACCGTGCGAGTCCGAGCCTGAGCGTGCGCATGGACCGAGGCTATCGGAGGAGGGCGGGGGTGGCTATAACCAGCGCTGATGGACTTGGTAACGCCTGCTCTCCCGCAGTTTCGAAAATGCGTGCCACTGTCTCTGAAGGGAAATAGCACGTTGAGCTTCCTGCGTCGTATCTAATGAGCAGTCCGTGGTTTGCTAACCAAGAAAGATGTCTTACCAAGGTTCTCCTACTGACTGTACCAGTACTTTCGCTCAAGGCCCACCTAAGCCCTTTATTGGTTACCGGGCCTGAGTTGCAAGCTATCACAAGGGCGGTTGCTCTTATGATGAACGCAGGACTTGCAGTGTTCCAGTCGAAAAGAAAGAGGCCGCTGTGTCGACGCCATCGAAGGTCTGACGTGAGCAAGGGCATGTACTCGTCGGCGAGTGCGTGTGTGCCTGCCTTCAGCCTCCTGTGCCTAGCAAGTGCTTCGCCAGCCTGTGCCAGATACGCATGGAGGTAATACTCAACCCAAGAAGTGACATCGTGTGCTGCTGGGTCGTAGACGTTGCCAACGGCTTCCTCGATGGCCTTGTGATAGCTCTGGTCGTCCATCCCGAAATACTCTTCCAGTGATACGAGAGCCGGTGACTTGTAGCCAGCCAAATACAGAACCAATGTCTCAATGACTCGTGCGGTCCTTCCATTTCCATTCCAGAACGGATGGATGGCAATGAAGTTGATGTGAGCAAGCGCCGCTTTGCAATAGGGGTACAGCCCTTGAGATGTGTTTAGCCAACGGACATACTCGTCCATGAGTGCCTCAACGCGTTCAGCAGGCGGCGGGCGAAAAGTCCGCACAAAGTTCTGCCCCTCGCGGTAGCGCCCCGGATTGTAAGGAGTATCATCGTCTCGAAGCGATTGAGTAATACGGCAGTGGATTTCCTTAATCGTATCTTCATTCAGTCGCGGAGATGATGCACTACCAAGGCTTCGTACGTACTGCATGGCATCGTAGTAGTTCAAGATCTCCTGTCTATCGTTTTCAGGAGATGACACAGGCTCGCCGTTTAACAAGGTTTCTACTTGTGGGAGGGAAAGAGGATTGCCCTCTATCTTGGTAGAGAAATGGACCCGTGCGGCCATGACCTGGCGTTCCATGAGGTGGCGTCGGAGTTCCGGCGCCATTTCCCCTGGGCCATAGCGGTGGGCGTCCAACTCTTGGTGGATTGCCGACAACTCGTTCAGCGACTCGCGAATGGCAGGCGTGAGCCTGAAGTTCGTGTAAAGCATGCACTGTCTTTCCTTCCGCTTGGCGGCGTGGCTGCCCTCAGCCAGTGTAGCGCCCGCGCGAGCACCGTCCAAGGAGTGTATGGCAGGGCGTGGCGAGGCTAGCGGTGCCGTACTAGGCTGCCTATAATCCGCGTCAATGGCGGAGATACAGTCAGACCCTAGCGACTTGATCTCCCTACGGGAGGCAGCTGAACTCTCCGGCTATTCCCTGTCCCACCTGAGGCACCTGGTTGCCATTGGCAACCTGTGGGGCAGGAAGATTGGCCGCAACTACATCACGTCGCGTGCGGCAGTTGAGAAGTACAGGCAGTCCCCTCCTCCCCCTGGTCGGCCAAAGGAGGGTTGACAATATAAGCGATACCGCTTATATTACTGTCAAGACAGCTCATGCAGACAGGGGGATGCATCATGCCAAAGTACTATGTGACGTACTCCGCCAAGGGAGCTAGGCATAGGGTTGAGGTCGAGGCTCCGACCAGCACCAAGGCTGTGCGTATCGCGCGAGAGATGGCCCGCGCTGAAGGACTCGGACGTGTGATGCTCAACTTGGTTGAGCAAGAAGACCCTCACCTGCTATCTGACGTTGATCAAGACAAGGTAGACAGAGAGATCGCTGAGCAGTTGGTGGCGACGCGTGGCCGGGCCCTTACGGTGGAGGAGATAAACGTCTCGATATGGGAAATTATTGGCGAGGTACCTCTTCGGGCCGTTGAAAGGGACGGGCACATTCTCTTGGATGACGGCGTGCACGAAACTGCTGATGGGGACGACCTCTCGTGGAACGAACTGTTCATCCTCGTCTACGAATGGGCGGTTTTCACCGGAGAGACCTCTGAGTCCTTTGAGGGATTCATTGAACTCTACGAGATGCCTATCTGGGAGTAGCATCCATGCCTTCTAAACGCTCGACACGCAAATCCAAAGCCGGCACTGCCGACCTGAAAGAGACAGTGGTGCCGTATGTGGCCTCTCCACCATCTGTGCCTGTCCGCAGCCGGACCCTGGTGACCGGCCTCCGCAAGATGAAGGAGGTCACTTGGGTTCACTACACCAAGTTCCTGAAGGACTACGAGACGGTATTGGTTGAAGGCAAGGATATCCGTCTCGAAGGGGGCCGAAGAATCAAAACGTTCGGACCGGAGCAGGACGAGGAGCAGCAGACGACGGTCTGGTCGTTTCCCGACCGCGGGCGTTGGGCGACACATAAGGCGAGTTACAGGGGTAACTGGTCGCCGTGGGTGCCAAGGAACCTGATTCTCAAATACAGCGAACCAGGCGACACGGTGCTTGACCAGATGGTCGGCGGCGGCACAACACTTGTGGAGTGCAAGCTGCTGGGGCGCCGTGGGATAGGCGTGGACATCAGCCGTAATTCGCTCATGCTTGCCATGGACAGGTTGAACTTTCACCTACCACTCCCCGAGGATGGTGCGCCTGACGAACTGCCTCCGGAGATAAAGCTGTTTGAGGGAGATGCACGAAGCCTCAATGCGATCCCGTCAGACAGCGTTGACCTGATAGCGACTCACCCGCCGTATGCCAACATTATCCCGTACTCCAAGGCCGCGCCTATCGAGGGTGATCTGTCGCAGGTGCACACACTCAACGAGTTCTTTGATGGAATGGCAGTGGTCGCTGCTGAGAGCCTCCGTGTGCTCAAGCCTGGCGGCTACGCAGGCATCCTGATAGGAGATACGCACAAGCACGCACACTATGTCCCAATGGCATATCGCACGCTGGAAGCGTTTCTACGGGCGGGGTTCATCCTCAAAGAGGACGTCATCAAACTTCAGCACAACGTGGAGACTGCCCGCACGCGCTGGCGCCCTTGGTTCCTGACGAACTTCCTCCAGACGATGCATGAGCACCTGTTCATCTTCCGGAAGCTGCGCCCTGAGGAGGATGAACGGAAGTTCGCGGCGAGCAGGTTCTAGGTAGACACGTTGAATGAAGCCCTCTAGAATCGCATGCCGTAATGGCGGAGATTCGAATTATAGACAATGCTAGTCGGCCTGCTGGCGACGAGCTTAGGGAGAGCTTGGAGTGGGCTTCCCATGTTCGCATTGCAACTGCATTTGCGAAAGGGTCAGGTGTATCTAGGCTTCTTGACTCGTTCAGACGGGTTCTTTCCGACGGTGGAGAGTTGAGAGTAGTCTACGGCCTAGATTTCCATATTACCGATCCCCAGGCGATTGAACAGTTCAGAAGATTGGCTGATGACTATCCCAGCACGGTCATCCATCGCGCATACTCAGAGTGGGGTTTGGCCTTAAGTCAAGCATTCCACCCCAAGCTCTACATTTGCACCGGCGCTACAGGGGATGCCCAGGTACTGACTGGATCCTCTAACCTGACACAGGGCGGACTGTGGGACAATTTCGAAGTGAACACGGTCATTACCGGGACATCAGACGATCCTGTAATCCTTCACGCATACAGCATTTTTGATCGGGCCTTTACTCATGAACATTGCTTTGTGCCCACCCAAGAATATGTCGATGCGTACAGAGAACTATACAGAAGAGCAGCAGCGGTTCCGCTTACAGCTAGCCCCCCTGAACGGCTGATGGCAGCTTACGAAGAACTGAAAGGAATCGCGGATAGGCGCACACTCGGTGATTGCCCTAGGCACGCAGGCCAACAGAATAGCGGGAATAGGGAACACTTAGATGGGCAGATGATGCTGTTGCCTATGAACCAAGCTGGCTTAGGTAGGCATAAGTGCTCGTACTGCGCGTATGAGCAGGCTTACTGGCAAGCCATAGACGACATACAATCCTCCCTAACTCAAGGCTGGACTACTGATATACCGCGTTCGCAGGACTGGTCTCCAAATATTGATTGCCCTAGGCACGCAGGCCAACAGAATAGCGGGAATAGGGAACACTTAGATGGGCAGATGATGCTGTTGCCTATGAACCAAGCTGGGAGAGGCAGGCACAAATGTCCCTATTGCGCCTACGAGCGTGGCTACTGGCAGGCCATAGACGACCTACGAAACATCTAAACAAGCCTAGCCCCCTACACCCCCACCTTGGCGCGCTTGCGCGGCTTGGGGGCGGGCGCAGGCACCGCCTCCTCCGGCGTGATGCCGTGCTTGGCGAGTGCGTCGCGGAGGAATGCTGCAGTGCGCGACGCCGGGTGGGCGGCGACGCGCTCCGGCGTCCCCTCGATGACGATGTCGCCGCCGTGGATGCCGGGGCCGGGGCCCATGTCGATGATCCAGTCCGCGTTCTTGATCAGGTCGAGGTGGTGCTCGATGAGCAGCACCGTGTTGCCGCCGTCCACCAGCCGGTGCAGCACCCGCAGCAGGTGCGCCGCGTCCTCGAACGACAGCCCCGTCGTCGGCTCGTCCAGGATGTAGAGCGTCTTGCCGGTCGCCCGCTTGGAGAGTTCGGTCGCGAGTTTCACCCGCTGCGCCTCGCCGCCGCTGATCGTCGTCGCCGGCTGGCCGAGCCGGATGTAGCCGAGGCCGACCGCCTCCAGTGTTTCGAGCTTCGACTTGATGCGCGGGATGTTGGCGAACACCTCGTGCGCCTCCGTGACGGTCATCTCCAGCACGTCGGCGATGCTCTTGCCGCGGAACGTGATCTCCAGCGCGTCCTCGTTGTAGCGCCTGCCGTTGCAGATCTCGCACGGCACCGTGACGTCCGGCAGGAACTGCATCTGTATCTGCACGTAGCCGTCGCCCGAGCACGCCTCGCACCGCCCGCCTTTCACGTTGAAGGAGAAGCGTCCGGGCATGTAGCCGCGCGCCTTCGACTCCGGCAGGGCGGCGAACAGCTCGCGGATGGGCGTGAACGCGCCGGTGTACGTGGCCGGGTTGCTGCGCGGCGTCCTGCCGATGGGCGACTGATCGATGTTGACGACCTTGTCCACGTGGTCGAGGCCGTCGACGCCGTCGCTGGCGCCGGGGCGGTCCTTGGCGTGGTAGAGACGCTGCGCCAGCCACTTGTAGAGCACCTCGTAGACGAGCGTGGACTTGCCGGAGCCGGAGACGCCGGTGACGCAGACCAGCTTGCCGAGCGGGAAGTCCACGTCGACGCTGCGCAGGTTGTTCTCCCGCGCGCTCTTCACGCGCAGCCGCTTGCCGTTCCCCTTGCGCCTCGCGAGCGGCATCGAGATCTCGCGACGCCCCGAGAGGTACGCGCCGGTGAGCGACGCCTCACTCTCCTCGACGTCGTCGATGGTGCCCTCGGCGACGACCCACCCGCCGTGCTCGCCTGCGCCGGGGCCGAGGTCCACCAGGTGGTCGGCGGCGCGCATCATCGCTTCGTCGTGCTCGACGATGAGGACGGTGTTGCCGAGGTCGCGCAGCCCCTTGAGCGTCTCGATGAGGCGCGCATTGTCGGTGGGGTGCAGGCCGACGGACGGCTCGTCGCAGACGTAGAGCACGCCCATCAGGCCGGAGCCGATCTGCGTCGCGAGGCGGATGCGCTGGCCCTCGCCGCCGCTGAGCGTGCCCGCAGCGCGTGAGAGCGACAGGTACTCCAGCCCCACGTTCAGCAGGAAGGAGAGGCGCGAGCCGATCTCCTTGAGTATCTGGTTGCCGATGGTCAGTTCGCGCTCGTTGAACACCGGCGCGTCGGCGTGCTCCGGCCAGCGCGGCTCGACGGGCACCTCCGGCGCGAGCCCCTGCACGGAGAGCGCCCACTCGCTCGCCTCAGCGACCGAGAGCGACGTCACCTGCATGATGGAGCGGTTCGCGATGGTGACCGCGAGCGCCTCCGGACGCAGCCGCTCGCCGCCGCACGCTTCGCAGGGCAGGGCGGTCATGTACCGCTCGATCTCGTTGCGCATGTAGTCGGACTGCGTATCGCGGTAGCGGCGCTCCAGGTTGGGGATGATGCCCTCGTAGCGCGACTCCCACTCGAACACGCGCCCGTGGTGGGTGCGGTGTCGCACCTTCACCCTGCGCCGGTCCGGGTAGCCGTAGAGGATCGTCTTGCGAACGTGCTCCGGCATCTTCCGCCAAGGCGTGTGCATCCCGACGCCTTCCGCCTCCGCAACGCCGCGCAGGATGCTGAAGTACCACGCGGTGCTCGAGCCCGCCCGCGACCACGGGTGTATCGCGCCGTCGTCCAGGCTGCGCGAGACGTCCGGCACGATGAGCTCGGGGTCGACCACGAGCTTCATGCCGAGGCCGGAGCACGTCGGGCACGCGCCGTGCGGACTGTTGAACGAGAACGTGCGCGGCTCGATCTCCGCGAAGCTGATGCCGCAGTACGGGCAGGCGAACTGCTCCGAGAACACCTGCTCCTCGCCGGAGTCCGCGTCGACCGCGAGCATCCGCCCGTCGCCGTAGCGGAGCGACGTCTCGACCGAGTCGAGGACGCGGCTGCGCTCCGTCTCGCCGTCGAGCACGAGCCGGTCGACGACGATCTCGATGGTGTGCCACTGCTGCTTGTTCAGCTCGATGCTCTCGTCGAGCGAGCGCACCTCGCCGTTGACGCGGACGCGGACGAAACCGGCGGCGCGCGCCTCGTCCAGCACGTCCTTGTGCTCGCCCTTCTTGTGGACGACGCGGGGGGCGAGCAGCATGAGCCGCGCGCCCCGGCGGGAGAGCACGGCCTCGGTCACCTGCTGCGCGGTCTGGTGCTGCACCGGCCTGCCGCAGCGGTAGCAGTGCGGGCGTCCGACGCGGGCGAAGAGCAGGCGCAGGTAGTCGTACACCTCGGTGACGGTGCCGACCGTCGAGCGTGGGTTGTTCGACACGCCCTTCTGGTCGATGGAGATGGCGGGCGACAGCCCCTCGATGTACTCGACGTCCGGCTTGTCCATGCGCCCGAGGAACTGCCGGGCGTAGGCCGAGAGCGACTCGACGTAGCGCCGCTGGCCCTCGGCGTAGATGGTGTCGAAGGCGAGCGTGGACTTGCCGGAGCCGGACGGGCCCGTGATGACGACGAGCCGGTCGCGGGGGATGGTGACGTCTATGTTCTTGAGGTTGTGCTCGCGAGCGCCGCGAACGACGATGCTTTCGAGGGCCATGGGGCTAGATGGTATCACCTGCCGCTGGGCTGGGGGATAGGCTCCGCCCGTGGTGAGCCTTGTTGTCCGCTCATGGTGAGCCTGTCGAACCACGCCCCTTTCCGTCATTCCTGCGGAGGCAGGAATCTCGCAGCCCACCTCGCCCTCAGGGAGAGGTCGCCGCACGGAGGGCGGCGGGTGAGGGTGGTACACTGCCAAGGAGAGACGAACCGATGACAACGCAGATGCCGGCAATAGAAGAGCGCGTGAGCCGCCTTGAGGGCGCCTACGAGCAAGTGAATGAGCGGCTTGGCGACCTCACCCAGGCCATTGCGAGCCTCCGCTCAGAGATGAACAGCCGGTTCAACACGGTGTACGCCTTTCTCGCCACGTTGGTCGCGGCGAACCTCGGCACGCTCATCGCGATTCTGGTCAAGGACTAGGGACCCGACAGGGTTTCCCTACCGTTGCGCGATGGGACGCCCCGGCAGGCGCGCCCAGACCTCGTCGCCGCGCACGAACGTCTCGAACGCCACAGCGTCGTACGTGTAGCGGTCGAGGCACTCGCCGGTCACGATGTCGAAGATCGCCGAGTGCAGCGGACAGATGACCTGCCCCGGCTCGATCGTGCCCCACGAGAGCATCGCGCCCTGGTGCGGGCAGAAGTTCTCCAGCGTGCCGATGCGCTCTCCGTCCCAGAAGACGGCGACCTCCCACCCCCGGTACTTCGGATGCTCGATCTCGATGGCGAGCACGCCCTTCGCCTGCAGTTCGCTGAGCGGGCAGAGGTAGTACTCGTTCAGGGTGGTGGGGGCCCGGCTGAACACGGCTACTGGATCTCCAGGAGCGGCTGACCGGCCTCGACGGCCTGGTCCTTCTTGATCTTCACGCCCTTCACCACCCCGCTGCGCGCCATGCGCACGCTCTGCTCCATCTTCATCGACTCCAGCAGGCATATCTCGTCGCCCGCCTCCAGCTCCTGCCCCTTCGTGACCGTGACCGACACGATCTTGCCGGGGAGCGGACAGCGGATGACGCGCTCGTCGCCCTGCGTCATGCCGCGCAGGCCCGGCAGCTCCGCCTTGCGGGGCGCGGAGCGCCGCGCCGGAACGCCGGCCTCTCCCGGGTTGCCGACCTCCACCACGTACGTCTCGCCGTCCACGACGACCTCCACCGGGTTCTGGAAGAGGTCGGCGATCTCGACGTCGTACCAATCGTCGTTCACTCGCACGCGCATCCGTTTCACTGCAACACTCCGCTGCTGAGGCGGTTCGCCATCGCCATCCGGCGTCCGTGCATCCGCCACCTGCTGAACTGTATCTCCTGCGGGGACTCCTGTTCCAGCGCCATGGCGACCGCTATCGCGGCGGCGAGCGCGCTGTTGCGCGCCGGTTCGTTCAGCATCCGCTCCAGGAATGCGTTGTCGAACGCGCCGTTCCTGAAGTCCTTGTGCTCCATCACCCGCCGCACGAGCGGGATGTTCACGACCGGCCCCTCGACGACGTACTGGTCGAGCGCCGCCATCATGTGCGCGATCGCCTCCTCCCGCGTCTCACCGTGGACGATGAGCTTCGCCATCATCGATTCGTAGTGCGGCAACACCTCGTAACCCTGGTACAGCGCGCTGTCGACCCGCACGTGCGGCCCCTCCGGCTCGACGAGCACCGAGACCGTGCCCGCGGTCGGCAGCAGCATCACCGGGTCCTCCGGGTAGATGCGCGCCTCGATGGCCGCCCCGTGCTGGCGGACGTCGCTCTGCGAGAGCGGCAGACGCTCCCCCGCCGCGACCCGCAGCTGCAGCTCGACGAGGTCCAGCCCCGTGACCATCTCCGTGACGGGGTGCTCCACCTGCAGCCGCGTGTTCATCTCCAGGAAGTAGAACTTCTCCTCCCTGGCGTCGTACAGGTACTCGATGGTGCCCGCGTTCGTGTAGCCGATGCTTTTCACGAGCCGCACCGCCGACTCGAGCAGCGCGCTCCGCACCTCCGGCGTCAGCTTGGCGCACGGCGTCTCCTCGACCACCTTCTGGTTGCGCCGCTGTACCGAGCAGTCGCGCTCGAACAGGTGCAGTGCCTTGCCGAAGTGGTCCGCGATGACCTGCACCTCGACGTGCGACGCGTTCTGGATGCGGCGCTCCATGTAGACGCGGCTGCTGCCGAACGCGTTCTGCGCCTGCGACCGCGCGCGCGTCATCGCCTCCGGCACCTCGTCGATGCTGTTGACGACGCGGATGCCCATGCCGCCGCCGCCGTCCGCCGCCTTGATCATCAGCGGGAAGCCGATGCCCCGTGCGATGGCCACGGCCTGCGCGTCGTCTATCTCGCCCTCCGCGCCCGGGCTGATCGGCACCCCCGCCTCCCGGGCGAGCCGCCGCGCCATGATCTTGTCGCCCATCTGCGCGATCACCTTCGACGACGGCCCGATGAACGTGAGCCCTTCCTTCTCGACCGCCTCGACGAACGACGGGTTCTCGGAGAGGAAGCCGTAGCCCGGGTGGATGGCCTGCGCCTTCGCCCGCTTCGCAGCCTTGATGATCGACTCGCCGTTCAGGTACGACTGCGACGCCGGCGCCCCGCCGATCTCTATGGCGCGGTCGGCCATGCCGACGTGCTTCGCCTTCGCGTCGGCGGACGAGTACACCGCGACTGCCTCGATGCCGAGACGCTGGCAGGTGCGGATGACGCGGCAGGCGATCTCGCCGCGATTGGCGATGAGCACGGTGTCGAACATGGGAGATTAGTGTAACGGTTTGCGCTGCAATGTGTCGCTTCCACTCGTGGATGGGCCCTGCTCCGGGCAACGAATGGGTGGCGGTGCGCAGCGACCCAGGCGACAGAATGCAGCGGCGATGCAGCAGAATGCGACACTTTGCGACAGGGGGGCCGCTGGGGATGGGGGGGGCTGCGCCCACCGGCCGCTGTCCGTCGGGGACAGCGTACGCGCCCCAGCCGCGACCGCGAAAGGGCCGCGTGTCACAACGCCTCCGGCGTCCCTGCCCCCTTCCGTCATTCCCGCCCCCTTCCGTCATTCCCGCGAAGGCGGGAATCCAGAGGCGCGGCCGGGCATGGTGGCCTGGTGTAGGGGCGTCCCTTGTGGGCGCCCAGGGTACCCACGAGAGGTACCCCTACATCCGAACGCCTCCTCCCCCTCGCCCCTTGGGAGGAGTGTGCCGCCCCTGCGGGCCGGGGGTGAGGGTGTCCCCCCTCCCCCTCGGATTTCCGTTTTGCGCTGCAATGTGTCGCTTTCACTCGTGGATGGGCCCTGCTCCGGGCAACGAATGGGTGGCGGTGCGCAGCGACCCAGGCGACAGAATGCAGCGGCGATGCAGCAGAATGCGACACTTTGCGACAGGGGGGCCGCTGGGGATGGAGGGGCTGCCCCACCGGCCGCTGTCCGTCGGGGACAGCGTACGCGCCCCAGCCGCGACCGCGAAAGGGCCGCGTGTCAGTAGGGTGGGGTGGGGGAGACGTGGGGACTACGCGCTTCGGGGCGCGACCGGCAACTCGCTCACCGCTGCGCCGGTGAACTGCTCCGCTGTGGCGAGATCGAACTGCGCCTGGAGGTTCATCCAGAACTGCGGTTCGACTCCGAACCAGTGGCCGAGGCGGAGGGCGGTGTCGCCCGTTATCGAGCGCTTGCCGGCGATGATCTGGCTGATGCGGTTGGGCGGCACGTTGATTGAGCGTGCGAGCGCGGTCGGGCTGACGCCCAACTCGTCGAGCTCGTCCCTGAGGACTTCGCCTGGGTGCACAGCGCGCCTGAACATGCCGTCACCTCCTCACCTAATGGTAGTCCACGATCTCACCCCCGTCATTCCTGCGAAGGCAGGAACCCCGCATCCATGTCCCCTCGCCCCCTGGGAGAGGGAAGCCGCGCAGCGGCGGGTGAGGGTTGTCCGGCGGGTGAGGGTTACCCCTCCCCCATCACGTTCCCGAGCGCCGACGCATAGTCCCGAGGCTCGATCTGCGGGAAGAGCGACCGCGCCAGATCGTCGGTCACCACGACGTCGTTGCGCAGACCCTCCACGAGCGCCCGCGTGATGGCGGTGGGGATCGGCGTGAACCAGTGCACCCAGTACGACGACAGGCGCGGCGTCAGCACCGGCACGGGAAGCAGCAGCCGGCGGAGCCCCCGCGCCCTCGCGTAGTCGAGCATCAGCCCCTCGTACGTCGTCACGTCCTTCCCGCCCACCTCGATGGTGCGACCCCGGCACGACGGCGTGTCGAGCGCCGCGACGAGGTAGTCCAGCAGGTCGTCGACCGCTATCGGCTGCACGTGCGAGTAGAGCCACCGGGGACAGACCATGACCGGCAGACGCTCCACGAGATAGCGGATCATCTCGAACGAGACGCTGCCCGCCCCGACGACCACGGCGGCCCGGAACTCCGTGACCGCGACCCCGCCCGCGCGCAGCGCCTGCCCGCACTCCTGCCGCGAGCGCAGGTGCGGCGAGAGATCGGCTCCCGACCCCAGCCCGCCGAGATAGATGATGTGCCCGACGCCCGCCTCCGCGGCGGCCTGGCCGAACGTACGGGCCGCCTCGACGTCCAGCTCGTGGAACCCGGGGCCGCTCCCCATGCTGTGGACGAGGTAGTAGGCGGTGTCGACGCCCTCCAGCGCCTCGGACAGCGTCGCGGGGTCGAGTACGTCGCCGACCGCCACCTCGACCTGCTCGGACCACGGACGCGAGCGAACGCGCTCCCGGTTGCGGACGAGGACGCGAACGCGGGGCTCATCGTCCAGCAGACGGGGCACGAGCCTTCCGCCGATGTACCCCGTAGCGCCGGTGACCAGGATCGTTCGAGGAGCGGCCATCCGATTCCTCCCCACACCGCTATTGTACGAGGTGGGAGGGGCGCTCGCTCCTGCGGAGGCGGGACTTCGCAGCCCGTTGTCATGCTAAGGGCAGTCGAGGCATCCTCCAATTAGACCCCCTTTGTCGTGATAGCATGGTTCGCTATGGCTGACGGGTCAACAAAGCAGGCAAGTGGTCGACCTCCCAACGCCACCCTTGAGGTGCACGAGATCCAGGCGGATGACTTTGCACGTCGATTCTCGTTGCGAGGGAGGAATCTCATGTGGTTGCTCGGTGCAGGCGCATCAGCCTCGGCTGGAGTTCCGACTGCTCAAGACATGGTTTGGGATTTCAAGCAACAACTATTCATTAGTCAACGGAGAATATCGCCAAGCACAGTCGCAGACCTGTCCAATCAGTCCGTCCGTCAGCAGCTGCAGGCGCACATTGACTCTCTCGGAAGGCTGCCTTTGCTTGGTTCTACCGATGAGTACGCGGCGCTGTTCGAGGAGGTGTACCCAGCCGAGGCAGACCGTAGAGCGTATTTGAATGCCAAGGTGGCGGGTTCAAAGCCGTCCTACGGGCACCTCGCCCTTGCCACGCTGATGCGGGCCAGCCTGGTTCCAGTTGTGTGGACTACTAATTTTGATGCACTTGTTGCCGACGCATGTGCCAAGGTATACGACACCACTGGCGCCTTGACACTCGCAGACCTCGATTCGCCCGACTTGGCAAAGCAGGCCATTCATGACGAGCGATGGCCAGTGGAAGTCAAACTGCACGGAGACTTTAGGTCGCGGAGGCTCAAGAACACTACGGATGAGCTTCGCTATCAAGACGTGAGACTGAGGAACACACTCGTTGATTCGTGTCGAAGGTTTGGGTTGATCGTGGTGGGATATAGCGGACGTGATGACTCCATTATGGATACCCTCTCCGAGGCTGTGCGTTCCCCCGATGCTTTCCCTAGCGGGTTGTTTTGGCTGCATCGCGGCGATGGGCCTCCTGTACCTAGAGTCATGGACTTATTGGCCCAAGCAACCAGTTCGGGCATTGAAGCGGGATTGGTACGAATCGCGAATTTCGATGAAGCACTACGTGACTTGGTTCGTCTACTTGAAGACTTAGACACGACCACTCTGGATTCCTTGGCCAAGGAACGCCGTCCTTGGAGCAGTGCACCGATACCAAGCGGTCGACTTGGCTGGCCTGTTGTGCGTCTCAACGCCCTCAATGTGGTTCAGGTACCGAGTGTATGCCGGCGGGTGGTTTGTGAGATCGGAGGAACAGCTGCAGTGCGTGAGGCGGCAACTAAAGCTGGAGTCGAGATACTCGCAGTACGTTCGGTGACTGGGGTGCTGGCCTTTGGATCAGATTCGGACATGCGCGCGGCATTTGGGCCTTATGACATTTCTGAGTACGACATCTACACTCTGGACCCGAAGAAGCAGAGGCACGATTCAACTGAGCGAGGCCTACTGCGCGAGGCTCTCACACGGGCTATTTCGCGCTATCGTAGCCTCAGCGCAACTCATCGGCGCAGGGCGGACTTGCTTGTGCCGTGTGACCCTACAGATCAAGCCTGGCTGCCCTTGAAACAGCTGGTGGGCGAACTTGATGGAACAGTTAATCGCCAGCCGGAATTGCGATGGCAAGAGGGCATAAGTATCCGATTAGATTGGGCCGACGACCGGCTGTGGTTGCTGTTCGAACCGAGGACGGTGTTCTCCGGCATCAATGCCGAGAACAGGTTGGCAGCAACGGACTTTGCCCGCGAACGGTCGGTCAAGCGGTACAACAGGCAACTGAATAGCCTCTTGGACTTCTGGTCCAGATGGCTTTCGCAAGAGGGGAGCGCACTCAGAGCACTAGACGTCGGCGATGGCATTGATGCTGTCTTCAGCATCTCTCCCATCACGGGCTTCTCACGGAGGGCGGGGGCTTGACAAGTCAGATTGCTCCACACATATGGCTACCTGAACCGCAACTGGCATTCCATGCCGACCGCACGTCCGATCGCGACATCCACCCTCTGCGCGGCCTTCAGAAGTTCGGTCCTTACTCAGCCGGGATGGTGCCTGATCCAATCAGGGTAGCTACCTTGTCACCGGCAGGAGAAGGTGGCCAACTTCACACTTTTCTGAAGAGCCTAAACTCGGCGCACATCCCTAAAGAGCGCAGAGACTATCTCCCGGAATGGCAGGGTTTTCGGCCTGTTTTTGGCCTCCAAATTACAGCAGCGGAGGAGAGTTGCCATATAGAACTAGACTCGTCCGTGGATGCTGACATGCGAGCTTCACTGAATCCTCACGTTGTGCTCGCAGACCGGTTAGTCAGGGCTATTCAGCGTGTGCAGGCACTCCGTCCCAAGTTCGATGTGCTTCTGATTTACTTACCCGGGCGTTGGACTCCAGGCTACACCGGTGGCCCCGACGAAGATTTCGACCTCCATGATCATCTGAAGGCTACTACGGCAGCCCTTGGATTGCCGGTTCAGCTGGTACGAGAAGACAGTGCCTTAGCCTACAACTGCCAAGCCAGTGTCATGTGGCGCTTGGGTATGGCCCTGTACACCAAGGCTGGCGGCATCCCATGGAAACTGGCGGAGACTAACCCTGATACAGCGTATATCGGCATCTCCTACGCTTTGCGCTCAATCGCATCAGAAAGCCCACGGTTCATTACTTGTTGCAGCCAAGTCTTCGATGCTGATGGTTCGGGCTTGGAATTTGTTGCGTATGATGCTCACGAGTTCGAAGTCCATCAAGATAACCCGTTTTTGTCCCGTGCTGAGATGTTTCGCGTGATGACTCGTTCAATGGAACTCTACAGACGGCGTCATGCCGGAATGTCGCCTCGACGAGTTGTGGTACACAAATCCACGGAATTTAAGCCAGAAGAAGTCGATGGTTGCATGGAGGCCCTACACTTGTGTGAAGCCGTTGACTTGGTACAAGTTGTTGAAGACGTGGGGTGGCGCGGCGTACGGATTGACGAGAATCCAGGCTCCACTAGGGGCAACCCTGCTGCATTTCCAGTTTCGCGTGGAACGGCCATGGGCCTTTCACCACGCGATGTCCTGGTATGGACACATGGAGATGTAAGGGGTGTCAGCAGCAGAGGTTCCTACTTCAAAGGAGCCCGAAGCACTCCGACTCCCCTCCGGCTGGTGCGCCACGCCGGCCATGGGCCGTGGGACGACAACGTCCGCGCGATCTTGGGGCTCAGCAAGATGAACTGGAACAACGATTCCCTATACGACACGTTGCCCGTCACTATGGCCTATGCGAAGGTGCTGGCCCGCGTAGTCAAGCGCATGCCCAGCCTCACGCGCACGCCGTATCAGTTCAGATTCTTCATGTAGGAATCGCAGCTGGCTACCGAGCGACGACCGCTAACCCGCCAAACCACTGACACCCGCCCCTATCGAGGTCGACCCCTCCCTGCGTACGCTGGTTGCATAACAGTCGTACGCGCCCCTGCCGTGAGCGCGAAAGGGGACTGAGGAGGTGGATCGTTGACGACTCAGCTTGAGGTTGCAGCCGAGGCTTGCAATGCCCTGAAGCCCGGCGTTAGCATCACCGCACTAGATCAGCAGCCGTACGTTGCAGGAGGAAGACATCGTAATGCCACAGCGTGCGGGAGCACAGGGCTTGCCGTGGAGCGGTTGAAACATCGTGACTTGGCCGCTGCCTTCCCCGCGCTGCCGGAGGCGGTGAGCCATGTCGGCTGATACCTTCCGGGACCCGGCATTCTCGGCGAACCGGGATGAACCTGTACACCGGTGGGTTCCTTGGATCGCGGGGTTCTCAAGACAATTCATCCAAGACGCGCTCAACTCATACACCAACGGCCACTCTCAGGCTGTGTTGGACCCCTTCGCTGGTGTAGCCACGACCTTGATAGAGGCCGATCTTGCTGGTCATGACGCTGTAGGCTTCGAGATTAACCCTTACGCTGCTTTCGCTGCCCAACTCAAGCTGAGCGCCCACCGCCTGTCCGTGGAGGACTTGCGCTCCGTTGTCATCGACCTTTATGAGCACGCTCTGACCGTGGAAACCAACGGAGTGATGCCCATGTCTGTGCCACCCCCAGGATTCCGCACACGGTTGCCCTTCTACAGCCCGGAGGTAGAGCGCAAGGTACTGCTTATGCTGGACTTCGCCAGCCGTCAGTCCGACGACCAGGCGGCGGACCTGCTCAAGCTGGCTTTCGCATCGACGATGGTGGAGTATTCCAACTACTCGTACGAACCGAGCCTCGGGACGCGGAACGCGGCTGGCCGGGCTGGCGTAGATGATTTCCCGGTAGCCCTGCGAATCGCCCGCAAGCTCACTCAAATGGCCACTGACGCGAAGTGGTATCGTGAGCACCGCGAGCGAGCGCAGCGCGATGATGGACAGGTTCACCTTCAATCCTTCTTCGACGGATACGAACTGATTGGGCGGCAGAGCATCGATTTGATCGTGACCTCACCGCCCTACGCGAACAACTACCACTACAATCGCAATACTCGCCCGCACCTATACTGGCTTGGCTTCTGTAAATCGCCGGATGACATGAAGAGTCTTGAAGAACAGAACTTCGGCACCTACTGGCAGCGAGCGCGGGAGTTGGAGTGTGTAGAACTGAACCCCATCATCGCTGGCAGGGGCATTAGGGAGACCTTGGCTCAGATACGTCGACAGAATCCTGACCGTGGAATCTATGGTGGTCAAGGGTGGGCCAACTATGTCACCACGTACCTGAACGATTGCGTTCGGTTCATGGACGGGGTGAAGTGGTGCCTCCGTCCTGGCGGTACTGCCCTTGTGGTTATTGGGAACAGTATCGTGCAGGGTGTTCATGTACCCACTGACAGGTACTTAGCTGAGATTGCTGCTCAACATGACCTTGAAGTGGTAGAGATTCACACACCACGTCCCACCCGCGTTGGCAATAGCATAACGAACTCTAGTGTCCGTCGGGGCACTGCCGGACATACTAAGCTTTATGAGTCGGTGGTAGAGTTGAGACAGCCATGAGCGAGCTTTACGATCCACTCACCTGGCAGAACCTCATGGCAGGGCTCGTTGTTCGCTTCGAGCAACAGCCCCGCGTTAGTTTCGCAGAGATCGGCAACGCGGAAGGACCGGGAGTGTACGCGTTGTTCTACGTGGGAGGACATGCGGCATACTCTCCGATCTCCGGCACGCTGCAGCCCATTTACGTAGGGAAGGCAGTTCCCGAAGGCACACGGAAGGGGAGCTTAGAAGGAGCGGGACAACACGCCCTAAGAGGGAGGCTGCGCAATCACCGACGATCCATTGACGCGGCCGTGAATCTTGAAACGGACGATTTCCTGTGCCGCTTCCTGGCAGTCGTTCCCGTGTGGATAACGCTGGCAGAGCGGTTCCTGATAGACCATTACCGTCCGATCTGGAACACGGGGATAGATGGATTCGGCAACAACCCGCAAGGCAGAAACCGAGTGACCGGGGACAAGAGCTGGTGGGACACGCTGCACCCTGGCCGTGAATGGGCAATCAAGCGCACACCGAAGGGCACCGAGGGGGAGGCGCTGGCTTTGGTCGCTCAGTTCTTCAGCGAGGGAGACGAGGCCTCTCCCTCCCTCAACTGACACGCGCCCCTTTCGAGGTCGACCCCTCCCCCCGTACGCTGGTTGCATGACCGTCGACCGTGCACGACCTATAGACAGAGCCTATAGCTCGGGGCCCAGCCATAGATATGGTCTATGGGTCCGGCGCGCAAATTTTGAATTCGATGGCCATCTTGAGATTCTTGATGCTTCAGGGCCCGGGAAGCAGGCCACGGCCATGGAAACGCGCCGATCAAGAATCTCAAGGGTGCCAAACGAAGTCGACCGTTTACTCGTAGACCGAGGATCAAGAGTGCCAGAATTCGGGGGCGTTGGCATCCTTGATCGGGGGCTGCGAGGTTCCTGCCTCCGCAGGAACGACGAGGTCCTAGAGGACGGCCATCATGTGGTGCTGGACGCGGTTGGCGCGCTGCACCCCCATCTTCATCACCTGCCGCGCCGGGCGGTCGTCACGATCAGGGAAGATCTCGTCCCACGCCGCGTCTATCGCCGGCAGGTCGGCGTAGTCCTGGATGAGCAGCTGGATGAGGCCCACGTTGTCCATCGTGCCGCCGCCCGACTCCAGCAGCGACCGGATGTTGCGGATGCCGTGGTGCGCCTGCCCCTCGATGCCCGGCACCGGCTCCAGCTTGTCCGGCCCCGCCGTGTCGACGCCGGAGACGCCGCCCGAGCAGAAGAGGTCGCCGATGCGCGCACCCATCGGGATGGGGTCGTGGTGCCCGTGCCCCTCTATCTCGTGGTTCGTCCGCTCGCCGCCTATCCTGCCGATCACCTGCAGCTGGATCTGCCCGCCCATGGGGTAGCGGTACGTCTTGCGCGCCGCCTGGTACTGGCCGATCGGCCACGCCTCCAGGTACACGTCCACCATGTACGGCTGGTACGCGAAGTCGTTCAGGTACACCCACTGCAGCACCACGTCGTCCACCGTCCCGCCCGCGTGCTCCATGAACACCCGCATGTTGTCGAAGCACTGGTCGGTCTGCGCGTCCTCCCCGATGACCGGCAGCGAGGTCGACAGGTCCCATGGCACGATGACGGACGAGAAGACGTAGTCGCCCAGCCGCGCGCCGTTCGGGAGCGGGTCGCGGTGCGTCAGCCCGGCGACCTCGATGCACTGCCGCTGCTGTCCGGCAACGCCTATCGCCTGCAGCTCGACGCCCTCGCCGGGCGGCAAGGGGTAGGACGTCGTCTTGCGCGCGGGGCGGTTGTCCGCGTCCGGGAACAGCTCCAGCCAGCCGGTGTTGATGTGCGGCCGGAAGTCCTGGCTGTCGATGAAGTTCGTGACGATGCCGATGTTGTCGGTCGAGTGCCCGGCGGACTCGACGAGCGTGCGCAGGTTGCGCCACGCGTTCAGGAACTGCTCCGCGGGGTCGTCGGGCATGATGCCGGTCTCGAGGTCGATGCCGCGCACGCCCGAGGTGAAGAAGAGGCCGCCGACCTCCACGAGGTCTGGCACAGGCGCGTCCGGCGCGCTGAGACCGGGCAGCCGCGTCGTCGTGCGCTTGTTCGGCCTGCCGGGCGCGCCCTTGTCGCTCAGCGCGGGGCCGGGCGCGCTGCGGAACTTCGGTCGAATCGCGGCGTTCGCCAGCCGGGCGTCGCCCGCGGGCTTGACCATCGCCTCGGCGCCCGCGAGCGCGAGCCGCTCGTCGCGGTCCTCGTCGCCGGTGCCGCTCACGCCGATGCCGCCGATGACCTCGCTCGCCCGGTGCAGCGTCAGCCCGCCGTGCAGCGTCGTCACGCCGTCGTTCGACCAGTCGGCGACGGTGCGGCCGTCGTGCGATATCTGCTGCCGGTAGATGAGCGTGTCGCGCCCGATGAAGGCGGCGGTGTACGCCTTGCGCTCGGCGTTCCGCACGTCGGTCCCGGACGCGCCGTCGCGCCGGACCTTGTAGACGAGCGCGCCGCTCTCGTCGACGACGGCGACCGCGAACGGGCGCTCGGTCGGGCGCGCGGCGGCCATCGCCGCGTCCACGGCGCGTTCGGCGTCTTCCAGGCTGATCGTCTCTTTCGCGGGCATTGTCTACACTCCTTCCACGCCGATCACGGAGGCCGTCGCGGCCGCCCAGCGTATCCCCACGATGCCCTGGTAGGCGTCCGAGGCGTGCCAGGCTTTCAGCGACTCCATGTCCGGGAACTCGATGACGACGAGGCGGTGGGGCTCCCACTCGCCCTCGATGACCTCGCTCGCGCCGCCGCGCACCAGGAAGCGCGCGCCGTACGGCTCCAGCGTCGCGGGCACCTGCGCTCCGTACGCCTGGTACGACTCCTGGTCGTGCACCTGTACGTCTGCCATGAGATACGCTGGCATCACTTCACCCCCATCGCTTCGAGGCCGATGCGCGCCAGCGCCTCGTCCCGTATCGTCGAGTTGCCGCTCATCGCGATCCCGCCGACGACCTGCCCGCCCGAGACGATGGCGAGCCCGCCCTGGAGCGTCGTCAGCTTCGGGTCGCCCCAGTCGTTCAGCGTGCGACGGTTCGCCTTCACGACGTGGTCGCGGAAGTCGACCGTGTTCATGCCGACGCGGGCGGCGGTGTACGCCTTCGCGCGGGCGCGTCCCAGCATCCGGGCGGGGGCGCCGTCCACCCGGGCGCAGAGCACCTCCTCGCCGCTGGCGTCGGTGATGCAGAGCGCGCCGGGATTGTCCGTGCCGTCGGCGAACTCGGCGAATATCGCCTCCTTCGCCTTCAGGGCCTCCTCGAGGCCGATGCTCTTCGTCTCGAACATGGCTTACAACTCCCTCAGCAGCCGGCCGAAGCCGGGTATCTGGTCGTCCACTCCGGCGAGGCGCAGCGACTGCCACGCCATCGCCTGCATACTGCTCA
Organism: Dehalococcoidia bacterium; assembly: GCA_965206315.1. Lineage (GTDB taxonomy): Bacteria > Chloroflexota > Dehalococcoidia > Lucifugimonadales > Australimonadaceae > Bin16. The sequence continues at coordinate 1,750,173 of OZ242210.1, forward strand.
CGACCGGCACGCCGAGCTCCTGCTCCAGCGTGTCGACGACGGCGACGCTCGGCATGAGCGCGCCCGTGATCCACACCCCGTCGGCGTTGGGCGTCGCGCGGAACAGGTCCGCCGCCATCCGTCGCACGATGCCGAGGTCCATCGTCGAGACCTCGAACGCGCGCAACTCCCCGCCCGCGACCTCGCCGACCACCGAGCCCGCGTTCGCGACCTCGATGTCCGCGTTCGCGACGTACTCGGCCAGCTGGGCGTGCGTCTTGTCGTCGAACGGCGTCAGCATCGCCACCCGGCTCATGCCGAGCGCGTTCATCGCCTTGATGCACGAGCCGAGGTCGGTCGCCGCGGGTGTGTCCGTGACGCTGCCGATGCGGCGCAGGATCTCGTCCTCGAACCTCCACCCGCGCCCGGCGATGATCGGCACGCCCGCCTGCATGATCGACTGCGGCCGGCGCGTCATGATCTCCTCGGTCGCCGCCGGCAGGCGTTCGATGCCCGCCGCGTACGACCGCTCGCCCTCCGAGAGGACGACGCCGAGCGACGTCATGACGATGGTCACGCCCTCCGGCGCGATGAGGTAGAACTCGTACGAGTTGTTCTCGTGCGCGGGCGACGGGGTGATGAACCCGCACCGTGCGCGCCAGCCGTAGGGGCGGTCAGCGGTCGCGGTCAGCGCCATGCGTCCTCCTCCTGGAAGGGGTGCGGTGGGAGTGTACCCGGAGGGTTGGCGGCGCGCCACTCGTGGAGGGGGGTTGAGTAACTATGTGAACAGATGATAGAATCATAACTATCATCTGAGCAGAGGTGATACTATCTTCTCGCCGCGATACACATACTCCGCCCGGATACGGGGCTCACTGGAAGCTCTGGACCGGCAGCGCTGGCTGTTCGAGAACATGCTGCTCATGCCCAAGTACGAGGTGTGGGTCAAGCGCAGCATCTCGGTTGCGCGCGTCGCTGGAACAACCGCCATCGAAGGCGAGGGGATCGGCGCGGAAGCGGTCAGCGACCTGATGCGGGGCGGCGCTGCCGCGCGTTCGGACGCCGACGCCGTACGTGCCAACAGTAACGCGATCGCCGCGTATGAGTTCATCGACTACCTGAGCGACCAGTCGGACATACCGCTGAGTGAGTTGGTGATACGCGAACTGAACAGGCAGTTCATGCGGGGTGGCCCGGAACTGCTGACGCCGGGGGTCTACCGCAGAGGGCAGAACTCGGTAGGGAACTTCATGCCGCCGAACCAGGGCGACGTCCCCGCGCTCATGCGCGACTTCGCCGAGTGGCTCTGCGCGGACGACGACGTGCATCCGGTGCTCCGCGCCGGTATCGCGCACCTGCACCTCGTGTCCATCCATCCGTTCTGGGACGGCAACGGGCGGACGTCGCGCGGGCTGATGACGCTCATCCTTCAGCGTTCCCCGTTCGGGTTCCGGAACCTGCTGTCGGTAGAGTCCTGGTTCGCGGACAGGCGGGACGCCTACATAGACGCCATCGAACGAGCGCAGGGGAGGGCGTTCTCCAAGACATACGACATGACCGGTTGGCTGGAGTTCTTCGTCGAGGCACTGGCAGCGGCGGCGCAGTCACTGATGAACGAGCTGACGGACTGGCATCGGTGGATGCAGGAGGTCCAGGGTTCACTGAGGCAGGCGGGGCTCAATGATCGGCAGGCTGACGGGCTCGCCTACGCCGCGCGGGCGGGGCGCATCACCAGACCGGAGTACATCGAGATTACCGGCGTCTCGCCCATCACGGCGACCCGTGACCTGGCGCGCCTTGTGGAGGCGGGCTTCCTGGAGGTACAGGGGCGTACGCGAGGCCGCGCCTACCTCTTCAAACGGCAGGTGTAACTGGCGTTAGCCTGTGGGCATTGGCTTAAACAAATCCGGCGAAAAGTTACAGTTTCGAGCGAAACAGTAACCGGCGTTACTGTGCGCGGCCGCCCTAGCCGCGGCGCTTGCGCAGCTCCGCCCAGACGTCGTCCGGCGAAAGGCCCGCGTCGGCCAGCAGCACGAGCGTGTGGTAGAGGAGGTCGGCGACCTCGCCGGGGAGCTCCGCAGTCTCCTTCGTGGTCGCGGCGAGCGCGACCTCCACGCCCTCCTCGCCGACCTTCTGCGCGATGCGGGCCGTGCCGCTCTCGAACAGCGACGTCGTGTAGCTACCCTCGGGGCGCTCCTGCTGTCGCTGGCGTATGACCTGGAACACCTCCGAGAGGACGCCGGGGCCCGCGTCGCTCCGCTCATACTCCGGCTGCTCCGGCAGCGGCGTGAAGAAGCACGAGCGCTCGCCGGTGTGGCACGCCGGGCCGTCCGCGCGCACCTTGAACAGCAGCACGTCGCCGTCGCAGTCGACCTGCGCGGATGAGACGTGCAGGAACGCGCCGGACGTCTCGCCCTTGTGCCACGGCGCCTGGCGCGAGCGGCTGTAGAAGTGCATCTCGCCCGACTCCAGCGTGCGCGCGACCGCGTCCGGGTTCATGTACGCGACCATCAGCACCTCGCCGGTGGCCTCGTCCTGGCAGATGGCCGTCACGAGCCCCTGGGCGTCGAGTTGTATCCGTGGGTCCTCTGCGGTCGTCATCGGGTCCCTCCGTTCGCGGCGCGTCAGTCCAGCAGCGCCGGGATCTCGGACAGATCGCTCACGATGTGGTCCGGCGGCAGCAGCGCGCCGTTCTCGGGCGGCGGCGTGCGCCCCGGCGTGTCCTGCGTACGCTGCACCAGCACCGTCTGCATGCCGGCGAGCTTCGCGCCGTGCGCGTCGTCGTAGGGCGAGTCGCCCACGTAGAGCACGGCCTCCGGCGCGACGCCCATCTCGTCCACGAGGCGGGCGAAGATGCGCGGGTCCGGCTTGTAGGCGCACGCCTCCTCCGATGAGAGGACATAGGAGAAGCAGTCCCAGCCGTTGTGCGCGATCGTCCCGTAGAGGAAGCGGTCGTCCGCGTTGGAGAGCACAGCGAGCGTCCGCGTTCTCGCCAGCGCATCGAGCGCGTCGTTCGTCTCGGGAAACGCGTCCCTGGCAGCGAGCGCCGTCACGCTGTCGGATGCCGCCTGCTCCGCGTCGCCGGTCAGCCCCATCGCCTCGAACGTTTCGATGAAGGCGTCGCGCCACGCCTCCCAGTACGTCTTGAACGGCGGGCTCGCCTCCGGGTCGGCCATGTTCGTGCGCGTCTTGCGGAACTGCACGTCGCGGATGGCCCACTCCTTCCAGAAGGCGAGGGCGTCCACGGGCAGGCGCTGCCCGTCCACGATCGCCTTGTGCGCCATCTGCCATTCCGCCGTGTCGTTCTTCACGAGCGTGCTGAACATGTCGAAGGCGACGACTTCGATGTGCCTGAGGCCTGCCATCGTCTCAGTGGACCTCGCGCGTGGGGATGCCCTGCGCCGCCAGCGAACGCTTCACGTCCGCGATGACGTGCTGGCCGTAGTGGAAGATGGAGGCCGCGAGCGCCGCATCGGCGTGGCCGTCGGTCACCGCCTGCGCGAGGTGCTCGATGCAGCCCGCACCGCCGCTCGCGATGACGGGGATAGGGACGGCGTCGGCCACCGCGCGGGTGAGCTCGAGGTCGTAGCCGTCCTGGTGGCCGTCGGCGTCCATGCTCGTGAGCAGCACCTCGCCCGCGCCGAGCTCCGCCGTGTACTCCGCCCATCGCACGGCGTCGATGCCGGTGGGCGTGCGACCGCCGTGGATGTAGACCTCCCACCGCGACTCCGGGCCGACGGCGAGCGCTCCTTTGCCGGGATGGCCGTCCGCCAGCAGCGACGGGTCCGCCGCCGGGCTGTCCGGTGCGATGCGGCGCGCGTCGATGGCGATCACGAGGCACTGGTTGCCGAACGCCGCCGTCGCCGCCGCGAACGCGTCCGGGTTCAGCACCGCCGCCGTGTTCATCGACACCTTGTCCGCGCCCGCGTTCAGCAGCTTCCGCACGTCCTCGACGGTGCGCACGCCTCCGCCGACCGTGAGCGGGATGAAAACCTGCTCCGACACGTGCTCCACCACGTCGATGATGGTGTCGCGTCCGTCCGAGCTGGCGGTGATGTCGAGGAAGACGAGCTCGTCCGCGCCCTCACGGTCGTAGAAGGCGGCGAGCTCGACGGGGTCTCCGGCGTCGCGCAGGTTGACGAAGGACGCGCCCTTGACGACGCGCCCGCCGGTGACATCCAGGCACGGGATGATGCGCTTGGTGAGCATGGCCCTAACAGGATACCGGACGAGCGTGAGGGCGTGCTCCCGCGTAGGCGTGCTTCGCAGGAGTACGCCTACGCCGTCCACTGCACGTGGCCGTACAGGTCGTCGGGCTGCGGCTTGCTCTTGAAGACGGCGAACTCCGCCTTCGACGCTGCGACGGTCGTGTCCGCGCCGTGGCCGGGGAGCACGAGCGAGCCGTCGGGCAGCGTGAGCAGCCGCTCCTCGATGCTCTGCACGACCTGCCGGAGGTCGTCGGGCGTGTTCGTGCGGCCCGGACCGCCGGGGAAGAGGGTGTCGCCGGAGACGAGCGTGCCGTCGGTGAAGAGGCAGAGCGCGCCGGGCGTGTGGCCGGGCGTGTGCAGGATGCGTATGCGCGTCGCGCCGATGCTGAGCTCGTCGTTGTGGGCGAGCAGCGCGTCCGGCTCTCCGGGCAGCCTGCGGGCGTCGCTCTCGTGCACCGAGACCGGAAGGTCGGTGAGCCGCTTGAGGTCGGCGTAACCCGCGACGTGGTCAGGGTGCGTGTGCGTGACGATGACGCCCTTGACCTGGAAGCCGTCCGCCTCGCTCAGCAGCCGCTCGATCTCCGCGGGCGCGTCGACGAGGTACGCCTCCTTCGTGGCCGGGTCGGCGATGACGTAGCCGTTGTTGTCGTACGGCCCCATGCCGGCGACCTTGAACACGAGATGCGGGCCATCGTAGACGAGCGTCATGCGCAACTCCTTCGCTCGGTGTCTGCGTAGGATAACGCGGAGCGCGCCGATCGGGGTGCTATGGTGGGCGGCACGAACGTAACGGAGGCGCAGGAAGTGGAAGGCTCGTTGAAGGACGCGGTGCGCGAGTACGCGCTCGGGCTGCCCGGAGCGTGGGAGGACCACCCGTGGGGCGAGAGCGCCATCAAGGTGGGGAAGAAGGTGTTCGCGTTCCTCGGTGTGCCGGGGACGGGGTTCGGCATGGGCGTGAAACTGCCGCAGTCCTCCGGCGCGCTGCTCTCGATGCCGTTCGCGCGTCCGGCGGGCTACGGCCTCGGCAGAAGCGGATGGGTGGAGATGACGTTCGCCGAGGACGATGCCGACGCTCCTCCGCTCGATCTGCTGCTGGAGTGCGTCGAGGAGAGCTACCGCGCCATCGCGCCGAAGACGCTCGTGAAGGAACTCGACGCGCGGGGAGGGTAGGGCCGCCTACCGCAGGGCGGGCAGCACCTCTGCCGCCGCAAGGCGTATCGCGCCCTCGACGACGTCGCGCGGCGTGCCCGGCCACCCGAAGCGCAGCGACGCGTGCGTGACGCCCACGTCGGCGAAGCGCTGCAGGTCGGCGGTGACGTCGTCCGGGCTGCCGACGATGAAGCGTCCCGCGGCCAGCTCCTCGAACGGTTGGGTGAAGTCTTCCTCGCCGGGGAGCGCCTTGTCCTGCCCCCATGCGGCGTACGCCTGGTACTTCCCCTCCAGGAAGGGGCGCGCCGTCGCGATGGCCTGCTCCCGGGTCGGCGCCACGAACGTCTCGCGCGACATCGGCAGCGTGTCGACGGGCGGGTGGCCGTGCTCGGCGCGCACCGTCTTGTACAGCTCCACCTGCCGTGCCAGCGTGTCGAATGGGGCGTGCGGGTTGAGGTACCACGTCTCCCCGGTGCGGGCGATGCGGCGGACCATGCCGTCGCCGTTCGCGGCGATCCAGATGCGCGGGTGCGGCTGCTGGATGGGGCGTATGCCGAGGTGCACGCCGGTGACCTTCGTGAAGCGACCCTCGAACGTCACCTCGCCGCCGGCCCAGAGCTGCCGCGCGAGGCGCAGGTTCTCGAACATCCGCGCGATGCGGTCCTCGTGCGTGACGCCGAACGCCTCGTACTCCTCGTCGCGGTAGCCGAGCGCCGCGTTGATGATGACGCGCCCGTTCGTGAGTACGTCCAGCGTCGCGACGTCCTCGGCCATCTGCACGGGGTTCTGCAGCGGGATGAGGACGGTCGAGAGCATGTCCATGTCGCCGGTCTCGGCGCTGATGCGGGCGAGCGCGATGAGCGGCTGGAGCATCTGGAACGGGTGCGAGAGGTAGTGCTGACCGGCGTAGATGTAGTCGAAGCCCAGTTCGCGCCCGACGCGCACGAGGTGGAGCACGTCGGCGAACCGCTGCACCATGTCGCCGTCGCCGGAGTGCTGGAGGAGGCCGGAGAGGGAGAGTCCGAACTTCACGATGCCGCGTCCAGCCGCGCGATGTCGGCCTGTATCTCGGTGAGCCTGCCGATGATCTCCCTGATGCGGGCCCGGTTCTCCCGGCTGTTCGCCTGGGCGCCTTGCGCCCACACAGAGGTTGTCTCTATCCACTCGTCGTAGTCCTCTATCCGGGCCGCATGCTCTTGCACTCGTTCCTGGTACAACTCCATCCAGTGTTCGTACGCCTGGCCCCGGGCCTGGAACTCCCGTATGCGTGCGTCGGACTCCCTTATGCGTTCCTCAGACTCCCTGATGCGCGCCTCGTGCTCTTCCGTTCGCGCTTCATGCTCCCGCATCTGCGCCCAGAACTGCTGCCGCCACTCCTCGTGCGCCTTCTCCCGCTCCTGCCACTCTTGCGCCCGCGCCTGGACCGCCTGGAACTTCTCCTCCATTACCTGGAAGCGCTGCTCCTGCGCTTCGTGCTCCCCCTCCATCCGGTCCATCGCCTGGACGAGGTTGGCTATGGCCCTGGCGTGCATCTCCATGCGGTCCGGTGAACTCATCGACTCTCCTCCGTGCGCCGCGATTATAGCAACGGGCGTCGCCCCCAACGACCGCCGCGTGTCACTCGTTTCCGGCGCATCCCGAGAGATTCCTCGACTCCGCCATCGGCTACCGCCGACGGCTCCGCTCGGAATGACAATTGCTATGATTTGCCCGCGACCGGAACGCCGGACGGAGGCCGAGACCGATGGACCGCACAGCCCACATCGCGCAGCGCATCGTTGGCGCGCGCATATTCGAGTACGCCATCATCGCGCTCATCCTCGCGAGCGGCGCGCTGCTCGGACTCGCCACCTCACCCGACATCGTCGACCGCTACGGCGACGCCATCGAGATGGGCAACCGGGTCATCCTCGGCGTGTTCATCGTGGAGGCGGCGCTCAAGATGCTGGCGCTCGCCCCGACTTCCCAGCGCTACTTCCGCGACGGCTGGAACGTCTTCGACTTCGCCATCATCGTCTTCGCGCTCGTGCCGGCGACCGGCTCGTTCGCCATGGTCGCGCGGCTCGGACGGCTGCTGCGCGTGCTGCGCCTCATCTCCGCGATCAAGGAGCTGCGGCTCATCGTCGGCGCGCTCGTGCGCTCCATCCCCAGCGTCGCCAACATCATGATGCTGATGAGCATCGTCGTGTACATCTACGCCATCGTCGGTTACCACCTCTTCCACGAGGCCGACCCCACCCACTGGCGCACTCTCGGCATATCGCTGCTGTCGCTCTTCCGCGTCATCACGCTGGAGGACTGGACGGACATCATGTACGCGGCGATGGAGCACCACGGGCTCGCGTGGCTCTACTTCCTCAGCTTCGTGGTGGGCGGCACGTTCGTCGTGGCGAACCTCTTCATCGCGGTCGTCATCAACAACCTGGACAAGGCGAAGGTCGACCAGCTGATGACACTGGAGTCGCCGCCCTCGCGCGAGGAACTCCTGCGCGAGCTCCGCACGACGCAGGAGACACTCCGCCGCCTGGAGGAGCGCCTCGGCGGATACGGCGGGGAGGGGCGGTAGGCTTCCTCCGTCAATCCGCCTCCTTCCGTCATTCCAGCGGAGGCTGGAATCCAGCGGCCCTGAACAAGGTGGCCAACCGGCCCGAAATCTGGCCACCTTGTTACCGGCGTTACGAGTAAACCAGGCGCTCCATTTGGCCACCTTGGCCACCTTGTGTTGCTCTGCGCAAGGCCACGACCTGGTTTCCGCAACAAGTGAACAAGGTGGCCAACGAATTTCACAAGTTGGGCGGCGGACCTATAGACCAGATCTATGGCTCAGCCCCGGGCTATAGACGCGGTCTATGGCTGCTGTCCGCACGACGGTCATGCAACCAGCGTACGCAATCGCGCGGCGACCGCGAAAGGGGCGCGTGTCAGTGGAATCCACGGAAGCACTACTCGGCATGAGGGTCAACGCGAATGCCCTACACACTCGAAGGGAACCCTCTTTTCAAGAATGTCATATAAACGTAATCTATATTGATTGGAATGTTACCCCATTGTCACTCTCAGGGGAGTATAGTTGTTTACAGGCTGATAGCTTCCGCATCCAATCCACGAGGGAGAGACTGATGGCATTTGACTTCAACTTCTACGATGACGCGCCAAGAGCCCGGCCACGATTCTCCAAGGCTGACAAGGAGCCCTTCTACAAGGCGCAGGGCGGGAAGTGCGCGATTTGCAGGCGGAGCCTCCCCATTGATCTCCTGCAGGTAGATCACAAACGGGCGTTCTCCAAGGGTGGGAGCAACAAACCGGGCAACCTGCAGCTACTCTGCGCCACGTGCAACGGCAAGAAGGGCGACCGCTCCCCCAAGCAGGCCGCAAAGATACTCTCCAAGACAAAGTCGCCCCCAAAGACGAAGAAGCCCGCCAAGATAACCACCGCCAAGAAGCGCACGACCACGAAGCGCAGTGGCACGAGGAGATAACTGACGGAGACGCATTCCTCTGTCCGGCTAACCGGCTGTTGCATCGTTATGCAGACCATGCACTCCAAGGACGGTATCAAGCTCGAATCCAGATCGGCTATATCCACATGGCTTGGGGATAGCCTCATGGTCTGAAATCGATGTCTCAGTTGGGGAAGCGATGGTGGGCGGTATGGTCGGCAGTGAAGTCCTCGTGTGGATGCTCCTCTCTGGTAGGAGCTAGCCGACGAAACACACATCCGAGAGGAGATCCACGTCAGAGTGGACTCCGCGCTTGAGGGAGATGAGTAGCCATGACCACCGGAGAAGAACGTGAGTCGATCCACCAGAAACTGGACCGCGTACTGAGCATCCTGAACAACGAGGCGCTGACAGTGGAGGGCGCGACAAAGATGGATGCCGGGGAGGTGGTCCGTGCACTGCTTGAACAGGATCCATCGCTCACTCGGGATGATCTTATTGACCGTATACCTATGGGTTGCTACTGGGAGTGGTTCGACGCGGATGCCATGTTCAAGATCCGGGGCAGCGTCTCGAATCTAAGGACCCACCATCTGAAGCAGCTGGAAGGATAACCGCCGCGTAACCCCGCGCAATCTTGTCTAGGCTGTTCGTAGAGTGTGTGGCAGGAACAGCCGCGCCCACCATCCCCACCGCGTGCACTGCCCGTGCACCTGGATTCCCGCCGGTGCGGGAAAGACGGAGAAGGGGCGCTAGTTGCGCGAGAGGCGGCATGCCGCTCTAACGGCCGCGAGGTTGCGCGCTTAGGCGCGGGCTCCGCTCAACATGACAAGCCCCCCTCCAAGTGCCCTCACCCGCCGCTGCGCGGCGACCTCTCCCTCAGGAGAGGTGGGGTTGCGGGGTTCCCGCCGGTTGCGCGCTGAAGCGCGGGAATGACGGAGAGAGGCGCGCTAGTTGCGCGAGGGGCGGCCGCCCCGGCGCGCGGCGGTCTTGCCGTTGCGGCTTGCGGCCCCGTTGCGTGCGGCAGCGCCGTTCTTCCCGGACGCGCCGTTGCGCGGTGCGGACCTGGGCGGCGGCTTGTGCGCGGTGCGGTTGACGCTGCGGACGCCGCGCACGCCCTCGATCCGCGTGAACAGCCGCGAGAGCTGCTCGATGCTCGTCACCTGCGTGTTCAGGTGGATGACCACCATGCCGCCCTCGGTCGGCTCCGTCGTGGAGCCGGCGATGTTCACGTGCTCGGCGGAGGTCGCGCCGGTGATGTCGTGCAGCAGCCCCACGCGGTCGAAGCACTCGATGACGATGCGGGCGGGGAAGACGTTGCGGCTCTGCCCCCACGTGACCGGCACGATGCGGTCCGTCTCCGTCACGCTGCGGACGTTGGGACAGTCCACCTTGTGGACGGTGACGCCCCGGGTGCGGGTGATGAAGCCCTCGATCTCGTCGCCCGGCAGCGGGTTGCAGCACTCGCCCATGCGGGTGAGGAGGTCGCCGACGCCGAGGACGCTGACGCTGCCGAGCACAGGCGCCTCGGGCGTGTCCGGCGCTTCCCGCGGCAGCGCGCGCTCCGCCGCCGCCTGCGCGGCGGAGAGCCGCCCGGCGATCTGCGCTATCGTCACGAGCCCGGAGCCGATGGCCGCGTACAGGTCGTCCGTTGCCTCGTAGTGGAACCAGCGCGCGACCTCGGCCTCGTCCACCTGCGCGGAGAGGCGCTTCAGCTCCTTCTTCAGGATGGCGCGGCCCCGTTCGATGTTCGTGCCGCGCTCCTGGTGCCGGAACCACGAGCGTATCGCCTGCCGCGCGCTCGCCGTCTTCACGTAGTCCAGGTGCGGGTTCAGCCAGTCCAGGCTCGGCCCGCGCGCCACTTTGCTGGTCAGCACCTCGACGGTGTCGCCGTTCTTGAGCGGTGTGTTGAGGGCGACGAGCCGCCCGTTCACCTTCGCGCCGATGCACTTGTGGCCGATCTGCGTGTGGATGCGGTAGGCGAAGTCGATGGGCGTCGCTCCCGCCGGCAATTCGCGTATCTCGTTCTTCGGCGTGTAGACGAACACCTGGTCGCCGAAGAGGTCGCCGGTCACGTTCTCCAGGAACTCGTCCGTTCCGCTCACGTCGCGCTGCCACTCCAGCAGCTGGCGCAGCCACGTCATCCGCTCCTCGAACTGGCTGCTGCGCGCGCCGCCCTCCTTGTAGCTCCAGTGCGACGCGACGCCGTACTCGGAGATGCGGTGCATCTCGTGCGTACGCACCTGCACCTCCACCGGCAGCCCGTCGATGGAGCGCACCGTCGTGTGGAGCGACTGGTACATGTTCTCCTTGGGGCTGGCGATGTAGTCGTCGAACTGGCCGGGAACGGGGCGCCAGAGCGAGTGCACGAGGCCGAGCACGCCGTAGCAGTCCTGCACCGTGTTGACGAGGACGCGCACCGCGAAGAGGTCGTAGATCTCGCTCATCTGCTTCCCCTGCGCGGCGTACGACTGGGTCTTCCGGAAGATGCTGTAGATGTGCTTGGGGCGTCCCGTCACCTCGGCGTCGAAGCCGGCCCTGGCGAGCTCGTCCCGCAGCAGATCGGTCACCTGCTTGATGTACGCCTCCCGCTCCGTGCGCTTGGTGGAGAGCAGGGTGGAGATGCTCCGGTACTGGTTCGGCTGGATGTAGCGGAAGGCGAGGTCCTCCAGCTGCCACTTGATCTCGCCCATGCCGAGGCGGTGCGCGAGGGGGGCGTAGATGTCCAGCGTCTCCTGCGCGATGGCGACGCGCCGGTCCGGCGGCAGAGCGTGGAGCGTGCGCATGTTGTGCATCCGGTCCGCCAGTTTGATGAGGATGACGCGAATGTCGTTCGCCATCGCAACGAGCATCTTGCGCAGGCTCTCCGCCTCGCTGTCGCTCCTGGCGACGAGCGGCTCCGCATCGCCGGTGATGGTGTCCATGCGGGTGAGCTTGGTGACGCCGTCGGCCAGTTTCGCCACGTCCTCGCCGAACTCCTTGCGGAGGTCGTCGGCGGTCACTTCGCAGTCCTCGATGACGTCGTGGAGGAGCGCGGCGGCTATGGTGGGGGCGTCCAGGTTGAGGTCGGCGAGGTACTCGGCGACGGAGATGGGGTGCTCGATGTAGTCCTCGCCGGACTTGCGCTTCTGCCCCTCGTGCGCGGCGGCGGCGAAATCGAGCGCCCGTTCGATCATCCCGGCGCGGTCGCCGGGGAGGTAGCCACGCACTTTGTCGAGAAGGCTATGCACGCCTGCATTATACGTGCTGCCTCCGTTAATTGAGACCTCTGTGCGATACATCGTCATACCCCTGATTCCAGAGGAGGGCACTGGCTAAGTCTGAAACCGGGGGGTTAGCTACGGCGTATCAGGAGGCCGATGCCGATGCCGATACCGACCAGAACGATCACGAAGAAGATGAAGGAGAGGAGCGGGACGTAATAGCCCTCCAGTCCGCTGCTGCGCCGCACCGCTATCTCGATCCCGCGTTCTACGGGGTCAATCCCTGCGGAGTGGAGTACTTCGAAGACGCTGGTCCCCGGCTCTCTGAAGGCGATGAGCTGCCGGTCGTTCAGGCGCTGGACCGCTATGAGACGGTCGCCGTCAACCACGATGCTCGTAATCTCTCCGTTCTCCGCCATCGCAAGTATCGTCGTCAGGTCGACCTGATCCCCGTCGTCTCCGGGCAGGAATAGCATGAAGATGACCGCTACGAAGACGACCGCTACGAAAATAATCGGATAGATGAACTTGTTGCCGGTCCAGCGATTGCCCATCGAACTCGTCAACTCCAAGAGCGCAGATCCACTGAATCCGGCTGCACACCATGAATGTGCCTACCTCCACGAGCACACTACCACAGGCACGCCAGGGACGCGATACGCCTAGTCGTGAGGTTATTGAGGTTGAGCCGGTAGCCAGCGAGGCTAATCGGGAATGGGACTAGCGGGTCTGGGGGTGAGGGTCGGGCAAACGCCTATAATGAACCGCACCCCGTCCGAACGAGAGGTCCGATGCACCAGGCCCCTAGAGGAACAGCCGACATCCTGCCCGAGCAGCAGCGGTACTGGTCGTTCGTGTACGGCACGGTCGCCGAGGCCGCGCGGGCGTTCGGCTATGAGCGCGTCGACACGCCCATCTTCGAGGACACGGCGCTGTTCGCCCGCACCGTCGGCGAAGAGACGGACATCGTCCAGAAGGAGATGTACAGCTTCCAGGACCGGGGCGGGCAGGAGATCACGCTCCGGCCCGAGGGGACGGCAGCCGTCTGCCGCGCGTACCTGGAGCACGGGCTGCACAACCAGCCGCTGCCGGTGCGGCTCTACTACCTCTGCCCAATGTTCCGTTACGACCGCCCGCAGGCGGGACGCTTCCGCCAGTTCCACCAGTTCGGCATCGAGGCGATTGGCGACCCCGACGCGACGGTCGACCTCGAGGTGCTGCAACTGGCGATGGAGAGCATGGAGCGGCTCGGGCTCGGCGGCATGACGCTCGTGCTCAACAACATCGGCGACGCCGCCGACAGGCCGCGCTACGTCGAGGCGCTCCGCGAGCACTTCAGCCCGCACGCCGCCCACATGGGCAAGGACGACCGCCGCCGCCTCGACACCAACCCGCTGCGGCTGCTCGACTCCAAGGAGCTTGCGGGCGAGTCGTTCATGGCGTCGGCGCCGCGCAGCGTCGACTACATCGGCGACGAGGCGCGCGAGCACTGGCAGGAGCTGCTCGGCTACCTGGGCGCGCTCGGCATCCCGTACCGGCTCGACCATACGCTCGTGCGCGGGCTGGACTACTACACCCGCACCGTCTTCGAAGTGCATCCGTCGCGCGAGGGCGCGCAGAGCGCGGTCTGCGCCGGCGGGCGCTACGACGGCCTCATCGAGCAGCTCGGCGGACGCCCCACGCCCGGCATCGGCTTCGCGGCGGGCATCGAGCGCCTCATCCTCAACCTGCGCGAGCAGGGAACGGAGCCGCCCGGCACGGCCTCGGCGCCGCTGGTGATGGCCTATCGCGGCCCGCGCGCCAAGGCGGAGGCGGTCCGCCTCGCCGCGACGCTCCGCTCTGCCTCGGACGCGGCGGTCGTGGTCGCGCCTCCGCGCAGCCTCAAGGCGCAGCTGCGGTACGCGTCGGCGCTCGGCGCGCGCGGGGTCTTCATCCTGGGCGACGCGGAACTCGAGAACGGCACGGTGACGTACCGCGACATGGCGACGAGCGAGCAGCGCGAAGTGCCGGTGGCGCAGGCGGCGGATGCGGCGGGGCGCTGAACGCCGGGCTCCGCTGCGCTCCATTCTCTTCACCCCCATCCTAACCTTCCCCCGTCAAGGGGGAAGGGACCAGACAGCGCACGCCCGTGTGCGCTCCGCTGTCTGCGCATGCGCGCAGCTACGCAGCGCGGCTGTGTTCGCGCCTGCGCGGGAATGACGGGTTATGGTGGGAATGACCGGGGCTAGAACGTCAGGTTGAGCGAGTGCACGCCGGAGTCGCTGCGGGTGACCTCGGCGCTGGTGAGCGAGCGCTCGGCGTCCTTCCAGAACTCGATGGTCGCCCCCAGGTACGTGGAGACGTTCAGCGATATCGCTATGTCGTACTCGCCCGCGGTCGATACCTGCTGGGTGAACCAGAGGGTTTCCTTCCCTTCCTTGATCACTTTGGCGTACAGCCGGGTGCCGACAGGGACCGGCTGGCCGTCCACCGTGACGTCGCCGAGGAAGACGAGCGGGATCGCGGGTGGCCCGCCCGGCGGGCCGGTGGTGTCCAACACAGGCGGGCTTATCTGCGTGTAGCCTTCCCGCAGTGTAGGAATGATGCTGGCCCCGAGGTCTACACCGCTCGCGGCGTAGACCTCCCTCGGCTCGCCGATCCCTCGCTGGGTCAGCAACGACGTAGGCATCCGGATGCCCTGCAATTTTGCCTGGTCGTTGACCAGCGCCGCGCCGTCGAACGCTGAGCTCTCGCCGATGTGCACCTGGATGAGGCCGTAGCCGAGCAGCGAGAAGATGAATCCCCGAGCGGTCACCGGGCGCGGGTCCAGCGAGCCGTTGAACGGGTCGTACTGCACCAGCACCATACGCTCCCCGATGTCGGGAATGTCGGCGGAGAGGGACACGAAGTCGTAGGCGCGCGGCTCGCCGAGCGGCGTGAGCAGCGCCAGTCCCTGCTGGTCGTTCCGCCCGGTGACCCACGCGACCCCTTCCGTGCCGTCGGCCAGCGTGAACGTCACCTGCGGCGCGTTCCCCAGCGGACCGGATACGGTCAGTATCTCGCCGCTCTCGCTGATGACCGTGCCGGTCCAGATGGTCTCGCCGAGTGTGAGCTTCACGACCCCGCCGCTTGCCTGTGCTGCAGCCTCCTCCAGCGCGAGCATGGGAACGGGCGTAGCCGTGGCCGTTGGCGTCGGGGTCGCCGTTGGCGCGGGCGTCGCGGTGGCCGTTGGGGTCGGCGTCGGGGTGTGGGTTGCCGTCGGCGTTGGCGTAGCGGTCGCCGTGGGGGTCGGCGTGGCCGTGGGCATCGGGGTGGGTGTGGGCGTTGGCGTCGGCGGAGTCTGGGTCGGCGTGGGGGTGGGGGTCGGCGCAGGCTCTTCTTCCTGCGAGGCGTCGTACGCGACGACCATCGCCAGCGCAAAGATGGCTGCAAGGATGATCAGGGTTGGGATGCGCAGGGATTTCCGCATGGTCTATAGGGGTCTCACCCGCTCTTCAGCGCCGCAGGCCCGGTTCCGTTCATCGCAGGGACACGCTCGCCCCACTTCGAGCAGGCATCAGTTAGAACGCGAGGCCCAGTTCTATGACAGACCCTGCGGGCCGGTCGTACGATCCTGTTGCCCCGGCGAGTTTGCCGTTCACCCAGAACTCTATGACGGCTCCGGCGTAGTTGTTGTTCGGAGCGGATACTGGAAGGCTGAAGAGGCCAGGTCCCTCCGTTGGCGCCGATTCCCAGTAGTCGGGTTGACCGGACTTCTTCAGCCGGGCGTAGAGTTGTGTCCCACCTGGTGCGTCCACGCCGTCGATGGTGATGTGACCATAGAAAATGATGGGGAGTGCCGGCGGGCTATCACCCGGCCCATCGGTTGAGCTTGTGATGTCTCTAATGACGATGCGTCCGGTCCTCAGGTCGGGGATGGCGGTGGTCCCGACCTGCGCCGCGTCGACGGCGCAGACCTCGCCCGGGTTGCATACCTGCTGCTGCAGCAGCCAGAGCGTAGGCATGCGGATGCCCTGGATCTTCCCGACGGCGTTGATCAGCATCGCTCCGTCCGCCGTGGAATCCGTGGCCTGTATCTTGATGTAGCTGTACCCGATGGGAGAGGAGTTGTACCCGTTCACTCGGGTGATGCGCTGGTCCAACGCCGGGGAGAAGCTCGAGTGCTGGAGCAGCCCGAGCTGGTCTCCTATCGTGGGGGGCGTGGCTGAGAGCGCGATGGTGTCGTACGGGGGCGTAGGATTGATGGGGCTGAGCAGGGCAAGCCCCAGTTGGTCGTTCCTACCGGTTACCCATGCCTGCCCCTGGTTGCCGTTACTCAGGACGAAGTCAACAACCGGCGCGCTTCCCAGAGCGGCGGACGTAGTGAGGATCTCGCCGCTGTCGTTGATGACGGCGCCCGTCCACACCGTCTCGTTCGCCGTCAGCCTGACCATGGCTCTACTGGAGAAGTCGACGACCTCTCCGGCCGTGGGCGTTGCCGTTGCGGTCGGCGTTGCGGTGGGCGTGGGAGTAAAGGTCGCCGTCGGCGTCGGCGTGGGTGTGAGGGTTGCGGTGGGCGTAGGCGTTACCGTGGGCGTAGCCGTGGCGGTAGGCGTCGGCGTGGGCGTTGCCGTCGGGGTGGGCGTGGCCGTGGGCAGCGGGGTGGGCGTCGCGGCGACCGGCACGACCGGCGGCGGAGGGTCATCGCAGGCGACGGCAACCGTCATCGCAAGCGCGATGGCGAGGATGGCGAGCACAGGGGCAGTCGGAGATATCCGCATAAGCCTCATTTTGGGTAACAAGTTATGCCGTCCATTGCGGGGACAATGGAGCGATTCTATGCCGCCGGGGGACTATCTCCAATGAGTTAGGCATGCTTGTTTAGAACGCTATGCTATGCTGACTACTACGTTCCCGGACCTCCCGGGGTTCCATTCCGAGAGCACCTGCCATGTTCGAACGGCTCGATAACCTGCTGAAGCGCCGTGAGGAGATAGACACGCTCCTTGCTTCACTGGAAGTCGTTTCCGATCCTGCCCAGCTCACGAGGCTGGGCAGGGAGCGTGCCGCTCTGCTGCCGGTGGTGAACGCGTGGGAGCGACTCCAGACCGCCCGGAATGAACTGGCGGAGGCGAAAGAGCTCGCTTCCGATGAGGACCCGGAAGTTGCGGCGCTCGCCACGGAAGAGGCCGAGAGCCTCGACGCCGAAGTGGAGCGGCTGAACGAGGAGCTTCGGGAGGCCCTGCTGCCCAAGGACCCGAACGACAGCAAGAACGTGATCATGGAGATCCGCGGCGGGGCCGGAGGGGACGAGGCCGCGCTCTTCGCGGGCGATCTCTTCCGCATGTACCAGCGGTATGCACAGCGCCACGGGTTGCGCGTGGACATCGTCAACACGAGCGAGACCGAGCAGGGCGGGTTGAAAGAGGTGGTCTGCGAGATAGAGGGGGCGGACGCCTACCGCCTCCTGAAGCACGAGAGCGGCGTGCATCGCGTACAGCGCGTGCCCGTGACCGAGGCGCAGGGTCGCATACACACGTCGACCGCCACGGTGGCCGTGCTGCCGGAGGCGGACGAGGTGGACGTGGATATCAGACCCGAAGACCTGCGGGTAGACATCTTCCACTCCGGCGGCCCCGGCGGGCAGAACGTCAACAAGGTCGCCACCGCCGTGCGCGTCGTGCACAACCCCACGGGCATCATGGTCGTCTCGCAGGACGAGCGGTCGCAGCTGCGGAACAAGACGAAGGCGATGGCCGTGCTCCGCTCACGCCTCTACGAGCAGCAGTTGCGGGAGCAGCAGGCCGCGACGTCGGCGACGCGGCGCTCCCAGGTGGGCGCGGGCGACCGCTCGGAGAAGGTGCGCACCTACAACTTCCCGCAGGACCGCCTCACGGACCATCGCATCGGCATGTCGGTCCACGGTCTGCAGGAGATCATGGCCGGGCAGATAGACGCGGTGGTCGATGCGCTGCTGCGGGACGAGCAGGCCCGGTTGCTGGAGGAGGCGGAGGCAGCCGTCTGACGTCCGTCGTCCGCGAGCGGGCTACGCCGCCACCGGGTCGGCGGACCCGGCAGCCGTATCGGAAGCCGACGCCGAGGGGAGCGTCTCGTCCCACTCCATGCCTCCGCGCTTCCACTCGTAAGCCCAGCCCGCGACCATCACGGCGGTGAAGAACAGGATGGCCCCGAACGCGGACCAGCCCATGACGCCTGCCTGGGACGCCCACGGGAAGAGGAAGACGACTTCCACGTCGAACAGGAGAAAGAGGAGTGCGAACCGGTAGTAGCGCACGTTGAAGCGCTCCCAGCGTCCGCGCTCCGGCTCCATGCCGCACTCGTAGGGGGTGTACTTGATGGGGTTGGGCCGGAACGGACGAGCCTTGATCCTGGTGGCGACCTGTGAGAGCACGAGCACGCTTGCGGGTATGACAACCGCAACCGCGGAGAGCATGAGAACGAGCCCGTACTGCCGGAGGTAGTCTTCCATGGGCTCATGCTATGGATGGCGGAAGGCCAGCGTCAAGCCTCGCCCCCGGAAGCGGTCAGGAGTGGGGACGCCCTCCGTCGCTTGCGCCGCATACTCGGCAGGTGCTAGCATGCGCCATTGTGTCCGCTTGTTCCGCAGGGAACTCCGCAAGCGGTACTTTCCGGAAAGGGGGGCTGCTTGATTGGAAGCGCTGGGTCGCCACGTTCTGCTGGAGCTTCGCTCCTGTAATCCCGCATTGCTCGATGACCTTCCGTTCCTGGAAGGTATGATGCTGCGCGCCGCAGAAGAGACCGGCGCGACCGTTATCGGCAAGATCTTCCATCAGTTCAGTCCCCAGGGCGTTACCGGCGTCGTCGCCATCGCCGAATCCCACCTCTGCATCCATACCTGGCCCGAATACGCTTACGCTGCAGTGGACATCTTCACCTGCGGTGAGAACTTCGATCCCACGGAAGCGGCCAAGCTCATCATCGTCGGCCTCGAATCGGCTGACTCGGAGATCACGGAGGTCGCACGCGGCGTCGACATCCTCTCCGTCGCCACCCCCGCCTGACATGAACGGACTCTCTCCCCGGACGCTCTGGTACATGGAGTACCTGACGCCTGACCTCGTACAGGCATCCAGCGTCCGGGAGGTCATCTACGAAGGCGACACTCCCTATCAGCACGTGCAGGTGCTGGAGACCGGCTCCTTCGGCAGGATGCTCGTGCTGGACGGCAAGACGCAGTCTTCCGAGTCTGACGAATGGGTCTACCACGAGGCGCTCGTCCAGCCCGTGATGCTCGCGCACGCGGACCCCCGCCGCGTCATGGTCGCCGGCGGCGGCGAGGGCGCCACGATCAGGGAGGTGCTGCGCCACGACTCGGTCGAGGAGGTCGTCATGGTCGACCTCGACAAGGCCGTGGTCGATCTCTGCAAGGAGCATCTCCCCGAGCATCATCGCGGCGCGTTCGACGACCCCCGAGTGACGCTGCTGCACGAGGACGCGCTGGCGTACCTGGAGCAGCGAGAGACTCCCTTCGACGTCATCGTCATCGACGTGCCGGACCCGTTGGAAGGCGGGCCCGCGTACCTGCTCTTCACGGTGGAGTTCTACGAACTGGTGCGGGCGCGGCTCGCGCCGGGCGGGCTGATGGTCGCGCAGTCCGGCCCCACAGGCCCCACGAACGTGCGCGAGGTCTTCACGGCCATCGCCCGGACGATGCAGCGCGTGTTCGACCACACGTCCGGCTATCACACGCACATCCCCAGTTTCGGGATGACGTGGGGGTTCATCGCCTGCGGCGGCGCGGATGCGCCGAACGTTGCAGCGATGAGCGGACCGGAAGTGGACGCGCGCGTGCGTGAGCGCGTCGCGTCGCCGCTGCGCTTCTACGACGGCGAGGCGCACCGGGGGATGTTCGGCCTGCCGAAGTACGTTCGCGATGCGGTCGCCGCGGAGACGCGCATCATCACGCGGGACAACCCCATCTACGCGGTCTAGGACCGTCATTCCCGCGCAGGCGGGAATCCAGCGCGCGAAGCGCCCTTGGACGCGAGAAGGGGCGCATGACGCGCCCCTTTCCTTGCGGGTTGCTGCTCCGGTCAGGAAGCGACCGCGTCCGAGGAGGTCCCACCGGAGTCCTTGTCCCGGGACTTCCAGCCGTGACTCCAGGATCCGCCTCGCTTGCCGTAGTGGCCGCGTCCGAAGCCGAACTTGCCGTGCGAACGGTCGGGCGCGATCTCGGGCGGGTTCAGGTACCAGTCAAGGTACTCGTCCGCCTGCTCCTGCGTGATCTTGCCTTCCTCGACCATCGCCGCCAGCTTGTCGCGCAGCCGTTGCTCCCAGGCCGCCTTCCGCTCGGCCTCCAACTCCACCTTCGTTTCCTCAACCGCCGTCTGGACCTGGTCCTCGTCGATGCCGAGCTTCTCCGCGAGTATCTCTACGAAGCGCGACACCGAAGAAGAGTCGTCGTCCGACTCGCCCTGGGCGAACGCGGTCCCCGCGATGGCTCCGGTCAGGAGCAGGGCCGCCAAGGCCGGGATGATCAGCCACTTTCTGCGCATGCTGCCGCCTCCTCTAACGCACTACAGGACACTACGCGCCGCGCCGCCGTGCGGATTCATGGCGTCGAGCGGGTTCTCCCGAAGCGCGCAGCGCTACGTCGTTGAAGGCGCAGTGTGGCGGGTGCATAGTTGGACTCGATGAACCCCATAGATCTGCTCATCCTCGTGCTGGTGGTAGGCGGAGGTTTCCTCGGCTGGGTGAACGGGCTCGTCAAGTGGCTGTTCACCTTCCTGGGACTCATCGTGGGCGTCGTACTCGCCAGCAGGCTCTACGAGACGCTCGATTGGGCCATCCCGCTGGTCGATAGCGATGGCGTGCGGCAGTTCGTCATATTCATCCTCATCGTCGGCGCCGCATCGATAGGGGGGTGGATGCTGGGACGCGCGGTCAAGATGACGTTGAGCATCCTGATGCTGGGGTGGGTCGACCGGGGCGCGGGGATGGCGATAGGGCTGGTCGTCGGCCTGCTTGCCTCAGCGGCGGTTGCCCTGGCAGTGACCTCCATACCGGTGGAGGAGGCGCAGCAGGCGGTCGAGGATTCGCTCCTGGCGGACACGCTCCTGGATGCGACGACGCTCCTGCGCGGGCTCATGCCGTCGGAGTTCGACGTGAAGAGTTCGCTGTTCGGCGGCGCCGGCCGCGCATAGCCCTTGTGGCCGGCTTACGGACAGAGGTTGCCGTATGCTCCGCCGCCCTCTTATGATTTGAGAGAGCGAGCCTCTGAACGGACGGCAGGCTCGTTGGGGTGGACGCTCTGAGCGAGGCTGTTCTCATCCTGAACCAGAACTACGAGCCGTTGAACGTCTGCGGCGTGAGGCGGGCGCTGCTCCTTGTCCTGGGGCAGAAAGCGCAGCCCCTCGAGCTGGGGACCGGCGAGTACCACTCCGTGTCGCAGAACTTCCCCATCCCCTCGGTCATACGCCTGCTGTACATGGTGAAGCGGCCGCTGTTCACGCGCCGTCTCTCTCGTCGCGAGGTGTTCTGGCGGGACCAGTTCTCGTGCCAGTACTGCGGCAGGCAGACACGGGAACTGACGCTCGATCACGTCGTGCCCCGCGTGCTGAACGGCCCGCACACCTGGGAGAACGTCGTGGCGGCTTGTGTGCCGTGCAACCATCGCAAGGCAGGGCGCACGCCCGCACAGGCGAACATGCGTCTGCTGCGTGAGCCGATGCCGCCCAGGGCGAACCCGTACTACCACCTGATGCATCGGAGCCTGCCCGACGAGTGGAGCATGTACCTGCCGTGGATGGTGCAGCCGCGGCGCAGCACGGAGAGCGAGTTCGTGGCGCTCGCGGAGGCGTAGGGACTGCTGCGCTGCTGCGCCGGCCGAGGTGCCCCACTCCGGGTTCACCCCCATCCTAACCTTCCCCCATCAAGGGGGAAGGGATCAGCCACTCGATTCCACCTTCGTTGCGCGTGCTTCCAGTAGCGGCGCTT
The DNA here is from genome assembly GCA_965206315.1 of Dehalococcoidia bacterium. Lineage (GTDB taxonomy): Bacteria > Chloroflexota > Dehalococcoidia > Lucifugimonadales > Australimonadaceae > Bin16. The sequence continues at coordinate 1,772,088 of OZ242210.1, forward strand.
CCAGCATGAAGACGTCCAGCGCGAGCCGGACGTTGGCGTTGCGCTCCAGCGCCTCGATGGTGCGGGTCACGTTCTGCGCCCACCGGACGACGTCCGCTGGCTGGAGAGCAGCGGCCTGCCGCTCCAGCACCTCCCGCCAGGAGAGGTTGGTGATGCTCGCCCCGTGCCCCTGCTGGATGAGCATGATGTCCCGCAGCCACCGCAGCCAGAGGAAGAGCTCCTCCCGGCCCGCGCCGCGATCGCGGTCGATGCGCCGGGCGAGTTCGCCCGCATAGGTGAACCGCTCCTCCAGTCCCCCGTCGATGGCGTCCACGATCTGCTCCATCCGCTGATGCACCGACGCGTAGAGCGTGTCGTCTCCCGTCGCGGCGATGGCCCAGCCGATGCAGCCGCGCGAGAGACGGGCGAGCACCTGCGCCTGCTCCTCGCTCACACTATGCTCCTCCTGCAGGACGTGCGCGACCTCATCCACCGGCAGGGGGCGGAAGTAGAGCGTCTGGCAGCGGGAGCGGACGGTCGGCAGCTGGTTGTCCGCGCTGGTTCCCACGAGGATGAGCACCACGTCGTCAGGCGGCTCCTCCAGCACCTTGAGCAGGGCGTTGGCGGCGTCGCGGGTGAGAGAGTCGGCCTCGGTGATGATGAACACGCGGGTGCGTCCTTCGTAGGGGCGCAGGTGGGCGGAGTTGATGATGTCGCGTACCGCGTCGATGCCGATGGACGCCGCGTTCTCGCCGAGGTCGATGAGGCGCACGTCGGCGTGATTGCCCTCGGCGATGCGGACGCAACTCGGGCAGACGCCGCACGGAGGCGCGTCCGCGTCGCAGTTGAGGGCCTGTGCGAACTGGACGGCGAGGGTTGCCTTCCCCAGGTGCGCGGGGCCGGTGAAGAGGTAGGCGTGGTGGATGCGGCCCTCCGCCAGTGAGCGCTTCAGGGTCTGGACCGGAAGTTGCTGGCCGTGCAGACGCAGCATGGGTCAGACGACGTCCTGCGCGATGAGGTCCTCGTAGGACTCGCGGCGTCGCATGAGGGTCGCCGCGCCCTCCGACGCCATGACGATGGCGGGGCGGCCGTTCATGTTGTAGACGCTGGCCATGGACGGGGCATACGCGCCGGACGCGGGGATGGCGATGATGTCGTTCGCGTGCACCGGAGCGAGGGACGCGTCGTGGATGAGTACGTCGCCGGACTCGCAGTACTTCCCGGCGATGGTGACGGTCTCGGTGGCAGCGTCGTTGGCCCGGTTGGCGAGGGTGGCGATGTAGCGCGAGCCGTAGAGCGCGGGTCGGATGTTGTCGCCCATGCCGCCGTCCACGGAGACGTAGGTGCGGACGCCCGGCACTTCCTTGATGGCGCCGACGGTGTAGACGGCGACCCCGGCAGGGCCGGCGAGCGAGCGCCCCGGTTCGATGGTCAGCTCGGGCTGGGGGAGGCCGTTCGCGGCGCAGCCGTCCGTGAGCGCGCCGACGATGGCCTCGGCGTATTCGTCTATCGAGGGCGGTGCGTCGTCCTCGGTGTAGGCGATGGCGAAGCCGCCGCCGGGGCTGAAGCGGCGCATCTCCAGGCCGTACTCGCCCATGCGGGCCGCGAACCGCAGCACGCGCTCGATCGCCTCGGTGTACGGCTCGAGTTCGAAGATGGGTGAGCCGAGGTGGAAGTGGATGCCCTGCATGTCCAGGTTGGGCGCGGCCATCACCTGCCGGACCGCCTCCTCGGCGTCGCCGGTCTCGATGGGGAAGCCGAACTTGCTGTCCAGTACACCCGTGGTGGTGAGGCGATGGGTGTGCGGGTCTATGGAGGGCGAGACGCGGATGAGGACGGGTTGCCTGCGTCCGACCGCGCCCGCCGCTTCGTCGAGCAGGCGCAGTTCGTGGAAGCTGTCTATCACGAAGGTGCCAACGCCCCAGGCGACTCCTTGTGCGATCTCCTCGGGCGTCTTGTTGTTGCCGTGGAAGTCCACTGTGGCGAGGTCGACGCCCGCGGCGCGCAGCACGGCAACCTCTCCCCCCGAGACGACGTCGAACCCGAGGCCGAGGCCTGTGAGGTAGCGCGCGAGTGGGACGTTGATGAACGCCTTGCAGGCGTAGACGACACGGCTTTCGGCGTAGCGGGAGCGGAAGGCGTTCAGGAAGCCCTCCGCCTGGTTGCGGAGCGTGGCCTCGTCGAACACGTAGAGCGGCGTGCCGAACTCGCGGGCGAGCGACGTGACGTCGCAGCCGCCGATCTCCAGGTTGCCGTCGTCGTTGACGGCGGTGGTGATGGGGAAGACTTTCGAGTCGAGAGGGACAGACATGAAGTTCTCCTGTCAGTGATTGCCGGTTAAGTGTGCCATCTGGGACTCCGGCGCGCCATCGGCGGATGCCGGGAGCCCGCGAGCAAGGCGGCATTCAAGGCATCATGGTCACGAGTGAGGAAGGGGGCGAGGCGGCAACTCGCCGTCTTGCTCGCCAAGGCCGCGGCCTGCTTCCCGGACCAAGGCGGCAAGATGTGGGGCCGGGCGTGCGTGTAACTGTTCGTGCCATAGACCCCATCGATAGCCTGGTGGCCGGGCCACAAGCGCGGTCTACGGGTGCAATCAGTGCGACGGTCATGCAACCAGCGTACGGGGCCAGAGTGCGACCGCGAAAGGGGCGGGTGTCAGTGGTCAATCTTCGTGGCGACGGCCGATGGCGGCATATATCCGGTGCGGCACGGGGAGCGGATTGTCCGGGAACCGCTCGGCGAGCATGTCGGCGTGAGTCCGGTCGAACGCTGCCACCTTATCGGGCGTGAGGGTCGCTCCGATACCAGCACTCGCCCTGATCCTTCCCCGCCAGGCTTCGTGCGTGTACGGGATGTCGATGTCGTACTCGAAACTGCGGACGTTGGAGAACCCTGCGAGCCGGAGGTCGTCCAGCCATCCGGGGTGTTGTCCTGTCCCTCCGTAGAGCGTCCAGCCCGGGTTGGCCTGCCGAATCAACTGCTCGGTGGCCTCCGGCACGCTTCCCGGCATCGGGAGCCAGTCCAGCGACGTGATCACGATATGGCCGCCCGGCGCCAGCAGCCGGTGCGCCTCTCTCGCAGCCAGTTCCGCTTCGAACCACCACCAGCACTGCGCAGCGATCACGAGGTCGAAGGACTCCGAGGGCAGTCCGGTGGCCTCGGCGGTCGTATGCACGTACCCCACCTGCACGCCGGCCGTCTTATCGAGGTTCCGGGCTTGGCTCGTGAGCGCATCCGACGGGTCGACGCCGATCACGCTGGCCGCGTCGCGGACGGCGAGCGTCCGGGCTACCGAACCCGTTCCGGTGCCGAGGTCGACGGCGCGGGCTCCCTGGATGGGAACGCTATGCTCTTCAAGCAGGTCGAAGAAGCTGTCGGGGAAGCCTGCGCGGTACGTGGCGTAATCGGCAGCCGTCTGGCCGAAGTCGACACCCCGCATCTCGCGGGCCCGGCTGGTGGGGTCGGGATTATGGTGGGTCACGTCCTCAGACGGGGAGCTGGTCGGCGTCCGGGGCGGCAACGACGCCGAACGTGGTGTTGATCGCCGAGATGTACTGGTACTGGCCGACGGTGGCAGCGAGCTCGACGAGCCATCGGACGCCCTTGCGGCCCACCAGCGCGTCGAAGAGGTCTTGCTCGACCTTGTTGTTCTGCAGGAGTTGCCGTACGAACTCGATGATGTCGCGCTCGTCCTCTTCGAGGCCACTGGTGTCCTGCCTGTGCCTGACGGCTTCGATGGCCTCTTCCCGCATGCCGGCAGCGCGTCCGGCTCTCACGTGCGCGGCCCACTCGTAGGTCGCGTCCTTCTCCCTGGCGACGGCGATGATGGCCAGTTCGCGCTCGACCGGGCTGAGGGTCGAGCCCAGCCTGACCTGCGCGCCGGCCTCCATGACTTTCCGGGCGAGGCCGGGGCTGTGCATGAGGACGGCGAAAGGCCCTCGCACCCCGTGAAGCGTTTCGACGATCGCGTCGAACTCAGCGTGCCGGTCTTCGGGGACCTGGGCCTTGTCGGTGATCATCTCGATGCGTGGCATGACTTCTCCTGGCGGCATCAACGCCCGGTCCGCTCGGGAGCATTTTCTCCGGCTATTGTACTGCCCCACACCACGCCACGGTTCACCCTCACCCGCCGCTGTGCGGCGACCTCTCCCAAGGGGAGAGGTAGGGAACAGCCCGAGAGATTTCTCGGCTGCACTCGAAATGACATGGGCAGGCGCACGGCCCGGTGCGTTGCGCTAGAATCCCGCCATCCGGAGTACGGAGGGAGGACGTATGAAGGCAGCGGTGTTGCAGGGCGCCGACCAGGACCTCGTGATCGAGGACTTCGAGTCGCCCGACGTTGGCGACGACGACGTGCTGATGGAAGTGACGGCGTGCGGCGTCTGCCACACGGACCTGAAGGTGCAGGACGGCTCAATACCGACGTCGTTGCCCGCGGTGCTGGGGCACGAGGTTTCCGGGGTCGTCGTGGGCGCGGGCAAGAACCAGCGCGAGCACTTCAACGACGGCGACAACGTGACGGTGGGGATGCGCTTCCGCTGCGGACGGTGCGAGTACTGCATGACCGGGCTGTCGAACCTCTGCCAGCAGATGCCGCTCGGCTCGCCCTACCGCAGGGCGAGCGGCGAGACCGTGACGCGCTGGAACGTCGGCGGCTTCACACAGCTGCTGTCGGTGCCGGCGTACATGGTTTTCCACCTGCCGGACGGCGTGGGGCTGGAGGAGTCGTGCATCGTCGGATGCCGGGTGACGACGGCATACAACGCGGTGAAGAACGGCGCGCACCTCGCTCCCGGGGAGTCGGCGATGGTCATCGGCTGCGGCGGCGTCGGACTGAACATCATCCAGATGCTGCGGCTGTTCGGGGCGTACCCCATCGTCGCGGTGGACGTGGTCGGCAGCAAGCTGGAGGCGGCGCTCTCCTACGGCGCGACCCACATCGTGAACGCGACCTCCGACGACCCGGTCGAAGCGACGAAGGAGATCACGAAGGGCGGCGCGCGGAAGACGTTCGAGGCGATCGGCAACCCGGTGACCGCGGACCAGATCGTGCGGGCGACGCGGCCCACGGGCACGGCCACCATCGTTGGGGCGATGCCTCCGGGCCCCATCACCATCAACGACTCGCGCTTCCCGTTCAAGGAGATCAAGGTGACAGGCGTGGCGATGCGCAGGACGAGCGACGTGACGGAGGTGCTCGACCTCGTCTCGCAGGGGCGCATCGAGCTCGGCTCGTTCATCACGAAGCGCTACGGGTTCGAGCAGATCAACGAAGCCATCGAGGACGTACACCACGGCAACGTGCTGATGGGCATCACGCTCTGGAACTAGGGGCGTGGGCGGCGAAAGGAGGACGGCATGACGCAGGCTCTGAGGGCATACGCGATCGGCGCGGCGAAGGGCGTCGAGGAGCACGTCTCCTTCCTGGAGGCGACGCCGAAGCGCATCCGCGCTACGTTCGGCGGAGAGACGATCGTCGACACGACGCACGCGGTCATCATGTACGAAACGCGGCATCAGCCCGTGTACTACTTCCCGATGGCCGACGTGCGGATGGACCTGCTGGAGGCGACCGATAAGAGCACCTTCTGACCGATCAAGGGAGACGCTCAGTACTGGAGCGTCAAGGTCGGCGACCGGGTGGAGGAGAACGCGGTCTGGGCATACCAGGAGCCGCTGGAAGGCTGCGTGGACGCCCGGAACTACGTTGCGTTCTTCTGGAACCGGATGGACGGCTGGTTCGAGGAGGAGGAAGAGGTCTTCATCGGCCCGAAGGACCCGTACACCCGGGTGGACTGCCTGCAGAGCTCGCGCCACGTGCGGGTGGAGCTGAACGGCGTGACGGTCGCGGAGACCGACCAGCCGGTGATGCTGCTGGAGACCGGGCTGCCGCACCGCTACTACATCCCCGGCAAGGACGTGCGGAAGGACCTGCTCCGCCCGAGCGAGCGCGTGCTGGGCTCCACCTACAAGGGGATGGCGAACTACTTCCATGCGGACGTGGGCGGCGAGACGTTCGAGGACGTCGCGTGGACGTACCGCGACCCGACCACGGAGTCTGCGAAGATCGCGGGGTACGTCTGCTTCCCGCAGGGGAAGGCGGACGTGTACGTGGACGACGAACTGGAGCCGAAGCCGAATACGAGGTGGGACTAGGGGGCGCATACGCTCAAGTTCCGATGCGGCAAGCAGCGTGACGCCTGCTGGTATCATGGAGGCGGGGAGTAGGCCGCGATGACGCCGCTGGTGGAAGAACGCATCGCCGAGATAGAACGGCTCTGCCGGGAGCACGAAGTTGCCCGGCTGGAGCTGTTCGGCTCCGCTGCATCGGGAGCGTTCCGTCCCGGCGAGAGCGACCTCGATTTCCTCGTGAGCTTCGAGCCCCGTCCAAAGGGCAGCCGCCCCGCGCCCTACTTCCGCCTCGTTGCCGCGCTTCAAGAGCTGTTCGGCATGGACGTGGACCTAGTGGAGGAGGGGGCTATTCGCAACCCGTACTTCAGGCAGGCGGTTGATGCCGGCCCGAGGACGCCACTCTACGAATCTCCGACCGCGCCGGAACGCCCGCCGCTCACTGCCCCCCATCCCGCTCCGGAGTGCTCTCCCGTGGAACTACGAACCAAGAAACTGCTCTACGACATCAACCAGGCCGCCGGAAACATCATCCGCTTTACGGAGGGCAAGACGCTCGACGACTACCTGGACGACCTGTTTCTCCGCAGCGCGGTGGAGCGGCAGTTCGAGATCATCGGCGAGGCGGCCACCCGCCTGGGCAGGCAAGACCATGCGACCCTCGAACGCATCACCGGCGACCAGGAGATCATCGGGTTCCGTAACCTCATCGCGCACGAGTACGACAGGTTGGAGCATGCCCAGATATGGGAGATCGTCGAGCGGGACATCGCCGTCCTGCACGACGAGACCACAGCTCTTCTCGCCGAGTGAGGCACCCGTGCGGCGGTGCTATTCGTCGAACTCGCCGCGGAGTTCGCGGTAGAGGCGGGACATGAGCGGCGGGAGGCGGTCCTCCTGCCGCCCCCAGCCTGAGAACGGGCCGAGGTCGAGCGACGCCAGCGCCTCCTCCTCGGAGCGCCCCTGAGCGAAGCTGCGCTCGCCGTGCGCGGTGATGCGCAGCAGGCACTCCCGCATCTCGTCCATGTCGGCGCGCGTCCCCAGCGGCCCGTGTCCGGGCACCACGACGTCGTACTCAACCTGCGCGGCACGCTCGGCGGTGTCCGCCCACGCGAGCGGGAAGCCGTCGCGGGCGTTCGGGATGTACTGGTGGAAGGAGAGGTCGCCCGCGAAGAAGACGCCCTCCGTCGGCAGGTAGACGGCGACGTCGCCGCGCGTGTGCGCCCTGCCGAAGAAGCGGAGCTCGACGGGACGCTCGCCGAGATGGAGCGTGAGCGTGTCGTTGAAGGTGAGGTTGGGAGGCGTCTGGGGAAGGTCGCGCCACTCCTCGTAGAGGGCGGGGTAGAGGTCGCGCAGGAACGCGCGGTGCGTGTCCCACTCGGTAGCGAGGTCGTCGCGGCAGGTGTCGTGCGCGATGATCGGCGCCTGTGGCATGAGCGCGTTGCCGAAGAGGTGGTCGCCGTGCCAGTGCGTGTTCACGACGTAGCGCACGGGCTTGTCGGTGACGCGGCGCGCTTCTGCCAGCAATCGCTCGGCGAGCGCGGGGGTCATGAGCGTGTCGATGATGACGACGCCTTCCTCCTCCACGAGGAAGCCCGCGTCCGTGGCGCCGCCCGCCTGGATGAAGGCGTACGCGCCGGGGGCGACCTCGATGGCGCCGGTCCGGTAGTCGGCCTGCGTCATGACCGCAGCTCCGGCACGACCTTTGCGCTGAGCACGTCGATGGTGCGCTGCACGTCGGCGAGGCTTCGCGCCTGCGGCAGGAAGACGAAGTGGCTCACGCCCGCTTCCGCGTACTCCGCGAGCGTCGCCGTGATCCGCTGCGGCTCGCCGGTGAGCGCGCCGCGCTTCTCCGCGCCCGCGAGGTCCGGCTCGCTGCGCAGGTCGACGAGCACGCGGAGCGAGAGCGCGACCGCGTCGTCGCCGCGTCCGTGAGTCGCCGCCTCCTCGTTCATGGCGCGGTGCGCCTCTGCGAGCGCCTGGGGCGTCGTGGCGAACAGCGGTGGGAACCATGCGTCGCCGTACTTCGCAGCGCGACGCATGACCGGCTTCGTGTGACCGCCGACCCAGATGGGCGGATGGGGCGTCTGCGCCGGATGAGGGTAGGACTGGACGCCGCTCACGTCGAAGAACCGCCCCTCGAACCGTATCTCCTGCTCCGTCCACGCGGCGCGCACGAGGCGGAGGCTCTCGTCGAGCACGGCCCCGCGCCGGTCGAAGTCGAGGCCGAGCGCCTCGAACTCCTCGCGCAGCCAGCCTGCGGCGACGCCGAGGATGCTCCGTCCGCCGGAGAGCACGTCCAGCGTCGCCGTCGTCTTGGCCGCGGCGAGGGGGTGGCGCAGGGGCAGCAGCGTCACCGCCGTGCCGAGCTTGACGCGCGACGTGAACCCGGCGACCCAGGCGAGCGTCGTGAACTGGTCGAGGAAAGGGAGACCGGGGGCGATGAGGAACTCGCCGTCGGCGCTGTAGGGGTAGGTGGAAGTGTGACTGGTCGGGAGGACGACGTGGTCGGCGGCCCAGACGGAGTCGAGGCCGGACGCCTCGGCCTGCTCGGCGACGAGCCGCACGGCCGAAGGATCGTCCATGCCGATGGTGGGGAGCGACACGCCGAACTCGATCATGGGGCGCATGGTACAGGAGGAGGCGGCAGGCGCGGGAGCGGAGCAGTCTCCGGAAATGTGTCATCTGCCTCTTCCGGTTGCGGGATACACCTCGTATATGCTCCATGCAGACGTACAGGAGGAACGGTTATGCCTGTCGACGACGAACTTATCGTTGCGCTGCGTACTCAGGCCCACAACCTGCGTACCCCACGGCAGCGGGCGCAAGCGACGGGGTACGCGCTCATCCAATGCGCAGAACTGCTCGAGCGGGCGGTCCGCGTAACGGTGGACGAATCGCACAGGGCAGGAGTAGCGGAACGAAGGGCGCTTGCCACGCTGGAGATGCAGGAGCAGGCATCGGAGTCGCTGCAACGCGCGATGGACCTGCTCCAAGAGGCCATACGCATGACGGAGCCGGAGGAACACGAGGCGGTGGTGCGGGCGGAACGGCTGCGGGCGCTTGCCGAATTCAAGGAGCAGGCAGCCCAGATGCTCAGGGAAGAGGAGCAACAGCAGGCCGAGACCGAACGAGAGTTGGCGCAGGCATCCGACATGCTGCTTCGCGTGGCGGACAATCTCAGCAGAGGCTAGCGGCGTGCACGTACGGCCGGGCGTATACTTGCCGCCGCATCCTACACGGACGGAGGCCTGACCATGGCGCTCGACACCAGGGAGTTTCTCGCCGAGATGCAGCAGCTGCAGGAGCGGAAGCACAGCCGCAAGCACCCGCTGTTCGAGATGATCGAGGAGGGGCAGCTCACGCGCCCCCAGCTCAACGGGTTCATCAAGCAGTTCTACCTGCTCTTCCCCAAGCCGTTCCCGAAGCCCATCGCCGCGATGTTCGCGCGCGCCCCGCAGGACACGGAGCTGGAAAGGATGTGGTTCGAGAACCTGTCGGAGGAGGCGGAAGGCGGCGAGACCGGCACGGCGGGCCACAAGGAGCTGTATATCCGCTTCGCCGAGGCCGCAGGCATCCCGCGCGACGAGCTCAACGCGACCCAGCCGCTGCCGGAGACGCGCGGCCTGCTGAACTGGCGTGAGCTGCTCATCGGCCAGCGCTCGTGGCTGGAGCTGTACGCGTCGCAGGGGTTGGCGTTGGAGGGCACGGCGAGCGGTCGGATGCACCGCGTGGTCAACGGCCTCGTCGACCACTACGGCTTCGAGCGCGACAGCGACGACATCCTGTACTGGACGCTGCACATGTCGGTCGACGAGGAGCACATGAAGGTCGGGCCGTACGTCATCGAGAAGTACGCGGTGAGCGACCTCGAGCAGCAGTCCGTGCGGGAGTCGCTGAACGCGACGCTGGACATCTTCTGGCTGGTGTACGACGGCATCGTGCGCGCGTTCGTTGACGAGGACCCGCTCTACGAGGAGTGGCGGTAGGGGATCAGGCAGAAGGATGCCGTTGGCATGCTTGCTACTATGCCGATGGCATGCTATAGTCATCCCATGACGAACCTGCAAGTGAAGAACATTCCCGACGATCTCCATGACCGGCTGCGCCGCTATGCACAACGGAAGAACTGCACCATAGGCGCTGCAGTGCTTGCCGCCATCGAGCACGAATTGGCGATGAGCGAATGGAAGGAACGGTACGCTGAATTGCCTGAGACGCAACTCAGTGCGCCAGCCGCCACCCTTATCGCCACTGAACGCCAGTTGCGCGATGACGAGCTCTCCAACCCGGGCATGGAGTGAGCAGCTACGTCGTAGATTCATCGGTCGCGGTCGAATACCTTCTCAAGACCCCACGCGGCCTCGCGGTTGGCCATGTCATCGGAGACGCCTGGCTGGCGGCGCCGGAACTAGTCGATGCCGAAGTGCTTTCCGTGCTGCGGCGTGAGGTCCTGGGTGGACGCCTCAACCCAGCCAAGGCCCGGGCGGTTATCGAGGTGATGTCTGCTTGGCCCCTAGAGAGGATCCCTCACCGCGTGCTCGCTCCCCTTGCGTGGGAACACCACAGGAACGTAAGCGCCTACGACGCCTTCTATGTGGCTGCTGCGCAGTTGTACCAACTCCCGCTCATCACTGCTGATGGCCGCCTTGCGCGAGCACTGGAATCGAGTGCCGCAGTGCAGTACGTACACGTCGGGTAGGCGCGCGCCTTCGTGGACGAGGACCCGCTGTACGAGGAGTGGGGGTAGAGGTTAGTCCCACTCAGATGATCCAGGCCCGTCGGCTACCTCGATGCGGTGGGTCTAACACCGGCGGGGTATCTGGCGACTACCTGGGACCATTCGCAGCCGGTGCACTCGAAGACCAGTTCGACCCATACGGTGTTCTCCCAGTCCAGGAGCTGCCGGGGCTCCGTCTCCCGCTGGGTCACGGTCGTCTCCCCGCAGCGAGGACACGCATAGGCGATGACCGGCTTCGTACCCTGCGGCATCGGCTGGCTTCCTTCGAGGGGCGGCACCTTCAGCGCACCGCGCCGTAGACCTCTTCGACCCGCCTGTGCAACTCCTGCACGAGCTCATTGGCAGGAGCGTAGCGGCCAACGTCGTCGCGCCAGTAGCCGCGATGGTACTGCTCGCGGTAGCCGCCGATCCTGCTGCCGATACGCCGGAGGGCCTCTTCTTCGTCCCGGTAGCGGACCTGCGAAACGATCTCCTCCATGTGGTCAGGGTCGCGGAACACGTTGAGGGGGTCGCCGCCGTCCTCCACGATGCGCATGTTCTCCTCCAACTGGCGCCGGAGGAAGACGATGGGGATGTCGGTGCGGCCGAGGTTCTCGGCGGTGCGGTCCGTTATGGCGCCCTGCGACCACCACGCGATCATGTCCTGAGTGAAGGTGTGGTCGAGGATCGCCTTCCCCTGCCGGTCCCAGAGGGGGACTTCGTAGAAGGGGACGATCTCCTGCACGGGCGCATCGACTCCCTTCGGGGCGGCTGCTATCTCGTAGTGGATGTAGTAGGTGCTGGTGTCGTCGATGGGCACGCGCACCTGGGTCCTGTTGTACATGGTGTTGCCGATCTCGCCGCCGGTCATGACGGGGAAGATGACGGTCGAGTGTCCGGCCTCCCCGTCGAAGTCGGCGCCGAGTGCACTGGAGTAGCTGATCCCCTTCTCCATGCCGTACGGGGTGGGCCGGGCGTAGAGGCCCTCTATGCCGACGCCGGAGCGGATGGAGGTGAAGGCCCGGTGCGTCTGCTCGTCCGGGACCCGGTCCTCCAGCAGCCCATCTTTCTCCAGCGCGTACTTGAAGAGCTCGCCGTGGAGCCAGGGGTTGTGAGCGGGGTCTCCGGTGTTCTCCCAGCTCTGGAGCCAGTTGCAGGGCAGGACCGTGCAGGCGACCTGGCGGATGGCGTTGGGCCATACGAAGACGGGCCAGGGCGGCAGCAGCGGCGCGGGTTCGGGGCCAAGGTAGGCCCAGATGAGGCCGCCCACCTCCCGCGTCGGGTAGCCCCTGAGCTTGATGCGGCCAGTGAAGGCGCTGTCGCGCGCCTCCAGCGGAGTGTCGAGGCATCGCCCGTCGGCGCCGTAGAGCCAGCCGTGGTATGAACAGCGCAACCCATCTTCATCCGGGATGCCCCATTCCAGGCCCATCGAGCGGTGGGCGCACCTGTCCCCGATGAGGCCGATCTCTCCGTTGAGCGTGCGGAAGAGAACGAGGTCCTCGCCCAGCAGGCGCACCTTCATGACCGGCTCGGAGAGGAGTTGGGCGTAGGGCCTGAGCGGCAGCCAGTAGCGGCGCAGCAACTCGCCGCCCGGAGTCCCCGGGCCCACCCGAGCCAACCGCTCGTTCGTTTCCGCCGTGAGCATGCTGGCCTCCTCCCGGCTTCGTTATGCCCGGACGGCACCCCAGCGGTGGGTGGGCTGCTTCTGCCAGACGTCCTCGTCGATGTTCGTGTCGACGATGGGGTGGTCCGGGTCGCGGATGACGCCCATCGGGTCCTCGCCGCGTGCGACGCGCTCCATCTGCTCGAACATCGTGCGTCGCAGCAGGACGACACCCCGGTCCGAGTACGAGAGGTGCTCGACCGAGCGGTCGGTGACAGGGCCCTGCGTCTCCCAGGCCATGTGGTCCTGGGAGAGCACGGAGCGGCGGTCGTACCACGCGTGCGGGTGGCTCTTGTCCGCGGGCTCCTTGTACGGCTCGATGTACTCGACGGGCGGGTCCCACGTCGTCTCGTCGGGCTGGCCGTCCTCGTTGAGCCAGAAGTTGATGTGGACGTGCCATGTGTGGGTGTCGTCTATCGGCGTGCGGAACTGCGTGCTCGGCCCCTGCCGGAGGATGGACGGGAAGAGGACGGGGTGCTCGTCGACGACGCCGTTCACGTAGGTGCGCTTCTTCATCATGCCGTAGCTGGTGGTGTAGAATTCGAACGAGTCGACGTCGTCGGTGAAGCCGCGCGTCGTGTTGACCGGCTCGCGCTGGCCGCGTGCGTAGTACTCCTGGTGGAGGATCTGCAGGTGGGCCGGGTCCATGGAGTTCTCCATGGCCTGGAACCAGTTGCAGTCCAGCACGGGGTGGAGGTTGATCTTGCGACGTCCGTCCTCCCGGACGAGCGTGTCGAACGGGGTGAAGACGGGCGCGGGTTTCGGCCCCATGTACGCCCAGACGACGCCGAGGTAGACCTTGCAGTCGTAGGCGGGCTGCTTCACGGAGCGCATGATCGCCTCGTTCTTCTCAGGCGGGGTCTCGAGGATGTTGCCCTCCGTGTCGTACAGCCAGCCGTGGTAGGCGCAAGAGATGCCGCGCTCCTCGACGCGGCCGTAGACGAGCGACGCGCTGCGGTGCGCGCAATGGTCGGCGAGCAGCCCCCACCGCCCGGACTTGTCGCGGAAGATGACGAGGTCTTCGCCCAGGATGCGGACGGCCTTGGTGGGCCGCTCCTCGGTGACCTCTGAGGCGATGGCGATGGGGTGCCAGTAGCGGCGCAGCAGTTCGCCTGCAGGCGTGCCGGGGCCGACGCGCGTGAGTTTCTCGTTGTCCTCTCTCGTCAGCATGACGCTTCCTCCCTGCGTTCGACTAGACGCTCTGTCCCACCATCTTGCGGCGCTCGATGGAGTCCTCACCGCCCTCGACGCCGCGCTGGTTCAGGATGGGGCTGTACTTGCTCGCCATGCCCTGGCGCCTGATGCCCTTCTCTCCCTCACCGCGCTCCTGGTACTGCTCGTTCCGGCGGGACTTGTGCTCCGTGTCCATGCCGAGGTAGACGTTGGACGCCGGGTCGCGGAACGTGTTGATGGGGTCGCCGCCGTCCTCGACGATGCGGATGTTCTCCTCCAGCATGCGGCGGAACATGATGATGCCCTTGTCCGAGCGTCCGAGCGACTCCTTGGTGCGGTCGGCTATCGCGCCCTGCGTGATCCACGCGGCAACGTCCTGCGCCGAGTTGGAGTCGAGGATCTCGAATCGGACGCGGCCGTCCTCGGCGAGTTGAATGAGCGGCGGGAAGAAGAGGGGCACGTCCTCGTCCCGCTGTTCGGGGTCGTCCGGCGACAGCTTCGGGTGGCACATCACCCACCAGTGTCCCGTGTGGGTGTCGTCCAGCGGGACGCGTATCTGGAACGACGGGCCGACGCCGGCGTTGCCGCCGCCGCGCCTGCCGTCCCACGTGTCTATGGCGGTGCCGCTGCCGCCCTGGCGGAGGAAGTAGGGGAAGACGATGGGGTGGCCCTGCGCCCACTCGCCGTCGTCGTAGCTTCCGCCCTTGACGAGCCTGCGCTTGTAGATGCCGTACTGGAACTTGTCGAAGCCGATGCGCTCGTTCTCGTAGCGCTTGCGCACCTTGTCGCCCTCGCCGCGCATCTCCAGTATGTAGTTCGCCCACTCGCCGTGCAGCCACTCGGAGTGTACCGGGTCGAGCGAGTTCTCCTGGCACTGCAGCCAGTTGCTCGGGAGCTCGGTGTAGCCGATGTCCCGCACGACGTTGTCGAGCGCGAAGACGTCCCAGCTGGGGAGGAGCGGCACGGGGGCCGGGCCGAGGTAGGCGAAGATGAGGCCCGCCTTCACCTGCAGGGGGTACGCCTTGATGCGCACCTTGTCCTTGAAGCGGTTGTCCGGCGCCTCGGTCTCCTCGTAGGGCTGTTCGAGGCAGCGGCCCGTCTCGTCGAACATCCAGCCGTGGTACGGGCAGCGGATGCCGTCGTCGGTCGGGATGCCGTAGACCATGCCCATGCGACGGTGCGGGCAGTAGTTGTCCACGAGGCCGAAGACGCCCTGCTTGCTCTTGTAGAGGATGAGGTCCTCGCCAAGGAGCCTGATGGGCTTGGTGGAGCGGTCGTTCATCATGGCGACGGCGGCGATGGGGTGCCAGTAGCGGCGCATCAGTTCGCCGGTGGGGGTACCGGGGCCTACTCGGGTCAGGCGGTCGTTCTGCTCAGCAGTCAGCATCAGCTTTCCTCCCAGACTGTGTTTCTTGCTTATCCGGCGGCCCCGGCGAGCACCGGGGAATCGACGGTGATGCCGTAGAAGTCGAGGGCGTTCTGCCCCATGATGTCGTCGACGACACCCGGCGCGAGGCCGCCTTCCTCCTTGATGATGCGCATCGCCTCGATCTCGCTCGACTGGTCCTGGTGGCCGTAGTCGGTGCCGATGAGGATGTGGCGGTGGTTCACGTACTTCAGCACGTCGACGAGGTTGTCGTCGGTCTGGGCGGTGACCCAGATGTGGTACGCGCCCAGCACGTCCTCCTCCAGCTCGCGGCCCCGCGTCTCCAACCTGCGGCGCAGGTCGTGGATGGCGTAGGGGAGCCACTGGCTGCTCGCCTCGATGTAGCCCCAGCGCAGGTCCGGGAACTTCTTCGGGGTGCCCGTGGTGATGAGCTGGTGGAAGCTGGCGACGGACATGAGGCGCAGGCCGCCGAACGTGCCGCCGATGCCGTCCTTGGCCATGAGGTTGCGGATGTAGGCGTTGGAGTTGCCGATGTGGATGGCGATGGGCTGGTTCAGCCGTGCGGCCTCTTCATACAGCGGGTAGAAGTACTCGTCTATGAGCAGCCGCTCGTCCTCGATAGTGCGCATCGTGACGCCGCATGCGCCGTGCTCGGCCGACCACCGCAACTGGTCCAGCGCCTCGTCCATCGTGGCGAGCGGGAGGATGGACGTCCAGCGGAGGCGTCCCTTGCTCTGCTCCCAGATGTCGGCGAGCCAGCGGTTGTAGCTCTTGGAGAGCGCGACCTCGGTGTCGGGGTTCTCGCACATGCGCCCGATGTACATGGTGGGGTAGAGCACCTGCACGTCTATGCCGAGCTCGTCCATGTGGGCGACGCGTCCGGGGATGTCCTCCATGTAGCGCTTGGCGTCGTCCGTCACCATGTTGCGCTTCACCTTGTCGGAGAGCCCGAACGCGGCGACAGGGCCACGCGCGCGACCGCGTATCTCGCCGTCTATCTTCCAGAACTTCCCGCCGCTGCCGTCGTCCACCACCTGCGGACGGTACTTCTCGTCCCCGGGGTCCATGTAGTCCCAGGTCTGCTCCGTCTCAACGACATGCGCGTCAGAGTCGATAACCGGCATGGCAGTCCTCCTTGCCGTTCCTGTTCCGGCACCCGCTCTGGAGCGGATATGCATACTTCGACAAGTGGGAAAGTAGCACCGCAGGGACTGAGTGTCAAAGGCAATGACCGGATTCCGGCGGAGCCTGCGGCTACAATGCGCGCATCAGTGGTCCAGGAGGCTGACCATGCTCGAACTGCCCGCACGGGAGACGCTTGCGTACGTCTGCCACGACATGCAGAACGACTACCTGAAGCAGGGAGGACGGACGCCCGAGGCGGGGCGCAACCCCCGCACACCGCAGCTCATCGAGAACCACGTCCGCCTGCTGTCGGCGGCGCGGGCCGCCGGACTGCCGGTCTTCTTCACCGGCCACTTCCTGCGCGAGGACTACCTGGACGCGGCTCGGCACGGGCGCGCCCGCTCGCTCGGCTCGCTGCGCGACGGCACGTGGGGCGCGGAGGTCATCGACGAGCTCGCGCCGCTGCCGGGCGAGTTCCTCATCCGCAAGGGCGGCGGGATGAGCGCGTTCACGGGCACGGCGCTGGAGAAGTGGCTGCGACGCCTCGGCGTCTCGACGCTCATCGTGGCGGGCATCGCCACGCAGGCGGGAGTGGAGAGCACGGTGCGGGACGCCCGTGAGCGGGACTTCGACAGCATCGTCGTCGGCGACGCGTGCGACGGGCGCACCGAGAACCACGAGGCGTCGCTGCTGAACATGGGCACGTTCGCGCAGGTCGTATCGACGGAGGAGGTCGTCGCGGCGCTCGGTTGAGCGGTCACTCTTCGAGGCGCTGAAACCCGTCGAGCGCCGCCGCCACGTAGGCTTCCGCGAGCGTCGGGAAGCTGGTGACAGACTCCACGAAGTAGTCGAGCCTTCCGCCGTGGGCGATGACCGCCTGTCCTATCTGGACTAACTCGGCGGCGCCCTCGCCCGCGATATGGACGCCGAGCAGTTCCCGCGTGTCGATGTGGAACAGCAGCTTCAGGATGCCGGACTCGTCGCCCTCGATGACGCTCTTCGCGATCTCCCGGTACTGGGCCTTGCCCACCTCGTAGGGGATGCCCTCATCCGTCAGCTGGGACTCCGTCTTGCCGACCATCGCGACCTCCGGGGTCGTCTTGACCGCGTAGGGGAAGAGGCCGGGGACGCTGTTGGTGGGGATGTCGAACGCATGGCACGCGGCCAGCCGTCCCTGCATCTGTGAGGTCGACACGAGGTCGGGGAAGCCGATGACGCCCCCTACCGCGTAGATGCCCTCCACGCTCGTCTGGTAGTTGTCGTCGACGCTGATGCGCCCTCTCTCATCCGTTCCCAGTCCCGCAGCTTCCAGGTTAAGCCCCTCCGTCGCGCCGGTGCGCCCCACGCAGTACATCACCGCGTCGCTCATGATCTGCTTGCCGCTCCTCAGCAGCACGCGCACGTGGTTGCCTCGTTCGCCGGGGAGGTACTCGATGTCGAAGACGTCCTCGTTCAGTCGGAACGTCACCCCGTTCTCGCGCAGGTGGTAGACGAGCGCGTCCACGATCTCGTCGTCCGCGAATGGCAGCAGCCGCGGGCTCCTGTCGACGAGCGTCACCCGCACGCCAAGGGCCGCGAACGTGCTGGCGTACTCCAACCCGATCGCGCCGCCGCCCACCACGGTCAGGATGCGCGGCAGGTCCGGCAGGTCCATGACGTCGTCGCTGAGGAAGATGAGCCTCCCGTCCGTGTGGATGGTCGGGGGCTGGGTCGAGTGCGAGCCGACGGCGATGATCACCTTGTCCGTGGTGATGGTGGTGTTGGGGTCATCCTCGGTGGCCATGTTGATGGTGTGGCGGTCGATGAAGGACGCCTGCGCGTGGAACATGTCCGTCCGGTTCCGGGCGAGCTGGCTGCGGAGCATCTCCGCCTGCTGGTGCATCACGTGGTTGGTGCTGACCATGAGGTCGCTCATCGTGATGTTCTGCTTGACGGTGTACGACTCGCCGTAGAGGGTGCGCTCGCGGAAGCCGCTCAGGTGCAGCGCGGCCTCGCGCAGCGCCTTGCTCGCGGTGCCGGTGGTGACGTTGAGGCCGCCGATGTGCGGCAGGCGCTCGACGACGGCCACCCGTTTCCCGATCTTCGCGGCCTGGAGCGCGGCTCTGTGGCCGGCCGGGCCTGACCCGATGACCACCATGTCGTAGTCGTAGCCGCTCATAGCGGTGTTCTCCCTCCGGGCGCCAACGGCGGGGACCATAGCAATCCTGTATCAGCGCGGGGGTCGCGTCAAGGTCGCTCGCCGAAGGTCCGCTCCGCGCCGGGGACGAACCAGCGATAGAGCAGCGGGAAGAGTATGCCCGCGGCGACGAACAAGGCTCCGGCGATCAAGAAGCCCGCTTCGAGCCCGAACGCTCCCGCCAGCGCGCCGAACCCTATCGGCACGAGGACCTGCGCGGTGCCCCAGTAGAGCCCCACGTAGGCCATCGCCATCCCGCGCTGGTCCGGCGAGCTGTGGTCCGCTGCCGCGATGGGGTAGAGGATGCCGAGGGCGGACCGGAAGAGCCCGTAGAGCAGCATGAGCGGCACGAGCGTCACGTACGTTCCCGCCCCGACCGACATCCCGAGCATCGTGAGGCCGACCATGACGAGGGCGATGATGTACGTCCAGCGCCGCCCCAGCCGCTCGAGAACGAGACCGAACACGATGCCGAGCGCAACGCTTCCGCCGACGCTGACGGCCTGCATGCCGCCGTTCACCGGCTCGCTGTACCCGAGTTCACGGAGGTACGGGATGAAGAGGACGCTGGACATGATGATGGACGTGGAGGCGGCGAATGCGGCGAAGCCTCCGAGCCCCATGCCGCGGTGGCTCGCGATGCCCCGCAGCTGTCCGAGCGGAGCACGGAAACCGCGTCTCGTGGAACGCATCGCGAGCGGCGGCAGCGCGAGGCTGCCGAGGAACCCGGCGAGCGCGACTGCCCCGGTGATGCCGAACGCGGCGCCGTAGCCCAGTGCGGCGACCAGCACCCCGCTGAGGAACGCGCCGATGAGCCCGCCCGCGTTGCCGGCGCCGTTGACGCGGCCGTAGATCTCGCCGGAGCGCTCCGGGTTGATGCGGCTCGCGTACGACTGCGTCGCCGTCCAGTACGTCGCCCGCGAGTAGCCGACGAACGACTGCCCGAGGATGAGCATCCAGAAGTAACCGGAGGCGATGAAGAAGACCATGCCGGAGACCATCGTGACGAAGCTGGCCCAGAGCACCCATCGCTCACCGAACTGGTCGGCTATGGCGCCGGCGAACAGGCGGAGCATGAGGCCGAACACGGCCTGCGACGCCACGATGACGCCGAGCGTCGTGAGGTCGTAGCCGAGGTGCAGCGCGTAGAGCGGCACGAGCACCTGGATGAGGCCGAGGGTGATCTGGTACGAGAACGCCGCCCCGTATATCAGCAGGATGGCGCGGGACTCGGTGCGCTGGTCCAGCTGCGCTTGCCCCGGCGCCTGCGCGCTCATGCGGAGAAGCGGCCGGGCGCGTAGGGCGCGAGGTCGAGCGCCGCCGCGCCTCCTGCGACGAGGTCCGCCGTCGCCCTGGCCATCCCCGGCCCCAGCATGATGCCCTGCCGGCCGCCGCCGGTGACGACGTACGCGCCGTCCGTTCCGGGGACCTCGCCGAGCATCACCACGCCGTCCGGGGTGACCGGGCGCAGGCAGGCCGTCTGCAGCACCAACTCCGCGTCCTCCAGCGACGGCAGCATCCGCAGCGTGGACTCGATGATGGCGTCGCGCGCTTCCGTCGTGCGGGACTCGTCGAAGCCGGCGTGCTCCTCGGTCGTGCCGCACCAGACGAGACCGTCGGCCGGCTTGGTCATGGCGTAGTTCCCGAGATGGCCGACGCTGATCGCGTACGGAGCGCCCGGCGCCTGCAACCGGATGATCTGTCCCTTGAGCGGCGCCACGGGCAGCGGCACGCCGAACCAGTCTGACGCCTGCGCCGTCCACGGCCCCATCGCGACGACGACCGTGTCGCAGGCGATGCGTTCCACGCTCCCCGCGCCGGTCGCGATGCTGACGCCCTCGACGCGCGCGCCGTTCACGTGGACGGCAGTGACCTCGCCGCTGCGGAGCGTCACGCCGCGCTGCTCGGCGGCCTGCCCCAGCGCCAGCGTCAGGCGGTACGGCTCGACGTCCGACGAGCCCTCGACGTGGAGCGCGCCGACAGTCTCCGGCGAGATGCGCGGCTCGAGCGCGCGGGCCTCGTCCGGCGCGAGCCACCGCACCGCGTAGCCCGGCAGCGCCTGCTGCCAGTCGAAGTGCCGCGTGAGCGCGGCGGCCTCGTCGTCGTTGAGGGCGATCCGCAGCAGGGGGCGCGGCTGGTACTGGATGTCGACGTTCGTCTCGGCGGTGAGTTCACCGGCGAGCGCGGGGTAGAGCGACATGCTGTACTCGATGAGCGGGGTGTTGACGTGCGGGCCGTTCGTGACGCCGCCGGAGAGTCCGCCGTAGGCGAACCCGGAGGCGTGGCTCGCGATGCCGTCGCGCTCGATGATCGTGCTGCGGACACCCATCGCCGCGAGGTAGTACGCGGTGCCGATGCCCGCGATGCCCCCGCCGATGATGACGACGTCCCGCTCTCCCGAAGTGGTCATGCGCATTACGCCGTGCCGAGCCTGCGCACGGCGTCTCCCACCCGTACGATGCCCGACTGCACGACCTTCGCGTTGATGCCACGGAGGCAGAGCTCCTGTCCCACCGGCGAAACGACGAGCCGCAGCGCGTCCGCGCCGAACCGCCCGCTGAACTTCGCACAGCCGTTGTGGGGCTTGGCCGAGACCTCCAGCACCGCCGTCCCGATGGCCAGCCGCGTGCCGGGCGGAAGGTTCGTCCTGCCGATGTCCATGTCGACGAAGAGCTGGTCGCCCGCCAGATGCCAGCGCTCCCTGCTGCCCGCCACGAGGTCGGCGGCGCGGGAATTCATGAGTGTCACCTGCAACTCGGGGTCGGCGGAGCCGTCCGGCGTGCCGGTGCTGCCGCGGGTGCTCCAGTTGTCGCCCACCAACCCGACGGCCACGTCGAGCGTACCCTCGTCCACCAGCACGCGTTCGCCCCGTTCCGGGCGCTGTACGACGAGCCGTAAGACGCCTTCGTCCTTCGGCGAGCGACGAACCTCATCGAGTCCCGCTTCCAACTGCGCCGTCGTCCGGTGTTGCGCTGTCGTTGCCACTCTTACACCTTGTAGCCGCCCACGAGGGCGAGGGAGAGGTTCTTCCAGAAGCACTCGACGTGGGTGAAACCCGCGGCGCGCAGCCACTCCAGGTGACGCGCGAGCGTGGCGTTCCGGTGGTGGTGCATCGCGTCGTGGGCCATCTGCTCCGGGGTGCGGCGCTCCTCGCGGGGAGGCCGGTTCTCGTCGCGGCGCCGCGCGCCCCGCATCGCGTTACGCAGGAAGTCCGTCTCCGGCGAGGCGGTGTCGAGGTTGAAGAACACGCCGCCCGGGTTGAGCGCGCCGTGGACGCTGGTGTAGAGGTTCGCCATCAGCTCGGCGGGGAGGTGGTGGATGGCGCGCGCCGAGACGACGAGGTCGTACGGCCCGGCATCGACGACGTCCTGCGGCAGCACGCCGTCCGCGAAGTCGCCGAACATGTAGGCGAAGCGCTCGCCGAACCGGGCCATGCGCGGTCTGCCCGCCTCCATCATCGCCTCGGACACGTCGAGGCCGACCGCCGTGGCGTTCGGGAACGCGTCGAGGCAGGCCGTCGCGACGGGGCCGTAGCCGGTGCCTATGTCGAGGATACGGATCGGCGCGTCGGGTTCGGCCTGCACGAGGCGGGTCAGGAGATCGAAGACGGGCTGGCGTTCGTCCTGCTGCTCGTCCATGCGCTCGACGTAGTCGGCGACGCGGTCCTCCTCTTTCCAGGAGTGGCCCCACCGGAGCCCTTCGTGCTCGCCGTGGCCTCGGTGTTCGTGCTGGTGCGTGGTCATATGTTTCTCACCCCCATCCTGACCTTCCCCCATCCAGGGGGAAGGGATAAGGCGCTAGCCGGACTGGCGCATGGCGAGGTTGCCGCCGTCGACCGGCAGGTCCGCGCCGGTGATGAAGTCCGCGTTGTCGGAGACGAGGAAGAGGACGGCCTGCGCCTGGTCGCGGGGCTTGCCCCAGCGCCCGCGCGGCACGCTCTGCGGCACTTCGTCGTCGGGGCGCGCGGGCTTGCCGCCCACCGGCATGCCGGTCTGCGTCGGCGTGAGCGAGTTGACGCGGATTCCGTGCGGGGCGAGCTCCATCGCGCAGGCGCGCGTGAAGTTGAGGATGCCCGCCTTGGCCGACTGGTACGCGATCGCGCCGCTCTTGCCGCGGTGGCCGGACGTGGAGGCGACGTTGACGATGGCGCCGCCGGTGCCCTGCGCCACCATCTGCCGCGCGACGTGCTGCGTGCAGTTGAACGTGCCCGCGAGGATGACGTCCACGACTTTGCGGAACGTGCCGAGGTCCTCGTCGAGCAGGCCGGGACTGCTGGTGATGGCCGCGTTGTTCACGAGGATGTCCACGTGGCCGTAGGCCGCGAGCGCCTGGGAAACGAGGTTCTCCATGTCCTCCGGCTTCGTGATGTCGCCGTCGACGGCGATGGCCTCGTAGCCGCGGTCGACGACCTCGCGTGCAGTGGCCTCCGCGGCGTCGCGTCGTATGTCGAGGCAGACGACACTCGCGCCGTTCTGGGCGAGCGTGCCCGCTATCTCGCGTCCGATGTTCGGGCCCGCGCCCGATACGATGGCAACCTTTCCTTCCAGCATGTGCGCCCTCCTTCAGCGTTCCTCGTCATTCCCGCTTCTTCCCGTCATTCTCGCGGAGGCGGGAATCTCGCAGCCCTGCCCGTTCATGGTGAGCCTGTCGAACCACCCCTCTTCCCCACGCCCGCGACACTATGACGGGGCGGGTGACGTGTCAACTTGCGGCCAAGTAATCAACATGGATGGACAGGATGTGCAGGATCGTGCTTGCAGAATCACTCGTACGGACAGCCCTGGCAGAGGAGCGCCGCGAAGATGCCGGTCTCATCTGGTCTCATTCGGTCTCAATGCACTCCTACAGCCACGTCCTCCGCGCAGGGATGGATCGCCCTCGGGTCGTTCCAGCGGTGACATTTGGTGACATTCGGTGACACTGCACGCCTGAGGCGGAGGGTTGGTCCGCCGTAATCGCCAGGCTCGCTTCAGCCGGAACCATGGTAGGACGGGCAGGGGCGACCGCGTAAGGGGCGGGTGTCAGTGGGGGAGGGAGGAGGGTTACGGCTGAGATCGTGCGATTCGCACGCGGTAGACGCCGTTCTCCTTTTCAAGTGGGTGCCATTTAGACCACTCAAGTTCGCAGTCTACGGTTGAGGCATGGGCGGAGTTGGTGTTACCTGGGGGTTTTGCCCCGTGCTTGGCTTCGTAAGCTCGTAGCAGAGTTGCCTCACAGCTACGAACCTTGTCTTGGGGAATGACCGCGTAAGAAAACTCCAGCGGGATACCTTGCTCGGTCAGGTCCTTCTCCTCTTGGCTGTGATTACCATCCGGATTGCCCTTCCTGTCTCCAAGCCGCTGCCATATGTCTCTATTCGGCGCTGCACCGATATAGACCAATCCCTCATCAACGCTCTGCTCTATAGTTAGCTTCTCCATGTTTACGCCTCCCTTCGCTTAGGGCTCAACTCACCCAATCGCAAACTGCTCACCTTCTGGAGGAGATGCCTGACCGCGATTATTTGCCCCCCAGCAGATGGCGCTGCCATCAAACCGTAGTGCACAGGTATGTGCTATACCACTGGATATAGAGGCGAACCGCTCATGCGTAGGCGCTGACAATTGACCTTGCTCGTCGTTTCCCCAGCACATCGGACTGCCATCGGACCGTAGTCCACATGTGTGTCCTCCACCACTGCTAATCGAGACGAACCGCTCATCGCTTGGCGGTGAGACTCTGCCCCAAGCGTAGTCTCCTCCCCAGCAGACGGGGGCGCCGTCGGGTCGTAACGCGCAAGTGTGACTACCGCCACTGCTGATTGAGATGAACCGCTCATTCTGTGGGGGCTCACTGCTATTGGCTCCCCAGCAGACAGGGGTGCCGTCAAGCCGGAGCGCGCATGTGTGGTACGCGTTGCTACTTATGGATGCGAAACGTTCGCCGTCTGGTAACGATGCTCCCCCGTAGTCATTGTCTCCCCAGCAGACGGGAGTATTGCCAGATCGTAACGCGCATGTGTGTCCACTTCCTCCGCTACTAATCAAGACGAACCGTTCGTTCTCAGGAGGCAACGCCGCCTTATATATCCCCCAGATACCTCCTCTGTCTCCTCCCCAGCAGATGGGACTGCCGTCAGGTCGAAGGGCGCAAGTGTGTTCACCGGCACTGCTTATGGATGCGAGTTTTTCGTCTGCCGGTGGTGAGGCTTGCCTTGTATCGTCGCTTCCCCAGCAAACAGGGCCCCCATCGGGAAGTAGGGCACATGTATGTACACCGCCGCTACTCAGCGTTGTATGTTGTTGTTGTTGTGCACGGACGTTTACGGCTACCGTGGGGAGTGGCGTTGGCGTAGGAGTTGGCTTGGGAGTAGGTGTTGGGGTTGGTGTCGGAGTAGCAGTGGGCGTGGGTGTAGGTGTCGGGGTTGGCGTAAGGATTGGAATCGGAGTGGGCGTTGATGCTCGCGTTGGGGTTGGCTCGTGCGTAGGCGTGGGCACGGCGATGCGAGTGGGTGTAGCAGTTGGCGGGGAAGTCGGCTGAACGCCTGCTTCGGCAGTGGCTGCCACTGCGGCGCTTACAGTGGCTTCAATGTCAGGTGTCGCTGTTGGTGGAATGGACTCGCAGGCAGCGAGCGTGAGAGCAAAGAGCACGAGGGCGAGGGTTGTAAGCGTTCGCAAGAACCGGGTCTCCGGTCAGTGGGGGTAGTGACGAGTGTAGCAGACGTGACATCCGCCCCTTACGCCGACGCCCCGCTGTCGCGTACGCTGGTTCGGTTACGCCACGCTCCTTACCAACCAAAGACCGGACCCGGACCAAACGCTGACACTCGGCACAGCGATGGATGCAATCCGCTGCCAAGAAACGGATGCACACCCCCTCTTGGCTCGGATCTTGGATTCTTGAACGTGGAAGCAGGCCACGGCCTTGGCGATATAGATGTTCTAGATGCCGAAACCCACACTCTCCACTCGTGAGATCGGCATCAAGAACGGATTCTAGAACCATCCGCCAACGTGCGGGGGCGAGGTTCCTGCCTGCGCAGGAACGACGGACCAGCGGTGCCCGCGTCTCTTGACCCTCCGCGCCGTATCCCATAGGTTGCGGGGCAACCCTCACCCGCGCGCTGAAGCGCGTGCCGCTCCCAAGGGGAGAGGGGAGCATGTTCGGATATGGAGGCGCACGATGCTGAAAGACAAGTCCGTGGTGATCACGGGTTCCGCGAAGGGGATAGGACGCTACATCGCCCACGGGTTCGCCAGGGAGGGCGCGAAGGTGGCGATAGCCGACATCGACGAGACCCGCCTGCAGCAGACGCTCGGGGAGCTGGGCGAACTCGGCGCGGAGGCGATGGCCGTTCCCACCGACGTTACGAACGAGGAGAACGTGCGGTCGCTCATGGCGCAGGTCAACGAGCGGTTCGGCGGCATCGACGTGCTCATCAACGACGCCGCCATCGTTCCGCACTTCAACTGGAACGACAAGCCACGCTGGCCCAAGATCCAGGACATGGAGAAGACGTGGTTCTGGGACACGGTGATGGGCGTGGCGCTGCTCGGCTCGTTCCTCGCGTCCAAGCACGCGGTGCCGTACATGGAGGCGGGAGGCGGCGGGAACATCGTGAACCTGCACGGCGGCGGCGGCCTCACCCCGCCTGGCGCGCTCGCCTACGCGACGGCGAAGGACTCGCTCATCACGTTCACGAAGTTCCACGCGGAAGAAGTGCGCGACTCCAACATCAGCGTCGTCATCATCTCGCCGGGCGCGGCGATCGCGACGGAGGACGCACCGGAGGAGGCGCGCAACCGGATGCCGGGGCCGGACTACGCCGGGCCTCGCTTCCTGCTCGCCGCCGAGGCGTCGATGGAGCTGTCCGGCCACCTGCTGGACTACAGGGACGGCGAACTGGTGATCCTGCAGTAGCGATGCTGACGGTGACGGAATCGGCGCTTGCCGAGCTTCGGCGAGTGGGGGACGCGCGGGCGCTGGAGCCGGGCAGGCTGCTGCGCCTCGCGGTGCCGCCGGTGTGGACGGGCCAGGGCGACTGGGGCATCGTGATCGACCAGCGCGGCGCAGCGGACATCGCCTACGCGCACGATGGGGCGACGGTGCTCGTCGTCGAGCAGGAGGTCGCGAACGCGCTCGCCAACGCGGTGCTGGACTACAAGACGAGCGGCGTGCCGAGCCCGAGGTTCACGCTGGATATCTACTAGGGGCAACCCTCACCCGCGCGCTGAAGCGCTTTGCCCTCTCCCGGGGGGGGGGGCGAGGGGGCAACCGGGCACCCACGAGGGATGCCCCTACACCTGACAGCGCTCCGCGCCGCCGCTGACCTTCCCCATCGAGGGGAAAGGGACCAGACAGCCCGAGAGGATACTGCGCGCTAAAGCGCGGGCTCCGCTGCGCTTCGCTCGGCATGACAATGTGACGGGTCACTCGACGACGGCGACGACCTCGATCTGGATCTTCATACCTCCTGGAGGGGGCTCGTACTTGGAGGTGTGGCGCGAGGGGCGGTCGTTCTCGTCGGGGAAGAGTGCGAGCCAGGGCTCGTTGAGGGCCTGGCGGTCGCCGAGGTCGGCGAGGAAGCAGGTGAGGCGGACGATGTCGTCAGGGGTCGCTCCGGCGATCTTCAGGAAGGTGTGCATGTTGCGGAAGCACTGCCGCGCCTGCTCGTAGACGTCGTCCGAGAGCTCGCCGGTGTCGGCGTTGATGCCCTGTATGGCGGAGCTGTAGATGACGTTGCCGACGCGCGCGCCGTAGGGGATGGGGGCGTTGTGCTGCACGCCGGGGATGTGGATGGTCTGCCGTCTGCCCATGGGGTCGTCTCCTGTTGGTTGTCGTGGGGATGGTACGACAGCGCGACGCGGCGCGACGACACCCTCACCCGCGCGCTGAAGCGCTTTGCCCTCTCCCAGGGGGCGAGGGGGGAGTACGGGGGCACCCGCAAGGGGAGGCCTGTGCTCCGAGCACCACGTCCCAGTCCCGCCGGGGGCCCCTCACCCGCCGGCCTACAGGGGCGGCACACTCCTCCCTCAGGAGAGGGGGGACTCCGGGAGGCCGAACTCGCGGGCGACGAGCTCATAGGAGCGGATGCGGTCCTCGACGCGGTAGGTGATGGTGACGACGCCGACGTCCGTGGTCTCGTAGCGCTCGGCCATCGTGAGCAGCGCCTCCTTCACCTGCGCGGGGTCGCCGTCGATGTAGCCCTCGGTGAACTGTGCGAGGTACTCCGTCGCGGGGCCGAGGTCGACCTGCGAGGCCTCCTCCGGCGGGGCGAGGCCCTGCATCGCTTCGCCGCCCTGCGCCTGGATCGCCCGCCGTGCGCGGTTGAGGTTGCGGCTCGACGCGAGGAAGCGGGCCTCCTCCTCGGTCGGGGCGCAGACGACCTGCGCGGTGACGTTGACGCGCGGCTCCGGGCAGAGCGGGGAGGGGCGGAAGTTGCGCCGGTAGATCTCGGCGACGGCGGGCCCGTGTTTGCCGGTGTGGCCGAAGAAGTCGGCGAACGCGAACGGCAGGCCGACGTAGGCGGCGAGGTTCGCGGAGTAGTCGCTGGAGCCGAGCAGCCAGACCTCCGGCGTGGACTCGGGCGGCGGGCCGGGGCGAGCCTTCACCGCCGCGAACGGGTGGTCCGGTTGCAGCCCGTCGTGCAGATAGCCGATGAGATCGACCACCTGCTGCGGGAAGGTCTCGATGTCGGCGGGGCGCTTCGGGTAGGCGAGCGCGAACATGGTGGTGTGGTCGCTGCCGGGCGCGCGCCCGATACCGAGGTCGACGCGTCCGGGGTAGAGCGACTCGAGCACGGAGAACTGCTCGGCGACCTTGAGCGCGGAGTAGTGCGAGAGCATGACGCCGCCGCTGCCGACGCGGATGCGGGAGGTGTTGGCGAGGAGCTGGCCTACGAGTATCTCGGGACTGGTGCCGGCGTACGTGCCGGTGTTGTGGTGCTCGGCGACCCAGTAGCGGGCGTAGCCGAGGCGCTCGGCGGCCTGGGCGACGGCCACGGTGTCGCGCAGCGCGTTGGCGGGAGACTCGCCGCGCCGCATCGGCGACTGGTCGGTGACGCTGAGGGTGAGCTGCATGGGCTAGTGCCTGGCGAGGAAGGCGAGCACGGCCTGGGTGATGGCCTCGGGCTGTTCGGGGAGCAGCGCGTGGCTGGCGTCTGCCAGGTCGACGATGTCGACGCGGTCGGCGCCGAGCTGGTCGCGGAGGACGTAGCCGTTCTCCGGGGTAGCCATCGGGTCGTCGAGGCCCTGGATGGCGAGCACCGGGGCGGAACCGGCGTACCCCCACTCGGCGTAGGGTACGGAATCGCGCGCGTCCCACTGCATCTTCCGGGTCGCCGGGAACCAGCCGTCGAGCCAGATCGAGGCGTCGCGGCCGGGCGCGAAGAAGACGCGCTGCACGTCGGCGAGGCGGTCCTCGGCGGGGCGGTCGAGCTCGAAGATGCGCATGAGCGTGGGAGGGATGTCGGGCGCGGGAGGCGCCTGGCCGCCGGGGGCGATGAGCGTGACGCTGCGGGTGAGGTCGGGGCGGTCGGAGGCGAGGCAGCGCACGATGCGGTTGCCGAACGCGTGGCCGATCAGGTGAGCAGGCGCGCCGCCGACGTGTTCGATGGCGCGCGCCACGTCGTCGGCGAAGTCGCGGAGGGTCAGGCCGTCGACAGCGGGAGAGCTGTCGCCCACGCCGCGATGGTTCACTCCGGCGACCCGGTATCCGGCCGCTTCGAGGTCCCGCGCAAGGGCGTCGAAGTCTTCGATGCCGCGCCCCAGCGAGGAGACGCAGACCACGAGGTCGCCGCTGCCTTGCTCGATAACTTCGACCTCGCCGTCTTTCACGGGTACGCGCATTCGTGCCTCCTTTCCTCTAGTAGCCGCGTTGCCAGTCGACCTCGTTGATGAGCGGCTCACCAGCGAAGAAGTGGGCGATGTTCCGCTTGAGCACGTCCATGGCGAATGAGGTCGCCACGTCGACGTGGCCGGAGTTGTGGGGCGTCATCAGGACGCGGGGGTGGGCGAGCAGTTCGGGGTCAGGCGGGCGGAACCACTCGTCGACATAGACGTCGAGGTAGGCGCCGCCGACCTTGCCGGAACGCAGGCCGTCCTTCAAGGCGCGCTCGTCGATGAGCTCGCCGCGCCCGACGTTCAGGAGAACGGCGCCGTCCTTCATCGCGGCGACGGCGTTGTCGTCGATCATGTTGCGCGTCTCGTCGGTGAGGGCCGTCGTGAGCGTGACGTAGTCGCACCCGGCGAGCATGTCGCGCAACTCGTGCGGCGGGTAGAGGGTGTCGACGCCGTTCTCGCCGGGCCGGCGCTCGGTGATGGAGAGGCGGGAGGCGACGACGCGCATGCCCATCGCGTTCGCGAGACGGGCGACCTCAAGGCCGATGCCGCCGAGGCCGACAACGCCCATCGTCCTGCCCGCTAGCAGTCGGAGGTCGTAGCCGGAGGCGTCCATCCCGCCCTCTATCGCCTGGGTAACGGCGACGCGGAGGTCCTTGGCGAAATGAAGCGCGGCGGCCATGACCATCTCGGCGATGGGGGTGGTGTCGACGTAGCCGCGCGAGGAGGTGATGCGGACGCGCCCGCCCCAGAGGTCGGAGTGCTGGAGGTCGGATATGCCGGCCCAGAGGTACTGCGCCCAGAGGAGGTTAGGCATGCGCGGGAGGAGCCGCTTCGGGTAGGGGAGCGTGAGCACGAGGACGTGGGCGTCGCGGAGCGTCTGCTCGCACTGCTCGGGGGTGAGGTCGGTGCTCCAGGGGCGCGGCTTCCAGAGGCCGGTGGTCGCAGGGAGCATCCCGGCGTCGTCGACGAACGCCTGCGCCGGGACGGCGGTGACGTTGAGGCGTCCGGGCGCGACGGCCTCCAGCTCGGCGATGGGGGCGTTCTCGGTGTCCATGAACAGGAGGAGGTTCAGGGGGGTTGGGAGATCCGTCATGCGGGCGATTCTACACAAGGGCGCTGCAGGGGTTTATAGTGCCATCGTCCACTGCTGAAAGGGGTAAGAGTGCATCAACCGTCGCCACCTGTCCGGGTCATGATCGTGGATGATCACGGGATCGTCCGGGACGGTCTTCGAGAGTTGCTGGAGAACACCGGCCACTTCGAAGTGGTCGGCCAGGCCGAGAACGGCGCGACAGCGGTCAGGGCAGCCCAGGACCTCAAACCTGACGTGGTCGTCATGGACGTCCTGATGCCGGTTAAGAACGGCATCGAGGCGTGCAGGGAGATCACGGACAGGCTGCCCGATACGCACGTGCTCATCCTGACCGTCGCGACCGAAGAGGACGCGGTCATCGAATCGGTCGCCGCCGGAGCGGCAGGATTCCTCCAGAAGTTCGCCAGGAAAGATGAGTTCCTCAGCGCGGTCCGGGACGTTGCCGGCGGCGAGTACCGCATACCCGGCGACGTGATAAAGCGCGTGTTCACGGGGATACGCGCGACAGCCCGCCGGGCCGCCCCACCGGACCTGGAGAAACTGACCACCCGGGAGCGGGAGATTCTCACGCTCTTTGCGAAGGGGCTGTCGTACGCGGAGATCGGGGAAGTCAGGGGCAGCCGCCCGTTGACCATCCGCAATGCCATCTACGGCATCCAGAACAAGCTGGGGACCAAGACGAAGCAGGAGATGGTGGTCTGGGCGGTGCGCAGCGGCCTGCTGGATAACGGCTCCCGGGAGTAAGCGGCGGCCCAGCCCAGCCAGGAGTCCCGCGATGAGCGGCGAGCACAACCACGACCACGATCACAGCCACGGTCATCACCACGACCATCACGGCGGTCATGAGCATCGCCGGCGACGGGGGTGGAGAGACGCCTTCTCGCCCGAGGCATGGTCCATGACCCTGGCCAACTTCCGGGAGAGCGACCTTCCGTGGCACAGGAGGTTCCTCGTCGCAGGCTCCAACTACTGGCGGAAGGTGAGAGGGGGCCAGGAGGAGTGCTGCGGCAACCCCGGGCAGCCGGGTTGCTGAGTGAGGTGAGCCTTCGCCGGGGTGCCCGGCGACCGTGGTAGAGGGATAGATACGTGGGAAGCGTCATGCGTTGGACGGAGAAGCGACTGGGCGGCTGGTCCCTGCTGATCGGGACCGCGGCTGTGGGGGTGGGCTATGCGCTCTCGCCGGGGCGCGGCGCGGTGGACACCGTGCCTTCCACCAGTCTCAGCGACCTCACGCTGGCAATGGCGCGCAACGAGGCGCTGTCCTACACCGTGCCCATCGTCATCATCTTCGGGGCCGTGCTCGTACTCCACGGCCTCGTGACGCTGTGGCGGCACGCAGCCCCGGTGCCGCGACTCGGCCTCCTGGCGATGGCTATCGCCCTGACGCTGCAGATGGTGATGCGGGGATTCGACTACATGATCACCGGCATGGGCGTGGCGTCGCTGGAGAGCAGCGGGGCGGAGTCGGAGGAGTGGCTCCGATCGGCGGTGCACCTGCAGCGGGTGGTGTGGGGGTTGCTCTTCACTTCCAACGTGGCCGGCCTTGCCGGGGTGGCGGTCCTGGCCCTGGGCCTCGCCTACCGGCCCGAACCGTTGCGCCTGCCCCCGGTGTTGAACGGCATCGTCGCGGTGCTGGCCGCGGCGTCGCTGGCGGTGTTCGTCACCGCGTGGCACTCGGACCGGCTGGAGCTGGCGTTTGCGCCCGTGTTCGCGGCGATGTCCGTGGCGGGTCTCGTCTACATGGTGCTGTTGGGGTGGGGGCTGGCGTCGTCGAAGGACGACCGGACGACCGAGCCGGACTCCGAAGCGCTGTAGGCGCTGGCGCTGCCGCCTCCCGGTCGGTTCACCCCCATCCTAACCTTCCCCCGTCAAGGGGGAAGGGACCAGACGCCCCGCCAGCTCCGCCACCGCAGGGCCCTCACCCACGCGCTGAAGCGCGTTGCCCTCTCCCCCAGGAGAGGGGATGAGCTGCTAGTCCTCTTCGAGGGTGGAAGTGTCGCCTTCGTCGAGGCCGAGTTCGCGGGCCTTGAGGAGGCGGCGCATGATCTTGCCGCTGCGGGTCTTGGGCAGGCCGGGGATGATCTCGATCTCGCGCGGGGCGACGGCGGCGGCGAGCTTCTGGCGGGCGAAGCCCATCAGCTCGCGGCGCAGCTCGTCGCTCGGCTCGTAGCCGTCCTTGAGGGAGACGAACGCCTTGACGACCTCCATCGCGATGGGGTCCGGCTTGCCGATGACGCCTGCCTCCGCGACGGCAGGGTGCTCGATGAGCGCAGACTCGACCTCGAACGGGCCGACGAGGTGTCCTGCGGTGTTGATGACGTCGTCGGAGCGCCCGATGAACCAGTAGTAGCCGTCGGAGTCGCGGACGGCCTCGTCGCCGGTGATGTACCAGCCGTTGACGAAGCGGGAGTCGTAGCGCTCCTCCTGCTGCCAGTAGGTCTGGAACATGGAGGGCCAGGGCGTGCGGACGGCGAGGTTGCCCTCGTGGCCGTCCGGCTTCTCGTTGCCCTCGGCGTCGATGATGCCGGGGTTGATGCCGGGGAGCGGCCTGCCCATTGAGCCGGGGCGGATATCCATGCAGGCGTAGTTGGCGATCATGATGCCGCCGGTCTCGGTCTGCCACCAGTTGTCGTGGAAGGGCATGCCGATGGCCTCGACGCCCCACTCGACGGCCTCCGGGTTGAGCGGCTCGCCGACGGACGCGGCGAAGCGGAGGTTCGAGAGGTTGAACGTCTTCGGGAGCTCGACACCGGACTTCATGAGCATACGGATGGCAGTGGGGGCGGTGTACCAGACGGTGACGTTGTAGTCCTCCAGGATCTGGTACCACTTGCGGGCGCTGAACCCGCCCTCGTAGATGACCTGGGTGACGCCGTTCGTCCATGGGGCCGACATGCCGTAAGACGTGCCGGTGACCCATCCGGGGTCGGCGGTGCACCAGTAGACGTCGTCCGGGTGGAGGTCGAGGCACCACTTGCCGGTGAGGTAGTGCTGGATGACGGCGTTGTGGCGGTGGACGGCGCCCTTGGGCTTTCCGGTGGTGCCGGAGGTGTAGTGCATGATGGAGTAGTCGTCGCGCGTGGTGGCGATGGGGCCGAAGTCGTCCGAGGCCTCGTTCATCAGGGCGTAGTAGTCGAGGTCGCCTTCGGCGAGGGGTTCGGTGGAGCGCCCGTTCTTGTTGACGACGATGACGTGCTCGAGGTCGGGGAGTTGGGGGAGTATCTCCGCGATCTTCTTGCGGAGGTCAGGCTGGGTGACGAGCACCTTCGCGCCGCTGTCCTCCATGCGGTCGCGGACGGGGTCGGGGCCGAAGGCGGAGAAGAGGGGGCCGATGACGCAGCCGGCCTTGAGCGTGCCGAAGACGGTGAAGTAGATCTCCGGCACGCGCTCCATGAAGGTGAAGACGCGGGTGCCCTTCTCGACGCCGAGCGCTCCGAGGACGTTGGCGAACCTGTTGGTCTCGCGGCGCATGTCGTCGTAGGTGTAGGTCTCCTTCTCGCCGTTCTTGCCCTCCCAGATCATGGCGAGCTTATCGCCGTTACCGCGGGCGACGTGGCGGTCGATGGCCTCGTAGGCGAGGTTGAGCCCGCCGCCGGGGAGGAAGTCGATCTCCTTCTCGACGTCGTCCCAGTCGAACGAGGCCCGCGTGGCCGCGTAGTCGGCGAGGTTGGGGTCGTCGCGGGGGGTGGAGGGTTTGGTGATGGTCTCGTGGCGTTGCATCGTCATGTCGCGCCTCTCCAGTGCAGGAGTATTCGAGGAGTCATGGGGCAGGCGCAAGTGTATGGAGGGGCGGGTGGAGTGGCAAGGGGTGGTGGTGAGGCAACCCTCACCCGCGCATCGCGATGCGCGACCTCTCCCCGAAGGAGAGGTGGGGACCCCCATTCTTCATCCCGACCAAGGCGGCCAACGCCCCTGAATTCTGGCCCCCTTGGTCGCCGGTCCACGAGTAAACGGACAGGCCGTTTGGCCACCTTGGCCGCCTTGGTTTGGGGTGTTTCCCAGGCCGTGGCCTGTTTCCCGCGACCAAGGAGGCAAGGGGGCCATCGAATTCAAAGTTTGCCGCTGGAGCCATCGACCGGATCGATGGCTGAGGCCTTGGGCTATAGACGTGGTCTATGGGTGCTGTGCGTACGACGGTCATGCAACCAGCGTACGCGGCGACCCTCCGACCGCGAAAGGGGCGCGTGTCACAGTTGGGGGTTGCGTCGCCGGTTGCGGCGTACCGGAAGAGGTATGTAATATCCTCCGCTACACGAGAGAGTATGATGGACTACCATGCGCGCACCAAGGCGAAGGCGGCCAACAGGCGCGAGATAGGCGTCCCACCCAACGTCGACCTCGAAAGCGTGGCGGCAACGGTCAAGTACATAGGTAGCTGTGAACACAAGGACTTCCCCAGCTTTGCCGGCTCGCCTTGTCCACGCGGTGATGCTTCGCTTTGCCCGCGCGAGATACGGGATATAGCGACTCCTACCGCGTGGCTGCGCTCGGCGATCCGCAAGGGCGCAACTGGCATGCTGTGGGAAGGAGGCTTTCCGCGCCACGCCTGGCATAAAGAGGGAGACACCGTGTTCGAGGCTAGACTCGTCAACCGTGGAGACGGTTCCTATAAGGGGTATCCTCTTAAAGACGACGAGTGGCCTTCGGGGATAGAGCGCATCTATGGCTGAAATCGGCTTCGATACGGAATGGCTGAACGGCGACAGCATCAGGGGAGCGGAGTTGTCCGCAACCTTTGCGTCCCTGCGCATCAATGTCCAAGGGCAGGCCGTCACGCGGGTGCTGGACCATCGAGCAAGGACGGTGCGCGACTTCGTGGACGTCCCCCTCTATCCGCTGGCGGAGTGGCTGGCTGCCAACTGGTGGTTCCTGGCGTACGAGTTTGAAAACGCGGCCAAGAAGGAGGATCCGGATTTCGTCCGCCGCCACGCGCTGGGCGCGAACACCGAGGGCTACGCCTTTCCCAACCTGATGGCGATTCCTGCGGGGTCACGCACCTCCCTGACATGGGGTGGCGCGCCGTCTCCGTGGACCAGGGTAGAGTTCCTTGACCAAGGCTATGAGTTCATCGACAGGGAAGCGTTCCGGCAGACCTGCGCCGACCTGATAGACAGGGTGGTCCGGCGGCTTGCGGCCTTCGATGTCCACGACACGTTCCTCCAAGAAGAATGGGCAGCGATCCAGGGTGCCGATGATGAGGAGTTGAGTTTCTGCGAAACCGCCGCTGGTCTGGGATGGGACCCGTACGACCTGGACGAGGCGAGGCGGGAACAGGTCTTCCGGCTCGCCGACGAGTTGGGGCCGCTGTGCAGTGAAGCAGTGCCGGTCATGGACAGCGCAGATCCCCTCAGAGACTCTTCTGCCATCGTGTCCGCTCTGGAAGCGGCCAAGCCGAACAGCCTGCAACTCCGCAGTCTTAGAACGTTGATGGAAGACAAGAGTCCTTCCACAGGCTATCCTTGGGAGGCTGGCTACG
The DNA here is from genome assembly GCA_965206315.1 of Dehalococcoidia bacterium. Classification (GTDB taxonomy): domain Bacteria; phylum Chloroflexota; class Dehalococcoidia; order Lucifugimonadales; family Australimonadaceae; genus Bin16. The sequence continues at coordinate 1,807,829 of OZ242210.1, forward strand.
ATCTGGCGCGGCAGGCGAGAAAGCACTTGGACCTGGACGGCCAGCCTATCCCCGATATGCAGTCGCTGGCGGAAGCGCTCGGCGAAGACATCAAGACTTTGACGCAAGCGACTCTACCCGTGGCTCCCCTGAGCATGGTTCGGCTTATAGACGCCGTGGTAACAGGCGGGGAACGTGGCGCGGTTTCGTTCGGACTGCGGAGGGCGGGTGAGGACGGCCAGCGGTTCCTGTTCTGCCGCGCGCTTGCCGAAACGATCTCGTCCGACGGCGACGCGCTGATAACGAGAGCGCACACCGAACGGCAGCAGCGAAACCGCGCGTTCGCCGCTGAGTTCCTTGCTCCCGCACATAGTTTGAGGGAACGGGTCTCGCGCTACGTGATGGACAATGAAGAAGTCGAATATCTTGCGGAGGAGTTTGGTGTTTCCACCCAAGTCATCGTTCGCCAGATTGAGAACCACAAGATAGCCCAGCTAGTGTGAGTGCGGCGCTGATTCAGCCCACTCCAACGCTCCCCGTCACCGACCCATCGTACAGGGAGGGTGTGTTTCAGTTCCACCATTCAGTCCTCCTTTCTGGTGCTCTATCTCACCGAGGTTTGTATTCTCCAAGAACCTCGATGTGTCGCTCCAGCTTCCTAGCCTCCTCAGCAATCAGATCGTATAGCACACCTACTGGTACGGTCACAGTGTCCTCTACGCAGGTGTTGTCGTCATACAACATACGCTTCGAGTTGTCGCATCCGGCGCGCCAGAACGTGTCAGTCCCAGGCAGGTCCCAAGGTGCCCACAGGTCGTCACTTATGTATGGCGCCAAGTACTCGCCATACTTCCAGTGTGGAATCAGGCGGGCATTGCTGTCGACGATGTTCACCGGTGTGTCTCTCATTGCGGCAATACAAACCGCGTCATACTTGCACACAGCGACGCCAGAACGCCAACGATCAAAATCTGCTTGCAGGACTTCGTGGGCCTTCTTCAGCAGAGAATACACCTCCCAAAGGGTCTTCCCGCAGTTGTATTCCTCGGTGGTTATGTCGACGCCAGCGCCCAGAGCAATACTGATGTGTTCAGGATCGTGATCATGAATCGGTGCGGTGCGGTAAACACACCTGTCAGCCAGTCCACGCGCCGAGGCGTCCAGAATCGGCAGCGGAGTCTTGCGCCCGTCGACGATTATGCCATATTCACTAAGCGTCCGAAGGAAGTCCACACCCCTATTCTCGGCAGCGCTGCGATGCTCAGTATAGGGGTCACTCGCCGAGGCACAAGCGGTAGCCATTACTATACTCAGTAAGACCAACCCCGCCCGATACATAGGGTGCCCTCCTGTAGCAAGCAGACAAGGTTCTTGCCACAGTCCCTATGCACACGCGAGTCAACAGGAGGGGCATGAGTGCCCTCTGCTTGATCCCACGCAGGCATCGTGTTCGTCTTCGTCGAAGAGGACTTGCGGCAGGCGCGGCAGTGATACTGCGTCCGCGTGCAGTGGAGCCTACCACCCCTTCTGATTACACGCGTATGACGTCTCCACCAGGTTCAATGACGTTCCGATGACGCCAGGCGGTCCGGCAGGGCGGGTCACCAGAACTCGCCACGAATCGACCGTTTCAAGCACCCCAAACGAGGCCCGCGTCCACTAGAATCCCGCCGGGCTCCGGGGATGCGGCATGACGAACGCTGAACAGGCAACGGCAAGCATCGAGCGGCGGCACGATCTGGACGCGCTGCGGGCGTTCGCGATGCTGCTCGGCATCGTGCTGCACGGGGCGCTCGCGTTCATCCCCGGCGGGTGGGCGGTCACCGACGCGTCGGTCGAGGGCGATGGGACGCCGTTCGCCGTGCTGGTGGCGGCGATCCACGGGTTCCGGATGCCGGTCTTCTTCCTGATGAGCGGCTTCTTCACGGCGATGCTGTGGCGGCAGCGCGGCTTGCAGGCGCTGGTGACCCACCGGGCACGGCGAGTCCTGCTGCCGCTGGTAATCGCGATGATCATCGTGATCCCGCTGACGTGGGCCGCGTGGGACTACGCAGAGAACGCGTCCAAGGCGGTCGACGACGGCGCGGCCGAAACGGAGACCGTGCCGGAGGACAACGTGTGGCAGGCCGCGTCACGGGGCGACGTCGCGGCGCTGGAGCGCCACGCGGCGGGGGGTGCGCCGGTGGACGTTCCCGACCCGGTCCTGGGCACGACACCGCTGGGCTGGGCGGCATTGCACGGTCACGTGGACGCGGCGGAGTGGCTGCTCGACAACGGCGCAGGCGTGCACACGCTCAACGGCGACGGGAGCACGGCGATGCACTCGGCAGCGTTCATGGGCCGGGCGGAGGTCGTGCGGCTGCTGCTGGAGCGCGGCGGGGACCCCCATGCGAGGCATCCGAACGGCGCCCTTCCGCTCCACAGCAGCCTCGCGGACCCGGCAACGACGGCGTATTACGTGGGCCTGCTTGGGCTGTCGTACGAGCAGGCGGCGCTGGATGCGGGGCGCAAGGAGGTCGTGGAGATCCTGACCGAGGCGATGGAGCGGCCGACGTTGGCAGCCGGCGGCGCAGCGGGAGCGGACGAGGAAGCCGACGCCACGGAGGAGCGGGCTGACGCGGCGGGCGGCGTGGCGCCGTACCGCGATGATCCCCACGCAGACGTAGGCGACGAGAGGGGCCTGCTCGTGCCGTGGTATTGGGAAGGGGTGTATGCGAGAGACTGGGGCGGGCTGTTCACTTACGACATCTTCAGCCACCTCTGGTTCCTCTGGTATCTCGTCTGGCTGGTGGGGGCCTTCGCCCTGATCGCGTGGGTTGCGGGGCGGCTGAGTCTCGGCCTGTCCTGGCTGCCGGAGCGGCTGGTGGTGACGCCGGCGCTCTACCTGTGGGCGGTCCCGGTGACGATGGCAACGCAGTACTTCATGGGCGTCGAAGGCCACTTCCCGGCGTACGGTGCGGACACCTACTCGGGGCTCCTGCCCGCGCCGCACGTGCTGGTCTACTACGCCATCTTCTTCGGGTTCGGCGCCGTCTACTTCAGCCGCAACGAGGGCGGGGCCCGCATCGGACGCTGGTGGCAGGCGACACTGCCGCTGGCGCTGGTCGTGCTGCTGGCGGGCCTCGTGCTGACGTTCCCCGAGGACGGCGGCACGGCGCAGGGCGGAGCGCGCTGGGGTTCGCTGTTCTTCCAGGCCGCCTACGCCTGGATGATGGCGCTGGGGCTGATGGGGCTCTTTCGCGCGGCGCTGGGAGCGGGGAACGCCCGGGTGCGCTACCTGTCGGACGCGTCGTACTGGCTCTACCTGGCGCACCTGCCGCTGATCATCGCGCTGCAGGGGTTGTCGTTCGAGTGGGCGCTGCCCTCGGCGGTCAAGCTGGCGCTGCTGATCGCGATGACGACGGGCGTGCTGCTGGTGGTCTACGAGTGGGGCGTGCGGTATACGCCGGTGGGGACGCTGCTGAACGGACGGCGCAGGCGGGTGAGTTCACCCGCAGGGCCCTCACCCGCGCGCTAAAGCGCGTTTCCCTCTCCCCCAGGAGAGGGGATCAGACACCCCACCCCATCCCCGCAGTACCCTCTCCCTAGCCCTCTCCCCTTGTAGGGAGGGGATCGGACACCCCGAGAGATTTCTCGGCTTCGCTCGAAATGACAAGGCCCCACTCCACCCCACCGAGGGCCCTCACCCGCCGCTGCGCGTCGACCTCTCCCCCAGGAGAGGGGGCCAGGCACCCCGCGCCACGCCCCCACAGGGCCCTTACCCGCCGCTGCGCGTCGACCTCTCCCTCAGGAGAGGGGATAAGGCACCCTGAGAGGATGTTGCGCGCTAAAGCGCGGGACTCCGCTGCGCTCCGCTCAACATGACAATCCCCCCTCACCCACACCGGGCTGCGAGGTTCCTGCCTGCGCAGGAACGACGAAGTTGGCCCGGGATCAGCGGTAGACGGCGCTGACGTGGCTGCGGAGGGCGGGCATGACCTGCTCCGCGATGCGCTCCATGTTGCCGATCGCCTGCTCGTGCGGCATGGAGCCGAACTGCGGGAGCAGGACGAGCGTGCCGATGCCGGACTCGTCGATGCACTCGCGGAGGCGGCGCGTCACGGTCCCGGCGGAGCCGATGATGATCTGCGAGTTGCCGTCCAACTGCTCGATGGTCGTGCGCTGTGTGCCGATGGCGGAGAAGGCGCGCAGGACGTTCTTCGCGGAGTCCTCGGAGAGGTAGCCGGGCGGGAAGAAGACGGGGAGCGGGCGGCGCACCAGCTGGTTGAAGAGGTACTCGGCGTGCGGCCTCGCCTCGTCGATGGCGGACTCGTCGGTCGCGCCGACGTAGACGGGGAGGGCCCAGCCCATCTGCTCGGGCGCGGCGTCGTAGCCGTTCTCGCGCGCGGCCTCGCGGTACTGGCCCATGAAGCGGGCGACGTTGCGGAACGGCGTGAAGGTGACGATGAAGGTGTAACGGCGCTCCGCCGCCCAGCCGATGGTCTCGCCGCTGCCCTGCGACGGTATCCAGATGGGCGGGTGCGGCTGCTGCAACGGGCGCGGCCACGGGTTCACATACTCGAAGCGGTAGTGCTTGCCCTCCCAGCGGAAGGGGCCGGGGCGCGTCCACGACTCGACGATGAGGTCGTGCGCCTCGCGGAAGCGCTCGAGGCTCGTGGCCGGGTTCATGGTGAAGTTGTGGTACTCAGGCCCGATGCCGCGCACGAAGCCGCAGATGACCCTTCCGCCGCTGATGACGTCCATCATCGCGACCTCCTCCGCGACGCGCAGCGGGTGGTCGCGGAGCGGAGTGGCGTTGCCGAGGATGGCGATCTTCGCGCGCTGCGTCCGGGCGACGAGGTATGAGGCGATGACGTCCGGCGACGGCATGAGACCGTAGGCGGTCTGGTGGTGCTCGTTCACGGCGATGGCGTCGAAGCCGAGCTCCTCGGCGTAGACGAGTTGCGAGAGGTACTGCTCGTACACCTCCGCGCCGCGCTCAGGGTCGAAGTGGGCGTTGGAGTAGGTGACCCACGCGGAGCGCTCACTCTCGAACGACTCATCGAGGTGCGGCCAGGGCATGAGGTGGAAGTAGACGAACTGCATGGGGCTCACGCTCTCCAGGCCGGACATCCCCCGAGAGATTCCTCGGCTCCGCTCGGAATGACAATAGCGGCTCCGCTGCGCTCCGCTCGGAATGACAATGGCCGATGCTTCATCGCGCACCTGAGGGAGAGGGGAGATCGTTGAGGAACGCGACGACGAGCGCGGCGGTCGCCTCGGGCTGCTCGCGGGCGGGGAAGTGGCCTGCGTTGTCCACGACGGCGAGCCGACCGTCCGGCACGCCGTTCGCGAGCGCCTCGCCGTGGGCGCGCGAGAGGAAGCGGTCGTTCGCGCCCCAGACCACGAGCGTCGGGGCGCGCAGGCGGTGGAGGCGTCCGGCGAGCGCGGGGTTGACGTAGCGGGGCTGCCAGACGAGGCGCGCGGTCATGCTCTCGTTGCGGATGGCGGTGTCCTCGTCCACGTCCGGCGCATGCTCCGGGTTGTCGAAGAAGAGGGCGGGCCGCTCATGCTGCATCAGGACGAAGTAGTCGGCGGGCGGGTCGCCGGGGATGTCGATGCCGGGCGCGCCGATGGCGACGAGCGCGGAGGCGGGCGCGCCTCGCACGGCGGCTTCCACCGCGAGCCATCCGCCGAGGCTCGCGCCGACGACGGCGACAGGCGCGAGGGCATCTGCGAGGTCGGCGACGGTGAACGCGAGGTCGTCGAGCGTGTCGGCCCACTCGGGGCGTTCGCTGCAGCCGAAGCCGGGCAGCTCCGGCGCGGTGACCTCGAAGCGCTCGGCGAGCAGGTCGAGGAGCGGGGTCCACGCGGACGAGAGCTCGTCGTGGATGAAGAGCAGACGCGGGCCGTTCCCGGCGCGAAGCGCGGCGACGCTGACGTTCGGAAGGTCGATGGCGATCTGCGTTGGCGGCATGAGGCTAGAGCGGCGAAGGGACGGGGCCGAAGGGCACCTCGATGAGAGTAGGGGCGTCGTCAGAGGCGATGGAGCTGCGGAGGGCCGCCTCCAGGGCGGCAGGCGTTTCGGCGCGGAGTCCGCGTGCGCCGTACGCCTCGGCGAGCTTCACGAAGTCCGGGTTGTGGAGCTGGGAACCGATGACGCGGCCATCGAAGCGGTCCTCCTGGTCGCGCATGACGTTGCCGTAGGCGTGGTCGTTGAAGACGACGCAGACGGCGTTGATGCCGTACTGAACGGCGGTGGCGAGCTCCTGCGAGTTGAAGAGGAAGCCGCCGTCGCCGGAGACACAGACGACGGGTCTGTCCGGCTGCGCGGTCTTCGCACCGAGCGCGGTAGGCCAAGCGAAGCCGAGGTTGCCGAAGTAGGAGGAGTTGAGGTAGGTGCCGGGCTGCTCGACAGGGTAGAAGAGCCTGCTGTAGTAGCCGAGCTGGGTCATGCCGGCGACGAATATCCCGTCCGGGGGGATGGCGGCGCGGACGGCGTTCATGTAGGAGTCGAGCGGTTCGACTCGGAGCGGTCCGAAACGCGCCGCGCGCAGCTTGCCCAGCATCTCGCGCTTGCTCTCGGCGGGGGGCATGGCGTCCGTGAGCGCGTCGGCGAGCTTCTCCAGCGAGCCCCTGGCGTCGCCGACTATTCCGAGCGTGTTGTCGGGGTAGTTGCGCCCGATCTCGTCCGGGTCGACGTCTATCTGCACGATCTGCGGGGTATGGGTGAGCATCGCAGAGGCGAAGCGGGTGCCGACCGCGAGGAAGACGTCGTGGTGTCGGAGGTGGTTGCGGAAGTCGTCGGCGCGCGACTTGAGGGTGCCCATGCTGAGGTAGTGGGAGTCCGGAATCGCGCCTTTGCCTTCGTGCGTCGTCATCACCGGGGCCTGCAGGTGCTCGGCGACGCGCAGCAGCGCCTCGGACGCGCCGGAGGAGATGACACCGCCGCCGGCCCAGACGATGGGGTTCTTCGCTTCCGCCAGCACGCGCGCTGCGCGCTCGACGTCGGCGTCGGACGCGGCGTCGCGGCGGTAGTCGCCGGGCTCCAGCAGATCGACGTCCGCGACCTCCGAGAGCGTTTCCGGCGGTATCTCGATCTCGACCGGACGCGGGCGTCCGGTGCGGAGCTGGTGGAAGGCTTCGTGGACGGCGGCGGGCACGTCCGCGGCGTTGAGGACGCGGTAGGCGGCCTTGGTCACAGGGCGTATCGCGTCCATCTGGTCGTTGACCTCGTGGAGGATGCCCACGTCCCTGCCGATGAGGTCCTTCTGGACCTGGCCGGAGACGACGAGGATGGGCGAGGAGGCCGCGTACGCGGTGCCGATGGCGGCGGACGCGTTGAGGAGGCCGGGGCCGGGGACGACCATCGCGGTGCCGGTGCCGCCGCCCGCCCGGGTGAAGCCGTCCGCCATGTAGGCGGTGGCCTGCTCGTGGCGGACGGTGATGAAGCGCATGCCGGGCTCGTCGAGGATGGGGTCGATCGCGTGGTACATCTGGACGCCGGGCAGGCCAAAGACGACCTCCGCGCCTTCGCGGCGCATGGAGCGTATGAGGGCTTGTCCGCCGGTCATCTCTGGCATGGGCTGCTCCTGCGCTCAGGCGCGCGTCCGCGCCTGAGGGACGCGGTGGGCGCATTATAGCGCGAGGTATCACTAGACAGCGCGCGGCAGTGGCGTACAATGCGCGCCGGTTTGTGAACAAGCTGGCATTTCCAGTACGGACATCCGGATGAAGGGAGTTGATTCTATGGTTGGTGAGGTAGCTGTTTTCATCGATCTGGAGAACCTGCGCTACGGCCTCTTGAACCACTACGGTATGGAGCCGGACTTCCGGCAGATAGTGGACAAGGCGCAGAAGTATGGGCGGCCCACGATGATGCGGGCCTACGCCGATTTCAGCGAGCATCCGTCCGAGATAACCCGGCAACTGTCCATGTGCGGTATCGAGGCGATCAACATCCCGGTGAAACGGTCGCTGGTGACGAAGGGCGGGCAGCAGATAGAGCGGGTCAAGAACGCGGCGGACATGGCGCTGTCGCTGGACATGATGGTGGAGGCGTTCGACGCGGACAACAGCGGGAAGGAGAAGGTCTTCCTGATGGTGTCGGGCGACGCGGACTACATGCGGCTGGTGACGCAGGTGAAGAACCGCTTCGGCCAGCGCGTCATCATCTGCAGCGTGCCGGAGAGCGTGAGCAACGACCTGGTCGCGGCGGCAGGCAACGAGACGGACTACTACGAGACGCCGGAAGTGGAGAGCGTCGACCCGGACACACTGAAGGCGGCGATCGTGGCGATGGTGCAGCGCGGGCCCGCGCCCCTGCATTACTGGAGCCTGCGCATCATCGACTCCTGGTGCCAGGACCCCCGGCAGGCGATCCCCGGGACGGCGAAAGAGAAGCGCGACGCCATCGGCGAACTGTGCGACGAGGGCGTGCTGTACCGGCAGCCGTTCCACGACGAGCGCTCCGGCAGGCAGGTGTCGGAGGCGTTGCTCGACGAAGAGCGGGCGATGGAGTTGGGCTACCTGTAAACCCAGACAGAGGAGCACGTCATGGCGCGATTCCCACGGGTCACGACCCGCGAACAAGTGTCCCCCGAGCATCAGCAGCACTACGACTACATAGCGGGAAGCCGCGGGCACGTGGTGGGGCCGTTCACGGTGCTGCTGAACAGTCCGGACGTCGCCCAGCGTATCGCGCACGTGGGGACGTACATCCGCTTCGAGAACACACTCCCGGGCGACCTCCGGGAGCTTGCGATCCTCACGGTGGCGCGGGAGTGGAACTGCCAGTTCGAGTGGACCGCCCACCAGCCGATAGGAGAGAGCGAGGGGCTGAGCGCCGAGACGATCGCGGCGGTGCGCGACCGCACTGCACCGGATGGGCTCTCCGGCGATGAGGAGCTGGTGTTCCGGTACGTGAGCTCGCTCCTGGAGAAGGGGCGTGTGCCGGACGACGTGTTCCAGCAGGCGCAGGAACGGTTCGGGACACGGACGGTCACGGACCTGACAGCGACGGCGGGCTACTACTCGATGCTCGCGTGCGTGCTGAACGCGGGTGCGGTCACGCCGGACGAAGGGACGCCGCACCTCCTGCCGGACGCGGAGTACTAGGGGGCGCTCGCCGGGCACGCCCGGCATGAATCCGATCACAAGCATTCTGCGTAAAGGTGTGAGAGGAAGGGGCTGAGTATGCGTTTCTTGTCCGCGAAGGCGGGCCCGTTCTACGTCTGGCAGGTCCCGATACTGCTTGCCGTTCTCGCCGGAGCGGGGCTCGCCGCGTTCTACTACGCGCCTGAACGGTCGACCACTCCGGCCGGGGGGCTCGCCGAGGGTGAGCAGTTGGTCCCCGTTCAGCGCGGGACGCTCACCGACGCCATCGCGACGAGCGGGACGGTGGTGTTTCCGATGCGCGAGGAGGTCTCGTTCTCCGTAGCAGGCGAGGTGGGCGACGTGCTGGTGAGCGTGGGGAGCGTGGTACGGGAGGGGGACGTGCTCGCGCGGCTGGACGCGGCGTCGATGGCGTCGCTGGAGCGGGACGTTGCCAAGGCGGAGGTGGAGCTGCGGGACGCCCAAGAGGCGCTGGCCGATGCGCTCGACCTGCCGGACGCGTCCGAGATCTCGGCGGCAAGCGATGCGGTAACGCTCAGCGGCCGGGCGTTGGAGAACGCGCAGGCCGACCTCGAACTCACGATGAAGAACACGGCCAGGGACGAGCAGGATGCGCGCGACGCGATACAGGACGCGATGGACGCGGTGCAGGACGCGCTCGACGTGGTGGAGGAATACGCGGAGGAGTACGCGGATACGTTCGTGCAGTGGCTGGGGGTACCGGCGTCAAGCGTGAACACGGAGCAGGACCCCGCCGGGGTACTCGGCGGGTGGCAGTTGGACCTGGACGTGTTGTTCGACGATCGGCAGGTGCTGAACCACGAGCTGTCCTGGATGGACCCGCCCGACGACGATCCGGCGACGCTGTGGGACGAGCTGGTCGTTTTCTCGTGGAAGACGCTGTACGTCGGCAGGCTGGCGGGGACGTGTCCCGACGGTCCGCCGTACGAAGGGCGGTGCGCGGAGCACGAGATGGAGGAGGCGTGGACGGCGCTGGAAGACGCCCGCGTGGTGGTCGAGGACAAGCGCGCGGTGGTAGACGACGCGCGCGCGGCATTGGAGAACACGGAGGCGAAGACAGCGCGGGAGATACTAGCGGCCGAGGAGGCGGTGGAGAAGGCGGAGAACGCGCTGGCGGCGGACGAGGAGGCGGCAGCGGACTTGACCGTCGAGACGGAGTCGCTGGACGTGGAACTGCTGCAGTCGGAGACAACGGTGGCGGAGCACGCGCTCGCCGAGGCACGGGAGGACGTGCGGAGCGCAGTGCTGACCGCGCCGGTGTCCGGCATCGTCGAGGACGTTTCGATGGAGGTGGGCGACCGCCTGGGCGAACAAGGCGGCCAGCAGACGCCGTCGATCACCATCCTGGACCCGTCCGTGGTGGAGGTCGACGGTTCGGTGGACGAGATAGACGTGCTGGCGGTATCGGTGGGGATGCCCGTGGCGGTGAGCCTGAGCGCGCTGGAGGGACAGACGCTGACCGGCGAGATCGTCGAGATCGGCGCGGCGTCGTCTGGGCAGACGGGCGTGGTGACGTTCCCTGTGACAGTACGACTGGACGTTCCGGCGGGGCTGACGCTGCGCGACGGGCTGAGCGCGGTCTCGGAGATCGTGCTGGCGCAGTACGCCGGTGAGCTGCTGATACCGACGTCGTCGGTGAGCGGCAGCATCATCGCGCCGGTGGTGCGCGTGTCGGTCGACGGCGTCGTCGAGGAGCGGCGGGTCACGCTCGGCCCGAGCGACGACTTCTGGGTGGTGGTGATCGACGGGCTGTCGGAGGGCGAGCAGGTGGTGATGCCGGAGCCCGCGTCGGCAGCGCAGGGCGGCGGTGGCGCGTTCGGGGCCGTATTCGGCGGCGGGGCGAGGCGATTGCGCGGCGGTGGCGGCGGAGGCGGATAGCCATGGCCACCGTCATAGAAGTGACCGATCTGCGGAAGACGTACCGCCTGGGCGCACTGGACGTTCCGGTGCTGAACGGCGTGAGCCTCGCGGTGCAGCACGGGGAGATGGTCTCCATCATGGGGCCGTCCGGCTCGGGCAAGTCCACGCTGATGAACATCATCGGCTGCCTCGACGCGCCGACCTCCGGCAGCTACCTGCTGGAGGGCGAGGAGGTGAGCCGCTGGGGCGACGCCCGGTTGGCGGCGGCCCGCAACCAGAAGATCGGGTTCGTGTTCCAGACCTACAACCTGCTGCCCCGCCTGTCCGCGCTGGCCAACGTGGAGCTGGCGCTGCAGTACGGCGAGCGGCGGAACGCGCGCGCCCGTTCGCTCAAGGCGCTGGAATCGGTGGGGCTGGGACACCGCTACAAGCATCGTCCGCTGGAGCTCTCCGGCGGCGAGCAGCAGCGGGTCGCGATAGCGCGGGCACTGGTGAAGAACCCGGCGATCATGCTCGCGGACGAGCCGACGGGCGCGCTCGACACCCGCTCCAGCGCCGAGATCATGGCCATCCTGCAGCGGCTGAACCGGGAGGAAGGGCTGACGGTCGCGCTGGTGACTCACGAGGCCGACGTAGCACGCCACACGCGGCGCATCATCTCGCTGCGCGACGGGCTGGTGGTCGGCGACGAGCCGGTTGCGGAGCCGTTGCATGCGGAGGCTGCGGAGGGCGCACCGGCATGACGCCGATCGCGCTCATCGGCACGGCATGGTCGTCCATCGGCGGGAACCGCCTGCGGACGGGCCTGACGCTGCTCGGCATCATCATCGGCGTGGCGGCGGTTATCGCGCTCATGTCCATCGGTCGCGGCGCGCAGGAGGACATCACGAACCGCATCGAGTCGCTTGGCTCGAACCTGCTCTACGTACGTCCGCTGGACGGCGACCTGACGCTGGACGACGCGCTGGCGCTGGTGGACCCCGTGTTCGCACCCTCCATCGTGAGCGTCGCGCCGGAGGTGTCCGTGAGCGGTGCGGTGACGTACCGCTCCACCGACACGTTCACGCAGGTGGCGGGGGCTACGCCGGAGTTCGCGGAGGTGCGGAACTTCGAGATCGCGTCGGGCGAGTTCATCTCACCGGCGCACGTGCTGAACCGGAAGAACGTGGCGGTGCTCGGCTCGCAGACTGCGGAGGACCTGTTCGAGGAGCGCGACCCGGTAGGCGTGGACATCGCCATATCCGGCATCCGCTTCACGGTCATCGGGGTGTTGGAGAGCAAGGGGGCTACCGCCTTCGGGAACGAGGACAACCGCGTGCTCGTTCCGCTGACGACGGCGTTCTTCCGGCTGAGCGGACAACGCACCGAGGAGGGCGCCGTTTCCGTCGACCTCATCAACGTGCAGGCGGACGGCGAACGGATCGAGGAGGCGCAGCAGGAGGCAACGACGGTGCTCCGCTTGCGGCACGAGATCACGGACACGGACGACTTCCGGGTCGACACGCAGCAGTCGGTTATCGACGCGCTGAGCGAGACGACGGAGACGTTCACGGTGTTCCTGGGCGCGGTCGCAGGCATCTCGCTGGTCGTCGGGGGCATCGGCATCATGAACATCATGCTGGTGTCGGTGACGGAGCGTACGAGGGAGATCGGCATCCGCAAGGCGCTGGGGGCGAAGCGGCGCGACATCCTTGCGCAGTTCGTGACGGAGGCGGTGCTGCTGAGCATCGGCGGCGGTCTGCTGGGGGTCGGCGCGGGCGTGGTGGCCTCCCGGGTGCTGGACGGGTTCAATCTTGCGGGCTCGGAGCTGATGACGGTGTTCAGCGCCGACATCGCTGCACTGGCGCTCGTGGTGTCGGCGGCGATAGGGCTTTTCTTCGGCATCTATCCGGCGGCGCGGGCGGCACGGCTGCATCCCATAGAGGCGCTGCGGCATGAGTAACGGAGGTCCACGCTGATGGGTGCGAAGGGATTCTTCCTGGTGCTGGTGTTGCTCGTCCTCGTGGGAGCGGGTGCGGGCTACGGCGCCGCGCAGCTCGTTCCGCGGGACGAGGAGGAGCAGGCGACCGAGACGGCGGAGATCGTCGCGCCGGGCACGGACGCCGCTGACGCGGGTGCTGCCGTGACGACCGGGCGCGCCCGGCAGTCTGGCGGGCAGCCCACGGCGGACGAGTTCATAGCGGCGTTGCCTGAGGAGCAGAGGCGGGAGTTGGAGAGCAATCCCGAAGCGGCGGCGATGGCGCGCGCCCAGATACAGATGGCCATCGATTCCGGCATGATCCCGCCGGAGGTCCTGCAGGAGATGGGACTCGGCGGCACGGTCGACGCCGAGCCTGGCGCGGCGCCGGAGGAAGGCGCGCGGAACGCCGAGCCGCTGGCCGGCACCGTGGTGTCGTTCGCAGGAGGGACGCTCAGGCTGGAGACGCCGGACGGCGAGGCTGCCATCGCGGCGCCGGACGACGCGCCGGTGAACGTGACGAAGACCGCGGGTGAGGCGTCGAACTACCTGGCGGAAGGGGCGGAGGTGTCGGTAATCGCGCGTCCGGACGAATCAGGCGGGCTGGCGGCTGCGGCTATCGTCGTAGGCAGCGCAGAGCAGGGTGCAGGCGGCGGTCGCGGCTTCGGCGGCCTTGCGTCGGTGGTGACGGGGTCGATCGTATCGTTCGCGGACGGCGTGCTGACGCTGGAGACGGCGGACGGTGCGGCGGAAGCCGCCGTGGCCGAATTCGCCGTGGCGGACGAAACGCAGGTCCGAATCACGACGACGGCGGCTGAGGCAGCTTCCGAGCTGGCTGCGGGCGTGACCGTGACGGTGTTCGTGCAGCGCGAGGCGGACGGCAGCCTGTCTGCGGCAAGCGTGAACGTTGGCGGAGGAGGCGGAGGCTTCGGACGCGGGCTGTTCGGCGGCGGTCAGGGTGGTCGTCAACGCGGCGGCGCCGGCGGCGGCCAGGGTGGCGGAGAGTCCGGTGGGTGAGACGCTGGACAGCGCCGGCGGGGTGAGCGTTCTGCGGAACGCCGTCGACGGCGCGGAGTGGACGTTCGTCTACGCGCCGGGCGCCGGATCGAACCTGCGCGATCCGTTCGGGCAGCGGCTCGCTGAGCGTCTGCCAGAGACGGGCATATCGCTCGTGCGCTTCCAGTTCCCGTACCAGGAGGCGGGGCTTCGCAGGCCGGACAGCCCCGCGACGCTCCTGGCGACGTGGCGCGCCGTGCTGGAGTCGGCGCGTATCGCCGGTACACGGACCGCGATAGGCGGTCGGTCGCTCGGCGGACGCATCGCGTCGGTGCTGGCGTCGGAGGGAGCGGCGGTGGACGCGCTCGCGCTGTTCGCGTATCCGGCGCACCCGCCGGGCAAGCCGGAGCAGTTGCGGACGGCGCACCTGCCGGGCATCGCGTGTCCGACGCTGTTCTGCTCCGGCACGCGCGATCCGTTCGCCTCGCCGGACGAGCTGACGGCGGTCGCTGCGCTCGTGCCCGATGCGCGCGTGCACCTGCTCGACGGCGCGGACCACGGGTTCGCCGTGCTCAAGTCGAGCGGGCGTTCGGGGGAGGACGTGTGGGCGGAGGCGGCGGACGTGCTCGCGGGGTGGCTGGGCGGGTTGTGAGCGTTCGCTACGACGCGAGTGAGAGGGCGTCGCAGTCGCGCGGGTTGATGTCGGGGCGGAGGGAGTTGAAGACGAGGAAGAGGAATGTCCCGTCCGGCGCGCGTTCCCCGTACTCGACCTCGACGGCAAGGGACGGCTCGCACCAGTGGGAGAAGAGGCTGACGCCGGGCTCCCGGGTGAAGGGGCAGCGGTCGGTGTGGAACCGGGAGAGCATCCGGTGGAGGAGCCGCTGATCGCCGCGGGCCGTGCCCGCGCCTGCCGCGCCGGTGAAGCGGAGCCGCCCGTCCTCGAAGACGCCGAGCAGGAGCGAGTCAAACGGCTGCCTGCTGCCGCCGAAGGTGTAGCCGCCGACGACGAGGTTCATGGTGCGGGCGTTCTTGGTGGAGAGCCAGTGGCGGGAGTGCTTGCCGGGCTCGTAGAAGCTGTGCCTGTCCTTGGCGACGATGCCGTGGAGGCCGAGCTCCCGCGCGGCGGCGTACATCGCAACGCCCTCGCCCTCCTCGAAGTGGCAGACGTGGACGGTGGCGTTGGGCCGCAGTGCGTCGTGGAGGCGGGCCTTGCGTTCGTAGAGGGGTTGGTCCAGGAGCGACTCGTCGTCCAAGTGGAGGATGTCGAACACCTCGTAGTTAACGGGCGTCCTGCGCCTGGCGTCGGCTCCGGCGAGCCAGCGCTCGACGACGGCGTAGCGCTGGGGAATGCCCTCGTCGCTGAGCGCGACCAGTTCGCCGTCGAGCACGACGCTCGCGTCTCCGGCGGCGTTGCGGAGCGCATCGGCGACTTCGGGGAACGCTGCAGTGATGTCGGTCCCGCCGCGCGTGTGCATGCGCACATCGCCCTTACTGACGACGGAGATGGCGCGGATGCCCTCCCACTTGATCTCGTAGAGACGGTCGGGCGCGTCGGTCGGCTCAGGGGAGGGGGTAGGAATCATGGGCTCGACCAGACCGAAGGCGAGTGTCCCGCGTTCGGAGCCGGTCTGCGAGGTGGTCGTCACGGGATCAGGAGGCCTTCCTCGCCTTGCGAGCAGAGGCGACGGGTTCCTCTGCTTCGGCGTCAGGCGCGGGGGCACGGGCTGCCTCGATGGACGCGCGCAGGGCTTCCATGAGGTCTCGCACCTTGCCTTGCGGGGCTTCGGGGGCCGCGGAGATGGGCGCGCCGGAGCCGAGCTTGGCCTCGATCACCTGCTGGAGCGCGTCCCGGTACTCGTCCCTGTACTCACCGGGTTGGAATTCGCCGGTGAGCTGGTCGATAAGCATCACCGCCATCTGCAACTCGGCCTCGCTCAGCTCGACCTCACCCGGCAGGTCGAGCTCGGCGGTACCGCGTATCTCGTCCGGGTAATACATCGTCTCCATGATGAGGCCGTCGACGTAGGGGCGGATGAGACAGAGGTGCTCCTTGTTGCGGAGCGCGACCTTGGCGACGGCGACGCGGTCCGTGGCCTCCAGCGCTTTCTTCAGGAGGACGAACGGCTTCACCCCCACGCTCTCGGGTTCGATGTAGTAGCTCTTCTCGTAGTGGACGGGGTCGATGGTGGCGATGTCCACGAAACGGAGGATGTCGATGGTGTGGGTGGTCTTGAGGGGGAGGTTGTCGAAGTCCTCCGCCTCCATCACGAGGTACTCGTCACGGGCGAACTCGAAACCGCGGACGACCTCGCTGTACTCGACCTCCACCTCGTGGTAGGGGCACCAGCGCTTCTGCTTGAGACGGGTGTGGCAGGAGTCGTGGAGCTGGACGAAGCCGATGTCCTTGCTCTCGGTGGCGATATAGAGCTTCATGGGGATGGCGACCATCCCGAAACTTATCGCGCCTTTCCATATCGCACGGGCCATGTGCACCCCCGAGAGCAGGGCTAGTGTAGGTGTGCCGGACGCGGTGGGTCAACGGGAGAATGGCGTGCGCTTTGCATGCCCTGCGGGTTGCATCGCCTGTCCCCAGGGCAGGGGTTTTTCGCGAAAGTGTTGCTTTTCGCCGCTTCCACTCGTGATGCCTCCGCTTATGCGCCACAATCGTCATCCGTTCCGCCACAGCGACCCCTACAGCAGTCAACAGTAAAGCGACACAATGCGACAATCTGCGACACCTCCGCGTGGAGGGGAAACAGGGCGGACGCAGGCCGTCGAAGAACAGGGTACGGGAGCGCAGGACGTTGCGTAAGGGGCAGATGTCACAGAATGGGACGGCTGAAGTCCCGCCGGTTCATCCCCATCCCCGCATCAAGTACGGGGCAGGCTCTAACCTTCCCCCGTCAAGGGGGAAGGGACCAGACATCAGACAGCCTGCGCTTCCTCGAGGTAGGAGTGGTCGAGGTAGGAGGCGATGTCCGACCCGTGGGGCGGGGTGAGGCCGAAGCGGAGGCGTATGTCCAACGGGATAGCGAACGTCTCCGGCTCCGGGCGCAGCGGGTCGGGCATGTCGTCGAGGGCGCGCGCGGCCCGCTCCTCAGTGAGGTCCGTGGCGCTGGTGAGGAGCGCGACAGCGGCGCTCCGCCGGGATGGGTCGGCTGCCCAGCGGCCGGCGTCGAGCAGCGCGCGGAGGAAGCCGACGACGGTGTCCCGGTTCGCCTCGCCCCATGGACGGCTGACGGCGATGACACCGCCGGGATAGCCGGGAACGACGTCCGAATGGCGGGCGATGAGGCGCATGCCCGCCTCCTCGGCACGGGCGTTCCATGGCGGGTTGAGCACACCCGCGAACGTCTCGCCCTTCTCCATCGACTCCAGCCGGTAGCCGGTCGCGCCAGCGGGAACGAAGGTGTAATCGCGGTCCAACTCCAGTCCGTGCTCCTGCAGGATGCGGCGCAGGACGAGGCCGTAGGCCGTGTCGACCGCGTCGACGGCAAGCGCCTTCCCACGCAGGTCGTCCCACGTCTGAATCTCGGGCCGCACGTAGACGGGTAGGTTCACCCCCGAGCTTGCGCGGGCGACGGCGACGACCTCCGACCCCTCCCGCTCCGACCACGCAAGCACGTTGTCGAACGCGGTGGACGCGATCTGCCAGCGTCCCTGGATGAGGCCGCGCATCTGCTCGGTGGAGCTGGGGGTGCGGGTCACCTCGACCTCGAGTCCCTGCGCTTCGAAGAGCCCGCCCGCTCTGGCGAGCGCGACCGCCGCGCCTTCGCCGAACGTGATGAAGCCGATCTTCGTGAGTCCAGGCATCGGTTGTGCTCCTCTCTTATGTCGCCCCACCCCACGCACTCAGGGCCCTCACCCACGCGCTGAAGCGCGTTGCCCTCTCCCTCAGGAGAGGGGATCAGCCCCCAACCATCGGGGCGGCGCTTGGTTACTATATCCTGTCGCACGGAGACGGCGTGGGCGAAGAGGGAGAGCGTGGAGATAGGCCAACTGGAGGCGTTCCTTACGGCGGTGCGGCTGCACTCGTTCAGCCGCGCGGCGTCCGAGCTGGGGGTCACGCAGCCGACACTCAGCACCCGCATCCTTCTGCTGGAGAACGACCTCGGCGAGCCGCTATTCGACCGCGTTGGGAGGGGCGTGCGGCTCACCGACGCGGGACGGACGTTCCTGCCGTATGCGCAGCGGGCGCTCGACACGCTGGAGCGAGGCAAAGAGACGGTGGTGTCGAGCCGTACTGCGGCGACGGGACGGCTGCACATCGGCGCGGCGCGCGGGATATCGTCGGCGGTGCTGCCGGGGATACTGGAGACGTTCCACGAGCGTTACCCCGCCGTGGACGTGGCGATCAAGACCGGGCGCTCATCGGAAGTGCTGGAGTGGGTGCTGTCGGAGCAGATACAGGTGGGGGTGTCGCGTGCGCTGAACCACCCGGAGGTGGTCACGACGCACCTGTACGACGAGGAGATCGTGCTGGTGACGCACCCGGAGCACCGGTTCACGAAGGACGGTCGCGCGAGCATCTACGAGGTGGGGTCGGAGCCGCTCATCATCTACGACAAGGAGAGCACGTACTTCGTGCTGATGGACCGGGTCTGTCGCGAGGCGGGCATCGTGCCGAATATCGCGATGGACCTGGACAGCATCGAGTCGACCAAACGGATGATCGAGCGCGGGCTTGGCGTGAGCTTCCTGCCGTACAAGTCGGTGGAGCGGGAGTTCCGGATGGGCACGCTGGCGCACGTGCAGCTGGAGGAAGGGCACCGCATCACGCTGCCGACGGCGGTGATGGTGCGCAGGGCGTCGTCGTACGGCCCGCTGGTAACCGCTTTCCTCGACCTGCTGCAGGGTATGTACGGGGGTGGGAAGGGGGTCCACGCTGAAGACAGAGATAACGAGAAGGTGGAGTGAGCATGGCGGACGAGATCCAGATATGGGAGATCGACGAGACGTCCCAAGCGTCCAAAGTTGAACAGACTCGTCGCACAGAGACCGAAGAGCAACTGGAGGACATCCTGGTCAAGAATCCCGAGATGCTGATGCAGGGCTTGACCTTGGTGGGGCGTCAAACCCCTGCTGCAGGCGGCGCACTGGACCTGCTAGGTATCGATCGGCACGGGAAATTGGTTGTATTTGAATTGAAACGCAGCGCTCCCACCCGAGATGCTGTTGCGCAAGTGATCGATTACTGCTCGTACCTAGAGGAGTTTGATGAAGGCGCTTTAGGTGAACTGATCAGCAAGAATTCTGGCTCGAAAGGGATAGAGCACATACCAAACTTCGAAGAGTGGTATTCTGCAAATAGAAATGGTAGAGAGCTGGAAGAGCTTAAGCCGATTCGTATGGCCTTGGTCGGTGTTGGCCTTGATGAAAGCGCAAATCGGATGGTGAACTTTCTGATGCAGAAAGACGTAGATATAACGTTGCTGTCGTTTAGCGCTTATATTCGTGAAGGACGAACACTACTGGCGAGGCAGGTGCACGAAATAGAAACCGGAACCGAGTTGCGGAGCAGCAGATATGCCACGAGAGAGAAACGCCGTGCAAGCCTGGATGAACGAGCTCGGACATCAGGCATAGGCGACTTCTGGCAAGAAGTAGTCGGTGACTTTACCCGCATACACAGGCGCGAACCATCACCTCGTGCAAACGGCTACACGTTTTACCAGCAGAACTCCCTAAGACTGCCAGGCCTCGTTGGTGGGCATAGAGCGGGAGCATCTCATACTGTCCGGTTGGACAAGAACGGGAAAATACGGGTTACATTCTTTCCTATTGCTGTTCATCTGTGTAAAACTCTATTCGAGCAGATTGACATAGCATTTCAAACAGAAGAGCCAGCCGATTTCCAAGCCACAGATCAGGTTGATATGCAATACTACTGTCTGTTTGATGAGGAAGAATGGAACAGACGATACAAGGGAACACTGCTCACTCTTGTCTCTGAGATTAATAGTGAATGGGACAAGAAACTACAGGAACTTGACGCATGAGTGTGCTTTGACGATCTGCAACGGGCGTCTCCCTGAGAGATGCTTCGACTCCGCTGCGCTCCGCTCAGCATGACAAGGCCTCATCCACCGCTTTCCGGCGACCTCTGCCGACGGCCTCTTCCCGAGGGAGAGGCGTGTGCGCTGCCCGGTCACTATGGATTCCCTAAGTTCACAAACGAAGTGCAACACCTCATTAGGGTGTTGCCATGGGAAAGCACTATCAGCAGGTCTCCATTGAAGAGCGGTGTGCGATTGCCCGCTTACAAGCCGAGGGACACTCGGTCCGGCAAATCGCTGCAGCTCTGGATCGCGCGCCATCGACGGTTGCTCGGGAACTGAAGCGCAACAGATCGAGGAGGGATGGCTATCAGCCACGGTATGCAGAACAGCAGGCGCGAGCCCGTCGTTGGAGCGGAGCACGGCTGGAGCGTGATGGTCCTCTGCGCGCAGAGGTGCTTGCCGCCCTTGGGAGAGGGTGGTCGCCGGAGGAAGTCGTGAACCGACTCGCCCTGGTGAAAGGCAGACGCATCATCTCCCACGAGAGCATCTACCGGTTCATCTACGGGCAGATCAGACGGACGAAGGACTACACGTGGCGCCACTACCTGCCGCGAGGGAAGTCGAAGCGGGGCCGGCGCGGGCGCGGGGGAGGCAGTCCGGCCTCGTTCATCCGTCTGCGTCGACCGCTCTCGGAGCGGCCTGCATCGGCAGCAGACCGGCGAGAGCCTGGGCACTGGGAGGCGGACCTGATGCTGTTCAGTACCTACGGCCAGGCTGTGTTGACGCTGCATGAGCGGCATTCGCGGCTGCTGATTGCGGTGCGTCCTCCGGGAAAGGCCTCGGGGCCGATTGCCCGTGTGATGTCGGGGGCATTGGGAAGGTTCCCGCCGCAACTGCGCCGAACGGTGACGTTCGACAACGGGACGGAGTTCGCGCGGCATCACGAGTTGCACGCGCTTGGGATGGAGACCTTCTTCTGTGACACCCACGCCCCGTGGCAGAAGGGAGGTGTGGAGAATGCGATCGGTAGGATGCGCCGGATGCTGCCACAGAAGACTGACCTCGTCACTGTGACGGACGAGCAGTTTGCAGAGCTCGTGCAGGCCTACAACAATACGCCGCGCAAGTGCCTCGGCTACCGGACCCCGGCCGAGGTCCTAGACCAGGTGTTGCACTTCGAATGTGAATTCACCTTCCCGCCGGTGCGGGAATGACGGGCACGGTTGGCGCCCGATCATGGTCCGCTTTGCTAGACTCGACGCATGAGCACGCTCGACGACCTGCAACGCTATCTCGATAACCCATTGCCCGCGGAGGTGGCGGAGCGCTCGCTGCTGTCCGGCTCGATGGGCGAGTCGCCGTCCAAGTACTCACGGAGCCCCGCGATGTGGAACGCGGCGTTCGGCGAGATCGGGCTCGACGCGGTGCACTGCCCGTTCGACGTGCGCCCGGAGAACCTGGCATCGTTCGTGGAGGCGGCGCGGGCGTACCCCGGCTTCATGGGCTCCAACGTGACGGTGCCCCACAAGCTGGCCATCATGCCGCTGCTGGACGAGATCGACCCGATCGCGCGGGAGATCGGCGCGGTCAACACGTTCATGCAGATGGAGGACGGCAGGCTGGTCGGCTTCAACACGGACGCCGACGGGCTGGTCGCGAGCATGCTGCGGACGCTGCCGGGACAGTCGGCGCCGTTCCTGCCGACGCTTGCTGGCAAGCGCGTGCTGCTGCTGGGTGCAGGCGGCGCGGGACGCGCGTCGGCGTTCGCGCTAGCGAAGGAGGTGGGCGACGGGTCGGTGCTGCTGACGAACCGTTCGCTGGAGCGCGCGGAGGAGCTCGCGAAGCAGGCCGCAGCGGCCACCGGCGCCAAAGTGACCGCCACCGCTCAGGAGCTTGCCCTGGACGTCGTCTGGAGCATGGACGTCATCGTCAACGCCTCGACGGTCGGGCAGTCCGGCGTGCGGCGGCTCGGCAACGGCGAGGCGACGTCGCTCGAAGCGTTCTCGTCGCTCGCGCCCGCCACGCCCGCGATCGTTGCGGAGGGCGACGGTGGAGCGTCGTTCTGGCGGGAGTGGTTCGCGGCGTCGTTCAAGGCGATAGCCGAAAACAATCAGCGGTCGGCTGCGGCGATAGCCATGTGCAAACCTGATGCGGCTTTCGTGGACGCGGTGTACTCGCCGGACGAGACGGTGCTGCTGCGCCAGGCGCGGCTGTCGGGCCGCAAGACGCTGAACGGCAAGGGGATGCTGGTGATGCAGGCGGCGTTCTCGTTCGTGAACAGGATGACACGCCGCCACCTGCAGGCCGCAGGCCACGACCCCGACGCGCTGTACGACCGCGTGGTCGAGGTCATGGCGGCAGGGTTCTGAGCGGGCGTCATGGAGATACCGGCAGGCGATTGGGTGCTGCGCCCGTGGCGGGAAGGGGACGAGCCCGCGCTGGCGAAGTACGCCAACAACCGCAACATCTGGATCAACGTCGGGGACGTCTTCCCCCATCCCTACGCGATGGAGGACGCCTTGGCATGGGTGCAGCTACAGAAGGACCGCGACCCCCAGACGGAATTCGCTATCGCGAACGCCGATGAGGCTATCGGGGGGATAGGACTCAGGACGCAGGGCGACGTGCACCGGCGGTCAGCCGAGGTGGGGTACTGGCTGGCGGAGCCGTTCTGGGGACAGGGCATCGTCACGCACGCGCTCCGGGCAATGACGGAATACGCCTTCGACACCTTCGACCTCGTCCGTATCTATGCCACCGTCAAGGAGTGGAACCCGGCTTCGGCGCGCGTCCTGGAGAAGTGCGGGTTCGAGTTGGAAGGGCGGTTACGGAAGAGCTTCACCAAGGACGGTCAGACGGGAGACCTGTTCCTGTACGCACTCGTCCGGGAGTAGGCGCGCGCCTCGCGTCGGCAACGGGAGTAAGATAGGGCGCGGTACACCCGCAGGCGGAGGCGCAGCGATGGTCGACACGGCCCCCCAGCAGACGAAGGTCCGCAGGATAGACGGCGACAGTCACTTCTTCCCGCCGCCGGACTTCACCGGCGTGAGCGAGACGATAGGCGTCTCCGAGCAGGCGCTGGACATGCTGTTGCGCGACGCGCTGTTCTTCTCCGACCGGGAGGCGCGACGCGGGGGATTCCGGGCGTCGGCTGCGGGTCAGCGCACGGGCGCCGTCAATCCCACGGCGCAGACCACCGGGCAGAGTCGCGGGCCCATCGGTCATGGAGTCGCGGACCAGCGCGTGAAGCTGCTGCCGGAGACCGGGTTCGACATGCAGGTGCTCATCCCGGACGGCATCTACGGCAACCCGTTCGGCTCCCCGATCGAGCGGGAGTGGGACAAGGGGCTGCGGCTGGCGCTCTGCATGGGCTACAACAACGCGACGGCGGACGCGCAGGAGCAGTATCCGGAGCAGCTCATCGGCACCGGTGTCGTGCCGTTCGGGACGGAGTCCGTCGAGGCGTGCGTCACGGAGGCCCGTCGCGCGGTGAAGGAGCTGGGGTTGCAGGCGCTGACCATCAACAGCAACTGGCGCGGGAAGAACTGGGACAGCGTCGAGCTCTACCCGTTCTGGGAGGTTGTCGCCGAGTTGGACGTTCCGCTGTACGTGCACGGCAACCCGTTCCAGTGCCAGGTGAACGACCACATCCCGACGAACTTCACGCTCGGATGGGAGCGGATGCGGCGGATGCACATCAGCAACTACCTGGGGTTCGCGTTCGAGTACATGGTGGCGATGGCGAGCCTGACGCTCGGCGGTGTGCTCAAGGAGTTCCCGAACCTGCGGATGGCGTTCTTCGAGGCGGGCGGCTCCTGGCTGCCGTGGATCATGTATACGCTCGACCGGGTCTACCAGATCGAGCCCCAGTGCGCCCGCTGCGACGAACTCCCGAGCGAGTTGATCGCGCGCAGCTGCATGGTTGCGGTTGAGCCGGACGAGCAGGCGATCGTGGGGGCGGTGCACACCATCGGCAGCAGGAACTTCATCATCGGCAGCGACTACCCGCACCCGCCGTCCACGTTCCCGAACACGGCGGCAGGCATCGAGACGATGGAGGGGCTCAGCGACGAGGCGAAGCGCGACATCCTGGGCGACAACATGGCGCGCTTCTTCCGGATGGCGTAGAGCCTGGAACCACCAGAACGGGACCGAGTCCTCGCTGCGCCTTGCTATTTGCGATAAAGTAAGGCAGTATGAGCATACGTAATGTGTTCAGGAGAAATGCAATGGAAGGCCTTGCTGAATCGGTAGTGACGTCCAAGGGGCAGACGACGCTGCCCAAGAAAGTGCGCGACGCGCTCGGATTGCAGCCGGGGGACAAGCTGCGCTACGCCGTACTCAAGAACGGAGGGGTGTGGTTCGGGAAGGTGCAGCCCATCGAAAGCCTGTTTGGCATGCTCCACTACGATGGCCCACCCGTTTCACTGGAAGACATGGAGCGCGGCATCATCGAAGGTACGGTAGCGAGCGCGCTGGGTGAGGAGTACGTGGAGCACATCAAGGATGTGCCTACGGACACGCCGGCGAAGGCGCTCCACGGATGATTGCCGTAGACACCAACGTTCTCCTGCGCGCTATCGTTCGCGATGACGCCGGGGCCGGGATGTCTGAGTCGGCGCGGGCACTGTTGAGAGGGTTGAGTGCAGATGACCCCGGTTTCGTCTGCCGTGAGGTCCTGTTGGAGACCGTCCGGGTGCTTGAGCGGGTATATCGGTTCCCTCGGGCACAGATCGTGGATGTACTTACAGGTTTGTTTGCCACAGGCTCTCTCGTGGCCGAGGCTTCAGAGGAGGTAGCGAAAGCAACCTTCGCGTACGGCCAGGGGGGGCCGGACTTCGCGGACCTGATGATTCTCGCGGCGGCTGAGCGGGTTGGCGCAACCCCGCTCTACACGTTCGATCAGAGGCTGGCCCGCGAGGAAGGCGTCGTGCTGCTGGGCGCTCAGCGCGCCTAGAACAACTCCGTCTCGCCTTCCTCGGCCGCTTCCTCGATGCGGTCGGGGCAGTCGGCTGCGGTGATCTCGCAGAAGGCGCACTCGGACGCGCTGGGCGTTCTCGGCGGGGGCTGCTCGATGTCGGCGAGCCGCTTGATGAGGTCGGCGGCGCGGTCGATG
This sequence comes from Dehalococcoidia bacterium, assembly GCA_965206315.1. Taxonomy (GTDB): domain Bacteria; phylum Chloroflexota; class Dehalococcoidia; order Lucifugimonadales; family Australimonadaceae; genus Bin16. The sequence continues at coordinate 1,832,850 of OZ242210.1, forward strand.
AAGGTCGTGTCGATGGCTGAGCCGGGCACGTCGACGGCGTGGTCTTCGTAGACGACGCGGCCCGTCACCGGCATCCCCGCGTACTCGCGCCGCGCGAGCGGGAACGCCCACATGTAGAGCATGACCTGGATGGCGTGGTACGCGTGCGGTTCGCCGGACTTCACATCGTGGATGACGACGTTCCCGTCCTGGAGCGATACGAGGTCGGGCATACCGGAGAGCGTGGCGTACCAGCCCCTGAGCCGGAACTGGTTCTGGCGCTCCGTCTTCACGGTTGCGCCGTCGGCCTCCAGCCGCTTCTGCTCTGCGCGAAGGAGCGCGGTGTGGTCGAGCGCCCAGCGCGTGTGATCGAACGTCGAGGGCGCGCGCTGCCAACTGGAGCCTTCGTGCTGCGCCTTGAACCAGGACGCCCATTCGCAGCGATTGTTGCCGGAGAGCAGGCGCGGCAGCCACGTCACCCAGACGTAGGGGCGCTCGCGTGCCTGTGGTGCGTCGAGGGTCACCCGGCGGTCTACCTGAAGGCGTAGCGCTCTTCGCCGCTGAGCGTGCGCACTCCCTCCCACTCGCTGAGCGCGGCGCCTTCGCCGGAGAGGACGGCCTCGACCTCGGCGGGAGCGGGGCGGACGTCCTTGAACGGCCCGCCGGTGCCCTCGTAGCCGGGGTACTGGAAGTACTCGCAGGGCAGGATGATGATCTCGTTCTCCGCCTCGTCGCGGTGGATGTTCATGGGCTCGCCGCCCTCCTCCACGACGCGGGCCTGCTCGTCCAGCAGCCGCCGGTACATGATGACGCCCACGTCGGTGACGCCGAGGCGCTCCGTCGTCCTGTCGGAGATGGGGCCCTGGATGATCCATGCCAGCTGGTCCTGGGCGAGGACGTAGTCGTACCGGATCTTCCCGTTCTCATCGAAGACCGGCATCTCGGTGAACGGGACCTCGGTCTGGGGCTCCTCGCCGCTCTTGAGGGGGCGGAACGTCATGGAGATGTGCAGCGTGTGGGTGTCGTCGGCCGGCGTGCGGAACTGCATGCCGTGGGCGACGCGGAGGATGTTCGGGAAGAGCACGGGGTGGCCGATACGCCAGAACTCGCTCTCCTCCGTCTCGTCGCCGACGAGGCGGCGCTTGATGACGCCGTAGTCGGTGACGTCGAAGCCGATCTTCTTGTGCTCGCGGCCCTTCGCGCCGGTGATGGCGTTCCACGCGTCGCGCTCTTCCGGCGGCTTGCCGCGGTTCATCATCCAGCCGCCGAAGTAGCGGTGGAGCCACTGGAAGTGGAGCGGGTCGAGCGAGTTCTCCTGGCACTGGAGCCAGTTGCAGGGCAGGTCGTGCACCTGCCACTCCTTGTAGCCTTCCCACTCGAGCACGTCCCATCGGGGGAGCAGCGGCGCGGGGTCAGGGCCCATGTACGCCCAGACGACGCCTGCATACTCCTGTACCGGGTACGCCTTGATGCGCACCTTGTCCTTGAACTTGGAGCCCTCCGGCTCGGAGGGCTGGTCGACGCACTGGCCGGTCTCGTTGAATATCCAGCCGTGGTAGGCGCAGCGGATGCCGTTCTCCTCCGGTATGCCGTAGGAGAGGTTGGCCTTGCGGTGCGCGCAGGAGGGCTCGATGAGGCCGACCGTGCCGCTGGCGTCGCGATAGAGGACGAGGTCCTCGCCGAGGAGGCGTATCTCCCTGGTGGGGTTGTCGGCATCCAACTGCACGCTCCCGGCGATGGGGTGCCAGTAGCGCCGCATGAGTTCGCCCATCGGCGTCCCCGGCCCTACGCGGGTGACGCGGTCGTTCATCTCCTGGGTGAGCATGTCAGCCTCCCTGCGGGACGGATATGTGTCAGTGCTGTTGCTGCGACTCCCGGACGTGCATGACGTACGCCGCCGCAGAGAGCGTCGCGGCGATGACGAACCAGATCATGAACGCGACAACATAGCTCCGGTCGAGGGCGCCTCCGAGCCAGACGACTCCGAGGAGGTAGGGAAAGATAACCAAGGTCAGCCAGATAGCGGCTGTAATCACGAGCGTGCGACCACTCATAGAGACGTTACCTCACAAGCCATAGCGGGCATGCATACTTTAGGGAGAAGACGCACTCGGCGCAAGCGGCACGCGTCCGGCTGCGCGCCGGAGGGGCAGAGGCGGCGAAAGGATAGTCGCCTGAGATAGCATCAGGAATGCGATGACGCTGGAACGATACGAAGAGAAGCGCGACTTCAGCGGCACGAACGAGCCCGCGCCGCACGCGCCGGAGCAGCGGCCCGGCGCGCTGACGTTCGTCGTGCAGAAGCACGCTGCGTCCCGCCTGCACTACGACTTCCGCCTGGAGTTCGGCGGCGCGCTCAAGTCATGGGCGGTGCCGAAGGGGCCGTCGACCGATAACACCGAGAAGCGCCTCGCGGTGCTCGTCGAGGACCATCCGCTCGACTACGCCTCGTTCGAGGGCGTCATCGGCGATGGGAACTACGGCGCCGGGCAGGTCATCGTCTGGGACATGGGGATCTACTCTCCGGACGAGGGCGGGCTCAGCTGGCACGACCGCGAAGAGGCTGAGCGCCGGATGCTCGCCGGGCTCGACGCAGGGAAGCTGTCGTTCACGCTGCGGGGACACAAGCTCCAGGGCTCCTGGACGCTCGTGCGGACGACCCGGGGCCCGAACGAGTGGCTGCTCATCAAGCACAAGGACGCTCACACCGACGCCGAGCGCGACGTCCTCGACGACGGCACGTCGGTCGTGTGCGGGCTGACCCTGGAGCAGCTGAGATCAGGCAGGCTGCCGGACCCGTCGCTCGCCGCTGGCGTGGTCTCGTTCGGCAAACCTGCGCGCATGCCGCGGACGCTCAAGCCGATGCTGGCGCACGCGGTAGAGGGCGTCTTCTCCTCGCCCGGCTGGCTCTTCGAGCCGAAGCTGGACGGCTTCCGTGCGCTCGCATTCCTGCAGGACGGCAACGTACGGCTCATCAGCCGGACGGGCAAGGACATGACGAAGAACTTCCGAGGCATCGCAGACGACCTCTCCGTCCTGCCGCACCGCGAGATGATCCTCGACGGGGAGATCGTCGCGCTGGGAGACGACGGCCTGCCGGATTTCGTGCTGCTGCAGAACAACGCGGGCATGTACAAGGTGCCCGGAGCGGAGAGCGCTTCCGTAAAGGCGGCCACTGTCGCCTACTACCCGTTCGACATCCTCTACCTGGACGGGCGCGACCTGCGGCAGGCCCCACTCCAGCAGCGTAAGCACGCGCTCCGACTGACCGTTCCGCCGAGCGAGCGCATCCGCTCGGTCGAGTTCGTGGAGGGAGAGGGAGAGGCGTTCTTCCGCGTGGCGGAGCAGCTGGGGCTGGAAGGCATCGTCGCCAAGCGGAGGGACTCGCGCTACAACGCCGGGGAGCGCTCGCGCGACTGGCTGAAGATCAAACAGGTGCTTTCGCAGGAGTTCGTCATCGCCGGGTACACGAAGGGCGAGGGCGAGCGGGCGGAGACGTTCGGCGCCGTCGCCCTCGGCTACTACGACGGCGGGACGCTCACCTACGCCGGACGCGCAGGAAGCGGCTTCACGCAGCAGACGCTCCGCAGCACGCTGGCGGCGCTGGAGCCGCTGCAGACGGACGTATGTCCGTTCCCCGCCGTCCCCGCCGACCTCGAATCCCTGCAGGTGACGTGGGTGCAGCCTGAGCGGGTGGCGCAGGTGAAGTTCTCGCAGTGGACGGGCGACGGTGTGCTGCGCGCGCCCGTGTTCCTCGGGCTGCGGGACGACGTACAGCCGCGAGCCATCGTTCGTGAGACGCCGGAGCCCGTGTCGTTGGTCGTGGAGGAGGCGGGCCCATCCGATGCGCAGGATGAATCGGGCGACGTGGTCGAGCAGCTGGCGCGCATCCGCAAGAACGGCCACGTCGAGACAGGCGGCCAGAAGATCGCCGTCACGAATATGGACAAGGTGTTCTGGCCGGAGACGACCCACCGCGCGGCAGTGACGAAGGGCGACATGCTGCGGTACTACGCGCAGGTCGCTCCCTACCTGCTCCCGCACCTGCGGGACAGGCCGCTGACGATGACGCGCTACCCGAACGGCATCGACGGCGGGAGCTTCTACCAGAAGCGGTGGGAGCACGACCTGCCGCCGTTCGCGGAGACGGTGCGGCTCTTTTCGACGGCGGCGGAGGGCGACGTTGACTACCTCGTGGTCAACAACCTCGCAACGCTCATCTGGCTGGCGCAACTCGCCGACCTCGAGCTGCACCCGTGGCTGTCGCGCACCGCCATCGAACCGGACGCCGTGCACCTGCGGGAGAGTTTCACCGGCTCGAAGGAGGAGTTGCGGCAGAGCGTGCTGAACTACCCGGACTTCATCGTGTTCGACCTCGACCCGTACATCTACTCCGGAGAGGAGAAGGCGGGGGAAGAGCCGGAGCTGAACCGGCGTGCATTCGCGAAGGGCGCGGAGGTTGCGCTGTCGCTCAAGGACCTGCTCGACCAGCTATCGCTCTCGTCGTTCCTGAAGACGTCGGGCAAGACAGGACTGCACATCTACGTGCCCATCCTGCGCGAGTACGACTACGCAGTGACGCGGAAAGCGTGCGAGTTGATCGGGCGGTTCCTGCTGCGCCAGCGGCCCCGCGACCTGACGATGGAGTGGAGTGTGAGCAAACGCGCCGGGAAGATATTCCTGGACCACAACATGAACGTGATGGGGAAGAATATGGCGTCGATCTACTCGCTGCGGCCGCTGCCAGGGGCGCCTGTGTCCGTGCCCCTCCGCTGGGACGAACTGCCCGATGTCTACCCGAGCGATTTCAACATCGACACCGTGCACCAGCGGCTGGCGGACGTGGGCGACCTGTGGGGCGACATCCTGGACGCGAAGCACGACCTAAGGCGTCTGCTGGAGGTCGCGGGCGAATAACAAGAGAGCCGGGGCAACGCCCCGGCTCTCCCGGTTCCCGGTATGTGCGTGGCCGGTTACGCAGCGGTCTTGCGCTGCTCCATGATGAGGGCGGCGGCAGTCTTCAGGTCGAGCGAGCGGCCGCACTGGAGGCAGCGGCACTCGATGCCATCGATGTCATTGCGGCACTGAACGTCGCCGCCGCAGTTGGCACATGCCCTGAGCAGTATCATTTCGCCCTCCTTTCGTTATCTGTTCGTCACCCCGTGGAGCCTGGGGGCCTACGCGGCCACCAGCTCCTCAACCTCGACGGCGGGGGTGAGCGTTACCGGCTCCGCGACCAGCTCTCGCGTGTAGAACAGTGCGCGGATCGCGTCGGCCATCGTGGCAGGGTCGTTGGCATGGCGCTCTGCGATGAGCGCCAGAACGGCTCCCTGTTCCATCGCGCGGTACAGTCCTGTGATCAGTCGAAACATCTCTCCTACCTCTATCCTTTCGCCGTGCGCTTATCCTGGTTTCCGGCAGTCCTCTGGTGGCGCCACGATTCAGCCGACGGTGACAGTATACGACACCCGAATGGCGGAATCAAGCATTTATGTTACGAATCTGGGCTGCACAGATTAACGATGTGTCAGGACTGGGCATCGAGCCTGAGCAGCGCCCCTGCGAGTACCTGCGTGCCGGTAACGATATCGTCCAGATCGGCCCACTCCTCGGGGCAGTGACTGCGCCCATCCAGGCAGGGGATGAACACCATTCCCACAGGAGCGACGGGCGCGAGGCGGGCGGCGTCGTGCGATGCCCGGCTCGGCAGGCGGAGCGTCCGCAGCCGGAGGCTTTCGGCGGATTCCGCCACGATCTCCTGCATTCCAAGGGGTATGGCTACGGGTTCCTCCAGATGCTGCCATTCCAGCGTTGCGCCGAGCCCGCGCCGATCCGCGATCTCGCGCAATGAGCGCTCGATCTCCTCGCGCGCCCAGAGGAGCGCCTCGGTCTGGGTGCTTCGCACCTCGACGGTGAGGTCGACGCGACCCGGTATGACGTTGACCATGTTCGGGCTGACGCGCAGGAAGCCGACGGTGCCGACGCTCTCCTGGACGATGTCCGGCGTGCTGACGGTGCGCTCGACGGCGAGCGTAAGCTCGGCTGCGCCCGCGAGGGCGTCGCGGCGGTCCGGCATGGCGGTTGCTCCCGCGTGGTCGGCGACGCCGGTGAGCGAGACGACGGCCCGGCAAGGGGCCGCCACGATGGTGACGACGCCGACCTCCATGCCCGCGCGCTCCAGCACGGGGCCCTGCTCGATGTGCATCTCCAGATAACCGTAGATGTCACCCGGTCTCCGGCGGGCCTCGTCGAGCCGTAGCGGGTCACCGCCGAGCCGAACGATGGCGTCCGGGAGCGTGCCGCCGTCCGGCGTCGTGGCGAGCGCCACCATGCCGGCGGTCACGTCGCCGGCCATGATGCGGCTGCCGAGCGGGCTGAGGTTGACGACGGACGGCTCCTCGCAGACGAAGTCGACGACCTCCAGCGGTCGTGAGAGGGCAATGCCGGACTCGCGCAGGCAGCGGACGACCTCCAGCGCGCCGAGCACGCCCACGATGCCGTCGAACCGCCCGCCGGACTCGACGGTGTCGGTGTGCGAGCCGAGCATGAGCACGGGACCCGCGCCGCTGCCGAGGCGTCCTATGAGGTTGCCTGCGGGGTCGACGCGGGTGTCGAGCCCGGCGTCGCGGAAGCGTCCGGCGAGCCATTCGCGCGCGGCCTCATAGTACGGCGAGAACGCCCGCCGCGTGTACGGCAGGTCCGGGTCGGTGAACTCCGCGATGCGCTTCAGATCGGCATCGAGGCGGTCGCGGTTGATGTCGAGGGTCGGCAGGTTGGTGGTCACGTCAGGTCTCCGTTCGTTATGGCGCGCGGCATGGTAGACGGCGTGGCGAGTGCCGGGCAATGGGCGGATGTCACAGGGGATATCGACATGGATGCACAGGATGGACAGGATGGGGATAAGTTGGATCAAGAGTGCCAATGTTCTGAAAGTTCTGCGACCATCGGGCGTTTCATCCTCGTGCAGTCTGTTCACGGCGGGAGCGACCAGCGCCATGCGTCCTGTGTCGTTCATGGGGACATGGTAGGGAGGGGGTTCTCGTCGGCGCAACGGGTGCGTGTCACAAGGACCAACCCTCACCCACGCGCTGAGCGCGTTGCCCTCTCCCAGGGGGCGAGGGCAACAGACCACCCCGCGCCTCATCCCACCGCACCATTCACCCCCATCCCAACCTTCCCCGGTCAAGGGGGAAGGGGCCAGACGCCCGAGAGGATGTTGCGCGCTGAAGCGTGGACTCCACTGCGCTCCGCTCAGCATGACAGCGCCACGGTGTTACTCTTGGCCGGTCATGCCTTACCTGGAGCTTCCGGATGCGAGCCTCTGGTACGAAGATGCAGGCGGCGACGGCGCGCCCGTCGTATTCCTGCACGCCTTCACGGGGAACACCGAGGCCTGGGTGTACCAGGTGCCTGCATTCGCCGACGCAGGCTACCGGTGCGTCAGGTACGACCGCAGGGGATGGGGGCGGTCGCGGGACTCCTCAACCGCGAACCAGACGACCTATGCCAGCGACGACCTGCACGCACTGGTGGAGCACCTTGGCCTCGCACCCCTCCACCTCGTCGGCACCGGCGGGGGCGGGTACGTTGCGCTCGACTATGCGGTGTCCCACCCGGAGCGGCTCGCGAGCCTGGTCGTGGCATGCAGCGGAGGTCCGATCCAGCGGGACGCGGAGTACGCGGCGCTCGGCAGCAGGTACGGACGGATACCGGAGTTCCAATCGCTGCCGGTGTGGTTCCGGGAGATAGGACCCACGTACCGGGTGGCGAACCCGGATGGCGTCGACCGCTGGCTCGAGATCGAACGGGCCAGCCAGCAGGAGGCAACGCGGCGGGAGCAGGTGCGCAACGACTTCACGCTCGCCCTGCTCGAGACGATCCGAACGCCCACCCTGATGCTCGCAGCGGGCGCCGACCTCTACGCGGCACCGCCCCGGATGCAGGCTATGGCCGACCGCATCCCCGATTGCAAGTTCGCACTCATGCCGGCCGCGGGACACTCGGCGTACTGGGAGCAGCCGGAGACGTGGAACCGGCTCGTGCTGGAGTTCATCAGCGCGCATTGAGGAGCGCGCAGGGCTGCTGCGACCCTCACCCACGCGCTGAAGTGCGTTGCCCTCTCCCAGGGGGCGAGGGGGGAGTCGATTGCCGCCCGAGAGATGCTTCGACTCCGCTGCGCTCCGCTCAGCATGAAAACCCCACTCCCACCGGCCCCCGCCGTGTGACCTGCCCGGTCACTCTGGATTCCCGCCGGTGCGGGAATGACGGGGGCGCTGCGCCCGCCGGCCGGTTCACCCCCATCCTAACCTTCCCCCATCAAGGGGGAAGGGATCAGGCGGTGCGGCCGACGGCTGCGTCGATGCGGGCGATGAGGGCCGGGTCGAGGGGGGCGGCGGACTCGGCGTCGATGCACTCACGGAGCTCCTCCCGGTTCTTCACGCCGAGGACTACGGTGCCGATGCCGTCCATCGAGAGCGCGTAGCAGTGGGCGAGCCAGGCGGCGGACCTGCCGACCTCGGCGGCGATGGCGCGGAAGGGCGCGGCGCGCTCGTAGTCGGCGAGCTCGGTGTGGCCGTCGGGCAACGGGCGGTCGATGGCGTCGGTGAGCGCTCCGGCCTGGACGGCGCGGATACCCATGACGGCGGTCCCATTGGCGTTGGCGGCGGCGATGATGTCGCGCGGGCGGGCGGCGATACCGCCGCGCAGCAGGCCGCCGGGGGAGTCGAGCAGGTTGGCGATGCACTGGACGTAGTCGGGTCGCGGGCCACTGTTGAGCAGGTGGATGAGTGCGTCCGGTTCCCCTATTCCTGTGAGGCCCCAGTGGCGGATGCGGCCCTCGGCGATGAGCCGCTCGAACGCGGGAGCGACGGCTTCGGCGATAACGGATGCAGGGGTCAGACGCTCGTGTCCCTCGCTGCCGAGGGTGACGGCGTTGTGTACGAACATGACGTCGACGTGGTCGAGCCGCATCCGTTCGAGGCTGCCGTTCAGGCTCTCCGAAAGGTGGTCGTAGACCTGGTCCGGCGGGGTGTCGCCGACGCGGCACTTCGTGGTGATGCGCACGCCCTCGGGCAGCGCTCCGCCGAACGCCTCTCCGATGACTTCCTCGGCCTCGCCGTTGCCGTAGGAGGGCGCGAGGTCGAGCAGGTCGATGCCGGAGTCGACGGCCTCGCGGACGGTGGCGACGCACTCCTCGCGGGTGGTCTCGCCCCAAATGCCGGCGATGCCGCCTCCGCCGAGGGTGAGTGCGCTCGCCGTGCCGAGTTTGCCGAACGGTCGTTGCCGCATGGGGGGAGTATTTCACACGGATAGACAGGATGCACGGGATGAGGGAGAGCGGCATGGTAGCATGGCCGTTGCCGTCGCGTGAGAGCGAGGCATGGCTCCGCCAGCACGTTCGCGGCCGACCCTTTACCGGAGCAACGCATGACCTGGGTTACCGCGGCGCTCATCAGCACCATACTGTTCGCGGTCGTGACGGTGCTGGACAAACGCCTGACGACCAACCTGTACCCCAGCGCGGGCGCGTTCAACGTGGGGTTCGGGGTGATGCAGGCAAGCATCTCCCTCATCTACTTCGCGTTCGTGATCCCGACTGTGGGTTTCGACGGCGGCGCCGGCGTCCCGTGGGCGATGGCGAGCGGCGTGCTGTGGGGCTTGGGCCTCGCGCTCTTCTTCCACGCGCTGCGGCTGGAGGAGATGTCGCGCGCCGTGCCGGTGCAGCAGATGGCGCCCGTGTTCGCGGCCATCGTCGCCGTCCTGTTCCTGGGCGACGTGCTGGCGCCGTTGCAGTGGGCGGCGGTAGTGGTGGTGGTCCTCGGGGCGATACTGGTGTCGGCGAGGCCGGAGCAGGGGCTGTTCCGCATCGCACGGGGGCGGGCGTTCTTCCTGCTGCTGGGTGGAAGCTTCTCACTGGGGATGGCGTTTGTGGTGAGTGAGCAGGCGACGCGGGAGATGAACGTCTGGGCGATCCAGGCGGTGCGCTCGGGGACGATGAGCGTGGCCATTTTCCTGTTGGCGGCGAGGCCGGTGACGGTGCGCCAGTTCCGGCAGGCGTCGCGGGACCTGTACACGTTCTCGATGCTGGTGCTTGCGGAGGGACTGCTGGCGCCGCTCGCCGCGCTCGCGTTCATCATCGCGCTGGACCTCGGGCAGGTGTCGTCGGTGAGCGTGTTGTCGGCGTCGCGTCCGCTGTTCACGCTCATGCTCGGCGTAGCGCTGAGCACGCGGCTCTGGAACGTGCTGAACGAACCGCTCGACAGGGAGACGCTGGGCCTGAAGACGCTCGCGGTCGTGATGATGGTGGGCGGCGTGGTCGTGCTGAGCGTGGGGTGAGTACCCTCAGCCGCCGCCGACGGGGCGGACGATCTCGACGCGGTCGCCGTGTTCCAGTGTGACGCTGGCGAACATCCCGCGCTCCAGGACGTCGCCGTTGCGGGCGACGGCGACGTAGCGCCCGGCGAGCCCGAGCGTGTCGAGGTACTGCGCGATGGTGATGGGCGCGTCGAGTTCGTGGGTCGCGCCGTTTATGGTGAGCGTAATCATGACGGGCAGCCTCGCCCACTAGCGTAACGCCTGGAGAGGCTTTGTGCCATTGAAGATACTCCTATCCCCACGCCCCGCCGGGTGACCTGACGGTCACACTGGATTCCCGCCTTCGCGGGAATGACGGTACCTACGAGGAAGGGACTGCGGCGCCGACGGCGGCGGCGAGCCGGGACGCGGCGTCGGCGGGGTCGGCGGAGCCGAGTATGGCGCTGATGACGGCGACGCCGCACGCGCCGGCCTGCATGACCGCGCCCGCGTTCTGCGCGGTGATGCCACCGATCCCGATGACAGGGACGCCGGGCTGTGCGCACCACCCGATGAGTCCGACGCCCGCGGGCGGCTGACCGGGGTGTGTCGGCGAGTCGTAGACGGTGCCCACCACGAGGAGGTCGGCACCTTGGGCGGCGGCTTCCCGCGCGGCGTCGACACCGTGCACGGAGCGTCCGACGAGGAGCGGGCGCGCGGCACGGGAGCGCGCGGAAGCGATGCTGCGTGAGTTCTCGGTAAGCTGCACGCCGTCCGCGCCTGAGGCCTCGGCGATGCTGACGCTGTCGTTGACGAAGAGCAGCGCCTTGCCGTTCGTGACCTCGCGGAGGCGCTGCGCGAGCGCGAGCTGCATGGCGTCCGGCAGGTCCTTCTCGCGCATCTGCACGAGGTTCACGCCGTTGTCGACGGCCTGCGCGACAGCGTCGATGAGCGCATCCGGCCCTCCTGCGAGATTCCTATCCGTAACGAGTGCGACGATGGGGCGGGGGAGAGTGGAGGGGGAAGCGTTGTTCAAAGGTCGTCCTTCTCTAGGTGGTGGATCGGATGACGCCTTCCAGCGGACTGCTGGCCTGGGCGTAGCGCTGGGCTTCGATGCGTCCGGCGAGCCAAGCCTTGCGTCCGGCCTCGACGCCGAGCCTGAACGCCTCGCCCATGAGCGCGGGGTCCTGCGCCCGGGCGATGGCGGTGTTAACGAGCACGGCGTCCGCCCCCATCTCCATCGCCTGCGATGCCTGGGACGGGACGGCGAGCCCGGCGTCGACGACGACGGGGATGCTCGCCTGCTCGATGATGATGGTGATCTCTTCGGCGGTGTGGATGCCCTGGCCGGAGCCGATGGCGGAGCCGAGCGGCATCACAGTCGCGCAGCCCGCCTCCTCCAGCCATTTCGCGAGAACGGGGTCTGCGTGGATGTAGGGGAGCACGGTGAAGCCGTCGGCGATGAGGGCTTTGGCGGCCTCGAGCGTGCCGATGGGGTCGGGCAGGAGGTACTTGGGGTCCGGGATGATCTCGAGTTTCACCCAGTTGGGGAGTCCGAGCGAGCGTGCGAGGCGGGCGATCATGAGCGCCTCTTCGACGGTGGCGCACCCGGCGGTGTTGGGGAGAATGGTGTAGCGGTCGGGATCGAGGATGTCGAGGACGGTCGGCTCGTTGGGGTTGTCGAGGTTGAGCCGGCGGATGGCGACAGTGACGATCTCCGCGCCGGAGGCCGCGATGGAGGCGACGAGCTCATCGTTGCTCCGGTGGCGCCCGGTGCCTGCGAGGAGGCGGGAGGAGAAGGAGAAGTCGCCTATGTGGAGGCGGTCGTCAGTCGTCATGGGGATATGATACCCCGACTCGCGAGGATGGGTCAGCGGAAGAGGTCCTTGCCCCGCTCGCGGATGACGGGGCGTATGCCGGAGTCGCCCTTCTCGTACGGGTAGCCGTGCACGACAGCGACCGGCACGCGGTGCAGCTTGTGCATGACCAGCTCCGACGCCGCAGCAATCTCGTCGGCGACGGCGATAACGGTCGAGCGCAGCTCCCGCCCGTCGCTGTCCACGTCGCCGCGGTAGTCGAGCAGCGGCTCGATGCCGGCGCAGCCGATCGCGACGTTGAGTGCGCCCTCCCGCCAGGGGCGTCCGAACGTATCCGAGACGATGACGGCGACATCCGCGCCTGTCGCTTCGCGGAGCGTGTCGCGGATGCGGCGCGCCGAAGCGTCGGGGTCGAGCGGCAGGAGCACGACGTAGTCGCCGCCCCTGCCGACGTTGGAGGCGTCGACGCCCGAGTTGGCGCAGACGAAGCCGTGGCGCGTCTCCGTGATGAGCACGCCGCCCTCCATGCGGACGATCCGGACGGCCTCGCGCAGGATGACCTCGACGGCGCGTGCGTCCTTCTCCCACGTCAATGCGAAGTCGCGCGCCCGGTCCGACGGCTCGACGCCGCGCAGGTCGGCGACGCGCCCCTCCGCCTTCGAGACGACCTTCTGCGTCACGACAACCATGTCGCCGTCCATGAGCGGCGTCTCTTGGGTGCGGCACGCGTCCGCGATGAGGCGTCCAAGGTTATCGCCTTCCGCGATCTCCGGGAGCCCGTCGACGGGGATGAGGGTGACGTGAGGGGGCATAGCGACGATGCTAGCAGAGCGTGGGACGCATCAGGAGGCGTGGCGGTCAGGCGGAGACGGGCTGCGGCGCCTCGACGTCGACGTAGACGATCTGCGCGGTGGGATCCGGAGGGCGCTTGCAGTGCCACGCGAGGTAGTTCTCGATGGTCTCGCGGGCCAGTGCCTCGACGCGCTTGCGGGTGTCCGCCGCGGCAACGACGGGGAAGAGGTCGGGAGGCTCGGCGCAGTAGCCGTTCGGGGTCTTCGTGATGGGGACGACGTAGCCCTTCACTTCGATCGCCCACGAGGTCGGCTCAGGGAGGGGTTCGCCGCGTTCCACGAGGTCTTCGAGCGAGTAGCCGATGCCTTCGTGCAGGAGTCGGGTGGTCTCCTCGACGGTCTTCCCGGTGGCGATGCACCCGGGCACGTCGGGCGAGAACGCGCCGTAGTTCCTGGGGCTCTTCTCGATGACGACCATATAGCGCATGCTTACTCCTGCATAGGCGTATCTGCTGTCTCCGCAGAAACCATTTCCCATTCAGCATGAACCGAGCAGACATCCAGCCTGATCCCGCTTACTGTTATCTTGGCGTCGGACCTATCCAGCGAAACCTGCGCGGCACGCTCGTGACCACCGAAAGAGCAACTGATCCTGGGACCGTCGCTATCAAATTGACCGACAGGCGCACTTTGAAGAGACTCGAATATAGCAGTGGGAATCTCAACAAGTTGGTAACGGTGCGGCATCTGCTTACCTTGTCTGAACGCACGCAGTATGATGATTGCATCAACTGCGGCGCTGTACTCAGCAAACAGTTCGAGCGTTCGCCTTTGACGATCGCGAGCTGATCGAACATCCTGAATCCACGCCGCCTCGGTCAACTTTGATATATGGATGCTCTGTTTTGATAGATTTTGGGCGGCCGTTGATTTCAATGAGAGATTTCGCTTCTTTCCTGTGCCATCCGTCACGGCAATATCGCTGAAACGATGCGTCATTGACTCTGCTCGCTCTACCTTCCATTCAACTGATCCGCACGTGTTACCGAACGCAGTTTCAAAGCCGTCCAGCCCAAGAGCATCAACTGTAGTCCCGTGATGTACGGAGAGCGTCAAACCAAAGTATTCTATCCACTCAGGTGTTCCAGAAATCCAAGTGGGTGACTTACTGGGGAGCGCAGTCGGAGGTAAAGTCAACGAATCGACCATGCGGGCAACGAACCTGATGGCCGTATCTGACAGGCCATCGATTCGTGCCTTTAGTTCTTCTCTGCCACTCATCCCGTCAGCCGTTGCTCCATCAGGTCAGCAAAGGTAGGGTTCAGTTCGATGCCAACCCACATGCGCTCCAAGTCCCTGGCTGCGACCAACGTAGTACCGGACCCTGCGTACGGATCAAGTACCACGTCACCAGGTCGACTGGTGAGGCGGACACACCTCCGAGCCAACTCCATCGGCATGACCGCTGGATGCCCCATCCCATTGCCATTGATACTTCGCTGCGGTTCTGTCGGGATCTCCCAAGTCGTTCGGAGCCTCCTGCCGTTTGGTCCTCGAATCGCCTCTACGTCGTAGTAGTAGTTGGAATTCTTGGATAACAGGAAGACCGTTTCATGGTCTGACGTAGGACGGTCCTGAACAGACTCGGGGTGCGCATTCGGTTTGACCCAGATCACTTCGGATCGAACCCACCAGCCGGCATCTTGGAGTGCAGAAGCAATACGCCAAGGCACACCAATCAAGTCTTTCGGCTTGAGTCCCTCGGGGGTCCGAGGGCGCACTGACATGGCTCGGGCACGATTCTTGCGGTCTGGTGCGCGGTACCCACGGTTCCCAGACGTGTAGGAATCACCGACATTGAGCCAGACCGTTCCGTCGTCTCTGAGGACCCTGCGTAATCGGTCGAATGTCCTTACGATACTTGTGACGTAGTCAGGTAGGGCGTCGTCCCTCCCGACCTGGAACTCTACCTTGTAGTCACGCAGCGACCAGTAGGGTGGGGAAGTCACTACCGTTTGAACAGTTCCTGCGGGGAGCCGTGCCAACGCATCGTCGGCGGAGCCACGTATGATCAAGCATTGACTGAGCGCCTCAACTATGAAGTCATCGCTGACTTCCAACCTAGCGAATCCATTCGGGCTACACGTCTCACCCTTGGGGGCTAGCCCGCTGCTGCCGTTTCCGGCCAGTTCCCTTGGAACGAGGCCGCGGCCGAGGGTCGCTGCTTCGGAGGTTGTTGTCATGCTGCTCCTCTCACCATCGGAGACTGCAGGGCAGGCCAGTTGGATTGTACACATGGATTCAGACTGGCGCTCCTGCGTGTGAGCATCGTAGGCAGTGATTGCGCGACCGCACAACAGGCGCGTGTCTCATGTGACATCTGCCCGTAGACGCGGGCGGTGGGGCTGATAGCATGCGGGGCATGAGCCTCGATGCGTTCCATCCCATCGTGCGGACGTGGTTCGAGCGGCGGTTCGGCGCGCCGACGGACGCGCAGGCGCTCGGCTGGCCCGCGATAGCGTCCGGACGGCACACGCTCATCGCCGCACCAACAGGGTCCGGCAAGACGCTCGCGGCGTTCCTGACGAGCCTGGACATGCTCGTGAAGCAGGCGCTCGGGGAGACAGGGGGGCGAGATTCCCGCCTTCGCGGGAATGACGGAACAGGGCGCGGGAATGACGAAGATGAGAGCGGGGACGAGGCGGGGCTGCCGGATGAGACGCAGGTGGTGTACGTGTCGCCGCTGAAGGCGCTGGCGAACGACATCCAGCGGAACCTGCTCGCGCCACTCGAGGAGATACGCGCGCTCGCCGACGAGATGGGGCAGCCGCTGCCGGAGATACGCGTCGCGGTGCGGACGGGCGACACGCCGCAGAGGGAGCGGACGCTCCACGCGCGCAGGCCGCCGCACGTGTTCATCACGACGCCGGAGTCGCTGTTCATCCTGCTCACGTCGGAGCGGGGACGACACGCGCTCAGGACGACGCGCACGCTGATCCTCGACGAGTTGCACGCGGTCGCGCCGAGCAAGCGGGGGTCGCACCTCGCGCTGTCGGTGGAGCGCCTCTGCCACCTGGCGGAGGCGCCGGTCACGCGCATCGGGCTGTCGGCGACGCAGAAGCCCATCGAGGAGATGGCGCGCTTCCTGACGGGGGAACAGGGGGGCGAGGTTCCTGCCTTCGCAGGAATGACGGAAAGAGCAGGAAGGACGGAAGTGGCAGGAGCGGCGGTGGAGTGCGAGATCGTGGACACGGGGCACCGGCGCGCGATGGACATCGCCATCGAGCTGCCGCGCAACTTCGAACTGGGGCCCATCGCGACACACGAGCAGTGGGCGCAGACGCTCGACCAGGTAGTGGAGCTCTCGGAGCAGCACCGGACGACGCTGGTGTTCGTGAACACGCGCCGCCTCGTGGAGCGGGTCGCGCACCTGCTGTCGGACCGGCTCGGCGAGGAGAACGTGGCGGCGCACCACGGGAGCCTGTCGCGAGAGACGCGGTACGACACGGAGCAGCGGCTGAAAGAAGGGCGCGTACGGGTGTGCGTCGCGAGCGCATCGCTGGAGCTGGGCATCGACATCGGAGACATCGACCTCGTCTGCCAGATTGGTTCGCCGCGCAACATCGGCGTCGCGCTGCAGCGCGTCGGGCGGTCGGGGCATTTCCTCGGCGGCACGCCGAAGGGGCGCTTCTTCCCGCTGACGCGCGACGAGCTCGTGGAGACGGTCGCGCTGCTGCGGTGCATCCGCGACGGGGCGCTGGACGCGCTGCACATCCCGCCGTGGCCGCTGGACGTGCTCGCACAGCAGATCGTGGCGTCGTGCGTGATGGAGGAGTGGGACGAGGACACGTTGTATGCCCTGCTGACGCAGGCGTACCCGTACCGAGAACTCGCCCGCGAGCGTTTCGACGATGTGGTGCGCATGCTGTCGGAGGGCGTCGCGGGACGCTGGGGACGGACCACAGCCTACCTGCACCGCGACGGCGTTAACCGGAAGGTGAAGGCGCGGCGCGGCGCACGGATGATGGCCGTATCCAACGGCGGCGCGATTCCGGACACTGCGGACTACCGTGTCATCGCGGAGCCGGACGGCACGATGGTGGGGACGGTGAACGAGGACTTCGCCATCGAGAGCATGGCGGGCGACATCTTCCTGCTGGGCAATACGCCGTGGAAGATACGCCGCATCGAGCAGGGGACGGTCCGCGTGGAGGAGGCGCAGGGACAGCCGCCGACGATCCCGTTCTGGCTGGGCGAGGCGCCGGGACGCACGGTCGAGCTCTCCTACGAAGTATCGGCGCTCCGGCGCGACGTCGATGAGCGGCTGCACGCGCGGGAGACGGCGCTGGCGCTCGTGGTGGAGAGCGGAGCGTCGTCCGAGGCCGCGGAGCAGGTGGTGGCGTACGTGGAGGAGGGGAAGCGCGTGCTCGGCATCGTGCCGACGGCGGAGAAGATCGTGGCGGAGCGTTTCTTCGACGAGGCGGGCGGGATGCAGCTGGTGGTGCACTCGCCGCTGGGGAGCCGCATCAACCGCGCGTGGGGGCTGGCGCTGCGCAAGCGGTTCTGCGCCGGGTTCAACTTCGAGTTGCAGGCGGCGGCGACGGACGAGGGCATCAACATCTCGCTCGGGCCGCAGCACTCGTTCCCGGTCGAGGAGGTGTTCAGCTACCTGAAACCGGCGACTGCGGAGGACGTGCTGACGCAGGCTGTGCTGCAGTCGCCCATCTTCCCGCTGCGCTGGCGGTGGACGGCGTCGCGGTCGCTCGCGCTGCTGCGGCAGGTCGGGGGCAAGCGCGTGCCGACGCCGATCCAGCGGATGCGCTCGGACGATCTGCTCGCGGCGGTGTTCCCTGCGGCTGCGGCGTGCCAGGACAACATGCCGGTGGGCGGCAGGGTCGAGCCGCCGGACCACCCGCTCGTGTTCGAGACGCTGCGCGACTGTCTGACCGAGGCGCTGGACGCTGAGGGGATGGTGGGTGTGCTGGAGGCTATCGAGAGCGGCGAGATAGAGGTGTTCGGGAAGGACACGCTCCAGCCGTCGGCGTTCTCCCACCAGCTGCTGAACGCGATGCCGTACGCGTTCCTGGACGATGCGCCGCTGGAGGAGCGCCGCGCCCGCGCGGTCACACTCCGGCGCGCGCTGCCGGAGGACGCGCGGGACCTCGGCGCGCTCAGCCCCGACGCCATCGCGGAGGAGGAGGCGTACGCCTGGCCCGCGATACGCGACGCGGACGAACTGCACGACGCGCTACTGTCGCTCGTGGTGCTCACGGAGGACGACGTTGCAGAGCACCCGGACGACGCGGAGTCGTGGCGGGAGTGGTACTCGTCGCTGGCCGAGGCGGGCAGGGTGCGGACGATTCACCCTCACCCGCCGCTGCGCGGCGACCTCTCCCCTCAAGGGAGAGGTGAGCAGGCAGGGCTGGATTCCCGCCTTCGCAGGAATGACGAAGATGAACTCTGGTACGCCGTCGAGCGCGCGGCGGTCGTGAGCGCGGCGTACGGAGACGGCGATGTCGAGGCAGTGGCCGAGATCGTGCGCGGGCGGGCGGAGTCGTCGGGGCCATTCACGGTGAGTGGACTCGCACGACGGCTGGCGCTAAACGAGGGCGCGGTGTCGCAGGCCGCTGTCCGGCTGGAGTCCGAGGGAGTGCTGCTGCGCGGGCGGTTCCGTCCGGGTGCGGCGGATGAGGAGTTCTGCGACCGCCGGATACTGGCGCGCATCCACAGGAGCACCATCGGGCGGCTGCGGCGTGAGATCGAGCCGGTGCCCGTCGCGAGCTTCATCCGCTTCCTGCTGGAGTGGCAGCACGCCACGCCGGGGACGCGCCTCGCGGGTGACGCGGGGCTGATCGAGGTTGTCGAGCAGCTGCAGGGTTTCGAGGCTGCCGCGGCGGCGTGGGAGAGCGGGCTGCTGATGAACCGGCTGACCGACTTCCACGCCTCGACGCTCGACGCGCTGACGCTCGGGGGCGAGCTGTCGTGGGGGCGGTTCGCGCGACGCACCGGGCCTCCGCCGTCCGCTGCGCTGTCGCGGAACGGGCCGGTGACGCTAGCGGTGCGCGAGGACGTGTCGTGGCTGCTCGACCCGCCGGACCCGGATACCGCGTTCACCGGCGCTGCGGCTGACGTGCTGGCCTACCTGGAGTCGAGCGGCGCGTCGTTCATGCCGGACATCGTGCGCGGGTCGCGGCGGCTGCCGTCGGAGGTGGAAGAGGCGCTGTGGCTGCTGGTCGCGGCGGGGCGGGTCACGGCGGACGGGTTCGGCGCGCTGCGCGGGCTGGTCTCCGGTGTTGCGAAGCGCGTGCAGCGCAGGTCGCGCTGGGCGGGCGGGTCGCGGGCGCGTGCACAGGCGGCGCTGGGACGTGCGGGCAGCCGCTGGTCGCTGCTGCAGTCGTCCGTCGCCGAACCGGACGAGGACGTGATCGAGGCGCGCGCGGCGCAACTGCTGCGGCGCTACGGCGTGATGCTGCGCGAGCTGCTGGCGCGTGAGCCGATGGCCCCGCCGTGGGGCGCGCTCGTGCGAACGTACCGGCGCGCCGAGGCTCGGGGCGAGGTGCGGGGTGGGCGATTCATCGCCGGTCTGGTGGGGGAGCAGTTTGCGCTGCCAGAGGCGGTCGACGCGCTGCGTGCGGTGCACCGCCGCGCGCTGTCGGGGGAAGTCGTGCGCGTATCGGGGTCGGACCCGCTGAACCTCGTTGGCGTGCTCACGCCGGGCCAGCGTGTGCCGTCGGTGGTGGGCAACAGCGTGCTCTATCGGGACGGCGCGCCGGTGTCGGGGGAGGAGTTGGGGGCAGCGGCGGGGTAGAGGGCGGATTAATCCGTTGCTACTTTCCCTCCGAACCCCAGTGTCTCCCCAAGCCCAGCGACTACCTCAGCGAACTCAGGGAAAGCGTCTATGGGGAGCGTGACGCCCTTCTTGGTGGGCCGCCATTCACCATCATCCGCTTCAAAGTATGCCCTGATGTCAATGAACCGTGCGCCACGGAATTCCCGCAGTCCGACCAGTATCTGTTCGTTGGAACGCTTTCCGACAGCACCGATCAACACGCCATCGTAGAAGTCACCGTCGAGTTCCATTTGGCATCACCTTGGTATTTGACAAGCATAGCATCGGTCTGATCTAGTACGCCGATCTGTCTGTAAGCAGGAGGTTCATATGTTGCTGCCCGGAGTGGCATTTCTTCAAGAGGACAAGTACCTGTTCAGTTCTGCCATGAGAGCGGAAGACTTGATCAAGCATGCGCAGGTTGATGAGTATCGCCAAGAAGAGAGTGGCGAGTACACCGGCTACCAGCGTGCGGTGGCGCTCGGCCGTGCTAAGGCGTTTGCCCGCTACCTCAAGACACAGTCCATGCCGCTGGTTCCTACAGCCGTGCTGTTGAACGTCAGGGAAGAGATTCCTGACATCTACGGGGAGGGCCCTTGCAGCTTGGACCTCACTGATGACACGGTGCTCTGGGTGATTGATGGGCAACATCGGATAGAGGGCTTCCGTCACGCCATCCATGACCTCGGCCAGACTGAACTGAGTGATTATCCCGTGCCGGTCATAATTATCAGCGGGCTCGAAGTCAATCAGGAAGCCGAGCAGTTCAGAGTCATTAACGAGACAGCGCAGAAGGTGAGGACTGACCTCGCCCGACGGATACTAGCGATGGCCGGGGATACGTCCGAAGGACGGAGGCAACTGATTGAGCAGCGGCGCGCATGGGAGGCAGTGGGCGCTGACGTAGCCCGGATACTGAACACTGATCCCGAGTCTCCCCTGTGCCAACGCATTCAAGGACCTAACGAGAAGAAGGCACCATCCCACATGGTCAAGGAATTGTCGTTTGTCACGTCTCTTCGCCCCATTCTGACAATGCATCCCTATGACGGGTTAGGTGCGCAGGCGGTCTCGGATCGGTTACGTGATTACTGGCAGGCTTGGCGAAACGTGGCCCCAGAACCATTTGGCGAAGGCGCAGGAGACTACGTACTCCTGCGTACGCCGGGCATCTTCAGCATTCACCGGCTTGCTCTCGACGTATGGGATGTGTGGAGGCGCCGCGGGCAGGAGGAGCCGTCGGTTTCCGAACTCACCACCTTTGTGAGCACTCTCGGAGAGTTCGCGTCTCCGGACTACTGGGAGCGAGGTAACTACGATGGGGCAGCCGTGTACGGCTCAATGAAAGGGTTTGGTATCCTCGCAGACCTAATGAGAGAAGAGTTGTACTTTCAACAGGCGGAGTTGAACACGCATGGTTGATCTACTAGACCCGTCCATTCCATCAAATTCAGACGATACCGAAGCTGAGAGGGCTGAGGAAGAAGCGAAGCTTGCCATTGTTGTCCGCTACATCCAGGACGAATTGGCAGGAATGGCTGAACGTCAACCCGTCACGGCCGCCAACCAAGAAGCCGCTAATGCGATCAACGAGGCTGTGACCGAACTAGGTTCCAGTTTCTCTTCAGCCTTGGACCAGCCATATTTCGGTCGGCTGAACTTTCTGGTGGAGGAAGCTCCTGCGCGCGCCTCGGAGAAGACCGGCGCGGAAATGCGCGTGTATATCGGGAGCACGGCTATTGACAAGCACAACGTCTTTTCGTGGACAGCCCCGGTAGCGCGGCTGTGGTACGCGAATTCTTCCGCATACCCTGCTCCCAGCGGCCGGGTGCGCGTCAGGGTAGACCTCAAGCGGTTTTTACGCATACGTAACCAACGACTGCTGGATTTCAATGACGTCTACCGCCGCGCATTGCCGGGCACCGTGGTTCGGGGGAGCCTCGGTGTGGGCAACCGGGATGTCCTGACCGCTGCGCTCAGCGAATCGGGAAGCGAGGACGGGCTTTCTGTCATCATCGAGACGATAGAGCCAGACCAGTACGAGGCCATAGCGAACACTGCGGATCAGGTGCTTATCGTGCAGGGCGCGGCAGGAAGCGGCAAGAGCGAGATAGGCATTCACCGCATTGCGTACCTGCTCTCTCCGTTCAATGACCTACCGCAGAGAGAACGCCCTACTCCTGATACTACTCTGTTCGTCGGCCCGTCCAAGTCGTTCTTGGAATATACGGCTGACCTGCTACCTCTTCTGGGAGTGGAGCAGCGCGTTGAACAAGTTACATTCAGAGAATGGATGAGTTCTGTGCGTTCGTCGCGTCTATCGAACACGCGGTTCGAGCCGCGGGTGTGGGACAATCTGCTCAATCGGGGCGAGATGACGCAGTACAGTGAGAGCGCAGAGGCATTCAGGGAATCCCTGGGGATGGCGGCACTGCTGGAGCGGCATGTGTCCAACCTTGCTAGGCAGATCAGCGGGCGGTGCAAGGGGTTGCTTGCTCATGGGGGGATGCAACTGGAAGGGCTACCGCCCCTCAGCCGCGAAGAGATCGAAGTAGCGCTCGCGGGTGCGTTCGCTGGCGTGGACAAGAGCTTCCGGTTGAACCAGCGCAGAGAGTCGTTCATTGCTCAGATCGTTCGCCTAACCCAGGCTAGGAGGCGCGCCAGCCGCAGACAACTTGGCTTTGATTCAGCGGAGATGCTCCCCTTTGAGGAGTTGCGGCGGCGGCAGGAGGCGATACGTCAGATGTCCGATTGGTGCGACACGGCGTGGCCGCACATCGACGCGCGGCGGGAGTACGTGTCACTTTTGAGCGACAGCGAGGCGATGCAACGGCTGGCGCGACGGCGCAGGCTTTCTGAAGAAGATGCGGATGCGATAGCGGAGTCAGTCCACCGAGGGCTTATGGACTCGGACGAGGGCGCTTTGACATACCTAGACCACCTGCTGAACGGTAATATCCAGCCGAAGTACCGGCACATCGTCATAGACGAGGCGCAGGATGTTTCTCCTATCGAGTTCAAGATGCTTAGCATCGCCTCCACGAACAACTGGTTCACGATCATGGGAGACACTGCCCAGCGGCTGACGCCTTACCGTGGTATCCAGCGCTGGAGCGAAGTTGGTCGCGTTTTCGGCAAGGAGGAGACCAAGGTGGAGCAGGCCCGCCTGTCGTACCGCTCCAATAAGCAGATCACGCTATTCAACAACAGGGTACTACGCCTGTACGAGAAGACCCTGGATTCTCCAAAGCCCTATGAACGGGACGGACACTGGCCGGAGTATCACCGCCACGCGTCAGTGAGCGACATGCACCTTGCGGTGATAGATGACCTGTCACGCATAAGGGAGTTGGATGGTTTGGTAAACGCGACCATCGCGGTTCTTGCGCGGGACTCGAGGACACTCAATGCCTTCTGGGATGCCTGCGCCGAACGTGGAGTCACCGGCGAGATTGAGCGAATCGGGCAGGAACACTACCATGCCGGCGGAACGGTTCTTGCGCGCATCCCCGACGTACGCGGGCTGGAGTACGACGCTGTGATCGTGCTTGGCGTCAACGAGACGTTCAGAAGCACCACGTTCAATCAGCGACTCCTGTACGTTGCCATCAGCCGGGCGAAGCACTATCTGTCGCTGCATTGGGCAGGCAGCCAGTCTCCCATCCTATCGGCGGTTTCGGGCGTAGGCGTTCGCTATTTCGACCGCTCGAAAGGCGACCGGCTGCGCAGCGTCAGCGCAGCGGGTCTACGACGGTGAGGAAAGGGAAGCGGTAGAAGCCTCTGTCGCGGGTGCATATCCGGCTGACGCCGTGCTCGCGCATCAAGACTGCGATGTGCATGTCGTGTACGAAGTTGCCGCGGATGTCAGGGAACTCTTCTATCGTCTGTGTAAGGACGGCTTGATGGCGTTCGGTTGGACGTAGGAGTGAGAAACCCGGGGAAGCGAACAGCACTTCGAGGAAGTTCATTGCCTCTGAAAGCCGCTTTGGACGTGCGAATCTGGAGTGAGTGCACCCCCGCATGAACTCGTAACAGATGTTCCACGTAAGGTAACAGGGCGAAGGGTCCTCCCGGGCTTCCTCAAGAGTCTGACGACACCCATCGTAGAATTCGGAGTCCTCGTTTACGGCGTCAAGAAGGACATTGGTATCGAAGACGAGCACTACTCATCCGCCTCGTCAAACGCTCGGTACATCTCGTCGCGGTTGGCGACATCTATCAGGTAGGGACCAGCTTTCCAACTGGGGAGAGGAGGTAGACGTTTCTTCTCCTCAGGGGGCGGGTCGTCCAGGATGCGACGGAGGCCGGCCTCTACGAGGGCCGAGATGGTCGTCGAACGGCGAGCGGCTTCTTCGCGAAGTCGCTGCATCACCGTGTCGTCTATGTTGAGCGTCGTCTTCATATGGAAAACCATACAGCCAGTATGGCTTTCCGTCAAACCGGCTCAGGCGCTAGTCCTTGTCGTCCATCTCCGGGTCGTCCCAGACGTAGTCCGGGTCCTCGAACAGCCCGGGCGGCATGAGCGACGGCAGTCCGTTCTCCGCAAGCGCGGCCTCGAACTGCTCGCGCACCCAGGGGTCCTCTTCGATGAACGGGACCTCCTTGTTCAGCCCGCCGTCGTAGCCCATGAGCGCCTTGGGCGGGAAGACGCGCAGCTGGCGGTTCTGCGTCCCGCCGGGGTTGAGGTGCTGGTGGAACCAGTTGTTCGGCGGAACGAACACGCTCGCGTCCGTCCACGGGCAGACGATCTTCTCACCGTCCTCGGGGTACATGACCGCGAAGCCGTTGCCGGGCGAGACGCCGACGATGGTGACGCCGGGGCCGTGGCGGTGCGCGGCGCGGTAGCGCTGGGGCGGCAGCACCATCATGCCGGTGCGGATGGCGGAGTTGGGGAAGGTGATGCCTGCGCCGAAGGCGCGCCGGTTCCGCCCACCGTAGGCCCTGAGCTTGTCCCAGACGTTGAGGTCGGGGAAGAAGTTGGCGTGCCACTGGTGGGTCTCGTGCTTCACGCCGCCGCGGTCCACCGTCTCGCGCACGGCGTAGGCCTCTGCGGAGAACGGGTTGCCCTCGCTCCCGTAGAGCTCGGTGGGGTCGACGAACCCGTTGTTGAAGAAGAACTCCTCGCGTGGCTGGATGCTCATAGCCAGCGGCAGGTAGCTGACGTGGAGCGTGAGCGCGGGCTGGTCTCCCCGCGCGTTGCTCAACTGGTAGTAGTAGTTGGACGGGATGCGGAAGAGGCTGCGCTTCTGCCACTCGAAGTTGATCTGCGGGTGGCCCTCAGCCCAGATGGTGGCGATACCCTGCCCCTCGACGACGTAGACGATCTCCTCGGCGGCCATACGGAAGGGCGGGATCGTCTCACCGGGAGGGATCTGCAGAACGTGGGCCTCGGTGACGCCCTGGTGACCGACGAGGTTCAGCACCGCGCCGGGACAGCCGCGCAGGTCCCACCAGCCGAGCTCAATGGTACGCAGGTCCTCGACGTAGTAGCCGGTGAAGACCGGCACGTCCTGTGCGACCAGCCAGCGGTCGTAGGGCGACTGCCACCAGCTGTTGGTGGACTTCCTCTCCGCAGGCGCCGTCGTCATGACAACCTCCTTCGTGCGGGTGACGCGAACCCAGTAGGCTCGCGTCACGCATCCTGACCGAGGGCGACATACGTCAGCCCTCGGTCAGAACCTCGATCACGGCCTCACTCGATGGGGACGAGTTCAGAGGAGACGTTGCACCACGGCTCCTCCAGTGCGGGGCCGCAGAGGACAGCCGGAGCGACCGCCAGCACCTCACCGGTGATGGCGTCGAGGAGCCGGAACGAAACGGCCTCCCACTCACCGTAGAACACGAAGTCGGAGCCGACGCCTCGGAATCCGCGCTCGAACGCCACGACGAACGCGCCGTGCTCGTTGGCGAACAAGCCGCCGAGGTCTTCGTCATACCCTACGTCCAGCACGGAGGTGATGTCGTTGTGAAGCCCCTGGGAGCCCCAGACCATGCGGATCTCAACTTCCTGTTCGGGCGCCAGCCCGGCGCCGACGAACCAGACCCCGTGGTCCCGGATGCGGTCTTCGGGGTACTTGATGAAGGTGGGATGGACCTCGAAGACGACATTGGCCTTCCAGCCTTCCTCCATCATCTGGGCCCTCGACGTCGCGGCGTCAGGCGCGCCGCTCGCCGGGGACGCGGGCTGCAATGCAAATACCAATGCGGCAAGTCCCAGCAGCGCAATGGCGCTCACCAGCAGCCTCCTCGAACGCAACCATGTGATAGTGAATACCTTGCTCATCGGAGCACCTCCTGGTTTCCATGCGTTACCGGGTGACGGCTCGGCGCACCGGCGACGCGCATCGTGCGCTCGCCGGTGCGACTGTCCGTCTGTTGATTTCTGCTCATGCTGACGTTCTCTCCGGCGTGGCTATAGATCTGCCCTGGACGTCCCGGGCGCGCATGTCCTGCCGGAGCCCCACGCGCAGCGCGAATGCCCGCATCACCAGCGCCACGCCCATCGTCATCGTCATAATCACCAGCGTGATGATCCCCGCTCTCTCGACCTGGCCGAGGTCGGATGAGCCCAACTCGAGCGCAAGGATCGAGAGGGTGATCGTATCCCGCGAGGCGAGCAGGATGATGTTGGAGGTCGTGTTCGCGGCCGAGATGAAGTTCAGCATCCCGATCAGCACCATCGTCGGCATGATGACCGGGATGACGATGCGGAAGTAGGTGCGGAACCATCCGGCCCCCGAAACACGGCTGGCCTCTTCGAGGTCGGCCCCCAACTGCACCAGCACCCCCTTGAAGATGTTCGTGCCCGTGGTGTTGCCCGAGATGATGACCACCAGGACCAGCGCCCAGATGGAGCCGTACAGCCACGTCAGCCCCGGCACGCTGAGGAAGAGCATCAACAGGCCCAGGGAGGACAGGATGCCGGGGAAGGCCGCCGAGACCCAGATGATTGAGTCCAGCGACGTTCTCAGTCGCCACTTACTGCGCACGATGAGGTAGGCGATGATCGAGAAGAGCAGGGGGCTGCCGACGCCGGCCACGACGGCAAGCGTGATGGTGGTACGCAGCCCGGTGAAGAAGAGTTCATCGGAGAAGGTGTCGCGCCAGTGGTCGAACGTCCATGTGGGTATCGCGTTGAAGTAGCCCACGTGGGTCATGAAGCTCCCGACGATCAACACCAGGATGGGCAGCGCCGTCAGCACGATGAGCAGGCCGAGGATCGCCGAGAAGAAGACCCACTTCCAGGAACCGAGGTCGATCAGGCCGGGGCTGAACCTGCCGGTGATGGTGGTGTAGTGGCGGCGGCGCGTCACCCAGCGCTGGACCGGGAAGATGAGGCCGATGACCAGCAGCGTCAGGCTCGCAGTGACGACCGCCTGGCCGTAGTCGAAGCTCTGCGCCTGCAGGTAGATGAGGGTGGAGTAGACGTAGAAGCCCCACCGGGCGCCCAGCAGCCACTCCGTCTCGAACCCCTGGAAGACGCGGATGAGGTGCAGGGCGAACACGAGGATCAGCGGGGATGCCATCACTGGCAGGGTCACCTTGATGATGGTGCCGAGCTTGGACGCACCCGAGACGCGCCCGGCCTCCTCCAGCGCCTGGTCCATGTTGCGGAAGGCCGGCGTGAACAGGATCACCTTGTAGGCGATGCCGTCCGCCATGATCCTCGCGAAGACGATGCCCTCCAGGCTGAAGATGTTGAAGGGGCCCCTGTCGACGAACGGGAGCGCTTCCAGCGCCACGTTCACGAAGCCGCTGGTGGGGGCGAGCATCATCATCCAACCGATCGTGCTCGCCAGGGCGGGGAACATGTAGGCGATCCAGAAGAAGAACTCCAGCCCCTGGGAGAAGGGGATCTTGGTCCGCGCGAGAATCATCGAGATCGCCACGGAGATGGGGAACGCGATGATCATCACGAGGAACCAGACGAGGAAGGAGTTCCACAACGCCGTCGGTATGCGCGGATTGGCGAACGCGGTGCTCCAGTTGCTGAAACCGAACTCACGAGGCGGGACGAACACGTCCCTGGAAACGTCGAAGCTGAACCAGAAGAGGATCAGCATCGGCAGGATCAGGTAGACGCTGAGAGAGATGATGACGAGCGCCATGATGAACGTGCCCATCTCTGCCCTGAAGAAGCTTCTCAGGGCGGAAGGCGGTGCGATCGTCGCAGGCGATGTCATCACTTCCTCTGATTCCTGGTTCCGGTGGTTCCTTACGCTGGGCTTGCCGTGTTCAGCGTGTCAGCGTCACAGCGGCCAGGGGTGCTTTCTGCACTCCCTGGCCGTCGTGACGCACGGTCGCTCTAGTTCGCCGTGTAGATGATGCCGAGCTCGTCGTAGAGCGCCTGCAGGTAGTTGAGCGACAAGGTCCTGTCGTCATCGTACTCGGGGACGCCCTGGTCGACCACGAACACCTTGCCGTCGTCGAGCAGGTCCTGCAGCTGTCCTACGCGGTTCCACAGCGTGTCCGGGACCTTACCCTGCGAAACGTCCGAACGCAGTTTCGGAGACGGCGAGAGGTTGCGGGTGAAGTTGATGTCCGTCTCCATGCCGTCCTGGCTGTACCACCAGTTCAGGAAGAGCTGGGCAGCCTTCGGGTGGGGCGCCTGGTCGAGCACGGTGCCCGTTCCGCCGACCTCAGCCGACAGCCCCTCATCCATGATGATGTCGTCGGTGATGGAGGCAACCGGCAGACCCGACGCTGCGAGCGGTCGCAGCGCTACGTCGCAGCCTACGGCGATGCTTACCACGGCGCGAGCGACCAGGTCGGCACAGCCGTCGGCAGCCGAGAAGTCCAGCACGTTGTTGCCGACGGCGGCGTTCCTGGTGACGGCCTCCCAGAAGTCCTGCCCGACGCCGCGGTGGATGCGCACGCGCGCGGTCGCGCCGGTGCCCTGGGTCGCGTAGCCGGTCATGGCGATCTCGCCCGCCCACTTCGGGTCGGCCAGGTCCCACCAGGACGTGATCTCGGCCGCTTCCGCTGGGGTCAGCCTCTCAGTGCTGTACCAGATGTCCTCGAAGTTCTGGATGGAGAGCTGGTCGGACATCGAGTACGTGGCGGAAACGTCGGACCACCACACCTTCGGCGAGAGGTGCCACGTCTCCGGGGTGCGGTTCAGGATCGTGGGTTCGATGATGAGTGGTTCGACGGGGACCAGCGCGTCGGCGTCGATCAGACGCTGCGTCGACGAGGTGCCCGCGACGCTGTAGTCGACGGTGTAGCGACCCCGGGAGCGCTCGGCCAGGATGCGCGTGGTGTTCGCGTTACCGCTGCCCGTACTGGCGATGACCCGGATGTCGAACTTCCTCGAGAACTCAGCGAGCGTGTCCCGGATGTGCCGGGAGTCGGTCCCGCCCAGGCTGATCACGATCTCGCCCTCGGCCTGAGCGTCGGCGACGAGCTGCTCCCACTGCGCCTCGAACGACGTGTCCGGGGTTGGCGTTGGCGTAGGCTCAGGCGCCGGCGCAGGCGTTGTGCCGGGCTCCGGCACAGGCGTTGCCGTAGGCGTCGGTGTGGGAGGCACGGGCGTCGGCGTGGGATCTTCCGTCCCACAGGCCGCCAGGCCCAACATGAGGCCCAGAGCCGCCAGAACCAGCCAGACTCTCTTGCTTCCCCAATGCAGTGTACGCATGGTTTCCCTCCCACTTTCGGTTTCCGCAAAGATGCGCGGAAAGATGCCGCTGTCAGCGGCGTACAAGCGGCGCGCACGCTAACACTCGACGCGATGCAAGTCAACGCTGCGGATTCTGCGGCGTGAACATGCCCTCCTGCTCGTGGCATACTGGGCGCGATGGCGACCGCTACCGACACCGCAGGCCGGATGACGCCGGAGGAGCGTCGCATCGTTGCGTCGACCGGCGTCGCGCACGGGCTGAACCACGCCGTCGAGCTGGTGTACGGCGCGGTGCTCATCGTCGTTGCGCTCGAGTTCGGGGTTACCGTGGCGGCGCTGGGCGTGCTGGGCGCTGCCTCCTCGCTCGCGTATGCGTTCGCGGCGCTGCCCGCGGGAGCGATGGCCGACCGCCTCGGCTCGCAGCGCACGGTGGCGCTCTCGATGGGCGGTGCAGGCGTAGCGGCGCTGCTGGCGGCTATGGCCCCCAACGTATGGGTGCTTGGCGCCGCGCTCGTGCTCATGGGGATACTGGGCGGGCTGTACCACCCTGCGGGGCTGTCACTCATCACCCGGGGCGTTCGGAGCCGCGCACGGGCGCTGGGCATCCACGGCGCCGGAGGCAACCTGGGGACGGCGCTCGCGCCGCTGATCGCGGCGGCCATCGCGGGCGCGTGGAGCTGGCGGGGGGCGTTCATCGTGTTCGCAGTGCTGTCGCTTTCCGTATCCATCGCGGCTTTCCGGTCGCCGCCGGACGGCGAAGCAACGCGCCGCGACCGCCCACGCCCGCGCCTGCGCGCACAGAGCCTGCTGGTGCCGCTGGCACTGATGTTCGTCATCAACGCGTGCTTCGGGTTCATCTTCCGCGGGCTCACCCTGTTCCTGCCGCTGCACCTGAGCGAGAACCTCGGGTTCGACGTCTTCGGTTTCGAGCCGGTGGTCATCGGCGGCGCGGCGGCAACGATCGCGCTGCTGTTCGGTGTCGCGGGGCAGTATGCGGGCGGCGAGCTGGGGGAGCGCTTCCGGCGCGAGCGGCTGCTCGTTCCGGCGGCGGCGCTGACGATACCCCCGCTGCTCGTGATGGCAGGATGGGGCGGTTGGGCGCTGCTCATCGGGTCGTCGGCGTTCGTGTTCTTCAACTTCCTGGCGCAGCCGACGGCGGTCGCGATGATCTCGGACTACGCTGCGGAGCGGCTGCAGGGTCGCGCTTATGCGCTCACGTCGCTCACCGGCTTCGGCATCGGGGCGCTTGCGGGCGTTGGCGGAGGACTGCTGGCGGACGGACCGGGCGTTCAGTGGGTGTTCGCAATGCTTGCGGGCGTCGCGCTGCTCACGGTCGTGTGTGCGCTGGCGATCAACGTCTACCTGCTATCGCGCGGCGACACGCCGGAGGGGCTGTCGCCGGTTTGACCCTGTCGGGCGTGCGGCGTACCGTTGCGGCAACCGGCGGAGGTGAGCCATGACGAACACCGGGAGTGAGAGCCGCATCGAGGAGATGGACCTGCTGCTGCAGGAGGTCCGCAGCCGCAACGCGATGCCGCTGTGGGAGGTGAACGCCCAGCGCGGCAGGCCGACCGTGCAGCCGTTCCTCTGGCGTTACCTGGACTACCGCGACCTGCTGTACCGCGCGGCAGACCTCGTGCCGATGGAGCTTGCGGAGCGGCGCGTCTTCGTGTTCAGCAACCCCGGCATCGACAAGCACTCCGCCACGTCGTCGCTGTACGCGAACCTGCAGATCATCAAGCCCGGCGAGATAGCGCCGTCGCACCGCCACTCGCCGTCGGCGCTCCGCCTCGTCATAGAGGGGCAGGGGGCGTACACCGCCGTCAACGGCGAGAAGAGCTACATGGACCCCGGCGATTTCGTGACGACGCCGAGCTGGACGTGGCACGACCACGGCAACGAGGGCGACGCGCCCATGGTGTGGCTCGACGGCCTCGACGTGCCGTTCGTGCAGTCGCTCGACGCCAACTTCTACGAGCAGTACCCGGACAGCACGCATCCGCTCACGAAGCCGGACGACCTCTCGCTCCGCATGTTCGGCGCGGGGAGCCTGACGCCGACGTGGGAGCGGCGCGACTCGCCGAACTCCCCCATCCTCAACTACAAGTTCGAGAGCACGTACGCAGCCCTGAAGGCGCTGGCCGAGGACACGGACGGCAGCCCGTACGACGGCGTGACGGTCGAGTACACGAACCCGCTGAACGGCGGGCCCGCGATGCCGACCATCGCGTGCTTCGCAACGCTGCTGCGTGCTGGTCAGCACACGCAAGCACACAGGCACGTCGGCGGGACGATCTACCACGTCATCCAAGGCAGCGGGAGCAGCGTCATCGCCGGGACCCGGTTCGACTGGGGGCCGAAGGACACCTTTGTCGTGCCGTCGTGGCACTTCCACGAGCACGCCGCAGAAGAGGAGGCCGTCCTCTTCTCCTACAACGACAGTCCGGTGCTGCAGGCGCTCAACCTCTACCGCGAGGAGGCGATGGACGCTCCGCATCAGGAGGAGACGGAAGTCTTCTCGTCCTAACCCCAGACGCGGACGGCGGTCTCCAGGATGACGTCCAGCTTGCGCCACTGCACGTCTTCCGGCACCGTCTCGCCGCCTCCGCCGCTGGCGAAGCCGCACTGCGGGCTGAGCGCGAGTTGGTCGCCGTCGATGTAGCGTGACGCCTCGTCGATGCGGCGCTTCAGGTCGTCCATCGTCTCGACGTCGGTGCTCTTCGTCGTCACGAGGCCGAGCACGACGATCCTGTCCTTCGGCACGAAGCGCAGCGGTTCGAAACTGCCCGAGCGTTCGCTGTCGTACTCCAGCATCAGCCGCTTGTGGTTGAGCTGCGTGAAGAGCTGCTCCGCTATGGCGTCGTAGTGTCCCTCGCGATGCCACTGCGCGACCATCCTGCCGGTGAGCGGGTCGATGGCGCGTGAGTTGCCCCGGCAGAGGTGGATGCCGCACGTGGCCTCGATGCCCTCGATGACGCGGTTGTCGGCGGCGATGGACTGCGTCAGGTTCTCCGCCGGGTCCTCGCCGCGCGAGTGCATCGCCGCCAGCGACGGTTCGTCGACGTAGGCGGTGTAGCCGGGCGCGTCGATGTGGACGTACGGGCAGCCCGCCTCGACCAGTTGGCGCACCATCTCGTGCTGTATCTCCGCGACGTGCTTCCTGAAGTCGGCCAGGTCTTCGTAGACCCCCTCCGACGCCTGCCAGTCGAAGCGCTGCGCGACGCGGTCGGGGCCGATGAGCGTCACCTTGGCGGAGGTGTGGGCGGCGCTCGCTGCGAACAGGTACTCCTCCAGCGGGAGGTTCCGCGTGAGCGTCAGGCGCTCTACAGCCGGACTGCGCGTCACCACGGGAGGCCCCGCGACCTGCGGGCCGGACTCGACGCGCTGCTGCTGGTCGGAGCGGTTGCCCTGCTGCCAGCGCTGGTATTCCTCGCGGCTCTCCGGCGTGTCGTAGCCGGAGACGGACGCGCCGAAGCTGTCCTGAAAGTTGCTGCGGCGGAACTCGCCGTCGGTCACGATGGGGAAGCCGATGCGCTCCTGTTCCGCGATGACCTCGCGTATCAGCTCGTCCTCCAGCGCCGTCAGCTCGTCGGACGTGGCCTCGCCGTCGTCGACGTGGGCCCGCAGGTCGAGCAGCGCCTGCGGCCTGCGCAGGCTGCCGATGTGGTCCACGCGCAGCAGGTCCAGTGCTCCCATGTCGCGCCTCCTTGCAGGTGGGGTCGGGGTGAGCGTATCACGCGCTGCGCGGCCTTGCGCCTCACGGTAGAATGCGCCCAGCGTCATACGAGAACGCGGGGAGGACTGCGATGCTCAGCGCTGAAGAGAACGAGCTCATCACGAAGGTGGGGCGGGGCACGCCGATGGGCGAACTCGCGCGCCGCTTCTGGACGCCCATCCTGCTCGCGGAGGAGCTGCCGGCGCCCGACTGCGACCCCGTCCGTGCGCGGATACTCGGCGAGGACCTCGTTGCGTTCAAGGACAGCAAGGGCCGCATCGGCGTGCTGGAGCCGTGGTGCGCGCACCGAGGGGCAGACCTCTTCTACGGACGAAATGAGGAGGAGGGCCTGCGCTGCGTCTATCACGGCTGGAAATACGACGTCGAGGGGACGTGCGTCGACGTGCCGAACGCGCCTGAGGGCGCAACGTTCAAGGAGAAGATACGCGCCCGCGCGTACCCGGCGGTCGAGCGCGGCGGGGTCATCTGGGCGTACCTCGGCCCGCGCGAGAACGGCGTGCCGGAATTCCCGGAGATGGAGTGGACGCGCGTCCCCAACGACCATCGCTACATCTCCAAGATGTTCCTCGACTGCAACTACCTGCAGACGATGGAGGCGGACATCGACTCCAGCCACCTCGGCTTCCTGCACAGCTACGTCAAGAGCGGTACGGTGATAGACGGCCGCGCGAACGGCATCGAGGACCTGACCGCCGCCGACAAGGCGCCCGTATGGACGGTGACCGACACCGAGTACGGCGTGATGCTGACGGCCCGCCGCGACGCGGGCGAGAACTACTACTGGCGCGTGAACCAGTGGATGCTCCCCTTCTACACGATGATCGCCGCCCGCCCCGGCGACCCTGTCCTCTGCCAGGTGAAGGTGCCGGTCGACGACGAGCACGCCGTCGCCTTCCGCGTGCGATGGCACGCCGAGCGCCCGCTGACGGCGGCGGAGCTCTCCATCTACCGCGACAAGGGAGTGCTCTTCCCGGAGATGGCCCCCGGCACCTTCCGCACCAAGGAGAACAGGTCGAACGACTACCTGCAGGACCGCGCGACGCAGCGGCACTACTCGTTCACCGGCATCAAGTCGATACCGGCGCAGGACTTCGCGGTGACGGAAGTGCAGCACGGAGGGCCGGTCTCCGACCGCAGCCGCGAGCACCTCGTGAGCAGCGACACCGCCATCATCCAGGTGCGCCGCCGCCTGATGCGCTCCGTGCGCCAACTGATGGAGGGCCAGGAGCCGCCGGAGGCGCGCAACGGGGGCGCGTTCCGCGTCCGCTCGCTCGACATCGTGCTCCCGAAGGCGGTCGCCATCGAGGAAGGCGGCCAGGAGTACATGGTCTCGAAGGTGTAGGGGCGCACCCTACCGCTGCGGCGACGTTGCGCGGCGGGTTACAATCCCGCCGTGGCAAGGCTCTACCGGTACTCCCAGTGGGACGGCTCGCAGGAGCCGTTCGAAGCCGACGCCGATGCGCTCCTCGATGCGCTGGCAGAGGACGTCATCGACCACGGCGACATCCGCCGCGCGCTCCGCGACCTCATCCGCCGGGGCGCCAACGGCGACGATGCCCGCCTTCCCGGACTCGACGACCTCCTCGAACGCCTGCGCTCGCGCCGCAACCAGACGCTCGACCGCTACGACCCCGACTCCGTCATGCGCGATCTCAAGGAGCGGCTCGACGACGTGCTCCAGACCGAGCGCGCCGGGATGGACCGGCGGCTCAGCGAGATCGAGGACAACCTCGCTGGCATGAGCGGTGAGGAGGCGGAGCAGGCCGGTCGGCTGCGCGACCTCTTCAAGCAGCGGGCCGACCGCAACCGCGAACGGCTCGATCAGCTCCCCGAGAGTACAGCGGGCGCGCTCCGCGAACTCCAGGACTTCGACTTCATCGACCCCGAGGCGCGGCGCAAGTTCCAGGAGCTCATGGACGAACTCCGCAAGGAGATGCTCGGCTCCGTCGCCTCCGAGATGCGGCAGCAGATAGAGAACATGGACCCGCAGCAGATGGCCCTGATGCGCGAGATGCTGCGCGACCTCAACCGGATGATCCGGGACAAGCTCGACGGGTTGGAGCCGGACTTCGAGGGCTTCATGGACAAGTGGGGCGCCATGTTCGGCGACGACCCGCCGCGCAGCTTCGACGAGCTCATGGAGATGCTCGCCCGCCAGATGGGACAGATGCAGTCACTCCTCGACAGTATGTCCCCGGAGCAGCGGCGCGAGCTGTTCGAGGCGATGAACGCCGCCATGGACCCCGAGACCGCCGACGAGCTGGCTGAACTCGCCGCGAACCTCGGCCAGATGCTTCCGTTCAACGAGTTCGCCGAACAGCGCCTCTTCCAGGGCGAGGAGAACATGACCCTCGAAGAGGCGATGAACGTCATGGGCGAGCTGCAGTCGATGGACGACCTCGAGGCGCAGATCAGGCAGGCGATGCGCAGGGGCGACCTCGACGAGCTCGACGCGGAGATGCTCGAAGCGCTGCTCGGCGAGGAGGCCCGCCAGGACCTCGACCGGCTCGCCGAGATAGCGAAGCGGCTGGAGGAGGCAGGCTACCTGCGTCGCGACGGCGACCGCCTCGAGCTGACGCCTGCGGCCGTGCGGAAGATAGGCCAGAAGGTGCTGCGCGACCTCTTCGGCGACCTCCGCAAGGGCCGTGCCGGCGACCACGAGCTTGCGGTGCGGGGCACCGGCGGCGAGCACACGGACGAGACCAAGCCCTACGAGTTCGGCGATCCGTTCGAGATCCACCTGCACCGCACCGTCATGAACGCCATCGAGCGCCAGGGCGTCGGCACGCCGGTGAAGGTCGGCATCCAGGACTTCGAGGTCAAGCGCACCGAACACGTGGTCCAGGCCGCCACCGTCCTGCTCATCGACCAGAGCAAGTCGATGGGCATGTTCGGCTCATGGGGGGCGGCCAAGCGCGTCGCGCTCGCCCTGGAGGCGCTCATCCGCGGGAAGTTCCCCCGCGACCGCTTCTGGATGGTGGGCTTCTCCGACTACGCCGTTCCCATCAAGGCCGACGACCTCCCGACGCTCACTTGGAACATGTGGGTCTCCGGCACGAACATGCAGCACGCTTTCGCCATGTCGCGGAAGCTGCTCGCCCCCTACAAGAACTGCTCCCGGCAGATCCTCATGATCACGGACGGCGAGCCCACAGCCCACCTGGAAGGAACGCGCTCCTACTTCAACTACCCGCCGACCTACCGCACTATCCACGAGACCCTGCGCGAGGTCCGCCGCTGCACCGCTGAAGGCATCACCATCAACACGTTCATGCTGGAGACGAGCTACTACCTGCTGGACTTCATCGACCGCGTCACCCGCATCAACAACGGCCGCGCGCTCTACACCTCGCCCGGCAAGCTGGGCCAGTACGTGCTGGTCGACTACCTCAACAACCGCAAGCGCCGCATCACCAGCTGATGTTCGCCCCCTCCCCCTCGAGGGGAGAGGGCTGGGGTGAGGGTGAACTGCCGCGTCTTCCGTTTTTTGTCGCATTGCGCTGCTTTCACTCGTAGACGGCCTTGCTCCGTGCGACAAAAGGGCGGCGGCGCGCAGCGGCGCGGGCGACTGAATGCAGCGGCGATGCGACAGAATGCGACAGAATGCGACGATCTGCGACAGGGGGGCTGCTGGGGGGCGGAGGGCAGCGCCCGCCGGTCGCTGTCCGTCGGGAACAGCGTACGCTCCCCCGCCGCGACCGCGAAAGGGGCGCGTGTCAGCAATCCTTCCGTCATTCCCGTGAAGGCGGGAATCCGGGGGATGTGACACCGGAGGCTGGCGTGCCGCGCTATCCTGTCGTATAGACTTTTCCCATGCCCGGCCCCACCCACGAACAGACCTTGAACGTCGCCCTCGGCGAGGTGCTGGGCGGCTTGCGCCGCAGCTGGCGCGCCCGCGCGGAGCAGACGGGGAACGTGCTCGAAGGCGGGGGACGGCCGGACATCCTCGTGGAGGACGCCAGCGGCTGGCCTGTCGTGATCGAGGCCGAGCGCGCGGACCATGCGAGCGCGGAAAAGGATGCGACAGCTCGCCTGGGGCTGAAGGTCTCCCAGAGCGGCAAGACCATCGAGACCGCAATCGCCCTCGTCTACCCCGACGAACTGACGTACCTGGACGGCAGGCGCCTGCGGACCGCGATAG
Organism: Dehalococcoidia bacterium; assembly: GCA_965206315.1. Taxonomy (GTDB): domain Bacteria; phylum Chloroflexota; class Dehalococcoidia; order Lucifugimonadales; family Australimonadaceae; genus Bin16. The sequence continues at coordinate 1,870,052 of OZ242210.1, forward strand.
GCCGCACGGACGCCTTCGAGTATGCGCTCTACACCCGCCGCGTCGGGGAGCAGCCGGAGCGCCTACCGGAGCAGGGCTGGATACGTGGGGGAGTGCGCGACCTCGCCATGATGGCGCACCGCGCCGCCGCCCCGGCGCCCCGCGTCGAGGCCCTCGCTGACGAACTCCAGACCGGCGTCGAGCGCGCGGCGGACGAGTTCACGCGGCGGCACGCTTACGGGGCTCCCTTGGGGCGCGAGGTGGCGGACGTGCTGAAGCAGGCCGACGACACGGACGGCCAGACGCGCCGCATGGCGATGACCGTCATAGCCAACGCTCTCATCTTCCACGAGTCGCTCGCCCAGGCGGAGTTCCAGGTGACCGACGCCCTGGAAGGGTCGGAGCGCTCCGTTCGCTCGGTGGAGTCCTTCCGCTCGGAATACGGGTTTGCGCCGGACGACCTCCGCATCGAGTGGGAGCGCATCCTGAAGGTCAACTACTGGCCGATCTTCTGGACGGCAAAAGAGATGCTGGCGAAGATGCCTGCCCAGACGGCCAACGGCGTGCTCGGGTGGCTGTGGCCGACGGCGCGCGACCTGGTGCTCGGCGGGGTGACGCAGTCGCACGACCTGACCGGCATCGTCTTCCAGAAACTCATTGCGGACCGGAAGTTCCTCGCCACCTTTTACACGCGCCCGGAAGCCGCTGCCCTCCTTGCGGGACTCGCGCTGCCTGCGGACAAGGCCCCGGGCGGCGCGGACTGGGGCGACGGCGAGACGCTGGCGAGCCTCCAGGTGGGCGACTTCGCCTGCGGCACCGGAACGCTGCTCTCCGCCGCCTACCAGCGCCTCTCGCTGCTGCACGAACTGCACGGCGGCGACCCGCGCGCGCTCCACGCGCCCATGATGAAGCACGGCCTCGTCGGGCTGGACGTAGTGAACATCGCCGTGCACCTCACCGCGGCGATGCTTGCCGGGAGCCACCCCGATACGTCGTTCGACGGCGAGTGTCTCCTCACGATGCCCTACGGCGACCGCTACTTCAGGTCAAACGGCAACGGGAAGGGGAACGCCAAACCCAAAGAGGCGGTGACCGTCGGCTCGCTCGACCTGCTGGCGGAGAGCGTCCAGCCGGGGTTGCTCGGCGAGGCTGCGGCCGTCACGTCCGGCGGGCGCGCGCCGGAAGAGGTGCGCGACTTGGTTTCGCGCGTCGGTCACGGCAAGTTCGACCTCGTCATCATGAACCCACCGTTCACGCGCCCCACGAACCACGAGGCTGGTCATACTGACGTACCTATCCCTGCCTACGCCGCGTTCGAGACGACGCCTGAGCAGCAGGCGGCGATGTCCGAGACCGTACGCGAGCTAACGAGAGGCGCGCCTTCGAACGACAACGCGGGGCTGGCTTCCCATTTCGTTGAACTGGCGTACCGCAAGATGCGCAACGACGGCACTATGGCGTTCGTGTTGCCGCTCAGCGCGCTCAGCGGTATGTCCTGGGACGCGATACGCAGCAGGTGGCGCAGGCAGTTCGCCGATATCATCGTCGTGACGATTGCGGGAGCCGGCTCCTACGAAGCGTCGTTTTCCGCTGATACCGGCATGGCCGAGTGCCTGTTGATTGCCAGAAACAAGCGTGAGGAGAACAGCAGCAGCGAACAGGGGGCTCAGGCGACCTTTGTAGTCCTGCACCGCTTCCCGCCCTCGACTCATGAGGCGGGCTTGCTCGCATCGCAGATACTGGAGTCGCGAGACCTTGGAACCGGACAGCATCGCCTGCACCTGGGTTCTTCCTGGTACGGGATGCTTTGGGACTCGCAACTGCCGGAGTCAGGCCCCTGGCCGCTCGTCGGTCTCACCGACACAGGACTGGCCGAGGTTGCTGCGTCCTTGTCTGCGGGACAGCTTGTCCAGTTGGGGCAGCCCGACACACAGGCCATGCCTGTCCCGATCGTTCGCGTAGGAGAGATAGCCGCCCGTGGACCCGTTCATCGAGATATCGACGAGGATGCCTATGATGGGACTCCTCGCGGCCCCTTCCGCAGGCTTAAGTCGCTTTCGTCCACGTACTCCGAGTATCCCATGCTGTGGGCCCATGCAGCCAGGCGTGAGCGGCAGTTGATAGTAGAGCCGGACTCGGAAGGCGAAATCAAGCAGGGAATGGATACGAAGGCGGCGGCAATCTGGAAAACCTCGACACGGGCGCATTACTCTGTAGACCTGCAGTTCAACTCCCAGTCCCTCATCGTGGCGATGACGGAGCGCCCATGTATCGGAGGCACAGCGTGGCCGTCAGTCATCTTCGAGGACACTGAGCACGAGTACGCGTTCACACTCTGGTGCAACTCGACGCTCGGCCTGCTGTTGCACTGGTGGTCGTCCAACAAGACGCAGTCGGGCAGGGGCAGGACGACGGTGACCGGCATCCCACACATCCCGACGCTCGATACCCGGGCGCTGACGGCGGAGCAGCACGCCGCCGCGAAGGCCGCGTTCGAGGCGATGCGCGGGCGGCGGTTCCTGCCGTTCGACCAGGTAGACGAAGACCCGGCGCGCGCCGAGCTCGACCGCCGCCTGCTGGTGGACGTGCTCGGCAAGCCGGAGTCGCTCTGCGCGGCGGACGGTCCCCTCGACCTGCTACGTCAGAAGCTGGCGCGCGAGCCGCAGATCCACGGCGGCAAGAAGAGCCGCGTCGTGTTCGACGAGGCCCCGGACGCGCAGGGGAACGTGGTTGTCACCGAACGCAGCGAACGCCGCAACGACCGCTGATCCCTGGATTCCCGCGTGCGCGGGAATGACGAGAGGGATTGCTGACCCCCCACTGACCTCTGGGTTCCCGCCTGCGCGGGAATGACGAGAGGTGGGCGGGAATGACGAGAGGGATTGCTTGTGTAGAATGAGAAGAGGCGCCGGTGTCCGGCGCAATCCTCACCAGGAGCGCCCATGGCTACCACGCGAAAGAAGCCCGCGACCAGGAAACCCTCCAGGAACGGACAACCGGCAACGCTCGGCGCACTGCGCGAGAGCGGCTACGCCGTCACGTCCGTCCGCGACGAGCTCCGGAACAACCTGATGAAGCGTTTGCGCAACGGCGAGCCGGTCTTCCCCGGCATCGTGGGCTACGAGGACACGGTCATCCCGCAGGTGGAGAACGCCATCCTCGCGGGGCAGGACATCATCCTGCTCGGCGAGCGCGGGCAGGCGAAGTCCCGCATGATCCGCGCGCTCGTGGAGCTGCTCGACGACGAGATACCCATCGTGCGGGGGAGCGAGGTGAACGACGACCCGCTCGCTCCCATCTCGCGCTACGCCATCGAGCTCGTCCAAGAGGAGGGCGACGACACGCCTATCGAGTGGATCGGGCGCGACCGCCGCTACGGCGAGAAGCTCGCGACGCCCGACATCTCGATCGCGGACCTCGTGGGCGACGTCGACCCCATCCGCATCGCGGAGGGCCGCTACCTCTCGGACGAGCTCGCCATCCACTACGGCCTCATCCCGCGCACGAACCGGGGCATCTTCTGCATCAACGAGCTGCCGGACCTCGCCGAGCGCATCCAGGTGGGACTCTTCAACCTGATGGAGGAGCGCGACGTCCAGATCAAGGGCTACCTCGTGCGGCTGTCGCTCGACGTGCTCGTGGTCGCGAGCGCGAACCCTGAGGACTACACGAACCGCGGGCGCATCATCACGCCGCTGAAGGACCGCTACGGCGCGCAGATACGCACGCACTACCCCCGGGAGATCGCACAGGAGATCTCCATCATGGACGTGGAGCGGAACGAGTTCCCGGGGGCGGAGGAGCCCATCGTCGTGCCGGACTACATCAAGGAGCTCATTGCCGAGTTCACGTCGCTGGCACGGCGCCACCCGGAGATCAACCAGCGCTCCGGCGTGAGCGTGCGCGTCTCCATCGCCAACTACGAGACGGTCGCTGCGAACGCACTGCGGCGCGCCATCTCGCAGGGCGAGGGGCAGGCCGTCCCGCGTATCACGGACTTCGCGTTCATCATCGCGTCCACGCTCGGGAAGGTGGAGCTGGAGACGATGGAGGAGGGGCGTGAGGCCAAGATCGTGGACGAGCTCATCAAGCGCGCGCTCCTCAACGTGTTCGACCGCCACTTCGAGCCGCACGAGCTCGACGAACTCGTGATGGCGTTCGAGGCCGGGCAGACGTTCGACACGGGCGCGGACCTGCCGGCCAGCGTCTACCTGGAGGAGATGGGTCAGTTGGAAGGGTTCGCGGGCGCGCTGAGCAAGCTCGGCGCGGGCAGCAGCGGGCCGGAGGCGGCATCGGCAGCCGAGTTCGTGCTCGAGGGCCTGCACCTGAACCGCCGCCTGAACCGCGACCAGCTGGAGGGGCGGTTCCGCTACCGCGTGTAGACCCGGGAAGGGCAGGAGGGAGGAACGCACGTCATGTCCGACGAACCGCAATACGACGTCATCATCATCGGCGGAGGCGCGGCCGGCCTCGCCGCGTCCATCTACTCGGTGCGCGCGATGCTCAAGACGCTCATCATCGAGAAGAAGGCGGTGGGCGGGCAGATCCTGCTCACCGGCGAGATCGAGAACTACCCCGGCTTCCCGGAGCCGATCGACGGCCCTGATCTGGCGATGCTGTACGAGAAGCAGGCCGAGCGCTTCGGCGTCGAGTTCGAGTACGACACGGTCGTCAGCCTCGACGTAGCGGGCGACGTGAAGCGCGTCGTCTGCGAGGACGGCGAGTACACGGCGAAGGCGCTCATCATCGCGACGGGCGGCGAGCACAACCAGCTCGGCGTGCCGGGCGAGGTGGAGTACTGGGGGAAGGGCGTCTCCTACTGCGCGACGTGCGACGGCAACTTCTTCCGCGGCATGGACGTGACGGTCGTGGGCGGCGGCGACGCGGCGATAGACGAGGGGCTCTACCTCACGCGCATGACGAACAAGGTGACGGTGGTGCACCGCCGCGACGCGCTGCGCGCGAGCAAGATCCTGCAGCAGCGGGCGTTCGACAACCCGAAGATGGAGTTCGTCTGGGACACGGTGGTCGACGAGATCAGGGGCAACGGCGACGTGCACAGCACGGTGCTGCGGAACCTCAAGACCGGCGAGGTCACGGAGCACACCACGCAGGGCGTGTTCATCTTCATCGGCTTCCACCCGGTGAACGAGTTCATGCAGGGCGTGCTGGAGCTCGACGCCGCCGGTCACGTGCTGACCAACCTCCAGATGGAGACGAACGTTCCCGGCGTGTTCGCTGCGGGCGACGTGCGGCAATTCTCGGACCGCCAGCTCGCGAACGCCGTCGGCGACGGCGTCGCGGCAGCCCTCGCGGCCTACCGCTACATCGAGGGCTAGGCGTCTAACCCGGCTCCCGCCCCTGCTATCCTTGCCTCCCACACGCTCGTAGGAGGCATACGCATGACCATCGGTTGGGGCATCGTCAGCACGGGAAGGCACCCGGACACCAAGATGGCGCCCGCCATCAACGAGGCGGATGGCGCATCGCTCGCCGCCGTGATGAGCCGGGACATGGGACGCGCGGAGGCCTTTGCGCAGAAGCACGGCTCGGCGAGCGCCTACGACGACCTCGACACGCTGCTGCGCGACCCCGCCGTGGACGTGGTCTACATCGCGTCGCCGAACGCGCTGCACGCGGAGCAGACCGTCCGCGCGGCGGAGGCAGGCAAGCACGTGCTGGTCGAGAAGCCGATGGCCCTCTCCGTGGACGACGCGCAGCGCATGATCGACGCGTGCGATGCCGCGGGCGTGCGGCTCGGCGTCGGCTTCCACCTCCGGGCCCACGAGGGGCACCAGCGGCTGCGGTCGCTCGTGGCCGACGGGGCGGTCGGCAGGGTGTCGTTCGCGCAGGCGAGCTGGTGCCGGGGCGTGCGTGGCCAGGAGGCGCCGCCGCCGCGTGAGGGCCTGCAGGCGTGGTGGGACGACCCGTCGCTCATCGGCGCGGGCGCGTTCATGGCGACGGGCGTGCACTGCGCCGACCTGCTCCGCTACGTCCTGAATGACGACGTTACGGAGGTCTCCGCCGTGAGCGACGCCACGCCGGAGAAGCCGCTGGAGGAGCTGGTGACGCTGGCGCTGCGCTTCAGGAGCGGGGCCATCGCGACGCTGCTGACGGGACGCCGCACGCCCGACTACGAGAACAACGACGTCATGGTCTACGGCACGCTCGGTCGCGCAGGGCTGCGGTCCAGCATCGAGATGACGCAGGGCGGCGCGCTTGCCGTCCGCACCGACGCTATGACCGAGGACGAGACCTACCCGGAGCACCCCTTCGCGCTCTACACGAAGCAGGTGCGGGCGTTCGACGCCGCGGTCGAGGGCAACGGCGAGCCGCTCGCCTCCGGCCTCGACGGCCTGCGCGTCGTCGAGATCACGCTCGCGATGGTGGAGTCGGCACGCACAGGCTCGCGGGTGTCGTTGGGGTAAGGGCGATAACCAGCGGCTATGCCGATCCAGGACAGGGACTACTACCGGGAGCGCCGGGGTACGGCTCCCGGACCGCAGGGAAACCGGTCACGTGGGGGCGGCAGGGGACGCACGGCTACCGGCGTCAGCCCTGGCGCTGGTTCGTCCGGTGGACACGGGTGCTGCTGGCTCGTTCTGCTGCTGCTCATCGCGGCTATCGGCGGCGGGTACTACTGGTATTCGCAATACGGGCTGCCAGTCGAACTCGAGTTCCTGTCGACCCCAACGCCCGCGCCTCAGGACGGGCAGGAAGGCGCGTCCACGCCCACGCCTCCTCCTGCCCACCCCACGTTGACTCCGCGTTCCACCGCAACACCAACCGCTACGCCGGAGCCTGATCAGCAACTCACTGCGCGCGAGGTTCAGGATCTGCGTCTGTTCGGGCTTGAACTCATCAACAATGATCGCGCGGCCCACGGCCTGCCGGCTGTTGCCCTCGGCTTGAACGAAGCGGCGCAACTCCATGCCGAGGACATGTTGCAGCACAACTATCAAGGCCACTGGTGGATAGACGGACGCAAACCTTACATGGTCTATTCCGACACAGGCGGCACGAGTTACGCAGCAGAGAACGTGGCTTCGAGTGGATGGACGGACAGCGAATGGCGAGCGTCCAATTGTGACGGGCTGTTCGTCGATTGCGTGACTCCGGTGCCTCGTGCCTCAGTCGAGCGTCTCCATCGGTTGATGATGTACGACGATGCTCATGCGAACTGGGGGCATCGCGACAACATCTTGCGTGCCAGCCATCGCGCCGTGAACATCGGCATCGCTTTCAATGGAAGACGTGTCACGTTCGTCCAGCATTTCGAGGGTGGAGCGGCGGAGGCCCATGCACCGCCCGCTCTGTCGAGTGACGGTACGCTCTCCTTCTCGTTGGTGAAACGAGAGGCGGGAATCAGAGTGGCCGCAGTAGTGACCATCTACTATGACCCGCTTCCAACACCCAAGACTCCCGCACAGATAGACAGGCTCGACAGTTATTGCCTTGGCGGAGGATTCACGACATCGTGCGGCGATCCCGTCGCGCGCGTACTCGAACCGCCTGGGCAGGGCCGTTTCTACTCGAACCTCGACGCCAATGAGGTGGTCGCCGATAGGTGGGACGAGACAGGGGATAGTTTCAGTGTTACCGCCTCGCTGGGCAGCCTCGTCACGAAGCCGGGGGTGTACACCGTTATTGTCTGGTGCGACAGCGGAGGCGGCTTGCTTACTGAACAACTAGTGGAACTCTCCGTGACCCAGCCAGCGCGATAGACCTACGGCAAAGCATGCAGCCCAACCTCGGTCAGTGAGGATAGGAGGCGTGTTAACCTTAATCCGTAGCCCCCTGGAGGGACGCTCCCGGCTGACAGCGCTGAGCGGAGAAGCATGACATCGAGCGATTTGGCAGGCGGCGGACGCCATTCGCGCCGGCGCTGCTGGGTAGCTGCGCTGCTCCTGCTCGCCGCAGCACTGCTGGTCATGGCCGCCCTTGCGGGGGCCGCAGGAGGCTACTTCTTCAGTTTGATCGGCGAGTCCCCGGAGCCGACTCCCACGCCCACGTCGACTCCGGCGCCCGAGGCAACGCCAACACCCACACCTACGCCGTCGCCCACCGCCACGCCCATGCCGACGGCCACCGCCACTCCCACTGCCACGCCGGTTCCTCCCACCGCAACGCCTACGCCGACCGCTACCGCCACGCCGACGCCGACTGCCACGCCGACGCCAAGCCCCACGGCGACACCCACACCGAGGCCCAACCTTACCGAGCTTGCCGACCGCTTACGTCCGAGCGTCGTGAAGATCAGCACGAGAGAGAGCACCGGCTCAGGCGTCATCGTTGAAGTGGACCCATCGGGGCGCGCCATCGTGGTGACCAATCGACACGTCATCGAAGACGACCCCGGCGACGTTCGTATACAGGTGAGTGACGGGACAACGTACGACGCAATGCTCCTGGGCTCCGACAGCGCGCAGGACCTTGCCGTGCTGTCCGTCTGCTGCTCACGGGCGTTCGGGACAGCGACGCTCAGCGCGAGCCGCGCGCGCCAGGGGTCGGACGTCATCGTGATGGGTTACCCACTGGGCAGCGAGATAGCGCTGATGACACGTGGCATCGTATCGGGGGTAGCGTTCGATTCCTCGATGAATGGCTGGATAGTGCAGACGGACGCACCGCTGAACCCGGGAAACAGCGGCGGCCCGCTCTTCACGCTGAACGGCGAAGTCGTGGGCATCAACACGTACGTCGTCAGGGAATCCGGAAGCGGCGTAACGGTTGAGGGGTTCGGGTTCGCGGTGGCGTCTGAGACAGTGCGCGGCGCGTTGCCTGCGCTGAAGGCCGGACAGGGCTCATTCATTGCCACTGCAACCCCCGGCCCGGGAGCGACTCCCGCCCCCTGGCCCGGGTCATCGCGCGGCTTCGGGCCGGAGGACGGCTCGCTGCCCCACAACGATGACGGGTATATCGAGGAGCATCACGCGGGTGTGTACCTGCATGAATTCAGTGTGCAGGCCACCTTCGAGAATCCCTATGCGAACTCTGTGGGTGAATGGGATTACGGGTTCCTCCTCCGCGCGGCAGAAGAGAGCAGGTTCCATGCTGTCGTCGTAACCAGCGATGGTTGGTGGTTCCACTATCTGCGCGAAGGAGCGGTGGAAAGGAGCGCCCAGGACAGCGGCCGGGCATCCGGTCTCCGAACAGGTGCGAACGACTCCAATGAACTGCGTGTGGTCGCGGCAGGAAGCCTGGGGTGGTTCTTCGTCAACGACGAACTGGTCACCGTGCTCGATCTTGAGCGAGGAGAGAGCGAAGGGGACGTGGCCGCGGTGACCGGCTATCACCGGGGGAACGAGGTCCCCGGACGCTCCACGCGCTTCAGCGGGTTCACCGTGAGAGAGCCGCAGTTCCTCGGCGAGCGCTCCGGTGAGATGGAGCACGAGGACGACGGCCTCATCGAATGGGAGGAGTTGCGCTCGAACACGCGCGACTTCATCGCCTCAGCAACGTTCACCAATCCGTACTCGGCTCGTGCCGGGGAATGGGACTACGGGTTCGGGTTCCGCGATGCGGGCGGAGACTGGTTCCACGCGGTCACTGTCGACAGCAGCGGGAGATGGGAGCATTTCCTCCGCCAGGGCGGGACTGATCCAGTCTACGAACGGTCAGGGACAGTGCGGCTGGACCTCGGAGCAGGTGGACAGAACACGATGTGGCTTCTCTCGATGGGCGGCGCGGGCGTGCTCTATGTCAATGGCGTCAAGGCGGCGGAACTCGACCTCAGCGGCAACACAGTCAGCGGAGATATTGCGGTGGCTACCGGCTTCTACGCTGGGAATGAGACGCCCGGATACAGCACGAGGTATGACGGATTCCAGGTCTGGTCGCTGGACTAGTACGTACGGCAAAGCGTGCAGCCCAACCTCGGTCAGTAAACCGTGGGGCTCGTGTTAGCGTTAAATGCTGTGTCTTGCGATAGGCACTCCTTTGGCGCGGAGGCATCGAGCGAGGGAGCATGACATCGAGCGGGAGTCGCCAGATCACCTGTTCCCGCTGCGGACAGGAGTTTCCTGCCGCCTTCTGGCGGGCGCACGAGCATAACGCCGACCGGGCGCGCTGCGCCGAGCCGGGCTGCACCGAGTTCGCGGTCGGGTACGCCATCAGGGGCATGAGCCCCCTCTGCGGGACGCATCTCGTGCAACGGCGTCGCCGGGGGCACGAGGTGCGGTTCGTGGACGGCGGCATGTGCACGGCCTGCGGGGGCTACGGGCAGGTTGCGCTCGAGGGGGAGTCCAGTGGCCTTTGGGAGCGCTGCCCGATGTGCTGGGGCTCCGGCTACCTGGATGGGGAGAGGCTCAGCCAGGAGCTCAGCCGAACGGAAGAGGAGCAACTTGCCGAGTACCGGCACCGCTCGGAACTGCGCCGCGAGATAGAGGAGGGCATAGCCCGGCGCCGCGAGGAGGAGCGGCGGCTCAACGAGCGGCGGCGCATGGAGATCGAGCGTGCGAGACAGTATGAAGAGTCTCGCCTCCGAGCCCTGTCAGGGCAACCTCCGGAGAGCGGTTCCGGCGACGGAGACGGCGAGGGCGAAGACGGCGGGGACGACGATGGCGGGAGTGACGGCGACGGGGAAGGCGGAGGCGGACGGCGTCATGGGCGCGGACGTTGCTGCACCGTTGCGCTGGTGCTCACCATCGTTGCGCTCCTGGTCGCCGCGGCAGCCGGCGGAGCGGCAGCGGTCTTCTACCTGGGGTTCGGCGGCGAACTGCCGGGTCCGACACCCACGCCGACACAGCCGGCGCCGAGCCCGACGCCCACTCCCGTGCCCACGCCGACCCCGACGCTGACGCCGACCCAGACGCCAACGGCAACGGCCACCGCGACACCCACGCCGACTCCGACGCCGAGTCCTGTGCCCACGCCGACCCCGATGCCCGTGGCGACGGCTGACCCCACGCCTGAGAACACGGCAACGCCGACCCCGGAGCCCATCGACCTCGTGGCGCTCGCTGCGCTCGTGCGTCCGAGCGTGGTGAAGGTGAGCGCCGGCGCTGCCGTCGGCTCCGGCGTCATCGTGGAGGTGGACGACTCGGACAAGGCGATCGTCGTGACGAACTTCCACGTCATAGAGGACGACCCCGGCAACGTCCGGGTGCTCGCGGAGGACGGCGGTTCGTACGACGCGACCCTGCTGGGCTCGGACGGAACGAAGGACCTCGCTGCGCTGAGCGTCTGCTGTTCGGAGTCGTTCCAGGCGGCGGAGCTTAGCGAAACGCGCCCGGCGCAGGGGGCCGACGTGTTCACGATGGGCTACCCGCTGGACAGCGACTCGGCAGTGATGACGCGCGGCATCGTCTCGAGCGTGAACTTCGAGGCGTCGCTGGAGCGGTGGGAGGTACAGACGGACGCCTCGCTCAACGTGGGCAACAGCGGCGGCGCGCTGTTCACCGCCGACGGAGAGGTTGTCGGGATCACCGCGTTCGTCATCCGGGAGTCGGGCACGGGAGTTCCCGTCGAGGGCGTCGGCTTCGCGATAGGTTCGGAGACGGTGCTTGCAGTGCTGCCCACGTTGAAAGCGGGCGCGCGGGTGGACGATCCGGGCGCAGGACGGGATACGGCCACCGACACGCCCGGACCGTTCGGGCCGGTCGAGGGCTATCTGCGCCATGACGAGGACGAGTTCATCGAAGAGCACGGCGCGGGGCTCCTGCGGAGCGACTTCGTCGCTGCGGCGGAGTTCCACAACCCCTATCCCGCCGTGATCAGCGGGTGGGACTACGGCTTCCTGTTCCGGGACGCGGGGCAGAACAACTACCACGCCGTCATCGTCGAGAATATCAGTGAGATGTGGTTCCACTACCTGCGGGACGGCGCCGACGAGGCCCGGCTCGTCGGGAGCGGTCAGGCCTCCGGGTTGTGGCCGGGTTCGGAAGGAGTGAACGACCTGCGCCTCGCCGTCCTGGGAGACCAGGGCTGGCTCTTCCTCAACGGCGGAGCGATCGGGACGCTGGACCTGAGCGGCGGCGCGGCGGAAGGCAACATCTCCGTGATCACCGGGTTTCACGACGGCAACGAGGTGACCGGTCGGTCGACGCGCTTCCGCGAGTTCTCGGTACACGAGCCTCAGTCGATCGGCAACAGGTCGGGTGTCCTCGACCACACGGAGGACGGGTTCATCGAGCGGTCGCTCGCCGCGGGCAGCCCGAGCGACTTCGTCGCGGTTGCGACGTTCACCAACCCGAACGCTGGCAGCGCGGGCTGGTGGGACTACGGCTTCACGTTCCGCGGGTCAGGGCCGGACAGCTACCACGGCGTATACGTCGGCAGCGACAGGGAGTGGAGCCATTTCCTCCGGGGAGGAGGAAGCGGGACTGCGTCCGGCAGGTTGGGCAGGGTACTCAACCTGAACACCAGGGAGGATGCTCAGAACACGCTGATGCTCGTGGTGGTCGGCGAAGCAGGCCTGCTCTACGTGAACGGGGAGCAGGCGTCGGTGCTGGACCTGAGCGACGGCGCCGCGCACGGAAGCGTCGGCATAGGCTCGGGGTTCTTCGATGGTGGCAGGCTGCCGGGCCAGCAGACCCTGTATAACGACTTCCGGGTGTGGTCGCTGGACCGTAGCGAATCGTAGGAGAAGAGGAAGCGCCCCGCTCAAGCGGGGCGCTTCCATTCGTGCCTGTTTCGCGGGGCGGCTATTGGCCGCCGCAACCGCATCCGCCCCCGCCGGAGCCGCATCCGCAACCGCCGCCGCCACAGCCGCAGCCCCCGCCGGCAGAGGCGATGTTGGGGTTCTCGATAACGAAACCGCTCCGCATCAGCCCCTCCGAGTAATCGATGGACGCGCCGTGCAACAGCGGAGCGCTGTCCTCGTCCGCGATCACGCGGATGCCGGACTCGTACAGCACGAGGTCGTCCTCGGCGAGGGTGTCCTCGAGCGAGAGCATGTACTGCGCGCCGTGTCCGTTGGGAACGACGATGACGCGCAGCATGGCCTCGGGCTGTCCCTCTTCGGCCAACACTCCGGCCAGTTTCTCCGCCGCGAGGTCGGTCACGGTGATGGCGGGCTCGCCGGTCTCCGCGCCTGCCGCGCTGTTGGGGATGGTGTTTGTCATGCTGTCGCTCCTTGGTAGCGGACTTCTTCCGCGCAAAGGCTAGCAGCGCCCCGCTCGCGGGTCAAGGAGAGTACGGCACATTCGCTCTGCGCCGCTGTTCATTGGGAGAGGGGTCACTCCCGGCGGAGGCGCGAGGCGAGCCAGACGTACCAGCTGAGCGCCCACGCCGCCGCGAGCGCGAGCGCCTCCCAAGCGAGCCCGGCGTAGCTCGATGCGAGCAGCGGACCGAGCGGCAGCACGCCCAGCGCCGCGAACACGGTACCCAGTTCGGACAGCGCTCTCTTCATTCGATGGCCTCCTGCCTTCGTACCGAGAAGGACGCGGAACGTGCGCCGACCGGCCGTTGGTGCACGGCGCGGGACGTGCGGATACGCCCCTGTTCGCACCACGTGTGCCTGCAGAACGGGCACATGAAGATCGGATGCCCCTCCTCCGGGAGGCTGGTCAGCTCCCGCATCCCGCGCGCCGCGCAACGCGGACAACGCACCCGCTCATGGACGATCGGCTCTGCCATCGGTCGCTCCTCCTGCCTGACGCTGTAGCGTCAGAACCATGTCTGTATAGCGACATGATGACGGCAGGTGTGTCAACGGCGCAACGGGGCGGTGTCACAGGAATCATGCCCGGCGCTGCCGTTAGCGTGTACAATCACCCCATGACGACGCAACAGCCGGGCGATACGCTCGCCGCATACATCAGACGCTGGCTCACGGAGCGTGAGGTCTCGCAGTTGGCGCTCGCGCGCCGCGCGGGGGTGCCGCACGCGTCGCTCAGCGTCCTGTTCAACCACGGGACGGTCCCGATGCCCTCGACGCTGCGGAAGGTCGCGGAGGCGATGGGCGTGCCGCTCGGGCGTCTGCTCGTGCTCGCGGGACACCTGAACGAGGAAGAGTACGAGACGCCCATCAAAGAGTCGGACCTCGCGCGCCTCTACGAGGTCGGCGACCTCGATGCCGACGAATGGGAGCAGGTGCGGGACTTCGCGCGGTACGTGCGGAGCAAGCGCAAGCCGCGCCCGCTGACGTAGGACAGTTCCGCCAGACCGCCCCGAGAGATTCCTCGACTCCGTGTCCACTTCGCTCGGAATGACGACGAAGTGCTGACACCCGCCCCTCGCGGGGTGGGGAGCCGGGTTGCGAGAATGAGCCCATCCCCCGCGCAGGAGGAGTTGTCATGCGCGCATTCCGGCTGGGACGCGACCTCGCGGAGCGCCACGCCATCCAACCCGGCGGTGACCTGAGCCCGCTGCTGCGAAGCCTTGGCCTCGAGGTCGTGCCGTGGCGGTTCCGCGGGCGTCTGCGCGAGGTGATCTTCGAGGGCGCCATCGGCATCGAAGAGTCGCTGCCGGAGAACTGGCAACGGTGGCTGACCGCGCACGCCATCGGTCACCACGCGTTGCACACCGGCACGAGCCTCTACCTGGCGTCGTGGCAGTGGGTGAACCGGGTGAAGGCGGAGCGGCAGGCGGAGGAGTTCGCCGCCGGACTGCTCCTGCCGCCGCAGGCGATGAACGGCGTGGGCGAGGCCCGGCTTGCCGCGCGGTGCGGCGTGCCGCGCGAGAAGGCGCGCTGGGCGCTGGAGAGGCTCGGGCCGGCCGGGGATCAGGAGCGGTAGTAGAAGCGGTTCGCGGCCTCGTACAGAACGCCGCGCCTCTGGGCGTCGGTGAGGTCTTCCCGGGAGCGCATGTACTGGAGCGAGCCGGGGTAGTCCGAGTCCCAGTGCGGGTAGTCCGACGCATACATCACCACGTCGTCGCCGACGAGGTCGAGCACCTGCCCGAGCATGCGCTCGTTCGGTTCGCAGCCGACGAAGACGTTGCCGCCCTTGTGAACGAACGTGCTCGGCGCGCGCGTGAGGAGCGGGGCCTCGGCTGCGCCGCGCGCCTCGTACTCCTCGTCCATGCGGTCGAGCCACCAGGGGAGCCACGTCGCGCCCGCTTCGAGGAAGCCGAAGTTGACCTCCGGGAAGTGCTCGAAGACGCCCTCGAACATCATGCTCGTGAACTGCCGGATGATGCCGTACGGGTGGGCGACGGAGTGCGCCTGGATGAACGTGGGGAAGATCTCCGCGCCAGGGGCGAACGGCGAGCCGGAGGCGTGCACCGCGACGGGCAGGCGCGCCTCACGCGCCGCCTCGTAGACGACGTCGTAGCGCTTGTGCCCGAGCAGGTGCGTGCCGTCCGCCGGGAACATGACGCCCGCGTGGCCGAGTCCGGCGGCGCGGTGCAGCTCGGCGGCAGCGGCGTCAGTGTCCAGCGTCGGGAGCAGGGCGACGCCGAGGATGCGTCCGTCGCAGTGGGGATAGAACGTCTCGGCGAGCCAGTCGTTGTAGGCGCGGCAGAGGGTGGCCTGGTAGGCGGGGTCCCTCACGTAGCCGGCGTACAGGCCGAGTGTGGGGTAGACCGCCGACCACTCCAGCGGGCCGCGGTCCAGCGCGGCGAGCCAGTCTTCGGCCGAGCGGGCGCGTCCGCCGACGAGCGTCCCACCGAGGCTGCGCGGCACGCCGTCCAGCGGCGTGAGCGGTTCGATGGGCATCACGTCAGGAGAGGCGTTGCTGCCGACGCGGTACCCCCGGTATGGCTCGTCGAGGAGCTCTGCGATCCGCTTCGCGTTCTCCAGTACGTGGCCGTCGCCGTCGGCGGCCGGCATGTCATTCATCGCTACGCCTCCTGCGACCGCGCCGCGGCCAATTCCTCCAACGGTCAGATGAACTCGTCGCCGAACTGCTGCACCGAGTCTGTCTCACCGCTTGCTTGCTCCGACGACACTACCGGCGTCTCACTCAGGAGTTCGTCAACGAGCTCGTTCAGCTTCTCCTCGTCGAGGATGCCGCTCCACTTGCGCAAGACGCTGCCGTCCGCCCCGATGAAGAACGTGGTCGGCATGCCGAGTATCTCGAAGCCGCGCACGACCGTGTCGTCGAACGTCGTGCCAGCGGGGTAGGTGACGCCCAGTTCGTTGAGGAGCGCCTCCCCCTCTTCGCGCGTGCCGAGGAACTGCTGCGGGCCGATGTCGATGCCGAGGATCGTAACCTCGTCGCCGCGCTCCTCGTGGACGCGCTCGAACTCTGGCATCTCGGCGCGGCACGGCGGGCAGAGCGCGGCCCAGAAGTTGAGCACCACCGGCTTGCCCTGTCCGAGGACCGTCGACAGCGAGGTGTCCTCGCCGCCGAGCGCGTCCACTCCCTGGTACGCGCTGATCGCCAGGTCCGGCACCTCGAGCATCACGGAGGCGGGGACTTCGGGCATGCCGGGCGCATCGCTCGCCGCCACTGGTACGGGCGTGGGGGTGGGCTCAGGCGCCGGCTCTTCGCCGCCGCTGCATGCAACGAGCGCCAGCAGCGCCGCCATCGCGGCGAAGACCAGCAAGGCGCATTTCGCTGGCGAACCGTTCATACATACAGGATAACGAATTTCGGGGCGGGGGAGATGCGTTGTGGACGCTAGAAGGCAAGGTCCAGTGGGTTTGTGTGGAGGAGGTCTCTCCCGATCACGGCTGTCGCGGAGGCCCGGCGGCAGTCCATCCAGAGCTCGATGGTTGCCCCGACGTAGCTATTGGAGGGAGCGTAGACGTTGAGGATGTAGTAGCCCGCCTCCGACGTCCAATCAGATGTCCAGTAATCCGGCAGCCCGTCCTTGACCAACCTCGCGTAGACAGTCGAACCGGCCGGGGCAGGCGAACCATCCACCGTCAGCTCACCGTGCAGGACGAAGCCGTGAGAAGGAGGAGGCAACGAGTCGGCCTCACCGACAGTCGGAGTCTCGATGTTGATGCCCCCTGAGCGCAATCCGGGAAGCACAGTGTCCACAATCGTAGAGGCGTCGATTGCCCACACCTCCCCGGGGTTGCCGATCTCGTGCTGCAGCAACCACAGGGAGGGCATGCGGATGCCCTGCAACTTGGCGCGCTCGTTGATGAGCACTGCTCCGTCAGAGGTGGTGTCGGCAGCCTGTATCCCGAAGTAGTCGTACCCAGGGTCGCCCTCTCGGTAGCCTGACACCGTGATTATCCACTTACTCACATGCGGTGAGGAAGCCGAGTGCTGGAGGAGCGCGAGTCGGTCGCCGAGAAGCGGAGCTTCGCTGGAGAGTTCGGCGAATTCATAGGTGCGTGGCTCCAAGAGCGGCTTGAGCAGGGCAAGCCCGATGTTGTCGTCTCGACCGGTGACACATGCCTGTCCCTGCGTCCCGTCCGATAGTCTGACGTCGACGACAGCGGCGTCCCCAAGTGCCTGCGATGAGGTGAGCATCTCCCCGCCTTCGCTGATGGTGACCCCTGTCCAGATTTGGCGGCCGTGTTCGGAGCACAGCCTGACGACTGCCCGGTATGAAGCTGGCTCTTGGCTATGTGTAGGAGCTGGAGTCGCAGAGGGGTCTGAAGGGGAGGTGGCTGGATGTGTTGAGGTTGGTGTTGCTGTTGGGGGACACGCTGGCGTTAGTGTGGGTGTGGGCGTCGGCGTAGAGGTCGCGGTTGGCGTTGCAGTCGGTGTGGGCACCGGAGTCGGCGTCGCTGCAGGTGTGGGTGTATGCGTGGCGGTAGGAACCGGCGTAGGGGTTGGCGTCCACGTCGGCTCAGGGGTCCAGGTGGGCGCTGCCGTCCATGTCGGGGCGGGCGTCCAGGTAGGCGAGGCGACGGGCGTGGGAGCGGACGCGGGGGTCGACGTCGCCTGCGTGCAGGCGGCGAGTGCGAGGAGCGTCAGGGTGAGGAGGGCGGCGGTTCGCAAGGGGGCGTTGCTCCGAGCCGGGGATGGGGGGAGTGTACCAGCAAGCAAAGAAACCCCTTCGAGCGCAGGGACCTCTTCAGGATGAGTATGGGTCGGGTGTTGGTATAGTCTGCAGCCCGATGGGAGTATGGGCTATGGCCGAGGAGGTCCCTGTGATGGCGGGAGACAGGCTGCAACCGGTGAATGCACAGCCATTCGAATCCGAGGATGAGTTCTATAGCCGGCTTCCCAGGGAAGCCGTGCGCGCGGCCGCGAAGCACCTTCTCAATGTTGCCCAGGAGAGCGGCGGGAAGGTTGTGTGGGGCGGCCAGGGAGTTTCGATACAGGCAGACGTGCCGAAAGAGATATGGGACCTGCCGGTAACGGTTGCATGGTTCTTCCCGGAGCCGGGCAGGGTCTACCGGGCAGGGCTCCGGGACTTCTCATTCGGCGCCGCATACCCCGACTATCACAACGAACGGCTGAACGCCATCATGCGCAGGTGGGCTGACTATTTCCCTTTCGGTGGGGGGATCGCGTTCGACGGTGAGAACGGCGGGGGGCGGACGCTCACGCATAACGAGGTCGTGGAGCACCAGGACGCTCTGGCCAGCGGCCTGGCGACCGTCATTGCCGGGCTGCGGAGATTGCGGGGGTGAGCAGAGCTTACTCCCCGTTAGACGTGAAGAAGCCCCTGCGAGCGCAGGGGCTTCTTCACGTGAGCCGTGTGGCGTTGGAGTATTCATGGGGATAGACAGAAGGGTTGGGGCTGAGTGTTGGTATAGTGTGCAGCCCGACGGAGGTGCGTCCTATGGTTGAGCAGATCTTTGTGAAGAAGGGAGACACGCTGGAACCTGTGGATGAGGAGCCATTCGAACTCGAGGATCACCTGCAGGAGCTTCTCGCGAAACACCCTGGATTGCTGGGCAACGCTCGGAGATGGCTCCTCGTTACGCGCGAAAAAGGAGTGGCAGATGCGCCTGACGGAGCAGGCCGCTGGTCGTTGGACCACCTCTTTGTTGATCAGGACGCCGTGCCCACACTTGTCGAAGTCAAGCGAGGCCGCAACACCCAGGTCCGGCGAGAGGTCGTCGGACAGATGCTGGACTACGCTGCGAACGGCTCACGGTTCTGGACACAGGATGAGATCAGGGAGGCTTTTGAGCGTGAGTACGAAGGTTTCGGCGAACCGGCCGATGCCGTACTGCAAGACTTTCTGGGAGAGGAGTACTCGACCGCCGATGAATTCTGGACACGGGTTGCCACCAACCTTGCCGCTAGGCAGATGCGCCTCATATTCGTCGCCGACGCGATACCTCCTGAACTCGTTCGGATAGTGGAGTTCCTGAACGCGCAGATGCGCGATATCGAGGTGCTGGCTGTCGAGATAAAGCAGTTCAAAGGGGACAACCAAACCGAAACGCTGGTGTCCCGCGTCATCGGACATACGGCTGCCCCGCCGGATAAGAATGCTCCCGCAGGAACGCGGACAAGGGTGACGGAGGATGAGTTCTATGGCCGGCTTCCCGGCGACGACGTGCGTGCGGCGGCGAAGCGCCTCATCGATGTTGCTCGCAAGAGTGGGGCGAAGGTTGACCGAGGCAGCCAGGCGCTTTCGCTAAAGGTAGCCGTACCGAAGGAGATACGAAGCAGCCCGGTAGCGGTTGCATGGTTCTACCCGGAGCGGGGTAACCCCCACTACGTAGGACTCCGAGATTTCTCATTCGGTGCCTGGTATCCTGACTACGGCAACCAACAGCTGAACGACATCATGAACAGATGGGTTGAGGGTTTCGCTTGCGGAGACAAGATTACGTTCGACAGTGAGAGAGGCAGGGCAAGGGCCGTCGCCCACGATCAAGTAGTGCAGAATCAGGAATACCTTGCCAACGCCTTGGAAGGTGTAGTCAAAGAGATTGTAGGACTGGGGAAAGCACCCTCCAATTAAGCGGAAGCCCCCCGCCGACCGGCGGGGGGCTCTACTGTGCCCATTGCCTATTGGACTAGAAGTCCATGTGGTCGCCGTGCGGCATGCCGGGGGCGGCCGCGGGCGGCTCGGGGATGTCGGTGACCACGGACTCGGTCGTGAGCACCATGGCCGCGACGCTGGACGAGTTCTCGACCGCCGCGCGCGTGACCTTGGCCGGGTCCACGATGCCGCGCTCGATCATCGGGCCCCAGACGCCGGCGTCGGCGTCGAAGCCCCAGTCGTCCTGGGAGTTCTTGGCCTCGGCAACGATGACGTCGCCGGAGTGGCCGGAGTTGGATGCGATGGTGCGGATCGGCTCCTCCAGCGCCCGGCGGACGATGGCTGCGCCGGTGAGCTCGTCGCCGTCCAGCGCAAGCTCGCCGATGGCCTCGGCGGCGCGGACGAGAACGGTGCCGCCGCCGGGGACGATACCCTCCTCAACCGCCGCACGGGTGGCGGAGAGGGCGTCTTCCACGCGCGCCTTCTTCTCCTTCAGCTCGACCTCGGTGGCCGCGCCGACCTTGATGATGGCGACGCCGCCGGACAGCTTGGCGAGCCGCTCCTGGAGCTTCTCACGGTCGAAGTCGCTGGTCGTCTCCTCGATGCGGGCCTTGATCTGGGCGATGCGGTCCTGGATCGCCTGCTCGGTGCCGTGGCCCTCGACGAACGTCGTCTCGTCCTTGGTGGAGACGACCCTGCGGGCGCGCCCGCAGTCCTCGATGGTGGCGGAGTCGAGCTTCCGGCCGACCTCTTCGCTCAGGACGGTGCCGCCGGTGAGGATGGCGATGTCCTGCAGCATCTCCTTGCGGCGGTCGCCGAAGCCGGGCGCCTTGATGGAGAGGCAGTTGAGCGTGCCGCGGAGCTTGTTGACGACGAGGGTGGCGAGCGCTTCGCCCTCGACGTCCTCTGCGATGAGGACGAGGTTCTTGGTGGTCTGGAGGATCTTCTCCAGGGCCGGGAGCACGTCGCTCACCGCGGAGATCTTCTTGTCGGTGATGAGGATGCAGGGGTCGTCGACGGCGGCCTCCATGCGCTGGGAGTCGGTGAGGAAGTAGGGAGAGATGTAGCCGCGGTCGATCTGCATGCCCTCGACGTACTCGGTCTCGTAGCCGAGGCTCTTGCCTTCCTCGACCGTGATGACGCCGTCCTTGCCGACCTTCTCCATGACCTCGGCGATGAGGTTGCCCATCTCGTTGTCGTGGGCGGAGAGGGACGCGACCTGGGCGATCTGCTCCTTGCCGCTGACTTCCTTGGCCTGCGAGGAGATGCTGCCGCGTACTGCCCCGACTGCGGACTCGATGCCGCGCTTGATGGCCATCGGGTCGGCGCCGGCGGCGATGTTGCGGAAGCCCTCGCCAATCATGGCCTGCGCGAGGACGGTGGCCGTGGTCGTGCCGTCACCGGCGACGTCGTTGGTCTTGGTGGCGGCTTCCTTCAGGAGCTGCGCTCCCATGTTCTCGTAGTGGTTCTCGAGTTCGATCTCCTTGGCGATGGTGACGCCGTCGGAGCAGACGTTCGGGGGGCCGAACTTCTTGTCCAGGATGACGTTCCGGCCGCGCGGGCCCAGGGTGACCTTGACCGTGTTGGCCAGGGTGTCCATACCAACCTTGAGCGACTTTCGCGCCTCGTCGCTGAAAAGGATCTGCTTCGCCATGTGATTGACTCCTCCTTGTGATGCGCGCCCGTGGGGCGCGGGCTGCACGGGCCTAGCCGACCTTGGCCAGGACGTCCGTCTCCTTCATGATCAGGTACTCTTCGCCGTCGTCCTCGAACTCGGTGCCGGCGAACTTGGAGTAGATGACAACGTCACCCACTGCGACGGACATCTCGAGACGGTTGCCGTCGTCGGTTACCCGGCCGGGGCCCACCGCGACCACGCTGCCCTCCTGGGGCCGCTCCTTCGCGCTGTCCGGGATGTAGATACCACTCTTGGTCTGGGTCTCCTGCTCCACCGCCTTCACGACGATGCGGTCGCCCAAGGGCTGCAGATTTCGCGCCACGATTACCTCCTTCTCGGCATTCAGCGGGTGCATCTGCTAGCACTCGCCTTAATCGTCTGTTAGCAGTCGGATAGCCTGACTGCTAATCCGCCGCGCATCGTACGGGTAACCGGCGCAGGCTGTCAAGAGGTGCGTGGCAAGGACAGGGTAAGAGTCGGAGGACTGCGGTGTAGAGATAGTAGACTGTTACTGAGAGGTGAGGCATGACGGTGAAGAATGGCATGCGTCCTGTACATCCGGGCGAGGTCTTGCGCGATGAGCTCGACGAGTTGGGGATGTCCCCACATGCGCTGGGCCAGGGCGTTGGCTGTGCCTCCCAACCGGATAACGGCCATCTTGAAGGGTCAGCGGGGAGTTACGGCGGACACGGCGTTGCGTCTCTCCCGCTACTTCGGCACCACTCCGCAGTTCTGGATGAACCTCCAGCAGACGTTCGAGCTGCGCACTGCAGAAGAGACCTCCGGCGCGGAGGTTGCAGCCAGCGTGCAGCCTCGCCTGCCATAGCCTGTCGAGCCACGCATGACCACTGACAACCCCAGCTGGATCGCACGATTGGCGCTCGACTCGGACGCCGCGGCCCTGACCGAGGCACTCGTTGCACTGGACGCCGACCCCGACGCCCGCGTGCTGCTGCTCTCCGGGGACTGGAGCGCCATCGGCGCGTCGCTGCGCGAGCAGCGTGCGACCGACAACGACCCCGTCGCCGCGCTCGCGGCCCTCCGCATCCCCGTCGTTGCGTGGGTGGACGGCAACTGCCACGACGAGGCGCTCGAACTCGCGCTCGCCGCCGACATCCGCATCGCGGGCGAGTCGGCGACGTTCCGCATGGGTCATGTGCGCGAGGGACGCATCCCGTCGCACGGCGGAACGCAGCGCCTCACGCGAGCGCTGGGCCGGGGACAGGCGCTGCGCCTGCTGCTCACCGGTGAGACGCTCGACGTCGATGAAGCGCTCCGCGTCGGGCTCGTGCACGACGTCGGTGATGCGGAGGACGCCGAGGCGCTCGCCGCATCCATCGCGGACGCTGGGCCCATCGCGGCGCAGTACGTGAAGGAGGCCATCGCCGCATCCGCGGACCTCCCCCTGCGCGACGGCATGCGGCTGGAGGCCGACCTGAGCATCCTGCTGCACTCGACCGCCGACCGCGCGGAGGGGTTGCGCTCCTTCGCGGAGAAGCGCAAGGCCCGGTTCGAGGGGCGATGAGCGGCTTCGACACGCTGCGCTACGAGAAACGCGACGGAGTCGCGACCGTCACGCTCTGCCGTCCCGAGGCGATCAACGCCTTCAACGTGCGGATGCGCGACGAGCTCGCCGAGGCGCTGAGCGCGGTGCGCGACGACGACGAGGTGCGCGGCCTGCTCATCGTCGGCGACGGCGAGCGCGGCTTCTGCGCCGGCGCGGACCTCACCGAGTTCGGCACCGCCCCGTCACAGGCTGTCGCACGCTACGTGCGGTGGGCGCGCGACCTCTGGAGCGCCCTGGCGGAGCTGCCGAAACCCACGATGGCCGCCGTGCACGGCTATTGCTTCGGCTCCGGCCTCGAGATCGCCGCCCTCTGCGACCTCCGCATCGCATCGCAGGACGCCGTCTTCGCGCTGCCGGAGGCGTCGCTCGGCCTCATCCCCGCCGCCGGCGGCACGCAGTCGCTCCCGCGCATCGTCGGGCTCCCGCGTGCGATGGAGCTCGCGCTCACCGGCAGGCGGATGACGTCGGGCGAGGCGGTGCGCGCCGGGTTCGTCGACTGGCTCGTCCCGCGCGAGCAGCTCCACGTCGTGGCCGAGGCCCGGCTCCGCGACGTCGTGTCCGCGCCCCCCGAGGCGCTCGCGCTGGCGAAGCGCGCGGTCAACGAAGGCGCCGACATGACGCTCGCCGACGGCCTGCGGCTTGAACGGCGGCTCGCCGCTCGGCTACGCTAGCCCGCCGGAGACCCCCGTCTTGCACACCCACGACATCCTGACCATCGCCGCCGCCATCGTGCCGGAGCGCGCCGCGCTCGTCCACGACGGCGTCACGCTCACGTACGCCGGGCTCGCCGACCGCGCCAACCGGCTCGCCAACGCGCTCGCCGCCCTAGGTGTCGGGCCCGGCGACCGCGTCGCCGTCATGGACGTGAACACGCCCGTCCACTTCGAGGCGTACTTCGCCGCCGCGCGGCTGGACGCCGTCTACGTCCCGCTGAACTTCCGCGGCCACGGCGAGGAGGTCGGCTACCCGCTGCGCCATGCGTCGCCGAAGGTGATCGTCGCGGGCGAGCGGTACGCTCCGCTCATCGCGGGACTGGGCGCAGACACCGCATCTGCGAGCGTCCTCGCCGTCGACGGCGGCGCGCCGCCGGACGGCTGGCGCTCCTACGAGGCGTTGCTCGCGGAGGGCGACGCCGACGAGATGCGCTTCCCGGAGGGCTCGCCCGACGAGACCGCGGTGCTGCTCTACACGGCGGGCACGACCGGTCAACCGAAGGCGGTGATGCTCTCCCACGACAGCTTCACGTCGTTCATGCTCGCGAACATGGAGCCGCCGGACCCGGACGTGGAGGAGCGCACGCTGCTCACGCTGCCGCTCTATCACATCGCCGGACTGCAGGCCGCGCTCGCGGGCGCGTTCGGCGGGCGCACGGTCGTCCTGCAGCGCCAGTTCGAGCCGCGCGAGTGGATGGCGCTCGTCCAGGAGCACCGTATCGAGCGCGCGCTCATCGTCCCCACCATGCTCAAGCAGCTGCTCGACCACCCGGAGTTCCCGGACCACGACCTCTCCAGCCTGCGCGTGCTCACCTACGGCGGGGCGTCGATGCCGCCACCGGTGATCGAGCGGGCGGTCGCGGCGATGCCGGGCGTGCAGTTCATCAACGCGTTCGGCCAGACGGAGACGGGCTCGACCATCGCGATGGTGCCGCCGGAGGACCACGTGCTCGAGGGCCCGCCGGACGTCGTCGAGAAGCGCCGCCGCCACCTGCGGAGCATCGGCAGGCCGCTGCCGGACGTCGAGGTGCGCATCGTCGGCGAGGACGGCCACGAGCTTCCGACTGGCGAGCACGGCGAGATTGCGGCGCGCGGCCCGCGCCTCATGCGCGGCTACTGGGGGCAGCCCGAGGCGACGGCCCAGACCGTGCACGGCGGCTGGCTCTTCACCGGCGACCTCGGCTACATGGACGAGGACGGCTACATCTACCTGACCGGCCGCGCGAAGGACTTCATCAAGCGCGGCGGCGAGATGGTCGCGCCGGAGGAGGTCGAGCACCTGCTGCACGCCTGCCCCGGCGTCGAGGAGTGCGCCGTCATCGGCGTGCCGGACGAGACCTGGGGCGAGCGCGTCATGGCGGTCGTCGTCCCGACGCCGGGCGCCGCGCCGTCGGAGGATGCGCTGCTCGACGCCTGCCACACACTCGCACGCTTCAAGCGCCCCGAGCACGTCGTCTTCGTCTCGGAGCTCCCCCGCAACGCCCTCGGCAAAGTCCTCAAGAACGACCTCCGCGCCCGCTTCGGGGGGTGAGTGGGCCGGGCCGGGGCGCTAACCGCGCGGCGAGGACTGGCGGAAGTTGTCCCTGCCCCAGCAAGCAGCGGTCCCGTCGGCGCGGATACCGCAGGCGTGGTTGCCCCCGCAGCTGATCGCTATGAACGCCTCATCTTCAGGTGGTGATGCCTGTCCATATCCGTCAGCTCCCCAGCACACTGCCGTCCCGTCTCGACGGAGCGCGCATGTATGGGCCCACCCTCCACTGACGGACGTAATCGGTCCGCTTCGTGGCGGCGTTGCCTGCTCATCCTCATCTCGACCCCAGCAAGCGACGGTTCTGTCTGTGCGGATGCCGCAGGTATGCCAACTGCCGCTGGCGATGGACACGAAGGTCTGACCTCGGGGTGGCGATGCCTGTCCGAACTGGTTATCTCCCCAGCATCTCGCCGAGCCATCTGAACGCAGGCCACAGGCATGCGCCCCCCCTGCGCTGATGGAGTCGAACCGCTCATTCTCCGGTGGCAATGGAGACCCCGTCTTGCTGCCTCCCCAACAAGCGACGGTTCCCTCAGGACGCAGGCCGCACGTGTAGGCAAAGCCGCTCGTGAGCGAGGTGAACAGTTCGCCCTCGGGCGGCGACGCCTGGCCTTCGTCGTTGGTGCCGCTGCACACGACGCTGCCGTCGGGGCGGAGGCCGCAGGAGTGCCGTTCGCCGCTAGTTATGGACGTGAACCGTTCGGTGAACCGTCCGGACCACCAGGGCGGCCCCCAGCAAGTGGCGTTGCCGCTCGCATCCAGCGCGCACGTGTGGTGGCCCCCGCTGCTGATCGAGACGAGACCGGTGGGGACCCTCGGTGCCTGATCGCCGATGCTGACCCCTGAGGGCGGGGAGGCCTGTCCGAACCGGTCCTGGCCCCAGCAGACGGCCGTGCCGTCCGATCGCAGAGCGCAGGCGTGCGTGGACGATGAGGAGATAGACGCAAAAAACTCGTTATCGGGTGGTTCCAGACCGTGAAGGCCGTCGGCCCAGCAGAAGGCTGAACCGTCTGACCGCAGAGCGCAAACGGGGTCTCCGGGGCTGAGAGCGGCGAACCGCTGAGTTGACGGTGGTGACAACGGCACGGGCTCGAAGGTCCCGACAGTAGAGCAATGCCGGAAGCCGGTCGGAAGGACTTCGCACACCCGGAATCCCCCAGTGCCCCAGCAGACGACCGTGCCGTCTTCCCGCATCCCACAGGAGTTGTTTTCTCCGGCGCTGATGGCGACGAAGCGTTCACCCTCTGGCGGCGAAGCCACACCATTGTCATCGCTCCCCCAGCACACGGGTGTGCCGTCCTGGCGCAGGGCGCACGTGTAGTTGACGCTGCTACTAATGGCTTTGAACTGTTCACCCGGCGGGGGCGACGCTTTCCCGTGCTGGTTGCTCCCCCAGCAGACGGCCGTGCCGTCCTGGCGCAGTCCGCAGGTGTGCACCCATCCGGCACTTATCGACGTAAGCCTCTCACCCGTTGGCGGCGTGTTGTCGAAGTAACCCGGCGTCACTCCCACGAAGCGGCTCACGTATAAGCCGAGGTCTCTCTCGGGTGGTGGGGTGGGGGCCGGCTCCTGCTCAACCGGCGTGCAGCGGATGTGGCCCGAAACAGGTTCGCAGGTGTGGGCGCCCTCTTCCGCAAAATCCCAGCATACAGGCGTTCCGTCTTCCTGAAGAGCGCATACATGCTCGACGCTGGCGCTGATCGCGCTGAATCTCCCCTCGGGCGTCTCGGCGCCTGCTCCTTCGACGTTCCTCCTTCCCCAGCAGAGGGGTGTGCCGTCCGTGAGCAGGCCGCACGTGCGGTTCCCTGCAACTGTTATGGATTTGAACCGGTAGGGTGGGGGTGGCGTTCGCTGTGCCGTGAGCGTTAGCGTGAAATCTCCCGGCGCCGCCCGGTCTGTCGTTTGGGCCTGGACGACATATGCCCCTCGCGGGAGGGAAATCTGGGCCCAGCGCAGCCTGTCTGCATCATCCGGAATGCCGTACCCACCCTTGAGATACCCTGCGGCATCCATCTCAACCACGGTGCTCCCAGAGCCATCGTCCCTGAGCAACCTGAGGGCTACGTCGTCATAGGAGGCTAATTCAAACCGCACGAAGGACCAACCGTCCAGTGAGAACCTGAACGAGCGCGCATAGCCTTCAGCCGCCGGATCGAGACCGCATTCCCTGAGCCATTCCTCGGAGCGCCGCGTGTATCCGCTGACGAGGCCAAGGGATGGCACGTCGCATTCATGGATGAGGTCCGAGTTTCGCCGCACAGCGTCGGGGAACGTGAAGTCGGTACCGTATCGGCCATCCACGGCTTCGACCTGATAGGTATCGCAGGCTGCGCCTGGCACTTCCCAGTTCGACGTGTACTCCGACAGGGCGCCGGTTTCCCGATTGATGAGCAGGACGATATCCACACTTCGAGCGGAGGCATGGTTGACCGTATCGCTCATGTCCAATGTGAACCGGAGCAGCGCTCGACCGTTGGCGTCTGTTGGGATGTCTGCCTCTGACCAATCCGCATAGTAGAGGATGCTCTCTAGGAGGTGATGGGGGTCGGACAGGTCCCCACGCCAGCCGGGGATGCCGGAAGCATGCTGACCGAGGTTGGCCCTGGACCAACCTGACTGGGACTGACGCCAGTACTCAGGCGTGGCATGACCGGGTTGCAGCGCGTAGACCGCCCCTCCGCCGTCGTCGATGCGCACCCACCCGAAATAGGGGTGCGCAGCTGTCAGGTTCCCCACGGCGTAATCTGCCCAGCCGAACACTTCCGGGCAATCGGAGGATGAAGTTCGGACCCTGAAGCTTGCGGACGTCGCATCCCTGAGTCTTTTGTAGGCATCGGATACAAGGGTCCAGGCCGCCAGCGGGGCATCGGCCTGCTGCGGGTCGAGAAGCTCATCATTGAGTACGATGAGGCGCTCGATGTCGGGCCAGTCCATGCCGGGCTCGATGAGTTGGTGTCCGTGCAGCCGCAGTAGCGCTTCATCCATAGGACTCAACGCCGCCCGTTCGTGGACAGCGCTATTCATGATGCTGAGCAGCTCGGTCCGGTGTCCCATCAGGGTGAAGGCGTGCACCGCCTCATGGATCATCGCTGCTCTGAATCGCGTTCGGTACCATTCGCCGAAGTCTTGGAGTTCAGTCCCCCTGTTGGGCCAGCGATTGAATACCAGGATCTCGCTCGAGACTATCTCTCCCGACTCTCTGGTTGTGTTTGCGCAACCGAGAACCTCAAGTGTGCGGCAGAAGACTCCTTGGAACTCCGCCTCAGAGATGGTCAGACCTACATAGGCAGCGACGTCAGCACCGGCTCCTGTATCGACCCAGTCGAACCGGAGGTTCAGCACGGGGGCCAGTTCGTCGATGACATCTTTGAATTCGGCGACGAAGCTATCTGGCCCGCTGGCCGAGATACGGACCGGTGAGCGCTGGTCCCATTTGAAAACGGTCTGCTCTCCCCATGCTCCACATCCGGTGCCTTCATCCTCCTCCCAGGCCGTACCGACGTTCGACGTATCGCTGAAGCATTCCCAGGCGCCTCGATCGACGCCGAGGATGCGTTCGGGGACGGCGACGCTTATCGTCTGCGTCTGGTCGCTGCCATACGCGAACCCGATGGAATTCTCGCCCGCAGGCACGCGCAGGGTGAGAGTGTTGCTGACGGGCTCGTACCCGGGGAGTGACAGGCTGAACATCTCGTCGCAACCCTCCAGGGTTGCGCCATCGTGGGTGCAGGTCACGGCTACTTGGACGGGCTCGTCCAATCGCATTCCACCTCGGTTCTGCAACGTTGCAGTGAGGTCGACATCGGCGCTGCCGTCGGACCAGTAGCCGCTCACCTCTGCCGTGGCGTCGAGTACGAGATCGATTGTCGGCTCTGGCGTTGGCGTGCTGGCCGGTTCTGGCGTAGAGGGTGCGGTGGGGACGGCTGTCGGAGTGTTGATTGCTGATGGTGCCGGGGTGTTGGTCGGCAATGGTGCGGGGGTGCCGGCCTTAGGCGGTGGCTGGGTGATGGGTATCGTCGTCGGAGTGGCGGTCGGCGTGGGGATGGGAAAGGGAATGCTCGTTGGGGTTGGACCGGGAGCGTCGACTACAGGAACGGTTTGTGGTTCTCCGTTGCAGGCCACCAGCACGACGACAGCGATTGCGCTGACCAGGCCCGTCCTGGCTATTTGTTTACCAGCCGCATGGAAACCCAAGCATGCTCCACATCCCGCTGCAGGTTGGATAAGGCAGCGTGCGGGGAAGGCTAGCACATCCCTCCACTGTGACACCCGCCCCTTTCGCCGTCGCCCCATGACCGCGTACGCTGTCTTAGTCACAGGCCAGCCAGACGGGCCAGCGGAGCACCACGGCCGGCTCAAAAGGGCTCGGAAAGGCTCACTAGAACAGACGAATGAGCCTCTTTGGACCCTCTCGTTACGAGCGAATCGCGAAAAACTTTCTGACCCCACCCTGCCCATCCATGTGAGTCGTGAGATTTGTGACACGCGCCCCTTACGAGGTCGGGCAGGGCGGGTGTAGGCTGGTCGTACAACCTATCGAGTGGGGATGACCCCCACGGAACTGCGCGAGGGGACGAGCCCCCGGTCATCAGACGAGGCCGGGGGCTTTCTGTGTCTCCGGCGTGAGAAGGAGGAGCGATGGCAGACGAGCAACGACGGAGAAGCGACTACGCGCCCACGGTGCGCCCGAGGGCGGCGCGGCAGGACGGCCTGCGGCGCTACACGCCCGGCTACCTGGTGGACCTGTCCGACACGCAGACGATGTTCTTCAGCGATTCGCAGCGGACCACGACCCGCCGCACACTTCTGCGCCCCGGCACGGGCAAACGGCTGCGCCTCATCAACCTCACCATCCACCAGCCGACGTCCGACAACCTCCACTTCTGCGAGGTCTACTTCGGCACGGGCGCGACCATCGCGTCGAGCGCGCGCAAGGCGATCGACTACGTCCGCGTGCCGGACCACGGCTCGGGCTCGACCCGCACGTGGGGACGGGGCGCTGGCCCGGCGGGCGCGAGGAACGAGCCGCTCAGCTTCCGATGGATAACGCGGCCGACCACGTCCCACAAGTTCATCGTCGAATACACGGAGGAGCGCTGATCATGGGCACGGAAGCATACCGCTCGCTGTACGGAGACCTGACCAAGTTGAAGGACGTGTCGCTGCTGGACAACCCGGCGGGCGGCAGCGGCGCCGACGTTGCGCTGCTCAACCTGCTGCTCGCCGTGTCGGAGGCGGTCGACCGCCACTGCAACCGCCACTTCTACGCGCTCACCGAGACGCGCTGGTTCGATGGCCCCGGCGAGGCCGTGCTGACGCTGCCCGACACCATCGCGGTCTCGTCGGTACGCTCGGACGACGACGAGACCGGCAACTACCGCACGGAGTGGGCGTCGTCGGAGTACCAGCTGCTGCCCCTGAACGCCTCGCCGGAGGAGCACTGGGGCACGCCGTACCACGCGCTCCGGGTGCGGGGCAACGGCCCGCGGCAGCGGTTCGAGCGCGGCCCCGCCCGCTACGAGGTGTGCGGCAGGTGGGGCTTCGGCGAGCGGCTGGAGCATGCGCGCTCGCGGCTCCGGAGCAGCCTGAGCGAGACCGCGACGCTGCTGGACGTGTCCAACGGGTCCGACTTCGCGGTGGGACAGACGATAGCCGCGGGCGCGGAGCGGATGCTCGTGCGCACCGTCTCATCCAACCGCCTCACGGTGACGCGGGGGCTGAACGGCACGTCCCCGCAGCAGCACCCGCTCAACGACACGCTCTACATCGTGCGGTGGCCCGCGCCGATCGAGCGCGCGGCGCTCATCAACGCGGCGCGCCTGTGGACCCGCGCCCCCGCCTTCGAGCCGTTCTACGTCGACGCTGACCTCGACACGGACGTCCGCCTGCTGCTGGAACCCTACCGCCTGGGAGGTGTGGCATGACCACGGTGCTGACGCAGAAGGAACGGCTGGCCGCCCTGGAAGCGGAGAGCGAGGCGCACGCCCGCGAGCACGAGCTCACCGAGCGCGTCTGGTCCGCGAAGCTCGACGCCATCGACGCGCGCCTCCGGGGAATCGAGCGCTTCCTGCTCGACACGCCCTCGCACGACGTCGACGTCTACGAGGGCTGGCGCCTCCACCGCCGCGACCTCATGATCATCAGCGGCAGCGCCGGCATCACTTCGCTCATCTGGCTCTTCGTCGAGATCGGGCTCCGCCTCGTCTGATCCCTTCCCCCTCGACGGGGGAAGGCCAGGATGGGGGTGACCTGCGGGGAGGGGCGCGGTGGGCCCCGTCACTCTCGCGTAGGCGGGAATCCAGGTGCCCGGCAGGGCACACGGGGGGAGGGTGGAGGCCGGGTGGTGCCTGAACCCTCGCCCCCTGGGAGAGGGCAAAGCGCTTCAGCGCGCGGGTGAGGGTCACCGGACGCGGGGCGCAGCCCCCGTCGTTCCCGAGCTTCAGCGCGTGCGAAGGCAGGAACCTCGCCTGGTGTAGGGGCGCCCTGTCTGCTCCCCTCGCCCCCTGGGAGAGGGCAAAGCGCTTCAGCGCGCGGGTGAGGGTTGCCTACGCCGCCAGCAGCTTCTCGAACCGCGCCTGCGAGCGGTACGGGCCCACGACGGAGAGCCGGTACGCGCCGGGACCGAAGTACCGCCGCGCCGCCTCCGTCACCTCGTCCGTCGTGATGTCGCGGATGCTGGCGACGACCTCCTCGGGTGTCCGCACCTCGTTCCGCAGCAGCTCCTGGCCGCCCATCCACCCCATGACCGCGCGCGTGTCTTCCAGCCGCAGGCCGAGCCGTCCCACCGCGTACTCGATGGCGCGCGACAGCTCCTCCTCCGTGACGCCCTCCTGCATCCCGTACTGCTCGCGGAGGACGGCCTGCACCGCCTTGTCGGCGTTCGCGGTGTCCACGCCGCAGTTCACGAGGAGCGCACCGCAGTCGTGGTAGTGCATCGCGCTGCTGTGCACGTCGTAGGCGAGGCCCTGCCGCTCCCGCAGTTCGACGAACAGACGGCTGCTCATCCCTTCGCCGAGCACCGTGTTCATCATGTCGACGGCGTACCGGTCGTCGGCGTTCGCGGCGGGGCCGTCGACGGCGAGGCAGATGTGCGCCTGGTCCGTCTTCCGGTACGCGACCTCGACCCGCACGCCGCCGTTCTCCTCATGGCGCACCGGGTGCATCGGCAGCGTCTTTTGCTCTCGGTCGTACCCGAGCAGCGCGGCGACCCTCTCGACGACCTCCTCGTGCTCGACGTTCCCGGCCACGGCGACCACGGTGTTCGAGGGGACGTACTGCCGGGCGTGGTACGCGGCGAGCTGCTCCTTCGTGATGCCGCCGACGGACTCGCGCGTCCCGCCCACGTCGCGTCCCATCGGCTGGTCGGGCCAGAGCGCCCTGTCGATGAGCAGGTCGGCGAGGGAGTCCGGGTGGTCGTAGGTCATCGCCAGCTCTTCGAGGATGACGCCGCGCTCGCGTTCGATCTCGTCCGGCACGAACAGCGGGGAGTTGTACATGTCGGTCAGCACGTCGAGCGCGATGTCGAAGTGGTCGCGCGCGACCTTGGTGTAGTAGAGCGTGGCCTCGCGGTCGGTGCTGGCGTTGAGGATGCCGCCGACAGACTCGATGGCGCGGGAGATCATCTGCGGCTCGGGGCGCTTCGCCGTGCCCTTGAAGAGCATGTGCTCCAGGAAGTGAGAGGCCCCGGCGATGTCGTCGTCCTCGTACCGGGACCCCGCGCCGACGAAGATGCCGGTGGCGACGGAGCGGACGTGCGGCATGGTGCTGGAGAGCACCCGGAGGCCGTTCGGCAGGACAGTGCGTTCGTACAATCGATCCTCCTCACTAATTCCTGTCAATGCTCATCATCTCATGTTTGAACCTGTCTTGCCCCCCATGACTTGGATGACGCACGACACCGGCTAGGAGTTGACGTATTTGGCGGAAATCGCCGTGGTATTTCTTCATTCCAAGCACCCCTGCCAGGCCTCTCCGCTTATCGGTACTGACAGAGACCAGTCGCTTTGGCTGGAGTATCTCAACCAGTGCTTCAAGGTAACGCAATCCGAATTCCCGTTCAGTGGCGCCATGACGGCGGTTGCTCAGGGCGCTTGATGGTTCGTACGAATGCAGAGGAAACACATTCCAAAACGCAATGGGCCTAGCTAGGAGTTCGATGACTTCCCAAACACATGTAGCGGTGTCCTCAGAGGCTGCTGGTGTCTTGGTTGCCTTTCGCAGTCCAAGGTTGGCTCCAATCATCCTGTCGAAATCAGTCAGGTGCATCTCGTCGGTGAAGGGTATGCCAGTTCTTCGCGCTCCGAGGTAGCCAGGCTCAAGTCCTATCCACACCTCTTCGACCTTCACCTTCTGCCAACTCTTCAGACACGCTACAAGATTGGCCCTGCGGATGCTCGGTGCATCAGGGGCGTCATGGATTGCGCATATGTCTGTGTCTGCATAGGGATTGAACACGTGGGGCAGACGCACCCCAGCAAGTTGGTCAACGAGATGTTCAGGTGTCACGGGGTAGCCTTGAGCGTCTGCTGGCCGCCCATGTACGGCACGAGCGCGTCCGGCAGGCGAACGGAGCCGTCCGGCTGCTGGTACGTCTCCAGCAGGGCGATGAGTACACGGGGCAGCGCGAGGCCGGAGCCGTTGAGCGTATGCACGAGGTACGGGCGCGCGCCGTGCTCCTTCCGGTAGCGGATGTTGGCGCGCCGCGCCTGGAAGTCGGTGCAGTTGGAGCAGGAGCTGACCTCCAGCCACTCCTCGCTGGCGGGCGTCCATATCTCCACGTCGTAGCTCAGCGTCGAAGCGAAGCCGAGGTCGCCGCTGCACAGTTGCAGGATGCGGAACGGCAGGCCGAGACCGCGCACGATGTCCGACGCGTGCTCCACGAGTTCGTCCAGCGCCGCGGGCGACTGCTCCGGCTCGACGAACTGGTACATCTCGACCTTCTCGAACTGGTGGAGCCGCTTGAGGCCGCGCACCTGCGAGCCCGCGGCGGCGCGCTCCCGCCGGAAGCAGGGCGTGTGCGCCATGTACTTGATGGGCAGCGACCCGGGCGGCAGTATCTCGTCGGCGTGCAGGCTGGTCAGCGGCACCTCCGCCGTCGGGATGAGCCACAGGTCCTCCTCCGCGTCGCGGTACAGTGCGTCGGCGAACTTCGGCAGGTTGCTGCTGTTCACCATCGTCTGACCCAGGACGAGGAATGGCACGCCGCGCTCTTCGTACCCGTGCCGCTCCCGGTGCAGGTCGAGCATCCACTGCACGACGGCCCGCTGAAGCCGCGCGCCCGCCTCGCCGAGCGCGTAGAACATCCGCCCGGAGAGCTTCGCCCCGCGCTCGAAGTCGGTGACGCCAAGCGACTCCGACAGCTCCCAGTGCGGCTTCAGTTCGAAGTCGTAGGAGCGGTTCTCGCCCTCCTCCCGCACGACGATGTTGGCGGTCTCGTCCTCGCCTTCCGGCACGGCGTCCGAGACGATGTTGGGGAGCGTGAGCATCGTCTCGCGGAACGAGGTCTCCAGCGTGCGTGACTCGTCCTCCAGCGTCTTGAGACGCTCGCCGAGGACGCGGACCTCTTCCTTGCGTGTGTCGGCCTCCTCGCGCGCGCCGCTCTTCATCAGGTCGCCGATGGCGCGGCTCGCCTCGTTCCGGCGCGCGCGCAGATCTTCGAGTTCGCTCAGCGCCTGCCGCCACTGCTCGTCCGTCCGCGCGAGATCCGCCACGACGCTGGAGTCCTCGCCCCGGCGCTCCAGCGAGCGGGCGATGGTCTCCGGGCTGCGGCGCAGCAGGTTCGTGCTAAGCATCCGGAACCTCTTCAGCCGGTTGCTCATCGGCCCTTCCCGCGCTCCCGGTGGCCCTGCTTAGGCTGATATTCCACTCTATGGCCGACGTCGAGCGCACCTGTGGGAAGAGCATCACGTCGCGGATCGTCGTCTGCCCGGTGAGCAGCATCACGAGCCGGTCGATGCCGATGCCGAGCCCGCCGGTCGGCGGCATGCCGTGCTCCAGCGCCGTGAGGAAGTCCTCGTCCATCCGGTCGAGGTCCTCGCCCTGGTACTGCTTCCGCAGCTCCTCCTGCTCGGCGAGCCGCTCGCGCTGCACGTCAGGGTCGTTCAGCTCCGTGAACGAGTTGGCGATCTCCATGCCTGCGGCGAACGCCTCGAACCGCTCCGTGTAGCGCGGGTTGTCCGGGCTCGCCTTGGCGAGCGGCGACATCTCGACCGGGTAGTCGACGAGGAACGCCGGCTGCACCAGTTTCGGCTCCACGAACGTGCCGACCAGCTTGTCGATGAGCCTGCCCCGGCTCTCCGCGTATGTGGCTGCGACGCCGGTGGCGCGCATCTTGTCGGCGAGCGACGCGGCGTCCGGGTGGTCGTCCAGGTTCACCCCTGCGTACTGCTCGATGGCGTCGTGGAGCGAGACGCGCGGCCACGGCCCCGTGAGCCGGATGACCTCGCCGCCGTACTCGATATTCGTGCCGCCCGTGACCTCTAGCGCGACCTGCGGCACGAGCGTCTCTACGAGCCGCATCACGTCGTTGTAGTCGGCGTACGCCTCGTACGATTCGAGCGACGTGAACTCGGGGTTGTGCGAGGCGTCGATGCCCTCGTTCCGGAAGACGCGGCCTATCTCGTAGACCTTGTCCATGCCGCCGACGATGAGGCGCTTCAGGTACAGCTCCGTTGCGATGCGGAGGTATATCTCGCGGTCGAGCGCGTTGTGCCGGGTGACGAATGGCTGGGCCATCGCGCCTGCGGGTACGGGCACGAGCACCGGCGTGTCCACCTCCAGGAAGCCGCGCGCGTCGAAGAAGGCGCGGGTGGCGGAGATGATGCGGCTGCGGGCGCGCATCGTCTCGTGCACCTCGCGGTTGGAGATGAGGTCCAGGTAGCGCTGCCGGTACCGCTGCTCCACGTCGCGCAGGCCGTGGAACTTCTCCGGCGGAGGCCGGTGCGCCTTCGCCAGCAGCGTGAGACTCTCCACGGCGAGCGATATCTCGCCCATCTTCGTGCGGATCAGCGTGCCGGACGCGCCCGCGAAGTCGCCCAGATCGAGGTCGTCCACCAGCGCGTAGTCGTCGCCGAGTGCGTCGCTGCGGATGAACAGCTGCAGCCGCCCTTCCGAGTCCTCAACGTCCGCGAACGACGCCTTGCCCATCCGCCGGAGGCGCACGACGCGTCCTGCGACCGTGGCCGCGGGGCCGTCGCCGCCCGCGGCTTCGGCGTCGGCGAAGGCGCGCGTAGCTTCAGCCGTCGTGTGCGTTCGATGGAAGCGGGCGGGGTAGGGGTCTATGCCGCGCCGGCGCAGCCGCTCCAGCTTGGCTCGGCGGCTGGCGAGCAACTCGTCTCCGCGTTGAGGCATGAGCGTCTCCGGTTGAGAAGTTCCGTTCTACTGAACGGAGACGATGGTGATGGACTGAGAGCCGGAGGGCGTCTTGAACTCCACCTTCTCCCCGGCCTTCTTTCCCAGGAGAGCCTTCCCGAGCGGGGACTCGTTGGAGATGCGACCGTCCGTGGGGGAGGCTTCCGTGCTGCCGACGATGGTGTAGGTGCTGGCCTTCTTCCCCTTCCCCATCTGTACGGCGACGATCGAGCCGAGCTCGACGACGTCCGAACTGGCCCCGGCCTGGGTGTGGTCGGGGATGATGACGGCGTTCGCGATCATCATCTCCAGCTCCTGGATGCGGCCCTCCACGAACGCCTGCTCGTTCTTCGCTTCCTCGTACTCCGCGTTCTCCAGCTCCCCGACTTCCTTCGAGTCCTGGATGCGTTCGGCCACTTCCTGGCGCCGCACGCTGCGGAGCTGGTCGAGCTCCTCTTCGAGCTCGTGGAGCCCGGCGGTGGTGAGGTAGGTCCCTTCCAAGGCCATGGAGCAGCCCTCCGGTATGTTGGGAGAAAGCCGGGCACCCGCGGGGATTCCCGCTGCGAGGCGCCCGGCCCGCCTATTCTACCCGTAGCCCGCGGGTAAGTAAACGTCAGCGCGCGGAAGCGCTGCGGGAAACCCCGCTAACCCTGCGAGCTAGTTTCATTGAACAGAGATTCAAACAAAGTCTAGACTCTGTGCCAAGAGTTTCAGGCGGCAGGACGACCTGCCGGACAGGGGAGCGGCGCTGCGGATAACGGGCGGAATGGCAAGAGGCGTACCGCTGAGTTCGCCCAGGGCGCCCGGCGTGAGACCCACGACCGACAGAGTGCGGAGCGCGTTGTTCAACATCCTCGCTCGGTACGGGATCGAGGACTCCTACGTCGCAGACCTCTTCGCGGGAACGGGCTCCCTGGGCATCGAGGCTCTCAGCCGGGGAGCGGCCCATTCCGGGTTCGTCGAGGCAGACCGGAGGCAGATAGCAGTGATCAAGGCCAACCTGCAGACAGCGGGGTTCGCGGACAGGGCGGACGTTCACGCGGCGCGTGCCGAGGACGCCCTCGACCGCTTGGGCCGCTGCGACTTCCTGCTGATGGACCCGCCGTACACGCAGCCGTTCCCCGCCGCCCTCATAGCGCGCATCGGCGAGGCCGGTCTGCTGCGGGACGAGGGCATCCTGGTCTGCGGCCACTCCAGCAGAACCGCTGCGGACGACCGCTGCGGCTCGCTCGCGAAGTGGGACGACCGCCGTTACGGCGACGTGTCGCTGGCGTTCTACAGCCGCGCGGAGGCTGCGGCATGACGACGGCGATCTACCCCGGCCGCTTCGACCCGGTCACCGCGGGCCACCTGGACATCCTCCAGCGGGCATCGTACCTCTTCGAGAAGGTCGTCATGGCCGTGTTCGAGGCGCCGCAGAAGCAGACGATGTTCTCCACGGAGGAGCGCGTGCAGCTGATACGGGAAGCCGCCGCCGGGCTGTCGAACGTGGAGGTGCGGAGCTTCAGCGGCCTCGTCGTGGACTACGCGCAGGCCCAGGGAGCGACGGCCATCGTGAGGGGCATCAGGATGCACGCGGACTTCGAGTCCGAGTTCGAGATGGCCCTGATGAACCGGAAGCTCGCGCCCAACGTGGACGTGGTCTGCCTGATGACGGACGGACGCTACCAGTTCGTGCGCGCCTCGCTGCTCAAGGAGGTCGCCATGCTCGGTGGCGACATACGGGGACTAGCACCGGACAACGTTATCGCAGCGCTCGCCGAGCGCTTCGGACAACAGAGATAACACGATCGAGGGACCAAGGAGGAAGTCATGGAGTTACTGGACCTGGTGGACCGGCTGGAGAGCATGGCGGCTCAGTCCAAGAAGATGCCGATGACGAGCATGTCCATGGTGGACACGGAGCACATGCTCGCGCTGATAGACCAGCTCCGCGTGGCGGTGCCCCGCAGCATCCACGAGGCGCAGGAGCTGATCGAGCGCCGCGAGCAGATCGTCAACCAGACGATGATCGACGCCCGCCGCATCCGCTCCACCGCCGAGGGCGACGCCCGCCTGCTCGTCGACGAGACGGAGCTGGTGAAGGCCGCCCAGCAGCGCTCGGAGGAGATCATCCAGGACGCCAACAGCAAGGCCGACCGGATCATCGGCCTCGCCGAGCAGGAGGCCCAGCGGCGCCGCGACGGCGCGGACGACTACAGCCGCGACTGCCTGCACACGCTGGAAGAGCACGTCTCCAACATGCTCAACGAGATCCACGCGGGCCAGCGCGCACTGCTGCCTGCGGTCAGCCTCGCCCGCTAAGCGCCTCGATTCCTCCTCCGGACAACGTGCACCCCTCCGGCCGGATTCACGGCTGGAGGGGCCTGCGCGTGTCTGGCCCCCTCGCACTGTCATTCCGAGCGGAGCCGTCCGGCGATAGCCGATGGCGGAGTCCCGCGCTTTAGCGCGCAGAATCCTCTCGGGGAGGCGCCTCGTCCTATGCCAACGTCACCCGAGAGATGTTTCGACTCCGCTGCGCTCCGCTCAACATGACAATAGCCCCTCGCCCTGTGGGAGAGGGAGGCCGCGCAGCGGCGGGTGAGGGCTGGACTGGCCCATCCCCATCGATGTTGGTTTGACCCGCTATACTCTCCTCCGTACTTCCCCTACGGAGGCCCGATACCCATGTCTGCCACGCAATCCCTGGCCGCTTACGTCGCGAACGCGAACACGGACGACCTTCCGCCGTGGACGCTTCACGAGGCGAAGCGCACGCTCGTCAACATACTCGCAGTCTCGCTCTCCGCTTCCGCGGACTCCGGCAGCCACGCCCTGATCGACTGGGCGCGTGACGAGGGCGCCGCCCCGAAGGCGTCCGTCGTCGGCTCGACGCTGCGGACGAGCGCGTTCAACGCCGCTATGGTCAACGGCTTCCTCGCGCACCTGCAGGACTACGACGACACCCACTTCCCGACCGTGCTGCACCCGACAGCCCCGGTCTGGCCTGCCGTGCTCGCCGTCGCCGAGGAGCGCGGCACGTCCGGCAGGGAGACGCTCGCGGCGTTCGTGCTGGGCGCGGAGGCGGCGTGCCGCGTAGCGATGTCCGTGCACCCGTGGCACTACGACATGGGCTGGCACATCACGGGAACGGCGGGTGTGTTCGGCGCCGCGGCGGGAGCGGGCAGGGTGCTCGGCCTCGGCACGGACGAGATGAACACGGCGATAGGCATCGCCGGGACGTTCGCGGCCGGCGTCCGGGAGGTGTTCGGCAGCCACGCGAAGGCGATGCACCCCGCGAAGGCGGCCAGCAACGGCGTGCAGTCCGCGCGGCTCGCGGCGCAGGGCTTCACCGGCGCGGACGACATCCTCGGCGGTCGCCGTGGCTTCTGGCAGGTGCTGTCGCCCAACGGGCACGACGAGGTGGCGCTGCTGGCCGGTATCGGTGAGCGCTGGGAGCTCGGCAACAACGGCCTGAAGCCCTACGCCAACGGCGTCGTCTCGCATCCGATACAGGACGCGGTGATCACCCTCCGCAACGAGCATGGCATCGCGCCGGAGGACGTCGCCTCCATCAACGCGGAGGTCAACCCGCTCGTCCTGGAGCTGATGAACCGCGCGGAACCGAGGCGCGGCCTCGAGGGCAAGTTCTCGTTCCAGCACTGCGCCGCAGCGGCGCTCGTGGACGGCGCGGGGCACGACGCCCAGTTCTCCGACGCCCGCGTCGCCGACCCCGTCATCAGCGCGGTGCGCTCGAAGGTGAGCGCGACCATCGACGAGGCGATGCGCGAGGACGAGGTGCGCCTCTCCATCACACTCACCAGCGGGCAGGTGCACTCCATCTACGTCGAGCACGCCACCGGCTCGCCGGAGAACCCGATGACCGACTCGGCGCTCGAGGCGAAGTACCGTTCGCTCGCGGGCGAGGCGCTCCCGGCATCGCAGGTCGAGGAGCTGCTCGGCGCGGTTTGGGAGCTCGACTCGGCCCCGAACGTCGAGCAGGTAACGCGCCTCATGGCGCTCTGATCCCCTCTCCCTCGAGGGGAGAGGGTTAGGGAGAGGGTGAACCCGGACGGGGAGCAAGCCCCGTCGTTCCTGCGCAGGCAGGAACCTCGTCCCCCCTCCCAGGAGAGGCACGCGCCATTTAGCGCGGGGGTGAGGGTGAATCGAGATCGGAGGATGGTTCGATGACCGAAGAGATATTCCATCACGACGCATACGTGCGCAGGTTCAACGCTCAGGTCACGGCGTCTGACGACAACGCTGTGACGTTCGACAGGACGGCGTTCTTCCCCGGAGGCGGCGGTCAGCCGTGCGACGTGGGAACGATCGCGTGCGAAAGCGGCATCGAGCGGCGGGTCGTCGGCGTGCGCCGTCGCGACGGCGACATCTGGCACGAGCTGGACGGCTCCGCGCCCGCCGTCGGCGAGGCGGCGATGTGCACGCTGAACTGGCAGCACCGGCACCAGCTGATGCGGACCCACACCGCGCTCCACATCCTCTGCGGCGTCATCTGGCGCGACTTCGGCGCCCACGTCACGGGCGGCAACATGACGCCGCTCGCCGCGCGGATGGACTTCGAGCTGGAGAGCATGAGCGTGGACTTCGCGGAGCGCGTGGAAGAGCTGGCGAACGCGGAGATCGCGCTCGCCCGGGAGATCAGCATCCGCTTCCTGCCGCGCGACGAGGCGATGGCGCACCCGGACCTGATCCGCACGAAGATCAACCTGCTGCCGGAGGGCATCGCCGAGGTGCGCGTCGTGGACATCGCGGGGCTGGACGTACAGGCCGACGGCGGTACGCACGTCGCCGACACCTCGGAGGTCGGCCGCATCCGCGTCGTCGGCCACGAGAGCAAGGGCCGCATCAACAAACGCCTCCGCATCGCCGTCGAAGACGCCTGACCCCCGTCATTCCCGCGAAGGCGGGAATCCCGCCTGGATGGGGGCGTCCCTCGTGGACGCCCGCTAGACTCCCCTCGCCCTCTGGGAGAGGGAGGCCGCGTAGCGGCGGGTGGGGGTGAACTGGACGCGGGCGCAGCCCCCGTCATTCCCGCGAAGGCGGGAAGGTGGATTCACATTCGAAGTGCAACACCTGCTCTCGTAGCACCTCGGCCGGGGTCTGCCACTCGAGGCACTTG
Organism: Dehalococcoidia bacterium; assembly: GCA_965206315.1. Classification (GTDB taxonomy): domain Bacteria; phylum Chloroflexota; class Dehalococcoidia; order Lucifugimonadales; family Australimonadaceae; genus Bin16. Next base: position 1,911,722 of record OZ242210.1, read on the forward strand.
CGCGGCGTATTGTTATACACCCTCAACAGCGCCGTGAACTCTCCCTCCGACAGTGAGGCCAGGTTCGTCTTGCGGGGTAAGAACCAGCGCATCCGTCCGATAGCGTTCTCCACGCCTCCCTTCTGCCACGGAGAATAGGTGTCGCAGAAGAACGTCTCGATGCCCCAGGCGTGGAGTTCGTAGTGGTGGGCGAACTCCGTGCCGTTGTCGAACGTGACCGTCTGGCGGAACTCCGGTGGCAGCGGTCCCAGGACGGCGGCGATGGCTTTGGCGACCGGTGCTGCTGCCCTCGAAGGTCGCCGCACCGCGATCAGCAGCATTGAACGGCGCTCGTGCAGCATCAGCACCGTCTGCCCGGTCCTGCCGAACTGCATCCCATCCGCCTCCCAGTGCCCGAATGTCTGCCGGTCGGCAACTGCTGCAGGGCGTTCCGAGAGCGGCCGGCGGTGCAGAATGGTGCGGGCCGAACTGCTCCCTCCGCGCTGGTGCCGACCGCGCCGCCACTTCCCCCGTCGCAAGAGCTTGCGCCACGAATAGTCCTTCGTCCGCGCTATCTGCGCGTAGATGAACCGGTAGATGCTCTCATGGGAGGTGACGCTCTTGCCGCGCTCCTTCTTCAACCGCCCCGCCACTGCCTCCGGCGACCAGCCCAGTTGCAACCCGCTCAGCACATCCCTGCGGAGCTCGTCGTCTCGGTCCAGCCGTGCGCCACTCCAGCGCCGTGCACGGGCCTGCTCGTGGGCATAGGTCGCCCGGTAGCCGCCGTCCTTCGTGCCGTTGCGCTTCAACTCCCGAGCAATCGTCGGTGGCGGGCGATCCAGAGTTGCTGCGATTTGCCGGATCGAGCGCCCCTCAGCACGTAGGCGGGCAATCGCACAGCGTTCCTCAATCCCAAGCTGCGTATAGCGGTTCCCCATGGCAACACCTTAGTCTGGTGTTGCACTTCGTTTGTGAACTTAGGGAATCTCGCCTGGATGGGGGCGTCCCTTGTGGGCGCCCTGCCTGATCCCCTCTCCCTTGAGGGGAGAGGGTTAGGGTGAGGGTGAACCGGTGGGGTTGGGCTGTCCGGTGTAGGGCCGTCCCTTGTGGGCGCCCTGCTAGACTCCCCTCGCCCTCTGGGAGAGGGCAACGCGCTTCAGCGCGTGGGTGAGGGCCAGAAGAAGGAGGAGTACGTTCGATGCCAGACGACACCCAGACCCCCGAGTACACGATGGGCTACAGCGAGGAGTTCATGCGGATGCTGCACCGGCGCAGCGCCCAGAGCCACGCCGCATATCTCCTGCCGTACCTGAAACCCGGTATGCGCCTGCTGGACTTCGGCTGCGGACCGGGCACCATCTCGGTCGGCCTGGCGCGGGCCGTCGAGCCCGGCGAACTGCACGGCGTCGACCTCGAGGAGTCGCAGATTCTCATGGCGCGCGCCGCTGCCGGGGCGGGGGGACACGCCAACGCGACGTTCCACGTCGGCGACGTCACGGCGCTGCCCTTCGAGGATGATTCGTTCGACGTCGCCCACTGCCACGCGGTGCTGATGCACGTTCCCGATACGAAGGCGGTGCTTGCGGAGGTGAAGCGGGTGCTGAAGCCCGGCGGCATGATCGCCAGCCGCGAGACCATCATCGCGTCCTCGTTCCTGGAGCCCGACTACCGCGCAAGCGATGCATGGGTCACGTTTGCGAATCTCGTCTCGGCCAACGGCGGCCATCCCCAGATGGGGAAGGAGTTGAAGGCGGTCTTCATCGAGGCGGGTTTCACTGACGTTCAAGCGGGCGCTTCCTTCGAGTTCTTCGGCTCCGCGGAGGACGTCGCCTTCTTCCACGCCTTCGCCGGGGGCTGGTTCCTCTCACCCGGGGTTATCGAGAAGGCCACGACGTACGGGGTGGCGACTCATGAGGAGTTCGAGACGGCCCGCGAAGCTCTCGACAGATGGAAGGCCCACCCCGGCGCGGTCGGAGCGATCTGCTTCGGCGAGGCTGTCGCCTTCAAGCCATAGCCGCAGGCGGGCCTAGGGGTGTCCTCGTGGGCGCCCTGCTCGGTCCCTTCCTCCTTGAGGGGGAAGGTTAGAGCCTGCCCCGCACTTGATACGGGGGTGGGGGTGAACCGGACGCGGGGCGCAGCCCCCGTCATTCCCGCGAAGGCGGGAATCTCGCCTGGATTGGGGGCGTCCCTCGTGGGCGCCCTGCCTCGTCCCCTCGCCCTCTGGGAGAGGGAGGCCGCGCAGCGGCGGGTGAGGGTGGACCGGACGCGGGGCGCAGCCCCCGTCATTCCCGCGAAGGCGGGAATCTCGCCTGGATTGGGGGCGTCCCTCGTGGGCGCCCTGCCTCGTCCCCTCGCCCCCTGGGAGAGGGAGGCCGCGCAGCGGCGGGTGAGGGTGGACCGGACGCGGGGCGCAGCCCCCGTCATCCCGCGAAGGCGGGAATCTCGCCTGGCCTGGGGGTGTCCCTTGTGGGCGCCCTGCTCGGTGTTGTCATGCTGAGCGGAGCGGAGTCGAAGTATCTCTCAGGGGCCTGCGTCGTCCTGACGTGCTCAGCCCACAGGAGGTACGCGCCTACGACGACGAGTGCGACCGAGCAGACGAAGAGGAGCGCGACGCAGAAGACCCGCTGGCGCCATTCCACGGTCATGACGAGTCACCCCCACTGGTAAACGTGTCGTCCGGTGTGCACTTCCTTATGGCGCTTATTCCACACCCTCGGCGGCGAATAGGTCGTCGGGCGGGACAGTGTCTTCACGCCAGCCCCAGCAGAGGACGCGACCGTCCGATCTCATCCCGCAGTTGTGGCCACCGCCGTTACTGATCGACACGAACGATTGCCCCGAGGGAGGTTCCAGTATTCCGTAGGCGCTGTAGGCTCCCCAGCAGACCGGGCTGCCGTCGGCCCGCAGTCCGCAGGTATGCTGCTGGCCGGCGCTGATGGCGGTGAACCGTTCGCCCTCTGGCGGCGACACTGTTCCGTTATTGATTCCCCCCCAGCAACGGGCGCTGCCGTCTGGTCTCAGCCCACACGCGTGCACTGAGCCAGCGCTGATGGCGGTGAACTGCTCGCCCTCTGGCGGCGACACTGTTCTTTCGTTGGTTCCCCAGCAACGGGCGCTGCCGTCGAGCAGCAAGCCGCATGTGTAGTCCCTGCCGCTACTGATGGCCGTGAATCGCTCGTCGGGCGGTGGCGACAGTTTCTCTTCATCTTCTCCTCCCCAGCAGACGGCGCTGCCGTCTGGACGCAACCCGCACGTGTGAAACCAGCCTGCACTGATGCTCACGAACACCTCGGACGGAACGGCGGTCTGCCCATGCCGGTTGCTCCCCCAGCAGGCGACATGTCCGTCGAGCAGCAGGAGCGCGCAGGTGTGATCGCGACCGGCGCTGACGGAGGAGAACTGCTTGTGGGTGGGCGGGGAGTCCTCCCCCCAGTCGGCTCTCCCCCAGCAGACGGCGCTGCCGTCCGTCCTCAACGCGCATGTGTGACTGCTGCTTGTGCTGAGCGTGTCGTGCCGCGTCGGCGCCCGATAGTCCGCAGGAACCGGGAACGGGGTGGGCGTCGGCGTCGGGGGCAGCGTCGATGTGGGCGTCGGCGTCGGTATCGGTGTCGGCGTCGGATCCCACGCCGTCGCCGCGCTGTGCCCCTCAGGGAGACACCCGGCCTCTTCGAGCATCTTCCCAACGGTCGGGCCTAGCTCGTTAATGACGCGCCCCATCGCCAGGTCTGCGTCCCTGTACGCCAGGTAGAGGTTCGCGACGTTCCCGCGCGCTTCGCGGTCGTCCGGCGACGCCTCCTGTTGTTGGCTGGCATCGACCCACGCAAGCGTCAGCACGACCATCCCTCTCAATACCTCGTGGTAGTCCCTGAGTTCGGGAGGCGGAATGATGAGCAGCAACGTCTCTGCGTAGGACTCTATAGCCTCTATGACCATATCGAGGTCGTCCGAGACGATGGGGCGGAACCATCCGGCACAGCCTTCAACGTACTGCTCCAACGTCAGCAGCGCCGGCGTCGGTGTAAGGGTCGGCCTTGGCGTAGGTTCCAGTGTCGGCGTCGGTGCGGGTGTCGCGGTCGGCGTAGGCGTTGCGGTTGGCGCTGGCGCAGGCGTCGCGGTCGGCGTGGCCGTGGGCGTTGGGGTCGGCGCTGGGGCAGGCGTCGCGGTCGGCGCTGGGGCAGGCGTCGCGGTCGGCATCGGTGTGCAAGCTGCCATCGTAGAGATCGCTGCTATTGCCAAGGCGACCGCGGAGACCATCGCACACCGATCACTCACGACGATCACTGTTCTCCAACCAAATCACGGACCCATAGATGGCTGGTACGACAAGCCCCACCGCCTACAACGACGAGCGCGACCGAGCAGACGAAGAGGAGCGCGACGCAGAAGACCCGCTGGCGCCACTCCCAGTTCATGACGAGTCACCCCCTACCACCAGTTGAGGCGTTTCACCGCTCGATAGAGCATCACCGCTCCGATGAGCACGCCGACCGCGCCCACTATAGCGGCGACTCTACCGTCGAGAGTGGGGCCGAAGAACGCGCCGCCCGACCAAACCAGCGCCACCCCGCCCCCGCACAGGAGCATCACCGACAGCACCAGCAGGACTACGGGGTCGACTCCGGTCTGTGCTTCCTGCTGTTCATCCGGTGATTGCTCGCTCATCGCCATTCCTCTTCTATGTCCCGGCTGCGTACCTAGTCCTGCCCCAGGTAAGCGAATACGCCCACCACGATGGCAGCCACCATCCAGAAGGTCGTCCATGCGTAAGGCCTGAGCAGGCTCCAGGGCCGGTCGGGGAGCGACCGCACCAGTGGCGTGCCGGACACGCGCAAGAGCGACACGAGGCTGCAGGGACCGGCAACCATGCCGATGTACACCCACCATGGGATGGGTGTTGGTTCCACGGGTTTCGACGCCCCTATCAGCGGCGATGGGTCCTCAAATATCGCCACGACGCCGACGAATGCGAGGAAGAGGAGGAAGTTGGTCGGCCCCAGCAGCCACAGGAGATAGACGGCCCGCGGGTGGAATATCCACGCGCCGGTGCGCTGCTCCCCGCTCCTGAGATGTCTCATCATGTAGACCCACGGAACGATGAGCAACGCACCGGCAAACATCCCTGACCGCCGCAGCGTGCGGCGGTTCTGCTGCACTCCGGCTGCCGTGGCCGCCCGCTCGTACATCCGGCCGGCGAACGGAGCGAACAGCAGGCTCGCAATGACCCAGAAGGGCGACAGGCCTACCACTGCCATGGAGAACACCGCCATGGCGGCCAACGGCGCTCCCAGCACGATGACCAGTATCATCTTAGTCCCTCACTGGCGTTCCCCGCCGGATCAGGCCCACGGCCCACAACCTGCGGGCTGCCTGGTCACCACAACAGGCGGGACGAGTTCGCATCCCACCAGAGGAAGACAGCGGCGAAAGCCACCAATAAAACCACTGTGGTCGCAAGAGTGACGCGGAACAAGCGCTTCCCCGTCGGGCTGTCCGCTTCCTCCCTGCGCTGCCGGACCATCCTCCTGGTCGCGCCCGCTGTTGCTAGGAAACCGAGTACGCTGAGCACCAGCATCCCCTTGCCGATGTTCGAACAGAGCACCGCGATCGCGTAGAAGCCGTCGGACTGCGGTGTCGGATGGACGCTCTGAGACCATAGGGGGTACGCGCCCACAACGACGAGTGCGACCGAGCAGACGAAGAGGAGCGCGACAAGGAAGACCCGCTGGCGCCACTCCCAGTTCATGACGAGTCACTCCCACTGGTAAACGTAATCACCCATGGCCCGGATCCGGTGAGCGTCACGCTCATCGGTTGCTGGTAGTGTTCCCCAGCCCATGGGACCTTGTCTGCGGGGGTCATGCGGACTCCGACGAGTTTCGCCCCCTCTCGTGCGGGCAGAGGGTCGTCCGAACACTTGCTGTACTCCCTATTCTTACCTTGGGGCGGCGTGTACTCCCAGCACCATTCGGTACCGTCTATGACGATGTCGTCGACGCACTGGTTTATGGATGTGGCCGAGGCGTCGACGGTGTACTTATCGTCTGCACGGGTGACCGTTAGGGTTCCCTCCATCCGGGGAGCGGCGCATTCCAGGAAGTACGGCTTCGTGCGCGCATGCTCTATGTCCTGCTTGGTGACCGGCCAATCGTTATCGTTAAACCCGGCAACACCCCACGCAGCCACGGAGGGAAGGTCGTACACGGGCAGCGGCACTTTCCATCCTGTCCATACGAGCCTGAATATGATCGTGCCTACGATCTCCCAGTAGTCGTCGTTCTCTGCGATACACGCTTTGCGCTCCGCCCCTGTCCGCATCGCGCATATGTTGTCAATCAGGAACTGAGCATCCGCCAGGAACTTGTTCCTCGGCGACCATGCGCTGTCGAGCATCTTATCCTCCTCGGGAGGCATGGAGCCCCCGACGATCCCCTGCAGGCCGTTCCAGGTGAGGTCGTGCTTCAGGCATGCCGGCAGGAAATTGACCGGTATCGCAAAGTTTATTTCCCTAGGAGAACATATCAGGTCCCCATAGCCTATCCAGTTATGGCGCTGCTGACCCTGGGGGCAATCGCTCCCCCACTGTGGGTCGGTCTCTTTGCAGAAGGCCTTCATGTACTTGTCGCGTGCAGTGTCCCGCGCCGTGCTCTGGTCCGGGTTTCCTATCTCCACCCAGTAGTCGTGCGGCGTCTTGAAGGTGATGCAGTTGAGCGCCTCGTACATCTGCGCATCCGTAGGCGTCGTGCTGAGGTCTTTGAAGCAATCGAGCCAGAGTATAGTGGGGACATCGCCGGTGGAACCGGATACGCCCCGGGCGGGGGGCTGTGCGGCGATGATGTCCGCTATCAGCTTGACCATTGCGGGGTCTCCGATGGTCGTCTTGAACAGGGCGCCCCGCTCAGTGAGCAACAGCCGTCCACGGACCGAGGAAGCGGGAGCGAGCTCATCCAGCCTGCCAACCAACGCGCTCTGCATCGATGTGAAGTAGCTGTTTCGCTGGTCGCAATCGTCCACGACGGTCTTGGTGTCGCCGGTGTAGGCGGCCATGATGCTGGCAAGCGAAGTATAGTTCACTGTGGTGCGTGAATCGTCGTTTACGCACTTCCGAAGCTTGCCCTCCGCAGAGAAATACGACCTTGTGGCTTCGGTGCGTGTTGCTGCACCGCCGACGTCGTCCGCCGTGAAGCCGCTCGACACGGCGGTAATCAGCCCGGTGAAGAGGTTGAGTTCGTCCCATACTACCGTTGTAGGGTCAGTGAGCGACGTGCTTCCATAGCTCACTGTGACGCGGTATGTCCGGACGTCGGCATCAGTGGACGTCTCGCTTGCCGTGTTCGTCGTAGAGCTCATGGCGCTCCACGTGCCGTCGTCGTTCTGCTTCTCCCATAGGTAGGTCGCGGTCTGTCCCTCAGGAGCGTTCGTAACCGAGGCAGTCAGTTGCACCGTATCCCCCTTGGCAGGGAGTAGCTTGTTCACTTCGATGGCCACCTGGGGATGTACCTTCGTTTGCAGTGTGAAGCTCCCGGTCCTGCGGCTGGTGGAGGTTGTCGCTTCGATGGTGTACCCGCCCGGCGGCAGATCAGCCAGGATGCGGGAGTTGGTGGTGCCAGCGAAGTCGTCGTTCTCCTTCAGCACCGCCGCGTTCTTTCCCTCCCCGTTGAGCAGGAAAAGATACGTGTTTTCAGTCGAGGTCAGATTGATCTCCACGGTGCTCTGCCTCTCCAGCGTAAAGACGTAGAAGTGAGCGTAGCTGGCAGGAGTAGCGCGGTGGGTCGACGCGCATGAACTCGTCCAACTGCCGGTCCGTGTGGAAGTTGACATCTCCCCGATGTCAGTTACGCACGGGTCGGGCGTGGGTGTAGGCGTGGGCGTCGCCGTGGGGTCGTCAGGGCACGCAGTGGTGCTCCGCGAGACGTCGCCGGCAGACTGGGAACCGAAGGTGGTCGAGTAGGGCGAGCCGTCTCCCCGGGCGCTCACCTTGAAGTAGTAGGTGGTGTTGCAGTCGAGCCCGGTCGCCGTGTGGCTGCTGGTGGAGATGGTGTCGCTGACGGAGGTCCAGGGGCCTGTGCTGGAGGCGCCGCGCTCGATCTTGTAGTACTGGGCGTCAGTGACCGCGGTCCAGCTCAAGGTCGCCGTGGTATCGGTCGAAGCCGTCGCCTCGAGGCCGAGAGGCGCGGGAGCGTTCGGGCAATCGGTAGTGCTCCTCGAAACGTCGCCGGAAGACTGGGAACCGAAGGTGGTCGAATAGGGCGAACCGTCTCCCCTGGCGCTCACCTTGAAGTAGTAGGTGGTGTTGCAGTCGAGTCCGGTTGCCGTGTAGCTGCTGGTGGAGATGGTGTCGCTGACGGACGTCCAGGGGCCCGTGCTGGAGGCGCCGCGTTCGAGCTTGTAGTACTGGGCGTCGGTGACCGCGGTCCAGCTCAAGGTCACGCCGGTCTGGGTCGAAGCCGTGGCGCTGAGCCCCGTGGGAGCGGGTGCGTAGTGCTCATCGGTCGTCTCCGACACGCTGTTCGACGGTTCGCCGTACAGGATCGAATAGGGGCTGCCGTCTCCGCGCGCACGGACCCGGAAGTCATATTCTGTAGTCTGTTCGAGACTGTCCACCGTCGCGGTGGTGGCCGACGCATAGGTGGCGTGGAGCCAGGTGGTGGAACTGCTCGCCTTGTACTCCACCTTGTACTTGGCCGCATCGGTCAAGGCGGTCCAGCTGAGGCTGACGCTGTCGTGGGTGTGCGAGGTCGCCGTGAGCCCCGTCGGAGCTGGTGGGGTGGGCTTATCGGTCGTCTCCGACACGCTGCTCGACGGGTCACCGTAGAGGGTCGAATAGGGGCTGCCGTCTCCGCGCGCACGTACGCGGAAGTCATATCCCGTAGCCGAGTCGAGATCATCCACCGTCGCGGTGGTCCCTGACGTGAAGGTGGCATGGAGCCAGGTGCTGGAACTGCTCGCCTTGTACTCCACCTTGTAGCGTGCCGCATCGGTTACGGCAGTCCAGCTGAGGCTGACGCTGTCGTCGGTGTCCGAGTCCACCGTGAGTCCTGTCGGAGGTGGTGCGTTGCACTTGTCTGTCGTCTCGGACACGCTGCTCGACGGGTCGCCGTAGGTGGTGGAGTACGTGGTGCCGTTGCCGCGTGCGCGGACCCGGAAGTTGTAGCCGGTGTTGCAGTTGAGGTCGTCGACTGTGGTAGTGGTGCTCGAGGTGTAGGTGGCGTGGAGCCAGCTGCTGGAGCTGCTCGCCTTGTACTCCACCTTGTAGAGGGCCGCGCCGGTCAGGGATGTCCAACTGAGGCTGACGCTCTCCTCGGTGTCCGAGGTCACCTTGAGCCCCGTCGGGGCTGGCGGTATGCACTTATCGGTCGTCTCGGACACGCTGGTCGATGGATCGCCGTAGGTGGTCGAGTACGGGATGCCGTCTCCGCGTGCGCTCACCCGGAAGTTGTAGGAGGCGTTGCAGTTGAGATCGTCCACCGTCGCCGTTGTACCCGACGTGTAGGTGGCGTGGAGCCAACTGCTGGAACTGCTCGCCTTGTACTCCACCTTGTACTTGGCCGCCTCGGATAGGGAGCTCCAGCTGAGGCTGACGCTGTCGTCGGTGTCCGAGGTCACCCTGAGCCCTGTGGGAGCGCCGATGATGCACTTGTCGGTCGTCTCGGACACGCTGCTCGACGGGTTGCCATAGAGCAACGAGTAGGGGCTGCCGTCTCCGCGAGCGCGGACCCGGAAGTTGTACCCGGAGTTGCAGTCGAGGTCGTCCACCGTGGCGGTGGTGCCTGACGAATACTTGGCGTGGAGCCATGTGCTGGAGCTGCTGGCCTTGTACTCCACCTTGTAGTAAGCCCCGTCGGTTACGGATTTCCAGCTGAGGCTGACGCTCTCGTCGGTATCCGAGGTCACTTTGAGTCCCGTAGGGGCGGGCGCCTTGCACTTGTCTGTCGTCTCGGACACGCTGCTCGACGGGTCGCCGTACGTGTACGAATACGGGCTGCCGTCTCCGCGAGCGCGGACCCGGAAGTTGTAGCCCGCGTTGCAACTGAGGTTGTTCACCGTGGCGGTGGTGCCCGAGGAATAGGTGGCGTGGCGCCAGGTGGTGGCGCTGCTCGTCTTGTACTCCACCTTGTACTTGTCCGCATCGGTTACGGCAGTCCACCTCAGGCTGACGCTGTCGTCGGTGTCCGAGGTCACCCTGAACCCCGTCGGAGCGGGCGCCCTGCACTTGTCGGTCGTCTCCGAAACGCTGCTCGACGCGCTGCCGTAGCTGTACGAGTACGGAATGCCGTCTCCGCGAGCGCGTACCCGGAAGTTGTAGGCGGCCTCGCAGTCGAGGTCGTCCACCGTGGCGGTTGTTCCCGACGTGTAGGTGGCGTGCAGCCATCTGGTGGAACTGCTCGCCTTGTACTCCACCTTGTACTTGGCCGCGTTGGTTACGGCAGTCCATCTGAGGCTGACACTGTCGTCGGTGTCCGAGGTCACCCTGAGCCCGGTCGGAGCAGGGGCTGTCGCCGAACTCCCTGTGGCCCCGCCTTCGTCATCGGCCGGTACCGCTTCGTCGCGCTTGGCGGTGTCATGGTTCGGATCGCTCGCGCCGGTTCCGCTGCCGGTAGTCCCTGAGGCGCCGCCGTCGTCATCCGGCACCACGTCGTCGCGCTTGGCGGTGTCGTAGTTCGGATCGCTCGCGTCGGTCCCGCTGCCGGCGGCCCCTGAGGCGCCGCTGTCATCGTCCGGCATCACGTCGTCGCGCTTGGCGGTGTCGTAGTTCGGATCGCTCGCGTCGGTCCCGCTGCCGGTGGCCCCCGAGGCGCCGCCGTCGTCGTCCGGCACCACGTCGTCGCGCTCGGCGGTGTCGTAGTTCGGATCGTTCGCGTCGGTACCGCTGCCGGTGGCCCCCGAGGCGCCGCCGCCATCATCACCCGGCACCGCGTCGTCACGCCGGGCCGTATCGAGGTCCGGGTCGCGTCCGTCGGTACCGCTGCCGACGGTCCCTGAGGCGCCGCCGTCGTCGTCCGGCACTGCGTCGTCGCGCTTGGCCGTATCGAGGTTCGGGTCATGCGCGTCGGTTCCGCTGTCGACGGCCCCTGAGGCGCCGCCGCCGTTGTGCTCCAGGACCACGTCGTCGCGCTGGGCGGTGTCGAGGTTCGGGTCCGGGGCGTTCGCTTGAACGACTACCAGGGAAGCGAAGGTGAGTAGGACGAGAATCGCCAGTGCGGCTGCGAGTGTCCTGTTCAGAGCGGGTCGTAGAAGGTAAGGCACGATGTTCTCCTGCTGGGTGTAGATGAGGGATACCCAACGGGATTCAACTTACGTTGCTGTGGGGGAGTCGGAGTAGACACGTTTTTGTCTAATTCATGACAACTACAGGAGACCCAACTGCTGCGCGGTCATGACCGCGGCCAGCTTGGTTTTCGCCTGCAACTTCTCCCTTGCGTTGCGAACATAGTTGTGGACCGTATACGTGCTCAGGTCTAAAGCACTCGAGATCTCCGGGGTGCTCATTCCGCGGGCAAGCAGCCGCAGCACTTCCGTCTCGCGGACAGTCAGGCTGACGGGACCGTCCGGCACGTCCGGCTCGTGGGGGTTCGTTGAATTCATGGGATGCGCGGGTAGAGGGGGTTCGGAACGCGAGGACGGATGTTGCATCAGGTGCTTGTTCGATGTCAACACCCTGCAACGCGGTTTTCGAGAAAGTCATAGTTAAGTAATAAAAACGCCTCAATGTGTAACTATCGTCTGCATTATCACCGCCGTCCTCTGCCCCGGCAATCCGCCGCCTCGTCCCACTGCGACACCGACCCGTTGTGCGGACGACGCCTCCCGTCCTACCATGGTCCCATGACCGCGAAGCGGCATCCGGCATTGGCGCGATGCAACGGAATGAGCCGGAATGAGCCCCTGCCCGCAACCCCGAACTTGTTTTTCGTTGGTATTCTTGGTTTCTTGGTCGCGGGAAGCAGGCAACGGCCACGAAAACACCCCGACCAAGGCGACCAAGGATGCCAGATTCGAGGTTCCGTTTACTCGTGGATGACCGACCAAGGATGCCAAACCTGGCTGCCGTTGGCATTCTTGGTCGCGCCCGCATCCGGTGGTGCTACAATCCCGCCATCCGGGAGGGCAGATAGAGGAGGAGCGTCATGCTGAACCAGCAGGAGAACGAACGCCTCACCCAGGTCGGCGCCGGGACGCCCATGGGCGAACTCATGCGCCGCTACTGGCACCCCGTCGCCGCCACCGCCGAGCTCGACGACCGTCCCACCAAGCCGGTGCGCATCCTCGGCGAGGACCTCGTCCTCTACAAGGACAAGTCGGGCACACTCGGTCTCATCGAGCGGTTCTGCCCCCACCGCCGCGTCGACCTCTCCTACGGCATACCGGAGGAGCACGGCCTGCGCTGCATGTACCACGGCTGGATGATGGACGAGACCGGCCAGTGCATCGAGCAGCCCTTCGAGGAGACCGTCCACCCGGACGGCCGCTTCAAGGAGAAGGTGAAGGTCGCCGGCTATCCCGTGCAGGAGATGGGCGGGCTCATCTTCGCCTACATGGGCCCTGCGCCCGCGCCCTTCCTGCCCGTCTGGGACCCGTTCCAGTGGGACGACGCCGTCCACGACGTCGGCATCACGACGCTCGACTGCAACTGGCTGCAGTGCATGGAGAACTCGCTCGACCCGGTGCACGTCGAGTGGCTGCACCGCTTCTACACCAACTACCAGCAGGCGATCTCGCCCGACCTCATCGCCACGATGCCGCCGCGCATCCCGCACCAGGAGATCGGGTTCGACGTCTTCGACCACGGCATCATCAAGCGCCGCGTGCTGGAGGGCTACACCAAAGAGCACGACGACTGGAAGATAGGCCACCCCATCCTCTTCCCGCAGATCCTCTACGTCGGCGGCTTCCAGTCCAAGACGCTCCAGTACCGCGTCCCGATAGACGACACGCACACGCTCCACTTCATCTACTACTCGTGGCGGGTCGCGCCGGGCCAGCCCGTGCCGAAGCAGGAGCGCATCCCCTACAAGTACGTCCCGCACCGCGACGCTTCAGGCCGCTACGACACCACCTTCACGGTGGACCAGGACAAGATGGCCTGGGAGACGCAGGGGCCCGTGGCGAAGCGCTACCTGGAGCGGCTCGGCAAGTCCGACGTGGGCATCATCCTCTACCGCAGGCTGCTGACCGAGCAGATGCAGATCGTCGCGGACGGCGGCGAGCCGATGAACACCTTCCGCAGCAGGGAAGCGGCGGAGACCATCAACGTCCCCACCGAGCACATGGCGCTCGGCAGGGACAAGGTGCCGCGGATCAGGTTCATCCCGCTGGAGGCCGGCATCAGCGGCGCCGAGGACGATATCCGCTACGCCGTCGAGTCCTGGTACGTCGGAGAGACCGCCAACGCCTGATGGCCCCTTCCCCCTCGATGGGGGAAGGCTGGGATGGGGGTGACCTGCTTGGCCCCTTCCCCCTCTCGATGGGGGAAGGCTGGGATGGGGGTGACTGCTTGGCCCCTTCCCCCTTGATGGGGGAAGGCTGGGATGGGGGTGACAGGCCTCCCTACGCGGGCCGCACCCGGAAGAGACGCCTGATCATGGCCCAGCGCAGGCTGCTCCATGACCATTCCGCGTCCCGCAGGTCGCTGAGCGGCACTCTTCCCGGCGCGTAGCGGTGCAGGATGAAGGCGCTTGTGATGCGCCGGATCTGCCGCTGCTGTTCCGGCATCGCCGCCGACAGCATCGCCGCATACTCGGAGGGGGTCTGGTCGGGCCGTTTCCGCAGGCCGAGCGCCGCGCCGAGGCGGCACATCTTGGCGAACAGCTCGCTTGGTCGTGGGAGCGCGCCCAGCTTCCACCACCACTCCCGCCACAGCAGCACGGGCGTGGCGACCGCCATGGCGCCCGCGAGCGCAAGCAGCGCGACGAGCCACGCTGGCATCTCCCTGCGCGGCGTGAAGTCGACGTCGAACGTGTCCTCTTCCTCGTCTTCGAGGAGCTCCCCCAGCTCGCCGATGTCGATGTCTTCCGTCAGCAGGGGAGACTCGCCGAAGTCCACCCCGCCGAACTCGATGGCGTTGGGGGGCGTCGGCTCGAAGCTCACCCAGCCGTAGCCCGGGAAGTACGCCTCCACCCAGCTGTGATAGTTGAGCTCCAGCACCTCGTACGCGCCGAGTATCGTGTTGAGGCGCCCGGGGGCGTAGCCGAGGACGTATCGGGCGGGTATGCCCACGGCGCGCATCAGCACCGTCGCTGCGGAGGCGTAGTAGTCGCAGTATCCCTCCCCAAGCTCGAAGAGGAAGTGGTCCACCCCGTCCGCGTCCTCCGGCGGGGCACTGATGTCCAGGTTGTACGGCACCCGGCGGAGGTAGTTGCGGATGGCCACCGCCTTGTCGAAGGGGCTCTCTTCATTCGTAACGAGGGTTTCGGCAAGCACGCGCACGCGGTCGGGCAGCGTGCCGGGCAGCTGGAGGTAGGCCTCTGTCCACTCCGGGTACTCCTCGCCTGCCCTTCGCAGCTCGAACGGGGTTGCGATCGATTCGAGCCCGGTGCTGATGTAGCTCATGTTGACGCGTGTCGGGAAGTACTCCCGGCCCTTGGAGAAGCGCACCTGCACCGCCCCGGGGCCGGATGTGGGGGTCGTCAACGCCTCGGCGGGTTCGTCGAAGTCGACGGGCAGCCCGCCCGAGAAGAGCGTGTCGGTTGCGGCGGCGACACGGAACGCGTTGGTCCGGGGCGCCAGGCGGCTTTCGTCCGAAGGAGCGACGTCCTCGAACGGAACGAACTCGGACTCCTCGGCGGTCTCCCATCCGCTGCCGGTGTAGACCGCGTAGGAGCGGGCGCGCCAGTATGCCCGGGGGCCGGTCACGAGGAAGAGCAGTTCGTCCGTGAGCTCGGGGTTTCCCTGGAACCGGGTCTCTTGCTCGAACGTGATGGTCTTGTAGTCCCGGCGGGACGGCAGCGCGCTGAACAGCCTGCTGAAGTGCGCTCCTATCCCCTGGGCCGTGTCGTCCACTGCGCGTGAGACCACTCCAAGCGGGGCGACGTTGGGCGTCGGGAGCGCCGCGATCGCTGCGGTCACCAGCATCCCGAGTGCGAGCACGATGCCGGACTGCGTGAGCACCGTTCGAGCGTCGAACACTGCGCCGCGCCCGCGCCACCCTGCTATCCGCCGGACCGTGCTGAGATGGATGAGGAGCATGACGCCCGTCGCCATGAAGATGCCGAGCCGCCAGCCCAGGCTTCCCGGAAGGTTGGAGAGGGCGAAAGCGAGCACCACTCCGCCGAACAGCACCGTCGACCAGCCGTGCGCGTTGCGAAGCGCCAGCCAGACGCTGGACACGCACAACAGCCAGACGGCGAACGTGAGGAAAATGGCGAACTCGATCGTTCCGGCCTGCGTCTCCTCCGTGGAGATGGCCGCCACCCACCGCGCGATGTCCTCGATCGCGTTGACGGCACGGGCCGTGATCGCGAACCCCTCAGCCGCGGTCGTGCCCGCATACGCCGCCAGCAGCAGGCCGGCGGCGACGGCAGTGACGATCGCGCGGCGGGCGGTCCAGCCCCGCTGGTGCATCGCCCAGCCAGCTGCGCCTCCCAGCACGCCGATGAGGAGCGGCGCCGGCATCCCCGGCACCCAGTTCCCCTCCTGCAGGGGCATGACGATGGAGAACAGCACGAGCCCCACCAGCGTGAGCGTAAGCCCCATCCCCCCGATGAAACGCTCCCACAGGGAGAGGACGTTGATCGCCCGAGCGCTTGCGACGAGCGTGGTCACGGCAACGCGCCCTGCAGCTCCCGGGCCGGCACCGCGAGCCCCGGCGGGGCGGAGTGGTAGTCCAGCCGCTGGCCGATCTCGTCCCCCATGCGGATGACGTAGGCGTCGAACCCGGCGCCGCGCGCCATGGAGGTGCCGCGCCCTGCCTTGAAGCTGGGAGCGTCCAGAAGCACCGGAACGACCGCCGCGCCGGTAGCCCGCAGCATCTCCACGGCGGAGGAGACGGAGGTGGGAGGCGCGGCGGTGATGAGCACGATGCTTGCGCCGGTGCTCAGTTCGTTCTTGACCGCCTCCGACACCTCCTGCACGCCTCCTGCGCTGCCGGGTTCGATCAGCGCGAGCGCCTGGAAGATGCGCCCCATCTGCGCGATGCCCGTAGCGGCGGGGATGATGAGTTGCTCCTGCCCGGAGAACACCGCGCCGACGCTCCGCCCCGAGTCCAGGAAGCGCTTCGCCACCGATGCGGCGGTCGTCACGCTGTACTCCACAGTGCTCTCGGTGCCTTCTCCCTCCTGTACGCGCTCGTCGAGGTCGAGCACGACCCATATCGCGTCGGCCGGCCCGGATGGTTCGCGGTCGAACTCCTTCACCATGAGCCTGCCGGTATGTGCGGTGGCGGGCCAGTGCACCCTGCTCACGGCGTCGTGCGACGTGTACTCGCGCACCGTGGACGCGATGGGACTGGGAGTGAAGGTGCGCCCGTGGATGATGCCCTCCGTCCAGCCCCTGCCGGAGAGCACGAAGAAGTCCGAGAGGTCCACGGTGGCGGGGTAGATGAGCGCCGTCTGCGGGTTCCCCAGGCGCATGGTCCTGCTGAAGAGGCCGAACGGGTCGCGGCTGGTTATCTCCAGCTCCCCGAACCGGTAGATGCCGCGGCGCTCACAGTGACTGGACGACGTCCAGACAGCCGAACCGTATGGCCAGAGGGTGGCGATGCGCCCGGCGCGTCCGAAGGGCTGCGTATCGTGCTGCACTTCCAGCAGCAGCTTCGGCCACCAGTGAGTGTTGCGCAGAACGATGCGCTCTTCCAGCGTATCGCCCACCTGGAGATAGGAAGTGAGCCGTTGCACGCCGCCTTCTATGCGGCGCGCCGCAAGCACGCTGGAAAGGAAACCGAGAGCCGGAACCACGAGCAGGCCGAGGAAGAGGCGGTAATAGAGCGCTCCACCGGTGGAGAACGCCAGGATCAGCAGCAGCGCCCCCACGCTTGCCCACACGATGCGCGTTTTCACAGTGGCATCCCCGCTGTCGGACGCTGCCCTCGGCGCGTTATGCGCCGGGGAGCGCTCCTGCTACCGGCGTCTGTTCCAGCACGTCCGCTATCGCGTCCGCGGACGTGGTGCCCTGGATACGCGCCGCCGAGCTGAGGATGACGCGGTGCCCGAGCGCCGGATATGCCAGCGCCTTCACGTCGTCCGGCAACGCATAGTCTCGCTCTTCGAGCAGCGCCTTGGCCTGGACGAGCCGGAAGAGCGCCAGCGAGCCCCTCGGCGATGCGCCGAGGTAGAGGCTGCTGTGGTTCCGCGTCGCATCCGCTATCGCGACGATGTACTCCTTCACGTCGTCCGAGACGTGGATGCCGCGTACGGCGTTCTGAAGGGCGACGAGGTCGCTTTCGTCGACCACCGCCTCCAGCTGCTCCACCGGGTGTACGTACTGTTGCGCCTCCAGCACCCGGATCTCGTCCTCTTTGTCCGGGTAGCCGAGGTGCAGGCGTACCAGGAACCTGTCCAGCTCGGTCTCGGGCAGCGGGAACGTGCCCTCGTACTCGATGGGGTTCTGCGTCGCCATGACGATGAACGGCTCCGGCATGGGGTGCGCTACCCCGTCGACGGTGACTTGGCGCTCCTCCATCGCCTCCAGGAGCGCTGCCTGGGTCTTGGGTGACGCGCGGTTGATCTCGTCCGCGAGGACGACCTGCGCAACGATGGGGCCCTCTCTGTACTCGAACTCGCCGTTCTTCTGGTTGAAGACGGATACGCCGGTGATGTCGGCGGGAAGCAGGTCGGGCGTGAACTGGATACGCCGGAAAGTGCCGCCGATGGACCTCGCGATGCTGCGCGCAAGCATCGTCTTGCCGACGCCCGGCACGTCCTCTATGAGCAGGTGTCCCCGGCACATCAGCGCCATTACGGCCAGCTGCTCCTCGTCCCCCTTCCCGAGGATCACCTTGCCGAGGTTGTCCAGCAGCCTCTCGGCGACTTCCCGCGCCTTTGCCAGGTCCAGAGTATGTCCGGAAACTACCACCGTTTCCTCCTGTGCGGCTGGTTCGTAAACACCGCATGATATAGAGCACGGGGGCGGGTGCGTCAAATCGGAGTGGGACGCGTGACGCTCCGTAGACGCCTGGGGCAGTGTGCACCGGAACGCTGGTGCTGTACGCTAGTACACCGAGAACGCTCGTAGAGGCCCGCATTGACGCACTACTACCCTGCCTATCTGAACATCACGGGACGGCGCGCGGTGGTTATCGGTGGTGGTGAAGTGGCTGAGCGCAAGACCGTGCAGCTCGTCGCCTCCGGCGCGGACGTCACGTTTGTCAGCCCGGACGCTGCGCCTGGGCTGGAGCGTCTGGTGTCGGAAGGCCGTGTGCGCTGGATACGCCGGTCATACGCTCCCGGCGACCTTGCGGGAGCGTGGCTGGCCATCGCCGCGACCGACGATGCCGACCTGCATCGTTCCATCCATGCGGAAGCAGAACGTGAAAGAACACTGCTCAACGTGGTGGACGTTACCGAGCTGTGCGGGTTCATCGCGCCGTCCATAGTCCAGCGCGGACCCGTTACGGTAGCGATCTCCACGGGCGGGGCGAGCCCGGCGCTCGCACGGAAGCTGCGGGAGCTGATGGGCGGCGACCAGAACCCTGCGCACTACGACCACGACGCGTTCTGCCGGTGCATCGAGTGGGCGGACGCGGCAGACGCGCTTGCGGACGTTCGCGCGGAGCTGAAAGCGCAGGACAGGAATGCCCCGCCGGAGGCGTGGCAGGAGGCGATGGACGAGGAGTTGCTGGAGCTGGTCCGGGCGGGTAAGAGCGGTGAGGCGAGACAGCGATTGCGTGCCGCGCTGCTCGCGGGCGCGGAGTCGTAGGCCGATGCGCGTCGTCATGACCGGCTTGAGCCATCACACCGCTCCGCTGGAGATGCGGGAGCGGTTGAGTGTCACGAGCGAGACACTGCCGGAGGCGCTCGGAACGCTGCGGCGCCACGCCGGAGACGGCGTCATCGTGGGGACGTGCAACCGGACGGAGATCTACACGCTCGCGCCGTCCTTGGAGCACGGAGAGCGCGCCATCGAAGGGTTCATCGAAGAGCAGTTCGAAGTCGACGTGGAGTCGGTCCGCAAGCATCTGTACACCCTGGACCAGAGCAAGGCGGTAGCGCATCTCTTCCGCGTTGCGTCGGGACTCGACTCGCAGATCCTCGGCGAGTCGGAGGTGCTGGGACAGGTCCGGAGCGCGTTCAGTGCCGCGAGGCAGCAGGGCGCCTCCGGTGGAGTGATGGCGCACCTCTTCCACAGCGCGCTCCGCACCGGCAAGCGCGCTCGCACGGAGACGGCCATCGGCCGCAACGCCCTCTCGCTGAGCCGTGCGTGCGTCGCGCTGGCGCGGCGGGCCATCGGGACGCCGGAGGGTAAGCGCGTGCTCATCGTCGGCGTGGGGGAAGCCTCCCGCCTCGCCGGTCTCGCGCTGCGGGACGCCGGAGCCGCAAGCATCGTCATCGCCAACCGGACTCCCGCGAACGCTGCCGAGCTCGCCCGCGAGTTGGATGCGGAAGTGGCGCCGCTCGATAACCTTGCTTCGTTGCTCGCACAAGCCGACCTCGCTGTTACCGCTACTGCCGCGCCGGACTTCATCCTGTCTGCGTCGCTCATCGAGGAGGCGGCAGCCGGACGGAACGGGACCCCGCTTGCCATCATGGACATGGCTGTCCCGCGCGACGTCGACCCTGCGGCCGCGGCGGTTCCGGGCGTCCACGTCTATACGCTGGACGACGTGGAATCGCTGGCGGAGGCCAACCGGCAGCAGCGTGAGTCCGAGGCACGTCAGGTGGAGGCCATCGTTGCTGAGGAGACGGCGAAGTTCCGGCAGTGGTGGAAGGCGCGCGGCGTTACCCCGACCATCGCAGCGATACGCCACGATGCCGAAGAGATACGCGCAGCAGAGGTCGCTCGGACGGTGGAGCGCATGGACGGACTGTCGGAGGACGACGCCCGGCGCATCGAGCAGATGACGAAGGCGTTGGTGAAGAAGCTCCTGCACCAGCCGACGGCACACCTGCGCGAGCGCAACAACGAATCCGTGACCCAGTCCGCTCGTCAGCTCTTCGGACTGGACGAGTAGCGCGCCTCGCTATGGCGCGTACGCTCACTATCGGGACACGCGGGAGCAGGCTGGCGCTCGTGCAGACACACGCCGTCGCCGATGCGCTCGCAGCCGTTGCTCCCGGCTGGGATATCCGTATCGAGACCATCGCGTCGACAGGAGATGAGCAGCCGGAGGCCGCCATCGAGACGCTGGGACTCGGTGTGTTCACGTCCGCCATCGAGCGGGCGCTGCTCGACGAACGGGTCGACCTCGCCGTGCACAGCCTGAAAGACCTCCCGACCAGCCAGCCGGACGGGCTGACCGCTGTGCCGGTGCTGGAGCGGGAAGACCCGCGTGACGTGTTGATCGACCGCTGGAACGTAGGCCTGCTCGATCTGCCGGAAGGAGCGCGCATCGGAACGAGCAGCCCCCGCCGTGCCGCGCAGATCGCTCACGGACGCAAGGACATCTCGCTACTTCCCATCCGCGGGAACGTGGAGACGCGCATCCGAAAGTCGGAGGGTCAGGACTACGACGGCGTTATCGTCGCGGCGGCGGGTGTCGAGCGCCTCGGCATGACGGAGCGCATAGCGGAACGCCTCTCTCCACACGTCTGCACGCCCGCCCCCGGACAGGCCGCGCTCGCCGCCGAAGCGCGTTCCGACGACCGCGAACTGCTCGCGCTCCTGCGCCAACTCGTGCACGAGCCGACCGAGGCCGCGGTCGAGGCGGAACGCGCCCTGCTGCGAGCCGCGGGCAGCGGCTGCCGCCTGCCGTTGGGGGCGTTCGCGGAGGTGCAGGGAGACCGGATGCGGCTGTTCGCGACGGTCACGCCGTCGGACGGCTCCACGAGTTACCGGGTTGAGGTGACGGGGAGCGTGTCCGAGCCTGACCTGCTGGGCAGAGCCGCGTACCAGGCGTTCCTGGAACAGGGGGCTTCTGCGTTGCTCGAGGAGGCAGGCCGATGACGACGAGCGGCGCGGTCTACCTCGTCGGGGCCGGCCCCGGAGACCCCGGCCTCATCACGGCCAGGGGCGCGGAGCTTCTGCGGAAGGCGGACGTGGTGGTGTACGACCGGCTCGTCTCGTCCGCGGTCCTCGCGCTTGCGGCGAATGCCGAGCTCGTCTACGTGGGCAAGGAGCCGGACACGCCCAGCGAGTTCCAGACGTTCATCAATGAGCGGCTCGTGGTGGCTGCGTCGGCAGGGAAGACGGTGGTCCGCTTGAAGGGCGGCGACCCGTTCGTGTTCGGGCGTGGCGGCGAGGAGGCGATGGCTCTCGCCGAGGCAGGAGTGCGGTTCGAGGTTGTCCCCGGCGTTACGTCTGCTATAGCGGTGCCCGCTTATGCCGGCGTGCCGGTTACGCACCGGGACATCGCGGCGGCGTTCACGGTCGTGACAGGCTCTGAAGACCCTGCCAAACCGGACCCCCAGGTGGACTGGAAGGCGCTCGCGAACGTCGGCGGAACGCTTGTGGTGCTGATGGGGTGGCAGAGTCTCCCGGCGATCGTCGATACGCTGCTTGCGGAGGGACGCTCTCCAGACACTCCCGCCACAGTGACGCAATGGGGGACGCTCCCGAGCCAGCGCTCGGTCAGCGGCACGCTGGCGAACATCGTGGAGAAGGGCAACGAGGCCGGGATCACGTCTCCGGTGGTCACCGTCATCGGCGGGACCGCCGCCTTGCGGCCCGCTCTCCGTTGGTTCGAC
Organism: Dehalococcoidia bacterium; assembly: GCA_965206315.1. Lineage (GTDB taxonomy): Bacteria > Chloroflexota > Dehalococcoidia > Lucifugimonadales > Australimonadaceae > Bin16. The sequence continues at coordinate 1,933,474 of OZ242210.1, forward strand.
TGCACCCCGCTCTTCGGCAAGCGCGTGCTGGTCACCCGCTCGCGAACACAGGCCGGTACGCTCAGCGCCTTGCTCACCGCGCACGGCGCCGAGGCGGTGGAGCTGCCCACGATAGCGGTCAAATCGCTCTCCGATACGTCGGCGCTGGACGCTGCGTTGGCTGACCTCACCGGTTTCGACTGGGTCGTCCTGACGAGCACGAACGGCGTGGACGCCGTGTTCGGTCGCCTGGAGGCAGCCGGAAGGGACGCGAGAGCGTTCTCGCAGACCAGGGTAGCGGCTATCGGGCCGGCCACGGCGGCCGCGCTCCTGGGCCATGGCATCATCGCCGACCTCATGCCCGCGGCGTACACGACGCGTTCGGTCGCCGACTCCTTCGCATCGCTGGATATCCGTGGCTCGCGCATCCTGCTGCCACGGGCGGACATCGCACCGTCCACGTTGCCCGACGGCCTCCGGGAGATGGGAGCGCTCGTGACGGAGATCAGCGCCTACCACACTGCCGTACCCGGGGACGCATCGGTGGCAGCCAGAGAGACGCTCGCCTCTGGTACGATAGACGCGGTTACGTTCACGAGCTCCTCTACGGTGAGGAACCTCGTGAGCATGCTCGGAGGTTCCGAGCTCATCAACGGGTGCAAGGTGGTCTCCATCGGCCCGGTCACGAGCAGGACCGCATCCGAGCTTGGCGTGCGGGTGGACAAGGAAGCTGCGGAGCATACCGTGCCCGGCGTGGCGAACGCCGTGCTGGAGGTTCTGGGCGATGAGTGAGCTGTTGGCAAGACGGTCGGCCCCTGCCGGGAGTGCTGCATTCCCCGCGGTTCGTCCGCGCAGGCTGCGGCGTACGCCCGCACTCCGGGAACTGGTGCGTGAGACGTCGCTCCGCCCCGCCGATTTCGTCTTTCCGGTGTTCGTAACGCACGGGCGCGACGTTCGTGTCCCCATCGACCCCATGCCGGGACAGGCGCAGGTCTCCATCGACAACCTCATCCGGGAAGGAGCGGAAGCGGAACAGCTCGGTATCCGTGCGGTGCTCCTGTTCGGCCTGCCGCCGGGCAAGGACGGACTCGGTACCGGCGCGTACGACCCGAACGGCATCATCCAGGAAGCGACGGCCGCCCTGAAGCAGGCCCTTCCCGGCATGCTCGTCATTTCGGACGTGTGCCTCTGCGAGTACACGGACCACGGCCACTGCGGCGTGCTGCTCGACGATGGCACCGTCGACAACGACGCGACGCTCGAACTGCTCGCCCGCACGGCCGTCTCGCAGGCCGACGCTGGAGCTGACGTCGTCGCACCGTCCGCGATGATGGACGGGCAGGTGGTTGCGATCCGCGCCGCCCTCGATGCCGCCGGGCACACGGACGTGCCGGTGATGGCCTACGCATCCAAGATGGCGTCCGCTTTCTACGGGCCATTCCGGGTCGCGGCAGAGTCCACTCCCCGGTCCGGCGACCGCAAGGCGTACCAGATGGACGGCGCGAACGCGCGGGAAGCGATGCGCGAACTGCAGCAGGATGCAGCCGAGGGCGCGGACATCCTCATGGTGAAGCCTGCGCTCGCTTATCTGGACGTGATTACGCGGGCGCGGGAAGCGTTCGATCTCCCCATCGCGGCCTACAACGTCTCCGGCGAGTACGCCATGCTCAAGGCTGCGGCGGCCAACGGCTGGCTGGACGAGCAGGCAGCCATGCTGGAGACCCTCACCAGCATCAAGCGCGCCGGGGCCGACATCGTCATCACCTACTTCGCGAAGGACGCCGCCCGGCTCCTGCAGCACAACGCCTGATCCATGACCGACGCCAGGCAGCACGTCGTCGACAACCTCATCGAGCGGCACGCCGCCGTCTTCGAACCTGTCGGCGGCTCCGCGGACGTGGACCTCGCCGTCAGGACGGGCGACGGTCAGTACGTGGAAGTCATCGTCAAGGGGCCGGTCTCTGAGGAAGAGAAACGCTCCTTCCTCATGCGCTGCTTCCGCCCGCGTCTGCACCTGTTCATCATGTGTGTCACTGAGGGTCCGGAAGCTTGGCTCTTACCCTCCGCTGTGTTCGAGCGCTTCGCAACCGGCGCGCCTGGTGAACCCGAGTGGGTCCTTCACCTGGACGCCCCCTCCGACGAACCGCTGAGCGACCGGCTTTCCGTCTACCGCGAGCGCTGGGCGCTCATCGCCAACTACTCCGAGTACCGCTCGACCCTGAGCGACCCGCTGGCCCTGCGCGTCAGGATAGCGATGCTGTAGGCCGTGCTAGACTGTCGCCCTCAGCACGATGCGGCTCGATAACTCGGAACGACTCTTCGCCCGCGCTCGCAGGCTCATCCCCGGCGGTGTCAACAGCCCTGTCCGCTCGTTCGGAGCGGTCGGAGGAACCCCTCCCTTCATCGTCAGGGGCAGTGGCGCGCGCGTCCGTGACGCGGACGGCAACGAATACCTCGATTTCGTTGGCTCGTGGGGGCCGCTCGTGTTGGGACACGCTCACCCAGCCGTGGTTGAGGCGGTGCAGCGCGCAGCGGCGGACGGCACCAGCTTCGGTGCGCCGACGGAACGCGAACTGGAGCTCACCGAGCTCATCACCCGCGCCATGCCGTCGATCGAGATGCTCCGCCTAGTGAACTCAGGCACTGAGGCGGCGATGAGCGCCATCCGTATGGCTCGCGCCTATACGGGCCGCAGCAAGCTGATCAAGTTCAACGGCAACTATCACGGCCACGCGGACGCTCTCCTCGTGAAAGCGGGCTCCGGCGCCGCGACCTACGGCGTCCCGACGAGCGCGGGTGTTCCACTGGGTTACGCGACGGAGACGCTCGTAGCGGAATACAACGACCTCGCGTCCGTGGAGGCGCTCTTCGATGCGAACGTCAACCAGGTTGGGGCGGTCATCGTCGAGCCGGTCGCGGGCAACATGGGCGTCGTCCCGCCCGCTGACGATTTCCTGGCCGGTCTGCGCAGGCTGTGCGACGACAACGGTGCGCTGCTCATCTTCGACGAGGTCATCACCGGCTTCCGCGTGGCGTACGGAGGAGCGCAGGAGCGCTACCGCATACGACCGGACCTCACGTGTCTCGGCAAGATCATCGGCGGCGGGCTGCCCGTGGGCGCCTACGGCGGACGCGCCGACGTGATGCAGATGGCCGCCCCGCTCGGCCCGGCCTACCAGGCGGGGACGCTCTCCGGCAACCCGCTCGCCACGGCTGCGGGCATCGCCTGCCTGTGGGAACTGGCGAAACCGGGCGTTTACGAGGCGCTGGAAGCGCTCGGAGCAGAGACCGAGGCCGGATTACGTGCTGCCGGAGACGCTGCGGGTGTCGAGGTCACCGTGAACCGGGTCGGCTCTGCCCTCACTGCATTCTTCGCCGGGTCTCCGGTGACCACGTGGGAAGAGGCCGCGTCCTCGGACACGGGACAGTACGCCGCGTTCTTCCACGGCCTCCTCGATCGGGGCGTCTATGTCGCGCCGTCGCAGTTCGAGGCGGCGTTCGTCTCGCTCGCGCACACGTCGGAAGACATCGCGTTCGCCGCGGAGCAGGCGCGGGAGGCGATGGGGTCGCTGTAAGATATGGTTATGAAGGCACGAGTCACTTTGATCCTGGCCTTGGGACTCATCGCCGTATCGAGTTTCCTTGCCGGATGTGGCCCCTCCGGCCCCACCCCGACGCCGGCCGTACCGACGGACGGCGTGCTGGACGTCGACATGTGGAATTACTACTACGAGCCGAGGACATTCGAGTTCAAGGCCGGTGAAACGGTGGAATTCCGCTTGATATCCGGGGATGAACCGCATACCTTTACCGTGAAGGAATTGGGTATCAACTGGGTCGTGCCGGTGGAGGATGAGCCGCAGGTCGAGACCTTCACCTTCAGCGAGGCTGGAACATACAGGCTCGTGTGCACGGTTGCCGGACACGAAGGCTCGGGGATGGTTGGCAAGATTACCGTCGTAGAGTAATCTCGCCGGACAAACTGCCGGGAAAGGAGCACACCTATGTCAGACGCAGAACAGATTTACCTGGACCTCGTGCGTTACGGGCATATCTTCAGCGGCATACTCTGGATTGGCCTGCTGTACTTCTACAACTTCGTGCAGGCGATCGCTCTCCCACGCATGCCGGCAGAAGCCAGGCCGCACTACCAGACGACCATCCTGCCGTTCTCGCTGAACGTCTTCCGCTGGGCTTCGCTGTCGACGCTGCTCTTCGGTCTCCTCTTCATCATCAGCGCAGAGGTGGGAGTGGGGAACCTCAACATTGACGGTGCCTATCTGCTGAGTGACCGAGGCAAATCGATTCTCGTAGGCGGCACGCTCGGCATCATCATGGCGTACAACGTCTGGATGATCATCTGGCCGAACCAGCAGAAGATCATCGCTGCCGTGAAGGACACCTTGGAGAATGGGACCCCCGCCCCAGCCGACCAGCCGAAGTGGGCGCGGACGGCTCTCTTGGCTTCCCGCACGAACACCATGCTCTCCATCCCCATGCTCTTCTTCATGGTGGCTGCGGTGCACCTGACCATCCTCTGGCAGTAGGCCACGCACGAGAAAGGAGCGTCACCATGAAGAACCCACTCGACACAGTCAAAGGCACAGTGGCAGCCGGAATCATCATCACGGTCGTTCTGGCCTTGATTATTGCCGTTGCCTTCTGACCCAGGCTCGCAGCCGAACGTACGAGAGCGGGGGCCTCAGGCCCCCGCTCTCTCGTTAACCATGCTCCCCGCGTTTCGGGCTACTACGCCAGCAGACGCTTCCGCAGCGCCGGGGTTTCCGCCATATCCAGCATCGTCCACGCCATCGCCACTGCGCCGTCGTACAGCGCCTGGTCGGCGGCGGGCGTGGCGCACGCCGCCGCGAACTCCGGCTGGTGGTTCACCGCCGGCAGCGACTCGATACCTATCGCCGGATGGATGGAGGGCAGGGCGAGCGACACGTTCCCCATGTCGGTCGAGACGGGCGTTGCGGGGCTCGATTCGCCGGGCGCGGGGAACCGCCGCCCGAGGCGCTCCGCGTTCCGCTGGTACGCCGCTGCCATCTCCAGGTCGTGTTCGAGGTGCGCGAACGGCCTGTCGCCCCCGATGACGCTGAGCCTCGCGCCGGTCGCCAGTGCGCCCGCCTCGAAGCAGCGCATCACCTTCTCATAGACCTCGGTCAGGTCGTCCAGCGTGACGGCGCGCACCGCGTAGTCCGCGGAGGAGTGCGCAGGGATGATGTTGAACGCGTCGCCGCCGTGCGTCACGATGCCGTGCACCCGGTCCGTCGAGCGGATGTGCTGCCGCAGCAGCCCGATGGCCGTCTGTGCGATGGTCAGCGCGTCGGCGGCGTTCACGCCCAGCTCCGGGAAGCCGGACGCGTGCGCCGCTTTCCCCTCGTAGTGCACCTCGAAGAACGAAGCCGCGACGATGGGCCAGACCGCCACGTCCCACGGCGCGGGGTGCGTCATCATCGCGGCGTGAGCGCCCTCGAAAGCGCCGCCTTCCAGCAGGCGTATCTTCCCGCCGGAGCGCAGCACCTCCTCCGCGGGCGTGCCCATCACGGTGACGGTCAACCCTGCGTCGTCGGCCACCGCGCCTGCGCCGATGCCTGCCCCGGCGGCGCTCGCTGCGATGACGTTATGCCCGCAGGCGTGGCCGATGCCGGGTAGCGCGTCGTACTCCGCGCAGACGACGATGTGCAGCGGGCCGGAGCCCTTCGTTGCGCGGAACGCGGTCGGCAGCCCGCAGATGCCGGGTTCGACGGCGAAGCCCGCGGCGTCCAGCGTCTCCTCCAGCCAGCCGGACGCCTGCTCCTCCTCGTAGCCCAGTTCCGGGTTAGCGTGGATCCGGTGGCTGAGCGCGGTCAGCTCGTCGCGCGCCGCGTCTATCGCGGCGCGCGCGGCCTCCTTCGCGTCCGCCATCAGTCGTCGTGTCCCTTGTAGAGCAGTTGGAGCCTGTGGCCTTCGGGGTCGTTGAAGTAGATGCACGTCGGGTCGCCGGTGCGGCCCTGCACCTCTATGCCTTCCGCCTCGATGCGCGCCTTCGTCTCCTCGTAGCTCGCGGGCTCCATGCGCAGCGCCATGTGGTTCAGCTCACGCCCGCTGGACGCCCCATCGATGCGCGTTGCGTCGAACAGCGCCACCTGGTCGTGCTCGCCGCACCGGAGGAAGCACTGCCAGTCGTTCTCGTGCCCGACGCTCATGCCAAGCACGTCGATGTAGAAGCGCCTGGCGCGCGGAAGGTCGTTCACCCAGAGCACCACGTGGTCTATACCCGTCGTCTTGATCTGCAACTTCTCTGCCTGCTGCACCATGTTGGCCTCCTTGCTCGGTTCCGTTTACGGACTCTGATGCCTCTTCGACGGCGATAGCGTAGCACCTTCCCGCTTATGCCGCTTATGCCGCGCAAACCCACTGGCACGGGCGTATACTCCGGGCAATTGAGGACACGATAGAGGAGGCGCGCATGGTCTCGATCACGGATCGCTACGAACCCTGGAAGCTGACACCCTACGAGAAGTGGGTAACCGACGAAGGGCTGCAGGTGCACACGCAGCAGCTCGTCGAGGACATCCACACCATCGGCGTCGAGCCGTGGGAGCGCACCGGAACCAGGGCCGCGCTGCTCGACCTCACAGCCGACCCGCTCGATGGCGCGCTCGTGAACAACCAGGGCACGATCCGCTTCGTCTGCGAGATCCCGCCCGGCGGAACGTTCAACGTCGAGCGCCACATGTACGAGGAGATATTCTTCGTGCTGAAGGGACGCGGGGCGACTGCCGTCTGGTACGAGGGCCAGCCGAAGCACACGTTCGAGTGGCAGGAGGGAAGCGTCTTCTCTATCCCCCTCAATGCATGGCACGAGCTCTACAACGCCAGCGGCGAGGAGACGGTGCGGTTGTACGGTGCGACCAACGCCCCGACAGCCTTCAACCTCTACGGCAGCCCGGAGCTCATCTTCGACTGCCCCATGACGTTCCCCGACCGGTTCGACCCCACCGACGAGCTCTATTTCAGCGGGAAGTCCTCCAAGATCGAGGACCGGTTCATGGAGACGAACTTCATCCCGAACGTGCACAACGTCGTGCTGGACAGGTGGACCGCTCGTGGCCCCGGCGAGAACATGATGATCAACATGGCCAACGGCCACTTCATCTGCCACCTCTCCGAGTTCCCCGCGGGGACCTACAAGAAGGCGCACACCGGCGAGGCGAACCGGAAGCGCTCGGGCCTCGTCTCAGACGTTGCCTACCTTTTCCTGAGCGGGGAGGGGTACGACCTGCAGTGGCCGGAGGGCGTCTACCCGTCGCCCGGCACCGAGTGGGAGCAGCTGGACTACAGGGCTGGCACGCTCATGTCGCCCGGCACCGGCTATCACCAGCACTTCAACTGCAGCGCGGAGCCCATCCGCTATCTCGTCCTGCGGTACGGCAACCCCCGGTACGCCGGATACGTCGGCGCGCGCTACAAGAACACGGGTGGGCCGCAGATACAGTTCGTGGAAGAGGACCCGGCTATACGGTCACACTTCGAGGAAGAGCTGGCAAAGCGCGGCGCAGCCTCGCAGATGGCGGGTTACACGGACGAGCCCTAAGCGTCCCCAAAGTGTGAGGACTCATCCTCCGAGGCGAACTCCCCCATCTCGGCGCGGGCTTCTTCGACGAGCTCCTCCACAACCGGCTTCGCCACGCCCACGTCCAGCAGGGAGACGCGCATCATCTCCAGTGCTGCCTCGAGTTCCGGCCAGACGACCGCGTCCGCGCCGGTATCCTCCAGCACCCGCACTTCCTCCTCCCGACCTGCGCGGCTCACGATGCGGGCCTCTGGATTGAGCCGCCGTGCGTGCTGCACCGCAACCAGCGCCGACACGTGCTCGGGGAGCGCCGAGACGAACAGCCGCGCATGCTGCACGCCCGCCGCTGTCAGCACTGCGTCGTTCGTTGCATCGCCGTGGATGATGAAATCGTGGTGTTCCATCTCTCGGGCGATGATTGCCGGGTCCGATTCGATCGTGACGTAGGGCAGCCCGAGCTGCTTGATCTCCTGCACGATGAGTGAGCCCACGCGGCCGTAACCGGCCACGACCACGTGTCCCCGCAGCAGCGGCGCGCGCTCCAGTGCGGATTCAGCCCCTGCGGCGCCCGCAAGGTGCCGTTCGAAGAACACGGAACGCGCCCGGAGAGAGGTCAGCGACCTGGACCCCGCAGCCACGAACCCCGGCGTGATAGCCATCGTGAATACAGCCGCGGTGATGATCAGCGACAGGAGGTCACCTTCCGCCACTCCCGTCGCAACTGCAGTGCCCGCCACGATGAAGCTGAATTCGCCTATCTGGATCATCAGGAAACCGGTGCGCGCCGCCGTGTCCGGCAGGTAACCCACCGCACGCATGAGGGCGTTGATCAGGAAGAGTTTGACGAAGATCGACGCCCCGATGAACAGTGCCGCTACACCGATATTCGAGGCAAGGAAGTCGATGTCTGCCAGCATACCCAGCGATACGAAGAAGAATGCCGCGAAGATGTCGCGAACGGGTATCACCTCCGACAGAGCGCGGCGTCCCGCCCAGTCCGACTCGCTCAGCACCAGCCCCGCAAGGAACGCCCCAAGCGGCGCTGAAAGCCCGGCCCAGGACGTGAGCGCGGCCGCGCCGAGCGCCGCCCCCATGACGGTGATGACGAACGATTCGCGTGCTCCCGCGAGCGCCACCCGCTTGAGCAGCCAGGGGAGGCCGAGCGAACCGACGAACCACACCCCCACGAGGATGGCCGCAGCCTTCGCCGCGCTGATGGCCAGCTCCCTGGCGATCGAATCGCCGTCCCCGCCCAGTGCTCCGACCACAGCCATCATTGGCACGAACGCGAGGTCCTGCACCAGCAGCATCCCTGCGGCCATACGCCCGTGCAGCGTTCCGAGTTCGCCCCGGTCGTTCAGCGTTTTGAGCGCGACCATGGTGCTGCTGAGCGACAGCGCCATGCCCGCGACGAGAGCGGCACTCGGCTCCCAACCGAGCGCAATGCCGATGCCGTAGCCCACGGCTATCGTCAGCGTGATCTGACCCACGCTGGCAACCAGCACACGCCAGCCGAGGCGGCGCAGATCGGTCAGCGATATCTCAACGCCCACGGCGAAGAGCAGCAGGACGACCCCGAACTCGGCCAGCGTCTGCACGTCGTCCAGGTGCGTGATCAGCCCCAGCGCGTGTGGGCCCACGATTGCGCCCGCCGCAAGGTAACCGATGAGCGGAGGCAGGCGCAGCAGGCGCGCGCCGAGTCCCCCAACCCCCGCTGCTACGAGGATGACGACCATATCGTCGAAGAGTTCGGACCCTAGTTCAAGCACAGTTCAACCTTGTCCTCGTATCGGAGTGAGAGGCGCTCCGAGTGCCGCATCGGAGTCAGGCTGCCTGCTCCAACTCCATGAGCATCACGTAGACGTGCTGGGGATCGGTGATGAGGCTGATCCGCCCTATCCCTGGTATGGACATCGGCTGTACTTGCATACTGCCGCCCATCGCCTGCACCTGCTCCAGCGCCGCGTCGAGGTTCTCCACCCCGAAGTAGACCGTCCAGTTCGGAGGCACCTCTCCCCATATCGGCTGGATGGCGAGCATCCCCGCTGCAGGCGCTCCGTCGTTCGTGAACAGGTTGTACGGCATGCCGCCCGCGCCCGGCACCTCCTGCGCCACCCATCCAAAGAGGTTGCAGTAGAAGCTGCTCGCAGCCTTCGTGTCGTGGGTGTACAGCTCGGACCAGCAGTAGGCGCCCGCTTCCCCGATCAGGTCTACGCCGATGTGCGTCTTCGCCTCCCACAGGTTCAGGACGGCGCCGGTCGGGTCCATGATGCTGGCCATCCTGCCGAACTCCATCACGTCCATCGGCGGCATGATCACGGTCCCGCCCAGGCTGGCCGCCTTCGCCGCCGCTTCCTCCACGTTCGCAACCGCGACGTACGAGTTCCAGTGGGGAGGCACCCCCTGCTCCAGCATGTCCGGCATCAGTGGGGACAGCCCCGCTATGTTCTTTCCGTTCCGGCTGAAGAGGGTATACACGAAATCGTCGCCCACCGGGTTGTCGACGGTCTCGCATCCGAGCAGCGTGGAGTAGAACTCCTTCGCGCTCTCCACGTCGGTGGTCATCAGGTCCACCCAGTTGAACCCACCGGGATAAGGTTCGAACACTTCCGCCATCTGTCTCTCCTCCGGGCGCGCCGTCATCGGCTGCGCTCATCGTGCTCAAGGATACGCTAACTCGCACCCTCGCCTTCGTTTGAAGAGAACGCTCTTCGCGTGAGGGCTACTTGATGATCTCTCTGTCGCGCATGCTGACGTAGCCGTCCCGCGCCACCACGACGTGGTCCGCCAGCTTGATGTCCAGCGTCTTGCCGACGGCGGCGATCTCCTTCGTCAGCGCCACGTCTGCTGCGCTCGGGTCCGGGTCTCCGGACGGATGGTTGTGCACCATCACCACGCTGGGCGCGTTCACCTGCACGGCCTGCCGGAACACCTCCACCGGACGCACGCTCACGCTGTTCACTGTTCCCTTGAACACCGTGGACGTGGCCAGCAGTTGGTTCCGCGAGTTGAGCGACAACACCCGCAGCTCCTCCTGAGGGAGGAATTCCATCTGCGGCTTCATCATCCGCGCCACGTCCACCGATGTCTGGAGTACGGGTGGGCCTTCTCTATCCCTCGACGCCTCGATACGCCTGCCCAACTCCAACGCAGCCAGCAGGTGTGCGGCTTTCGCCTCACCGAACCCGTGGAACGCGCACAGCTCGCCGTGTGACACCCGCGCGAGGCGGTCGAGGCCGCCCGCCTCCGACAGCAGCCGGTTGGCAAGCGTTACGGCGCTCTCCGCCCTCGTGCCAGTCCTCAGCAGGATCGCGAGCAGTTCCGCGTCGCTCAGCGCGTCAGGCCCGGCGTCGCGCAGCCGCTCGCGGGGGCGCTGCTCGCCTGGCATGTCGCGGATCAGCACCGGGCGGTATCGCGGCTCCTGCAATATCCGTTCGGCGGTCGTCGTTGCGTCCGGTTCGCTCATCGCAGGTATCATCGGCAAGAGGACCGCGAATGCGCTACGGGCTGGTGTCACACGATGCGCTCCGGTCTGGTTCCCTCTCCTGAGGGAGAGGGTTAGAGCCTGCCCCGCACTCGATGCGGGGGTGAGGGCCCTGCGTGTGGCGGAGTGGGGTTGACGAGTACGTGAGGTTCCATCTATGGCAGAACGAACTGCGGAAGAAGAGGTCTCCTACTGGCGCGCATTCCCGCGCGAGCGTCCGGCGAACGTCGAAACCCCTGGCCCCGGCCAGGAGTCCGTGTGGGACTACCCGCGCCCGCCCCGTTTGGAGCCTGTCAGCGCGCGTCTGCGTGTCGAGTTCGCGGGCGTGACCGTCGCCGACACCACGCGTGGGATGCGCGTCTGCGAGACGGCCGGCGCGCCCGTCTACTACTTCCCGCCAGACGACGTGAAGCGCGTGTTCCTGCGCCTCATGAGCCACACGACGCTCTGCGAATGGAAGGGTAAGGCGTCGTACTGGACGCTGAACGTGCGCGGACGTGAAGCCCAGGCCGCCGCGTGGTGCTATGCGTCGCCGTTCGAAGGCTACGAGGCGATAGCCGGGTGGTTCGCCTTCCACGCGGGACGCGCCGACGCCTGCTTCGTCGGCGACGAGCGTGTGATGCCGCAGCCGGGCGGCTACTACGGCGGCTGGATAACGTCCAGCGTCGTGGGCCCGTTCAAGGGAGAGCCCGGCACCGAGCGCTGGTAAGGCTGCCTGCCCCTCTCCGTCAGGAGAGGCCCGCGCCTTTAGCGCGTGGGTGAGGGCCCTCGGCGAGGTTGGGGGATGTCTGGTGTAGGGGCATCCCTTGTGGGTGCCCGCCTGGTTCCTCCCCCTTGATGGAGGAAGGTTAGGATGGAGGTGAACTGCCCCGCACTTGATGCGGGGATGGGGGTGAACAGGGGAGGGCGGACGGGTTACGCATCGATAAGGAGGACTGCATGTCGGAACCGGGACTCTTCGAGACGATCTACGCGCAGCGGGCCATCCGTCGCTTCAAGCCCGACCCGGTGCCGCGAGATGCCATCGAGCGCATCGTCGAGGCTGCGACGCACGCGCCCTCCGGCGGCAACCGCCAGCCGTGGGCGTTCGTCGTCGTGACCGACCCGGCGAAGAAGCAGCGTATCGCGGAGTGGTACCACGAGGGGTGGGTCGCGATGTACGCCTCCGACCCGTCGCGCCCGCGCAATGCCGTCTACCGCTCAGCCGAATACCTCGCCGAGCACATGGCCGGGACGCCGGTGCTCATCTTCCCCTGCATCGCTGCGGGAGGGGGACGCAGGCCGTCCTTCCAGACCGGCTCGTCCATCTACCCGGCAGCGCAGAACCTCATGCTCGCCGCTGCCGCCCTGGGCATCGGCACCGTCATCACGACGTTCCACATGAGGCGGGAAGGGGAGGTGAAGGCGCTCCTCGGCATACCGGACGACTACGCCACCGCCTGCATGATCGCGATGGGCTATCCCGCAAAGGGTGAACGGTTCGGCGGCGCGCGGCGCAAGCCCGCCTCCGAGGTCACCCACTACGAGTCCTGGACCGATCCCCTCTCCTGAGGGAGAGGGCAACGCGCTTTAGGGGCATCCCGTGGGGTGCCCATGTCTGGTCCCTTCCCCCTCGATGGGGGAAGGTTAGGATGGGGGTGTTCTGTGTGAGCATCCCTACCTGTTCAGCCACCCCCGGCCCTGCAGCGCGCCTCGCGCATAGCAGACCTGTCCCCCGTGATGGATAGACTCCACGATGATCCCCGGCAGGCGCTCGCGCAGCGGCACGAGTTCCGTCCCGCGCACCGGCGGCACCATGCGTTCGAGGTCGGCCTCGGTCAGCGAGTCGAGGAAGGCGTCCGTGTTGGCGCGTACGGCCCTGTAGTAGTCCAGCAGCGTCTCTGCCGGAGGCGAAGCGAACGCGTCCACCTGCTCGTTGGTGTCGCCGTTGCCGCGGTAGGACGGGTCCGGCGCCATGCCGAAGCGCTCGTGCCAGCCGTCCCGCACCCACACCGTCTCCTGGCTCGCCATGCTGGACACCGCGAAGTCCTGCACCCGCGACAGGTGCCACATGAGCCAGCCGATGGGGTTGGACTCCGGCGCCGGGCGTTGGTGCAGTTCCTCGGAGGTGAGGCCCTCCACCGCGGCCAGCATGTACTCCTCGTTCCTGTTCAGCGCGTCCTTGATCACCTGTCCCAACGACGACATGACACCCTCCCTCTCGTCGGATGCGGAAAGGGCGGCCTTCTGCAAGACCGCCCCTCTCGTTCCACGCTGGTTCGCTGCGGACCTACGCGACGGTAACCGTTGCGCCGGACTCCTCCAGCTTCTTCTTCGTGTCCTCGGCCTCTTCCTTGCTGATGCTCTCTCGCACGGCGACGGGGGCGCTCTCCACCATCTCCTTCGCCTCGCGCAGGCCGAGGTTCGTCAGCTCGCGCACCGTCTTGATGACGTTGATCTTGTTCGCGCCGATGTCGGTCAGCGTCACGGTGAACTCGAACTGCTCCTCCGCCGCCTCCGCTGCGCCATCCCCGCCTGCGGCAGGGGCGGCGGCGACCGCCACCGGTGCGGCTGCGCTCACGCCGAACTCCTCTTCCAGCGCCTTCACCAGCTCCGAGAGCTCCAGCACGGAGAGAGACTTGATCGACTCGATGAGTTCTTCCTTGGTTGCCATGTGGTCCTCCTGTTCCTGTTCCGTTCTCGTTCTTGTCAGGCAGCGCCCAGCTGCTCCGCGCGGCGCTGCAGCACGATGGCGAGCGCCCGCGTCGGGCCGCTCAGCACGTTCACCAGGCCGCTGATGGGAGCGTTCATCTGCCCCAGCAGCTTGGCGACGAGTTCGTCCTTGCCCGGGAGTGCGGCCAGCGCGACGACTTGCGCCTCGCTGATCAGCGCCCCGTCCATCACGCCCTTGCGTACCTTCAACTCCGCACGCGTCTGTCGCACGTAGTCGTTCACGGCCTTCGCTGCCGCTACCGGGTCGTCGTAGCCCAGCACCACGCCGGTCGCGCCTTCCAGGATGTCCCGGAACGCCTCGACCCCCGACTCGCCGGCTGCGATGGACGCGATGCGGTTCTTGACGACCCTGTACTCGACGCCCTGCTCGCGCAGGCGATGCCGCAGTTCGGTCATCTGGTTGACCTTGAGACCGGAGAAGTCCGTGGCGATGACGATGGCGGCCTTGCTCAGGCGCTCCGCCAGCTCTGCCACCGCTTCCCGTTTCGCTTCCGTCGGCACTGTTTCACCTCTCCATAACAAAAGACCCGCTTCCGAAGACGCGGGCCCTGCGCTCTCATACCATATGAGGCTTGACCAGGCGCGCCTCGGTGGGCCCTTCCGGCTTAACCCCGCGATGCGGGGACCCACGGTCTTCGGCGTTGCTGTTCGCTTGTCGTACGCAGTCTACTCGACCCTCATCGCCGTCGTCGAGCCCACGTCCAGCGGAACGCTGGGGCCCATCGTGGTCGTGAGGTGCGCTGTCTTGATGAACTGACCCTTCACCGCGGCCGGGCGGAGCCGGTTCACTGTGTCCATCACCGAGGCCACGTTCTCGAGCAGCTGCTCGTCCTGGAAACTCGTCTTCCCCACCGGCGAGTGGATGATGGCGGTGCGGTCCATCCGCAGCTCCACGCGTCCCTTCTTCGCCTCGCGTACGGCGTCCGGGATGTCCTGCGGCTGGACGACGGTGTTCGTGCGCGGGTTCGGCATGAGGCCCCTGCGACCCAGCAGCCTGCCGAGGCGTCCGATCTTGCCCATCATGTCCGGCGTGGCTATGGCTACGTCGAAGTCCAGGAATCCGCCCTCGATGCGCTCGATGAGATCGTCGGCGCCGACGACTTCCGCCCCGGCTTCCTGCGCCGCGAGCGCCCGCTCACCGGCGACGAACACCGCCACGCGCACGGGCTTGCCCAGTCCGTGGGGGAGCGAGGCGACGCCGCGCAGCTGCTGGTCGGCGTGCCGCGGGTCTGCGCTCGTGCGCAGGTGCAGCTCCACCGTCTCGTCGAACTTGCTCGTGGCGGTCTGTCGCAGCATCCCGATCGCCGCTGCGGGCTCGTACCGCTGCTGCCGGTCTACCGTCTCTGCTGCGGCGCGGTAGCGCTTGCCGTGCTTCGCCATGCCTACTCTTCCTCTACGGCGACGCCCATGCTGCGAGCCGTGCCCTCGATGATCTTCATCGCGGCGTCCAGATTGGCCGCGTTCAGGTCCTTCTGCTTCGTCTCCGCTATCTCCCGGATGGCTGAGCGGGACAGCGAGCCGGCGCGCTCGTGACGCGGGCTGCTGGAGCCCTTCTCCACGCCCATGGACTTCCGGATGAGTTCCGACGCGGGAGGCGTCTTCGTGACGAACGTGAACGAAGCGTCTTCGAACACCGTTATCTCGGCGGGGATGATGGTTCCCGCCTGGTTCGCGGTTCGAGCGTTGTACTCCTTCACGAACCCCATGATGTTGATGCCGTGCTGACCCAGCGCCGGCCCCACCGGAGGCGCGGGTGTCGCGCTCCCGGCCGGGAGTTGTAGCTTCAGGACCGCCCGAACTCGCTTCGCCACTTACGCCCTCTCTACCTGCAGGAAGTCCAACTCAACCGGCGTCTCGCGTCCGAAGAACGACACGAGCACGCGTACCTTGCCCTTGTCCTCGTCCACCGTGTCTACGGAACCCATGAACTCGGCGAACGGCCCGCCCGTGATCCGCACCATCTGGCCGGCGGCGAGCCCCACCTTGATGCGCGGCGTGGGCTCCTCCATCCGGTTCAGGATGTGCTCCACCTCACGGTCCTCCAGCGGCACCGGCTTCGGACGGCGCTCGCGCTCGTCCTCGGACGAGACGAAACCGGTCACGCCCGGCGTGTTCCGCACCACGTACCAGCTCTCGTCGTCCATCCGCATCAGGATCAGGATGTAGCCGGGGAATATCTTGCGCTGGACGGACTTGCGCTTCCCTTCCTTCATCTCGATCTCTTCTTCGGTCGGCACCACGACCCTGAAGATCTTGTCCTTCACGTCCATGGACTCGATCCGCAGTTCCAGGTTCCGCTTCACACGGTCTTCCTGTCCGGAATACGTGTGAACGATGTACCAGTGAGACTCGATCTCCGGTATGACGGACTGTTGCGTCACAGGAACACCCGCTCCACCAACGTGCTGAAACCGAGGTCCCACAGGGCCAGGAACGCTCCCACGACGGCCGACACGCCCAACACCAGCAGCGTCAGGCGTGCCGCGTCCTCCCGTGAAGGCCACGTTACCTTCGTCAGTTCGCTCCAGACCTCGCCGACGAACGCCAGTCTGCCCCTGCGGCGGACCTGGCCCTCGTCCATCATCGATCGGAGCGGGTTCCGGCCTCGAGCTTGTGCCACGCTACCGTACCTCGCGGTAGAGGCGATGCCCTCTGCAGCGTGGGCAGAACTTGTTCAGCTCCATCCGGTTCGGATCGTTCCGACGGTTCTTCTGGGTGTGGTACGTCCGCTCGCGGCACTCTGTACACGCCAGGTTGATCAGCTGGCGGACGTCTCCTCGCTTCTTGGCCACGACCGCTCCTTAGGTCACGCTCGTGATGACGCCTGCGCCAACGGTCCTGCCGCCCTCGCGGATGGCGAACCGCAGCCCCGGCTCCATCGCCATTGGGCTGATCAGCTTGATGTGCATCTGCGTGTTGTCTCCCGGCATCACCATCTCCACCCCTTCGGGCAGACCGATCTCGCCGGTGACGTCGCTCGTGCGGATGTAGAACTGCGGCTTGTAACCGCTGAAGAACGGCGTGTGCCTCCCGCCCTCGTCCTTCGCGAGCACGTAGACCTCGGCTTCCGCCTCCTTGACCGGCTTGATGGAGCCGGGCTTGGCGAGCACCTGTCCGCGCTCGATCTCGTCGCGCTCCACGCCGCGGAGCAGCGTGCCGACCGCGTCGCCGGGCTCTGCCTCGTCCAGCAGCTTGTGGAACATCTCCACGCCCGTGACCGTGGTCTTGTGCGTCTCCTTGATACCAACGATCTCCACCTCGTCGCCCGGGTGGACGACGCCGCGTTCGACACGGCCCGTGACCACGGTGCCGCGGCCTTTGATGGAGAACACGTCCTCCACGGGCATCAGGAAAGTGCCGTCGCGCGGTCGGTCGGGGACGGGGATGTACTCGTCCAGCTGCTTCACGAGTTCCTGGACGCCCGCGTACTCGGGGGCGTTCGGGTCCGCGCTGTCGGACTCGAGCGCCTGCAGGGCGCTCAGCCGCACGATGGGGGTGTCGTCGCCGGGGAAGTTGTACTTGCTCAGCAGCTCGCGGACTTCCAGTTCCACCAGCTCCAGCAGCTCCTCGTCGTCCATCATGTCGACCTTGTTGAGGGCGACGACGATGCGCGGGACCTCCACCTGGCGCGCGAGCAGGATGTGCTCCCGCGTCTGGGGCATCGGGCCGTCCGGCGCCGAGACCACGAGCACCGCGCCGTCCATCTGCGCCGCGCCGGTGATCATGTTCTTGATGTAGTCGGCGTGGCCGGGGCAGTCGACGTGCGCGTAGTGCCGGTTGGGCGACTCGTACTCGACGTGGGCGATGTTGATCGTCACGCCGCGGGCCTTCTCCTCCGGTGCGCTGTCGATGGAATCGAAAGCGCGGAACTGGCTGCCGCCGCCCAGCGCGAGCACCTTGGTGATCGCTGCTGTCAGCGTGGTCTTGCCGTGGTCAACGTGCCCGATCGTGCCGACGTTAACGTGGGGCTTGGTGCGCTCGAACTTCTGCTTTGCCATCTAACCCTCTGCCTCCTGCTGTTCTCTCTTGTTCCTTGTTTCCTGCTGGAGCCCACAATCGGACTTGAACCGATGACCTCGTTCTTACCAAGAACGTGCTCTACCGCCTGAGCTATGTGGGCGTGTGGTGCTGCTGTTCTGTGGCGCGGCGTGGTGGAGGGAGCAGGATTCGAACCTGCGTAGCCCTGAGGGCGTCAGATTTACAGTCTGATGGATTTAGCCGCTCTCCCATCCCTCCACGGAGGCTCTGCGCCTGTCCGATGAACGTATCCTAACACTTCCCCCTCTCCGCAGAAGAGACACTCTTCCTGCGGAGAGGCCTCCCCGGTGAGACTTGGAGCCCGAGGAGGGAGTCGAACCCACAACCTGCCGATTACAAATCGGCTGCGCTGCCGTTGCGCCACTCGGGCCCGGACGGCATCCGCCTCAACCAAAAAAGACGGCCCGCAGGCCTGTCCAATCGCAGATTATCGTACACCTACGCAGGCGAGTCAAGCGCCATTCCCGTGTGAGGCAGGGCTGTTCCCTTCCCCCTCGATGGGGGAAGGTCAGGATGGGGGTGAACCGGCGGGGGATTGGGCGGCGGTGTCTGGTCCCCTCTCCTGAGGGAGAGGGTTGGAGCCTGCCCCACACTTGATGCGGGGTGAGGTGACCGCGACGCGGGGCGCAGCCCCCGTCATTCCCGCGAAGGCGGGAATCCAGGTGCCCGCAGGGCACGCAGGCGGGGAGGTGAGGCAGCCCCACGTCAGATTTGTGACATCCGCCCGTTGCGAGGACGAACCACCCCTCCGTACCCTGTCTTGGACGGCCCAACGCCGCCTGCGGCATCGCCGGGCGAGGGCCGAATCCGTAGAGGAGGATTGGTACCGAATGAGACCAAATGAGACCGCTAGAAATCGTGCGCTCAGCCCCCGGCAGGCTGCGGCCTTGCCATATATCGCGTCTGAACCCACCCTCACGCAGGGCGCTCATGCTGCGCAGATAGCCAAAAGCACGCTTATGCGTTGGATGAACGATCCCGCCTTCCGCGCGGAACTGGAACACCTGCGCAACAACATCGCCGACCTCGCCTACACGGAACTGGAGGCCCTCACGTTCAAAGGCGTCGTCCGCATCGCTCAGCTGATGGACAGCGACAACGAGAGCATCGCGCACCGCGCATCGAAGACCGCCCTTTCCCTCTCCCTCTCGTTCCGGCAACAGCGCGAGCTTAGCCAGCAGCTCGAAACGATCGAGAACGGCATCACTCTGATGAGGCAACAGCGATGAGGGCCGCCATCAGGGCGCTCGACCGCTACCTCGGCTGCCTGTCGGCGCAGGCCAAGCTCGGGCCCATCGCTGAGCGCTACGTTGAGGCGTGGATAGATGCGATGGAGGGTGGCTGGCCGCTGCCGGACCTCACGTACCTCTTCAGGGCGTCGGCGGCTGTGCATGTGCCCATCCTCAACCCCGGCCCGCTCACCAGCTACCTCCAGCATTGCGCGAGGAGAAAGGAGATCCCGGAGGAGGAACGCATCGTCCTCGCTATCGTCCACGCCTACGCGGAGGGCAAACCGTTCGAGAACATGGAGAAGACCTGCCACTGCCCGGCCCGGCGTCCGCTTGTCGGACGCGGGCGGTCGAGGCCCAACCCCTTCCACGGCCCGTAGGACACCTCTCCCTCTGGGAGAGGTCGCCGCGCGATAGCGTGGCGGGTGAGGGTGGGTTCTCGTTTGACCCTCCCCAGGCCGTATGGTAGCGTGCCGATGAAGCGTGTCCGCGACCCTTCCTCCGGCAACAGCAGCGTAACGGGCGGCGATTACGGGTGCGTGTGGAGCGAGGAGGAGAGGCCACCGATGCAGACCCCCACGAACGCCCGCGACTCCCTGAAGGCCCT
This sequence comes from Dehalococcoidia bacterium, assembly GCA_965206315.1. Lineage (GTDB taxonomy): Bacteria > Chloroflexota > Dehalococcoidia > Lucifugimonadales > Australimonadaceae > Bin16. Next base: position 1,953,084 of record OZ242210.1, read on the forward strand.
TGCAGACGACCTGCTCCGGGACCAGCGGCTCATCCTCGTCTCCAACCGCGGGCCCATGGAGTACCACGTCGCGTCCGGCGGCGAATTGCAGGCGCGCCGCGGCAGCGGCGGGGTCGTGACCGCGCTCAGCGGACTCACGAACCACGTTGACTTCACCTGGATCGCCTCCGCCATGAGTGAGGGCGACCGCCGGGCCGCGCGGGCCAACGAGGGCAGGGCGGTACCGTCGCCCCTGCCCGGCCAGCGCGTCTCCGTCAGGTTCATCAACACCCCGCGCCGCGCCTACCACAAGCACTACAACATCATCTGCAACCCCCTCCTCTGGTTCATCCAGCACTACATGTGGAGCTCTCCGTACACGCCCCGCGTCGACGCCGCCGTCTACGACGCTTGGGAGAACGGCTACGTCCACGTCAACCGCGAGTTCGCCGACGCCGTCGTCGACGAGGCGGCTCAGACCGACGCCCGTCCGCTGGTGATGGTGCACGACTACCAGCTCTACCTCGTCCCCGGCATGGTGCGGGAACAACTGCCCCACGCTCGCATCCACGAGTTCGTCCACATCCCGTGGCCCACCGCGAGTTACTGGGAGCTCCTCCCCGCCATGATTCGCACCGCCATCTGCGACAGCCTCTGCCAGGCCGACATCGTCGGCTTCCAGGCGCCCCGTGACGTCCGCTCCTTCCTCGGCAGTTGCGACGCCTTCCTGGACGGGGCCGTCGTTGACCGTGTCGGGTCGTGCGTCCACTACAAAGAACGCACAACCCTCGTTCGCTGCTACCCCATCTCCATAGACGTCGACGAGGTGCGCGACATCGCGGATTCCCCGCGCGCCGACGAGTACGAGCAGCGGCTCACGCCGCTCCTCGGCAAGCAGACCATCATACGGGTGGACCGCGCCGAACCCAGCAAGAACATCGTCCGGGGCTTCGCGGCCTACGAGACGTTGCTGGACAGGCGCCCCGACCTGCGCGGCAACGTGCGCTTCCTCGCGTTCCTCGTCCCTTCCCGCACCCACATCCGTCAGTACCAGCGCTACGTGGAAGAGGTCGACGCCGCCATCAGGCGGGTCAACGACCGGTTCGGCACGGACGATTGGACCCCCGTCGAGGTCTTCTACGAGAACAACTACACGCAGGCGATGGCAGGGATGCGTCTCTATGACGTGCTGGTCGTCAACGCCGTCATAGACGGCATGAACCTCGTCGCCAAGGAAGGCCCCATCGTCAACCGGAAGGACGGCGTCCTCATCCTCTCCGAGTCCGCCGGGGCCTATGCACAGCTCCGCGTCGGCGCTCTCCCCGTCGCTCCCGCCGACGTCGAAGGCCTGGCGCGGGCCCTCGACGAGGCGCTCTCGATGCCGCCGGAGGAGCGCAAGCGCAGGGCAGACCTCATGCGGGACTGTATCGAACGCGAGGACATCACCGACTGGCTCCGCCGCCAACTCCTCGACCTCGACGCCCTCGACAACTGAACGGAGGCACCATCGTGACCACACCCAGCTCTTCCTCGAACGGACAACCTGTCCTGCGGTTCGGCATCATCGGCGTCGGTAATGCGGGCGGCGGTGTGCTCAACATGATGCGTGACGAGCCCAGGGTCGAAGTCGTGGCCGCAGCCGACATCCGCCCGCAGGCCCTCGAGGCCTTCCAGCGCGACTTCGGAGGAAGGACCTACGACAGCGTTGAGGGGATATGCCGGGACCCTGACGTAGACGTGGTCTGGATTGCGACACCGAACCACTTCCACTGCCCGCACACGGTGCTTGCTGCCGAGCACGGGAAGCACGTCGTCCTCGAAAAGCCGATGGCCCTGTCGCTGGACGAAGCGTCCCTCATGGTCGAGACGGCCGACCGGCACGGCGTCAAACTGCTCTCAGGCCACACGCGAGCGTTCGACCCGCCCGTCCAGACCATGTGGCGCATCGTCCGCTCCGGCGAGGTCGGAGCGATAAGGGCGATGAACGTGATGTCGTTCACCGACTGGATGCTCCGCCCCCGCATGCCGGAGGAGGTCGACGTCGAGCGTGGCGGCGGTGTCGCCTTCCGCCAGGCCCCGCATCAGATCGACTCGCTGCGGTTCCTCGGCGGCGGTCTCATCCGGAGCGTGCGTGGCACGACGGGCATATGGATGGAGGGGCGTTCCGGGGCCCCGGGGTACTACACGGCCTATCTCGAGTTCGAGGACGGCACGCCGGCAACCATCGTCTACAACGCCTACGGCTACTTCCTCGCCAACGAGCTGCTGCCGTGGGAGATGGAGGCGGGCGCACAGGCGGAGAACCGGGCCCGCGTCAGGAACGGCATCAACACCGGCACGTGGGACCAGGCTCGGGCGAAGGACGAGATGCGGACCGCCAGCATGCAGGGGCAACGCAATGCGTTGGAGGGTGGGGAGGCCCCCTCCGGCCCTCCGCGCCAGCGCTTCCAGAGCGACCTCGGCCTGCTCCTCGTCACCTGCGAGCGCGGCCTGCTGCGCCAATCGCCGAACGGCATCTACGTCTACAACGACGACGGCCTTCGGGAGGAACCTATCGAAGTGAAAGAGGGCGGCGGCGACCCGACGATCGAGGAGGCCTATAACGGCATCGTGCTCGGCAACCCCATATTCCACGATGGCCGCTGGGGCATGGCCACGTTGGAGGTCCAGTTGGGTCTGATGCAGTCCGCCCGTGAACGGCGCGAGGTGTTGCTCGAGCGCCAGGTGCCGGTGCCGCCGGACCTCGCTCACTGACGCAGACAGGAGGTGCTTCCATGCCGGACGTCCAGATGAGCCTGATCGGCAGCCCCGCCGACATCGTCAATCCGCTGTTCGAGGGCGAGGTCAAGCCGGAGGGGATAGAGCTCACGGCGACCCGCGCCGACGGTTCAACCGGCTACTGGCGTCAGTTCACCTTCAACGAGTTCGACGTCTCCTCCCTCTCCGTGGCGTCGTACATCATTGCCCGGAGCAAGGGGTATGACGCCGTGGCGTTGCCGGTGTTCGCGTCGCGCCGCTTCATGCACGCCGAGCTCCGTCACCACGCGGACTCCGGCATAAGCGTCCCCGCCGACCTGAAGGGCAAGCGCGTGGGAGTCCCCGAGTACCAGATGACGGCGTCGGTCTGGCTGCGCGGCGTGCTCGAACACGACTTCGGCGTCTCGCAGTACGACATCCACTGGTTCATGGAGCGGAGCGAGGAGTTCAGCCACGGAGGTGTGACCGGCTTCGAGCCGCCGGAGGGCATCGCGTTCGAACGCATCCCGGAGACGGAGAGTCTCGCTTCCATGGTCCTCAGCAACCGGATAGACGCCGTCTCCGGACTGGGAGCAGGCGCGGGCGCTCAGGGCAACGTTATCGACCGCTCCTCCCGGATACGCGGGAGCGGTGACTGGAGCAAGGTCAAACCGCTCTTTCCCAGCCTCATCGAGGAAGGGTCGCGCTTCTACTCCAGGTACGGCTTCATCCCGGCTACGCAGATGTACACCATCAGGAAGTCAACCTACGACAAGTACCCGTGGGCCGCGTTCAACCTGTATGACGCCTTCGTACGGGCCAAGCGGCGCGCCGAGGCCACGCTCAACGAGCGCATCCCCTCTTTCATGGTGTTCGGCAGGGAGTACATGGCGCAGACCCGCAAGCTGCTCGACGGCGACCCGTTCGTCTACGGGGTGGAGGCGAACCGCCCCATGATCGAAACCGTGATCGACTTTCTCCACGAGCAGCACCTCATCGCGGAGAAGCCGAAGGTCGAGGACCTCTTCGCCCCGAGCGTGCTCAGCCTCTAGCGGACTCGCGTAGTCCTCGTTAGTACACGCCTAAGGGCGGCGTTGCCAGCCGGATAACGCGCGCTGCATCTCCAGTGCGTCCACCGCCATCTGGTTGCAGTTCGTCCGCTCGAGCTCGAAGTACTCGACGTTTCCGCAGTAGCCTTCCTGCGCCTCCACCCAGTCGCGGAGGGCCCTGCTCCAGGCGTTCACTTCTTCGGACGTTGGCTGTCCCGCGAAGTCCGGCGTCTCGTACTGCAGCCGGTTCCTCTCGTTGAGGAGTTCCGCCAGCTTTATCGTGTGTGGCCTTGCGGGGTCGGCGAAGACAAGCGGCGGTGGAGCGGGCGTTGGGGTCGGGAAGGGGCCCACCCGCAAGGGGCGCGGAGTCGGCGTCGCTGTTGGGGTGGGCGTCGGGGTTGACGTGGCGGTCGCGGTGGCTGTGGGGGGAGGCTTCGGAGTGGGCGTCCCGGTCGGAGTGGGTGACGGGCGCGGGGTTGGAGCGGCCGCGGTTATCGTGGCCTCTATGGCTTCGCGTTCCCGCGCTGCTTCAGCGGTTGCCTGGGATGCAGCGACGGCTGCGGTTGCCGTCGCGTCGACATCGGGCTCGTTGCCCTGCGAGCACGCAGCCAGAGTCGCGAGGACGAGTAGCAAGGGGAGGTATCTCATAGACATCGGCTTTGCCATCTTATCTGTCACACTTCGGCGTTCGCTACAACTCCTCTGAAAGCCAGGCGAGGAGCCGTCCTACAGCCGCCGTATCCGCCAGCGCGTAGTCCGCCGACGCCAGCAGCTCTGCCGGGGCGTCTGCCGTTGCGACTGCTGCGCACAGTCCGTGAATGGCCCCGGCGTCGCGCATCTCCCGGACGACCGCGAACGCCTCCGCATCCGTGCGGTCGTCCCCCAGCACGAGCGCCGACGCCAGCCCTCTGCGTCGTGTGAACGAGCGCACCGCTTCGCCCTTGGAAAGCTCGACCGGTGGGCGCACCTCCACAACCATCTTCCCTTCGTGGATGCTCATCCCCCGGGCGTGCGCATCGAGGAAGTCGAGGATGTCTGACCGGGCGGCATCAGGTTCAGCCGTATTTCGGTAATGCACGGAGAGGCTTACTCCTTTGTCTTCGAGGAGGGTGCCCAAGGTGGTGATGCCTCGTTTCACCGCCTCCGCGATCTCCTGCACACGTTCCAGGTACGGCTCCGCCGCAGGTTCGATGTTCACCGCTCCTTCCTCCCACCATTCGGCCCCGTGGTTGCCGGAGTAGACCAGCGTGTCGAGGCCAACCATCGCACGTGCATGCGCGACGCTCCGTCCCGTGAGCGCGACCACCGAGATGCGCTCCGCAAGCGTTTGCAGCGCAGTGCGGGTCGCAGCAGGCATCGTGGCGGCGGCAGGGTCGGGGACGATGGGGGAGAGCGTTCCGTCTATGTCGGTGAAGATGCAGGCGGGGCTGCGCCTCAGCAGCGCGAGCGCCTCGCTCCGGTTCGTGAGCAGGTCCGGCAGGCTGCTCACCGACCCTCCGCTCCCGGCGTCGCGCCGGGTGGGGCAGGGGAGTCGAACACCACCTTGCGCACGGGGTAGTTGATCTCTATCCCTTCCTGCTGGAAGCGCGCGTGCAACCGCTTGATCAGGTCGTTCGTCACGATGAACGAACCGACCCGGTCCTTCGCCTGCAGAAAGACCCAGAAGTCGATGTTGGAGTCGCCGAACCGCTCGTACCCGAACCACGGCTCCTCTTTCTCTGCCTCGGGGTTCGCAGCGATGGTCTCTCTCGCCACCTCCAGCGCGACCTCGTTGACACGCTGCAGGTCGCTGTCGTAGCTCACGCCGCACGTGACGAGGACGTTCATCCGCGGGTCGGGCCGGCTGTAGTTCACCATGATCGAGTTGGCCACTAGCGAGTTGGGGACGATGACCTCGTTGTTCAGCCAGGTGCGTACCCGCGTACTCCGCAGTCCCACCGACTGCACGTACCCTGCGGGGCCGCCCTGCAACTCGATGTAGTCCCCCTGCGAGAAAGCGCCCTCCGAGATGACGTTCGTCCCCGCGAAGAAATTGCTGAGCGTTGGCTGCAGACCCAGCGCCACTGCAAGGCCGGAAAGGCCGAGACCGCCAAGCAGGGGACTGATGCTCAGTCCCAGCGTGTCGAGCGCGATGAGGAAGCCGATCCCGTAGCAGGTGACGGGAATCACCCGCCGCACGAAGGGCAACATCCTGTCGTCCAGGTGCGTCACAGTGGATGCCGCCCAGGTTTCGCCATACCAGTTCAAGATGGCATTTGCAACCTTGGTGACCCCTCGGGCGCCGATCAGGATGAGCGCAACCGAACCCACACGCCCGATGTTGTCGTGCCAGTCTGCAGCTTCAGGCCATGTGAGCAGTCCGACGGTCCACCCGCCGACGAGTATGAAGACGGCCCCTGTTCTGGCGACGGAACGTGTAGCAGCATGCACCCAACCGAACGTTCGCCCATCTCCCTGCGTGCGGCTGATGAACCGCATGGCGAAATAGAAAACGAACGCCAGCAGCACCGCGGCCACGGCGATGGTAACGGCGATCACTCGTTCCGAGTTGAGGTCGTCCAGGACCATATCGATGGATTCACCCTACACCCATGAGTATTGCCTATTACGATACCCTTCCTGCCGCGCCACGTGCAGTTGCTAAGGCTCGCTCTTCCGGGCAACCCTCAGGCGAGAAGCGGGCCTCAACGCCTTGCGGTGCGCCGCCTCCTATAGTAGCGTTACGAAGACGGTTCGATACGATACCGATGCTCCGCCGGAGGCCCGATTACCCATGTCCGTAGCAAGCGCCGCGCCTCGCAACGCTCGCCTCGTCTACCTTTCGCTCATCATCATCGGACTGCTGGCCGCCATAGTGGCCGCAACCACCGTAGGCGTTATCTCCTACAACTACGTGACCCGCGACGAACTGCGTAACCCGGTCCCCCAGGAGAAGGACCACGGAGGCGGCCACGCCTCGCTTCCGGCCGGGTTCACCTACATGTAGGACGGGGCCTGCCCCAACGCCTATAATCCCCACCATGACAGAGGGGCCCTTCAGACTGGACGGCATGGTTGCCGTCGTCACCGGCGGCAGCCAGGGCATCGGCGGAGCCGTCAGCACCGCGCTCGCGCGGGCAGGCGCCACCGTTGCGGTCACGAACCTCCCTGTCAAGCGCCCGGACGTCGACGCTTTCGTGCGGGAGATCGAGGCCGCAGGCGGGAAGGCGCGTGGCTACGACCTCGACGTAACTGTCACTGCCGACATAGCCCCCGTCTTCGACTCTATCGCCGCCGACCTCGGTGGCCTGCATATCCTCGTGAACAACTCCGGCGTCAGCTCCCGTTTGAGCGCTCTTGACGTGTCGGAAGAACACTGGGACGCAGTGCACGGCGTGAACCTGAAGGGCGTGTTCTTCGCGGCGCAGGCTGCGGCGCGGCACATGCTGAACGCGGGCTACGGACGCATCGTCAACGTCGCGTCGCAGCTGGTTGTCACCTCAGGCCCGAACCGCGCCGTGTACGTCTCGGCCAAGGGAGGCGTGGTCGCGCTCACGAAGTCGCTCGCCACGGAATGGGCGATGCAGGGCATCACCGTCAACGCCGTCGGCCCCGGCCCCACCGACACGCCCATGACTCGAAACCCCGACTCCGCCCGCAACGATGCCGACTTCCTGCGTCATTCGCCCATTGGTAGGCGGCTGCAGCCGGAGGAGATCGCTGGCGCGGTGGTGTTCCTCGCGAGCAGGGAAGCAGCTGCAGTCAACGGCCATCACCTGCTGGTGGACGCTGGTTGGAGCGTCAGCTAGCCGCGTAGACCGCCGTCGCCGGCCGGAACGCCGACCAGCACGACCAGAAGCTGTTGACGTGCGGGACGACGTCCAGGCGACTGCCTGCGAGCGGCCCGCTCAACGCCTCCCCGGTGATGCTCCAGGTCGAGCCGGTCTGCTCGTCCGTGAACACCCCACGCTCTGACCGGAACGTGAGCGTCCGGTTCCCGCTCCGGGCGTGGAACGCTACGGCCGCCCCGACGTCCCGGCCCTGTGCGACGTCCGCGCTGCTGAGCGGGGAGGAGGTGCCCCGCTGCCAGAACACGGCTACGGGTGCTCCACTGACCTGAACATTGACTACCCCGGAGAAGAAGAGCTCCGAGAACGGTACCGCGAGCGCATCATCCTCACTCGCCAGTCCGAGCACCCGCGCTCGGGGTGGCAGCCTCTGGTCGATCTCGCCTGCTGACAGCGATGGCTGAGTGAAGTCGACATTGAAGTAGGGGTTGAACTCGTAATCGAGATCAAAGCCCGATGATTGGGAGAGGACGGTCCCGTCCGGGTAGACGCGCTTGAAATCGCTCCAGGAGATGAGAGCGCCTTCGGCCGGCCGCAGTTGGAGCCCCGCGAACTCGCCCGCGATGGCCTCGCCGGTCACCTGTTGCCACCACGACTCGGTCGTCTCGTCGAAGAGCACCCGGTTCTCGGAGCGGAGCGCACTGGCGGCGCCGAACTCCAGCGTGAGCGTCCCTGCGTTGCGCTCGAACACTGCCGCGCTGTTGCAGCGTGGACAGTACGTGACCAGCAGCGGCGAGCCGCCGAGCCAGTCGTTCACCGCCTCGTGCTGGAGCAGGAGGCGTATCGGATACGCCCGCGCCTCGCCTCCTGCGAATGCCGTCAGCACGGGTTCGTTGTCGCTGATCCACGCGTCGGCTTGCTCGGTCGTCTCGTAGCGTGGTTCGGTGATGACGGGGATAGGCCCGCGCCCGCCGGCAACCACGACAGCGTCGCTCAGGTCAGCCGTTACGCGTGAGAAGTCGGTGCGCCACGCATCCACCGGGATTGTGGCCTCGTTGAGTACGCGCGCCGTCCCCTCGGGTGTGAGGTCGCGCGCCAGTGGTTCACCGCCATGTTCTGCCGTGGGTAGGCGCCACCATGCCAGAGCCTCGATGCGCTCGCCGGGTCGCGTGAGTGTCCATGCGAGCCGTGGCGAAGGGTCGTCCGCTGCAACGAGGAAGCGGCCCGTGATGAGCTGGCACGTGACGCCGGTGTGTTCCGTGCCGAGGCAGACGTCGGTGCTCACCGGGCCGGACTCATGCAGGAACCATCCGTCGAACGATGCGGCGTGGAACCCGAGTGGCAGGCCGAGTTGCGACCCGTCCGCCGACTCGACGCGCACCTCTGCGTAGACGTGCTCGTAGCCGTGCTGTGAGGGCGCAGGACTGACGCCCCGCTCCGCCCTAGTGAGCGTGACGGTGATTGCGCGTCCTTCAGGCGAGACGGCGCTCGCCGGTGTTCTGGGCGGGTGGGGCCGCTCGAACGAACCGCCGTCTTCTACGTCGTAGCGGGGGACGACTGGCATACTCGCATTGCTGGCCTCGCTGCCGCAGCCGGGCGCGACGCTTGCGGGGTCCAGCCACCATGCGCCGTCCGCCACCACCCAGCGGTCCTGGCGCACCAGCGGTGGGACGGCGTCGCGGCCCAGCGCCTGCGCGCGGCGCTGCACCGTGGCGTCTCCGCCCTCCACCTCCATGTCGGTGATACGCCACTCGATGCGGGGCAGACGAACGAACTGCGCGCGTCCGGCGTCCTCACGAGCGATCGCAGCCTCTATCGCCTCCCCGGCTTCGCGCTGCGCAGCTTCCGCATGAACGCTGAGTGACTCCAACGGGCACGTTGCCTCGCTGTCCGGAAGCAGCGAGAGCGCGAGCCCGTTCCAGTCCTCTTCGGAGAGGTCCGCGTATGCGATCCCGGCGAACTCACGCAGCAGTTCGGCAGATATGAGCGGCGACTCCTCGGACGGCACGATGGGGAGTCGCTCCGCTTGCGGCTCTTCCAGCACCGCGTCCAGCGTCGCGATGAGACCCAGCACGGCGGCGGCGAGGAGAGCGGATGCGAGCGGACGGCTCTTCATCAGCCGCTGTTGCGATGGCGTCGCAACTCCTCGACGAGCGCGGGCACGAACTCCTGCCAGTCTGCCATCACGCCTATGTCCGACTGGCCACGGAAGAACGCTGCGCGGCGGTCGTTGTTGACCGCAAGCACCGTTCCCGCACGCTGTATCCCGACTGCATGGTTGAAATCGCCCCGCACGCCGATGCCCACGTACACGCGCGGCGCGATGGAGCGTCCCGTCAGTCCCACCTGCCGCTGCCGCGGCATCCACCCCGCTTCCACCACGTCCCGCGTGCAGATGAGGTCTGCACCCAGCAGCGCCCGCAGTTCCTCCAGTTCAGAGATGTGCTCCGGCCCGCCGACGCCCATGCCGACGCAAACGACCGCGCGCGCCTTGTCCAGTGCGGCCGCGTCGTCGTCCGGCGCAGCGTGAAACGCCACTCGCGTCAGGCCGTCGCTCGGTAGAGTAGATTTTTCCATGGTCTCTACTGGAACGCTCCTGGCCGGGTTGGGTTGCAGGGCGCTGAACACGCCGGGCCGCACCGTCGCCATGTTGGGGAGTGTGCGCGAGTAGATGGGTGCGACGATGTTGCCGCCGAACGCCGGTTTGAGCTGCGCCAGCCCCGAGTTGTCCACGTCCAACCCGATGCAGTCGCCGGTGAGGCCGAGGTTCAGCCGGGCGGAGACGCGTGCCGCCAGGTCGCGGCCGTTTGGTGTCGAAGGCAGCAGCACTGCGAACGGCTGCCGCTCAGTGATGGCCTCCGCCAGCACCGCTGTATATGCAGCCGTGGAGTAGGCCGCCAGTCCGCTGCCGGATGCCACCATCACTATGTCGGCGCCTGCATGTCCCAGGATTGCCGCGTGATTTGCAGCCTCCTCCCCGCCGATGACGAATGCGGCGACGAGGCCGCTCAGGGCATCCGCGACAGGCTGCGCGGCTGCCAGCATCTCGAACGTAACGGGGCGCAGCCCGCTCTCATCCGCTTCCGCGACCACCCACAGCTCCGGCCCGCCGCCGGGGCGAGTGTCGGCTGCTGTGGCCGAGGCGTCCGCTGCGTCGGCATCGGCGTCGAGTGCGCCTCGCTCAACGAGCGCCGCGACGGCCTCACGCGCCATATCTGCCACGCTGCCCTCCTGGACCAGTCTGCCCTCGCGCGACGGTTCGATCTGCCGCACCTCGGCAACCCACGTAGGCGAGCCTGCTGCCCCGAACTGCGAAACGTCGTCGGAGAGCATCGCGGCGGTCAGCTCCGTTATCTCGCGCTCCTCGGCCTCGCGTACTGCATCGCGGGGGGCCTGCGCATCATGTGCGACTCCCTCCGTGACCGAGACGAGCAGGGGCAGCGCGCCTTCCACGGTCTCGGTGCCGTTCTCCAGCGCGCGCTCCGCACGGACCGTACCGTCCGTCGCAACCTCGAGGCGGCTGACTGCTGTGATCTGAGGGATGCCCAGCATCTCCGCGACCTCCGGACCGACCTGTCCGGTCTCCGCGTCAACGCTGTTGTTGCCGAACAGGACGAGGTCGTACTCCTCGCGGGAGAGTGCGAGCGCCAGCGCCCGGGAGGTTGCGAGCGTGTCGGCGCCTGCGAACGCGAAGTCGTTCAGGTGGAACGCGTCGTCAGCCCCCATCGCCAGGCAGCGCACGAGACCCCGCCGCGCATCGGGCGGCCCCATCGTGTAGACCGCGACGCTGCCGCCCAGCGCCTGCTTCAACTCGACCGCGCGGTTCACCGCGAGCACGTCGTATGCGTTCAGTTCGCTCGGCACGCCCTCCCGGACGAGGCGTTTCGTCTCCGGGTCGAGGCGTATGCGGGATATCGCAGGCACCCACTTTACGCAGACGGCTATCCTCAAGCTTCCTCCTGGCGGCACAGCGACGGAATGCCGCACAGTTTAGCGTTTGCGCCGCGTCTGGCGTGCGTTTCCTATTCGGCCCCGCGCTGGCGGTACTGCACCGCCTCCGCGAGGTGCGGCATACCGATGACCTCCTCGCCGCTGAGGTCCGCGATGGTGCGCGCGAGTTTGAGCGTGCGATGGAACGCCCGTGCGGAGAAGTGCATGCGCTCCATCACCGCTCGCGCCAGCCCTTCGGCCTCGTCGTCCATACGGCAGTACTGCCACACGTCGGACGGCCCCATATCAGCGTTGCACTGTACGCATGACTCGCGGAACCGTGCCTGCTGCACTTGGCGCGCGTGACAGACGCGCTCTCGGATCCGTGCGGACGGCTCGCCTGTCACGTCGCCCGTGAGCTTCTCGTACTCCACCCGCGGAACGTCGATGAAGATGTCCATCCTGTCGAGCAGCGGGCCCGATATGCGCTTCTGGTAGCGGCTGAGAAGTTGTGATGAGCAGGTGCATGCCTTCCTCGGGTCGCCGTAGTTGCCGCAGAAGCACGGGTTCATGGCTCCGACCAGCATGAAACTGGCCGGATACGTGACAGAGCCGTTCGCCCGGCTGATGGTGACGACCTTGTCCTCTATCGGCTGTCGCAGCACCTCTAGGACGCTGTGTCCGAACTCCGGCAGTTCGTCGAGGAAGAGCACACCTCGGTGGCTCAACGACACCTCCCCCGGCTTGGGGATCCGTCCGCCGCCTACCAGCCCCGCGTGCGAGATGGTGTGGTGCGGCGCACGGAACGGGCGCGTGGAGACGAGCGGCGTGTCGTCGCGCAGCATCCCGGCGATGCTGTACACCTTGGTGGTCTCCAACGCCTCGGTAGGGGTGAGGGGCGGCAGTATGGAGGCCATCGCGCGTGCGAGGAGCGTCTTGCCGCTGCCGGGCGGGCCGGTCATCAGGAGGTTGTGCCCGCCTGCGGCGGCTATCTCCATCGCGCGCTTCGCCTGGTCCTGACCGCGTATGTCCGCCATGTCGATGGCGTAGTCCTGAGGCGCGATGTGGGAGAGTTCCACGGTGGGCGTGTGGGTCAGGATGGGCGCGTCGCCCCTGATGTGCTCCACGAGTTCGCGGAGGTTCCGTGCGCCGAGTACGTCCATCCCCTCAACCAGCACAGCCTCGTCCGCGTTCGTCTGCGGTACCACCGCTGTCCGCATCCCCCGGTCCCGCGCGACGCCGACCATCGGGAGGATGCCGTCGGTGTGCCGCAGGTTGCCTTCCAGCGACAGCTCGCCGATGAGGACCGTTTCGCCGAGCATGATGTCGATCTGCCCGCTGCTGGCGAGGATGCCCACCGCGATGGGCAGATCGTAGGAGGGCCCTTCCTTGCGGATGTCGGCCGGAGCAAGGCTCACCGTGATGCGCCGCATGGGAAACTCGAACCCGGAGTTGCGTATCGCGGAGCGCACCCGCTCGCGGGACTCCTGTACCGCTGCGTCCGGCAGTCCCACCACGACGAAGTGTGGCAGGCCGGGCGCAACGTCCACCTCCACCTCGATAATCTGCCCGTCGAGTCCGGTCAGCGCACACGTGTTCACCTTGGTCAGCATTCCCAGTCACCTCTCTGTTGGACCGCCCGCGCTTACTGCTCGGGCGTGTCACAAGAGGTTAGGGAGCGGACCGTCGATCGCGAAAGGGGCGGATGTCACAATCCTGCGCGCCGGCGCCTCACCCTGAAACGAGTTCGATGAACTCGCGCATCTTCGCCACGCATTCCTCCGGGTGCTCCAGTTGGAGCAGGTGCGTCGCATCGGGCAGGAAGTCGTAGTCCACGCTCAGCATGTCGCTGAGGTCCATCGTCGGGAGGTATGAGAACGGAAGGGTCGGGTCCGCTCCGATCACCTTCGTCGGGCATTGGAGCGCCCCGAGGTCGACCGATACGGCGAAAAGCCTGGCGTAGTCCATGATCTGGGCCTCGTACTCGGGAGGACACCGCAGCACGTAGCCATCCCCATCGGTCTCCTCGCGAAGCGTCGTCCTCGCCATCAGGTCGCGAGTTCCCGGGACAACGCGTGTGAAGACAGGCGACATCTGCAGGAGTTCGGCGAAGTCTTCACGGCTTCGGAACCGGCGCGAGCGGCGCCGGGCTGATGCTGACGCGCGTTTGACTGCTGCGTCGAACGCCTCATAGCTCTCGCCCGGCTTGCACAGCGGAGGATCGAACAGGACGAGGCCCGAGAACCTGCTGCCTTCGGTCGGCGACAACAGCGGCGCCAGCGACGAGAACGAATGAAACACCCCTATCTTCGGTTTCTCTCCCAGAAGGCGGTCGACCGCATCCATGACGAGGTCGTGGTCGTCGATCAGCGTGGGTATGGTGTGCTCCTTCAGGTCGGTTACGGCGTTCCATCCATGGTTCCTCAGGTCGTAGACCACGACGTCGAAGTCGTCGGTCAGCAGCGACCAGAAGGGATAGTAGAGATCGATGGCGAGGCTGTTGCCGTGGCTCAGCACCAGCCGGGGGCCGTCCGGGTTGCCGTGCCGCCGCAGGAAGATGCGCGTCCGGTCGGTCATCTCAATCTCGTGGACCGAGACAGGCTCCGGGATCTTCCAGTGAGGTTGCGGATTATCGGTCAATACTCGGGCTCTCCAGTTCATGGGCGAGGGCGGCGGCGAACCGCTCGTCCCCGATGTCCTCCAGCCTCCAGGCGACAGACGGCAGGTGCGGAAAGTTGAATACGTCGGCCATGCCGCCCCTGCGCATCGCGGGAGGCGCCTGGAACCCGGATGGGTCAGTGGAGAACCCCGTGCCCAGTGCCTTGATCAGCGCCTCCTTGAGCGTCCACAGGCGGTAGAACAGGCGCAGTTTAGCGGGTTCTGGGAGAGCGGCAAGTTCCGTCTGCTCTTCCGACCCCATGACCGCTGCTATCAGTTCGTTCAGGTAGCGTCTCGGGATGCGCTCTTCGATGTCTACCCCCACCCGTCCCGTCACCGACAGGGCGATCAAGCCGTGGCCGCCGCTGTGACTGACGTTGAAATTGAGTGAAAGATGCACTCCCTTCGCTATCGCGAACGGCTTTCCGTGGCTGGATGCGCCGAACGAAAGCTGGGCGTTCCGGCAGCCGAACTGTTCGCAGAGGATGGCGCGCAGTGCGGCGCGGCAGAGGGTGAACTGGCGGCGCGGCTGGGGCAGGTATTTCCGCCATACCTCCCGCTCCGTCTCGTCCAGCCACCCGTACGCCTCGGTCTCTTGGGCCGGATCGGGGCTCAGGGCGACGTGCACAACCTGCACGCCCGCTCTCGTCGTGAACGGACTCCACCAGGGGCCCGGAACAGGCGAAAGGCTCTCGGAAGGAGTCTGGGCAACCATCACCATGCCCGTATCTCTCCTGAGAGCCTCTGCCAGTTGCTGGATTCGCAGGGGACTAGCCGCGGGAGTCCAGATGCGCTACGAGGTCTCCCAGGCTCTGGAACTTGACGCAGTCCTCAGGAGTGAAGGTGAGGTTGAACTCTTCCGCGACCACCTTGGTGAAGGCGACGAAGTCTGCCGAGGGGACGCCGGCGTCCCGCAGGCTCGAGTTCAGGTCGAGTTCCCGGCCCAGCGGCCGCCCTTCGATCTCCAGGTTCTCGTCGACCAGCTTCCTGATGCGTTCTTCGGTGGTGGCCATAGGTAACTCCTCTCCTGTGTGTATGGGGATGCGCCCCAGTGTTCAGACACCCTAGCAAGGGGTATATGGAGTGTCAATCTGCATCGCTCAGCACCCGCTCGAGCCCGGTATCAGCCGCTCCAGCGGTTCGACCCAGTGACGGCGGCGTTGGAACGGGTAGCCGGGCAGGGCGACCCGCCGCCGGGACTCTCCCGCGAACAACCCCGGGAACGAGAGCGGCAGCCCGGCCTCGTATGCTCCGGCAAGCGCCTCTGCGAAACCGTGGTTCAGGCCCAACTCGACTACGAGGTCGCTCCCCGGCTCTTCGGCAAGGCTGCTCACCAGGGGTATGGACGGCGCAGCAACCGCGATTCCGTCGAGAGCCGTTTCCAGGCCATCCGGCACACCTGATGCCATCAGTTCCCCACGTCTTGCAGCCGCGCGTAAGCCATCCTCGAGGCTGAACACGCCTGCCGCCTGCGACGCTGAAATCTCGCCAGGGCCGTGTCCCACCACCACGTCAGGACGCACGCCAACGCTCGACAGGAGCGCCGTCAGTGCGCACTCCAGCGCATAGACCGCAGGCTGCGACCACGCAGGGTCGTCCAAATCACCCGCCGCGCCGGGACGCCCGAACATCAGGTCCAGCAGCGACGACTCACGGACCTCCCGCAGCACTGCGTCGCACCGGTCCAGCACCGCGCGGAACACCGGCTCACTCTCGTAGAGCGCCTCCCCTGTCTCCATCCACTGACCGCCTTCGCCGGTGTAGACGAACGCCACCCTGGACGCGGCACGCGGCTCCTGCTCTTCGGGCATTCCGTCGCGTTCCGCAACCGCCCGCAGCCCATCGCGCAGCGACGCGGCATCGCGGAAGACCACGCCCGCACGGTACGGGAAGTGACTGCGGCCCACGCTCGCCGTCCACGCCATATCGGACAGCGCTGCACCGTCGGCGGTGCTGTCGGACGGGAACTGTTCGGGATACTCGTCGAGCCACGAGAGATACCGTTCCGCCAGCTCCCGTAGGGCCCGGCCTGTCTTTCCCGAGAGCGGTAACAGGCGTGCCCTGCGACCGGCTGACGCTCCATCGAGGGCAGGCTCTGCGACAGGAACGGCGACCGGCATCGAGGGCCCCGCAGCCCAGCCGTTCCCGGCGCCAGCATCCTCCGGTGCTCCATAGCCCTCCACGATGACGTGCGAGTTCGTACCCGACATACCGAACGCACTCACGCCCGCCCGAGGCGGACGGCCGGCGACGGTGGGCCAGTTGGTCGTGGCCGTCGTCACCCGCACGGGAAGCTGGTCCCAGTCCACGTTAGGGTTCGGGTTGTCGAGGTGCAGCTGCTTCGGTATCACGCCGTGCTCCATCGCGAGTACGGCCTTGATGAGGGCGGCTATCCCCGCTGCGGACTCCAGGTGTCCGATGTTCGTTTTCACCGACCCGATCAGCAACGGGCGGTCTGCTTCTCGCCCCTTACCGTATACAGCGGCCGCTGCACGCACCTCGATGGGGTCGCCCAGGTTCGATCCGACCCCGTGCGCTTCCAGGTAGTCCACGTCCGAGGGTTCGACGCCCGCCCGTGCAAGCGCCTCCTCGATCACGCGCTCCTGCGCCGGGCCCTTCGGAACGGTCAGTCCCATGCTCGCACCGTTCTGGTTGACCGCCGAGCCGCGGATGACTCCCCATATCCGGTCGCCGTCTGCCTCCGCGTCGCTCAGGCGCTTCAGCACCACGATTCCGCAGCCCTCGCCCCGCACGTAGCCGTCCGCGTCTGCATCGAACGTCCTGCATTCGCCGCTCGCCGACAGCATGCCGAGGTCGTCCATGAACCTCGTGACCGAGGTGGACAGCACCGTGTTGACCCCGCCCGCAAGCGCGAGGTCAACCTCGCCGTGCTGCAGGCCGGCGACCGCTTGGTGCACGGCGGCCAGCGAAGACGCGCACGCCATGTCCATGGGCATCGCAGGCCCTTCCAGGCCGAGCGCGAACGCAACCCGGCCAACGGTCACGCTGCCGGTGGTGCCGAGGTAGCTGTTGAACCTGCCGCTGGTCTGGATGAGGTCCCGGTACTCGCTGCCGCCGACCCCCGCGTAGACTCCTGTGCGGCTGCCTCGCAACCGGTCGGGGTCTATGCCCGCGTCCTCGAGCGCCTGCCAGCTCGTCTCCAGCATCATCCGCTGCTGCGGGTCCATCATCCGCGCCTCGATCGGCGCGATGCGGAAGAACCGGGAGTCGAACAGGTCGATATCCTTCACGAACGCGCCGCGCAGGAAGGTGCTCTCTTTCGCCGCGGGGTCGCCGACCGCGCCATACCAGTCGCCGGAGCCCTCGCGGCCGTCTGCGATCGCGCTCTCGCCCGCGATCAGCTGGCGCCAGAAGTCGGAGATATCCTCGGCGCCGGGGAACCGGCACGCCATCCCGACGATGGCGATGCCGTCCTTCACGTCTGATCGCGGTTGCCCTTCCGGCGTGCGCCGTTCCAAGGGCACCGCCTCGGCAGGCTCCCCGAGCTCTCCGGCCAGATGACGGGCGAGCTCCGCGACACTCGGGTAGTCGAAAACCACGGTGTTGGGCGCTACGTACTCTCCGGCGAAGGCGCGGTTCACGCGGTTGCGCAGCTCCACCGCCATCAGCGAGTCCATCCCCAGTTGGGAGAACTCCACCGATGCCGCCGGTGGCGTCGGCAAGCGCATCACGGCCTGCAACTCCCGCTGCAGGAACGACGCCAGCATCTGCTCGCGCTCCTCCATCGACGCGTCCCAGAGACCGGACAGCACGTCGCCCCGTGAGGCGTTCGCCTCAGCGGCGCTGTCTTCGGTCGTCGCCAGCAGGTCCTCCAGCAACGGCGGACGTTGCTCGTGGCCCTCCGAGAAGACCTGCCAGTCCACTGACGCCACCATCCCGGCGGTCATGTTCTGCCGCAGTATCTCGTCGAACGCCTTCAGTCCCTGCTCCGGCGTGATCCAACCTGTTCCGGCGGCCTCCAACTGCCTGGCGATGCGCTCCCGCTGCTCCTCTGCCTCGCCGAGTCCCGACCACGCGCCCCACGCGATGGTCTGGCCCGGAAGTCCCAGCGCCCGCCGGTGACCGGCGAGTTGGTCGAGGAACGCGTTGGCCGCGGCGTGGTTCGCCTGGCCGGGGTTGCCGAGAACGCCCGCCACGCTCGAGAACAGGACGAACATGTCCAGGTCCCGCCCGATGGTTGCGCGATGCAGGTGCCAGGCGCCGAGCACCTTCGGCCACAGCACCTCCTCGAACCGCTCCCAGCTCTGGTTCGTCAGCGCCGCGTCCGAAAGCACGCCCACGCTGTGGATGACCCCCGCCAGCGGCGGCAGCGCCGAGTCGATGCGCTCCAGCATCCGGTCGACGGCCTCCGCGTCCGTGACGTCCGCGATCTCCACCTGCACGGCGACGCCGCGTCTCTGCAGCGCGTCGATCGCCTCGGCAACCTCGGGGTCCGGAGGGCGGCGACCGTTCAGCACGATCGCGCCCGCGCCCCGCTCTGCCAGCCACTCCGCCAGCGCGCACCCGATGCCGCCGAGTCCGCCGGTCACCAGGTACGTCCTGTCCTCGCGCAGCCTCCCGCTCTCCAGGGGTGACGTCGTAAACACGATCTTCCCGATGTGCCGCGCCGCCCGCATGAACTTCATCCCCGGTCCGGCTTCCGTCATCGACCACCGGCTGTGGACGAGCGGCCTCACCTCTCCCGCCGCCAGCTGTTGCATGACGCGCCGCAGGGCGTTCCCGGGCGTCTCAGGATCGTGCTCTTTCAGCACGTCCAGCATCAGGATCGCGTAGGAGACGTCCGGCCGTACCGCCGCCATCTCCTCCTCGGTCAGGATGTCCAGCCGGCCCAGTTCGATGAACCGCCCCCCCTGTGCGAGGCACGACAGGCTCGCGTCGATGAAGCCCTCTCCCGTGAGGCTGTTCACCACGACGTGAACGCCCTCTCCGCCCGTGGCGTCGAGTATCTCCTGCCCGAACTTCGTCGAGCGGCTGTCGAAAACGTGCTGCACTCCCAGCGAGCGCAGGTACGCCTGCTTCGGCGCGCTCGCCGTCGCGAACACCTCTGCGCCTGCGGCCTGCACCAGTTGGATGGCGGCCAGCCCCACGCCTCCTGCGCCGGAGTGGATGAGCACCCGGTCGCCCGGGTTCAGCCCGGAGAGATCGAACGACAGCGCCGCCGAGACGAATGCGGTCGGGATCGTGGCAAGCTCCGTTGTTGAAAAGCCGGGCGGAACAGGAGACACCATCTCCTCACGAGTGATCGCCTCCGACCCGAACGTCCCGAACGCCAGCCCGACGATCCGCTCGCCCACCGAGACGCTGGTTACGTCGGAGCCTACTTCGAGCACTTGCCCACAGAACTCGCCGCCCAGTAATCCCTCGTCGATGAGGCCAAGCGCACGGAACAGGTCCCAGAAGTTCAGCCCCGCAGCCTCGACCGCCACGCGGACGTCCCGCGGTTCTAGGGGACGGGCAGGGAAGGGCCCGATCTGCAGCCCTTCGAGCGCGCCGCCCGCGTCCGGCTCCAGCAGCCAGGCCGAGTCTTCCGCCAGCGTCAGCCGTTCAGTCGCGCTGCCGGCTCGGACGAGCCGTGCTGCCTGGCGGTACCCGAGGCGGTACGCGATATGAGTTTCCGCGTCCGGGTACAGCAGTTCGTTGACGAGGTCGGACACCGGGGCCTGCGCTCGGGGGTCGAGGTCGATCATCCTCGGCTGGAGGTGCGCCGCCTCCCGCGCCATGACCTTCCCGAAGCCCCACAGAGTCGCACCGGCGATCTCCCCGCCCTGCTCCTTCTCCAGCACTTGCCCGCCTCGCGTGAGCAGCCAGAATCCCTTTACGGGAGTCGCGTCGGCGTCGGTGATGCCCTGCGCGAGTGCCAGCGCGCTCGCTGCCGCATGTCTTACGTCCTGTGCGAATTCCTCCGCTGAGGCATCCGGGCCGTGTCCGTCCAGTCCCATGAGGTGCACGATGCCGTTGAGCGGCACGTCCGCGGGCAGCCCGTCGAACAACGAGCGCCACAACTCGCGGCTCTCCGGCTCCACCTCCGCGCCCGCCTGCACCACAGTCTGGTTGTGCGCCGACAGTGCCGCTGCGAGTTCCTCCGCCACGCCGCTGTTGTCGCCCGCGAGAACCCAGACGCCTGCCGGTTCCATCACTTCCGCCGGGCCCTGCGCCATGATGACGCCCCTGTCCGGCTCCGCGTCCGCGGATGCCTCGACCCCCAGCACCTCCGCCTCCACGAAGCCCGCGTCGCCGAGCGCCTGCCGCCACACCGCGGGACTCGCCAGCGCGTGGTGCGGGCGGTACGAGTCCGCGAACCGCCACCAGCCGTCCAGCTGTCCGAACGTGAGGTCGAGCCAGCCCTGTCCGCGAAGGTTTTCGAGCGCCAGCAACTGTCCCGATGGCGCGAGCAGGTCGCGGCAATGTCTGAGCGTCTCCTCGAGGTAGCGGGTCGCGTGCAGCACGTTCGACGCGATCACGAGATCGTAGCCGTGCGAGTCGTAGCCCTGGGCGATCGGGTCTTTCTCGATGTCCAGCACCCGGTACTCGATCGACGCTTCGCTCCCGCCGAAGCGCCCCTCCGCCTCCGCGAAGAACCCTGCCGATATGTCCGTGTAGACGTAGTCGAACCGGCCTGCCGGCAGTTCCGGCAACACCAACTCCGTCGCCGACCCCGTACCGGCCCCGACCTCCAGCACGCGCAATCGCCGTCCGTCAGGGAACGCTTCCAGCAGCGCCGCGACGGCGTCACCAAGCATCCGGTTCGCCGCCTTCGCCACCGGCGCCCGCATGTACAGGTCGGCGGCTGTCGGCTCTCCGCTGCTGAACAGCAGCGTGAGCGGGTCTGCGCGCCCGACGAGCACGTCTGCAAGCGCATTGGCCGACCGGCGGAACAGCCCGACCTCGACTGAGCCGTGCGCGTAGCGCGACGCCATTCCGTCCGCGAACGCTTCGGGGTCGCTCGGCACCGCTTCCGACAGCGAATCGTCAGGCCCGACCAGCACGACGAAGCCGTCGCCCTGCGTCTCCACGATGCCGGCCCGCGCCAGCAGTTCGAACAGCCGCCGGAACAGGCGCGTGTGCTCGGCCGAGACTCCGAAACGCTCCCGCAGGGGTTCGGGCTCGACCGTTTCCCCGACCTTGCGCTCCCACCCCAACTGCTCGAGCGCCGCGAGCGCGTACCGCCACGACAGCCGTTCGAGGTCCGTCAGTAGCGCTGTGCGCTCGTCCGCTCCGACACCCTCTGCAACCAGGTACTCGGAGAATGGCCCGGAACGTGCCGCGATAGCTGACGGCCCCGGAAGGAAGTCCGCGGAAGGCATCCCCTCCGGAAGCGGTTTGTCGCGCCAGACGATCTCGTAGAGGAGGTCGTTCACGCCCTCGGTCCCTGAGAGCACGGCTGCGCGCGTCGCCCGTTTCACCGTGTACCCGCTCAACCCCCCGAGCTCGACGCCGTCTGGGGAGTAGAAGCGCAGGTCGCCCGCGAACACCTCCCGCGGTCCGGCGGCTGCGCTCTCCTCGTCGGCGTCGCGGGCACTCGCGGCATCGCGGACGCTCTCCCGTATGCGCGCGTAGCAGATCACCCGCTCCGGCAACTGCTCTGCCAACCGGAGCGATTCCCAACCGAACGGCAGGTAAGTCGTTCCGTCTTCGAGTCCCGCCCGGTTGCGCGCCGCCGCCATTACCTGGAAGCAGCCGTCCAGCAGGACCGGGTGCACGGGCAGACTCGCGCCGTCCACGGCGTCCGGCAGGACTATCTCGCCGACCGCCTCGCCCTCCCTGCACCAGAGCCCCTGGAGCGTGCGGAACAGCGGGCCGAGGTTGATGTTGGTTTCGGCGCGAGCGCGGTAGAACGCAGGGACGTCCTCTTTCGACATGCCCGCCTTGAGTTGGTCGACGTCGATCCGCTCGCGCGACTGTCCCGCCGACCCGGACGACACTTGCCCCTGCGCGTGCAGCGTCCACCCTTCTTCCCCGTCCTCCCGGCTGAATATCTCGAACCTGCGCGGGGATGCTCCCTCCGGGGCATCGAGCACCATTTGGACGCTCCGGCCTTCCTGCGCGGCGGCTTGTTCGCCGTCCTGCTCGGGCAGGACCAGCGGCGTGACCAGTTGCATCTCCTCGACGACGACCGCCCCCTGCGTGCTCGACAGCACCGACGCTGCCATCGCACCGTACAGCGCGCCCGGTGCGATGACCCGTCCGAACACCCGGTGGTCGTTCAGCCATGCCGGGTCGGTCGGGAGTAGCTCCGTCTCGAACAGCGTCTCGCCCTTGGGAGAATCATGCCGCGTGCCCAGCAACGGATGCCCTGCGGCCACGCGCCGCCGTCGCACTTCGTCGACCCAGTACGACTGCCGCTGGAACGGGTAGCCCGGCAGCGCCACTCGCCGCCGCGACTCCCCGCCGAACAGCCCGGCGAACGAGAACGGGATGCCCGCCTCGTACGCTGCGGCGGCCCCTTCGACGAACCCGCCGGTCGAGTCGAGGACCGGCTCTGCCGGGTCTCGCGGCGGTCGATGGAGGCTCGACAGCACCGCCGGTGCGGCGCTCGACTCCGGCCAGGCGAGGTTCGCCATCGGCCCCAGTACTGCGTGCGGCCCCAGCTCCACCACTGCGTCCACGCCCATCTCCGCCAGCGTTTCGACGCACCCTCGGAACGCCACCGGCTGCCGCGCGTGCCGACGCCAGTACGCCGGGTCCTGCACGCCGCCCGGTTCGATGAGTTGGCCCGTCACGTTGCTCACCAACGGGATGGCTGGCTGTGCGACCGCGATGCCCTCGATCACTGCAGCAAGGTCGTCCAGCGCCGGCTCCACGAGCACGCTGTGGTAGCCGGGGCTGCTCCGCAGCCGGTTCACGCGAAGCCCCTCCGCTTCGAACCGCTGCACGATCTGCTCGACCTCCCCCGCCTCGCCGCTCACCACCTGGTGCGCTCCGTTGTCCGCCGCGACGCTCAGCCCCAGCCCGTCGGACGCCGCGTTCCACGCCTCGAGCGTCTCCGCAACGTGCGGTGCTGGCGCGAAGACCGCCGCCATCGCCCCAGCCACCGGCAGCGACGCCATCAGCTCGCCGCGCGTCGACGCGAAGCGCAGCCCGTCCTCGAGGCTGAAGACGCCCGCCGTCTGCGACGCCGCGATCTCCCCCAGGCTGTGGCCCATCACCACGTCCGGACGCACGCCCAGGCTCGACCACAGCGCGGTCAGCCCGCACTGGAGCGCGTACGTTGCGGGCTGCGTCCACGCGGGGTCGTCCAGGTCGCCCGCCGCGCCCGGACGGCCGAACAGCACGTCCAGCAGCGACGCGCCCCGATGCTCCTGCACCCACCGCTCGCACCGGTCCAGCACCGCGCGGAAGACGGGCTCGCTGTCGTACAACGCCGCTCCCATCCCGACCCACTGGCTGCCCTGGCCGGTGTAGACGAACGCCACTTTCGACGGGGCTCGCGGCTCCGGCCCGTCGGGCGTCTCGTCGCCTTCCGCGACCTCCCGCAGCCGCTCGCGCAGCGACGCCGCGTCGCGGAACACGACGCCTGCGCGGTGCGGGAAGTGGCTCCGTCCCACGCTCGCTGTCCACGCCGTGTCCGACAGCGCTTCGTCGCTCGCGGCGCTGTCGGGTGGGAACTGCTCGGGGTGCTCGTCGAGCCATGCGATGTACCGTTCCGCCTGCTCCCGGAGCGCCTGCCTCGACTTCCCCGACAGCGGCAGCAGCCGCGTTCCGCGCGCGCCAGGCGCTGCTTCTTCCGTCGTCGAGACGTCTGGTCCCTTCCCCCTTGATGGGGGAAGGCTAGGATGGGGGTGGATGGCCACCGAAGGTCCTGCGGGCAGGCCGTTCTCCGAGCCAGCGGCGATCGGCTCGCCGTACCCCTCCACGATGACGTGCGCGTTCGTGCCGGACCACCCGAAGCCGCTGATGCCTGCACGCGGCGGACGGTCGGCAACGACCGGCCACTCCATCGTCTCCGACGCGACCCGCACTGTCAGCCGCTCCCACTCGATCTCCGGGTTCGGGGTGCTGAAGTTCAGGTGCTTCGGGATGACGCGGTGCTTCATCGCCAGCATCACCTTGATGAGGCTGGCGGCCCCCGCCGCCGACTCCAGGTGCCCGATGTTCGTCTTCACCGACCCCACGAGCAGCGGACGGTCTGCCTTACGTCCCCTGCTGTACACCGTTCCCGTGGCCTGCATCTCGATCGGGTCGCCCACCGGCGTTCCCGTCCCGTGCGCCTCCACGTAGTCCACTTCCCACGGCTCCAGCCCGGCCCGAAGCAGCGCCGCCTCGATCACCTGCTCCTGGGCGGGCTCGCTCGGCACCGTCAGCCCCGGGCTCGCCCCGTCCTGGTTGAGCGCTGACCCACGGATGACGCCCCATATCCGGTCGCCGTCCGCCTCCGCCTCGCTCAGCCGCTTCAGCACGAGGATGCCGCAGCCCTCGCCCCGCACGTAGCCGTTCGCCGCCGCGTCGAACGTCTTGCAGCGCCCGTCCGGCGCCAGCATCCCCGCGTTCGCCCGCAACTCCAGCAGCCGCCCGGACAGGATCGCGTGCACGCCCCCCGCGAGCGCGAGGTCCGCCTCGCCGCGCTGCAGCCCGGTCACCGCCTGGTGCACCGCCACGAGCGACGAGGAGCACGCCGTGTCCACCGCTATCGCCGGCCCTTGCAGCCCGAGCGCGAACGCGACGCGCCCGATGGCCGTGTTGAACGACGTGCCCGTGACCGTGTAGAGGCTCGCCGCGGGGTCGGCGGTGTCGCTGACGCCCAGGATGAGCCCCCGGTACTCGTTGTTGCTGATCCCCGCGTAGACGCCCGTGCGGCTGCCCTTCAGCGTGTCCGGGTCTATCCCGGCGTCTTCGAGCGCGCGCCAGCTCGTCTCCAGCATCAGCCGCTGCTGCGGGTCCAGCAGCTGCGCCTCCACCGGCGAGATGCGGAAGAACCCTGCGTCGAACTGGTCGATGTTGTCGATGTACGCTCCGAACCGGCACGCCTCGGCTTGGACTGCAGGGTCGGGGAACAGGTAGCCCACGCGCCCGACGCCGGAGCCCGGAACGCCCTCGATGACCGCACTCTCGCCCGCTTCGAGCTGGCGCCAGAACGCCGGAAGCCCCGTGGCGCTGGGGAACCGGCACGCCATCCCCACCACCGCGATCGGCTCGGCGGGCTGCCCGCCGGATACCTCCGCCTTCCCTTCGGATGCCATCGCCTTCCCCCTCTGACCCGCGCCGGGCCACGGACTGACAACTGCATTATAAGACTGCTGCGTCGCACGTCCTGCCGTTCCTGCGGAGTCCCGCGCTTTAGCGCGCAACCTCGCATGGTGTAGGGGCGTCCCTTGTGGGCGCCCTGCCTGCCCCCCTCTCCTGGGGGAGAGGGGAACGCGCTTTAGCGCGCGGGTGAGGGTTGGCGGCGCGCGGGTGAGGTCCGCCCGCGTTGACGCCCACCGGCGCGTCGGTTAGTTTCACGCCGAACCCATGAGCCGCCCATCCCTCGCCCCCTACAACCCGGAGCCCGTGCAGCGACTGCTGCGACAGGCAGCCGAGCGATGGCCCGGCGAGACTGCCATCGTCGACGGCGAGCGCCGGTTCACGTTCGCGGAGCTGGACGACTGCTCCGGCAGGTTCGCGTCCGCGCTCGCGGCGATGGGCCTCGGCAGGGGCGATATCGTCGGCATCCTCTCCCCCAACTGCGCCGAGTTCGAGATCGCCTTCTTCGGCATCCTCAGGGCGGGCGCCACCGTTACCACCGTCAACTCCGGCTACCGCGAGCGCGAGATCGCCTACCAGTTGGAAGCGTCCGGCGCGCAGGCGCTCATCGTCCACCACACGCTGGCCGCCGCCGACCTCGCGCTCTCTGGTGTCGAAGGAGTGAAGGAGCGCATCCTCATCGCGGAGACAGCGGACGACGCGACGCCCTCGTTCTGGCCGCTCATCGAGGCGCAGGACGGCCCGCCGTCCGATCCCGCGCTCAACCCCTACGAGGACATCGCCGCGCTGCCGTTCTCCTCCGGCACCACCGGCCTGCAGAAGGGCGTCATGCTCACCCACGCCAACCTCTACACGAACGTCCGGCAGAACCTCGGACGCACCGGCGAGGAGGGCGTCGTCCGACGCGGCGACGTGATGCTCGTCCACCTGCCGCTCTTCCACATCTACGGCATGACCGTCCTCCAGCTGAGCGCCATCGCTGCCGGGGCGACGCAGGTGATGATGGGGCGCTTCGACATGCGCGAGATGCTGTCGCTCATCGCGGAGCACCGCGTCTCCGTGCTCTACACCGTGCCGCCCGTCTGCCTCGGCCTCACGCTCACGCCCCTGCTCGACGACTACGACGTGTCGTCGCTGCGCTTCCTGCTCAGCGGCGCGGCCCCGCTCTCCGGGGAGTTGCAGACGCGGCTCGCCGACCGGCTCGGCTGCGCCGTCATTCAGGGCTACGGCCTCACCGAGACGTCGCCGATGACCAACACCGACTTCACCGACGAGCGCGGCAGGCCCGGCACCATAGGCCCCGCGATACCCGACACCGAGGAACGCGTCGTCGACCTTGAAACGGGCGAGCGCGACATGCCGCCCGGCGAGCTCGGCGAGCTGCTCGTCCGCGGCCCACAGGTGATGAAGGGCTACTACCGCCAGCCCGAGGCTACCGCCGAGGTCATCACGCCGGACGGCTGGTTCCACACCGGCGACATCGCCAGCATGGACGAGGATGGCTACGTGCGCGTCGTCGACCGCAAGAAGGAGCTCATCAAGTACAAGGGCTTCCAGGTCGCGCCCGCCGAGTTGGAGAGCCTGCTGCTGGAGCACCCCGGCGTCGCCGACGTCGCCGTCATCCCCATGGCCGACGAGGAGGCCGGCGAGGTGCCCAAGGCGTTCGTCGTCCGCAAGGCTGAGGCCGAGCCGTCTGCCGCCGACCTCATGGCGTTCGTCGCCGAGCGCGTCGCGACCTTCAAGCAGCTGGCCGAAATCGAGTTCATCGACGCCATCCCCAAGAACGCCTCCGGTAAACTGTTGCGGCGCGTCCTCATTGACCAGGAGCGGGCGCGGCAGGAGTAGGGAGGACACCCCTTGCCATACGATGAACGACTGGCGGAGCGCGTGCTCGACATCCTCGGCGCGGAGCCGTCGCTCGTGCAGAAGAAGATGTTCGGCGGCGTCGCGGTCATGCTGCAGGGCAACCTCGCCTGCGGCGTGCTCAAGAACGACCTCATCGTCCGCGTAGGGAAGGAGCAACAGGCAGCGGCGCTGGCGCACCCCCACGTCCGCGAGATGGACTTCACCGGCAGGCCGATGCGTGGCTGGGTCGTCGTCGGCCCCGAGGCCACGGACGACGACGCCTCGCTGGAGGACTGGGTCGCCACCGGCGCCGCCTACGCCCTCAGCCTCCCACCGAAATAGCCCTCCATGACCAACGACGCCTACGCACTGGGCGACTCCGGCGAACGGCTGGCGGTCGTCGCGCGGTTCTTCGAACCCGAGATGCGGACCTTCATCCGCGACGCCGCGCCCACACGCCCCGGCCTCGCCCTCGACCTCGGCTGCGGCCCCGGCTACACGACCCGCCTCCTGCACGAGGTGACCGGCGGCGCCGAGACGGTCGGTGTCGACGTGTCAGAGCACTTCCTGCGCCTCGCTGCCGTCGACGCTCCGCCCGCGCTGCGGTTCGTGCAGCACGACCTCGCCGATGGCCCGCCCCCGGTCGAGCCCGCCGATGTCGTCTTCTGCCACCTCCTGCTCTCGCACCTGCCGGACTCCACCCAGGCCCTCCAATCGTGGGCGGGGCTCCTGGCGCCCGGCGGCGTGCTCCTCGTCGACGAGGTGGAGGCCATCCACACGGAGGACCCCGTCCTCGTCGAATACCTCGCGCTGGTCGAGACGGCCATCGCGAGCAGGGGAGGGGCGCTCTACGTCGGCCCGCAACTCGCCGCGATGGACGCGCCGGACAGCCTGCGCGTCCGCTCCAGCCGCGCCGTGCCGCACCCCGCCGCCGTGGCGGACGCAGCCGTCATGTTCGGCCTGACCTTCCGAACGCTTCGCGACGACCCCGCCGTGCAGGCCGCATCGAGCCCGTCAGAGCTCGCCGCGCTGGCGGACGCCCTCGATGCCCGGACGCGGCTCGATGGCCAGCCGCCCGTCGTCTGGAGCATGCGGCAGATCGTCTACTTCCCCAACGACCGCCGTATGTCCCACTCGTGATGCGCCGTGTCGTGCGCGACCGTCAGGATGACCTCGGCCAGCGACAGCATGCCCCGCTCCGGGTGTTCGAGAACGAGGTCAAGGTCGTCTATGCCCGCCACCGCGTCCGCCCAGATGTTGGCCGAGTGCCCGAGCGACCATAACGCGGTTTCGAGCGTCATATGCTCGTACCCCCTGATCGCCGCGAGGTCGTCCTGGTCGAACGGCCGTACGAGGGTCTGCCCCGCCGTCCCGCTCACGATGCGCTCCGCCCAGGTGCGCAGGTTGTCGGCGACGTGGGCCACATACGCCTTCACCGACCACGTCAGGTCGGGGTGCCGCGCGCTCCCGTCCGCGCCGTCGAGCAGATCCGCGTACCGGCGGGGCGCGTCGAGGATCAGCGCCGTCGCCTCCTCCGGCGATATCGCCCACGAGTACCCGCACTCCCGGCACGGGTCTCCGTAGAACCTTGCTCCCCACATCGTCATTCGCGTCTCCTCTTGCCTTGTCATATTGAGCGGAGCCGGAGGCGGAGTCGAAATATCTCTCGGGGAGCATTCGCTCACAACGGGGCGTCTCCTGAGAGGATTCCGCGCGCTAAAGCACGGGCTCCGCTGGGCTTCGCTCGGAATGACAATAGCCGACCCCATCCTGTCCATCGATGTTCATGTTCCCCACGCGCGGCGCGCCGTCTCCACCACCAACTCCAGCTTCCGCAGCTGGTCGTCCCACGTGATGGGGTTGCCCTGCAGCGTCGACGAGAAGCCGCACTGCGGGCTGAGCGCGAGGTCGTCGGCGTCCATGAACTGCGACGCCTCATCGATGCGGCGGAGCAGCGTGTCCTGCGACTCCAGTTCGCCCGCCTTCGTCGTGACGAGGCCGAGTACCACCGTCTTCCCCTTCGGCATGAACCGCAAGGGCGCGAACGTTCCCGCGCGCTCGCTGTCGTACTCCAGCAGGAACGTATCCACCTCCAGTTCGCTGAACAGCTGCTCCGCGATGCGGTCGTAGCCGCCGGACGTGTGCCACGCCCCGTACGCCCCGTTGCCCCGGCAGACGTGCATCGCCAGCAGCGTGTTGCTGCGGTCGAACCCACGCAGGCACGCGTTGTCCGCGTCGATGTCGTCCTGCAGCGCCCGGTCCTGGTCGACGCCCTGCGCGGCCCACTGCGCGCGGCGCTCCTCCGGGATGTAGTCCGGGTAGTGCGGGTTGTCCAACTGCACGTACGGGCACCCCTCGCCGATGAGCGCCACGACCTCGTCGCGGATGATGGACGCGGCGTCTGCGAGCACGGCTGCGCGCGACTCGTACACCGTGTCCGTAACGCCGGGCTTGTAGCCGCGCGCGACGACGTAGCTGGCCGCGGGCATCGTTACCTTGTACGGCCCCGGCGCGTGCTCCCTGGTGAACGCCGACTCGTGCGCGGTGAGCCGCCGCACCTGCCGCAGCCGCTCGCCGATGATGCGGCCGCCCGCCGTGCCCGGCATTCCCATCGGGTTCTCCGGCGTGATGCCCGGCCCTTCCCAGTCGCCCTGGCCACCCTGGAACGGCATGCGGACGGGCGGCTCGCCGACGATGAAGCCCTCGACCGCCTCGCCGAAGTCCCCCGCCCAGCCGCTGCGCCGTAGCTCGCCGTCCGTGTAGATGCCGATGCCGGCCTGTCGCTGGAGGTCGATCACGCGCAGGATGTGCTCGTCCTCCACCTTCCGCAACGCCTCCTCGGAGATGCCGCCGTCCTCGAACGCCTGCCGCGCCTCCTTCACCTCCGGCGGCCGCAGGAAACTCCCAACGTGGTCCGCTCGAAACCGGGTTGCCATACGTCCTCCTCCAACCTTGCCTGTCTCGTCGTTCCTGCGGAGGCAGGAACCTCGCAGCCCTGTTCGGGTGTAGGGGCGTCCCTTGTGGGCGCCCATGTCCCCCTTTAGCCGGGCAGGGCACCCACGAGGGATGCCCCTACACCAGGCACCACCTCTCACCCAGCCGGTTCACCCCCATCCTAACCTTCCCCCATCAAGGGAGAAGGGACCAAACACCCCTCGCCGCTCTGCCAACCCTCACCCGCCGCGCAAGCGCGTCGACCTCTCCCCCGGGGAGAGGTGGGTATGGCTCCCCTCTCCCAGGGGGCGAGGGGGCGGACAGCTAGGCACCACGCCACACCGCACCACCGATTCACCCTCACCCTAGCCCTCTCCCCTCAAGGGAGAGGGGATCAAGCACTCCGCCCTGCCTCACCCCGCTCTTGGGGCGTGTCCGGACAAGATTCCAACGAGCCTCGATTTCTGAAATCTTGTTCATGGCCTCAGGAGTAAATGAGGCCTGTGTTTTGAGTACCTTGAGCACCTTGTTATGGGTGGTTTTCAAGGCCATGGCCTGCTTCCTGCGAACAAGGCAACAAGATTTCATGCTTTTACAACTTCTGCGGGCGCGGAGGGTGTCTCATCCTGTTGCAAAGTGTGTCGTGGGAGAGACCAGTACCACGCACCGTTACCGCTAGGGACTCCCGGCGTGCTAACGCGGGTGGAACGCACGCCGCAGGCAGTCCGGGCGCGGTGGAGGGCGCTCCTGGAGATGCCAAGCAGGACGGCTTCGCGCTCGATGGCGGAGGCGGGGCGGGGGCCGTCGGCGAGGGTTCGCATGAGGAACGCCTGCGCTGCGCGCACCTTCGCGCCGTCGTTGGGGCGGGGTTCGGCGAGGGCCTTGACGTGGGCGGGGAAGACGGGTTTGCGCCAGGCGACGGTGAAGTTGCCCTGCGGGCCGCTCTGGATTCCAGCGTCCGCTGGAATGACGGGTGAGGGGGCAGGAACGACGGGTGAGGGAGGGAGGACGAAGGGAATGGCGGGGGATTCGTCGCTCATGGCAGGACGGAGTGGGACGAGGAAGCGGCGCTCACCGGGTCCGACGAGGGCGGTGGTGAATACGACGGAGGCCTGAGCGAGGCGGCGTTGCATGGCGGTGACGGCACGGGGGTAGGTGGCAGCGGGGTTGTGGGTGAGGGCAACGACGGCCGCCCCGGAGCGAGCGGCGAGGGCCTTGAGCATACCGAGGACCGTTGCCACCTGAGCGCGGTGCATGGCAGCGAGGTCTTCCACCTGATCGACGACGAGCAGGGCGGCACTGCCCATGGCAATCATGTTGGCGAGCCGCGCCATGGTGTGGTTGAGTCCGGGCCACGGGGCGCCGAGCCTGAGTGTGGGGAAAGGCGTTGGCATCGGAGCGCGAGGGGGCGCGGTGAGTTCGGCGATGGTGGGCGGCTTGCGGAAGCTGTTGAGCCAGACGTAGAACTGGCGGTCCTTCTCCCGCTTCCGCGCGGCCTCGACGTCTTCTTCGGTGGGCGGGGCGTCCGGGTAGTAGTCGGCGGGGTGGGTCCGGGAGAGGAGGTCGGCGAAGTAGACGCGTTCCAGATTCGCCCCGAAGGCGCGGAGGACGGGGAGGACGCCGGCCCTCGGGTTGCCGTTGAGGGGCGCGAGCAGAACGGGAGCGTTGGGGAAGGCGGCACCGGGCTGGTCGGGCGCGGACGCCCCACGGGAGACGCGGGCGGCGACGTCGAGGGCGATGGAGGTCTTGCCGGATGAGGGGTAGCCGGCGATGAGGGTGAGTTGGCCGAGGGGTATGCGGTTGGGCCAGAGCCAATCGGGCGGCTGGGGGATGAAGAGGGAGAAGGGGTCCAGCCCGGCGTCCTGCGCGCCAGCGGAGGTGAACAGTTCCGACTCGGGGGCCAGCCCCCGCTTGGCAAGGGCTTCGAGGATCTTGTTGAGGGGGCAGCGCGTGCAGTGGAACGAGTAGCCGTAGCCGGAGTCGTAGCCGACGGTGAGGGTCGCTATCTCAGGGTTGGGGTGCGCCGGGCAGTGAACCTTGTGGCCTGAGGCGCACGAGCAGCCGGGGACGCCGCACCGGAGGGCCTGGATGAGCCGTTCCACGTACGCCCTTTCCCGAGGCGGGAGGGTGTCGGAGGTTATGGAGTTGTCGGGCATGGGAGCGGGTTGGGTAGTCATGCACCCATCGTAGGGAGGGGTGCGTCGACCGCGCAACGGGCGCGTGTCACATTAACAACCCTCACCCGCCGCTGGCGCGGCCTCCCTCTCACCGGGGGCGAGGTGGGGAAGAGAGATGGACAGGATGGGGGACGGCGCACACAGGGCAGTGTGGGGCGCCCCGTTCAACCGAAGAGCTGGACGCCGGCTGCTCCCACGATGACGGTTCCGACGACTACAAGCCCCATCCTGACTTCCCATTGCAGGTGTTTGACCTGCTCCTCCAGCCGCACGACTCGCTCCGACAGTGACGGGTGCTGATGGTCTTCCAGCTGTGCTACCACCGAGCCCACCACTTCATCAGCAGCACGATTGCAGTCAAGAGCAGTGCGCCCAGCGCCGCGAAGGACAGGAACAGAAGCAAGGTGTCCCGGTAGGTGACGACGACGGCGAAAGCCAAGGCCAGCACGAAGAAGACGATGACCCCCCGGTCGATGGCTTCTCCTTCGCGTCTCTGCGTTGCCGTGCCCCTGCGTCTAGGCATGGTCGGACTCCTCCCAGCCCCGATGATGGGGCTCAACTACAGGCTAGGCCTCGTAATAAGGCACGGTCAATAATCCCCACCGGTCTGCTGACCTCGCAAGGACCTCGTGTCACATCTTGCGACCACTGGTTCACCCCCACCGCGCGCTAAGGCGCGGGCTGCGCTGCGCTCCGCTCGGAATGACAAGTCCGCCCCGCCGCGCCAATTCACCCCCATCCTAACCTTCCCCCATCGAGGGGGAAGGGACCGAGCAGGGCTGCGAGGTTCCCGCCGGTGCGGCAATGACGAAGGTGTGGCGCTCCCCGCGCTTTCGCGCTAACGTTGCCCCCATGCCCGACAAGGTCTACCCCGACTTCGACGCCGCGGTCGCCGACATCCCGGACGGCGCGTCGATCATGCTCTCCGGCTTCGCCGGGCCCGGTACCGCGCGCAACCTCATCGCCGCGCTCTACCGGCAGGGCGCGAAGGGGCTCACGCTCATCTCCAACACCCCCGGGCGGTGGCAGGACGACCGCATCGACTCCGGCGTGCTCGTGAAGCAAGGCCGCGTCGCGAAGATCCACGCCGCGTTCACCGCGTCGCCGCACCCGTCCGTGCCGTCACCGTTCACCGACCTGTACGAGGCGGGGAAGATCGAGGCGGAGCTGATGCCGCAGGGCACGCTCGCGGAGCGCATCCGCGCCGCCGGAGCGGGCATCGCCGCGTTCTACACGCCCACCGGCGTCGGGACGGAGATGGCCGACGGCAAGGAGACGCGCGTCTTCGACGGCAGGGAGTACGTGCTGGAGACCGCGCTCCACGCCGACTACGCATTTGTCCGGGCGCGCCGCGCCGACCGCATGGGCAACCTGCAGTACCACCGGACGCAGCGCAACTTCGGCCCCGTCATGGCGCGCGCCGCGAAGGTCACCATCGTCGAGGTCGACGAGCCGGTCGTGGAGGAGGGCGCGATGGACCCGGACCACGTCCACACGCCCGGCATCTTCGTCGACCGCATCGTCGCCGTCCCGCCGGACGGCATCCAGGAGGAGCCGCCCCAGCGATGACAACGCTGCGCACGCCATGCTTCACCCCCATCCCAGCCTTCCCCCGTCAAGGGGGAAGGGACCAAGCGCCCCGCACCTCACCCCTGCGCCGGTTCACCCTCACCCTAGCCCTCTCCCCTCAAGGGAGAGGGGACCAGGCGCCCCGCACGCCACCCACCGAGGGCCCTCACCCGCGCGCTGAAGCGCTTTGCCCTCTCCCTCAGGAGAGGGGGGCCAGACGAGGTTCCTGCCTACGCAGGAACGACGAAGCTGCGCTTCGTCCACACAAGGGCCCTCACCCGCCGCTGCGCGGCGACCTCTCCCTCAGGAGAGGTGGGGATACGAGGTTCCTGCCTTCGCAGGAACGACGAAGCTGCGCTCCGTCGAAGGGGTTGCGATGACGGAGAAGCAGCCTCTCGACCGGCAGACGATGGCCAATCGCCTCGCGATGGAGTTCCACGACGGCTGGGTGGTCAACCTCGGCATCGGCATCCCGACGCTCTGCTCCAACTTCGTGCACCCGGACCGGCACGTCATCTTCCAGTCCGAGAACGGGCTGGTGAACTACGGCCCGCTCGCCGAGCGCGGCGAGGAGGACCCCAACCTCGTGAACGCGGGTGGGCAGTACGTGGTGGAGATGGCGGGCATGGCGATCCTCGACCACGCGGACTCGTTCGCGCTTATCCGGGCGGGCTACGTGGACGTGACCGTGCTCGGCGCGTACGAGGTCGCCGCGAACGGCGACTTCGCCAACTGGAAGGTCGCGGGCGCGAAGGGCGGCGGCATCGGCGGCGCGATGGACCTCGCGGTCGGCGCTAAGAACGTCTTCCTGGCGCTGGAGCACACGACGCGCGACGGCAAGCCGCGGCTGGTCGAGCGCTGCGCGCTCCCGGTGACCGCGGTGGGGGTCGTCAAGCTCGTGGCGACGAACCTCGGCCTCTTCGAGATCACGGAGCAGGGCTTCCTGCTGACCGAGATCGCGCCCGGCTACACGCCGGAGGACGTGCAGGCTGTCACCGGCGCGCAGCTCAACGTCTCGCCAAGCCTGCGCGAGTTCGCGCGGGTAGGGTGAGGGGGTGCGAGATGTCGGAACCCTCCACGCCCAACCCCTGAGGGCCCTCACCCGCGCGCTGAAGCGCGTTTCCCTCTCCCTCAGGAGAGGGGTGGGGGGACGAGGTTGCGCGCTAAAGCGCGGGCCTGCGCAGGAACGACGAGGCCAGGCGCTAAGCGAGCACGCGCTCGATGAACTGCGACGCTATCTCCAGCCCGCGCACGTCGATGCTGTGGCCGAGGCCTGGCAGCAGGTACGCCTCGACCGGAAAGCCGAGGTCGGCGAGCGTCTGTCCGGCCTTCGCCGTCGACTCGGGGGGCAGCACCGTGTCCTGCTCGCCGTGAACGAGGACGACGGGGGGCTTCTGCCGGACCTCGTCGGCCAGCCACTCGGGGAAGAGCAGCGACCCGCTGAGCCCGACGACCCCGGCGATGGGGCGCTCCATGCGCGGCGCGGTGTAGAGCGAGGTCATGCACCCCTGCGAGAAGCCGATGAGCACGCACCGGTCGGGCGTCAGGCCGTACTCGTCCAGCAGTTCGCCGACGTACGTCTCGACGATGCGTCCCGCCTCCCGCAGTCCCGCCTGGCGCTCCTCCGGCGGTTCGAGCGGGAACCAGCGCAGGCCGAAACCGGCCTCGACGTACGGATTGGGCGCGTCCGGCGAGTGGAAGGCCATGTGGGGGAAGCGCGGGCCGAGCGCTATCGTCAGGCCGATGAGGTCGTTTCCGTCGGCGCCGAGGCCGTGCAGCAGGATGCCGAGCGAGTCGGGCGCACCTCCTGAGTGCGGTGCGCGGGACGGGCCGTTGAGTATGGGCATGCGGTGTCTCCTCGTGTGAGATAATACCCGCATGACGACACGCACACGAAGCCGCTCGACCGGCTCCCCGCGCATCTCGCACACGGCGGAGAATTACCTGCTCTCGCTCGCGATCCTCCAAGAGGACGGCCTGAAGCCGCACATGAGTGAGCTCGCTTCCTATCTGCGCCGCATCCCGGAAGGCGAGGAGGTCGGCACGACGCTCGCCTCCGTCTCCGGCATGGTGCAGCGCATGGCGAAGGACGGGCTGCTCCAGGTGAACAGGGAGAAGCGGATCGACCTCACTCCCGCCGGGTTCGCGCGCGCCCGCGACGTGGTGCGCCGCCACCGCCTCGCCGAGCGGCTGCTCGTCGACGTGCTCGGCGTGCCGCTGGAGCTCGCCGAGGCCGAGGCGCACAGCCTGGAGCACGGCATCTCGCCCAACCTGCTCTCGCGCATCGAGGAGCGGCTCGGCCACCCGGACAGCTGCCCCTACGGACGCCCCATCTACAAGGCGGACGACACCGAACTCCGCACTTCCGATCCCGGCACGTTCCGCCTGAGCGAGGCGAAGAAGGGCCCGACCTACGTCGTGACGCGCATCCCGGACGAGGACTTCCCGCTGCTGTCGTACCTCGTCAAGAGCGACGTGCTCCCCGGCAGGCGCATCGTCATCGAGGAGGTCGCGGACTACCGGGGCGTCGTCGACGTGAGCCGCGACGGCCAGCAGGTCTCGCTCGGCATGGACGTCGCGTCGCGCGTCTGGGTGCGGCCGGCGTAGCTCCGATTCACCCCCATCCCCGAGGGCCCTCACCCACGCGCTGAAGCGCGTTGCCCTCTCCCTCAGGAGAGGGGATCAGGCGCCCCGAGAGGATGCTGCGCGCTAAAGCGCGGACTCCGCTGCGCTCCGCTCAGCATGACAATCATGCAAGGGTGTCCTCAGGGAGAGGGGATCAGCGGGGCTGGGTGAGAACGTCGACGACGGCGGGCTTGCCTGAGCGGACGACCGCTATCGCCTCGTCGAGCGCAGGGCCGAGCGCGTTTGGCTCCGAGACCGGCCCGAACCCGGCGACGTCGAACGCCCGCGCGAGCGTTGCGAAATCCGGCGCGGGGTCGGTGATCTGGATGCCGATGCCCTTGTTCTCGACCGGGCGGTCGCGCCAGCGGGCGATGCGCTCCTGGTGCTC
This sequence comes from Dehalococcoidia bacterium, assembly GCA_965206315.1. GTDB lineage: Bacteria > Chloroflexota > Dehalococcoidia > Lucifugimonadales > Australimonadaceae > Bin16. The sequence goes on from OZ242210.1 coordinate 1,989,943, forward strand.
CTCGTCGTTGTAGTACGAGCGGTTGTTGAAGACGACGACGAGCAGCGGGATGTTGCAGTGTGCGGCCGTCCAGAGCGCGTTGGAGGTCATCAGGAAGTCGCCGTCGCCGACGACGCTGATGCAGAGCCGTCCGGTGTCCCTGTAGGCCAGCGCCGCTCCGACCGACGACGGCAGGCCGTAGCCGACCCCCGCGCCGCGTCCGCCGCCCAGTTCATGGGCGTGGTCCGTGATCTCCAGCACGTCGCGGACGCGGCGTCCGTGCGAGTTGACCATCGCCCACTCGACGCCCTTCACCCGCTCCGCGATCTCGCCGTAGAGCCGGGCCGCCGATATGGGCGCGGCGCTCCAGTTATCGCTCACCCACTTCGCCGCCGCGGCGCGCATCTCCTCGTGCATCGCGGTCACCTGCGCGCGGCGCTCCTCGACCGTGGCGCTGTTCGCGAGACGCTCGCGCAGCGCGGCAGCCAGCAGGGGGACGGCCTGCGCGGTGTCCGCCGCGATGGGGATCTCGACCGGCAGCAGCCACTGGTTGTCGGTCACCCAGTTCTGGCGCTCCTGGTCGAGCAGCGTGACGTGGATGAGCCGCGTTCCCTGCGGCACGGCGAGCTGCAGCGCGCCGCGCTCGCGCACCGACGGCCCCAGCGGCACGCCGAGGCTCGGCACGTCCAGCGCGAGCACCACGTCGGCGTCGGCCAGCGCGCGCTCACGGACGCCGGTGAGGTCGAGCGGGTGGGTGTTCGGGAAACCGAAGCGTCCCTCCGCGTCGACGACGGCGCAGGCCAGCGTCTCCGCCAGCTCGACCACCGCGGGCAGCGCCGACGGGTTGCGTCCGACCTCGCCGACGACCATCACCGGCCACGACGCTCCGGCGAGCACGTCCGCCGCCTTCGCCAGCGCGTCCGGGTTCGGGGCGGGCGGGGCAGGGGGGCGGAAGAGCGATACGTCCGGCACGGGCAGCGCCTCGTCCATGCGCTGCTCCTGGATGGTGCTGTCGAGGCAGACGTACACGGGCCCCTTGGGGTCGGTCATTGCGGTGCGCATGGCGCGCAGCAGCGACTCGGGCATTGCCTCGATGCTGGCGGGCTGGTCGTCGAACTTCACGTAGTCGCGGACGGCGTTGCCCTGGACGAGCGCAGTGTGCACCCAGTCGGTCGAGCGTCGCTGGTTGGCGTCCTGCGGTCCGCCGCCGCCGAGGTTGATGATGGCGGAGCGGTCGCACCAGGCGTTGAAGATGGCCATGGACGCGTGCTGCAGGCCGACGACGTTGTGCAGGCCGGTGGCGATGGGCTCGCCGGTGACGCGGAAGTAGCCGTTGGCGACGGCGACGGCAATCTCCTCGTGGGTGCAGAGGACCATCTCAGGGCCGCCGGAGCCGAAGTTGACGATGGAGTCGTGCAGGCCGCGGTAGCTGGCGCCGGGGTTGAGGGCGATGTACTTCACGCCGAGCGCGCGCAGCACCTCGACCATGTAGTCGGAGCCGTAGACCGCGTTGCTGGGCGTGCTGCCGCCGCTCATCGGGGTGTTCTTCTGGGTGGTAGTTGACATGGACGTTCCTCCTTCAGGCACCATTGCATAACCTATTCCGCCCTGATCTGCCAACCTCTCACCCGACCTCCCGATTCACCCCCATCCCAACCTTCCCCCGTCAAGGGGGAAGGGACACACACTAGAGGCGGAGGAGGCGTTCGGCGTTACCGTGGTAGATGGCCTCGCGTTCGTCGTCCGTGCAGTCGAGGCGGTCGACCATGCCGATGTGGTGGCCGTCGCCGAACGGGTGGTCGGTGCCGAGGAGCAGCCGGTCGGGGCCGACGACGCGGTAGCAGTACGCGAGGGCGTCGTCATTGTGGGCGACGGTGTCGACGTAGATGCGGTGGAAGTAGTCGCTCACCGGCCTCACGGCGCCCTTGACGTTCGCGCGGATGCGCCCGCCCAGGTACGGCAGCACGCCGCCGATGTGCGGCACGATGAGCTCGAAGCCGGGCTCGTCGTCGAAGATGCCGGACTGGATGAGGCGCACCGTGGCCAGGGAGGTGTCGTAGATGAAGCCCATGCCGGGCATGAGCGTGCCCTCGATCGTGGCGGCGTTCAGGGGAGAGGTAGGGTGGAGGTTCAGCGGAACACCGAGGGCGGCGATGCGGCTGTAGACCGGCATGAACTCCGGGGCGTCGAGCGGCTTGCGGAAGGTGTTGGAGAAGAGCTGGAAGCCCTTGAAGCCGAGGTCGTTCACGCAGCGTTCGGCCTCCGCGATGGTCCGGTCAGGGTCGCCGAACCCGAGGCTTCCCATCGCCGCGAACCTGCCGGGGTACTGCTCGACGACGCGGGCGAGGAAGTCGTTGATGCGGATGGCCCAGTCGTCGGCCTCGGCGCCGCCGAGGAGTTCCGGGCCTGGGATGCCGTGGGTGAGCACGGAGAAGTCCACGCCCATGGTCTCCATCGCCGCGAGCTTGGCCTCGATCTCGCGGTGTCCGGGCGGGGAGACGATGCTGTACGCCGGCGAGCACGCGGTGATGAGCTGGCCGTCACGGATGACGACGTTCGGAAACTCGTTGCGCGTCGCCAGGTAGTCGGCGAAGTCCTGGAAGTAGGTGTGGGTGTGGACGTCGATCTTCATACGGTCTCTTCTCCTTATAGGGGGCTCCCCGCGCCCCCGGAGGGCCCTCACCCGCGCGCTGAAGCGCGTTTCCCTCTCCCTCAGGAGAGGGGCTCAGGCTGCTGCAAGTCATGTTGCCGGGACGAACCGCATGGAGAGCGAGTTCACGCAGTGGCGCGCGTTCGTGGGCGTGAAGCCCTCGCCCATGAAGACGTGGCCGAGGTGTCCGCCGCAGGCCGCGCACTCGATCTCGGTGCGCATGCCGTCCGGGTCGGGCAGGCGGACCACCGCGCCCTCGACCTCCTTGTCGAACGCGGGCCAGCCGCAGTGGGCGTCGAACTTGTCGACGGAGCGGTAGAGTTCGGCGTTGCAGCGTCGGCAGACGTACGTTCCGGGCTGGTAGAAGTCGTCGTATTCGCCGGAGAAGGGGTACTCGGTCCCCTTCCGCTCGATCACCCAACTCTCCATCGGGGTCAGCTCGTTCCAGGCCATCGTTCACCCCCATCCCAGCCTTCCCCCATCAAGGGGAAGGGACCAGGCAGCCGGATACTACGCGAACGCTGGCCAGACGTCCTGCTCGAACCGCTCCCACTGCCCCGGCTGGTCCCACGATGCAAAGCGCACGATGACGGTGTCTGCCCCAGCGTCGCCGAACTCCTGGATGCGCTGTGCGACCTCGCCGGGCGTCCCCCACGGCCCCCACGAGCTCCCCCAGTGCGCGACCTTGTAGTAGTTGATGAGGAAGTCGTGGGCCTCGGCCTCCGCAGCCTGCCGGTCGGCGCCGAGGTTGATCGTGAGGTAGTAGACGTACTGGAACGGCTCGGTGGCGCGTCCTATCTCCGCTCGCACGAGGTCCACTTTCCCGATGGTCTCCGCGTACTGCAGCGGGTCGTCGGTGATCCCGATGATGCCGTCGCCGTGGCGGGCGGCGCGTCGCACCTGCGCCTCGGAGCCGGTGCGGTAGTGCGTCGCGAGCAGCATCGGCACGCCGCCGGGCTGCACGGGTTTGGGATCGAGCGTCAGGTCCTCGAACCGGAAGTGGGAGCCCTCGAACGTGACGTTGTCCTCCGTCCAGAGGCGCTTCATCAGGCGGACGGTCTCGGAGAAGCGTCCAGCGCGCGTCTCGGGCTCGACGCCTGCGGCTGTCCAGTCCTGCCGTTGGTCGTCGTTGAACGCGCCGCCGACGCCCGCGCCGATGACGATACGTCCACCGGAGACGATGTCCGCGGTGGCGATGCTGTGTGCGAGCGGCACCGGCGGGCGAATCGCGGGCAGCAGCACCGCGGTGCCGATGCGGACGCGCGAGGTGCGCGCGGCGATGGCCGACATCGCGGTCACGGGTTCGAGGCGGGGCTTCGAGACGAGGCTGTCGCCGACCCAGACGGAGTCGAGACCGGCGGCCTCGGCGCGCTCGGCGAGGGCCAGCATCCCGTCCGCGGAGTAGGGCGTGCCCTCGCGCTGCGCGCGCATCACCATGCCCCTCGTTCCGAGCAGCAGACCTATCTTCGGTTTCGTCATCTATCGCTCCTGTTCAGCCAAGTCTCCCAATCGTAGACGCTCTGCGCGAACCCGGCGACGTTCTCCTTCGCCCACTCGTAGTCCGCCCGGGTGTCGAGGTCGAAGGCGACACGCGGGAGGTCGGGTGTGACCAGCGGTGCTCGCTTCACGGCGGCGGCCTCGCAGTGCTTGTCGAAGCTGCGCTCTCCGAGCAGCGGCTCGAATGCCGTACCGGCGGGTTGGAGCAGCGCGTTCGTGCCGCCGTCGCTCGTCGCGCGGACGCAGACCGTGGCAGCGTACCTATCGCTCGCGGCGACCAGTGCCCGCACGTCATCACTGGTGATGAGTGGCAGGTCGCCGGGCAGGAAGAGCGCGGCCTCCGCTCCGTCCGCGTACGCAGCCTGCATACTGGCCCAGAGCGCCGCGTTCAAGCCGTCGGCGTCGTCGGGCGTCCAGCGCGCCCCGGCGGCCTCGGCCACCTTGCGCACGACCTCGTCGCCGCCCACTACGACGCACGCTCCCCGTGCCGTGGCGGTAACCGCGGCAGCGACGACACGCTCCAGCATCAGGAGGACGACGGCCTGGCGTTCGAGCGGCGGGAGGTCGTCCCAGAGGCGCGTCTTCGCCTCCGCCAACGGCTTCATCGGCACGATGGTGCGCAGCGGATGGGGGAGGCCGTCAGTCACGGCGCGCTCCGTTGATGCGTCGATCGCGACACGAGCGCCAGCACCTCGCGGGCGAGCGCGGTCTTGTCTGCGTCCGTCGTCATGACGGTCGGGGCGACGTGCGCGGTGATGCCGAGCGCCTCGACCGCCGGAGCCTCGGCGTCGTCGCTCTCGTCGAGCACAAGCACGTCGATCAGCCCAGCGTAGCGCCGCGCGACGCCCGCGTTGCTGACCTCCTCGCCGAGCTCGGCCATCATCTTGGCGGCGGGGCCCTTGAGCGCACGTCCGCCGACGATGGGGCTGACGGCGATGCGCGGCCCGGCGAAGCGCTCGATGGCGTCGCGCACGCCCTGCACGGCGAGCACCGGCTCGATGCTGACGAGCGGGTTGGATGGACAGAAGACGAGCGCGTCCGCGTTCGTCAGCGCATCGGTGAGGACAGGGGAGGGCGGTGCGTCGTCCGCTCCGACGAACCGGACGCCGGTGATGCGCGGCTCGCAGGCGTGGCGCACGAAGTACTCCTGGAAGGCCATCTCGCCGTGCTCCATCTGCGCGATCGTGCGGACGGGGGCGTCGGACATCGGCACGACGGGGTGGCGGACACCGAGGGCATCGCATATCGCCCGCGTGGCCTCGGTCAGCGTGCTGCCCGCCGCGAGCAGTTCGGTGCGGCGCAGGTGCATGGCAAGGTCGAGGTCGCCGAGCCGGAACCACGTCTCGCCGCCGAGCCTGCCAAGCGCGTCGAGCGCGCGGAACGAATCGCCGGCGACGCCCCAGCCCGTCTCGGGGTTTGTGAGCCCCGCGAGCGCGTAGACGACGGTGTCGACGTCCGGTGAGACGTGCAGGCCGTGGAACGTCTCGTCGTCGCCGGTGTTGACGGCGACGGTCAACTCATCAGGCGCGAGGAGGCGCGACAGGCCAAGGGCGAGTTTCGCGCCGCCGACACCGCCCGAGATGGCAAGGACTCGCGGCATGGTGGGGCCATTGTAGCGGTGCGAGGAGTGAGACGGGGCTTGCAGAGTGGTTGTAGGCATGACAATCATACATACATGAAGCGCAAGCAGGTCCGGCCGGACGAAAAGAGCTACGAGTTATTGCGGCGCAAACGGACGCTTGCCGATCTCGGATTCGTCGGGATCGGGAGGAGCGAGCAGTCCGACTACGCGCCGGTCTCCGAGCGTCATGACGAAGCCCTGGCGGACGCGATGTATGCGGAGATGCAGGGGAAGGCGGACGAGTTCAGCCGCCGCCACGGCTCAGGATGACCGGGCAAGCGCCTCGGGCAGCGTGGGGCCTTCCAGGTCGGGCGCGCGCTGCCCCTCGTAGCGGAAAGCCTCGAGCTTGATGAGCTCCCGGTAGGAGCCGAAGCGCTCCGGGTGTGCGGCTGCGAGGTCCAGTGGCTCAGGCTCGTCGGGTTCGACCTCGTAGACGCGGCGGGTCTCGTAGAGCGTCGTGCGCTCGACGGGGAGGCGTCCGGCGTCGCGGATCCAGCGTCGCAGTTCGGACGGCGGGACGAGTTGGCCGTAGGACGCGCCTGCGGCGGTGGAGATGCTCTCGTTGATGAGGGTGCCGCCAACGTCGTTGCAGCCCGCCGTCAGCAGGAGTTGGGCGAGCTTGGGGCCTTCCTTCACCCACGAGCACTGGATGTTGTCTATCCAGCCGTGCAGCATGATGCGGGCTATGGCGTGCATCCGCACGACCTCGGCGCCCGTTGCGCCGGGGCGCATTTCGTCCGACATCTGCTTCACGAACATGGGCGCTTCGGCGTGCACGAAGCTCAGGGGCACGAACTCGGTGAAACCGCCCGTGGCCTTCTGGATATCGCGCAGGTAGGCGAGGTGGGCGGCGCGGTGTTCGTTCGTCTCGACGTGGCCGAACATGATGGTGGACGTGGTGGGGATGCCGAGCCGGTGCGCGGTGGTGATGACCTCCGTCCACTGGTCGACGGTGATGCGGCCCGGCGCGATGCGGTCGCGGACGGGCTGATCGAGTATCTCCGCCGACGTGCCGGGCAGGGAGCCGACGCCCGCGTCGCGCAGGCCGCGCAGGTAGTCCTCGATGGTGCCCCGGGAGCGGACGGCGCCGTAGAGCACCTCCTCCGGTGAGAAACCGTGGATGTGGACGTCCGGCAGGTCGGCTTTCAACTCGCGGGTGAGGTCGATGTAGAGCGAGCCGTCCATCTTGGGGGGCAGCCCTGCCTGGATGCAGACCTCGGTCGCGCCGAGTTCCGTGGCCTCCCGGGCGCGGCGGACGATCTCGTTCAGCGGGAGGAAGTAGCCTTCCTCCTCGCGGAAGTCGCGGCTGAACGCGCAGAAACCGCACCGCTTGATGCAGACGTTCGTGAAGTTGATGTTGCGGTTGACGACATAGGTGACGCGGTCGCCGTTGACCTGCCGCCGGAGTTCGTCCGCCGTGGCCATTAGCGCGAGGAGCGCGGCGCCGTCGGCCTCGAAGAGGCGCGCGCCCTCCTCCACCGTGACCTCGCCGCCTTCGAGGGGTTTCGCGAGGATGCGGGCGATGTCCGCAGGGACGCCGCTCAACAGCGACTCCAGCCCTCCCCAGCCGTGCTCAGTCTGTCCGTTCGATGCGCTCAGTTCGCTCAATTCCAACGCTCCAGTTCCGGTTTCACATATCCATCGTCGTCCGTCAACTCCGCGAGGCGGGACGCGACCCGCGGCGACCGCGCCCACGCGCCGTCGAGCACGTGCGAGGGGTAGAGCGCGGTGCGTTCCCGCAACTCGTAGCCCGCCTCGTAGGTCAGGGCGCGCAGCCGGTCGGTGTCCGGCCACGCCGCCTCCGGGTTGATGAAGTCTTTCGTGAGGGGAGAGACGCCTCCCCAGTCGTTGATGCCGCAGAGCAGGTAGGTCTCGTAGCCGTCCGTCTGCAGGTTGGGCGGGGCCTGGATGTTCATCTCCGTGCCGAGCAGCAGGCGGGCGACGGCGAGCGTGCGCAGCATGTCCAGCGCCGAGGGCTCAGGCGCCCCGCGCATCCGCGTTCCGGGCTTGGCGCGGAAGTTCTGGACGATGACCTCCTGGACGTTGCCGCAGCGCTCCTGCACGTCGCGTATCGCGAGCAGGGCGTCGACGCGCTCCTCCTGCGTTTCGCCGATGCCGATGAGGATGCCGGTGGTCATCGCGACGCCGAGGTCAGCAGCCGTCTCCAGCGTGGCGACGCGCTGCTCCGGGCGCTTGGTCACGGTGCCGTGGTGCGGGCCGCCGGGCTCGTGCAGGCGGGGGCTCGCGCTCTCCAGCATGATGCCCATGCTGGCGTTCCAGGGGGCTATCGCCGCCATCTCGTCCCGGTCGAGCGTGCCGCAGTTGGTGTGCGGCAGCAGGCCCGTCTCTTTCAGCACGAGCCTGCTCATCGCGGCGACGTAGTCCGGCGTGGAGTCGAAACCCAATGCTCGCAGCGTCTCGCGCATCTCCGGGTGACGCTCCTCCGGGTGATCGCCGAGGCTGAGGAGCGCCTCCTTGCAGCCGAGCTCTGCTCCGCGCCGGGCGACGGCCAGCACCTCGTCGGGGGTCATCGTGTGCGCGCCGCGCTGGCGCGGCCCCTTCACGAACGTGCAGTAGCCGCAGCGGTCGCGGCAGAGGTTCGTGAGGGGCAGGAAGACCTTGCGGGAGTAGGTGACGCGCCGGTGGGGGCGGGCGCGGTCGTTCAGCTCGCAGGCGGCGGCCATGAGCGCGGTGAGGTCGGCGGGGTCGCGCGAGGCCATCAGGCGACAGCCGTCGTCGGCTGTCAGGCTCTCGCCTGCGAGCGCCTTCTCGATAACCGCCTGGGTGAGATTGCGGACCGTCTGCGTTGCCATCGCTCCCCGGAATGAATGAGTAATCGTACCCGCGACGGCGGTACGCCGGTCAGCGGGCCGAGGCGCGATGGGCCTCCTACAGGGGGTAGATGGTAGCATGCACGCGGAGGCTGGCCAACCATGGGAACGACAACGCTCGTTGTGCGGTCGCTCGCGATAGCGGTGCTCGGGGCTGCGACGCTCGTGTCGCTGAGTGCGTTGCGCGACTGGCTGGGCGACTGGGCGGCGCTGTTCTGGACGTGCGCCACGATGTTCTTCCCGTGGGTGGCCGGCATGGCCCTGGGCCACCGCATAGGCGTGGACGCAACCGCCAAGCTCACCGGAGCGGCCATCGGCATCGTCGTCGTGATCGCGCCGCTGTACGCGTTCGCCGCGATGCCGCTGCGCGACGCCCCGGCGGACGGCGACCTGTGGATGCTGGCGGGGCCGTTCGCCGCGCTCGGCGCGGTGCTCGGAGGGATGGCGCTGCCGGTGGGCGTGCGGGTGCGGAGCGCACGGCGACGGGCCGACGCGTAGCGGGAGCCTCGTTCACCCTCACCCGCCGCGCTGTCGCGCGCCGACCTCTCCCAAGGGGAGAGGTGTGGGGACGAGGGTCCTGCCTCCGCAGGATGGTCGACAGGCTCACCATGAGCGGGGGGCCTGAGAGATTTCTCGGCTCCGCTCGAAATGACAGTGGGGGAGGGAGTACCTCTGATATGGCAACGCTTGCGGACAAAACTGCGCTCGTGACCGGCGGGGCGAGCGGCATCGGGAAAGCGATAGCGGAGCGCTTCGCGGAGGAGGGGGCGCACGTCATCGTCAACAACATCACGGAGACCGGCAGCAAGGTCGCGGAGGCCATCGGCGGGTCGTTCGTGCAGGCTGACCTCTCGGACCCGGAACAGACGCGGTATCTGGCCGACGAGGTGCTGCGCGAGCACGGCGGCGTGGACATCCTCGTGAATAACGCGGGCGTACAGCACGTCGCGCCCATCGAGGAGTTCCCTGAGGAGGAGTGGTCGCGGATGCTCCAGATCATGCTGACCTCCCCCTTCCAACTGACGAAGCACCTGCTGCCCACGATGAAGGAGCGCGGGTGGGGGCGCATCATCAACATGTCGTCCGTGCACGGCCTCATCGCGAGCCCGAACAAGTCCGCCTACATCGCGGCGAAACACGGCATCGTGGGGCTGACCAAGGCGACCGCCGTGGAGGCCGGGGCGCACGGCGTCACGGCGAACGCCATCTGCCCGTCGTTCGTGCGGACGCCGCTGGTCGAGAACCAGCTGCCGGACCTCGCGCGGATGGCGGGGGTGAGCCTCGACGACGTGGTGGAACAGGTGGTGCTGGCGCAGGCGGTGGTCAAGCGGTTCATCGAGCCGGAGGAGGTCGCGGGACTGGCGCTGTTCCTCGCGTCCGACGCGGGCAGCGCGCTCACCGGCGCGACGTACAACATCGACCTCGCGTGGACCGCGCGCTGAGGCCGCCCACCACCGGGCTGCGAGATTCCCGCCTGCGCGGGAATGACGGAGAGAGCGCGTGGATGGCGCGCTGAGGTTTGACGCGCAGCCCCGGCGGGCGTACGCTCGCGCCATCGTTGGATAGCGTATGGAGGAGGTTCGCGATGACGACGACGCAGGATGCTCCGGCTGGTGTGCTCGACCTCTCCGGCGAGGTGCTGATCTCCGCCGACTCCCACGTCATGGAGGAGCCGGACTTCTGGCACAGCAAGTTGCCCGACAACCTGAAGGGCGACGTTCCCGAATTCCCTCCACGGCCCCAGACGGGCACCGCGATGGACGACCAGCGCCCCGGCGGCTACGACCCGAACGAGCGCATCACCGAGATGGAGACGGACGGCGTGTCCGCCGAAGTGCTCTACCCGACGCTCGGGCTGCGGCTCTTCAGCCTCGAGAGCCCGGAGGCGCAGGAGGCGTGCTTCCGCATCTACAACGACTGGCTGATGGAGTACTGCTCCATCGCTCCGAAGCGGCTCGTCGGCATCCCGTGTATCTCCACCTACGACATCGACAAGGCGGTCGCAGAGCTACACCGGACGCATGAGGGTGGGCTGTACGGCGCGCTCGTGTGGCAGGTGCCGTACCCGGAACCGGAGCTACAGTTCACGAGCGCGCACTACGACAAGCTCTGGGCGGCGATGCAGGAGTTGGACGTGCCGGCGCACCTGCACATCCTGACCGGCTTCGACTACAGCGCCCACACGAACTTCGGCGATCGGCGGGGTAATCACCTGCTTGCCCACCGCGGCTCCGTGAACCTCAAACTGCAGAGCGTCACGAACTCCCTGTTCGACCTCATCTTCACCGGCGTGTTCGAGCGCTTTCCCAAGCTGAAAGTGGTGGTGGTGGAGAGCGAGATCGGGTGGATACCGTTCGTGCTCCAGCAGTGGGACTACTACTTCAAGCGGTTCAGAGAGTCCCGGCCCATGCCGATGTCGATGCTGCCGAGCGAGTACTTCTACCGCAACTGCTACGCGACGTTCTTCAACGACTACGTGGGCGGGCAATTGCTCTCCTGGTGGGGGCAGGACAACTGCATGTGGTCCACGGACTACCCGCACCCCAACTCGCCGTGGCCCAACTCACGCCGCGTGCTCGCGGAGAACCTCGGTCACCTGCCGGCGGAGACGATCCACAAGCTGGTGAACACGAACGTCCGCAAGCTGTACCCCATCGGCGGGTAGGGCAAACGGCGTCTCCTGCCGCGTGCGCTGGTAGCGCACGTGTGACCTGACGGTCGCTCTGGATTCCCGCCTGCGCGGGAATGACGAAGTTCAAGGTTGCGCTGTCTCACCCCCATCCTGACCTTCCCCCGTCGAGGGGGAAGGGATACGCGGCCACGCTGCGCGGTGTTCCTTGCGGACGACGAACCGCAGGCCGGACCAGGTCTCGTCTATGGCGCAGACCTTGTTGTCGACGAGTCCCGCGGGGAGCATGACCTCGCGCAGCACGTCCTCGGTAAGGTCGGTCGGTACGCCTGAGGAGCGTTTCGGCCACGCGATCCAGTAGCCGCCGTCCGGCGCGATGCGTTGCGCCTGGTCGGCGAACGTCGACTCGAGCGCATGGCGGCTGACGTGGAACGCGACGAGCACGTCGATGCCGGTTTCTCCGTCACCTGCGCGGCGGACGCCGTCGGGCAGGTCGCCGAGCGTCGCGTCGAAGCTGGGCGGGGCGTCCTCGATGGCGAGCGTTGCGCCCGGCTTGATGCCGAGCTTCCGGGGGAGCGGTGTGCCTGAGTAGCCAACCACGTCAGACTTCGGGGGCGATGCCTCGAAGGACCTGCTCATCCTCGTCGAAGGCATCGGCGTCGGCGATCTGCGCAGCGTAGGCGCGGACGCGGTAGGCCTCGCCCTTGTGGACGATGACGGGGATGGTGCCCTCCATGAGGTCGACCGCGGCCTGCATGAGGATGCGGCGCGCGCCCTCGACGGCGCCGTCGTTCGGGCCGAGCATCTCCTGCGAGCGGTCGACGATCGAGCCCATGCTCTCCTGGCAGGCGAGCGCCATCTCGAACGAAGTCTCGAACCGTGACGCGAAGTCGGTGGGGCGCTCCTTCCCCTCCGGCACGTAGGCGTTCTCGCGGTTGCGCTCGCGGCGGTACGCGCCCTCCTCGAGTTTCGGGTGGATGCGCCTGCCCTGGCGTATCTCGGTAAGGATGCGCTTGCTGAGCGGCTTGCGGGGGTTGTAGGTGACCGCGAAAGCCATCGTGCTCTGGTCGTCTATCGGGGCCCAGGCTGTGCCCTCGTAGATGTCGCGCCTGCCGGATGCCAGCGTGGTGTAGAACGGCATGAGCCACTGCGCGACGGACATCTCGGCCTGCTGCGATTCGGACTCGACCGCGGTGCCGACGAGCAGGCCGTACTCGGTCTCGCGCGCCTGCACGGTGTGCGCGGCATCCTCGCCCATCGGGTCGTCCGGGCCGAGCGCGCCCGCCTTCTGGAGCGCGGCGACGCGCGCGGCGTCCAGTCCACCCTCCACGGCCTGCATGTAGTTGCATTCGACGAGGAAGCGGGAGAGGTAGCGCTGCTCCGAGTCGACGTGTGTCCACTCGAACTCCGGCAGGTCCGGCACGTCGTCCTGCGGGCCGACGTAGCCCCAGAGGAGGCCGCCGAACTCGGAGATGCGGAAGGAGGGGGCCTTCACCTCCTTCCAGAGCGGGCTGTCCTCGGGTTCCAGCGGCATGTCGAGGATGTTGCCCTCGACGTCGAACTTCCAGTAGCAGCGCCCGCAGCGGATGCCGCCCTCCTCCACGAGGCCGAACGAGAGGTCGGCGCCGCGATGGGGACAGCGGGCGTCGAGCAGGCCGAGGCGTCCCTGGGTGTCCCGGAACGCGACGAAGAACTCGCCGAAGAGCTTGACCCGTATGGGGGGCGAGTCCGGCTCCGGCAGTTCGCTCGCGAGAAGGACGGGCGTCCAGAAGCGTCGGAAGAGTTCGCCCATCGGGGTTTCCGGCCCCACGCGCGTCAGCAGTTCGTTGTCTTCTTTCGAAAGCGCCATCGGGAGGAGATTCTACCAGCCTTGCGTGATGTTGCTCTCGCGTGCACAGGGAACGGGTGGGGAAGCGCGATCGTTCGCGGACGAAGCGGGCGCCACGGGAGCGTCCGTTATACTTAAGGGACAGTCCCACCAAGGTAGCGTGCCGTATGTTTCGTCCCCTCATCGGCGCCATCCCCCTCCTGGCGCTCGTTGTCCTGACCCTCGCTGCGTGCTCGGAGCCGACGCCCGTTCCGGTCTTCGTCGCGAGGCCGACGCCTACCTTGACGCCAACCCCCACGTCGACGCCAACGGTAACGCCTACTCCCACGTTGACGCCGACGCCTACGCTTACGCCAACCCCCACGCTTACGCCGACGCCGACGCCGACACATACTCCGACGTTCACGCCCACGCCGACGGCTACCGGAACGGCGACTCCCACGGTGACGCCTACGCCGACGGACACCCCCACCCCCACTGCGACGCCATTCCCCACGCCCGTCGCTCCGGCGGCGCCCACCGTCCGGCAGAACGGCACGGATAAGGCCCGTGTGACGTGGGTCGCGCCGTCCGGCCCACAGCCGGTCACCGACTACGACTACCGCTACCGCGCGCGCATCCTCGACGTCGAGTGGACCGAGGTGACGAACACCATCGTGTCGGCGACGCAGGCCGAACTCGATCTCCTGACACCCGGCACGACGTACGACGTGCAGGTGCGTGCGGTGAACCAGGGCGGGCCTGGTGAGTGGTCGGCCTCCAACAGTGATCAGACGCAGTTTCCGTCGCCCCCGGCTCCCACGGAGGAGCTGCTGCTCACCTTCTCAGACCCGGGCGTCGAGACCACGTCGCTCCAGAACGCGGTCGCCCGGACGATCCTGGAGTACGGCTACGGGTATCGAACGCAAAGCGTGTCCGGCACCGAGACCCAGGCGATACGGAACCTGGGGAACGGCCTGACGAACATCCACATGGAGGTACGGCTCCCGGCGTACGAGACGGTCTGGGATGAGGTCAACGATGCAGAAACCATCCTGACCCTCGGGGACAGTCTCGCGGGCGTCGTATCCCAGAGCGCGTTCCTGATCCCGGACTACACGGCGCGGGCGAACCCCGGTCTCTTCAGGGTGCAGGGCCTGCAGGAATCGCAGCACCAGCAGCTCTTCGCCGGACCGGACGGCGGGAAGGCCCGGCTCATCACGTGCGTCACGGAATGGCAGTGCGCGCGTATCAATGAGAAGCAGGTGCACGGGTACGGCCTGGACGAGCACGTCGAGCTGGTCGACCCCCGGACCCCGGAGGCGTTGTACAACCGGATAATCTCGGCGTTCGAGAACCGGGAGAACATCCTGTTCTACTACTGGTGGCCGTCGGCGCTGGCCACGACCCTCGAGGAACTGGGAGGCTTCGAGCAGCTGAGGGAACCGGGTTGGACGCAGGGCTGCTGGGACAGGCTGACGGAGGCCGTCGCGGCGTCGCAGATCACCCAGGCGTGCGAATACCCGGACTCGTCGTCGCTCATCGCCGTGCAGAAGGCCCCGCTGGAGAAGTTCGCACCGAACGTGGTCGAGTTCCTCAAGGAATGGACCTTGAGCACGGAGGGACTGAACGACCTCCTTACGTACAAGGGGCGCTTCCGCTTCTCCGTGCTGCGGGAGAACCAGTACCGCGAGGCAGCGTTCGCGTGGCTGCGCAACTCGGACGAGTGGCGGTCGTGGGTTGCCACTGGCGTCGCGGACAGGGTGCTCGACGGGATCGGCAGGTAGGGCAGGGACAACCTACCTGCTGATGAGGTCCTCGCCGGAGAGGTGCTCGACGGTCTGCCCGGTGTCGGCGAAGGTGCGGGTGACGCTCGTGGAGGCGTAGACCCACATGATCTTCATCGGCACGTCGCCGGTGTTACGGAAGCAGTGGGTGACGCCGGCGGGGATGAAGGTGGTATCGAACAGGCCGACGGGCCTGACGACGCCGTCTATCTCGCACTCGCCGGAGCCCTCCAGCACCGTGACCATCTCCTCCACGTTGTGCGAGTGCATGGGCACCTGCAGACCGGGAGGGAAGTGGCTGATGCCGGCGGTGAAGGCGTCGGTGCCGTCCGCGCCGCCGACGAGCGGGTAGGTCATGGCGCCGTTCCCCCGCGAGATGGGGGCCTGCTCGCCGAACCGCATGTATTTCAGGTCTGCCATGGGGAATCTCCTCCTACCGTTCGCCGACCTCGGTTACGACGTCCACGAGGGCGACGCGGCCGTTCTCGACGACCTCGCGTTTGGCGCGTTCGAGGGCGCCACGCAGATCGGCGGGGTTGTCGACGGGGCCCTCGGCCCACGCGCCGAAGGAGCGCGCCATGCCCGCGAAGTCCACGTACGGGTCGTCGATGTCGATGCCGATGGTCCGTCTCTCGATGGGCCTGCCGCGCACCTCCGCCATCAGCCCCTGGTGGCCGAGGTCGTTGCCGTAGGTGCGGTTGTTGTACATGACGACGAGCATGGGGATGCGGTGATGGACGGCCGTCCAGACCGCGGCGGGCGTGAAGAGGAAGTCGCCGTCCGACTGGATGTTGATGGTGAGCCGTCCCTTGTCGCGGTTCGCGAGCGCGACACCGAGCGCGTGGCCGAAGCCCATGCCGAGCCCGCCGCCGCCGCGCGACTCGATGACCTGGTGCAGGGCGTTGTAGTCCCACAGCCGCTCCGTCCAGCCGCGCAGGTTGCCGTTGCCGAGCACCCAGTCCGTGTCCTTGACGACCTCCCACATCTCCGCGGCGAGGAAGGGCAGCGCGATCGGCGACTCGCCGGAGCGGTCCGCGACGACCTGCGCCGCCTGCTGCTGCGCCCCGTCGTGCATCGCGGCGACGCGAGCGTGGCGCTCGCGCAGTTCGCTCGAGCGGTCGGGGCCGTCGTTGAGGCGGCGCTCGACGAGGTCGGCGAGCGCGGGGATGGCGAGCGCGGTGTCGGCCTGCACGGAGAGCGAGGTCGGGTAGAGGCCGCCGTAGTCCGCTGTCCAGCTGCGGACGGCGAGTTGGCGCAGCGACACGTCGATCAGTTTCGCGCCGGGCGGCAGCAGGTGCTGCAGCTGGCGGGCGCGGTAGTCCTGCCCGGTGAGCGACTGCTGGAGGTCGTACACGTCGAGCGCGAGCACGACGTCGGCCTCCTGGAGCAGCTGCCGCTTGGATGTCGTGACGTTGAGCGGGTGGCGCGACGGGAAGTTGTAGAGGTCGCCCCCGGAGACGACGGGCAGCGAGAGCAGTTCCGCGAGCCGCACCAGGCCGTTGGTCGCGTCCTCGGAGCGTCCGAGGAAGTCGGCGAGGACGACGGGGCGCTGCGCGTCGACGAGGAGTCCGGCTGCGAGGTCGAGCGCATCAGGGTCGGCCTGGAGGCGCGTCGGCTTCGGGAAGGCGTCGAAGTCGGGCATCTCGAACGGCTCGGTGAGTTGCTGCTCCTGCGTGGAGACGTCGAAGTTGACGTAGACCGGGCCCTCCGGCTGGCTGGTGGCGATGTGGTAGGCGCGGACGAGCGACTCGACGCAGGCGCCGACGCTGGCGGGCTGATCGTCCCACTTCACGTAGTCGCGGACGGCGTTGCCCTGCACGTTCGCGGTGTGTATCCACTCGATCCACGGGCGGCGCTCGTCGGCGGCCATGGGACCGGTGCCGCCGAGCACGAGGACGGCGGAGCGGTTCGCGGACGCGTTGAATATGGCCATCGTCGCGTGGAGGAGGCCGACCACGTTATGGACGTAGGCTGCCATCGGTTTGCCTGCGGCCTTGCCGTAGCCGTGCGCGACGGCGACGGCGATCTCCTCGTGGGGGCAGAGGATGAGCTCGGGGCGCTCGTTGCCGAGGTAGTTGACGAGCGAGTCGTGGACGCCCCGGAAGCTCGCGCCGGGGTTCATCGCGACGTACTCGATGCCGAGGCCGCGCAGCGTCTCGACGATGACGTCGGAGCCCCACTCGGCCTTGCTGATGCGCCCGTTGGTGGTCATGCGCTCCCTCCCTGGAGGTTGTGACGGTGCTAGATGACGGCGCGGCCCTCGAAGCGCTCACGCCAGCGGGGGATGACGTCCTTGTTGAAGACGTGCTCCGGCACCTCGCCGCGCAGGGCGCGCAGCACGTCCTCCGTGCCCCACTCGATGCCGGGGCCGATGCCTGCGCCGTGGTTGTGCGCGGCGACGTGCGGCGAGAGCAGCACGCGCTCGTCCATCTGGCGCAGGGGGCTGTCCATCGGGAGCGGCTCGACCTCGAACACGTCAAGTCCCGCGCCCGCGATGGTCTCGTTCTGCAGCGCGGCGACGAGCGCCTTCTCGTCGATGACCGGCCCGCGTGAGGTGTTGAGGAGGATGGCGGACGGCTTCATCAGGCCGAGCTCGCGCTCGCCGATCATGTGGTGCGTCTCCGGGGTGAGGATGACGTGCAGCGTCACGACGTCGGACTCCTGCAGGAGGGTGTCCAGGTCGACGCGCTCGACGTTCGCGTGGATGAAGCGGTCGATGGGCTGGTAGGGGTCGTAGGCGATCATGCGGACGCGCCAGGGCGCGAGCATCTGGGCGAGCCGTCCGCCGATGCGTCCGAGGCCGACGATGCCGACGGTAAGGCCGGGGTAGCCGTCCTCGCGGCGTCCGATGTGGGTGGCAGTGAGCGCCGGTGTGCGCCAGGCCGTGCCGTGCTTCATCGCCTCGTCGCGCTGGCGGGGCTTCTTCAGGAGCGTGAGCATCTGCTGCATCGTCGTCTCGACCACGCCGCCCCAGTTCGCCTCGGTGGGCGCGTGGGTGACGATGATGCCGAGCTCGGTGGCGACGTCGGTGTCGACCTCGTCGACGCCGACGGTGTACTTGGCGACGATGCGGAGCTGCTCGGAGGCGAGCATGACGCTGCGGTCTATGCGCCCGCCCTTGATGGAGGTGCCGACGAGCGCGTCCGCGTCGACGGCCATCGCTGCGATCTCCTCCGTCGTGTTGCCGGTGGGGTCCGCCCACGACGCCTTGCCGAGCGTGATCTCGCAGCCGGCCTCCTCGAACTGCAGGTAGCTCTTCTGGTCTCCGGGCGCAAAGACGACGACCTTGGGTGCGGTCATGACTCCCTCCATCACATCGGGTGCGCGCGCAATGATGCGCTACGGCGCTCCTCGGCGCAAGGCAGGCGAGGCGGTGGGCAGGCGGCCAGCCCAGTCACCCCATCCTAACCTTCCCCCATCAAGGGGGAAGGGATCAGGCCGGCCTATCGCGGCGTGAGCGCGAGCAGCACCTCGACGCGGACCTCGTCCTCGACGCTGACGACGACCCGCGCGCTCGGCACGGGTTCGCCGATCTGGTCCCACGTGAAGGTGGAGCGTCCGAGCACGAAGACGGTGTCGCCGTCGTCGCGGGCGGTGATGGCGAACGTCAGCGGCACGTCCATGTCGTTGATGTTGAGCGTGCCGACGACTTCTGTCGTCACCTCGTCGCCGTTCGCGAAGCCGCCCGGCAGGGGCGTCAGGTCGCCGAACGTCACGCTCGCCGTCGGCTGGCCCGGGAACATGCGGCTCTGGACGTAGCGGTCTCTGAACGGTTCGTCGCTCATCATGCTGTGCAGGTTGACGGTGACGACCGATTCGCCGCCGTCCAAACGCACCTCGCCGGTCAGGCCGGTGGTGCGCATGACTGCCTCGTAGTTGGGGATGGAGACGTTCGCCAGCACCTCGCCCACGGAGAACGTCGCCTCGGAGCCCTCCGACACGGCGAACACGATGCCGTCGACCTGGCCGGTCGAACGCTCGGCGGGGGCAGGTGCCTCAGCGGGAGGAGGCGTTGGGGTGTCGGCCGGAGCAGGCGTTGGGGTGAGGTCGGTCGTGGGATCCGTCGCGGCGGCGTCCGGCGAAGGGGCAGCTGGAACGGTGGTTGGTACAGGGGTTGGCGTGGAATCGGACATCGCGGCGGTGGTTGGGGTGGGGGCGGGCGTGGGGATGACGGCTGCGACGTTCGCCGTCGGGGTTGGGATCGGCGTAGGAGTGGGGTCGGCGCCGCAGGCGGGGAGGGCGAGCAGGGCGGCGAGCGCGAAGGGCAGAACGAGTTTCGAGCATCGAGAGGCGAAAGCGGGCATCGGCCAACTCCTGGAGTGCTATGCGTCGATTCTATATGTGTCGTACCCGGCGCGGGGCGGCAGTTCCAGCCGTCCGCTCGGCTGATCGCCCTGACCGGCGAACCCGATCCCGACGGCAGCCGCGATGACGAGCGCCACGACAACGACCGGCCATCGCGCAGCGAGCGGTGTGCGGGAGAGCAGGGGTGTGAGCACGGCGATGCCGCCGAACGCTATCGCGGCGAGCGGCACGCTGAACGAGACCATCCGCGTCAGCATCGTCCCGGCGGCGAATGCGACGGTCACCCACACCAGGAAGCCGACCACCATAACGACGGCGAAGTGCCTCACCACGTTCGGTGAGCCATCCAGCCTCCGGTAGACGAGGCCGCTCATCAGCGCGAGCAACAGCACGCCCCACGTGACGCTTGCCGAGTTCAGCAGGGCGTCGTGCGGCGAGTGCAGCGGCAGCGAGACGAGCGCGGCCACGACTGCGGAGAGCGCTCCCGCCAGGAGCGCTCCGCGTACGGGTGCGGGGCTGGAGTTATCGTCCATCCACCGGATGATACGTTACAGAGGGGTGGGCGGTTTCACGCGCCAGCATCCACGCTAGTGCCACCAATGCCGCCCCTGCGACCGCTCAACGCTTAGTCCTTCGCGTTCGAGAACGCGGACGGCCTCGTCTGCGTCTTCCGGGTGGACGGACAGACTCATCATCGTCAACCAGCCTTCCTGGTACGGCGCGTAACGCCCGAAGTCTTCCAGCGACTTGACCCTGTCCATATAGGGCCGGAACGCTTCTGTCGTGTAAGTGACCCTTTCTGTGACGCGGGGCCTTGAGACGATATTGAATCCGTAAAGCGCACCGCCCACTCCCGGTGCCTCCCGCTTGGCCATGGTCAACTCCATGCGGAGTCCGGCCATCAGCAGGAGGTAAGCGGCCTCGTACGTGTCCTCCGCGGACTCAGCCGGGGGCCCACCGCCCTCTTCCTCTTCGGCGAACAAACGGTCGAAGGAGACCTCGCGCTTTCCGACGACCGCAAGCCAGACGTACTCAGGCTGCGGCTGCTCGACCTTCCTGTGGCCGCGTTTCATCTGCGCGGTGAAGAGCACAGCGATGATGAACACGGCTATCAGAACGGCGATCTCGAACCCACTCATGTCGGCTCAATCATGCCGCAATGCACAGGCGAATGCCAGTTGGTGAGTGCAGGCTGGAGCCACCGAACGGATTCGAACCGTTGACCTGCTGTTTACGAAACAGCTGCTCTGCCACTGAGCTACGGTGGCCCTCGGCGGATGCCCCGCGTCGTGCGGAGCGCGAGGAACATTCTAGCATCCGGATGGGATGCGGCTCACTCGCCGGTGCGCTGGTTGAACTGCCGCTGCACGAGGAGATAGAGCGCGATGAGCACGGCCCACAGCAGCAGTGCGCTGCGCACCGTGCGCCGGACCGGCGCGGAGCGCAGGACGGGCGGCGTGGCGATGAGCATCATCACGATGGCGGCGAGGAACATGAACGCGAAGATGGTGAACGCCTGCTCGTAGCTGCCGGTCCGGTCGCGTATCCAGGCGGCGGCGAGCGGCCCCACGGGGTTTATGAACGCCGTCATCAGTCCCATCTGGCCGCGTATGCCTCCCACGGAGCGGCGTCCGAAGTAGTTCGGCACGACGATGCGCTGGCTGACGGTCCAGCCGCCCTGCGCGACGCCGAACACGACGCCGAAGAGGATCGCGCCCGCGAACGTGTGCGCGTTGATGATGACGACCATGGAACCGAAGTAGAGGAGCGACACCATCCCGATGACGAAGCGCACGTGGACGCGGTCCATCACCCAGCCCCAGGGCACCGTCATCACCGCTGAGATGGCGGCGAATATGAACACGATGACGACCGAGTTCTCGAAGGAGACCCCGCGCGTCTGGAAGTGCGGCGCCGCGTGGAGGTTCGTCGCGGTCTGCGCGAAGAACATGATGGAGGTGGTGAGCAGGATGAGCCAGAAGGCGAGTGTCTTCCGTGCCTGGGACGTCGTCCACTGGGCCTCCGTCTCGCGCGTCTCACTCTCGCCGCCGCTCGTTGGCTCAGGGGGCGGCTCGCCGTCGGGCAGCAGGCCGTAGTCCTCCGGCCTGCGCCTGAGATAGACGAGCGCGGGCGCGGTTACGAGCAGGATGGCGGAGATGGCGAGGAGGCCGTACGCCCAGCGCCAGTTGAGCAGGACGATGATCGCGGCTGCCGCGAGCGGCACCAGCGCCTGCCCCGCGCGGAGGCCGAACCCGGCGAAGGCGGTTGCCCTGCCGCGCTTGCGGATGAACCAGTTGGCGATGGCGACCGTCGTGCCGACCTGCACGCCCGCGATGGCGAACGCGCGTCCCGTGCCGAAGAAGAGCCACATCTGCCACGGGGCCTGCATGAACGCGAGACCCACCATGCAGCCCGCGAGCACCATGCCGGAGAGCGCCATGATGGTGCGCGTGCCGTAGCGGTCCATGACCCTGCCGATGACGGCAGTGAGGATGGAGCCGGAGAAGCTGCCGATGGTGAACGACGCCGCGATCTCCCATGACTCCCAGCCCGTCTCCTCCCGGATCGGCTCGAACCAGACGCTGAGCACTGGCCCGTAGAAGACGGACGACGCGAAGGAGACGATGAGCGCCGTCCACGCGATCGCCCAGCCGTAGTAGGCGTCGAACGGCCAGAAGAAACTCGTGCGCCTGCGTTGCCGAGGGGCGATTATCATTGGCCCTCGTAACGGGCCATCTCGCGATAGCGGCAGAGGGCGTTGGCCAGTTGCATCTGTCGCGGGGTGCGGCACTCTGGTTCGAAGAGGCGTGGACTTGCCACGAGGATGCTTGCGCACTGAGCTCGTGAGGTGGCCACGTTCAGCCGGTTCAGGCTGAACAGGAATTCCATCCCGCGGGGGGCGTCTTCCGGCGACGACGTTGCCATCGAATAGATGACTACCGGAGCTTCCTGTCCCTGGAACTTGTCGACCGTGCCCACGCGCGCGTCTCCTCCAAGCCGCCGGACGATCTCCGCTAGGTGCAGGTTATACGGCACGACGATGAGAACGTCTTCCTTGCTCAGTGGCCGGCTGGTTCCCGCCCGGTCGGTCCAGGACACGCCGTCGCTGAGTAGTGTGCGGTAGAGGTCAGCGACACAGTCGGCCTCTTCGGTCGAGGCGCTGGTGTTCCCCTCATGCTCCACGGGCACGATCCAAAGCCCTGCACCGTCGATGCTCCCGGTTCCGGCGAGCGACTGCGCGTCCAGGCCGCCTCTCGACCGCAGCCGGTCCTCGTAGAACAGTTCGGATGTGAAATTGCAGATGGAGGGGTGCAGTCGCCAGGTCTCTTCCAGGAAGAGACCTTGATGGTCAGGTATCGTGCGGCTCCCCTGGAGCACGTGCTCCAGCACCGACGCGTCGGCGCCCTCAGGATGACTTCCCTGCTGAGGTTGTTCGAGCTGTTGGGGGTCGCCAAGCAGTACGAGGTTGCGAGCTGCGGGTGCAACGGCAAGTGCATTCGCGAGCGACATCTGCCCCGCCTCGTCGATGAACAGTACGTCGACGGCCTCTGCGAACTCCTGGCGCGACCAGACCCATGCAGTCCCGGCGCCCACCTGCGCCCGACCGTCCTGTAGCGCGCTGAGGACTGCGGCGTTGTCACTTGTCTCCACGATGGGCGCGTTCCCTCCGTCGGTGGGACTGCTTCCAACGCGCTGGATGCACCGAACGTCCACTCCCTCCTCCTCGGCAGCGTCCACTACGGCATTGAGCAGGTTGCGGATCACGGCGTGGCTGTTGGCAGTGACACCGACCTTCTTCCCGGCGCGCGCTAGATCGCAGATCATCCGAGCGCCGGTGTACGTCTTGCCTGAGCCGGGCGGGCCCTGGATGGCGAGGACCCCGCCGTCCAACTGCGTGGCAATCCTTCGGGCAGCGGCCAACTCCGGCTCTCCTGCATGACGCAGCGGCGCTGCGCTCTGCGCCGGGGGTGCTAGTCGTGGCGGCCTCGCCAGCAGCAGGTCGCGGGCGGCACGGCGCTCGCCCGGCGCGTCCATGCCGTGGTCCGCCACCCATTCGCCCAACTGCAGAAGCGATTCCTTCTGCGCGTTGGCTGGGATAGGTCTGTCAAAGGCGAACGCCGCCGAGGGATGGGCATCCACGGTGCCCCTGGTTTTCTTGACGTCTATCGTCTGCCGCACCATGTCTATTGCGGCAACCGACCCGAACCGATCCCCGTTTGGCGTGTAGAGGTCGTTTCCTCGGGAGATCGTCGTCTCCTGTCTGGCGAATGAATAGCGGTGAGTGGGCGTCTGCGCTTTACCTTCGAGGGGGAGTGCTTCAACGAAACGGAATCCGCCGATGCCGGTGCGTTCGTTGAGCAGCTGCTCCTCGTCGAGGTCCGCCATTCGAAAGAACTCCCACCATGTGGACTTGTCCTCGCGGCGATGCCAGTCGAGGAGGTGGGCGAGGAGCCAGCGTGCCTGTTGCTCGTCTGAGCGCACGTCGTGTTCCGGTGGCACGTCGTGCAGGAGACGCTCCATGACGGTGTTTATGCGCCCTTGGTGTTCGCTTACCTGTTCCGGTTCAGCCTCCTTGGGGGCTGGGCGTTGGATGACCTCTCCCCGCTCTACCAAGCCGGTCCGGATGTCCTCCAGCCAGTCGCGGAGCCGTATCGTCGAGATGCAGTCGTCGCGGTTGTATCGCTCGACGATGCGCCGCATCTCCTCAGTGACGTCTTCCTGCTGGCCATTCTCCAGCAGTAGCTCCAGTGCATGGCGGTTGACGTTCGCCTGGCGTAGTTCAACCTCTCTGGTGTAGCCGTAGAACTGCTCGAGGTCCTTGATCGAGTACCTCTCGACGCTCGCCCACAGCGACTGCCGCGTTGCAGCGAGCAGGTCGACGAAGAGTTCGGCGCGCAACATGCGGTCTACCTCGTCTTCGCGGGTCGCGTACCGCCCCATCAGGCGCTTGAGCGCGCTCGGTTCGTATGGAGCGAAGTGGTAGATGTGGAGGTCTGGGTGCTCCTCCCAGCGAGCCATGACTGTGTCAACGAACGCCTCGAAGATGGCTCGCTCGCCTTCCGCGAAGCTCGGCGCCTTGCCGGCGTCGAGTGCCCACTGCGAACTGTACCGCGGCTCGCCGTTCGGATCGAGCGTTGCCCAGCCGAACAGGTACTCGAACCCGTGCGTGCCTGCGAAAGGGTCCCCCTCGATGTCGAAGAAAATGTCGCCGGGCGAGGGCGTCGGTAGGCGCGATAGGCCGCCTTCCGGCCTGAGAGGCCGCAACTCGTAATAGGGTGTCTGGCGGCGGCGTCCTTCGAGCTGCACGTGGGCTTGATTGCGCGCGTTCTCGTACGTCTCGATCGCCCCGCGCTCAGGTCTGTGCCGCAGGGGAGTGGGCTCATCTCCGAACGCCTCCAGTGTTGGGATGCCCCAACTCCGCACCTCCTTCTGTTGGCGTACGGCAAGCCCGGCGACGAGAGAGAGGTGGTCGTCCTGGCGGCGCCTGCGGTCACACGCAAGCATCCAGCGGCAGGTGTCGCACTGCGGCACTGGCTCTGGGTAGGTCTCATCGTTGGTCCCGGCTAGGGTGTGCTCGACCGCCTGCTCCATCTGGGCCTTCACCAGCCGGTAGTACGCTCCGTAATCAGCGATACGGAACCACTCTTCCTTGAAAGGGGCGTCTTCCTTGTCGGAGGGAGAGACGACACCCATGCGCTCGGGCAGTACCCCCTGGATGTCGGTCACGATCTCGGAGTAGAGGCACAGCTGGAGTATCGTTCCGGCTCGCGTGTTGCGTGAGAGCTTCGTGTCGATGACCTCGTACGACCAGTCGCCCAGCCTGCTTGGCATGTCCACCTTGCGCAGGATATCCGCGACCCCCACCCAGCGGCCCTTCTCCAGCGATGCCTGCACGATGATGTCCGCGCCGCTCCGCATCGCGCGCGCTGTTTCAGCAGCGGAGCCGCCCGCGCCTGTGTCGTCGCGGAACGAAACGATCTGTAGTTCGTCATCTCCCCGCAGATATTCGACGTACGCTGCTTCGTGGCGCAGGCCCTTCTCCCAGAGCGCCTCCAAGTCGTCCAGTTCGCCCTGGAGGATAGCGGGCGGCTTCAGTTTGCCTTGCGCAACGGCGATATCGAGGTTGGTGAGGTGGTGACAGCCCAGGTAGCTTGCAAGGTCAGAAGCTGACAGCCGCATATGTTCGGATTGCAGGTGCATCGCGGACGTCCTTATCCTGCGCCGTAGTAGGCGTCGAACGGCCAGAAGAGGTTCGCGCGCCTGCGTCGCCTGGGGGCGATCAGGCTAGGTCCAGCCACGGTTCCACGGTTCGCCGCGCTCGAGTTTCCTCGTGTAGTAGCGCCAGTCGTCGGAGTGCTCGACCTTCGGCCGGTTGATGGAGGCCTGGCGCTCGCTCATCTTGCGGGCGTTGCCGGCCATCTCCTCCCTGAACGCGCCGTCTGGCTGCTCGAAGCCCAGCAGGCGCGCGGCCTGGATGATCTTGGCGGTGCGCTCCATGTGCACCGCCGTGAAGCACGCCTCGTCGATGCTCTTTCCGACCGTGACGATACCGTGGCCGTTGATGGTCAGGCCGGGCGCGTCGCCCAGCGTCCGTGCTATGGCGTCGCCGTCCTCGTCGTCGGAGACGTAGGTGGGCACGGGGTATACCGGCAGGCCGTCGGCGAACTTCGCGGAGGCGAGGTGGACGCCCTCGATCGGCACGCCCGCCAGCCCGAGCACGATGCACATGTTGGCGTGGGCGTGGACGATGGCGTTGACCTCCGGCTTGGCGCGGAAGATGCGCGTATAGATGGCGGCCTCGCCCGGCACGGTGCCGTCGCCGGAGAGCTTGTTGCCGTCCAAGTCGAACTGCATCATCCAGTTCTCTGCTCCGGGTAACTGCGGCGCGCGGAGCATCTTGACCGCGATGCCCTCGTCGTTCGGCAGCCTTACCCCAACGTGCCCGATGATGTCGCCGAACTCCCACTCGATGATGGTCGATGCCGTCACGAGATCGTTCTGCAGATCGTCTATCGCACTCATGCTCTTCTCCAGGTCAGGTGGTTGCCAACCTTGACTCGGCCCACCGCTTTGTCATGTTGAGCGGAGCTGGAGGGCGGAGTCGAAACATCTCTCGGGGAGCAATGGCGGACAGGGACGTCTCCCGAGAGATTCCTCGGCTTCGCTCGGAAGACAATAGCCGATTTCTCATCGCCCGAAGCTGGACTAGTTCCGCTCCGGCAGGTGGAAGAAGTCCACCGCGTTCTGGACGATCATCTTGTGGACCTCGTCTTCCGGAACGCCCGTGAAGTTGTGCTCCATCACCATGTCCGAGTTCGGCCAGTCCGACTCCTGGTGCGGGAAGTCCGCGGCCCAGATGAGGCGGTTGACGTTCATATGGTGGCGCAGGTCGACCCCGGAGCGGTCCTGCTGGAAACCCCAGTAGAAGTACTCGTTGATGAGTTCGCTCGGCATCGCCTTGAGGGGGGTGAAGCCGTTCATCGTCTGCGCCCAGTGGATGTGGCGGTTGTAGCGCACGTCCGCGATCTCCAGGAAGAACGGCACCCAGCCGATGGAGGTTTCGGCGAGGCAGACACGCAGGTCCGGGAAGCGGTCGAACAGGCCGGAGAGCAGCAGTTGCACCGCGTTCGTGCCGCCGCCCCGTGCGGCGAACCGCTGCACTTGGAACGCGAGTTCCGTGGTTACGCGGTCGTCCTCAGCAGGGTAGTCGAGCATCTTGCCGCCGCGCTTGCCGGTCCGGTCGAGCTCGACGTGGATGGATACCGGCATCTGCAGGTCGAGCGACGCGGCCCAGAAGCGGTCATCCTCCGGCAGGGGTTTGCCGCCGCCGTTGGGGAACGTCATCAGTTGCACGCCGGTCAGCCCCACGGACTTGCAGTGCTCCAGCTCGGCGACGGCGTCGTCGATGCCGGTGGCGGGGATCGCGCCGATGCCGAGCAGGCGGTCTGGCGCTTCGGAGCAGTACTCCTCCCCGAGCCACGTGTTCCAGCCCCGGAAGAGCGCACGGTGGAGGGCGTCGTCCTTCACCTGCATCCAGAGGCGTGGGCCGCAGACGACGGCAGGGTAGAGTATCTCCGCATCGAGGCCGTCCTTCTGCTGCTCCTGCACGCGCTGTTGTGGCGGGCCGGTGCCGGGCGTGGACTCGTAGGTCTGTCCCCCGGGGTACCAGATGTCGCGTCCCTTGCCGCCGTAGAGGTCCATCGGGTTCTGGGTGGGGGGCAGGTCTTCCAGTTGCGTCGCGTCCGCTCCGGTTTCGAGCTTCACCGTTCGCGGAGCACGGTCGCGGAACGCGGGGTCGATGCGGTGCGTCCACCGTTCGTTCGCCACTTCCAGGTGGGAGTCACCGGAGATGCGTTTGTAGGGAGCCATGGAACAGCCTCCTCTGCGTCACGACAGGGTCGGGCGCAGTATAGCCGTTCGTGGTCAGGGCGGCTCACCAGTACGGGTATGTTGCAGGGGCGCCGCAGACCGGTTATGCCTATCATACGGGGCATCAGGAGGAAGCCACATGGCATCAGCGGGCGAAGGTGCGACAAGAGCAGCCATCCACACGAGTGGGCTGACGAAGTACTACGGCAGGAACCGTGGTATCGAGGACGTGGACCTGGACGTCAGGGAGGGCGAGGTCTTTGGGTTCCTCGGACCGAACGGCGCGGGGAAGACGACGACGATCAGGACGTTGCTGGATGAGATCAGGCCCACTGCCGGTACTGCGACCATCCTCGGCCTGGATACGCACCGGGACGCCGTGGAGATCCGAAGGCGCATCGGATACATCCCTGGAGACCTCGCGCTCTACCCGAACCTGACAGGCCGGGACACCCTGACGTACTTCGCGAACATGCGCGGCGGCGTCGACTGGTCCCATGTCGACGAGTTGGCCGAACGACTGGCTTCCGACCTCTCCCGGAAGGTCGGAGACCTGTCGACCGGCAACCGTCAGAAGGTCGGGATCATCCAGGCCTTCATGAACCGGCCCGACCTGCTGATCATGGACGAGCCGACAGCCGGACTCGATCCGCTGGTCCAGCGGGAGTTCCAGACGATGCTGCGCGAGGTGACTGCACAGGGGTGCACCGTCTTCCTCTCCAGCCACACGCTCTCAGAGGTCCAGCGAGTCGCGGACCGTGTCGGGATCATCAGGGACGGCTATCTCATCACTGTGGAGTCGGTTGCGGAGCTGAGGTCGAAAGCGATGCGCCGGGTGGAGTTCGTGCTCGACTCGGAAGCGGACGCCTCGGTCTTCGAGAGCGTGGCGGGTGTGCGCAACGTCGTCGCAAGCGGCGCCCACGTCGAGATGTCGTTTGACGGCGACATGGGCGACCTCCTGAAGGCCGCAACCGACCGGTACGCCGTGGAAGACATCAAGACGACTGAGACGGACCTCGAGGAGATATTCCTCACGTACTACCACACCGACGAGGAGGCCGGGTGATGGCGCTCTCCAGCATATCGCTCAAGGTGGCGCGAGACCGCTGGCGCGGTTGGGCGATCTCGGCGGCGAGCCTCACGCTGCTGCTCTTGTTCGGGATGGCGTCCTACAGGGAGGTCGACCTCAGCGTCTACACCGAGCTGCCGGAGGCGTGGCGTTCGTTGATGGGGATCGGGGACGACGTCGACGTCGGGGGCCTGGCGATCAGCTACGTCTTCGGGTCGTTCGGCGCCTTGGTTGTGGCCGTCATGGCGCTCGTCATGGGCAGCGCGGCGATCGCGGGTGAGGAGCGGAACGGCACCATGAACATCCTGCTCGCGAACCCCAGGAGCCGCACGCACGTCCTGCTGTCCAAGGCGCTGGCCCTCGTCCTGCTCACGGCCCTCGCCGTCGCCGCAATCTGGATCACGGTCCACCCGATGGCTGCGCTGCTGAGCGTTGAGATCGGCGGCCTCGACGTGGAAGCCCTGGCGCTCCACCTGTACGTCAACGCCGTCTTCTACGGGATGCTTGCCCTGGCCATCGGCGCCGCGACCGGCAACCGGGACACGGCGACGGGCGCGGCGTCGGGCATCCTCGTCCTGTCTTTCTTTGCGGTGGGCCTCCTGCCCCTTGTGGAGGGACTGGAGGACCTGCGCAAGGCGTTCCCCTGGTACTACTTCGACGGCAGCGAGCCGGTCCACAACGGCATCGCATGGGGACACCTGGCAGCGCTGACCGCAGGGTCCATCATTCTCCTGGCCACCGCCGTGGTCGGGTTCAACCGGCGCGACCTGAGAAGCCAGTCCGTCGGCGCCTCGCTGCTGGACAGGGTCCGGGGCAACCCGCTCCTCAACAGGATGATCGGCCGGCTTGCCGGTTCAGCCAGGGTCTCGTCGATATGGGCCAAGACCGTCTCGGACTACCAGACCCTGCTCCTCGTCACGTCGGCCGCGATGTTCCTGGTCATGGGCGTCCTGCTGGGGCCGATGTATGCGTCGTTGCCGGAGGAAGCGAGGGCCGCGTTCCACGACTTCCCCGAGGAGCTGATCGCGCTCTTCGGAGGCGGGGAACTGGGCACGCCGGAGGGCTGGTACACGTTGGAGACGTTCGGCCTGATGGCTCCCCTTTCGGTCATCCTCGTCACGGCGATCATGGGCGCGGGAGCACTCGCCGGTGAGGAGTCGCGCCGCACGATGGCGCTGCTGCTGTCCAACCCGATACCACGGTCCCGGGTCGTGTTGGAGAAGGCCGCGACGATGGTGCTGTTCGGTATCGCCGTCGGGGTAGCCACGTTTGCCGGAGTGGCCCTCGGGTCGGTGCTCGGCGGTCTCGGGATGTCCATAGGCAACATAGCCGCGACGTCCGCCCTCCAGGTGCTGGTGGGCCTCGTGTTCGGCGCCCTTGCGCTGGCCCTGGGCGCCGGTCTGGGACGCACCTCGGCCGCCGTGTTCGGGGCTGCGGGTGCGGCGCTCGCCTTCCACCTCTTGACCTCGTTGACGGCCATCAACGACGGCCTTGCGGGCATCGCATGGCTGTCGCCGTTCCACTACTACCTGGGCAGCGACCCGCTCAACACCGGGATGGACTGGGGGAACGCCGCCGTTCTGATCGCGCTGTCGGTGGTTCTCTTCGGTCTGTCGTTCGTGCTGTTCCAGCGACGAGACATAAGGCAGAGAGGGTAGGCGTTCCGTCCGATAAGGTACGTCAACGGATGTCGCGTGGTATGCTCATTCAGACGTTCTTCGGTCGGTCTGACGAGGGTAAAGATGCGGCAAGTGGTTCTCCATCCGGGAGAGGACGGGTACTGGGTTGTGGAGTGCCCCAGCCTGCCCGGCTGCATCAGTCAGGGCGAGACCAAAGACGCGGCTATCGCCAATATCAAAGAGGCCATCAAGGAGTACGTGGCTGCTCTTGAGGAAGATGGTCTGCCGGTTCCCGAAGAGCGCTTCGAGGCACTAGTCGTAGCTGTATGAGCGGACTGCCCAGGATTTCAGGGCAGGAGTGCATCGGGGCTCTCGTAAGGATCGGATTCTCTGTCAGACGGCAGCGCGGGAGCCATATCGTGCTGCGGCGAGATGATCCCTTCGCTCAACTCGTTGTTCCTGACCACAAGGAACTGGATAGAGGCACTCTGCGCGCCATCATCAGGCAGGCGGGGGTAGGAGTAGAGGAGTTCAACGAACTGCTGTGATTCCTGCCCTGACGCTCACCTCACAGAACCGGCATACGTCGCGTCCAGCGCGAGCATGTCCGACAGCCCCACCGTGTCGAAGCACTCCTGGATGCTGACCATGCGGTCGGCGACGAGGTGTGCCGTCGTGCCAGTCTCGCGCAGCTCCCGCATGAGGTCGGTCATCGTCCTGAGCGCGGCGAGCATCGCGCTGATGGGGAATATCACGAGCTTGAACCCCAGCGCCTCCAGCTCGGCGATAGGCAGCAGAGGCGACTTGCCCGTCTCGACGAAGTTGTAGAGCACCGGCACGTCGAACCGGCCGGTCACGTCCATCGCCTGCTCCCGCGTCTGTATCGCTTCGAGGAAGAGCACGTCCGCGCCCGCCGCGACGTACGCCTCGCAGCGGCGGAGCGCGTCGTCCCAGCCGGTGACGGCGAGCGCGTCGCATCGGGCGATGACCACGAAGTCGTCGTCCTCGCGGGCGTCGAGCGCGGCGTGGAGCTTGCGCACCATCTCCTCCTGCGGCACGACCCGCTTGTCGTCCAGGTGGCCGCAGCGCTTCGGCGACTCCTGGTCTTCGATGTGGATGCCTGCGACGCCCGCCCGTTCGTACTCGCGTACCGTGCGCTGCACCTGCAGCACGTCGCCGTACCCGGTGTCCGCGTCTGCGATGACAGGGACGCTCACGGTGCGGGCGATGGCTGCCGCGTTCGCGACCATCTCGCTCATCGTCGTGAGGCCGATGTCCGGGTAGCCGGTACGGGAGATGGAGGTGCCCGCGCCGGTCATGTAGACGACCGGGAACCCGGCGCGCTCGATGACGGCGGCGCTGAGGCAGTCGTACGCCCCGGGCGCAGGGACGATGCCCGGCGACGCGAGCAGCTCTCGCAGGCGTGTGGTCGTTCTCATCGTTGGCCTCCCTTCCTTGCTCCCCGCGCAGCCTACCGTATCCGTGGAAGAGATGGGGTAAGCTGTCACCCACAGTTCGTCTGGTGATGTTCAACGATGAGTGCGGATGCTGACTACTCTCCCGCCTTCTACGCGCGTCACGCGCAGCGTTACGCCGAGGTAGCTCACAACTTCATCCAGTCCGTCTATACGAACGCCTCCCACCCGGGACTCGCGAGTGATACCGACCTGATGGATCGCCTGCAGGAGTTGGTCCCTGCCGGGTCACGCGGGCTGGACGCTGGCTGCGGCGGGGGCGCCCGCGACGTCTTCCTCTACTGGCAGAAGGGGTACGACATCTACGGCGTGGACGCTATCGAAGAGAACATCGCGGAAGCGCGCAGGCTGCATCCGGAGATCGCCGGGCGGGTGTCGGTCGCCGACCTTCGCGAGCCGCTCGGCTACCCGGACGCGTCCTTCGATTTCATCCTGTGCGACTCCGTCATCCAGCACATCGACCCCGAGACCGCGCTGGGCGTGACGCTGCCGGAGTTCGCCCGGCTCCTGAAGAAGGGGGGCGTCCTCCAGCTCATGTTCAAGGTCGGAAGCGGCGTAGCGACGGTCTACGACAAGGACTACGGTTCCGACAGGACATTCCGGCTCTATGACCCGGACGAGGTGCTCGGCCTCTTGGGAGACATGGGCCTGGAGGTCATTCCGGAGGAAGGCGCGAAGCTGGGCGGAATCATGTACTGCACCGACCCCAAGCCGATGGAGCATTGCGTTCTCTTCGCGCGCAAGGTCGTATCCCCTCTCCCCTTGGGAGGGGGTGCCGCGTAGCGGCGGGTGAGGGTGCCCCGCCGCATTGACGCGGCTGCGACCCACCCATAGCCTACGCTCGTTCCTGAAGCCAGCCCGAGGAGGATGACGATGGCCTACGACGCGCTCGACCCGAAGAAGACCGGACTCGTGTTCTTCGACATGCTCAACGTCTATTTCCGGGGCTCCAGCGAGGAGAACCAGCGCAGGATGGAGCCCATCGTGGCCAACTGCGTGAAGGTGCGGGATGTGGCGTCGGCGCTCGGCGTCCCGTCGTTCTACCCGAAGGCGGACCACCGGGCGGACGGGATGGACTCGGCGCTCATCTACTCCGACACGAACTACGCGCTGGAGCCGTGGCCGGACCCGGAGCAGGGCTTCACGGCGGCGTTCCGCAACGTGCACCACGGCAGCTGGACGTCCGAGGTCATCGACGAGTTGGCGCCGACGCCGGACGATTACCTCATCCCCAAGCATCGGTGGAGTTCGTTCCACCAGACGCACCTGCAGTTGAGCCTGCGCACGCGAGGCATCGACACCATCGTCCTGTTCGGCGGCGCGATCCACATCGGCGTCGCGAGCACGGCCTACTCGGCGCGGGACCTCGACTTCAACATCGTGGTCGTCAGCGACGCCTGCTCCGGCCCGGACGAGAACCTCAAACTGTTCATGGAGCGCATCTTCCCCATCTTCGCGCGCGTCCGCACCGCCGACGAGGTCGTGGAGATGTTCCGCCGCGGCGCGACGATCTAGCGCCTTCCCCTCCTCGACCGCCGCCCGGCGCAGACGAGCGCGCCCGCGAGCGCGGCCACCGCCGCGATCGCCGCCACGACTGTCCAGGCGGCCCCGTCCGATGCCATCGCGGGCATGTGCGTTCCACTGGCAGGCTCCGCCGTTGGCGTGGGGCCGGTGTCGGGCGTGCCGGTGGGCGTGGGCAGGGGAGTGTCTGACCTCCTCTCCCTTGAGGGGAGAGGGCTGGGGAGAGGGTGAACCGGCGGGGTGGAGCGGGGTTCTGCAGAGGTTGCTGTCGGTGTCCGCGTAGGCGTTGCAGTCGGCGTCGCCTGTCCCGGCGGCCCCGCGAACCTGTAGATGCCGCCGTCGAACCCGAGCACGTAGACCTCGCCTGCTTCGTCCTCGCCGAACGACGGTATCTGGAACTCCGCGCGGGCGAGCTGCGCCTGCTCCGTGACGCGCTCGCCGTCCCACCGCAGTCCCCAGATACGCCCGGAGCAGAAGTCCGCGTACAGGTAGACGCCCTGCAACTCCGGCAGGCGCTGCCCGCGATAAACGTAGCCGCCCGTGATGGAGCAACCCGCGTCGCGGCCGTACTCGACGACTGGCGCTTCGAAGGCGTCAGGGTCGCACGCAGGTCGGAAGCAGCGCGAGCCCTCCATCTCGTTCCATCCGTAGTTGCCGCCGCGCCGTACGATGTCGACCTCCTCCAGCGCGTTCTGGCCGACGTCGCCCGTCCACAGGTCGCCGGTCTCCCGGTCGAACGAGAAGCGCCATGGGTTACGGAGCCCGTACGCCCATATCTCGCCGCGAGCCCCGCTCTGCCCGACGAACGGGTTGTCGCCGGGCACGGGGTACGGAGCGCCGCCCTCCGGCTGCGTGACGTCGATGCGGAGGATGGTCCCGAGCAGCGTGCCGAGGTCCTGGCCGTGGCGTTGCGGGTCGCCAGCGGAGCCGCCGTCGCCCAGCGCGACATAGAGCATGCCGTCCGGCCCGAACTCGATCATGCCACCGTTGTGGTTGCGGTACGGCTGTGGCACTTCGAGCAGCACGGACTCCGATGCGGGGCTGCCCAGGCCGTTGCCGCCGACCTCGAACCGCGACAGCACCGACCGCCGAGGCGACGCTGCGCTGTAGTAGACGTAGAAGCGCCCGTTCTCCGCGAAGGCGGGGTCGAAGGCGAGGCCCAGCAGCCCCTCCTCGTTCCCCTGGCGGCTCACGCGCGCGCTGATGTCGAGGAACACGTCCGCTCGCTCCGGCGTTGCGGGGTCGATGCGATGGATGACGCCGTGCTGCTCCACGACGTACACCTGCCCCGACCCGTCGCCCGCGTGCGTGAGCAGCACCGGCCGCTCGAACGTGAGCGCTGGGAAGACGCGCTCCAGCTCCAGCGCGGGCAGCGCGGCGTTGGGAGAGGGCGCAACCGCCGCCCACACGACGGCCGCGAGGAGCAGCAGGGCAGGGATCGGGAGTAGTCGGACGAACGGGCTCATAGGAGACGAGCGTACCATGAGATTCGACCTCCCACCTCTCCTGGGGGAGAGGTCGACGCGCTTGCCGCGGCGGGTGAGGGCTGTCCCTCTCGGTTGCCGCAGTGCGGGGCACGCTCCTATCATGGAACCGTCCCCGCCGCGCGGGGCGACTCTCTCCCTGGAAGGCATCGCATGGACTTCAGCTACACGTACAAGGTCAACACCCCGCCCGACGCGCTCTGGGCGTTCGTGACGGACATCCCCGCCGTCGGCATGTGCATCCCCGGCGCGTCGGACGTTGCGGAGTCGGACGGGTCGTACACCGGCACGGTGAAGGTGCGCGTCGGACCGGTCGCGCTGGGGCTCGTGGGCAAACTGTCGGTTGACTCGCGGGACGACGCCGCGATGCGCGTCTCCATGACCGGCGAGGGCGCGGACCGCAAGGTGCCGGGCAACGTGCGGGTGAAGATCGACATGGCGGTTGAGGACGCGGGCGACGGCGGGAGCAACCTCGTCGTGCACTCGGACGCCAACATCATGGGCAAGCTGGGCGAGTTCGGTCAGGGCATCATCAAGCGCAAGACGGACGGCATCATGCAGGAGTTCGGGCGCAACCTCACGAAGAAGGTCGGCGGCTGAGGGGCCTTCACCCGGCCAACGGCACGACCTTCGAGTTCCTCATCACCTGGTCCCGCGTGAGCAGCGGGACGCCGTGCACGACGCTGGTGGCGGCGATGATCTCGTCCGCGGGGTCGCTGTCGAAGTCCAGCCGCGTCGAGGCCAGCGCAACCGCCAGGTCGATGGGCCACACGTGCAGCCGGCTCAGGACGCGGACCACATCCCGGTCGTCCAGGTCGAGGTCCACGCGGCCGAGTTGAACGAGCTTCGCCAGCTCCCAGAACACGATGGACGAGACAGACCACCTGTTCCGGACCAGCAGGCCCTGCTCGGCAGGCCTGAGCATGCCGCCGACCGCGTGGATGAGGATGTGCGTGTCAAGATTGAGCATCTGCGTCCCAGCGGAGGCCAGTCGAGAAGATGTCGCCTCTGACCTCGATCTTGTGCCGCAGGCTCCCGATGAGGTCGGCTTCCTCGCGGTCATAGGGAATCACCCGCGCGACCGGCTTGCCGCGTTTCGTGATGATCAGCCCGTCGCCGTCCAGCTGGTCCAGCAACGCAAGGCACTGCTCCTTGAAACGCGCGGCTCCCACGCTCTTCATGGCCGTGCAACCTCCTTCGTGACCGTCCAACCTCGTTCCCTTGCCGCCGCTTCCGGGGACGCTGTCCGATATGGACATATAATACGACTGGTCGCTTAATGTGTCCACTATAAGCGGCTAGGGTGAGGGTGAATCGGTGGAGCGGTGCGCGGGTTGTCATTCCGAGCGGAGCCGTCGACGCAGTCGGTGGCGGAGTCGAGGAATCTCTCGGGCGGCGTTGATTCCCTCTCCTCAGGGTCTACGGCGAGCAGGGTAGCTGTGACAGCATCTGACTCAGCCCCCTGATTCCGTAAGTCTCACGGTAGTACGAGCCTACCACTACGCTCAACGTATCGGCTCCTCGTATGTGGGACAGGAACACCCGTTCATAAGAGGGTGGCACGCTTGCGAAGGCCACTTGGCCGGAAGATTCGATGTCCCAGAAAATTCTTCTTTGGTAGCCGTCCACGCTGTATGAACCTTCTATCTGCCTGGTCGGCAGAGATGCATCTTCCCAAGAGGCAAACATCCGGAAATCACGGCCCTGCCAACAATCGATGACGAACCAAGTACTCCGCCGCTCACCGCGGGCAAATAAGTAGGGACTGCCGTCATCCCACGTGTCGTACTCCCACTCGATGGCAGCACGCGGGCGTTCCGTCTTCGTCCCGCGGCGCAGATCATCCAGAACGAGCAGGATGGACCTGGTGCTGATGGCAAAGCCAACGTTCTCGAGGTTGCGGCCAGACCTGGTTTCCTCCCAACGGAAGGCGCTGATACCGACTACTTCGCCCGTCTCGTAGGACACCAGTGGTCCGCCGGAGTTACCTGGGTTCAGGGCAGCGTCGGTCTGCAGTACATAGGCATCGTAAGCGGAGTCGTAGCGGTTCGCCGAAACAACCCCTCTCGTTAGCGTGACCGTAGATCCATCCAGTGGGAACCCCAGCGCGAACACCTCGGCGCCGACCGCTGCACCTTGCCCCAGCTCGATAACAGGCCAGTACGCCGAGCAACACACTTCTAGGAGCGCCACGTCCATGAATCCGTTGTACCCGACGACGTGCGCCTCGAACCGGCGCACGCCGTCCAGAATGACCTCTATCGAGAGTGCGCCATCTATGACGTGGTGTGCGGTCAGCACATAGGCTTCATCCCCCGTGCCTGTGTCGATGACGATGCCAGAGCCGCTGGGGTAGCCGTCCACCTCGACCTTGGCGACGCTCCGCGAAGCCTCATCAACGCGCTGTTGGAAGGTTGGCGTAGGGGTTGCCGTGGGGCGTGGCGTGGGTGTAGGTGGAGGACACTTGTCCGCCTCTGCGTCCAGCGTGCCGTCCACGTAGCCCTGTCCATACCCGCGTATCACGGCGACCCTGAACGCGATCACGTCGCCGCACTTCTCCCACGATGCATAGCCCGCGTCATAGTCCTGTGCGTACTCTTGGTCTGGAGTCAACGTCGGCGTAGGACTGGCTGTCGGGGTAGGCGAGGGAGTAGCGGTTGGGGTGGGAGTAGGGGTCGGAATGGGTGTCGGGGTCGAGGTTGGAGTGGGAGTGGCAGCCGGGGCTGCGACTGTCTGCATGGCGGAGATTGTTGCGAGCAGGTCGCTGGGTAATGGTCCTGACGGAGTGGGTGTCGGCTCAAGTGGCGCACAGGCAGAGACGAAAACCAGCAATAGCAGTAGCGCGACCCGACGCATAGGGAACCCCCTTGCCTGCATGAACAGGTGCTCTGCGACGAGTCCAGCTCATAGGTGCCTGCAAGGGGGCCTGTCGGCCCTGTGCCATGCAGATATGGCACCCTTGCCGGACTCGTCGCAAGCACAGGCTACTTCATATATGTAGAGGTGGGAAGGGGACATTCGTGAAGATGGCTAGGATGAGGGCACTGTGGAGGCGGAGGTATTGAGCGGAACCTTGATGACACGGGGGACTAGGAATGATGGTCAGGGGCTGCTTACGATGGAATGAGAACCCAGCGACGAGCTCCGGTGAACATCGTCGACAACTTCCTCGAACGCACTAGCAGACCTTAAGAAGAGGCATCAGGCATGACAATGCAACAGGACAACAGCGGGGCGAACGAGCAACTCGCTACAAAGGAGTTACTGGCCACTACCAACTGGGCGGGTGGGAAGGTGAGTTTCCGCTGCCTGGACGTTGATTGCGATAACGAGGCGGCTCAGGCAGTTATTGATGCGCTTGAGCAGCTAGCAAGCGGGTGGCATTTGATATTCATCTGGTTCGTTGGCGTACTCAAGAGCCGCGGAGCCATGCAAAGCGATCTGGTCGAGAACATCGCTCCAGACGAACCGGTCGCGTTCGGCTGCGAATATGCGGACGGTAGCCGCCGGTACATCCGCACGAGAGTGAAGTGCAGCGAGGTCACCGCCTCTTTTTCAGACGAAGTGTTCGGAAAGCTGTACGCCAAGTCGTTTGTGCTCTCCATCTTTAGCCACTGGGAGCACACCATTCGCCCTAGAATCGTCGAGGCTCTTGGTGTTCCCTTCAGGGAAGCGGGAGCTGACCTCATGGGCGAATTGCGGCTCCTGCGCAACTGGTTGGAGCATCCGATCGTGGACGGAGATGCTGAGCAGCAATACTTCAGTCATGCCAAGGTCCTGCCACAGCTATTGGGCTCACAGCGTGGGAAGCCGGAGGTCACTATTGGCGATGTCTTCTTGCTGATGGAGCGTTTGAACGCGCTGAAGATAACCGTCAATCCCCTCAAGCGAGAGCCAATCGTCCAGTTCGTTACGCCGGATTCGGAGATGATGGCGAAGATACAGAAACAGTTGGGGCCGAACGACAGACTCATCTCTTGGTGATTACGTCGGTTGAAGGTTCGGCTGCGTAGCACCCCCGTCAAATCCGTGACACGCGCCCGTTGCGCGGTCAACGCACCCCTCCCTACGATGGGTGCATGACTACCCAACCCGCGACCACGACCGACAACTTCATATCGCCGGACCTGCTCTCGCCCCGGGACGTCGCCTACCTCAACCGCCTCGACCGCGCCCTCCGCTGCGGCGTCTCCGGCTGCGAATGCGCAACCGGCTCCACGCTCCACTGCCCCTCCCACAGCCACGCCGAGGCCCCGACACTCACCGTCGTCTGGGACGAACGCCGCAGGTGTCTCGCGTTCCACTGCCCCTCCTGTCCCCCGCCCCGCGTCTACGACGCACTCGCGAAGCGCGGACTCTCCCCCGCGGGCGAGTTCTACAACGCCTCCGGAGCGCAGGGAGCCGGACTCCAGCCCTTCCGGTTCCTCATCCAGCAGCCCCACGACTGGCTCTGGCCCAACCGCATCCCCCTCGGCAAGCTCACCCTCATCGCCGGGTACCCCTCCTCCGGCAAGACCTCCATCGCGCTCGACATCGCAGCCCGGGTCTCGCGTGGCGCAGCCGCTCCCGATCAGCCGGACGCTTCCTTCCCCTCCACCCCCGTCGTTCTCGCCCTCCTCGACGACAACCCGAAGTCCGACGTCCTCCCCATCCTCCGCCTCTTCGGCGCCGACCTCGACCGCGTCTATCTCGCCGACCTTCTCTCGCCCACGCACCCCGCCGACTACTACCCCGACGACCCGCCCAACGACGAGGACGATGGGTATTTCTACGAGGACGAAGACGATTCCGATGATGAGGACGAGGATGAGTACACGTTCGACAACGACGGCAATGAGATACGCGTTCCCCGCCGCAGACCCGTCGGCATAAAAGCCCCCGCGCGGGACCCGTTCTGGTCGCCCCCGGTGACCGGTTCCAGGCTCACCGCCCCTTGGCCCAGCCTCGACAAGGTCATGGGGCGGCTCGCCAACTACGTCGCCGAGGGGAAGGCTGCGCTCCTCGTCGTCGATCAGGTCGAAGACCTCGCGGCGATGCACCGCGCCCGCCTCTCGACCGTCCTCGGCATGCTCAAGGCCCTCGCTGCGCGCACCGGTGCGGCCGTGATCGCCCTCGCCCACAACCCCGCGCGGGACTACCCCCGCGCCGTCACCGCCATGCAGAACCGGCTCGCCCTCGCATCCGTCGTCTTCACCACCGCGGTCGTCGGGCCCGGCGACCGCCGCTTCCTCGTCCCCCTCCGCCCCGCCATGAGCGACGACATCCCCGCCATCCCCTTCGTCCTTCCGCCTCCCTCGTCGTTCCCGCGCTTCAGCGCGCAGCCTCCCAGCCCAACGGGGCGGAGCACCGTCATTCCTGCGCAGGCAGGAATCTCGCAGCCCCACCTCGCCCTCGGGGAGAGGTCGGCGCGCGACAGCGCGGCGGGTGAGGGTGAACCGGGGCGTAGTGGTGTGGAGGATTGTCATTCCGAGCGCAGCGCAGCGGAGTCGAGGAATCTCTCGGGGAGCAGCCCGCTCATGGTGAGCCTGTCGAACCACCCCGATCCTGCCCATCCTGTCCATCGATGTGAGTTCCCCCTCGCGTGGCGCAAACCCGTCTTCCCCGCCCACCTACAGGCCCTCGCCCAACCCCGCCCCAACGACGGCGCGAAGACCCGCGCCGCGCAGTCCCTCCTCATGCGAGCCCTCGGCGACGGCCCACGCCCCGCCGCCGACGTCGAGCGAGAGGCTGCTCTGATCGGCCTCTCGAAGTCCACGCTTGTCCGGGCTCGCACACTTTGCAACGTCAAGGCGTTCCGCGTCGGCATATCCGGGACCCACAGCGGTGCCGGCGCATGGTACTGGTCTCTTCCATCAGGAGACACTTTGCAACAGGATGAAACACCCGCCGCGCCCGCGGAACTTGTAAACGGAT
The DNA here is from genome assembly GCA_965206315.1 of Dehalococcoidia bacterium. Lineage (GTDB taxonomy): Bacteria > Chloroflexota > Dehalococcoidia > Lucifugimonadales > Australimonadaceae > Bin16. The sequence continues at coordinate 2,030,500 of OZ242210.1, forward strand.
GAGATTGTTATTCCCTTAATGGCGGGAAGCAGGCCGTGGCCTTGAAAATGCCCCTCGAAGGGTGGTTAAGAATGTCAAAACAGACCCACGCTCCACTCCTGGAAAACCGATTAAGGATGTCAACGACACCCCCCGTTGAGACCTTGATCCCGGGCTACTCCACGAAGACGTGCTCGCGGTAGTAGCGCAGCTCCTCGATGCTCTCGCGGATGTCGTCGAGGGCGAGGTGGGCGCGGCGCTTGCGGTGGGGCGGCAGGTCCGGGTACCAGCGCTTCACGAGCTCCTTGATGGTGCTCACGTCCACGATGCGGTAGTTCAGGTACGCCTCCAGGTCGGGCATCTCCGCGCGCAGGAAGAGCCTGTCCTGGTGCACGGAGTTGCCGCAGAGCGGCGCTTTCTTCTCGCGCACCCACTGCCGCACGAAGTCCAGCGTTATCCGCTCCGCCTCCGAGACGCTGACGGTCGACGCCTGCACGCGCTCCAGCAGGCCGGACTCCGTGTGCGTGCGCAGGCTCCAGTCGTCGATGCGGGCCATCTCCTCGTCGGTGCGCGCGACGGCGATCACGGGCCCCTCGGCCAGCACCTCGAGGTCCGCGTCGGTGATGAGCGTCGCTATCTCCAGCGTCACGTGCCGGTCCGGGTCCAGCCCGGTCATCTCCATGTCTATCCAGACGAGCCTTCCCGAGTCAGCCATGCGACGCCTTTCGCGCTTCTTGCGCAGAGAGTTCACGAACGCTGCCGGACGGCAGCCTGCCGAGCCGCAACCCGCCGACGCGCACGCGCGTCAGCCACAGCACGCGCCGTCCGACCGCGCGCATCATCAGCCGCACCTCCCGCTTCTTCCCCTCCGCCAGTTCCACGGCGTACCGCGCCTCGCCCTTGCGTACGGGCTCAACCGACAGCGCCTGCGCAAGACCGCCCTCGATCTCGACGCCGTCCAGCAGACGCGCCTGGTCGCGCGGCCAGAGCGCCCTGTCCAGCAGGACGTCGTACTCCTTCACGACGCCGTAGCGCGGATGCGTGACGCGCTCCACGAACGCGCCGTCGTTCGACAGCAGCAGCAGGCCGGTGCTGTCGGCGTCGAGCCGTCCGACCGGCACGAGCCCGGCGACGCGCAGCGCATCCGGCACGAGGTCGAGCACGGTGGGGCGTCCGCGCGAGTCGCTGACGGCGCAGAGGTAGCCTCGCGGCTTGTTGAGGAGCAGGTAGACGGTGCGCTTCTCCGCCTGCGCGAGCGACTGCCCGCTCACGGAGACGGCGTCGTTGGCGGTTACGGGGTGGTTCAGGTTCGTCGCGGGCTGTCCGTTCACGGAGACCGCGCCCTCCATGATGAGCGCGGCGGCCCGGCGGCGCGACCCCGCTCCTCCGGCAACGAGACGCTTCACCAGCGGCATGGAGGGAGCGCGGGATGGCGGGCTGCTGACCATGGAGTGAGGGTAGCACAGGGAGGGGACGGCTGGTAGAATCGCGCCTCCGGGAGGGGGTAGGGACGAGGGATTTCCATGGGCAAACTCACCGACAAACTCGAACGCGCCGAGAAGGGCGCAGGCCAGCCGCTGGGGTTCGGCGGAGCCGCGAAGCGCGAGTCCATCGCGCCGCTGCTGCTGCTGGGCGCGGTCGCCGCGGGCGACGCCGCGCAGGCCGGGGTCGTGACCGCGTCGGAGATAGACGGCGCGCTGCTCACCGGCGCCGGGAGCGCGAAGAAGGCGGCGCTGAACGGTTCGGTCAAGGCGCTGGGGGACACCCTGTTCGGCGTGTGGACGGATGAGGGACAGGCCGAGGAGCCACACAGCGCGGACTTCCAGGTGTTCTCGTCCGACGCGACGCCCGCGGGGGCGCTGACCGGCGAGGGCCGCACGCTCGTCATGCAGGTGCAGCCGGAGCTGCCTGACAGCCTGCTGCGCACGATCGACCAGTTGCCGGTGGACGGGTTCCTCGTCTCGCTGGACGCGCCGCTCACGGTGGCCCAGCTCATGCGGCTGGCCCGCGTTCGCGGCGCGACGTCGAAGCGGCTCTTCGTGCACCTGGGCGCGTTGCCCGCGAAAGCGGACGCCGAGCAGCTGCGCGACGCCGGAGCGGCGGCGCTCGTCGTCGACGCGGCGGGACAGACCGCCGACGCCTTCCGAGAGACGCTCGCGATGCTGCGCGAACTGCCGCGCAAGTCGCCACGGCAACGCGACGGCGAGCGCTCCGGCGCGACCGTGCCGCAGCCGTCGTTCGGCGCGGCCCGCTCGGCGCCCGCGCCTCCGCCCGACGACGATGACGACTGGGACGACGACTAGTCCCGGCGTCCGGGATGGCGGGGCAGGGCGAGGCGCACGATGCTGCTGGCGGGGATAGGACTCCTGGACGATCCGTTCCGGGCGCTCGTGTGGTTCGTCGCCATCGCAGCCTCGCTGCTCATCGCCATCACGTTCCACGAGGCGTCGCATGCCGTCACCGCGTTGCGGCTCGGCGACGACACGGCGTCCCGGCTGGGGCGCGTGACGCTCAACCCGAAGCGGCACCTCGATCCGGCGGGCACGGTGATGCTGCTCATCGTGGGTTTCGGCTGGGGCAAGCCGGTGCCGGTGAACCCATCCCGGCTGCGGACCGGCCGGACGGGCATGGCGATGGTCTCCGCCGCCGGGCCGATGGCGAACGTCGCACTGGCGGTCGGGTTCGCGCTGCTCTTCCGCCTCGGCGTGCTCGACGGCAGCATCACGCGCGACGAGTTGCAGTCGCTGTCCCCGATGGCATGGGCGAGCCTCATCGCGTGGTACGGCGTCGCGCTGAACCTGCTGCTGGCCGTCTTCAACCTGCTGCCGCTCCCCCCGCTGGACGGCGGCGGCATCATCCAGGGCATCGCGCCGCGGAGTTGGTGGCCGGCGGTCAGGCAGCTGCAGCGCTTCGGCCCCATCGTGCTCGTAGGGCTCATCGCGCTGACGTTCGCGACCGACATCGACCCGCTGGGGTACGTCTTCCGTCCCGTCTATGCGGTCGCGGATGCGCTCAGGGGCGTCTGAGGGCCGACGTCACTGCCAGGGCAGCGACATGGTCCCGTAGACCTCGATCCCGCAACCAGCGATCCCGAGGTGTGGGTGGTCTGCGAGCAGCGCCTGCGCCGATTCCAGGTCCTCCGCCTGGAGGACGGAGTAGGTCACCACTCCCATCTCGTTCGCGGAACTCCCCGACGCGGTCATCCTCCCGCCAGGGCTCAACGGGGACATCTCGACCAGAGCGTCGCCGCACCGGTCGGCCCACGCCTTCCACGCCTCGATGACGGCCTGCATATCCTCCGGCGTGGAGTCCATCATCGCCTGCATGGTGGACTCCGTTGCGTAATAGAGCACGAGATACTTCTGCACTGGGTGCACCTCCTGGGATCGCTCCGGTTGTGCGCGGAGCCGCGACAGGATAGGGGGTCGGCAACGGCGCGACAACGGGGGGTGTCGCCAAGCGCTCTTCGGGTGGTATGCTGACATCGTGTTGTCGGCAGGCTGCCCTGTCGGTGAAGGAGCGTGACAGATGGCTTCTCGAAAGAAAACTCCGGCGTCTGGAAAGCCTGAGACGGACGGCTTGTTCCTGGAGATGACCGAGGAGTTGTATGAGCAGGCCATGAACTCCAAGGTGCTCCTCGCCAAGACGTGGAAGGGAGCCCGTGAGTTAGACCAGGGACTGGGGGTGCGCTGGGAGGATGTCCTCCGAGAGCTCAAGCCCCGTTGACGCTATTCTCTCCGCAGACGCAAGAGAGACTCTGGAGGCACAGGACGGCTCCCGGCAGGAGCGCATCAGGGAGACTATCGAAGCGTTGATGCGCGCTCCACTCTCGGGAGAAGGTAGAGGAATCGCCTTGCGTTCCCCTTATCCCGCTGACGCTCTCGGCTGCGTCTCACAAGACGGCTGGATCGTTTACCGCTTCCTGAACAGCGCTACTATCGAAATCATGGCTATCGTGCCGTGGGAAGAGTTCCTGTCTGACGCTGACGCGTAGTGTCCCGCTTGCCGCGGTCAGCGCGCGGACTTCGCCGACTGCAGTTCGTCCAGCATCATCCGCTTCATGGACTCGGCGATACGAGCGAGTTCATTCGTGGTAAGTTTCGGGCCCATGAGCTCGCGCTCGTACGCGGCGATGACGTTGATCAGGGTGCGGTCGTTCGGTGTGGTAAGCGCCATGACGGAACCTCGGAACGGAGACTGCAGGAGATGATAGCGCAAGGCCACATCCTGCACGTGACGACCCCGGAGGCATGGCGCCGCGATGCGGAGACGCCGTTCTACGAGGCCGAGTCGCTGGCCTCGGAAGGGTTCATCCACAACTGCCGCCCCGACCAGCTGCGGAGCGTGCTCGGCAGGCACTTCGCCGGCCATCGCGCGCTCGTGCTGCTGGTGGTGGACGCGTCGCGGCTGACGTCGGAGGTGCGGGAGGAGGAGTCACACGGCGAGACGTTCCCGCACGTCTACGGCCCGATAGACCGTGCGGCGGTCGTGAGCGTGCTCCCCATCGAGACTGACAGCACAGGAAGGTTCACGCTTCCAGACGGCGTCGAGTAGGCGCCTATGCATCCGCGGGGCGGCTGCCTGGCGATGCTAGAATAGCCCCACCTTCCGGCGCAGGAGCGAGTCCCCCATGCAGATGACAGTGCGGCGGCCCAGACGCTTGCGCGGCGACGTGACCCCGCCGGGCGACAAATCGATCTCCCACCGCGCGGCCATCTTCAACGCCATCGCCGACGGCGAAGCGCGCGTCGAGAACTACGGCACCGGCGCCGACCTCGCATCGACCCTCCGCGTGCTGCGCGGCCTCGGCACACAGATCGAGCGGCACGACGACGGCGCGTTCACCGTGCGGGGCGGGGTCCTCACCGAGCCGCTGGACGTGCTGAACACGGGCAACAGCGGCACGACGACGCGCCTGATGGCAGGCGTGCTCGCGGGCCAGCCGTTCATGTCAGTGATGACGGGCGACCGCTCGATACGTTCGCGCCCGATGGCGCGCATCGTGGACCCGCTCCGCCTGATGGGCGCGGAGGTCGACGGACGGGACGGGGGCAGGCTCGCGCCGCTGACGTTCCGCGGCGGCAGCCTCCACGGCATCGAGTACCGCATGCCGGTCGCATCGGCGCAGGTGAAGAGCGCGCTGCTGCTCGCGGGGCTGTTCGCGGAGGGCGAGACGACGCTCGAGCAGCCCGCCGTCTCTCGCGACCACACGGAGCTGATGTTCCGCTCGATGGGCGTGGAGGTCGTCGAGGACGGGCTGACGGTGAGCGTGCGCCCCGGACGGCTCACCGCCATGGACGTGATCGTGCCTGCCGACATCAGTTCGGCGGCGTACTGGCTCGTCGCGGGCGTCTGCCATCCCGACGCGGAGGTGCGCGTGCGCAACGTGGGGGTGAACCCGACGCGCACCGGCATCCTCGACGCGCTGGCGATGATGGGGGCGGACGTGAGCGTCGAGAACGAGCGCTCCGAAGGCGGCGAGCCCGTCGCCGACCTCGTGGCGCGGTCGAGCAGCCTGCGCGCAACCGAGATCGGGGGCGACCTCATCCCACGCCTCGTGGATGAGGTGCCGGTGCTTGCGCTCGCCGCATGCTTCGCAGAGGGCACGACCGTCATCCGCGACGCTTCCGAACTGCGCGTCAAGGAGAGCGACCGGCTGATGGCCTCCCGCGTGGAGCTCTCTCGTTCCGGCGCGCAGGTCGAAGAGCTGGACGACGGCCTGCGCATCACGGGCGGGCGGGCCCTGAGCGGAGCGACACACCGGACGTATGCAGACCACCGCATCGCGATGACGATGGGCGTCGCGGGGCTGGTCGCCGCGGGCGAGACGACGATCCAGTCAGCGCAGACGGCGTCGGTCTCCTACCCGACGTTCTGGGACGACCTCGCATCGCTGGGGGAGGGCGCGTAGCCGTGAGGCGCCGTTCACCGTGAGCGCTGCCGAGCCGCATCCGCTCCTGGTCGTCGTCTCCGGTCCGTCCGGCGTCGGCAAGGATGCGATGCTGGCCCTCGTGCGGGAGCAGTGCCCGGAAGTGTTCTGGGCCATCACCGCGACGACGCGGGCGATGCGTCCGGGCGAGGAGCACGGCGTGCACCACCTCTTCCACACGCGTGAAGAGTTCCTGGAACTGCTGGAGCGCGGCGAACTGCTGGAGCACGCGGAGGTGTACGGCAACCTCTACGGCGTGCCGAAGGCGCCGGTGCGCGAGGCGCTTGCCGATGGGCGCGACGCCATCGTAAGAACGGACGTGCAGGGCGCGGCCTCGATCCGTTCGCTCGCGCCGGAGGCGTTGCTCATCTTCGTTGCGCCCCCGTCGCTGGAGGAGCTCGAACGCCGCCTGCGCAGCCGCGATACGGAATCGGCGGAGGAGACGGCCCTGCGCGTCGAGACGTCCCGGCAGGAGATGCGCGACGCCGCGTGGTTCGACGCCGTGGTCGTCAACGAGACCGGCGGGCTGGAGGACGCCGCGCGCAAAGTCATGGCCATCATCGAGCAGGAGCGGCAGCGCGTTCCTCCGCGCATCGCGCGGCTGTAGCCCGAACCTGCGCGGCGCTCTGGTATCCTCCGCGCTATCCCCGCACGAGGCAGGTGGCGATGATCACGAAGTTCTCCGTCCTCTACGTCGGCTTCACGGAACTGGACAACGTCGGGCTGGGAGGCACACCGCCGGATGAGCGGCATCTCTCCAACGAGCAGATCGTCAAGGCGTACCAGATGTCGCTGGACGTGGCGCAGCACATGGACAAGCTCGGGTTCGACACGCTCTGGGGCGCGGAGCATCACTTCCAACGCGAGGGCTACGAGGTCATCCCGAACCTCATCCTGTGGGGGACGTACCTGGCGGCGCGGACGGAGCGCCTCAAGTTCGGTTGCGCGTTCAATGTGAGCCCGATCTGGCATCCCATCCGGATGGCCGAGGACTTCGCGATGGCCGACATCATGACCGACGGCCGCGTGGTCTTCGGCGTGGGGCGCGGCTACCAGACTCGCGAGGTCGAAACGCTCGGCGCTCCGCTGCTGGACCAGGACGCCAATCGCGAGCTGTTCGAGGAGCAGATGGAAGTCATCATGAAGGCGTTCCACGAGGACTCGTTCAGCCATCACGGCAAGCACTACACCATCCCGGCGCCCCAGAAGTTCCGCGGCTACGAGCCGACCGAGGTGACGCTGGTCCCGCGTCCGATCCATCAGCCGGTGGAGATATGGCAGGCGATAGCGAGCGGCAGGTCCATCCCGTTCATGGCGCAGAACGGCATCAAGGGGATGATCACACAGAACGGCGACCGGCTGGCCCGGCAGCTATTCCACACGTACCAGGACGAGGCTGCAAAGGCGGGCCGGGACCTGGAGCTCGGCGAGGACCTCTGCCTCGGAGTCGCGATGTCCATCGCGCCGACGCCGGAGGAGGCGGTCGAGAAGGTGCGTCCCTACCACGACGAGGCGTACAAGTGGTTCGCACCGTTCGGTTTCGTGCGCTACGTGGACGAGGACGGACGTCCGTGGGGCACCCCCGGCGCGCCCGCAAGGGTGCCGACGATAGAGGAAGGCGTGAGGCAACGCGCGTGGCTGTGCGGTCCGCCGGAGCTGGTCATCCGCGAGTTGAAGGCCTACGAGGCGGAGTTCCCCGGCCTGGACCAGGTGATGTTCCGGTGGCCGGAGGGGATGCCCGCGGAGCAGTTCAAGGAGCAGCTCTCGCTCTTCGCGGAGCACGTCATGCCGCACTTCGGGCAGGGGTAGGGCGGGGCAGTCAGACTACCGGACGTACTTCCGGTATACGTCGCGCGCGATCAGGTCGACCTGACCCTTGTACCGGATGTAGGCGTTCACGGTATCCGTCAGGTCTTGCTGGGCGGTCGCGCCGTCGGTGAAACGGTTCCTGATGCCCGTGAAGTTCTCCATGTTGGAGGCGAACCTCGTATCCGCCATCGCCGACGCGAGTGCGCCCCGCAACGCCTCCGTCACCCCGGCGGACATCCCGGGCGGGCCGATGAGGTTGTACGACATGGCCAGGTCAGGCCGCATCGCAAGCCAGAGTGCCTGGTCGTCAGGGTCGTCCAGGTAAGTGTCGTGGACGTTCGGACAATGGAAATCGCCCTCTCCATTATTCCCGATGTCGACCCCCGGGGCTGAGAGGTCGGCGAACGGCCGCACGAAGCCGCTCGTAACCCAGCCGGGCCGGGTTATCGGTAACTGGTTCCAGACCGAGCGCGACACCCATGAGTTCACCTGGCCTCGTTCGATCATCCTGTACTGCTCGGACGTGGCTGCGACGGGGACCCGCCGTAGCCTCAACGGTATGTTCAGCTCATCGGCCACCCAGCCCACGGCAACGTTCGAGCCGAGGTCAGCGGGCGTCCGCGCGTCTACTGCGATAGTCAGGCTGGGGAAGGGCGCATCGAAGGCGTCCTCGATGCAATTGTAGGACAGCGTTCCGCGGATGAACCACGCCTCTTCTCTGCCGGAGATGACGCCGATCATCGTTGCCTCGCGCATGTCGAACTGCGCCTGCGTCATGAACTGTTCGATCACGCCGGGTGTTGCCTCCAGCGCGAGCGTCAGGCCGTCCGGCTTGGCATTCCAGACGAAGTTGCGCTCCACGACGTTGGGCGTCAGGTTCACGACTCTGATGTTGGGGTTGCCGGGGATGAAATCCGGCAGTGCGCGCGACATGTAGCGGGCGTGGGCATCGGTGGTGCCTCCGGGGTCATCCCCCACCATGAGGGTTATCGTCTTACCCCTGAAGAAGGACGGCGTCGGTGTCGGGGATGGCGTCGGCGATGGCGTGGGCGTCGGAGTGGCGGTTGGAGTAGGGGTGGGAGTCGGAGTGAACGTTGGCGTTGGGGTAGGGGTCGGGGTAGGCGTGGGCGTCGAGGTCGGCGTCGATGTTGGGACCGGCGTGGGCGTCGGCGTCCACGTCGGCTCAGGGGTCCAGGTAGGCGCAGCCGTCCATGTGGGCGCGGGTGTCCACGTGGGTGAGGCGACGGGCGTTGGGGTCGGTTCGTCTACCGATTCCTCGCCGGCGCTGTCCTGGCATGCCGCGAGCATGAGGATGGCAGCGAGGCACGCGAGGAGCGCAGCGTATGTCCATCGAGGAATCAACGAGCCGGCTCCGTGCGCCTACGACACTTCCTTACCGCCGTTGACCGCGATGAGCTGGCCGGTGATGAAGTCCGCGTCGTCGGAGAAGAGGAACGCCACGGTGCCCGCGAGGTCGCTCGGCACGCCGCGGCGTCCAAACGCCCGCGACGCTTCCTCGGTGGCCTCATCGCCGGTGAGCGAGGGGTCCTGGTCAGTGCCGCCGGGCGCGAGCGTGTTGACGTTGATGTTGTGCTCGCCGAGTTCGCGGCAGATGGCGCGGGTGAACGCCATCACTGCGCCCTTGGACGCGACGTAGTGCGGGTTGCTGTCGCGCACGTTGTTGGACGTGCGGAGCATCGTGGTGGAACCGACGTTGACGATCTTCCCGCCGCCCTGGTCGCGCATGTAGGGGAAGACGGCGCGCACACAGAGGAACGTCCCTCGCGCGTTCACGGAGAAGACCTTGTCCCACCAGTCCGGGTCGACGTCCATGAGCGAGGGGCCGGTGATGTTCCGCATGAGGCCGGCGTTGTTGAGCAGGCCATCGATCCGTCCGAAGCGCTCGACGGTCTGCCGCGCCAGCGCCATCGTCTCTTCCTCGCTCGAAACGTCGATGTTGAGCGGGAGCACCTCGGCCCCCTCAGCCTCGCAGAGACGCGCCGTCTCAGAGCAATCGAGCACGTCGGCGACGGTGAGCTTCGCACCCTCCTTCGCGAGCCGCACGGCGTAAGCCTGCCCGAGGTGGCGCGCCGCGCCGGTAACGATGATGACCTTGCCTTCCAGGCGCATACGCCGCCTCCTGTGTCAGTCCCGGTCAGCCGAGGATGACCATGTGCACTTCGCCGGGGCCGTGGACGCCGATGGTGAGTGTCTGTTCAATGTCCGCGGTGCGGGACGGCCCGGAGATGAAGTTGAAGTAGTTGGCAGTCCTTCCGCGCGCCTGCATGCGGTTCAGCCGGGTGACAGCGAAGAAGTCGTCCAGCGTTTCGAGCACCTGCTCCGGCTCGATGAGCAGGACGAGCCTGGGCGGCGCGAGCGAGGCGAGGCGCGCCACTCCCTTGCGCGGTATCACGGCGCAGCTAGCCGTCTCCGCGATGGCGTAGGAGACGCCGGTGACGCCCATATCCGCCCGGAACGCCATGTCGCGCAGCGCTCCGCGGCTCCGGGACCTGCCGGACGCAAGGATGGCGGGCGAAACGCCCACCGAGCGGAGCGCGGCATCTATGTTCACGCGCTTGAACACGTCCTCGGCGGAGCGGACGAGATTCTTCACTCCCGATTGCTGCGCGATCTCCGCGACGATGCTCGCTGCCTCCTCCGCGTCGCCCGCCCTGCGGACGTTCCAGGAAGCAGCCGCGGCGGTCCGCGCGAGACGGTCCAGCGTAGGGCCCTTGCGCGCCTCGTTCCTTGCAACGATGGTGCGCACCTTCTCCTGCTGGCGCACGGCGTTCGACTTGAGCGAAGGGTGGTCCGGCATGTGAACGATGGGGTCAGTGCGCCCGAGCGCCGAGCGGACGCGCAGCAGGAAAGCCGCCTTGTTCGGGTGCTCTTCCGGTGTGGGAGCCACGTTCTACCTCTGCTCCGTTCCGTCGGTCGGAGCGTTGTCGTGTGCGAGTTCCTCTCGCCAGAGCCGTGCGAACGATCTCGGGGCCGGCGCCGGGAAGTCGCGGCTCGCTGTCCAGCCGCTCACCATCGGTGCGAACGGCAGCTTGCGGACCTTGCCCCCGCGCGCGAACGGACGCGTGAGCAGCCTGCCGAGGTTCGCCTTGCCCTCCAGCGCTCTGCGGCTGCGCATCGCGCCGTGCCACTGGCCCACGAACAGCCGCTCCATCCACGTCGTGCTGCGCTCGCCGATGGCGCCTTCCGCCACCTTGTGGCGCAGGTGCAGCAGGAGACGCGGGATGTCTATCTTCACGGGACAAACGTCCTTGCACGTGCCGCAGAGCGTCGAGGCGTAGGGCAGGTCGCGAGCGACCTTCATGTTGGTCATGGGGGGCGTGACGATCGCGCCGATGGGGCCGGAATAGACCCAGCCGTAGGCGTGTCCGCCTATCTTGCGGTAGACGGGGCAGTGGTTCAGGCACGCGCCACAGCGGATGCAGCGCAGCGCCTCCCGCATCACCTCGTCCCGCAGCAGGTTCAGCCGCCCGTTGTCCACGAGCACAAGGTGGAACTCCTCCGGCCCATCCTCGTCGTTCGGCGCGCGCGGGCCACCCACGAACGTGTTGTAGCTCGTGATGCGCTGTCCGGTGGCGGAACGGGGCAGCAGGCGCAGGAAGAGGGCCAGGTCCTCGATGGCGGGGACGATCTTCTCCATGCCCGCGAGGACGACGTGGATGCGCGGCGCGGATGTCGTCATGCGCCCGTTCCCCTCGTTCGTGACGAGGCAGACGGTGCCGGTCTCAGCCACGACGAAGTTCGCGCCGCTGATGCCCATGTCCGCCGCAGCGAACTTCTCGCGCAGGGCGTCGCGCGCGTAGACGCAGAGGCGCTTGATGTCCTGCGTCGGGGCGGTCTTCAGCCACTCCTGGAAGAGCGTGGAGACCTCCTGCCGCGTCTTGTGCATCGCAGGAGCGATGATGTGGAACGGCGTCTCGCCCGCAAGCTGGATGATGTACTCGCCGAGGTCGGTCTCGACCGGCTCGATGCCCTCGCGTTCGAGGATGTGGTTGACGCCCATCTCCTCGGAGACCATGGACTTGCTCTTGATGACGGTCTTCACTCCGTTGCGTTTGGCGATGTCGAGCACGATGGCGTTCGCCTGAGCCGCATCGTCCGCGAAGTAGACGTGCCCGCCGTTCCGCCGCACGCTCTTGTCCACCATGTCGAGGTAGTAGTCGAGATGCTCCAGGGTGGACTGCTTGATCGCGGCGGCACGAGTGCGCATCGCCTCCCAACTCTCGTCGCCGAAGTCGTTCTCGATGACGTTGGCGCGCGCGCCGACGAAATGCTCCATGACGTGCTCCAGCGAGTGCTGGAGCTTCTCGTCGCGCAGCGCCCTGCCGGACGCCTTCTTGAACTCGGCGCTCTTGACCTCCGCCATCACGCACCGTCCTCGGCCAGCAGTTCGGCGATGTGCATGGCGCGTATGTTCATACCGCGCCGCTCCATCGCTCCGCGGATGTGCATCAGGCAGCCGCAGTCGTTCGCGACCACGGCGCCCGCGCCGGACTCCGCGATGGTCTTCAGTTTTTCATCCAGGATGGCGGTCGATATCTCGGGGAACTTCACGGAGAAGAGGCCCCCGAAGCCGCAGCAGGCGTCCGAGTTCTCCATCTCCTGCAGTTCGACGCCTCGAACATTGCCGATGAGGTCGCGCGGCGCCTCCCTGATGCGCAACTCCCGCAGCAGGTGGCAGGCGTCGTGGTACGTGACGAGCCCCTCTGACGCCGCTCCCACATCCGACGTGCCAACGACGTTCACGATGTAGTCGGAGAACTCGCGCGTCTTCTCACCGACGGCCTGGGCGCGCTCCAGTGTTTCGGGGTCGTCCTCGAACAGCTCGCGGTAGTAGACCTTGATCATGCTGGCACACGAGCCGGACGGAACGACGACCTGCTCCTCGTTCTCGAACACGTCCAGGAAGTGCTTCGCGACGTCGGCGGCGCGGGAGCGGAAGCCGCCGTTGAAGGCGATCTGTCCGCAGCAGGTCTGACCCTCAGGGAAGGAGACTTCTACGCCCAAGCGGCGCAGCACCTTCACGGCTGCCGCGCCGACCTCCGGATAGAACTGGTCGACGAGGCAGGTGGCACAGAGTGCGGCCCGGAACTTCGGGGACTGCTGCCCCCGCTGCCTTCCGCCCGTCCTCGGTCTGCCGGAGGGTCGTCTGGGATATGCGGACGAACCGCGTCGTCGAGCCACGAGAGCAAGGTAGCAGAGCGCGGCAGGCGTGGCAACCGCAGTTGCCACGCCAAACCTGAGTCCTTACATGCCGGTACCGAGGATCTCCCGTCCGATCCACTCGAGGAGCGCCGGCTGCGGCCAGATCACGAAGAGGATGTTGTCCGCCATCACGAATTCGAACAGGAAGACGAAACACATCGTAATCATGGCTGCGAGCACGCGCCAGGAGAAGAGCCACTCGAGAGCCGCTGGCGGCTGGAACTCCCGGACGGGGCGCGCGAAGAGGAGAAGCATAGGCGCGACGCCCGGCACCAACCTGTACGCCCATCCCAGGTAGTCGTCCGGCCAGCCAGCCAGGAAGAGGATGGTGACAACGACCGAGAACGTCAGTGCGACGACGCCCATGACCCCCGGGATGCCCGGCATACCGCCGACGCCCTGCGCCCCGATCGAGAGGACGTATGCAACGGCGAGCGCCACAACGACGCCGGTAGCGATGATCTGGCCGGTGTCTGCCGTGCCGATGAGCGCAGCCAGGAGGCCCGACAACGCGCCTACCACCATACCGGCTCCGATTGCCTTGGGGAGCGGGAAGCTCGCTCTCCCCAGCAGGGTGAACGGCAGGTAGCCTGCCAGAGCCATGACGCTCCATCGCAGGCCGATCGTGCCTGTCAGTAGCGCGAACATGATGAAACCGCCCGCAATGAGCAGTATCGCCTGCTTCGCGCCAGGCAGGACAAGGCTGTGCATGCCGAGGTCCATGATCTCCGTGTGCCGATGGCCGCGCTCCCGGAGGTGGAACATCAGCTGTACCAGGGCCAGCAGGATGATCAGGACAACCATCATGCGCGTGAGGAACCACGACTCGGAGGCCTCGAACCCCAGGCTCCCCCACCAGAAGGCTATGCTTCCTGCGATGAGCAGGTAGATGGGGAAGTTCCTGATCTCGACCAGCCGTCGTCCCAGGCTGGGCCGTTCCTCCTGGCCAGTGCCAGATCCCCCGGCGGGCGGCTGTGCCGGAGCGGTGGAAAGCGTCTGGCTTCCTGCGGCGCGGGAGAAGAAGTAGGCGGTGGCCAGCGCGATCACGATGAGTAGGATAGTGAGCGGACGCAGCAGCACGCCGAGCACGTCGCTCTCATAGCCGCCTACCGAAACCGGGTCCACCACGTTCAACGCGGAGAGGAAGTTCTCCTCGATGATGGGACCGAGGATGATGCCGAGCAGGAGCGGCGGCCTCGGCCACTGGAACAGCTTCATCATGATGCCGATGCCCATGAACACTGCCATCACCGGGAGGGCAAGCCAGGTCGTCCAGTTGATAACCGCCGCAAGGATGGAGATGGGGATGAACACGCCGCCGATGAGCGGGTAAGGGATGCGCGTCAGCTTCGCCAGCTGTCCCGTGGCAACGATGCCGATCATGGTGACGATGAAGTTGCCGATTCCCAGCGTTATGACGAAGAGGATGGTTACGTCGGCCTGGTCGCCCAGGAGTCGCGGGCCGGGCGTGAAGTCCAGCGCGATCATCGCGACCAGCACCAGCGCCCAGGCGAGGCCACCCGGAACGCCCAACGCGAGCGTCGGGAGCGCCTGCCCCGCCTCCTTCGAGTTCTGCGCCGATTCAGCGAAGAGCACGCCGTCCAGTGAGCCTTTTCCGAACTGGCTCTTGTCCTTGGTCCAGAAGATGCCGAATGCGTAGGAGAGCCAGTCGATGACCGCAGCGCCGACGCCCGGAATAGCGCCGAGTACGACGCCGAACACAGACTGGCGGACCACCATCGGCACACGCGTGAAGCCGTGGCGCGCGCCACGCCATACCTCGCGGGTGTTCACCACAGAGCCAGGCGGTGCAACGGGGCGCCGTGCGATGGCGAGGTCGATCATCTCCGGCAGCGCGAAGAAACCTAGCGTTACCACGATGATGGGCAACCCTTCCCACAGTTGGGGCTGGTCGAACACGAACCGCACGTCGCCGGTGATGGCGTTGATGCCCACTGTGCCGAACAGCACGCCGAGCCCGCCTGCTGCGAGTCCCCTCACCATCGCACCCGCGCTCAGCGCGGAGACCATCGCGATGCCGAAGAACGCCACTGCCGCGATCTCCGGGAAACCGAAGAGCAGAATGACCGGTTTCACAACCGGTATCAGGACCGCGAGGACGACTGCGCCGACGAGGCCGCCCATCGCCGAGACAGCGTAGACGGCGCCAAGCGTATGCGCTGCGCGGCCCTGTCGCGCCAGCTGGTGCCCTTCCAGGAACGTCACCTGCGTCGCAGCGGACGGCTGGCCGAAGAGTACGGCGGGGATGGAGTCCAGCGTGTTATTCACGCCAGTCATCGAGGCGAGCATGACGAGACCGATCGCCGCTTGGTCTCCCCTGAAGAACTCGACGATGAACGGGATGGAGAGCGCCATGATAATGACGCCGGACGCGCCCG
Organism: Dehalococcoidia bacterium; assembly: GCA_965206315.1. Classification (GTDB taxonomy): domain Bacteria; phylum Chloroflexota; class Dehalococcoidia; order Lucifugimonadales; family Australimonadaceae; genus Bin16. Next base: position 2,045,839 of record OZ242210.1, read on the forward strand.
GCACCATGCCGGTGAGCCCGGCGACGAACACCGCCACTACGACCGCGATCCAGTAGAGGGGATCGGCCAGGTAACCTGCCGCCTGCCCGAGTTCGCTGTACAGTTCGCCCAAGGGTCGCCTCCCTGCGCGCCGTAGCGCTGTTTAGCGCCGCATCCTGGAATGCGAACGCCCGCCCCATGGCCATTCCTGACCATAGAGGCGGGCGGATTCTATAGCACAGTGAGGGCGGCCTGACAACTATCAGACCGCCCTGCTGTTGCTCTATCGCACGTACTTGGCGTGCACGATATCGAGCAATTCGTCGATCCTGTCCCGGTTTGCCTCGAAACCGTTCACCATGTCGGTGACGATCTGCTGGGAGGTGGCGCCGTCCGTGAACAGGTTCTTGATGCCCGTGAACTGCTGCATGGAGGAGGCGAACTCCTCGTCTGCCATCGCATCCGCGAGTGCATCCCGCAGTGTCTGGGTTACCTCTGCCTGCATGTTCGGCGGGCCCCAGATGTTCTTCGCGATGGTGGCCCTGGGCCGCATGGCGACCCACAGTTCGCGGTCCGCCTGGTCCTCGATGTAGGTGTCGTGGAAGTTCGGGCAGTGGAAGTCGCCCTCGCCGTTGTTGCCGATGTCGAATCCGGGCACCGACAGGTCGGCGAACGGGCGCAAGAAGCCGCTCGCGATCCATCCGGGCCGTGTCACCGGGAACTGGTCCCAGAGGGTGCCGGAGACCCAGGAGTTCACGTCGCCGCGCTCGATCATCACGTACTGCTCGGCGGAGCCTGCGGCGGAGACGTTCCGGATCTCCAGCGGCACGTTGAACTTGTCGGCCAGCCAGCCGATGGAGACGTTCGCGCTCAGGTCGGCGGGCGTCGGGACGCCCCATCCGACGGTCAGCACAGGATCGGTTGCGCCGAACGCTTCGTCGATGCAGTCGTAGGGAAGCGTGCCGCGGATGAACCACGCGCCCTCGCCGCCGGAGGTGACGCCGATCATCGTTGCTTCGCGCATGTCGAACTGCGCCTGAGGGGTGAACATGTCCGCGACACCCGGCGTCGCTTCCAGTGCAAGCGTCAGGCCGTCCGGCTTCGCGTTCCAGACGAAGTTGCGCTCCACTACGACCGGCGTCAGGTTCCTGACGACGATGCGCGGGTTGCCGGGGATGAACTTCGGCCACGCGCGGGACATGAAGCGCGCCTGCGCATCGGTTCCGCCGCCGGGGTTGAAGCCGACCATCATGCTGATGGTCTTACCACTGAAGTAGCCCTCGGCGTCGAAGCCGGGGTCGACGGGCAATGGTGTTGCGGTGGGACGCGCCGTGGGTGTCGGGGTTGCCGGCACCGCGGTAACGCCTTCCGGCAGGGGGGTCGGCGTTGCCTCTTCTGTCATCATGGCGGTCGGCGTCGGCTCTGCTTCCACCATCGCCGCCGTCGGAGTAGGCGTCGCCGCCGGACGCGGCGTCGCTGTCGGTTCCTCGCCGCCGCAGGCAGCGAGCACCAGAGAGAGCATGAGGCTGAGGGCCCCGATGACTCCGATCTTCCCGGACATCTTCACCATCCGAAACCTCCATACCGTCTGTACGACTATAGGTAATGAGCCTCCGGGATTTCCCGCAGGCCGAGGTAAAACCCTATCGGGCGGGCGGGAGTGTTGTCAATCGCAACACGCCTTTCGGGAGAAGCGCGCTTGGTGGCTGCATAAGAGAGGCCTGCCGGATAGCGGCAGGTCTCTCTCCAGACATTCCGTGCGGTCGACTCAGCGCACGTACTTCTCAAATACAAACTCCGTCACCTCGTTGATCCTGTCCGAGTTGGCGATGAAGGCGTTGACCGTGTCGGCGAGCTCCTGTTGAGCGATGTCGCCGTGTGTGAACGTGTTCTTGATGCCGGTGAATGCCTGCATCGTGGAGGCGAACTCCTCGTCAGCCATGGCGTCTGCGAGCGCCTTTCGGAGCACTGCGGTCACCTCGTTCGGGATGCCGGGCGGGCCGATGATGTTCTTGGAAGCGTATACATCAGGTCCGTTCAGAGCGAGCCACAACTCGAGATCCTCGCCCTCCAAGTAGGTGTCACCAACGTTCGGGCAATGGAAGTCCGCCTCGCCGTTGTGGCCGAGGTCGAAACCGGGGAATGAGAGGTCTGCGAACGGACGGATGAAGCCGCTGGCCGTCCAGCCGGGACGCGTCCGCGGGTACTGGTCCCAGATGGTCCCCGATACCCAGGAGTTCACGTCACCACGCTCGATCATCACGTACTGTTCTGCAGAGCCCGCGGCGGCAACGTTCCGGATCTCCAGCGGCACGTTCAGCTTGTCCGCCAGCCATCCCACTGCAACGTTTGCTCCGAGGTCGGCGGGCGTCGGTGCGCTGGTGCCGATCGTTAACACGGGGTCGGTCGAACCGAAGGCAGAGTCGATGCAGTCGTACGGCAGTGTGCCTCGGATGACCCACAGCCCTTCCTTGCCGGAGGTGACGCCGATCATCGTTGCCTCCCGCATGTCGAACAGCGCCTGCGGGGTGAACTGATCGAAGATACCCGCTGTTGCTTCGAGCCCAAGGGTCAGTCCGTCCGGCTCGGATTGCCAGACGAAGTTGCGTTCCACGACCACCGGGGTCAGGTTACGGACGACGATGCGGGGGCTGCCCGGGATGAACTGCGGCCACGCGCGGGACATGTAGCGGGCCTGGGCGTCGGTGCCGCCACCGGGGTTGAAGCCGACCATCATGCTGATGGTCTTGCCACTGAAGTACGCTTCAGCGTCGAAGCCGGGGTCGACCGGCAACGGAGTAGGCGTGGGGCGCGGGACCGGGGTCGGGGTAGGGGCGGGGCCGGTATCGCCGCTGGTGTCCGGCGTCGGCGTCGCCTCCTCTTCCATCATTGCCTCGGGCGTCGGCGTCGGCTCTGCTTCCATCATCGCCGCCGTTGGGGTTGGCGTCGCAGCCGGAGGCGGTGTTGGCGTCGGGTCTTCGCCGCCACAGGCGGCGAGCAGTGCGAAGAGAGCAAGGGCGGTGGCCCCGAGCGCTCCGATCTTCCTGAGCATCTTGACCATCAGAGAACCTCCCCCTGTCGTACTGCATGCAGGCGGCAACGTGAACAGAGCCTGGGGGGCGCCGCTCGCAGGTTGGTTCGTAACCCTATCGGCTGAGGAGAGGTGTGTCAAACCGGAATTACGAGAGCCGCCCCGTTCGAACGGGGCGGCTCTTCTCTCATACGACTTGCAGGTTTCGACTTACCTGACGTACTTCTCGAACGCCCTCTCCTGGAGCTCTCCGATGAGGTCCAAGTTGCTCAGGAACTGCTCGGTCGTTTCGAACAGCTCCTGCTGAGCGACGTCACCGGGCGTGAAGTTGTTCGGGATGCCGGTGAACCGCACCATGCTTTCCGCGAACTCAGGGTCGTTCATCGCATCGGTCAGCGCGTCACGCAACGCCTGCAACGGCCCTGCGGGGATGCCGGGCGGGCCGATGATGTTCTTCGAGGCGTAGGTGCGCGGGCCCGTTATGGCTATCCACTCCTGGAGCATCTCGTCCGAGTCGAAGAAGCTCTCCGCTTTCGGGCAGTCGTACGGCCCCTCTGCGTTCGACCCCAACTCGTAGCCGGGGAACGAGAGGTCCACGAACGGCCTGAGGAAGCCGTCCCTGATCCAGCCGGGCCGCGTGATTGGCAACTGGGCCCAGACGGTTGAGGACGTCCACGAGTTCACGTCCCCGCGCTCGAGCATGATGTACTGCTCGGCAGAGCCCGCGGCTGCCACGTTCCGGATCTCCAGCGGGATGTTGAAGTGGTCCGCCAGCCACGGGATGGACACCAGCGAGCCAAGGTCAGCAAACGTGGGAACGCTGGAACCCAGGGTCAGCACCGGGCTCGTCGCGTTGAACGCGGTGTCGATACAGCCGTAGGGCAGGTTGCCGCGGATCATCCAGAACTGGTCCTTGCCGGAGGTGACTCCAATCATGGAGACCTCCCGCATGTCGTACTGGGCCGCCGGGGTTACCTGGTCGAAGATGCCGGCCGTCGCTTCGACGGAGATGGTCAGGCCGTCCGGTTTGGCGTTCCAGACGAAGTTCCGCTGGACGACGTTCGGTGTCAGGTTCCTGACGACGATGCGCGGGTTGCCCGGGATGTACTCCGACCAGGCGCGGGACATGAAGCGGGCCTGGGCGTCGGTACCGCCACCGGGGTTGAAGCCGACCATCATGCTGATGGTCTTGCCACTGAAGTACGCCTCGGCGTCAAACCCGGGTTCAACCGGCAACGGCGTGGGCGTGGGGCGCGGAACCGGCGTCGGGGTCGGGGCAGGGCCGGTGTCGCCGCTGGGGGCTGGCGTCGGCGTTGGCTCGTCTGCCATCATCGCCGGCGTTGGTGTCGGCTCGTCTGCCATCATCGCCGCCGTCGGCGTCGGCGTTGCAGCCGGGCGCGGCGTGGCCGTCGGCTCTTCTTCGCCGCCACAGGCAGCAAGGACGATCGAGAGCACCAGGCTCAACGCCGCCAAGGCCGCAAACATCTGAATCTTCTTTGCCATGCGAGAAACCTCCCTGCATCTGTCGCCGTGCCTCGCTGACACGACGGCTAATGACCTTTGGCAGATAGCCTGCGTAACGCTATCTGTCCGGTGTGGGTGCTGTCAATCGTTGACGCAGAATCCGCTGGATAATAGTAGGGACACGCTGCGAAGCGGGTTGGCGTGCGTGGCGATTGTGCGCTGCGCTGCTAGAATCGGCGCATGGTCTACAGGCAGGGCATGAATCGCGCGAAGCTTCGGGAAGGCTCCGGCAAGGGCACTGAGATCGCCGACGAGCACTTCCACGAAGTCGCCGGCTCCAAGGACTTCTACGTCTACGTGACCCCCAACCGCAAGGCGAAGGGTTACGAGGCGTTGCGCGACTGGCTCCGTGAGCAGGGTTACGCCGTCACAGTCTCCGACGATGCTCCATTGCTGCCTGCGAAGGGCTATAAGGCGATAAAGGTCACCACGGGCACCGGCGTGCTCTCCGACGAGGCGGTGCGGCGCACGCACCGCTGGGCTCACCAGCGCAACTTCCTCCACAGCTTCTTCAAGCCGCTGCGAGGCGCATGACCATGGTACGCAGGTCTCCTCCGGCAGGCACCCCCTCCCTGTTCGGCGAACCCGCGCCGGAAGCCGCGTCTCCAGCCCAACGAGAACAGCCCCTGCTGTTGCTGATGGACGGCCACGCGATGGTGTTCCGCGCGTGGTTCGCGCTCCGGCAGGCGCAACCGCTCACCATCCGCGCGACCGGCGAGGACGTGCGGGGTGTCTATTCCTTCACCACCACATTCTTCAAGACGCTCGCTGACCACAGGCCCACGCACGTCGCCATCGCGTTCGATACGCCGGAGCGCACTTTCCGCGATGAGATGTATGCGGACTACAAGGCGACCCGTCCCCCCATCCCACCCGAACTCACGCAGAACGTCGAGCGCGTGAAGCAGGTGATGAACGCCTTTCGCGTCCCTGTCCTCGAATCGCCCGGCTACGAGGCCGACGACGTGCTCGGCACGATCGCGGCCTGGAGCACCGAGCACGGCGTAGACACGCTCATCGCCACCGGCGACACCGACACACTGCAACTCGTCTCGCCGCACGTCCGGGTCCTGCTCACCACCGGATTCGGCGATACGCGCATCTACGACGAGGATGCCGTACGCGAGCGCTACGGCGGACTCGAGCCTGCCCAGCAGCGCGACGTGAAGGCACTCACCGGCGATACGTCCGACAACATCCCCGGTGTTCCCGGCATCGGCCAGAAGACGGCGGTGAAACTCATCAGCGAATTCGGCAGCGCCGAGTCGCTCGTCGATCGCGTGGATGAGGTGACGCCGCCTCGTATCCAAGGCCTCGTGCGCGAGCACGGAGAGCAATTGCTCAAGAGCAAGCACCTCGTGACCATCGAGACGGCAGCGCCGACGGAGTTCGATTTCGACGCCGCAGCGTTCGGCGGCTTCTCCCGCGACGAGGTGTTGGACGTGTTCCGCGAGCTGGAGTTCAGCAGCCTCGTCGCGCGTATCCCGTCGCCCCCCGGCGAGCAGCAGCCCGCGGCAGGCGACGCTCCCGTCGAACCGCAATCGATGTTCGAGGCGGACGTGCGCGTGACCGTCGTCGATACGCCTGCTGCGCTCAGCACACTGGTCGAACGACTACGCGGGGCGGATACGCTCGTCGTCGAGGCGCATGCCGCCGTTCAGCGAGCGATGGAGTCCGAACTCGTTGGGCTGGCGTTCGCCGTCGATGAGAGCGAAGGCTTCTACGTGCCCGTAGGCCATGCGGAGGGGAATCAGCTCTCCGCGGAAGAGGCGCTGCCCGCGCTGCTACCGGTGCTCACGAGCAAACCCGTCTCCGGCCACAACCTCAACTTCACGCTGACGCTGCTGTCCAACTACGGGCTGTCGCCGACTGCGGTGAGCATCGCGTTCGACACGATGCTCGCGGCGCATCTCACCGGTGAGAAGGCGCTGTCGCTCAAACCGCTCGCATTCAACCGGCTCAACGTCGAACTGCAGGCGCTGACCGACCTGACCGGCACTGGACGCAAGCAGATCACATTCGATGCCGTCCCGGTGACAGACGCCGGGGGATACGCCGCGACCGCTGCCGCAGTGACGCTGCAACTGCAGCGCGCGCTCGCTGGGGACATGGAGCGCGACGGCCTCACGACGTACCATGATGAACACGCGATGCCGCTCGTGCCGGTGCTTGCGCGTATGCAGACCCATGGCATCGCCATAGACGAGAGCGTGCTTGCCGAACTGAATGAAGAGATCGCGGGTGAGGTAGAGATAGAGGAGCGCAACGCCTACGAAGCCGTGGGACACGAGTTCAACATCAACTCGCCGTCCCAACTCGGGGACCTGCTCTTCAAGGAACTCAAACTGCCGTCGGGCCGCAGGACGCAGACGGGCTACTCGACCGATGCGTCAATCCTGGAGAACCTGCGCGACCATCACCCGGTCATCGGCCATGTTCTGCGGTACCGGGAACTGACCAAGCTCAAGTCGACCTACGTGGACACACTGCCACAGCAGGTGAACCCGCGTACGGGCCGTATCCACACGACCTACAACCAGGCGGGCTCCGCCACGGGCAGGCTCGCCAGCGCCGACCCCAACCTGCAGAACATCCCCATCCGCACGCCGCTCGGTCTGCGCGTCAGGGAGGCATTCATCGCGGAGCAACGCCCCGAGTGGATGCTGCTCAGCGCCGACTACTCGCAGATAGACCTGCGCGTGCTTGCGCATCTCTCACAGGACCCGGCACTCATGGCCGCGTTCGAGCGTGGAGAGGATATCCACTCTTCCACGGCCTCGCTTATCTACGGTGTGCCGCTCGGCGAGGTGACGCGGGATATGCGGCGCCTCGCCAAGGTGATGAACTTCGGCGTCGCCTACGGGCTCAGCGCTTTCGGCATATCGCAGCAGACCGAGCTCACCCGCGAAGAAGGCGCTGCGTTCATCGAGTCGTACTTCGGAACCTATCCCACCGTCAAGTCCTTCCTCGACGACACTGTCGAGCGGGCGAAGGCGGATGGCTACGCGGAGACGCTCCTGGGCCGCCGGCGTTACATCCCCGAGCTGCGGTCGCCGCACTATCCGGTGCGCCAGGCGGGCGAACGCATCGCGCTCAACATGCCCGTACAGGGCACCTCCGCCGACGTCATCAACGAGGCGATGGTCGCCATCCAGCGCCGTCTCGAAGAGGACGGCTTCCGCAGCAGGATGCTGCTGCAGGTGCACGACGAGTTGTTGTTCGAGCTGCCCGTGGAGGAGGAAGAGGAGCTCGTCGCGATGTTGCAGGACGTGATGCCGAACGCGCTGGAGATGAGCGTGCCGGTGCAGATAGACATCAAGACCGGGCCTACCTGGGCGTCGATGACTTACGCGGAGTAACAGACAGCAGCGGTTTCAGCTGCGGAGGTCGCCTTGGGGCGGGGCCTCCTCCGCGAGAGCGGCTATCTGCTCCTCGAGCACCTGCACCGTGGCGAAGTCCTCCTCCAGCAGTTTGTAGCACCGCTCCACGTACAGTTGAGCGAGCCGTGCCCCGGCGTCAGAGGAATCGCGCGCCGCGCGTCGTACACGCTCACCCCAGAAACGTTCCGGCAGGGCATTCCCCAACGCCTGCAGTGAGACGTTGGTCTCCTCGACGAGGCCTTCGTCCTGCGATTCGAGCGCGAACCGCATCGTCCCGACCAGCTTCGACAGCTCTGCGAGGCGGTCGCGGTCGCTCATCAGTCCATAGACCACCTGCTGCACGCTGCCGCTCGGGTCTCCCGCGTCGCTGGGCAGTGGACGTTCCGGAACAGCCGGCGCGGGCTGGGGGTTGGCGTCGAGGTAACGCTGATAGAGCGTTTCGTATTCGTGCACGGCTTCCGTAGCCTGCCGCATCGCGGCCTGCAGGTCGCCCAGCACCATGTCCCCCCCCCAGACGAAGTCGTCGCCGCGCAGTTCCGCCAGATGGCGCAGCGGCTCGATCGACTCCACCTCCTCAGGGATGGGCGGTGCAGCGAAACTGCCGCCCCCGTCGCCGATCACCTCGCTCGCGAGTCCACCCAACTGCGCCGCGAGCATCGGCGGCAGGTACTTGGTCATGTCCATCTTTACAGGCAAGAGGACGACGTACGTCGCCAGCAACCCGGCTTGCGGGTTGCCGAAGTAGAGCAGCGCATGCCCCTTCGGGCGGGACTCGTTGCCGATCTCGAACGTAAGCGCCACTAGCCCCTCCTTGCCCGCGAGAGGTTACAGGTTCTCGCGAACCCGTGCGAGCGCTCTAACGCGCCATGTACGCGTTGACCTTGACAGCCCTCATATGCCATTCGTAGCCTGCTACCCGCGTCAGGCGAGCGAACATGAGCGTAGTGCGGACCTTGGTCGAATGAACAACGAACCCCCCCAGGTGGATGTCCGGCCCACCAAGCTACGCCAGACGTTCAGATGGACAGTGCAGACGCTGGCCCTCTTCGCCGTCTGGTTCGCGTTCTCCGGCCACACCGAGATCGAGTTCCTCATCATGGGCGGGGTCGCAGCAGTGGCTGGAACTGCGCTTACCCACTGGCTGTTCGCAGGCGACCAGGAAGCTCGTTTCAGGCACAAGCCATACCCGCCCTCGTGGTTCGTCCCTGCCACGCTCCGTTCCATCCTCTACGTGCCGTGGTTGCTCTGGGAGATAGCGCTCTCCAATCTGCACGTGGCCTATCTCGTGCTTCATCCCCGGCTTCCGGTGGAGCCGAGCCTCGTGGAGTTCGAAACTTCTCTACGGTCGGAGACTGCGCAGGTCCTGCTCTCGCAGTCCATAACCCTCACGCCGGGCACGGTGACGGTGGACGTTTCGAACGGGATGTTCATGGTGCACTGCCTCTCTGCCAAGAGCAGGCACGGGATGGAAGAGGGAAGCATCCAGCGCAAGGTGGCCGGGGTATTCGCTGAAGAAGCGCCTGACAGGGTGCAGCTCACGGACGTGGTTGCTGTTGAGCAGGTGCTGCCGTGAGCGTGTTGTTCGTTGCCTTGCTTGCCGTTGCCGTGGCGATCAATGCCGCGCTGTTCTACCGGCTTCTCGTTGGCCGTACTCCCTTCGACCGCCTGTTGGCTGCAGCGGCCATAGGCACCAACGCGGTGATCCTGCTCGTGCTCATCGGGTTCGTGTTCGAACGGCCTGACATGTTCGTCGACCTTGCCCTGAGCTATGCGCTGCTCAACTTCATCGGCACGGTTGTGGTGGGGAAGTACCTGGAGACGCGCCAGCACCAGTTGTGGTCGCTGATCCGGAGTGAGGAGGAGGAAGTATGAGTATCGCAGGCACGGTGCTCATCGCGCTGGGGCTCGCGTTCATGGTCATCACGGCCCTGGGCATGATCCGTCTCCCGGACTTCTACTCCCGCGTGCACGCCGTCTCCAAGTCCGAGACGCTGGGCATCACGCTGGTGCTCCTCGGCCTCATCCTGCATGAAGGCGCCACGATGGTGAGCCTCAAGATCGGTCTCATACTGGTGTTCGTTGCGGTTGCCAACCCGGTGGGCGCGCACCTGCTGACCCGAGCTGCGTTGCGCACCGGCCAGATGCCCTGGCGGCGAGGAGACGGCGGATGATCTGGTGGCTTGAGTTGTCGCTGTTCGGCCTGCTCGTGGTGGCTGCGCTGATCGCTCTCTCGGTCCGGGACATGATCGCGGCAGTGGCAACGCTGTCGGTGTACAGCTTCCTGGCCGCCACGCTGCTCGCGCTGATGGGCGCGGTCGACGTTGCGCTCACGGAGGCTGCGTTGGGCGCCGGCGTGACCGGCGTGTTGCTGGTGGGCGCTGTCAGCGTCGTGGACAGGAGGACCCCGGATTGAAGCTGCTCATGCTGACATTCCTCGCCGGGCTGGTTGCCCTGCTCGTATGGGCGTCGGCTGATCTGCCGGACCGCGCGGACCCCGACGCGCCTGCGAATCGTCATCTCTCCCCCGAGTTGACCGAGATGACCGAGTCCGAGGTCGTGATTCCGAACCTCGTCTCCGCCATCCTGGCCGACTTCCGGAGCTACGACACGCTTGGAGAGACGTTCGTCATCTTCACCGCCGGGCTGGCCGTTGTGCTGGTGCTCCAGCGCAGCCGCCGGCTCCCCGAGGAGGAGGATGGGGATGAATGACCGCTACGACAGCGTGATACTCCACTTCGTCGCGCGGGTGGTGATGATCCCGCTCATCGTCGTCTTCGGCATCTATGTGTTGCTGCACGGCGAACTCAGCCCCGGCGGCGGTTTCCAGGCCGGGGCCATCGTCGCCGCCGCGCTGCTGCTGGTGCGCCTCGCGCTGGGCAACCGGCAGGCGGCCCTGCAGATACCGCAGGGGCTCCTCATCTGGCTGGCGTGCATCGGTCTCGGCATCTACATGTTCGCGGGCATCCTGCCGCTCATCCTCGGCGCGAACTTCCTGGACTACGCTCCCATCCCGGTTGAGTGGTACAACCAGTTCGCGGGCGAGGACCGCACCCCTCGCGCGATGGGAATCCTCATCATCGAAGTCGGTGTATTCCTCGGCGTCGCATCCGTGCTGGTGCTCATCTACGACCTCATCGCGGGCAGTTCGCGCCAATGATCGACGAGGTAGCAGCACGCTTCCCGTATTGGGCTATCGCGGTACTCCTCGTCGTCGGCCTCTACGGCATGATCGGCAAGCGCAGCCTCGTGAAGCAGGTCATCGGCCTGAGCATCTTCCAGTCGGCCATCATCCTCTTCTTCATCAGCGGCTCTCTGCTGGAAGGGGCAACCCTCCCCATCCTCTACGGCGTGCACGGGGGAGAACACGCGGCCCCGGACGACTTCGTGAACCCGCTGCCTCACGTGCTCATGCTCACCGCCATCGTCGTGGGGGTAGCGATCATCGGCGTTGCGCTCAGTTTCCTCGTTTCGATCTACCGTGAGTTCGGAACGCTCGACGAGCGCGAGATGCTGGACGAGATGAGGAAGTAACCGTGGAGCAGCAACTCCCCGCCTTCATCGTCGGCGCGCCACTGCTGTTCTCAGTCATCGTTCCCATCCTGGGGCGGAAGTGGCGGCAGAGCGCGTTCGTCATCGCGGTTGCGACGGTGGCTGTCTCAGCCGTCGCGTCTGCGCTGTCGCTGGGGCGAGTGCTCGACGAAGGGACGTTCCGCTACTACCTCGGCGGATGGGAACCGCCTGTTGGCATCGAGTACGTTATGGACGAGGTATCGGCGTTCGTCAGCCTCGTCGTCACGAGCGTGTCCTTCCTCGTCCTGGTCTCGACGCGGCGTTGGGCCGAGCGCGAAGCGGGCGATCGTCCCGGCATCTTCTACGGTCTTGTGTTGCTGCTCCTGGCGGGGCTTACCGGCATCGTCATCACAGGCGACCTGTTCAACCTCTTCGTCTTTCTGGAGATAGCGTCGCTCGCTGCTTACGCGCTCGTCTTCATCGGCGGACGCAGGGCGATGCTCGCGGGTTTCCGCTACCTCATCATCGGCTCGATTGGCGGCGCCTTCTACCTCCTGGGCGTCGGTTTCGTCTACTTCGCGACCGGCACACTGAACATGATCGAGGCGCGCCAGTTGCTGGAGGATGCGGAGAGCACGAGGGCGGTACAGGTGGGAGCAGTGTTCATCTTCACCGGCCTCGGCCTGAAGATGGCGCTCGTCCCGATGCACCTCTGGCTGCCGGACGCCTACGAACACGCGCCTTCCTCTGTGAACTCACTGATCGCGCCGGTGATGACCAAGGTTGCAGCCTACGCGATGCTCCGCATGTTCCTGAGCGTCTTCCCACCCGGGTATCTCTCCGGCGCCGTTCCTGTCGCTGACGCGCTGCTCGTACTCGGCCTCATCGGCATCGTGTTCGGCTCCGTCGCGGCGGCGGGGCAGACGGACATCCGGCGGATGCTGGCGTACAGCAGCATCAGCCAGTTGGCCTTCATCGCCGTTGGTATCGGACTGGGCACGCCGCTCGCGCTGGCCGCAGCGCTGCTGCACGTCGTCAATCACGCCGCCATGAAAGCGACGCTCTTCTTGGCGACAGCGTCCGTGCGTTTCCGGGTCGGGTTGCAGCGCACCCATAACCTTGCGGGGCTTGGCCCGCGCATGCCGCTGACGATGAGCGCGTTCGCCGTTGGCTCCGTGGCGATGGTTGGCATCCCGCCCACGGCGGGCTTCTTCAGCAAGTGGTACATGGTGCAGGCTGGCGTCGATGAGGGCCAGTGGATAGTGGTTGCGGTCGTGTTGCTCAGCAGCCTGCTCACGGCCGTCTACCTCTTCAAAGTGCTGGAGCAGGTGTACCTGCGCCCCGCGAAACCGGAACCGTCTGAGCACCACGGCGACGAACACAGCCCGCCTGCGGACAACGCGCCGCAGCCGGTCGAGCAATCGGCGATGCGTCCCGTAGTGGAGCGGGCGCGGGAGGCCCCGCTGGACGTCTGGTTTCCGCTCGTTCTGCTTGCCGCTGCGACTGTCGTACTCGGCGTGTTCAACGTCGTCATCATGGAGCATGTCCTGCTGCCCGGGGTAGAGGTGTCGTGAACGAGACCACCGCATCCGCCCTGCCGCTCGCCGCCGTCCTGGTTCCGGTGGGCGCCGCCTTGCTCGCGTCACTTACGACGGGGCGCTGGCCGAACCTGCGCGACACGTGGGCAACGCTCGCGGGCATCGCCATGGTGGTCATCGCCGTGTTGATGCTGACCGACACGTTGGATGGCCGCATCCACCGGACGGTGCTTCTGGAGCTCTCACCCGGCATCGACATCGCGCTGCGCGCCGATCCCGCAGGCATGATCTTCGGGCTGCTCGTCTCCGTGCTCTGGGTGCTGGCTGGCGTCTACGCGGTCGGCTATATGAGGGGCGAACACGAACAAAAGCAGACCCGCTTCTTCGCCGCGTTCGCGCTCAGTATCGCGACGGCGGCGGGCGTGGCGCTTGCGGAGAACCTGCTGACGTTCGTCCTCTTCTATGAACTGCTCTCGCTCTTCACGTACCCGCTGGTGACGCACCGGGAGACGGAGACCGCACTGGTCGCCGGCCGCAAGTACCTCGCGTACACGCTCTCCGGCGGCCTTATGCTCATCGGTGCGACGGCGTGGCTGCACGTGCTCGGCGTCGACGCTACGTTTCAGGCGGGCGGGTTCCTGGGTGGAGTGGACCTGAACGGGACCACGCAGTGGGGACTGTTCGTACTGCTTGCCGGGGGCGTGGGTGTGAAAGCCGCGGTGATGCCGCTGCACAGCTGGCTGCCGAGCGCGATGGTCGCGCCGACGCCGGTCTCCGCGCTGCTGCACGCAGTTGCCGTCGTCAAGGCGGGTGTGTTCGGCATGGTGCGGGTAGGGGTGTTCGTGTTCGGCGCATCGCTCTTGGACGATATGGGCGCGTGGCTCGTGCTCGCCGTCATGTCCGCCGGAACCCTCCTCATCGCCTCGATACTCGCGCTGCGCCACGACAATCTCAAGCGGCGGCTGGCCTACTCGACCATCAGCCACCTCTCTTACATCGTTCTGGGCGTGGCGCTCATCGGCCCGCTCGCGCTCACCGGCGCGCTGCTCCACATCGTGGGGCACGGCGTCACCAAGATCACCCTCTTCTTCGTCGCCGGCGCTATCCACGTGCGAACGCACAAGGAGAACGTGAGCGAATTGGATGGAATCGGGCGTCAGATGCCCTTCACGATGGGCTCGTTCGCCCTCGCCTCGCTCAGCATGGTCGGCATCCCGCCGTTCATCCTGTTCACCAGCAAGGTATACCTCGGATGGGGCGCGGCGGAGGTCGATCAGTATGTATTCCTCATCGTCTACCTGGTCAGCGGACTGCTTGCCGCGGGCTATCTCTTCCCCATCGTCATCCGGGCGTTCCTGCGTGCGTCGCCCGACCACACGCGGTACGGTGAGGCCGACGTTCGCATGGTCGCACCCATCGCTGTGACGGCTGTTCTGGCGCTCGTCTGGGGCATCGCGCCCGACCTGCCGCTCGGCTTCTTCGAGCTTGCGTCGACCGTCGCTGATGCCGCGTTCGCACCGCCGGTTGCCATCGCCGGAGGGACCCCATGATTATCGACCGCCCCCTCCTGATCGCGATCGTTATCGGCGTGGTCCTCTCGGCTGTGCTGGAGCTGTTCTTCGTCGACCATCGTGAGTATCTCTTCGAAGGCAGCACCCTGCTCCTGTTCTGGGTGGGATTCGGTTTCGTCGGCTGTATCGGCATCGTCGTCATCTCCAAGTGGGTCGGCCACACCTTCCTGATGAAGCACGACGACCCGTATACCGGCGAGCACGTGGAAGCTGAGCCCGAGGAGCACCGCGATGGCTAGCTTCCCTCCCGTCCTCATCATGGTCGTCGCGGCGGTGCTCGTCGCGCTGATCCCCGTGAGCATCGTCCGCAAGGCCATCGCGGTCGGCGCCCCGCTGCTCGTCCTCGCTCAGCTGATATGGGGTCTCGAGGCAGGCGATTCAGTGACGTTCACCTGGCTCTCTCTGGAGTTGGAGCCGCTGCGCGCCGACAAGTTGAGCATCGTGTTCGGGTACGTGTTCGCGATCGCCGCGGGGCTGGGCGGCATCTACGCCTGGCACCTCGAGGACCGCTACCAGCAGGCTGCTGCTCTCGGCTACGCCGGTACGTCCATCGGAGTCGTGTTCGCCGGAGACCTGCTGACGCTGGTGCTCTTCTGGGAGCTGATGGCCCTCACGTCCGCCTACCTTATCTGGGCGGGAGGCTACCCCGGCTCGCGCGCCTCGGGCACGCGCTACCTGTTCGTGCACATGGTGGGCGGCAGCACGCTGCTGGCGGGCGTCCTGTGGCACCTGGGCACCGGCGGTTCGCTCGACTTCTCGCTCTTCGAGGGCACGGTCGCCGGCTGGCTCGTCCTCGGAGGCTTCGCCATCAACGCCGCGATCGTTCCGCTGCACGCGTGGCTTACCGATGCCTATCCGGAGGCCGGAGTCACCGGAAGCGTGTTCCTGAGCGCCTTCACCACCAAGACGGCGGTCTACGTCCTGGCGCGCGGCTTTGCGGGCTGGGAGGTCCTCATCTTCCTCGGCGTCATCATGGCCCTCTACGGCGTCGTCTTCGCCGTACTGGAGAACGACATCCGCCGCCTGCTTGCGTACCACATCATCAGCCAGGTGGGGTACATGGTGGCGGGCGTGGGCATCGGCACCGAGATCGCCATCAACGGAGCGGTCTCCCACGCGTTCGCCCACGTCATCTACAAGGGACTGCTGTTCATGGGCGCCGGCGCCGCGATCTATGCAACCGGCCGGCGCACGCTCACCGCCCTCGGAGGCATATCCGACCGCATGCGGCTGGTCGTCGTGCTTTACATGGTCGGCGCGTTCGCCATCTCGGCGTTCCCGCTGTTCAGCGGCTTCGTCTCCAAGTCGCTTGTCGTCTACGGAGCAGAGAAGGAGCACATCTACTGGGCGGTAGCCCTGCTCTATCTCGCGTCGGTAGGGACGTTCCTGCACACCGGTCTCAAGCTCCCGTACTTCACCTGGTTCGGGCCGAGGCGGGACGACATCCAGGTTGGCCCCGTGCCCCGCGGGATGATCGTGGCGATGGTGCTGGCCGCAGCGTTGTGCATCGGCATCGGCGTCTATCCGACTGCCCTGTACGACCAGTTGCCCTACCTGAACACCTACGAGCCGTACTACGCCGACCACGTGGTCCGAACGCTCCAGATGCTCGGCTTCACGGCAGTGGGCTTCTGGCTGCTGCGAGGCAAGCTGGGCGGCGAGGCGACGATCACCATCGACACGGACTGGGTCTATCGGAAGGCTGGACCGCTCGCACGCGTTCTGATACAGACGCCACTGGAAGCCGTGTTCACCTTCTTTGAACGCCTCGTTGGAGCGCTCGCTCGGCGCGCCAGCGCCCTCGCCGTTGCCCCGGCGACAGGCTGGGCCAGCCTGTTGCTGCTCAGCGCCTACGCACGCGAACGTGGGCCGGACGATGCGCTCGCGTTCCTTGGACGTCCGCCCGTCGGTATCGCGCTTGCTGCTATCCTGCTGACGTTCGTTGTCGTGGTGCTCGGCGCGCAGGCGCTCGGCGGGTAGGGTGGGATAGCATGGCCATCGGCATATTCGGCCTTCCGCTCTCCGGCAAGACCACCATCTTCAACGCCGTGACGCGCGGCCACGCCGAGACCGCGTCGTTCCGCAGCGGCGGGTCGCAGCCCAACATCGGCGTCTCCAAGGTGCCCGACCCGCGCCTCGACGTGCTTGCCGAGATATCGAAGCCGAAGCGCGTCGTCCACGCGGAGGTCGAGTACATCGACATCCCCGCCGCGCCGGAGGGCTTCGGGAAGACGAAGGGCATCGGCGGCGAGTATCTCAACCTCCTCCAGCGCTGCGACGCCCTGCTGCTCGTGGCGCGCGCCTTCGACGACCCCTCCGTGCCGCACGTGCAGGAGACGGTCGATCCCTACCGCGATGCAGCGACGCTGGAACTGGAGCTGACCTTCTCCGACCTCGCCATCCTCGAACGGCGACAGGAGCGCATCGCATCGCAGTTGCGCTCGGCGCGACAGGCGGAGCGCGACCTGCTCACCCGCGAGCAGCACATCCTCGGCCTCATCCGCGCCGGTCTGGAGGACGAAGTTCCTGTCCGTGAACAGGAGTTGCCCGTCGAGGCGAAGCCCTTCCTGGAGAACTTCCAACTGCTCACTGCGAAACCGCTCATCGTCGTGTTCAACATCGGCGAAGACGCGATAGCCAACGAGCCTGCGCTGGAGGCAGAGATACACGAACGGCTTGCGCGGCCCGGCGTGGGGACTGCGGCGCTCTGCGGCAAACTGGAGGCGGACCTTGCGCAGATGGAGCCGGAGGACGAGGCTGAGTTCCGCGAGTCGCTCGGCGCTGGCGAACCGGGCCTCGACCGTATGATCAACCTCTCCTACGATCTGCTCGGCCTTGTCTCGTTCCTGACGACCGGTGAAGACGAGACCCGCGCATGGACGATCACGAAAGGCATGAGCGCGGTGGAGGCGGCGGGCAAGATACACTCGGACATCCAGCGCGGCTTCATCCGCGCCGAGGTCGTCGCCTACGATGACCTCGCCCGCACGCGCAGCATCCCCGAGGCGCGCAAGCAGGCGCTCCTCCGCACTGAGGGCAAGACCTACACGATGCGCGACGGCGACGTCGTCAACTTCCTGTTCAATGTCTAGCGGGAGGGCAGGGCAGTGAGCGAGGCGGGCGCAACGCAGCACGGGCAACCGCCCCTGACCAGACTCGCGCTCTACGTCCACATCCCGTTCTGCGAGTCCAAGTGCCCCTACTGCGACTTCAACACCTACGCTGGCATCGAGCCGCTCATGCCCTCCTACGTTTCAGCGCTCGCGCGGGAGATCGAGCAGTGGGGTGCGTGGCTCGACAGGCCAACGCTTGCGAGCGTCTTCTTCGGTGGCGGTACGCCGACCTACCTGCCCCCGCGCGACCTCCAGCGCCTGATGGAAACGATACGCACTGCCTTCTTGCTACCGGACGAGGCCGAGGCGACGGCGGAGGCGAACCCCGGCGACTGCACCTCGGAGCGGCTGCTCGCCATGCGCGGTGCCGGGTTCAACCGCATCTCCATCGGCGTGCAGTCGTTCGACGATGCCGAGCTCGCGATGCTTGGACGCCGCGACGACGCCGCACGCGCCGGCGAGGCCGTGCGCGGGGCGAGAGGGGCAGGCTTCGACAACGTCAGCATCGACCTTATGTTCGGCCTGCCCGATCAGCCCGTCGCCACATGGGAGCGCTCGGTCGATCAGGCGATCCGGCTGGACACGGACCATCTCTCGGCCTACGCCCTCACGCTGGAACCGGGCACGCCGCTCGAAGCCGACGTGCGCCTTGGCAGGACATCGGAGCCTGACGCCGACCTTGCGGCGGCGATGTACCTTCGGGCGCAGACGATGCTCGACGGCGCAGGGCTGCAGCAGTACGAGATATCCAACTGGGCAAGGCAGGGCAGAGAGAGCACGCACAACCTCGCGTACTGGCGCAGCCTGCCGTACCTGGGCGTCGGGCCGGGCGCGCACAGCTACCTCTATGGGCTGGGCACCCTCGACCGATCCGGCGTGCGCTTCGCCAACGTCAACCCACCGCGCACGTACATCGGACGCGTGAGCGCCTGGCAGGCTGACGGCCCCCTCGATACCAACACCATCGCCACTGCAGCGGCCACCGGCCTTTGCGAACCCGTGAGCCGTCGCGACGCGATGGCCGAGACGATGATGATGGGCTTGCGTCTCAACGCAGGCGTTGCGGATGACGCGTTCCGCGAGCGCTTCGGCGAGGGCATCGCCGAAGCGTTTCCCGCCGCGACTGCTGACTGCATCGACCTTGGCCTGCTGGAGTGGGCTGGCGGCGCGCTCCGTCTCACCGAACGGGGACGCCTTCTCGGTAACGAGGCGTTCTCCCGTTTCGTCGCCGCTGTTTGAATGCGCCCCTCTCGACGTTTGGGCTCGGAAAGCGCACAATCCGGCCCGTGTGAGGAGAATCAGACAGGGGAGGTCGCGCGATGGTTACGACAGCAGAGGAGACCGCCAGCACCACGAAACGCATCAACATCGGCGTCATCGGCATCGGTGTCGGAGGACTGGAGATCCTCCGTTCGGTCGTGCAGCAACCGGACATCGTTCATCTGGCCGCCGGGTGCGATGTTGTCCCTGTCACGCGGGAACGCTTCAAGGAGCGGTTCCCCGACGTCAAGGTGTACGAGAGCGCGGAGGACATCTGCAAGGACCCGGACGTGGACGCCGTCTACATCGCGTCGCCGAACCGCTTCCACGCCGAGCACACGATCACGGCGGCCCGTCATGGGAAGCACGTCATGGTCGAGAAGCCCATGGCCATCTCGCTCAAGGAGACCGAGCAGATGGTCGAGGAGTGCGACAAGGCGGGGGTGCACCTGGTCTGCGCCCACACCGCCAGCTTCGGGCTGCCCTACCGGACGATGCGGAAGATCATCGACTCCGGGGAGATCGGCGCGGTGCGCGCTATCCATCTCATCGCCTACACGGACTGGATGCTGCGGCCACGGACGCCGGATGAACTCGACTTTGCCCAAGGCGGCGGCGTGCCATACCGGCAGGGCCCGCACCAGATCGACACCGTCCGGCTGCTGGGCGGCGGCATGGTCAAGCGTGTCTGGGGCAAGGTCGGCCAGTGGATGCCGGAGCGTCCCATGCCCGGCTACTACACCGCTCACTTCGAGTTCGAGGACGGCACCGTTGCCACAGCGACCCACAACGGTTACGGCTACTTCACGCTGAGCGAGGTCAACGGGCCGGCCAGCGGACGCAGCTCCATAGAGAACCTCGTCCGCATTAGGAAGGAAATGCAGAGCGGTACCCGCAACGAGGAATCGGACAAGCAAGACCTGCGCATCGGCGGGAAGATCGAGGCCCAGCAGTTCGCGGATGCGCTCCGCTCCGACGGCGGTCGCGGCAACTTCGGACGACAGATCGCTCGTGAGCCGGGCGACCGTTCGGGACTCAACGATACCGGCGACCCGGGCACGATCTTCGTGACCTGCGACCACGGCGACATGCGCATCGGCTCGCAAGGCGTCCTCGTCTACGACGACAACGGTGTACGCGAGGTCACGGGCGAATCGAACGTCCACAGCCGGGGAGAGGTGCACGAGCTCTACGACGCGGTCGTCAACGGCAAGCCGGTCTACCACTCGGGCCGCTGGGGCATGGCGACGGCGGAGGCTATCTTCGCGATGGTCGAATCGTCCCAGACGGGCAAGGTCGTCGAACTCAGCCACCAGGTGCCCGTGCACCCCGAGTACGACGCGGACCTGAGGGTCGTGCCGATCTAACGACAGTCGGTCGGCCAGGAGGTTCGCCGTGCCTTTGAACAACAGGGAGATGGACGAGATCTTCAAGCTTGGGCCGGGCACGCCTTCGGGGGAGGTGTTCCGGAGGTACTGGCTGCCGGTGGAGACATCGGCGAACCTCGACGGCGGCAAGGGGCCGGTGCGGCCCAGCGCGAAGAACCCGGTGCGGGTGAAGGTGCTGGGGGAGAACCTCGTGCTCTTCCGGGACGCCACGGGCAAGCCGGGACTGTTGGAAGAGCACTGCTCGCACCGCGGGACGTCGCTCGTCTACGGCCGCGTGGAGGACGAGGGGCTGCGGTGCCTCTACCACGGATGGCTGTACGACCGCGAGGGGAACTGTCTCGATATGCCCTGCGAGCCTCCGGGGCGGCGCTTCCGTAACTCCGTCAAGCATCCGTCGTACCCGTGCGTCGAAATCGGAGGGCTGATCTTCGCCTACATGGGCCCGCCTGAGCTGCAGCCGCCGTTCCCCCGGTACCCGGCGCTGGTTCGGCAGGACGGGCTGCGCGTGGCCGGAAAAGGCAACCGCATCCAGAAGTCGAACGCATTGCTGCAGACGCTGGACAACGTGCTGGACGTCTGGCACCGCGAGGTCGCCCACGGATGGTTCAAGGGCGGCGAACCGGTGCATGCGCTCCATCATGGCTACAACGGCGACCCCGCCACCCCCATCCGGTTCGAGACGACGCCGTGGGGCGCCTGCTACGTCACCCTCCAGAACACGAGGAACCCCGGCGTCTACGAGTACCACGAGACGCACGCGCTCTTCCCCTGCCAGCGCGCCCGGACCGACACCATCAACTGGGCGGTGCCCATGGACGACCACACGACACGGTGGTTCGGCGTGAGTTTCGTGCCGTTCGGCCCGGACGGGCAGGTATCGGACGCCGCTCTCCGCAGGCTCCACGCCGACACTCCCGCCGACGCCGGAGGCCCGTTCTACGAGGGTTGGTTCGAGGACGTTGGCTACTGGTGGAACACGGGGCACCCGCTCCGCCAAGGACCTATCTGGGAAGACGAAGCGATCATGAGCACACAGGGGAGGGAAGAGCGCGGCGGCCTGCCCGACTTCGAGAAGATGACGTTCGGCAGTTCCGACCGCGGCGTGCTCCTCATGCACAAGCTCTGGGACGAGCAGATAGCGCGCGTACAGGACGGCATCGACCCGGTCGGCATCGTGCGCGGCGCCGAATCGGAGCAGATCATCCCGGTTCCCGGCCAGGTGGTCTTCGTCGACCGCGAAGAGGGGATGCGCCTCTTCAACACGCCGCTCGAAGAGCGCATCGCGACCCTGGCGGAGAAGGTGCAGTCGGGATAAGCGTTCCTGTGTGCCGCTAGAGCCTCAACGCACGCGCCAGGTTGCCGCCGAGGATCTTGTCCTTGTCCTCTCCGGACAGGCTGCTTCCGGTGATGTCGGTCGTGGCGTTCGGCAGGCGCTGGAACTCAGGGTGCGGGAAGTCCGTGCCGATGACGAAACTGTCCGCGCCGTATGCTTCGACCAGCTGCTCCAGCGGTTCGATGCTCTCGACCGCGGTCATGCAGTGCCGCTTGATCAGTTCGCTGGGGCGGGTGTTGGTCCGCGCACAGGCGCGCTCGATGTAGAACGACCGGTCGGCCCCGTGCATCGCGTAGGCCATCCACGACGCTCCGGCCTCGAAGAAGAGGAAGCGGAGATTCGGGAACCGGTCCAGCACGCCCCCGAGCGTCAGTGCCGTACATGCGATGGTGTAGTCGACGCCGAAACCGACGTACGTCCCGATGTGCAGGCGGTGGTAGCGCTCCGTGCCGACCATCGGGTACGAGGTGCGGTGGTCATAGAAGTTCCCGCGGTGCCCCTGCGTGAAGTTGTGGACCATGCACGCGAGGTCGAGCTCGCTCACCGCCTCCCAGAACGGGT
The DNA here is from genome assembly GCA_965206315.1 of Dehalococcoidia bacterium. Taxonomy (GTDB): domain Bacteria; phylum Chloroflexota; class Dehalococcoidia; order Lucifugimonadales; family Australimonadaceae; genus Bin16. Next base: position 2,068,027 of record OZ242210.1, read on the forward strand.
AGAGCTCGTACGCGTCGAGGTTCCCGTCCAGGTAGCTTCCGCAGATGCTCACCGCGCGGAGGCCCATCCCGGCGGCGCGTTCGAGCTCCCGGACGGACCCGTCGATGTCGTCCCACGGCACCGTTATCTGGCAGATGAAGCGGTCCGGATAGCGGTTCTGCAGCTCGGCCGCTGCGTTGTTGTAGAGCTTGGCGAGCGCCGTGCGGAGCCACAGCGGGCTGTCCGGCGGCATCAGCAGGTTGGGCATCGCCCGCTGCGTATTGAGCACCTGCATGTCGAAGCCCAGCCTGTCCATCTCGATGAGCCGCGCCTCGAGGTCGCGCTCCGGGTCGCCGGCGTGACCATCCGGCGAGTGTTCCCCTCCGGCGATAGCGGCCCTGACGATGTCCAGGTCCACGACCTGGAGCGCGTCGCGATACATCATGTCCTCGATCAGGGCGCCGCCTGAACGCGGGACCATGTCACGCAACTCTCTATAGTCGATGGTCAGGTTGAAGTGCGTGTCGGCGTCGATCCGCCTGGTCATCACCTGCGTTGCCATTGGCTGCCTCCTCTACGCGAACTCCTCTGCCCGAACTGTCTCAATACTACTCCTCGACGCAACCGATGCTCAGCCCACCCTTCGCGGCCCTGGCAGGCTAGGCGCCCAGAAGCCTGCGGTACTTCCCGGTCTGCAGGAAGTCGATGTACTCCCGCAGGCCCGCCTCCATGTCGTATTCGGGAGCGAACCCGAAGTCGCGGTTCGCGGGAGAATCGGGGTCGACCGGCCCGCCGCGCACCTCCGGCTCCGGCGCCTCGATCGAGGAGCCGGGGATGAGCCGCATAATGATCTGCGTAATCTCATACATCGTCAGCTCTTCCTTGGACTGGAGCCGGTAGAGGTTGGCGGGCAGGTCGTCCGCGAGGGTTGCCATCATCTCGCCGCGCCCCGCATCGGAGGCGTACATCACCGGCACCGTGCGGATGGGCGGCGTGGGGTTGAGCTCGCGAGGCGTCGACACCGCAGCCGCGTCCCATCCGTCGAGCACCACCGGCTCGCCGCGCAGCGACTTTTCGACGATGGGCTTGAGCGCACGGCCGAAGCCTCCCGCGAAGTCGTACCCCGGCCCGAACAGCTGGCCGGGGTAGATGACGACGACGTCCATGTCGTACAGCCCGCGGTAGTCGTTGCAGAGCAACTCCGTGGCGACCTTATGGCTCGTGTACGGGTCCGGCATGATCTTCACGTTGCCCGAGCCCGCCGCCTCGGCGAACTGGCGCGCGGTCGGCACGGTCTTGCCGGTGCTCACGTGCACGACACGCTCCACCTTCAAGGCCCGCGCCGCTTCCAGGACGTTCAGGGTGCCGATGACCATCGTCTGCGCAGCCGCGAGCGGACGGTCGTAGGCGGGGCCGGTGAGGAAGCTGGCCGTGTGCAGGATGCGCTGAACGCCGTTGTCCGCGACCGCGCCGAAGACCTCGGACGCGTTGGAGATGTCGCCTTTCACGAACCGCACGCGGTCCTTCACGTCGTCGAGGAGCTCGGTCTTGATCGCGATATCGAACGCGACCACGTCCTCGCCCTGGTCGAGCGCGTAGCGGACGGCGAACGATCCGCCGAGACCGCATCCTCCCGTAACCATCACCGTCATGGCCGCCTCCTTCGTACACCCTCACCCGCCGCTGCGCGGCTTCCCTCTCCCGGGGGGCGAGGGGTCAGACACTCCACCGGCGCTTCGCCGGTTCACCCTCGCTCTCAGGGCCCTCACCCACGCGCTGAAGCGCGTTGCCCTCTCCCTCAGGAGAGGGGATCAAACATCCACCCCGCCTTCGCGCCTCACGCAGTTACTCCTAGTTGGCGGCGAGGCCTGCGGCGACGGGGCGCCCGTAGAGCGCGCGGGCGTTCTCGGACAGCACTCCCGTCCGCTCCTCGCCGGTAATCTTCGTGTTCTCGAATATCTCGCTGAGCTCGTGCTTGCAGATCTCCGCGTTGACCTCGTGCGGGAAGTCGGACGAGAAGACGAAGCACTTCCCGCTCGTCAGGCGTAGCGCCTCGGAGATGAGCGGCTCCGTCCCTTCGCAGCCGACGAACAGTCGGCCGTCGTGGATGTGGCGCAGGATGTAGTCGCTCACGCGTTCTCCGTCGCGCAACTGCAGCAACTCGCCGCGCGGGTCAAGGTCGACGTGAGTCTCGTAGGAGCGGTCGAACCGCTCCATGCAGAGCATGAACCACGCGACGCCGCCCTCCAAGAAGCCCCAGCGCGCGTTGGGGTAGCGGTCCAGGACGCCGTTGAAGACGACGCCGGCGAAGGCGGCCATGAGCCCCACCGGATGGCCCATCGCGTGGACAGGCGCGTAGACGTTCAGGTGATCGAAGCCCATGCCGCTGTGCGAGCCGCCGTGGACGGCGAGGCAGCAGCCGAGCCGGTCGGCCTCCTCGTAGACAGGCCAGTACTCCTTCGCGCCCAGGTGGTTCGGAAGCCCGCGCGTGGGTAGCATGGCGCCCGCCATGCCGAGTTCCTCGACTGCCCGGCGCAACTCGCGCGCGGCCTCCTCGGGCTCCTGCATGGGGATGAGGGCGAGGCCGACGAACCGGGGGCTGCTCTTCACGTAGGTGTCGTACAGCCAGTCGTTGTACGCACGGCACACCGCGATGGCCCAGTCCCTGTTGACGATCCAGCCGTACGACAACCCGCCGGTCGGGAAGAGCGCCGCGCAGTCGATGCCGACGTCGTCCATGAACATGAGCCACTCTTCGACCCCGATCTTCGGGAACGACCCCGGCGGCGTGGCGACCGGCTGAGCGGCGTGGAGGTGGTCGATGGGCGGGAAGATGTTGCCGAGGCTGCTCCCGCCTGCGCGGTTCAGGAATTCCTGCGGCATCCGGCTCGCCACCGCCGCGATGTCCGTTACCAGGTGTCCGTCTCCGTCAACGACCTGCAACCGGTTTGCCATGGCGTGTTCCTCCTCCCGTGTATGGACGGGGTATAGCACCCGCCCCCACGCGCGTCAAAGCGGGCCCCGATCAAGGATGCCAATGCCCTCGAATTCTGGCACTCTTGATGCCCGCCGCACGAGTGAATCGTCCGCTCCATCTGGCACCCTTGAGATTCTTGATCGGAGCGTTTCCTTGGCCGTGGCCTGCTTCCTGCGTCCCAAAGCATCAAGAATCTCAAGATGGCCATAGTTTCAGAGTTTGTCGCCGGGGCCATAGACCCCGTTGATAGGTCGGGCTGCGAGCTATAGACGCGGTCTATGGGTGCTGCCGGTGCGACGGCCATACAACCAGCGTACGCGGGCAGGGGGCGACCGCGAAAGGAGCGGGTGTCACAGGGGGGTGGTGGGTGGGGGACACTCACCGCGCACTGAAGTGCGTTCCCCTCCTCCAAGGGGCGAGGGGAGCCATACAGGGCACCCACAAAGGATGCCCCTACACCGGGCACCCCGAGAGATTTCTCGACTTCGCTGCGCTCCGCTCGAAATGACATGGGCTGCGAGGTTGCGCGCTGACGCGCAGGCCTCTGCAGGGTGGTTCGACAGGCTCACCATGAGCGGCCATTCCGAGAGGATGCTGCGCGCTAAAGCGCGGGACTCCCCTACGGCTCCGCTCAACATGACAAACAAGGATTCCCGCCTGCGCGGGAACACCCTCACCCGCCGCTGCGCGGCACCCTCTCCCAGAGGGCGAGGGGGATGATAAGGAAGTGTCAGTTAGCGCAGGGCGATGAGGGTACCTGCTTCCCTGGATGTGACGTAGAGGCCGCGCTCCGTTACGACGATCTGGCCGCTGACCGGGATACCCACCCGGATGATCTGGACCGGCTCACCGGTTGCACGGTCGACGACGTGGACCTCCCCCGCATCGTTGCCGATATAGACAGAGCGGCCTGCTGCTGCGGGGACAGAATGGATGAGCGCTCCGGTGTCGTACTCCCACAGCGTGTCTCCGTCGGCGACCGACAGCGCAAGGAGCCTTCCATCCCTGCTGCCCGCGTATGCCACCCCATCGAGGACCGCCGGACCGCTCAGGGCGCTGTCGCGGGCGAGAACCCGGCCCCAGGCCAGTCCCTTCGGCAGGGGCGGTTCTGTCTGTAGTCCCCAGATGAAGAACTGCTGCCGCCAGGAACGGAGCGCTCGCTCCAATGGATACTCCAACTTGCTCCAGTCGATCGCCGCCAGTCTTCCCCGGCCGGTGCCGATGAGGAAGTAGTCCCCGGTGAAGACCGGGCTCTCCGACAGGGCGTTGACGGTATCGAAGATGAGGCGTCTCTTACCGGTCATGAGGTCTATCACGTAGACGAGCCCGTCATCGGTGGCGAGCACCATCAGGTCTTCCTGGAAGGCCGGAGGCGCGACGATGCTCCCGTCGGCCGGGGACGTCCAAAGCTGCTCCCCTGTCTGAGCGTCGACGGCGTAGAGCGTGCCGTTCCACGACCCGGCGTAGACCACACCCCGGTAGACGGCGGGCGACGCGAAGGATGCGCTGTCAGCCTGGAAACTCCATAGTTCCGCGCCATCCCGACGGTCCACCGCGAGCAGGCGCCCGTCACGGACCGCCACGTAGACCGCGCCGGGCGTTACGGCAGGAGTAGTGACCGTCACGGAAGAGAGGGGGCGCTCCCAAAGGAGGTCGCCGGAGGCGCTGTCCATCGCAACGAGCCGGTTGTTCCCTGTGCCGAGGAACACCTGTCCGTCGGAGACGGCAGGCGCGGCGGGAAGCGGATGCTGCGTTTCGAACCTCCAGAGCTCCTCGCCCTCGAAACCGGCGTGGAGCGGCACGGCTGCCGTATGCGCGGCGTCGCGTCCTGCCATCGCCCAGTCGCCGACGTCGAGCGGAGCGTTGACCTGGGTCGCTGGTTGCGGCACCGGCCCTGTGAACACGCCCGAGACCCACAGGCCCCAGACCAGCAGGACGACGCCGACGATACCGACAAGCGCGAGCCACCTGGTCCTGGAACGCGAACGGGGGTTACGTCTTGCTCCGGTGTGCCACGTGTCCCGCTGACTGCGAAGAGGACTGGTCATCGTACGGCCTCTTAGGGGGGTGTAGCGATGCTACGCGAAATCTAGCCGCGGCTGCCGGTGGGGTTCACCCTCACCCACGCGCTAAAGCGCGTTGCCCTCTCCCAAGGGGAGAGGGGCAGGTCTCCGAGAGGATGTTGCGCGCTAAAGCGGGGGCTCAACTTGACGTGACAAGCCACGCCCTGCACCCCGCCCCGCGTGCGCTGCCCCGGCGCACGTGCGACCTACGGTCACCTAGGATTCCCGCCGGTGCGGGAATGACGGACGCTGCCTCGTCCCGCAGTACCCTCACCCACGCGCTAAAGCGCGTTGCCCTCTCCCAGAGGGAGAGGGGTTGAAGGCGCCCGCAGGGGCGCACCTTGTGGCACAATGCAACCGACAACCCGCGCGGAGGGATGAACGATGCCCCAGGTAGTGCTGCTGCGACACGGCGAAAGCGACTGGAACCTCTCCAACCGCTTCTCCGGGTGGACCGACGTCGACCTCACCGACACCGGACGCGAGGAGGCTGCACGCTCCGGCAGGCTGCTGCTGGAGGAGGGCTTCACCTTCGACGTTGCCTACACGTCCGTCCTCAAGCGCGCCATCCGCACCCTGTGGATCGTCCTCGACGAGATGGACCTGATGTGGCTCCCCGTCATCCGCGACTGGCGGCTGAACGAGCGCCACTACGGCGCGCTGCAGGGGCTCAACAAGGCCGAGACCGCCGCCGAGCACGGTGAGGAGCAGGTGCTCCTCTGGCGCAGGAGCTACGACGTCCCACCACCCGCGCTCACGCCCGACGACGAGCGCCACCCCGGTCGCGACCGCCGCTACGCTTCCATCCCCGCGGACGAGATGCCGCTTACCGAGGCGCTCAAGGAGACGGTTGCGCGCTTCGTGCCGTACTGGGAGAGCACGATCGCGCCGGACATCCGCGCAGGCAAGCGCGTCCTGATCGTCGCGCACGGCAACAGCCTGCGCGCGCTCGTGAAGCACCTCGACAACATCTCGGACGCCGACATCATCGACCTCAACATCCCCACCGGCGTTCCCCTCGTCTACGACCTCGCGGACGACCTCACGCCGCAGGGCAGCCGCTACCTCGGCGACCAGGCAGCGGTCGAGGCGGCGGTGGCCGCCGTCGCGGCGCAGGGCAGGGCGTCGGCGTAGGCTGAGACCTTCACGTAGCCCGTCCACCCAGCCAAGGGCCCTCACCCCCGCATCAAGTGCGGGGCAGGCTCTAACCCTCTCCCTCAGGAGAGGGAACCAGGCATCCTCGCCCGTCCAATCGCGCCTGCGCCCACTTACGCAAGGGTTCTTGCACGGAGCGGCGGTCAGTCGGCGGGCGGCTCGGTGCGCTGGTCGTGGCGCCAGATGCCCCGCCACGTCAGCCCGGACGCCGTCGTGACGCTCAGGCAGACGAGCCCATTGATGATGAACGCCCCGGGCACCCCGGCGAGCGATGACATTCCGCCTATGACCGCCGAGCCCGTGCCGTTCCCCAGCCCCGCGAGGATCGAGGAGAAGCTGCCCACGCGGCCCCGGTAGTAGTCGGGCGCCACGAGCTGGATCAGCGCCTGCCTCGCGGTGAAGCTGACGACGTCCATCAGGCCGAGGAACGCCAGCACGGCGAGCGCGACGAAGAACCACGACGACAGCGCCAGCGCGGCCAGTCCCAGCATCGAGAGTCCCAGCGAGTAACCCACGTTGGCGAGCACGATCATGACGCCCTTGCGGGGCGGGTCGCCCATGCGGAGCAGGACGGCGGTGCCGAGGAAGGAGCCTGCCGCGGGCGCCGCAACGAGCATCCCCAGGCCAACCGAGCCCACGCCGTAGACGTCTTCCGCCAGCGCCGGCATGATGATGCGGAAGAACCCGAACGACATCACCCCGAAGTCCATGAGGTACGCGCCCCAGAGCACCTCCTTGGTCCTCAGGAAGCGCGCCCCCTCCCATATCGCCGCGAGCGATACCCTGCGGGCCTCCCCGATCTGGCCGCCGGACGTGCGGATCGCCATCGTTGCGACGATGGCCAGGAAGATGAGCGCGGCGTTGACCACGAACGCCCAGCCCACGCCCACCAGCGCGATGAGCACGCCGCCGATGAGCGGCCCGCCGAACAGCGTGCCCTGGCTCAGCGCGCCGAACCAGGTGATGCCGTTCATGACGTGGCTCCTGGGCAGCAGCCGGGGCAGGAACGCCCGCTCCGCGGGACGCCCCAGGATGCTCATACCGGCCCAGAAACTCGCGAGCAGCCAGAGGTGCCACACCTGCACGGCGCCTGTGAATATCAGCACGGGCAGCAGGGCCATCCCCACGAAGTTCGCCGTGTGCGTGTAGATGAGGAGCTTCTTCCGGTCCACGGCGTCCGCGAGCGCCCCGCCCAGGAGGCCGAGCACGATGACCGGCATCGTCATGAATACCCCGGTGATGCCGAGGTCCAGCGTGGAGCCGGTGAGGTCGAAGACCAGGAAGCCGAGCAGGAGGTCGCGCATGTTCCGCGCAAGCCCCTGCATCAGACCCTGGGTCCAGTACAGCTGGAAGTCGCGGACCGCGAGCGCGCCCCACCTCCCCAGCGGGGCGTCCGGCGTGCTCGACCCCTCCCCTTGTCGCCCGGTGGTCATCCCGCGCACTCTACCACCGTGCGTTGCCACGCGCCCGCGCACCCCGTATCGTTGCGCTCGCAGCACCCGTCAGCAGAGGAGACCGTCATGGTAGAAGACCGCACCATCGCAGCAGACCCCAGCTGGAGCGAGCACGACGCCGACGAGTGGGCGGACGCCATCACCACCGCGATGAAGCTCGGCGGGGTGGAGCACTTCTTCTTCGTCTCCGGCTCCGAGATCGGCTTCTACCAGGAGGCTGTCGCCCGCGCCGCCGCGAAGGGCTGGCCCGCGCCGCGCCTCATCACGGTGACGCACGAAGGCTCGGCGCTGAACGCCGCGCTCGGCAGCGCGATGGTGCGCGAGCAGCCCGCCGCGACCGCTGCGCACGTGGACGTTGGCACGTTCAACTACGGCGCCGGGCTGCACACCGCGTGGCGCGGGAGCTACCCGGTCCTCATCACGGCGGGCGCCGGGCCTCGCGCCTACCCTGGCTCGATGCGCGGCGCGCGCGGCAACAGCGTGCAGTGGGTGCAGGAGCCGCGCGACCAGGGCGAGATCGTGCGGCAGTACACGAAGATCGACCACCGGCTCGACCACACGGACAATCCCGGCCTCATCGTCAGCCGCCTGCTGCAGGTGGCGATGAGCGAACCGCGCGGGCCGGTCTACATGACCGTGCCGCAGGAGGCGGCGATGCTGCCGTTCCCCGGCAAGACGCGCTTCCCGACCCGCGACGAGTTGGGCATCGCGCGTCCTGCGTGGCCCGACCCGTCGGACGCGAAGCGCGTCGCGGAATGGCTGGTGAAGGCGGAGAACCCGGTCGTCATCCTGGGGCAGTCGGGACGCAACAGCGGGTCGGTCGAGCCGCTCGTGCGGCTGGCGGAGCTGCTCGCGCTGCCGATGATGGACTCCGACCGCACGATGACGATGAACTTCCCGACGACGCACCCGCTCTCCGGCACAGGGCCGACCGCGGCGCAGGCTGACGTGGTGGTCGTCATCGAGACGCCGGTGCCGTACACGCCGTCGAACGCGCCGCGCCCCGGCACGAAGATCGCATGGGTGGACCCGGACCCGGTGCAGTCGCGCTACAAGACGATGGAGTTCCACGCCGACGTGTGGCTGCCGGTGCTGGCGGGGCCGTTCGCGGAGGCGGTGTACGAGCAGGCCGCGGCCATCCTGACGAAGGCGGACATGGGCCGTATCGAGGAGCGCCGCGAGCGGCTGGCGCAGCGGAAGCAGGAGATACGGAAGCAGGACGAAGACGCCGCGATGCGGGTGGCGACACGCGACCCCATCAGTCCGCGGTGGGTCGGCTACCAGATCGGGCAGATGCTGGAGGAGCAGGCGATCGTCCTAGACGACACACTCAGCTCGACCGCTGCGTTCCGCCCGTACCACGGGCGCAGCCAGCCGGGCTCCTACTTCAAGAGCGGCGGCAGCGCGGGCGGCTGGGGCACCGGCGCGGCGTTCGGGGCGAAGACCGCCGCACCCGACCGGGACGTGGTGCTCGTGACCGGCGACGGCTACTTCATGTTCGGCAGCCCGCTCGCTGCGCTCTGGTCGTCCGGGCACTACAAGACGCCGTTCCTGACGGTGGTGTTCGTCAACAAGTCGTACAGCACGGGCACTGCGGGCGTGGACGGCGCGTACCCCGGCGGCTACGCGGCGTCGGCGGGCTACGAGGGCGGGCTGTTCGACCCGCCGCCGGACTTCGCGAAGCTCGCCGAGGTGGCGAACGGCTACGGGGAGTCGGTGACGGACCCCGCGGAGGTCGGCCCCGCGCTCAAGCGAGGACTCGCGGAGGTGCGGAACGGCTCGCCGGCTGTTATCGCGGTGCAGTTGCCCACGCTGCCGGACGAGCTGCACAAGCTGGGCGGGACGCGGTAAGGGGAGTTACCTACCCGAGAGATGTTTCGACTCCGCCTGTGGCTACGCTCAACATGACAACGCCTCCACCCCGCCCCGGAGGGCCCTCACCCGCGCGCTAAAGCGCGTTTCCCTCTCCCTCAGGAGAGGGGGATCAGGGGGACACCCCCATCCCCGCATCAAGTGCGGGGCAGGCTCTGACCTTCCCCCGTCGAGGGGGAAGGGACCAGGCACGCTGCTGTCCTAGCTAGAGGCTGAGGCCCATGAGGGGGAGCACCTCGCCTGCGAGGCGGCGGGCCTGCCGCTCGTGGTCGTAGAGGGGGTTGAGGGCGATGAGGCCGAGGCCGGTGTCGGCGATCTCCGCGAGTCCCTCGGCGCACTGCGCCGGCGTTCCGTAGACGCCGACGCGCTCGGCCCGCTGTCCGCTGCCGGAGTGCATCGTGAACCAGGGCTGCATGCGCTCCAACGCGGTCTCCGGGTCGTCCTCCACGCCGATGAAGACGCGCTTCGACGTGGTGAACGTTGCGGGGTCGCGTCCGTGGGCGTCGAGGCGGGCGCGCATCGCCTCCTGCTCGTCGCGGAAGCGTGCCGTGGACGTTGCGCCCGCGCCCATCCAGCCGTCGCCCATGCGGGCGGCGCGGTCGAGCGCGGCAGGGGCGTGCCCGCCGAACCAGAGCGGGATGCGCTGCTGGACGGGCGTGGGGCTGATGAAGGCGTCGTCGAGTTGCCAGAAGCGGCCCTCAAAGGTGACGCACTCGCCGGTCCAGAGGCGCTGCATCAGCACCAACCCCTCCTCGAAGCGGGACGCCTTCCCCGCCGCCGGAGCGCCGAACGCCTCGGAGAATGGCGCGCCGGTCGCGTTCCCCATGCCGACGCCCGCGATGAGCCGTCCGTTCGAGAGGCGGTCGAGGGTCGCGAGGCTCTTGGCGAGGTTGATGGGGTTGCGCAGGACGCTGATGAGGACGGAGCTGCCGAGGCGCGCCTTGCTCGTGAGGGCAGCGGCGTAGGAGAGCAGGGGGATAGGGGCGAGGTCGTTCTGGGCGTTGATGGCCTGCTCGACCACCCAGCAACTGTGGTAGCCCAACTCCTCGACGGCTGCGAAGAAGGGCGGCAGCACGGCGACGTCGATCTCGCCGGGGAACCGCTGGGGTATGGCGATGCCGAAACGCAGGTTGGGGTCGATGATGGCGGTTCTCCTCCCTAGTGCAGTCTTAGATACTGTTGAACCAGTCTGCGTCGATTGTTACCTGCTCCACCATCTCAGTGCTGACACCGAGCCTCAGTTCTTTCAGCTTGTCTGCCAGCAGGTTGCCGTCAATCAAATCTATGGGGGGTGCGCCATCGCGGGTTGCCTCTTGTCTGGCGTCACGGGTAAACCCTCCAGTGGTAATCAGCAGACCCTTGTCGCTCCGTCCTGCCATGGCACCTCGGAAGTCACGAACAGTGCTGGCGGTGACGCTTCCGCTATAGCGTTTGCACTGAAAGAGGACAGGGAAGCTAATCAGGCCACCCATCCGGATGATGCCATGGCCGTCGATACCTCCATCGCCTGAACGTCCAGTGACTTCGACTTCTATGAAGCCAGACTCGCGTAGTAGCCGCTGACAGAGGCGTTCAAACGCACTCGGAGACATGGTCAGTAGAGCGTCAATCAACCGCTCTCGCCAAGTGGCAGTCTCGCCATTGTCCTCTTCTATCGGTAGAGCTTGGACGTTGGAAGGGGTCACACTCGTTACAAGTGACTCTCTTCGAGTCCGCCGAGCAACTGCTCTTTGCACCTCGGTGGGGTCTACTTCAAGACTCCGTGGGTCAGTTGTTACTAGCGACCAGACGCCTCGGATCGGGTTATCCAGCAGCCCGAATCTCTTGAGATACGTTCGAGACCAAGCTAGGCGATACTCGACCTCGGTCATGGGCCCATTGCCATGAATCTGCTCTGTTGTCTCGTCTGGCAGATTGAGGTCGTGAATGACTCTCTGATTGAGTTCCTGCAGGGAAGCACTGCCTCCCAGCGCTTCTAAAGCTCGCAGCGTGGGATTCAGTAGGTCTAAGTGCGTAGGCATACTCATGGTGGTCTATGCCCGGTCCAATCTCACTTGCCCAGGATGTTGAGCGCGGCGCCGGCGCGGAACCAATCGAGCTGCTCGTTGCTCATGGTGTGGGTGAGCTCGATGTCCTCGTCGCCGCCCTCGAAGTGGTGGATGACGGCGCGGACGGGCTTGCCGGGTGCGATCTCGTCCAGGCCGGTGATGCTGATGGTGTCGGCCTCGAGGATCTTGTCGTAGTCGTCCGGGTCGCCGAAGGTGAGGGGGAGGATGCCCTGCTTCTTGAGGTTGGTCTCGTGGATGCGGGCGAAGCTGCGCACGATGACGGCCTTGGCGCCGAGGAGGCGCGGCGACATCGCGGCGTGCTCGCGGGAGCTGCCCTCGCCGTAGTTGAAGTCGCCGACGGCGACCCATCCGAGGCCGTGCTCCTTGTAGTAGCGGGCGACCTGTGGGAAGGGGGCGCGCTCGCCGGTGACCTGGTTCAGCCCCTCACCGCGCTCGTCCGTGAAGGCGTTGACCGCGCCGAGGAAGGCGTTGTCGCTCAGCCGCTCCAGGTGGCCGCGGAAGCGGAGCCACGGCCCGGCGGGCGAGATGTGGTCGGTGGTGCACTTGCCCTTCGCCTTCACGAGCACCTGCACGCGCTCGAAGTCGCTGCCGTCCCATCGTGGGAATGGCGAGAGCACTTGGAGGCGGGTCGACTCCGGGTCGACGTTCACGACGATGCCGCTGCCGTCGTCGGCGGGGGGCTCGTAGCCGAAGCCGCGTCCCGCGAAGCCGTCCTCCGGCACCTCGGGCGCCTCTCCGGGCGGGTCGAGCTTGAAGGGCTGGCCGTCGGCGCCGGTGAGGGTGTCGGTCATGGGGTTGAAGGAGAGGCGTCCGGCGAGCGCGAACGCGGTGACGATCTCCGGGCTCGCGATGAAGTTCATGGTGGAGGGGTTGGCGTCGTTGCGGGCGGGGAAGTTGCGGTTGAACGACGTGACGATGGAGTTCACGTCACCGGGGTTGATGGTGGGGCGCTTCCACTGGCCGATGCAGGGGCCGCAGGCGTTGGCCATGACGCTGGCGCCGACCGATTCGAGCGCGGCCATCTGGCCGTCGCGCTGGATCGTGGCGTTGACCGCCTCCGAGCCGGGGGTCACGAGGAAGTCGACCGCCGCGGCCACGCCGTGCTCGGCGGCCTGCCGGGCGACGTTTGCTGCACGGGAGACGTCCTCGTACGAGGAGTTGGTGCAGGAGCCGATGAGCGTAGCGGAGAGCCGGTCCGGGTAGTTCTCCTTGATGACGGCGTCCGCGAGCTCGGAGATGGGGCGCGCGAGGTCGGGCGTGTGCGGGCCGACGACGTGCGGCTCCAGCGTGTCGAGGTCGATCTCGACGATGCGGTCGAAGTACTTCTCCGGCTCGTCCTCAACCTCGGCGTCGGCAGCGAGCAGGTGGGCATACCTGTTGGCGAGGTCGGCGAGCTCGGGTCGGCCGGTCGCGCGGAGGTAGGCGGCGGCGTGCTCGTCGTAGGGGAAGATGGAGGTTGTCGCGCCGAGCTCGGCGCCCATGTTGCAGATGGTCGCCTTGCCGGTGGCGCTGATGGAGCGGACGCCGGGCCCGAAGTACTCGACGACGGCATTGGTGCCGCCGGAGACGGTGAGGATGCCGGCGAGCTTGAGGATGACGTCCTTAGGGGCCGTCCAGCCGCTCATGGAGCCGGTGAGCTTCACGCCGATGAGGCGGGGGTAGAGCACCTCCCACGGGAAGCCGGCCATCACGTCGACGGCGTCGGCGCCGCCGACGCCGGAGGCGAAGGCCGCGAGCCCGCCCGCGTTGGGCGTGTGGGAGTCCGTGCCGATGATCATGAGGCCGGGGAACGCGTAGTTCTCCAGGATGACCTGGTGGATGATGCCGGAGCCGGGGCCCCAGAAGCCGAGGCCGTACTTCGCGGCGGAGGAGCGGAGGAAGTCGTAGACCTCGCGGCTCTCGCTCTTGGCGAGGTTGGTGTCGGCGAGCGCGCCCTCGAACGCGGTGATGAGGTGGTCGCAGTGGACGGTGGAGGGAACGGCGGTGGTGGGCTTGCCCGCCTGCATGAACTGGAGGATGGCCATCTGGCCGGTCACGTCCTGAAGGCCGACGCGGTCCGGGCGGAGGTTGAGGTAGCTCTCGCCGGGGAGGAGGTCTGCGTCGCCGGGGTCGTCGAGGTGTCCGAGCAGGACCTTCTCGGCGTAGGTAAGCGGTCGTCCGAGGCGGTCGCGCACGGTCTGGAGCCGCTGCTCCATCTTGCGGTACGCCTCCTCGACGAAGGCTGGGGTCGAATCAACCAGGGGAGCGGCCATGTGCAATCATCCTCCGCGATGCGTTTGTGCGTAACGGCTAGATTATCACGCCTCAGCGCGGGCTGTGCCGCTCGTAGGGGTGCTAGCCCAACTCTGCGACCGCTGCGGCGAGGTCGAGCGTGCCGTGGTAGATGGCGACGCCGATGATGGCGCCCTCCGCGCCGATGCTGGCGAGGGTGCGGAGGTGGTCGATCTCCGCGATACCGCCGGAGGCGATGACGCGTGCGCCGCCTGCAGCTTCCGCTCGCAGCACCATGTCGCTCACGGCTGAGAAGTTCGGGGAGGTGAGGGTGCCGTCGCGGGTGATGTCGGTGTAGATGAAACGGCGCACGCCCATGTCCGCCATGCGGTCGAGGAGGTCGGTCGCGGGGATGGAGCCGCTCTCGGTCCACCCCGCGACGGAGGCGATGCCCTCGCGGGCGTCGATGCCGATGACGACTCGCTCCGCGCCGTGAGCGGCGAGCGCCTGCTCGATGAGCGCGGGCTGCTCGACGGCGGCCGTGCCGAGCACGACGCGGTCGACGCCGTCGGCGAGCGCCTCGTCGATGTCCTCCGCCGAGCGGAGCCCCCCGCCGAGTTCGATGGGGATGCCGATCGCGGCGGCGACGGCGCGCACCTCAGCAGCCTGTGTGCGCCGTCCCTCGCGCGCGCCGTCGAGGTCCACAACGTGGATGCGGGGTGCACCGTCGGCTTCGAACCCCCGCGCCACGCCGACGGGGTCGTCGCCGAACGTGGTCTGGCGGTCGTAGTTGCCCTGCAGGAGCCGCACGACGGCGCCGCCGCGCAGGTCTATGGCGGGGATGATCTCCATGGCGTCAACCACGCTCCCGCACGAGGCGCTTGACGAAGTTGTCGTAGAGCATCAGGCCTGCGGCGCCGCTCTTCTCCGGGTGGAACTGGGTGGCGACGACGTTGCCCCTGGCGATGAAGCTGGTGAACTCGACACCGTAGGTCGTCTCGCCCGCTATCCAGGAGGGATCGTCGGGCGCTGCGTAGTAGGAGTGGACGAAGTAGAAGTAGCTCTCCTCCGGCACGCCGTCGAACAACGGGTGCGGCTGCCTGAGGGCGACGGAGTTCCAGCCCATGTGGGGCACCTTCAGCCCCGGCTCGAATCGCCTGACGTACCCCGGCACGACGCCGAGGGCGGGGGTGTCGCCCTCCTCGGAGTGGTCGAGGAGCAACTGCAGACCGAGGCAGACGCCGAAGAACGGCCTGCCGTCGGCGATCCAGTCGCGGATGGGATCGGCCATGCCGTGGGCGTTGAGCGCCGCGACAGCCTGCGGCGAGGCGCCCTGTCCGGGGAAGACGACGGCTGCGGCGGAGTCGAGTTCACCGGGGGACGAGACGAAGTGCGCGGGGTAGCCGAGGCGCTCGAACGCCTTCTGGACGCTCCGGAGGTTGCCCGCGCCGTAGTCTATGATCGCGATGGGGCCCACGGAGAGATTCTAGCAGGCAGCCGTTACGCCCAGCCCCACAACCGCGTGCGCTACGCGCACATGTGACCTGACGGTCACTCTGGATTCCCGCCTTCGCGGGAATGACGGGTGAGGCGGGAATGACGGGTGGGGGGTCAGAG
The DNA here is from genome assembly GCA_965206315.1 of Dehalococcoidia bacterium. GTDB lineage: Bacteria > Chloroflexota > Dehalococcoidia > Lucifugimonadales > Australimonadaceae > Bin16. Next base: position 2,083,424 of record OZ242210.1, read on the forward strand.
GACGCGGTAGGCCCAGACGTAGTACCAGATGTCGGGCTCGCCATTCGGCATGGGCTGGAAGGGGTTCGTCTGTTCGACGAGCTCCCACTTCCCCGCCTCTGCCAGCGCGTTCTGCTTCACGTCGAAACCGGCCTCCGTGTAGTAGTCCGTGCGGATGGTGAAGACGACGTAGCCGCCGGGCTTCGTCACGCGGACGAGCTCGTCGAGCGACTCCGCCGGGGCGTGGCCGAAGGTGAACGTGCCGACGCAGGTCGTGGAGTCGAAGGCGTCGGTGTCGAACGAGAGGGGCTTGCCGAGTTCACCGACGACGAGTTCCTCGTAGACGAACTTCTCGTTGGCGGTCATCAACATGCCGGGGGAGAGGTCGAGCGCGGTGATGCGCTTGAAGCCGAGCCGGGCGAGTTCCTGGCCGACCATGCCGGTGCCCGCGCCCGCGTCGAGCAGCTTGGCCTCGGGGTCTGATATGTACTTTGCCAACGTCTCCGCAGCGGTGCGGGGGCCGATGAAGCCGAGCGATTCGAGGTCGGCATCGTAGTCGGTGGCCCAGCCGTCGTACTCGGTGGTCAGTTCGTCGTAGTCCCTGGAGTCGTAGACCCGTTGGATGCGTTCGGTGCGCGCCTTGTCAGACGTCATGCAGTGCCTCCGTGTGGCGTAGGTTTGCCTTCGCAGGCTACCACGGCCGGACAGGACGTGTAGGAGGCGGGCGGAGGATCAGGCAGTGCTCCGGCGGAGCGGTGCGAAGAGGAAGATGAGTGCGCCGGGGGCGGCGACCGCGCCTCCGAGCCAGAAGATGCTCTCGTACGTTCCCGTCAGTGCGACCACGGCCCCCATCACGAGCGCCCCGACCGTCGCGCCGCTCAGGCTGCTGAGGAACATGATGCCGACCGTGGAACCCTGCAGACCGGGCGGGGAGGCGTCCATGGCGGTGGCGTTGACGACGTCCTGGCTCGACCAGAGGAAGAGTCCGATGAAGGCAAGGGCGAGGGTGATGACGAGTATCTCGGTCTGGACGGAGATGGACGTGAGCGGCAGGGTGAAATCCACCGCAATGGTGGTCTCGCCGATGGCGGCGATGATCAGCATACCCGCGCCGATGACGAACATGGCGGTCACGATGGGGACACGCCGGCCGATGCGGTCGGAGAAGTAGCCGAAGAGCGGCCCGAAGACGACGCCGAGAAGAGTAAGCAGCCCGACGTGGAAGCCGACGCCGAAGCTGTCCATGTTCAGGCCGTCGTCCAGCGCGAGGTAGACCGGCATGAAGCTGACGAGGCCGAAGTGGGAGAAGGAGCGGGTGAAGTTGGCGTAGGCGAGGCTGACGTAGACCGGATACTTGAGCAGGCGTATGGGGTCCGACAGCCGGGGGAGCTGCGCCTGCGTGTCCGGCTGCTTCCTTGGGGCCCCCGAGAGGAGCCAGAACATGCCGATCGAGATGACGACGGCCGGGGCGAAGCTGAGGAGGGTGTAGAGCCGCCAGTCGTCGGCGAGCCAGAAAGCGAGGATGAAGCCGACCGCGAGCGGGCCGAGCGCCTCACCTGCGCCGGAGCCCGAGCCATGGTAGGCGATCGCCATACCCTTGCGGTCGGGGAAGCGGGTGCTGAGCATGGAGATGGCGGGCGGATGCCAGAACGAGGCGGCGAGTCCACCGAGGGACGCCAGGGCAATGACCGGCCAGACCCAGGGCGCCAGGCCTGAGAGCATCATGAAGAGCGCGGCGAAGAAGAACGAGAACGGTAGTATCAGATGCCAGTAGCCGCTCAGCCGGTCGGATACGTAGCCGACGAAGAAGTTGGGAAAGCCGCCGCCGAACTGCTTGATGATGGCGATGGCAGTGACGCCGGTGGCCGTGAGCTCGTACTCCTCCACGATAAGGGGGAGGAAGACGGCGAAGGCGGCGATGTACCAGTGCTTGAGCCCGTGGCCGATGGCGATGGTGGCGATGTAGGTGGGCCCGGCCGCACGGAACGACCGGGGGCCAGGGAGTGCTGATGCTTCGCTTGCCATAGCCTCAGGCATGATAACAGGCGAGCCCAGGCAAGGGAGGCGAGGTTCCTGCCTTCGCAGGAACGACGGGGCTGCGCCCCTGCTATGCTCGCGGTATGTACGTCATCGGCACGGCAGGGCACGTCGACCACGGGAAGTCGACGCTCGTGCAGGCGCTCACGGGCATAGACCCGGACCGTCTTGCCGAGGAGAAGCGTCGCGGGATGACGATCGACCTCGGCTTCGCGTGGGTGACGCTGCCCAGCGGGCGCGAGGTGAGCATCGTGGACGTGCCGGGCCACGAGCGCTTCATCAAGAACATGCTCGCGGGCGTCGGCGGGATAGATTTGGCACTGTTGATCGTCGCGGCGGATGAGTCGGTGATGCCGCAGACGCGCGAGCACCTGGCGATACTCGACCTGCTCGGCGTGCGTCGCGGGCTCGCGGTCATCACGAAGTCCGACCTTGCGGACGCCGACATCCTGGCGCTCGTGCAGCTGGAGGTCGAGGAGTTGCTGGCGGCGACGACGCTCGCGGGGTCGCCGGTGCATGCGGTCTCCGCGACGAGCGGCGACGGCGTGCAGGAGCTCGCGGCAGCGATAGACGCCGCGCTGGACGAGACGCAGCAGCGCCGCGACGTGGGGCGTCCTCGTCTGCCGGTCGACCGCTCGTTCGCGGTGGCGGGGTTCGGCACAGTCGTGACGGGCACGCTCATCGACGGCTCGCTGGAGGCGGGGCAGCCGGTGGAGATCGTGCCGGGCGGCGTGCAGGCGCGCATCCGCGGGCTGCAGTCGCACCGGCAGAAGATCGACGCAGCCTCGCCCGGCAACCGGGTGGCCGTGAACCTGAGCGGCGTGAGCGCTCAGGAGATAGCCCGGGGGGGCGTGCTGACGAGGCCGGGCTGGCTGCGGGCCACCCGCGCGGTCGACGTGCGCCTTCACCTGCTGAGCGACGCGCCGCACGGCATCCGCCACAACTTTCCCGCGACGTTCCACGCATTCGCCGCCGAGGCCCGCGCCAAGGTGCGGCTGCTGGAGGAAGACGAACTCGCGCCCGGCGGGGAGGCGTGGGCGCAGCTGTGGCTGGAGGAGCCGGTTGCCGTTGTGCGCGGCGATCACTTCGTGCTGCGCTCTGCGGACGCCACGCTCGGCGGAGGGACGGTCGTGGACGTGGACGTGAAGCGTCACCGCCGCCGCCGCGCGCCGCTGTTCGAGCGGCTGTCGCGCCTCGCTGAAGGGAGTCCCACGGCGCAGTTGGTGTCGGCGCTCGAAGACCAGGAGCCCGCGAGCGTCGGCGCACTCGCTCGCCGCGCCAACGTTTCCGAGGCCGAGGCGCTTGCGCTTGCGCGGGAAGCAGTGGCGGAAGGATCGGCGGTCTCGCTCGGTGCAGAGGGAGTCACGGCGGGTACACAGCTGTACACGGCGGCAGGGTGGGGGCGGTTATGCGGGCAGGCGTGCTCGGCGCTCGGTGCGTTCCATCGCGAGTTTCCGCTGCGCGAGGGGATGACACGCGAGGAGCTGCGCAGCAGGCTCGGTCTGCGAGGGAACGCTGCCCAGCCCACCCTCGACCGGCTGGTCGCGTCCGGCGTCGTGAGCGCGTCGGGAGGCGTGCTGCACCTGCCGGAGCACAGCGTGGAGGTGACGGCGCAGCAGCGGTCGGCGATGGATGCGTTCGTCGGGGCCCTGGAGCGCGACCCGTTCCCGCAGGAAGCGCCCACGGTCGCGCCCGAATTGCTGGCGCTGCTCGCGGAGCAGGGGCGCGTCGTGCGCGCGTCGCAGGGAGTCGTGTTCGACGCTGCGACGTACGAGCGTATCGCGGGCGAGGTGATGGCGCTGCTGCGCGCGCAGGGCAGGGTGACGGTCGCGGAGGTGCGCGACCTGCTGGGGACGTCGCGCAAGTACACGCTCGCGTTGCTGGAGCACCTGGACGACGAGAAGGTGACGCGCCGCGTCGGCGACGAGCGGGTGCTGCTGGGCTAGGCGGTTGCTCCCGCTGTCGAGCGGGCCTTGCCCCTGCGCCAGAGGCCGCGCGCCACGATCTCCTCCGCTATCTGCACGGCGTTGGTGGCCGCGCCCTTGCGGAGGTTGTCGGAGACGAGCCAGAGCGCGAGCCCGTTGGGGAGCGCAACGTCCTCGCGGATGCGCCCGACGAACACCTCGTCCCGCCCTTCGCCGTCGAGCGGCATGGGGTAGGCGTTCGTTGCGGGGTCGTCGACGACCGCGATGCCGGGATAGCCCGCGAGCAGTTCGCGCGCTTCGCCGGGGCTGATGGCGCGCTCAAACTCGACGTTGACGGCCTCGCTGTGGCACACGCGCACGGGCACGCGGACGCAGGTTGCCGAGACCGGCAGGTCCGGGTCGTGCAGGATCTTCCGCGACTCGTTCAGCATCTTCGTCTCTTCGGAGGTGTGGCCGCCGTCGCGGAAGGAGCCGACGTGCGGGAGGAGGTTGAAGGCGATGGGGTGCGGGTACTGGTCGGTGCGGGGCTCGTTGCCTACGAAGTAGTCCCGCGACTGCTCCTCCAGCTCGGCGAGGGCCGCTGTGCCGGTGCCGGTGACGGACTGGTAGGTGGCGGCGATGACGCGCCGGATGGGGCTCGCCTGCCGGAGCGCGTCGAGCACCATGACGAGCGGGGTGGTCGAGCAGTTGGGGATGGAGAGGATGCCGCTGTGCCCGTCGACGTCGCCGGCGTTGATCTCGGGCACGACGAGCGGCACGTCCGGGTCCATACGCCAGACGCCGCTGTCGTCGATGACGACGCAGCCGCGCTCCTTCGCGGCGACCGCCATGTCGCGGCTGATGTCGTCGTTCGCGGAGATGAACGCGATGTCGGACTCGGCGAAGACGTCCGGCGCGGTCGCCTCCACCGTGATCTCCTCGCCCTCGAACGTCATCTTCTTCCCAACGGAGCGCGGGGACGCGGTGAGCCGGAGGCTCTCCATGGGGAAAGCGCGCTCCTCCAGCACGGCCAGGGCAACCTTGCCGACCGCGCCGGTGGCGCCGACGATGGTTACTCTCGGGTGGGCCACGGCGGTATCTCCTTCGCCTCGCCGAAGGGCGAGGCGCGTACGTACTCGTTAGATGATACCAGACGTTCCTACAGCCCCATGAGCTTGTCGAGCCCCACGGTGAGGCCGGTGAGGTCGCCGACCCTGCGGACGGCCATGAGGACGCCGGGCATGTAGCACTCGCGGTCGGTGGTGTCGTGGCGGAGGGAGAGGGTCTGCCCCGGTCCGCCGAACGTGACCTGATGGTGCGCCATGCGCCCGGGCATGCGCGCGGCGTGGATGCTGATGCCCTCGTAGTCGCCGCCGCGTGTGCCCGCCAGCGGCTCCCGCTCCGGGTCGTTGTGGGCGAACCGCTCCGGGTGCGCCTCGTGTACCGCCTTCGCGATGCCGAGCGCGGTGCCGGACGGCGCGTCCACCTTCATCTCGTGGTGCTCCTCCACGATGTCGGCGTACTCGAAGTATGGAGCGGCAATGGCTGCCAGTTTCGTAAGCAGCACCGCGCCTATCGTGAAGTTCGGAGCGAGGAAGCCGCCAAGGTTGTGCCCGGCGCAGAGCGCGCCGATGCGCTCGATCTGCTCCGGCGTGAAGCCCGTGGTGCCGATGACGGGCCGCGCGCCGAGCGCCAGCGCCTGCGGGAGCATCTCCAGCGTCGCCTGTGCGAGGCTGAAGTCGACGACGGCGTCCGAGGGCTGCGCTGTCAGCGCTTCTCTTACGTCGGTGTAGTAGGGGACGTCGACCGGCAGCGCCGCCAGTTCGTCCGGGGGTACGCGGTCGATCGCTGCGGTGAGCGTCATGTCCGGCGCTCCGGCGACGGCGCGGAGCACCTCACGTCCAACGCGGCCCGCCGCGCCGTGCACCGCTACGCGTATCGCGGGGTTGCTGGTCGTCATCGCTCACCCCCATCCTGACCTTCCCCCATCAAGGGGGAAGGGATCAAACGCGCTGCTCTGCGTGTGGCTCAGGAGCGCGGGCCCATCCCCATGGACGAGCCGCCGGCCTGCCGCATGCGCTCCGCCATCTCCGTGTCCACGCCGCGCCGCCACTCGCGCTTCGCGGGATCTTCCACGTTGACGTGGAGCGTGCCGATGCCGCCGATGGTGAAGTCGATGCGGTCGCCGTCCTGCAGCGCGCCGAGTCCCTGGTGGTTCGTGCCGGTGCTGATGACGTCCCCGGCGCGCAGGTGGGCGATGCGGGAGATGAACTCGATGCACTCCGGGATCTTGTGCGCCATGTCGTCCGTGTTGAACGCCTGCCGGTCCTCGCCGTTGTTGGCGATGTGCAGGCTCACGTCGTGCGGGTCGGGGACCTCGTCCTTCGTGACGATGAACGGTCCCATGGGGCCGAACGTGGGCCATGACTTCACCTGGAAGAAGCTCGTGCGACCGCCGGGCTCGAACCCGCGGGCGGAGACGTCGATGAAGCCGGTGTAGCCGAACACCTTGTCCATCGCCTCGTCCTGCGAGACGTTCTTGGCGTCCGCGCCCATCACGACCGCAAGCTCGGCCTCGTGGTGGAAGATGGTGGCGTGGCAGTCCGGGCTGAGGTGGACGGTGTCGCCGTCGCCGATGACGCAGTCGGACGACTTCTGGAAGCAGTCGATCTCGGGCATGGGCCGCTGGCCGAACTCGAGGTAGTTCACGGCCATGCAGAAGATCTGGTCGGGCCGGGGGATCGGCGGGCGGATGCGTACGCTCTCCAATGGCACGCCCTCAGAGACGTCGCAGAGCTTCTGGAACGGGTCGCGCACCTGCTCGAAGTGGGAGATGACGAGCTTGATCATCTCCTGCGCGCCGTGGGCGTGCACGCCCGCCAGCGCCTCCGAAACGTCCACGATGTGGGTGTCGTTCTTGACGACGCCGAGCGTCCAGTCGTTGAAAAAGCCGAGTTTCATGCGCGTCTGCTCCTCCGTGTCGATTCTGCTCCGGCGCGTGTCAGCGCAGGATGATGGGCCGCACGACGATGCTCTCGTCGCGGCGCGGGCCGGTGGATATCAGGTCTATGGGGCAGCCTATCACGTCCTCTATACGACGGACGTAGGCCGACGCCTCCGGGGGCAGCTGGGATATCTCCGTGATGCCTGCGGTCGGCGCGCTCCAGCCGGGCATCTCCTCCCAGACCGGCGTGGCGCGCTCCAGCAGACCGGGCTCGCTGGGGAACCGGTGGATACGCTTGCCGTCCGCCTCGTAGGCGGTGCATATCTTCACGGGGTCGATGCCGTCCAGCACGTCGAGCCGCGTGAGCACGGCGGAGGTGAAGCCGTTGATGGTCGCGGAGTAGCGCGCCGCGAGGCCGTCGAACCAGCCGACGCGCCGGGGGCGCCCGGTCGTCGTGCCGTACTCCCACGCGCGCTCGCGGATGTCGCGTCCCACCTCGTCGTCCAGTTCGGTCGTCATCGGCCCTGCGCCGACGCGGGTGGAGTACGCCTTGAAGACGCCGATGATGCCGACGATCTCGCGCGGCGAGATGCCGAGGCCGGTGCAGGCCCCGCCGATGGACACAGACGAAGACGTAACGTAGGGATAGGTGCCGTGGTCGAGGTCGAGCATCGCGCCCTGCGCACCCTCCAGCACGACGCGGGCGCCGCGTGCGAGCCTGTCCAGGATGCGGTGCTCCACCGATGCGACATAGGGCCGGAGCGCGTCGCCCCACGACCGCACCTGAGCGTACAGCGCGTCGAAGTCGATCGGTTCGGCGTCGAACACCCTGGTGAGGAGGCGGTTCTTCTGCGCGACGACGTTCTCCAGACGGGACCCGAGGTACGTTTCGTCCAGGAGGTCGCCGAGGCGGATGCCGGTGCGGGCGACCTTGTCGACGTAGGTGGGGCCGATGCCGCGTCCCGTGGTGCCGATGGCGTTGTTGCCTCGCGCCTGCTCCTCCAGCTGGTCCAGCATGATGTGGTAGGGCATGACGATGTGGGTGTGGTCGCTGATGAAGAGGCGGCCGGTGTCCACGCCCCGCTCGTTGAGGCTCTCCAGTTCGCCGAGCAGCACGACGGGATCGAGCACGACTCCGGGGCCGATGACTGCGTCTACGTGCGGGCGGAAGATGCCGGACGGTATGAGATGCAGGGCGAACTCGCCCTTCTCGTTGATGACCGTATGGCCGGCGTTGCTGCCGCCGGAGTAGCGAACGACGACGTCCGCCTCCTCCGCGAGGAAGTCAACGACCTTTCCTTTGCCCTCGTCGCCCCATTGGGCGCCGACGATGCCGTAAGCGGGCATCGCAACACTCCTGACTCGTTCCCGGGGAACGTCCCGATAACACACTACCGGCCTGCGCCGCAGCCGGGCGCAGGCCATCGGTGAGTATAGCAGAGCAGGCGGTGTGCTATGACAAGAGCGCGTCGCTGGCGAGGGCGACTGCGCCGAGCGCTCCGGCCTCCGCGCCGAGCGCGGGCGGGACGACCGGCGTGAGTTTGCCGATGCCCGCGAACGACTGCTCGCGCATCAACGCGACGGCGGGTGCGATGTAGGCGTCCCACTCGTTGGAGAGCCCGCCGCCGATGATGATCTTCGCAGGGTTGAGCAGGTTCACGAGGCTCGTGAGGCCCGCGCCGAGGTAGACGATAGCGTCGGCGACGATGTCCTGCGCGAGCGCGTCGCCGGAGCGGCAGGCTGCGAAGACGTCGCGCGCGGTCAGCCCTTCCCGGTTGGTGTCGTGCAGCGCGGCGCTCATCGAGGAGCGCTCCCCTGCGGTGATGCGTTCCGTCGCGATGCGCGCCAGCGCCGTGCCTGAGCAGAGCGACTCCCATGCGCCGGGCACCGTGCTCGCGCCGTAGGGGCCGTGGGCGTCCACCGTCATGTGCCCGACCTCTCCGGCGTACCCGGCCGACCCGGTGAAGAGCTTCCCGCCGATGATGACCCCGGCGCCGATGCCGGTGCTGATGGTGAGGAAGACGAGGTCCTGCACGCCCTTGCCCGCGCCGTAGCGCTGCTCCCCGAGCGCAGCGACGTTCGCGTCGTTGCCGATGGCAACCGGCATACCGAGCAGCTGGCTGAGCATCGCTACCACGGGCGTGTTCGACATCGTAGACAGGTGCGGGGAGTGCACGATGGTCCCGGCGTGCGCATCTATGGCGCCGGCGGCGGCCACGCCTGCGGAGCCGATGTCATCCGCCCCCAGCCCCGCCTGCGCCATGGCCGCGCGGGCGGTCTCCGCCATCGCGGATATGACGCGCTCCGCCTTGTCCCGCGACGGCGTCTCCGCGACGGCGGACGCGAGCGTCGTGCCGTCCGGTCGTGCGGCAAGGGCGAGTATCTTGGTGCCGCCGACGTCTATCCCCAGGACTGCGTTGCTACCGGTCATCGCGCCGCTATGTTACCCCGGCGAGCGAGTTCATCAAGCGGAGATGGTCCTTGAGCAGGCGGGTCGTCAGGAAGTGCTCCCGGACGTGCTCCTTGCCGCGCTTCCCCATCTCCTTGCGTGCGCGCTCGTCTTCCAGCAGCGTACGGATGGCGTCCACGAACTCCTGCGTGGTGCCTGCGACGGGCCCCGCGTGCCCGTAGTCCAGCTGGAGCGGTATGCCGCCGGCGTGGCTGCCCACGAGGGCTTTCGACTTCCAGAGCGCCTCGGAGATGACGAGCCCGAACCCCTCCCGGATGGACTTCTGCAGCAGCACGTCGGCAGCGCTCTGGAAGGCGTTCACCTCGAGGTTGCCGACGCCGTTGAGGTTCGTCAGCACGTGGATGTCGTAGTCCTCGCCGGCCTTCCGCACGATGCGCTCGTAGAACGACCACGCTTCCGGGTCGTCGTTCGCCATCGCGGCGACCATGAGCAGTTGGAGGGCGGGATACTCTTCCTTGAGCGTCTTGTAGACGTCGAGCACACCGAGCGGGTCTTTCCACGGGTCGAACCGTGATATCTGAGCGATGATGGGCCGGTCGGGGTCGATCTCGTAGCGGGCGAGGATGTCCCTGACGACGACGGGCGATATCTCCGAGTTCTTGGTGCTCGTGGGGTCTATCGCCGGCCAGATGATCTCCAGTTTCGGGCCGACGATGGGCTCCTTGACGTACTCCGCGAGGGTGAACACGAGCGCGTCGTAGATGGAGATGTAGCCGCGCAGGAAGCCCCAAACCTCAGGCAGCGCTTCTGTCGTGTCGAGGTGGCAGCGCCAGACCCACTTCGCGCCGAGCATGTCCGGGTCGCGCTCGCGCAGGTACTCCAGGATGCCGGCGGGCTGCGGGTCGTGGATGTAGACGAAGTCATACTTCCCGTCCATCGCGTTGGCGTTCGCCTCATTGGTCTCCCGCCAGAGGTCGGCCATCGCCTTGTTCCAGGGTATGTACATGCCCTGCATTGCGTTGTGCATGCTCTTGGTGACGTTGAAGAACTCGGCGGAGGCTTCCATCACGTGCCAGTGTGCGTCGATGCCAACGTCGCGCAGGAGCGGGATGAAGCTGTTGAGTATCTCCGCGACGCCTCCGCCGAACGCGGTCGCGTTCAGGTGCAGCACCCGCGCGCCCTTCAGGGGCGCGGCGAGAGCGCGGAGCTCTGCTATGCGCTCCTCGCCGACGTGGGGCTCGTACTCGTGCAGCGCCTTGGGGGTGATGGGAACGGGCGTGGGCATTCAGCGCCTCGAGGTTCGCCGCCGCTTCAGCATCTGCTGGAGGACCTTGAGGTAGTTGGCGAGGTAGTGGGTGATGAGGTGACGCCGGGCAACGTGCCGGTGCGCCGCCTGCCCGATGCGGGCTGCCATCCTGGGGCTTCTCAGCAGACGCTCGATGGCTGCGGCCTGCTCCTCCGTGCTGTCGGCGAGCAGCGCCGTTCTCCCCTCGATGAGCAGCGCCTCAGCGACCGAGCTGCGAGCGCTGACGATGGGGCGTGACTGCCACATCTCCTCGAGCAGTTCCACTGAGATGCCGCGCGGGTAGCCCTCGTGGATGAGCACCGTCGCCTCTTCCCGCAGGGCGGAGAGCTCCACGTTACCGACCCGGTCCATCTCCGAGAGCACCAGCACTCCCCCCAGCTGTTGCGCGCGCTGGCGCAGGGCGTTGAGCTTCTCGGCGAGGGCCGGTTCGTCGGTGACGAGGTTCGTGATGACCAGTTGCACGTCCGGGCGGTGCTGCCGGACCAGGGCGAAGGTGTCCAGCACCCGCTCCGGGTCGTCGTCGCGCATGCTGAGCACGATCTGTCCGATCACCGGCTGGTTCACGTTCAGCCCGCGCTGGGCGAGGATCGTCTCGCGCACCTCGTCGGATACGGGGCGTGCGCTGGGGCTGAGCGGGTCGACGCCCGGCGCAACAACGAACGTGCGTGGAGTCGGGGCGTCGTCGCGGATGAACGGCCTGTAGTCGTAGACAGACGCGTCGAAGTCGTCCGCGTGCTGCCGGATGAGCGACCACGCGTTCGGCACGGCGTTGCGGTAGTCGCGGTGGGAATGCCACAGCCAGACGCCCGGAGGAGCGTGCCCGTGCAGTTGCGTGAGCGCGGCGTGGAGCCCAACTGACGCGGAGTGGTGCACGACGACGATGTCGAAGTCCTCGTCGAACATCTGCGCGTTCCCCTGGTTGAACTCGCGCCATTCACTCTCGCGGTGTTCGTGCCAGCCCCCGGCGTACCCGGAGAGCGCCCGGCGGAGCGCCCGGTCCATCTCCACGTACTCGGCGGCTATGCGCACCTGCTGCCACTGGATGTTCAGGCCGAGGTCCGCCAGCAGGGGGACGGAGCTCTGGAGCAGCCGGCGCACGGCGCCACTCGCCGCGGGGGAGGAGAGGTAGAGCACGCGTGCGCCGCGCAGGGGCGCGGCTGCCGCGCGGAGCGACTCGATGGCCGCTTCGCCGACGTACGGGGCGTACTGGTCTATGGAGTGTGTGCTGGTTGCGACGCTTCCGAACATCCGCCTGCCGCCCACCCGCCGGGCGCTTGCGCCGGCGTGGCCTCTGCGAGCGATTATCCGGGACGTTTTCGGAGGCGGTCAACACAACTTGACCGAGTTCGTCCTATAATCGCGCCGTTCACACCGATGCTTACCGAACGCTTAAGGAGGCGTTAGCAATGACGGACTACGACCGCACCGACCAGGACTTCGGCAACATCGTCTCGCTCGACCACATCAACCTCACCGTGCCCGACCAGCAGATGTCGACGCTCTTCCACATCGTCGGCATGGGCCACACCCGCGACCCGTACATGACCGTCGGGTTGGAGAACATGTGGGTGAACATAGGCAGAGAGCAGTTCCACCTGCCGACCCGGGACTCGGCGCAGGTGCTGCGCGGACGCATCGGCCTGATCGCGCCGGACGTCGATGAGTTGGAGGAGCGGCTCGACAGGATCGCCCCGCGCCTCGAGGGGACGCAGTTCGCCGTCGAGCGGGAAGGGGGCAACCTGGACGTTACGTGTCCATGGGGCAACCGCATCCGCTGCCATCCGGCGGACGGCGAGCGTATGGGGGGCGCGAACATCGGGCTGGAGTACCTCATCTTCAACGTTCCGGCAGGCACTGCGCCGGGCATCGCCCGCTTCTACGGGCAGGTGATGGGCGCGACAGCGGACGTGGTGGAGCGCCGCGGCTCTCCGACGGCGCGCGTGCAGGCGGGCAGGCACCAAGCGATGCTCTTCCGGGAGGACCCGGACGAGGCGCGGCCCTACGACAATCACCACATCGCGGTCTACATCGCGGACTTCTCGGGCCCGCACAAGGCGCTGCAGGAGATGGACCTCATCACAGAGGAGAGCAACGCCTCGCAGTACCGGTTCGTGAACATCACCGACCCCGAGACGGGCGAGACGCTCTACGAACTGGAGCACGAGGTGCGGAGCATGGTGCACCCGATGTACGGCCGTGAACTCGTGAACCGCAACCCGGTGCAGTCGTTGCAGGTCTACCGCCGGGGTGCAGACGCGCTCATGGTGGGGTAGGGTAGGAAGAAGCGGCCTAGGCCGCGCCGCCCCTGATCTGCGTCCGGCGCTCCGGCTGTTCAGCGCCGTCGCCGCGCAACTGCTTCGGCAGGACGAACTCCACGTTCTCCTGCGTCACCTCGACCGTCTCGACGGAGTCGGGCTTGAGCAGGTCGATGACGCCCTCCACGAGCGATTCCGGGGTCGATGCACCCGACGTGATGCCGACGCGCTCCACGCCCTCGAGCCAGGCGGGGTCTATGGCCGAGGCGTCGTCCACGAGGTAGGACGGCACGCCCGTCTGCTCGGCGACCTCGCGGAGCCGGTTGCAGTTGGAGCTGTTCTGCGCTCCGACCACGATCACCACGTCCACCTGCTGCGCCAGCTCCTTGACCGCGTCCTGCCGGTTCGTCGTCGCGTAGCAGATGTCGTTCCGCGCGACGATGTTCGGGAAGCGCTCGCGCAGCGTTCCGATGATCTCGTGCGTGTCGTCCACGCTCAACGTGGTCTGTGTGAGCGCCACGACGCGGTTGGGGTCGGCGACAGCCGCGCTCTGGGCGTCCTCGTCGTTGTCGACGAGTTGCGAGGCATCGGGCGATTGCCCGAGGGTGCCGATGACCTCGGGGTGTCCCTCGTGTCCGACAACGATGATCGAATAGCCCTCGCGGGCGTACTTCTTCGACTCCATGTGCACCTTGGTGACGAGCGGGCAGGTGGCGTCGATGACGTTCAGGTTGCGCTCTTCCGCTGCCTTCCATACCTCCGGAGCGACGCCGTGCGCGCTGAAGATGATGGTAGAGCCGTTCGGGGCTTCCTCGGTCTCTTCGATGAAGATGGCGCCCTTCTTGCGGAGGCTGTCCACGACGTGCTTGTTGTGGACGATCTCATGCCTTACGTAGACGGGAGCGCCGAACCGTTCGAGCGCGAGTTCGACGATATCTATCGCGCGCACGACCCCGGCGCAGAAACCTCTGGGCCCACCGAGCAGGACTTGCATGCGCCTATGATACCAGCCCGCGCCCACGGCGGCGCACCGCTACGCCTGCGTAAACGCGCTGTCTTCTCCCACCAGCCCCTGTTGCGGCAGCACGACCCGCCGCCTGCCCTCGCGCACCGTCCCGATGACCGACGCCTCGCCTCCGGCAGCGGCGATGGCCGCGAGCGCATCGTCCGCCGCCGAAGCGGGCACCACGGCGCAGAAGCCGATGCCCATGTTGTAGACGCGGTACATCTCCGCGAGCGCCACGTTGCCCTCGCGCCGGATCACCTCGAATACGGGCTGCGGCGCGGGCAGGGCGTCGAGGTGGTACTCGACGTCCGCGTCGAGGCGGAGCAGGTTCAGCAGGCCGTCGCCGGATATATGGGCGAGGCCGTGCACGTCCACTCCGGCGCGGAGCATCGCCCTCACCTCCGGCACGTATACGTGCGTGCGACGGAGCAGCTCTTCGCCGACGGTGCGCCCGCACTCCGGCAGCGCGAGTCCGACGGTCTCGTGTGCGTCCCCGCCCAGCAGGACGCTCCGCGCGAGCGTCAGCCCGTTCGCGTGGATGCCGTTGCTCGTCATGCCGATGACCGCGTCGCCGGGGCGGATGGTGGCTCCGGTGATGGGCGCCGCTCCGTCCTCCAGCACGCCGACGCACGTTGCTGAGATGTCGAACGCGTACCCCTCGCGCGGGCCGGTGAGCGTGTCAGGGTGCTGCGAGAGCTCGCCGCCAACGATGGCGACGCGTGCTCGTTCGGCGGCGTCGCGCATCCCCTTGCCGAGCGCGGCCAGCATATCTCCGTGCGGGTGCTGGAGCACGATGTAGTCCAGGAGCGCGATGGGACGCGCGCCTGTGCAGACGATGTCGTTCACGTTGACGGCGACGCAGTCCCAGCCGATCGACTCGAAGTCGCCGGTGAGCTGCGCGAGCACGCTCTTTGAGCCGACGCCGTCCGTCGAGATGGCCAGCGAGAGGCGCTCGTCGAGTGGCAGGACGGCGGCGAAGAAGCCGCCGGGGACGGGTGATGCGCCGACCCCCTCGGCGAACGCAGAGGTCTGTGCGACCCATCGAAGCAGGCCGGAGAGGCCCCTGGCGGCCTCGTCGGTGTCGACGCCGGATGACGCGTACGTCTGCTGCTCGGACCGCGCGTCGTCAGCCATGGAGCGTCCGAGCGACCCGGGCTATCGTCTCGCCCGCGGCGCGCGTGCCCCCGACCGGCTGGCCGTACTCTCCTATGGCGAGGGCGCCGCTCTTCAGCGACTCCTCGACCGCCCGGCGGGTCAGCTCCGCTGCGGGGCCCTCGCCGAGGTAGTCGAGCATCATCGCGAGCGTGAGCACCTGCGAGACGGGGTTCGCTTTGTCCTGCCCCGCGATGTCGGGCGCGGAGCCGTGGATGGGCTCGAAATAGGCGTGCTCGTCGCCGATGTTGCCGGACGGGCAGAGGCCGATGCCGCCGACCGTTCCACCGCCGAGGTCGCTGAGGATGTCGCCGAGGAAGTTCTCCATCACCAGCACGTCGAAATGCTGCGGACGCACCACCAGCGCCTGCGCCGCGGCGTCGGCGTACAGATGCTCACCCTGCACGTCCGGGTACTCCCCGGCGACCTCGTCGAACACGCGGCGGAAGAACGCCATGGATGGCAGGACGTTCGCCTTGTCCACGCACGTCACGCGGCGGACGCCGTCGGACGGCGCTCCGTTCCGTTGCCGCGCGATCTCGAACGCCCGTCGGACGACGCGCTCCGTTCCCTTCCGCGTGATCAGCAGCGTGTCTGCCGCTGCGTCGTTGGTCTGCACGCCCTTGCCGCGAGAGAGATACAGCCCCTCGGTGTTCTCCCGCACGATGACGTAGTCCACCTCGCCGGGCTCCGCCTTGATGGGCGCCTCCGCCCCCGGCAGCAGCCGGATGGGGCGCACGTTGGCGTAGACGTCGAGGCCGGTGCGGAGCACGCCGCCGAGCACGCCGGCTTCCGTGCCGTCGGGCAGGCGTACCTCCGGCAGTCCCACCGGCCCCTTCATCGTGGCGTCCGCAGCACGAACGGCTGCGATCGACTCTGCCGAGAGGTTCGCGCCCGTCTCCTGGTAGAGCGCCGCGCCGCCGCGATGGACGTCCAGGTCCAGGTGGAAACCGCCGGACGCCTCCTCCACCGCCTCCAGGACGGCCAGCGCCGCGCCGGTGAGTTCTGGGCCGATGCCGTCGCCGGGGATGATGACGACGTTGTGCTCGCGCTTGCCGGTTGGGTCAGCCATGCCGCCCGAGTATATCAACGCACCGCGCGGGCAGGGCGCGTGTACAATGACTGCGTGCTCGACGACGCTCAACTCACCGAGTTAGAACAGCAGGCGTCCGACCTCGTTCGGGAGGCGGGCGCCATCCTCCTCCGGTACTTCGACCAGCCCCTGAGCATCGACTACAAGTCCGCGAACAACCGCAACCCCGTCACCGACGCCGACCACGCCGCGGACGAATATCTCCGCGGGGAGCTGTCGCGGCGCTTCCCGGAGCACGCCATCGTCACGGAGGAGACGGAGTCCGAGAGCGACGACCCGAAGGAGATCACCTGGGTGGTCGACCCGCTCGACGGAACGACGAACTTCCTGCACGGCCTGCCGATGTTCGCCTGCATGGTGTGCGCGCTGGAGCGCGGCGCCCCGGCTGCCGGGGCTATCTACATCCCGCACATCGGCAGCATGGACGGACGCGTGGTCCATTCGAGACGCGGGGGCGGAGCGTTCCAGGACGACGTGCCGCTGAGCATCGAGACGTCCGACCCGCCCCGGCGGATGGCCTCGGTCCCCGGCTACTTCCTGCGGATGTTCACGCCCCGCCGGAACATGCGTCGACGCCTGGGCGACCTGCGGAACACGGGGAGCGCCGGCTACGAGATGGCGATGACGGCGCGCGGCGTGTTCGATTACACCGTCTTCAACGGCCCGTGGGTCTGGGACCTCGCGACAGGCATCCTCGCGGTGCAGGAGGCCGGGGGCGCGGCGATGCTCCGCAACCCCCGCACGAAGGAGTGGGCGCAGTTCGAGACGTTCGCCACCTCCCCGGGCGTCGACCCGCGTCCGAGCGAACTGCGCCGCTGGCGCGGCTCGCTGGTGCTGGGGAGGCGCGAGACGGTGGAGATCATCACGTCGGGCGTTTCGCTGAAGACGTACCCCATCCGCCAGTTGCGTGCGCGCGTTGCCAAGGCGTTCGGCAAGGGCCCGCCGTCCGAAGCCGCGCCGGCGGCTCCGTCCAGGCAGGCGCAATAGTCCTTTCCTCGGACAGCGGGATAGCGTCCTCTACAGCCACGGCCACGGCAGGTCGCGGCGAGTGCGGGGCGACGGCATGACCGGCTCCGCCAGCACGCGCCGCATCCGCTCCCGGAGCGCTTGGACCTCCGCGCCGCCCAGCAGGGCGGCGAGCGACTGAGCGCACGCGCCGCCCGAATCGAGGTCGTCCGCGACGCGTTCGATGTCGGTGAGCAGGGCGGAGGGAATGGGGTCGCCGGAGTAGTCCCATATCACCGTGCGCAGCTTGTGGTCCTCGTGGAACGTCAGCCCGTTGTCCACGGCCCACAGGCACCCGTCCGGTCCCAGGAAGCAGTGCCCGCCCTTGCGGTCCGCGTTGTTCGCCAACAGGTCGAAGACGGCGAGGCGCAGCGTCTCATCCGGGTGCTCGTCCCGTAGCGTGAAGAAGTTCGAGTCGGGGTCGTGCGGCACGAACAGTTGGAGCGAGCCCTCGCCCGCCTCGCCTTCGCGCAGGACCGTGGGGGGTATCGACCCCCAGCCGAGCGCCTTTGCGAACTCGTACGTCGCACACTCACGATGGCCCAGCGTGCCGGTGGGGAAGTCCCACAAGGGCCGTTCGCCTGCCTGCGGTTTGTAGACGCCGTAGCCTTGCTGGTTGCCGCACGAGAGCCGCACGACGAACGTGTAGTTGGATGCGTAGGGGTGGAGCCAGCCGTCGCCGACCTCCGCCTCGCAGACGAAGCGCTCGGCGTCGGGCGATGACGGCGGCACGTCGTGCCGTCCCGCTGCTATCTCAGCGTGGGGGTAGTCGGCGTAGAGGGGCATGGGTCAGTTCGCGCGCGGGCAGGCGTGGGTCTCGTCAGCCGGAGCCGCCGCTCCGCAGAGCGCGCACCGCGGGCGTCCGGCATCGCACACCTCGAATGCGCGGTCGGCGAGCCAGTCGAGCGTGTCGTGCTCGATCCACAGGGCGATGGCGTCGTCCTCCTCGTCGGAGCACTGCGCCAGCAGCATGTAGCGTCCGGTCGAGCGGTCGTGTCCGAGTGAGAGGGCGAAGACCTTGTGGTCGTGGTCGGCGCGGGTGTCGGCACTCGCTGCCGCAACAGGCTCGCCGGTGACGCGGACGGCGGTACGGAGGAGACGTTTGATGGTGGTGGCGAGCTCGTGCAGCTCCTCTTTCTCCAGCCAGAGGAGCGCGGAGCCGTGCTCGCCGGAAGCGCGCAGGCGGAAGAAGCGGCGGCCCGGCTGGCCGACCGACTCCGGCTCGACGAAGGCGCAGACGCCCAGGTCGTACCGCGCGTATGCACGGTCGTCAGGCATGGGCCCGCTTCTGGAACATCGCGCCGACAGACGTTCCGGTGTGGATGCGGTGGATCGCCTCGCCCAGCAGCGGGGCGACGGAGACGATCTTGAAGCGGTCGGTCATCTTCTCGGGGGGTATCGGGATGGTGTTCGTGCAGACGTACTCCTGTATCGGACTGCCCTTCAGCCGTCCCGGCGCGCCGCCGGAGAGCAATGCGTGCGTGGAGGAAGCGTAGACCGCCTTCACGCCGGCGTTCTCCAGCGCAACCGCTGCGTTCACCATCGTGCCGGCCGTGTCTACCTCGTCGTCCATGAGGATGGCGGTCTTGCCTTCCACCTCGCCGATGATATTGAGCAGTTCGCTCTTGTCGTTGTTCCCCGTGCGGCGCTTCTCGATGATGGCGAGCGGCGCGCCCAGCTCCTCGGCCATGTCGCGCGCTCGCTTCGATCCGCCGATGTCCACGGCGACGGCGACGGGGTTCTCGATCCCCATCGCGGTGAAGTGGTCAACGATGATGGGCAGCGCGGTCAACTCGTCCACGGGGATGTTGAAGAAACCCTGTATCTGCCCGGCGTGCAGGTCCATCGTGAGCACGCGATCTGCTCCCGCCGTGGTGAGCAGGTCGGCGATGAGCCGTGCGGTGATGGGCACGCGGGGCTGGTCCTTCTTGTCCGTGCGCCCGTAGCCGTAGTAGGGGATGACCGCCGTGATGCGCCCCGCAGACGCCCGCTTGGCGGCGTCGATCATGATGAGCATCTCCATCACGTTGTCGTTCACGGGGACGCAGAACGACTGCACGAGGAAGACGTCGCGCTGGCGCACGTTCTCATTGATGCGGACGAAGGTGTTGTCGTTGCTGAACTTGAACGCCTCCAACTCGCTGAGCGGCAGCCCAAGGTAACCGGCGATCTCGGCGGCTAGCGCGGGGTTGGAGTTGCCGGAGAATACCTTCAACTCTTCGTACAGGGGCATCTCGTCGCTCCGGGTGTACCAGGGTTCTTCAAGGCGTTGGTCTGATGGGATGCAGGCCGTGCGGGGCGCCTGCTGATTCTACACAACGCAAACCATGTGGCGCATCGGATAGTGCGGCGGCGGTTCCGGCGAGCGACCCGTATAATGACCAACGAGGTGCGCCGTGAAGATAGACCCGACACAGGCAGCCATCCTCTATAACACCGTCTCTGATCGTGCTCAGCCGCTCGCCGAGGAGTTGGCGGACGCGCTCGGCACGAGCCACCCGCTGTTGTCGACCTCTACCGGCGAGGGAGTGCTTGCGGAACTCGCTCCTGCCGCGCTCATCACGGTCGGCGGCGACGGCACCCTCCTCCGGGCGGCGCGCATGGCCGCAGAGGCCGACGTCCCGCTCCTCGGCGTGAACCTCGGACGTCTCGGCTTCCTCACCGAGATCGAGGCTGCGGACGCGCTGGAACTCGTACCTCAGTACCTCGAGGGCGGGTTCACGTGGATAGACGAGCGCCGCATGGTGCAGGCGTTCAAGGGCTCAGCGGGTAAGAGCAGCGGCTCCGCCGCCGTTCTGAACGACGTCGTCGTGGGCAGGGGGCGCATCGCCCATCTCACACGCGTCGGCGTCGCCGTCAACGGCGTCGAACTCACCACGTACCAGGCTGATGCCGTCATCGTTTCCACGGCGACCGGCAGCACGGCATACGCGCTCGCGGCGGGTGGCCCGATACTGTACCCCGCGTCCGGCGACATGGTGATCGTGCCCGTCGCGACCCACGGCGACCTCGACGCGCCGGTCGTCGTGCCGGAGGACTGCGCCGTCGAACTGACCATCAAGAGCGACCACGACGCCATCATGACGGCGGACGGGTTCGTCGACGTGCCGATGGGGAAGGGCGACACGGTCACAGTGTCGCGCAGCCCCTACCGCGCCCGCTTCCTGCGGGCGGGTTCGCCGGACCAGTTCTACGAGACGCTCGTGTACCGGCTGCGGCGCGGAGCCGAGCAGTCCGTGCATATCGCGCGGCGGCTCGCCGCGGACGAGGCCCGTCTTGGCTGACGAGCCCGAGCGCACTATCGCCATAGAGAGCGAACTGGTCGGGCGGCGCGTCACGCTGCGCGTTGAACGCGTCGTTCTGGAGGACGGCAAGGAGACGCTGCGCGATATCGTGCAGCACCCGAGCTCCGTCGTCATCGTTCCGTTGGAGGACGACGGCAACGTCGTGATGGTGCGCCAGTACCGGAAGGCCGCCGGCCGCGAACTGCTGGAGTTCCCCGCGGGCGTCATGGAAGAAGACGCTTCCCCGCTCGACGCCGCGCGGCGCGAGTTGCGCGAGGAGACAGGGTTGGACGCCGCGGAGCTGATCGAGCTCGGCAACTTCTTCGCCGCGCCGGGCTCAATGACGGAGCGGCTGCACTCGTTCCTGGCGAAGGGCCTGTTCGCCAATCCCCTCGCGCCGGACGACGACGAGCGCATCACGCTGGAGCGCATGCCGTTCGCCGAGGCGGTGCGCATGGCGCGGTCAGGCGAACTGAACGACGCGAAGACGCTCGCCTCGCTCCTGCTCGCCGCCCCGCACGTCACGGGCTAACCGGGGAGGGGCGCGGTTATGGACCTCCCACCCTTGTCATGTTGAGCGCAGCCGGAGGCGAAGCCGAGGCGCAGTCGAAACATCTCTCGGGAGAACGTCTGCGGAGAGCGAGATGTCACCCGAGAGATTCCTCGGCTACGCCATCGACTGCGTCGACAAGCTCCGCTCGGAATGACAAGTGAGGGTTGTCATGCAGGGAACCTTTCCGGTCGGGCGCGCATAGTATCCAGTAGAGCGTGCTCGCATCACCGAATCCAGGAGCCGCATCTCTGGAGCAGGCATGACCGAGAACGAGGCCGTTCAGCGTTGCCAGCGCGGCGACCGCGACGCATTCCGCTACCTCGTGGAGCGGTACCAGGGCGTGGTCTTCGGGACGGCATACAACATGACCGGCAACCGCGCCATCGCTGAGGAGTTGGCGCAGGAGGCGTTCCTCTCCGCGTGGAAGGGGATACGCACCTTCCGGCGGGGCCGTCCATTCAAACCGTGGCTCATGCGCATCCTCGTGAACGAGGTGATGAACCAGCGGCGCAGGCGCTACGTCGTCACGACGCCCATCGAGGGCGGCGACTGGCCCGGCGACGCCGAGGACCCCGCGGCGTCGCTGGAGTCCCGGCTGGAGCGGCAGACGCTGCAGCAGGCGATAGCGGGGCTGAGCCCGGAGCACCGGCAGGTGGTGACGCTGCGGTACTTCGCGGAGATGTCGGTGCAGGAGGTGGCGCGGGCGGCAGGACTGAACGAAGGCACCGTGAAGTCGCGTCTGTTCCGAGCGCACCAGGCGTTGCGACAGCGGTTGAGCGATGAGCAGGGAATTGCAGGTGAGCAGCGATGAACAGGAATGATTCGAACGAAAGGGAGATGGAGCGCCTGCTCGAGGAACACTTCTCCTCCCGAGCAGCCAACGTCCCACCGACGCCCGATCTCTGGGGGCTGCTGGAGAGCCGTCTCGGCGAGCAGGACCCCAAACCGCTCTGGGCGGTGCTCCGCGACATCGGAACACCGGTGGACGGGTTCCGGTTTGCGCCCGCACTTGCTGCGACGGCGGCAGTGGCGGTCGTCGCGGTGGCCGGCGGGTCGGTGTGGTTCGCGGTCGGAAATGTCGACAGCTTCGGCGTGGCGAGTGAGCCCCCGGTACCCGCGGTTGTGCCGCTCGTTGGGACGCCCACACCCATGCCCGCGATGATGGAGGCGGCCGGCGCCCGGGACTCCGCCGGAGCGGCAGGTCCGGAAGAGGCCGACGACGCATCAGGCGCTCCCGGCTCGCCGGGCATACCGGGCGTCCCCGGAGTGGATGGCGAGCAGTACCGTGCGGCGCCGACTCCGACTCCTATGGCGATGATGGAGAGTGCTCCGGCGCCCACCACGGTTCCCGCGCCGCCAACAGCGACGCCCGCGCCGCAGGCGATGACGGAGAGCGCGGCAGAGTCGCCGGAGGAGCGCTCGACCGGCCAGCCGGGTGTGACGACGTTCCAGGACTACGAGAGGCAGCCGCTCACCGAGGCGCGGGAGGACAACGTGTCCACGTTCAGCCTGGACACCGATCGCACGTCGTTCCAGCTGGCGCTGAACTGGGCGCGTGCGGGCTACGAGGTGGACCCCGCGTCGGTACGAGCGGAAGAGTGGGTGAACGCCTTCGACTACGGCTACGCCGCCCCCACGGCCAGCGACCGGTTCACCATCACGTCCGACCTCATCGCGCACCCGCTGGACAGCGGCAGGTACATGGCGCGCGTGGCGTTCAACGCCCCTGAGGTGGCGCAGTACGGCCCGCTCAACGTGACGCTGGTGCTCGACGCCTCCGGGTCGATGCGCGAGGGCAACCGTGTTGCCATAGCTCGCGAGGCCGCTGAAGCGATCCGCCGCAGCCTCGATGCGGACGACCGCATATCGGTCGTGCACTTCACCACCGAGGTGCTCCACCAGTACACGGTCAAGTACGCCTCACCGGACGACCATGCGGTCATCAACTCCATCGCCCGGCTCGCGCCGCACAACAGCACCAACGTGCAGGCCGGGCTGGACCTCGGCGTGCAGTACGCGGACACCATGCGGCGGGAGCGCCCGGACGCCCTCAACTACGTCATCCTGATGTCCGACGGCGTGGCGAACGTGGACGCCACCGACCCGTTCGCCATCCTCGAGGCCACGTCGGCGCCGGACGGCGCGAACTCGCTCCGGCTCATCACCGTGGGCGTCGGCATCGAGAACTACAACGACCACCTGCTGGAGCAGCTGGCGCAGCACGGCAACGGCTGGTACCGCTACCTGTTCGACGAAGAGCAGGCGCGCGCGACGTTCCGCCGCGACAACTGGCTGGCGCTTGCATCGCCGGTCGCCGATCAGACGCGCGCGCAGGTCACGTGGAACGCGGACGCGGTGCGCGCGTGGCGCATCGTCGGCTACGAGAACCGCGTTACGTCCGCCGAGTCGTTCACGCAGGACCGCAAGGAGTTCGCTGAGGTCTACTCGGGCGCGGCGACGACGGTCTTCTACGAACTGGAGCTGCACGACGACTTCCATCAGCAAGCTGCACTGGGACAGGTGGAGCTGCGCTGGGTGGAGCCGGAGAGCGGCCGCGGTTGGAGCCAGAGCACGGACGTTGTGAGCAGCGGCAGGGTGGACGCCGCGTACGCGGACCCGCTGCTGTCGTTCGGGGCGGTCGTAGCACTGACGGCGGACAGGTACAGCGCGCTCCACGGCTTCCGGGACGTCAGCCATGACCTGTGGACACTGCAAGGCCTCGTGGACGGCCTGCGGAACGAGCTGGGGCACTTGGCGGCGTTCAACGACTTCGCGTTCGTGATGGAAGCGCTGCTCAGGAGCGTCCAGTACGTTCCGCCGGACGACTCGGGCTACAGCAGGTAGGGAGGCTAGAAGCGTGTGCGTGCAAAGATGCTGGCCGAGACGGTGGTCACCAGCGCAGCGACGATCCAGGCGAGGGTGGAGGCGGCGCTCACGGTGACGCTGGCGAGCATACCCACCACGCCGCTGCTTCCGAGCGCGAGCTCGAACGGGGCGTCGGCTACCCAGTGCCCGACGAGGTTACGGCGCGGGTCGACACGGTCATAATGCGCGAGGAGTCTTCCTCCATACTCCCGAACGTGCAGACCGTCCGGCCCGCGCCACTGCCGCGTAGCGCCGAACAGCCAGCCCATCGAGGTTTCCTCACAGCCATCAGGGAGTTGCTCGATCGCGAACTCTGAACCGTAAGAGTGCTTGTGCAGAATGGCTTCACCCTTTCTCTTAACTCATCCACTTTCATTGTACGCCTGCCCACACGGTCTGGATGCGAGCGAACGGTTGACCGGACATCAACGACGCCCGTGATTCACACGCGCTCCGGCCACTCACGTAGCAGCCTTCCGCAGCCGTCGGCGCTCGACGGGAGCCGGTGGCCGAGCAGCGACGTGATGTGCCAGAACATCGCGGGGTTGCTGGCGACGACCGGAACGCCGAGGTCGGTTTCCAGTCGTTCGACGGTGAGCAGCGGGTTGAGCGGGGCGCCTTGGAAGTAGACCGCGTCCACGTCCGGCGACTTCTCGAATGCGTCGACGGCGAGGCGGTAGACCTCGTCCGCGCTCTTGCGCTCCGTGGAGGTGACGTCCTCGCGGCTGGTGTCTGTACGGTTCGTTTCGGGCACGGTGACGTCCAGCCCCTGGTCGGTCAGGAACGCGCGCAGCATCGCATTCAGGCCGTCATCGAAGGGGGTGAGCAGCAGGATGCGGCTCGCGCCGAACGCCTTGACCGCCGCCGCCCCGGACTCCAGTGCCGTTGTGGCCGGGATGTTCAACTGGCCGCGCAACTGCTCCACGTGCTCCGGGTTCTGCACCTGCATCGGCGCGCCCATGAGCGCGATGCCGTCCCAGCCATGCTCCGCGACGAGGGCGGTGGTGCGGGCGATGTGCTCGCGCGTCTTGCCTGCCAGGTCGTAGAGCGAGTTCTGCCAGAGATTCAGCGGGATTATCTGCACGTCGGCCTCTTCCGGCATGAGACGCAGGAAGTCGTCGTAGTGGGTGCTGTGACCCCGCGAGTTCGCGCTGAGGAATCCGAGACTTACCGTGGCCATGGTACGCCTCCTTGCACAAGCCCGGTGAGGATGAGGACAGGACGCCGGATGAACGGCGTTGGACTGGTGACCCGCGAGGGACTCGAACCCACAACCCGCTGATTAAGAGTCAGCTGCTCTGCCAAATTGAGCTAGCGGGCCACGCTCTTTCAGGGTAGGGGACGCGGCGCTGCCTCGTCAACGCGGAAGCCGCGGAAGCGCAGGGCGTGTGCAGGTTCTATAATCCCCCCGCCGCGCCCGGCGCGGCCCGGGAAGCACAAAGACATGGACCTCAACACGCTCGAACCCGGCCACGCACTGGTCGACCGGGAGATAGTCATTACCTCCGCGATGGTTGGCGCCTACACGCAGGCCGTGGGTGACGGCAACACACTCTACGCAGATGAAGGGCTCGTGCCGCCGATGGCCGTGGCTGCGTTGGTGATGGCCGAGGCGATGGATGCCGTGAGCCTGCCCGCGGGGACGGTGCACACTGGACAGGAGCTGACGTTCTCCCGCCCCGTCGCCATGGACTCGGCGGTGCGCTGCTCCGCGACCGTCGCGGCGAACAGCGTGCGGCGCGGGACGCGCTTCCTCACGCTGGACCTGCGCGGCGAGTTGGACGGCCAAGCGGCGGTGGAGGGCAGGGCGGCGCTCGCCGTCCCGGAGGTTGAGGAATGACCGGCGCGCCGGAGAGCCTGCAGCCGGTGGAGCGCGGCATCACGCAGGAGCAGTTGGTACAGTATGCGGACGCCAGCGGCGACCACAACCCGTTGCACTTGGACGAGGAGTTCGCGCGCGGGACGCCGTACGGCAGGACCATCGCGCACGGTATGCTCGTGCTGGCGCTGGTGTCGGAATTGATGACGCGCTCGTTCGGCGAAGCGTGGCTGCGCGGCGGAAGGCTGAAGACGCGCTTCCGTGCGCCTGTCTTCCCGGGCGAAACTGTGTGCGCGAGCGGAAAGCTGAAAGCGTCGGACGGCGCCACTGCCACCTACGAGGTGTCGGTGGCGAACCAGGACGGCGAGAACGTGATCACAGGCGACGCATCGGTGGCGCTGAACGCCTGACCGGCGGAGGAACAGAACTTGGCGAAGTACACGATCGCATTGGACGCGATGGGCGGTGACCTCGCTCCTGCCGTTCCGG
This sequence comes from Dehalococcoidia bacterium, assembly GCA_965206315.1. Lineage (GTDB taxonomy): Bacteria > Chloroflexota > Dehalococcoidia > Lucifugimonadales > Australimonadaceae > Bin16. Next base: position 2,109,525 of record OZ242210.1, read on the forward strand.
TAGAGGCTGCAGTCATCGCGGCGCGCGAGTACGACGCGGCGATAGCGCTCGTGGGCGACGAGGCGGCTGTCACGGCGGAGCTTGCGAAGCACGACGCGAGCGGCCTGCCGGTGCAGGTCGTGCCGTCCGAGGGCGTCGTCTCCGAGGATGAGGCCCCGGCGCGCGCGCTGCTCAGCAAACCGCGGGCGTCTATCGCCGTTGCGGTGGGGATGGTGAAGGCGGGGCAGGCGCACGCCGCCATCAGCATGGGCTCGACGGGCGGGACGATGGCTGCCGCTGTCCTGGCGCTGGGGATGTTCCCGGGACTGGAGCGTCCGACGCTCGGCGGGCCGTTCATCGGACTCGCGCCGGAGACAACGATCATCGACCTCGGTGCGAACGTGGACTGCAAGCCTGCGCAGATGCTCAGTTTCGGCGCGCTCGGGGCATCGTTCGAACGCATCTACCATGGCAAGGAGTCGCCGCGGGTGGGCCTGCTGAGTGTGGGCTCGGAGGATGGGAAGGGGAACAGGCAGGTACAGGAGGCCTTCCCCCTGTTCAGGGCGAGCGGTCTCAACTTCGTGGGCAACGTCGAGGGGCACGAGATATTCGTGGATAAGGCGGACGTGCTCGTGTGCGACGGGTTCGTGGGGAACGTGCTGTTGAAGTACACGGAGGGGCTGGCCGCGGCAGCGGGACGTTACCTGGCGAGCCGCCTGGGGCCGGACAGCCCTGCCGTACAGGCGATAGCCGGACTGGCGTCGGCGGCGGAAGGCGGCGGCGGTCCGCTCTTCGGCGTGAACGGTGTCGTCATCGCAGGGCATGGGCGCTCGACCGCGCAGAGCATCGCGCGCTCCGTCGGGCTGGCGTGTTTCGCGCTCGACCGCAATCTGGTGGAGACGTTGCGTGACGACCTCGCGCAGGCGCTCGTCCGCGCGGAGGTCGGTAGTGAGCAGGCTTAGCGGCCAGCGTGCGCTGGTTACGGGTGCGAGCCGGGGCATCGGCCGCGCCGTCGCGCTGCGCCTCGCCTCGGAGGGCGCAAGCGTCGCGCTGAACTACAACTCCGGCCAGGAAGAAGCCGAGGCCGTCGCGGCTGAGATCGCCGCGGCGGGCGGCAGCGCGGTGACGCTGCAGGGGAACGTCGCGGACGCTGCCCAGGCCGAGGCGCTGGTGGACGCTGCGGCGGCTGCGCTCGGCGGGCTGGACATCCTCGTCAACAACGCGGGCATCACTCGCGACAACCTGCTCATGCGCCTCTCCGAGGACGACTGGGATGCCGTGATCGACACGAACCTGAAGGGCGCGTTCCTCTGCACGAAAGCGGCCATCCGCCCGATGCTGCGCCAGCGCTCGGGACGCATCGTCAACATGTCGTCGGTCGTGGCGCTCACGGGCAATCCGGGGCAGGCGAACTACACCGCGGCCAAGGCGGGGCTCATCGGCTTCACGCGGACGGTCGCGCGGGAGGTGGCGTCGCGCGGCATCACGGTGAACGCGATAGCGCCGGGGTTCATCGCGACGCAGATGGTGGATTCGATTCCGGAGGACCTGCGGGCGCAGATACGCGAGCGCATCCCGCTCGGCGCATTCGGGACGCCGGAGGACGTGGCAGGATGCGTCGCGTTCCTGGTCAGTGCGGACGCCGCATACATCACGGGCCAGGTGCTCAGCATAGACGGAGGTTTGGGGCTGTAATGACAGACTGGCCGGAAGACCACGAAGGTCCGGGGCACAAGATACTCGTTATCGTCGCGCACCCGGACGACGCCGAATTCATGTGTGCAGCGAGTGTCGCGAGGTGGACGTCGGAGGGGAAGGAGGTCGTCTATGCGCTCGTCACGTCCGGCGACAAGGGCACGTCCGATCCGGACGTCGTGCCGTCGGAGTTGGCGGCGCTGCGTGAGGAGGAGCAGCGGGAGGTGTGTCGCATCCTCGGAGTGGAGAAGGTTGAGTTCCTGCGCTACGAGGACGGTATGGTGCAGAACACGCTGGAGCTCCGGAAGGACATCGTGCGGCTTATCCGCAAGCACAAGCCGAGCGCGGTGATCACGCAGAACCCCACGGTGCGGTGGTCAGGCCACTACATCAACCACCCTGACCACCGAAACACGGGCGACGCTACACTCGACGCCGTGTTCCCGTCGGCGCGCGACGTCCACATGTTCCCGGAACTCGCGCTGAATGAGGGGCTGGAAGCGCACGTCGTCGAGCACGTCTACCTCGGCGCCCGCGACGACATCGCGGACGTGTACTTCGACGTCTCGGACACGGTGGAGCACAAGATCAGGGCGCTCAAGGCGCACGCCAGCCAGATGCGGTTCACTCCCGCCAACGGCACCGAACCTTCCGACGAGGAGCGGGAGTTCGGCGAGCGGCTCACAGGCTGGCTGAAGGACCGCGGCTCACAGAAGGGCATCCCTTACGCAGAGTCGTTCAAGTACTTCTACCTGGGGTAGGAACGCAGCATGGGTAAGAGCGCAGCGGCCTACAACCGCATCGCGCAGATAACGCACTGGGCAAGCGCGCTGCTGATCCTGGGGATGCTCGGCATCGGGTTGGCGATGACCCGCATCGGCGAGGGCGGGACTCAGGACTCACTCTATAACGTCCATGTGGGCACAGGCCTTGCAACCCTTGCGCTGACCGCCGTCCGCCTCGTTGCGCTCGCCGTGCACCGGTGGCCTTCGCCGCCGCCCGGGCTGTCGCGGGTGAATGAGCGGGCGTTCACCGGAACCCACGTCCTGCTGTACGTACTGCTCATCGCGCTGCTGGCGAGCGGCATCGGGATGCTGGCGTTGAGCGGAGTAGCGCTCGTTCCCGGCAGCGTCGTCCCTGCGGACATCGAGAACGTGCCGCCTCGCGTGGCGCACGACCTGCTCTCCAAGGTGTTCATCGCGCTGCTGCTGGTCCACGTTGTGGGCGTCGTCCGCCACCAGCTGGGAAAGGGCGACACGCTCGGGCGGATGGGCGTGCCGTGGTTCAGGCGGAGCGCATAGGCGACTTGCCAGCGGCGGTACTACGCTTCCACCGGCTCTGTCGCGAGCGCGTACGCAGGTTCCGACAACATCACGAAGCCGCCGTCTGCGAGTCGCAGCGACGCCCCCGCCGTCGCGTGTTTCGCCGCAACGAGCGCCAGTCCCAGCGTGCGGCCATCGCCGGCTTCGAAGGCCGAAGTGACGGCGCCCGCGGGCGAGCCGTCCTCCGCTTCCAGGGCGTCGCCCGGCACGGCAGGAGTGTGCGACGTGAACGACATGAGCAGCCGCTGCACCTTGCGGTACGTCTGGAGCCGGGCGATGACCTCCTGGCCGGTGTAGCAGCCCTTGTCGTCGCTGATAGAGCCGAGCAGCCGCGCCTCCAGCGGATTGTTGAACGCGCCGAACTCAGCGCCGTAGACGGGCACGCCCTGCGCGATGCGGTACGCCTCGAACACGCCCGCGTCCACCTCCTGGGCGGTGGCCGACAGCGCTGCCTTCGTGCGCTCAGTGTCGGCAAGCGGTAGCAGCACGTCGTAGGCCGGGTGCGTCCCGAACGGCGAGGCAACGACCACTGCGCCGTCCTGCGCGAGCACGCCGTCGAGCGGGGGGACTGGGAAACCTGCGCCAGCGATGGCCCCAGCAGCCAGCGGCCCGAGAACGGTGAACTGCGTGGTCCTGCTGCTCTCGTCGACGACCGTGATGTCCTCACCGAACGTGTAGAGGTCGATCCAGTCGGCGACATCCTCCGCTCTGCCGGGGCTGGTGAGGCACCACATACCGCCGTCGACTGCCGCGAGGCGTAGATGGTCCAGCACGCGGGCGTCGCCGTTCGTGAGGACGGTCGAGCACGTCGTGCCCTCGGGCAGCGTTTCGAGCTTGTTGGTCGTGAGGCGGTTGAGGAGGTCGAGCGCGTCGGTGCCCGTGATCCAGAGTCGTCCACAATCGCTACGGTCGGTGAAACCGGCGCGTTCCGTAAGCGCGGCGAGGGATGCAGAATCAGTGCTCATGGCATGAGCATAACAGGACAGGGCAGGTGAGGGGTCGGCGGGGCTAGACGGAGAACGAAGTGCCGCAGCCGCACGCCTTCTTGGCGTTCGGGTTGTTGAAGACGAACCCCTTGCCGTTCAGGCCGCCGGAGTAGTCCAGCTCAGTACCGGCGAGGAAGATGTAACTCTTCCGGTCCACGGCGAGCGTGATGCCGTTCTGCTCGATGACCTTGTCGCCTTCCTGCGCCTCGTTCGTGAGGTCGAGCACGTAGGTGAGGCCGGAGCAGCCGCCGCCCTTCACCGCAACGCGCAGGACACCCTGATCGATGCCTTCGGCGGCCATGAACTGCTGCACGTGCTTCGCGCCGTTCTCGGTGATGGTGATGGTCAGGGGCTGTTGCGTCGTGGTCATCTGCAAGTCCTCGTTCTTCGCGGTCGGCTGTCAAGACCTATCGTAGGGAGGGATCGGGGGTGCGTCAAGCAGCATGCGTCACAATGCCGGCATGTGCTGTCATACGGGACGCGCATCGCGGCGCGTCACTGGCTTACAATGCCGCCGTTGGGAAAGCGTTGGGAAAGTCCGGATACGAGTGGGAGGAGGTGCGTCATGGCAGGAGTACTCGACGCCGACACGCACATCGCCGAACCGGTGCAGATGTGGGACTACCTGGACCCTGAGTGGCACCCCCGCCGCCCGGTGATAGTCAGCGTGCCGGAAGACACGCAGTATGGCGACAGAGACCATATGTGGCTCATAGACGGGCGCATCGTTCCGAAGGCTGTTGGGCGAGCCGGCAGTTCGCTCGTGACGCCCACCGCTCAGACGCGCATGCGTTACCACCCGGACCTGCCCGCGCGCGAACTCACCGATATTCCCATGCGCTTCGAGGGCATGAAGGCGACGAACGTCGACGCCCATGTGGTCTATCCCACGCTCTTCCTCACCTTCCTCACGGAGGACCCCGACTACGAAGTCGCTCTCGCACGGGCGTACAACCGCTACCTCGCGGACGTGTGGGCGAGGTCGGAGGACCGCATCCGTTGGGTTGTCGTCCCGCCGCTGCGGGACATCGACGCGTCGGTGCGCGAGGTGCAGTTCGGTAAGCAGAACGGCGCGTGCGGCGTCTTCTTTCGTGGTATCGAGAAGGACAGGATGCTCGACGACCCCTACTTCTTCCCGGTGTATGAAGAGGCGCTGGCGCTGGACCTCTCGATCTGCGTACACCAGGGGCAGGGAGCGCCCGCCCTCAACAACCTCGTCGACCCGGCACGGAGCCACACGTTCACCCACGGCAGGCTCCCTCCGCTGTCGGCGTTCCGCAACATCGTGCACAACCGGATACCGGAGCAGTTCAAGGGGTTGCGCTTCGGCTTCATCGAGACGGGCGCGTCGTGGATACCGTTCACCCTCTACCAGCTCACGGGCACGATGAAGCAGGACGCGGACTTCTTCGGCCCGCGCCTCTTCGACGAGTACAACATCTGGGTCTCCTATGAGGTGGGCGAGGACCTGCCGTACCTGTTGGACAAAATAGGAGAGGACCACATCGTGGTCGGCACCGACTACGGACACCACGTTCCCGGCACGACCGACCGTCTGAGGACAGACCCCTCTGCGCAGACCCACATGGTTGAAGTGCTGCGCTCCCGTACCGAGATTCCCGCGCGGACGATAGACAAGATACTGAGCGATAACCCCAATGCGCTCTATGGCGTCTCATAGCCAATGACGGCTCGTATCGACGCACTGCTGGAAGGGCTGAACCCGCCGCAACGCCAGGCCGTCCAATGCGTGGATGGGCCGCTGCTCATCGTGGCGGGGCCGGGCTCCGGCAAGACGCGCGTCATCACGCACCGCATCGCCTACCTCAACCGGCACGTTGGCATCAGCCCTTGGCGCATCGCTGCGGTGACGTTCACGAACCGCGCCGCGCGGGAGATGCGGAACAGGCTCGCGGCGCTGATGGGCGACGGTGCGCAGCGCCTCACAGCCGGAACGTTTCATGCACTCTGCGCCTCGGTCCTCCGCCGCGACGGCGAGGTCATCGGCATCCCGCCCGACTACGTCATCATGGACGATGAAGACCAGATGAACCTGATCAAGCAGTCCATGGAGCAGTTGCAGCTGGACCCGAAGCGTTTCCCGCCGCGCTCGGTGCTCTCTGCGATAAGCCGCGCAAAGTCCCAACTCCTCGGGCCGGATGCCCTCGCAGCGAAAGCCGACGGCTACTACGACGAGGTCGTCCACCGCGTCTTCGCAGCGTACCAGGCGTCACTCGCTCGAAGTCATGGGGTGGACTTCGACGATCTGCTCGGGAAGGCAGTCGAACTGTTCCGGCGTGCACCTGAGGTTCGCGACAGGTGGCAGGAGCGGTTCATCCACTTCATGGTGGACGAGTTCCAGGACACGAATACGGCGCAGTACGAGATCGCGCGGCTGCTCGCGGGCAAGCATCGCAACCTCGCCGTCGTGGGCGATCCCGACCAGTCCATCTACTCATGGCGCAATGCCGACATCCGCAACATCCTCTCGTTCAAGAAGGACTACCCGGACGCGACGGTCGTCGCACTCTCGCAGAACTACCGCTCCACACGCACCATCCTGGAGGCTTCACGGCACGTCATCCGCGCGAACAGCCAGCGCATCGAGCAGGAGCTGTTCACGGAGAACGGACAGGGCGTGCCCATCCGCATCGCCGACACCTACACCGAAGAGGAGGAGGCCCAGGAAGTCATCCGCGAGGTGCAGCGCCTCATGGAGCACGAGGGCGTAACGCTTCGCGACTGTGTCGTGACGTACCGGGTGAACGCTCAGTCCCGCGCACTGGAAGAGGCGTGCCTGCGCTACGGCATGCCCTACAAGATCGTGGGAGGCGTACGCTTCTACCAGCGGCGCGAGGTGAAAGACCTGATCTGCTACCTCCGCCTCCTCGAGAACCCCTTCGACGAAGTGAGCCTCACCCGCGTCATCAACGTTCCGGCTAGAGGTATCGGCAAACGCACGGTGGACGAACTGCTTGCCTGGGCGAACTCACGGGAGATTCCGGCCTACACCGGGCTGCAGATGCTGGAGAGCGAGGACTACCCCTCACCTTTCGACGCGCGCCAGAAGCGGCAGCTCACCGGGTTCCTCTCCTTGCTGAATGGGTTGAGCGCCCTCAAACCGGAGATGGAGTTGCCGCAACTCATCGACGAGGTGCTGGAGCAGTCCGGCCTCCACCGGGCCATCTTGGAGTCCGACGACCCGGACGCAGAGGACCGGCTGGAGAACCTGCGGGAACTGCGCGGGTTGAGCGCCGAGTTCGCGGATGCACCAGCCGAGGAGAGCCTTCCTGCCTTCCTGGAGCGCATCGCCCTCGTATCGGACCAGGACGTGCTGGACGAGGATGAGCAGCAGTACATCACGCTCATCACCCTCCACCAGATCAAGGGGCTTGAGTTTCCCGTCGTGTTCATCACCGGGATGGAGGACGGCGTACTGCCGCACATGCGCTCCATAGACGACCCCGACCAGCTGGAGGAAGAGCGGCGCATCGCGTACGTGGGCATGACGCGGGCGCGCGACCGGCTCTACCTCTTCCGGTCGCTGCGACGGCGCATGTTCGGCTCGTTCGGGTCATCGCGCCGCTCCCGCTTCCTGAAAGACATCCCGTTCGAACTCACCGAGGCTCCGGAGCGCGGGCAGCGATACGGGAACGGCGACACAGGCCGGCCCGAACGCGAACTCGCGGCTGTGGGCGCGGACGGCGCTCCGGTGCAGGCGCCGCCGTTCAAGACGGGCGAGAAGGTGACGCACCCGGTCTTCGGACTCGGCATCGTCGTAGACTGCAGTCCGCGCCCCGGCGACTACGAGGTGACGGTCGCGTTCCCCGGCAACCAGGGCGTGAAGCGCATCCTCCACAGCTACGGCAAACTCGAAGGAGTACAACGCTCGTGAGCGCCCTGCTCTCCATAGTCATCCCTGCCTATAACGAACAGGAGCGTATACGCCCTACGCTGGAGGAGTACGTCGAGCACTTCCGCAGCTGGTACGAGGGCGATTTCGAGATCGTCGTCGTGCTGAACGGCTGTCGAGACAACACGCGAGGGGTCGTGGAGGAGGTCGCAGCATCCGCGCCGGAGGTGCGGCTTGCCGAGTTCGCCGCGCCGCTCGGGAAGGGCGGGGCGCTCCGCGAGGGGCTGGCGCTCGCGGAGGGTTCGCTCATCCTGTTCGTCGACGCAGACAACATGGTGCGCGCGCCGGAGGCTGCGAAGCTGGTCGATGCGCTCGAAGAGCACGACATCGCCATCGGCGACAGGTTTCACGGTCAGGACGAGGAAGAGGGCAAATCCCGTTCGCGCCGGTTCGTCAGCAAGGCGTCGCGGCTTTGGGTGCGCCGGTTCCTCAGCCTGCCGTATTCGGACACGCAGTGCGGGGCCAAGGCGTTGCGTGCCGAGGCGTGGCGCACCATCGCCCCGCACATCCGCGAGAATGGCTGGGCGTTCGACCTCGATCTGCTCGGTCACGCGGAGCGGCTGGGTTGCTCTATCGTGGACGTGCCCGTGCGGTGGCAGCACATCGCGGAAGGCTCCAAGGTGCAGGCGTGGCGCGACGCCCCTGCCACGTTCCTTGCCACCTTCCGCATCAGGTCGCGGATGCGGAAGTAGCCGAAGCCCGGCGCAACCTGCGAGGGGCAAGTCGGAGGCAGAGCACCGCGAGTGCAAGCGCCTCCCGTGCGTCCGCCTTCGAAACTCCCGCGTAGCGGTTCTGAAAGACGATGGGCGACTCGTGCACCCGCAGTCCCCGGTACACCGCGAGCAACTCCAGCAGCCACTTGAACCCGCGCGACGAGTACCGCGTCGGCATCTGCGTGAGCAGTTCGCGCCGGCAGAGCGCGTAGCCCGTCAGTACGTCGCGCTGGGGCAGTACGAGCATGATGCGCACGCCGGTGTTCAGTACCCGGCTGATCAGCCGTCGCACCAGCGGCTGGTGGGCGAACGACCCGCCGCGCACGTAACGGGAGCCGATGATCACGTCGCAGCCGTCCTCGGCGCGGGCGAGCATCTCCGGCAGGAGCTCAGGGTCGTGAGAGAGGTCGGCGTCCATGACTGCGACGAGACGCCCTCGTGCCTTCGCCGCTCCCGCGAATACCGCGCTCGCAAGTCCTGCCTTGCCTGACCGCTCCACGAGCCGTACGCGCGCGTCGGATGCCGCCATCCCGCGCACCGCGTCTGCCGTGCCGTCGGGGCTCCCATCGTCGACCACGATCACTTCGCAGTGAACGTCCTGGAGGATGTCGAGGAGTCTCGGCACGAGTACGGACACGTTCTCGCGCTCGTTGTACGTCGGGAGGATGACTGAAAGCAGGGGTTCGGGTGCGGCGGCCACGGCAGGTTCCGGCGGGAGTATAGGAGCGCTCCGCGACGGCGGACAAGGCATCTGCGGCCGCGTTTACCTGCCTCTCGTCAGCCCGATAGACTACGCGGCGTGAGTACAACAGCCCAACCGAAGACCGCACTGGTGCTCGCCGGAGGCAAGGGCGAGCGCCTCTGGCCGCTCACGCAGGACAGGCCGAAGCCGATGGTGGAGGTCAACGGCAGGCCGATCGTCGAGCACCACCTCGTCTGGCTGCGGGCAAACGGGGTCGAGCGCGCGTTCCTGCTGACCGGCTACATGCACGAGGTCATCGCCGAGCACTTCTCCGTCCCGCGCGTCGATGGACTGGACGTGAGCTGCATCGCGGAGGCGTCGCCGCTCGGACGTGGCGGCGCGTACAAGAACGGCTACCGCGAAGCCGGGCTGTCCGACCCCACGGTTATCGCAACGAACGGCGACGTGCTCACGGACCAGCCGCTCGCTCCGCTGGTCGAGGCGCACGAGCGGGCTGAGGCCCTCGCGACTGTCCTGCTCACGCCCATGATTAGCCCGTTCGGGATCGTCGAGACAGACGGCGGGCTGGTGACCGGCTTCAGGGAGAAGCCGCCGCTGCCGTACTGGATCAACGCGGGGGTGTACGTGCTGACGCGGGAGGCGATCGCACGCTTCCCGGACGTTGGCGACCACGAGACGGAGACGTTCCCCGCGCTGGCGTCTGAGGGGCGCCTGGCCGCGTTCGAGAGCGGCGCGTACTGGAAGTCCGTCGAATCGCAGAAAGACCTGCGCGAGGCCGGTGAGCGTCTGGCGCAGGTATCGTAGGAGCGGCGCGGCAGCCCCTCGTGCTAGAATCGAGGAGGCGGCCTTCCGTGAGGCCGCTTCCCACGTCGGGGAGTAGCGCAGTCCGGTAGCGCGCTACGTTCGGGACGTAGAGGCCCCGGGTTCAAATCCCGGCTCCCCGACCAGTTCCTTCTTCACCGTACAACTGTACCTATGGCGTAGTATGCTCTTCCCATGAAGATCGTGCACTTCGCAGACCTTCATCTCGACGCGGCGTTTGCTTGGTGTGGAGCTGTTGGCAAGGCCGCTCGCCAGCGGCGGCAAGCACTCAGAGAAGTTTTTCGCGCCATCACTCGCCTTTCTCGGGACATCAACGCTGACGCGCTCTTCTGCGGCGGAGACCTCTACGAACACGAACGCGCTACCCGTGACACCGCCGCATTCCTTCGGCAGACTTTCGCAGACCTCCACCCTATCCGGGTCTACATTGCCCCTGGCAACCACGACTGGTATGGACCTCAGAGTATCTACGCCACGGAGGAGTGGAGCGAGAACGTCCACATCTTCTCTGAGCCGCACCTCCAACCGGTTGCGCTCGCTCCTGGTATAACCCTGTGGGGTGCAGCACACTGCGCCCCAGCAAACACCAGCAACTTTCTTACCGACTTCTCGGTGGATGGCCCTGGGGTGCACATTGCACTATTCCATGGCTCAGAGAATGCTTGGTTTGGCGAGCAGGAGGAGGGCAAGCAGCCCCACGCTCCCTTCGACGCGGCGGACATTCCTCGTGCTGGCATTCACCACGCCTTTCTGGGCCACTACCATCGTCCGAAAGACGCCGAACGCCATACATACCCCGGCAATCCCGATCCGCTCCAATTCGGTGAGGACGGTTCCCGCGCTCCTGTAATTGCTGAAATTGCTCCGGATGGCTCTATCACTAGGGAGCGTCGCGTCGTTGCCGTCACCCGCGTGCATGACATTGCGCTTGACGTTACCGGCTGCGAGACGCAGCAGCAGGTGCGCGATGCCCTGAGTAAGCGAATCTCCGGGCTCGACGGGGTCGTTCGTCTTACGGTTAGCGGTGACATGGAAAAGTCAGTCGACGTCTCTGAATCCTTCTTGCGCGAGGCCCTGCAGGACACCTTTGATGCAGCCCAGATTCGCTCAGAAGGATTACGTCCCGCGTACGATTTCGAGGTGATTCGCGCAGAGCCTACCGTGCGCGGCCAGTTCGTCTCGGATGTGCTCGACGCTGGCTTATCACCTGACGAAGAACGTCGGGTCCTCACGACTGGTCTTCGCGCCCTCGAGGGACGCAGCGACTTGGAAGTGCTTTGATGCGCTTTGAGTCGGTTCGAGCCCACGCCTTTGGACCCTTCCGCAACGAGTCCTTGGAACTATCTCGTGGCATGAATGTCATCTATGGACCGAACGAAGCAGGCAAATCGTCTTGGCACGCTGCCCTCTACGCCGGCCTCTGCGGGATGCGAAGAGGAAGAGGCCAGCCGCTGAAAGACGACAAGGAGTTTGCGGACCGCCACAGACCTTGGGACAATGCAAGTAGCCCTTGGGATGTCGGTGTCGTCGTCTCCCTTGCCAACGGACGCCGCGTCGAACTGCGCCACGACTTGGTCTCGCGCACTGGCAAGGCGCAAGATGACGACCTCGCGGGGCGTGACTACTCGCACGAGATTCCCTACGACGGTGCCCCTGATGGCTCTCGCTGGATTGGTCTCAACCGCAAGACATTTCTCTCGACTGCTTGCGTTCGTCAATCTGACCTCCTCGGCTTGATTGAGGAACCCGCGTCTCTCCAACGCGACCTGCAACGCGCTGCTGCTAGTGCTGGCTCCGCTGATACCACTGCTGCCGCTGCCCTCCAACGTCTGAATGACTACCGCAGAGAGTTCGTTGGCAGCGACCGTGCCTCAAGCAAGAGGCCTCTACGGAGCACAGCTGCTGCGGTCAACAGTACTCGGTCGGCATTGGATGACGCCCGGTCGCAACATGCTGACTACCTGCGTCGGCTACAGGAAATCAATGCGCTCGAATCGAACGCAAACGGAGCGCAGAGTAGAGTTGATGCCGCCCGTGCTGTACTCGCACAGCGGGAAGCCGACGCTGCGCATCACCGCATGGAGCGTGCACGGGAACTAAACTCCCTCTTTCCTGATGGTCCGCCACGCCCCTCCAGCGAACGCGACGAGCGAGCCGAGAAGGTGACCGCGGCTCTCACCACGTGGAACGACCGCCCTTCGCTCGATTACCTCCTCGGAGACACGGCGGAGGAGTTGCAGGTGCAGATTGCAGATTCCGACAGCCGTATTGCCGCCCAACGCGCTGCCGTGGCGGAGCGAGAAGCCAACGATGCGCATCTTCGCATCGAGCGTGCGAAAGACCTTCACGCCCTCTTCCCCGAAGGACCGCCCTATGTCACGGATCGTGACCGTCAGCGCGAGCAGGCTGTGATGAGCGCTCTCTCGGCTTGGGAGACCTCGCCGCTTCTCCAAGAACCAGTAGGTCCGAGTGTGGAGGATCTGGAACGCGAACTCGCTGGCCTGGACAGTTGGAAGACCGCTTCACCTGTCGGCTGGCAACCGCGAATGCTCGTGCGGACGCTGCCGTCCGCTTTCCTGATTGGTACAGGGGCCATCGCTGCCTTGCTTGTCCCGGAGTACCGAGTCCTCGGGTTGGTGGCTGCTGCGCTCGGCCTTGTCAGCGGGCTTGTGCTTGGAGTGCTGATGCTCCTGGGCCTACGCAAGCGAAGCACCAGCGCCGCCGAGGAGGCAGTTTTCGTAGCGCGGCGCAACGCTACCCTCGAACGACTTGAAGCGCGCGTTGTTCAACAGAACCGCTACGACGCCGACCGAATTCGCTACGACGAAACCCTATTGAGTTTGAAGAAGGCAGCGGAAGCCTGTGGCATCGACAAAAATGATCCAGAGGCCCAAGCTCAGGAGCTACGCGATTGGCAGGACGCGCGCGAAGCGGCGGAGCACGAACGCGTTAGCCGTGCTGCCCAATGGGACGACCTGCAAGGGTTACTCGCTGGGCAGAGCCTTGCCGAGGTCGCTGCTGAGGCCGAGCGTTTCCGGAGGCGTGCTGACGGTCTCATTGCCACAGTCGACCCTAGCTTGCTCAACGACGCGCGCAAGTCGGGCGTTACAGCCGAGCAACTCCTTGAATTCGAACACGAGGCCGTCGAGGAGCGCAGCGCCTTGGAAGAGCGACGTGGCAAGCGCCTTGCTGCTGAGGAGCAGCACCGCAAAGATGCAGCCATAGTCGCCGTCGCAGTTGACGGCCTCCGCAGCGCTGCCATTTCCGTTAGCGTACCTACCCATGACGAGCCGGACGCTTTAGCCGAGGCGCTCGTGGCATGGCAGGATCGCCGTAAGGCGAACATAGCGGAATCGCAGCAGCGCAGCGAACAGTGGGACGAACTTCAGCAACTGCTGGGCGAACGCTCCCTCCCCGAACTCGCAACCCTAGCTAAGCGCCTTCAGACAGAAGCCGAAGCCAAAATCGCTCGCCTGCTGGGTGAACCTGCCGGCGCACAAATGCTCGCTGCTGCCCGCGAGAGCGATTTCACCGCCGACGAACTGGCAAACCTAGACGAAGACGCCCGAGTCGCACGTGAGGAATTTACTACCACGCGTGGCGAGCTTACCTCGCACGCTCGAACGCTACCGAATGTCGCTGATGCTGAAGACGCCTTTGACACCGCTGAGCGTGAGCATGACCGCATCGTGCGACTCGACGCGACCTTGGCAAAGGCTATCGACTTCCTTGAAAAGGCGAGGGATCGTGCTCATCGCACCATTGCTCCTGAACTGCGCTCCACCGTTCTTGAATGGCTCTCGCACGTCACTAACGGTCGCTATATGGACTGCCGTGTCGACCCGGCATCGCTGCGGGTGGACGTTAGTGGAGTGGACGGTCATCGGTACCCCGCCAGACTGCTCTCCCACGGGACGGCTGAGCAGGTGTATCTGCTGCTGCGGCTGGCGATGGCGCGACACATGACTGCGGAAGGAGAGGTCTGCCCCCTGATACTCGACGACGTGGTGAGCGCGTCCGACGCTGAGCGAAAGCGGGTTGTGCTGGAGACGCTGCTCGCCATCAGCGAGTCCACGCAGGTGATTCTGTTCACGCATGAGAACGACGTATGCGCGTGGGCGGAGGAACGGTTGGCGGAACCGCACAACCGGCTTATCAAGCTTGATCCTCCCAGTGTTCCTGCGTAGCCCTAGACTACAAGGACTACAAACTTGCTGCGCGTTTGCGCGCGGGGAGTGGTATGCTTGCGCCGAAAGCCCGCCAGGGAGGGTAGAAGATGCTGACGACGGAACAGAACGAACGGTTGGCTCGCGTCGGCCCCGGCACACCCGGAGGCGAGTTGCTGCGCCGGTACTGGGTGCCATTCCTGCCCAGCGCGAAACTCGACGAAGACCCCGTGCAGGCCGTCCGCCTGCTCGGCGAAGACCTCACCTGCTACCGGGACAAGTCCGGCAACATCGGACTCATCGGCCAGCGCTGCATGCACCGCGCCGTTGACCTGCGCTGGGGCATCCCTGACGAGAACGGTCTCCGCTGTCCCTACCACGGCTGGATGTATGACTCCAACGGAGCATGTATCGACGCACCTCTGGAGGCCCGCCGCGACATGTTCGCCGACCGGCTCAAGCTCCCCGCCTACCCGGTGAAGGAGATGGGCGGCCTGCTCTTCGCCTACATGGGGCCGCAGCCCGCACCCCTGCTCCCTCCGTGGGACCTGTTCGTCTGGCCCAACTCCGTCCGGCAGATGGGCATCGCCGTCCTCAACGCCAACTGGCTCCAGTGCCAGGAGAACACCGGCGACCCCACACACGGCGTGTGGCTCCACGGCTTCCAGTTCCAGTACATCCTCGAGAAGATGGGCGACCACGACCGCCTCGAGAAGATGAGCAAGGGGTTCATGCAGCAGGGCGTCGGCATCAAGGACCTGTACGTCCACTCCACGCAGTACGGCATGGAGAAGGGCGTCATCTTCTCCAAGGAGCTTGGCGCGGCTGAGGACAAGAAGTCCCGACACTCCACCGTCATCTTCCCGTTCTACACGGAGCAGAACGCTGCAGGCGCCCCTTGGAGCGAGTTCCAGATCCGCGTGCCGATAGACGACGAGCACACCTACCACATCTCTTACAACACCTACGCTGCGCCGCCGGGCGTCGAAGCGCCGAAGCAGGACAAGGTGCCCTACTACGAGGTGCCGATCTACGACGAGGACGGGAAGCCGATCCTCGACTGCATCCTGAACCAGGACTTCATCGGCTGGTGGGCGCAGGGCCCGCTGACCGACCGCAGCGCGGAGAACCTCGGACGCACGGACATCCCCGTCGTCTTCCTCCGACGCCAGCTGGACGAGCAGATGCGCATCGTCGAGGAGGGCGGCGACCCGATGAACGTCTTCCGCGACGAGGCGGAGATCGACGCTCTTCCGCACGAGGATGGGGAGATTTCCATCCTGTACGGCGGCGGCAGGCCTGCCGACGCGTGGCTCAACCCCGACTGGGCGAAGGACGTTCCCGAACTGACGCGGAACACCCGTGCCCAGTACCACAAGGGCGGCGCTGTCTGGGAGTCGGACCGCTATGGCCCGGCTATCCCGCTGGCGGCCGAGCTCCATCGCCGGATGGAGGAGGCGGTGGAAAAGGCGAAGGCCGGTCCCGCGTAGCGCCATCGCACCTGTGTACCGGCGGAGAAGCCCGGTAAGCGCCGGGCTTCTCTCGTTTAACTGAGATGTCGGGGTTGGCGCGTAACGCAACGGCGCGCTTAACGTAGTAGGGTATGGGGCGCACCACATCAGATGACCGAGGGCAAGCCTCGTTCTTCGGAGAGAAGCGTGACCCAGAGCCAGACAGACCAGACCCCGCCCCAGGTGCTGCCCGAGTTCAGTACCGCACTCGACGAACTCATCGCCCTTGCGAGACGCGGGCACGCCCCGGGCAGCGAACTCTTCAACCCCAGCGACGAATGGCTCGTCTCCCGAATGCGGGAGATCGGTGGACTGCCCGACTCCGAACGCGGGGCAGCGCTCGACGAGTGGCGAAGCATCGCGGAGGAGGCTGCTGCTGCGAACGCAGAGGGCAGGGCGGCCGGGCGCGCGGGCCCGGAGGCGGTCGTCCGGTTGAACTCGGGCGGGTTCGCCTTCTACAGCCAGCGCGGCGTCGCTCGCCAGCCGCATCTCACCCGCTACCTCATGGATGGCTTCACGCCGAACCGCGACTCCCTCGAGTTCGGCCACGATGACCAGCGGCTCTTCTGTCGCATCCTGCCGGTCATCACCGCGAGGCTCAGCGAATGGCTGGACGCGGGCGAGACCGTCGTGCAGTCCGACCGCCGGGTCTGCGACGCGCCGGGGCGCTCGTTCCATGCGCGGCAGCTGGTCGTCGGCGCACGCTACCCGCAACTGCCGTACCTGTGGCGGCAGCTCACGTTCGACCTGCCGGAGGGGGAACGCTCGGGCGAGCCGGACATCGTGGAGTTCTCGATACCCGAGTGGCTGGACATACTCGACCTGCCGGCCGACGTGCGCGATGAGATAGCGGCGCAGAGCCTTACACGGCTCGTGTTCAAGGCGCCGACGCGCGGGCTCTCGCTGCATCTCGGGTTCGACTACGTGGGCGAGCACAAGATGGGCCCGCTCAGCATCGCGATGCACCAGACGAAGATGAACGGCGGGCTCGCGCTGCAGGCAGCGTTGAGCGTCGCGCGTATCCGTGCGCTGGACGGCAGTATGAACAACGCAGCCGTCGTCACGACCGGGCCGTCTCTCCACGGCAAGAGCACGCTCACCATCATGATCGAGCTGGCGAACAGCGAACTCGCCTCCCGCCTGTCGCTCCACACCGACCCCGAGGAAGGGGTCTACCCCATGAACGACGACATCATCCTGCTCCAACCGCTCACCGAACCGGTCGAGGTGGAGCTGGACGGGCAGCGCGTCTCCTACGCCTACGGCATCGACGGCACGGAGAACAACTTCTACGCCGTGCCGTCCGGCCTCACCCGAGAGGACGACCCCGTGACCTACGACGTCGTGCGTGGCGCTCCCGGCGAGCCGAACCCGCAGGAGACGCTGGAGAACGTCGTCGCCGACCCGGCGACCGGCGAACCGGACTTCTCGCAGAACCCCACGCGGAATATGCGGATGGTGCTCTCGCGGCGCAGGTTGCTGCAGCGCAAGGGCGTCGCCGAGGTCATCAGCCGCGTGACGGGCGGCGCGCTGACCGAGGCGGCTCACGTCCCGATGGGGCACATGCATCGCATCATCTGGCAGGCCGTCATGCGGGAGAACACCGTCATCCCGCCGTTGCGCAGGCTCGGCCTGGAGCAGTACGTCCGCGTGCTCATGTACGGCGAGGCGGTGCAGATGGGCGCGGCCGCGGGCGCCATCGGCAGGCCGTACGTCGAGTACTTCTCGGACCCGTTCATCATCGGGCTGGAGGACGACAACGCGAACCTGCTGTACGACATCCTCAAGCGGATGCGTGCGGACGGCGTGCGGCAGGAGTTCTACGCCTTCAACACCGGCGGCCTCGGCGCCGACACCAACGACGCGGCAGAGGGCAGGCTCTACCGGAAGATCCCGCGCGAGGTGACGCTGGCGCTGCAGGAGGCCGTGCTCCGCAACGCCGCCAAGTACGAGTACGACCCCTACATCGGCTCCGAGGTCGCCGCTGCCGTGACCGACGCCTCGGGGAACGAGGTGCTCGATCTGCGGGCCGAGTGGCTGCCGCGCAACGTCTACGGCGAGGAAGACTACGTCCGCCGCATCGACGCGCTGCGCTACCGCCGCTTCTACGGCTCGCCGGAGAACGAGCGCACCGGCATCCTGCGCTATACGAAGGTCGTGAACGCCCTCACCGATCTGAGCGACGTTCCACCGCCGCGCTCCGAGTGGGAAGCGGCGCGCCTGCTCTCCTTCTACTGGAGCCTGGACCGCTCCTACGAGACGCTCGCTGAGACTGCGGCGCACCGTGCGGAGGGAGAAGCGCCGTCCGCCGAACTGCTCAGCGCACTGAGCTATGCTTGCGCACGGGGCGTCGTGGAAGGGCTGGCGCTCTCCTCCGGCGCGGAGGCTGCGCTGCGGGAGCTCGGCATCCGGATATAGCAGGGCCGAGCCGCGCTCGTCCGGCTCTATACTCCCTGCAGTCAGGGTGAGGATGGTCACGCGATAACACAGAGAGGAGGGCAGCGAATGGCAACCGTGGAACATCTGCAACCGGAAGGCATGTCCCCGAACGGCGGACGCTACACGCACGTCGTGAAGGTTGGACCGTGGGTCTTCATCGCGGGTCAGACTGCGTCAGACGAGAACGGCGACGTGGTGGGCGTTGGCGACCCCGCCGCGCAGGTCGGGCAGGTCATGAAGAACCTCCGACTCGCATGCGAGTCGGTCGGCGGGAAGTTCGAGGACATCGTCAAGACGACGGTGTACGTCGTTGGCGAAGAGAACGTGGAGGCGGTACGGGAGGCGCGCGCGAAGTACCGCCCCGAGAAGCCGCCGACCAGCACGCTCCTGATCATCTCCCGCCTTGCGAGGCCGGAGTTCATCATCGAGATAGAGGCAGTTGCCTACGTGGAGTAGGCCTGCTTGCAGTAGGATACGCACGAGCAAAACGGAGGAGGGAAGAGCATGGCAGCAGTAACGGTCCTGCACCCGGGAATGACGACACAGACGATCCAGATCGCCGGACACAACGGCGACGAGATAGACGCCTACGTGGCGAGGCCGGAAGGGCCCGGCCCGTTCGCGACGGTGCTCGTGGCGCACCACATGCCCGGATGGGACGAGTGGTGCATCGAGGTGACGCGCCGGTTCGCCCACCACGGCTACCTGGCGGTCTGCCCGAACCTGCACCACCGCATGGGCCCCGGCACACCTGCCGAGATGTCCGCCCGCATCCGCGACGACGGCGGACAGCGCGACGCGTTCGTGCTCGGCGACCTGCAGGGCGCGCTGGACTACATCCGCGGCCGCGACGACGCGACGGGCAAGGTGGGCATCATCGGCTTCTGCTCCGGCGGCCGGGTCGCCTACATGGCGGGCTGCAATCTCGAGCTGGACGCGGCGGTCGACTGCTGGGGCGGCAACGTCATCCCGACGCCCGACCGCATCAACGAGAACCAGCCGACGCCGGTCATCGACATGACGTCCAACATGGGCTGTCCCGTCCTGGGGCTGTTCGGGAACGACGATGGCAACCCGGACATCGAGCAGGTGAACGCCATCGAGGCGGAGCTGCAGAAGCACGGGAAGGAGTACGAGTTCCACCGCTACGACGGCGCGGGGCACGCGTTCTTCAACTGGGCCGGCACGTCGCACCGTCCGGAGCAGGCCAAGGACGGCTGGGACAAGGTGTTCGACTTCTACGCCAGGCATCTGAGCTAGCGCATGATCCCTTCCCCTCGACGGGGGAAGGCCAGGATGGGTGTATGAAAGCGGCATTCATACGGAACCACGGCGGGCCCTCCGTCATCCAGTACGGCGACGTGCCGGAGCCGGAGGCCGGGCCGGGCGAGGTGCTCGTCCGCGTGCGTGCATCGGCGCTGAACCGGCTGGACCTCTACACCCGCGCCGGGCTGCGCGGCACGAAGGTTGCGCCGGAGGACATGCCGCGCATCCTGGGCGGCGACTGCGCCGGCGAGATCGCCGCGCTGGGCGAAGAGGTGGACAGCGTCAACGTCGGGCAGCGTGTTGTCGTGAACCCGCTCTGCGGCACGAGCCCTCCCTCGATGATCGGCACGAACCGGCAAGGGTCGAATGCCGAATACGTTGCGGTCCCGGCTGAGAACGTCGTACCGATACCGGACTCGCTCTCCTCTGAGGATGCGGCGGCGCTGCCGACCATCTACCTCCCCACGTGGGGCATCGTCGTGCGTGAGGGGCGGCTGCAGGCGAACGAGACGGCGCTGGTGCTGTCGTCGTCGAGCGGCGTCGGCACCGCTGCCATCCAGCTCATCAAGGGCGTCGTCGGGGCGACGTGCATCGCGGCCACGAGCACGGGCGAGAAGGTGCGCAAGTCCAAGGAGCTGGGCGCGGACTACGCCATCAACTACAAGGTGGAGGACCTCGCGCAGCGGACGAAGGAGCTGACCGGCGGGCGCGGGGTCGACCTCGTGGTTGACAGCACCGGCGCGGCGTTCTTCGAGGACGCGTACGCGTCGCTGGCGCGCGGCGGCAGGTACGGCATCTGCGGCGTTACGGCGGGCTACCAGGCGCAGATACACCTGGGGCAGCTGTTCAGCAAGCAGCTGCGGCTGTTCGGCACGTTCATGGGCTCGACCGACGAGCTGCGGCGCATCGTCGATGCCGCAGACAAGGGACAGATCGGCACGGCCATCCAGGCCAGTGTTCCGCTGGCAGAGACCGCAACCGCGCACGAGGAGATGGAGAAGTCGGAGCACTTCGGCAAGTTCATCATCGTCGTGCCCTGATATGCAGGAGACTGAGGGTTACCGGGCTCCCCCACGGCGGCGGAAGCGCTGGTTCTACGGCTGGACCATCGTCATCGTCCTCTCGGTCATATCGTTCGCGGGAGGCGTCGAGACGAACCCGGTGCTCGGCGTCTTCCAGGGGCCGATGACCGACGAGTTCGGCTGGAGCCGCGCGATCTACACGCTCCCGATGTCGATCGGCTCGTTCATGGGTGGCTTGGCGTCGCTCGTGGTCGGCCCGCTGATGGACCGGTACGGCTCGCGCATCATCATGACCGTGGCCATCGCGCTCATGGGGCTCACCTTCGTCCTCATGGGCGCGGTGCAGGAGCTGTGGCACCACTTCGCGCTCCAGATACTCGGGCGGACGGTCATCGCCTCCACGTTCTTCATGGTCATCGGCGTCGTCATCCCCAAGTGGTTCATCGTCATGCGGGGCAGGGCGGGAGCGCTCGCGAACCTCGGGCAGCGCGTGGGGCAGATCGCGTTCCCCGTCATGGTGGAGCGCATCCTCACCGTCGGCTCGTGGCGGACGGCGTGGGTGGCGATGGGCATCACGGTCTGGGCGTCGTCGCTGCTGCCCGCGCTGCTCTTCCTGCGACGGCAGCCCGAGGACCACGGGATGCTGCCGGACGGCGTGGACATCCGCGACGCAGGGCGCGGGGGTGGGAGGCGCGCGCCGCCCGTCGAAGTGGCGTTCGACCGGCGTATGGCGCTGCGCTCGATGGCGTTCTATCTCATCGCGGCTGCGGTGAGCATCCAGAGCTTCGTGACCACGAGCATCCACTTCCACTGGTACTCCTACCTCACCGACGTGGGCGTCTCCAGCGAGGCGGCGGTCATCTCGCTGTCGCTCTCGCCGCTGATCTCGATGCCGGTCTCCATCGTGGCGGGGGTGGCCGCCGAGCGGGTGCCGGTGCAGCGGCTGATGGCGTTGAGCTACTACTTCATGGCGGTGAGCATCGCGCTGTTCCTGTTCACGGACAACGCACTGCTGTCGTACGCGTTCGGGCTGCTGTTCGGCACGGCGACGGGCATCCTCTTCACGGTGATGAACATCATCTGGGCGGACTACTTCGGACGGGCGTCCATCGGCGGCATCCGCGGGATGGTGTCGCCGGTGCACATGTTCAGCAACTCGATGGGGCCGCTGGCGGCGGCGTGGTCGCACGACGTGACGGGCAGCTACCTACTCGTCTTCACGATCAGCGCCGTGCTGAGCGCGGTGGGCGGGACGCTCATCCTCCTCGCGCGCCGGCCCCGCCTCACCGGCGTCTGAGGGGCGTTTTTCTGTTTTTCGTCGCATTCTGCTGCATCGCCGAAATTCCCTCGTAGACCGGCCTTCCGCCTGCAGCGGACGGGCTGCGCTCCGCATCACCGATCGGTACAGAACACCACTGCGAAGCGACAGAATGCAGCGAATTGCGACAGGGTCCTCAGGGGGCGCCCGGCGCTCGCCGAACGGATCGAGAGACAGAGCGGAGCGCCCCACGAGGACATGGTAGGAAGCGGGGCATCGTCGGCGCAATGGGCGCGTGTCACCGTGTGCCATCTGCCCGTTGCGCGGTCAGCCCACCTCCGCTGAAATGGGAGACAAGGTCAGTTGAGTTGACACGTGAAGAGCGGTGATGCCGACCCGTACGGCATAGATAATGATGCGCCATGAGCGATAACTCCAAGATCGAATGGACGGAAGCGACCTGGAACCCCGTCACGGGCTGCACGCAGATATCGCCGGGGTGCGCGCACTGCTACGCCATGCGCTTCGCCAACCGGTTCAGGGGCGTGCCCGGGCATCCCTACGAGCGCGGGTTCGACCTGCAACTGCGTCCGGAACGCCTGCGCCAGCCGCTCGAATGGGAGAAGCCCCGCCGCATTTTCGTCAACTCCATGTCCGATCTCTTCCACGAAGAGGTGCCTGAGGAGTACATCCGGCAGGTGTTCGACGTGATGCAGGAGGCCAGCCAGCACACGTTCCAGGTGCTCACGAAGCGGGCGGAGCGCGCGCGGCGACTCGCACCCGGTCTGCCGTGGCCGTCCAACGTCTGGCTCGGTGTGTCGGTCGAGAACAAGTACTGGACGCGGCGCATCGACGACCTGCGCGAGATCGATGCAGCCGTGCGCTTCCTCTCGTGCGAACCGTTGCTTGGCCCGTTGGAGGAACTGGACCTCTCCGGTATCCACTGGGTGATCGCGGGCGGCGAAAGCGGCCCCGGCGCGCGGCGTCCGATGCCGGAGTGGTTTCTTTCGCTCCGCGACCAGTGCGAAGCGGCGGAGGTCGACTTCTTCTTCAAGCAGTGGGGCGCGTTCGACGCCGACGGCAGGCGTGTCGGGAAGAAGAAGGCCGGCAGGGACCTCGATGGACAGGTGTGGGACGGGATGCCGGTGGCGGTGGCAGCGTAGGTACAGCCTCATACCGTTTGCGCAAATTGCAAGCGGGCGGATTGCCAATAGTTCTGACATCGGGGCATTGTGTAGTTTCCGTCCGCTTGACACGATGAGTCCTACGCAAGCTTAGGCAGATGCCAAAGAGGAGGGCTCATGAACTTCAGGGGCTTCAGCGAGGCAATCGTGCTTGACTTGGAAACAACTGGACTGTTGTACGATGACTTAGACGGTTCTCGTATCCGAGATGGTGAAGGCATTCATCGTGTAATTGAGATAGCAGCATTGCGTGTAAATTTCGAGAACATAGAGCCTGCCGTAGATGCGCCACCCCACAAATACTACATGGTGAACCCCGAGCGAGGGATACCGGAAGGTGCGTTTAGGAAAAACAGAATCAGACGCAGCGATGTAGAGGGATGTCCGTTATTCTCCGACATCGCACAAGAACTGCGAGACTTCATTGGCGCTTCTCCAATCATCGCCCACAAAGTAGACTTTGACGAGCGTTTTCTCTCGGAAGAATTCAGGGATGCGGGAATAGCACACTTGGGCTTCAATAGGCATCTCTGCACGATGCGCAGGTTTGAGGAACTGTATCCCGCAAGCAGTTCCTCCCTTGATGCTGCGGCCATTGAAATGAGAGTTCAAAGGCGAAGCACAGGAGTACATGGCGCAATGGAAGATGCGATGATAACCTTGCGTATTGCCTCCGAGTTCTATGCGATAGACAATGACTTTGATCAAGAAAAAATGGAACAGAATCGCACACATTTATCGCGCATAGAGGATAGCATCCGGTATTGCTATCGCAATTCAGGCAGTGTTCTCAACGATCCAACCTCCAAGCCATCTACAGTACCAAACCAGTCATTCATGGATAAGATACGGTTGACATATCCACGGGCATATACGCCTTGGACAGATGAAGACGAAGAAGAACTCAAACGGCTTCACAATAATGGAATGGGCATTGAGGAGATGGCTACTCAGCTAGAACGCCAGCCCGGCGGAATCAGATCGAGGCTGAGTCTTCTGGGGCTGACACCAAACGATTCGTCTTGATGGAGGCATATTCCTTCAACCGGAGGTGCGCCTATGGCAGAGTACAGGAACAAGGAAGACCTAAAGCTGGGGTGTCCGTGGTGCAAGGTAGGACCTGACGATCCGTGTGTGGACAGGCACGGCAACCTTCTGGATAAATTCCACAAGCGTCGCCGAGAGGAATGGCGAGAATGGGTCATAGACGCGCAGGATAGAAAGTGTGCGCATTGCGGTGGAGAGTTGTGGCAGCCGCCGGAGTGCTATGCTGACTTCTTGGCCTCGTTTGAGTGGCGACACCCGTCTCCCCCTGGAGCCCCATCAATCTCTCATTGGCTGCCAGTTGCGTTAGGTGGCCCGACAATCCCGATGAATCTCCGAATCTCGCATCTGGTGTGCAACTTGATGGGAGGGTTGGAGATATTCAATATCAATGATGGTGCGGCATACCAGCGGACGGGTGGAGGCGCCGGTTATCCGCAATCAGGCCTGCCCACCGAGCCGGTAGGATTACATGAAACCCCCGAAGAATCTGAGGAGCGCGGTAGAGGGAGTGAGGCAATCCGGTCATGGGCAATTCGCGTACGGGAAGGGGAGTAACTACCCTCACACGCCTTCGCCCCAGGTGGCGCCGAAGTCGTTCTTGCGGAGGATGAGGCCGGTGAGCGCTATCGGGGGCTGGGCGAGGATGACCGGCATCGTCCCGAGGTATACATTTCGCTCATCACGCTGTAGACGTGGATGGCCGGGGGCGATGTGATGCATCTCACTGGCGGCCTCCTGCGACCTCCGCTCGGCAGGGTCGCGGTCCGGACGTGCTGGCTTCTGACGGCAGCCGCGTTGCTGCTGTTGCTGTTCACCGTCCTCACACCCCAGGGACGGACCGCGCTCCACACGGCGCTGTTCGTCACGCAGACGTTGGATGTACCCGTGAAGCCCCAATCGTGGTTCACCGACGAACCGGTCCGCTACGAAACCATCTACGGCTCGGCCGGGGGGGACGAGGTTGCGGACATCTACCGCCTGCCCGACGGCAAGCCGCGCGCGGCAGTGGTGCTCTCCCTTGGGGGTGGCCCGACGGGACTCGAAGATCCGAGGGTCGTCAATCTGGGCAATGCTCTGGCGCGTGCGGGCTACGTGGCGATGATGCACTGGTCTCCCAACATCGGACTCCACGCCGACGTTCACCCGTCCGAGCCGCAGAAACTGGTGAGGGCATTCCAATACCTGGCCGAGCAGGACTACGTGGACCCGGAGCGCGTGGGGCTGGGCGGGTTCTGTATCGGCGCCTCCTTCGCCTTGGTGGCTGCGGCCGATCCGGACATCCGCGACCGTGTGAGCTTCGTCAACGCGTTCGGTCCCTATTTCGACGCCGAGTCGCTGGTGCTGCAGGCCGCTTCCCGCAGCGTGCTCTACGAGGGTGAGCGCACCGCGTGGGAACCGCACCCGCTGACGCAGCGAGTGCTGGCCACCGAGCTCATCCAGACACTGGTCGACCCATCGGACGCCGATATCCTCACCCGCCACTACATCGAGGGCCAACCCGCGACTCCGGCCGAGTGGGACGCCCTGTCCTCGTCAGCCCGCACGCTCGCCCGTCTGATGGACGGCGTCAGGCCGCGCGAGGCCGAGGAGCTCTACGCGATGCTGCCGGCGGACTTCCGTGAGGAACTGGGAAGGATCTCACCCTCCAACCACATCGACGACGTGCGTGCGCGCCTGCTCGTGATGCACGACCGCTACGATCTGATGGTGCCGGTGGCCGAGTCCCGCCGTTTGGTGGAAGCGACGCGGGAGCGGGGCAACGTGTACTACACCGAGTTCATAGCATTTGAGCACACGACCCCCGGCGAAGGCGGCCTCCTTACGACCCTCGGACAGGCGGCCCGTCTCTACCGCCACATGTACGAAATCGTCCGGATCGCCGCCTGACCATCCGTACGCCGACTCTTCGATCGCAGCGGTACCTCCGGAGAGACCGCGCCCAACCCACCCTTCAGGTATGGTGCGCCCCGTCGTGGTGCATGGAGGGCGGGACGTCCAGGGCGGGGTTGGTGTCGAAGAAGCCCACCGGCTTGAGGCTGAACCCGCAGTAGGCCACCGGTGATATGGGCCAGTCCTCGGGACGCGGCACGTGATGGTATCCCAGGGTGTACCACAGGACCAGGTCGGTGTTCTCCACGTTGCGGTCGTTCTTCGTGTACTCGGGCAGGCCGGCGCCACCTGGATGCTGGTTGGGGTAGGGGCCGGTGGCCGACAGTTCATCGGCAGCGTAGGGCGTCACCCAGAGGTGCCGGGTCATGAAGCCGGCCCGCTTGATGATGCTGGAGTCGGGGTGGGCGAAGGGCAGGACGTTCTCCCCGGGCATCAGCTTGTAGCCCACGGGCTGCCCCAGGGCGTTCTTGGCCGCGGGATTGGACACCACCCAGTACCGCCCCTTCAGGGGGTCGATGACCCGCTGCGCGGCCAACTCGGTCCTGAGGGGGGTTGCCTCGGCGTAGAAGGCGTTGGCATGGGGGTTCTCCGGACCCGGGGGCTCAGCCACGGTATTCACCTCGTAGACCGTGTTGGCCTCGCCGTCCACGCTCATGTCCAGCCGGAAGTTGAAGAAGTGCTGATGGATGTGGGCGTTCAGCTGGGGAGCGACGATGGTGCCGTACCTGGGGGTCTCTCCGGCAGGGATGCCCGCGGTATTGATGATGCCGGTGAGCTTGATCTCCAGTTGGACCGTCCCGTCCTGGTAGAAGTACCAGAAGAAGCCGTACTCGTAGTTGCCCACCGTGGCGATGCTGGAGATCACCAGTCGACGGGAGCGGCGCACTTCGACGTGGCCGGTACGCCAGTCGGTGTGCTTCCACAGGATGCCGTAGTCCTCTTCGTGCATGCAGACGGCGTTGGGTATGGATAGGGCGCCGCCGCGGCCATCGTTCAGGGTTGCGTCGAAGTAGTAGATCTCGCCGAGGCAGTCACACCCCAGCATCAGGGAGTTGGTGAGGGAGCCGATACCGTACTCCCCGGCGTCGAAGGCGTTCTTGCGGTAGTGGTCCTTGCCGGGGTCGCCGTAGGGCACGACCATGTCGGACAGGGCCGCCCGGTAGAGGACGGGCCGCACCCGGCCCTGGTCCTCGTAGCCGACGGTATGGAGGACCAGCCCTTCGCGAGGCGTGAAGCCTATCCGCAGGTGCCACTTCTGCCAGGTAACGCCGTGACCGTCTACCGTGAAGCTGGGCCCCTCGGGCTGGCTTATCTCCAGCGGTTTGAGGTCCTGCCGGAACTCTTCGACAAACTCGGCGGCGTAGTTGCCGGCCTTGGGAGGCAGGGGGATCGCGCCGTAGTCGTCCACGCGCATGACTTCCATGGAGTTCAGGTCCACCAGGGCGCTGAGCCCCTCGATGGGCCGCGCGTAGCCGTTGTCGGTAGGGCTGGAGCGAAGGAAGTTGCGGGTCAGGGCGAGGCGACGCCCCTCCTCGTCGGGGTAGCCGTAGTAGCCGGCCGACCAGGGGTCGACCATCACCAGAGAGGGGTCGGTGATGCCCCTCTTCGCCAGGGCGGCCAGGAACCCGGGGTCTGCCCTGACCGCTGCCTCGCACTCGTAGAATTCGTCCAGCATTATCCGGGGCTGTACGCCGGGGACGTGTCGCCAGGAAGTGACCTGTCCCTCGTTCAGGGACACCACGGCCTCGTAAGTGGAACCGTCCTCATTGTCCAGGATGACCACGAAGGCATCGCGCGAGATGGCGCTGCCGGGCTTGTAGTTGAGCACGACGTCCTTGGACGGTTCCTGCAGGACGATGGTCTCGAAACGAACCCGCGGGCCCAATCGACGTTGTGCCCTGAGGATGGCGGCGGCCCCGGCGATCTCTTCAGACGTCAGAGGGTCAAGGGGATGGGAAACGGACCCAGCTACTTGAGGTTGTTTCTCGGTGGGAATGGCCATGAGTGCCTCCTGTGTGCGGGAACGAAACCGGGGTTGTGCATATGGCGGTACTGTACTACGGACCTCTGGCTGTCCATTCCCGGGATGTACGCGTTGTCACACGCCCTCGCCCCAGGTGGTGCCGAAGTCGTTCTTGCGGAGGATGAGGCCGGTGAGGGCCATGTGGGGCTGGGCGAGCATCCAGAGGAACGACGGCTCGACCGTCTCGACGCTCTCCTTCGCGCGGGGCCAGCTCATGTCGGTCAGGACGTGGCCGGGCGTCCATGAGACGACCTCGATGTTCTGCTCGCGCACTTCGAGGGCGAGCGCCTGTGAGAAGACGTCCAGCGCGGCCTTCGACGCGGAGTAGGCGACGCGCCCAACTGCGAACCTGATCGCGAGGTCGCTCGACACGTTGTAGATGCGTCCGCCGCCCTGCCGCGCCATCACCGGCAGCGCCGCGCGCGTCACGTAGAAGACGGCGTTCATGTTGACGTCCATGTTGTCGTGCCAGTCCTCGTCGGACATCTCGGCGATGAGGGCCTCCGGGTAGACGCCGGCATTGTTCAGGAGGACATCGAGCCGTCCGGCGCGCTCGACGGTCTCGTCGACGAGGCGCGCCGCGTCCGCGGCGTCGGTGATCGTGGCGGGGAGCGCGATGGCGGCGCCGCCCTCGGCCTCGATCGTCTCCGCGGTCCCGCGCAGCGTGTGGCCGCTTCCGGGGGAGGAGTCGAGGTTGCGCGCGGTGACGACGACGGTCGCGCCGTGTCGGGCCATCGCGAGGGCGAGCTGCCGTCCGATGCCCCGGCTGCCGCCGGTGACGAGCGCGACCTGTCCGGTGAGGTCAGGGGCGGTGGTCATTCGGGGTAACCTGAGCGTCTGCTCCCATCCTCGATCTGCTGGAGCATGACGTCGATGTCGGCAGTGGGGTGGTTGAGTTGCGACGCCCATTCGATGGCGCGCAGTTTCTCCTCGACCGTCTTCGGAGGGTTGACCTTGTGCTGCCGCACTGTCTGAAGTATCCATTCCGCGACGGTGACGCCCCGCGCCACGGCGGCGGCCTTGATGGCTTGGTATTCGTCGTCCTCCAGGACGACATGCACTCGCTTCGTCATGCACCCATCCTAGCAAAAGCTCTGTCGTAGCAGTCGAGGGGACTCTCACAGCGACGCGATGGAGCGGAGCGGGCGGGTGGACTGGCGGATGCGCCAGAAGAGGTACTGGTTGGCGTAGCCGGCGTCTGCGCCGAAGCGCTGCCATGCCCACTCGCGCGCCATGGCGTACTTGGCGTTCGCGGGCAGACCGTACCACTCGCGCAGCACCTTCAGCACCCAGCGGTCGGCGGGGAACGCCTCCGGCTTCTCGAGGGAGAAGAGCATCGCGCAGTCGGCGATCTTCTCGCCGACGCCGTGCAGCGCCGTGAGCGCGGCCAGCGCGTCGTCATAGGACGCCTCACGCAGCGGTTCGAGCGCCAGCCTGCCGTCGGCGACGGCCTCCGCAGCCTGCGCCAGGTACGGCGCGCGGAAGCCGCAGCCGAGCTCGCGCAGGCGCGCCTCGCCCGCCTCGGCGAGTTGCGCCGCGTCCGGGAAGGCGTGGCGCACCGCGCCGTCGAGCGTCAACCGCTTGCCGAACGTCGTTGCGAGCAGCTCCACGGTGCGGCTGATGCGGACCATGTTGGACGTGGACGACAGGATGAACGCGGCGAGCGTCTCCCACGGCTCCTGCCGGAGAATGCGCATGCCGGGGTACTCGTCGATGCCCGCGCGGACGTTGTCGTCCCACGCGATGCGCTGCTGGACGGCGCGGAGGTCGTCGCCGATGCGGAAGTAGGCGCGCAGGGCGTGCGCGGTCTCGTCCGGCGGGGCGGGGGCGCTCGCGACGCGCAGGCCGCTCCGCGCCCGTTCGAGACGGACGATGCTGCCGCTCAGCACGCCGGTCCATCGTCCCCGATCGTCGAGGCGCCACCGGAAGCACTGGCCGGACGTGAGCGAGCTCGGCAGGTCGAGGGGCTCCTCGACGCGCATCGTGACGGTCGCGGTCACGGCTGCATTGCCAGCCAGCGGCCCACCGCCGGAGCGAGCTCGTCGAAGCGTCCCTTGACGATGGTGGCGGGCGGCATCGAGTTCAGGAACATGCGCCCGTACGCCTTGGACGTGATGCGGCTGTCCAGCACGACGGCGACGCCGCGATCGCCCTTGCTGCGGATGAGCCGCCCGAAGCCCTGGCGGAAGCGGAGCACGGCCTGCGGCACCGCGTACTGCATGAACGGCTGCTCGTACTGGCCGGAGCGCGCTGCGAAGATCGGCTCGGTCGGCACGTTGAACGGCAGCCGCGCCACCACGAGCACCTTCAGCGTCTCGTTGCCGACGTCGACGCCCTCCCAGAACGAAGCGGTGCCGAGCAGGACGGCGCTGCGCTGGGCGCGGAAGCGCGCGAGCAGCTGCTGGGGCGTGCCGTCCACCCCCTGCGCCAGCACGCCGATGCCGCGGCGCGGCAGCACCCTGCGAAGTTTCGCGGCGGTACCTCGCACGGCGGCGTGCGACGTGAACAGCGCCATCGTCCGCCCCTCGGCGACCTGCGCGAGCCTCTCCAGTATGCTCGCGACTGCGTCGGCGTAGCGCGGGTCGTTCGGCTCCGGCACGTCGGTCGGCAGGCAGAGCAGGGCGGCGTTGCGGTAGTCGAACGGCGAGCCGAGGCAGACCTCGCCGGGCTCCTCGACCCCGAGCCGGGTGCGGACGTGCTCGAAGCCTCCCGCGACGGTGAGCGTCGCGCTCGTGAGGACGACGGTCGGCTTCGGCGCGAACAGCTCCTCGTGAAGGCGTGGGGCAACGTCGAGCGGCGCGCCGTTCAGCGAGAGGTTGTCGCCGCGCCCCACCCAGTAGACGGTGTCTGCGTCCGGCTCGGAGACGAAGCTGCGTATCTTCTGGCGCGCCTCGGCCTGGTCGACCAGCCACTCGTTGAGCTCGCCCTTCAACGGCTCCAGCACGGGCGCGGTCTCCGGCGGCAGGCTCTCCATCTCGCGCAGCAGGGCGTCGGCGCGCTCGCTCGCCTCGGCGGCACTCCGCTCGAAGCCGTCCCACGCGATGTCGAGCGCCGACCATGC
This sequence comes from Dehalococcoidia bacterium, assembly GCA_965206315.1. Classification (GTDB taxonomy): domain Bacteria; phylum Chloroflexota; class Dehalococcoidia; order Lucifugimonadales; family Australimonadaceae; genus Bin16. The sequence goes on from OZ242210.1 coordinate 2,140,525, forward strand.
GGGCTGCGCGCGCTCCGCCGCCGTGATGCGTATCTCGCCCTCGTCGGACTCGCGTTGCTCCGCCGTGAACTGCGCGAGCCCCGCGGTCAGCTGCGCCCACTCGTCGCGCACCTTGTAGAGCGGCATCTGCGCCTCGTTCTGCCGGAGCTCGGCGCTCTCCTTGCGCGACTGCTCGATAGCGCTCGCGCGCACGACCGTCCCGAAGCCGTGGATGACGGTGCCGAGCCGCTCGACGAGGTTCTCGACCGTCGCCTGCGAGACGCGGAAGCCGAACTGGCGCGTCGCCTCTGCTTCGAGGTTATGGGCCTCGTCGACGATGAGGTAGTCGTAGTCGGGCAGCAGCGAGCCGCCGACCTGGAGGTTGGAGAGCAGCAGCGAGTGGTTGACGACGAGCAGGTGCGCCGACGCGGCCTCGTCGCGGGCGTGGCGGTAGAAGCATGCACCCTCCCGCGCGCCGTTGCAGACGGCGAAGCCGCTGGCGCTCATGCGGTCCCACGACGCCAGCTCCGCGCCCGACAGCCGCAACTCGGCGCGGTCGCCGGTGCGCGTCTCGCGGAGCCATGCGAGCGTCTTCGCCATCGTGCGGGCGTCGTCGGGCGACGCCGTGTCGCCGTTCGCCGCCGCCTCCCAGCGCCGCAGGCAGAGGTAGTTCGCCTTGCCCTTGAACTGGGCGTACCGGAAATTGGAGACGTCCAGCCCCGGCACGCCGCGCAGCACGTCCAGCAGGTCCGGGATGTCCTTCGCGATCAGCTGCTCCTGCAGGTTGATCGTGTTCGTGGAGACGACGACGCGGACGTTGTTGCGGAGCGCGAAGAGCACGGCGGGCAGCAGGTAGGCGACCGACTTGCCGATGCCGGTGCCGCCCTCCACGAGCAGGTGGTGCGATTCCGCCTTCGCCTCCGTCGAGCCGAACGCCCGCGCGACGGCCTCTGCCATCTCCGCCTGTTCGCCTCGCGCCTCGTAGCGGCGGAAGCGCTGCGCGAACGGGCCGTCGTTCGCGAGCAGGCGTCGCACCTCGTCCGGCGTCACCGGTCTCGTGGGCTTCGGCATGCCGAGGCTGCGGGGACGGTCCAGCCGCCGCGCGATCTCCTGCGGGTCGATGCCGCCGATGGGCCCGGCGTCGGTTGCGGCGGGCGACTCCGCGAGCGCGAATACGAGGTCGGCGAGCGGGCTGTGCGCCCGCGCGAGCAGGTCGGCGAGACGTCGCAGCAACCCGGCCCCGAGGCCCTGCGCGCGCTTCACGAGGGCGAGGTAGACGGCGTAGGTGAGCCGCGCGTCGTCGACGGCAGGGTGCTCTGTTCCCTTCCCCCTCGATGGGAGAGGGTCAGGGTTAGGGTGAACCTCTTGCTCCTGTCGTTCCTGCGGAGGCAGGAACCCCGTATCCCTGTCTGGTCCCTTCCCCCTCGATGGGGGAAGGTTAGGATGGGGGTGCTCCGGCGCGTCCACCCCGAGGCGCTCCGCCAGTTGCGCGAGCGAGTCGTCGGCGCTCGCGGGCATGAGCAGTTCCGCGAACTCGCGCACGTCCCAGACGCCCGCGCTCATCGCCGACGCCGTGTCCTCTCCCAGCGCATCCGCCAGCCCGTGCGCCACGATGGGTGCGCCGCTCGCGAACTCGGCGAGCGCGACCATCGCGCTGGCGTCGGCGGCGTGGAAGGTGTCGAGCTCGCGAGCGCCGTGGCACTTCACCGCGCCGACGGCGGTGAGCCGCCCACGCCCTGCTCGGTCAGCGGTGATGCCGGCGGCGAGCGCCACGACCGGCGCGTCGAGCGGGTGCACGCTCAGCAGGCGCATGCGGTAGGTGGACTCGGTCATCGGCTGCACGGTACGGGAGCGCGCGCCTGTCGCGCAAGGAGTGGGTGTCGCCTGCGCGCGCGTGTTGACCCCTCGCGTGCGCGCCAGCACAATGCGGGCGAACGCACCCCATCAGGCAGGAGGCAGGCCATGAGCACCGACGCTCCCGCGAAGGCATTCGTCGACGAGGTCATCAACGAGATCATCGAGCCCGGAGTGGAGCGGCTGCTGGAGAGCCGCTACTTCGCCGACCTGCGCGCGGGCACGCTCACGAAGCGCCGCATGCAGGGCTTCGCCATCCAGCACTACCGCCACAACATGGCCATCCTCAAGGGCTTCGCGCTCCTCGCGGTACAGGCCGCGCCCCGCAACGACCTCTTCCGCGTCTACGCGGGCGGGCTGAACGAGGAGATCACCCACCCGGACATGTGCAAGAAGTTCGGGTTCGCGCTCGGGCTGAGCGACGACGATTTCGAGAACGCGCTGCCCGCCTACGGCTGCCTCGCGCACACCGCTGCCTGCCTGCACGACATGTACCTGGCGACCCCGGCGCAGATGCGCGCCAACGCGCTCTCCAACGAGACGATGGTGCAGCGGTATTCCACCGAGTTCGACAACCACCTGCGCTCCTACGGCATACCTGAGGAGGCGATGGAGTTCTTCATCGTCCACAAGGGCGCGGACATCGAGCACACGGAGCGCGCGGCGAACGCGATAGCACAGCTCGCGGTGACGGACGAGGAGCAGGAGCGCGTGCGCGCCGTCTGCCGCAACATGGCGAAGTTCAAGCTCGGCAAGTTCGAGAGCATCTACGACGAGTACGCGTAGGGAGGAACACAGGGAGGAGGAGTCTCCGGCCTCCTCCTTGAACCATGCGAAACCCCTTACGCTAGAGGCAGAAGAGAAAGTTGTTTGCCCAGATCGCGAGCACGAGACGATTTGATGTAGTCGCTAAAAATAATCATAGACCACGGATCGAAGTCCTTGCGGATTGCGGATAGCTGCCTTATCGTGGAGGGCTTTCTGCTGTACCGGGAGTGCATGGAAAACTCCTCTGTAGCCTTAGGCTTCACAGAGCCTGCGATCACGACCTTGTACACAACGCCAATGTGCCGAGAAGACTCGATAGAAGACGAATCAACAACTAACCCGACCGGACGTGGTTCCAAGCCACGGGTGTCGGCCCTTAATTCTTCATCGATTTCCCGGGTTAGGGTGGACATAGATAAGGCCAAGAAACTGTCATGCGTGGTTCCTTGGTCTATGTGCCCTCCGATTATCAGACTAAACCGGTTCCGCAAGTCTGAACGGCCTTCCTTGATTCTGCGGAATACGTGGTATTCTGACTCTTCGTTAGTCACCAATGTGCATGGAATGGGTTGCACTAACTCCTGTGATGATTCTGCATTCTCCCTAGTGACCCAGGTCATGGTTGCTTCAGCAGACTGTATGATCACGCTCGCTGCTTCCCACGGTGTGAATCGATCGCAATCGGCAAAATGCGCTCTGGGGAAACAGAGGACCTGCTGTTGTTGTTTGGTCGTCATCACGGAACTACTCCTGTCTAGATTTGAGGATGGCTAGAATCAGTCGCGCGGCTTGTTCTGCTGTTGACCTTGGTGTAGTTGCCTTGTTCTTGCTAGTGTCTATTGTTTCAAACCGCGGGAATTCCTGAGCGTATTTCCGCTTAACTTCGTCGTACGCATTATTTAGTTGCTGAAGATTCTCGGCGTTCATAGCGCGCCCCGGTTCATTAATCAGCTTATCGCTATTCTCTCGTTCGAGGGAAGTTTCGTGGTCGGCCTTAAACAATAGGACTGCGTCAATTGCAGAGCACCAATGGTCGACGAGCAGGAAGTTATGCACGTGGTCACGTTCTTGCGGAGTGACCCGGCCTTGTGTCTGCAACAGTTCAAACCAGGCGAGAGCGTCAAACAGGCCCCTATCCAGAATTGCCAAATCATATCTGTCCGAACCGTGCAGTCCGTCGAGAACGTGCATGAGAGCATAGGAAGCAGACCAAGTGTTGAATGCTACCCAGTCATCCTTTAGGTAGTATGGAGTGCGTTTAGATGCTCCTTCGGTTGGAGCAAGAACTTTGTAATCCAGCCGCCGAAAGAAGTGAGAGACTATGTCGATACAGGTACTCTTCCCGCTCTTAGGGGTCCCTGAGAATTCAACAAACAATGGCTTTGAGTCACTGGCTGCTTTCGTTCTGATGGATTGCAGTACCTCCGTTGCTTCCTCCCTAAGTCCTTCCAGCGATTCCATAGCTCCTCTCTATCTGCCCCAACTGGCTGGCCAAAGCAGTTTCGGTATAACACTCCTGGAGTGTCGTTGCAAGGCGCTTGTGACCCGGGACGAAGACGCTCCCTCACCCAGCACGCCTGTACACGAGCGCGTTGCCGTCCTTGCCGCAGATCTCGATGACGCCGCCTTCGCGGAAGCAGAACGCCGCCTTCTGAGCGAGGTTCCGCGTCGACTGCATCGCCGCTGCGATGTCGGTTGTCGTGAACGTTTCGGGAAGGCGGGCGTCGACCAGGGCGAACAGATCGGCCATCGACGCGACGGTGTGCGTCTCGACGACGTCCACGAGCCGGCGGTCGACGCGGGTCCAGTCGCGGCGCCAGTGTCGTCGCTTGCGCGGCGCGCGGACCTCCTCCTCGACCGTCATCACGACCTCCAGCGTGAGGTTGGGGTGCGCCAGCAGCGGCGGGATGCTGACCAGCGCCGTGAAGACGTCGAACACCGAGCCGTGCTTCGGAGACCTGCGCCGCGTCGTGGGGAGGGACGGGTCGTCGGGCACCTTGACGAGGTACCTGTCCCTGGCGATGGGGTGCACCAGCGTGACCGGATGCGCGTCGAGCAGGTGCGTCAGCTTGTGCCTGAGCGGCCCGAAGCTGCCGGTCTGTATCTCGACGATGCGGCCATCTGCGACCACGTCCGTCACGAAGCCGTCGACGACCTGCTCGGTCTCGCTCCCGGCGACGGCGTAGCGCTCCTTCAGTGCCCGGTGCAGCGACCGTTCGTTGAGCTCGCCGATGGTGGTCATGGGCGCTACTGCTGCACGCCCAGCCGCTCCCGTACGAAGCGCTCCGCCTGCGTCCGTCCGCGCACGGCGCCGTCCAGCACCGCGTTGCGCAGCGTGGTCAGCATCCCGCCGACGGCGGGGCCGGGCGGCACGCCGAGCGCGAGCAGGTCGTGGCCGTCCAGCGGCGAACGTCGGCGTGACGCATCGAGGTAGCGCGCGAGGTTGCGGCGAGCCCCCGCGCTTGCGGCTGCGGCCGACGCGGCCTCCACCGCCTCGCGGGGCGCTGCGCCCACGATGGCCGACACCGCGCTGGGACGCTGCGCCTCGGTCAGCGCCTGCTCGGATGCGCGCAGGCGCACGACGGCGCGCATGACCTGCGCCTGGCGCTTGTTGGCGCCGATGCGCTCGCGGAAGGCGCCGGCGCGCTCGGCGGGCAGGGTCCAGGTGAGTGCCCCAAGGAGCGCGAGCCCACGCAGGCCACGAGCGTCGGCCCGCCTGAGCGTGGCGCGCACCTCCAAAGCGGCGAGTCCGGCCTCGACAGCGGGCAGCACGCCGAGCCGTATCGCCGTGAGCACGGCGCGGGCGGCGTCCTGCTCCGTCAGCAAGCGCTCGATCTCGCGTCGGACCCGCGCGGCGGAGACGGCGTCCACGTTCGGCAGGTTGCGGCGGAACTGCCTGCGCGTCGAGGGATCCATGCGGAAGCCCAGCCGCGAGACGTAGCGCGCCGCGCGGAACAGCCGCGTGGGGTCGTCGCGGAACGACGCCCCGTGCAGCACCCGCACGAGTCCGGCGTCGAGGTCGGCGACGCCGTTCTGCGTGTCCAGCAGTTCGCCGAAGCGTTGCGGATGCAGCGACGCCGCCATCGCATTGATGCCGAAGTCGCGCCGCGCGAGATCGTCCGCCATATCCGCCTGCGCCACGATCACCGGCAGCGAGGCAGGGTAGGGGTAGACCTCGGCGCGGGCGGTGGCGAGGTCGAGTGTCCTGCCGTCCAGCCGCAGCTTGACCGTCCCGAACTGCGACCGCGCGCCGCACGTCCCACCGAGCCGTTCAGCGAGCCTCGGCCCCAGCTCGGCGGCGGGCGTTTCCGACGTGAGGTCGAGGTCGAGCACGGGACGCCCGAGCAGGGCGTCGCGCACCGGCCCGCCGACCAGCCACAGCTCGACGCCCTCGTTGGCGGCCGCATCGCCGAGGCGGCGCAGCAGGGCGAGGTCGTCAGGGATGAGCGCGGCGTCGAGCGGTACGAGGGCCATGCGGGAAGGGTATCACTGTGCGCAGGCGGCGCTTCTCATGTCATTCCGAGCGGAGTCGAGGAATCTCTCAGGGATAACCGCTCATGGTGAGCCTGTCGAACCACGCTCCCGCGCTTCGGTCCGCAACCTCGCAGCCTGCGGCTGGGGTGTTCCGTCATTCCCGCACCGGCGAGAATCCCATGTGACCGCAGGTCGCACGTGCGCAGCAGCGCACGCGGTGGGGCTGCGGCGTGGGGCCTGTCATGCTGAGCGGAGCGCAGCGGAGTCGAAGCATCTCTCGGGCTCCCCTCGCCCTCTGGGAGAGGGGCTGGGGGTGAGGGTGGTCCCTACAACGGAACCACCCGCACGCCGTCGTCGTCCACCACGAGCACGACCTCTTCCCCCGGCGCTTCGCGGATGCGCTGCGCGATAGCCGCCGCCTCGTGTTCCGACAGCGCTGGTGCGCCCGCCTCGTCCGCCCGGCGAAGCCTCGGGATGCTCGTGCCGAGCGCGCCCTCCAGCGCATCGACCAGCCCCATGCCTCCGGCTCCCGCGAGCGCCGTCACACGCTTGGGGGGCGCCGGTGGGCGGGACGACTGCTCTTCCGCCGGCGGCGCTGCCGCTGCGTCCTCGCGCAGGACGAACCAGTGGTAGACGCTCACCGCCGCCGCGGTTATGGCCACGCCCAGCGCCCACTTGCCGCCGTCCAGCACGGCGGTGGAAAGCTCGTTGTTCAGGGCCGCTTCCAGCACGCCGTAGAGCAGGGTGATGAGCGAGATGAGCCCGGCCGCCACCGAGACGCCGAACACGGTGAACAGGTAGGCGCGCCGGGAGAGCGACGCGCGGTCGTCCGCGTGGGAGCGCGCCGCGCTCTGTAGTCGTGGCCAGTGCCAGCCCCACAGCCCCGCGCCGACGATGAGGAGCGTGATGCCGATCGAGAGTGGCAGGCCCCACCAGCGCTCGCCGGCGAACGAGCCCTGCGCGCTCGGTACGGCGAGCCCCACGGCGACGGCGATGAGCAGCGTGAGCGCGACCCAGAGCGTGCCGAGGCCGATGGCGGCGGAGAGGTAGTGGTAGGCCCGCTGCGCCCGGACGCCCTGCCCCGGCGCTGCCGCGGCCTCGGAGAGCGCGGTCTGCCGGTGGTACGCGGCAACGGCGGCGGTGACCAGCAGCACGCCGAACGTCTCCGGGACGGAGTTGAAGTGCTCCAGGGCCGACCTGCCTCGCTCAGGGTCCAACGGCCACCTCGTGAAGATGACGAGGAGCGTGGAGAGCGCGCCCGTGACTGCCGCCGTCCCGCCGAAGACGCCCACGACGTAGAGCACCGCCTGCCGGAGACCGGAAGCGTCGCCGCGCGCGAACCAGAGCCAGTGCGTGCCCCACAGCGCCGCGCCGACGATGATGAAACTCCAGCCTTCCGGCAGATTGTCCGACCTGCCGCCGCCGTCGAACGCGGCCTGGTACCCGGCGTCCAGCAGCGCGCCGCCGAGCATCGCGGCTCCCGCGGCAAGCAGTATGAGTCCGTAGGTGGAGAGGGTGTAGAGGTAGATCCGCCGCGCGGTTGCAGCCGCCTGCGACCGCTGCCCCTCCGCAGACTCGATACGCCAGTGGAACGCCCACACTCCGGCCCAGACGAGCGGAACGGCGAGGTCGCCGAGGCCCGGAGTACGGTTGTCCAGCAGGTCGCTGATATATAGCGTGAGCGAGAACGCGATGGTTATCGCCGCAGCGCCGAGGACGAGGTAGACGTAGACCTTGCGTCCGAGTGCTCCCGCCTCTGCCGGATGGCGCTCCACGGAGCGTTGCGCCGCGCGCCAGAGCAGCGCCCACACCGCGAACCCGACGCCTCCGGCGGCGATGCCAAACGCGAGGGCGCTTGCGCCTTCACCGGCGATGACGTCTCCCGAGATCGCGGTGAGCAGAGCGCCGGTGAGCAGGGCAAGACCGCTCGCCGCGGTGATGAGCGCGGCGAACGCGAGTCCGTACAGGAAGATGCGGCGTGTCGTCCCGATGCCGGGATCGCCGCCGTCGCTCCGCGAACGGAGTGCGAGCGCGATGATGCTGGCCGCTCCTCCGAGAAGGAGCAGCATCGCGACGATGGGGATGATGAGGAAGTCGAAATCGGAGAACATCGTTAGGGCTCCTCTGAGGTCGTTGTTGCCGGTGGTGTCGGGGTGGCTTCCTCCGGGCACCATCCGGGGTAGTCGAGACGCCACGCTCCCTCTTCCCGGACGAGGGTGTACGTCGTTTCGTATTCGGAGACCGAACCTCCCAGGAACGGGATGTCGCCGGGTGTGTCCACCTCGGTGACCTCGACCGTCACGGTGGCCTCGTCGCCGTCCTCTCCCTCACGCAGCAGCCTTATGCTGAACGAGTCCGAGGGGAAGTAGCCGAGCGGGGCGTGGAAGCTCTGGCCTGACAGGTTGCCCCAGTCGCAGCGCTCGCGCGTCTCCTCGCTCAGCAGTGCGTCGGCGGCGCGTATGCCCTCGTCCTGCACCACGAGGAGATAGTCCTGCACGGCGCGCCCCGGCGTTCCATCGGGCAGGAGGTCTGGTTCGCGGTCGCGGTCCAGTACGGCCAGGACGAGGCTGAACACGATGACCAGCGCAACGATGACCGCTGCCCCGACGAGCAACCGGTCGGACGTGCTCCGGGGGATCATCCGTCGCTCCCGTTCGTGGACTCCACGGCGCGCACCTCGAACCGCGCGGGCTCTGAGGTCTTGTCGGCGAACCCGGTGACGACCATCGTAACAGGGCTATCGACGCGGAACGTCGCCGTACCGGTGTCGTCCACGGTCAGCAGGGTGACGTTCGCCGCGTCTCCGATACCTTCGACGAGCCGGATGGCGAACCGCTGCTCGACGCCTGCGCGTCCGATGCGCACGAACCCGTCGGCCTGCCAGTCGCCGCCCGTTTCCGCGTCGTCGAACAGGTCGATCGCGTCGATGGCGACGTCGTCGATGCACCAGCCGCTCTCGTGCGTCGAGTCGTCGGTGAGGTAGTCGAAGCGCAGCAGCGCTTCCTGTCCCGCGAACGGCGTGAGGTCGGCGGTCTCGCGCCGCCATCCCCGCGACGAGCCGGTGTAGGACGGCCCGAACGCAACGAGGAAGGGGTCGTACGTCGTGCTGCTCGTGGTGTTCAGGATGCGCCACGATCCGCCGTTGTCGGTCGACACCGAGACGTAGCCGCGGTCCCAGTGCTGCTCGATCTCCCACCACGCCCGGAACGACAGCTCGGCGCTGTCCACGCCGCTGAGGTCGATCGTACGCGTGAGGCTGGCGTGGAGCGAGTCGCCCGCGTTCCCCCACCAGCACGACTCGCCGCTGTACGGCTCCACGGGCAGGAGCGGCGTTGCCCCCTCTCCGGTGAACGTCACGTCGAGCGGAGCGCTCGCGTCGATATCGAGCAGCCACGCGCCCATCTGCGTCACCTCGCCGTCGACACGCCCCGGCCCTGTAAGCGTGCGAGTCGCCTGGACGGTAGGCGATGCCTCGGCGTAGCCGTAGGGTGGGATGGAACCGCCGGACACGTTCGCCGCGAGCCAGTCGGCGAAGAGCGCCTCGAAGGTCGTTCCAGGGCGGGCAGCGTCGAGCACGGCCTGCACGCTCTCCTGGCCGTCCGCCTGCTGCGCCGCGATGGCTGCGATGCCGTCCGCGCCCAGGCGGTCCAGGAGGTAGGAGGAAAAGAGCGCGGCGCCTGCGTAGTTGGGCAGGGGGTCCTCGTCGAGCGGGGGCCAGTCGCGGATGGAGACCTCAGGGTTGGCGCGGTAGAAGAGGAAGGGGATGCTGTCGTACCCGAGCGTTCGCGCCGCGAGTTCCGAGAAGCCTTCCTGTACCCACGCGGACTCGGTGGGGTCGGCGGACCAGTGCACGAGGTGCTGCAGTTCGTGTGCCAGCACCGCGAGGTAGAAGTCGCTGTCGATGGGCGCTTCGTCGTTCATGTACAGGCCTACCCGCTCGTTGCTGTGCGTGCGTACGGCACGAGGGAATACGTCGCCGCCGTTGAAGTAGCCGCCCACGCCGGGCAGCGAACCGTGAACGATGGCGATCCTGCCGGGGAGTGCGCCCCCCGGCAGAACGAGACCGAGCACGCCCGGCAGGATGTGACGCTCGAACTCGTCCGCCGCTTCGGCTAGCGCGTCGGCGTCCACCTCGGCGTCCGTCCGGAAGTACCAGACGGCGTTGGGAGTCACGAGCCTTACCGTAGCGTCGAACTCGAACGTGGTGTTAGCGATGAGGTCGAAACCGATGAACCGCCGTGTGAAACCGACCTCCTCGTTCGCGTAGAGCGTCTCGACGGGCAGGGGGGCCGCCGCCACGCCGGAGAACCGTTGTGAGAGCGCGAAGTCGTCGCGTTCGGGAGCGTCGGGAACTTCGGCGAACGGCGTGGATGCCGGGATGGGCGTTGGGGTTGGCGTGGCCGTTGCAAGGGGTATGGGTGTGGCGGTGGCCCACGGCGTGCGCGTCGGCGTCGGGGTTGCGTCCGTGCAGGCGGGCGCGGCGAGAAGCAGGATGGCAAGGGCGATGCGGACGGACAGGCGCACGTCAGTTGTAGTTGTCCATCGCGTAGTTGACGCCGTGCGCGAGCCACGCCTCCGCGGCGTCGGCGGCGCGCGTTATGGCCGCTTCCGCCTCCGGCGCTTCGTCCGGCGTGAACGCGCCCAGGACGTAGCCTATCGTCTCCCTGTCCGGCCTGCCGATGCCGATGCGCAGGCGCGCGTAGTCCTGCGTCCCGAGCGCCGCGTTGATGGAGTTGAGGCCGTTGTGACCGCCGGAGCCGCCGCTCGCGCGCATCCGTATCCTGCCGAGCGGCAGGTCGAGGTCGTCCAGGACGATGAGCACGGACTCGGCCCGCACGCGGTAGCGGTCCATCGCGTAGCGCACCGCCTCGCCGGAGACGTTCATGAAGGTGCGCGGCTTGACGAGCACGACGCGCTTGCCCTCGATGCGCCCTTCGCCGAGCAGCGCCGGCCTGCGCTTGTCGTTCAGCACGATGCCCGCGCGCTCGGCGAGCCGGTCGACGCACATGAAGCCTGCGTTGTGGCGCGTTCCGGCGTACTTCGGCCCCGGGTTGCCGAGCCCCACGATGATGAGCGTCGGCTCACGCTCCGTCGTCTTGCGGCGCATGAAGCGACCCAGCAGCCCGCTACGCATCCGGCGTCTCCCCGGAGACGCCGGGTCCCTTCCCCCTCGATGGGGGAAGGTTAGGATGGGGGTGAACGGGTGAGTTGTGGGCATGCGTCAGCCACTTACCCACGGCTCCCCTCCGCCAGTTCAGTCAACTCGTCCTCCGAGAGGATGGTTACCCCCAGCCGCTCCGCGTCGTCGCGCTTGGAGCCCGGCTCTTCGCCCACGACGACGTAGCTCGTCTTCTTACTGACGCTGCCGCTGACCTGCCCCCCGCGCTCCTTGATGAACGACTCCGCCTGCGACCGCGTGAAGCCTTCGAGCCGCCCGGTGACGACGAACCGCATGCCTTCGAACGGCATCGGGCCGTCGGCCTGCACGGCGTCCCAGCCTTCCGGCGCTGCCAGCACGACCCCGGCCTGGTCGAGCCGCCGCACGATGCTCCGGTTGCCCTCGTTCGCGAAGTGCGAGGCGATGCCCGCCGCGACGATGGGGCCGATACCGGGGACCGCCTCGAGCTCTTCCTGCGTTGCGTCCATGAGCCGTGGGATGCTGCCGAACCGTCGCGCGAGCAGTTCCGCCGTCTCGCCGCCGACGTGCAGGATGCCCAGCCCCGATATGATCGACGGCAGCGGGCGCTGCCTGCTCGCGTCGATGGCATCGACGAGGTTCTTTGCGGACTTCTCGCCCATGCGCTCCAGCGCTTCCAGCTGTTCCTGCGTGAGCCTGTAGAGGTCGGTCAGGTCGCGGATGATCGCCAGGTCCTCCGAGAGATGCGGGTAGACCTGGCGGGTTTCGAGGTCGCAGGCGAGGTGGATGCCGAGCAGCTGTGCGACGAGCTTCTCGCCGAGTCCGTCGATGTCCATCGCGGCCTGCGACACGAAGTGCCGTATGCGCTCGTACCGCTGCGCGGGGCAGGCGGTATTCACGCAACGGTGGGCCGCTGCGCCCTCGTCCCGGGTCACCGCGGAGTTGCACGCCGGGCAGTGCGTCGGCATCTCGAACTCGGTCTCCTCGCCGGTGCGCCGCTCCGCGACGGGGCCGACGACCTGCGGGATGACCTCGCCCGCGCGCTCCACGACCACGACGTCGCCGACGCGGATGTCCTTCCGCCGGATGTCGTCCTCGTTGTGGAGCGTCGCCTGCTTCACCGTGACGCCGCTCACCTGCACGGGCTCCAGGATGGCGTACGGGTTCAGCGCGCCGGTGCGTCCGACGTTGATGCCGATGTTCAGCAGCCGCGTGACGGCGCGCTCCGCCGGGAACTTCCACGCGATGGCCCAGCGCGGCTCGCGCCCGACGAACCCCAGGTGCCGCTGGTAGTCCAGCCGGTCGATCTTCACGACGACGCCGTCCGTCTGGTAGTTCTTGTCGTCCCGCTCGCGCACCCAGCGGTCGTAGTAGGCGGCGACGTCGTCGGTCGACTCGAACCGCGCGATCTCCGGGTTGACGCGGAAGCCAAGTTCCCGCAGCCACTGCATCGTCTCCCAGTGCGTGGGCGGCGTCTCCGCGTCCTCCGCCCAGCCCAGCTGGTAGACCCAGATGGCGAGTTGGCGCGACGCGGTGATGCGCGGGTCGAGCTGGCGCAGCGAGCCTGCGGCGGCGTTGCGCGGGTTCGCGAACAGCGGTTCGCCTGCGTCCTCGCGCTCCTCGTTCATGCGGCGGAACGCGTCGCGCGGGAAGTAGACCTCGCCGCGCACCTCCATGCGGGACGGGCGCGAAGCACCCGCCTGCAGCACGAGCGGCACCGACTTGATGGTGCGTACGTTGAGCGTCACGTCCTCCCCGCGCACCCCGTCGCCGCGCGTCGCCGCTCGCGTGAGCCGTCCCGCCTCGTAGGTGAGGGCGATGGCGAGGCCGTCGATCTTCGGCTCGCAGACCATCGCGAAGTCGTCGCGCTCCAGCATCCCGGCGGCGCGGCGTCGCCACGCTTCGAGCTCCTCCCCGTCGAACGCATTGCCGAGGCTGAGCATCGGGACGGGGTGCGCCACCTCGTCGAACTGGGGCGCGGGCGCCGCGCCGACGCGCTGGGTGGGCGAACCGGCGTCGGCGAGGTCGGGGTTCGCCTCCTCCAGCGTCTGCAGTTCGCGGAAGAGAGCGTCGTACTCGGCGTCGGTGACGAGCGGGGAGTCGAGGACGTGGTAGAGGTAGTTGTGGCGGTGCAACTGCTCTCGCAGTTCCCGCACGCGCTCGGTGGTTGCGGCGTCGGCCATCTGCTGCTCGCGCTCAGGGTGTGACGTCAAGTATACGAGGCTTGAGGCAACTGTTCAGACAACACGGGCCTGGGTGCTTGGCAAGCCTCGTCATTCCCGCACCGGCGGGAATCCAGAGTGCGCGGGCAGCGCACACGGTGGGGCGTGGGGGCGAGCGCGCTCAGTGACGCGGGCGTAAGATTGCGGGCATCCTGCCATGGAAACCCCTGCCGCAGCATCCCCTCGCATCCCCCGGCTCTGGCCGTTCAAGCGCGTCTACTACGGATGGGCCATCGTGTGGGCGTCCACCGTCGCGGCGTTCGGCATGGCCCCGATGTTCGGGCCGGTGCTCGGCGTCTTCTTCTCGTCCATCGAGGAGGAGCTCGGCTGGGACCGGGCGACCATCTCACTGGCGTTCACCCTCGGAAGCGCGACGGGCTCGGTCATGCAGTTCCTCACGGGACGGCTGCTCGACCGCTACGGCGCGCGGATGGTGGTCGTCGCCGCGGGCATCATCATCGCGCTCGCGATGGTCGGCCTCTCCTGGATGCACGAACCGTGGCACTTCTGGCTGGCGTTCGGCGCGGGCAGGGGCTCTGCGCTCGCTGGCATACAGGTCGGCACCGGCGTCGCGCTCTCCAACTGGTTCATCCGCAGGCGCGGACGGACGATAGCGATACGCGGCATGGGGCAGCGCGCGGGACAGTCGATCATGCCGATGGCGATATTCGCGATCATGGCTATTGCCGGCTGGCGCGCCGCGTTCCTCTCACTCGCGGGCGTCACCGCCATCCTCATCATCCTGCCCGCGCTCCTCTACCTGCGGCGCCGCCCCGAAGACCTGGGCATGACGCTGGAGAACATGACCCCTGAAGAGCTGGCGGAGATGAACAGCGGCAGGGGAGGGCGAGGCTCGCTCGGACGGCTCTCGCGTCAGGTGCGGGACGTGTCGTTCACGCTTGCGGAGGCGAAGCGCACGCGCGCGTTCTGGCTGCTGCTCTTCTTCGTCATCGTGGAGCGGTTCGCGCTCGGCTCCGTCAACCTCCACATGGTGGTGAACTTCGAGGACAGGGGGCTGGCGCAGGGTCTTGCGGTGAGCACGCTCTCCATCTTCGCCGCGACCTCTGCGCTCACGGGCCTGCCGTGGGGGTTCGTGTTCGAGCACCTGCATATCCGGTACGGGGCGATGCTCATGAGCGGGCTGCTGGCGCTCTCGATGCTCGTGCTGCTCGTGGCGGACAACTATCCGCTGGCGGTCTTCTTCGCCCTGCTGTTCGGAGTTGCCATCGGCGCGGGGAACATCATCGAGAACCTGCTGTGGGCTGATTACTTCGGGCGCGACCACCTGGGCGCGATCCGGGGGTTCGGCGCGCCGTTCCGCATCGCCAGTCCCACCGGCCCGGTCCTCACCGGGCTGCTGTTCGACTGGACGGGCTCCTACACGGTGCCATTCCTCGTCTTCACCTGCATCTTCATCGTGATGACCGCGGCGATGTACTTCGCCACGCCGCCCGTGAAGCCCGCGGAGAGCGGGGAGGGGTGAGGGGCGTGTCTACGTGATGTGAAGTGTGCACGGGGGCTATACTATGCACCTCAGGAGAAGCACAGGTGGACGGACTGGGGAGTGCAACGAGAGTGTTCCTCTCGTATGCGACCGAAGATGAAGAGCACGCAGCCCGCTTTCGGCAGCTCATATCCGAGGCGCGCGCGGGGCTGATTTTCGATGACTGTGCAGTGCGCGATGGGTTCAGTGAGAACTGGCGCGCAAGGGTTAGGGAGAAGATTTCCGCCTGCGATGCCGTGGTATGCCTAGTTGGGGAAGAGACGTATCTGAGTGAACCGGTTGGCTGGGAGATAGAGGCAGCCGCCATGCTGGACAAGCCAGTGCTTGCGTTTACCCTCGTTCCTTGGCCCGTAGTTGTTCCCAAGGCGCTCCGGGGCCATGGGGTTGGGATGCATCGCCTTGCCCCAGTGGATAGCGTTGAGTGGACGGATGCAGTGAGGTGAGAGATTACTGACTCGAATCTGGAAGATACGCTCTATCACGCAGGGACTGATTTCGATGGAGATGCTCAACGCCTGCTGTTCGAACAATACCGCATGTTGGTGGAGACATCTGAGCGGTTGGTTGCCAGAAGGCAGACTGTCAACGCCTTCTTCCTCTCCGTCCACACGCTTCTCCTCTCCGCCATCGGTTTCAACTTTCAGTCCGCTTTCAGTTCGAGCGGATGGACGGGGTCTCTGGTAGCCGTCATCGGGCTGTGTATAGCGGGCATGCTTGTCGCGTATACGTGGCGTCGGATGGTCTCTTCCTTCAGGCAGTTGAACGCTGGCAAGTTCGCGGTGATAGAGCAACTGGAGCGGCATCTACCGGCAGCTATGTTCACGGCAGAGTGGATAGCGTTAGGAGAAGGGCGGGACAGACGGAAGTACGTGCCCTTCACCGCAACTGAAGGCCGGCTGACCGTTGGGTTCGGCTTAGGCTACTTTGCCTTGGTGGCAGCAGGATTCGTCTTCGCCTTGGTCTGAAGTAGCCCGTTGTTCGACCAAGGCCCCCCTTACCCCCGCGAGTCCTCGTCCATGAGCGCCGCGACCTGCCGACCCATCCGCACGGAGTAGTTCGTGCCCCGGTCCTCCGGGTAGATCTGCGTCGTGTTCGCGAGGTACAGCCCCGGTATCGGCGTGCGGTGGTCAGGGATCCGCTCGGAGTAGCCCTGCGTCACGATGGGCTGCGCTGCGTCCACCTTGTGGTGGTGGTACTCGACCACCCACGACTCGTCGAACGCCGGGTTGATCTTCTGCAGGTGCGGCACGTACTCCCGGTACAGCTCCTCCGGCGTCATCTGGTAGAGCGGGTCGTCGCGCTCCAGATAGTTCGTCAGGTACGCGATATGGACGCCGCCGTAGTGCTCCGGGGGGATGAAGTTGGTGTGCTCGATGATGCCCAGGAACGGCAGCGAGCGGTCGCCCACGTACGTCCAGTAGTGCGGGCTGAGCGAGCGGTTCATCACGAGGATGACCAGCACCGCCGCGAGGTAGACCTTGTCGGTGAGCCTGCCGAGGTACTCTTCGGGAAGGTCCACCAGCCGGGGGAAGATGTACGACGGCGTCGTCGAGAGCACCTGGTCGTACTCGCGGCGCTCCGGCTCTCCCCTGTCGACGCTCACCTCCAGCCCTCGCGCGCGCCCGTCCTCGACGATCACGCGGCGCACGCCCGACGAGATGTGCACCTCGCCGCCCTGCTCTCGCACGCGCTCCCCGAGCACGTCGAATATCTCGCCGAACGAGCCGGTGGGGTAGGCGAGCTGCTCCTTGAACTTGCCCGTCAGTCCCTTGCCGCGCGACGCCGTGCGGAGCGCGAACTTGTTCCACAGCCACGCCATCGTGATCTGATCGTGGTAGCGCCCGAACTTGCCCCGCAGCATCGGCTCGAAGATGGCGTCGTACGCCCGGCTGCCCGCGTTCTTGCGCATCCACTCCGTCGCCGTCGTCTGTTCGAGCGACGCCCACTCCTTGCGGCGCTGCAGCCCGAGCGTGACCAGGCCGAGGCGGATGCGGTCGGCGAACGGGATGGGGCGGAAGCGCAGCAGGTCGAAGGGGGACGTGAACTTCCAGAGCCGCCCCTGCGCGTAGTAGCCCACGTTGGAGTCTATCCACTTCAGCCGGTGCGACAGCCCGAGCTCGCCCATGAGCTCGATCATCGCGGCGTCGCTGCGGAAGAGGTGATGGTAGCCGCGCTCCAGCGGAACGCCGTTGACCGGGAACGTGGACGCCTGACCGCCGAGGAACGGCGCGCCCTCGAACACCTCCGCGTGGTGTCCCCGCAGTCCGAGTTCGTAGGCCGCCGCGAGTCCCGCCGCGCCTCCGCCGATGATGCCTGCTTTCACGATCGTCCTTTCGCTGTCGATTCGGTGCGGTTCTGCAGCAGGTCGCCCAGGGAGATGCTGCGTACCGCCAGGTAGAGCAGCCCCACGGCGATGACGGGCAGCAGCAGGGCCGCGTGCAGCACGATGGCGTACGCCGACGCATGGACCGACCCCACGCCCAGCACAACGAGCGCCAGCGCCGCGAAGATCTCGAACGGGCCCACGCCTCCCTGCGAAAGTGGCACCGAGATGGCCAGGTTTGCAAGGGAGATGATGAGCAGCATGGAACCGGCCAGCAGCCACTGGCTGCCGAGGTGCGAGTCGAGGTCGAACCCCAGCGCGATGGAGTAGTACGTGACGCCTTCCGCGACCCACACAGGCACCGTCAGCACAGCCACCCGGGCAAGACGGCCGGGCCTGTGCAGCCCCTCGAAGCCGTCGATGAAGCGCCTGGCGAACGCGCTGATGAGCGCGCGGAAACGCACCGGTGCGGGCAGTCGCCGTGCGAGCCGGTTGCTCATGGCCAGGAACCTCTGCGGATGCAGCGCCGCCAGGACGATGACCGCGAACCCGCCGACGAATGGCACGACCATGACCGCCGCTGCCGCCCATACGGGGATGTCGACGGCGTCCCGTACGCCCTCCGGCAGCCCGGAGAAGGGCAGGAAGAGGATGGCGGCGGACAGGAGCAGCAGCATGAGCAGGCCGTCGAACACCCGCTCGACGACGATCGTCGCCAGCGCCGTTGCGCCGCTGACCGGTTCACGGCGGGAGAGGTAGTAGCTGCGGACGAACTCGCCCGCCCGCAACGGGAGGAGGTTGTTCGCCATGTACCCGACGATGACCACCGGGTACAGGCGCGCCGTGGTGGTCTCGGCGAATGGACTGAGCAGGTACCGCCATCGGAACGCCCGGAGGTAGAACGATGCGAAATAGGCTACGAGGGCAGGGGCAAGCCACGCGTAGTTCGCTTCCGAGAGCGCATCCACCCACTTCCGATAGTCGCTGCGGACGAACAGCACGAAGAGCACCGCCAGGAACCCTGCGGTGGGGGCGAGACCAAGCAGGACGCGCGTCCTCCGCGACATAGCCGGCCTGCCTGTGCGCTCTGCGGGGGGAGGGCTCATCCCGTCGCCGTGTCGTCGCGGTCCTGGACGTTCAGGAACGCGCCGCACCCCTGCGTGTGCTGTATGAGGTCGTTCCGCACGTAGATGGCGCCCCGTGCGTACTGCATCTCGGACCCGACCTCACGCTGCAACTGGTAGTCCACGACCAACTGCCAGCCCTCGCTGGAGGTCGCGCCGTTGAACACGTCGGCGGGCGTGAGGTTGTCGTAGGCGTAATTGGGGTACCACCAGAGCGTGTGCAGTTCGCCCAGTCGCGTGTAGTTCTCGAGGTGCTCTCTATTGGCGTCCTCCGACCAGATGCTCATCATCACCAGGTGGTCGTCGGGCGGTTCGGTCACCGGGTCGGTGTTCAACGCCCGGTAGGTGACCCAGGGGTAGTCGCGCAGGTACCAGCGCCACTGCCACGCGAAGTTGTCGTGCTCGTCGGCGAGTATCCGCAGGTCCCCTCGTCCGAGTCCGGCGCTCGCTGCGAAGCGCTCGATGCACTCCACGGCGTAGGGCGTCTCCTGCCCGGTCTGCGAGTAGACGAGCAGCTCGCGCGGGCGTTCGAACCCTTCATAGGAGTAGCTTGCCCGGGCTGAGATGAACACCGTCATGAGCAATGCCGTGGTGAGGAAGCCCAGGGCCAGGAGCGCCAGTTGCGGCGAGATTCCCCTGAAGGGCGATGCGATCGCGTGCAGGACGCGCGCTATGCCGCGAAAGACTGCGCGGGGTATCGCCGTCACTGCTCCCTGGAGTGCTGCGCCCAGCCTGCGCCGCCGCTCGCCTCGGGCGGCTCGTCTTCGCTCAGCGCGGCTCTCCTGCAGTGGGAACAGCGGCGCGGTCGTTGCCTCTGGGGCTGAAACGAGCGGGGTGAGCGCTTCGGTCCGCCTGCCGGGGCGGAATGCTGAGATGAGCGCGATTGCGACGATGCCGCCGCCGATTCCGGCGAGCAGGCCTTCCAACCGGATCGGCTCGTCGGCGAGTATCAGGCGCATCGCCAGGAACGGCACGACTGCGCCAAGCGCGATGCTGCCGACGTAGGCAGTGGCGATGGTGGTTCTGGTGCGGCCTGACGTGGCGGCGTGTGCGGCCAGCATCCCGGCTACCCGGCCCGCGACGAATGCGCAGGGCACGGCGATCCCCGTCAGCAGCCAGGGCATGCGCTCGCCTGCGTACGAGTAGACGGCGAAGGAGAGCCACGCCCATCCCACTATCGCGATATCGAACGTGTTCCGCCGCCGCGCCAGCAGGTAGACGCTGCCGATGAGCGTGGGGACGACGATGGCGAACTCGTACACCGAGAGGCCGATCATGTAGTAGTACCACGGCTGGTTCGCGCGCTCGACGCCCTGCTGGGCTATCCAGTAGCCCAGCGAGCCCCAGATGCCGGTGAAGAACCCCTGCCAGTTCGAGAAGAGGCTGGTGAACAGCAGCAACCAGACGACGGCGAACGTTCCGAACAGCGCGGGCCATCGCCGCCTGTTCCACGTCATGCCGATCGTGACGGATATCGCTGTCAGTGCCAGGACGATGAACCCTGCTATGTACTTCGCGCCGCCGACGGGTGCGCCGGTGGGTTCGTCGGCGCGAAAGAGCTCGCCGCTCTGCACCAGCGGGTGGTTGCCGTCCGGGTTCACCAGGATGAAGCCGAACGCGTCCTGCACCAGCCCCACGATGGGGCCCCACATCGGCAGGGTCAGCGTTGCCATCACGATGAGCAGGTCTGCCGCCGGGCCTGCCTGGGAGAGAGGGCGCAGGTTCCGCACCCACTGCACCAGTGCGGGCGCTGAGCGGGCCAGCAGGAGGAGCCCGAACATCCCCACAAGGAAGAACGCGCTCTCCTTCGATGCGAACGTCAGCGCCCAGAGCGCTGCCCACGCGAAGAGCATCCAGGGTCGCGGTCGCTCCATGTAGCGGAGCGCCACTGCCAGCAGCGCAACCGCCCAGACGGCCATGTAGATGTCGTTGCGCATGAAGCGGGCGAAATAGAGGACAGTGGGAGAGGCCAGCAGGAAGAGGGAGGCCGCGAGCGCCCCGTAACGCCCCAGCTCCTTGTGGAAGAGCCATGGCATCACCACGAGCGCGGCGCCGAACACGGCGGGCGCCAGCCGGGCGGCGAACTCGCCTGAGCCGATCGTCTTGTAGGTTGCCGCGCCGACGTGGTAGAGCAGCGGGCCGTGCGTCAGCGGGTTGTGGGCGTAGCCGCCGCCTTCGGCGTAGAGCCACGAGTACCAGGCGTGAAGGATCTCATCGTAGTGGAGCGCGCGTCCTCCCAGGTCCCAGAGCCGCGTTACGAGCGCAACGACCAGCAGTGCGAGTATCGCCCATCCTTCCCAGGTCTGGGGTGGACGGATATTGGAGACGTGTCGGCGGGCCTGTGACGGCACTCTTCTGATGGCCCCGATGCTCGATCGGGCGCCTCGCACGGCTTGCACTTACGCCGCTCCCTCTGCGTCGATGCGGTACACGGTGATGCCTCCGTCTGCAAACACGCTGGAACCCAGCGTTGAGAACTTCGGGATGCCCGACTCACCGTAGATTGCGCGTTCTCTGGGTCCTACTACTACGTAGTCTACCCCGTACTTGTCGAGGAGCAGAGCGGCGGTCTGCGCCTGCTCCGTCTCGTAGATGGTGCGGACGTCCCGTTGGCGCTGCTCGAAATCGGCGCTTTCGTTGCTGCGCCATTGGCGCTCGTGCCACTCCCAACCGAGGATGGTGGGTCGCCCGGTGGCGGACGCTATCCGCGTGAGTTCAGGCTTCCAGTCGTTGCAGCCGTCCGGGTTCTCCGGGCACGGCACGAGGGAGCCTTCCAGCACGACGGCGTCGCCCGGCGTGTTCTCGCGAACCCACGCTATCGTGTTGTAGTCGGCTGGCGAATACACCTCCACGTACGCGGTCCCGTTGAGGGTGAACCTGTCCTGCTCCGTGATGCGTGTGGCCACCGCTGCCGCCGGATAGTAGGAGACTGCCACGAAGATGATCACGAGCAACCCCAGCCCCGCGTACCCGCTCACCCGGCCGATCGTCTGCCTCATGTTCCATCGCGTCGTGAAGAACCAGAGAGAGAAGCCGCCCACCACGGCGAGGAGCAGCCACGCCTGGTAGTACAGCTTGAAGATGGTGTTCATCCGCCGCAGGTCTCCGCCGAAGATGTCCACCACGTGGAACAGCTCCGCTCCCATGACCAGCATTGCTGCGATAGCGAACAGGAACAGGCCGGGGACCGCAGGGTTCCACTCCGCCGAACGCTCGCGGTCGACTGAAAGGCGCATCGTCTCGCTGTCCCGGTGCGCCAGCGTCCACGCGCCGTACAGGGCAAGGCCCACGATGATGGACAGCGGGATGACCGGTATGAGCCGGTCCACGGCGAGCAGTTCGCCTCCTATGCCCCGCTCGCCGTTCACGATGCCGTCCCACAGGATGCCCGCGATGATGGCGATGCTGCCGGCGATGAGCGTGACGCGCGGGTTGAAGGCGAAGAGCGCCTCGTCCGCGCGTGGCTGCTTGATGCCCATCTGGTGGAACCCGAAGAGCACCGCCGCGATGGCTACGATGGGGATGCCGTACAACGGCTGCATCCACAGCAGCACCGGCGAGAACGCTATCAGCATGGGGATACTGAAGCGCAGCAGGCTCCAGTTCCCGTGTCGGAAGACGTGCCGCATCGTCACGATGAAGAGGGGAACGGTCAGGACGCCCAGGACGCCCCATACCAGTACGAGGTGCGCAGGCCGGGTCATCACCTCCTGCACGGGAGTGATGCCCTTTGCCGAACTCTCGAAGTTGAACAGGAACGGGAATGCTGCCAGCAGAGAGCCCGCTACGAACAGGGCCGTCGTAAGCAGGGCGCGCCCCAGGCGCCACCGCCCGGTGATCTTCTTCTCGTGCGTCCAAGTGTCCAGGACCCGGTTGAAGGTGTAGATACTGCCCTGTCCTCCGCCGGGCGCCCCGAGCACGACCGTGTCGTTACGTATGGCGACCGCACTGCCGAGCGCCGTGTCGACACTCGTGTCGTCTGCCGTCAGCTCGGCCTGGAAGCGCCAGCCGCGTGACGTCTCTTCGAAGACGAACGCGCAGCCTGCGTTCGGCGCGGGCCCCTTGCTGCCCGGCGCCCCCACGACGAGGTAGTAGTCCTGTAACGCAACTGCGGAGCCGAACGATTCCCGGGCGGAAGGAGCGGGGCATCCGAGTGTGGCCAGGGGCACCCAGCCGCGCTGCGCTTCGCTGAATATCGTTACAACCGCGTCGCCGCCTACGGCCAGGCGTCCGGCATCGAGCGAGATGCTCCTTCCGAACCGGTTCGTGTCGGTGAATGAGGGGTGTATCGCCGATGAGTGCGTCCACTCGCCGTTCGCTCGTTTGTAGACGTCCACCAGCCAGCCGTCGAAGCTCAGGATCCCGACTGCCAATAGGTCGTTCTCCAGCGCAACCTGGGTAGGCAGGCCGTCGTCCCCGGAAGGGTAGAGTCGTGCCGTAAGCGTCCAGTCCCGCTCTTCACCGGTATACACATAGACCGCTTCCAGTGAGGCGACCACGACCGTATCGCCGTATATCGCCACGGACTGACCGAACCCCACGACACCCTCTGCGTCCTCGGGTCTGAGCGTCGCGGCGTGCGTCCAGCGCTCATCGACGAATGCGTAGAGCTCGACGAGGCCCCCCAGGTTCGCCCTCGGGGCGCCGACGGCGATCATGTCTCCGTGCGCCGCCACCGACGCCCCGAAGTCCGAATCGATACCCAGGCCTCGCGCTTGTATCCCGTGGATGAGGCGCCACTTGTTGTCCTGCTTTGCATACAGCCACGCGGTGTTCACGTCCTCTTCCGCGCGCGGGCCGGCGGCGGTCCCGATGATGAGGAAACGGTCAGTGAATGCCAGCGAACGCCCGAACTGGATGCGCCGTTCGTTCCGTGCCGCGTTCAGCAGCACCGCGCCTCCCACCAGCGTCAGACCCAGCGGCAGGTCCCAGAGGTTTATCGCGCCCAGTCCGCCGACGCTCACAGAGGTCACGAGGATGAGCGGGAAGTGCCGCCAGAGCATGTCGCGCTGGATGATCCCCGGCCGAAGGTACAGTTGGATGGCGACGCCTATGACCAGGAGAACGAACCCGATAGACATGACGTGCGGGTGCATGTCTCCAAGCAGGAAGCTGAACGCGGGGAACTCCGTTATCGCATTCGGTACCGCGCGCGAAACGCGCCACCACCACCAGAACTCTTCGGGGCGCCAGGAAGCGGACGCCTGAGCGTCCCTGTACCACTCTGCGTTGGGCGTTATCCACGCCCAGAAAGACGCGGTCCCCGCGTTGGAGGCCCACGCGAGTTCGAGAATGCCCAGAACGTTGCTCGCTATCAGCAGGAGGAAGACGGACGCGGCCCCTGCGGAGGCCCCTGCCACGAGCGACCCTCGCGAGAGCCGTACGAGGTTGAACGTCAGACCGAATGCCGCGACCGCTGCCATGGCGGCGTAGGTGGCGAGGCCGAGCGTGTAGGCGATGGGCGTTATCGTGTTCGTGAGCAACGCTACGGAGCCGATGAGCAGGTAGCCCAGGTAGTAGTAAGAGACCGGCTCGCCCGCGAACCATGCGTCCATGGGAGGGTAGTAGGGGCTGGCGACCGTGGAACTCAGGAACATGAGGTCCATCGGCTGCTCCGTGGTGGAGATGTCCGGGACCATCGCCCGGTACAGCGTCATGGCTGCGAACGCGAGGAGGAACACCCCCTCGGTCATGAGCACGGTGGTCCGGTTGTTCCACAGGAACGCCCATATCTCACGCCGCCAGCGGCGGACCGCAAGCACCCCTATCGCAACGACGACTGCGAACGCTGCCAGCACGGACAGGTTTGAGACAGGGATGGTGCGGCTCATGCCGATGAGCCCCGCTACGAAGCCGACGCTCAGCAGCCCCAGCGGCTTGGAGAAGGCGTAACCCCGGTCCGGCATGCGCGAGAACGCCCGGAAGGCGATGGGGAACGCGGCGAAGGAGAACGCCTCCAGCGTCAGGAACCACAGGGCTGCATCGAAGATGCCCATCAGTCGCCCCTCTGTGGTTCGTCACCGAAGAGCGCGTCAACGAAATCGTCCGTGTCGAACAGCGCCAGATCGTCCGTGCCCTCGCCGGTGCCGATGAACACCACGGGCAGGCGCAGCTGCTGCGCGATGGCGACCGTCACGCCGCCCTTGGCCGTGCCGTCCAGTTTGGCGAGGAAGACGCCGTCCACGCCGACGGCTTCCTGGAAGAGGCGGGCCTGCTCCACGCCGTTGTGACCGGTCGTCGCGTCCATCACGAGAAGCGTCTGCTGCGGGGCTCCGGACGCGCGGCTCTCGAACACGCGGCGCACCTTCCGCAACTCGTCCATGAGCGGCGCTTTCGTGTGCAGCCTGCCGGCGGTGTCGAACAGGAGAACGTCGGCTCCTCGCGCCATTGCAGCCTCGTACGCGTCGAAGGCTACCGCGCCGGGGTCGGAGCCCGGCTGGTGCGCGACCACGTCGGCTTGCAGCCGGTCTCCCCAGACCTTGAGCTGATCGATGGCCGCAGCCCGGAACGTATCGCCTGCGCCGATGAGGACCGACTTCCCCATGCGCTGGTAGTGGGCCGCCATCTTGGCGATGCTCGTGGTCTTCCCCGCACCGTTCACGCCGACGATCATGAGTACGAACGGCTTGGCGGCGAGGTTCTCCTGATCGTACCAGTCCCAGAAACTCTTGTCCTCGGGGTCGAGGAGGAAGGCGAGCTCCTCCTTGAACAGTTCGATGACTTCGCCCGCGTCGTCTACGCCTTCTTCCCTGATGCGCTGGCGAACGGTGTTCACGACCCCGAGCGAGGTGTCGACGCCCACGTCCGCGGAGATGAGTGCGTCTTCCAGCTCTTCCCAGAGGCGGTCGTCCGAGAGCGTCGCGCCCTGGAACAACGCGGCCAGCCCTCCTCCCCAGCCCTTCCGCGTCCTGGCCAGAGCGTGTGTCGTCTTGTCCTTACGGCGGAGGAAGTTGAAAACCACGTAGGCGAATCGTTCCTTTGTTCGGGTGGTTGCTCTGCGGCACCCCTACATGCAGGCTGCATGGTACCAATGCCGGGAACCTGCTCACAAGACGCGCCAGGGCCTCGTCGTTCCTGCGGAGGCAGGAACCCCGCAGCCCGGTGGTGCGGAGTGGCGGCAGGGCGCCTTGATCCTACCTCGCCCTCTGGGAGAGAGTCTGCCCTGAGCTTGTCGAATGGGTCGCCGAGCGGTAGCGCGGCGGGTGAGGGGCCACCCGCTCATGGTGAGCTTGTCGGACCACGCAGTGCTGCTAGCGCCTCTCGCGCCGCAGCCTGCTCCGCCTCCACTCTCCTGCGTCCCGTACCCTCCCCCATCGCGCGACTGTCCACCAGCACACGCACGGCGAACGTCCTGTCGTGTGGTTCACCGGTATCAGAGACCGTCTCGTAGACGGGCAGGGGCAGGCCGTGGCCCTGGAGGAACTCCTGGAGCGCGGTCTTGGCGTCGCGCTCGGCTCCGGTATCCCCCATCGCCTGGATCCGGGGCTTGAGCCATTGCAGGACGAGCGAACGGGCTGTCTCCTCGCCCCGGTCCAGCAGCACCGCGCCGATCACCGCCTCGAGCGCCGCCGCGAGATTGCGGGTGCGGTCGCGCCCCCCGCTCGCTTCCTCGCCCTGACCGAGCAGGAGATGTGCTCCGAGGCCGAGGCTGCGCGCGATGTCCGCGAGCGCCGCGCCGCGCACCAGTGCCGCGCGGGCGCGCGTCAATTCTCCCTCGTCGTAGTGCGGGTAGAGCCGGTACAGCTCGGCGGCGGCGACCCAGCCGAGGAACGCGTCGCCGAGATACTCCAGCCGGTCGTAGCTCGCGAGCGTCCGGTCGTCCTGCTCGTTCAGGAACGAGCGATGCACGAGCGCTTGCTTGAGCAGGCCGCGCTCGTTGAAACGAACGCCAAGCGTCCGTTCGAGCGCATCCCACTCTATCCTGTTCATGGAGTCTGTCATGTTGAGCGGAGCTGAAGGCGCAGCCTGAAGCGCAGTCGAAACACCTCTCGGGGGAGCTGTGATTGCTGCACTCCCCCGAGAGGTTCCTCGGCTCCGCTCGCAATGACGATGGAAGGAATCCTGTTCATCCTGTCCATCGATGTGAGTATTCCTCGTTAGTCAAAGACGCCCTTGGGCCACGGGGGCTGCGGGCGCTTCACTTCGCCGACGAATACCTCGTCCCGCATCAGCCCCAAGAGCGAGTTGAACGCGCTGAGCGCCTGCTCGTTCTCTTGCGGCCTGATCAGCTTCAGGAACGCGGAGCCGCCGCCCTCGAACACGAACGTCGGCGTTCCGAAGACGCCCAACTCCTCTACGGCGTGGGTGTGGCTGTCGGCGATCTCGTCCAGCGTCGAGCGGTCGTTCAGGTCGGCGGTGAACCGGTCGACGTCGAGACCTGCTTCGCCGGCGAGCCGCTGCAGCAAGGCGATGTCGTTCAGCTCTGCGCGCTCCTGGTGGCGAGCGTTGAGCAGCAGGGGAAGGAATGCCCTGAGCGCGTCCTCGCCCTGGCGCCGCGCGGCCTGTCCGGCGCGCAGCCCCCACAGGCTCTGGTCCAGGTTGTCGTCCGTCTCGGCCCACGCCCTGTAGTCCGGGTCGCCCGTCTTCTGGTTGACCTGCGCGAGCGAGAACGGCTTCCACGTCACCTCGAGCGGCGCCTCGCCGCCCATCGCCTCTGTCACTTTATCCAGCCACACGGCTGCATTGAAAACGAACGGTCAACGGAAGTCGTAGTAAACGTCTGCCTTCTGCGTGGCCATAAGCGCCTCCCTTGTGCGTTGATGCGAACCTTGTCGTTCCTGCGGAGGCAGGAACCTCGCAGCCCTTCGCCCGCGATTGTACCCCTCGCGCAGAGGGTGTGACATCCCCTCATTGCCCGTTCGCCGCCACGCCTCCTATCGTGCCATGTAGCGCCCCGCTCTGCTTGAGCGGGCTGGTATAATCCGGAGGAGTGACGCGATGACAACTCAGACGCCGACTACGGAAGAACGCCTCAGCCGCCTCGAAGGCGCCTATGAGCAGGTCAACGAACGCTTGGCCGACCTCCGCGCAGATATGAATGAGCGGCTGAGTGAACTTGCCGGGGGTCAGGCTGCCCTCCGATCAGAGATGAATAGCCGCTTCAACACCCTGCTGGTGCTTCTGGGCGGAGTTTGGGCAACCACTGTCGGCGGCTTCATCGCCATCTTCACGAGACTTTAGCCTTGGTAGATTTCCGACCGTTCAGAGCCGTCCGCTACTCCGAGGCCGCAGGCCCGCTCGACGACCTCATCTGCCCGCCCTACGACGTGATATCCCCGGCTGCTGAGCGCGACCTGCTCGACCGCAGCCCGCACAACATGGTGCGGATGGAGCTCGCGGAGTTGGACGGCCCCCCGCCGTCCGATCGCTACGAAAACGCTGCCGCTGCCCTCCGGTCGATGCTGAGCGGTGGGGTGCTCGCGCGCGACGGCGCCCCGGCCTACTACCTGTTGCGCCAGCGGTTCTCCGCAGGCGGCGCGGAGCGTGAACGCCACTGCCTGTTCGGCGCGCTGCGACTGGAAGAGCTGGGCTCGGGCGTGCTCCCACACGAGAACACGGCAGCCGGTCCGAAAGAAGACAGGCTCGCCCTCATGCGCGCCGCCCACGCCAACTTCAGCCCCATCCTCATGCTCTACCGGGACGAGGCCGACACCATCGCCCGGACGCTCGCGGAGGCGGCGGCCGCCCCTCCCGCCGCCGAGTTCGCCGTGGGTGATGAGCGGTACGCACTCTGGGTGTTGCAGGACCCATCCGCCGTGGACGCGGTCTCCGGCGCGCTCGCCGACGAGAATCTGTACGTCGCGGACGGACATCACCGCTACGAGACGGCGCTCGTCTATCGTGACGAGGTGCGGGACGGCGCGGAGTTCGTGCTCACCGGCCTCGTTGCTTTCGACGACCCCGGCCTGCTCATCCAGCCGTACTACCGCGTCGTCCACGGCGCATCGCCCGCGCAGATGACGAAGCTGGACCAGCTGCTCTCGTTCTATTTCGTGTCGCGCCCGTCCGGAACGGCTCCCGGCGAGCCGGCGCTGCTGGACGCGGTCGTCGCCACGCTGGGGCAGGGGCAGACCGTGCTGGGCGTCGTCCGGCAGGGACAGCCTCCACGGTTGCTCACGCCCGCGAACGACATCATCCCCGAACCGGACCCCGAGGCGCCGCCGGAGACGCAGGTGCGTTCGGTCGAGGCGTTCGTGTTGCAGGAGATGCTGTTCCGCCCGGTGTTCGGCGACGCCTTCCCGGAGCACGTGGAGTACGTCCACGACGGCGCAGAGGCGATGGCGATGGTGGATCGCGGCGAGGGCCAGGTCGCCTTCTTCGTGAAGGGCCTGCCGGCGGACGTCTTCCGGGCCGTGGTCGGCGCGGGCATACGGCTTCCGCGGAAGAGCACCTACTTCTACCCGAAACTCCCCAGCGGAGTCGTCATCAACCTGCTCGACGAAAGCGCCTGAGGGCTCCCGGCGGGCTAGGCGAAGAGCTGCCCTCCATCGTCCAGCTCCCTGTGGCGCCTGCTCGGCCGGTGTATCACTGAAGCCAGACCTCCTGGTACCGGCCGGAGCCCCCGCCGCAGGTTGAGCATCTGGGCCTCGTCGGTGCGCCTGATCTCGCTCGAGAACTCCGCGCACCACACCAGTATCACCGAGACCACGTAGAGGAACACCATGGTGACCACGACGGTGGCGATGCTGCCGTAGACCAGGTCCAGCCGGGAGAGGTTCGACAGGTAGTAGGAGAACAGGAGTTTCGTGACCTCCAGGGCGATCGCGGCGACGATGCCCGGTACTATCGCGTCACGCCAGCGCACCTCCGTGTCCGGAAGCATGCGGTACACGAGTATGAACAGACCCATGCTCACGATGAACGGAAGGTAGCTGAAGAACAGCCCCCACGGGACCGTCACGGGCAGCAGGTCGGTCTCGGATGCAACCGCACGCCCCACTGACCCGGCGACAGCCGCCGAGATGAACAGCAGCACGGCGCCCATGGAGGCTGCGATCTGTGCGATCTGGTCAATGAGGAAGTGCGGCGGCTCGGCGATCTTCCAGGCGCGGTTGACCACGCGGCGGACTGCCCCGAATACGGCTCTCCCCGCCCATATGAGACCCACCAGCGCCACCGCCCCGAGCGCGCTTCTTGCAGCCTGCAGGTCTTCCAGGTGGTCTTCGACGTAGTCGTGGTCCTGGCCGGGCAACTGCCGGTCGATGAAGTGGACCACGTCCTGCTGGAGGTCTGCCGAGTGGATGAAGTACTCGGTGACCGCGATGGTTGCGAGCATGAGCGGGAAGAGCGAGAAGATCGCGTAGTAGGCCACCCCCGCGGCCATGTGGGAGCCTTCGTTCAACACGAAGTTCCGGGTGGTGCGGAGCAGCATCTCCGCTATGGAGCGGAAGACCGGCGGCGCAGGGAAGCTGTAGAAGAAGCTCCTGACGTGCTGCAGTCTTGCCGCGTACATGGAACGCATGGTCCCGCCATTCTACAAACCGGAATCCCGTATGTCCCACAATCAGGAGGCGCTTGCGCGCCATAACGAGCCGGCGGTCGCCTCGAGGAATCGCTCGTGGATGCGCGGCGCGCCCGCAGCGATGCTCCTGCTCTCCGGCGTCAAGGGCCCGCCGTTGAGCTCGGTTGCGACTCCGCCCGCCTCACGCACGACGACTATCGCGGCGGCGATGTCCCACGGCTGTACGTAGTGGTGCGCGTACAGCTCCAGACGGCCGCACCCCGCGTACGTGATGCCCAGCGCGGCGGAGCCCATCATCCGCACGGACTGGAACCCCGGCCAGAGCTCCGCGACCGCCGCCAGGAGCAGCTTGCCCTCCGGTCCCTTGTAGCCGATGTCGAACCCGAGCAGCGCCTCTTCCATGCGGCCCTCGTCCGATACCGTCACCGGCGTCCCGTTGATCGCCGTACCGCGTCCCGTGGCCGCGGTGAAGGTCTCCCTGCGGATGGGGTCGAGCAGCACGCCGACCGTCGGCTCGCCGTGCGCCCAGAGTCCGACGCTTACGCAGATGTGCGGGAGCCCGCTCGCGAAGTTCCGCGTGCCGTCGATGGGGTCGACGTACCAGCGGTACGCGGGATCCCCGCCGTGCGCGCCCGACTCCTCGCCGACGATCTCATGATCGGGGAACGCGGCGGTCAGCACCGCGAGCGCGGCATCCTCGGCAGCCTTGTCGACCTCGGTGACGCGGTCGTTCCAGCCGCCCTTCGTGGTGAGCCCGAGCCGCTCCTTGGCGCCGGAGCCTATCGTGTCGGGGAGACGCCGCTCGATCTCCGCGCCCGCCGCCTGCGCGACCCGCACCGCCACCTGCAGGGCGTCGCTTCCGTCGGACGCGACTGGCAGGGCAGGGCGCTCCGTCATACCTGCCGCAGCCCCATGCGGACGTAGACCTCCTCGACGGTCGCGTTCGCGACGGCCTGCGCGCGTTTCGCGCCCTCGCGCAGGATCTCCCGCACCCGCTCCGGGTGCTCCGACAGCTCGCGGCGCCGCTCGCGGAACTCGCGCAGGTAGCGGTTGATGCCCTCGGCGAGGTCGCGCTTGTCGTCGACGCAGCCGATGCCCGCGGTCGTGCAGAGCCGGTGTATCTCGTCCATCTTGTCCGGGTTGAAGACCTTCTGGAGGGCGAACACGTTGCAGACCTCCGGCCTGCCGGGGTCGGTGCGGCGCGCGCGCTGGGGGTCGGTCACCATCGTCATCGTGCGCTGCGTCGTCTCCTCGTCCGTCGCCGCCAGCTCGATGTGGTTGTCCAAGCTCTTGCTCATCTTGTTCGAGCCGTCGGTGCCGACGATCATCGGCAGGTCGGTGAGGAGCGCCTGCGGCTCGGGGAACGTCTCGCCGTAGAGCCGGTTGAAGCGGCGCGCGATCTCGCGGGATATCTCGATGTGGGACGCCTGGTCGATGCCTACCGGCACCCTGTCCGCCTTGTAGATGATGATGTCGGCGGTCTGGAGCACGGGGTAGCCCACGAGCCCGTACGGCACGTGCTCCTCGTCCTCGCCCATCTGGCGCAGGCGCTCCTTGAAGGTCGGCACGCGCAGCAGCCAGCCGAGCGGCGTGCACATGCTGAGCAGGCCGTGCAGCACGAGGTGCTCCGGCACGTGGGACTGCACGAAGATGACGGCGCGCTCCGGGTCCAGCCCGGCGGCGAGCCAGTCGAGCACCATCTCCTGCGTATCGTTGGTGATGGTGCCCACCTCTTCGCCGCCGGAGAGGGTGGTGAGCGCGTGGACGTCCGCGACCATGTAGAAGCACTCGTACTGGTCCTGCAGGCGCACCCAGTTCTCCAGCGCCCCGAAGTAGTTGCCGAGGTGCAGCCTGCCGGACGGTCGCATCCCCGAGAGTATCCTGCCGTCAGCCATCAGTTCGTTCTCCTTGGGCGGGGTGCCAACCCTCACCCACGCGCTGAAGCGCGTTGCCCTCCCCCCCAGGGAGAGGGGAGCCCCTGTAAGCGGCTCGCTGCGAGCCGCCGTGTGACCTGCCGGTCACGCTGGATTCCCGCCTTCGCGGGAATGACGGGTAGGGAGCGCTCCCAAGGATAGCGTGCGCCGGGGCGGTTCTGCACGGAGGTTTCATACCCATATCTCCAGGGACGGGGGTTCCATGAAGGCGAGGGCGAGGGCATCGGCGCGGTCGGGGGAGGCAACGCCGCGGTGGCGGAGCTTCGTCTTGCTCTCGAGGCGGATGCGCCCGGTGGAGGAGACGTCGTAGCGGAGGGCGAGGAGCTGGCTGACGAGGACGGAGTCGTTGGGGATGGAGGCGGCGTCCTCGCGGAGGAGGCGTGCGACCTCCCAGAAGATCTCGGCGCGGAGGTCGGCGAACTGGGCGGGACGGCGGGCCTTGCTGCCGGCGTCCACGCCGGTCGACGACGCCGGTCCCGGTGCCCGTGCCGTCCACGAAGATGGCGTTGATGCCGAGCGCGTCGGCCCACGCCTTGACCTCGTCGGCGACCTGCATGTTGTCGAGGCCGCGCTTGAGGGGGATGAGGTGTTCGACGCGGTAGCCGCGCCGGATGACGATGACGGACTCGTCCGAGCCGTAGCGGGCGACGTCGACGCCCATGCGGTAGGGGAGGCGTTCCGAACCCTCACCCGCCACGCTGTCGCGCGACGACCTCTCCCAGGGGGCGAGGTTGGGAGACGAGGTTCCTGCCTCCGCAGGAACGACGGAAGTCTCCTCGTGGCGGGCGATGGCGCGGTCGACGTGGTTGCGGGTGGTGAGCGAGTCGTCGAGGGCGTCGGGGAACTGGCCGAGGACGGAGGCGACGTAGAGCGGGGAGTCGTCGCCCCAGTCGCGGCGGTGGTGTTCGACGTCGTCGGGGGTGACGAGGCCGGGGATGCGGAAGCGCTTGCGGCGGAAGTTGGGGGAGTCGAAGGCGGAGATGGTGATCTGGTGGTAGAGGGCGGACTTGGAGTGGTGGGAGTCGTAGAGTTCGCCCTCGTGGGAGAGGGGATTGCCGATGAGGAGGACCTTGGCGGGGTTGAGGCGCTTGAGGGCCTCCATGTAGGCCTGCTTGACGCCCTGGGCCTCGGTGACGACGACGAGGAGGTTGGGGGAGTGGAAGCCCTGGATGTTGTGGTGGGAGTTGGAGGAGAAGGCGATGGCGAATCGGTCGACGTCGATGACGTACTTGTCGTTGGTGATTTTGCCGGGGAGTGCGTCGCCGGCGGCTGCGACGGCGATGCGGAGCTCGTGCCAGAGGATGTCCCTGATCTGCCGGAGGGTGGGGCCGGTGACGACGACCTTGGCGTGGGGGCGGGTGTGGAGCCACCAGACGATGGCGCGGGCGGCGGCCCAGTCCTTGCCGGAGGAGTTGCACGCGGCGACGGAGACGCGGTCGTGCTTCGCGAGGGCGCGCAGTATCTCCACCTGCTTGTCGTAGGGCTTGCCTGCAGCGCCGAGGACCTCCCTGACGAAGCCGACGGGGTCGTTTTTGAAGCGTGCGAACATATGGGCGCCTTCCTCTCTCACCCCATCCCAGCCTCCCCCCATATCGAGAGGGAAGGGGCCTTCTCCACCCGGTTAACGCGAAGAGCCGCCTGGCCTTGTGTTGCCAAGCGGCTCGTCCGCTCTCTCCGGGTCCGGGGTTGTGGGGTCTACGACATCAGTGTGGCCCGATGCGCGTCATCCGCGCAAGGGGGGCGTGTCACATTGGGGACTTCACATCGATGGGCAGGATGGACGGGATGGGGGGAAACCAGGTGGTGAGCTAGCCTCGCGAGCGCGGCGACGACCGACGGCGGGCTTCCCGCTCCAACTGCTGCAGCGTTCCCACGTAGGTCGGCGGCGATGCGCCCTGCGGGATCAACTCCGCGGCCGCCCAGAGCTTGGCGTTGAGCGCGCGGGCGGTGTCCACGCCGTGCCGCATGTCGTCCTCCGGCACGTGGTCCTGGTAGAAGTTCGTGTGGTAATCGGAGACTGCCCTGAACAGCACGTTGATGTCGCCGTCCCGCGACAAGCGACCCAGGTACGACTTCATCGAGTCGGCTGCGCGGGGTCTGCGGAACACCCACCCCTGCGCCGCCGCTATCGCCTTCAGCGTGTGCATCACGGCGCCCCATATCTTCTCGGACACCTGCAGCCTGTCGGCGGCGGTCAGCCTGTCCTTGCGCACCAGCGCATCGGCGTGTTCCAGCAGGCCGTCCGCGCGAGCGCGATGCTTCGCGCGCCGCTCTGCCAGCGGGGCGTCACGCCCGATAGGTTCTTCGACCCGCGTTGTCATTCGCCTACTCTCCTGACACCTGCGATGCCAGTATGAGCGGGCGCACGTTACCCGCGCAAGAGGGGCGTGTCACAGTGGGGGGATTGAGTTGGCGCGGCCACGTGTGTGCCACTGCGCTATTGACGGTTGCCCATGGCTTGGGTAAGAGTAGTGATGCTTAGGGTGCTTCGGCACATTTCATCACTGCCCTTCCCGGGCAGGCGGTGCTTGTTTTGAACGCCGCGCGAGTTGCTGGATGGCATGCGACCTGATGTCGCGTGCCCCCTGCAGTCAACTCGTTGGTTCCGGAGCGCCCTAAGCAAGCATTCGGCCGCGTGCCTGCTGCAGGGGGTTCCACGTGTCAGGGAGCGCGAGAGGGCTGATAGAGGCTGTGCAAGGCCGCACAACGGCTTGCGCCGGTCCCGCGTTGCCCTCCCATCCCTCATGCGCCGCCGGTCAGGGTGGGGTGGGGGATGGCTGAGCAGAACTTCCCCGACAACATCCTCTACGAGCTGGACAACCTGGACGTGCTGCGCGGAATGAACAGCGAGACGGTGGACCTCATTGCCACCGATCCGCCTTTCAAT
The DNA here is from genome assembly GCA_965206315.1 of Dehalococcoidia bacterium. GTDB lineage: Bacteria > Chloroflexota > Dehalococcoidia > Lucifugimonadales > Australimonadaceae > Bin16. The sequence continues at coordinate 2,175,192 of OZ242210.1, forward strand.
ACCCAGCGCAACAGGGCAGGGACGGCGGGATTCTACGTGGACAACTGGAAGTGGGGTGACACGGGGATACTGCCAGACCAATGGGCGTGGAACGAGGTGCATCCGGTCTGGCTGGAGCAGATCAAAGACGACAACCCCGCGTTACATGCAGTGGTAGAAGCGGCTCGCGTCTGCCACGGCGATGACATAGCTGCCTTCCTCTGTTTCCTCTCCGTCAGGCTGTTGGAGTGCCACCGGGTGCTGAAACCGCAAGGCAGCATCTATCTGCACTGCGACCACGCGGCCAACGGCTACATCCGTATGGCGATGGACGCCATCTTCGGGCGTAAGAACTTCAGGAATGAGATTGTGTGGCAGATGAGTGCTGCGGCTGGCTTCAAGAGTCTAGCGCCTAAGTTTGTAAGGGGCCACGACACAATCTTCTTCTACGTGAAGGGTCGGAAAAAGGCACCATTCAACAAGCTATATCTCCCTTACAGCCCTCAGCAGTTAGCCCGATTCAGTGGTAGAAACGAACAAGGCCGTGCGTATAAATCAATCACGAAGACCCGTCGACTCTACTTGGATGATGCGAAAGGAGTGGCACTCACCGACGTTTGGACAGATATTGCCAATTTTCATACGATAGTGAACTCTCCTGAACGCACGGGCTCTCCGGACCAGAAGCCGCTCGCGCTGTATGAGCGCATCGTCCTGTCGAGCAGCAATGAAGGAGACCTGGTGCTGGACCCGTTCGCCGGGTGCGCTACGACCATCATCGCCGCACGGAAGCATGGCCGGCGGTGGATAGGTATCGACCGCCGGTCCGATGCCCGCTACCACGTCGTCTGCCGTATGGCGGGCATCAAGGCCAAAGACGCCGACGAGATCAGGAAGCGACCGGATCTGGCAGAGTGGCTGAACGATCAGCTTGCCAAGTACGACGCGCACTACAGCACGGACGCCCCTGTGCGGACGGATGGGGGCGAACATGCCGCGCCCGCACTGGAGCCGGTGTTCACTGCCAACGAACGCTCAGTCCTGTCCCACGCCCAGATGCATGGCATACTGACGGAGCGTTTCGGGTTGCAATGCTGGGGCTGCGACTTCACGCCACCTATCGCCCGCTACCTTCACCTCGACCATATCAGCCCCAAGACCGACGGCGGCAGCGACCACCTGGATAACAGGGCGCTGCTGTGTCAAGTCTGCAACCTGGACAAGTCAAACACCATGACGCTGACACAGCTGCGCAAGACGAAAACCGGCGAGGGACTGCTTACCGGCAAGCATCCTATAGATTTGGCTGCTGCTCGCACATGGACGCGGCAGTACCTGGACAACCTGATGCGGGGACGTCCTCAGCAACTGCAACTGGGGTCGATGTAGCAAGTGGCAGCTGCCGTGCCTACCGCACCCAGTCCGGCAGGCCGCACACCGCGAAGTAGATGCTCGCCGGGAGAGCCAGCGTGTGAATCGCCAGAAACACCAGCGGCACCCATTTTTCGACGTGCGTCGTGGGCCAATACGTCTTCCCACGCCCTCCCTCCAGCAACTGCCATTCGTAGGCGTACAGCGCGGCAGGCAGATGCTCCTCCAACTCGTGAATAATCTCGAACTTCGCCGTGTTCAAGTCACGGAACGACTGGATGATGGAGTAGGACAACAGCGAGAGCGCAATGCCAGCAAGGGCGATGGGAACAGCGAAGATCGTCTGCTCCGTGAGCGAGGATTGCAGGCCGTACGCGGCGATAAGCGCGGCGTTGACGGTCAGCAGGTAGCGGACCGATGCCACCCGGCGCCCGCTCACGTTGTCGGCGGATTGCACGTATACCTTGTACTGCTCCAGCAGGCGCGCCTCGAACGACCCGTCGTCGGGATTGTCGGTCTGGCGGATCAACGGTCTGCGGGGCTTATCAGTCATGGACTACCTCGGATTGGCAATCAGGTCTTTCAGGTTATCCCACGTCCATGTGTGCATGGTCTTCTTCCTGGGGGCGGTAGTTGGCCGGGAACACTGTCTTTGTCTGCGACCTCTCAACAGAAAATAGGGCTTCCTTTCTTCTCGGATAATTGCAACCTCACCGGCCACACCGGATGCGCGATGCGTATGCTCTCCGCAGATGACAATAGCGATATCGGATCTACGGATGATATCTCGCACTTGCTCGCGCCATCTTTCTTCGAACGGTTCGTACACTGATCGGTCAACTATGCTGAACGGTGAATCTGCGCGGTTCACCTGTGCGACTAAGTTACCCCGCAGGTCTTTATCATGCTCGAAATCGAAACTGATGAACGCGCTTTTCTTATTCATAGAATTCGTCGCAACGCGTTGCGCACAGGCTCCCGATCTGCGAATGCCTGCCACGTCAGGTACGCTGCTCCCAGCCCAGTGCCCCAAGCCGCTATCTCACCAAGGGGCATGAAGTCAGTCTCACGAGACGCAGTCGGCATCCCGAGAATCGCTGCCAGGTTCTCCCACGTCCAATCCAAGATCCAGTCTCCCGGCAACGCTGCCTTGGGCAGTTTACAGTCCTTGTCCGGCCTACCCTTGATGAAATAGACAGGCTTGCCTTCCTCGCGAGCTATCCGCACCTCAACCGAAACGCCGGTGGCCTTGTCGGTGTGTTCGCCGCAGATCACGAGCATTTTGTCGACCCTGCGGATACGGTCGCGCACCTTCTCCTTCCAGTCGCCGGACATAGCCTCTTTCACTGACCAATTGGCCAGCGTGAAGGGACTCTTGGCGTTCCGTGCCTGTCCGACAAGGAAGTCACGCAACTTCTCGTCATGGTCGAAATCGAAACTGACGAACACTCTTGGCACTGCCATCTCCTACACCTCCTGCCAACTGCCATAGAAATAGCACATTCGTTCTGATTCGGCAATACCCCTGCTGCCACCCCACCGAGGGCCGCTCACCGCGCGCTGAAGCGCGTTGCTCTCCCCCAGGAGAGGGAATCAAGCCGCCCGAGAGGATACTGCGCGCTAAAGCGCGGGGCTCCGCTCAGCATGACAAGCGCCCATCCCACCAGCCCCACCCCTCGTGCGCTGCCCCCGCACGTGTGCCCTGTCGGGCACCTCAGATTCCCGCTGGTGCGGGAAAGACGGGGTTGCGCCCCGTCCCTCACCTTCACCCCCATCCTCACCTTCCCCTATCGAGGGGGAAGGGACCAGGCCGCCTGAGAGGATTCTGCGCGCTAAAGCGCGGGCCTCCGCTTCGCTTCGCTCGGAATGACAGCTCCGCGGTCACCCCCATCCTAACCTTTCCCCCATCCATCCCACTGAGGGCCCTCACCCGCCGCTGCGCGGCGACCTCTCCCCCAGGAGAGGTGAGAGCCTCTCATTCCCCCGGTTCACCCTCACCCGCCGCGCTGGCGCGCGTCGACCTCTCCCCCAGGAGAGGTGGGATACGAGGTTCCTGCCTACGCAGGAACGACGGAGTGCACTCCGTCTTAGCCTCCGTAGAGGTCGCGCTCGTCGATGACGCGGCGGGCCTTGAACTGGGTGCGTTCCAGTTCGCCGGGGGCTTTGAGCTCGACGTTGGAGCGGATGCCGAGCGTCGCGCCGAGGTCCGATTGGAGCTGGCGCTTGACCGCGTCGATGCCGGCCTCCGCGGCGGCGGCCTCGGGCGTGTACTCGGCGAGGACGGTCAGCTCGTCCATCTGCCGCTCGCGGGAGACGACCATGCGGAACTCGCCGGTGAGGCCGGGGACGGCGCGCACGACGTTCTCGACCGCGCTCGGGTAGACGTTCTCGCCGCGCACGACCACCATGTCGTCGACGCGGCCGTAGATGCCGCGCGGCATGGAGGGGTAGGTGCGCCCGCACGCGCACGGCTCGTCCGTCCAACTGGCGAGGTCGCCGGACCAGAAGCGGATGAGGGGCTGGGAGGTGCGCTCCAGGTGTGTGTAGACCGGCACGCCCTCACCGCCGTACGGGGCGACTTCCAGGGACGTGGGATCGATCAACTGGGTGAAGACCATATCCTGCCAGAGGTGCATGCCGCTGGCCCAGCGGCAGCCGCCGTTGCTCATCCACGGCGACATCTCGCCGGTCGAGCCGCTGTCGACGATGATCGGATTGCCGTACGCCTCCTCCAGCGTCCTGCGCGTCGCGGGGATGGAGCCTCCGGGCTCGCCGGAGAAGAAGAGCGTGCGGAAGCCGAACTCCTTCGGGTCGACGCCCTCCTCGCGGGCGGTCTCCGCCAGGTAGAGGCAGAACGACGGCGTGCCGTAGAAGACGGAGGGCTTCGTCGCGAGGCACCAGCGCACGGCCATGCGCGTCTGCCCCGGCGCGCCCGCGCCGAACGGGAAGCACTTCGCGCCCATCCGCTCCGCGCCGACGAGCATGCCCCACGCTCCCATGTAGAGGCTGAACGGGGCGGCCATGAACACCGTGTCGCTGGGCCGCACTCCCGCGCCCCACTCGACGCGGGCGTGCGCCTCGCCGATGCGCTCCCAGTCGCCCCTGCTGATGGCGATCACGGTCGGGATGCCGGTGGTGCCGGAGGAGCCGTGGATGCGCAGGATGTTCTGCCAGTCGTCGCAGATGTTGCTGCCGAAGGGCGGGTTGTCGAGCAGGTCCTGGCGCAGGTCTTCCTTCGTGATGATGGGGATGCGCTGCACGTCGTCGAGCGTCTTCAACTGGTCGGGGTGGAACCCGGCCTCGCCCCAGCGCTTCTGGTAGAACGGCGAGCGCTCATACGCCCACGCGGCCTGCAGTTGGAGCTTCGCCACGATGAGCGTTTCGCGCTCCTCGACCGGCATCGTCTCGAGCGCGGGGTCCCAGTACTCCTGGTCCGGCGGCGGTACATAGGAGCGGTCGTAGACCGGGGGCCACTCGAGCGTCATGCTTGCTCCGCTCCGTCCGACAGGCGCTCCCTGATGAACGCCTCGATGTCGCGCAGGCTGGAGCCGACCGGGAAGACGCCGTCGACGCCGATCTCCTCGAGCGCCTCGCGGTCGCCGTCGGGGACGGTGCCGCCGAGAAGGATGAGCGTTTCGCCGCGCATCTCGCGTTCGTCGACCACCTTCATCAGGCGGGTCATGAGCGGCTTGTGCGCGCCGGAGAGGAGCGAGATGCCGATGACGTCGGCGTCCTCCCGCTGCGCGCGGTCGACGACCTGCTCAGGTGTGACGCGCATGCCCATGTAGACGACGTCCATGCCCGCCTTCTCCAGCGCTTTGGCGATGACCTTGATGCCGCGGTCGTGGCCGTCCAGCCCGAGTTTCGCGAGGATGACCTTGGTTGGCTTGGAGGTCGTCATAGCTAGAAGATGCCCGGGTCCTCGTGGTCGCCGAAGACGTCGCGGAGGGCGCCCATGATCTCGCCCTCGGTGGCGTCGGCGCGGGATGCGTCGAGGATGAACGGCATCGTGTTCTCGCTGCCGCGCGCCGCCTGCCGCAGCGCCTCGAGCGTCGCCTCGGTGCGTGCGGAGTCGCGCTCGTGGATGACGGCTTCGAGCCGCGCTATCTGGCGCTCCTCCTCGTCGTCGTCGTGCTCGTAGAGCTCGGGCGGCGGGACGGAGTCCTCCTCGTGCTCGTTCAGGCCGAGCACCTTGTAGGCGTGCTCCTCGATGCGCTCCTGGTAGTCGAAGGCGGCCTCGGATATCTCGCGCTCGATGTAGCCGTTCTCGATGGCGGCGAACATGCCGGCGAGCACGCCCTCGCCGCCGCCCATGTCCTCGATGGTGCGGATGTAGGCGAGCGCCTCCTCCTCGATCTCGTTCGTGAGCTTCTCGATGAAGAACGAACCGCCGAGCGGGTCGATCGTGTTGGCGACGCCGGTCTCGTTGCCGATGATGCGCTGCGTGTTGAGCGACATGCGCATCGCGTCCTCGGAGGGGATGTCGTGGGCCTCGTCGTAGCCGCTGACGTGGAGCGACTGCGTGCCGCCGAGCACGGCGGCCATCGCCTGCGTCGTGCCCCTGATGAGATTATTCAGCGCGCCCTCGCGTATCAGCGTCGAGCCGAGCGTCTGGGAGTGGAAGCGGCAGAGCATCGCGCGGGGGTCGGTCGCGCCGTAGCGCTCCTTCATGAGCCGCGCCCACAGCCGCCGCGCCGCGCGGAGCTTGGCGACTTCCTCGAAGAAGTCCATGTGGACGCCGAAGAAGTAGGAGAGGCGCGGGCCGAACTCGTCGGGCGAGAGGCCGCGCTGCAGCCCGCCCTCGACGTAGGCCATGCCCTGCGCGAGCGTGAAGCCGACCTCCTGGCCGGCCGTCGAGCCCGCCTCGCGAGTGTGGTAGCCGGAGATGGAGATCGTGTTCCAGTTCGGGACGTTGCGGGTGCAGAACTCCACCACGTCCATCGTCATGCGGTACGCGCCGCGCGGCGGCAGCGCGAACGTCTTCTGCCCGTGGAACTCCTTGAGGGAGTCGTTCTGCACGGTGCCGCGCAGCGTCTCCCACGGCACGCCGACCTTCTCCGCGTGCGCCAGCAGGAACGAGAGCAGCACGATGGCGGGGTGGTTGATGGTGAGCGAGATGCTGACCTTGTCGATGGGGATGCCGTCGAAGAGGTCGGACATGTCGCGGGCGGTGTCTATCGCGACGCCGAGCCTGCCGACTTCGCCCTCCGAGAGGGGGTGGAGCGAGTCGTAGCCCGTGAGGGTGGGGTGGTCGAAGTCGGTGGAGAGGCCGGTCTGCCCGTGGGCGAGCAGGTACTTGTAGCGCTCGTTCGTGGACTTGGCCGTGCCGAACCCGGCGATCTGGCGTCGCGTCCACTGCCGCGCACGGTACATGGTGGGGTAGACGCCGCGCGTGAACGGGTACGCGCCGGGGAAGCCGATGTCAGTCGCGTAGTCGAGGTCGGGCGCGTCGGCGGGCGTGTAGATGCGGTCGATCTCACGTCCGGAGACGGTGAGGAAGCGCTCCTGCGATTCCGGCGCGCGCTCCAGCGTCCTGCGCAACTCGTCGTGCTCCCACGCGAGTTCCGCGTCCTGGGCCTTCTTCGTGGCTTTCCGGTCGTAGAGGGTCATGCAGGTATCCCGTTCGGCTGCACAGTATATTCCACGGCAATCCAAGGAGAGCCGCCGCAGGGTGCTATGCTATCAACAGTCCGAGGTAGAACCGTGCTGATGAGCTGAACGATGCGATCGGGGAGGTACACCATGCCAGGCGCCGCAGCACTGTTGGAGCGCATCACGGCCCGGCCCGACGTGTTCGGCGGAAAGCCGATCGTTCGGGATATGCGGATATCGGTGGAACTCATTCTGAGCCTCCTGAGCCAGGGAGTCACCCAAGAGGAAGTACTGGGCGATTACCCTGGATTGGAGCCTGAGGACATCCGCGCCTGCATCGCCTATGCCCATACCGTCATCGCAGGCGACACCCTGGCTCCTGTCTCCGTCGCGTCACCGTGAGGTTTCTCGTAGATCGATGCGCCGGACGCCGCTTGGCGGAGTGGCTTCGAGACGAAGGACATGACGTGGTCGACGCTACCGCCCTGGGTCCTGACCCCGGTGACAGGGCATTGCTGGAATTGGCGGAGTCGTTCAACCGGGCATTGATCACTATAGATACCGACTTCGGAGAGTTGATCTACTTGCATGATGTTTCCCACGCGGGACTGGTCCGGTTACCGGATGTTCCCGTTGCACAACGCATAGCTCTGATCGGCGAAATTATCGAACGGCATCGCCAAGCCTTAGAAGAGCGAGCAGTAGTAACAATACGTGGGAACCGAATACGGGTCTCGCATCCCCCAGGATGACGAACTCGTCCATGGTCCAGGAATCAACGCTTACCGCGTTCGTCTGAGGACGGGCGTCGCCGGAGGAGCCCCATGCTGCGCAGCCTCGGCGGGAAGAGCCCGCAGGTCCACCCCACCGCGTTCGTCAGCGAGTTCGCCTACGTCGTCGGCGACGTGCGCATCGGGCCGTACGCTTCGATCTGGCCCGGCGTCGTGCTGCGCTCCGATCGCGGCGTCATGACGATCGGCGAAGGCACGAACATCCAGGACGGCTCCATCTGCCACGCCGACGGCGACCTCACCATCGGCGACTACGTGACGCTCGGCCACGCGGTGATCTGCCACGCCGAGACGGTGGGCGACCACTGCCTGCTCGGCAACAACTGCACGCTGAACGACAAGTCGACCGTGGGGTCGTGGTGCATCATCGCGGCGGGCGCGGTGCTGCTGGAGGGGCGCAACGTGCCGGACCGCTCGATCGCCGCGGGCGTTCCGGCGAAGGTGCTCGGCCCGCTCACCGACAAGCACTACGAACTCGTCAAGTTCAACGCCGACGAGTACGTGAAGCTCGGCCAGGAGTACAAGGAGGAGGGGACGCTGGAGGGGGACAACTAACATCGATGGACAGGATGGGCAGGATGGAGGGGCAGCGGGAGAAGAGGTTGGCATGGATGCTGAGCACGTCCAATACAAGGTCTGCCTTACCTGGGACGAAGAGACGGGGCTGATGGTCGCAGACATCCCGGCTCTGGGCATCGCGGACGACGGCCCGGACACACCTACGGCCCTGGACTCCGTGCGTGAGATGGCGCTCTTCCACATGGAGTGCTTACTGGACGAAAGGGAGCAGCTGCCTGAGTCGGACGAAGGCGAGGGCGTGTACATAAGGGTGCAGGTTCCCGTTCGTGCCGATCAGGCTGCCCCGCGCGGCGTCAGCGGTCTCGGGCGGGCGGGTGGTCGTAGACGATGCGTCGCTTCCAGTAGGGGTGCTGCTCAGAGATAGCGTCGAGCCCGTCGATCATCTCCTCGTAGCACGGGAGTTCCTTGATGGAGCGCCACCGGCCCGCTTGCTCGTCGAAGTACTTCCATCTCGATGGCGGCCCGGACCTCCCGGTGGCGATCCTGTAGGCCGTGCCAGGGTAGTAGGCCATCCCTTCCGGCAACTCGTCCTCGGGCCTGGGGTCGGTCAGCCGCACGCCTCCGTTCGATTGGAGGATGGCGTAGCGCTCCCGGCCATCGCACTCGGCGACGATGGGAATCGCGCCCGTTGGCGGCGCAGTATCGGCTGCGGAGTCGGACCGAGGGGCTGGACCGTCGAGCATGGCTCCTCCGTTCGAGCGGAGTATAGCCCGACGGCTAGGTGGGCCGCCTTGAAGCCGCTCCCGTGCCGCCCGTATAATTGAGGCCGCGCCCGCTCGACGTTCCACGGTCGTCGCGCGTGCATTCCCTACCGAGGAGGCCATTCCTATGGCAAACCTGCGACTGCCCGGCCCTACGCCCGTTCCACCGGACGTCTACGAGGCGATGAGCAAGCAGATGATCGATCATCGCGGCGTCGAGTTCGCCGAGATGCTCCGACGCACGACTGCGAATCTCAAGCGCGCCTTCCAGACCGAGAACGACCTGTACGTCCTCACGTCGTCCGGCACCGGGGCGATGGAGGCCGCCGTCGTCAACACCCTCTCGCCCGGCGAGCGCGTGCTCGGCGTCACCATCGGCAACTTCGGCGACCGCTTCCTCAAGATCGCCTCGGCTTACGGCGCGAGCGTCAACGAACTCAAGTTCCCGGACGGCGACGTCGCCATCCCGGAGCAGATACGGCAGGCGCTGAAGGACGACCCGGACGTGACGACGGTGCTCGTCACGCACAACGAGACGTCCACCGGCATCACGAACGACCTCGAGACCATCGCGGGCATCGTGAAGGGCGAGTTCGACAAGATGATCCTCGTTGACGCCATTTCGTCGCTCGGCTCCATCAAGCTCCCCGTGGACGAGTGGGGCCTCGACGTGGTGGTCGCAGGCTCGCAGAAGGGCTGGATGTGCCCGCCGGGCCTCGCCATGATCAGCTTCAGCGAGCGCGCGTGGCAGGCCGCGGAAACGTCGAAGATGCCGAAGTTCTACTTCAGCCTCACCGAGGCGGAGAAGTCGCTGAAGGCAGGGCAGACGCCGTGGACGCCCGCCATCTCGCTCCTGTTCGGCCTCGACTACGCCGTGCAGCAGATGCTCGCCCGCGGCGACATGCAGGCGGTCTACGACTTCCACCAGGAGATCGCGCAGTACACGCGCGACGGGCTCAAGGCGATGGGCATCGGGCTGGTCGCCAAGGACGAGCGGTTCGCCTCCAACACCGTGACCGCCGCGTGGGTGCCGGAGGGCATCACCGACGAGGCGCTGCTCGCGATGCTGCGCGACGACTATGACATCATCGCGGCGGAGGGCCGCGGCCTGCTCACGGGGCGCGTGTTCCGCATCGGGCACATGGGCTACGTGAACCAGGAGGACATCGACGACGTGTTCGGCGCGCTGAAGGATGCGCTGCCGAAGCTCGGGCGCCAGGCGTCGGCGGTGGGGCAGGCGTGAGCGTCACGCGCCCCCACGCCCCAGCCCTCTCCGGCATCCCCCGAGTTCACCCCCATCCCCGCATCAAGTACGGGGCAGGCTCTAACCTTCCCCCATCGAGGGGGAAGGGACCGGGCGGGGTTCCTGCCTTCGCAGGAACGACGGGGCACCGCCCCGAGCCCCGGTTCACCCTCACCCCAGCCCTCTCCCCTCAAGGGCGAGGGGATCAAACGGCCCGAGAGATTCCTCGACTTCGCTGCGCTCCGCTCGGAATGACAAACAAAGGGCGATACGCGGGGGCGAGGTTCCTGCTCTCCGCGCGCGCTGAAGCGCGGGAACGACGGAACGGGGCGGCGCAGCGCAGCGCACGGAGGATGACGTGGCCAGAGTTCTCGTAGCCGACCCGATAGACGAACTCGGTGTCGCGCGGCTGAAGGCCGCCGGGCACCAGGTGGACGTTCGCAAGGGCCTCAGCGAGGACGAGCTGTGCGCCATGGTCGGCGACTACGAGGCGATGGTCGTCCGCAGCGAGACGAAGGTCACCGCGCGCATCATCGAGCACGCCACGAAGATGCTCGGCATCGGGCGCGCGGGCGTGGGCGTCGACAACATCGACGTGGACGCCGCGACGCAGCACGGCATCGCGGTCGTGAACTCGCCCACGGGCAACACCATCGCCGCAGCCGAGCACGCGTTCGCGCTCATGATCTCGCTCGCCCGCAACATCCCGCAGGCGGACGCCTCGATGCGCCGCAGCGAGTGGACGCGCTCCCGCTTCATGGGCGTCGAGCTGCGCGGCAAGACGCTCGGCATCATCGGCCTCGGGCGCGTCGGCTCGGAGGTCGCGCACCGGGCGCGGGCCTTCCAGATGCACGTCATCGCGTACGACCCCTACGTCTCGATGGAGCGCGTGCGCAGCCTCGGCGTCGAGTCCGTCTCGATGGAGCGCCTGCTCCGCGAGTCGGACTTCATCAGCATCCACACACCGCTGACCTCAGGCACCAAGAGCCTCATCGGGGAGCCGGAGTTCGCACTCCTGAAGGACGGCGTCCGCATCGTGAACGCGGCGCGCGGGGGCCTCGTGGACGAGCGCCTGCTGCAGGAAGGGCTGGCGAGCGGGAAGATCGGCGGCGCGGCGCTGGACGTCTACCCGATCGAGCCGCCGCAGGACCTGCCCCTGCGCGAAGAGCAGCGCGCGGTGCTCACGCCTCACCTCGGCGCGTCGACGGAGGAGGCGCAGGTGGAGGTTGCGCTGGAGGTGGTGGACCAACTGCTGTCCGTCCTGAGCGGCGGCGCGGCGCAGTACACCATCAACATGCCGTTCGTTCCGCAGGAGGTCATGGAGGCGCTCGGCCCTTACCTGCCGGTCGCGACGGCGATGGGACGCCTCGCGATCCAGCTCGCCGACGGCCAGTTGGAGAGCGTCGCGGTCCGCGTCGCCGGAGAGATAGCGCACCACGACATCAAGATCCTCGCGTCGGCGGCGCTGGTGGGTGTGCTCAGCGTGGCCACGGACATGCGCATCAACCTCGTGAACGCGCAGGCGATGGCCCAGGAGCGCGGCATCAGGATCGTCGAGGAGAAGGACCCCGAGGGGGCGGAGCAGTACCTGAACCTCGTGGGCGTGGAGGTGCGCTCCACCGGCGGTACGGTCTACACCGCGGGGACGTCGGTACACGGCACGGTGCACCTGAACCGGCTCAACGCCTTCACGCTCGACATGGAGCCGAGCGCGCCCTACATGCTCTTCACCACGCACACCGACCAGCCCGGCATGATCGGCAAGGTCGGCACGATAGCGGGCGAGCACGACGCGAACATCTCGTTCATGGAAGTGGGGCGCGCGGCACCGCGCGGCGCGGCCACGATGATCGTGGGGTTCGACGATCCCGTGACGGACGAGATGCTCAGGGACATCAGGGCCATCGAGGGCATGACCACCGCGCGGCTCGTGACGTACGAGACGTCGGAGCCGGTGCAGCCGCGGCTGCGGGGGACGTAGGGGACCCTTCACATCGATGGACATGATGGACAGGGTGGGGGTCGGCGGGGCTGACACCCCTCACTCACCGCAGTACCATTCTGAGGCAATGACCGTACTCCTCATAGGAGGGACAGATGTCTGAAACCGAGATCATCTTCCAAGTGAGCGAAGACGAGGTGGACGGCGGATACACAGCCAGTGCGCTGGGATACGGCATCCACACGGAAGGCGATTCCCTGGAAGAGCTCCGCCGCAATGTCAAAGAGGCTGTTGAGTGCTACTTTGACGACACTATGCTGCGGCCCAGACTCATTCGGCTGCATTTCGTACGCGAGGAAGTCCTGGTCGCGTGAGATTGCCGCGCGACGTGAGTGGCGCAGCCCTGCAGGCATCGCTCCGGCGGCTGGGCTACGAAGCGATGCGACAGCGTGGTTCTCACGTGCGAATCACGACACAGGTCAACGGGGAACATCACGAGGTGATTCCTCAACACAACCCAATCAAGGCAAGCACACTATTGAGCATCTTGAAGAGCGTCGCGCGGCACCACGAAATGAGTGTCGACGAACTCCTGAGCTTGCTGGACCTATGAAGCCCCTGCTCACCGTGAGCCAGCACCCTGAGAGATTCCTCGACTCCGCTGCGCTTCGCTCGGAATGACACGGCTGCGGGGTTCCTGCCTGCGCAGGAACGACGGAGCGGCAGGAGTGTTCTTGTCCGGGGTCTGGGCGCGTGCTACGATGCGGCACACCGTTCGTTAGGAATTTCACGAACAGACGCTGCCCATGACGACCACATCCAGACCGCATGGCGCTCCCGATAACGCAACCCCCGGCTCCCTGCGCGAACGCGCGCGCCGGGCGATAGCGGAACAACCCTCGCCCACGGTCACCGTGCTCTCGTCGCTGCTCGCCGCCCAGGACGAGTTGGGCTATCTCCCGTACGAGGCCGTCGACGAGGTCTCGGTATGCACCGGCTCGAGCGTCAACGAGGTCTGGGCCGTCGCCTCGTTCTACCCCAACTTCCGCTTCACGCCCCCGGCGCGGCACTCCGTCGAGATCTGCTGGGGGCCGACGTGCCACGTCCTCGGAGCGCAGCCCATCCTGCAGGGACTCGTGAGTCACCTCGGCCTCGATGGGGAGGGCGATACCGAGGACGGCAGCATCTCGCTGAAGTACAACACCTGCCTGGGCGTCTGCCCGCACGCCCCGGCGATGAGTTTCGACCACGAACTGGCCGGGCGCATGTCGCTCAACGAGGCGGTGAGCCGCGTCGAGCGCATCAGGGCCGCCGACACGGAGCAGCAGGCGTGACGGAGGCGTACGAGGCCCTGGCGAAGCGCGCGGCGGCGCGGTGGGACGAACTGCATGCCAGGCCGTGGGTGCGCGTCGGCACCGGCCTCATGGGCGAGGCCGTGGGCGCGCTCGAAGTGCTCTCAGCGCTGCGAGAGGCCGTCGAACGGGCGGGCATCGAGGCAACGATCTCCGAGGTCGGCACGACCGGCCTCTGCTACGCGGAGCCTATCGTGGACGTGCACGTACCGGACGGCCCGCGCGTGCTCTACGGGAACGTCCACCCCGAGCAGGTCGAGACCATCGTGCAGCGGCATATCGTTGGCGGCGAGCCAGTGACGGAGCTCGCGCTCGCGAGCGTCGATTCGGACGTGCCGGGCGTTCCGCGCCTCGAAGATCTGCCGATGATGCGCGGGCAGGTGCGCGTCGCACTCCGCAACGCGGGCGAGATAGACCCGACCGACATCGACCAGTACGTCGCGCGCGGCGGCTTCTCGGGGCTCGACAAGGCGCTGACGTCGCTCACGACGGAGCAGACGCTGGACGAGATCAAGAACTCCGGCCTGCGCGGACGCGGCGGCGCGGCATTCCCCACCGGCATGAAGTGGGGGTTCCTCGCGGGCAATCCCGCTCCGCAGAAGTACATCCTCTGCAACTGCGAGGAGGGCGACCCCGGCGCGTTCAACGACAAGACCATCCTGGAGTCGGACCCGTTCACGCTCGTCGAGGGGTGCATCATCGCGGGATACGCGACCGGCGCGAGCAACGGCATCGTCTTCATCCGCCACGGCCACGATTCGCCGATAGACCGGACGCGCGCCGCGATACAGGCGTGCTACGACAACGGCGTGCTCGGCAGCAGTGTCCTGGGCACGGAGTTCTCGTTCGACATGGAGGTCTCGCTCGTTGGCGAGTCGTACGTTGCGGGCGAGGAGACGGCGCTGATGGAGGCGATCGAGGGCAAGCGCTCCATGCCCCGGTTCCGACCGCCGTTCCCGGCGGCCTACGGCGTGTGGGGCAGGCCATCCAACATCAACAACATCAAGACGCTCAGCTACGCGCCGGAGATCGTGCGGTTGGGCGCGGAGTGGTTCGCTGGCATCGGCACGGAGAAGAGCACGGGCACGGCCATCGCCTGCCTCTCCGGCGACATCCGCTATCCCGGCCTCGTCGAGGCGCCGTTCGGCCTGACGGTCCGCGACGTCATCGAGGGGATGGGCGGGGGCGAACCGACCGGCAAGGCGCTGAAGTTCCTGCAGACCGGCGGCCCGCTCGGCGGCGTGCTGCCCGCGGAGCAGTTCGACATGGTGCTCGACTTCGACGAGATGGTCGCGGCGGGCGCGATGTTCGGCTCCGGCGGGCTCATCGTCTGCAACGAGGAGCGCTCGGTCGTCGACCTGACACGCACGCTGGTGGCGTTCGACCAGATGGAGTCGTGCGGCAAGTGCTTCCCGTGCAGGCTCGGCATGAGCCACATCCTGGAGATACTGGAGCGCATCGCGGCAGGGAAGGGGCGCAGCGGCGACATGGAGCTGATGGAGCGCGTCGGCGTGAACATGCGCGGCGGCTCGCTCTGCGGCCACGGCCAGCTGGGCTACAACCCGGTCGCGAGCGCGGTGCGCTTCTTCGGCGGGGAGTTCGAGGCGCAATTGGAGGAGGGCGCACCGGCGCTCGCCTCGTTCGTGGGGCCGAAGTCGACGCGTCGCGGTGCGCAGATGTCTGGCGACACGCCGACGGCGTCGGTGAAGCCGGACTTCGTGATGCAGATAGAGCCCAAGCCTGTCGCGCGGGAGGGGACCGTTGCGTAGCACGTCATTCACCCCCATCCTAGCCTTCCCCCATCGAGGGGGAAGGGACCAGGCACCCCGAGAGATTCCTCGACTTCGCTGCGCTTCGCTCGGAATGACAGGCAAGAGGGGCGAGGTTCCTGCCTTCGCAGGAACGACGGAGTTGGAGACCGAGTAAGGCAGGACATGGCTGACGAGATCACGATCACGATAGACGGGCGGGAGGTCACGACCGAGCCCGGCAAGATGGTGGTGCAGGCGGCGAACGACGCCGGCATCTACATCCCGTACCTCTGCTACCACCCGGGCATGAAGCCGTACGGCGCGTGCCGAATGTGCGTCGTCGAGATCGAGGGACAGCGCGGGACGCCCGCGTCGTGCACGCTGCCGGTGCGCGACGGCATGGTCGTGAACACGAAGGGCGGCGACGCCGTGCAGGTGCGGAACACGACGCTCGACCTGCTGCTGTCCGAGCACCCGCACGGATGTCTCACGTGCCACCGGATAGACCTGTGCGGGCCACAGGACATCTGCCTGCGCCACGTCGACGTGGTCGACCGGTGCGTGACCTGCCCGAAGAACGAGCGCTGCGAACTGAAGGACACAACACGCTTCCACACGCAGGAGCTCGTCTCTCCGCTCACGTACCAGTACCGCAATCTGCAGGTGGAGACGAAGGACCCCTTCTACGACCGCGACTACAACCTGTGCATCGTCTGCGCGCGCTGCACGCGGGCGTGCGACGAGCTGCGCGGCGACGTCGCGATAGGCATGACGGAGCGCGCGGGACAGGTGCTGGTCGGCACGGTGATGGGCGACTCGCTCCTCGAGTCCGGCTGCGAGTTCTGCGGCGCGTGCATCGACGTCTGCCCGGTGGGCGCGCTGACCGAGACCGCCTACAAGTGGGAGCGTCCCGCGCGGGTCGAGCAGTCGGTCTGCGCCGAGTGCCCCGTAGGCTGCACGATGACCTACGAGGTCAACCACTGGGAGCGGGTCGTGCGCGCCGTGCCGGAGCTGAACGCCCCGGCGAACATGGGGCAGGCGTGCTTCAAGGGCAAGTTCGGGTTCGAGTACGTCAACGACAAGCGCCGCATCCGCAAGCCGCTGGTGCGTCGGGACGGCGAGCTGCAGGAGGCCACGTGGGAGGAGGCGATCGCCGCCGCCGCCGAGGGACTCACGCCGCACAAGGGCGCCGCCTTCGCGCTGATGGCGAACCCGCGCAACACCAACGAGGAGCTGTACGCGGCGCAGAAGTTCGCCCGCGCCGTGATGGGCTCGAATGCCGTCGACGTCGCGTCGAACGACCGTCCCGGCATCGTCGAGGGCCTGCAGGACACGTTCGGCTACTTCGCCGGAACGATGACCACGTGGGAGCTCGCAGACTCCGCCGCCGTGATGGTTGTGAGTGCAAACCTTACTGAAGAACAGAACGTCGTCGGTGTGCCGATCAAGCGCGCCGTCCGCGCCGGAACGCAGCAGCTCATCGTCATCGATTCACGCGAGGTCGAGCTCACGCGCTACGCGTCGCTGTGGCTGAGGCCGTACCCCGGCACCGACCCCGTTCTGCTCGGCGGACTGCTGCGCTGCATCGTCGACAGCGGGCTGGCGGACATGGAGTTCGTCAACGAGCGCGCGGAAGGCTGGGACGAGCTGGTGGCCTGCCTCGCGCCGTTCACGCTGGAGGCGGTCGCCGCCGAAACCGGCGTACCCGCCGAACAGATCGAGCAGGCGGCTCGCATCTACGCCGGATCCGGGCCAGCCGCGCTGCTGTTCGGCGGCGACAGCTCGATCGGCGGCACGCGCCGCACGATGTCGCGGATGGTGGCCGCATTGGCGGTCGCTACGGGGAACGTCGGCAGGCACGGCGCAGGCGTCATGCCGCTGTACCAGGGCGCGAACGCACAGGGCGCCTTCGACATGGGGGCCTGGGCTGCATCGCTGCCCGGTCACAACCTGCTGGAGGATGCAAGCGCCCGCGAGGCTTTCGGCAAGCTCTGGGGCGCTCCCGTCCCCGACGAGCGCAACCCCGGCAACCGCAGCCTCTTCGCCCGGGCGCGCGAGCGCGGCATAAAGGCGATGGTCATGCTCGGCGACCACGTCCACTACGAGGACGGCACGCTCGGCGACGTGATGGGTGGACTCGATGCACTCGAGTTCCTCGTGGCGACCAGCGCGTTCCCGTCCGAGATCACGGAGCGGGCGCACGTCGTCTTTCCGGCGGAGGTCTGGGCCGAGAAGACAGGCACGTACACCAACATCGAGCGCCGGGTACAGCCGCTTCGCAAGGTCGCGAAGAACAAGCGCGTCGACTCCCGGAGCGACCTCGAGGTGCTCTGCGCGCTCGCCGGAGCGATGGGCGCGCAGGGCCTCTCGTGGGACGGTCCACCGCAGGTGCTCGACGAGATAGCGCAGGTCGTGCCCGAGTACGCGGGCATCTCGTGGGAGCGGCTGCTGCGCGAGCGGCTGGACATCGTGACGACGCCCAGCGACGAGCCGCAGCCGACGCAGGTGATGTACACGGGCAACGTGCTGACGGGCCTGCAGTGGCCATGCGCGCCGGAGGGCGCTTCGGACGAGTTGCGACTGTTCGTGGACCGCTTCCGCCATGGCAAGGCGCGGCTGCAGCCGGTCGCGTGGCACTCGCGTCCCGCGCCGGACCCGCAGTTCCCGCTGATGCTCGCGCACGGACGCGTGCTGCTGGAGCCGGGCCGCAAGCCGAACGTGACGGTGGTCGGCAAGCGCAACCGCATCGAGCGGGAGGAGCGCTTCGTGCTCAATCCCGCGGACGCCGCTGCCGCGAAACTCGGCGAGGGCGATGCAGCCTCGGTGACGACGTCGGACGGCGCCGAGCGCCGCGGCGTGGTCGCGCTCTCGGACGCCGTGCCCGCGGGCGTGGTGTCGCTGACGACGCTCTTCGGCGAGCTGGCGGTCGAGGTCGACGCGTCGGAACGTCCGGACCCCATGAACCACATCGCCCGGCTGAACGCCGTGCCTGCCCGCATCGCCCGCGCGGCCGACTAACGGAGGAACATGACGCAAGCGCAGGACCGTCTGGCCCATCTGCCCCGTGCATACGTGGCGAAGAAGCAGGAGGTGGCGGAAGACCTCTTCCTGATGTGGCTCCGCCCCGACGAGCCGTTCCGGTTCAAGCCCGGCCAGTACATCACGATAGGGACGGGCGGGATCGAGCGTCCGTACTCGATAGCGTCCGCGCCGTACGAGTCGCTTATCGAGCTGTTCATCGAGTACGTGCTGCCGGAGTACGGCGGGAAGCTCACGCCGCTGCTGTGGAACCTGCACGTAGGAGACTCGGTCTCTATGCGCCCGCGCGCCAAGGGGCTGTTCGTCTTCCAGCCGCAGTTCCACCATCACCTGATGGTGGGCACCGTGACGGGGGTCGCGCCCTTCGTGAGCATGATCCGGCAGGCGCTGAAGGACAACATCCGGGGCCACCACTTCTACGTGATGGAGGGCGCCAGCCACCAGGACGAGTTCGTCTACGACTCCGAGCTGGAACGCCTCGCCGAGCGGATGCCGGACCTGGTCACGTTCGTGACGACGGTGAGCCGCCCGCAAGCCGAGCGCAACCGCAGCTGGAACGGCCCCACCGGCAGGGTGAACACGCTGGTCGAGGAGTACATGCAGCGGTGGAGCCTGCCGAAGGAGGACACGGCCATCTATCTGTGCGGCAACCCCGGCATGATCGAGGACGTGAAGGAGCGCCTCGCCGGGCAGGAGTGGAACCTCTACGAGGAGCGCTTCTGGAAGGAAGACGAGTAGGGGATACTCACATCGATGGACAGGATGCACAGGATAGGGGGCACCGCGCGACTTGGCGGTCGCCCTAGATTCCCGCTTTCGCGGGAAAGACGGTAGTACACTGCGGGCGCAGTTGCCTGAAAGGAGCCGTCATGGAAGTCAAGGAACTCGGCCACGTTGTGCTGTTCGTCGCGGACGTCGAACGCTCGCGCCACTTCTACACGGACGTCCTCGGCTTCAGCGAGATACGCCGCGAGGGTCAGCGTCCCAACACGGCGATGTACTCCACGGGCCGCACGCACCACGAGCTGTACCTGATGCAGGTGGGCGAGGACGCGGAGCCCGTTCAGCAGGGGAAGCGGCTGGGTCTCTACCACATCGGCATCAAGATCGGCACGACGGACGAGGAGCTGCGGGACGCGCTCGCCGAGCTGCAGGAGGCCGGGGTGCGCGTCGTCGGCCACAACGATCACGGCCACACGCACAGCCTCTACATCCTCGACCCGGACGGCAACGAGATCGAGTTGTACATCGACGTGCAGCCGGAGACGTGGCGCGAGGAGTTCGCTCGGGAGGTCCCGCTGCGGCCCGCGCTGCGGTAGGGGGGCACCCTCACCCGCCGCGCTGTCGCGCGCTATAGCGCGCAACCTCGCAGGAGTGGCCCGTGGCCTTGTCAGGCCGTATAGGGGAATGAAAATGAGTGGGCGCGTGGTTGTGCTGCGTGTTGTTCAACACGATAGACTCCCCCTCCCACCAGCCCCGCCGCGTGACCTGCCCGGTCACCCTGGATTCCCGCCTGTGCGGGAATGACGAAGGCTATCTTCATGGGAACGACGAGGACAGGGGCGCATTTCCGTTTGTCGGGTTGGCTGACTAGAATCGTTGCGTGGCCAGCCCCGTCCGCAAGCAGTACCTGGAGATAAAGTCGCGCTATCCGGATGCGCTGCTCCTGTACCGCATGGGCGACTTCTACGAGACGTTCGACGAGGACGCCCGGCTCGCCGCGCGCGACCTCGAGATAGTCCTCACGCAGCGCGACATGGGACAGGGGGAGGTCGTTCCCCTCGCCGGCATCCCTTACCACGCGCTGGACAGCTACCTCGCCAAGCTCGTCCGCAAGGGGCACCGCGTCGCCATCGCGGAGCAGACGAGCGAGCCGGACGGCAGGACGCTCGTGAGCAGGGACGTGGTGCGCGTCGTCACGCCCGGCACCGTCATCGAGCCGGGGATGCTCGACTCCGGCGCGAACAACTACCTCGTTGCCGTGGCGCCGGGCGGCGCGCAGTCCGGCATCGCGTTCGTGGACATCACCACGGGCGAGTTCGCGGTGGCGCAGCTGCCGTCGGGCGCGGTGCCGCAGGAGATCGCGCGGCTCGCGCCTTCGGAGCTCCTTCTTGCGGAGGGAGCGCTCAACATCGATGGACAGGATGGACAGGATAACGGGGCAGGGGGCGAGTGGCAGGTGACGCGGGTGGACCGTGCCGCGTTCGCGCCGAATGCCGCGCGGCGGCGGGTGCTCGACCACTTCGGCGTGCGCTCGCTCGACGCCTTCGGCTGCGAGGGGCTGGAGCTCGCGACTGCCGCGGCGGCGGTGGTGCTGGACTACGTGGGCAGCACCACCGCCGCCGCGCTGCCGCTGCTGACCGGCCTGCGGACGTACTCGACCGACGCCTTCATGGCGCTCGACCCGCAGACACGGCGGAACCTCGAACTGTTCGAGGGAGGACGCTGGGGAGCGAAGGGGCAGTCGCTCCTGAGCGTGCTCGACCACACCCAGACGCCGATGGGCGCGCGGGCGCTCCGTCGATGGGTCGGCCAGCCGCTGCTCGACATCGACGCGCTCGAACGCCGCCTCGACGCTGTGGCGTGGCTGCATGCGTCGGATGTCCGCCGTCAGCGGATCCGCGCGGAGCTGGCCGAGGTATCCGATCTGGAGCGGGCGATGCAGCGTATCGGCACGGGCGTCGCGTTCCCGCGCGAACTGGCCGGGCTGCGGCGCTCGCTCGAACGCGTCCCGGCGCTGCGTTCGCTGACGGATGAGGCAGGGGTCGGCCTGGCGTGGCTCACGTCGGAGCTGGACCCGTGCGCGGGCGCGGTGGAGTGCATCGCGGCGGCCATAGCTGACGACCCGCAGGGCGACGTGGGTCAGGGGAGAGTGGTCCGCGAAGGCTACTCCAAGGAGATGGACGAGGTGCGGATGGCCGCGCAGGACGCCCGCTCCTACATCGCGGGGCTGGAGCGGAAGGAGCGCGAGCGCACCGGCATCCCCAATCTCAAGGTCGGCTACAACAAGGTGTTCGGCTACTACCTGGAGGTCTCGAACGCCCACAGCGCGAGCGTGCCGGACGACTACGTCCGCCGCCAGACGCTCGTGAACGCGGAGCGCTTCTACACGCAGGAGCTGAAGGAGCACGAGAACCGGGTGCTCAGCGCGGGTGACCGGCTGCAGGAGCTGGAAACGGCCATCTACAAGCAGGTCTGCCGCGAAGTTGCGGCGCACGCGTCGGCGATACTCGCAACCGCCGCCGCACTCGCGACACTCGATGCGCTGCTGTCGCTCGCCGAGTCTGCGGTCCGCTACGGCTACGTGCGGCCCGTGCTCGACGAGAGCGAGCGTCTCGTGCTGCACGACGCCCGTCACCCCGTGGTGGAGCGCTTCCTGCCCAGCGGGGCGTTCGTCCCCAACGACGCCGACCTCTCCACGGACGAGAACCAGCTGGTCATCCTCACAGGCCCGAACATGGCGGGGAAGTCCACCTACCTCAGGCAGGTGGCCGTCGCGGTGCTGATGGCGCAGATCGGCTCGTTCGTGCCCGCGGCGGAAGCGCACGTGGGGCTGGTCGACCGCATCTTCACGCGCGTCGGCCTGCAGGACGACCTGGTGACCGGGCAGTCCACTTTCATGGTCGAGATGGTCGAGACCGCCGCGATCCTCCACCATGCGACCCGTCGCTCGCTCGTGATCCTCGATGAGATCGGGCGGGGCACCTCGACGTTCGACGGGCTCTCGATCGCGCAAGCGGTGGCGGAGCACATCCACGACGCGTCCCGCCTCGGCTGCCGGACGCTGTTCGCGACGCACTACCACGAGCTGACGGCGCTGGCCGACCGCCTGCCGCGCGTCCACAACCTGAGCGTCGCCGTCTCCGACCGCGACGGCGAGGTGGTCTTCCTGCACCGCATCGTTCACGGCGGCGCGGACAGGAGCTACGGCGTGCACGTGGCGCAGCTCGCGGGACTGCCGAGACCGCTCATCTCGCGGGCGAAAGAGCTGCTCGCGGAGCACGAGGGCATGCCTGCGAAGGGCCGCGCCCGCGGCAGGCGTCCGCTGCCGGGCGCGCCACCCCAGAGCGCGATGCCGCTGTTCGGCGGCGTTCCACCGGAGGCGTCGCGCATCCTCGCCGAGCTGCGGGAGATGGACCTGGACAACCTCACACCGCGCCAGGCGCTCGACAAGCTCGCGGAGCTGCGGGAGCAGGCAGGGGAGGGGTCATGACCGCAGCGTCGTGGGGAGCGTTCGAGGCAGCGTCGCCGGAGCTGGCGCGACTGGGGCGGGGACTGTTCGACGAGACGGGGCTGGTGATGCTGGGAACGATACGCAGGGACGGCTCTCCTCGCATCAGCCCGGTGGAGTTCTTCATCTTCGCGGGCGAGCTGTACCTCGGCATGATCTGGCGGTCGTACAAGGCGCAGGACCTCCAGCGCGACCCCCGGTGCATGGTGATGAGCACGGTGCACGACCGCATGCTGAAGGACGGCGAGTTCAAGATGGCGGGCATCGCGACCGAGGTAACCGACGAAGCCGAGCGCCAGGCGTGGTCTGCGGCGCTCCTCGAGCACATGGGTTTCTCGCCGGAAGACGGCGACGAGCCTTACCACCTGTTCAAGATCGGCATCGTCACCGCCTCGTTCGCCAAGATCGAGAACGCCGACTGGTTCCGGTTGTTCTGGCGCTCGTGATACCAAGCGAAGCTTGCGCATGGCGGCTAGAATGGGCGTTGTTGAGACATGAGCAGCGCGGGAGGTGCGCGATGGCCCCAGAGTCGAAGGCGAACGGCAAGGCGGAGATGAGCCTTGCCGAGCAGTTCGCGCTGCACCCAGAACTTGACGAGCCGGAGGAGTTCCTCGGCGGGCCGTACAACCTCTCGGTGTGGCACCCCAAGGATGCCGAGCATCGCCGGTTCCAAGAGAACGCACCGAGAGCCGGCGAGCCGATGCCCGATTTCACGCTGCCCGTGCTGGACGGCGGGGAGCTGACGCTGTCGTCGCTGCGCGGGAAGCCGGTGATGATCGAGTTCGGCTCCGTCACCTGACCGCCATGTGTGGCGGAGTCTCCGTCCATGGAAGAGCTTGCGAGCAGGTACGCGGACGACGCGCACTTCCTGTTCATCTACACGCGGGAGGCGCACCCCGGCGAGTACTACCCGCCCATCCACTACTACGAGCAGAAGGTGCTGCACGCGCGCTCGTTCAGGGAGCGGCTGGGCATCAACCGCACGATATTGGTGGACTCGGTGCAGGGGAAGGTGCACCGGGTGTTCGGGGGCGTATCGAATATGTCGTGGATCGTCGACCACACGGGGCGCGTCGCCTACCGCGCGGCGTGGACGGTGGCGGACGACATCGAGCGCGCGCTCCAGGAGGTGCTGCAGGCCCGGATGCTGAAGCGCGAGGGCCAGCCAGCCGCAGTGTTCTACCGGGAGATCGTGGGTCTGCGTACGATGCGCGAAGGGCCGCCGGACGGGCTGCCCCGGTACATGGGCGGCGAGGTCGCCGCGCGGCAGTTCGAGGCCGCGCGCCGCAAGACCGAGCGGGCGTAGGGGCGGACGTGCCGATCTACGAGTTCAGGTGCAACGAGTGCGGGGCGAAGTCGGCGGCCTTCTTCCGGTCGATGCGGTCGGATGCCGCGGCGGCGTGCGGCCGCTGCGGGAGCGCCGACACCCGGCGGCTGTTCTCCACGTTCAAGACCAGGATACCGCGTCCCAGCGTGGACCAGCTCAACAAGGAGGAGCTGCTGCACGGCGTCGACTACACCAACCCGGCCTCGATGGCGGACTTCTTCCGGCGGATGGGGAGCGCGTTCGACGACGAGCCGAACGAGCACATGGACGAGATCGTGGGGAGGCTCGACCACGGCGAGCCGGTGTACAAGGCGCTCGACCTGGACATGGGCGGCCACGCCGGCCATTCGCACGGGCCTGCCGAGAGCGAGTAAGGGGCCCTCACCCGCCGCGACAAGCGCGTCGACCTCTCCCCGAGGGAGAGGTGGGAAGGGTGCCCACAAGGGACGCCCCTACACCGAGCGAGATTCCTGCCTCCGCAGGGAACGACGAGGGGAACCACCTGAGAGGGATTCGCGCGCTAAAGCCCGGGCTTCGCTCAGCATGACACCCCCACTCTCACCAGCCCCACCGCGTGCGCTGCCCGCGCACCTTGGATTCCCGCCGGTGCGGGAATGACGGAACACCCCAGCCATTCCTCACCCCGCAGTGCCCTCGCCCTAGCCCTCTCCTTCAGGAGAGAGAATCAGACCTGCCCTGAAAAGCAGAGAGGGGCAGGATTCCTGCCCCTCTCTCGTTCCGGTGCTGTCGGGTCTCTGCCTAGTCGGGGACGTTGGCGAACGCCGGGAAGACCTTCAGCGGGTTCTTGTTGATGATGGTGAGCTTGTCCCCCTCCGACAGCGTGGGCAGGTAGTCGATGACCGGGAGCAGGTCGTCCGAGGTGTGGCCGACCGCCGTGTGGGACGGGTGGTCGCTCTCCTGACGGACGTTGCGGCCGGAGCCGGGGGCCTCGGTGCCGAACGCCATGTTGGCGACGCCCCACTGCTTGATGGCGAGCTCCAGGTAGTCGATGTCGTAGGTGCAGGTATCGAAGAAGAGGTTGTCGCCCTCCCAGTTGCCCCGGTGGCGGGAGGAAGCGATGAACCGGTCCAGCGCTCCGCCGGCGTGCGCGATGCAGATGCGGAGTCCGGGGAACTTCGAGAAGAGGTCGCTGTAGGCGAGGATGCGGGTCGCGAGGAACGTCTCGACGACGAAGCCGACCTGGTAGTTGCCGGGGATGTGACCGATGCGCGGGTCGATGCAGTTGGTGCCGTGGATGAAGACGGGCACATTCCGCTCCTGGCACATCTCGTAGACGGGGTACCAGTAGGGCTCGTGCATGCCGGGGGACTTGTGGTCGCCGACGGGGTCGGGGCTGAGGTACGTGCCGACGAAGCCGCGGTCCAGGTTGCGCTCGAACTCCGGGATGCAGTGGCTGAGGTCGTCCGCGCCAGCGTCCTGCGGCAGCATCGTCGCGCCGAGGAACCGGGTCGGGTCGAACTCCACCTGCCTCTGAATGGTGTCGTTCGTGAACTCGGTCCAGCGCGTCATCAGGTGCCGTGCCATCCAGCCCATCATGGTGAACGGGCGGGGGCCGATGACCTGGACGTCGATGTTGCGCTCGTCCATGTACTCCCGGTGCATGTTGTTCGTACGGTCGAACGCCTCGTCGCTGAACGCCCCGGAGCCGGAGCCGCTCTTCAGCGGGCTCTCACCCACGTGGCCGGAGGAGAACCCCCCAACGATCCAGGTGCGCACCGACTCCGGCGCCGATACGTGGCCATGGACATCGAAAACCTTTGTGCCTTTGAACATGTCCCCTCCTGATACCCGCTGCGAGAGCGGCTGTGTTAGTGAGACGCCGGCGGCTGGAAGGCCCCCTCGTGTGCATCGCGCCGTTACGTCACGCGGAGGGTAATCCTTCCAGCCGCCGGTTGCAACTGTATCGATAACGCCTGTATCGATAACGGAGGGGAGGGGATTGGTTGCCGGTTACGCCACGAGCACGCCGGCCTCCGAGGGGAGCTGGTCGAAGATCTTGGCGTTGGCGTACTGCGGGTGGACGGGCACCTGGTGCTGGAGCTCGATCATCCTGCCGGTCTTCCCGGACTCGATGACCGCGAGCGTCGCCTCCAGGGTCGCCATGCCCCACTCCGGCGTGTGGTAGACGGGCGCGCCGTTGACGACCGCGTCGTACAGCTCCTTCAGCTCGGCGCGGCGGTTCATCGCCCATCCTGAAGGCGGCTTCAGGTCGATCGTGTGGTGGCCCTCGTTGTCGTAGATGGTGATGCCGTAGGCCGAGCGGGTGATGTCGCCGCGCTCGCACGAGACGACCACGAAGCCGGGCTCGGCGGGCACCCAGGGCTCGCCGCCGGGGTCGCGGTTCTGCCCCTCGCGCTTGAACACCTCGACCTCGCGCTCGCCGCCGATGCGTATCGCCTGCTTGTCGGACTCCTCGTCGCGGGTGCCGGTGATCATGCCGTCGCGCACCAGGATGCGCTCGGCCTCGTCGTAGCGCTGGCGGTCGTGCCCCCACGGGACGAGCTGCGCACCCATGAAGTAGCCGTGGGCGTTGTGGACGATGGTGGAGACGGCGCCGTTCTCGAACTCGAAGAGGGCGGAGTAGTAGCCGGGGATGGGGCGCTCAGGCATCCACTGTCCGACTACGCCGCGCACGTTCTTGATCATGCCGCCGCCGAGGAGGCGTACGGTGTCGATCTGGTGCGGGCCCTGCCGGTAGACGAGTCCGCCGCCCTGTGCGAGGTCCAACTCCTCGGTGACGCGGGGGCGGAGCAGCCAGTCGGTGTAGGCCATGAAGTTGATGGCCTTCACCGCGCCGAGCTGGCCGGACTCGATGATGCTGTACATCTTGCGGAACGGGGGGATGAACGAGCGCGTGTGGCCGGCGATGAGCACGTTGCCGGTGCGTTTCGCGGCGTCGCACATCGCCTGCGCCTCTTCGAGGTTGAGGGCCATCGGCTTCTCGACGACGACGTGCTTGCCGTGTTCGAGCGCGTAGATGGTCATGGGCGCGTGGAACCTGTTGGGTGTCGATATCCAGACCGCCTCGACGTCGTCGTCCTCGCACAGCTCTTCGATGCTCGCGTAGGCCTTCGCCTCGTAACGGGCCTGGAACCGCTCCCGGGTCAGGGGGTTGATGTCGGCCCCGGCGATGAGGTCGATCTCCTCCATCTGCTCGAAGGCGGGGAGCATCTCCGTGCCGCCCACGCCGATGCCCGCCATCGCCACGCCAAGTGTTCGCTTTGTGGTCATGTCACGTTCTCCTTGCGCCAGTGTTATCCGGCAGTGTTATACACCCGCGTGGCCAACAGCGCCACGCCTATCCCTCCTGCTCTGCCAACTCCTCGTGTAACAGGTCCTCTGCGTAGCGGAGCAGCGTGCGTTCGCGGTCGTCCGGGGTGGCCTTCGACTGGAAGTAGCGACGCAGGGCGTCGAGCGGTTCGATGCGCTCGGCGTCCTCCCACGGCAGGCGCGTCCGGCGCTCGCGCTCGACGCGGCGTTCGATGCCTGCGACGTAGAAGGCGGAGGCGAGCGCCGTGCGCACGTCGGCCTCGCGGAACGCGGGCTCCTGCTCGGCACGCATGTCGACTCGCAGGCGGACGATGGAGCGGGCAAGCTCCTCCTCCGGATGCGCCGCGACGGCCTGCACGGCGGCCTCGGTAGGGTTCTCCATCGGGCCCGTGGCCACGCGTATCGTGAGCATGGGGCGGGCGGGCGTCGGCACGAACTCGTAGCCGGTGAGCCGCTCGCCCTCCGGACGGGCAGGGTCTATCTCGGCGACAACGAAGCCCTTGTCCTCGCGCTCCTCACTGAAGTCGACGCGCTCGATGCTGCCTGCGTAGACGACCGGCGGATGCTCCGTGAGCACCTGGTACTTGTGGATGTTGCCGAGCGCGACGTAGTCGAACTGCGGGATGGCGACCGTGCCGAGGCTGAGGACATGGTCGTTCCCCAGCATCATCGACTGCTCGGAGGCGGTCTTGGCTCCGGCGATGTTGACGTGGGCGCAGAGCACGGCGGGCAGGGAACTATCAAGCTTGTCGACCTCCTCCTGGAGATACGTGACGAGACCCGCCTCCACGTCCTGCTTGATTTGCTCCAGCGTCTTGCCGCGCGTCTCCTCGCGGCTCATGAACTGGCCGATGCGTATCCACGGCAGCGCAACGACCTGCACGTCTCCAGCGTTGGTAGGGATGCGATGCGTGGCTAGCGTCTGCCCGACGGTGACGTTGGCGACGCTGAGCGTGGGGAAGATCTCGAGCGCGGTTGCGCGGTTGGCGACGTGGG
Organism: Dehalococcoidia bacterium; assembly: GCA_965206315.1. Classification (GTDB taxonomy): domain Bacteria; phylum Chloroflexota; class Dehalococcoidia; order Lucifugimonadales; family Australimonadaceae; genus Bin16. Next base: position 2,203,377 of record OZ242210.1, read on the forward strand.
GCAGGTCGTGGTTGCCGATAGTGAGGAAGGTGGGGATGCCGGCCGCGGAGAGGCGGGCGATGCGGCGGGCGAACTCGCGCTGGTGGGTCTGCGTGGGGTTGCGCGCCTTGTAGGCGTCACCCGCGAAGAGGACGAGGTCGATGCCGCCGTCGATGGCGTAGTCGACGGCGTAGTCCATCGCGGCGAGGAAGTCGAGGAGGCGCGTGTTAACGCCGAGGTACTCCGCGCGGTCCACGTCGGGCGCGAACCAGTCCGGCAGCGCGTCGAGGTCGGCCTGCGAGGCGGGGCGTCCGTACGTCTCGACGCCGACGTGGATGTCGGAGAGGTGCAGCAGGCGCATCGCGCTAGTATTCGATCGCTGTGCGGGGTTCGAGGCGTTCGGCGACCGGGTCGACCTTGAAGCCGAGAGTCTCCAGCGTCGTCACGCCGATGAGCGGGACGTCTGCTTCCTCGGCGAGGGTGACGAGGATGGGGCTCCTCACACCTTCCATCTCCGCGTTCGCGAGTGACAGAGGCCTGACCGTTACACGACCGTCGGCCAGTTCGACTTCCACCTGCCGTACGATCTCCAGGCCGAGCCGTTGTCCGAGCGCCATAGGGATCTTCGTGAAGGTGGCACCGGTGTCGACGAGGCACCGGAGGGTGTCCGAGGCGGACGACCCTGAGAGACTGAGGTCTGCGTAGGTTGCGCCCATATCTCTATCCTAAACCCGGGTGCTGCCCATGTCGCGGAGGGCGGCGCGGAGGGCGTCGGCGAGCTCGGCGATGGGGACGCGGTGCTGCTGCATGGTGTCGCGGTTGCGGATGGTGACCGCGCTGTCCTCCTCGACGGTCTGGAAGTCGACCGTGACGCAGAGCGGCGTGCCGATCTCGTCCTGGCGGCGGTAGCGGCGGCCTATCGACTGCGCGTCGTCGTACTGAGCGCGGAAGGCGCGGCGCACCTGCGCGTGCACGTCGCGGGCGGTGGGGGTGAGCTTCGCGTTGCGGCTGAGGGGAAGCACGGCGACCTGCGCGGGCGCGATGTCCGGGTGGAAGCGGAGGACGGTGCGCACCTCCTCCTTGCCGTCGCCGGTGGGGGCCATCTCCTCGTCGTAGGCGTCGAACATGAAGGTGAGCGCGGCGCGGTCGGCCCCGGCGGCGGGCTCGATGACGTACGGGAAGTAGTGCTCGCTAGCCTCCTGGTCGAAGTACTTCATCGTCTTGCCGGAGACGGCCTCGTGCTGGGAGAGGTCGAAGTCGGTGCGGTTGGCGATGCCCTCGAGTTCGCCCCAGCCCCACGGGAAGTTGTACTCGACGTCGGCAGTCGCCTTGGCGTAGTGGGCGAGCTCGTCCGGGTCGTGGTCGCGCAGGCGCAGGTTCTCCTCGCGGATGCCAAGGTCCCTGTACCAGTTGAAGCGCTGCTCTATCCAGTGGCGGTGCCAGTAGTCGTCCTCGCCGGGCTTTACGAAGAACTCCATCTCCATCTGCTCGAACTCGCGTGTGCGGAAGATGAAGTTGCCGGGCGTGATCTCGTTGCGGAACGACTTGCCGATCTGGGCGATGCCGAACGGCAGCTTGTTGCGCATGGCGGTGAGCACGTTGTCGAAGTTGATGAAGATGCCCTGTGCGGTCTCGGGGCGCAGCCAGACCTGGTTCGCCGAGTCCTCGACCGGGCCGACGAACGTCTTGAACATGAGGTTGAACATGCGCGGGTCGGAGAGTGTTACACCGTCGTCCGGGCACTTCGTGGGGTCGTCCAGGTGGTCGGGGCGGAAGCGCTTGCGGCATTCCGGACACTCGACGAGCGGGTCGGTGAAGTTCTCGGCGTGGCCGCTGGCGACCCACACCTGCGGGTTCTGGATGATGGCGCTGTCGAGGCCGACGACGTCGTCGCGCTCGTAGACCATCGCGCGCCACCACGCCTCCTTGACGTTGCGCTTGAGCTCGACGCCGAGCGGGCCGTAGTCCCAGCTCGATCCGATGCCCCCGTAGATCTCGCTGGAGGGGAAGACGAACCCCCGCCGCTTGGCGAGCGATACGAGTTTCGCGAGGTCGGGCTGGGGCATCGGTTCTCTCCTGGGGGGGTGCGTGGGGTCCGGGGCGCGTCGTTCAAGTATAGCGGACGGCTGGGAGCCCTCATCCGCGGGAGAGATTTCTCGACTCCGCTGCGCTTCGCTCGAAATGACAATGCCAGGGGCTGCATGAAGCGCGGTGGTATAGTGGCCGCATTCCCGTGCGCCGAGCGGAGGAGCGATGAGCCCGGTTGTCCGTGGGCTGACGATGCTCTACCTGACGACGATCCTGCTCGGGTTCGCGCACGGGATGCTGCCGCCCATCATTCCCGTCCTTTCCAGCGAGTTCGAGATATCCGGAGGACTGGCGGCGCAGGTCGTCACCGCGTTCACGATGGGGCGGCTGATCGGGCAGCCGGTCGGCGGGACGCTGATAGACAAGCTGGGCACGAAACCGGCGGTCATCGGGGGACCGGTGGTCATCGGGCTATCGGTATCCATCGGCATGGTGACGCCGTGGTTCTGGCCGCTGCTCATCGGGCTGTTCATCGCAGGCGCGGCGGACAGCGTGTGGATGCTGGGGCGCGAGGTGGCCGGCGTGGACCTCGTGAAGCCGAACCAGCGCGGGCGGCTGATGAGCGGGTTCATGGGGTTCCACGGCGTCGGCATGGGCCTCGGCGCGTGGCTGGGCGGCACCGTGGGAGAGGAGATGGGCACGGCGGTGGTGTTTACCATCTACACGGGTATCGCGGCGTTCGTCTTCTTCGTCAGCGTGCTCATCCCCAGCGCCGACCGTCCGCAGGCCGCACCTTCCCCGGCACCTTCCCCTGCAGCGACCCCTGTGGAGAGCAGCCGGTTCGACCGCCTGCGCAGCCTCTACCTGCAGATCGACCCGCGTCTCAGGGCGACGTACCTCGTGCTGGTGTTCGCCACGGCGAGCATGATGCTCTACCGCATGGCGTACCAGGCCATCCTGCCGCTCCACATGGACGAGATCGGCCTGGAGCCCAGCCAGATCGGCGAACTGTTCTTCGTCGTGGCCATCGGCTCGCTGGTGATGATCGTCCCTGCAGGGTTCATCGTGGACAAGGTGGGGCGGAAGTGGGCGACCGTGCCGAGCACCGCGATACCCGGCATCGCATTCCTGTTCATCCCGTTCACGGGCGCCATGGGGCCGCTCATTGCGATAGCCGTGCTGATGGGCTTCTCGAACGGGCTGTCGCTGGGGTCGGTCGCAACGTCGACGTACGATGTCGCACCGGACGCGATACGGGCGCGGCTGCAGGCCGCCAGGCGGACGGTTGCGGAGGTGGGCGCCATCACGGGGCCGCTGCTCGGCGGCTTCCTCGCCGTTCAGTTCGGGGCGGGCACGGCGTTCTTCGTGTACGCGCCGGTGCTGCTCCTCGCCGGGGCGCTGCTGCTGTTCGTCGCGCGTGAAACCCTGGTGAAGCGTTCGGCGGAGCCGTCTCGGGGGCAGTCCGGGGCGGGTTCGTTCCTCACTTCCACGCCGGTGCTGTTCATCGGCGCGGCGCTGCTGCTGTTCGTCGTACGCGGGGTGCTGGCGAAGCGCTCGGTGGATGAGGGCGACCGCAGCACCCCGGGCCCGGGACGCTCGTGATACGGGGCATCGCGCAGCGCACACCGTTCTACTACGGGTGGGTAGTCGCCGCCGCGGTGCTGATGACGATGACGATCAGCGGGGCCGTCGCCGCGCCGATGTTCAGCGTGTTCATCCCCCGGTGGACGGAGGAGTTCGGCTGGTCGCGCACGGCCATCTCCGGCGCGTTCAGCTTCGGGACGGTCGCCGCCGCGCTGGCCGGGCCGCTGGTCGGCCGGGCGCTCGACAGGTACGGCGGTCGGCTGGTGATGGGCGGCGGCGGGCTGCTCATGGCGGCGTCCGTGGCGGGGCTGGGGTTCGTGGGGAGCCTCGTGGGTCTCTACGCAGCGCTGGTGGCGGGGCGCACGGCGTTGATGAGCATCCAGAACCTGGGCGGGCATACCGTCATCGCCAACTGGTTCGTGCGCCGCCGGGCGTTCGCGACGGCGGTCGCGGTGAACGGGAGCCGCCTGGGCCTGGGGCTGTGGCCGCTGCTCGGGGCGGCGCTCATCGCCGTGATGGGCTGGCGGGAGGCGCTGTGGATGGTCGGTGCGCTGATGGCGTTGCTGTCGCTATTCCCGCTCGTCGCCATCGTGTCGCGGCAGCCGGAGGACGTCGGGCTGCATCCGGATGGCCGTCCACCGCTGTCCATCCAGGAGGAGCATTCGCGGCAGGCGCGTACAGAGCACGAGTGGCGTCCGCGGGAGGCGATAAGGACGCAGGCGTTCTGGCTGCTGCTGTTCGCGCACATGGGCGCGATGGTGGCAGGCGGCGGCTACGGTCTGCATCGCATACCGCTGTTCCTCGACCGCGGACTCGCGGAGGGGTTGGTGGGGCCGGTGCTGATGTTCCACGCGGTGGGGATGCTCGTCGGCGGGTTCGTTGCCGCATGGTTCATGGGGCGCACGTCGTACCGCATCGTTATCGCGGGGTGCATGGCGGGGGCGTCGGCTGCGATGGCCGCCGCGGGGTTCATCCCTCCGGGGGTCCCGATGGCCGTGTTCACGTTCGCGGAGTCGATGGTCTTCGGCGGCGTTTTCGCGATGTTGCCCGTCGTTTACGCCGAATACTTCGGGCGAGACTCGCTCGGAACGATACGAGGTATCGCGCATCCGGCGGTGGTGGCGTCGAACGCGGTGGGGCCGGTCTTCGCGGGGTACGTGTTCGAAACGTCGGGGGCGTACACGATAGCGCTGGTTACCTTCAGCGTCGTGCTGGGAGTGGGGGCGGTCAGTGCGCTGCTGGCACGCCGCCCCGTTCTGCGCTGAGGGGGGCAGAGCCTGGAACGTGACGATGCCGCCAGGAGGGGTATCGCAACCTGGTATCAGTTACCGGTATCTTATTGACACTTACTCGTGAAGGGATAACAATCTCTCGTGGAGCCACGGCCGATCCGGGGAACGAGCACTCGAGGAGGAAAGATGACCACTCACGCACCCGTGCACGACCACACCGAAGCGGCTGACCACTGCCACGAGCATGAGGGCGAGCACTGTCACAACCATGGCGACGCGCACTGCCACGAGCACGGCGCGGGTCACTGCCACGTCCACGGCGACGAGGTCTGTGTGGCCCTCGGCGGGGGCGAGCAGTTCGACGAGCACGGCGCCGAGCACTGCCACCAGCACGGCGAGGAGCACTGCGCGGACGCGGACGACCCGCACCACGCACCCCACGCGGCTTAGGGCCGCACCATCCTGACCTTCCCCCATCGAAGGGGAAGGGACCAGACACGCCGCCCCGGAGGGCCCTCACCCTCGCGCTAAAGCGCGTTTCCCTCTCCCTCAGGAGAGGGGATCAGGTGGGGTTGCGCTAAAGCGCCCGCGCTTGCCCCACGCGCGCCTGCCTCGTAACCTTTCGCGCGGAGGTGGGCGATGGCTGACTATCCACGGAACGACCTGCTCGTCGAGACTGACTGGCTCGCCGAGCACCTGACGGACCCGAACGTACGCGTCATCGAGATGGCGGAGGACGGCAGCGGCTTCGAGGCGGGGCACATCCCCGGCGCGGCGCTCTCGCCGACGTGGCAGGTCAAGGGCTCGGAGCAGAGGAGGCTCGTCGCGCCGCCGGACGAGGCGAAGGCGTGGTTCGAGTCCGTGGGCGTCGGCGACGACACGCTCGTCGTGGGGTACGACCGCTTCCGCAGCCGGGATGCGTCGCGCCTGTGGTGGGTGCTGAACTACTACGGCCACACGAACGTTCGCGTGCTGAACGGCGGATGGACGAAGTGGACCGCGGAGGGGCGCGACGTCGAGACCGGCCCGTCGCGGGTCGCCGGCGGAGGTGTAACGTTCACCCCCCGGCCCAATCATGCCGTCCAGTCGGACGTCGAGAAGCTCAAGGCGGCGATCGGCGCAGACGACACCGTCATCTGGGACGTGCGGACGGAAGCCGAGTACACGGGCGAGAACTCGCGCGGCAACGCGCGGACAGGGCACGTGCCGGGCGCGGCGTTCCTGGAGTGGGTGAACCTCGTGGCGGAGGACGACACGTTCAAGTCCGCGGAGGAGATCGAGGAGATAGCGCGCGGCCTCGGCATCACGCCGGAGAAGACGGTGCACGTCTACTGACAGGGCGGGGTGCGTGCGTCGCACGCCATGGTCGCCCTCAAGCTCATCGGCCACGAGTCCGTCTGCATGTACGACGGCTCGATGGGGGAGTGGGCGAACCGGGACGACACCCCGCTGGAGGTGTAGGCGCGCCGGGGCCCTCACCCTCGCGCTGTCGCGCGTTTCCCTCTCCCTCAGGAGAGGGGAGACAGACACCCCCGAGAGGATTTCGCGCGCTAAAGCGCGGGCTGCGCTTTGCTCGAAATGACAGCCCCCCGCCGCGCAGGGCCCTCACCCTCGCGCTGTCGCGCGTTTCCCTCTCCCTCAGGAGAGGGGAGGGGCGAGGTTCCTGCCTGCGCAGGAACGACGGAACCCCGCCCCGTCAGGCGTTATTCGATGGCGAAGACGGCCTGCAGGCGCACGCTCACCTCGAGCTCTCCGCCGAAGAACTGCGTCGGGGGGCCGGCGGAGTCCGACATCGCAACCGCGAACCGCGCCTCGGCGACCGGGAACGCGTCGAAGCTGGCCTCCGATATCGAGACGAGCGGCCCGCGAACGACGTCCAGCTGCTCCGCGTAGAGGTCGGCCTTCGCCAGCGCGTCCTGGATGGCCAGGATGCGCGCCTCCTCCTCCAGCGCGCTCGTGTCCTCAATCCGGAAGTCGACGCTCTGAACGCGCGTGAGGTCGCCGCCCGCGGTCACCGCGCGGTCCACGACGTCGCCGGTGGAGTTCAGGTCGCGCAGCGTGACGTTGAGCGTGTTCGTCACCTGGAAGCCGAGCAGTTGCTGCTGGCCGTCGCGCACGTACTCGTAGCGCGGGTGGATGGAGAAGCGCGCCGTCCGGATGTCGTCCTCGGCGATCCCCGCTGAGCGCAGCTCATCGACGATGGCCGCGAGGGCGCGCGCGGCGTCGTCCCGCGCCTCGCTCACGCTGCCGCGCAGCGCCTCGACGCCCAGCGAGATGACCGCGATGTCCGGCTCGCCGGAGACGGTGCCGGTCCCGGCCGCGTGGATGCCGCTGTTCGTGTCGTAGACGATCGTGCTGCTGCTGCCGCGCAGGTCGGTCGCCGCGGGGCCGTCGCCGTCCGCGTTACCGTTGCCGTCGCCGTTGCACGCGGCCAATGCAGCCGCCATCGCCAGCGCTGCGCTCAGCAGCAGGAAAGTCCTCCTGGCTCCGGAAGTCGTAAGGGTGGTCATGTGTTCTCCTGTTCTGCCGGTGATACGCGGCGGGTCTGGTTAAGGATAACGTTCCGAACCGTGGCGCGGTCCCCGCTGCGATGCTCCCGTGCGGCAGTCCCGTATACTGGAGAGTACGCGCCGGGCCGCGCGTTCGTTCCCCGTCATGCGCTCTATCCTCCGCGAAACCATCCAGACCATCGCGCTTGCCGCGTTCTTCATCCTGCTGCTGCAGGGCGGCGTACAGAACTACCGGGTGCAGGGCCCCAGCATGCAGCCCCTCCTGGAGGACCAGGACGGGGTGTTCGTCAACAAGCTCGCCTACGAGACGGTCGACGCGGAGCACGCGGCCCGCTGGATCCCCGGGCTGGGCGCGGCGCCGGGCGAGGTGTGGCACCCGTTCGGCGAGCCGGAGTACGGCGACGTGGTCGTCTTCCGCTGGCCGAGGGACGAGCGGCAGTACTTCGTGAAGCGCATCATCGGCAAGCCCGGCGACGCCATCGAGATCGAGCGCGGCGAGATCTACCGCAACGGCGAGCCGCTCGCCGAGCCGTACGTGGAGCAAACGTCCGGGGAGACGATCATCGAGCGCGTCGTGCCGGAGGGCCACTACTACGTGCTGGGCGACAACCGCGCGCAGAGCGACGACTCGCGCCGGTGGGGGTTCGTGCCGGCGGACAACATCGTGGGCGAGCTGTGGTTCGGCTACTGGCCGCTGGAGCGATTCGGCTTCTTCCAGGGGTAGGGGGTGGTTCGACAGGCTCACCATGCGCGGACGAGCAGTGTTGCGATAGCCTGTTAGGGATGCCCCCGTAGCTCAATGGCAGAGCGCCGGGCTTTTAACCCGGGCGTTGCAGGTTCGAGTCCTGTCGGGGGTACCACCGTAGTACAATGAGGACGCGCACCAGTGTGGGAGGCCGAACATGTCAATCGACTACACCAACAACCCAGACCCGGTGAACGCCATGCTCAGCGCTGAACTCAAGTTCTACCGAGATCACCAGGATGAGATGGTGGAACGATACAACGGCAAGACCATCGTTCTCAAAGACCATCAGGTCCTGGGGGCCTACACCACGTCTGCCGAAGCCATCGCGGAGACTACCAAGGAACACGAACTCGGGACATTCGCTATCCAGCGGGTGAGTCCTGGCAGTAAGGACTACACCATCGTCCTTCACGGGCTGAGGAGACGCCCATAGAGTTCCGCACCACAAATCCGGGCAAGAGCTTCTCCATTGTCCATTCCGAACGCCAGTACGTTCTCCGAAGCGAATGTCAGGTCAGAGCCCCCGGTGGCCTCTGGCAAGATTGCTCCGCCGTCTGGGACACGGGTGCTACGGACACCGTAATCAGCACCAGCCTCCGTCGGTATCTGGGCGTAGTGCCCATCAGGACAACGACGGTCCACAACTCCCGGGACACCCTGGACGATGCGCCGGTGTTCGTCGTCGACGTCTGCCTGCCGAACGGTCTGGTCCAAGAGGGTGTTGAGGTCACGGCAGACGACCTTCCGTCCGGAGATGACGCCCTCATCGGCATGGACATCATCGGGCTGGGAGATTTCGCCGTCACAGCGTACAAGGGCGGTACCGCTTTCACCTTCCGGTACCCGCCGGCCGGGCGCATTGATTTCACGACCACGTGGTCCGAGAGAGGAATGAAGTGCGGAATGCGACTGTGCGACTGCCTCTTTGGCAGCCTCGGTACGGTGCGCAGGCTGGCCGCACGCCTCATTCCGAGGGGTTTCAGAGGCGGCAGGTAACCTACAGTTCCCCCGTCGAGGGGGAAGGGGCCGGGCGCTTACAAGGGACGCCCCTACACCAGGCGAGGTTGCGCGCTAAAGCACGGGCCTCCGCAGGAACGACGGATGCGCTACACTACCCCGCCCCGGAGCACCCTCACCCTCGCGCTGAAGCGCGTTTCCCTCTCCCAGTGGGCGAGGGGACCAAGCGCCCAGCCCAGCCGCCCCAGCTCCCATTCACCCCCATCCCCGCACCAGCCCCCCCACTCGTGTCGACCACACCGGCGCCGGTGCGGGCGCTGTCAGCGGAGGGAGCCGCCCACCGGAGACCCCCAGGGGTACAGGGGTTCGCCCCTCCGGTGAGCGGCATACGCCGTCATCGCACGGGAACGCTCCCCTAATCCGGAGCGATGCCCATGCCGGACTCGCTGCGGAACTCGGCCCACGAGCTGCCACCCGCGACGTTGATGGCGCGGACAGCGATGTCGTAACGGGCACCACTGGTCAGGCCGGTGAGTTTGTAGTAGCCGTCGACTATCCACTCTTGGAGTTTCTCCAACGGGCTCGGAACAATAGGCACAAGTTGCTGCGGGTTTATCACCACTTCCTTGTAGCCATCGCTTGAGCCAGCCAGCCGGTAGCGCAGGTGATAGGCGAAGATGTCTGCCCCGCCGTCGTTGAGAGGCTCTTTCCACGTCAGAATCAGTTGGCCGGGCGCGTTATGCTCCACCGACAACGGGCTCGGAACATCCGGCAGAGATACTTCACCCACCGGCGTACTGAAGCCATTCCGGTGGTATGCGCCGTAGATTGTGCGCGGGTCCGTATTCGCATCGTCGTCGTGATCCCAATGATTGACCGCCACCACGTTGTAATCCAGGTGGGTGGTCGTTCGCTTGAACGTCTCGCTCGTCTCGCTGGGTGTTCCAGCGTTAGTTATCACTACGTGCTCAGTGTCGTCGAACAGCTCAAGAGCGTACTGGAGTGTGTTCTCTCCTTGAACGAATACAGACTGCCAGTCCGTCGACGATGTTGTTTTCAAACCGGAGTCCTCGGATACGTCCGTGTACCACTGCCGGTATCGCAGTTCGTATCCCACGTGAGAACCTATCTTGCCAGCATGAGCCCCGGTCTTCGACCACTTGAACCATGCGAGACCTTGACGAACTGAACCCCAGACGAAGTATGGGTGTCTCATACCGACAGGCCATGGCCCCGTGTATGTGTTCTCATCGGGGCACACCTGCGTGCCCGACTCATACCAGCATATTTCCAATGTCACGCCACGAATAACGCCGGTGTCCAGGTCTATGCCTATGTCGCGGGCACTCTCGTCTATCTTCCCCGATGCCTGTATCGTCAAGGAATAGGTGCCACCGGGATTCACATCCAGACTAATCAGCGTTCGAGGCGGACAGTTTATCTCTCCCGCATTGGCTCGGCATATCGACGACGCGTTGGCATAGTTCGCATTGACCGACATAAAGACCCTGCCGATACTGCTGTTCAGTGTCGGCGTGGCATCTATCCACCATGCGGTGAACGGCTCGTAATGCAGCACTATCGGGTCGGACGCCGTGGAGTATGCCAACGTCTTTGACCCGTCTGCTGCTGTCAACTCAGAGAGCACTTGAGCGTAGTGCGTCTCCCCTGCAGGAAGCCCGAAGATGTCCAACCGACGCTCGAATCCTGGGCAGTTCAGCCGGGTATTGCAAGACCATGCGGCCATCTCTCCGGGTGTGAAATCGGCCTTGTGCCACTCAGAGCGGTTCGTCCCTCCGCTGGAAGGCCAGTATTCCACGTAGTACCCCGTCAGCCTCGACCCAGCGGGAACCGACTCCGGGGCATCCCATTCAACGGTCAACCCGCCCTCGAAGCCACTCGATACGCGCACATTCTCTGGGCGTCCGACTTGAATCGGAACATCGGGATTTCGACGCAGGATGAACGTTATTGTGTCGCTCCAATGGCTCCGACCATTAGCGTCCAGCGTGTGAGCGCGGAACCTGTACTTGATGGGCTTCAGGCCGTCCAACTCGAAAGACGATGCAGCGTCTACGATGCCGTGCTCCCACGCGTGGCGGGCAATCCGCTTGTACTCGATGCGCACCGGGCCGACGCACGCTGCGCTGCGCTCCCACTCGCCGCTCACACCGAGCACCACGTCCGCGCGGAACGTCGCCGAGATCGAGCATACGAGCGGGGAGGGCGTAGGAGTCGGTGTAGGAATAGGCTCCGGAGTACCAGCCGTGACCATGATGTCCTCGGCGGTGCCATAGCGGGCAGAGACGCGGATGGTGTAGGAACCAGGCTCGACCATCGTGTCATACCGCTGCTGGATCGGCAGCTCCACGCGCTCCCACGGGCCGCTCTCTTCCTTGTAGCGGACCTCGTAGCCGATGAGTGTGCACGCCTCCGGACCCAAGAGCGGGTGGTCCCACGACACGGCCAGGTTCTGCCCAGGCATGGGCGTCTCGTCACTGATGTCTCTCGGCGCAGGGCGCCTGCACGCAGACGACACCGTAGCCGTGGCGGTCGACTGCCCTGACCCGACCGACTCGTACCGCACTATCGGGGGCGCCGGGGTATGCGTCGGCGTAGGCGGGAGCGGCGTCGGGGTCACGGTGGGTACCGGCGTTGGTGTAGGCACGGGCGTGGGGACCAGCGTCGGCGTAGGAGTAGGCGTTGGCGTGAATGTTGGCGTAGGCGTGGGTGTGGGCCTGCCCGCCTCGATGGTGGCCATCGCGGCCACCACGATGCCGATGAGGTCCGGCGTCGGGCTGGGCGTCGGAGTTGGCGTCGGGGTGGGCGTGGGGGTGACGGTAGGCGTCGGGGTCGGAGTGGGCGTAGGCGTCAGGGCCGGAGTCGGGGTGGACGCGGGTGATGGGGTAACGGCAGGCGCGGGCGTGTGGCCCCCGACGACGCTGACCGTGGGCGGAGGGGCCGACTCGCACGCGGCGAGCGCGAGCGCGAGCAGGCCAACAGCGACTGCCTGGCTGACCGGCCGGCCGACGCTTCTCACGGCGCGCCTGCTACACCTGCGCTCGCGCCATGCCCGCGGGGGCGCCGGGCCGAACGTACAGGGAAACAGGAGGAGGGGCTAGGCGCGCGTTAAGATCGCGAAAATGGGGGGGGGGGGGGGGGGGTCAATTAAATGCGTCATCCCCGGCGCGCCGTGCGCCGGCTCCCCGGACCGGGGCGTCACACCGCCCGGCGCCCGAGTCGGCGCTGTCGCCGGCACGGTCTTTCCCCATGCCATGCCCGAGGAGGTACTGCTCATGGCGGGAATATCCCCGTTCGCTTATACCACCGTGGGTATAACCAGGGTGTAACTATTCGGGTCAATTCGCTGTGACCGCTTGTAATCACTCGCGGAATCCGGTATACCTTCGCTCGAGGTGATGAGTTGGACCCATCGGACGAGTTGATGCGTGAGATAGCGGAGTTGCGGGAGCGCCTCTCGCGCCTGAGCGAGGCCGGCCTCCGCATCAACGAGAGCCTGGACTTCGACACGGTGCTGCAGGAGGTGGTGGACGGCGCCAGGGCGCTGACGGCCTCACGCTACGGGGCGATGACGGTCCTCGGCGAGGCCGGGCAGCCGCCCTATTTCATCGTCTCCGGCATGAGCCGGGAGGAGCACTCGGGGCTGTGGGAGATGCCGGATGGGCTGGGGTTCTTCGAGTATTTCAGCGGGCTGGAAGAGCCCCTGCGGGTCTCGCACATAGACAGCCACCTGCGCGCGCTGGGCATGCCCGGGTTCCTGCCCTCGGTGCCGGTGGTCTCCTTGCTGGTGGCCCCGATCCGCCACCTGGGGGCCGGGGTGGGCACGCTCTACCTGGGCCATGACGCGGCCGACCGTGAGTTCACGCAGGAGGACGAGGAGACGCTGGTGCTGTTCGCCTCCCAGGCGGCGATGGCCATCGCCAACGCGCGCAGGCACCGGGAGGAGCGCCGCGCCAGGGCCGACCTGGAGACGCTGATCGACACGTCCCCGGTCGGAGTGGTGGTCTTCGACGCCCTCACGGGAGCCCCGAAGTCGTTCAACCGGGAGGCGATGAGGATCGTGGACAGCCTGCGGGACCCCGGGCAGTCGCCGGATGATCTCATGGACGTGCTGGCGTTCAGGCGGGCCGACGGGCGGGAGGTCTCGCTGCGGGAGTTTCCCGTCGTGGAGACGCTGAGATCGGGCGAGACGCTGCGGGCCGAGGAGGTCGTCATCAGCGTTCCCGACGGACGGAGCCTCACGCTGCTGCTCAACGTGACCCCCATCGTCTCGGACGAGGGCGAGGTCGAGTCGGTGGTGGTCACCCTGCAGGACATGGCGGACGTGGAGGAGATGGAGCGGATGCGGGCGGAGTTCCTGGCGATGGTGAGCCACGAGCTGAGGACTCCGCTGACCTCCATCATGGGTTCGGCCACCGCGATCATGCGCTCGGGAGGGGACCTCGATCCGGCGGTGGTGCGCCAGTTCGTCCGCATCATCGGGGACCAGGCCGAGAGCATGAACGACCTCGTGGCAGACCTGCTGGACGTGGCTCGCATCGAGACGGGCACGCTGGCGGTCGATCCCGAACCCGCCGACGTGGCCGTGCTGCTGGACCGGGCGAGGAGCGGTTTCAGGAGCGCCGGGGGCCGGAACAACCTCGCCATCGACGTCGAGCCGGAGCTGCCCCTGGTGATGGCGGACAGGCGGCGCATCGTCCAGGTGCTGGGCAACCTGCTCACCAACGCGGCGCGGCACTCCGCGGAATCGTCGGTCATCCGGGTGAGCGCGGCGCGGGACGGCGTTCACGTGGCGGTCTCGGTGGCGGACGAGGGGCGCGGCATCCCGGCGGAGAGCCTGCCCGACCTGTTCCGCAAGTTCTCCCGTGCGCAGTCCGAGGAGCAGGGAGGAGACACGGGGCTGGGCCTCGCCATCTGCAAGGGGATAGTGGAGGCGCACGGCGGCCGCATCTGGGCCGAGAGCGACGGTCCGGGAATGGGGGCGTGCTTCACTTTCACCATCCCCGCACTCGAGGAAACAGGCGGCGGCACGGCGAGCGACCCTTCGCCCGTCTCCATGCGGCGTGAGCGGAAGGAGGACGAGCGGCCGCTCGTCCTGGCGGTGGACGACGACCCCAACGACCTCCGCTACGTCCGCGACACCCTCGCCAGGTCGGGTTACGACCCGATCCTGGCCGGTGAGCCGGCGGAGGCGCTCCGCCTCGTGGAGGCTGAGAAGCCGGTCCTGGTGCTGCTGGACCTGATGCTCCCGGGAATGGACGGCATCGAACTGATGAGGCACATCCTCGACCTGGCGGACGTGCCGGTTATCTTCCTCTCAGCCTACGGCCGGGAGGAGCTCATCGCCAAGGCGTTCGACATGGGAGCGGCCGACTACGTGGTCAAGCCCTTCTCGCCAACGGAGCTTTCGGCGAGGATCAGGGCGGCCCTTCGCCGGAGGACGGCCGCGGAGCCGTCGGAGCCGTACGTGCTGGGCGAACTGACCGTCGACTACGCCGCACGCAGGGTGACGCTGGCCGCCCGCCCGCTGCACCTGACCGCGATGGAGTACGGGCTGCTCACCGAGCTCTCGGCCAACGCCGGTCGGGTGCTGACCTACCAGCGCCTCCTGGGCCGGGTGTGGGGCGAGAGGAGCGACGGCGACGTGCGTCCCATGCGCACCATCGTCGGCAAACTCCGCCGCAAGCTGGGCGACGACATCGACCACCCCACCTACATCTTCACGGAGCCCGGCGTCGGCTACCGGATGCCGCCGGGGGAGCAGGCGAGCGAGGAATCCAGGGCGGGAGGTGAATCGTGATGGCGGCCGATGGAGGTTTCGATAAAGGAGCTTGGCTTCAGCGATTGAGTCAGAGCCTGAAATCTCTTACCTCCTATATTGACGCGGACATTCCGTACGAAATCACCGACCAGAGCGGGCGCACCTTCCAAAGCACTGAAAGGATGACATACGACCAATACCGCCAGTGGACGGACAGATTGCCAGAAGAGGATAGATCCAACATTGAACAAATGGTGTCGTTTCGGCAAAACCACCGCTGGTTCAAGCGAGAACAAGGGGAAGCGGAGGCCGTACTCCGAGAACATCCTGTGATTCGGGGTGCATTGAGCAGACCTGACGGGGATGTGTTGTTCGTGAAACCCTACGGTGGGGTTCTTTCTGAGATGAAGACCCTCGCCATGAACCTGACTAAACTCGGCATCGCAACCAGCTGGGACAATGCCGTTCGGACTCTGGATCGGCTCCTAGTGCTGGGCGAGAGCCATGAATTGAAGGCATACGAGATCACGGTGCTCGACGGCCTTGAGTTGGGGAGCCATCTGGACCTCGGCGAGGGAGCGTACCTTGCCCCCTACGACGAAGTAGCGTCAATCTTTGGGCCTCACCCGTCACTAGACCCCGACCACTGGATTGGCGGTTCCGTACTAGCTTCCGCGACGGAGAGGCGTCCTGCCCACTCCACCGCGCTGGTGAGAGAGATCACCTGGGGGCCGACGGTCGTACCGAAGAGCGAAGAGTCGATGAGCTACCCGACGACCAGTTTCGCATTCTCCTTTGGGGATGAGTTCAACGATGAACAGGAAGGCCCTTCGCTGTTCCCAAACGACCACGAGACGATCAGAGACTTGCTTGCAATCGTCACAGGACATCACCAGCGTGCCTACTGGCAGTACGTGTGCGTGGACAGTTGGATGGCAGGGGTGAATCCCAACTTCGGGTATCCGTGGGCTGGTGGCCACGGAACTGCGAACGACTGGTGGACCGAGAGCAAGCTAGATGAGAACAGCGCGGAAGAACTCCTAGTGCTAATCCGAGCACGACAGCACTACCCTGGAAATCGTAGATGGATTGATCATGCAATCCACCGCCTCGCAACTTTAGCTTCCCGGATTGGTCGATTCGGGTTGGAGGACAGAATCCTGGACGCGGCAATTGCGTTGGAGACCATGTACGGGCGCGACCTCGAACCTGGGGAGATCACGTACAAGTTGAGAACCCGAGCGGCCTTCTTCCTTGGGACCAACTCTCAGGACCGTAGGGACATCTTCCGCGACATGGGGAGGTTCTATGGCGCACGTTCCCGTGTCGCTCACGGCTCGTCGGAAACGGACGAACTCGGAGACGACCTTGCCGTGGGATTGGACCTGGCCAAGAGGACTTTGACCAAGATGATGCTGGAAGGCGAGCCTTCCGACTGGCAAGATTTGATCATGGCGGGAGGTGGGCGACTTTGAAGTGTGGCCCATGCGCACCATCGTCGGCAAACTCCGCCGCAAGCTGGGCGACGACATCGACCACCCCACCTACATCTTCACGGAGCCCGGCATCGGCTACCGGATGCCGCCGGGGGAGCAGGCGAGCGGCTGACCTGATCCCTTCCCCCTCGACGGGGGGAAGGCGCCTCCCCTGCGGGGCGGTGGATGGGGGTGACCCGGCGAAGGGCGCGGTAGACTCTGCAGCGGGTTCGCCCTTACGATAGCCCCGCGGGCGTGAGGAAGGATGCTCGCGATGAAGGAGGCTGAGATGTCATCGAGACGCAGCCGATTGAAGGAGACCGGCGCCCGGGGGGAAGCCATCTACCGTGAGAAGATACAGCCTCTGGTGGAACCTGCGGAGACGGGGAAGTTTGTAGTGATCGATGTGGAGAGCGGGGACTATGAGATCGATACGGAAGCCCTGGCCGCTTCAACGCGGCTGCGCGAGCGGCGGCCCAACGCCGTCAGCTACAGCATTCGGGTCGGCTACGGCGCAGCCTACAGTTTGGGTTGAGGGCGTCAGGGCGGTGCGATGATCGAAGGCAAGGTCGATGGCGGGTTCAAACCGATAAACGCTTCCAACCTGCTTCTGCTACACTCGACACAAACTCAACGGCCAAAGCCAACGGCCGGTCTTTCGAGAAATCTTCATCTTCAACTACTAAACTATCTACGCCTATTCCTATTGCGGTCAACCTTCCTGAATACGTCTGCATGTTCACATAAGAAACTGTATTCAACTTCCACGGCTTCCCCTCGTAATAGGCTTTCCGCCTCTAAAGGTTACTTGCCGTGATGTCTTTATCGTCCTCTTTGTGGGCTTCTTCTTTGCCCCTGTAGGCTTCTTTATCTTTGCCATCATGCACCTTTCTCTTGCCGCTTCGTTTCAGTATAAGGCAACTAATAGAGTCATCATGCCGGTGTTGCCGTGCGGCTCCTCCGATCGACGGTTACTCGGCGGGCAGGGGGCGGGCCTGGCGGCCGGGGCCGCCGGCGCCTTCGCGCACATCCTTGGCCGACGCCTCGTCGACGCCCCGGGGCCAGCGGCGCTTGAGCGGGTCGCTCACTGAGAAGGTGAAGCTGCCCACGCCCTCGACGCCCATCACGATGGTGTCGCCGTCCTGCATCGCGCCGAGTCCCTGGTGGTTGGTGCCCATGAAGAGCACGTCGCCGGGGCTGATCTCCTCGATCGCCGCCACGAACTCGATCGACTCGGCGATGGAGTGGGCGAGGTCGTCGGTGTTGTAGTTGACGCGCAGCTCGTCGTCGACGCTCAGGGTGACCTGCAGATTCTCCGGGTCCGCGATCTCGTCCTTGGTGACTATGCAGGGACCGAGAGGGCAGAAGGTGGGGTGCGACTTGTGCTCCGCGACGGGCAGGGTGTTGGGCACCCGTCCGCCGCCGGGCGCCGGCATCCGCGCCGAGACGTCCACGCCCGCCGTGTAGCCGAAGACGTGGTCCATGGCCTCCGACGCGGGGATGTCCTTGCCGCCCTTGCCGAAGACCAGCACGAGTTCGGCCTCGTGGTGGAAGATGTTGGCGTCTATGTCGGGGAGGACCACGATGCCGCCCGGGTCCAGGACGGCGTGGAGGCTCTTGGTGAAGCCCCACATCGGCGAAGGCTCCCGAGCGCCGAACTCGCGGAAGTTGCCGCCCATGCAGAGGATCTTGCCGGGGCGCACCGGCGCCTGCAGCTGCGCGCCGGCGACCGGCGTGCCCTCGGCCGCGCGGGCATCGAGTTGGGGCTTCAGGTCGTCGTAGTTGGTGACCAGGTGGACGATCGCGGCCTGGCCGCCGCCGGGGCAGAGGTCACCGATGTCGATGACCCCCGCATCGGTCAGGATGCCCGGCTGGTTGTCGTTGTACATCACGAACTTCATTGGTCCCTCCTTGTTCCGTTCGGCTGAAGGATTGTACCTGCTGCCATGGTCGCCAGTTCAACCGCCGGTGTGCGTTAGAGCGCCACTTTCCACCGGAAGTGTCGCAGTACGGTCTCTTCGGGGGTACCATTGGCGCACCAACCTCATGGATTCCAGTAGAGGACGACGATGGCCGCCGCGACAACCCTGACCACGATAGACGCCGATACCCACATCGACGAGACCGAGGACACCTGGGAGTACATGGCCTCCAGCGAGGCGCAGTTCAAGCCCGTCGTCGGCTACCCCAGCAACCCCAGCCCCAACAGGGCGACGCAGCGGTTCTGGGTCATCGACGGCGACCGCCAGCCGCGGCTGCACCGGGAAGACGCGAAGACGATGACCACCGTCGAGACCCGTGAGCTGCTCGACGTCGGGGCGCGGCTCCGGGACATGGACGAGCTCAGCGTCCGCACCCAGATCATCTATCCCACGCTCTTCCTCGTTCAGCCCACCACCAGGGCGGAAGGAGACGTGGCCCTCAAACGCGCGTACAACCGGTGGCTGGGGGACAGGTGCGCCGAGTCCGGGGGCCGGTTGGGATGGCTGTGCCTCCCTCCGCTGATGGACATGGACGAGGCGGTCAGGGAGGTGCGGTGGGCGAAGGACCACGGGGCGGTGGGCATCTTCAAGAAGGGCAATCGGGAAGCCGACCACAACTTCACGGACGAGTACTTCGACCCGCTGTGGGAGGTCGCAGACGAGCTGGAGATGGCGGTCTGCATGCACATCGGCAGCGGCATCCCCAACACTCGCGAGAACCGGACGGACGGCGATTTCCGGGGGCCGCGGGTGCCTTTCGCCTACCTGCCCGAAACGTTCACGTCGCTGGTGCTCAACAAGCTGCCTCACCGGTACCCGAACGTCCGCTGGGGGTTCATCGAAGCCGCGGCGGGCTGGATACCGCACGAGCTCTACCAGATACGGCGCCGTCTCGATCACCCGGGTTCGCTGGGACCGTCCCCGAAGACGCTCACCTACGCCGACCTGCCGGACGGCTTCGACACCCTGCACGACACGCTGCGGGAACTGAACATCTTCGTCACCTGCCTCGTGGATGAAGACCTGCCCTACATCCTCAAGTTCGCAGGCGAGGAGAACATCCTGGTGGGCTCCGACTACACACACGCCGACCAGTCCCAGGAGCGCCACTTCCAGGAAGCGCTCCAGGCGCGCGTCGACGCGGGCGAGATCTCGCAGCAGGCCGTCGACAAGATCCTCTGTGATAATCCGAAGCGCCTGTACGGCTTGTAGGGATTCCGCTGCCGAGCGCCGTGCGCCGAGGAGGGGATCGTGCCTCACGCACTCGATGGAATAAGGGTCATCGACCTCACGACAGGCATCGCCGGCCCCGGCACGGCGGTGTACCTCGCCGATCAGGGCGCCGAGGTGATCAGGGTGGAACCTCCGCCCGGGGTCGCTTCCGCCGACCCTGCCGCCGACGGCGGCACGGGTTACGTCGTACAGAACCGGAACAAGCAGAGCCTGACGCTGGACCTGACCGCCCAGGAGGGCAGGGAGGTCTTCAGGAGGCTCGCCGAGTCCTCCGACATCCTCATCGGCAACATGCGGCTCGCCGCGGCGCAGAAGCTCGGGGTCGACTACGGAACGGTGCAGGCGATCAACCCCCGGCTCATCTACGCGTCGATCAGCGCCTACGGCAGCAAGGGGCCGTACGCGGGCAAGGCCGGCTACGACCGGCTCACGCAGGGATTCTCAGGCGCGCAGTACCGGCGCTGGGAGAACGGCGTGCCGGTGAGCACGGGCGTGTTCCTCTCGGACCCGTCGATACCGATGCTGCTGGGCTACGCCATCACGCTGGCGCTCCTCCAGCGTGAGAAGACCGGACGCGGGCAGCTGATCGAGACCTCGCTGCTGCACGCCGCGATAGCCATGCAGATGACCAACCTGGTCAGGTTCGAGAACGCGGAGACGCCCGTTCGCGAACTGGAGATGCCCGCCTACGGCATCTACCGGTGCGCCGACGACGTCTACCTCAACGTGACCGCGCTCCGGCCGGCCCAGTTCTACCGGCTGTGCATGGTGCTCGACCTGCCGCACATCGCCGAAGACCCCCGCGCGCAGTTGCCCAACAACGGCACCAGGGACTTCCGCGAGGAGATATACCCGGTTATCGAGGCGGTCTTCGAGACCAGGCCCTCGAAGGAATGGCTGAAGCTGCTCGACGAGGCGGACGTTCCGGTTGCTCCGGTGCTCGAGCGCGACGAGGTCTTCTACGAGCCCCAGATGGTTGAGAACGATATGTTCGTCCGGGTCAACCATCCCGAGAAGGGGCCGGTGCTCTCGTTCGCGCCTCCGTTCACCATGTCCGGGGTCGATCCCGTGGACCACCGGCCGCCGCCCCTGTTGGGGGAGCATACCGACCGGGTGCTGGGCAGCCTGGGATACTCACCCGAAGAGGTCGCCGGGCTGCGCGCCCGGGGTGTGGTCTAGTCTCCACACGGCGTTCGCCGACCACGATGAAGGCAGGTGCCTCGATGGCAGAAGTCCACTACGAAAAGCAGGGGTACGTGGCGCTCCTCACCATGGAGGGGGACAACGACCTCAACCTGGGGATGACCTCGGAGTTGCTGTACGACCGCCTCGCCGACTACGCGGCGGACGACGAGCTCCGTTGCGCGATCATCACGGGCGCGGGCAAACGGGCCTTCTCCGCAGGGGCAGACCTGAAGAACGCCGCCCGGTCCGGCCGCGTCGGCGGGCCGACCTCCGTCTGGGACCCGAGTCCTTTGACCATCATCAACGGCCTCGAGCTGCGCAAGCCCATCATCGCCGCGGTCAACGGCTATGCGATCGGAGCCGGCTGCATGCTGGCGCTCGCCTGCGACATACGCATCGCCTCCGAGAACGCGGAGTTCGGCATCCCGGAGATCAAGTACGGCTTTCCTCCCGGCATGGGCGCTGCTCAGCGCCTCCCCGGCCTCATCCCGCTGGGCGCCGCGTTGGAGATGCTCCTCACCGGCGACCGGGTCAAGGCCGACCAGGCCCTGCAGTGGGGCCTAGTCAACCGCGTCGTGCCGCAGGACGAGCTGCTGGACGCCGCGTTCGACCTCGCCAACCGCATCGCGGCCAGTCCTCCGCTCGCCGTGAAGGCGGTCAAGGAGATCGTCTACAGGTCGCGGGAGATGTCGTTCAGAGACGCCGTCCGGATGTCGGAGCTGCTCGGGCACATCGGGCGCGGCACCGAAGACGCCCAGGAAGGCCTGCGCGCGTTCTCGGAGAAACGGAAGCCGGACTTCAAGGGACGCTGAGGATGCATCCGCCTCCGGCAGATCAGGCTATGGCCTCGGCCTCTTCGAGCCGTCGCCGCTCCTCCGGGGAGAGCTCGAGCAGCGTGTCGAACACGTAGTCGTTCGCTCCCCCGAATACCGGGCGACCGTCCATCTGCTGCCGCCCCGGAGTCTCCGGAAGGTGGACCGAGAGGCCGGTGACGTCCATGGGGCCTGATTCGGGGTCGTCAACCGGGACGACGAAGCCGCGCTCACGGAGGTGGACGTCGTAGTACACGTCCTCGCCGGTCTGCACCACGGCGGCGGGCACGCCTGCTTTCTGCAGCATGTGCATGACCTGCCGGGGCGTGAGGTCGCTGGTCCACGCGGTGATGATCTCGTCCAGCGCATCGGCGTTGCCAGCCCTGTCGGCCAGGGTCGCGAAGCGCGCGTCGTAGGCAAGGTGGGCGCGGCCCATGGCGCGGCAGAGGGCTTCCCACTGCTCACCGGTCACGCACGTGATGGCGCAATAGGCGTCGCGTCCCCGGCAGGCGTACACGTCGTAGGGCGCCGCGTCGAGCTTCCGGTTGCCGGAGGGCTGCCAGTCGCGGCCGTTGACGGAGGAATCGAGCAGCCCCACGCCCAGCGCGGCGACGAGCGCCTCCAGCTGGGCGATCTCGATCTCCTGTCCGGCCCCGATCGCATCCCGGGCGTGGAGCGCGGCTGTCACCGCCAGGGCGCCCTGCGCGCCTCCGAGGAAGTCGGGGATGGCTGCCCGCCCGCGTCGTTCCACCGGCGTGTCGGGCAGACCCCAGATGTAGAACAGGCCCGAGTCCGCCATCAGCTGCGCTCCGTGGGAAGCGTTCAGCCGTCCCGGCCCGGTGCTGCCGTAGCCCGGCATGCTCAGGACGATGATGTCCGGGTTGACCTTGCGGAGCTCCTCGTAGCCGAGGTTGAACCGCTCCAGCGTCCCCGGACGGTAGTTGTTCACGAGGACGTCGCTCTGCTCGGCCAGACGCTTGACGAGTCCCTGCCCCTCCGGGTGGTGCAGGTCGATCGTGATGCTCATCTTGTTGCGGTTGAGCTCCGTGTATATCCCGGCGCGTCCCTCCCGCTGGGTGTCGAACTTGCCGGACTCGATCTTGATGACCTCGGCGCCGTAGTCGGCGAGCAGTCGCGTGCAGAAGGGGCCTGCCCATGCCCGGGTCAGGTCGATGACCCGGATGCCCTTCAGGGGAGGGCCTTCCTGGCGCCCGCTTCCCGCGCCCGGCCGGCGGCCGTCGGCCTCTGCCGCCTGCAACACCTCGTCAGTGTGCTCGCCGAGGAGCGGGGCGGAGCGGAAGTACCGCGGAGGCGTGGCGCTCATCGTCCATGGGAAGCCGGGCATGTTCACTTCGCCCAACTCTGCGTGGACCACGTCCTTGAACCAGTTGCGTCCCAGGAGGATCGGGCTGCGCCGCACGTCGGAGAACGTGTTGACCGGCGCGACGGGCAGTCCCCGCTCCCGCCCTCCGCGCACGAACTCCTCGGTGGTCATCGAGGCAGTGAACCCCTTGATGATCTCTTCGGCTACCTCGGCGCTCTCGCTGCGGGCCTCGGTGCTGAGCCAGTAGGGGTCCTTCAGCACAGGGTGGTCGATCCATTCGACGAGCTTCTGCCACAGTTGCGCGAAGTGGATGTTCATCTGGGCGTACCCGTCCGAGCACGGGTAGCAGTTGACGCCCGCGGCGTTGGTGTGGGACCCCATCCGGCGCATGATCTGGGTAGCGGCTGAGAAGCGCCCGATGGGAAAGGAGGATGCCGATGCGGTCATCGCCTCGTGTACCGACACGTCCACGTGCTGACCCCGTCCCGATCCCCGGCGGGTGTAGAGGGCCAGGAGCGTGCCCAGCGCTGCGTGCGTGCCGCCGATGTGCGTGCTCGGGTCGCCCGGCGCCGCGCAGGGATGGTCCCCTTCGTCGCCGACGTTCCACATCCAGTCGGACATCGCTTGAGCGATCAGGTCGCTCCCCTGCATCCCGGCATACGGTCCCGCCTGGCCGAAGGGGGTAACCGAAGTGACGACGATCGCCGGGTTCACCTCTTGCAACTGCGTGTAGCCCAAGCCCAACCCCTCGAGATAGCCGGGTGGGGAGTCCTCGACCAGCGCGTCCGCGCCGGATGCGAGCCGGAGCAGTCTCGTGCGGTCGCCCTCGTCCTCGAGGTCGAGAACGACGCTCCGCTTGTTGGAGTTGAGGTGGAGGAAGGCGAGACTCCGGTCCGGCCCGGGGCGGTCCTGTGCGAAGGGCGACGCTCTCCGCGCCGCTCCGCCGCCGGGAGGCTCGATGCGGACCACGTCCGCGCCGAGGTCCGCGAGAAGCCGGGTCGCGTACTGTCCCGGACCCTGCGTCAGGTCGAGGAC
The DNA here is from genome assembly GCA_965206315.1 of Dehalococcoidia bacterium. Taxonomy (GTDB): domain Bacteria; phylum Chloroflexota; class Dehalococcoidia; order Lucifugimonadales; family Australimonadaceae; genus Bin16. Next base: position 2,227,243 of record OZ242210.1, read on the forward strand.
CCGAAAGGCTCCCAGGGCTGTCTGCTCCAGCGCCATACGCCAACTCCTGTCCCGTCCCTGTTCGGCTAGGACACCCTGCACTCGCCGCTCGCCTGCCCGCCGGTGGTCAGCCCGTGAGTTGGAACTTCGGCAGGGTGAACTCCGGCGTAACGTCGTCCCAGACCACCTCGACTCGCGCTCCGATCTCGATACTGTCGTGGTCGCAGTTGACGATGTTCGTGTTCATCCGCCATCCCTCGTCCAGTTCCACAATGGCCAGCACGTAGGGGACGTCGTCAGCGAACCCCAGGTGCGCCGGCTGGTAGGAGATGGTGTAGGAGTAGACCGAGCCCTTGCCGGTGGACTCCACCCACTCCAGGGTACCGACGCCGAAGCACTGCGGGCCCGGACAGACGTCGCGAGGATAGAACACCCGCATGCCGCACAACCGGCAGCGTTGGTATAGCAGCCGGTGCTCCTTCGCGGCGTCCCAGAAGGGTTGGCTCACGGCGCTGGGGGTGGGCAGCGGCTTGTTGTATGCGGGTCCACTCGTCATCGCGTGTTCCTGGCCCGGCTACAGCGTTGCCTCGCTGCCGAGCAGCATGGCGGACTGCTGGGAGAACGCACCCCCGGAACCGGTGACGTAGACAAGGTCGGTCGGCCCCGGCACCTGGTGCTCGCCGCCGTCCCGCCGGATCTGCCGGACGGACTCCGTGACCTGGGCGCAGCCTCCCGCCGTCGAAGCCTGCCCGTAGGACAGCTGACCGCCGTGCGTGTTCATGGGCTTGTCGCCCTCGAACGTCAGATCGTGCGCCTGTATCCAGTCGGCGGCTTCACCCTTCTCGCAGAAACCGGACTCCTCCAACTCGCACATCACGGTGATCGTGAACGAGTCGTATATCTCCATCACCTGCACGTCGGACGGCCCGTAGCCTGCCATGGAGAACGCCTTCTGCGCTCCGCGTCCCACGGGGCTGACCGTTATCTCTCCGACGTGCGTCAGGTTGCCCCGCAGTATCCCCAGGCCGCCGCCGAGGATGTACGCCGGCTTGTGCGGCAGGCTCTGCGCGATCTCCGCGCTCGTGACGACGAAGGCGCATCCCCCCGCGCAGGGCATGACGCACTCCAGCAGGTGCAGCGGGTCTGCCACGATGCGGGAGTTCACGACGTCGTCCACCGTGATGGGAGTGTCGTGGAATATCGCCATGGGGTTGTGGTTGGCGTTGTAGCGGAAATCGACGCATACCTTTGCGCGCTTCTCCACGGTGGCCCCGTACAGCGCCTCGTACCGCTTGGCGATCATGGCGTACCAGCCGTTCGCCGCGACCGTCGGGCCGAACGGCGCCTGGAACTCCGTGGTGGCGGTCTCGGTCCGCCCGCCGGTCGGAGGCCTGCGGCGCACCGCTGGGTCCAGGGCGGCGCCCATGCCGCACAGCACGTATTTGGCCAGCCCTGCCTTGATGTAGGCGGCAGCCTGCAGCGCCATCGCAACCCCTGCCGCGCCCTGGGCATCGCAGCCCGTCGCCCAGGTGGGGTAGATGCCCATGTACTCGGCCATCCGGGCCGCGTAGCCCCCGCCGCTCCCGACGGCCAACTCCGGGTCGACGATCATCCCGTCGATGTCAGCCTTGGTGAGACCGGCATCCTGGATAGCCAGGTACGCGGCTTCGGCCAGCAGGCTCATCGCGTCCCTGCCGGGACGGGTGCGCTCCGGCTTCAGCTCTCCTATCCCGACTATCGCGGCGGCGCCACGCAGACTGTCGTCCATCGGACTCGCCTCGCCTGGGGAAGATGGCGGCAATCTATAGAGCGGGTAGGGGGGTGTCAAACGCAGGATTCACGAGCAGACAGAGCGGGGTGGGGGTTGTGTGCCGGGAAGCCGTCACTCTGCCGAGATCGACAACCCTTCGATGAACTCCAGGCCCGGCAGCTTCTCCAGCTCTTGAGGCGCCATCTTCAGCTTGCCGGACCGGCTGCCCGCTCCAAGGATGATGTAGTCCATCTCCAGCAGGCGCACGTCGGCGTAGACCGGCAACCCCTCCGGCAGAGCCAGCGCCGTAACCCCGCCGATCATCATCCCCGTCACTTCGCGGGTCTGCTCCGCCGAGGCGAACGACGCTCGCGACACCCCCATCAGCCCGCGCACCCGCTTGTTCACGTCCAGCCGGTCGCACGCCCGCACGATCCCCGCGCAATACGCTGCCGGTCCCCGCTTGCTGGCCACGACGATGGTGTTGGCGGAGTGGGGCAGGTCGTACCCGTACCGTTCGCAGAAGTCCGCGGTGTCGGCGTACTGCGGATCGATCGTGATCCACTCCCAGCCTGCGATGTCCAATCCGTCCAGCGCCGCCCGCACGCGCCCTTCGATCTCTTCAGGTGTACTCACGGTGTCGTCTCTCGTGGCGATTCGGGGGCCTTCCGAGGCATAGCGACCTCATCTCTCGTCGTTTGCGACAGGGTCCAGCGTAGCACATGCACATCTCGACACTGGCAGCGGACCAACCTAGTCTGATAGCTAGTCATAGCGGGCATAGCGGTTGGGGGACTATGAGCAAGAGATGGCCTGTACAGGATGCCAAGGCGCGGTTCAGCGAGCTTCTCGAAACCGCCCGTGCCGAGGGGCCTCAGATCGTGACCAAACGGGGCGTGGAAACCGCCGTGCTCCTCCCGATCGAGCGATGGCGGAGGCTGGAGCAGATGACCAAGCCGGACTTGAAAGAACTGCTCCTGACCTCAGATGCGCGGACCGAGAACCTCACTCCGCCACGGCGGCGGCCTCGCCACCGAACGCCTCCGTTCGTGGAGTAGGTCGATGTACCTCCTCGACACGAACGTCGTCTCAGAGTTGGGTCGCCCCGTCCCCATGGCGCTGTCCTGGACTGGATCGCAGGCGTACCGCCCGGTTGCCTGCTAGACTGCCTGCAACCGGACCGCAGGGAGCGCAATCGCAATGGGAGTGCCTGCCTCGCAAGCGTGGACAGTAGCATCCCACGTCATCAGGCAACGTCTGGCGGGACGCGAACGTTATCCGCTCGTGCTCATGCTGGAGCCGCTGCTGCGCTGCAACCTCGCATGCGCGGGGTGCGGGAAGATCCAGTACCCGCCGCACGTGCTCAAGCGCGCCCTGACCGTCGAGCAGTGCCTGGCCGCGGTGGAGGAGTGCGGCGCCCCCATCGTCAGCATCCCCGGCGGCGAGCCGCTGCTCTACCCCCACATCGGCGAACTGGTGGAGGAGCTGACGTGCCGCAGGAAGTACGTGTACCTCTGCACCAACGCGCTGTTGCTCAAGGAGAAGCTGGAGCAGAACGTCTTCACTCCCTCCAAGCGTCTCAGCTTCAGCGTGCACATGGACGGCCTGCGCGAGGAGCACGACGCTTCCGTCTGCCGCGACGGCGTGTACGACATCGCCGTCGATGCGATACGGGAAGCCGTCCGGCGCGGGTTCCGCGTCACCACCAACACGACGCTGTTCAACACGTCCGAGCCGATGCGCGTCCGCGACTTCTTCGACGCGATGATGGACCTGGACGTCGAGGGCATGATGGTGTCGCCCGGCTACAGCTACGAGAAAGCCCCGGACCAGGAGTCGTTCCTGGAGCGCGAGCGGACGCGGGAGCTCTTCTCCGAGGTGCTCACCGGCAGGAAGAAGCGCTGGCGGTTCAACCAGTCGCCGCTGTTCCTCCAGTTCCTCATGGGCAAGCGCGATTTCGAGTGCACGCCGTGGGGCAACCCGCTCTACACGATCTTCGGATGGCAGCGCCCCTGCTACCTGCTGCAGGACGGCTACGCCGCCACCTTCCGGGAGCTGATGGACGAGACGCCCTGGGACGAGTACGGGCGGGCAAGCGGCAACCCGCACTGCCAGGACTGCATGGTGCACTCCGGGTACGAGCCCACCGCCGTCCATGCGACGTTCGCTACGTGGCGCGGCTTGCGCGACTCCGCGGTCGCCACAGTTACCGGCAAGCTGTGAGCCATGCACGAGCACGAGGCACCGGCCCCTACCGCGCACCAGGGAGACGCTGACGGCGTCGCCGGACTCGTCGAGCGCGCCTTCCAATATCGCGGCGACGTTACCGTCCACACCGACGACGGCGGCGCCGTGACGGGTTACCTCTTCAACCGGGATACGCGTGCAAGCGAACCCTTCATCCAGCTGTTCGAGACCCAGACCGGACGCGAGGTGTCGCTCCCGTACCGGAGCATCACCGACGTGCTCTTCACCGGGCGCGATGCCGCTGCTGAGGCGGACCAGCGTTTCGAGGCCTTGCAGACCCGTTCGGGAAGGGAACACCATGGAGACTGAGACTGCGCCGGCCCCGCTCCTGACCATCGCCCCCACCCAGCGAGAGTTGGGAGGACTGGGCTACGGCGATGCCCGCACGCGCACGAGCCTCGTGGGCATCGGACGCGTCGCGGGGGGGCAGGTCGCAGCTCTCCTGGACGCCGCGCCGTGCCGGCTGCTGGTCTCGCTGGGATACGCGGGCGCGCTCGATCCGCACCTCCATCCCGGCGACCTCGTTGTGGCGAACGCCTACCTCCACGGAGCAAGCGCACCGGTCCCCGGCGCTCTGCACACGACCCGTGCGGCGATGCTGCTGCGGCAGGCCGGCATCTCCGCCCTCGAAGGGCCGGTGCTGACCGTGGACGAACCGCTCCTTTCGCCCCGGGCCAAGCGCAGAGCGTTCTACGGCAGCGGCGCGCTGGTGGTCGACATGGAGGGACGCTGGATCGCGGAAGAGGCAACGTCGAGAGGCGTCCCGCTCATCGGCATCCGCGCAGTGCTCGACGAGGCCCACTATCCGCTGCCTTCCTTCATCGCAACCATTGTCGCGGACGCCGGGCGGCGGGAGTGGGCCCACGCCGTGCGGGCGCTGTCGCACCCTTCGGCGGCCAGGAGCTTCCTTCCGCTGGCGTTGAAATCGCGCGGAGCGTCGCGCGCCCTGCAGACGGCCGTGCAGAGCATCCTTCCGGAGCTCGCTCGCCAGCTCTGAGCCGGACCGATGGCGAACCTGGTCGAACAAGGCATGAAGAGCCGCCTCCGCGAAGCGCTGAAGCGAACGCAGGACTACTTCTTCCGTACGCAGCACGAGGACGGCTACTGGTGGGGGGAGTTGGAGTCCAACCCGACCATGGAGGCGGAGTACATCATGCTCACGCACTTCATGGGGTCGGACGAGGGCGACCGTATCCCCCGCGTCGCGGAAGACATCCGGCGCAGGCAGTCCGAAGATGGCTCCTGGCGCATGTACTACGGCGCGCCGGGAGACCTGAGCACGTCCATCGAGTGCTACTTCGCGCTCAAGCTCGCCGGGGATCCCACCGATGCTCCCCACATGGAGCGGGCGCGCGCCTTCATCCTGGCGCAGGGCGGGGTGCCCCGGGCGCGCGTATTCACCAAGATATGGCTCGCCCTCTTCGGTCAGTGGGACTGGAAGGGAACGCCCGCCATGCCTCCGGACATGATGCTGCTGCCGAAGTGGGCGCCCTTCAACATCTACCGCTTCGCGAGCTGGGCGCGCGCGACCATCGTGCCGATGACCATCATCCTCACGCTTCATCCCACGCGGCCGCCGCGCGAGAGCGCATGGGTGATGGAGCTCTACCCGGAAGGCCCCGTCACGTTCACGCTGTCGCGCTGGAGGGCGAAGCCCTTCTCCCTCAAAGGAGGGTTCCTGCTGCTGGACAAGGCGCTCCGCGTCTACTGCAACCTGCCGTTCGTCCCCAGGCGGGAGCGGGCGCTCGAGGCCGCCGTCGACTGGATCGTCAGCCACCAGGAGGCCGACGGCTCGTGGGGCGGTATACAGCCCCCCTGGGTCTACTCGCTCATCGCGCTGAGCGCCCTCGGGTACCGGCTGGACCACCCGGTCGTCGCGAAGGGGCTGGAGGGCTTCAGGCAGCACTGGAGCCTCCCGTCGGAAGACGGCAGGGCGCTCAGGGTGCAGGCGTGTCTCTCGCCCGTGTGGGATACGTGCCTGGCGATGCGCGGGCTCCTCGATTCAGGCGTTCCGCCGGACCATCCCAGCATCCGGCGCGCCGCGGCGTGGCTCATCGCCGAGGAGATACGGGTCAAGGGCGACTGGGCCGTCTACCGGCCTCATCTCGAACCCAGCGGATGGGCGTTCGAGTTCGACAACGTCCACTATCCGGACATCGACGACTCGGCCATCATCGTGACCGACCTCGCGCTCGCGCGGATGAACGACGACGCAGGCGAGCGGGCCAGAGCGGCATCCGTCGACCGTGCCGTCGCGTGGCTGACGGGCATGCAAAGTTCGGGCGGGGGCTGGGCCGCGTTCGACTGGAACAACGAGTCCCGCGAGCTGGCGGAGATCCCGTTCGCCGACTTCGGCGAGCTCCTGGACCCGCCCAGTGTCGACGTCACCGCGCACGTGCTGGAGATGTACGGGATGCTGGGGTACGGGATCGACCATCCGCCCGTGCGCCGAGGTCTGGCGTACATATGGGACCAGCAGGAGCACGACGGCGCGTGGTTCGGACGCTGGGGCGTGAACTACGTCTACGGCACGGGCGCGGTGCTGCCCGCTCTACAGGCGTTGGGAGTGGACATGGCGCAGCCCCGCGTGCGCCGCGCGGTCGAGTGGCTCCTCGCGCACCAGAACCCGGACGGTGGGTGGGGAGAGACGTGCGTCAGCTACCCGGACCCGTCGCTGCGCGGGCAGGGCGAGAGCACGCCATCGCAGACGTCATGGGCGCTCATCGCGCTCATCGCGGCGGGTGAAGCGCTCAGCGAGCCCGTCCGGAGAGGCGTCGAGTTCCTCCTCCGGCGCCAGCAGGACGACGGAACATGGGACGAGCCGCAGTTCACGGGGTGCGGCTTCCCCGGCTACGGCCCCGGCAGCCAGCCCGAGCAGTACGAGCCGCTCGACGACCCGAACTCGCAGGGGCCCGAGCTGAGCGCCGCGTTCATGATCAACTACCACCTGTACCGCAACTACTTCCCGCTCTGGGCGCTGGGGCGGTACGCGCAGGCGCTTTAGCCCATCCCTCCTCAGGCCGGACCGGCCCGGCACGACCCAGCAGCGGCTCCACGCGAGCCAGGCCGCCTGCAGGCCGAGAACACCCGAAAACGTCACCGTAACGTAATCATAATTCGTCTGAAAGTCACCCTTTTTTCATATCGAAAGGCGTATGTTGAAGTGGCCCCGCCGGCGGGCGAATTCCCAGCCGCGGGGATCGACGCTTCGTGGGGAGGCACAGGGGACTGGGGTTCTCCCCACGGGGGACCTCCTGGGCATGAGGTGAAACTGCCCACCCAATGAGCCGTCCCGTTCGGCCGCACCGGCGCCACACAGTGGCCCCGGTGGGCTTCGGTGGGATCGATTACGGAGGTTGAGTTGCTGGACCTATTACTCACCGCGCTGGCAGGTATCGTGCTCGGGGCAGTGCTGCTCGTCGGCGGCCTCATCATATATGCGCGACGTCAACGGCCTTGAAAGCCGTTGGTGGTACCGGGGGCTCCATAAGGCATACCGTCCTGGCGATGACATAGGGGTGACTTTCCTTCCTGTTTCGATTACGGTATGGTGACGTTATGGACGAACAAGACCGGGAGATAGCAGAGCTGCGCGAGCGGCTATCCAGGTTGAGCGAGGCCGGCCTCCGCATCACCGAAGACCTCGACTTCAACTCCGTGCTGCAGGGAGTGCTCGACGCCGCACGCTCGCTCACCGGCGCCCGCTATGGCGTCATCGTCCTGCACGACGAAACCGGGATAGCCGAGGACTCCCTCTCGTCGGGGATGACCAGAGACGAAACGGAAAGGGTATGGGCGCTCCCGGAGTCTCCGAAGCACTTCGAGTACCTGAGCAGGATCCCCGGCCCCATAAGGGTCCCCGACCTGCTTGGCCACATCAGGTCGCTGGGCCTTCCGGAGATGCGGTTCCCGCTGGATCTGAGCGAAAAGGTCTCCTTCCTGGCGTCCCCCGTCCTGCACAGGGGCGAACGCGTCGGCAGCATCTATCTCGCGGAGAAGGAGCGCGGACAGGAGTTCAGCCAGGAGGACGAGGAGACGCTGGTGCTGTTCGCCTCACAGGCCGCCATGGCCATAGCCAACGCGCGCAGGCACCGGGAGGAGCAGCGGGCCAGAGCCGACGTGGAGACGTTGATAGACACCTCTCCGATCGGCGTCGTGGTCTTCGATGCCGCAACGGGGGCTCCGAGGTCGCTCAACCGTGAGGCCCGGAGGATCTTCGATTTTCTGCGAGACCCCGACCAGACGCCGGAGCAGCTGCTGGAGGCCATGTTGTTCAAGCGCGCGGACGGGCGCGAGGTCTCCCTGCGGGAGTTCCCGATGGCGCAGCTGCTCAGCATCGGCGAGACGATACGGGCGGAGGAGATTGTTCTGGAGGTCCCCGATGGGAGGCGTCTCACGGCACTGCTCAACGCAACGCCCATCCGCTCCGACGACGGGACGGTCGAGTCGATGGTCGTCACACTCCAGGACATGGCCGACGTCGAGGAGATGGAGCGGATGCGCGCCGAGTTCCTGGGGATGGTGAGCCACGAGCTGCGGACTCCGCTCACCTCCATCAGGGGAGCGGCGACAACCATGCTGGATACCTCGTCGGAACTCGATCCCACCGAGGTGCGCCAGCTCATGCGGATCATCGTCGATCAGGCCGACAACATGCGCGACCTCATCGGCGATCTGCTGGACGTGGCCCGCATCGAAACGGGCTCCCTGTCGGTCAGCCCCGAACCGGTCGAGGTGGCGGTGCTGGTGGACCGGGCCAGAAACACCTTCGTCAACGGGGGCGGCAGGAACCTCCTGAACATCGGCCTCGGAGCGGGCCTGCCTCTCGTCATGGCGGACAGGCGCCGCATCGTCCAGGTAATCGGCAATCTCCTCTCGAACGCTTCCAGGCGCTCGCCGGAATCGTCTGTGATCAGGGTGAACGCAGCATGGGAAGGGGGCCACGTGGCGTTGTCCGTGGTGGACGAGGGGAGCGGCATAACGGCCGAGCGGCTGCCGTACCTGTTCCGCAAGTTCTCAAGGAACGAGGCCGAGGAGCAGGCAGGCGACACCGGCCTCGGCCTCGCCATCTGCAAGGGGATAGTCGAGGCCCACGGAGGGCGCATCTGGGCGGAGAGCGACGGACCGGGGCTTGGCGCCCGGTTCACGTTCACCCTCCCGGTGGCCGAAGAGCCCACACGCGAACGCCCCTGGTTTGCCCCGCTCTCGCGGTCGGAGGCAGGCGTGGGTGAGCGCATCCTCGTCGTGGACGACGACCCGCATACGCTCACGTACGTTCGGGGCGTGCTCGTGGATGCGGGCTACAGCCCGATAGTGTCAGCCGACCCTGAGGAGGTCCTTGCCCTGATTAGGGAGAACGGGGCCCACCTCGTTCTGCTCGACCTCATGCTGCCGGGATTCGACGGGATCGAACTGATGAAAGAGATCCTCGGCATGGTCGACGTCCCCGTGATCTTCCTCTCCGCCTATGGCAAGGACCACGTGATCGCCCAGGCCTTCGACGCCGGGGCGACCGACTACATCGTCAAACCCTTCTCGCCGACCGAGCTCGTGGCCAGGGTCGGGGCGGCCCTTCGAAGGCAGGGGGGATTCGACCGGAACGAGCCATCGGAGCCCTATGTGTTGGGCGAGCTGATCGTCAATTACGCCGAACGCCTCGTGACCCTGGCGGGCCGTCCCGTGCAACTGACGGCAACCGAGTACGGTCTGCTCTACCAACTCTCTGCCAACGGCGGGCGGGTGCTGACGCACGACCAACTGCTGCGAAGGGTCTGGCGGTCCGGGAAGCCCGGCGACATGCGGACGCTCCGGACGCACGTGAGGAGGCTCCGCCGCAAGCTGGGAGACGACGGCGCCGACCCCACCTACGTCTTCACCGAATCCCGCGTTGGCTACCGTATGCCCAGGGCGGATGGCCAGGGCCTGGAGCAGGTGTGAGCGGGGCCCCGCCCGGAGCAACCCGGTCCTGCTCAGCTGTCCAGCGCACCTGCCGCGATGAACCCCGAGAGCGGCTGCTTCCGGGGCGTCATGCCGTGCTCGACGGCGAAGGTCTGGACGAGGTCGATGGTGGCCGCGTTGGCGGCGAGGCCGTAGGCGTAAGGGTTGTCGCCGAACGTCTCGCGCTGGCGCTCCATCATCTCCCGTGCGAAGACGAGGGCTGAGGGCGGCTCCTTCATCGCGCGCTCCATCGTCAGCCGTTGCGCCTCGACGAACGCGTCGAGCAGGCTCTTCGCCGCCCACGGATGCGCGTCCAGCACGCTCTTGCGGACGATGGTTGCGTGGTGGGCGGGAAAGATGCCCGTCCCGGCGTGGTAGCGCTCCGACTCCGCGACGCCGTCTGCGAACAGCGGAACGAAGCGTGAGCGGTCGGCCAGCGGCCCGCTCGCGGGCGGATGGACCGAGTACATCGCATCGAGCGCGCCGTCAGCCATCATCTGTTCGAGGTCGTTGGGAGGCGGGTTGATCACGACTCCCTCTGGTGGACGGAAGGGCTCCGTCTGGCCGGGGATGGCGGGGTCCGGCCTGCCCTGGAACCACTCGACGGCGTGCGGGGCGACGCCGAACTCGTGCTCCAGGATGCCTCGCGTCCAGAGCGCCGCCGTCATCTGGTAATCGACGACGCCGATGCGCTTGCCGGTCATGTCCTCGGGGTGGTCCTGCCGGATGCCTGAGCCGAGGCGGACCATCGTATTCACGTAGGAGAAGGTGCGGTTGTGGAAGACGGGCAGGACGCGGTAGTCCCAGCCCAGCGGGATGGCCAGCAGCGTGAAGGACATGGACATCTCGGATATGTCGAACTCGTTGCCCTGGAGTTGGCGGCGCCATATCTCCTGCAGGGGGACGTCGTGGTGCTCCAGCGTGATGCCCTCAGGCTTCACCTCGCCGGTCAGAAGGGGGCCGATGCGGTCCCAGGGGGTCATCGCCATCGTCAGTTTCAGGTCGGGCATGGTGGTTACCTCACTAGCGCGTGGACGAATCCTATCTTCTCAGGCACCCGCCGGCACACGCTCGTTCGCGCCTGCGTTCGACGTGAGTGAGGATGCAGTTGTCGTCCGCCGCCGCAGGTGCTCGATGCGCGCGGTGTATCCTTGCCGGGCGATGGAGCGATAACGGAGGAAGGAACGATGCTTGGACTCTCGCACGGCGGCACGACCATCTATTCGTCAGATCTCCCGAGCGGCGAGGTGCTCGTGGGGACGATGGACGGCGTGGTGAAACTGCGCCGCGACGGCGACCGCTGGCCGGTCGTCAGCCATGCTCTCGAGGGCAAGCATATCCATGCGCTGCTGTTCGTGGACGGTACGGTCTTCGCGGGCGCGTGGTGGGACGGCGTGTACGCCAGCGAAGACGGAGGCGAGACGTGGGAGGCGCGCGACGCGGGTATCGACGTGCGCAGTCTGTTCAGCCTCGCTGCGGTCGACACGGACGGCGGGAAGCGGCTGTTCGCCGGCACGGAGCCCGCGCACCTCTACTACAGCGACGACATGGGGATGACGTGGACCGAGTTGCCGGAGGTGCGGTCTGTCGAGTCCCTTCCCCGTTGGCGCTTCGCGGCCGACCCGTTCGAGGCGCATCTGAAGCACATCAACTTCCACCCGGACGACCCGGCGCACATGTACGTCAGCATCGAGGTCGGGGGGCTGCTGGAGAGCACCGACGGCGGCGAGACCTGGGCGGATATCGACGTGCCGAACCCGGACGTGCACCGCACCGTCATCGACCCCCGCAACCCGTCTGCGATCCGGACCACCGGCGGCGCCGGGCTGCTGCTCACCGAGGACGGCGGAGGATCGTGGCAGGAGCTGTTCGGCAAGGAGAACGATATCGGCGGCTACCCCGACCAGTTGGTGCATCTCCCGAGCGACCCGGACACGCTGTACGTGTCCGCTTCACGGACGGGACCGCGCTCCTGGGTGCAGGACGGCTCGGTCGAGGGGTTCGCCGGCGGGCGCATCGGCAGAAGCATCGACGGCGGACGCTCGTGGACTGTGCTGACGGGCGGGTTGCCCGACCGCCTGCACGGCAACGTCGAGGCGATGTGCCTCGAAGAGGCGGGCGGGAGCGTCCAGCTGTTCGCAGGCATGACCGACGGCGAGATCTGGTGGACAGGCGACGGCGGCGAGAGCTGGAGCATGGTTGCGCAACTCGCTCCGGTGTCGAAGTCGGTGCACACCGAGATGCTCACGGGCGAGCGTACCCACGCCTTGAAGTTCTCGGACGGCGATCGGGTTGAGAAGAGCGCCTAGCGCACGTTCTCCCTGTGCCCTGCTATACTCGCCTGCGGCGCGCGGCCTACGCTCAGCGCACGGCCGGAATGAACGCGAATCCCATTCATCTAGAGGTGAAACATGGCGAGGAAGGTGATCCACATCCCCGGCAACTGGCACTCCGGCCAGCCCATCCCTCCGGCGACGAAGGTAGGGCCCATCGTGACGTCCGGCGGCGTCAGCGGGCTCAACCCCGACACCAACGAGATGCCGAGCGACCTCGCTGAGCAGGCGCAGTGGGCGTTCGAGCACGTTCGCCGCATCGTGACCGAGGCCGGCGGCACCACGGACGACATCGCGCACATGAACGTCTACGTGAAGAGCCGCGACATCCGGCCGCTCGTGAACGAGCAGTGGGTCGCCATGTTCCCGGACGAGGAGAACCGCCCGACGCGCCACACCATCCAGTACGACGCGCTCGCCGGCGGCATGGAGATGCAGATCCAGTTCATCGCGTACGTCGGCGGCTAGGTACCGGCGGCAGGGGAGGGGAAGCGATGGCAGTTGACACGTGGGTTGAGCGGCTGCGCGAGTTGGACACCTGCGCCGTCTCGGACGCGCAGGACAAGCTCGGCATCAAGGGCACCGTCCTCGGCATCCTGCCGTTGTACGAGACGGGCCGGATCGCCGGGCGCGCCGTGACGTTCAAGCTGAAGACGAAAGGCAACGAGACCACGACGCGCCACCTCGGCACGTCCGCCGTCGAGGCCTCCGATCCGGGCGACATCATCGTCTGCGACCACCGGGGCAGGACGGACGTGGCGGGCTGGGGCGGCATCCTCTCGACCGCTGCGAAGACGCGCGGCGTCGCGGGCGTCATCATCGACGGCGCGTCGCGCGACGTGGACGAGGCGAAGGGCCTCGGCCTGCCGCTGTTCGCGCGGGCGGCGGTGCCGCTCACTGCTCGGGGGCGCGTCGTCGAGGAGTCCACGAACGAGCCCATCGAGATAGGCGGCGTGAGCCTCGCGCCGGGCGACTACGTCATCGCCGACAACAGCGGCATCGTCGTTGTGCCGCAGGACCGCGTTGCCGAGGTCGTGCCCGAGGCGGAGAGCATCGTCGCCCGTGAGCAGGCGATGGCCCGCGACGTCATGGACGGCAAGTCGGTCGTCGAAGTGATGGGGATCAACTACGAGCAGATGCTCGCCCGATAGGAGGAGAAGCAATGACGGAGATTACGGATCGCCCGGACGCTGCGCTCGTCGACGCTGTCCGGGGCATCGGGACCGCGACGCTGCACGAGGCCGGAGGCCAGATTGGCGCGCTGCCGTCGTACATCAAGCCGGTGTCCAACGACTGGTACGTGTGCGGCGCGGCGATGACCGTGCTGTCGCCGCCGAAGGATAACCTCTGGCTGCACCGCGGCATCTACCACGCCCAGCCCGGCGAGGTGATGGTGGTGGACACAGGCGGCTTTCACGAGGCCGGCTACTGGGGCGAGATCATGACCCACGCCGCCCAGCAGGTCGGTATCGCGGGGCTGGTGATCGACGGCTGCGTGCGGGACGGCTCCATCCTCGAGGAGCTGGGCATGCCCGTCTTCTCGGCGGGACTCTGCATCAGGGGCACCGCCAAGAACAAGGAAGCCTACGGCGCGATCAACATCCCCATCCGCATCGGCGAGATATGGGTGAACCCGGGTGACCTCGTGGTCGGCGACCGTGACGGCGTCGTCGTCGTGCCCCAGGAGCGCATCGGCGAAGTGCTCGAGAAGTCGCGGGCGCGCGAGGAGAAGGAAGCGAACACCATCTCCCGCCTCCACCAGGGCGAGCGCACGGTGGACATGTACGGCTTCTAGGGCTCGTTATCCACGAGGCTTCGCATCGAAGAGGCGGCGCACCGGCGCCGCCTCTTCTGCATTAACGCGCCTGCGTATCTCGTTCCATGCGGGGCCAACGGAGTGATACAAGCGGCTGACGCTTATGGGAGGTGTCGCATGAACGCGAAGAAGATCATCATCGGTCTCATCGTCATCGCCATCGTAGTGACCATCATCATCAACGTCGCCGGATAAGACTCACTCCGGCGGCGGCAGCACCACTGTCGCGTCGCCGAGGAAGAGCGGCTCGCCGCGCAGCACGCGCATGAACAGCTCGTGCGTCAGGTCGAGATCGACGCGGTTGTAGTCGACCAGCCGCTGCGGGGCCTCTATCCATGCGCGCGCGTTCTGCCGGTGGTCCCAGGTCACCTTCTCTTCCCCGAAGGTGTAGTAGCAGATCCTGTCCAGGCTGATGCGGCGCCCTGCCGCCTGCACGATCGCGATCATCAGGTCGTAGTGCTGTCGCACGGTCAGGCCCAACCCCAGCACGTCGCGCATCCAGCGGTTGAGGATGGGGATGTCGAAGCGCGCGCCGTTGAACGTGACGACGGGACCGTCGAAGTTGACCACGAGGCTGTGCAGCTGGGCGAGGCTCGCGGGCTCGGCGGTGTACATGCCGTAGAGGGCGCCCTGCCGCGTGCCGGTCAGGAGCAACCGGAAGCCCTCCGGGAAGTTCTGCATCGAGCCGCCCGACGTTTCGACGTCCAGTACGAGGAACTCTCCGGCATCCATTACGGCTCGTCAGGATAGCGCAGCGGGAGGGTGCGTCGTCCTCTCTCTCAGGGAGAGGGTCAGGGTGGGGGTGGGCTACCGGGACGTGCTCCGTTCCAGGGGACCGTCTTCAGGACGAGCCTCGTCCTCGGACGATCCGTCCGTCGCCTCCGGCGCAGGTTCGTCAGCCTCGGCCACGGGGGCTTCGTCAGGAACAGGCTCCGGTTCCTCCTCCGGCTCCTGCGGAAGCTCGGGCTCCGGCGGTCCCGGGAATGCGGACTCCTCGTTGGCCTGGGCGGCCTCCAATTCGGCGAGCGCCTCCGCTGCCGCCATCGCTTCCAGCGCCGCCAGCGCCTCTTCTTCGGCGATCGCCCTGGATTCGGCTGCCCTCGTGGTTGCCTCCCGGTTCTCCAGGATGCGGCGCTGCTCCTCCGCCTCCCGCCGCGTTCGGATGACCATTCCGTAGTGCACCGCGAGCGTGTAGATGACCCCCATGGTCGGCACGCCGAGGAGCGCCCCCGTGATGCCCGCGAGCCGCGCGCCGAGCACCACCGCGATGACAACGAGCATGGCAGGCATCCGCACAGCGCTCCCCAGGATGCGCGGGCTGAGGATGTTGAGCATGACCTGCTGGATGAACAGCAGCACCAGCAGCACCGTGAGCAGCTTGACGAAGTCGCCCGAGAGGGCCGCGATGAGGAGCGGCAGGGCGAGCGCCAGCCAGTCTCCAACGAACGGCACCGCGAGCAGCAGGCTGGAGATGAGCGCCACGGGAAGCGCGGCGGGCAGGCCGGTTGCGAACATGACCGATGCGGTGCCGACGCCGTAGATGAGGGAGATGAGCACCATGCCCCTGAGGTAGCTGCGGAACGTCTCGTCGATCACTCCCAGGACGTACCGCGTCTCGCGCTCCGCGTTGCGGGGGAGCACCTTCAGCGCCTCGTTCAGGCGGCGCCCGCCGTCCAGTACGACGTAGAAGGAGATGACGGTTATCAACGAGATAGCGAAGATGACGAAGACGACGTTCCCCAGGAGCCCGAGCGCGTTGCTCGTGATGCTCTCCTGCAGGTTGGCGGCGATGCTTCCCAACTGCTCGATCTGGAGAAGGGTGGTGAGGTCAACCCGTATGTCGAACCCGGCGAGATACTCCTCCGCTGCGGTGATGAACTCGGGGATCCGGTCGACGTAGTCGGGGATGACCTCGGCGAGGTCGATGATCTGGGTGATGGTGGCGGGGATCACGAGGGCGCCGATGACGGCAACCACGGCGCCGAGCGCCAGGTAGACGATCAGTATGGCCAGCGGCCGCTTCATGCCGGGGATGCGCATGAGCCAGCGCACCGTGTGGATGATGAGCGAGCCGACGAGGTAGGCGAGGAAGAAGACGAGGATCAGGTCGCCGAGGAAGTCCCAGATCCGCCGGACGGTGTCGACGACGAAGATGATCGCGCTGAACGCGATAACGACGATGGCGGTTCTGAACCAGAAATTGCGCTCGATCATCGGCTGCCCGGCGGCATTCTAACTGTTCCTGGGGCATTGGTGAACGCGGAGACCCTTGCAAACGGATTATGCCGAGGGCTTGTCAGGGACTGCCAGCGAGTTGCTGTGCGAGTGTTGCCGGGTCGTGGGCGGGCAGGTCGCAGACGTAGCCGTGGCAGACGTAAGCGGTAGGCGTGCCCGCGTCAGCGCGCCCCTCCAGCAGCGGCGTGGGGAACGGCGAGGCTTCGCCCGGGGCCAGCCCGGCGAATGCGAACGTTGGCAACTGCCGGCGCAGCGGCTCTAGCAGCGCGCGCGTGCCTTCGCCGGACGGCTCCCCGACGACGACGACCTCCGTAGGCGGCGCGAGGTAACGCTCGATGATGCGCAGCCAGTTCCCGAACCCCAGCGGGTAGCGCGCCGCGAGCGGTGCGATGCCCCGTATGAGGCGCTCTGCCTTCTGCGCGAGCGACTCGTCGCCAGTGAGCACCGCCATCCGCAGCAGCGCCTCGGCGGCAGCCGAGCTGCCGCACGGAGTGGCGTTGTCGGTGATGTCGCGCGGACGCACGATCAGCTCCTCGTGGTCGATGCCGACGTCGTAGAACGCTCCGTCCTCGTCGTCCCAAAAGAGCGCCAGCATCTCGCCCGTAAGCGCCTGCGCCTCGTGGAGCCAGCGGTGCGAGAACGTCGCGGTGTGCAGCGACAGCAGCCCGTTGATGAGCAGCGCGTAGTCTTCCAGGTAGGCGAGCAGGTGCGCTTTCCCGTCCTTCCACGTGCGGAGCAGCCGCCCGTCGCGGCGCATCTCGCGCAGCAGGAAGTCGGCGTTGCGTTCTGCTGCGTCGCGGAGGTCGGGCCGGTCGAGCGCGAATGCCGCCTCGGCGAGCGCGCGCAGGGCGAGGCCGTTCCACGCGGTCAGCACCTTGTCGTCGGTCGCTGGAGGAATGCGCTCGGCCCGCCGTTCCAGGAGTGCGTGGCGCATCGGTCGCAGTCGTTCGAGCAATTTGCCTGCGTCGACGCCGAGCTCGCGCCCGGCTGCCGCCGCGCTGTCGCGCACGTGCAGGATGTGGCGACCCTCGAAGTTCGGGTGCACCCCCACGCCGTAGTACCGGCGGAACAAGCGGGCGTCCTCCACGCCGAGCACCGCCTCGATCTCCTGCGGCGTCCAGACGTAGAACTTGCCCTCGACGCCCTCGCTGTCGGCGTCCTGCGACGAGAAGAAGCCGCCGTCCGGGTGGCACAGGTCGCGCAGCAGGTACGCGGTCGTCTCCTCGACGACCTCCCGGTAGCGGGGGTCGCCCGTCGCCTGGAAGGCTTGCGTGTAGGCGGAGACGAGGAGAGCGTTGTCGTACAGCATCTTCTCGAAGTGCGGCACGAGCCAGAACCGGTCGGTCGAGTAGCGCGCGAACCCGCCGCCGAGGTGGTCGTAGATGCCGCCGTTGTGCATCGCCGCGAGCGACGCCTCGACCGTTTCGAGGGCATCGGCGTAGAACGTGCGGGCGTTGCGGGCGAGCAGGAACTCCATCGGCATCGACTGCGGGAACTTGGGCGCCCCGCCGAAACCGCCATGCTCCGCGTCGTGCAACGCCACGATCCCCTGGCTTGCCGCTGCAAGCACCTCGTCGTTCACGTCCTCGTCCGCCATCGGAACGCTGGACGCGTTGCGCAGCGCGTCCGTGAGCACCTGAGCGTTCTGCAGCACGGCGTCGCGGTTGTTGCGGTAGGCGTCGTTGACCGCGGCGACGACCCGCGTCCACGACGGCATGTTGGCGCGGTCCACGGGCGGGAAGTACGTGCCGCCGTAGAAGGGACGCCCGTCGGGCAGTAGGAAGACGTTGAGCGGCCACCCGCCGTGGCCGTGCAGCTGCTGCACCGCGCTCATGTAGATGCCGTCCACATCCGGACGCTCCTCCCGGTCGACCTTGATGCTGACGAGGAGGTCGTTCATCACCTGTGCGGTGGCCTCGTTCTCGAACGACTCGCGCTCCATGACGTGGCACCAGTGGCACGCCGCGTAGCCGATGGAGACGAGCACCACCTTGTCCTCGGCCTTCGCGCGCTCGAACGCCTCCTCGCCCCACGGGTACCAGTCGACAGGGTTGTGGGCGTGCTGCAGCAGGTAGGGAGAGGTTTCGTTGATGAGCCGGTTGGGCATGGCGCTACGTTACACCATCGCCAGCAGCGCCATGACCGCGGCTGAGGCGATGGGCACCGTGAGGTTGTCGTCGAGCGGGAGCGGGGTGAGTTCTGTGAGCGCGGCCACGATCGCTCCCGGCACGATCCACCACACGAGCGGCACGTCCGGGTGGAGCGTCGCGAGCAGCCCAGCGCCCAGCGCCGCGACCGCGAATGCGGTCGTTCCCGCGAGCGATTTCCCGAACCGCCTCGTCCGGTGGTCGCGCACGCCGATGAGCGCCGCGAACGGGTCGCCGACCGACAGGAAGAGCATCGCCAGCACCGCGATCTCCTTCTCGAACACGAAGACGAGGAAGGTGGCCGCGAGCCACATGAACGTCGCGCCTGTGACCTGGCGGTTCTCGGCCGCCTTGAAGAACGGCAACGTGCGGACCATCCAGTCGTTGACGCCGCCCACGAGCCCGCGCAGCACCTCCAGCAGCACCGCGCCGAGGCTCCCCGCGATGAGCAGCCACTCCGCCAGATCGAGGGGCAGGAAGAGGATGCCGAGCGGCAGGGCCGATCCCGCCACCAGGTGGAAGACGCGGCGCGGCCAGAGCGTGGGCGCGACCGGCGGCTCGTACAGGAATTCCGCTACCGGCTCGGGGAGCTTCATCGCGGTCGGCTACCGGGAGCCGGCCTTCGACAGCGCGCGCAGCTTCGGCACGAGGTTTGCCATCGTCTTGACGACGTAGTCGACCTCCTCCGCCGTATTCTCCGGCCCGAGCGTCAACCGCACGCAACTCCGCGCCAGTTCGTTCGAGCGCCCGAGCGCCAGCAGCACGTGCGACGGCTCCAGCGACCCCGCCGTGCAGGCGCTGCCGCTCGACGCCGCTACGCCTGCGAGGTCGAGTCCCATCAGCAGCGGCTCCGCCTCGACGCCGTGGAACGAGACGTTCACATTCCCCGGCAGCCGTGCGTCCGTGTCGCCGTTCACCTCGACGCGGTCCACGCGTTCGAGGATGCCGCTCAGCAGGCGGTCGCGGAGCGCGGCGCAGGCTGCGACGTTCTGCTCGCGCTCGCGTTCCGCGCGCTCCAGCGCTACGCTCATGCCGACGATGCCCGCGGTGTTCTCGGTGCCCGCGCGGCGTTCGCGCTCCTGCGCGCCGCCCACCTGCGTCGGCGCGAACGGCGTCCCACGCCGGATGTACAGCAGCCCGACGCCCTTCGGCCCGCCGAACTTGTGCGCCGAGAGCGACAGCAGGTCGACGCCAAGGTCGTCGACCTTGACCGGCACGGCGCCCGCGGCTTGCACCGCGTCCGTGTGCACGGCGATGAAGCGCCGCTCCGAAGCTGCGCGCTCCTTGACGATCCGCGCTATCTCCGCCACCGGCTGCAGCGTGCCGATCTCGTTGTTCGCGAGCATCACGCTCACGACCGCCGTCTCCGGCCTGACGGCGTCCGCGACGTCCTGCGGACGCACGATGCCGTCGCGGCCCGGCGGCACGTACGTCGCCTCCCAGCCGAGGCTCTCCAGCAGCTCGACGGCGTGCAGCACGGCGTGGTGCTCGATCGACGTGGTCACGACGTGCCGCCCGTGCTCCTTCAGCGCGAGGGCAGGGCCCATGATGCCTGCGTTGTCCGACTCTGTGCCGCCGCTCGTGAAGACGATCTCGCCCGGACGCGCCCCGAGGACACGCGCGCACCGCTCCCGCGCCTCGTCGAGCGCCTGCCGAGCCTGCTGCGCCAGCGCGTAGATGCTGGACGGGTTGCCGTACCGCTCCGTAAAGAACGGGCGCATCGCCTCAGCCACCTCCGGCAGCACCGGCGTGGTGGCCGCGTGGTCCATGTAGACCGTCTGCTCAGGCGTCATCTCGTGCGTGCCTCGCGGTCGTGTAGGTGTTCAGCATACGCCTACAGGCGCGCCGTCGCGTACCCGAACAGCTTGTACACCAGCTTCGCCGCGGTGTATGCGCACGCCTCCGGCCCCTCGTCCGGCGCGAGTTCGACCACGTCGAACCCCACGATGCGCCGTCGCTCGGCGACGACGCGCAGGATGCGCAGCGCCTCCCACCACCCCATGCCGCCCGGCTCCGGCGTCCCGACCGCCGACATGAACGACGGGTCGAACGCATCGAGGTCGAACGAGACGTAGACGTCCTCGCCGAGCGTGTCGACGATGGCGTCGACGTCCGCGATCGGCTCCGGGCCGCGCGGGAAGAGCGCGATACCGCGTTCCTTTGCGAACGCGGCCTCCTCGCCGGTCATGCTCCGCACGCCCACGAGCGTAAGGCTCGACGCGTGGTCGAGCGCTCGCCGTGCCGCGCAGGCGTGGCTGTGCGCCCAGCCCTGGTAGTCGTCCCGCAGGTCGGCCTGCGCGTCGAAGAAGAGCACGCTCAGGCCGGGACGCCGCTCCGCGAGCGCGGCGACCGCCCCAGACGTTATCGAGTGCTCGCCGCCGAGCATCCCCACGAGCTTGCCCTGGCCTGCGTAGATGGACACCGCCTCGCGGACACGCCCCGCCATCGCCTCAGGCCCCCCCTTTGATTCGAGAACGGGCGCGGGTTCGAGCGCGGGCGCGGTGTGGATGCCGACGCCGCACGGTTCGCAGCCGAGCTCCACGTCGTAGTCCTCCATCTCGGCGGACGCGCGGATGATCGCTTCCGGCCCGCGCCGCGTTCCCTTCCGGTAGCTCGTCGTCTCCTCGTACGGGACGGGCAGCACGACGCACCGCGACCGTTCGAGCGTGTGCTCGTCCGGGTCGAGGATCAGGAACGTGTCGGGGAGGGCGGGCCGCTCGTTTTCAGTCATGGCGGCTCTCCTGTGCGACTAGACGCGCTGGCGGACGGTCTCCCGCTCTTCTTCCACCACCGCCTTCGCCGTCACGGGGTCGAGGTGCTCCAGCCCACGGTCCAGCACCCAGCTGCGGACATCGGCCATCGTGAAGAACTCGCCCACCTGGGCCATCGCGTCGTCGGCGTCGAACTCCTTGCACGAGAAGACGTCGATGTTGACGTAGCCCCGGTCCGGGAACGTGTGCACGCTGATGTGGCTCTCCGCGATGATGACGAACCCGGAGACGCCCCAGTCCTCGGGGATCGGGCCGTGGTAGGTGTGAACGGCGGGCGGCGTGATCTTGGTCATGCTGATGCGGTCCGGGAACTCGTCCAGGAACCGCCGCACGCGCTCTGCGTCCGAGAGCTCCGCCGCGTCGCAGCCGTGTCCGTCGATCACCAGGTGCATGATTCTCCGTCATTCCCGCGAAGGCGGGAATCTCCTAGCACAATAACAGCGCCCCGCACCCGGGACGCCTCCGAAAGGATAGCACACTGCCTCCGCCTCCGCACAACCGCGCCGCACTCCCATCTGCTCGCACGCTTATCGCATTGAGGAACGCGCTTCCGTGCCGGAGAATCGGTTGCCGACAAGGATCACTTCCGGTTCGCCCAGTCCCCACAAGCGGACCGGACCACACGACCTCGACGCGAGTTCCGTGTCCCCAGGAGCAGCGTGAGACATCTGGCCGTACCCGTCCCCGGTACCGCAACCCGCATACTCTCCGCAGCATTCATGGCAGCAGCCCTCGCACTGCTGTTGCTGCTGTCCGCCTCCGGTCAGGCGACCTTCGACCGCACCGACGGGATGATCAGCATCGGCGCCCTGAGCGTCGGCGTGTTCGACGATATCGAGGACGCCCAGCTCGCGAAGAACCGGGAGACGACCTACGACGGAGAGACGGTCTACCTCCCCGCGCTGACTCCTCCCGCGGCCCCCACCCTCGGAACCGTAGCCGGTTCGCTCTCCACGAACGACACGGCCTACCTGGCGAATGGTCTGGCATCGCCGCAGCACACCTTCTTCGACGGTACGCTCTGGGTCTCCAATGACCCGGCGGCCTACAACACCATCCTCATCACGGTGGAGAGCACCGGCATCCCGGAACCGGAAGGCGACTGCGCCGTCGCGACGGTGCGGAACTCCCGTGCCGACAGATCCATAACGATGCAGATGGCCCTCTCCGCGTCAACCGGCTCGCCGGGCCGGATGAAGAGCTACTACCAGGCGTTCGTGCGCGTCCTCGACTCGCGCGCACTGGACGCGAACGGAGACCCGCTGTACACGGCGAGCGACGGCCCGCTCTGCACGGCTTATCCGGCGGGCGTTGCTGACGCGGATACCGCCGCGGTCCTCGCGCGGCACGACGACCGCCTCGTGATCGAAATCGCCGGCGCCGGACAGGTGACGGTGGACGTGGACGGCCAGGGGCCGGACGTGACCGGCATCACGCCGGAGGACCAGAGTTACCTGCGCTCCAACAGCCTTCAGTACGCGTTCGTCGTGCGCGACAACGACGCGGGCCTCCGCCACGACGGCGAACTCGTGATAACCGAGGACGGCGACTACACGGAAGCGAACCGGGACGAAGACCACGCCACGACCGGCGAGCCGCTCTCGACGCGCTCAGGCGGGCAGATCAGTGTGAACGGCGAGGCCGCGGAGATCGACCTGAAGGTGTGGGCCGAGGAGGCTGACCCCAACGCCGCGGACGACATCACGGATACAGGGAGGTGGACGCTCCTGGGGGAGCGCCCGGGCGTGGCCTACGCGTTCTCGGCTGATGCAGCCGGCATGGACGAGGGCGCGTACTTCATGGAGATAACGGCCGTCGACCGCGCCGGCAACCGGACGGTGAGCGAGGCGCCGGACGACGAATACCCCGGTCCGCACGCGTTCACCGTGGACGACACCGACCCGGCCACCGTCGAGTCGTGGACCGGCATCGCGTACGACCCTGACCTCGAGATGATGGGCAAGGTCGTGGGCGGGGAGGTCGCCGACCGTTCATGGATCATGGTGGAACTGACCGAGCCGGTGCGCCCGGGGATCTCTTCGGAGCGGATCAGGGTCGCCGACCACGAGGTGGTCAGCGTTTACCAGCCGAACTACGCGCCGCCGTTCATGAGGACCGTCCTGGGCCGGACCAACTCCCTGCCCGGGACGCAGCGGCTGGCGTTCGCGCCGTCCGCGCCCCGCGCCTCAGCCTCGCTCGCGCCGCGGGCGCAGACCTGTACGGACACCCTCGATGCAAAAGTCAGGATCAGCGGTCTCAACTTCACCTACAACGGCGCCACCGGCGACACCACGATCTCCTGGAACCGGCTCAGCACGGCCGACTGCGACGGCTACCGGCTCGGCATCCTCGCGGGGCGGAGGGTGCTGCTCGTCGAGGACCTGTCGCGGACGACCTCGTCCTTCAGCATACCGAGGGCGTCCGAGCTCGGGCGGTACATCGAGGCCGACGTCGGGGATGCGGACGGAGACGATCTGACCATCCTGGTCGCACTGCGGCACGCCTCCGTAGGCTCAGGTACCGACAACTTCGGGCGCAGGACGGCGACCACGACAGTGGACCTCGCCGGCCTGACGGCGCCCACGTCGGCGGTGACCGGCGGCGTGGTTGCGCCGTTCCTGCTGCACCCGGCGTCGGCGCCCGCGGTGCTGCCGGCGATCAGGGCGGACGACACCTCGCTCTTGTGCCGTTTCACGAACTCGGACCCGCCCCATGATGAAGTCGTGTTGTCCTTCACGCACAGGCCGTTGACGGTCGGAGGATGGGAGGTCGTGGGCTACTACCGGCAGCTCTTCTACCCGCCGGACTACAACGTGGGCCTGGACCGTCTCTTCGAGTACACCGCGGTTGGAGCGGGCGGCTTCGAGACGAGCGGCAGCTTCCAGCACTACTACAACTCGAGCCCGGAGGTGTACAACGCCAAAGCGGAGGTCGTGGCGGTCTACGAGAAGGACGGCAGGAGGCTCGCCGGCGCGGTGCGGACCGTCGGGTGCACCGGCAGTACGCTTACCAACCCGAACGTGGACAGGAGCCCGCCGCTGCTCCAGACGGCAGCGGTCGGCGGCACGACGCTCAGGCTGACCTACAACGAGGCGCTGGACGGGGGCTCGACGCCAACCCGCAACGCGTTCGACGTCCTCGTGGACGGCGTGCAGCGCGCGGTCAGCGACGTGTCGGTGATCGGCTGGCAGGTGGTGCTCACGCTGGGCTCGCCGGTCGCGACCGGGGAGCGCGTCACGATCAGCTACACGAAGCCGGGTACGGACCCGATACAGGACCTCGCCGGGAACGACGCGTTCAGCTTCCGGCTCTGGCCTGTCTCGAACGTCCTGGGAGGGGGGAACAGCGCCTTTGCCCTCGTCGACATAACGGGTCTCACCCACGACGAGGCGCTGGCGGAGGCGGGATACTGGCCGATAGACATCAACCGCGAGCTCATCGAGGACACGCGCACGCGCATCTACATCGAACTGGCGCGCGAACTGAAGGCGGACGAGACGCCGGAGGTGACGATCTTCGCGGGCGGCGCCCTCGATCTCGCGGGCAACGCGACCGCGACCGAGACCATCACGCCGCGCGACGGCATCGCTCCCCGCTTCACCGTCACCGTGGCGGCAACCGCGCAGGACCGGCCGGTCGCCAACGCTCGCGGCGAGTACGTCGTGGACGTGCGCGCGGACGAAGACCTGCGGCGCCGCCCGACGGTCTACTTCACCGGCATCGCGGCCGGGAAGGTGACGGTGCAAGGCGCCGACGCGTACACCTACGACATCGGCGAGCTCCGGACAGGCCACGCGCTCACGGCGCAGGATGACGACGCCCACTGGGCCGGAACGTATCCGGCGTCGGGCCTCACCGGGCTCGGCGAATTGTTCGGACTGGTGGTGTACGGGTTCGACTACGAGGACAACATCGGGGAGTCGGGCGGCTGGACCCCGCCCAGGCACCAGCGAACGCCGGAGATAGGCCCGCCGGAGGCGGACGACGCTCTGGACCTCGCGAAGATGCACGAGGCCGGAGTGCTACTGGAGCTGGACGATGGGTTCAACGGCGGCGCAACGCCTGAGCACGCCCTGAACCCGACGCGGAGGCAGCGGAACGACGAGACGGAGAGTTCCGCCCCGATCGTCAGCATCAGCTTCCCGGCGGAGGAGGACGAGTACGCGGTCTGCCCCGAGAACGGCTGCGGAGAGGCGAACGGCAACCCGGACGCGGAGTTCTCCGACTCGCACGCCACGGTGACCATCGCGGCCATCACGCTGGACGGCAGCAACGCGCTGGGGCAGCTCACACGGGTGAACGCCTCGAAGTTCGCGCTCCTCGCCAGCGATCTGGCGCTGGGAGAGCACGAGGTCGAGTACATGGCGGTCGACGCCGCCGGCAACGTGGACACGTTTGAGTTCACGTTCTCGGTGGTCGAGCGCGAGCCGTACGAGCTGGACATCCTGCCGGGCTGGAACCTCATCTCCTTCCCCGGCACGCCGATGGACCCGTCGCTCGGCGGCGTCATCCCGTCCGGCGCGCGCGTCTCGCCCGTGCTGGCGTACCAGGACGGCGACTGGCTGACGGCGGTGGTGAACGAGCAGGGCGAGTGGGGCGGCAACCTGACGCGGTTCGAGGCCGGCTTCGGCTACTGGCTGTTCACGACGACGTACGCGACGCTCAACCCGCTGATCCCGGAGCATGAGCAGTCGGCAACGCCGCCGACTGCGCCGGTGCGGCACGGCTGGAACCTGCTGGGCGTGATAGACATCTTCCAGAACCCGGCAGGCGCGCCTCCGGGCCCGAACGGCGGCGACGGCGAGGCCGACGACTACTTCGGCAGCATCCCGTGGCGCATCGCCTACGGCTACGACACGGCGCGCAGCCTGTGGGTGCGGAGCATCCCCGGCGCGGACAGGGCCGCCCCCGAGATCGTGAACGGGAAGGGCTACTGGGTCTGGTCGGCGGAGCCGGGCACGCTGGTCCCGTAGACGGCCCGTCATTCCTGCGAAGGCAGGAAGGTGGATTCACATTCGAAGTGCAACACTTGCTCTCGTAGCACCTCGGCCGGGGTCCGCCACCCGAGGCACTTGCGCGGCGTATTGTTATACACTCTCAACAGCGCCGTGAACTCTCCCTCCGACAGTGAGGCCAGGTTCGTCTTGCGGGGTAAGAACCAGCGCATCCGTCCGATAGCGTTCTCCACGCCTCCCTTCTGCCACGGAGAATAGGTGTCGCAGAAGAACGTCTCGATGCCCCAGGCGTGGAGTTCGTAGTGGTGGGCGAACTCCGTGCCGTTGTCGAACGTGACCGTCTGGCGGAACTCCGGTGGCAGCGGTCCCAGGACGGCGGCGATGGCTTTGGCGACCGGTGCTGCTGCCCTCGAAGGTCGCCGCACCGCGATCAGCAGCCTTGAACGGCGCTCGTGCAGCATCAGCACCGTCTGCCCGGTCCTGCCGAACTGCATCCCATCCGCCTCCCAGTGCCCGAATGTCTGCCGGTCGGCAACTGCTGCAGGGCGTTCCGAGAGCGGCCGGCGGTGCAGAATGGTGCGGGCCGAACTGCTCCCTCCGCGCTGGTGCCGACCGCGCCGCCACTTCCCCCGTCGCAAGAGCTTGCGCCACGAATAGTCCTTCGTCCGCGCTATCTGCGCGTAGATGAACCGGTAGATGCTCTCATGGGAGGTGACGCTCTTGCCGCGCTCCTTCTTCAACCGCCCCGCCACTGCCTCCGGCGACCAGCCCAGTTGCAACCCGCTCAGCACATCCCTGCGGAGCTCGTCGTCTCGGTCCAGCCGTGCGCCACTCCAGCGCCGTGCACGGGCCTGCTCGTGGGCATAGGTCGCCCGGTAGCCGCCGTCCTTCGTGCCGTTGCGCTTCAACTCCCGAGCAATCGTCGGTGGCGGGCGATCCAGAGTTGCTGCGATTTCCCGGAGCGAGCGCCCCTCAGCACGTAGACGGGCAATCGCACAGCGTTCCTCAATCCCAAGCTGTCTATAGCGGTTCCCCATGGCAACACCTTAGTCTGGTGTTGCACTTCGTTTGTGAACTTAGGGAATCCCGCCCGGCGTAGGGGCGTTCCTTGTGGGCGCCCGGACGCGGGGCGCAGCCCCCGTCATTCTCGCGAAGGCGGGAATCCAGCGTGCCCGACAGGGCACACGGGGCGGAGAGAGGAAGTGGGGCGTGTCATGTTGAGCGAAGCCAGAGGCGAAGCCGAGGGCGTAGTCGAAACATCTCTCGGGCGAGCGTTGGTGCAGCGGGGAGCTCCCTAGAGATTCCTCGGCTCCGCTGCGCTTCGCTCGGAATGACAATGCGCGCTTCAGCGCGCGGGTGAGGGCCCGGACGCGGGGCGCAGCCCCCGTCATTCCTGCGAAGGCAGGAATCCCGCCCGGTGTAGGGGCACCGCTTGTGAGCGCCCTGTCCCATCCCCTCGCCCTCTGGGAGAGGGAAACGCGCTTCAGCGCGCGGGTGAGGGCCCGGACGCGGGGCGTAGCCCCCGTCATTCCCGCACCGGCGGGAATCCAGGTGCGCGGGCAGCGCACGCAGCGGGGCTGGTGGGGAGCGGGGTTTGTCATGTTGAGCGAAGCCAGAGGCGAAGCCGAGGGCGTAGTCGAAATATCTCTCGGGTGGTCTGATCCCCTCGCCCCCTGGGAGAGGGAGCGCATTGAAATGCGGGGGTGAGGGTGCCCCCTAACGCACCCCCAGCCCCTCCAGCCTGCCGTCGACCTCCTCCGCCTCCAACGACAGCCGCTCCCACTCCTCCCAGAGCAGCCCCGCCTCCTCCTTGAGCGCGCCGTACTCCTCACCCGCCGAGGCGAGATGCGCCGGGCCGTCGAACCGGTCGGGCTGCGAGAACATCGCCTCCAGCTCCGTGATGCGCGACTCGCGGTCGGACAGCGAAGCGCCGACCTCGTCTATCCGCATCGCCAGCCTGCGCGCCTCGCTTTTCAGTGACCGGCGCTCGATCTCCGCGTCGTCGAGCGGCCGCCCGCGCCTCCTGCCCCGGCCTCGCTCCGGGAGCGCGTCGGTTACCCCGTTAGCCGCCGGTCCGGCGGTCAACGGGGCGGCCTCAGTCTCCTTCCGGTACAGGTAGTCGTCGTAGCCGCCGAGGAACACCGTGGGCTCTCCGGCCTCGATCTCGACGATCTTGTTGGCGGTCTGCCGGATGAGCGTCCGGTCGTGCGTGATGAGGCAGAGCGTGCCCTTGTAGTCCCCGAGGGCGTCCGCGAGTATCTCCCGGGACGCGATGTCGAGGTGGTTGGTCGGCTCGTCCATCAGGAGCAGGTTGCTCGGCTGGAGGAGCAGCTTGGCCAGCGCCACCCGCGCCTTCTCTCCGCCCGACAGCACGGATACCGGCTTGCGGACGTCGTCGCCGCTGAACAGGAAGCCGCCCAGCGTGGTGCGGAGGGTCTGCTCCGGTACGTCCGGCGCGGCGTGCCGCAGCTCGTCGAGGACTGAGTTGGCCGGGTCGAGCAGTTCGAGCACGTGCTGCGCGTAGTACGACGTCACGACGTTGTGGCCCGTCTTCCGCTCCCCCTCGTCGATCGGCAGCACGCCCGCGAGTATCTTCAGCATCGTGGTCTTGCCCGCGCCGTTAGGCCCGACCAGCGCGACGCGGTCCCCGCGCGACAGCGACAGGTTGACGCGCCGGTATACGTCCTTCTCGCCGTACGACTTGCTGACGTTGGACAGCGATATCACCTCGGCGCCGCTGCGGGGCGGCTCCGGGAACGAGTAGCGCACCTTCTTCGTCGTCCGGGGCAGCTCGATGGTCTGGATCTTTTCGAGCTGCTTCAGGCGGCTCTGCACCTGCGTGGCCTTCGTAGCCTTGGACCGGAAACGCTCCACGAAGCGCATCTGCTTCTGCATCCGGCGCTGCTGCCTCGCCGCGGCGGCCTGCCTGACCGTCAGGGTCTGCTCGCGGGCAACGACGTACTCGTCGTAGTCGCCCTTCATCAGCACGACCTCGTCCTCCTCGATGGCGAGCACCTTGGTCGCGATCTGGTTCAGGAAGGCGCGGTCGTGCGACGTGATGAGCACCCCGCCCCGGAACCCGGCGAGGTACTTCTCGAACCACAGGTTCGCATCGAGGTCGAGGTGGTTGGTCGGCTCGTCCAGGAACAGCAGGGCGGGGTTCCGGAACAGCAGCCTCGCGAGGCCTGCCCGCATCGCCCAGCCCCCGCTGAACTCGCTCATCGGCCGGAGGAAGTCCGTCTGCTTGAACCCGAGGCCCGAGAGGATGGTCTTCGCCTCGTGCTCCCGGTCGTCCCCGCCCGCGGCCTCCAGCGCCATGTCCAACTCGCTGAGACGCTCCAGCAGACCGGCCTGCTTATCCGGGTCGGGCTCCGACGCCAGCGCCTCCCGCGTCGCGGCGATGTCGTCTGCGAGCGCGATGACCTCCGCGCCGGCGTCCAGCACCTCCTGGAGGAGCGACTTGCCGTTGAACGACGCGGGCTCCTGCTTGAGATAGCCGATGGAGACGTCGCGCCGCGTGGACACGTTCCCGGAGTCCGGCGGCGTATCGCCGGCCAGGATGTCCATGAGCGTCGTCTTGCCGGAGCCGTTCGCGCCGATCAGCGCGATGCGGTCACCGGCGTCGACGTTGAGGGTGAGGCCGCTGAACAGGGTCCTGGTCGAGTAGGCCTTGCTGATGTTGAAGGCAGAGAGCATGTGGTGCCGTGCGAGAGGCCATTGTAGCAGTGGGGGTGATGAGGGTAGGGGAGGGGTAAGGCTCGCATTACCCACCCAATGCCCATGCTGTACACGCACCATAGCGAGTGTAGTACTGCGGAGGATTCTCATAGAACTCTACGCAGTATTCGGTTTGCATTAGGTCTATGCACGCCTGAACCCCGCTGCAATGCCTGTCGATCACCACCTGCTTCCGTTCCTCGAATGTAGGCGTAGGTGTAGGACGTGCGGTAGCGGTAGCAGCGGCGATTGCCGTAGCGGTTGGCGCGGCCTCAGCAGTAGCCATAGCACGGATAGCGTCGGCAGTAGCCGTTGGTGCAGCTTGTGCTGTCGCAGTTACGGGTGGAACTGGAATGGCGGTCGCCGTCGGCGTAGGAGTAGGTCTAGGTGTCGGCGTAGGCGGAGGCAATACAGAACCTATTGGAGAACATTCCAATTCGTAGCCGTGAGGGAAAGCGTATCCTTCGCCCATGTCGCACCTTACGCGGATGTTATCCCCGATAGACAATGCAGCAGCTTGCGACAACGTAGAGAAGCGGATTAGGAAAACTTCATAATCCTCGGTTTCCCACGTTGCTTCAGGGGTTAGGTAGACAACGCGACTATCGCTATTGTTGAAAGAAACAATCTTACCCGTTACATGAATGGGTGCTTGCATGAACTGGACCTTGCCGCGAGCGGGGTTGGCGCGGAAAGTGCTTACAATGTCCTGTACAGGCACGTAGGATACTGGAGTGGGCGTAGGACGTGGAGTGGGCGTAGGCTGTGCGGTAGCAAGGGCCGCCTCCCTAGACCTCTTAGCCTCTGTCGCGGCAATCGTCGCCTGTCGTCTTTCTTCGTGAAACTTTTCCCGTTCTTCAGCAGTCCATGTAGGGGATGGACGTGGCTGGGCAACTGGAACCGTAGAATCACCATTGCCAAAGATTGCTGCTAGAATCACGCCGAATAGGAATAATCCCCCTATCGCTACAGCGATAATACCACAACCGCGGCACATTCCAGATGGACCACTTTTTTGTTGAGATAGAGGTGGTGGGGGTAACGATGATTGTTGCTGAGGCAATTCTGGTTCGTTGAAGACATTGCCGGTATAGACCATTCCTCTTTCCCTAATATCGCGGAGTACCCATTCTGGTATATCCCTGTATTCCATCGGAGAACCATTTAGTCGCAGAACGGCAACGACTCGTCTATCCTCTTCTACTTCCAGGATTGCACGGAGGGGGCTATTAGGCTCCCCGATAGTAATCCGCCTAGTTTCCATTCTGTTGTGTGTGGTTTCTTGCGAACGAAGTATCGGAGGATTCTGTTCAGGCATTTGGGTATTCAATAGCACATCACCAACATAAATCATGCCCCTATGTCGAATGTCCATGAAGATCCATTCTGGTATATCCCTGTATTCCATAATGGAACCATTAGGGCGTAGGACGGCGATAACTCGTCTATCCTCTTCTACTTCCAGGATTGCATGGAGGGGGCCATTGGGATCCCCGACGATAATCCGCCTAGTTTCCATATATGAAAAGCTCCTTGTAAGATGAGTCCGCTTGTTTTCCTTGCACCCCGCGCTCACCCCATTCCCCTTGTACTCCCTGTTCACCCCGCTCTCCTTGCGCCGCTGGGAATCCCTAGGGTCTTGGAGAGCCGGGAGGTCCCTGACATGCCGCGAGCATGATGAGGCCAGTCAGGCTAGGACGAGCGCCACACAAGCGGCAGCGACGGGGATATGGTTGGAGGGGAAGGTGCATAGGTATCTGATACGCGTGAGCGATATAGATATCATAGGGATAGATGTTTTGGTACTACCCAGCTGCATTGTTGAGAGCGATTACTGCCTGTCTCCCTGTACTATCTACCCTCCTTCTCCCCAACTACTGACACTTGCCCCTATCGCGGTCGCACCCCGACCGCGTACGCTGGTTCCATGACCGTCGTACTGGCAGCACCCATAGACCGCGTCTATAGCACGCAGGCTGACCTATCGACGGAATCTATGGCTCCGGCGCGAACGTTTGAAAACACTGGCATTCTTGAGATTCTTGATGCTTTGGGACGCAGGAAGCAGGCCACGGCCATGGAAACGCTCCAATCAAGAATCTCAAGAGTGCCAAACGTCATGCCCGGTTTACTCGTAAGTTGGCAATCAAGAGTGCCAGAATTCAGAGGCTTTGGCATCCTTGATCAGGCGCCGCCCCCAGCCTGCCTAGCCTGTCCATCGATGTCGATTCCCGGCTATACTCGCGCGTGCCGCCATTCCTGAGTGAGGGAGACATGAACACCGAGATCATCGCCGTCGGCACCGAGCTCCTCATGGGCGAGACGCAGGACACCAACTCGTCCTGGCTCGGCCAGCGCCTGCCGGAGTTCGGCCTCGAGCTCAAGTTCGTCACCATCGTCGGCGACGACCTCACGCGCCTGACCGAGACGCTGGACCGGGCCTGGCGCAGGTCGGACGTCGTCATCGCCATGGGCGGCCTCGGCCCCACGCTCGACGACATGACGCGCGACGGCATCGCCAACATGCTCGGCGAGCAGATCACGACGGACCCGGAGCTCAAGGTGTGGCTGGAGGAGAGCTTCGCGCGCCGCAACGTCAACCCCATGCCCCGGCAGAACCTCCGCCAGGCTGGCATCATCCCCTCCGCCGTCGCTATCCGCAACGCCATGGGCACCGCGCCCAGCTGGTGGATAGAGAAGGGCGACAAGATCCTCATCACGCTCCCCGGCCCCCCGCGCGAGCTCACCAACATGTGGACCACCGAGATCGCCCCGCGCCTCAAGGAGCGCCTCCCCGGCCAGAAGATCATGGCCCGCACGTTCAAGACCATCGGCCTCAGCGAGGCCGCTGTCGACGAGATGGTGCGCGACGTCTACGACGTCCCCGGCATGGACTTCGGCGTCTACGCGAAGCAGGACGGCATCTACCTCCGCGGCATCGCGAAGGCCGACACCGAGGCCGAGGCGCTCACGACCCTCCTCCGCGCCGAGACGATGGTGCGCGAGGCGCTCGGCGACTACATCTGGGGCACCGACGAGGAGTACCCGCCGGAGCGCGTCGGCGACCTGCTGCGCGAGAAGGGCTACACGCTCGCGGTGCTGGAGTCGTGCACCGGCGGCATGATCGGCGCAGCGCTCACGGAGATCCCCGGCTCGTCCGACTACTTCAAGGGCGGGGCCATCACCTACACGGACGAGATGAAGGCGCAGGCCGGCGTATCGCAGGAGACGCTCGACGCTCATGGCGCGGTCAGTGAGGAGACCGCCCGCGCGATGGCCGACGCCGCCCGCCGCACCTACGGCGCCGACTGCGGCATCAGCGTGACGGGCGTCGCCGGGCCGGGCGACCAGGACGGCGTGAAGGCGGGCACCGTCTTCATCGGCGTGTCAACGCCCGCCGGCGCGAGCGTCGTGCGCCACGACTTCCCGTCGCGTCGTCCGCTCGTGCGCAACCGTGCCGTCACCGCCGCCCTCCTCCAGCTCATCCGCGCCCTCCAGTCGGAGTAGGCGCGGTCTGATCCCCTCTCCTGAGGGAGAGGGAGGCCGCGCAAGCGGCGGGTGAGGGCCCTGCGGGGAACGGTGGGGGTGACCTGACGCGGGGCACAGCCCCCGTCGTTCCTGCGGAGGCAGGAACCCCGTCTGGTGTAGGGGCATCCTTTGTGGGTGCCCTGTCTGGTCCCCCTCGCCCCCTGGGAGAGGGTGCGCATTGAAATGCGGGGGTGAGGGTTCGGCGTAGGGGTGTCCCCTTGTGGGCGCCCTGTCTGACCCCTCGCCCTCTGGGGAGAGGGGAGCGCATGAAATGCGTGGGTGAGGGTTCGGCGTAGGGGTGTCCCCTCGTGGGCGCCCTGTCTGGTCCCCTCGCCCCCTGGGAGAGGGGATGCCGCGCAGCGGCGGGGTGAGGGCATGAGCGCGATGAAAAGTGAAACGCACCATAGAAGAACGACCACTGCGGCCCCCTTCATGGGACTCGCGCTGACGCTGTTCCTCCTCCTGGCCGCGTGCGGCAGCCCGGAACCAACGGCCACGCCCACCCCCACACCGGAGCCAACGGCGACGCCGACTCCCACTGCGACGCCTCCGCCTCCGCGGATGGGAGATGCGGACCTGGCAAGCGACATCGACGCCCGTCTCGACGCCATCCGGACCACGATGGAGACGCTCGAGCCGGTATGGACGGTCTACGTCCACAGTGAAGACTGGGTGACGCCTGGCGGAAACACGCTGATGAGCGACATCTTCGATCTGCTGAAGATGGAGAATATAGCCCCCCACGACGGCTACGAGGTGCTCAGCCCCGAGGTGGTGGTCGCGCTCGAACCCGACATCATCATCACGGACTCGGTAATGAGCGTGATAGGAGACCCTGAACTATCGGAACTGCATCTCGTACAGGACGTGAGCCATATCGACCACCATATCTTCGTATTGAGCGAAGGCTATTCGTTCAGCCCGGACAGCGACCGTTTCATGGATGCCGTCGAGGAGCTGGCCGCCTTTGTGTACCCGAAGGTATTCGCCGAAGACGACGGGCACGGCCACTCGCATTAGGAGGAGGTGAGGGTGCTGGCGTAGGGGCACCCCTTGTGGGCGCCCTGTCTGACCCCTCTCCTGAGGGAGAGGGAGGCCGCGCAGCAGCGGGTGAGGGTGACCTGACGCGGGGCGCAGCCCCCGTCGTTCCTGCGGAGGCAGGAACCTCGCCTGGCGTATGGGCACCCCTTGTGGGCGCCCTGCCTGGTCCCCTCGCCCCTTGGGGAGAGGGAGGCCGCGCAGCGGCGGGTGAGGGCCCTGGCGTATGGGCACCCCTCGTGGGCGCCCTGTTTGACCCCTCGCCCCCTGGGAGAGGGCGCGCATTGAAATGCGGGGGTGAGGGTGCCCTAGTGCCCGCCGCCGGACGACGACGCGGCGCGCTCCTCCCGGTAGAACACCTCCTCCGGGAAGATTTCGTCCCAGGGCTGCTTGCGGGCGCTGAGCCCCTGCTCCATGGAGAACGTCTGCGCCATGTCGAACGCCTTGGCGTTCGCCGTGATGCCGTAGGCGAACGGGTCGGGCCCGAACACCCCGTCGACCTCCTGCTGGAACTGCCGCCCGAACACGTAGAGTGTCGGCGGCATGGCGCGCAGCCGCTGGATGGCGAGGCGCTTGGAGGACTCGAACGCCTCCATGAGGCTCACCGCCACCCACGGGTGCTCCTCGACGATGCTCTCGCGCACGACCGTGACGTGGTGCGGCGGGAAGACGCCGTGCTTCTGGAAGAAGCGGACGGACTCGGCCTTCGGGTCGGAGAAGAGGGTGGGGAAGTCCGGGCTGTCGATGAGGTTCACGCTCTGCATGCGGTCGATGCCGGAGCCCTGTGCTGAGCCGATGCCGATGGAGGCGTCGAGCTCACCGTCGAGGTACATCGAGCTGAAGTCGGTGGTCGCGTGGCGCAGGTCGAGGTCCTCCGGCAGGCCGAGGCCGGCATCCCTCGACGCGCCGGTGTGGCTGAAGTGTTCGCTGCGCTCCATGAACCAGGTCATGTCCTGCGGCTCGACGCCCCACTCCAGCTTCAGGATGCCGCGCGTCCAGAGGCCGACCGACTGCTGGTAGTCGCCGATGCCGAACCGCTTGCCCTTCAGGTCCTCCGGGTGGTCCTGCCGGATGC
Source organism: Dehalococcoidia bacterium (assembly GCA_965206315.1). Lineage (GTDB taxonomy): Bacteria > Chloroflexota > Dehalococcoidia > Lucifugimonadales > Australimonadaceae > Bin16. Next base: position 2,262,771 of record OZ242210.1, read on the forward strand.
CGGACGCCTTGCGGATGTAGACGTTGGTGTAGGAGAACGTGCGGTTGTGGAAGACGGGCAGCATGCGGTACGGGAAACCGAGCGGCCGCATGCGCAGGTACGACGACATCGACATCTCGGAGACGTCGTAGCGGTGGTACTTGATCTGCTCGTAGAAGACGCGGGGCACGGCGCCGGGCATCCCCTGGTAGTCGAGCGTGATGCCGTCCGGCTTCACCTCACCGCTGATCATCGGCATGACGCGGTCGTAGGCGGTGATGGCGAACGAGAGTTCGAGGTTGGACATGGTGAGCCTCCGCACGGGCAGGGTGCGGCGATGATACCCCAGACGGAGGAAGGCCGCGTGCCGGAGAGACGAACGGTGCTTGAACGAAGGAACGCTGCCCGGATACCCTTCGGGGATGTCGGGCTCCCATGCAGCGATCGAGCGTGTCTTCCGCGAGGAGTACGGCCGGGTGATTGCGGCGCTGATGAGCGTCTTCAGGGATCTGGACGTTGCGGAAGAGGCCGTGCAGGAGGCGCTGGTCGTCGCGCTCGAGCGGTGGCCGGAAGCCGGAACACCCCGCAGTCCCGGCGCGTGGATCACCACGACAGCGAAGCGTAAAGCGATCGACCGCCGCCGCCGTGAGCGGGCGCGCGAGGAGAAGTACGCGCAGATCGGTCCGGCGGAGACGGAGGAGGATGATCCGTACCGGGAGGTGGACGACGAAACCCCGATCGAAGACGACCGCCTCCGTCTGATTTTCACGTGCTGCCATCCTGCCCTGGGGTTGGAGGCCCGCGTGGCGTTGACACTGCGGACGCTGTGTGGGCTGACCACCGGAGAGATCGCGGGCGCGTTCCTCATGCGGGAGGCTGCGATGGCGCAGCGCTTGGTGCGGGCGAAGCGGAAGATCAGGGACGCGGGGATCCCCTACGCGGTGCCGGAAGCCGGTCAGTTGCAGGAGCGACTGGACGGGGTGCTCAGCGTCATCTACCTGGTGTTCAACGAGGGATACGCGGCCAGCGCCGGCGAGCGGGTGGTACGGGTGGATATGGCATCGGAGGGGATCCGCTTGGGCAGGCTGCTCGCCGACCTCATGCCGGAGGAAGGGGAGGTGCGGGGACTGCTGGCGTTGATGTTGCTGAGCGACGCGCGGCGGGAGGCCAGGCAGGATTCGAGCGGTGAACCGGTGCTGCTGGGAGAGCAGGACAGGTCCCTGTGGGATGCGGAGAGTATCAGGAAAGGCATGGAAGAGCTGTCGAAGGGGGAGTCCCTCGGCGCGCGCGGCCCGTATCTGGCCCAGGCGGCCATAGCGAGGGCCCACGCCAGAGCGTCGAGTGCCGGTGATACGGACTGGCATGAGATCGTGGGGCTGTACGAGGAACTCGCGCTGATGGCTCCTTCACCGGTGGTGCTGCTCAACCTCGCGGCGGCGGTCGCCATGGCGGAAGGGCCGCAGGTCGGGTTGGCGCTGATGGACAGAGACGAGGTTGCAGGGCAGCTTGACGGGTACCGGTGGCTGCATTCCGCGCGCGGCGAACTGCTTCGGCGGCTGGACCGCCGCGAGGAGGCGGCCGAGGCATACCGGCGAGCTATCGCGCTCTCGGAGAACGCGGCGGAACTGGTATACCTCGGCCGCCGGCTGGAGGAGGTGAAGTCCCGCTAGACTACGCCTCGGGCATCTCCATGACGGCTCGCACTTCCACACATCCACCCGAGGGGAGGTTTGGCATCTTGCTTGCGATGGCGATGGCCTTGTCGAGGTCATCGGTTTCGATCAAGTAGAAGCCGCCCAGTTGCTCCTTGGTCTCGGCGAATGGGCCGTCGGTTATCACGGGGACGCCGCCGCTCATGCGGACGGTGGTAGCGGTGGAGGTCGGATTCAACGGCTCACCGCCGAGGACAGTGGTTGCGGCCCGGGTCTCCGCATCGAAGGCGAACCAGGTCTGCATGTCGGACTCCATCTCTTCCGGGGACATGTTCATCATCTTGGCTTCGTCATCGTAGATCAACAGTATGTACTTCACGGGGTCCCTCCTGGGGTGAGATTGGCCAGCCTGCGACCGGCTCACTGATACGACGAATGGCGGCAGCCGAAAATCGACACCTCGGGTCCGCCGGTTCACAGGGTCACGGAATCCTAGCCGATCTCCAGCGTGCGGAAGACGCCGCGCTGCAGGGCGGCGGTAGCGAGGAGTTGCTCCAGGACGACGTGGGCCTCGGGGCGGCGCAGGTCCAGCGAGGACGCGCCGATGGCGCGATAGAGGACGCCTGAGCCCACCTTCGTGCTGACCTCGCCGCCGACCTCCCGCGGCAGGTCGACGCCGAGCGCGAGGGCCATCGCTTGCGCCTGCAGCGCGCCGACGCCCGATGCGTGCGTCTTGGTGAGCGCACGCCGGTTGTAGAGCAGGGTGTAGCCGTTCTTGTTGCGCCTGATGGTGACCGGCGTGTCGCCGCGCGGACGGTTGATGAGGCGCTCCGCGTAGTCGAGCGCTTTCGTTCGCGAGAGGGCCATGCGCCGCGCCGGTCTAGAGCCTGCCCGCGGCGCGGTGGGCCGCGACGTCGTCGGGGTGTCCCCAGGTCTCGAAGCCGCCCAGGCCCTGCTCCTCGTTGAAGCCCATGCAGCTGATCCAGCGTCCAGTGACGCCGCTGCCGTCCTGCTCGGCGAGGTAGAGCGCGAGCGGAACGACGTTATCGGCGCGGACGCGCTGCGGGATCCAGCCGGCAGAGTCCTGCCCCAGCTTCAAGCGGATCTCGTGGCGCACCTGTTCCTGCTCGTCGGAGCCGGTGGTGGCGGTGTGGCCGGGGAGCATGACGTTCGCGGCGATGTTGTACTGCTGGAGCTCCTTCGCGAGGTAGATGGTCATGGAGCCCATCGCGGCCTTGGCGGGCTGATAGGCGCCCTCCCGGCTGAGGCCGTAGAAGACGGGCTCGCCCTGGCCGGAGGCGTGGGCGTTGAGCAGCTGGCTGGACGAAGTGTTGATGATGCTGCCGCTGCGCTTCTCGATCATCGGCTGGACGAACCGCTTGATGACGCGGAGGTTGCCGAAGACGTGCGTGCCGAACATCTTCTCCCACTCGCTGATGTCGGTCTCGAGGACGGTGACGCTGCCGTGGGTCTCGAGGTAGAGGTCGCGCTGGCGGGTGCCGCCGTTGTTGATGATGACGTCGACGGTGCCGAACTTCTCGATCGTCTTCCGATACGCCTCGTCGACGTGCGACTGGAGCGTGATGTCCATCGTGCAGACGAGCGCGTTGGGGTTGTCCCTGATCTCGGCGGCGAAGTCGTAGTCGTCGTTGGAGACGCCGGTGGGGACCCAGGAGAGGTCGGTGGCGACGACCTTCGCGCCCTCGTCGAGGAACGCGCGGACCATCTCGCGCCCCATCCCGCGCGCGCCTCCGGTGATGAGTACGACCTTGCCTTCAACCGACATGGCTGCCCCCTGCGTACAGGTCTCTCGAATGTTCCTGACTGTACCAGAGGGGTGTTAGACGGCGCACTCGCCTTCGCCGCGCTCCAGCTTGTAGAGGATGGTCTTGCCCCAGTCGATGTAGGTGTCGAGGTTCTCCTTGTTGAGGGCGCCGACCTCGCGGAACTGCCCGGCGAGCTCCTCGAAGGGGGCGGTGCCGACGCGGTCGACGAAGTCGTTGAACGACTCGCCGTCCTCCCGGTTCGACTGGTAGTGGGAGAGGATGCCGTCCATGAAGGCGGGGACGCGCTTGGCGGGCACCTTGGCCTTCACGCGGTGGCCGAAGCGGACGGGATCCTGGTTGCCGTAGTTGCCCGCGAGGAAGACCTCGTAGGCGGGCACCTGGTTGCCGTCGCCCTTGGTGGCCGCGCCGTGGAAGCCGATGTTGGCGATGTGATGGCGGGAGCAGCCGTTGGGGCAGCCGCTGACCTTGACGTGGAGGGACTTGATGGCCGGGTCGTCCACGCCGTGGCTGCGGATGCTGCTGCGGAGCGCATCCGCGACGCCCATCGAGGAGGTGATGCCCATCTTGCAGCTGTCGGTGCCGGGGCAGGCGACGACGTCCGTGATGGAGTTCGCGCCGTCCTCGGCGAGGCCGGTCGCCTTGAGCGCGGCCCACACGTCGAACAGGTGGCCCTCGGGCACCCAGCGGTAGAGGATGTTCTGCTCGGTGGTCGCGCGGATGCCTCCCGCGTACTTCCGCCCGATGTCGGCGAGGACGGGGAACTGGTGCGCGTAGATGTCGCCGAGGGGGAGCGCGACGTAAACGGCATAGTAGCCGTCCTGCTGCTGCGGGTGGGCGTTGGACTCGCGCCACGCGAGGAACTCAGGGTCGTCGTGCGCTTCGACCGGCACGAGGGCAGGGGGCTCGTCGATCATCTCGGGCGGGAGCTCCATCCATGGCGTCGGGTCGAAGTCGGCCTGCGCCCAGTCCTGCTTCATCTCTTCCTCGACCTCTTCGCGGAAGGCGTCGATGCCGATGCGGTCGACGTAGAACTTGATGCGCGCGCGCATGCGGTTCTTGCGCAGTTCGTCGGTGCGGTGGAAGACGCGGATGGCGGCCTCGGCCGCCTTGAGGTACTCGGTGACGGGGACGAAATCGAAGAGCGTCCAGGCGATGCGGGGCATGATGGACGTGCCGCCGCCGATGCGGATCTCGAAGCCCTTCTCCGGCTCGCCGCCGTCCTCGCGGTCGCGGAGCTTCGGGATGAAGGCGAGGTCGTGGATGTCGGCGACGACGTCGTCGTTGCCGCCGCTGGAGAATGAGGTCTTCCACTTGCGGGGGAGCGCCTGCGTGTACTCGTGGCGAACGAAGTAGCGGGCGTAGGCCGCGAGGTAGGGGGCAACGTAGAACGGCTCTTCCAGCTTCACGCCGGAGAGGGGGTCGCCTGCGACGTTGCGGACAGTGTTGCCGCACGCCTCGCGGGTGATGAGGCCCGCGTCGCCGAGGATGCGCATGACGTGCGGGGTGTCGGCGAGCTTGACGAAGTGGACCTGCAGGTTCTCGCGAGTGGTGATGTGCCCCTTCTTGAGGGGGGCGTATTGGCTGACGACGTCGCCGAACGCCTCCAAGTGTTCGGGGGTGAGCGCGCCACCGGGGATCTTGATGCGCATCATCTGCACGTCCGGCTGGCGCTGGCCGTAGACCCCGCGCACGAGGCGGTACATGATGAACTGCTCCTCCGTGGGCCATTCGCCGTTGAGGTAGCGGGTCGCCTCGGTCTCGAAGTCGTCGACCTCCTCGGGGACGTACGGGAGTACGCTCTTGGAGTAGTCGTACCTCCGCTTGTCCTCGATGGTCTGGGTGCCTCGGATGATGGGACGGGGAGCGGTGCTGGTCATCTGGTTCTCCTTCTGTATAGCAAAGCGCCCTTCTCCGGGTTGCTGAGAAGGGCGCAGTTTTGACGGCGTGTGAGTACTGTCGGCCCTATGGTCGACAACAACAAGCGCACATCGTGACGGCGATGTTCATACCACGGGGCAGTATAGCACAGCGTTGCAAGGGAGTGCTATGGCCAGCCGTCCGAGTGGAAGTTTTCGGTGGGAAAAGCGGCTCATTCCGGCTCATCCTGCCATTTCCGTTCGTGAATCATGGGCCCCGGGTGAGCCGTTCAGGGGTCCATTCAGGACCATCGGCGGCTCATTAAGGATCAAAACGGCTCATTCCGGCTGAACCCTCATCGCGCGCTGAAGCGCGTTGCCCTCTTCCTCAGGAGAGGGGCCAGACAGGGCGGCCGCTACGAGTCATGGTAAGGAGGCAGGCACCATCGGCGCAATGGGGGCGTGTCACACTCTGGGATGACAGAGGGGGCGGCCACCTGGCCGCCCCTTCGACATACATGGCTGCGAGATTCCCGCCTTCGCGGGAATGACGGAAGAAGGCAGGAATGACGTTATGGGGCGACCATATTGCCGGAGACCTTCTTCTTGTAGGAGTTCCAGACGCCGTCGCGAGGCGGGTTGCCGCCAATGCTGCGCATGAGCTCCTTGAAGTGGGGGTACTCGTGCTGCGGCGGGCGGTTCACCGATTCCATGACGAGCTCGTCTGAGAGGTAGGGGTGGTCGGAGCCCCTGGCGACGAGGCCCCAGTAGTTCATGCGCGCCTGCTCCTCCAGTTGGAGCATGCTGACAACGGAGTCCTGGGGGTCCTTGCCGGTCATCGACGCGCCATGACCCTGCATGAGGACGAACTTGTGGTCGCCGAGGCACTCCGCGAGTTCCAGGCCCTCCTCGTGGCTCCAAACGGTCTTGGTGTGGGGGTAGAGCGGGTGGGGCTGTTCCATGACCATCTGCGCACCCTCCTGGGCCATCGGGACGATGGGCTCTCCGAGGACGGTCATCAGGACGACGTTGCGCGGGTGCACGTGGACGACCGAGTTCACATCCGGCCGCGCCTTCATGATGGAGGAGTGGATCTTCACCTCCGAGCACTGGGTGGAGTAGGCGGGGCCGTCCACCTTGTAGCCGTCCAGGTCGCAGACGATCATGTCGTAGTACTGCATCTCCTCCAGGGCATCGATGGCGTAGCCCCGGCCCTTGACGACGAACAGCTCAGGCTGGTTGGGGACGCGCATGCTGACGTGCCCCAGGGCGGCGGTCACGCCGGTGGCGAGGCCCATGTGGGAGATGATGCGGGTTGCCATTGCGACTTCGTACTTGATCTCGTCGATCTCGCGGGACATCGGTGCCTCCTTTGCGTGGCGGTGCGCGAGCGATGTTACCATCTATTGAGACAGGATTGTCCCTAGAAGAGACCGAGGTCTGCCGCCTGGGCGGCGACCTCCTCGGGCACCCAGGAGCGGAGCACTTCCTCGATCATCGGAATGATGGGGCTCTCGCCGCCCTCGCCGGGGCGGTAGCGTCCGTCCGGCTTGATGCCGTGCTTGACGCTCTCCATCGGCAGGGCGATGTGGTTGGCGACGGCGGGGTCGCGGAAGACGTTCATGGGTTCGCCGCCGTCCTCGACGACCTTCATCTGCTGCCGGAGCATCTTGCGGAAGAGGATGAGGCCGACGTCGGACTGGCCGAGCATCTCCTTGTCGCGCCGGGCGATGGCGCCCTGGGTGACCCACATCGTGTAGTCCTGGTTGAAGGTGACGCCGGTGTAGAAGCGCCCGTCGGGCTCGTAGAGGGGCACATAGCGGTAGGCCGCGACGTCCTGCTGCGGCACGGGGGTGCCGGGTTTCGCGCGGTAGACGTAGTAGGAGACGTGGTAGGTGTTCTCGTCGTCGATGGGCACGCGCCACTGCGTGGTGGTGCGGACCTGGTCGCCGACGAAGAGGATGTTGGGGAACATGATGGGGTGGCCCTTGGCCCAGTCCTCGCCGTCCTCCGGGAAGCCAAGCTGGAGCCTGCGCTTGATGATGCCGTACTCGAAGGCGTCGAACGCGATCTTGATGGTCTTGGGCTGGCTCTCCGGCGCGACGGCGACGCCCGTGCGGACGTAGTTGCCGAAGTAGAAGTGCAGCCACTCCGTGTGGACGGGATCGACGGAGTTCTCCTGGCACTGCAACCAGTTGCACGGCAGTTCAGAGATGGCGATGTCGCGCACCGCATCGTCGTAGGTGAGCTGCTCCCAGTGGGGCAGCAGCGGCGCGGGCTGCGGGCCCATGTAGGCGAAGATGAGTCCGCCGAGCTCCTGCACAGGGTACCCGGCGACCTTCACCTTCTCCTTGAAGCGCCCGTCCGGGTGCACCGTCTCTTCGAACGGCTGCTCGATGCACTGGCCGGTCTCGTCCATCATCCAGCCGTGGTACATGCACCGCAGCCCATGCTCCTCCGGGATGCCGTACGACAGGTCGACGCGGCGGTGGGGGCAGAAGCGGTCGATGAGGCCGAGGGTGCCGGACTTGTCCCTGTAGAGGACGAGGTCCTCGCCGAGGACACGGACGGCCTTGGTGGGGCGCTCCATCAACTCACCGGCTGCGGCGATGGGGTGCCAGTAGCGGCGCATGAGTTCGCCCATCGGCGTCCCTGCGCTGACCTGCGTGAGTTCTTCGTTGACGTGGCTTGGGATCATGTTCTCCTACACCTCGTTGTACGTCTGCTTACGCGGCTTCATCATCGTCGCCATAGGCGGCTGAGCCTAGGTCATCATACTCGTTCTCGCCGTCGTCGAACTCTTGGGGCGTTGGCAACTCACCATCTGCCTCTTGCTGAGGGGCCAACTCAGCAGGCATGCTGCGAACCAGCGCATTGTGGAACACCTCTTTGCCTCCCTGAATCTCCTTCCCCATGGCCTTGCTGATGAGAGTAAGCATGTGCTCCCCACGCTCTATGAAAACGCCTGAGAAGTCGTCTTTCTCCAGCAGTTCTGGGTTTAGCCAGTGGGCTTCCAATGCTTCATCAAGTTTTGCACAGCGCTTTCTAAGCCGGAGCAGATATTCTGAGGGTGCTCGTCCACCTATCATCCGGTTCGTTCCGGCGTCGATAGGAGTCTTGTTGATGATGGAGTTATACAATCCCGATGGGATTTGCATTTCCTTTCCCTCGCACCATGCCACAGGAAAGATGTGATGAATGTCTATTGCCTCGTCATGGTAGGTTGCCAAGGTGAGTTTGTCACCGGTTCGCCAGTCGGCTGCGCCGCTCTTCATCTGGAGGGCGTAGAGACCCTTGTAGGCTGCGCTGTTGCGCGTTCTTAAGGAAAGAAGTCGCTCCGGAATGAAGTTGGCCTCTTCTATCATTGAAGGCAAGGTGCCGTTACGAATATAATCTGCTACCTCGGCTAAGTCACGCGCATACTGCGTTTCAATAGCACCGCCATAAACCTCACCAAAGATACCTGACCAATACCAATGTTCGAGTCTTTCTTTGGCGTTGGCATTGTCAAGAGTCCCGCTGAGTTCTACGAATAAAACCGCAAGCGGAATCAACTGCGTATTATAAGGCACGTCCCAAGCTTTGAACACGTACTGCGAATGAAGGAACTTTGCGGCATTGAAGAAACCCTGTTCAACCTTGTCTGCCCAAGCTTTGTACTCGTCGAGAGTCAAGCTAAGGACATCGCGCTTTTGGCAACCGATGCGAGGGATCTGGTTGGGAGGAGCATCGGGTTGCTCTTGAACCTTGTCTCTCCTACGCTGTTGAGTCGCCAAGAGCGCAATGGCTTGTAAGAACTGTTCGCCTTCAATGCCGAGAAGAACAGATTCCCGACGCATCCGCTTACGCCGCTCATCCCAATTGTCTCGCAATGGGAAGTCGCTTGCGGCAAACGAAGCGGTCACCAACTCAAAAACTGTGAGAGGGACACCTCCTGTATTGACTTTTTCGAAAACGGTACAGACAGCTTCTTTTGGAGTTTCTGCACCCAAGGCAATGACTGGCACATTGTATCCGGCAAAGGCATTACTTATCTCGTTTTGAATGCGCTCCCTAAACAGATTGAGGTCGCCACTAGGGTGCTCGCGACCTTGCTCACGCCAATAGGCATCGTAACCAAAAATCCAATTCACTGCGTTGAATACTTGCCAAGTGGGAATTAGATGGTTCTGATATTCAAGTTCGGGAGTCGAAACGTCAAGTATCACTTCACGCCGGAAATCTCTTATCTGCTTGTTACTAGGTACACTACGAACAACCGCCTCTTGATCGGTGAATTCATCTAGCGCTTGGAGGACGTCAACGTAGTACAAACGCTCGATGTGCCCACCGCGGTTGTCTCTGGTCAAGACTGGATCAGGCGACATCAGTGCTTGCCACAGTGAAGTAAGCCGCTGTTGGCCATCGAGAAGGAATTGACTTACTTCACTTGTGGCCTGTTGGTCAGTCACTCCTTGAACAAGGCGGGTGTTGAAATTGATGTCACCTCCCGTGTGGAGTGTCATAACGGCTCCGATGGGAAAACCTCGGGAGATGCTTACTAGCAACTCCCGAATGCGATTGTCATCCCATATCCACCCGCGCTGGAAGTCAGGCAGCCGTATCTCTCCGCTGTTCACTTGCTGGAGCAGCGTCTTGAGAGTGACGGGATTTGTCGTGAATGTTGTCATGCCCCGTTGCCGTCTACGCGTCCCCCAAGCGGTAGAAGCGTCGGGCGTTCTTGTGGAGGATGGCCTCCTTGTCCTCGTCGGTGAGCTGGGGGTTGTCCAGGAGCTCCTGCAGCTCGTGGCGGCAGGTTTCGGTCGTGACCTCGTGGGGGAAGTCGGTCGAGAAGAAGAAGGGCTTGTTGCCGACCTGGCTGACCGCGAACGCGATAGCGGGCTCCTCGCCCTCGCAGCCGATGAAGAGGCGGTCGTTGTCGATCTGGCGCTGGATGTACTCGTGGACGCTGTCGCCGATCTTGGGGCCGAGCATGTCGTCGTCGCGCAACTGGTACTCCATGTGGGTGCTGTGGGAGCGGTCGAAGCGCTCCAGGCACATGACGAACCAGCCGATGCCGCCCTCCAGGAAGCCGAAGCGGGCGTTGGGGAAGCGCTCGAAGACGCCGTTGAAGACCATGCCCGCGAGAGCGATGGCCTGTCCGGCGGGATGACCGAGCGCGTGGATGGGGGCGTAGACGTTCATGTGGTCCAGCCCGATGCCGCTGTGCGCGCCGCCGTGGACGGCGATGGCGCAGCCGAGGCGGTCGGCCTCTTCGTAGACGGGCCAGTAGATCTTCGAACCGAGGTGGTCCGGCAGGCCGAACGAGGGGAGCATCGCGCCGACGAAGCCGAGGTCTTCCACGCAGCGGCGGAGCTCCTTCACGGCCTCGGCGGGCTCCTGCATGGGGATGAGGCCGACGCCGTGGAAGCGGGCGTCGCGCTTGCAGTAGGTGTCGTAGAGCCAGTCGTTATAGGCCTGCGCCGTGGCGATGGCCCAGTCGCGGCTGACGATCTTGCCGTAGGAGAGGGCGGTGGTTGGGTAGAGGACGGTGGCGTCGATGCCGACGTCGGAGAGGAAGACCTCCCAGCCGTCCGGGCCGACGAACGCGCCCTTGCGGTCACGGCGCCCGGGGGTCTCGACGAAGTGTCCTGCGTGGAGGTGGTCGAGGGGCGGGAAGAGGGAAGAGTTGAGGTTGCGCGACGGATGGTCGCGGAACTTGGGCGGGAGGAACTGGGCCATGGCCGGGATGTCCTCCATGATGTGCCCGTCGCCGTCTACGATGATCTCAAGATTCGTGGTGGTCATGTGCTACCTCCCGGTTGCGTTGTCTCACTATGCGGTTCGTGCGCGGATTCTAGCAGGTCACACGCGGGTAGGGCCGTCGGGGCCGGCGGGCTCGCCTATCGGCGCTTCCCGTCCCGCGAGGAGGGAGTCTATGTCCGGGTCGTCGCGCTCGTGGAGGAGGGCGATGGGGACGGCGGGCAGGGTGGTGATGCTCACGCCGATGTGGACGCCGAGGCGGACGGAGTAGCGCGCCGCGGCCTCGTTGTCCGGCGCCTGGATGATGCTGACGAAGTCGTAGGGGCCGAGCACGGCGTAGAGGCCGAGGCCGGTCACCTCCGGCACGCGGACCTGGGCAGCGGCCTCCGCGATGGAGTCCGGGTTCTCGGCTATGGCGTGCTGTCCCTCCGGCGTGAGCTTCATCAGGAGGATGTAGTTCGCCATGGCGCTCTCCCTGTGGACAGGATGCGCGGATTCTAGCAGGCGGCGTGGGGTAGCATACGGATACGGACTGCAGAACCGGGGGTATCTGATGGACTTCGCTTCGCTGCGTGACTCGATCGCCTGCATGGAGTCGATGACCTACATGAACGCGGGCTGGGCCGGGCCGAGCCCATCGCAGGTGGTAGAGCGGATGCGCGACGCCGGAGAGCGCGAAAGCGCAGGTGGGCCCGCGGGGCCGGAAGGCCGTGCGTTCGCGGCGGCGGTGGAGGAAGAGGCGCGCACGGCGGCGGCGGGCCTGTACAACGTCGACCCGGCGGACGTGCTGATCACGCACGGGACCTCGGAGGGCGTCGCTATCGCGCTGTTCGGGCTCGACTGGCAACCGGGCGACGTGCTGCTCACGACCGACCTGGAGCACCCGGGCATCGACTCGCCGGTCGCGGTACTGGAGGAGCGCGGCGTTGAGATCAGGCGCGCGTCGATACCCCCGGACGCTTCGGCGGACGCGTGCATCGAGGCGATGCGGACGGGACTGGACTCCCGTGTCAAGGTGGCGGCGCTCAGCCACGTGATGTTCACGACGGGCCTGCGCGTGCCCGCGGAGGAGATCGTGGCGGCGGCGCACGAAGTGGGCGCGCTGGTGCTGCTGGACGGGGCGCAGACAGGAGGGCACATCGCGATGGACTTCACCGCGATGGGCGTCGATTTCTACGCCACATCGGGGCAGAAGTGGCTGATGGGTCCGACGGGCAGCGGCGCCTTCTACGTGCGGCCCGACCGCAGGGAGCTGCTGACGCCGCTCCTGAGACGGCCCGGCACGGGGTTCCGGTCGGGGCTCGGACAGTACTCGCTGGCGTCGCAGGGCGTCGCGGAGCGCGCCGGGTACGCGGAGGCGGTACGCATTAATCGCGAGTTGGGCCCTGAGCGTGTCGAGGAGCACACCCACAGGCTGGCGACGTCGCTGCGCGCGGAGCTGTCCGGCATCGGCGGGGTCAGCATCACCGGGCCTGCCGGCGGTCCGACGGCGTGCGCCATCACGGTGATCAGCGTGGAAGGCTGGGAGGCGCCTGCGTTCGTCGAGGCGTTGTGGGAGACGCATCGGATCGTGGCGCGTCACGTTGCGCACCCCCCGGGCATACGGATCTGCACGGCTGCGTTCAACGACGAGAGCGACGTGGAGCGCGCCGTTGCAGCGATAGCTGAGCTGGCGGGCCGCTAGAAATCCCCGCTGATAGCGGCAGGCAGTTCTACCGGCACGCCGTACTCGCCGTTCGTGGCGCGCACCTCGTACCGGGTGCAGACCGTGCTTTCGGGGGCGTCGAAGTCCCAGTGCATGTTGTAGGCCGAGATGCGGTGCGTCTCAGAGTCGAGCGTGATGCCGACGCGGAGCACGACGCCGCTCGCCCACTCGAGCATCGGGACGTACCGCGGGGTTGCGCCGAGTTCGACGGTCTCATCTGAGCCTCGCGTGACGCCGATGCTGCCGGGCTCGGCGTGGGCGATGACGTTGAGGAGCATCTCCACGGGATCGGCGAACGCGAGGCGCCAGGGGGTTGCCTCATAGACCTGTTCGAGGCTGCCTTTCTTCCATCCGCCCGATGTTCGATGCCAACCCTGCCAACCCCCAGCCTGGGAGTGAGCAAGGACGACGTCGCCCGGGCTGCCGTCAAAGCGGACGAGGCTGGGGTAGCCGCCTGCGAACCGTCCGATCGCGTGGCTGCCCGCGAAGGTCCGCTCGCAGCCCCTGTCGGGCCAGCCGCCGCGAACGTCGAAGCGTGCGGAACCGGCGTCCAGCAGCGCGGCGTAGGCGCTTTCGGCGAGCCGGATGCCGTCGTTGCCGGCGGCAGGTGGGGGAGGGTCGAGCAGTTCGTCGACGAACACGATGAGGCGCTCGACCTCGGGCATCGTCATGCCGGGTTGGACGAGCGGGTGGGCGTGCAGGTGCAGCAGGGCCTCGTCGGAGTCGCTGAGCCCGGGCAGGCGGAGCGCGGCGTTGACCGACATGACGCTGCTTGCGGCGGGGCGGTGGTGCATCGCGGTCAGCGCGTGCAGGGCCTCGTGCAGCGTTGCGTGCGCGATCTCGTTTTCAGTCAGCGGGGCTTCCTGCGGGCCGTTCAACCAGACGCTCATGGATGCGCCTGTGATAGCACCATCGTCGAAGGAATCGGGCCCGCCGCAGCCGACCGTGTCCTGGCAGAACGCGTCGAGGCCGGTGCTCGCGGCCCGCTCGGATGGCACGCCGACGTAGGCCCGGAGCGTCGCCTCCGCCTCCGTCGTCGCCCACTCGACATCGAGGTTGAGCAGCGGCGCGAGTTCATCGAGCGTTTGTTCGAGGATGCGCACGTAGCGGGCGTCGCCGGTGGGGTCTGCCCAGACGCGCACCGGCTCGTCCGGGTCCCACTTCAGCACTTCGCCGGACGTCCACCCGCCGCACCCGCCGAGGAAGTCGTTCTCGTACGTGGCGCTGCGTTGCGGCCTGTCGCTGAAGCACGCCCAGGTGTCGCGTTCGACGCCGAGGATGCGCTCCGGCACGACCTCGGTGTTCGACGCGGCGCCGTCGTCCAACACGGCGCGCAGTCCCGTGCCCATCGGCGCCCGGAGGCGCATGGCTGCTTCCTCACGGCCGACGCCGTCCGGCAGGAAGAGGCCGTCCAACGGGCCGCCGCAGCCGCTCACCGGCTCGCCGTTCAACTCGCATTCGACCGTCACGATCGGTGACTCGTGTGCAGGCCCGGCGTCGTTGCGGAGCTCGATGGACAGCTCGACCTCTGCCGTGCCGTCCTGCCGGTAGCCGAACACGTTCAGCAGCGCGTCGAGCAGGAACGCGGGAGTAGGCTCGTCCGGCGTAGGGGTGGCGGTGGCTGGGACAAGCGTGAGCGTGGCCGCCGATGCAGGGGACGGCGTAGGCGTTGCGGCAGGAGTGGCAGTGGGCGCGGATTCGCAGGCGGCCAGCAGCGCCACCACAACGATGGCGCTGGCGAAGGAGGTCAGCGCAGCAGTTCCACGCGCGAGGGGGCGCGGGCGGTTCACGCCAGGCCGAGCTCCTGCTCCGTCGCGGTGAGCGAGCGCTCGAAGATGTCCGCGATGTCGTCGATCTCCTCCGCGGTGACGCAGAGCGGGGGCGCGAAGAAGACCTGGCGCGTCGCGCGGGTGTAGAGCCCGCCGTCGAGCAGGCGCTGGTTGAGGCCTTCGACCGCGCCGGGCGTTTCGGCGAGGGGCGTCTTCGCCTCCTTGTCGGAGACCAGGTCGATGGCGCACATGAGGCCGAGCCCGCGCACGTCGCCGACAGTGGGACGGTCGCGGAGCGCTTCGAGCCGGTCGAGGAGGCGCTTGCCCATCCGCTCCGAGTTCCCGATGAGGTCCTCGCGCTCCATGATGTCGACGTTCACGAGGCCCGCCGCGCCGCCGGCAGGGTGTCCGCCGTAGGTGATGCCGTGGCGGTACGTTGTCTCGGGCCCGCCTTGGAACTCCTCGAACACGGCGTCGCGCACCACGCACGCGCCGACGGGGAAGTAGCCGCTGGTGATGCCCTTGGCCATCGTCATCATGTCCGGCACGACGTTCCAGTGCTCGATACCGAACCACCTGCCGGTGCGTCCCCAGCCGGTGATGACCTCGTCCGCGATGAGCAGCACGCCGTGGCGGTCACAGATGTCGCGGAGCATCGGCCAGTACTCGGCCGAGGGTATGGCGACCCCGGCGGAGAAGGAGACGGGCTCCGCGATGACGGCGGCCACGGTCTCCGGCCCCTCCTCGAGGATGATGTCCTCGACGGCCTGTGCGCACCGGATGCTGAACTCGGACGGCGAGAGCGATTCGTCCTCGCGGCGGTAGTACGCGGGCTGCGGGGCGGCGAGGAAGTTGTCCGGCAGGATCTCGCCGTAGCTGGGGCGGTCGAGGACGGCTGAGGTGGAGACGCTGAGCGCGCCGCGCGTCGTGCCGTGGTAGGAGCCCTCGCGCCCGATGAACTTGCGTCTGCCGGGCTCGCCGCGGTTGTAGTGGTAGCGGTACGCGATCTTCAGGGCGGTCTCGACCGCTTCGGAGCCGCCGCTGGTGAAGTAGGTGCGGTTGAGGTCGCCCGGCGTGTGCGAGGCGACCTTGGCGGCGAAGCGCACCACCGGCTCCGAGCCGTACTTGAACGTGTTGGCGTAGTGCAGTTTGCCCAACTGCCCCGCGACGGCGTCCACGATCTCCTGGCGTCCGTGGCCGACGTTCACGAGCATCAGCCCGGCGATGCCGTCGTAGCCCCACCTGCCGTCGCCGGACCTGATGCGGACGCCGTCGCCCTCGTCCATGAACGTCACGCCGTTCTCGGCGAGGTCGCTCCAGTCCTGGGTCGGCATCCAGAGGTGGTTGAGGGCTGCTTCCTGCAGTTCGTCGTGCGGGTTGGTGGTCATGTCGTGCTCCTTACGGCCCCTGTTCAGTGGCGGGGCGTCCGAGCTGGGGCCAGGCGGCGGGCGCCGCCGCAGCCTCCAGGCGCTGTTCGATGGGCAGGCTCTCGTCCCACTTCGAGGCGATGATGCGTCGCCCGGTGGTCTCGTTGGCCTCGTCGGAGGCGAGCCAGACGATGGGCGCGCGCATCACGACGGGCTGGATGAGGGCGTCACGGTCGCGTACGTCGGCGTCCGAGATGAAGTTGGTGTTCGTGGCCCCGCCGGGGATGAGGACGTTCGCGGTGACGCCGGAGCCGTCCAACTGCTTGGCGATGATGGCGATGAACGACTCGTGCGCGGACTTCGACGGGCCGTAGGGGAGGTTGCGGATCATGGTGTCGAGGCTCGTGGTGACGCCGACGATGCGCCCCCAGCCCTGCTCGCGCAGGTGGCCGATGGCTGCGCGAGCCATGAGGAAGGGTCCGTTCGTGTTGACGCTGAGCGCGTGCACCCACTCCTCAGGAGGCAGATCCCAGAAGCCGCCGGGGCGGCGGCTGGGCACGCCCGCGTTGTTGATAACGATGTGCAGCCCGCCGAGTCCCGCGATGGTCTCGCTCACGGCGCGCTGGGCGTCGTCCCAGCTGTTGACGCTGCCGACGACAGGGAGCGCGCAACCGTCGCCGCCGATCTCACGGGCGTCGTTCGCGTTGCGCTCCAACTGGTCGGCGTCGATGTCCATGAGGGCGACGCGCGCTCCGGCTCCTGCCAGTGCGAGCGCCATCTCGCGCCCCATGCCCATCGAACTGCCCGCGCCGGTTATGAGCGCGACCTTGCCGTCCAGCGGCTTATCCGCCATGCGCCTCCTCCCGCGTCCGGGGGTCTTAACCGCAAGCCTATCACGGAGCGGGACGAGGCGGGGGCGTGAGCTAGGGCACGACGCTGAAGCCCGGGGGCAGGGGCGCGCGGCCCGTCAGGGCGAACGCCGCCTCTACGGCTTTGTGCTCCCGCACGGCGTAATCGGCGAGGACGTAGAGCGTGGCGCGGACGCACTCTCGCGGCGGCTCGACGTTCATCCCCAGCGCGTTGGCGAGGTCGACGGTGTGTATCGTCAGCTCGGCAACGCGGGTAGGGAGGTAGCGCGAGAGCGGACGTACGCCGCCCGGCGTGTGCATGGGGTGGTCGTCCGGCAAGCCGTCCACGAGCGCGAGCACCCGGTCGGCCAGCGTACGCAGCGCGCCTACCGGGTCGTCGCCGAGTGCCCGGCCCGCCTGCCGCCCGCGCTCCGCGATTTCGTCCGGCGTGCCGACGCCGCTCCGCGCGGTTCCCTCGGTGGAGTACTCCTCCACGAGCAGGATGGCGCGGCTGGTGTGGCCGACGAGGTCGCGGACGTTCCAGACGCCCAGCGCCTCGTTCGTCCAGGCGTCGTCAGGCACGCGGGACGCCACGTCGAGGAAGAATTCCACTGCCTCACCGAATGTCTCCTTGCTCATGCTGTTTCCTCCGCCTACTGGAACACGCCTTCGTCGGACAGGACGCGGTACTCGCTCTCCGGCATGCCGAGCAGTTCGCGCATGACGTACTCGGTGTGCTCGCCGAGCAGGGGAGCGCGGCGGTACTCGGGCGCGGTCTGGGAGAGCAGGAAGCAGTTGGCGTCCGAGGCGTAGCGTCCCATCTCCGGGTGGTCCATGAACACGAAGTGGCCTCGATGCGCCTCCTGCGGATCGTCGAAGAGGTCGCGGCAGTCGCGCACCGCGCCGGCGGGGACGCCCGCGGCCTGGCACGCCTGCATCACCTCGTCGGGCGAGCGCGTGATCGTCCACGCCTCGATAGCGGCATCGAGTTCAGACTCGCGCTGCTTGCGCCCGTCGAGCGTGGCGAGGCTGGGGTCGTCCGCGAGGTCGGTGCGGCCTATCGTCTGGGCGAGGACGCGCCACTCGGCGTCGGTGGGGCAGGTGATGGCGCACCAGCGGTCGTTGCCGTCGCAGCGGTAGACGGCGTGCGGGGTCATGTCCGGGTCGTGGTTGCCGTTGCGGGTCTGGATGCGCCCGTTCGCGAGGTAGTCGAGCACGGGAGGCCCCGCGAAGTAGAGCGCTGCCTCCAGTTGCGAGAGGTCGAGGTACTGCCCCTGGCCGGTGCGCCGCTTGTGGTCGAGCGCGGCGCAGACGGCAGAGAACGCGATATGCGGGATGAGGAAGTCGGTGTACGCGCCATAAGGGCTGACGGGCACGCGGTCCGGCCAGCCGGTGAAGTTGGTGTGTCCGGAGAGCGCGGTGAGGACGGGGCCGAAGCCGGGCTGGGAGTCGTATGGGCCGCCGCGCCCGAGCATCGACGCGCTGAACATCACGAGGCCGGGGTTGTGTCGCCGGAGCGCGTCGTAGCCGAGCCCCCACCGCTCCATCGTACCGGGCGTGAAGTTCTCCGTCACGACGTCCGCCCACTCGGTCGCGAGGCGGAAGGCGAGGTGACGGGCGCGCTCGTCGCCCATGTTGAGGCCGAGGCCGAGCTTGCCGCTGTTGTAGTTCGCCCAGTAGCCGCTCCGGTTCGTCCCGGGCTTGCCCTCGGCGAACGGCAGGCCGTGGCGTATCACGTCAGGGCGCAGCGACGACTCGACGCGCAGCACCTCCGCGCCGAAGTCACTGAAGTAGCGCGTCGTCATGGGGCCGATGACGACCCAGCAGAAGTCGAGGACGCGCAGCCCCTGGAATGGTTGAGCGGATGGCTGGGTCATCGCGCCGCTCCCGATGTGCGCAGGGCCGCTATCTCGTCCTGCGAGAGGCCAAGGCCGGTGAGCACTTCATCCGTGTGCTCGCCGAGCCGCGGCGCGCGGTGGAGTTGCAGCGGGCGCTCGCTGGACTTCACCCACGGACCGAGGGTGGTCATCGTGCCATCGTCCGGCGCCTCGGTCTCGCGGAAGAAGCCGCGCGCGGCGAGTTGGGGATAGGAGCAGACGTCGGCGGGATCGTTCACGGGGAAGAGCAGGACGCGCCGCTTGATCGCCTCCTCGGAGAGGTGGCGTTTCGTGCGGGAGCGGAAGAACGCCTCGAGCGTCTCGCTCATCGCGTCGAGCACGTCGTCGGGCAACTGGCCGAAGCCGTAGGCGCCGAAGTCGGTCTCGTTGAGCAGCGGGTGGCCCTCGCCGTGCTCGTCCATCCATTCGCAGAGGGCGGCCATGCCGCGACCGCCGGTCGCGCCTCCGGGCTGGATGTAGTTGACGTAGCCGTCGGCGCACTCGAAGTTCACGCGGAGGTTGCGTCCGTCGCCGATGGGGCGGAAGGGGCCGGAGCGCTTGAGGATGACCTCGTTCATGTCCCAGAACTGCGGCGCATGGGAGAGCGTTCGGGTGAGCGCCTGCTGGCAGGAGACGTCCACATGCTGACCGCGCCCGGTGTGGAGCCGGTGCGCGTGCGCCGTCATCGCGCCCGCCGCGCCCGCGGCGCCGCCCAGCGTCCAGAACTGCGGCACGCTCACGCGGAGCGGCGGTCGGTCCGGGTCGCCGGTGAGATAGGCGAACCCGCTAAGCGCCGAGCCGGTGAGGTCGGTCGCGGCGAAGTCGCGGTATGGGCCGTCCTGACCGAACGGCGTTATCGAGACGTAGACGAGTGCGGGGTTGATGGAGCGCACGTCGTCGTAGCCGAGACCGAGGCCGTCGAGGTAGCCGGGGCGGAACGATTCGACGAGGAAGTCGGCGGAGGCGATGAGGCGTCGGAGGGCATCGCGTGCGCCGTCCGACTCGATGTCGAGTGCAGCGCTCTTCTTGTTCGCGGCGTAGAGCTGCCAGAAGAGGCTGTTCTCGACGCTGGGCTCGTCGCGGTGGAACGGGCCGATGCGCCGTGCGGGGTCGCCGGAGGGAGGCTCCACCTTGATCACCTCGGCCCCGAGGTCGGCGAGAACGCGCCCGCAGAAGATCCCCCGGTCGTCGGCGAGGTCTATGACGCGGTACGGGGAGAGCATGGGCAGGCCCGGCTAAAGGCCGAGCGCCCCGGCGAGCCTGCGGCGGTGGTAGCGGGGGCTGCCGAGGTGGTGGTAGAGGGTGCGGGACATGCGGGTGTGGAGCGTGAGGCCGTACTCGCGGACGATGCCGACGCCCGCGTGCACGTCGTGCGCGGCGTTGCAGGCGAGGTAGTAGCCCTCGCTCGCGAGTGCGGCGGCCATGTGCACGCCACTCGCGGCTGGGCGCCCTGTGTCGAGCTTCCAGAGCGCCTCGTAGGTCGTCCAGCGCGCGGCGTCGAGGTGGTTCACGATGTCGATGATGTGGTCCTGCACGCGCTGGAAGCGCCCGATGGGCTGCTGGAACTGCCGCCGCGTGCGGCTGTATTCGAGGCACATCTGGAAGACGCTCTCCAGCCCGCCGACCTGGTATGCGCAGAGGACAGCGGTTGCCTCGAGCATCGCGCGCTCGAAGGCATCCCAGGCGTCCGGCGCGCCGCCGAGCAGCGCGTCCTCGCCGACGGCGACGCTGTCCAGCCGCACCTCCCCGAGGCCTGTCGAGAGCCCGCTAAGCGTTCTGCACACAACGCCGGATATGCCGACAGGCACGATGAACAGACCGATGGACTCGCCACCGGTGCGGGCCGCTACGAGCAGGTGGGTTGACTGCACGGCGTCCGGGACGTGGAGCTTCACGCCGGTGAGCGCGTAGCCGTCAGCGGTGCGCTCGGCGGTCATCTGCACGTCGCCGCGCTCCCAGCCGTACTCGGGCTCGGTGACGGCGACGGCGAACACCTCATCGCCCGATGCGATGGCGGGCAGGTGCGCGGCCTGCTGTTCCTCGCTGCCGCACTCCTGCAGGACGAGCGCCGCGAAGACGCCGGACGAGAAGTGCGCGCCGGGCACGGGGCCTCTGCCGAGCTCCTCGAACAGGACGCCCGCGTCGCCGAACGAGCCGCCAACGCCGCCGTGGGCCTCTGGCACGAGGCTACCGAGCAGGCCGGTGGAGGCGAGCGCAGGCCAGCCCTGCGCCACGTCCGCGGATCCGGCGTCGATGGAGACGAGCGTTTCTTTCGTGAAGTCGCGGCGCAGCAGGTCCTGGATGGTGGACTGCAGCATGCGCTGCTGTTCGTTCAGGAGCAGGTCCATCGCTAGCGCAGCCTCCCCGGCTCCTCCCGGACGTCGCGCCCGATGCCGAGCCGCCGCGCGATGATGACGCGCTGTATCTCGGCGGTGCCGCCGGGGTGCTGGTCGACGATGGCGCCGCGCTGGTGCACCTCGACGTGGCCGCCGGCGACGGCCCACTCGTCCGGGGCTTCGACGAGCGCCTGCGGGCCCATCACGTCCAGCACGGCGCGCGCCTTGGAGAGCTGGCCGCGCTTCTGGTAGAGGTATGCCTGCGCGCCCTCGTAGGTGAGTTGCCTGCTCTGGCCGCGCCAGGCGTAGTTGCGGAAGTGCAGCAGGCGCGTTACCTCCGCGTCGATATAGAAGTCGACGAGGCGGTCGCGTACGTCCTGGTCGTCCAGGAGCGGCCTGCCGCTGCGCTTCGCGTTGCGGGCGTAGTCGAATACGCGCGCAGTGAGGGGGTCGTCGCGGACGGCGCTGCGGAGCAGACCGTGCTCGATCTCGAGGTGCGTCCCTGCGACCTTCCAGCCGTTGCCTTCGCCGCCGACGAGGTTGAACGCGGGCACGCGGACGTTGTCGAAGTAGACCGTGTTCTTGATGCCGCTCGCGGCCCCGCGCTCGCCGCCGACGAAGAGGAGGTCCATCTGCTCGACCGTGATGCCGGGCAGGTCCATCGGCATCATCAGCCAGCCGAGGTTCTCGTGGCGCGGCGCGTCCGGGTCGATCACGACGATCATCCACGAGTACTCGGCGCCATGGCTGCTGCCGACGAATATCTTGGTGCCGTTGACGACGTACTCGTCGCCGTCGCGGATGGCGGTCGTGCGGACGCTCGCGAGGTCGGAGCCGGACTCGGGCTCGGTGAGCAGCTGCCAGGTGCGTATCTCGCCGCGCAGGATCATCGGGAGGAAGTGGGCCTTCTGCTCCTCCGTGCCCCAGACGAGGATGGCGACCCCGCCGAGCTTCCCGCCGGTGTCGTAGTAGGGCGGGAGCGGCATGTTGTAGCGGTCGAGCTCCTCCTCCAGCGCCATAGCGAGCTCCATGGAGAGCCCGCCGCCGCCGTACTCGGCAGGCATCGTGGGGTAGAGCCAGCCCTTCGCGCCCAGCCTGCGCCCGAACTCGCGCTGGAGTTCGTACTCCTCGCGGGTGAGATTGGCCGGGTCGGGGTGGTCGGGGATATCTGGAACGTTCGCCTCTATCCAGGCGCGCGCCTCTGCGCGGAACGCGTCCTGCTCAGGCGTCCATTCGAGTTCGAAGTCCATGGCAGGCGGATGTTAGCAGATGGCAGGCGTGGGAGCGGGTGGGTCTAGGCCGCGAGCGGCTCGATGGTCACGGCGCCGCCGTCGACCACGTCCAGTGTGACGCGGCTGCCGCTGAGCAGCCGCATCCCGATGAGAGGTTTGTCCCCCATCCCCATTATGGGGACGGTCTGCTGCTCGCCGTGCCATACGACCACGGCGCGGTAGATATCGTGCATCTGCACGCTTCCATCAGCGAGGGTAATCCGCCCTTCGCCTTGGCTGAGCAGTCCAAGCTGACTGATCATCGGCTGCGGCAACGCAAGATATCCCGTGAACCCCGTGTCCAGCACTGCGACTACAGGCTGCTCGTTACTTGCCCTATCCACGATGAGCATCTGAACGAAGGCTTCTCTCCCGCGCACCGTCCCGCTACCCATCGTCATCGGGGATGGCGCCTCCTCCGGTGCTGTAGAGGGCTCTATAGCCAACGCGCTCAGCCCAGGTGCGCGCGCCTGGCCGCCTGGTCAGGAGAGTTTCGAAGGCGCGCGCATCGTCGTCGTCTATCGCATAATCGCCGCTGTCTACGTCTATGACGACGATCTGCCCCTTCATCTGCGGGTACACGAGAGGGCGTATCTTCTTGCGGTAGATCGCGTGCCCACGAGCCGCGACACTTCTGCGCGGGAACGGCAGTCTGATGTTCATGGCCCCTCCGACGAACAACTGTCACCAGGAGTGTAGAGCGCCCTCGAACCAAGGGGCAATGGCCGTGTGTCACAGGCAGGACCGGATCCCGGCGCAGTTCGGCCGGCTATCGTCCCTACACCCAACTCCGCCTCTACAGCGTGATCTTCTTGTACAGCTGCGGCAGGCGGCGGGGGAGTTCCATGATGTCCGGGAGCACCTCGTAGTTGAGGTCGCCGGTCATGGTGCGCAGGTAGTCGTGGCCGTTGCGGTCGACGGTGAGACAGAACGGCGTGATGTCGATGTTGCGCGCCTCCATGAGGGCCATGCGCGTGTCCTGCACGGCGTACTCCTTCTCGACGCCCTCGCGTGAGTAGCCGCGGTCCTGCGGGCGGCCGTCGCTGATGACGAACATGAACTTGGTCTTGGCGTCCACATTGGCGAGCTTGGTGGTGGCGTGACGTATCGCCGGGCCCATGCGCGTGGCGTGGAGCGGGGCGACCTTGTCCATCCGGCGCTTCACGCGATCGGAGAAGAGCTCCTCGACCTCCTTG
The DNA here is from genome assembly GCA_965206315.1 of Dehalococcoidia bacterium. GTDB lineage: Bacteria > Chloroflexota > Dehalococcoidia > Lucifugimonadales > Australimonadaceae > Bin16. Next base: position 2,286,156 of record OZ242210.1, read on the forward strand.
ATGACGTAGAACTCGACGTTCTCACGCCCGAATCCGGAGAAGCCGTAGACGCCGTAGCGGTCGCCGATAGTCTCCAGCGCATTCATCAGCAGCACCATCGACTCCTTCTCGACGTCGATGATGCGCTTGTAGGGGCGGCGGGCGGTCTCCCCCCTGCGGGCGCGGAGCCACGCGGTGTAAGCGACCGGGTCGCCGGGGGCGTTCCAGTCGGACTCGCGGGAGCTCTCCTCGACGGCCTCCGCGGTGGAGGCGCTCATGTCGAGCAGGAAGACGACGGCGACATCGCGCTCGTCCTTGTTGCGCCGCCAGTAGATGCGCTCGTCCGGCGTCATGTTGTTCCGCAGGTCAATGAGCGCCTCGATGCCGGCGTCAAGGTCGACATCCTCGCCCTCCGGCAGGCGCTTCACCTTGCGGTACATCTCCGGGCGGACGGACTCGAACTGCCGCCTGATCTGCTCGATGAGCCCGGCGTAGGAGTGCATCGTCTCGTTGTAGAAGGCGGTCTCCCCGGAGACGGCGAGGCGCTCCTGCACGATGCACCAGCGCGGGCGGTAGTCGTTGGCGCGGAAGTCCCACTCGTCGTAGGCGTAGGAGCGGGGTTCGAGCGCTTCGAGCGGCCCGCCTTCCTCGTCGACGTGCGGTATCTGGTTGTAGCCGGAGCCCGCGGGGTTCTGCGGGGCGTCCGCGCCCATCTCCTTCATCATGTTGGCGGCAACGGTGGTCACCTCGGCGTCGTCGGCGAAGTCGATCTCCGTGGACTCGCGCAGCGCCTGCTCCAGTTCGGCCTGCGATATGCCCTGCGCGCTCTCGGAGCCGTCTTCCTCGCCGGGCTCGGCCTGCCCGCGCATCTGGGCGAGCAGCTGCACCATCTCCGGCTTGAAGTCGCCCCGGTAGTCGACGTCGTCCGGCGATTCGTACTCGTCGCCTGACGCCTCCTCCTGCTGTTCCTCGGCCTCGGCGCGCAGGCGCTCGACGATCTCTTCGAGCGTCGGTTCGTCGAAGCCGGCGTTGGAGAGGTCGGCGTCCTCCCAGTCGTCAAGCGGCACGAATGCGTTGGGCACCTGGGAGAGCGTGTAGTACATGCGCAGCGCGGCCTCGGCGGAGTCCTCGACCGTGGCGTCGCGGTTGCGCACGCTGCGCAGCAGGCCGGCGAGCTGCCGCGCCTGTGCGGCGTAGGTGGAGGGGATGCGCGCGGTGCTCTGTCCGAGGCTCTGCCGGATGAGCATCTCCATGAGCGCCTGCTGGGCCGGCATCATCTCGATCGGGCCGCGCGACGCGAGGGCGTCGTTCTGCACGCGCTCGTAGCTCGGCGCGAGCCCGCGGTACTGCTCCACGATGCGCTGGTCTATGCGGGCGCTCTCCGTGGTTGAGAAGAGGTCGGCGGCCATCGCGCGGACCGGGAAGAGGTCGAAGAACGAGGCGACCTCGGTCGTGCCCGGAGTCGCGTCGAGACCCTCCGCGATGCCCTCGCGGTAGTCGTTGAACCCTGCCGAGGGCGCGTGGAAGTCGAAGTCGAAGCTCTGGAACTCCAGGTGTCCCACCTGGTGCGTGGTGACGACCTTGAGCCATGCGAAGTTCTCGCTCTTGGTGTCGCGCAGATCGACCGTTGGCGGCAGGAAGACGCTCTTGCCGTCGGTCGTGGCGAACTCCACGGAGACCCAGCCGATGTTGCGGTGGGTGATGTCGGTCGACTCCTGCAGTTCGACCTCGGTGCCGGCGAGCGCGTTGGAGTACATGCGAAGGAGTCCGTGTACCTTCTCCAGTTCGATGCTGGACGAGAGCTGGTCGAGCAGCGTCTCGGCGCGGGCGGACTCGAGCCGGAAGTAGGCGATGCCCGCGTCCGGGTTCTCCTTCAGGAACTCGAGGCCGCGCCCGAACCAGGTGTCCAGCTGCGCGGGGCTGATGCGGTCGAGCACGCTGGGCGCGGTGCGCAGGAAGGCGCTGACGGCCTCGGCGGAGGTGTCGGCGAGGTCTTCCGCCCGTTCCAGCACCATCGTCTGCAACTCCTGCGGGAGCAGGCCGAGCGACTGCGCGCTCTCCACCATGAAGGCGGAGACGTTGCCGAGCCCCTGCCGCGCGAGCCGTTCGCTGAGCGCGAAGTAGCGCGGGCGCAGGCGGCGGTCGACGCTGTTGCCGACGCGGGTCGCGGCCTCGAACGAGCCGCGCACCTCGCGCCAGCTCGTTTCGGCGAGCACCTTGGCGAGCGAGATAAGCTCCTCGCGCTCGCTGACGGCGGGCAGAACGCGCTGGCCAAGCACGAGCGCCTCGGCGGCGAGGTCGTAGGAGCGGCTGGCGAGCGTCTGCACAAGTGAGACGAACAGCTGCAGCTCGTGGAAGTTGACCTGCTGCACGAGTTCGTCGCTGACGTCGAAGAAGCGCGCCGCGAGGCTGGACGATTTCCATGTGCCCTTGGAGAGCCCTCGCCCGAGCCCGGCCCATCCGGCGATGTGACGCGGCGCGAGGGTGGGGAGGACGCGCGGACTGGCACGGAAGAACGACGCCGCGATGACGGGCGCCTCAGCGGTGAGTTCGATGCCGCTCTCAGCCCACCGCTCGAACTGGGTGAATCCGATGGTCTGCACGACCTGCGGCGACGCCTTGAAGTACTCCGTGGCCGCTTCCCATGCGCGGGGCCCCTGCGATGCGATGCGGACGCCCTGCTGCGCCCAGCGCAGTGCAGGAGCGGGGCCCAGTGCCTCGGTTACCTCGTCGGCGACCGCTTCGTAGGCGGAGATGAGAGCGGACGGGTGCTTCTTCAGCTCCTCGATGACGCTGTCGTGCTCGTTCGTCACGCCGTCTCCTTCTCCTGGCCCGCATCATCGGGGCGCAGGTCCCGCAGCAGGTCGAGCAGTTGCGCGAGTATCCAGGCCGTCGCGCCGAATACGAGGTCGGGGCCGTGGACGTACGCCTTGCGCTGTAGCAGGCTGCCGTCCGGCTGGAGCCTCGCCTCGTGGCGTTCCGCGGCGTCGGTCAGCAGGTGGTCGAGCGGGATCTCGATGATCTCGGCGACCTCGTTCTCATCGACCTCGAACCGGTACGGGTGCGGGATGACCCCCACCGTGGACCAGACGAGGTAGTCTGTTCGAGTAAGGACAGGTTCCAGCGAGCCGATAACGTCCACGTCCTCGGGGGCGATGCCCATCTCCTCGTGCGCCTCGCGCAGGGCGCAAGCGAGCATGTCCGGGTCGCTCGGTTCGTACTTGCCGCCGGGGAAGGCGATCTCGCCCTGGTGCATGCCCACGAACTGCGACCGCACGTTGAGGATGACGTGCCACTCGCCGTCGTGGAAGTGTAGGGGGATGAGGACGGCGGCAGGCCGCGCTCCGTCCGTGTCAGACGGCGCGGATGGCTTGCGCGAGGCGAGCGCCGTGCGCAACGCCTCGATGCGGGAGGCTGCTTCCGCCGGTACCGGCGTTGTCTGCAAGGTGGCCGCCATTACGCGAAGATGGAGGTCACGATCTCCATCACGCTTGCCTGCGTCTCGTGGTCGTCGGTGAGGCCCCACACGATAGCGACCTCGCACGCCCTGCGCGGCGCGATGCCGTACTCGATGAGTTTGCCCGCGTAGATGAGCAGGCGCGTGCTGACACCTTCCTGAAGGCCCTGTCCGATGAGGTTGCGTATCTTCTCGCCGAGCAGCGCCAACTGCTGGGCGGTCGTGAGGTCGACGCCGCTCTCGTGCTGGATGATCGGCCCCTCGAGGTCGCGCGGCGGGAAGTCGAATTCGATGGCGATGAAGCGCTGGCGCGTCGAGTGCTTCAGGTCCTTCAGCGCGCTCTGATAGCCGGGGTTGTAGGAGATGACGAGCAGGAAGTTGGGGTGCGACTCCAGCACTTCGCCGATCTTCTCGATGTGGAGCAGGCGGCGGTGGTCGGAGAGCGGGTGGATGAGCACGGTGGTGTCCTTCCGCGCCTCGACGACCTCGTCGAGGTAGCAGATGCCGCCGTGCTTGACGGCGCGGGTGAGCGGGCCGTCTATCCAGCGTGTGCCTTCCGGTTCGAGCAGGTAGCGCCCGACCAGGTCGCTCGCGGTGAGGTCCTCGTGGCAGGCGACGGTGACGAGGGGAGACATCTGCTCGGCGCGCCCATCGCGCTTGCGGGCCTGGTTGAGGCGCCACGACATGTACTCGACGAAACGCGTCTTGCCGGAGCCGGTCGGTCCCTTGAGCAGGATAGGCACCCGTGTGGCGTAGGCTGCCTCGAAGATGTCGATCTCGTCGGCGACCTCCAGGTAGAAGGGCTCCTTATCGACGAAGTACTCCTCGATGTTGTGCTGCTGATAGAGCTGGGTCGTCTGGTTTGCCATGTGTCGCACTACCTTACGGACAGGATTCTCTCTTCCCACAGTCCCTGAACGCGCGCCCGCAGGTCTTCCGGCGAGCCCGAGTTCTCGATGATAGCGTCTGCTCTGCTCAGCGCGGCCTCGGCCCCGCTCTGCGCCTCGGCTCGCCGCCGCACGTCTTCTGGAGCCAGCCCGCGCTTCTGCAGGCGTTCCAGCACCGTTGCGGGGGGCGCGGAGACGACCCACACCTCGTCAGCGAGGTCGTCCCACTTCGCCTGGTAGAGCAGTGCTGCGTCGATGACGACGGCGTGCTCGCCGTTCTGCCGGTGCTGCTCGATCGCCCGCGCCATCTGCTGACGGATGAGCGGGTGGATCGCGGCGTTCAGCCAGGCGAGCGCCTGGGGGTTGGCGAAAACGAGCTCCCCGAGCCGGGCGCGGTCTATCTCCTGATCGTCGTTCAGTATGCCGCTGCTGAATATCTCGACGAGACGCCTCCAGCCGATGGTCCCTTTCGCATAGGCGCGGTGTCCCTCTGCGTCGGCGTCGATAACCACTGCGCCGAGGCTCGCAAGGATGCTCGCGGCCTCACTCTTGCCAGTGCCGATCCCGCCCGTCAGCCCGATGACCCGCACGTTGCCCCGGAGCCTCCGTTCCGCGCCGCACCCTCCCGGTGCATAGCGCAATGGTTGAGTTTAGCATGCGCGAAAGCGTGCGTACACGTTAACAACCCGCCCCCTGTAGAATCCGGGGAAGATGACGAACCTGCCGGACGTGCGGCCCGCTTCCGCGACGGGGCCTGAACTGCGCGAGCGGACGCTGGAGCTGCTGGAGTTTTCCCGCATCCGCGAGGCGCTGGCGAGCCATACGCGCACGCCGATGTCCCGCGAACGCGCGCTGGCGCTCACACCCGTCTACGACGCCGCGGCTGTCGCCGAACTGCAGCAGGAGACCGCCGAAGCCGCTCTGTTGCTCGACGAGTCCCCGTCGCTCTCACTTTCCAACGACCCCCGTCCTCTGGTCCAGCGCGCCGCGATGGGCGGCATGCTCCTCGGCAGCGAGCTGATCGCCGTCGCCGACGGCCTCGACGCCGCCCGCTCGGCGAAGGCGCTCGGCGGCGCAGCCCGGTCGCGCTCTCCGCTCCTGCGGAGCCTCACGCGCAACATCGCCGACCTGCGTCCGCTGGAACGGGAACTGCGCTCGAAACTGACGCCCTCAGGCGAGGTGAAGGACGACGCCAGCCCGCTGCTGCGCCAGCTCCGCTCCGAGAGCCGCGACGCCTACCACCAGGCGGCGGGCGGTTTGCAGGCGTACGTCGACTCCGACCTCGGCGCCGAGGTGCTGCAGGACCGGCTCTACACGGTGCGCGGCGGCAGGCTCGTGCTGCCGGTGAAGGCCGACTTCAAGGGCAGGATGCCCGGCATCGTCCACGGCTCGTCCGACTCCGGCGCCACGCTCTTCATCGAGCCGTTCTCGAATGTGCACCGCACGAACCACTGGCGGGAGGCCGGCGATGCGGAGCAGGAGGAGGTGCGCCGTATCCTGCAGCGGCTCACGGTGAGCGTGGCGCGCCGTGCTGCGGAGACGATGCACGCGCTGGAGATGGTCGCGCGGCTGGACGCCGCGCTCGCGAAGGCCCGCTACGCCCGGACGTACCGGGGCGTGGCGGTGGGAGAGGGCGACGCCGTACGGCTCGTCGAGGCGCGCCACCCGTTGCTCGGCGCGGCGGTCCCCGTCTCGCTCGCGCTGGAACCGCCGGTGTCCGTGCTCGTCGTGACCGGCCCGAACACGGGCGGCAAGACCGTCGCGCTCAAAACGCTCGGTCTCATGGCGCTCATGCGGCAGAGCGGGCTGATGCTCCCGTGCTCGCCGCAGACGTCGCTGCCGCTCTTCGACGGCGTGTATGCCGACATCGGCGATCAGCAGAGCATCGAACACGCGGTCTCCACGTTCAGCTCGCATGTGACGGCCATCGCCGGGATACTGGCGCACGCGACGCCGCGCTCGCTCGTGCTGTTCGACGAGCTCGGCACGTCGACGGACCCGGAGGAGGGCGCGGCGCTCGGCTGCGCGGTCGCGGCGCACCTCGCGGAGCAGGGTGTGCCGTGCGTCGTCACGACGCACCACCGTCCGCTGGCGGCGCTCGCCGAGGAGCACGAGGCGATGGAGAACGCCAGCGTGGAACTCGACCCGCAGACGCTCCGCCCCACCTACAAGCTGACGATGGGGCTGCCCGGCAGGAGCTACGCGATGGATATCGCGGCCCGGACGGGGCTGGACGCGCGCATCATCGAGGCCGCGCAGCAGCGGCTCGGCCCCGTGCACCGCGAGACCGAAGGGCTGCTGACGGCGATACGCTGGGAGCGCGCGCTTACGCGGGAGAAGCTCGACGAGGCGGAGGCGGAACGGGCGAGGGCAGCGGAGCTCTCGGCGGGACTCGCGAAGCAGGTCGAGGCGCTGGAGTCGGCGCAGGCGTCGGTCGTGGAAGAGGTGCGGGCCGAGTTGCGCCAGGAGGCGAACCGTGTCCGCGCGAAACTGCGGCAGGCCGAGTCCGCAGCGGAGTGGCAGACCTTCCGCGGCGAGCCGCCGCCTCCGCGCGTGATGGAAGCGGCGTCCGCGGACGTTGCGGACGTGCAGCGCGCGCTGCGCTCGCGGGTCTGGGGGAAACGCGCTGCGTCAACTCCGACGGAGCGTAAGACGAAGCTCGCGGTTGGCGAGACGGTGGAGGTTGGCGCGCTGGGTATCAAGGGCTCGGTGCTGACCGAGCCCGACAACTCGGGGCGCGTGGAGGTGCTCGTGGGCTCGGCGCGGCTCCAGATGGACGTGTCGCGCCTGCGCCGTACGGGAGAGCCGGTCGAGGAGGAGCGAGGGCAGCGTTCCGCTCGTTCTGCCGTTTCGATCCCGCTCTCCACGCCTGCGCCCGGCATCGAACTGGACGTGCGGGGCGAGCGCGCCAACGAGGCGATCGAGCGGCTCGACGCCTACATCGACAGCGCCCTCGCCTATGGTCTTACACACGTTCGTATCGTGCACGGGAAGGGGACGGGCGCGCTCCGGAATGCGGTCTGGCGGCGGCTCGCGGACAGCAGCACGGTGGCGTCGTACGCATTCGCTCCCCGCGAACGAGGCGGAGACGGCGCAACCGAAGTGGAGCTTCGGTAGGCCCACGCAGCCTCACGGTTGCACAGCCACACTGCTACACTTTGGAGCAGGCCGGGCGCCCGGTGGGAGGTGAACGAGATGCAGACGGTGGGGTTGGGGCTGTTGCTGCTCGGGCTGGTTGGGCTGCTTGGCGTCGGGGTCTACTACGCGCTGGCCGAGCTGTTCGCTGCCGACGAGGTCCCGTTCCTGATAAGGCTCTCCATCGCCGCCGTCATCGTCGGGTTCGTCGTGCTGATGGCCTCGGTCGTCCGCGACCGGATACGCGAGAGCAAGAGCGAACGATTCGAGGAGGTTGACCGATGATCCTTGCCACGTCCGACTCAGTCCCGGGGAAGCGCATCACCGAAGTGAAAGGCCTCGTGCAGGGCAACACGATACGGGCGCGCAACATCGGGCGCGACATCGTCGCCGGCCTGCGCAACATCGTGGGCGGCGAGGTCACGGAGTACACGCGGCTCATGGCGGAGTCGCGCGAGCAGGCCATCATGCGGATGGTGGAACAGGCGGAGTCCATGGGCGCGAACGCCATCGTCGGGATGCGGTTCGTCACGTCCATGGTGATGCAGGGCGCGTCGGAGCTGCTGGCGTATGGCACCGCGGTCGTCGTGGAGGACGAAGGGTAGGGCTCAGCCTGCCTGCGCCTTGCGGTAGTCGGCGATGGCGTCCTGGAGGGTCGTCCAGCCGAGCAGGGCGCACTTGATGCGGATGGGGAACTCGCGCACGCCCTGGAGCGCCATGATGTCGCCGAGCGCGTCCTCTTCCTCTTCGGTGAGCTCGTCGCCCTGCATGATGCCCTTGAACGTCTGCACGAGCGCTTCCGCCTCCTCGATCGTATGGCCGCAGAGGTGGGTCGTGAGCATCGACGCCGACGCCTGGCTGATCGAGCAGCCCTCGCCTTCGAAGCCGGTCCCGCTGATGCGCCCGTCGCTGTCGAGGCTGACGGTCAATATCACCTGGTCGCCGCAGAACGGGTTGAATCCCGTCGACTGCAGGTCCGGCTCGAGGATCAGGCCCTGGTTCCTCGGGCGTCTGTAGTGGTCCAGGATGATGTCCTTGTAGAGGTCATCGAGCCTGTCGGGCATCTGCATCGCCGAAATACTCCATCGTCTGCCTGAGCGCGGAGATGAGCACGTCCACCTCCTGCTCCGTATTGTAGAGGTAGAAGCTCGCCCGCGCGGTCGCCGGGACGTGCAGTTTGCTGCGGACGAGCGGCATCGCGCAGTGATGCCCGGCGCGTATCGCGACGCCGAAGCTGTCCAGCACCTGGCTGATGTCGTGCGGGTGGATGCCGCTCATGTAGAACGAGACGACGCCGCCGCGCACCGAGAGGTCGGTCGGGCCGTACGTCTCCACGTCCTCGAGTTCCCGGAATCGTTCGAGCGCGTAGCCGGTGAGCGCTATCTCGTGCTCGCGGACCTGCTCCATGCCGAGAGCGCTCAGGTAGTCGACCGCCGCGCCGAGCGCGATGGCGTCCGCGATGTTCGGCGTGCCCGCCTCGAACTTCATCGGCGGGCGGTTCCACGTCGCGCTCTCGTACGTCACCTCCAGCACCATCTCGCCGCCGCGCAGGAACGGCTCGACCTCGTCCATGACGTCCGGTGAGATATAGAGCCCGCCGATGCCGGTGGGCCCTGCCATCTTGTGGCCGGAGAACGCCATGAAGTCGCAGCCCATCTCCTGCACGTCCACGGGCATGTGCGGGACGCTCTGCGCGGCGTCGACGAGTACGCGCGCGCCCACGCGATGCGCTGCCTCCGTTATCTCCTGCACCGGTGTGATGGTGCCGAGCACGTTGGACATGTGCGTGAGCGCCACGAGCCTCGTGTTGGGGCTCAGCAGTTCATCGAGGTCGGAGAGGTCGAGCGTGTAGTCCGCGCCGACGGCCATCAGTCGCAGCTCAGCGTCGTTCGTTTGTGCGACGTGCTGCCACGGCACGAGGTTGGAGTGGTGCTCCATCTCCGTTGTGACGATGCGGTCGCCCGCGCCGACGCGCTTCGCAGCCCACGTGTGCGCGATGAGGTTGATCGCCTCCGTCGTGTTCCGCACGAAGACGACGTTCTCCGGAGAAGGCGCGTTGATGAACGCGGCGACCTTCTCGCGCGCCTCCTCGTAGGCCACGGTCGCTTCCATCGCGAGGGTGTGCGCGCCGCGGTGCACGTTCGCGTTGTACTGCTCGTAGTAGTCGACGAGCGCGGCGATGACGGACGCGGGCTTCTGCGACGTGGCCGCGTTGTCCAGGTAGACCAGCGGCACGTTGTTGACCATGCGGTTGAGGATGGGGAAGTCCTTTCGCACCTGCGCGATGTCGTACATCACTGGCTCCCGCTCAGGCACTCAGCGACGGCCTGCTCGACGTGCTGCCGCACCGCGCCGTCCTCTATCGCGTCCAGCACCTCGCTCACGAACCCGTGCACCAGCAGGTTGCGCGCCACGTCCTCGCCGATGCCGCGGCTCTTCAGGTAGAAGAGCGCGTCCGCGTCCAGTTGGCCGACGGCTGCGCCGTGCGTACAGGTGACGTCGTCCGCGTATATCTCCAGCTTCGGCTGCGTGTCCACCTCGGCGTCGGAGGAGAGGAGCAGGTTCTTGTTCACCTGGTGCGCCACGGTCTGCTGCGAGTCCGGCCTGACGAGCACGCCCCCGGCGAACACACCGTGCGATGCATCGTCGAGTATGCCCTTGTAGACCTCGTTGGACGACGCCCCGGGCGAGGCATGGTCTATGAACGTCTGGTTGTCCACGTGACGCTCGCCCGCGCCGTAGTACAGCCCGTTGAGGTCGACGCTCGCGCCGGACGCGCCGAGCAGCGTGGCGGTCTCGCGGCGAACGAGCCGACCGCCGAGGTCGACGGCAACGGACGAGACGCGGCTGTCGCGCGCCTGCTCCATGCGCGTCGTCGCGATGTGGAACGCGTCGCTGCTCTCGCGCTGAAGCGTACAGAGGCGGAGGTTCGCGCCGGGGGCGGTGACGACCTCCGTGAGCGCGTTCGTGAGATACGTGCCGCCGTCCAGGCTGTGGAAGCTCTGGAGGACGGTGGCGCTGCTGTCTGCGCCCGCCGCGATGAGCACGCGCGGGTGCGTGACGACGGCCTGCGCGCCGGTGGAGATGAAGAGCAGGTAGATCGGCTCCGGCACGAACGTGCCGTCCGGTATCTGCACGAACGCGCCGTCGCGCAGGAACGCCGTGTTGAGCGCGGTGAACGCGTTGCCCGACGCGGGGGCGAGCCGCCCCAGGTGCTCGCGCACGAGCGGAACGCGGTACTCGATGGCATCCGCGAGCCGCCCCACGACCGGGCCGTCGCCGTGGCGTCCGAGCACGTCGCTGTGCAACCCGGCCTCGCTGACGGGCTCGGTGGAGAGCCCCGGCTCGTAGTGGCCGTCCACGAACACGAGTTGATGGACGCGCGGGCAGGGGAGCTCGTACGCGTGGTAGTCGATGCCTGCGCTTGCGTCCGGCGCGTGCTCCGCGAGCGTGAACGCCGCGTCGGCTATCGGGCGGACGTTGGTGTACTTCCACGGCTCGTTGCCCCTGCGGGCGGTCGGGAAGCCGAGGCGTTCGAAGTCGCCGAACGCGCTCCTGCGAACATCGCGCAGCCACGCCGGGCTGATCTCCGCGCCGTTGTGCTCGAAGCGGTGGAACTGCTCGGACCAGGATGCGGTTGCGGTTGCGTGCTGGGTCATCGGAGCGTCAGACGCCTGCTCCGGCCTCGAGCCAGTCGTAGCCGCGCTCCTCGATCTCCTTCGCGAGCGCCCTGCCGCCGGAGCGCGCGATGCGGCCGTCGATGAGCACGTGAACGTGGTCCGGTTCGAGATAGGAGAGGACGCGGTCGTAGTGAGTGACGAGGATGGTGGACGTGCCGGGGACGCTGAGGTCCGTGATGCCGCGCGCGACCTCGCGGAGCGCGTCCACGTCCAGCCCGGAGTCGATCTCGTCCAGGATGCGCAGGCGCGGCTCCAGCACCGCCATCTGCAGCACCTCGTTCCGCTTCTTCTCGCCGCCGGAGAAGCCCTCGTTGACCGCGCGCTTGGTCATCGCCGGTTCCATCTCGACGGCCTTCGCCTTGCTGCGGATGAGCCGGTCGAACTTCAGCGGGTCCAACTGCTCCTCGCCCGCGTTCTTGCGCAGTTCGTTGTAGCCCGCGCGGAGGAAGTGGTCCATCCGCACGCCCGGTATCTCCACCGGGTGCTGGAACGAGAGGAACAGCCCCCTGCGGGCGCGCTCCTCGGCGGGCAGGGTGAGCAGGTCATCGCCGTCGAACGTGACGCTGCCCGCGGTCACCTCGTAGCCCGGACGCCCTGCCAGCACGTAGGCGAGCGTGCTCTTGCCGGAGCCGTTCGGCCCCATGATGGCGTGCGTCTGGTCGACGCTGACACTCAGGTCGACGCCCTTCAGTATCTCGACGCCGTTCACTTCGGCGTGCAACCCTCGTACTTCCAGCATCAGCCGACCGTCCCCTCAAGATTGACTTCGAGCAGGCGGTCGGCCTCGACCGCGAACTCGAGCGGCAGCCGCTTCACTACGTCCCGGACGAAGCCGTTGACGATGACGGACTGCGCGTCCTCGCGCGCGAGCCCGCGCTGTTGGCAGTAGAAGAGCTGCTCCTCGCTCACCTTCGTCGTGGACGCCTCGTGCTCCACGCTCGCGGAGCGGTTCTGCACCTCGATGTACGGCACCGTGTGCGCGCCGCACTGGTCGCCGATGAGGAGCGAGTCGCACTGTGTGAAGTTGACCGCGCCCTCCGCCTTCGGCATCACCTTCACGAGACCCCGGTACGTGTTGTTGCCGTGGCCAGCGGAGATGCCCTTGGAGATGATGCGGCTGGACGTGTTCTTCCCGATGTGCGTCATCTTCGTGCCGGTGTCCGCCTGCTGGCGTCCCTTGGCGAGCGCGACCGAGTAGAACTCGCCGGTGGAGTGGTCTCCCTGCAGCAGCACGCTCGGGTACTTCCACGTGATGGCGGAGCCCGTCTCCACCTGCGTCCAGGAGATGCGGGAGCGGTCGCCCGCGCACTTCCCTCGTTTCGTCACGAAGTTGTAGATGCCGCCCTTGCCGTTGTCGTCGCCGGGGTACCAGTTCTGGATGGTCGAGTACTTGATCTCGGCGTCGTCCAGCGCGACGAGCTCCACGACCGCGGCATGCAGCTGGTTCTCGTCGCGCATCGGCGCCGAGCAGCCCTCCAGGTAGCTCACGTACGAGCCCTTGTCCGCGATGATGAGCGTGCGCTCGAACTGCCCCGACCCCTCCGCGTTGATGCGGAAGTAAGTCGAGAGTTCCAGCGGACAGCGGACGCCCGGCGGGATGTAGACGAACGAGCCGTCCGAGAACACCGCTGAGTTCAGCGCCGCGTAGAAGTTGTCGGAGTGCGGTACGACGGAGCCGAGGTACTTCTTCACGAGCTCCGGGTGTTCCTTCACCGCCTCCGACACGGACGAGAAGATGACGCCGTACTTCGCCAGCGTCTCCTTCGCGGTGGTCATGACGCTCACGCTGTCGAAGATGGCGTCGACCGCCACGCCCGCGAGCCGCTTCTGCTCTTCGAGCGGGATGCCCAGCTTCTCGTACGTCTTCAGGATCTCGGCGTCGACCTCGTCGAGGCTTTCGAGTTCCAGCTTCGGCTTCGGCGCGGCGTAGTAGCGAATCGACTGGAAGTCGATGGGCGGGTGGGTGACGTTCGCCCAAGTGGGGAGTTGCGCGTCGCCGAGCAGGCGCATGAAGTGCTGGAACGCCTTCAGCCGCCACTCCAGCAGCCACTCCGGCTCGCCCTTGCGCTCCGATATCCACCGCACGATCTCCTCGCTGAGGCCGGGCGGTGCGGACTCCTCCTCGACCTCGGTAGTCCACCCGTACTTATAGGACTGCTCGGCGAGTTCTTGAACGGTGCGGTTCGTCATTTCCTGTGCTTGGGATTCCTGCCTATTGTTGACCTCAGTGGTCAACAATAGCCTATGGTCGCGACCCTCTCCTGTCAAGGACGGCACGCTCATGCATCCCGATTAAGGTACGCCTCCAAAGCCTCCCGCGAGGTATGCCGGTACACGTACCCTGTCTCCCTTCCCAGCTTCCCCGTATTCACCGTCCACGGCCACCGGATGAAGCCCAGCCCGGCCGATGGAGAGTCGCTCTGCAGGTGGGTGCGCCACGCCAGCTCCGCCAGCGCGGAGGCGAGCGGGCCCGGGAGACGGACCAATCGCTTCCCCGCAAGCGACACGGCCTCTCCCCAGCGCACGCTGCCGGCCCCCGCGACGTTGTAAACGCCCGGATGCCACTGCGTTGTGAACCGCAGGAGCAATTCCGTGAGGTCGTCCTCGTGGACGAACTGCATCTGCGGGTCGTTGCCCCGGACCCCGATGAGCAGCGGCTTGTCCAGCGCGGCGGTGATGAAGTTGGCTGCGTTCGGTCCCATCACGACGCAGCCTCGCAGGATGGAGACGCACGCCTCAGGGTGCTCTTCAGCGAACGTTCGGAAGAGCGCCTCGCACGCCGCCTTGTCCTCGGCGTAGGCGAAACCCTTCGGCGGGCGCAGCGGCGCGTCCTCGGTCAGCGCGGGCGGATTGTCGCGGCGCGGACCGTAGACGGTCGCGCTCGACATGAGAACGATGCGTCCTACGCCCGCGTTCGCGCATGCCCGCAGCACGTTCCCGGCGCCACCGACGTTGATCCGCCTGCCCTCCGCGCGCTTGCGGAGCTGCCGCAGCACGAACGCCAGGTGCACGACCGCCTCCGCCCCTGCGAACGCGTCGTCGAGCGGCTCGGTCATGTCCTGCTGGACGTGGGTGTAGCGCTCGTCCTCTATCGTCGAGGGAAGTAGGTCCACGCCGACGATACGCTCGATGCCCCGCGTTTCGAGCAGGCGCCGCACGAGGCGCGTGCCGATGTAGCCTGACGCGCCGGTGACAGCCACGGCGCGCGGCGCGCTCACCCTGCACCGCGCTCCGTCGCGGCAGCCTCGTCGGAGAAGTCGAAGCCCAACTCCCCGAGCCCCGCGACCTCGAACCCCAGACCTACCTTGTGCGGCCCCGGCGCGACTGCCCCGCCGCGGTAGGAGATGGTCGTCGTCTTGTTCATCGCGAGTGTGAACGGCACGCTCTCGGACACCGCGTCGAAGGCGGTCTCCTCACCGTCGATCTCGAACGTGGACGCCGCCAGGTCCAGCGGCTCGCCGTCCAGCGTCAGCGGGAGCATCCGTTTCGCGTAGCCGGAGCCCAGCTTGTTCTGCAACTGGAACGTGAAGCCGTCAGCCGTCGCGGTGAGGCTGCCCTTCACGTACAGCCTGCGGAGCAGGAACGGGGGGACCTTCATGCGCTCTCCGTCTGATCCCTTCCCCCTTGACGGGGGAAGGTCAGGATGGAGGTGACAGGCTCGCTGTGCGCCATCATGCGCTCTCCACTCTGCGGCTCATGCGGAACAGCGTCGTTTCAGTAGCGATAGCTTCGTCCGGCAGGGGCTTGGGTGTGCCGAGCGTCTTCGCCGCCGCGTAGATATGTGCGATGTGCTCTGCCAGCTGGCAGACGTGCAGTGCCTCCGCGAGACTGCTTCCGACGCCCACCAGACCGTGGTTGCGGATCAGCGCCGCGTTCCGCTCGCCGAGCGCCGCGACGACAGCGTCGCCCAACTCCTCCGTCGCGGGGAACGCGTAGTCGGTCACCTGGATGCTGTCGCCCAGGACGATGACCATCTCGTCGATCAGCGGCGGGAGCGGCTCGCCCGCGACGGCAAGCGCGCTCGCGTAGACGGAGTGCGTGTGCATCACGGCGCGCACGTCCGGACGGGCGCGGTAGATTGCGACGTGCATCAGCATCTCGGTGGACGGCAGCCCGTCTCCCTCGACGGCGTCGCCCTCGAAATCGGTGACGACGACCTCGTCGAGGCCCATCGTCTCGTAGTGCTTGCCCGCCGTCGTAATGGCGAGCAGCTCCTCGCCTCTGACGCGCGCGCTCACGTTGCCGGACGACCCCACGACGAGCCCGCTGCGGTGCATCGCCCGCGCGCTCTCAACCACCTCGAGACGCAACTGCTCGTATGTCGTTCCGTTCGTCGTCATCGCTGGTAAAGCATAGCAGCGGCCGGCGCAGGCAGGGTAGCGCCTCCGTCGTTCCTGCGCAGGCAGGAACCTCACATCCCACCTCTCCTGAGGGAGAGGTAGACGCGCTTGCGCGGCGGGTGAGGGCCCTCGTGGTGGTGTGGACGTGGGGTGCTTGTCATGTTGAGCGGAGCCGCAGGCGGAGTCGAAACATCTCTCAGGGGACGTCTGCGTGGGGGTGGGGTAACCCGAGAGATTCCTCGGCTCCGCTCGGAATGACAATGGGGCCCCTACAGCTCCTCCGTGAGCGCGTCCAGCCGGTCGCGGATGCGCAGCCAGCGCTCGTACGACTCCCCGCATTCCCGAGAGCGCGGGCCGGGCTCGACGCTCGCGCCGTTCGTGGCGAGGTCGGCGCAGCGCGACGCGAGCTCGCGGGTAGGCGTCGTCGCCAGCGACGCTGCGCCGGTGGCGGTCGCGTTGCGGTGCACGCGCACCGCCTCGCCCAGCACGTCGGCCAGCAGCTGTGGGAAGACGGCGCTCTCCGCCATCCCGCCGGAGAGTGCGAATGTCCCCGGCTCCGTCCCCGCAACGCTGCGCGCAAGCGACAGGCTCTCCCGGATGGCGAACGCGGCATTCTCGAACGCGGCGCGTGCGACGTCGGCGCTGTCGAGTCCCCCGTGTGTGATCGGGGCGGGCATGAGCACGCCGCCCATGGTCATGCCGGGATCGGAGAGGTCGATGGCGCGCGGGCCGAGGAACGCGGTCACGGGGCGTCCGCTGTCGAAGGCTGACTGCGCCAGCGCGTCGAACCGTGCGAGCGATGCGCGGGGCGCGAGCAGCCGCCGGATCGCGTCCAGCGTTCGCCCGGTCTCGCCGGGGTTCGCTTCCACGGTCCACCTGCCGCCCGTGCCGTGCGGCGACGTCCACGTCCGTGCCTGCGGATCGAACGTGGGCGACCGCGTTGTCACCTGCACCGGCGCGCTCCATCCGGCGGCGCAGGCAGCCGTGCCGTCCGTCGCTGCGCCGCAGCCGACCGCTGCGGCGTGCGAGTCCGGCCCCGTGAGGTGGATCGGCGTCGTACGCGGGAGTCCGGTCGCCTCTGCCGCCTCCGCGGCCAGCCGTCCAACGGGCGTTTCCGGTGGTGTTACGTCCGGCAGCAGTTCGAGCGGCACGCCGAGCCGTTCCAGCAACGCCCCGGCGGGCTCGCCGGACGCCACGTCCAGCAGCCCCGACTCCGCGAGTCCCAGCTTCGTCTCGGAGAGCGTTCCCGTGATCTGCAGCGCGGCCCAGGCGTCGAGGCCAGCCGTTTTCACGATGCGCCGCGCCGTGCGTGGCCGGTTTTCGCGCCACCACGCGTACTTGGCCGGTGCGAACAGCATGGAGGGCAGATGGCCTGTCGTCCGGTAGATAAGCTGTCCATGGGTGTCGTCCATCGCGCCACCCTGAAAGACGGCGCGAGTGTCGGCGTTCGCGCCTGCGCTCAGCGTTGCGAGGTCCGCGTCGAAAAAGCACGTCGCGAGCCGCTGCGCCGTCACGGCGACTGCGGCAACGTTGCGCGGCCCCGCGGCCTGTACGCCCTGCGCCAGCACGCGCAGCAGCCGCTCCCGGAGCAGTCGCGGGTTGTAGGCGTGCGCCAGCGCTCCGGCGCGGTCGTTCGTGACGGGGTAGGGGGCACGCGCGGCCTCCACCGGCGGACCGCCGCCTTCGAGCGGCACGAGCGCGCACCGCAGGCGGCTGCTGCCGAGGTCGAGCACGAGTACCACGCGCGCCATAACGCGCGGAAGCCTACCATCCGCCCGCTCCTGCCGCATTGACCGCCGCACGCCGGTTCCGGTAGAAAGACGCCATGAAGAACGGGTTCAAGGTCCTCGACAGCGACATCCACGTCATCGAACCGGCGAGCCTTTTCGAGGACTACCTCGAAGCGCCGTTCCGCTCGCGCATGCCCGTCATGCAGCGCAGCGACGTCACCGGCGTCGACACGTGGGTCATCGACGGCAAGCCGTTCCCGCTCTGGAACGAGTGGCCGGAGTTCGCCAAGGCGAATGCCCTGCTGAAGACGAAGAAGGAGCGCACGCCATTCCAGGTGAAGGCGTTCGAGCACGGGTTCGACGCCGCGACCACGCTCGAGGCGATGGACATCGAGGGCGTCGACGTCGCCGCGCTCTTCCGCACGAACGGCGGTACGTGGATCGTGGGGCTGGACGACCTCGAACCCGAGTACGCCGCCGCCCTCTGCCGCGCCTACAACAACTGGATGCGCGACTACTGTGCCACCGATTCCGACCGGCTGAAGGGCATCGCGCTCCTGCCGCTGCAGGCGCTCGACCTCGCCATCGAGGAGGCGCGCCGCGCCGTGACCGAGCTGGGCTTCGTCGGCGTTACCGTCCACACGGAGCCGGTCAACGGTCGCCTGCTCTACGACGAGGAGGTGGAACCGCTGTGGACCGAGGTCGAGCGCCTGGGGGCGGCCGTCTGCCTGCACGGCACGTCGACTGCGCCGGGACGCGAGGACATCAGCCGCAAGTTCCTGCGGCACCCGTCGCCGCGCACGATGACGCACGCCCTCAGCTTCCCCACGCAGATCATGGGCGCGATGGCCGGGCTCACGATGACCGGCGTGCTGGAGCGCCACCCCGCGCTGCGCGTCGCGTTCCTCGAGGCCAACTGCGGATGGCTCCCCTGGCTCCTCTATCGGCTGGACGACCAGTACGCCAAGTACGTGGAGACCGACCTGTCGCTGCAGCCGAGCGAGTACTTCCTGCGCCAGTGCGTCCTCTCTATGGAGGCTGACGAGGAGCTCGCGGCGGATGTGATGGAGCGCTACGGCAACGACATCATGGTCATCTCCACCGACTACCCGCACCCGGACAGCGCCTTCCCCCACGCCATGGACGAGTTCTTCGAGCTCGACCTGCCGGACGAGTCCCGCCGCAAGGTGCTCTGGGACAACTGCGCCCGCCTCTACGCGCTGGATGGCTGACAGGACCGTCATTCCCCCGAAGGCGGGTCGAAGGTGTAACCAACCCGTGATGCCTTGGACGGATCCCTATGACTTCTTGTAACCGTTCGCGGGATGAGGCATAGTACCCTGCAGGCTGCCGTGCACTTCCCATCAACGGGCCCATCGAGGTGACGAGTTGGACCAACCGGACGAGCGAGACCGACGGATACAGGAGTTGGAAGAGCGCCTCTCGCGCCTGAGCGAGGCCGGCCTCCGCATCAACGAGAGCCTTGAGTTCGACACGGTGCTGCAGGAAGTGGTGGACAGCGCCCGGGCGCTGACCGCCTCGCGGTACGGGGCGATCACCATCCCCGGCGAAGTCTTCCAACGCCCCATCTTCATAGCCTCCGGTCTCACCAGGGAGGAGCACCAGAGGTTCTGGGACATGCCGGAGGGACTGGGGTTCTTCGAGTATTTCAGCGGGTTGGAGGAGCCCCTGCGGGTCTCGGACATAGACAGCCATCTGAGAGCAGTGGGCATGCCCAGGTTCCTGCCTTCGGTGTCGGTGAGCTCTGTGCTGATCGCCCCGATCCGTCACCTGGGGGTCGGGGTCGGCACGATCTACCTGGCCCACGAGCCGGGCGGCGGTGAGTTCACGCAGGAGGACGAGGGCACGCTGGTGCTGTTCGCCTCTCAGGCGGCGATGGCCATCGCCAACGCGCGCAGGCACCGGGAAGAGCGCCGGGCCAGGGCCGACCTGGAGACGCTGATCGACACCTCCCCGGTCGGTGTGGCGGTCTTTGATGCCTTGACGGGAGCCCCAAAGTCCTTCAACCGGGAGGCCAGGCGCATCGTCGACATCCTGCGGGACCCCGACCAGACGCCGGAGCAGCTGCTGCAGGTGATGACATTCAGGCGCGCCGACGGGCAGGAGATCTCGCTGGCGGATGTCCCCCTGGCCGAACTGCTGAGTATCGGGGAGACGCTGCGGGCCGAGGAGATCGTCCTCGGCGTCCCAGGGGGGAGGAGCGTCACGGTGCTGCTCAATGCGACGCCCATCCTGCAGGACGACGGGGCGGTCGATTCGATGGTCGTCACCATGCAGGATATGGCTGACGTGGAGGAGACGGAGCGGCTGCGGGCCGAGTTCCTGGCGATGGTAAGCCACGAACTGAGGACTCCCCTGACCTCCATCAAAGGCTCCGCCTCCACGCTCATGGACGCGGGGTCCGACCTCGACCCCGCCGTGGTCCGCCAGTTCGTCCGCATCATCGGGGACCAGGCCGAGCACATGAACGCGCTCGTCGCTGATCTGCTGGACGTGGCCCGCATCGAGACGGGCACGCTGCCGGTGAACCCCGAACCCGCCGACATGGCCGTGCTGCTGGACCGGGCGAGGAGCGGTTTCATCAACTCGGGAGGGAAGAACACCCTCGCCATCGACGTCGAGCCCGACCTGCCCCTGGTGATGGCGGACAGGCGGCGCATCGTCCAGGTGCTGGGCAACCTGCTCTCCAACGCGGCCCGCAACTCCCCGGAGACGTCCATCATCAGGGTGAGCGCCGCGCGGCAAGGCGTTCACGTCACGGTCGCGGTGGCGGACGAGGGGCGCGGTATCCCTGCCGAGAGCCTGCCCGGCCTGTTCCGCAAGTTCTCCCGGGCGCAGTCCGAGGAGCAGGGAGGCGACACGGGGCTGGGCCTCTCCATCTGCAAGGGGATAGTGGAGGCGCACGGCGGCCGCATCTGGGCCGAGAGCGGCGGGCCGGGAATGGGGGCGTGCTTCACCTTCACGCTCCCGTCGGTTGAGGGTTCAGGGAGAGGCGCGCCTGGCAGGCACCCTTCCATCTCCACGCGTGATGCGGAGAGAACGGAGGAACGGGTGCGCGTCCTCGCGGTGGACGACGATCCCAATGACCTCCGCTACATCCGCGACACCCTGGCCAAGGCCGGCTACGACCCGGTCGTGACTGGGGAGCCGTCGGAGGCGATCATGCTCGTGGAGGAGGAGCGGCCCAAGCTCGTGCTGCTGGACCTGATGCTTCCGGACATCAACGGCATCGAGCTGATGAAGAACGTCCAGAAGGTGGCGGACGTGCCGGTCATCTTCCTCTCCGCCTACGGCCGGGAGGAGCTCATCGCCAGGGCCTTCGACATGGGGGCCGCCGACTACGTGGTCAAGCCCTTCTCGCCGACGGAGCTTTCGGCGAGGATCAGGGCGGCGCTGCGCCGGCGGGAGGCCGCGGAGCCGTCCAAGCCGTACGTGCTGGGCGACCTGACGGTCGACTACGCCGCGCGCAGGGTGACGCTGGCCGGCCGCCCCATACAGCTCACGCCGATCGAGTACCGGGTGCTGGCCGAGCTGTCGGCCGACGCCGGACGGGTGGTGACCTACGAGCGCATCTTGGAGCGGGTCTGGGGCGAACACACCGACGGGGACGTGCGGCCCTTGCGCACCATCGTCGCCAAGCTCCGCCGCAAGCTGGACGATGTCATCGGCAACTCCACCTACATCTTCACCGAGTCCCGCGTCGGCTACCGGATGCCAGCGGGAGAGAAGCCGGACGGCCCGACCACCCCACGCACCTGAACTACCCCCGTAGCTGCCCCCACACGTCCGGGTTGACCAGCCGCAGCGGCCGATCGCCGCGGGCGAAGCGCTCGAAGTCCTCGGCGACCATTGCCGAGTGCCGCTCGATCGTCTCTTGCGTCGCTCCGCCGATGTGGGGCGTGAGCAGCACGTTCGGCAGGCCGGGGAACGGCGAGTCCGGCGGGATGGGGTGCGCCTCGTGCACGTCGAGCGCGGCCCCGGCGAGCCTGCCCGCCGCGAGCGCCGCCGCGAGCGCCGCCCGGTCCGCCACCGACGAGTTGGTGACGTTCACGAGGTACGCGCCGGGCTTCATCGTCGCGATGCGGTCTGCGTCGAGCATCCCCATCGTCTCGGGCGTGTCCGGCACGTGCATCGACACGAAGTCCGATGTAGCCAGCAGCGTGTTGAGGCTCGTCATCTCCACGCCCTCTGCGTCGTTTACGTAGGGGTCGTACGCGAGGACGCGCATCCCGAACCCGGCGGCGATCCGCGCAACCGCGCGCCCTATCGCGCCGAAGCCGACGATCCCCAGCGTTGCCCCGGCGAGTTCGCGCCCCCGGAAGCGGACGTAGGGGTCGGTGGGATCCTCCCACTGTCCCTCGCGCACGTAGCGCTCCCCGGCGCTCGTGTGACGCGCGAGCGCGAGCATCTGCGCGACCGCGAACTCGGCGACGGCCTGTGCGTTCCGCGCGGGCGTGCGCACCACGGCGATGCCTCGCTCGGTCGCGGCCTCGAGGTCGGCGTGGTGCAGATCTCCACGGCAGATGGCGGCGATGCGCAGTCCAGTCGCGGCGTCGAACATCTCCTCGAAGAGGAAATCTGCCTCGACCGCGAGCGCGTCGAACCCGTCGTTCGTTAGCCGCGCGCCCAACTCCTCCGGGTCCCAGAGCGTGCGCGTCTCTGTCCACGGCTCATGCACGACGCCGCCCAGCGCGGCAAGGCGGGCGAGCCCATCGTTCGAGAACGGCGCAAGCACAAGCGTGTTCATCGAGCGCCTTGTCCCTTCCTCACGGCCTCCGCGGCGATGTTGCCGCTGCGCACGGCGCTCTCCATCGTTGCAGGCCAGCCGGTGTCCGTCCAGTCGCCCGCGAGGAAGAGGTTGGGCAGGGGCGTGGCGGACGGCAGGCGGTTCTCCGGCGCGTCCGGGAGCGAGCGGAACGTCGCCCGCTGCTCCTTCACGATGACGAACCGTGTGATCTCGGCGTCCTTCGCGGCGGGGAAGAGCCGCGCCAGCTCCGGGATGAACGTCTCGCGGAGCGCCTCCTTGCTCATCGGCCAGAACTCCCATGCCCCCGACAGCGACACGGTTATGTACTGTCCGGGCCCCTCCAGCCCCGCGATCTCGGTACGGTTGAATACCCACTGGACCGGGCTGTCCACGAACGCGAGAAACTCGAAGTCGGCGATCTGGCGGTCGTACCAGACGTGCAGGTTCACGATGGGCGACCACGTGTGCGTTGCTGCGGGCGCGAGGGCGGCGTGCTCCTGCAACTCCTCAGGCAGCAGGCGGAGCAGGACGTCCGGCGGCAGCGCGCTCACGCAGGCGTCCACGGGCAGCGTCTCACCGTCCGTGAAGCGGACGCCGGTGACGCGTCCGTCCTCGACGACGATTGCATCAGCTGTCCTGTCGAGCAGCATATCCGCGCCCGCGTCCGTGAGCCGCTCGCGCACGGCGTCGCCCATGATGGCGGAGAGGCCCGCCCGGGCGAAACCGATATTGCCGCCGTTGCGGTCACGCAGCAGCGCCTCCTGAAAGAGCATGAACCCGGCGCTCGCCGAGACGTCCTCCGCCGAGTCGTTCAGCGCCGGGACGATGAGCAGGTCCCAGAAAGCGTGGATGGCCCGCTCCGACTGCCAGTGCGACCGCAGCCAGCGGTGGAACGACTGCTGCCGGAGCGCGGGACGGTCGCGCTTGCGCTCCAGCCACATCAGGACGAGCGCGGGTATCGCCCGGAGCCGCTCGCCGAAGCTGACGTGGGGATAGCGCAGCAGCGACGGCAGCAGGTGGAGCGGCGCGGGCAGGGGAAGGCCCGAGAGGATGCCGTGCCTGCCGTTCGGAGCGCGGACCTCGACGCGCAACCGCTTCTGGCGGCTCGTCAGTTCGAGCGAGCCAATCTCGCCGAGGAAGCACCGGTAGGCGTCGCAGCAGCCGAGGAAGACGTGCTGGCCATTGTCGATCTCCTGGCCGGTCTCCCGGTCGACGAACGAGTACGCCCTGCCGCCGAGGTACGGCCTGCGCTCCACGAGCGTTACGCGGTAGCCCGTGTTCACGAGCCGCCACGCCGCGGCCATGCCCGCCAGCCCGCCCCCGAGCACCGCGACGGAGGTCAGCGCTTCAGGACGCTGCGGAGCCGGGCCGTTGTCCACAGTCTGCATGTCAGGTTGAGTTTCTCCCAGGACGAGAGGCTCACGCGCTTCGAGAAGACGTCCCAGCCGCGCGAGGCCATCCTGTTCAGCAGGCGATTGTAGAGGTGGTGCAGCCCTTCCGCACAGCCGCGCGACTCCGGCTCCAGCAGCGGCATCAGCCGCGACGCCGAGTCGAAGTAGCGCTGGGCGCGGTTGGCCTGGAAGCGCATCATCGCCCGGAAACGCTCGTGGACGACGCCGTCGCGCAGATCGTCCTCCGTGTAGCCGAAGCGCGCCATCTCGTTGAGCGGCAAGTAGACGCGGTCGCGCTCGATGTCCTCCCGCAGGTCCCGGAGGATGTTCGTCAGCTGCATCGCCAGCCCGAAGTCCACCGCGGTCTCCTGCGCGAGCGGCACGTCCCGGTAGCCGAAGATGCGGATCGAGACGAGCCCCACGACCGAGGCGACGTGGTAGCAGTAGTGGCGCAGTTCGTCGAAGCTCGCGAACCGCCGTGGCTCCAAGTCCATCTCCACACCCGTGATGATGTCCTGGAAGAGCGATTCCGGGATGTCGTACGTGGCGGCCGCATCGACCAGTGCCGTGAGGATGGCGCCCTCCGGGCGTCCGGCGTAGGCGTCGCGCAGGCGTTCGCGCAGCGCGGCAAGTTCGCTCCGCTTCTGGGATGGGGCGCCGTCGCCGTCCGCGATATCGTCGGCGAGGCGGCTGAACGCATAGGCGGCGTAGATGGCGCGCCTGCGCGGATGGGGCAGGGTGAGGAAGGCGTAGTAGAAGTTGCGCGCCTCGCGCTTGGTGACGGCCTGGCACTCCTCGTACGCGGCGTCGAGCGCGGCGTTGTCCGTCGAGGTCGTCATGGGCGGCGCAGCAGCGTCAGGCGGGCGGCCGTGGCAAGGATGAGCCACAATTTGCGGGAGCGCGTGACGACCGGCCGCCTGCTCAGCACGTCGTAGTCCTGCTTGCGGATGGCGTCCAGCACGCGCATGCCGCCTTTACTGAAAAGCGCGATGGCCAGCCGGGCCCGTCCGCTGAGGCGTGTCGCCAGCGGCAGCCCCTCCTCGAACAGCGCCTGGGCGCGGTCGACCTCGGACCGCATCAGGTCCCGGAACGCCCTGTCCGCGATGCCGTTGGCGATCTGCCCTTCCGTGCAACCGAACGCCCGCATGTCCTCGAGCGGGATGTAGATGCGGTCCATCGCGTAGTCGCGCGCCACGTCCTGCCAGAAGTTGGCGAGCTGCAGCGCGGTGCACGTCGCGTCGGAGAGCCGCACGTTCTCTTCGCTCGCCTCGCCGAGAACGTGGAGTACCATGCGTCCGACGGGGTTGGCGGAGTGGTCGCAGTAGTGGAGGATGTCGGCGTACGTCTCGAAGCGCCCTGACCCCTGGTCCATGCGGTTCGCCTCGATCAGCTTGCGGAACGGCTCTGCCGGTATCTGCGCGCGCCGGATGGTGTCCTGCAGCGCCACCATGATGGGGTGGGTTGGCCCTTCCTGTTCCCTCTCCCCCTGGGAGAGGGTTAGGGTGAGGGCTCGCGAGAGCTCCGCGTCCCACTCGTCGAGCAGCGCGAGGCGGTCGCCCTCCGCCTCGTCACCGAGGTCGTCGGTGTGGCGGCAGAAGGCGTAGACCGCTTCGAGCGCAGGCCGGTGCTGCCGGGGTGTGAACCGGGAGATAACGGTGAAGTTCTCGTAGTGCGAGCGCGCGAGATCGCCGCAGTAGGCGTAAGACTCTACGAGGGAAGGGGGCCTGGCTGAGGCATGGGACAGCGCCATGCGAGGCCTCAGCTGCCGTAGACGCTGATGATTACCTCTCGCGTCCGGGGATGGTCGAGCTCGACCAGGAACACGCTCTGCCAGGTGCCCAGCGCGAGCTCGCCGTCGATGACGGGGATGGTCTCGCTGGAAGGCAGGAGCAAGTGGGCGCAGTGCGAGTGGCCGTTGGGCACCTCGTCCGGCGTCATGTTGACGGTGCGGATGGCGAAGTCATTGTGGGCGTAGTAGGCGTCTTCCGGCGCGATGTTGCGCAGGAACCGCTTCATGTCATCGATGAGCAGCGGCTCGTGCTCATTGATGACGACAGCCGCCGTAGTGTGGGCGCAGTAGACGCACAGCAACCCGTCGCGCACGCGGGAGTCGGCAAGCGCCCACCGGACGTGCTCGGTGATGTCGTAGAACTCGGGAGCGTTGTTCGTCTCTATGCGCAGGCGGGTTACGATGGTGCTTGTCATGCCCTCATCCTCTGGGGTACGGCCATTCTGCGACTGGGACGGCCGGAGTTGATACGACTCTAGCAACGTAGCACCAAGGGCATTCCCGAGTCAATGCCTTAGCGGGTATCCCACCTCTCCCTTGAGGGGAGAGGTCGCCGCGCAGCGGCGGGTGAGGGTGAACCTGGCCGGGCAGATGCTCCTCTACTGCCAGGCGCCGAGTATCGCGCCAACCACCAGCATCTGCAGCACGGCGTAACCTGCGTCTATCACGTACAGTTTGAAACCCCGGTGCTCGAATGCGTAGTTCGCGACCTGCCCCACGGCGGTCACGGCGACACCAACGATGAGGCCGGTCAGCAGCCCCTCCACCACGTCTGCCGCACCCACCGCCTGCACGATGACGGCCAGCATGATCGCGCCGACGAGTGAGCCCAGCCCGGCGGTGCTGTAGGCGCGCCGCACCTCGCTCTTGCGCTCCTCAAGCATCTCAGCGGTCAGCTTCGCTGCGGCCATCCACGGCTTCGCCAGCACGGTGAAGTAGACAGCGCCCAGTGCGTACCCTGCGAGCGCCGCCACGATGACGGCAAGCCAGTTCAGTGCTCCGAGGTCGATGTTCATGCGTTCTCCTCTCTGACTACATGTCTCGTGTGGCGAAGAACTCCGCAACCGCACGGAGCAGCTGCTTCGACTCCTCCGGTATGTTGAGCGCGCCCACGGCGGCGACCGCCTGCCGGGCCTGCTCCTCCGCGATGCGTTGCACGTACGCATCGCCGCCGAGCCGGTCCAGCATCGCCATCACGCCGTCGAGCCGCTCGCCCTCGATCTCCTCGGCCCGGTACGTCTCCTCCAGCCACGGACGTTCTTCGTCCGAAGCGTTGTCGAACAGGTAGACCGCCGGAAGCGACTTCTTCTTCCTGCGGATGTCCGCGCCTACCGCCTTGCCAGTGAAGGCCGGGTTGCCCCAGACGCCGAGCCAGTCGTCCCGCACCTGGAAGGCGAGACCGAGCCGCATCCCGCATTCGCCGAACCCCCGAGCCGTGGCATGGTCGCCGGTTGCGACGAGCGCGCCCATGTGCATCGCGCTCTCCAGCAGCGCGCCGGTCTTGCGTCCGATCATGTCCAGGTAGTCGTCGACGGAGACGCGCTCGGCGGCCTCGAAGGAGAGGTCGAGGTACTGCCCCTCGATCATCTCCAGGTACCGCTTCGTCAATTCGGCGATGGTGCCTTGTGCGACATCCGGCGTTGTGCCCCCGGCGGTGAGCGCTCCTGCGGTGTGGTCCGCGATAACGCGCATGGCGTTGCCTGCGGTGAGCGCCGTCGGCACTCCCCAGAGGTGCCACAGCGTAGGCGTTCCCCGGCGGGTCTCGTCGCCATCCTGGATGTCGTCGTGGACGAGCGAGAAGTTGTGGATGAGTTCCAGCGCCGCGGCGGCGGGAAGCGCGTCGCGCCAGTCTCCTCCCGACATCTCGCACGCCGCGAGGCAGAGGATGGGGCGCAGCGCCTTGCCGCCTCCCCGCGTGGGAGTCCCCTCGAGGTTCTCCCAGCCCATGTGGTAGCGCAGCATCGGGGCGAGCTCGCCACCCGCTTCCACGGCCTCACGGAGGCTCCGCTCCACGTCCGGCAGGAAGCGCCTGGCCAGCTCGGCTATCTGCTGCTCGGCGTTCGCCATACTCACCTCTCCCTTGAGGGGAGAGGTCGGCGCGCGTCAGCGCGGCGGGTGAGGGTGAACCACTCTCCGTCATTCCCGCCCTCTCCGTCATTCCCGCGCAGGCGGGAATCCAACCCCGCCTCTCCCTCGCGGGCAGAGGGAGCGCTGCAGGCGCGGGTGAGGGTGCCCATCGCTACGCGCCGAGTTCCGTGATGAGCTCCGCGGTGTGGAGCACGCCCAAGCGGAAGTAGTCGAGCCGGATGTTCTCGTTGGGCGCGTGGATGCGGTTGCCGGGGTAGTCGATGCCGCACGACGCCACCGGGACGCCGAGGATGTGCTGGACGGGATGCTGCGGCCCCGTGCCGGTCATGCTGGGCACGATGTACGGCTCGCTCTCGTAGACGCGCCGCGCTGAGTCCGCCACCTGACGCACGAACGGGTCCTCTATCGACGTGCGCGCCGGGTGCTCCGACGTGAGGCTCGATATCGTGACGTCACTGAAACCGTTCCGGTCCAGGTGCTCCCGAAGGTTCTGCAGGATCTCCTGCGGGTCCTGGTTCGGGACGAGCCGGAAGTCGAGCTTGGCCCGCGCGACGGCCGGCAGGATGGTCTTGGCGCCCTGGCCGGTGTAGCCCGCGCCGAACCCAGCGATGTTCGCCGTCGGCTCCATGATGAGGCGGCGGCGGAACTCGTAGCCGGACGCCTCGCCGACCGCCATCTCGACACCGAGGTCGTGCAGGAACTCGCGCGACGTGTCGGGCAGGGCGGCAATGGCCTTCGTCTCGTTCTCCAGCGCCGGCCGTATGCGGTCGTAGAAGCCGGGGATGGCGATACGCTCGCTCTCGTCCTTGAGCGTGTTGAGCGCCCAGATGAGCCGCCAGGCGGGGTTCGGCACGACGGGGGCATAGGAGGAGTGGGAGTCCGTCTTGGCGGAGCGGCACTCCAGTTCCACGTAGAGCAGGCCCTTCACCCCCAGCATGACCATGGGACGCCCGTCCCAGTTCACGCCGCCGCCTTCCCATATGCAGACGTCCGACTTGATGCGCTCCGCGTTCTGCTCCACGAACTCGTGGAAACCCGGGCTGCCGATCTCCTCCGCGCCTTCCAGGCACCAGCGGATCGTGATGGGCAGCTCGCCCATCGTATCGCGCACCGCCTTGATTGCGGCGAGCCGTGCCGCGATGGGTCCCTTGTCGTCGGAGATGCCGCGCCCGTACAGGTAGCCGTCGCGCTCGGTCGGCTCGAAAGGTGGCGTCTCCCACTCGTCGAGCGGGTCGGGGGGCTGTACGTCGTAGTGGTTGTAGAAGAGCAGCGACCTGTCGGACGCGCCCTTCAGCTCTGCGATGATGCCCGGATAGCCGGGGTCTGCGGTGGGGACGAGGTCGGCGTCGAAACCGGCGTCGCGCAGCATCCCCACAACCATCTCGCCGCATTCCAGGACGCCGAGCCGCTGCGCGCTGATGCTCGGCTGCCGCGTGAGCCGCTTCAACCCCTCGATGGTCTCTTCCAGGTGGCTGTCTACGTGGTCGGTGATTTCTTTCTGCATTGCATTCCTTCGTTATTCATTTCCTGTCGTTCCTGCGGAGGCAGGAACCTCGCATCCCACCTCTTCTGGGGGAGAGGTCGCCGCACGTCCAGGGAGGCGGGTGAGGGTGATTGGTCCCTTCCCCCTTGATGGGGGAAGGCTAGGATGGGGGTGGACCGGAACTGCATCGCCCTGCCTTTTGCGTTGGGTCAGGCCTTCGCCCGCTGCTGTCTGCGCCGCTCCGCGCGGGTCTCGTGGATGATGGGCCAGACGGACTCCGCCTCGCACTCCTCGCCCTCGCCGACCTCTCGGAGGTCGGTTACGTAGATCTCGCGGGCGGGCTCACCGGTGGACTTCACGTCGTTGACGTGCATCCACGTGTGGACGGCGCGGTGCGCTTCGGCGATCTGCTCGTGCGGGCCCTTGTACTGGGCGATGGCGAACTTCCCGCCGGGGAGCGCGTTCGGCTGCACGCGGCCGTTGCCTTCCACCTCGACGTCCACCGGGTAGCCCACCTCGACGTCCACGAGGAACGCGCCGACCTCGTAGTAGACGCCGAAGCCGGGGCCGGTGGGCTGCACGCCGACCGATTCCAGGTAGTCCGCCGTCTCCTGGAGCAGTTGCACGACCTTGGGTGTCACCTTGTTGATGGTCGTCTTCGCCCGTACTGCCGCTATCTTCTGCGGTTTGATCTCCCGTATCTGGATGCCGAAGTCCACGTCGACCTCCTGACTAGCCGCCTCCGCCCGATGCGCCCTCAACGATGCCGGGGGCCGTCATGCGCGCGGGGTCCAGCAGCTCTTCGAGTTGCTCGTCGGTGAGCCCGGCCTCTGTCTTCGCCAGCTCCCGTATCGTGATCCCTTGTGCCGCCGCGGTCTTGGCGATGGCCGTTGCCTTGTCGTAGCCGATGGCGGGCGTCAGGCCGGTGGCCATCATCAGCCCCTGCTCCACCATGTCCGGCCCCTTGCTCGTGGCCTTGATGCCGCGCAGGCACTGCTCCTCGAAGTTCGCCGTCGCGGACGCCAGGAGCGTGATGGACTGGTGCAGGTTGTACGCGGCGACCGGCCAGTACGTGTTCAGCTCGAGGTAGCCCCCCTGCGCCGCTGCCGCGACCGCCGCGTCGTTGCCGATGACATGGCAGACCACCTGCACGACGGACTCCGGGATGACCGGGTTCACCTTGCCCGGCATGATGGAGGAGCCGGGCTGCACCGTGGGCAGCTCCAGCTCGGCCAGCCCCGCGCGCGGGCCCGACGACAGCCAGCGGAGATCGTTCGCTATCTTCTGCAGCGACACCGCCGCGCTTCGCACGGCGCCGCTGGCCGCGAGCATCGTGTCCTGCGTGCCCTGCGCCTGGAAGTGGTGCGCCGTCTCGCGGACCGGCAGTCCCAGCTCCTCGCCCAGGGACGCACAGGTGCGAGCGGCGAACTCCTCGTGCGCGTTGATGCCGGTGCCGACGGCGGTGCCGCCCAGCGCGACCTCGCAGAGCGCCTCGACGTGCGGGCGCAGGCGCGCGATGCTCAACTCCAACTGGCTGGCGTACCCGGCGAATTCCTGACCGAGCCGGATCGGCGTGGCGTCCTGCAGGTGCGTCCTGCCGGTCTTGATGATCTCCCAGAACTCCTCCGACTTCGCCGCGAGCGCCGCACGCGCCTGTTCGAGCGCGGGTATGAGCTCGCCGTTGAGCGCCTCGGCGGCGGTGAGGTGGCTCGCCGTGGGGATGACGTCGTTGGACGACTGCGCCATGTTGACGTGGTCGTTCGGGTGCACGTTCACGCCGGGCGTCAGCTCGCGGGCGCGGCGCGCGATGACCTCGTTCGCGTTCGTGTTGGTCGACGTGCCGGAGCCGGTCTGGAAGAGGTCAACGACGAAATGCTCGTCCCACTTGCCGTCGACCACCTCGGTCGCTGCCGCATCGATGCTGTCGGCAACCGCCTGGTCGAGCAGGCCGAGCCCCGCGTTCGTACGCGCGGCGGCGCGCTTGATGCGCCCGAGCATGTGGATGAACGCGGGAGGGTAGCGCAGGGTGCTGATGGGAAAGTTGAGCACGGCGCGCTGCGTGGACGCGCCCCAGTAAGCGTCCGCTGGCACCTCCATTTCCCCCATGGTGTCTTTCTCGATCCGGGACGCTTTCGCTTCGGTCATCTTGACGATCGACTCCTTCGTTTGGCGGGCGTCGCCGCCGGTTTCTCACGGTGCCCCATCTTATCGCCGCTGCCGCCCCTCTGCCAGATGTCCGCGTCGTTCCTGCGGAGGCAGGAACCTCGTCCCCACCTCTCCTGAGGGAGAGGTAACGCGCTTCAGCGCGCGGTGAGGGCCCTGCGGTGCTGGGTGGCATTGTCATGCTGAGCGAAGCGGAGCGGAGTCCCGCGCTTTAGTGCGCAACACCCTCTCAGGGGGCGTCCGCTTGTTCAGGGCTTCTCTGGGTGCCTGGCTGGGGGAGCGCAGAGGGGACCCCTCTGCCGGGGGTGTGGGGGTGTCCCCCACAGCGTACCGGGCGGGTGGGTGGGAAGAACTACGCCCGCCGGAGGCGCCCCCAATAGCCCCAAACAGGGAAGGCTGACGCCTTCTCGCTGTCGTACGGGGAGAGTAAAGTAGAGTCTCTGAGAATACCTCGCGGCAACGGCCGCTTCAGTGTGAACATGACCGAGAAGTCTCCTGCCCGACAGGCAACCTCCGTGATCCTGGCCTCGATAGTTCTCTGGGCATTGCTGCTCCTGGCGATGTGGTTCGCCGAAGGTACAGACCGTACCCTGGGGCACGGCCCGCTCCCGAGTGCGCTCAGCGGTCTCGCCGCGTACCTGCGGACGATACTCGTTGGAGTTATCGGGATCGTCGTGGGCGGTGCGATGATCGTGGGCGTTCGAGGCAGCGCGCAGTTCGGCGCGCGGTACTCCTGGCTCATATACGTCTTCGTCGTAGCGCCGCTGGTGCTCATGCTCTTCATCCCGCTGGAGCGCTTCAACTCCGGCACCTTCCTCGGCCTGCCGGCCTTCCTGGTCGGCATCCCCGGACGGATGGTCATCGCGACGTCGCTGGGCGCTCTGCTGCTCGGGACGCTGGGCCTGCGCGTGCTGCTCAAGGCCCCGCCGGACGAGGGCGCTGCCGCAGCGCTGACGCAACGCTCGAGTGGCGGCGGCGCTGCGCGGGACGCTGCTCCGGGCAGGTTCACGGGCCTCGCGTGGCGCGCGCTCTCCTTCATGCAGGAGGAAGCGAAGCGTTTCGAGCAGTCCAACATGGGCACCGAGCATCTGCTCCTTGGCGTGCTGAGCGACTCGCGTTCGCAGGCATCGCGCATAGTCTTGGAGCTCGGGGCCGACCCTGCTTCCATCAGGCGCGAGATCGAGAACATCATCAGCAGGCGCGGGCCGCTTTTCGGCGGGACCGCGAGCATGACCCAGCGCTGCCAGCGCGTTATCGAGCGAGCGGTGCGCATATCCCGCAACGGCGGTCTCCGTACCGTCGGCACCGGCCATCTGCTGCTCGCACTCGTGGAGAACCCCGAGGACGTGGCCGGGCAGCTGCTCGACAGCTCCGGCGTTACTTCCGACCGCGTGGCTTCCGTCATGCGCGGGATGCCCCCGGAAGCCGACTAAGCCTCCGCACGACCCACCTCTTCTGGGGGAGAGAGCCTGCCCTGAGCTCGTCGAATGGGTCGCCGCGCAGCGCATATACTAGTGCCCGGGGGCCGGTAGCTCAGTTGGTCAGAGCGGACGACTCATAATCGTCTGGTCGCGGGTTCAAGTCCTGCCCGGCCCACCACACTTGAACAAACCAGGAACTGCTCGGATCAGGTTCGCGTTGGGCCTCCCAGTAGGAGCCGCTGCCTGCACTTATCGGCGCAGACCTGGGCGGGGGCGGGCTGTTCGGTTCTTTGATCCTTTCCGCCAGACCGTCACGCCACCCAGCGCGTCGAGCGCGGCAAGCCCGCGCCCGTCAGGCCGCCAGTACAGTTCGGCCACGGCGCTCGCCACAGCCGCGCCCCCTATCGGACCGCCTGCTCCGTCTCTCCGAAGCGACCACACAACCACGGCGCCATCGCGGCCTCCCGATGCCAGGTGCATCGCGCCGGGAGCGAAGGTAAGCGCCGTGACGGGTTGTCTATGAAATTCCAGAACGCCGGGCTCCGTGCCTTCGGGACCCCTCCCATGGAAGCTCCAGACCGTCACCGTTTCCCCGCCGCCGGTGGCCAGAAGGGTGCCGGTGTCGTCGAAAGCCAGGGCCGACGGTTTGGTCGGATACCCTGACATCATCGAGTCCTGCTCCGTGGAGCGACGCCAGAAGTGCACCGTGTTGTCCTGGCTGCCACAGGCCACGATGTCCCCGTTCGGGCTCAGTACCATCGACACCAGGGACCCTTGCCACTCCAGCTTCTGGCGAAGCTCGCCGGTGGACGCGTCGAAGAACATCGCTCGACCGTAACAGGCCGTCGCCAGCTCCCCTGCGCTCGACCAGGCGATCGCGCTGACGGTGCTGGGATGATCGTCAGACCGCCAGACCTCCGCGCCGTCCACGTCATACGTGCGGACCTGCCGGGAGCAGGAGGCCGCCAGCCGTTGGCCGTCCGGCGACCACGCCACGTTTTCCACCCAACCGCTGCCGACGTCGATAGTCCGGACTACCCGACCTTCGGCGGCGTTCCAGATCAAGACGCGACCGTCCTGCCCGGCCGTAGCGAACGCAGCCCCGCCCGGATGGACCGCTGCCGCAAGTACACCACCTTCATGGACCCCGCGCCGCTCCCAGACGGCTGTGCCGGACCTGCCGTGGAATGCGTACACGCCGCCCTCGGCATCGCCGACCATCAGCGCCTCGCCCCGCAGGATCCAACCCCCGGCGATGGCGTAGTCGCCGACCGCCGCGGACCAGCCCCGGCGAAGAACACCCTGCGGGCTGCCGGTGTTCAGATCAGGCATGCTTCGAATCCCTGCCGCATGCTCTGCTCATCGAGGTTGCGGCCGATGAAGACGAGTTGGTTGCGGCGGGGCGCGTCCCCCCATTCGCGGTCCGGCTGGCTGTCGACGAGCATGTGGACTCCCTGGAAGACGTACCGACGCGACTCACCCGCGATACTGAGGAAGCCCTTCATGCGGAAGAGGTCCACCCCGCGCTCCCTGAGCAGTTGGCCGAGCCACTCGTTGAGCCTTTCGGGATCGATGTCGCCGTCCCTCTCGATCGCGATCGAGCCAACCTGGTCGTCGTGCTCGTGCTGTGCGACCCAGCTCCGCTCGGCCTTGGCGGGGACCACCGCTCCATCCGCGTTCCGCAGTTGGAGGTCGAACTCTTCCGCGAGGTGCTGGGAGAAGAGGCCAACCTGCCCCGGCGCATCGACCTCGAAGAAGAACGACTTGCGCCCCGGAAAATCGATCCGGAGGTTCGCGTGCTTTCCGACCGGGATCTCTTCCCCCGGATGAATGGTCTCCGCAGGTTCGGCGTACTGCCGCACACACCACTCAGCACTCTCCCGGAGGGCGGCGTCATCCGTGCCCTGGTCGGGCACGACGACGAGCGACATCGCCGGATCGGGTCCGTCGGCGAGGTTGAGTTCGTAGCGGCCGGTACCGAGCGAATAAACCCCGGTCCATTCGAACGGATACTCCGGTTCGAGGAAGGTGGGGCGGCGCTCGAGGACCTGGTCTAGGTCGAAGGCGCCGAGGTCAAGTACGGTGTCGACGGGTACGTTCGCTCGTTCGCTGCGCACGACTCGCGCCATCCGGTTCATGCCTCGGAGCCGGGCTTCGAGACTGTCGAGCGCCTCGCCGCTGACGAGGTCCGTCTTGTTGAGCAGGAGGACGTCTGCGAACGCGACCTGCTCCGTGCTTTCGTCGCTTCGACCGAGCTGCTGCTCGATATGGGCTGCGTCGACGAGCGTAACGATTCCGTCAAGCGCGTATTCGGCGCGGAGGTCGTCGTCCATGAAGAACGTCTGGGCGACCGGGCCGGGATCGGCGAGCCCCGTGGTTTCCACCAGCACGTAGTCGAACTTGTCGCGGCGTTTGTTGAGATTGTTGAGCACCCGGATCAGGTCTCCGCGCACCGTGCAGCAGATGCAGCCGTTCGACATCTCGAAGACCTCCTCGTCTGCGTTGATGACGAGCGCCTGATCGATGCCGACTTCCCCATACTCGTTCTCGATCACGGCGATGCGCTTGCCGTGCTCCTCGCTCAGGATCCGGTTGAGCAGTGTCGTCTTGCCAGAGCCGAGGAAGCCGGTGAGGATGGTGACGGGTACTCTGCGCCGTGTTTCCATGGGGGACCCCCTTTAGGATGTAATGGGACTCAGTACTGATAAAGTGCAGTATAGCGTCACAGTTTTACCCCTATTAATGGTAGATAATCGATATCTCGTATCGATACATGAGTGTAGATGGTGCCCCTGTTGCTGTCAACCGGGACCACTACTGAACGACAGAAGGGCCAGCGCGTGCTGGCCCTTCTGCTCTGGGTTCGTGGACGCGGACTAGCCTGCGTCGGGACGCTCGGGGTACTCGAAGAATCCGGCGCAGTACGTGCTCGGGCGGGGGTCGTCCGGGTTCGCTGCGTAGTCGGGTGCGCCGCGCGGGTACACCAGGACTCGCGACCGGCCTTGCGGGTCGCACATCGCTACAGGCGTCGATGCCAGCACGTTGAAGTCGGCGTCGGTCACGGTGATGCCCGCGATCCCTTCCGACATCACGCGCTCGAACCGGCCCATGTCGAAGCGTGCGGCGAAGTTCCCCGACTCGTCCACCGCCTCGATCGGCGGGTGCACGTTCTCGGTGATCTCGTTGGTGACGGTGCCGGCGAAGCCTCGCCCGATGCTCGTCTGGACCAGCACGTGGATCTTCTGCCCCGGCTGGAAGCCGGTGCCCATGATCGCGAAGCTGCTGCTGCTGTGCAGTTCTCCGACGCCCGGCCAGACAGCGACGCTCGGCGCGGAATCGCCGTCCTGCCCTCGGACCTCGGAGCCGAACGGCGTCACTCCCGATAGCAGAGCGACGAGTAACGCCAGTCCCAGCGCCACGATGATGGCTGCGGTTGTGGTCTGTCGAACGATTGTGCGGCGCATGGGTGCCTCCTTTGTCGGTCGCGGTGCGGTTTACCGCCCGAGAAGCCAATCGAGTATAACGCGGTCAGGCCAGATGACGTGCATGATTGCGTCCAGGACTCCGAACACGACTGCGGCCACGAGCACGCCGGGCACCAGTGCCCACAGCCGCTTGCGGCCTCGCCATTGCAGCGTCGCGAATCCGAAGAGGACCGCGAACGCAACGGTGGCGTACTGGAGCCCGACGATGGCGCCGCCGATGACCATGGCGACAAGCCACGCCGAGATCCCGAGGAACGCGCGGAACGCGACCCTGTC
The DNA here is from genome assembly GCA_965206315.1 of Dehalococcoidia bacterium. Lineage (GTDB taxonomy): Bacteria > Chloroflexota > Dehalococcoidia > Lucifugimonadales > Australimonadaceae > Bin16. Next base: position 2,322,228 of record OZ242210.1, read on the forward strand.
CGTGCCGGTGCGCATTCCCAGGTCCATGATGTCCACCTGCTCTGAGCGGTAGACGTTCATGCGGAACGTCTCGTAGAGGATGAGGGGGATGAGGGTGGCGCTCAGGTACAGGGGAAGGAACTTCGCTGCGCCGGCCCTCAGTGCGCTGACGTCGACGAGGAACAGGACGACCATCCCGAGCACTGCGAAGGGGAAGGCAGACTCCCACGTCCAGCGGGGGCGGGGGTGGCCGGGAAGTATCCTCGTCCAGGCGGGGGCCGGCGGCCTGTCTCCTGCTCCGCCCTGCGGCGGCGCTCCTCCCTGCTGCGCGGTGGCCGAAGCGATCTGCGCGACCGCAGTTCCCCTCGACATCGCCTTCGTCAGGTAGATGACGCTGAGGATCGCGAAGATGAGCAGGATGATCGAGATCGGCCGCGTGAGCATCCCCACCGGGCCGAACACGTTTAGCGCCGTCCACAGGTTCTTCTCGATGATGGGGCCCAGGATGAAGCCGAGGATGAACGGAGGACGCGGCCAGCCGAGCCACTTCATCGCGAGGCCGAGCATGCCCGCGGCGATGAGCACGAGGATGTCGCCCCATGCCGTCGTCGACTGGAACGCCGCGATGAACACGAGCGGGAACAGTGCGGCTGCCAGCAGCGGGTAGGGCACCAGGGTCACCTTCGCGATCTGGCCGGTGGCCACCGTCCCGAGCATGGTGATGAGCAGGTTGCCCAGCGCCAGCGTCACAACGATGGCGACCATTACGTCCAGGTGCTGGTCGAGCATCCCCAGGCCCGGAGCGATGCCGTAGAAGAGGAGCCCTACCAGCACGATGGCCCACGACGAGCCGCCGGGGATGCCGAACGCCAGCGTGGGGATCGCCTGTCCGCCCTCCTTTGAGTTCTGGGCCGATTCGGCGAACAGCACGCCGTCCAGCGACCCCCTGCCGAACTCCGTCTTGTCCTTCGACAGCGCGATGCCGAACGCGTACGAGAGCCAGTCGATGACTGCGCTTCCGATCCCCGGTATCGCGCCCATGAACACGCCGAACAGGCTCTGACGGATGGCCACCCGCCACTTGCCCGCGCCGTACCGCGCGCCCGACAGGACCTCCCGCGTCGAGACGGTCCCCGGTGCGGAGACCGGACGCCCCGTCATGGTCAGGTCGATCAGCTCGGGCAGCGCGAAGAAGCCGATGAGCGTCGGGATCAGCGGGAGCCCGTCCAGCAGGTAGATCTGCTCGAAGGTGAGCCGTGGCAGGCCCTGGATGCCGTCGGTGCCGATCGTGCTGACCAGGACGCCGAGCAGTCCGGAGATGACGCCCTTGATCATCGCGCCCCGGCTCAGGACCGACACCATCAGCACGCCGAACATCGCCATCGCCGCGATCTCGGGGAACGAGAACCGGACGAGTATGGGGCGCATGAACGGGATCATGGCGAGCAGCGCTATCGCACCGACCACGCCGCCGATCGCGGACACGGCGTAGACGGCCCCCAGCGTGTGCGCGGCCCGCCCGCGCATCGCGAGCTGGTGGCCTTCGAGGAACGTGACCTGCGTGGCGGCGCCCGGGTAGCCCAGCAGAACGGCGGGCACCGAGTCCAGCGTGTTGTTCAGCCCACCAAGCGCCGCGAGGAAGATGATGCCGGCGGTAGGGTTGTCGCCGAAGTTGAACAGCAGGAAGGGGATGGCGATAGCCGCGATGGTCGTGCTGCCCAGGCCCGGGATGAGGCCGATGGTTCCCAGCAGGACGACCGCCAGCACCAGCATCGTCCAGTAGAGCGGGTCTCCGAGGAACCCCAGGGCGGCGATGTACTCGGCCACGCTGCCTGACTCCTTAGGCGCTGAGTGTTGATGTGAGCGATGAGCAACTCCACTACCGGAGTTGCTCATCGTCTCGCACGTCTACTGCGGAAGGAACTGCGTGTACACCGCCTTGATCTCGTCAGCGTTCGCAGCCCAGTTCTCCAGTTCCGCGTCCACGACCTCGGGCGCAAGCCTGCCGCCCTGGTCGACCGGGAGACCGACGAGGCTCTCGTAGATCTCCTGGTACTCGGGGTCGTTGAACATGTCGTCGAACGCCTTGCGCAGCACTGCAAGCACCTCTGGCTCGATCGTCTTCGGCGTGAAGAGGCCGCGGTAGAACGCCGTGTCCTCCAGGTTCATGCCTGCCCAGATCGCTATCTGCTCGTCCGTCAGCAGCTCGCTGATGTGCGGGAGGTCGTCCGGAACGTCTATCTCGCCGTTGTTGGCGAAGACGTCCTTCGAACCCAGCATGGCGAACGGCTCCACGACGCCGTCGGCGAACCAGCCCGGACGCGAGCCCGGCGTGCGGTACCACGCGCTGCCGGAGATGTAGCTGTCGGCGTCGCCGCGGTCGAATGTCGTCAGGAACGTGGCGAACCCGGAGCCGATACCGTAGAGCGGCCGCATCGGCAGGTCGAGCCACTCGGCCAGTGCCAGCGCCTTCGCCGTTCCTGTCTCGGACTCGGTGTTCAGCCCGACAGTGAACTCCTCAGAGCCGCCGGACGCCTCCTGGATGCGGCTGTACGGAGCGTCGCCGGAGATGATCCACATCGTCGTGCGCTGCATGATGCCGCCGACCGACGTGTAGTCGCGGAAGTCGTACCGGACGCCCGGGCGCAGGATCTGCGAGATGGGGTTCGCGCCGGTGTTGGCGAACAGCCAGAGGCCGTCGCCCTGCGCGTTCTCGTGCCACCAGTTCCCGCCAACCGTGCCGGTTGCGCCGTCCTTGTTGACCACGATGGACTTCGGGTTGCCGGGGATGTACCTCGGCAGCACCCGAGAGACCGCTCGCGCATGTGCATCGATGCTGTTGCCGGGGTCCCACGCCACGACGACGCGCAGCGTCTTGCCCGAGAAGTGGGCCTCGGCATCGAACGACGGTGCCGGGACCGGTGTGGGAGTCGCCGGTGCGCTCGGCTCAGCCGTGCCTGACGGTGCGGCAGGGGCGGGAGTGGGCGTCGCGGTCGGCGGTACCGGCGTTGGCGTCGCGGTCGGGTCGCTGCCGCAGGCGGCAAGTACGGCCACGAGTCCGGTGGCGAGTATGAGCCCTGAAAGGAGCCGCCACATCCTGTTTCGCTTTCCCATGACGCCCTCCTGCTCTGAATTCGTTACCAAGTCTGGCGCTGAGGCGCCCATGATGAACACCGCATTCCTGCGTGTCAAGAAGGAAGCGCCTGTTCGAGGCCGCTAGTCCCGCTCGTCCTCCAAGAACCATTCGGTGGGCAGTTCGCGTCCCAGTCCGGCCTCTTTTGCCAGCTCGTACGTCCGGTAGGCAACCGCGGCGAACTGCAGCCCGGAGCCCGGCACGTTGTAGTAGCACGTCAGCTGGTCGTCGCTCGTGCGTCCTTGGGCCTTGCCCGACACGAGGTCGGCGAGCGTCGGAGCGTCGCTGCGGTCTACGCCCCGGTAGGAGCTGTCGAAGTGTCCGGCGGGTAGCCCCGAGTACTCCTCGTCCTGGCCAACGAAGAACCCTTCAGCGCCTCCATTGTTATGCCGCACGACGACGTCGAACTTCTCGACCGACTCGCGCGGCAACTCCTTCGGCAGAACGGGCGTCACGTGCATGCCGGGCGCGATGTACTGCGGGTGGATGATGGGCTGCGCCGAGTCGGTGCACCCCGCGACGATGTCCGTCCCTTCGGTGACCTGGTCCGGGCTGTCCACCGCGATGACGTTGATGTCCAGCTTGTCGCTCATCTCCGCCGCGTACGCCTCGCGGTGCGCCTTCGTGGGGCTGTACACCTTGCAGTAGTCGATCTTGCGCACCTTCGCGAACGCTTCAAGGTACGTCCGCGCCATCCCACCCGAGCCGAACATGCCGACCGACGTCGCGTCCTCCCGCGCCATGTAGTTCGCCGCGACTCCGGCCGTCGCGCCGACGCGCATGTGCTGGATGTGCCCGTCGTTCAGGATGGCGAGCGGCTCGCCGTCCCACACGCTGAACAGCATGATGATGCCGCAGTACTTGCCCGGCTCGACGCAGTACTTGTCGAGCGTCTGGCCGTCGGCCTCCCACGGGTAGTGCATGATGTCCGACTTGAACCGCATCGCGAACACCCCTAGGCGGCGGCTCGCGCCCTGCAGCGTGCCGAACACGTAGTACTTCTCGTCGCCGACGGGCACCCACACGTCCCAGCGGCCCCCGGGAGGCGCGGTGACGGCTTCCTTGTTCGCCAGGTCCTTGTACGCGGTGTCCAGGTATTCCAGGCAGTCGTCCATCGTCAGGACGCGCCGCGCTTCTTCCGTGTTGATGAGCAGAGTCACGAGTCACCTCCTCCAGCGGCTTCGCGTATGCCTCCTGTTACCGGCGGCGCCATCATGCGCCTGCCTCGGACGATGCGCAAGGCCGCGATGAGCGGGGCAGGGGCGACGGTGCGGCTCCTTCGCATGGCGTAGAATCCGCCCATGATCATCGATGTCCACGGACACTACACGACCGCCCCGCGACAGCTGCGCGAATGGCGCGCCCGCCAGATCGAGAGCGCCGGACGCCCCTTCACCGAGCCGCTGTCGATCAGCGACGACGAGATACGCGAGACCATCGAGAACGGCCAGCTCAGGCTGCAGCGCGAGCGCGGAACGGACGTGGCGCTCTTCTCGCCCACTGCGGGCGGGATGGGGCATCACTTCGGCGACGCCCGCACGAGCATCCAGTGGAGCCGCACCGTGAACGACCTCGTCCACCGCGTCTGCACCATGTTCCCGGACAACTTCATCGGCGTCTGCCAGCTCCCGCAGTCCCCGGGCGTATCGCCGACGGAGTGCGTCGCCGAGCTCGACCGCTGCGTCAACGAGCTCGGGTTCGTCGGCTGCAACCTCAATCCCGACCCGACCGACGGCTACTGGACCGACCCGCCGCTGACCGACCGCTGGTGGTACGGGTTCTACGAGCGGATGGTCGAGTTGGAAGTCCCCGCGATGGTTCACGTCAGCATGTCCTGCAACCCCAACTTCCACGGCACGGGCGCCCACTACCTCAACGGCGACACGACCGCCTTCATGCAGTTCCTCCTGTCGGACCTGTTCATGGACTTCCCGACGCTCAGGTTCGTGCTTCCTCACGGCGGCGGGGCCGTCCCGTTCCACTGGGGGCGCTACCGGGGCATCGCGCAGGACATGGGCAGGCCGCCTCTCGACGAGCTGCTGCTCGGCAATCTCTACTTCGACACCTGCGTCTACCACCAGGAGGGCATCGACTTCCTCGTGAAGGTGATGGGCGCGCCCAACGTCGTCTTCGCCTCCGAGATGATCGGCGCGGTGCGCGGCGTAGACGAGCGGACGGGCCGCTACTTCGACGACACCAAGCCGTACGTCGACGCCGTCCCCGGCATCACCGAGGCCGAGAAGCGCCGCATATTCCAGGACAACGCGCTGGAGGCCTACCCCCGCCTGCAGAACAGGCTGGGAGTCGCTCCTGCCTGATTCCCTCTCCCTACAAGGGGAGAGGGCTAGGGTGAGGGTACTGTGGAGGCAGGGTGGGTGCCGGCCCACCTCTCCCTCGGGGAGAGGTCGCCGCCTCTGGCGGCGGGTGAGGGTTGCGTCCGCGACAGTGGAGCGCACACGGGCGGAGGCGATGTGGGGCTGTCATTTCGAGCGGAGCGCAGCGGAGTCGAGAAATCTCTCACGCGCTTTAGCGCGCCCCTTCCCCCTCGATGGGGGAAGGTTAGGATGGGGGTGAACCGGGGGAGTCGACTGCAAGGAGGGAACCGATGGGCACGCTCAGAGTCTTGTGGCGCGATGCCGACCGCCTGCCGTACCTCTACACCGTGCGGCACGCCGCCGCGGCCTACGGCACGGAGGTCGTCCTGGAGCGGCCTGAGGGCCGCGAGTACGCCGAGTTGCTCTTTGACGGCAGGGGAGAGGTGCTCGCGGAGAACTACTGGAACCAGCAGATCAACCGCGCGAAGGGCATGCCGCTCGTATCGATCGCGGCGGCGGTGACCACCATCAACGAGCGGCTCTACGTGCGCCCCGGCGTCACGAGCCTCGACGAGCTGCGCGGCAGGCGCATCGCCATACGCGACGCCCGCCCCACCAATCTCATCGACCCGCTCTGGCTCCGCCGTGCCGGGCTGACGGAGTTCGAGCTCGTCCTCGTGCCGGACTCGGAGGGCCGGTGGATGCCCTGGCAGCGTGTCGTGGCCGGGGACTGCGAAGCGGCCGTCGTCACCAACCTCTTCTCGGACGCGGCTGTCGAAGCGGGACTCGTGCCGCTCGACATCGGGACGTTCGGCTTCCTGGGCGGGGTGGTCTACACCACGTCCGAGGAGTTGATCGAGAGCCGCGCCGCCGACATGTCGAACCTCGTGCGTGCGGCGTTCGATGCGGCGAGGCTGTTTAAGGAGGACAAGCAGACGGTGCTCGACGTGATGACCTCCATCCCGGACGGGCTGATGACGGGGCGGGGCGCCACGATAGACACCCTTGAGGAGCGCGAGACCGTCTACGGTCATCTGTCCGGGGAGCTGGCCAACCCGCCTGTGCCGATGCCGCACGCCATCGCCAACTTCTACGACATGGCGGTCGATGAGTTCCCGGAACTCGTCGGCTTCAACCCGCTGCAACTGTGGGACCTGCGCATCGCCCGCAGGATCATGGACGAGCAGCGTTGACACGCATCCTGCCAGGGCTATAGTGGCAGCCGTCACGTACTGCTAGGAGAAGTGAACGCCAGCGGAGGTGCGCTATGTCTATCGCTGAGGACAACGAGATCCTGACCCGCGTGGGACGCGATACGCCGATGGGCGAGCTGTTCCGCCGCTACTGGATACCGGCGCTGCTCTCCGAGGAGTTGCCGGAGCCGGACTGCGCTCCGGTGCGCGTCAAGCTGCTCAACGAGGACCTCGTCGCCTTCCGCGACAGCAACGGCAGGGTGGGGCTGCTCGGCGAGTACTGCTCGCACCGCAGGGCGTCGCTCTTCTATGGACGGGTGGAGGACTGCAGCATCACGTGCGTCTACCACGGCTGGAAGTACGACGCGGACGGCACGGTGCTGGACATCCCCGCCGAGCCGGAGACCAGCAGGCTGAAGGACACCATCCAGCACAAGTCGTATCCGTGCGAGGAGCGCAACGGTGTCGTGCTCACCTACATGGGGCCGAAGGACAAGATGCCGCTGGTGCCCAACCTCCCCTGGTTCACCCTGCCTCGCGACCACGTCGTCGTCGGCAGCAAGCTCTTCCTCGAGTGCAACTGGCTCCAGGCGCTGGAGGGCGACAACGACAGCATCCACTCGGCGTACCTCCACCGGCGCATCTCCGGCGAAGGGGACCCCATGAACCAGGCGCGCAGGCGCCCGGCCCGCGTCGCCATCGACAGGCTGCCGTGGGGTGTCCGCGCCGCCACGATCTACCCCTACGACGACACGCAGGAGATGGTGCGCACCAACACCTTCCTCATGCCCTGCATCGGCAACACCCCGCGCGGCGACTCGCCCAACGGCTACAACGAGGCCGTGCACACCATCTACCAGGTGCCCGCCGACGACTACACCAACTGGCGCTACGACTTCGAAGTCTGGTGGGACAAGAGCGTCGACGACTCGTACGCCCGGAGCGACCGCGCCGAGGTGGGGCCCGACTTCATGAGCTACTACACCCGCGCCAACGACTACCAGTTGAGCCGCGAGGAGCAGAAGTCGGGCGACTACTGGTGCGGGGTCGCCGCGCGCAACCATACGCAGGACAAGATGGTGACCGAGAGCATGGGCGCCATCAGCGACAGGACCCAGGAGAACCTCGGCGCGAGCGACATGCACATCATCGCGATGCGCCGCTTCATGCTCGAGGCCGTGCGCACCATGGCGGAAGGCGGCGACCCGCCCGGCCTCGCCTGGACGCCGGAGGAGAACCAGCCCCACGACTACCCCTACATGATCACCTCGGTCCTCCCCGCCGGCGCAGACTGGAAGGAGTGCCTCCCCAAGGTCTAGCGAGACCTCAGGCGGCCTGGTGTAGGGCACCCCTTGTGGGCGCCCTTCGCTCACCTCTCCCCGGGGGAGAGGTCGCCGCGCGACAGCGGCGGGTGAGGGTGGACCGACGCGGGGCGCAGCCCCCGTCATTCCCGCGCAGGCGGGAATCCAGTGTGACCGTCAGGTCACGAGGAGGTGTGGTGCGTGGAGGGGGTTCGTCATTCCTGCGAAGGCAGGAATCCCGCCTGGTGTAGGGGCACCCTTGGTGGGCGCCCTGTTCGCTCCCCTCTCCTGGGGGAGAGGTCGCCGCGCGACAGCGGCGGGTGAGGGTGGACCGACGCGGGGCGCAGTCCCCGTCATCCCGCGCAGGCGGGAATCCAGTGTGACCGTCAGGTCACGAGGAGGTGTGGTGCGTGGAGGGGGTTCGTCATTCCTGCGAAGGCAGGAATCCCGCCTGGTGTAGGGGCACCCCTGGTGGGCGCCCTGTTCGCTCCCCTCTCCTGGGGGAGAGGTCGCGCAGAGCGGCGGGTGAGGGCCCTGCGCGCCTTCCCCCCGCCTACTCCCGGCTGGGCCCGACCCGCACGTCCCGGAGGTTCGGGTCGCTGGCGGCGACGTGCAGCAGTTGCAGCGGCTCCGTCCCTGAACTCTCGAACCAGTACTTGAAGCCGTGGGGCATGACGACCCCTTCCTGCGGCCCCAGCTCGGCCAGCACGACGTCCCCCTCGCCGTAGAACCTCGCGCTGCCCTGTATGACCATGAAGAACCCGTCGCTCACCGTGTGGCTGTGGAGCTTGTTCTCGCCGCCCTCTTTCACGAGTTGCATGTCCGCCCACAGCCTGTCCGTCTGGCAGAGGGGCGTCAGGTTCTTCGCCCTGTCGTTATCCGGACGCTGGTAGCTGAACCGTTGTGGTTCCATGCGCTTCGACCTCCCTCTTCGCTATACCGGGAGTGGAAGGGACGCCTACAGCCCGGTGATATTCCCCTTGCTGTCCACGTCCAGCGCGCGGGGGGTGCCGGGCAGGCCGGGCATCGTGACGATGTTGCCCGCGATGGGGTAGACGAACCCCGCGCCCGTCGACGCTCGCACGTCCGATATCTCGAACGTGTAGTTCGTGGGCCGGTTCTTGAGTGCCGGGTCGTGTGATATGGAGAGCGGCGTCTTCGCCATGCAGATGGGCATGCCGCCGAGCCCTTGCTCCTCGAACCGGTCGAGCTGCCGCGACGCCTGCGCGCTCCAGCGCACGTCCAACGCGCCGTAGACCGTCTCCGCGAGGACACGCACCTTCTCGCGCAGCGGAGCGTCGAGCGGGTAGAGCCACCTCGCCCGCGGCGGTCCCGGCTCGGACGTGCGCACGACCGCCTCCGCCAGTTCGACCGCGCCTTCGCCGCCGTCCTCGAAGCCGCTGCAGACGACCGCTGCCGCTGCTCCCGCCTCGATCGCCGCGTCCTGCATCACCACCGTCTCCTCCGGCGTGTCGGAAGGGAAGTGGTTGATGGCCACGACGACCGGCAGACCGAGCTTGCGCACGACGCCGACGAGGTGCTGGAGGTTCGCGCAGCCGATGCGCACGGACAGCGGGTCCGGGTAGTCCAGGTCTTTGATCCCGACGCCGCCGTGGTGCTTCATCGCCCGCACGGTGCCGACGAGTACCGCCGCGCTCGGGCGCAGCCCGCTCGTGCGGCACTTGATGTGCATGAACTTCTCGAAGCCCAGGTCCGCGCCGAACCCCGCCTCGGTCACGACGTAGTCCGCGTAGCCGAGTGCGAGCCGGTCCGCGACGACCGAGCTGCAGCCGTGTGCGATGTTGCCGAACGGCCCGGTGTGGACGAACGAGGGCTGTCCCTCCGTGGTCTGCACCATGTTCGGGAGGATGGCGTGCCGCAACAGCGCCATGAGCGAGCCGACCGCCCCCACGTCCTCTGCTGTGACGCGCGCTCCGCCGTTGCCCGTGGCGACCGTGATCCTGCCGAGGCGGGCGCGCAGGTCGTCCAGCCCGGACGAGAGCGCGAGCACGGCCATGATCTCGGACGCCGTGACGATGTCGAACCCGGTCTCGCGCAGCGGTGCGTTTGCCGACCCGCCAAGGCCGGAGACGATGCTGCGCAGCGCGCGGTCCTCGATGTCGACGACACGCCGCCAGGTGATGTCGGACGGCTTTACGCCTGCGATGCGCCCCCGGTAGATGACGTTCTCGGCGAGCGCGCCGAGCAGGTTGTGCGCGGAGGAGACGGCGTGCGCGTCGCCGGTGAAGTGGACGTTGATCTCGTCCTCCGGTATGACGCGCGCCATGCCGCCGCCCGTGCCGCCGCCCTTGATGCCGAATATGGGGCCGAGCGACGGCTCGCGGAGCGTCGTCACGACGCTCTTGCCGATCTTCCCCAGCCCCTGTGTGAGGCCGACGCTCGTGGTCGTCTTTCCCTCGCCCGCTGGCGTGGGGTTCACGCCCGTCACGACGATGAGCTTGCCCTTCTGCTCCGGGCGCATCGCCTCCAGCGACACCTTCGCCTTCGTGTCGCCGAACGGGATGAGGTGCTTCGGAGCGATCCCGAGACCCCGCGCCACCTCTCCTATGGGTCGTAGCTCGTCCATACCCTTATCCGTCGTTCCTGCCCTTACCCGTCGTTCCCGCCCTTACCCGTCATTCCCGCGTAGGCGGGAATCCAGCGCGCGGAGCGCCTATATTCCCCTCTCCTGAGGGAGAGGTCGCCGCGCAGCGGCGGGTGAGGGCCCTCCGCTGTGGTGTGGGGAGGTTGTCATTCCGAGCGCAGCGCAGCGGAGCCTCGCGTATTGGCGCGCGGAATCCTCTCGGGCGCGGCGGGCGAGGGTGAGTCCCTGCCTACGCATCCCTTAACGCCTCGTAGACCTTCTCCGCCGTCGCCGGCAGGTCGCGCACGCGCACCCCGCACGCGTCCGCGATAGCGTTCGCGATGGCCGCCGCGGTCGGCGCGTTCGGGCTCTCGCCGATCGCCTTGATGTTGTACGGCCCGACGCCCTTGCCCGGCGTGTCGAGCACCACCGTCGTCAACTCCGGGATGTCGGCGATGTTCGGTATCTTGTAGTCCGCGAACGAGAGCGTGGAGACGAAGCCGTTCTCGCGCACCAACTCCTCCTGCAGACCGAAGCCGATGCCCATCATCGCGCCGCCGTTGATCTGCCCCTGGTGGCCGATGGGGTTGATGATGGTGCCCGTGTCGTGAACGGTCGTGAGCTTCGTCAGCCGTATCTGGCCGGTCTCCGCGTCGACCTCGACCTCGGCGATCTGCGCGCAGTAGCCGGTGACCGGGTTCTCGTAGCCGCCCGAGGCGACGCCGCGCCCGACGACGGGCGTGCCCACGCGCGCGATGAGGTTGCTCCACGGCTGCGACTCGCCGGTGTCCGTCCGCACGAGCATCTGCCCCTGCACCACGAGCTTCTCCTCCGGCCAGTTCTGCAGCTCTGCCGCGAGTTTGAACAGCTCCTCTTGCGCCTGCCCGACGGCGTCGTGCGTGGCGACCGTGCCGAGGTTCGTGACGCGGCTGCCGCCCACGCCCTGGTCCATGTCGAACAGGCCCGTGTCGGCCACGACCATCCGCACGGCGTCGGCGGGAAGGCCGAGGTCCTCGGCGACGACCTGCTGGAGCACCGTGTACGCACCCGCGCCCTGCTCGAAGAGGGGAGTGGTGATGAGCACCGAGCCGTCCGCCTCCATCGACACCTGCGAGTTGATGCGGCCGCCGCCGGGCGGGCGCTCGCCGACGGAGATGCCCCGGCCCACGCCGGACGCCTTTGGCGTGTTGTAGCCCGACGCTTTGACGGCGACTTCGAGCGCCTCCGCTGCCCGGTTCTCGACGAACACGTCGCCCAACGCGGTCGGCTCCCCGTCCTCCACGAGGTTCATCAGGCGGAACTGCACGGGGTCCATGCCGAGCGCCTTTGCAACCTCGTCGATGTGCGATTCGAGTGCGAAGACGGCCTGCGGCTCGCCCGGCCCACGCATGTGCCCGCACGGCGTGTTGTGGGTGTAGACCATGTCCTCAACGACGCGCGCGTTTTCCGTTCGGTAAGGTCCGCCCGCCGCCTTCGCGCCGCCCAGGTGCCCCGCGGGCTTGAACCCCGCGTATGCGCCGCTGTCGAACACGATGGCCACGTCGTGCGCGGTGATGGAGCCGTCCTTCTTGACGCCGGTGCGCATCCGCAGCCGGGAGTGGTGGCGCGGGTTCGCGGCCAGGAACTCCTCCGCGTAGTCGAACACCATCCGCACCGGCCTGCCGCCCACCGCCTTCGAGAGCACGTAGCCGAGCGCGACGTTCATCGGCGAGCCCTTGCCGCCGAAGTCGCCGCCGATGGTGACCGGGTGGAAGACGATGCTCTCCGGCTCGACGCCGAGCGGCCCTGAGATCTGCGAGCGCACGGCGTACGGCGCCTTGCCGGGCGTCCACACCTCCGCGGTGCCGTCCGGGTTCACGCGCACCGTGGCGTTGTGTGCCTCCATGTACGTCTGGTGCTGCGACGGCGTCGTGTACGTGTTCTCGACGACAAGGTCGGCTTCCTTGAGGCCGGCCTCCACGTCGCCGTTGCTCCACTCGAAGTGGACGACGACGTTCGTGGGCTCGTTCACCTCGTACAGCAGCCCCTTGAAGCCGTGCATGTCCGGGTTCACGAGGATCTCGTTCTTCATCGCCTCCTCGGGGTCGGTGACCGCGGGCAGCTCCTCGTAGTCGACGTCGATCAGTTCGAGCGCGCGCTGTGCGATCTCCTCGTCGTCCGCGACCACCGCGGCGACCTGCTCGCCCACGAACCGCACCTCGCCCTGCGCCAGCACGGGCACGTCGACGATGCGGCGTCCCCAGCGCATGTTGTCGGGGATGTCGTCGCCGGTGAGGATCGCGTGGACGCCCGGCAGCGCCATCGCGGTGGACGTGTCGATGCCGCGGATGCGGGCGTGGGGGAAGGGGCTGCGGAGGGTCTTCGCCCAGAGCGTGCCGGGGACCTCGACGTCTGCCCCGTAGTTGGCTGCGCCGGTTACCTTGTCGCGCCCGTCGATGCGGGGTATGGGCGCGCCAACGACGCGTGGTGCGGTGGTCATCTGTTCTCTCTCCTGCCGTGATGGTGTATGGCGGCGCGTAGCATAGCAAAGAGCGGGAGATTCGACAGAGAGGCGGGGTCGGGGCTGAGTGGGGCGCCCCCACCTCTCCTGAGGGAGAGGTCGACGCGCTCGCGCGGCGGGTGAGGGCCCCCTGGAGGCGGTGCTGGGAGGCTTGTCATTCCGAGCGAAGCGCAGCGGAGCCGAGGAATCTCTCGGGCTGAGGCCCACCTCTCCTGAGGGAGAGAGCCTGTCCTAAGCTTGTCGAATGGGTCGACGCGCTTGCGCGGCGGGTGAGAGCCTGCGACGGGCTGGGACGCGGCCCGCGCCTGCCGTAGTACACTCCTCGCCGCACCCCCGCCTATGAAGGAGCCATGAATGAGGATCGAACTGACCAGCATCCACGTGAACGACCAGGACAAGGCACTGGCGTTCTACACCGGGGTGCTGGGCTTCGTGAAGAGGGAAGACTTCCCCGTGGGGCAGTTCAAGTGGCTGACCGTCGTCTCGCCCGAGGCGCCGGACGCCGCAGAGCTGCTCTTGGAACCCAACGACAACGCTGCCGCGCAGGCGTACCAGCAGGCGATCTACGAGCAGGGCATCCCGCACGCGGCGTTCGCCGTTGACGACATCCAGGCGGAGTACGAACGCCTCGCAGGGCTGGGCGTCGTGTTCTCGATCAAGCCGATAGATGCAGCGGGCGGCGCGCAGGCCATCTTCGACGACACGTGCGGCAACCGCATAATGATCTACGAGGTGCCGCTGGGACGGGTAGGGAGGAGAAACCCTGAGGTGAGTCGCGATTCGCTACGAACCGGATGAGAAGTGTCCGCCATCAGTGGCGGTAACTTCGGCGGCACAGATATTCGTACCCAACACCATCGCCCTCGTCATGTTGGCGGTGCTGGTGATACGGGCAGCCGACGAGTCCGAAGCCTACCTGGGGTGGGCGATATTCGCCGCCCTCGTGGTCTCCGGGGCCGGCATGGTCCTGCACGCCCTCCGGTTCCGGTATTTCGGTTCGGGCCGCCTGATCGTCACGAATTTCAATGTTCCGTTCCTGACGGTCTGCGCCCTGGCTCTCCATGCCGGCGGGCCTCGTCTGCTGGCGAGCCTGTTGGTGGCTTCCACGCTCCTCCAACTTGTGCTGACCCTGCGGCTCGCCTCCCTCCGCCGGGTCTTTACACAGACGGTGAGCGGGGTGGTGATCATGTTGGTGGCAGCTTCGGCCATGCCCTTCGTCATAAGAACCGCCGTCGTTCCGCCGGAAGGCGCATCGACCATGCTCTTCATGGCGCCGGGGGTGGCTGCCCTGGCCGTCGGGGCCTTCATCTCCCTGCAAGGCACCCCGGCATGGCGCATGTGGATCTTGCCGGCCACCGTCGCCGCCGGGCTGGTCGTGGCCGTACCCCTCGGCTACTACGACGCAGGCATCATCGTCGACGCTCCATGGGTGAGCCTGCCCGATTTCGGGTGGCCGGGGCTGGACCTCACCTTCGACGCGGACTTCTGGGCACTGCTTCCGGCCTTCGTGTTCGTGAACCTGACCGCATTCATGAAAGCGGTGGGGGACCTGTCGGTGATCTACCGCGCCTCCTACCGGGACCATTCGGCCATCGACTTCCGCTCGGTGCAGGGAGGCTTGGGGGTGTACGGCCTGGGCACCCTGCTATCGGGCTTCGTGGGGACCTTGCCCGTCGCCGCGCCGTGGGCGGCCACCGTGGTCTACATCGGCTTTACCGGCGTCGCTGCCAAGAGCGTCGGGATATACCTCGGGCTGTTGACCATGCTGGTGGCCCCCTTTTCCAAGCTGCTTGCCGTATTGGTCGCCATTCCCAGCCCCGTGGTCAGCGCCGTGTACGTCATCATCTTCGGTATGCTCTTCGTCGAAGGTGCGAAGACGGTCTTCACGGGCCGGGTTGACCAGAAGAAGGCCACCATCGCCGGCGTTTCCATGGTGCTGGGCCTCTCCGCCGGGGCCTTCAGTGGGTTCGTCGAGGGGACCGCCAGCCAGTTGGTGGGCAATACGCTCTTCTTCGGCGGCATGACGGCCGTAGTCATGACCGTATTCGCCGAGCTATCGGGCTCCCGCCCCGGGAAACTGCGGATCGACCTGGCCCAGTCTTCCCTGCCTGCCGTTGACGATTTCCTAGGCCGGTTCGCCGACAGGCATTCCTGGACGGAGGAGGGGAAGGACCGGCTGCGCCTGGTGGGAGAAGAGGTGATGCTGAGCCTCCTTGAGGGAGAGAACGGCGGCACGGACGGTCGCAGGCGCAGACTGGTCGCGACGATCCGTCCTGAAGGCGCCGCCGCCGAGCTCGAGATCGTGGTCGCTTCGGACGACGTCATCCAGGGGAATATCGAGGACCGCATGGCCTATCTCGACGAGGGCCAGGCGCTGGAAGACGAGCAGGAGCTCTCCATCCGCATTCTGCGCCACTACGCTTCGTCGGTGCACCACCGCAAGTACTACGGCATAGACGTCGTCAGCTGCCGCGTGGACAGGTAGCGCCTCGGCATTGCAGAAGAGCGCGCCCCGACAGGGCGCGCTCTTCCAGACTACGACACCGGTCTGCTTTCGACTCCCTAGGGCGCGGGGTTTCCGGGCTGGTCGTCGTAGTAGCGCGACGTGAAGAGCAGCCCGTCGTGGCGCACGGCCCACGTGTGCGCGTACAACGTCTCCGATGACCTCGTGTTGGGGAAGACGAAGCTGATCCAGGTGCCGTCCTCCGTGGCCGCCGTCATCTCTTCGCCGACGTTTCGGACCCTGCCCGCGCCGACGTTCTTCAGGTCGATGCCTACGAGGTGTTGGGCGAGGGGAGAGGTCAGGAGGATGTCGTTCTCATCGGCCAGGGTCAGGTTCCACTGGCCGTCGAAGCTGCCCTCGCTGCTGTAGTGGCTGACCGTGGCCTCCAGCCCGTTGGCCTCGTAGTAGTCGATGGCCTCCTGCACGTAGTCGACGGTCCGGCCCGCGGGGTCTTCGGCGCGCACGTAGTAGCCGGAGGCGAACAGCATCCCGTCCCGCCGTACCGCGTACCCCACCTTGGGGACTTCCTTGAGCGTTACCGGGTGGGGCCACAGGTACTCCACCCAGACTCCCTCCTCGGTGGCCTTGGCCAGCTCCTTGCCCAGTTCGTAGCCGTCGGAGCCGACCACGTCATTGATGTCCGTCCCTATGAGTTGCGGCAGCAGGGGATGGACGTGGTAGATGTCGGCGTCGTCGGTGGCGAAGAGATACCACTCGCCCTCGAAGCTGGCGACGCTGTTGTAGTAGTTGAGCATCGCTTCCAGCCCGTCCTGCTCGTAGCGCTCCACGGCCCGGTTCACGTAGTCGACCGTGTACTCCATCGGGTCCGCGTCCCTCCAGGCCGGTTCGCCTGTCTCGGGCTCGCCCGCGTAGTAGCCGGAGGCGAATATCAGCCCGTCGTGCCTGATGGCCCAGGTGACCTTCTGCTGTTCCCTCCGGGAAACGGGATGGGGCCACAGGTACTCGACCCACACGCCTTCCTCGGTGGCCTGGGCGATCTCCTCGCCCAGTTCCTGCCCGTCCGAGCCGACCACGTCCTTGATGTCGGTGCCGATGAGGTGGGGGAAGATGGGGTGGGCCAAGTAGAGGTCGTCCTCGCCGATGAGGAACAGGTAGAACTGCCCGTCGAGGCTGTCCTGGCTGTTGTAGTGAGCGATGACGGCGTCGAGGCCCTCGCTGTCGTACCTGGCTACGGCCTTGTTCACGTACTCCTGCGTGGAGTCCGCTATGTCTTCCACGAGGGCCGAGTGACCGGCGGTGAATACGAGGCCGTCGTGCAGGACGGCGAGGAATCGCCGGGGCTCTTCCTGCTTGGTGACCGGGTTGATGCCCCGGCCCGTGACCCAGCGGCCCTCCTCGGTGGCAAGGCTTATCAGATCTCCGAGGCCGCTGAATCGCGAACCCCGGCCGACGTATTGGCCTGCCAGGGCGGATATGGGGCGGTAGACCAGCACCACGCTTTCGGTCGTGTCCAGCAAGGTCAGCGACCGCCCGTTCTCGGAGCTCTCTTCGGAACTGTAAAACTCGACGGTGGCCTCCAGCCCGTTCTTTCCGTAGTAGTCGATGGCCTTTGCCACGTAGGCGTGGGTCAGGTCCTCGTCAGACGGAGCGGGCTCCGGCGTAGGGGTGGCCGTCGGCGCCGGGACCGGGGTGGCGGTGGGCGTCGGCGTTGCGGTGGGGTCGGCGCTGCAGGCAACTGCAAGGACGGTCAGGGAGAGCAGGGCCAGCAGGATGAAGATGCTCAGCCTGTCCGTTACTCGCCGGTGCGTCGGTTCTGTTCGGTTCGTGATCGACTCGCTGCGGTTGGTTCGAAAATGCAACTGCACACCTCCGGTTTGACCGTGCAATCCTATCACGCCTGTACCATTGACGGCGCCGGTCGTGGTCTCTTGCAGTGGTCTCGGATGTGGTCTCACCTCACTATTCCCTGCTCCGGTACACTCCCGTCGTCGAACGCTCGACACGAAGGAGGCGCGATATGTCGGTCGAAGGCAAGGTGGTCGTCGTCACAGGCGGTGCGAAGGGCATCGGGCGATGGGTGGCGAAGACGTTCGCGAAGGAGGGCGCGCGGCTCGCCATCGCCGATGTCGCGCCCATGGACACCGTCATGGGCGAGGTGCAGGCGCTCGGCGGTGAGGCCATCGCCGTCCGCACCAACGTCTGCATCGAGGACGAGGTGCGCTCACTCATGGACCAGGTCTACCGGCGCTATGGGCGCATCGACGTCCTCATCAACGACGCTGCCATAGTGACGCACTTCCACGAGGGCGCGCCCCGCTGGCCCCGCATCCGCGACATGGATGAGGCGTTCTTCGACAGGGTGATGCGCACCAACCTCGGCGGCACCTTCCTCTGCACCAAGCACGTCCTCCCGTACATGGAGTCGCTCAACGCCGGGCACGTCATCCACTTCGGGCAGGGGACGCTCAAGGTGCGGCAGAATGCCCCGCCCAATATCGGAACGTGCGTCTACGGCGTCTCCAAGCTCTCGATCCGGGCCTTCGCCAAGTTCGTCGCGGAGGAGGAGCGCGAGTTCAACATCTGCGTTCTGAGCATGGGGCCGGGCAGCGGCGGCGGGGACGAGCGCCCGCGTGAGACGGGCCCCGGCATCCCCGGCGGTGGCGGCGGCATCGTCACCGAGGACAGCCCGCAGTGGGCGCGCGAGTCTCCGCGCCCCGCGCAGGTCGAGTCCGTCGGTGACCGCTACGTCCTCGCGGCGCAGGCCGGCATGGAGTTCTCCGGCTGCCAGGTCACCGTCCGCGACGGCGTCCTCACTATCGTCGAGGACTAGGAAGTACCTCTCCCTTGAGGGGAGAGGTCGACGCGCATGCGCGGCGGGTGAGGGTGTCCCGGACGGGGGCCGGAGCCTCCAACATTCCCGCACAGGCAGGAATCCCAAGTGGCCGGCGGCCACACGTGCGCAGGCAGCGCACGCGGCGGGATGGGACTGTGAGGCGTCAGGGCGTTCTGACGCAGATGACCTCGCGGTCTCCCAGTGCCCACGACTGATTGTTGGGAGAGTAGAAGTAGGTCCAGGGTTCAGGGCAATCGGCATTCGCTTGGTCTTGGAAGTAGGCGTCTCCGGGGAACGCATCGCCAGGAGGAACGGAGAAGACATCCACTACCTGTAGCTCCCAATCGCCGGAGCATTCCACGACCTCGACGAGTAAGTGGCCGGTTTCGGGGGCCTCGTTGTAGCACTCTCCTACCTTGAGACGGTCTAGGCCGACCAGACGATCAAGTTTGGGTGGGTCGTTAGTGGACAGCCCAAAGCTCTCTTGGAGGCAACTAAGGGTTCTGTCTCCCAGTGCCCATAACTCACTCGTGGGATAGAGAAGAAACGTAAAGCGCCGGTCGCATTGTTCACCAGCCAACAGGCCGAAGTGATCTTCACCGGGGTACTCCGGAGAGTCGGCGACGGTGAAAGAACTGAGAACCCGATATTCCCAATCGCCAGAGCAAGCCACGAGTTCGACCATTAGGCCGCCAGTCTGGGGAGCCTCGTTGTAGCAGTCTCCGACATCGAGACGAGATGCGGAAACCAGTCGCTCAAGGTTCGCTTGGTCGTTACCGGACAGGCCAAAGCTCTTTTGGAGGCAGCTAATCGTTCTGTCTTTCAATGCCCAGGACTCACTCGTGGGATGGAGGAAATCTGTAGAGCGCCGGTCGCATTGTTCAAGAGCCAACTGGCCGAAGTGATCTTCGCCGGGGTACTGCGGGAAGTCGGCGACGGTGAAAGAACTCACTACGCGGTATTGCCAGGACCCCGAGCATGGGACTATGACGACTGATTCGATTGTTACTCTCTGCTCAATGGTGGAATCGATACAGTCGCCGTCCTGAATGTCGACGGATGCTATCTCGGCGCTGAGGGGTGTAGGCGTGGGGGTCGAGGTGCCGGATGCGGTCTGCGTTCGGTCGGCCTCGTTGATGGAGCGGATGCGGTCAGCGTCCGATTCGCAGGCCGCGAGGGCGAAGATGAATGTGAACGCGATGGCGGCAACGAGTAGCCGATTGTTCGATAGCCGCATGAAGCCCTCCACTAACGACTAAGCGCCGTCATCTGTCCTGTAGCTGGCCAACCACGCGGGCGGCCTCCTCCTCCGGCACCCCGAACTGCCGCAGAACGTCCCCGGTATGCTGGCCGAGGGTGGGGGCGGGCATCCGCACCTGTCCCGGCGTCGCCGACATCTTGACCGGGATGCCGAGGTTGTTGACGACCCCCGCCACCGGGTGCTCCAGCGGCGCCACCATCCCGCGCGCCGTGACGTGCTCGTTCGCGAAAACCTCGTCCATGCCGTAGATCGGCCCCGCGGGGACGCCCGCCTGCTCGAATACGGCCAGCCACTCGCCGGAGGTCCGTTCGCGCGTCGTGCGCTGTATCTCCTCCGCCAGCGCCTCGTAGTTGCGGACGCGGTCAGGGTTCGCCGTGAAGCGCGGGTCCGTCAGCAGGTCGGGGCGCTCGAGCGCGGCGCAGAGACGCTCGTAGTTCGCCTGGTTCGCCACGCCGATGTTGAAGTAGCCGTCGGCGCTCTGCGTCGCCTGGTAGGGGGCGACGAGCCGGTGCGCCGACCCCTTCGGGCCGGGCACGGCGCCGGAGCCCCAGTACTCCGCAGCCTCCCAGACGGTGAGGGCGATGGCGGCCTCCAGCAGCGACGTGTCGATGACCTGCCCCTCGCCGGTCTTGAGCCGGTGGACGTAGGCGGCCAGCACGCCGTTCGCTGCGAACAGTCCCGCGCTCAGGTCGGCGAGCGGGATGCTCACCTTCACCGGCGGCGAGTCCGGGTAGCCCGTCACGCTCATCATGCCCGACATGCCCTGCGCGAGCAGGTCGTAGCCGGGCCGGCTTGCGTACGGGCCGGTCTGCCCGAAGCCGGAGATGGACACCCAGATCAGCTCCGGGTGCTCCTCTCGCAGTTTCACAGGACCGAGGCCGAGCCGCTCCATCGTGCCGGGACGGAAGTTCTCGGCGATGACGTCGGCCTGCTGAGCGATGCGCCGGAAGACCGAACGGTCGACCTCGTTCCGCAGATCGAGGACGATACTCCGCTTGTTGCGGTTGATGCCGAGGAACGCTGCCGACTCTCCGTTGATGAACGGCGGGCCCATGCGCCGGGAGTCGTCGCCGCCGGGCTTCTCCACCTTGATGACGTCCGCTCCCATGTCCGCGAGCAGCATCGTGCAGAACGGCCCCGCCATCACCTGCGTGCAGTCGAGAACGGTGACGCCCTCCAGCGGCATCGGAGGCATCGGCTATCTCCCCTGGAAGCGCGGCGGGCGCTTCTCCATGAAGGCCCTGTAGCCCTCCTGTCCGTCCTCCGTATCGAAGATGGACAACGGCAGCCAGCGCTCTTCATCGGTGAGGGCTGTGAGACTGGGTTTGGCCAGGACCGTCCGGATGATGCGCTTGTGCGCGGACTGTGAAAGTGGGGCGTAGGTTGTCATCTCCCTTGCCAGGCCGTAGGTGTGCTCGACCAGCTGATCGGCCTCGACAACCTCGGTCAGCAGGCCGATGCGCAGCGCTTCCTGCTCGTCGATGCGCCGCGCGGTCAGCAGCAGGTTGGCGGCGTGTCCTGGTCCTACGAGGTGTAAGAGTCGGCGCATCTCGTTGTAACCGACCAGCACCCCGATCTTCGCGACCGGCACTCCGAACGTGCTGCCGGTCGCCGCGATGCGCAGGTCGGCGGCCATCGAGAGCTCGCAGCCCCCGCCGACGCATATCCCGCGGATCATGCAGATGACCGGCTTCGGCATCTGCTCGACCGCGTCGAGCGCGCCCTCGAATGCGTTGGCGTAGTCGCGGGCGAGGTCGCTGTTGCTGCGGTGGGCGGGGAAGTCCTTGATGTCGGCGCCCGCCGAGAACGCCTTCTCCCCCGCACCGGTGAGGATGACGACGCGCACGCTCTCGTCCGCCCCGAGCCGCAGCGCTGCGTCGCGCAGCAGCCCCCACATCTCGAAGTCGATGGCGTTGTGCTGTCCGGGCCGGTTCAGCGTGATCGTCCCGACCCCGTCCTCCACCCCGACGAGTACCTTGTCGCTCATGGGGAGCAAGTATATCGGGTCAGCAGGCTGCGAGGCGTTCCCGTGCCTCGTGCGCGGTGAGGATGGGAATGGCAAAGACGGGAGCGAGTGAGAGGAGGTCTGCGTCTCCTGTAACCAGCACATCGGCTTCGCCGACAACGGCCAACTGGAGGAACGGGATATCGGATGGGTCACGGCACTCAGGTACGGGCGTGTCGCTGGGCACATCGATAACCTCGCACCGAGGGAGATAGTCAGCGGCCAGTTCGCTCTGTTGATTCTCGTCCAGGCTTGACCTGCGGTAGGCGAGCACTCGCAGCAACTCGCTGGCTGTAGCTGAACTCGCCAGTGGGGTGATGAGTTCGGTCTGCCACGCTTCGCGCAGCCAGGCGAACTGCCCTCCGTGGAAGCGTAGGGCTGGGAAGACGACGCTGGTATCGAGTACGAACCTCGGCGGCATCAGCCTCGACGCGCCCATTCGATGGCGTCAGCGATGTCCTGCTCGGTGATGCCTAGCCGGTCCAGGTGGTCTCGCACGGCGTCGGCTCTGGCCGGGTCCATGCGCCGGAGCCAGACCTCCGGGTCGGTGGTGTCCATGGGGAGTTGCAGCCGCTTCATCTTCTCCACGTAAGCCTCGGCGTCGGCGAGCGTCGGTGTCCTGGCAGGAGTCACCCGCATGGGGGTGAGCATGATGCGCCCGTCCTCCTGCGTCACGTCGAAGTAGTCCGTGCCTTGGAACGCAGAGACGATCGCCTTTGGCAGGGTTATCTGGTTCTTGGAAGTGAGCTTGGCAAGCATGACCATTCCTTGAGGTAAGGATGCAAGGGAATCTTACATCCTTGCCGACCGGGAGTCTATTGTCTGGCAACGCGCTGGCAGGGCATCACCTCTGGATGCGTTCATAGAGAGCACGCACGACGGCAAATCCGAACACCGACGCGAGCAGTATGCCCAGAAATACGAGAACGTTCGGAGAGACCGCAACAGCAACGAATAGCACTGGCATTCCCATGAAGAAGATGACTGCCCCTTGGGCGTTCTTCGTCGGGTACGGAGAGGAGGGAGTTGCTTCCTTGGTCACTTCGATCACTACGGTTTCCGCTGCCTGATCGTGAAGTACGCGCTTGTTGGAGAGGATGGGGCAGAGGACCACAACCGCGACGACAGGAGCGACGAAAACGGTGTACAGCAACTGCAGGCCGCCAGCTCCCGTCAAGCCAGCCAGACCAGGACTGGTTTCATGCAACGGCAGCCACAGCACTGGGGGAATGGACAGGGCTCCCAGTGATCCGCCTCGGTAGAGTTCACGCCTGAGGATTGTCGAGCGGGAGCAGCCGGAGCCATCCATGTGGACCACAGAAAGGCGAAAGACCCACTTGCCCAGAGTCTTTCCCCAGCGCAAGTGGGAAAGAACCGAATACAGGGAGTAGTACCCTGCCCACAGGCACAGAGACCATACTTGAACGAATCCCTCATCCGCTGTGAGGCGCAGGTCGGGGGCAATCCATACGTGGACAGGCGCCACGGCCACCAGCAGATACGGGACTAACGCATCCGTCGCCCCCGCGGACAAACGGAGGAATGTGTTAGCAGGCCTTGGAGCCATCGCGTGTCTCGATGAGAGTCTTCGAGGGAACCCGGTGCTGGACTACCGGAGACAGTGTCCCCTACAGGTCCTTGCTCACCAGCTCCGTGTAGTACTTCCAGACGCCACCGATGAGGACCGGCGGCATGTTGGCGAGCGGACGGGCGAGGTGCGGGGCCTCGCGCATCGCCGCCTGGCCCGTGGCGAACTCGTCCATGCTCTCGTCCGGGATGCCCTTGTAGTCCGGCCCGAACGCCGCCAGCGCGACCCAGTTGAGGCGCGACTGCTCCTCCAGGTGCAGCATGTTCATCACGGACTGCTCCATGTTCCGCCCCGTCGTCACCGCGCCGTGTCCGCGCAGCAGGAGCGCCGGGCTGTTGCCGATCGCCTCGACCACCTGCATGCCGTCCTCCTCCGTGATGATGAGCTTGGAGTGCGGGAACACGGGGATGTCGTTCCGCACGAGCTGGTGCCCCTCGTTCGACATCGGCTTCAGCTTCACGTCGTTCAGCCCCAGGACGTTCGTGTAGCGCGGGTGGGTGTGGACGACCGACAGCACGTCCGGGCGCTCGCGGTAGATGCACGAGTGCATCTTCACCTCATAGCACTGCGAGGTGCCCTTAGGGCCGTCGATGAAGTTGCCGTCCGTGTCGACGACGATCATCTCCTCCGGCCTCACGACGGCGAGGGCGTCCGTCTCGTAGCCGCGCCCCTTCACGACGAAGAGGTCCGGTTGGTTGGGGACACGCATGCTGACGTGTCCCAGCGAGGCGAGGATGTGCGTGGCGAGGCCCATCTCCGCCAGGACGCGGTTGGCGATGGCGACTTCCCGTTTGACTTCGTCGAGTTCGCGTGACATGAGGCTTCCTCCGTGGCTATTGAGACTTCCCCGCTTGTTATCACCGGCTGCATGGCGCGTCAAACGCCCCACTCCGTATGTTCCCGCGCAGGCGAGAACCCAGAGGTGTGATGCAGCGTGGGCGCGCGTTGACTGTTTCAGGTGGACTGGTGATACTTCCATGCGAGGCTAACGGTGACCACCGAAGTGAAGCGCTACCGGCTGCTCTGCTCCTTGTATCCCCCTGCGGAGTCGACGGAGCCGGACATGTACATGGCTGAGGTTCCCGCCTTCCCCAACTGCGTCGCCTGGGGCGACACTCCAGACGAGACCCTGGCCATCCTTGAAAGCGTCGTGACGGAGACCATCCGCACCTACGAGGAGCGCGGATACGCCTTGCCCCCGGGCATAGCCCCATTGGAGACGGCCGCCGCCTTGTCCTCCATGCCCCAGGTGCTGGAGGTATCCGTTTGACCTAGGGGGAACTCACGCGCAGATTGCGAAAGCTGGGCTGCATCTTCGTTCGTCAGGCACGTGGCAGTCATGAGATATGGGCGAACGACAGAACGGGCGCCACTTCGCCTATACCCCGCCACGGCAACCGTGATCTGAAGCAGGGAGCGCTTCTCAGGATCATCGGCAACCTGGGTATCTCCAAAGAGGAACTGGATAACGCATAAAGCACGTCCATCCTCGTCGTTCCGGCGCTGTAGCGCGCAACGTCGCAGCCTTCATCCCTGATCCTGTCATCCTGTTCATCGATGTTGATTCATCCCCCCGGCGCGTGGTACTCGAACACCTTGGCTACAGCCGCTGCCTCGCTCACGAGCGCGGGCACGTCCAGCCGCGCCTCGTGCTCCGCGATCTGCTCCGGCCTGACGGCGGTCGCCGGCGACCGCGGCACGAACAGCGTGCAGCAGTCCTCGTCCGGCAGGATCGACGTCTCGTACGTCCCGATCGCCTGCGCTTGGTCGATGATCTCGCTCTTGTCGAGGCCCACCAGCGGGCGCAGTATCGGCATCGACGCGGCCTCGTCGACCGTTGCGATGTTGCGCAGTGTCTGCGAGCCGACCTGCCCCAGGCTCTCGCCCGTTACAAGCGCCTGCGCTCCCTCCCGCGCCGCGATCGCCTCGGCGATGCGCACCATGAAGCGACGGTACGCGATGACGCGCAGCGGGCCGGGGACCTCCAGTATCACGCGGCGCTGCACATCGGCGAACGGCACGAGGTGCAGGCGGGTGTCGTACTGCCACGCGTTGAGCGACTCCGCGAGCTCCTTGGCCTTGTCGCGTGAACGCCCTTCCACGAGCGGGAAGGCGTGGAAGTGGACGAGCACCGCCTTGCAGCCGCGCCGCATCATGCGCCACGCGGCAACCGGCGAATCGATGCCTCCCGACATCATCACCGCGACTTTGCCGCCGGTGCCGACGGGCAGGCCGCCCGCGCCGCGATAGTCGTCCGCGTAGACGAACGCGTCGTCGCGCCCCACCACCACGCGGAAGTCGGCCTCCGGGTGTGCGAGGTCGACGCGCGCGCCGGTTGCCTCGCGTATCTCGTCGCCGAGGCGCACGTTGAGGTCGTGGGAGGTGAGGGGAAACGTCTTGTCGGTCCGGTTCGCCGAGATGCGGAACGTGTCGAAGGAACGTGCGCCCGCCGTCTCGCCGAGCAGAGCGGAGATGTGCGCGTACTCGGGCTCGGTGCGGGCGGCGAGGCTGAACTTCACCGCGCCGAACACCGTCGCTGTTCGCGCACGGACAGACTCCCAGTCCGCTTCGGGCGCGAGGCGCATCCGCACCAGCATGCGCGTTGCCCAGACGCGCTCGACGCCGAGCCCGGTGGTCGCTCGTTCGAGGTTCTCGACGAGACGT
The DNA here is from genome assembly GCA_965206315.1 of Dehalococcoidia bacterium. GTDB lineage: Bacteria > Chloroflexota > Dehalococcoidia > Lucifugimonadales > Australimonadaceae > Bin16. Next base: position 2,348,048 of record OZ242210.1, read on the forward strand.
CGCACGAACATGGGTTGGTTCTTGCCCTTCAGCCCGATCTCATGGAACCGGACGAGCACGTCACGCGGCTGCTGCACCCTGGCGCTTCTCCTGTTCCCGTCATTCCCACGAAGACACTTCATCCAAAACCGGCTCATTTCGGCTCATCCGGCAGGATTCACTCGTAAACAGGGCCTCCGGCGTGAGCCTCCGGGGGTTCAACCGGCTCATTTTCACGCGAAATCCGAGCCCTTGTGAGCCCTTTGAGCCTGCCTCCTCGCTGTCCGGCCGGGGCTCCCGCGCAGCAGGGGACCGCCGACAGGACCATGGTACGGAAGCGGAGCGCGACCGCGAAAGGGGCGGGTGTCGCCGAAAGGCGCTTATGCCTGTCATGCTGAGCGGAGCCGGAGGCGGAGTCGCAATATCTCTCGGGCGCGGCCTCAGGCGGCCCGGTCCTCGACCACGAGGTTGCGCCCGACCGCCCGGAGCGCCTTCATCACCGAGCTGATGTGGGAGCGGTGGTCGGGGTCCACCAGCTTCCGCACTGCGGACTCGCTGACGCCGAGGCGTTCCCCGAGCGCAACGTTGGTGATGCGCTGCTCCCGCATCGCCGTATAGAGCGCCAGCTTTGCCGCAACGATGGGGGGTACGGAGATCAGTACTTGCCCCTCTTCGAGTGGGCCTGGAACGGGGATGTCTCTGCGGGTCTCGACGTGCATTCCCAAGGCAACTTCGAGGCAGTCCTCGGCCATCGCTACCGCCTCTTCCCATGACCACCCCCCCGTGTTGGCCCCGTACACGTCCGGGAAGGTCACGTTGTACGCTTCTCTCCCGGACACTCGTGCTTCTTCCTCATCCCGGACGATATTGCAAGGATAGGCGTAGCGCATCGTCTACAGCTCCCTTCTGTCTATCTGCAGGTCTTTCAGCATCGCTGCCAGGGTGCCTGTGGGGATCTCGCCGTGCGGAACGGTCGTGCTGTACATCCCGACCCGCACCATGCCGTGGCTGCCCTTACCGCGGCTGGCGGCAAATCGAAATCCAGCCTCTGCCTGCGAGCATAGCGGCGGACCCGCCTGACGAACTCCCTGTCGTTCACACTGCAAGAGCATCGCACCTTTAAGTGCGATGCTGCAACCGGCCCTTGTTCCTATCCTGTCGATCCTGTGCATCGATGTTGAGTATCTCCCCCGAAAACGTCCCGTATCACGCGTGGCGCGCAGCGGTGGGTATGGGATAATCGAACTACGATGGCAGATGCGGAACTGCAGATCGACCTCCCGGATGCGCCGGCAGATTCGCTGACCACGGAAGACCTGCTGGACATCTACGCCACCATGCTCCTCGTCCGCACGCTGGACGAGCGGGTGTGGGCGATGAACCGGCAGGGCAAGGCGGCCATCGTCGCATCGAGCCAGGGCCACGAGGCCGCGCAGCTCGCCTCCGTCTGGGCGCTCCGGAAGAACGCGCCGGACTTCTTCTGCTTCACCTACTACCGCGATCTTGCAGTAACGACAGCTCTCGGCCTAACGGCGGAGGAGTCGTTGCGGGGCTTCCTCGCGCGGGATGGCGAACCGCTCTCCGGCGCCCGCCAGTTCCCCCAGCACGGGGCTGCCCCGGAGCTGAAGTTCATCAACCACTCCAACGTCATCGGCACGCACGTTCCCCAGGCCGTCGGTTGGGCGCTCGGGGCGAAGATGCGCGGCGAGGACACCGTCGTGGCGTGCTTCTTCGGCGACGGCACGACGAGCCAGGGCGAGGTGCACGAGGCGATGAACTTCGCCTCCATCCACAAACTGCCCATCGTCTTCTTCGTGGAGAACAACAAGTACGCCATCTCCGTTCCCATGTCGCGCCAGATGGCCATCGAGCGGTACGCGCTGCGGGCCGAGGGGTACGCGATGCCGGGCACGACGGTCGACGGCACCGACGTGCGCGCCTCGTACCAGGCGGCTTCGACCGCAGTGCAACTCGCGGCGATGGGCGGTGGGCCGAGCATCGTCGAGTTCGACGTGGAGCGTTATCTGCCGCACACGAGCGACGACGACGACACCGTCTACCGGGACCCCGCCGAGATAGAAGAGGCCCGGAAGCGCGACCCGCTGGAGAAACTCCACTCGCTGCTCTCCGGCACGGGCTTGCTCTCCGAGGAGCGCGACGCAGCGATGAAGAAGCGGGCGCGCGATGAGGTGAATGTGGCGACCGACGCCGCGGAGGCCGCGCCGTTCCCCAGCGACGAGGACGTGTTCCGCCACGTGACGAGCGAGACGTAGCGATGGCAGTGGTCACGGTTATAGAGGCGATACGCGACGCGATGCGCGAGGAGATGGAGCGCGACGGGTCCGTGTTCGTGATGGGCGAGGACGTGGGCCGCAGGGGCGGCGTCTTCCTGGCCACGAAGGACTTCCTGGACGAGTTCGGTGAAGGGCGCGTCGTCGACACGCCGCTCGCCGAGGCGTCGATAGCCGGCATCGCGGTCGGAGCGGCGTTGTCCGGCCTGCGCCCCATCGCGGAGGTGCAGTTCGCGGACTTCATCTGGCCGACGGTGAACCAGATGATCGGCGAGGCCGCGCGCATCCGCTACGGCTCCAACGGGAAGCTGAACGTGCCGATGGTGCTGCGCTCTCCCTACGGCGGACACGTGCGCGGCGGGCTCTACCACTCCCAGAGCGTCGAGTCGTACTTCGCGCACACGCCCGGGCTGAAGGTGGTCGCCCCTGCGACGCCGTACGACGCGAAGGGCCTGCTGAAGGCCGCGATCCGCGACGACGACCCCGTCATCGTGCTCGAGCACAAGCGCACGTACCGCTCGGTGCGCGGCGAGACGCCGGACGAGGACTACGTCGTGCCCATCGGCTCCGCGGAGGTGAAGCGCGAGGGGACCGACGCCTCGATCATCACGTACGGCCTCACGCTCCACTACTCGCTGCAGGCGGCTGCCGAACTGGAGAACGAGGGCGTGAGCGTCGAGGTCGTCGACCTCCGCACGCTGCGTCCGCTCGACACGGAGACAGTGCTGGAGTCGGTGCGCAAGACGAGCAAGGCGCTCGTGGTGCACGAGGACAACGCCGCCGTGTCGGTCGGGTCGGAGGTGAGCGCGCTCATCGCTGAACACGCATTCGAGTACCTGGACGCGCCGGTGATGCGCTGCGCGGGGCCGGAGATACCGGCGATGCCGTTCGCGCCCACGTTGGAGGCGGCGTACATGCCCACGGCGGAGAAGATAGCGGCCAAACTCAGAGAACTGGTGGCGTACTGAACATGATCAGGATCATCGAACTGCCGCAGGTGGGCGAATCGGTGACGGAGGGCGTCATCGGCAAGTGGCTCGTGGAGCCGGGGCAGCACGTCGAGAGATACGACCCCCTCGTCGAGGTCGTCACCGACAAGGTGAGCATGGAGGCGCCGTCGCCGTACACGGGCGTGTTCGTCCGTGCACTCGCCGAAGAGGGCGAGACCGTGCCGATGGGCCAGCCGATCTGCGAGATGGAGGTGGAGGACGAGGAATCCCCCGTCGTTCCTGCGGAGGCAGGAACCTCGCAGCCCGAGTCCGCAGCATCTTCTGCCCCCTCCCTCTTTGAGATCGAGGCCGAGGGCGAACCCGCAGCGGACGATGCGGAAGACGCCCCCGCTGAGACGGAAGACGCCGGACGTGTCGGCGGCGCATGGGCGATGCCAGCCGCGCAAGGCGCGGACGCGCCCAGCGCCGGCGTACCAGAGGCCGGGCCGGGCGAGGAAGCCGAGCATCACACGTTCGAGTTCATGGACAGCGTCCGCAGCGTCGGCCCGACCGGCTCAGGGGAACGCGGAGAGGGACGCCCCGACGCGCTGCAGGAGCAGGCGCTCGCCGAACGAGAGCACGAGACCGTGGCGCCGAGCGTCGCGGAGCCGGACCGCAGTCACGTCATATCGCCGCTGGTCGCGAGGCTGTCGGCGCAGTACGGCATAGACCTGTCGGCGGTCCGGGGCACCGGCACCGGAGGCCGGATCACGAGCAAGGACCTGCTCGAAGCAGTCAGCCGCATGACTTCCGGGCCACAGGAGGCCGAGGCAGAGGAGGCCACCGGAGAAGAACCGGAAGCGGCTGCGGAGGGTGCGCCTGAGGAGGAGGCGGAGGTTGAGCCGGCAAGCCCCGTCATCCCCGCACAGGCGGGGATCTTAGGTGGCCAAGCCACACGTGCGGGGGCAGCGCACGAGGAGCCAGCGGGGCCGGTGGAGGGCTTGGAAGCGCCTGCGGAAGCTGAAACCGAGGCCGTAACGGAGCAGCCCGCGTTTGGGGAAACGACAGAAGACGTCGAGGAGGAGACAGCCGAGCAGCCTCTGTTCGAGGAGGACATCGAGCAAGCGTTGGACGCTGCTGAGGAAGAGGCGGCGTCTGAGGAAGCGGAGGAAGAGCAAGCGGAGGACGCGGCGCAGCCTGCAGTCGAGGACGAGTCGGCAAGTCCCGTCATTCCCGCACAGGCGGGAATCCAGGGTGACCGTGAGGTCACACGTGCGGGGGCAGCGCACGAAGAGGGATTGGGGTTTGTGCAGGACTCGGAGGCGGGCGTTACTTCAGGGGTTGCACAGGAAGCCGAAGAGGAACCCGCGGAGGAGGAGCCAGCGGTAGCCGCCGCCGCGGCAGCAGACACCTCCGTGATGCCCCTGACGCCTGTCCGCCGCATCATCGCCGAGCACATGGCCCGCTCCTCCCGCGAGATACCCGCCGCGTGGTCGATGGTGGAGGTGGACGTTACCCGGCTCGTGCGGACGCGGGACGCGCTCAAGGCCGCGTTCGAGACCCAGCATGGCATACCGCTGACCTACCTGCCGTTCGCTGCAGCTGCGGTCGCCGCAGCCCTGCGGGAGCACCCCCGCCTTAACGCGCGCTGGGACGACGGCCACATCACCCTCAATAACCGTGTCAACCTCGCGGTCGCGGTTGCGACCGAGGCGGGACTGATGGTGCCCGTCCTGCGCGACGCCGACACGCTCACCATCGCGGCCATCGCCGCCGAACTGCGCCGCCTGTCCGACGGCGCGCGGGCGGGGACGCTCGGCATCGAGGACGTGCAGGGCGGCACCTTCACGCTCAACAACACCGGGGCGCTCGGCTCCGTGGTCTCCGTGCCCATCATCAACCACCCGCAGGCCGCGATCATGACGACGGAGGCCATCGTGAAGCGTCCGGTGGTCGTCGAGGGCGACGCCATCGCCGTGCGCTCGATGATGAACCTCTGCATCACCTTCGACCACCGCGTCTGCGACGGCGCGGAGGCTGCCGCGTTCCTCAGCGCGGTCAAGGCCCGCCTCGAAGTCATCGACGAGAGCATCGGCCTCGGGTAGAGCCTTCTTCATTGTCATGTTGAGCGGAGCCGGAGGCGGAGTCGAAACATCTCTCGGGGAGCGTTCGCGAGTGTGGTGCGTCTCCCGAGAGATTCCTCGGCTCCGCTCGGAATGACAGTATTGGCTCCCCTCTCCTGAGGGAGAGGGCAACGCGCTTCAGCGCGTGGGTGAGGGCCCTGCGTGTGGCGTGTGGGGCAGTCCGTCGTTCCTGCGCTTCAGCGCGCGCGGAGAGCAGGAACCTCACCTCGGGGTGTCTTGTCCCTTCCCCCTTGATGGGGGAAGGTTAGGATGGGGGTGAGGTCACTTGATTCTCGATAACGAGGAGTAACGATGCCTGAGTCCGACATTACGCTGCGCTACGGGATGAACCCGCACCAGACCCCCGCGAGGGCGTTCGTCGAGCAGGGCGCGCTCCCGTTCGAGGTCCGCAACGGCTCGCCCGGCTTCATCAACCTGCTGGACGCGCTCAACTCGTGGCAGCTCGTCCGCGAGCTCCGCGCCGCCACCGGTATGCCCGCTGCGGCCTCGTTCAAGCACGTCAGCCCGGCAGGAGCGGCAGTCGGCGTGCCGCTGAGCGACACCCTCGCGCAGGCGTACTTCGTCGACGGGTCGTCCCTCTCACCGCTTGCGGCCGCCTATGCCCGCGCGCGTGGCGCCGACCGCGTCTCGTCGTTCGGCGACTGGATCGCCCTCTCGGACGTGGTCGACGAGCCCACGGCCCGCCTGATACGCCGCGAGGTGTCGGACGGCATCATCGCACCCGGCTTCACGTCGGAGGCTGCGGAACTGCTCGCCGCCAAACAGGGCGGACGCTACTGCATCTTGGAGGCCGACCCAGCCTACGAGCCGCCGGACGAGGAGACGCGCACCGTCTTCGGCGTGCGGATGCGGCAGGCGCGCAACGACGCCTCCGACTGGGCCGCGCAGCTCGCCAACGTCACCGGCGCGGACGGTGGGCTGCACGAGTCCGCGCAGCGCGACCTCACCGTCGCGCTAGTCACGCTCAAGTACACGCAGTCGAACTCGATGTGCCTCGCGCTTGACGGGCAGGTCATCGGCAACGGGGCAGGGCAGCAGTCGCGCATCCACTGCACCCGGCTCGCCGCGAGCAAGGCGGACACCTGGTGGCTGCGCCAGCATCCCGCGACGCTGGGCCTGCCGTTCAGGGAGGGCATCGGACGCCCCGAGCGCGACAATGCCGTCGACGGCTTCCTGCGCGATGACCTCGCCCCCGCCGAGGACGAGGTGTGGCGTGCCGCGTTCGCGGAGGTCCCGCAACGGCTCACCCCTGCGGAGCGTCGCGAGTGGCTCGACTCGCTCACCGGCGTCTCGATGGCCTCCGACGCCTTCATCCCGTTCCGCGACAACATCGACCGCGCGGCGATGAGCGGCGTGAAGTACGTCGTGCAGCCCGGCGGCTCCGTCCGCGACGACGACGTCGCCGCCGCCTGCGCCGAGTACGGCATCGCCATGGCCATCAGCGGCGTCCGCCTCTTCCACCACTAGGTGCTCCCCCGTCGTTCCTGCGAAGGCAGGAACCCCGCCTGGTGTAGGGGCGTCCCTCGTGGGCGCCCGGCTTGACCCACCTCTCCCTTGGGGAGGGTCGACGCGCTTGCGCGGCGGGTGAGGGTGACCGGTGCGCTGGATGGACACCTGGTGTAGGGGCGTCCCTTGTTTGCGCCCTGCCTGACCCCTCTCCGCCAGGAGAGGCCCGCGCCTTCAGCGCGTGGGTGAGGGCGGATCCCTGTGGGGTATGCTGTGGCCGACGCCTCCGGAGGAGCAAGACCCCCATGGAACTGACCCTGCTCGGCACAGGCACGCCCCAACCCAGCCCGCGGCGCGCGGGGCCCAGCAACCACCTGCGCATCGGTGGACAGTCCGTCCTCGTCGACACGGGCACCGGCTGCGTGCGCCGCATGGTCGAGGTGGGGGAGGACACCACCGAACTCGACTACATCTTCCTCACCCACATGCACTCCGACCACACCATCGACCTCGCCCACGTGCTGCTCACCGGCTGGATCCGCTACCGGAAGCGACCGTTCACGGTCGTTGGTCCGGCGCGGACGCGGGACTTCGTCGAGCGGCTCGTCCACGCCTTCGAGGAGGACATCCGCATCCGCCGCCTCCACGACCGCGTGGGCGAGGACGTTATGAACGTGCGTGTCGTCGAGGTGGGCCACGGCGACCACGTCGAGGGCGACGGCTGGCGCGCCACGGCGCTGGAGGTCGAGCACGGCTACGTGAAGCCCGCGCTCGGGTTCGTCTTCGAGGAGGACGGCAGCAGCCTGGTCGTCTCGGGCGACACGGCGGTGAGCGACGCCATCGTTGAGGCCGCCTCATCCGCCGACATGCTGCTGCACGAGCTGATGTACACGCAGCCGCACCGCGGCGGGCCCGCGCCCGACGGACGCGACTACCACGAGGTCGACCGCGAGAACCTCACGGAGTTCGCGCGGCGCATCGCCAACTCGCACACGTGTCCGCACGGGCTCGCCGAGGTCGCCGCCAGATCGGAGGTCCCGCACGTCGTCGCAACTCACATGGGAGACGTCGACGAGCCGTGGTCGCGCGAGGTCATCAGCGCCAACTACGAGCGAACGCTGACCTTCGGCGAAGATCTGATGCGGTTCACGGTGTAGCGGGGGTTCCTCACCTCCAACGCGAAGGCCGTGTCAGGACATAGCCGTCGGCCTTGGTTACGCGGTCTGGAAACTGACTGTCCCTCAGTGCGCTGCGGCCTATGGTGAAGAAACCTCTCGCTGCTTGGCGGAGACCAGCGGAATGCCGGCCCGGCGGGAAGGCAACCACAACGCGCTTTGCGGGATAGCGCTCGTTGATGGTGCGAACAGGTCCGGCCAGGTCGCCATCTCCCGATACGACGAGAGCGGTATCGAACAGGTCGTCTTGGGCATCGCCAAGCAGTTCGACCGCGATGTTCACGTCGGTCATCTTCTCCTCGTAGGTATGCTCGATAGCTCCGCAGGAGGAGCAGCGTCTCCTCTTGGCGAGATGGTAGCCATAGTGGATGTGCAGGTCGGGAAGAGTAGCCAGGGCCTCCAGATAGGTGTTTTGCCGCCTTGGCTTGTCGGCGTCGAAAGGCTCGGGATACACGACAGCGGTGAAGTAGCGAACCGCCACCAAATGCTGGTCGGCTCGCAGCAGTTTCTGGGACAGGAGGTGAAGGTCCAGCCAGTAGTAGCGTCGCCACCCTTGTCGCCTGAGACCTTGGTAGAGATTGAGCCCGTCGATGTAAACTGCGACTCGCTGTGTCATGTGTTCCTCATGTGGGGTAGGCAGTACGTGCTTGACACCCAAGGCACGTCGGGTGTGAAATGGCTACACTCCCCCAGTGATAGGATCACTGGGCCGACGCCCCCAACTGGGGGCGTCTCTTCATTTATGGGCGATGACTGCTCGGATGTCCACCCCGGGATGACAGTGGTTGAGGGGATGACAACACGGCGCGGCGAAGTGCACTGGCTCGGCGAAGGCATCGACTACGCCTGGGCGTTGGGATTGCAGCGCGAACTGCTCGAACAGCGGGTCGCCGGCGAGCGCGGCGACACGCTGCTGCTGCTCGGCCACGCGCCGGTCTACACGGCGGGACGCCGCTCCGTGCCGGAGGACGTGCTCGTCCAGCTTGACGCTCCGCTCGTCGAGACCGACAGGGGCGGGCAGACGACGTACCACGGGCCCGGGCAGCTCGTGGGCTATCCCATCGTGTCGCTCGCTGACCTCGGCCTGGGACCGAAGCGGTACGTCGAGGCGGTCGAGAGCGCGCTCATCGCGGCGCTTGGCGAGTACGGTATCCTCGCGCACCGCGAGGAAGGACTGACGGGGGTGTGGACGGCGGCGGGGAAGATCGCGGCGATAGGCGTGAAGGTCTCGCGCGGGGTCACGATGCACGGCTTCGCGCTGAACGTCGCCACCGACCTCCGGGCGTACGACGCCATCGTCCCGTGTGGCATCGGCGACAGGCCGGTGACCTCGCTGCACGCGCTCCTGGGACGCGCGCCGGACCTGAAGGAGGCGGCGTACGTCGTGGCGGAGGCGCTCGGCGCGTCGCTCGGTATCGCGTGGCGCGCCCGTTAGCGGCCGCCGCTCCCGCCCCCAGCTTTCACTGGAATCACGATGCGTGTGTCCTCTGTCCCGTCATTCCCGCACCGGTGGGAATCCAGGGTGCGCGGGCAGCGCACGTGGGGTGTCGGGGGGGGGGGGGGCAGCCGCCGCTAACGTGCATCCCTTTTTCATGTACGGGCAGGTTGCCGCTCCCTAGAATTGCTCCATGCCCGCGACCCGCGAACTGCTCGCGCTGCAATCCGTGGACGATGAGCTTGCCGTCCGCCGTGCACGGCTGAGCGAGATCGCGCCGCTGCTGGGCGACGACTCGGCGATACGTGCCCTGGCAAACCGTCTCGCGTCGGAGCAGGCCGAGGTCGACTCGGCGCTTGGGCGCCAGCAGGAGTTCGACTCGGTCATCGCCGGTTTCACGGAGCGCGTGGACGCCGCCGAGAAGAGGCTCTACAGCGGCGTGGTCGTGAACCCCCGCGAACTGCAGGACCTCCAGGCCGACGTCAACATGCTCAAGCGCCAGCGGGGCCAACAGGAGGACGCGCTCCTGGAAGTGATGGTGGAGCTCGACACCGCGCGCGGTAAGCGCGACGCCTCCGCGAATGAGTTGGAGTCGCTGAAAGTGTCGTGGGCTGCGGAGCAGCAGTCGCTCACGGCCGAGAAGCAGCGGCTGGAGACGGAGGTGGCCGACTTCGAGGGTCAGCGCGAGTCCCTTACCGGACGCATACCCCCGCCTGAGGTCGCCCTGTACGAGCAGGTGCGGAGGAACCACCCGCACCCGGTTGCGCAGATGCACAACAACACCTGCAACGCGTGCCGTGTCGGCGTCCCGATGCGCACGGCGCAGGAGGTGCGCACCTCCTCGGCCCCGGTTCGATGTCCGCACTGCGGGCGCATCCTGTTACCGGAGTAGTCGGGTCCCCTCTCCTGAGGGAGAGGGTTAGGGTGAGGGCCCTGTGGAGGTGGAGCGGGGGAGTATGTCGTCGGTATGCAAACCGAAGAGAGCATGGAGTAGAGCGATGCGAGCGATAGGCTATTTCACCGTGGACACGGAGGCGCGGAACGTCCGTGCAGCCAGCGAGGCCCGGATCCGGGCGTTCCAGGAGTACTGCGAGACGCGGCGGCACATCCCGCACGGAACGTTCGCCGACCTCAAGGGCGACGGCGGCGGCGAAGGCTGGCAGGAGATGATGGACTTCATCCGCGAGAACCGCCAGGGCTACCTCGTCGTGACGCCTGACGCCGCCCACCTCGGCCCTACGCTCGAGGAGCAGGTGGAGCGTGTGCTGGAGATGGACGCGCTCTCGTCCAAGGTCGTGTGCGACGACCTCGACCTGCCGGACCCGTTGCAGAACGCGCTACGCAACTCCCGGAAGTCGGCGCAGCGGAGCGAGCGCATCAGGGCGGGGATGATGGCGAAGGCCGCGAAGGGCCTCGCCCTTGGCAAGCCGCCCTACGGCTACTACGTCACCGCTGACGGCGCGTTCCACGTCTCGCCGAAGGAGTCGGAGGTCGTCAAGACGATCTTCCGCCTCTACCTGCAGCCCGGAGGCAGTGTGCGGTCGGTCGCCGCGGCGCTGAACGCCCGGAACGTCCGCACGAGGAGCGGACGCCGCTGGAGCCTCGTGACCGTGCGGGACGTGCTGCGCAATGCCGCCTACATCGGCACGTACCACCGGTTCGGGATGCGCATACCCGGGAGCTACGAGTCCATCGTCTCGACGTTCGAATTCCGCCGGGCGCAGGACCGGCTGCAGGAGCGGAGCCCCTCGCAACGCACCTCGCGCCCCGCGCCCGTGTTCCTGCTCTCAGGCGTGCTCTACTGCCATCACTGCGGCAAGCGGATGATGGGCATCGTGCGCCGCCAGACGTGGCACCGGAAGGACGGCGAGCGGGCGCGCGCGCAGTACCGCTACTACCAGTGTCAGTCGCGCATCAACCGCAACCAGTGCGACTACCGCACCATGAAGGCCGACGAACTCGAGGCGGAGGTCGTGCGCGTCGTGCGCGAACGGCTCGCGGCGGGCGAGCGCGGCGATGACCCCGGCGATGTCTCGTGGCTCGCGGGCGACAAGGCGCGCTCCGAGGCGACGATGCACTCGCTCGATAAGCAGTTCATGGAGGGCGTGCACCGCGCGGCAAACGGGACGATGTCGCTGTCGACGCTGCGCGGCGGCCTCGAGCAGTTGCGCGCGATCAAGCACGACCTGGGCGAGCAGATAGACAAGGCCGGCGACAGCGGAGCGGCGCGTGCCCGTCTGGAGTCGAACGTCACGAAGATACTCACCGAGTGGGACGGCCTCCCGGCCACCGACCGCCGCGACCTCCTCCGCTCCGTCGTCTCGAAGGTCACCGTCAAGCGCGGCAAACCGGAGATTACCCTCCGCTAGACGCCTCGTCGTTCCCGCGAAGGCGGGGAGGTGGATTCACATTCGAAGTGCAACACCTGCTCTCGTAGCACCTCGGCCGGGGTCTGCCACTCGAGGCACTTGCGCGGCGTATTGTTATACACCCTCAACAGCGCCGTGAACTCTCCCTCCGACAGTGAGGCCAGGTTCGTCTTGCGGGGTAAGAACCAGCGCATCCGCCCGATAGCGTTCTCCACGCCTCCCTTCTGCCACGGCGAATAGGTGTCGCAGAAGAACGTCTCGATGCCCCAGGCGTGGAGTTCGTAGTGGTGGGCGAACTCCGTGCCGTTGTCGAACGTGACCGTCTGGCGGAACTCCGGTGGCAGCGTCCCAGGACGGCGGCGATGGCTTTGGCGACCGGTGCTGCTGCCCTCGAAGGTCGCCGCACCGCAAGCAGCAGCCTCGAACGGCGCTCGTGCAGCATCAGCACCGTCTGCCCGGTCCTGCCGAACTGCATCCCATCCGCCTCCCAGTGCCCGAATGTCTGCCGGTCAGCAACTGCTGCAGGGCGTTCCGAGAGCGGCCGGCGGTGCAGAATGGTGCGGGCCGAACTGCTCCCCCCACGCTGGCGCCGACCGCGCCGCCACTTCCCCCGCCGCAACAGCTTGCGCCACGAATAGTCCTTCGTCCGCGCTATCTGCGCGTAGATGAACTGGTAGATGCTCTCATGGGAGGTGACGCTCTTGCCTCGCTCCTTCTTCAACCGCCCCGCCACTGCCTCCGGCGACCAGCCCAGTTGCAAACCGAGCAGCACATCCCTGCGGAGCTCGTCTTCCCGGTCCAGCCGTGCGCCACACCAGCGTCGTGCACGGGCTTGCTCATGGGCATAGGTCGCCCGGTAGCCGCCGTCCTTCGTGCCGTTGCGCTTCAACTCCCGAGCAATCGTCGGTGGCGGGCGATCCAGAGTTGCTGCGATTTGCCGGATCGAGCGCCCCTCGGCACGTAAGCGGGCAATCGCACAGCGTTCCTCAAATCCCAAGCTGCGTATAGCGGTTCCCCATGGCAACACCTTAGTCTGGTGTTGCACTTCGTTTGTTAACTTAGGGGACCTCGCCTGATGTAGGGGCGTCCCTTGTGGGCGCCCTGCTTGGTCCCTTCCCCCTTGATGGGGGAAGGTTAGGATGGGGGTGACTGGCCACGTGGGGTGTTCTCACGGGCGTATACTGGTTGTGTCAAGAGGGCCGGGCGGCCGCTCCGGCGTCGCCGGGGAGGAAAGTCCGGACTCCGCCGGGCAGGGTGCTGGGTAACGCCCAGGCGCAGCGATGCGACGGAAAGTGCCACAGAGACCACAGCGCCGATGGCCCCGCGTTCTGCGGGGGACAGGCAAGCGTGAAACGGTGCGGTAAGAGCGCACCAGGTCCCGGTGCAAGCCGGGATGCTGGCAAACCCCACCCGGAGCAAGGCCAAATAGAGGGACGTCTCCGCCCGGCGGAGCGCAGCGCCCGGCTGCTGTCCCCGGGTAGGCCGCACGATCCCTTCCGGCAACGGAGGGACCAGATAGATGGCCGCCGCCTCGCACGCGAGGTACAGAATCCGGCTTACAGGCCCTCTTGGCGCTCGTCTGCCTTGTTGGGTGGAGAGCGAAAAGCACCTGCTCCTCTCGCCCTCTGAGAGAGGGTGCCGCGCGAGCGGCGCGGTGAGGGACTGTCATTCCGAGCGGAGCCGTCGGCGATAGCCGAGGGCGGAGTCCCGCGCTTTAGCGCGCAGAATCCTCTCGGGGAGAACCCCTCGCCCTCTGGGAGAGGGTGCCACGCCAGCGGCGGGTGAGGGTTGTCTAGCGCGAGTGGGGGTAGGCGAGCTCGAGGTTGGGCGGCTCGTCCACCTTGGCGTAGAGCCAGTCGTGCATGTGCTCGTACCAGGACTCGCCCTTCGGGAGCGTGCCGATGGCGGAGCGCACGCGATACCACTCCGGGTTCTCGACGCACGGCGGCGTCACGTTGTCGTAGTGGAGGGCCTTCGCCGCGTTCAGGAGACGGCGCCGCACCTGGATGATCATGCCGTCCGAGCGTCCGAGGTGCTCGATGCTGCGGTTCTGGACGGGCCCCATGCTCTCGGTGACGGCCTGGTCCTGCAGGAAGACGGTCGCGATGCCGGTGAACGTCTCGGTGCGCTGGAGGTTGCGGTCTATCTCGTAGTCGTTCTTGCGGTTGGCGCGCGGGCGGAAGCGTCCGAGCGGGCCCGCGGTATCGGGCAGCAGCTCGCCCGCAGGGTGCGTCGCGTTGCCGAGCACGCCGAACCGCCTGCTGTCGGCGACGTTCTTCGTGGGATGCCAGGAGACCGTCCAGACCATCGTGTGGTGGTCGTCCATCGGCACCCAGATGTGGCCGGGCACGGTGCCGTCGGCGGCGGCAGGGAAGAAGGTGAAGATGGGAAAGAGGAACTGGGTGATGCGCCAGTAGGTGGTCTCCTCGTTTTCCTCGCGGTTCGCGCCGTAGACGACGCCGTACTTCGTGGGAACGACCTCCAGCGTGGGGTGCTTGTCGTTGTGCCAGACGCCGATGTTGCCCTCAGCGTCCGGGTCCAGCCGTCCGTGGAGGAAGAAGAGGTGGCTGGTGTCGATGTCGCCCTCGAGGCCCTGCATCCAGTTGCAGGCGCGCTGCGCGAGGGAGAAGTTGCGCTGCTCCTCCGGCATGGCGGTCCACTCGAAGTCGGGCAGTCCGGGCGGTTCGCCCTCGCCGAGGTACGCCCACACGACGCCGCCGTGGACCGCGCCGCGGTACGCCCACGCGCGGATCTTGTCCTTGAAGCTGCTGTCGCCGGGCTCGTTGGGCTGGTCGACGCACTGGCCGGTGACGTCGTACTTCCAGCCGTGGTAGACGCACCGGAGGCCTCCCTGCTCGTTGCGGCCGTAGAAGAGCGAGGCGCCGCGGTGCGGGCACGTCTCGGAGAAGACGCCCACATCGCCCTTGGAGTCGCGGAAGACGATGAGGTCTTCGCCGAGCAGGCGGAAGCGCTGGGGATCGCAGTCGGGGCCGCCGAGCTCCTCGACAGGCATGATGGGGAGCCAGTAGCGGCGCATGAGTTCGCCCATCGGCGTTCCCTTGCCCACCTGCGTCAGCATCTCGTTGTCTGCCGTGCTCAGCATGACGGATCCTCCGTGTCCTGCCTTGGACTGCGCTCCGATTACGCGCTATCTTATAGCCGTGTCGTTGCAGTTGCCATTGTGGCGATGCGGACGCTCCGGCTTCAAGAGGGCAGGGGCGCAGAGGAAGGAGCACTTATGGCCATCAATCCTTATACGCTTCCCCCGGACCTGCAGGGCTGGCGCGGCGAGTCGATACCCGGAGCGCACAAGCGCAAGTGGTTCACGCTGGTCGAGAACGACAAGTGCCTCGTGACGGCGCTGCTGCTCATCCCCGGCGAGGTCGGGATCCGGCACTCGCACGAATCGGGCGAGCTGTCGGTCCACTTCTCGGACGAGATGCGGCCCGAGGTGACGTGGAACCCGCCCGGCATGGTGCACGGCGGCGTCCCCGCGCCCGCGAACCCGGTGGAAGCCGCGGTGGAGGGGCTGATCGACGAGGAGTCGATACGAGCGTCCGGCAACCCGGAGTTCGCGCGGTTCATCGCGGGAGTGCTGGAGGCGCACGTGAAGCGCGTCGACGAGATCGTCGCGGAGCGGACACGCCCCGCGCCGGCGCCGCGCGTCATCGTGGACGTGCTCTTTCCGCCGTTCAAGACGACCATCGTCGACCCCGGCGTCGCGGACGGCAAGACGGTTACCGGTCAGTGGTACGACTAGCAGGTACGGAGCGGAGTTGTCATGCTGAGCGAAGCTGAAGGGCAACCTGAAGCGCAGCCGAAGCATCTCTCGGGGGATCGTTGGCAGACGGATAGCAAAGGAGGAGTGTGATGGCACGAACGTACAACGGCCCGATCTACGACGGCGACGGCCACGTGCTGGAGAACAAGGAGGCGATCATCGACCGGATGCCGACGGACTTCCGGGCCAGCCGTGCGGTGGAGCGGATGCGCCGCCGGAACATCTTCCCGGAGCTGGACAACTATCACAACCTGCTCAGCATCTCGCCCCCGGGCTCGTTCTCCAACCCGGAGGAGGTACGCGGGTGGACGCGCTTCATGGACGAGCTGTCCATCGGCGGAGCCGTGATCTACCCGACCGACGGACTCGCGGTGGGGCGGATGGTTGACCTCGACCAGATAGAGATGGTGACCAGGGCCTACAACGACTGGGTGCACCAGGAGTACCTGCAGAAGGACAACCGCCTGCAGGCGGTGGCGCTGCTGCCGATGCAGGAGCCGGAACTCGCTGCGGCGGAGCTGCGGCGCGCGGTCGAGGAGCTGGGGATGTGCGGCGGGATGCTGCCCGCGACCGGGCTGCAGGGCCACCTCGGCTCGAAGCACTTCTGGCCCGTCCACGAAGAGGCGGACCGCCTCGGGTGCTGCCTATCGGTGCATGGCGGCTCGTACCCGGACCTGGGCTTCCACGACCTCAACATCTTCGCGGCGATACACGCGATGGGGCACCCGTTCGGCATCATGATCTCGTTCATGAGCATGCTGTTCAACGGCATCTTCGACAGGTTCCCGAACGTGCGTTACGGCTTCATGGAGGGCGGCGTCGCGTGGTTCCTGATGGCGCTGGAGCGCGGCGACGGCTCCTACAACTCGTTCACCCCGCTCGACCCGAACAGGCGCTTCCTGCAGCTGAGCGACGACGAGAGCGTGCGGGAGAACATCCTGCGCCACGTCCGGGAAGGGCGCATATTCGTGGGCGTCGAGGGCGACGAGCCCGACCTCGCGCACGCGGTGCGGACGGTCGGCAGCGATCCGTTCATCTGGTCGAGCGACTTCCCGCACGAGGTGACGGTGGAGACGTGCGCGCTGGAGATCCGGGAACTCGTCGAGAACGAGGACGTGCCTGACGCCGACCTCGAGGCGATCCTCTGGAAGAACGCCGCGCGGATGTACGGGCTGCGCACACCCGCCGCTGCGTAAGGGGGCGACACTACTCCATAGAGGGAGAGGCCTCTTGTGCTAGCGTGTGCAGTGGAGGCAAGGGATGGACAAGCAATCGAGAGAAACGCCCGAGCCGCTCAAAGGGGAAGCGCTCGTACAAGCTGCCCTGGCCAATGAGGAACTCGTAGCCACCACGGAAGAGTCTTACCGACGCGCCGAGCGCGGGGAGCCTGCCTTGTTCTTCAAGGGAGAGGATTTCTTACGCCGTCAGACATCGTAATCGAGGACGCGGTCTGGGACTTCCTCCGTGCCCTGCCTCCACGACGGCGCGGGCAGGTGATGACTGCCATCCACGCTCTCTTGGCCGACCTTCACCCTGATGGTGAGACGAAGGTCGCGCTGCCATTTCCCTTCCGGTACGGCACGCTCGTTCTGGGCGCCGCAGGGTTCCTCATCACGTACAGCATAGAGAACGCCGAAGTCATCTGGGTCCGAGGTATCGAGCCCCAGATGAGAGGGTGAGGCCACCTCCATCGCACGGGGTTGCTGCCTGCGCAGGATGGTTCGACAGGCTCACCATGAGCGGGGACAGCTAGAGCTGACGGAGCTTGGGGTCGAGGTAGTCGCGGAGCCAGTCGCCGAGAAGGTTCATGGAGAGCACCGTGAACATGATGGCGAGGCCCGGGATGACCGAGAGCCACCACGACGTGACGATGAAGTCGCGACCCTCCGCGACCATGACGCCCCACGCGGGGTTCGGCGGCGGGATGCCCGCGCCGAGGAAGCTGAGCGACGCCTCCAGCAGGATGACGTTCCCCACCTGGAGCGTCGCGAGGACGATGATGGTGTTGAAGACGTTGGGGAGGATGTGGCGGAAGATGATGCGCAGGTTGGAGGCCCCCGCGACGCGGGCGCGTGCGACGAAGTCCATCTCCTTGAGCGTCAGCACCTCCGCGCGCACCTGTCGCGCGTAGCGCGACCAGAGCAGGAGCGCGACGACGGCGACAGTCGTGGCCGTGCCTGGCTCGAACAGCACGACGAGCACGAGCGCGAGCAGGATGAGTGGCATCGACAGGTTGATGTCGACAAGCCGCATGATGACGTGGTCCCACCAACTGCCGAAGTAGCCGGCGACGAGGCCCAGCACCGAACCGATGGTGCCGCCTACGGCGAGTGCGGCGAGGGAGACGAGCGCCGCCGTCCGCGCGCCGAAGATCATGCGGCTGAGGATGTCGCGCCCCTGGCGGTCGGTGCCGAGTGGATGGCTCCACTCGCCGCCGTCCGTCCACGCGGGGGGCAGCAGCCGGATGCGCAGGTCGCCGTCTATCGGGTCGTAGGGGGCAACGAACTCGGCGAAGAGCGCGGGTATGACCAGCACGATGAGGAGCACCGCGGCAGGTATGACCGGGTAACGGCGCACGAACGCCCAGACCCTTCCGAGCACTCGGACTCCGGGGATGCGCGGGACAGCGGGAGGGGAGGCTACGACGGCCATGTCAGCCTCTCGCTCCGCCGTAGCGGACGCGCGGGTCGATGTAGGCGTAGAGGATGTCCACGACGAGGTTGATGGTGATGAACATGGCGGAGATGAGGATGACGAGCCCCTGGACGACGGCGTAGTCGCGCGCGAGCACGGCGGTGAGGGCGAGCTGGCCGATGCCGGGCCACGCGAAGACGGTCTCAAGGGTGACGACGCCGGTGACCATGATGCCGGCGATGATGCCGAACAGGGTGAGCGGGGGGATGGCGGCGTTCTTGAGGGCGTGCTTCCAGATGACCTTCCACTCCGGCGTGCCCTTGATGCGCGCGAACTTCACGTACTCGCTGTCCAGCACGTTCAGCATCGCGGAGCGGGTGAGGCGCATGAACGCGGCCACGGAGAACCAGCCGAGCGCTACCCCGGGCAGGATGAGGTGCGTGATGCCGCCGCGCCCGGAGACAGGGAGCCAGCCCAGGTTTACTGAAAAGATCCAGATGAGCACGATGCCCAGCCAGAAGGGTGGGAGCGATTGTCCGAGGAGGGCGATGACCTTGCCGACCATGTCGATCGGGGTGCCCTTCATCACGGCCGAGATAACGCCGATGGGGACGGCCATGAGCGCGCTGAAGAGCAGCGCGAAACCGGCGAGCTGCAGGCTCGCGGGGATGGCGTCCCCGATGAGGGCCATGGCGCTCTGCCCCTGGAACTTGAGCGACGGGCCGAAGTCCAGTTGGAGCATGTTGCCGAGGAAGAGGACGTACTGGTGCCAGAGCGGCTTGTCGAACCCCCAGAGGCGGTTGAGGCGTTCGATGTCCTCGGGCATGGCGTCAACGGGCGCGAGCACGTCTATGGGGCTGCCGGTGACGCGCACGAGCGAGAAGACGATGATGCTCACGCCTATCAGCGCGAGCACCGCCTGGAAGAGCCGGATGATGATGTAGCGTTGCATCGGGCGGCTATGTTATCGCGCATCGTCCGTTCGGACGAGGGCCATGGCGCGGACGCCGGCCTTGTAGTGCTCCTCCGGCGTGACGATGGGGCCGGGGTGGTAGGTGTAGTCGGCGCCGGGGTCGAGGAACTCCTCGTACAGCAGCTCCCTGTGCTCGGGGTAGGTGACGGTCATGGCGTAGCAGGCGAAGCCCGGCACGTAGAACCGCGCGACGCCTCGCGCGTCGGCCTTCGAGCGACCAAGGCCCGCGACGGCCACTTCCGCGCCTGCTACGGAAACGCCGTCGCGGTCGAACACCTGCACGCTGACGTTGGGGCGCGGCAGCAGGCCCAGGGAGAGCCTGCGGCGGAGCCTCTCTCTGCGGCTGAGCAGCGCGTCTTCCGCGACCTCTCCGACGACGTCGGACTCGAACCCGGGCCCCTTGGGCGTCCGCCAGTCGGGGCCGTACTTCCGGCGCAGGTACTCCTCGGGTGGGTTGGGGGTGCGGAAGTGCTCGCCGATGAACTCGATCTCGCCGAGGGTCTCGAACAGGTGCAGCGGCAGCTCGACGCCCGGGAACTCGTAAGCCCTGCCGTCGACGATGCGGTGGCACGTCCAGTCCGTGCGGATGCCGTCCTTGATGAGGGCCACGCTGACGTGGCGGACGTTGGGCTTTATGCGCGGGTAGAAGCCGTATGACCGGAACGCTTCCCCGACACGGTAGATCGTGTCCATGTCGAGGCCGTGCATCCCGATGACGCCCGCCGTGTCCATCTCGTCGTCCCAGGGGATGAAACGCCCTTCGCGCACAGCGCCCAAGAGGGTGCCCGAGCCGATCCAGAAGATGATGCCCTGCTCGTCGAAGATGCGCTTGACTTCCTTGAGCCGCGCTGCGGCGACATCGGGATCGAGCGGCGTTGGGTCCTTGATGGTCTTCTCGTAGGCTGCCTCGCCTGCGGCGTCTCTTTCGGTCATGGCGCGCCTCCGCTATCACGCACGCTGGATTCCCGCCTTCGCGGGAATGACGAAGAGAGTCAGGAACGACAAGGGGCGGGCTCCGTCTGGAGCCCGCCCCTGAAGCGGTCGTTACTTGGAGACGAGGCCCTCCAGGTGGTCGACGGGGGCGCCGGAGACCATGCCGGAGAAGACCCAGTCCGCGATCACGTCCGGGTCAGCGACGACCTCGTTGGGGAGCCAGAACAGTGGGATGTCCTGGTGGAGGTTGTAGTAGAGGTCGCCCACTTCACGCAGGATGTCGTCCCGGTCCTGCGGGGTGTTCGTCGCGTACGCCTCGCGGATGAGCGCTTCGGCTTCGGGGCTCTGCAACCCGATGTAGAGGACGGGGATGACGGAGCTGCCGTAGACCTGCACGGTGATGAGCTGAGCGCCGCTGGTGGAGACGGGCCAGATGTGGTTGTCCCAGTGCATCTCGCGCTGCTTGTTGCGGTACTCGATGAAGTCGACCCGTTGCTCGGTAACGTCGACGCCGATGTCGCGCCAGAAGTCAGCGATCGCCTGCATCACGTCCACGCCTGACGGCACGGCGGTCAGGGGAGTCAGCTGGATGGTTGTCTGGAGCGGGTTGCTCTCGTCGTAGCCGGCCTCAGCGAGGAGCGCCCTGGCGGCGTCGGGGTCGTAGCCGTACTCGTCCTCGAAGCGGCTCTCCCATTCCGTGTTCCATCCCACGCGCTGCGGGTTGCCCGGCAGGTAGTGGTTCTTGAACATCTTGAGGCCCCTGCCGTCGAAGAAGGAGTCGTTGATGAGGTCGCGGTCGATGGCCTTGTTGAGCGCCTTCCGTACCCGGACGTCGTTGAGCGGCGACTTGGGGTATGCGGAGCAGCTCAGGAACGGGAGGTCCTCGGCGGCCGCGTCCGGGTCGACGGCGCATTCTTTGAGAGCGGGGACGCCGCTGGCGGAGACGCGGTCGACTGCGAGGTTCGGCCCTGCCGGGACGTAGACGCCCTGCCACGCGAGGAAGTAGCGGGCGGCGGGCACCTGGGCAGTGAACCGGACGTAGCCCCGGCCCTCAGCCTCGACGGTCAGCTCTTCCGGCAGTTTGGCCAGGTGTACCTCGCCGTTGAGCAGCTTCGCGAGACGCGTCGATGCCTCCGGGATGAACTCGAACTCGAACTCGGGGAACTCCGGCGTGACCCGCCAGTGGTTGTCCACGGCCTCGTAGACGACGCCGACCTGTTCATCGATGGAGACGATCTGGTAGGGGGCGGTGCCTGCGAGCGGGGGCTCGTTCGCCGCCGGGTCGCTTGCGCCCGAGAGTTCGCGGAGCCTGCTCTCGTCGTGCGGCGTCTCGGGGTCGTCCTCTGTGTTGGCCCAGTCGCCGGTGGGAACGCCTGCGAGGATGCCGGACGTGCGCGAGAAGCCGTCCGCCTTGCTGGCGATCTCCATGCCGCCCTGGATCTCTGAGACGACCTCCAGCACGTCGGCGTAGGGCGCCGTTGTGTGGAAGACGACCTCGTGGTCGTTCACGACCTCCACGTCGGTGACGCGGGCGCGCAGGGTGTTCGCCTCGCTGCCGACGTCGTCCGGCAGGATGTTCATGAGCCAGGAGAAGCGGACGTCCTCGGCGGTGAACTCGCCGTGGCCGCCGGAGAACTGCACGCCCTCGCGCAGCTTGAACCGCCAGGAGTGGCCGTCCGGCTCGAGGCTCCACTCGGTGGCGAGTTGCGGCACGTAGGCGCCGCTGGTCTTCTCGAAGCCGACGAGGTACTCGTAGTGCGGGCGGAGGTACCAGTTGCTGGCCTGACCGGGGATGCGGCGGATGTTGCTGTAGTCGGTCGGCGGCGCGACGGCCATGATGACACGGTCGACCGCGGGTCCCATGGCTTCGGGGACGGGCGTGGCCGTCGGGTCGGGCGCGGGCGCAGGAGCGTCAGGCGTCGTACCGGCCGGGGCCGGTGGGCTGGTCGGCGTGGGCGTGGCGGTTGGGTCTTCGCCGTCGCACGCCGCGGCGAACAACGCGAAGAGGGCCATCACCCCCACAACCACAAGTAAACGGGCCTGATTCCTGATGCTACTCACGACTCCCCCCTTGCCGCGTATGAGCGTATGCTGTTGCGAAACCGTGCGCCCCCGTTAAGATTGAGGGACACGGCTGCAAGAGCAGGGGCGCATTATACGCACGGACGCGCAGGCGCGCCATGCGCGTGCGCCAATGAAGGGTAAAGGAGGCGCCGCATGTTGAGCCACGCTGACAACGAGCTCATCACCCGCACGGGCAGGGGCACGCTGATGGGCGCGCTCTTCCGCCGCTACTGGCTGCCCGCGCTGATCTCCGACGAACTCGAGGCGGACGGGGCACCGGTGCGCTTCCGGCTGCTGAACGAGGACCTCGTCGCGTTCCGGGACACGAGCGGCGAGGTGGGCATCCTTTCCGAGTTCTGCCCGCACCGCGGCGTCTCGCTTGCGCTCGGTCGCAACGAGTACGACGGCCTGCGCTGCCTCTACCACGGCTGGAAGTTCGACGTCGCCGGTCGATGCGTGGACATGCCGACGGAGCCGGTGGAGAGCGGTTTCCGCAACAAAGTGAGGGCAGGGGCGTACGCGGTGCGCGAGCACGCCGGTGCGGTGTGGGTGTACATGGGCGCGCCTGAGAGCGAGCCGCCGTTCCCCGTCTACTACTGGACGACGGTGCCGGACTCGAACCGCATCATGGCGAAGTGGATACAGGACGCGAACTGGCTGCAGAGCCTGGAGGGCGGCATCGACACGGTGCACGCCTCGTTCCTGCACAACACTGCCGAGGGACCGATGGTTGCGCCCGGCGCGGCGAGCGGGAACAACCTGATGTTCAACGACACGAGGCCGAAGCTGGAGATAGAAGAGACCTCCTACGGCTTCCGCTACGCCGCGATACGAAGAGGACCGGAGGAGGACAAGCGCTACGTGCGGATCACGCCCCACATCATGCCGGCGTCGTCGTATCCGCCGTTCTCCAGGGAGGACAACCGCATCTGGAACATGTGGGTCCCCCGCGACGACGGCACGTGCTGGGCGTGGGATGTGTGCTTCAACGAGACGAAACCGATGTCCGACGAGTTGAAGGCGCAGCTGAAGGAGTACCGGGGCTACAACGCCTTCGATCCCAGGACATTCGTGAAGTACGCGGGGCCGCAAAACATGTGGATGCAGGACCGCGAGCTGATGAAGAAGGAGAGCTGGTCCGGCATCCGCGGGCTGTTCGTGCAGGACAACGCGGTGCAGGAGAGCATGGGCCCCATCGTCGACCGCACCATCGAGCACCTGGGCACCACGGACGCGGCCATCATCAGGGCGCGCAAGCTGTACATCAAGGCCGCCATCGCGCTCGCGGAGGAGGGCGTCGAGCCGCCCGGCGTGTGGGAGCAGGGCGACTACGAGCTGATCCGCTCCGACGCGTACGTGCAGCCGGTGGACGTTTCGTGGAAGGCCGAGCGTCCGCTGGAAGAGCGGTTCGCCGTCGGCGTGAGTTGATCTGTCTCCGGGCGCGAGGAGCAACGATTGACCGAGACGGCAGCCAACGTCGTCCTTGACGTGCAGGAACTGCAGACGCACCTCTTCACCAAGTGGGGGGTGACGCGCGCCGTCGACGGGGTGAGCTTCCAGATACGCGAGGGCGAGACGCTCGGGCTCGTGGGCGAGTCCGGCTCCGGTAAGAGCATGACCGCGCTGTCGCTGCTGCGCCTGCTGCCGGAGGCCGCGCGCATCGTGGGCGGGCGCATCCTGCTCGACGGCGACGACATCGTGCGCATGCGGATGCCGGACGTGCGCCAGATGCGCGGACGCAAGATATCGATGATCCTGCAGGACCCGCAGACGGCGCTGAACCCGGTATTCACTATCGGGAACCAGCTCACGGAGTCGATCGCGGCGCGCGGCGGACGGAACGGCGGACGCAGGAGCAGGCAGTCCGTCAGGGACCGGGCGATGGAGGTGCTGCGCATGATGCGCGTGGCCGCGCCGGAGCGCCGCCTCTCGGACTTTCCGCACCAGATGAGCGGCGGCATGAAGCAGCGCGTGGTCGGCGGTATCGCCATCGAGAGCCAGCCACGGCTGCTCATCGCGGACGAGCCGACGACGGCGCTGGACGTGACGATACAGGCGCAGTACCTCAACCTGCTGAAGGAGATACAGCGCGAGACGGGCGTCGCCATCCTGTTCATCACGCACGACCTGGGCGTCGTGGCGCGGATGTGCGACAGGGTCGCGGTGATGTACGCGGGGCGCATCGTGGAGCAGGGCGGCATCCACGAGATATTCGACAATCCGTCGCACCCGTACACGCAGGCGTTGCTCGGCTCCATCCCGAAGATGGAGGAGCGCGTCGACCGGCTCACCGTGATAGAGGGGCAGCCGCCCGCGCTCTTCGCGCTGCCGCAGGGATGCCGCTTCGCGGTGCGCTGTCCCCACGTCCACGACCGGTGCGAGGAGGCGTATCCGGCGGAGTTCACAGGTTCTGACGGACATACCACCGCCTGCTGGCTGTTGGAGGAGAAGTGGAAGCCGACGTCCTCGTAAGGGCCGAGAACCTCGAGAAGCATTTCCCCGTGACCGAGGGGCTGGTGCTGATGAAGACGGTGGGCTGGGTGCGCGCCGTCGACGGGATCAGCTTCGAGGTGCGACGCGGTCAGACGCTCGCGCTCGTGGGCGAGTCGGGGTGCGGCAAGACGACAACGGCCAAGCTCGTGCTGCGCCTCGAACGCCCGACGGGCGGCGCCATCTCGATGGAAGGGCAGGACATCCATGCGCTCGGCGGGCAGGACCTGCGGCAGTTCCGCATGCAGGTGCAGGCGGTCTTCCAGGACCCGTGGAGCTCGCTCAGCCCGCGGATGCGGGTGCGCGACATCATCGCGGAGCCGCTCGTGGTCAATAGGCACGTGGGCGCGCGTGAGGCGCGCGAGCGCGTGCTGGAGCTGCTGAACGACGTGGGGCTGCGTCCCGAGCAGGCAGACCTCTTCCCCCACGAGTTCAGCGGGGGGCAGCGGCAGCGCATCGCGATGGCGAGCGCGCTCAGCGTTGAGCCGTCGCTGATCGTGCTCGACGAGCCGGTGTCGGCGCTCGACGTGTCGGTTCAGGCGCAGATTATGAACCTGCTGCGCGACCTGCAGGTGCAGCACAACGTGAGCTACCTGATGGTGTCGCACAACCTTGCGACGGTCCGCTACCTCGCGCACGAAGTGGCGGTCATGTATCTCGGCGAGATCGTCGAGCGTGCGGAGACGGACGACCTGTACGAGCATCCGCTGCACCCGTACACGCAGGCGCTCTTCTCGGCGGCCCTCCCGGCGCACCCGGCTCTCCAGCGCGACGAGATGATCCTGCAGGGCGAGGTGCCGAGCCCGCTCAACCCGCCGTCCGGCTGCCGCTTCCACCCGCGCTGTCCGTTCGCGAAGGACGTCTGCGCGGAGGTCGCGCCGGAGTGGAAAGAGGAGACGCCCGGGCACTTCGTCGCGTGTCATCTGTACTGACATCAACATGGATGGACAGGATGGACAGGATGGACAGAATAGGGGAAGGTGAGGCAAGGTTCCGGTCATGGGAGGTGCGCCATGCTGACGAGGGAAGAGAACGAACTGCTCTGCCGCACGGGACCGAACGATCCCGCGGGTGAGCTGCTCCGGCGCTACTGGCAGCCCATCGCACTGGCCGAGGAGTTGCCGCCGGGCAGCGCGCCGATGCCGGTACGCGTCCTGAGCGAGGACCTGACGCTCTTCCGCGACCAGTACGACCGCCTCGGGCTCGTGGCGCGGCACTGCGCCCACCGTGCGGCGGACCTGAGCTACGCGCGCATCGAGGACGGCGGTCTGCGCTGCCTGTACCACGGCTGGCTGTACGACATCCACGGCAACTGTCTGGAGCAGCCGGGCGAGCCCGAGGGCAGCACGTTCAAGGACAAGATTCAACTGCTCTCGTACCCGGTACAGGAGCGCGGGGGCGTCGTGTTCGCGTACCTGGGGCCGGGCGAGCCGCCGCTGCTGCCGGCGTACGAGTTCCTTGACATCGCGCCGGAGAACCGCGTCGTCACGAAGATCTACCACGAGTGCAACTACCAGCAAGGGAACGAGGGGAACATCGACCCGCAGCACCTCTCGTTCCTGCACTTCTTCATCCGCGAGGACGCCAGCGGCAGCCGCGTCGCGACGGGCAACGTGCAGGGCGGGGCCGCGACGTCGAACCGCATGATGGGCGATGATCCGTCGCCGACGATCGAGGTCGAGGAGACGGACTACGGCATCCGCATCTACGCGGTGCGGGACACGGACGCGGGCGACGACTACGTGCGCATCACGAACTTCATCTACCCGAACCTGGCGTCGTTCCCGGCGTTCCCGGGCGTGTTCGGGGTCAACTGGCACGTGCCGATAGACGACACGCACCACTGGAAGTTCATGTTCATGGTGCGGTCGGAGGGGCCGCTGCCGAAGGACGCGCTGGGCCTGACGATGTTCGAAGGACTGAAAGAGGACTACACGAACGAGCGGAGCCTGCGCAACCGCTACCTGCAGGACCGTGAGGAGATGCGGACGCGCAGCTTCCTCGGCATGGGGCCGAGTTTCGCGGTCCATGACATGTGGGCGACGGAGGGTGAGGGCGCGATACAGGACCGGACGACGGAGCACCTCGGCTACACGGACAAGGCGGTTGCCCTCTCGCGGCGTCTGCTGCTCAAGGCGACGCGACAGGTGCAGGACGGCGCGGAGGCCCCGCACGTGGTCCGCGAGGCGTCGGCCAACGTCTTCAACCACCTTGGCGCGTGGCAGGAGGTCATCCCGAAGTCGGAGGAGTGGTCGTCCGTGTGGAAGCGGAATGCCGAGGCGCTGGCGGCGCGGATGGGCTCGAACGGGCACAACGGTGCGTAGGATTTTGGGTGAGGTTGGGTAGAGGGGACAGCACGGAGGAGCTGTTGTCATGCTGACGCCCGAGCAGAACGACCTGCTGCACAAGGTGGGGCCCGGCACGCCTATGGGGCGTCTGATGCGCCGCTACTGGCATCCGGTCGCCGCCGTCGGAGAGTTGGACGACAACCCGGTCAAGGCGATACGCCTGATGGGCGAGGACCTCGTGCTGTTCAAGGACGTGTCGGGCGACTACGGGCTGCTGGAGCGTCACTGTCCTCACCGCAGGGCCGACCTGTCGTACGGCTGGGTGGAGGAGGACGGCGGTCTGCGATGCAGCTACCACGGATGGCTGTTCGATACGACGGGCCAGTGCATCGGGCAGCCGTTCGAGCAGATCGCGCATCCGGAGGCGAACTTCAAGGAAAAGGTGCGGGCGACGGCGTACCACGTGCAGCCGAAGGCGGGGCTACTGTGGGCGTACATCGGCGAAGGTCCCGTGCCGGAACTGTGGGACTGGGATCGCTACCACGACCGTGGGTACAAGCAGGTCGTCTTCTCGGAGATCCCGTGCAACTGGCTGCAGTGCCAGGAGAACTCGATAGACCCGGTGCACTTCGAGTGGCTCCACTCGAACCAGTCGCTGCGCCGCGAAGGGAGCAAGGGGTACGCGCCGACCCACACGCGCATCGCTTTCGAGGAGTTCGAGTTCGGCATCCGCTATCTGCGCATCCGGACGGACACGGACGAGGAGAACGAGCTGTGGAAGGTAGGGCGCGTCTGCCTGTGGCCGAACGCGCTCTACGCGGCAGGCCACTTCGAGTGGCGGGTGCCGGTAGACGACGAGCACACGATGAGCGTCGGGTGGTTCCTCGATCCGATACCCGGTGAGCAGCCGTTCGAGCAGGAGCGCATCCCGTACTGGCACTCGCCCATCGTGGACGAGGAGACGGGTCGCTGGATATCGAGCCACATCATGAACCAGGACTTCATCGCGTGGGTGGGGCAGGGCAACGTGTCCGACCGGTGGAACGAGCACCTGGGTGAGAGCGATCGCGGCGTGATCATGCTGCGGAAGCAGTTCATGGACGATCTGGCCGTCATCGAGGACGGTGGCGATCCGAAGGGAGTGCTGCGCGACGCGTCGCGCAACGACAAGATGCCGCTGCCGCGCATCCGCAACGAGGTCGGGCAGTTCGCGCCGACAACGTACCCGCCGGTGTTTCCGTTCCAGGTGGACCAGCCGAAGGAGATCGAGGCGGAGTACCACGCGTACTGGGCGGAGTATGGGGGCGCGCTGGCGCCGTCGTAGGGCGTCCGCTGCCGATGTCACGATGAGGAGCCGCTTTCGATGCTGACGCCTGACCAGAACGATCTGCTCGCCAGGGTGGGGCCCGGTACGCCTATGGGGCGGCTGATGCGCCGCTACTGGCATCCGGTGGCCGCCGTCGGGGAGTTGGACGACAACCCGGTCAAGCCGATCCGCCTGATGGGCGAGGACCTCGTGCTGTTCAAGGACGTGTCCGGGGAGTACGGACTGCTGGAGCGTCACTGCCCGCATCGCCGCGCCGACCTCTCGTACGGGTGGGTGGAGGAGGACGGCGGTCTGCGGTGCAGCTATCACGGGTGGCTGTTCGATACGTCGGGACGCTGCATCGGGCAGCCGTTCGAGCAGATCGCGCACCCCGAGGCGAACTTCAAGGACAAAGTGCGGGCCACGGCGTACCACGTGCAGCCCAAGGCCGGACTGCTGTGGGCGTACATCGGCGAAGAACCGGTGCCGCAGCTGTGGGACTGGGACCGTTACCACGACCGGGGCTTCAAACAGGTGGTCTTTTCGGAGGTCCCGTGCAACTGGCTGCAGTGCCAGGAGAACTCGATAGACCCGGTGCACTTCGAGTGGCTGCACTCGAACCAGTCGCTCCGCCTCCAAGGCGACCCCGACTACTCGCCGACGCACACGCGGGTCGGGTTCGAGGAGTTCGAGTTCGGCATCCGCTATCTGCGTATCCGCTCGGACACGGACGAGGAGAATGACCTGTGGAAGGTGGGCCGTGTCTGTCTCTGGCCGAACGCGCTCTACACGGGCCACTTCGAATGGCGGGTGCCGGTAGACGACGAGCACACGCTGAGCGTCGGGTGGTTCATCGACCCGATCCCCGGGGAGCAGCCGTTCGAGCAGGAGCGCATCCCGTACTGGCACTCGCCCATCGTGGACAAGGAGACCGGCCGCTGGATATCCAGCCACATCATGAACCAGGACTTCATTGCGTGGGTGGGGCAGGGCAACGTGTCCGACCGGTGGAACGAGCACCTGGGTGAGAGCGACCGTGGGGTCATCATGCTGCGCAAGCGGTTCATGGACGACCTGGCCGTGATTGAGGACGGGGGCGATCCGAAGGGGGTGTTGCGGGACGCGTCGCGCAACGACAAGTTGCCGCTGCCGCGCGCCAATGTCCGGACCGGGCTGTACGAGCAGACGAAGTATCCGCCGGTCTTTCCGTTCCTGGTGGACCAGCCGGAGGCGGTCAATGCGGAGTACCACGCGGCGTGGGTGGAATACGGCGGCGAGTTGCCTTCGAAATGACGACAGACCGCGCAAACTGTGGAGCCATCGGCTGTACGGTTTGACAAGCATGGAATTACCGTTAGACTGTGCGTCACAGTTACTGTGGAGATGTATCGATGAAGAACATCACTGTGGCTGTAGACGACGAAACATACCGCTCCGCGCGCGTCCGAGCGGCGGAATTGGACACGACCGTGTCGGCGCTGGTCCGCGAGTATCTGCGATTACTTTCGGTAAGACATGAAGAGGAATCGCACGCGGAAACAGTGGTTGAACGGCGCCACAGGCTGCTGCGGGAAGTGGTCGCAGACTTCGATGCGCGCGGGATAGCGCTGCGCGTTGCCGACAGCCTTTCCCGCGAGGAGTTGCTGGACCGTGCAGCCGCCCGGATCGACGCCGAAGCGAAACGCCGCAGCGTGAAGAATCGCAGGCTGCGTTCTTAACGAACGGTTCACACTCCGTTAACGTCCCTGCCTCTCATCACGTGGTTCGATAAAGACGCGATGGGCTGGCGCGCCTCGCAGACCGAATACTCCTCACGAGGTAGGGTCTGACATGGCATCGAACGAGGAAGAGACGCTGCAGGAGCGGCTGGAGAAAGAGGCCGCCGAGATCGTGCGGGAGTTCGCGGGCAGGGTGGAGGAGGAAGAGGTGCACCGTACGCTCTATGCGTCGGCGGAGCGGTTCGCGGACGCCCGGGTCAAGGACTTCGTGCCGCTGCTGGCAGGCATCGCCACTCGCCAGACGCTGCGCGGCGAGGAGTAAGGGGCAGCCCCCACCAGCGCGCTGAAGAGAGCGACCCTCTCCCCGAGGGAGAGGTGGGCTGCGAGATTCCTGCCTGCGCGGGAACGACGGGAAGGGGCGGTTTGACCTGTCTGCGCTGAGGGCGTAGGTTGCCGTCAGCACACCCGAGAGAGGCAGGATGGCTTCATCCGGCTCGGCCCAAAGTCCGCAGACCCCGAGAAACAACCTGGCGTACCTGCTGCTCACGCTGCACCTGCCCTCTATCTCCATGGGCCTGGGGCTCGGCCTCACCGTGCCCGTCATACCGCAGCTGGCCAAGGAGATGGGCGTCGACCTGGAAGGCGCGGCGCTCGTCTTCGTCTTTCAACTGCTCGGGACGTTCGCCGCGCCGCTGCCCACGGGGTTCCTCATCGACAGGCTCGGACGTCGGCGCGTGCTGCTCGCGGGACCCATCATCACTGCGGTGGCCTCACTGCTCGTCGCCAAGGTGGCGCTGGAAGGCGCGGACGGTTCGTACGTCGAACTGCTGATCTACCGGTTCATCGCAGGGTGGGGCGAGCAGATGTGGATGATGAGCCGCATCACCGTCATCGCCGACACCGGCGCGACGAACCAGCGCGGCAAGCAGGTAACGCAGATGTTCGGGGTGCAGCAGATCGGCAACCTCTCCGGCCCCGTCGTCGGCGGGTTCGCTGCGGTGCTGCTGGGGCTGTGGGCGCCGTTCGTCATGCACGCGGTCATCGTCCTCGTTGCGCTCATCCCCAGCTTCTATCTGCTGCGGGAGACCGCGCCGCCGGCCGGCCCGCGGCAGGCGGCCGCTTCCGGCGCTCCGGCGCGGGGGGTCTGGCGTCACATGATGGCCGCACCGATCCCCGCCGTGTTTGTGGTGCAGTTCCTCGCGAACGTCACCCGCGGCGGCGTATTCGGCGGTGGCGTCATCGTGGTCTATGCCGCGTACGCCTACGGGCTGGAGCCGGACGAACTCGGCGTGCTGCGGGGCGCGATGGCCGCCGTCGCCATCCCCATCGTCTTCACCGGCGGCTACGTGATGGACCGGTTCGGGCGGAAGTACACCATCGTTCCCGGCCTCATCCTCTCCGGGGCCTCGATGGTGTTCCTCGCCGCGATCGCCTATACGGAAGCCTCTTACGCATGGTTCGTTGCGGGCTTCATCGCCATACACATGTCCGCGAACATCATCTCCGGCAACATGCAGACGCTCGGGACGGACGTCGCGCCCGCGCAGGCGCGCGGCAAGTTTTTCGGCGTGTCCCGCACCGTGGCCCAGGGCGGGATGGTGCTCAGCCCGGCGAGTTTCGGCTGGCTCACGGCCATCTCTACGGCCACGGTGGGGTTCGGGTTCCTGGCCGCGACAGCCCTGGTTGGCGCCGTTATCGTGATATCGCTGATACCGGAAACGCTGCGGCGGGAAGAGCCCGCCCAGGCGGCGCCGTCAACTACAACCTGAGGAGGAGAGCGCCGTGGACTACCTGGACGGGAACAACCGGCTGGTCACTGCGCCGGAGCCGCGCTGGATCACGAGCCCCAAGCGCCTGCGGGTGTTCTTCGGCGGCGAGGCTATTGTGGACTCCACTCGCGCGAACCTGTTCCGGGGCGGCGGCCCGCCGGTGTACTACTTCCCGAAGGACGACGTGCGGCAGGGCGCGCTCACAGCCACCGGGCGCACCGAGTCGAACGCGCGCGGGACGATGGAACTGTACGACGTGCGGGTGGGGGAGCGCTTCGCGGAGGGCGCCGCGTGGGAGTACACCGAGACGGCGAACGACGTGCCGTTCCTCGCGGGGATGCTCGCGTTCCGGTGGAACGAGATGGACGCCTGGTACGAGGAAGAGGAGGAGGTGTTCGTCCACGCGAAGGACCCGTTCAAGCGCATCGAGACGTTCAGGTCGGCGCGTCACGTCGAGGTGTATGCGGGAGGGGAGAAGGTCGCCGACAGCTCCTCGCCGGTCGTGCTGTTGGAGCCGGGCCACCCGCTGCGTTACTACCTGCCGAAGATGGACGTGCGAATGGACCTGCTGCTCCCCAGCGAGACGGTGAGCCGCTGCCCGTACAAGGGGAAGGCGGACTACTACTCCGTGGAGACGGGGAGCGGCTTGCTGGAAGACGCGGCGTGGTGCTACAAGTATCCCACCACGGAGACAGCCGGTGTGGCGGGACTGGTCTGTTTCTTCAACGAGCGTGTGGACGCCATCCACGTCGACGGAGAAGAATTGGAGAAGCCGGTGACCAACTGGCGGCGATAGGAGGAACGGACATGGCCGGAACCAGGAATGGCTACTCGGAAGCGGAATGGCAGGCGCGTGTCGACCTCGCGGCAGCGTACCGCCTTACCGATCACTTCGGCATGACGACGCTGATCTACAACCACATCACCGCGCGCGTGCCCGGCACGGACGACCAGTTCCTCATCAACGAGTTCGGCCTCGGCTACGACGAGGTGAAGGCGTCCAACCTCGTCAGGATCGACCTGGACGGCAAGGTGCGGGAGGAGGACGACGACCACCGCATCAACATCGCCGGCTATGTCATCCACTCCGCCGTCCACGGCGCGCGGCACGACATCAACTGTGTGATGCACACGCACACGCCCTACGGCATGGCTGTCTCCGCGCTGGAGGAAGGACTGCTCCCGATGCAGCAGGACACGTACCGCTTCCACGAGCGCGTCGCCTACCATGAGTTCGAAGGGATAGCCGTCGACACCGATGAGTGCGAGCGGCTCGTGACCGACCTCGGCGACAAGAACGCGATGATCATGCGGAACCACGGGCTGCTCACGGCGGGCCGGACCGTCGCGGAGGCGTGGACGCTCATGTGGCAGCTCGAGCGCGCCTGCCAGGTGCAGGTGCTCGCGCAGTCGACGGGGCAGGCGGTCCACCAGGCCCCGCTGCCCGCCATCGAGAAGACCGCCGCGATGCTGGAGATGACGCACGGCTCGATGGAGTGGGAGTGGCTGCTGCGCGTGCTCGACCGGAAGGACACCTCGTACCGGGAGTAGAAGCTGGCTCAGGCGAGCAGGCTGAGCAGTTGCGCCGGGGTTTCGGCTACGAAGTCAGGGGTGGCGCGGGAGATCTGCTCGGTGGGGTCGTCGAGTCCCCACGTTGCGAGGCAACTCCAGCAGCCGCCGTTCTTCGCGACCTCGACGTCCGACCAGCTGTCGCCCACCACGAGGGTCCGGTCCGGGGTTGCGCCCATGCGGGCCATCAGGCGTTCCAGCCCTTCGGGATGGGGCTTGTGGTGGGTGACGTCCTCGAAGCCGACGATATACGGAAAGTGGCCGCCGATGCCAAGTTGCTCTGCCTCGACCACCGCACCGGCGCGCCGACCCTCGACCAGGATATCGTGCGATTTCGAGGTGAGCATGCCCAAGGTCATGCCACGCTCTTGCAGAGCGTCGAGCATCTCGCGCACGCCATCGAAGAGGTAGACGAAGCCGGGCCCCTTGCTCCAGTAGTGACGGAGGTAGACGCCCATGAGGTCCAGATTCCAGCCCCGGGCGTTGCTTATCTCATCGAGGGCCGGACGGAACGGGGAACCGCGCATCGTCTCGACGAACTCCGTTGGGTCGTAAGGCAGCCCTACCTCTGCGAACGTCAAGCGCGCCGCCTCGACACGCGCGGGGAAGGTGTCCACCAACGTGTCGTCGTAGTCGAAGACGACGGCGTCGATGGGCCCTTCGAGGGCAGAGGAAGCGGGATCTCGCATGGATCAGGCGCGTTCCAGGGCGTTGACGATGGCGTCGCCGATGGCCTGGGTCGAGGCGGAGCCGCCGAGGTCCACGGGCATCGTTTCGCCGTCGCGCAGCACGCTCTCGACGGCGGCGTCGACGGCGTCCGCGGCCTCGGTCTCGCCGAGGTGGCGGAGCATCATCGCACCGGAGAAGACGGTCGCCATCGGGTTCGCGATGCCCTTGCCCGCGATGTCGGGAGCGCTGCCGTGCACCGGCTCGAACACGGAGGGGAACGCGCGCTCGGGGTTGATGTTGCCGCTCGGCGCGAGGCCCATGCTGCCCGTGATGATGGCCCCGATGTCGGTGAGCACGTCGCCGAACAGGTTGCTCGCGACGACCACGTCGAACGACTGCGGCCGGCGGATGAAGTTCATGCACGCGGCGTCGACGAGCAGCGACTCGGTCTCGATGTCCGGGTACTCGGTCGCGACCTGGTCGAAGACCTCGTCCCAGAGCACCATGCCGTAGCCCTGGGCGTTCGACTTGGTGATCGAGGCGACGCGCCGCTGCTTGTTCCGCGAGCGCGCCAGCTCGAACGAGTAGCGCACGACGCGCTCGATGCCGCGCCGCGTGAACACGGACGTCTGCACCGCGACCTCCTCCGGGAAGCCCTTGTACTGGAAGCCGCCCACGTTGGCGTACTCGCCCTCCGTGTTCTCCCGGATGACGATCATGTCGATGTCGCCGCTCTCCATTCCCCGCAGCGGCGACGTGACGCCGGGCAGCAGGATGCTGGGTCGCTGGCAGACGTACTGGTCGAAGCCGCGCCGCATCGGCAGCAGCAGGCCGTTCAGCGTGACGTGGTCCTGGATGTCCGGATGCCCCACCGCGCCGAAGAAGACGGCGTCGAACCCGCGCAGCGTGTCCAGCCCGTTCGCGTCCATCATCCTGCCGTGCTCGAAGTAGTAGTCGGAGCCCCACGGGAACTCGGTGTACGTGAACTCGACCCCGAACCTGCGGTGCGCCGCGCTCAGCACCTTGATGCCTTCTTCGATGACCTCCGGCCCGATGCCATCTCCGCGGATGACCGCTATCTCGTGCTTTCCCATGCGTGCGCCTGCCTCCGTTCGTGTGGGGTGGTGGGGATTCTCCCACGCTCCCGCCGTCCACGCTACAATTGCGACGGGGGTGAGGGTAAGAGCCATGAATCCGAAACTTCCCGTGCGTCGTAGTACCTCACGTAGAGAAAGAGTGCCGCGCTATGGCGAGCGGTGAGAACGTGTCCCTCACTCTGACTGCCCAACCGGACGCCGTTCTGGCTTCTCGTGTTGCGGCCGGAGACGCGGGCTCGCTCGAAGAGCTCTACAACCGCTACGGCGTGCAGGTGTTCAGCATGGCGTACGGGATACTCAGGGACTACGCACTTGCCGAGGACCTCGCTCAGGAGGTCTTCATGGCCCTCTGGACGCGGGCAGGGCGGTTCGACGCAGCGAAGGGCGTCTTCCGGCACTGGTTCCTGCACCTGGCGCACAATCGCGTGATCGACGAGGTGCGCCGCAGGCGCCGCGCCACGTTGATGGACGCGGACAGGGCGCCGGAAGATGCGACGCTCGGACTCGTGTCCAACGGCGACACCGCCGACGAGGCGATCACCGCCGTGCTGGTCGGCGAGGCGCGCGAGGCCCTGCGCGCACTGCCGGAGGAGCAGCGGGTCGTCATCGTGATGGCGTACCTGGAAGGCGCGACACAACAGGAGATAGCGCAGCGCACGGGGACCCCCCTCGGGACCGTCAAGACGCGGCTGCGCTTGGGACTGGGCAAGTTGAGGCAGACGATGAATGCACCCGCACCGGAGGGAGCGTGATGGCCGACGAGCCGGTGGGCCAGCCCGGCGACGAGATAGCAGACCTGCTGCCGGCCTACGCCCTCGGGGCGCTGGACGCGGCGGACGCGCTGGTCGTCGAACGCGCCCTCGATCGCGAGCCACGCTACCGGGAGCTGCTCGAGCAGCACCTCGCGAGTGTTACCGCGCTCGCGGGCTCGCACACGTTCGCCGTTCCGAGCGCCGAGGTGCGCGAGCGGATCATGGGCCGCGTGCGCGCTTTCGAGGCCGCGCCGGTCGTGCGTCCCGCGCCGCGCGTGCCGTTCGCGCTGCTCGGCGTCGCCGCCGCGCTCGCCATGGCCGTCATAGGGCTGGGCGCCTTCTCCACCGTGCAGCAGCAGCGCGTGGTGCAGTTGGAAGGCGAGGTGGAAGTGATGACGGCAGAGGCGGAGGGCGTCCGCGACAACCTCATGGGCCTCACCGATCACGTCGCGGACAGCGTGGCCATGACAGCGCTCACGCCCGCGCAGCCTGTCGAGCAGACCGAGGAGGCGCCGGAGGAGCGGGAGGTCCGCTATGGCGCTAGGCACGCCCGGGGCATCCTCATCACCCGGCCGGACGGCCAGAGCATGCTCGTCGTGAGAGGCCTCCGTGCGCTGGAGCCCGGCTTCATCTACCGGGCGTGGTGGTGGGACGAGGAGCACCAGACCAAGAGCGCGGCGGTGTTCACGGTGGCGGAGGACGGCTACGCGTGGGTGCACCTGGGGTACGCGGGCGGCATGAGCAGGCTCGGCGTCAGCGTCGAATCGGAGATGGGCGCGGTCAAACCCGGCCCGCAGATCGTGCTGCACGGCCACGTCCACCTGGTGGAGGGCGGAGGGCCTGCGCAGTAGTGCTACGTGAACTCCGGCGGGCGGTGCTCCGCCCACGGATGCGCCGCCTCGAACGCGGCGGACGCCCGCAGCAGCGTCGATTCCTCGCCCATGCGTCCCACGAGCATCAGCCCCACGGGCAGGCCCTCGGCGGTGAAGCCGCACGGGATGCTGGCCGCGGGCCTTCCCGTAAGGTTTGCATGCAGGCAGAACGGCGTGAAGCCCCACGAGGGATGTACGTCCCGCCCCCCGATCGTCTTCGGGTTGCGCTCGACCGGGAACGCGGGGACGGCCATCGTCGGCAGGGCGAGGACGTCGTAACGCTCGAACAGTTCGTCGAACCAGTGGCGGTGCCACTCGCGCATGTGCAGCGCCTCGGCGTAGCGCGACGCGGGCCACGCCTTCGCGTCGGTGAGCCACTTCAGCAGCATCGACGGCAGGAAGTCGCCCTGGCCGCCCTCGATGGCCGGGCCGAGCGTGATGCAGAGGTCCGTGAGCATGAACGTCACGAACGCCCATATCGCGTCGTCCGTCGTGACTGCGGGCATGTCTTCCTCGACGCTCGCGCCCAGCTCCGCGAACGCCTCCGCGCCCGCCTGCGCGAGCCCCAGCACCTGCGGGTCGGTCGGCTGATCGTCCATCGCGCCGCCCCACGCGATGCGCAGGCCGTCCAGGGACGGCGCTTCGATCGCCGCGAGGTAGTCGCCCTGAGCCTGCCCCAGCGAGCGCGGGTCGCGGGAGTCCGGCCCGGCGAGGATGTCCAGGAGCAGGGCGGAGTCGCGCACGTTCGTGGACATCGGGCCGTTCTGCGACAGTCCTCCCCACGTAGCGTTCGCGGTGTAGTCGCCTGGCACCCGTCCCGCGCCGGGCTTGATGCCGTAGACGCCGCAGAAGCTCGCGGGGATTCGGATAGAGCCGCCGGCGTCACCGCCGTTGCAGAGCGGCACGAGCCGCGCTGCGAGCGCGGCGCCCGAGCCGCCGCTCGACCCCCCGGACGTGCGTGTGGTGTCCCACGGGTTGAAGCACGGCCCCGCGATGGTGCTCTCGGTCGTGCCCTTCCAGCCGAAGTCCGGCGTGTTCGTCTTGCCGACGATGATGGCGCCGCTCGCGCGGATGCGCTCGGTGACGATGTCGTCCTTCTCCGGGACGTTGTCGCCGAACAGCAGCGAGCCGAAGGTGGTGCGGATGCCCTTGGTGGCGTTGAGGTCCTTGACGCCGAAGGGGACGCCGTGCAGCGGCCCCAGCTCCTCGCCCGCGATGACTGCCGCCTCCGCGCGGTGCGCCTCCGCCATCGCCTGCTCCGGCACGGTGGTGATGAACGCGCGCAGCTCGCCGTCGTACCTCGCGATGCGCTCCAGGAAGTGCGCCGTCACCTCGACCGGCGAGACCTGCCGCTCGCGGATGAGCGCGGCCAGTTCTGAGGCCGTGAACTCGGTGAGGTCGGTGCGTGCCATGTGGGCTACGACGCCTCCGCGAAACGCGCGGGGGAGAACGGCGAGATGTCGATGTCGCTCCTGCCGTTCGCTATCTGCTGCGCCATCGCCTTGCCCGAGATGATCGCGAGCGTGATGCCCTTGTAGCCGTGGCCGGTCGACAGGTAGAGCGAGTCCGTCCCCGGCACGGCGCCGAGAAGGGGCATCTGGTCCGGCGAGTAGGGGCGCAGGCACGCCGTGAGGTCGCGTATCGGCGCGTCGAGCACGTTCGGCGCGATGCGTATCACCGCTTCGAGGATGCTGTTCTGCGCCTCCATCGTGGGGTAGGGGTCGAACCCTGCTAGCTCCTCCGTCGTTCCCACGAGCAGGTCTCCGCCCGCCTTCGGGAGCACGTAGCCGGTCTCGTGGAAGATGGAGTGCGTCGGCATCGGGACGCCGTCCGGCGGGGCGAGGTGCACGATCTGCCCGCGCAGCGGGACCACCGGCACCTCCATGCCGAGCCACTCCGAGGTGTGCTGCGACCACGGCCCGTTCGCTACGAGCACCGCGCCCGCCTCGATGCGCTCGCCTGACGCGAGCGTTACGCCGCACGCCCGCCCGCCGTCGCGCAGCACGCCGTTCACCTCGGCGGTGCGTATCGACACGCCGCGCTTCTCGCACGCCTGCGCAAGCGCGATGGCGAACGGGTACGCCTCCAGCTGCTTCTCGACGGTGTATGCCGCGCCGAGCGCTTCCTCGGTGAGCCATGTGCCGAGCGAGCGCACCTGCGTCTCGTCGAGCCACTCGACGTCGATGCCGATCTCGCGCTGCCAGCCCATCTGCGCCTGCAGGTCGCGTGCCTCCTCCTCGTCGAGCGCGGGCCGCAGGATGGGGATGTCCGAGAAGAGGTAGTCGACGCCGGACTCGGCGACGAGCGTCTCCGCGATCTCTGTGTGCATCCGGATTGCGTCCAGCAGGAAGCGTGTGTACTCGATGGAGTAGCGGTGCCTGCCGACCGCGCCCAACTCGCCCGCCGCGCCGCCGGACGCGCCGCTCGCGACCGCGTCGCGCTCGACGATGACGGAGCGTATGCCGTGCTCCGCCGCGAGGAACCAGGCGGTGGAGCAGCCCATGACTCCGCCGCCCACGACAACGACGTCGGCAGTCCCGTTCGTGGTCATGGGGCCACCGCCTCGCCCTGGTAGATGCCGGCGTACGGCGTCTCGGTGGCGTCGTCG
Organism: Dehalococcoidia bacterium; assembly: GCA_965206315.1. GTDB lineage: Bacteria > Chloroflexota > Dehalococcoidia > Lucifugimonadales > Australimonadaceae > Bin16. The sequence continues at coordinate 2,387,339 of OZ242210.1, forward strand.
AGCGTGAAGAAGACCATCTGCACGATGCGGGCGTTGCGGGCGAGCGTGAGGCCGTGCGGGTTGTAGACGGCCACCTGTATCTGCGACCTGCCGGTGTAGCCGGCGTCCCAGACGGCGTTGTGCGCCGCGGCGCCGTTCCGGAGCAGCGTGGAGCGCGGCTTGGCGAGGGCCATGACGTGGCGGGGCAGGGCGACGGTCTCGTTCAGCCGCACCGCGTAGACACCCGGCTCCAGGTGCACCCAGCCGTGAGCATCGAACCCCAACTCCTGCGTCTCAGCGAGTACGCGGTCGCTGTTGCTGACGCCGATGCGGCCCGCGCCGGTGAACGCGGCGATGGACTCCAGCGTCATGTCGAAGCCGTTGGCCTGTAGTTGCTCGTCGATGTCCAGGAACCCGGCGATGAGCGGCGGGGTGTCTGAAAGCATGGCGCGTATCTGTTGCGATGAGAGGACGCCCATGGGCGCGTGTCGACCTCGGCGGACGGGATGGTGAGCCAGACTATAGCAGCGCGGGGCAGGGCCGCCAAAGCGGTTACTCGGAGGCATCCAGGCGGTTCAACGGGCCTGGCCATTCGAGGAGGCGGCGGTCGGCGGTCAGGAGTTGATGGCCTTCGAGCGCCGTGGCAACGATGAGACGGTCTGCAGGGTCGCCGTGCAGGTCCGAAAGCAGACCGGCGCGGACCGCGATGCCGCCGTCTACGGGGATCTCATGCAGTCCCCGGCTGAGCATGTCGCGCCGCCAGGCGGCAACATCAAACAAGACGTGGAGCTGTCTCTTCTGGACGCGCATGGCTATCTCCCAGAAGGAGATGGGAGAGACCGCTGCGTCGTTCTCTTCGAACGCCTGCTCGGTCACTTGGCGGGCGCGTGGGCCCAATCTGCGGTCGCCCTCTTGTTGCCAGAGGAGGACATGTGTATCGAGGAAGATCAAAAGAGGTCGTCGTCGCTGCCGTCTTTTTCGAACCATTCCGCCGGCATCGGTTCGACGATGTCGGCATAGGTCTTGATCAGGCCCCGCATCTCGCCGAAGACCAGTTTCCGTTTCTCACGGTAGGGAATAATCCGGGAGACAGGGCGCCCGTTCTTGGTGATAACTATCTCCTGGCCGCTCTCCGCGACTTCGTCCATCAGTTTGAGGCACTTCGCCTTGAACTCCGACGCCTTGATGGTGCGGACGCCGCCGAGCGTTGTCTCGTCGCTTGCAGTCATGGGATTCCTCCTCGATGCCCGCCATTAGCGTACCATAGTCAATGACCATGGTCATCTTCACGCGGCTTCCGTCGTTCAGTTCTCCCCACGCCGCAGACTATAATGACCCGACCCCGCCTCTGGCCCCGCCGCGCGCGGTGAGCCAGGACCCCAGGAGCCAGTGTGGACTTCGACATCACGTTTCGCGGCCTCGTCCTCTTCGGCCTGGAGATACGTTATTACTCCCTGGCGATCCTCGCGGGGCTGCTCGCGGGCATCGTGCTGGCGCAGCGCGAGGCGAAGCGCCTCGGCGAGAATCCGGACCACGTGCTGAACATCGCGGTGCTCGGCGTCGTGTTCGGCCTCATCGGTGCCCGGCTCTACCACGTCATAGACCTGTGGAGCTTCTACTCCGAGAACCCCGGGCAGATATTCGTGTTGCGCGCCGGGGGCATCGGCATCTTCGGCGCCATAGCGGGCGCGGCGTTCGCGCTCGCGCTCTACGTCTGGTGGGTCAACCGCCGGGCCCGAGCAGGACGGGGACAGCGCATCCGCGCGCTCCGCTGGTTCGACATCGGAGCGCCCGCTTTTCTGTTAGGGCAGGCCGTCGGAAGATGGGGCAACTTCTTCAACAAGGAACTGTACGGGCCGGAGACGAGCCTCCCCTGGGGCATCCCCGTGGGGCCGGAGCACCACTTCCCGTGGGACTCGGGCGCGGCGGCGTATTTCCACCCGCTCTTCCTCTACGAATCGCTGCTCAGCTTTCTCGGCGTCATCGCGCTGCTGTGGGTCGGCCGCCGCTTTGGCAACAGCCTGCGGCAGGGAGACCTGCTCTTCCTCTACTTCATCTGGTATGCGCTGGAGCGCTCCGCGCTGGAGTTCATGCGCATCGACAATTGGAAGGTGGGCGACGTGCCGGTCGCGCACCTCGTCTCCGCCGCGATGATCGTCATCGCGCTCCTGGCGCTCTTCCTCTGGCGCAGACCGCCGTACCTCGCTTCGGGAAGGGACGACGCCCGGCGGGCCGACAGCAGGCCGGTGGAGCAACCGGCCGCCCGCTCGCGGTCAGCGGAGCGGCGGGCGCGCCGCCGGACGCAGGGGTCGGACTCGGAGTAGTCGTCCCGAACGGCGTGCCGAGCCCGATAGACGAGGATGTCCTCTTGCCGGACAATAAGAGCGACAGTTCCACTGCATGAGCCGGATGGCAGGTGAAGAGTTGGCGCCCGAAGGCGAGGTGAGCATATGACGGACTGGAGCAAGTGCCCGGCGGTCGAGAGTGTGCCCGGCAAGGTAAGCGGCAACTGGGTGTTCACCGGCACTCGTCTGCCGGTTTACGCCCTGTTCGAGAACCTTGCGGCTGGTGCGACGGTCCATGACTTCGTCGAATGGTTTGATGGCGCGAAAGAGTCCGAGGTGAAGGCGGTGTTGGAGCACGTGGCGCAGGAACTCCGAGCCAGGGCCGCCCATGCGAATCCTGTTTGACAACGGGACGCCCCGGCAGCTGCGCCTCCAGCTCTTCGGGCACGATGTCGATCTGGCCTCCGAACGTGGCTGGGAGACCTTGGGCAATGGGACCTTGCTGGATCGTGCTGAAGAGGCGGGCTATCAGATTCTCCTGACCACTGACCAGGGCATCAGATACCAGGAGAACATGTTGGGCAGACGAATGGCCGTGCTCGTCCTCATGAACACGGCGTGGCCTCGCATAGCCCGGCGAACGGAATCTATCCGCAATGCCATCGATGGGATACGGCCTGGGGAAGTGTTGGAAGTTCCTATCCCGATGAGGGATGAAGCATAGCGCGGCCTCAGGCGGTGCTGTCTGTCCTGGTTCCATCGCCCAGCTCTGACGCGGCCACCCGGTCGAGCATCCACGTCAGCGTACCGTCGTGCGGCGCGACGAGTGCGGCGGGCAGGAGAGCTTCGCCGTCCGCCGGGTGCAGCGCGAGCCGCAGTGCCTCCGCCTTGTCCTGCCCCTGCGCGAGGAAGACGACGTGCCGCGAGGAGTTGATGAGCGGCAGCGTGGCCGTGATGCGCCAGGCGTCCAACTGCGGCACCCGGTTGGCTGCGAAGAGCCGTTCGCGCTCGTCGAGTGCGCTCGTACCCGGGAAGAGCGACGCCGTGTGTCCGTCGGGGCCGATGCCGAGCAGCAGCAGGTCCGGGCGTACCGGAGCATCGCCGAACACGCGTCGCAGCCCATCCTCGACGGCGGCTGCGGACTCGTCCGGGGAGAGGTCCTCCGTCGGCACGGGGATGATGTTCGCTTTGGTGGCGGGGCCGTGGGCGAGCAGCGCCTCGGTTGCCATCCGCTGGTTGCTGTCCGGGTGGTCGGTCGGCGCCCAGCGCTCGTCGCCCCAGAACACGAACGTGGCGCGCCACGGCATGGCGGTCGAGTAGGGCGGTTCAGTGAGTTTCCGGTACAGCGCTTCCGGCGTGCCGCCGCCGGAGAGTCCCCACACGAAACGCCCGCGCTCGCGCACCGCCTCCTCTGCTGACGCCAGCACGAGGTTCGCCGCGGCCTGCGTGAGGGCGGCGGGAGTGGGGAAGACGCGCACGTCCGGCATGGTGCCGCTAGGACTGGCGCCTCACGGCATGCCCGCCGAACTGGTTGCGCATGGCCGCGAGCAGCCTGAAGCCGAACTGGGTCTCGTCGCGGGAGCGGAAGCGCGCCTGGAGCGCCATCGAGATCACCGGCAGCGGAACCGCAAGCTCGATGGACTCCTCCACCGTCCAGCGTCCCTCTCCGGAGTCGTCCACCCACGGTACGATGCCCGACAGGGAGTCGTCCTCTTCGAGCGCCGCGGCGGTGAGGTCGAGCAGCCATGAGCGTACGACGCTCCCGTGCCGCCATATCTCGGCTATCTGCGCGACGTCGAGGTCGAAGCTCTGCTTGGCGCGCATCAGCTCGAAGCCCTCCGCGTACGCCTGCATGAGCCCGTACTCGATGCCGTTGTGCACCATCTTCACGAAGTGTCCGGCGCCGAGCGGCCCGACGTGGGCGTAACCCTTCTCCGGCGTTGGCGCGAGCGTCCGGAACACGGGTTCCACCAGTGCGACAGCCTCCTCGCTGCCGCCCGCCATGAGGCAGTAGCCCTCCGCGAGCCCCCATATGCCGCCGCTGACGCCGGCGTCCACCATCTCGATGCCCTTGCGCCGCAACGACTCGCCGCGCCGCATCGAGTCGTTGTAGTTCGAGTTGCCGCCGTCCACCACGAGGTCGCCGGACTCCAGCACGTCGCCAAGCGCGGCGACCGTCGCCTCCGTCGGGTTGCCGGACGGCACCATCACCCAGACGACGCGGGGCGCCGGCAATGCCTCCACGAACCCCTCCAGCGAATCCACGACCTCGCAGCCGGACGCCGCCGCTGCCTGGCGCGTGTCCGGGTCGCGGTCGTAGGAGACGACGCGATGCCCGCCCCGGCGCAGGCGTTCGGACATGTTGCCCCCCATCCGTCCCAGCCCCACCATGCCGATGTCCATAGCGTTCCTCCTTGTTCCGTTTACACTCCCGGCCACGCTGGATTTCCCGCCTGCGCGGGATGACGGAGGGAGTCGCGCGGGTTGCGCCGGATCAGCTGCGCGCCTGGGCCAGCAGGCCGCACTTCGCCTCGATGCTCTCCAGCAGTTGCCGGTAGGAGCCGGCGAACGCGTCCACGCCGTCGCTGAGCAGCTTGTCCGTGACGGCGTCCATGTCCACGCCCGCGTCCGCGAGCGCGGAGAGGATGGCGTTCGCCTCCTGCCCGGTGCCCTCCAGCGTCAATGCGGAGACGCCGTGGTCCAGCGTGGCCTGCAGCGTGTCGGGCGGCATCGTGTTAACGGAGTCGGGGCCGATCAGGTTGTCGACGTAGAGCGTGTCGGGGTAGGCGGGATTCTTGGTGCTCGTGCTCGCCCAGAGCGGACGCTGCACGGCTATGCCGTGCCTCAGCATCGGGGTGAAGTCCTCCCGGGAGAAGCGCTCCTGGAAGAGCGCGTACGCGGCTCGTGCGTTCGCTACCGCCGCCTTGCCCTGCAGCGACGGGTCTGCGCCGCGCTCTTCGAGGACCTTGTCGACCGCCGTGTCCACGCGGCTCACGAAGAACGAGGCAACGGAGGCGGCAGGCCCGCTCCAGATGCCCCGGTTTTCGCCCCGCTGCACGAGCGCTTTGCAGCCTGCTACGTAGGCTTCCATCACGCCACGGTAGGCGTCGAGCGAGAAGATGAGCGTGACGTTGACGTTGATGCTTTCGGTGATGAGCCGCGTGATGGCCGGCAGGCCCTCAGGCGTTCCGGGCACCTTGATCATCACGTTCGGCTCGCCCACCGCTCCCCACAGACGCCGCGCGTCCCGTACGGTGCCTTCGGTGTCGTAGGCGAGGGTAGGGGCGACCTCGAGCGAGACGAAGCCGTCGCGTCCGCCGCAGGCGTCGTAGACGGGGCGGAGCGCCTGCGCGGCGGCGCGGATGTCCTCGACCGCGAGCGCCTCGAATATCTCCGTCGGGCTCTTCCCCTCGTTCGACAGCCTGGCAAGCGCCTCGTCGTAGTCGGAGCTGCCGGAGATGGCCTTCTCGAAGATGGTGGGGTTGGACGTGAGACCGGTGACGCCGTCCTCCACGAGCCGCCTCAACTCGCCGTTCACCAGCATGTTGCGGCTGATGTAGTCCACCCAGGTGGACTGCCCGAGCGCAAGGTTCCGGCGGATGGTGTTCTCCATGATGCTGCCTCCTGATGTCACTCGTTGGTTCACGTTCCCGCTGCAGCCTTGCGCTCCAGCGCCTTCACTTTCTCCAGCCTGCGGACGTGGCGCTCCTCGCCGGTGAACGACGCTCCGAGAAAGGCTGCGATGACCTCCCTGGCCGTCTCCGGTCCGATGACGCGCCCGCCGATGCAGAGCACGTTCATGTCGTCGTGCTCCACTCCCTGGTGTGCCGAGTAGGTGTCGTGGCACATCGCGGCGCGCACGCCCGTAACCTTGTTCGCCGCGATGCTCGCGCCGACCCCGCTGCCGCAGACGATGACGCCGCGCTCCGTCGCGCCGTCGGCGACAGCCCGCGCGGCGAGCGCGGCGAAGTCGGGGTAGTCGTCGTCCGGGTCGTATTCGTGCGCGCCGAGGTCGAGCACGTCGTGGCCCCAGGCGCTGAGCATCGCGGCAACGTCGGTCTTCAACGTGAACCCCGCGTGATCGGCTGCTATGGCTATGCGCACTCCTGCTCCTGGCGCTTCGTCTTCGGTGCACGCAGCATCGCCGCGTACACCCATATCGTAGCAGCAGTTCGGGTCGCGGGGGTTAACGGTTCCATCCGGACGGACCAGCCGACTCCTTGGGAATGCCGTCCGCACAACGCTTAAGCGATGCCGTCGTTGGGCGCATTTTCGCGCTCTCGAAGACGGTTGGGCGAACGAAAATATGTGCAAAGCGCAACCATCTGCTCTTCTGAACAGACGCTGCGCAAATGCGGGAGTGGTAGGGAGGACTAGGCGACGGGGTTCTTGCGGGGCCTGCCTCGGCGCCGGCCGTCCGATGTCCAGAAGTAGACGGTGGTGGCGGACCGGCGAACATCCAGGTTCTTGCCCAGCGCCTGCGCGGCTGCGTTGAGCCTCCGCCGGATGGCCTGCGTCGTCTCGCCCTCTCCGGCCTCCAGCTTGCCCGCCTCTCCGGGGGCTACGCGCTGGATGTAACCGATGTACTCCTGCAGCAGCGCCGCTCGCTTGCCCGTTGCGCTGTTGGCGCGGGCTTCACCGATGGAAACGATGTCGAAAGTGGGCATCCCACTTACCTCCTGTTGTGGGCAGCCGGACTGGGATAGCTGCCCTTGGCCGCACAGCATAACGCGCTGAATCCGACAAGTCCAGTGCAGGTTCCGATAGCAGGTCTGAGCGCTTTAGAAGTTGCCATATGGTGCGTTGGGAGAGGTTTGTCAGTGCGTGTTCCACACGTATTCGTGCCGCCCGGTGAGGCGTTCACGATTTCCTGAACGGCGGGTGTTGTCAGGCTTATGGCTCGTAAATTGAGCGCATAAGCGCGTGGGAAGGGCAGGTGAGGATCGAGGAAGGGCGTTGAGGACACCGGGCTCCGCCTGTAGCTCGTCCATGCTAGGATTGGGTAAGCCCGCCCGCCCGCAGCAGCGGACCCGCCCACGACGGAACCATGGACCTCCCACCCATCGTAGACGCCCATCGCCAACCCGCAGCGCCGGATAGCGCTGAGGAGTTCGCCGCGCTCCTGGCTTCTAACGGCGTGCGGCGCACCGTGCTCGTGCAGCCCGAGCCTTCGGGCGAGGCCACGAACGCCGCGCTGGCCGCCGCGGCGAAGGACGAACTCGTGTCCGCTGCCACGGTCTGGGTGGACGTTACGTCGCGGGACCTTGGCAGGACGCTCAAACAGCTGGAACGCAACGAGAAGGTGCGCGGGCTCTGTCTCCCGGCGTATCGCGAGGAAGACAACCACTGGCTCACGCAGCCGGCCGTGCTGGCGGGCCTCCGCGAGGCAGCGAAGCGCGGCCTGAGCCTGGACGTCATCGTGGAGCCGCGCCAGGTCCCCTCCGCGCGCGATCTGGCTGAGGCCATCCCCGACATGCGCATCGCCCTCGCGCACATCGGTTCGCCGTTCATCGCCCGGAGCGAGCGGGAGCCGTGGGGCGTCCACATGCTCAACCTCGCGCCGTGCACGAATGTCTCGGTCAAGTTGAGCGGACTCGTGACGCTCGACACGGAGCCGTGGAGCACGGCCCACCTCAAACTGTTCGTGGAGCCGATGGTGCGGCTCTTCGGCTACCGCCGCATGATGTTCGGCAGCGACTGGCCGAACCACCTGCCCGTTGCGTCGTACGAGCAGGTGGTGCAGGCAACGATCGATGCGGCGGGCCCGATGACGGACGGGCAGCTCGCCGACGTGCTGAGCGGTACCGCCGCGGCGTTCTACCGCCTCGATTGACGCAGTAGTCCACTCTGGTAGAGGTATACTTGTGCGTGCGCGGCGGACCGCAAGGATCAGGTGATGAAGCACATCACGATAATGGTTGACGAGGAGACACACCGGCTTGCCCGTGCCCGGGCGGCAGAGCTGGAGACTTCGGTGTCAGAGCTTGTGCGGACGTACCTGCGCAACCTCACGGCAGGAAGTGCGGCGTCTATCGCCCAGGACACGGAAACCATCGGGCTCTCGTCCCGCGACCTCGACGACGTGCTGGTAGATTTCGACGCGCGGGGAGTTGGTCTGCACTCGTCCGGTAACCTGACACGCAGCGAATTGTACGACAAAGCGGCGAGCGGCCCGAGTGCGGTTCGTTGACACCAACGTGTTGCTGTATGCGGTCAGCACGTCGTCTGACGATGCGGACAAGCGCAGCCGGGCTCGTCAACTCCTGCGCGAGCCTGACCTTGCAGTGTCGGTGCAGGTATTCCAGGAGTTCTACTACCAGGCGACCCGCGTCACTCGCCCGGATCGGTTGAGTCACGAGGATGCAATGGCCTTCCTGGGAACCCTCCTCAGGTTTCACGTACAGGAAATCACGCTGGGCATATTTCGGGAGGCCGTAGCGATCAGCCGCAGCTACGGACTGTCCTACTGGGACGGAGCGATCCTCGCCGCTGGACGTTCGCTGGGTTGCGATGCCATCTACTCCGAAGACCTCAGTTCAGGGCAGGACTATGACGGCATACGGGTGATCAACCCCTTCCAGGAACAGTCCATACCCCTGTGACACGCTCCGATGAGGGCAGCCGCCATTCGTTACGATTTCGTTACGCCTTGCGCCGCACCCCTTTTTCTCGCTTGCCCCGCCACCTCCCAGCGCATATCCTCTCCGTTGATGCAGCACGTTCGGATCCCTCGGGACGCTGCCGCCGGACGATGAGAATACACTTCCTGACGACACTTCTTGCGCTGGCTGCGCTGACCGGCCTCCTGCTCGGATGCAGCGCGGAGGACGCGCCGCCTCCCACACCCACCCCGGACGTGTCCGAGACGAGAAACGGAGCACAGATGCCGCAACAGTACGACTCCCCGCCAGCCCTGACCATAGACCCCGACAAGAGCTACACCGCAACGTTCAAGACCGAGAAGGGCGACATCGTCATCGAGCTCTTCGCCGACAAGGTCCCCAACACCGTCAACAACTTCGTCTTCCTCGCCCGCGAGGGCTTCTACGACGACACGACCTTCCACCGCGTCATCCCGGACTTCATGGCGCAGGGCGGCGACCCTACCGGAACGGGCAGGGGCGGCCCCGGCTACCGCTTCGCGGACGAGTTCCACCCCAGCCTGAGGCACGACAAGCCCGGCATCCTCTCCATGGCCAATGCCGGACCGAACACCAATGGCAGCCAGTTCTTCATCACCCACGGCCCGACGCCGCACCTGGACAACCGCCACGCCGTGTTCGGGCAGGTGACGGACGGGTTGGACGTGCTGATGTCCATCAGCGTTCGCGACCCCCAGGCGGCACGGACCCCCGGCGACGCCATCCGCACCATCGAGATCACCGAAGAGTAACGGGCGCCGCTTCGAACGCGCCTGGCGGACAAGAACAACAGCACTGAAGCAAGAGAGAAGAAGGAGGGACCACTGCAATGATACGTGCGGAATATATCTGGGTAGACGGCACTCAGCCCACGGCGAAGCTCCGCTCCAAGGCGAAGGTCATCGAGAAGACGAACAAGCTGGCGGACCTTCCCATCTGGGGGTTCGACGGCTCGTCCACGAACCAGGCCCCCGGCGACGCGTCCGACTGCGTGCTGCGGCCTGTCTTCTGTTGCCCCGACCCGATCCGCGGCGGGGATAACATCCTCGTCCTGGCCGAGGTGCTGCTGCCGGACATGTCTCCCCACCCCACGAACACGCGCGCTGCCTGCGCCGTTGCCGCGGAGAAGTATGCGAGCCTCGAGTTCTGGTTCGGCATCGAGCAGGAGTACACGTTCTTCAAGGGCACCCGCCCGCTCGGCTTCCCGGAGGGCGGCTACCCTCCGCCCCAGGGCGGCTACTACTGCGGCGTCGGCGCCGACGAGGTGTTCGGCCGTCCCGTCGTCGAGGCGCATCTCGAGAACTGCCTGCAGGCGGGGCTCGGCATCTCCGGCATCAACGGAGAAGTCATGCCCGGGCAGTGGGAGTTCCAGGTCGGCCCGCTCGGCGCGCTGGACGTATCCGACCAGCTCTGGGTCGCCCGCTGGCTGCTCTACCGCACCGGCGAACCCTTCGACATCAACGCGACGCTGGACCCCAAGCCCGCGCGCGGCGACTGGAACGGGGCAGGGGCGCACACCAACTTCTCCACCAACGCCATGCGCACCAGCTACCAGCCGAACATCGACGCGGCCGAGGCGCTGAAGACGCGCCACGATCTCCACATCGCCAACTACGGCTACCGCATCGAGGAGCGCCTGACCGGCCTCCACGAGACCGCCTCCTACAAGGAGTTCAAGTACGGCGTCTCCGACCGCGGCGCCTCCGTCCGCATCCCCTGGCAGGTCGAGGTCGAGGGCAAGGGCTACATCGAAGACCGCCGCCCCAACGCCAACATGGACCCGTACACCGTCACCCGCCTCATCATGGAGACGGTCGGCGACGCGGCCATGGCCGCTGCGTAAGCACTGGTCGCATCCATTACGATAGGAGCCGCCCCACCGGGCGGCTCCTTCGTATACCGCCTCCTCTAAGGAGTAAACGCATGGCAATCGGAGAAGTAGCGATCGTTGCAAGGAACCCGGACGTCGTCGGGGAGAACCCGCTATGGAACCCCGACGACCGGCACCTCTACTGGACCGACAACCGGTCGCAGCGCGTGCATCGCCTGGACCCGGCGACCGGCGCGGTCGAGGCGGTGGTCGAGGGCCAGGCGTTCTACGCGTTCACGCTCCAGGCGGACGGTTCGCTGGTGCTGTTCATGGACCGCACGCGGGTAGGGGCGGCGCAGGCCGGCGGCCCCGTCAGGCTCGTCATCGACGGGCTGCCGGGCGAGGGAGAGGCCCGCTTCAACGACGTCGTGGCCGACCGGTACGGGCGCGTTGTGGCGGGCGTCATACCCCCTGAAGGCGGGACAGGCTCGCTCTACTCGATCGGGCAGGACGGGTCAGCCACCCTGCTTGCGAGCGGAGTCGAGATGCCCAACGGCATGGCCTTCTCGTCCGACGACCGGCTCCTCTACGTCGCCGAGACCCGGGGCAGGCGCGTCGCCCTGTTCGACTACGACCTCGACTCAGGGACGGTCTCCAACCGGCGCGTCTTCATCGACCTCTCCGGCGTAGAAGGCGGCTCGCCCGACGGCATCACGCTCGACGCGGACGGCTGTCTGTGGGTGGCGCTGTCAGGCGGGTGGTCCGTCGTCCGGTACGACCCCTCGGGCGCGGAGATGACGCGGGTGGAGTTCCCTGCGCGCAAGATAACCAGCATCGGATTCGGGGACAGCGACCTCTCCACCGCCTACGTCACCTCGTCGAGCAGGCAGTCCGTGCCGGGCGAGGAGATCGGTCCGGAGGGCGGGGCGCTCTTCGCGTTCCGCCCGGACGTGGCGGGCGTTCTGGAGCACCGGTCGAGCGTCGATACGGAGGGCGGGTCGCCTACCCGGTGAAGGTGCGGCGGAACTTCACGAGGTTCTCTTCCACCACGACCTTCGGGCGCTGGCGGGGCTCGCCCGTCTCCTCGATGTCGACGTGGATGAACCACGGCCCCGGCTCGCGTATCGCCTGGTCGAGTGCCTCCTCGAACGCCTCGACCGTCGCCGCCCGCGCGACGTTCTTGATGCCAGCCGCGAGCGCGATCCCGCCGAGGTCGGTGCCCGTCGACGTGTGCGTCGGCTGGCCGCCCGTCTCGTACCACATCTGGTTGTCCCACACGATGTGCACGAGGTTTGGCGGCGCCTGTCGCGCTATCGTCGCGAGCGAGCCGAGGTTCATCAGCAGCGAGCCGTCGCCGTCCATGACGAACACCTTGCGGTCCGGCGCGGCCATCGCCACGCCCAGCGCGATGGACGACACCAGCCCCATCGCGCCCCAGGTGTAGAGGTTCGCGTCGCGGTCGCCCGATGCGTACAGGTCGAACGTCGCCGGGCCGAGGTTGGCGATGATCGGTTCGTGGTCGACCCTGCGCACCAGCGCGGCGATGCCCTCACGACGTAGCACGTTTCGCTCCCACCAGCTGTGCGTACCAGAGGATGGCCACCGGCATGCGGCTCGCGTACGCCAGTTCGATCGCGCCGTCCACGTACTTCTGCACCTCGTCCTCGCGCTCCGGCGCGTAGTGCTGGATGTGCAGTTCGTCGAGGATCGCGGGGATCGGCCGCGCCGACGGCACCTGCACCTCGTTGAATTCGCTCAGCCCGCCGCGCATCCCGATGAACAGCGGGACCGGGATTCGGTAGCCGGTGAGCAGTTGCGCCAGTGCGTTGATCGTGTTTCCGAACCCGCTGCTCTGCATGAACATCGCCGCGCGCCCGCCTGCGGCGTAGACGCCCGCCGCGATACCGACCGCCTCCTCCTCCCGCGATGCGGGCACGACGGTGAACGCAGAATCGGCTTCCAGCTTGGAGAGCACCTGCCAGTTGATGGCGTCCGGCACGTACGTCGCGTGCCAGACCTCGTGCTCGCGCAGGCTCTCTACAACGACGTCAGACCAGTGCATGGCCGGTGGATTATAGAGCAACCGCGACTGCAATGGAGCAAGGAGCCGCAGTCTCCTGCTACGGAAGGGTGAGCAGGTCTCGATTGGCTATAATCTCCCCAGTTGTATGCCCTCCCACCGCCTCAACAAGGGATGAAGAACCGCGACGCGAGATACAGGCAGATTTCGTTGCCGACGGCAGTCCTGGCGGTTGTGTTCCTTGCTGCCTGCGCCTCTCCGACCCCAACTCCAACCCCGTTCCCGACGCCAACCCCGACGCCCACTCCCGCTCCGCCCGAAGCCCCCGCTGCGCCAGCGGTGAAGTCCCTGGGCACCACCGTCATCGAGGCGTCGTGGGAAGAACCGGTCAGCGAGCGGCCGGTCCGTGAATATGAGTACCGCTTCCGCACCGAGTCCAGGCCATGGGTCGAGGTACTGGACACCGGCCACGTAGAACGCAGGGTCCGGATCGTTGCCCTGGCACCAGACACGACCTACGGCGTACAGGTGCGGGCGCTGAGCAGCGCCGGGACCGGCGGGTGGTCGGCGACCGGGACTTCGACGACGGACATGCTTCCAACAGCCACTCCAACGCCGACGCCGACTCCAACTCCAACCCCGACGCCTACGCCAACCTCAACGCCCACACCCACGCCCACGCCGACCCCGGTCCCAACCTCCACGCCAACTCCGACACCGACGCCGACCTCTACGCCCACACCCACGCCCACGCCGGACTACTTTGCCATCACGAAACAGGCCGTCGTGAAGGTGGAGACAGAGCGGGCGCAAGGGTCAGGCTTCTTCGTGGGCTCCGACGGCCAGCGCGGACTGGTCCTGACGAGCTACCACGTCATCGATTCCAACCTGAACAACGTCAGGGTTGCTGTCGGCCTGGAAACCTACGATGCAGACGTTCTTGGTTACGACGCTGAGAAAGATGTGGCCATGCTCCGGGTGTGCTGCTCGTCGTCGTTCGACTCCATCTCGATGAGTCCTGAACAGCCTCCTGCGGGAACGCGCGTCATAGCCGTCGGGTTCCCGCTCGGGAGCAACGATGCAGTGATCACGAGCGGGATCGTGTCGCGGACCTTCTTCGATGACGAGCACGGGGCGCACGTTGTTCAGACTGACGCACCGCTCAACCCCGGGAACAGCGGCGGCCCTCTCGTATCGCTGTCAACCGGAGAAGTCGTTGGCATACCGACCAGTGTGATACGCCGGTCGGGAGGGATATCAGTGGAAGGCACCGGCTATGCGATAGCGAGCAGCAGTATCGTTACCATCCTTGGCGACCTGGAGTCGGGTGCCCTGAGACACGCACCTCCGTAAACCCCCGCACCGCGTCCGAAGGCAGCCCCGTCCACGACAAGATGGTAGAAGTAGAAATGCGTTATGACTCGACCAAGCGCACATAGAAGCAGTAGATGATCAGCCCGTAGGCGGGCAGGCAGACGAGGAAATAGACGAGATAGGAGGCCTTGGTCGGCTTGAAGCCCTCGTCCACGGTTCCGCCAGCTGCCTCTATGGCCTTCCTTCGCGCCCGCTTTCTGCACCACTGCACGAACTTGCGAACGACGTATCCGGCGACCGCGCCGTAGATAGCGGCTTGCAGTATGGAGTCCCTGCCCAACGGCTCCCAGCCCGTGAGCTCCGCCAGCCAGACCGCCCCGGCAGCGAGCCCGGCGCCCGCCGCCGCAGAGAGGAGGTCCCAGACAAGTTCCGCCTCCATGGACAGAAGGCCACACAGAGCGCCTAGCGCGGCGCCAGCGATCGCCAGAGGCAGTTTCAAGTCTGGGCCACCGGCCCATTCGAGGAGCCAGCCGGCGCCGTAGCCGACGAACCATCCGACGACGCCGAGGACGACAAAGGGCAGGTTGCTGGGCATGCTGCGCGCCTTTGCTCCTAACTCGTTTGCCGCATCATAGCCGTCCCTCTTGGCCGCGCACATACCGGTACGTGTGCGCTACAATCCCCCCCAGATCGACCGACCGCCCGATAGAGCCGAAGGAGGTTCGCCTCATGCTGACCGCACAGGAGAACAAAGACCTCACCAGCGTCATGCCCGGCACGCCGATGGGCGAGCTGTTCCGGCGCTACTGGCACCCCATCGCCGCTGCCGCCGAGTTGGACGACCGCCCCACGAAGGCAGTGCGCGTCCTCGGCGAGGACCTCGTCCTCTACAAGGACAAGTCCGGCACGATGGGGCTCATCGACCGCTTCTGCCCCCACCGCAGGGTGGACCTCTCCTACGGCATCCCGGAGGAGCATGGCCTGCGCTGCATGTACCACGGCTGGATGATGGACGAGACCGGACAGTGCATCGAGCAGCCGTTCGAGGAGACGGTCCACCCGGACGGGCGCTTCAAGGAGAAGGTGAAGGTCGCGGGATACCCCGTCGAGTCGTACGGCGGGCTCGTCTTCGCCTATCTCGGCCCGCAGCCCGCGCCGCTGCTCCCGCACTGGGAGACGTTCGAGTGGGAGGGCGGCTGGAGCGACATCGGCATCGTCGAGCTCCCCTGCAACTGGCTGCAGTGCATGGAGAACTCCATGGACCCGGTGCACCTGGAGTGGCTGCACGGCTACTGGGGCGTCCGCCAGCAGCAGGACAAGGCCGTCAGGCTTGGCCTCGCCGAGGCCGACTCGTTCCCCACGGTGCCGCGCAGGCACCGGAAGATCGGTTTCGACGTCTTCGACTACGGCCTCATCAAGCGCCGCGTCGTCGAGGGCACCACCGAGGACGACCACGACTGGAAGGTCGGCCACCCGGTGCTCTTCCCCAACGTCCTCTTCGTCGGCAGCGTCGTCAACTGCACGCTCCAGTACCGGGTGCCGGTCGACGACACTCACACCATGCACATCACCTGGTTCTTCTACCGCGCCGCCGAAGGCGCCGAGCCGCCGAAGCAGGAGAAGGTGCCGTACTGGTACGTGAACCTCTACGAGCCCGACGGCACGCTCATCCCTGACCTCGTGAACCACCAGGACTTCGTCGCGTGGATCACGCAGGGCCCGAACGCCGAGCGCGAGAAGGAGAAGCTGGGCGAGTCGGACCGCGGCATCATCCTCTACCGCAAGGTGCTGAAGGAGCAGGCCGGCATCGTCCAGGACGGCGGCGAGCCGATGGGCGTCGTGCGCGACCCCGAAGTCAACAAGCGCATCGACCTCCCGCTCGAACGCTGGCAGGCCCTCTCTGACGTGACGTGGATGACGCGCTACATGCCGCTGCAGCAGGGCGAGCCGCCCGAGCTCGTGTCCACCATCGAGCAGGTGCTCAGCACGTGGGCAGGCGAGAAGCCCTGGACGGAGGCGCAGGCCACACTCAACCAGTAGGGCTTGCGCTCAGCGAGACGTACGAGAAGGGGCGCCCGTGAGGGCGCCCTTCCGTCATTCCCGCGAAGGCGGGAATCCAGAGTGCCCGTCAGGGCACGCGGCGGGAGGTTGGTCTGGGGTGGCGGTTTGATGTAGGGGCGCCCCTTGTGGGTGCCCTGTGTGTCCTTCCCCCTCGATGGGGGAAGGCTGGGATGGGGGTGAACCGGCGGGGCGCGGAGCGGGATGCTTGCTCCCTCGCCCCCTGGGAGAGGGAAACGCGCTTTAGCGCGCGGGTGAGGGCCGCGAACGCCCCCTACAAGTTGTAGAACTCCTTCGCGTTCGTCTCCAGGATCTTCCGCGCGACGGCATCGCTGATGCGCCCCTCGCTCGCCCATTTCTTGACCTCGTCGAGCGCCGCGAGGTTCGCCGAAGGGTCGGAGTGGCAGTAGTCCGTGCCGATGATGAGGTTGTCCTCGGTGCCGAAGTCCAGCAGGTGCTCGATGTGGTCCATCGGGTCTATCGTCACGTACAGCCGGTCCTCCTTGAAGAGGTCGCGCTGCAGATCGAACGTCGCCGAGCGGTCGTGCAGCGCCAGCGACCGCTGCACCATCCCCAGGTTGGAGAGCGCGTAGGAGATCCACGCTCCGCCCGCCTCGATGAACCCGAACTTGAGGTTCGGGAACTTGCTCGGCAGCCTGCTGGAGACGACCGCCATGAACGCCGCCATCACCGGGAAGCCCCGGTCCCACTCGCGGCCGGGCAGGGGGTGGCCGGTGTGGATGCACAGCGGCATGTTCAGCGAGTCTGCCTCCTCGTATACCGGGAAGAAGTGCTTGTCACTCACCGGCTTGTCGAGGTCGAACCCGCGCTTGAAGATCGCGCACGCGCCGTTCTCCTTCGCCCAGCGCAGTTCCGCGACCGCCTTGTCGGGGTCGAGCAGGGGCAGCACAGCCGCCCAGCGCAGGCGTCCGTTGCTCATCGCGCACCGATCTGCCAGCCAGCGGTTGTACGCACCCGTGAGCTCCGCCTCCGCGTCCGCATCCTGTGCGCCGTAGCGGATGAAGAACGTCGGGAAGATGACCTGGGCGTCCACCCCCATCTTGTCCATGTCCTTCAGGCGCCCCGCGACGCCCGCCGCGTCGTCCAACTCCCGGTGCTCGCGCAGCGGGTGGTGTACCTCGTCGCGGATGATGCGCGGCTGCAGGCGGTTCTCGACCAGCCACCAGCGGTTGCCGAGCGCTCCCGCTATGCGAACGCCCGGCGCCTCCGGGCGGTCGGCGACCGCGGAGCCCACCTGCGCGTCGGGCGAGATGGATACGGGCACGAACTTGGAGCCCATCTCTTCCATGCTCTGCCACGTGGCCTCGTTCTCGTCCACGTGCGTATCAGCGTCGATCACACCAAACGTCGCCATGGCTCTGACCTTCCTTTACGCAAAATCTGCTGCTCTTCAGCCCGGCCTGGATGAACCGAGCCGACGCTCGCTGGCAACTATACTACGCGTCCGCAGGCTGCGGCTCCGTCGGAGCCTTCCTCGGCTGCGTCGCGAACACCATCAGCACCAGCATCAGCACCGCGACGCTCGCGAACAGCAGGAACGCCCCGGTGTAGCTCCCCGTCTCGTCGCGGATGTGCGCCGCGAGCAACGGCCCGAATGGGCTGATCATGCGGAACGGCGCGGTGAACCCCTTGATCGCTCCCAGCGACGTCCTCCCGAAGTAGTTCGCCAGGAGCAGAATCTCGATGATGTTCCGCATCCCCGCCGCCACGCCGAAGAGTATCGCCCAGAGCACCGCGAGGGGGAAGCCGCCCGCCGGGACCAACAGCAGCGCCATCGTCGTCAGCACCAGCACCGCCTGCGCCATGGCGCCCAGGCGCACGTGCACGCGTTCCATGATGAACCCCGTCGGCAGGATGGACGACGCCGACGACATCCCGAAGATGGCCACGACTGCTACCGCCTGCCCCTCGCTCAACCCGCGGTCGTGGAAGATGGGCGCCATGTGCAGGTTCGTCGCCCCCTGCACGAACGGCGTGCAGACCAGGAAGACCGTGATGAGCCAGAACGCCCGCGTCCCCCGCGCCTCCCGCAGCGTCCACGACACCTCTTCGACGATTCCCGTCGTTCCTGCGGAGGCAGGAACCCCGCTCCCACCCGAAGCGTCGCGCAGGTCGGTCGCGCCGTCCGGCAGCAGTCCGTGGTCCTCCGGCTGGCTGCGCATCAGCAACAGCGCAGGCCCGATGATGGCCAGGCACGCGAACCCGGAGAGCGCCACGTACGCCGTGCGCCAGTCCGACGCGTCCATGATGAGGAAACTCACGATGGGGAGCACCACTTGTCCGGCGCGATGGCCCATCGCCTTCACCGCAAGCGTCCGCCCGCGCTGACGCACGAACCACTTCGCTATCGCGACCGACGCCCCGATCTCCACGCCCGCCGTCACTGACCCTCGCGCCAGCCCGAAGTACGTCCAGAAGTGCCACGGCTCTTGTATCGTCGACAGTCCGAACAGCGCACCCGCGAGCGCCAGGCCACCCAGCGCCACCACCACACGCGGTCCATACTTGTCGACAAGCCACCCCGTGACGCTCGATGCGATCGCCCCCGACGCGCTCCCCATGAGGAACCCCAGCGCGATCACCCTGTATGACCAGCCTAGCTCGTCTTGGATCGGTTTGACGAAGACCGTGAGCACCGGCCCCAACGCCGGCACCTCCGCGAACGTCGCAACGAACGCCGCTCCGACGATGGCCCACCCGTAGAAGACGCGGTGCGACGGCCAGAAGCGCGGTATCCCCGGCGGGCCTGCCTGCCCCTTCCCCCTCACGCAGTGCCGAACGCTTTCCGCAGCTCGCCTGCCGCCTCGTCGATGGCGTCCCACGTCCGCGTGAACGGGACGCCCGCGTTGAACAGCGCGTGGACCTGCCCGTCGTAGCGTGATAGCTTCGTTGGCACGCCCGCCTCGCGCAGCCGCTCCGCGTACGCCTCGCCCTCGTCGCGCAGCGGGTCGTACTCGCACGTCAGCACGAACGCGGACGGCAGCCCGGACAGGTCAGTCGCGGCCATCGGCACAACGTACGGGTTGGACGCGTCCGCCTCATCGCGCACGTAGCACTGCAGGAAGTAGACCATCGTGTCGTAGTTGAGCCCGTACCCCTCGCCGTTCTCGATGTAGGACGGACGAGTGAGGTCGTTGTCGACCACGGGGCAGATCAGCGACTGGTGCGCGAGCCGTGGCCCACCCTCGTCGCGCGCACGAAGCGCCACGGCTGTGGCGAGGTTCCCGCCCGCGCTCGACCCCGCAACTGCGAGCCGCGACGGATCGCCGCCGAACGACCCCGCGTTCGCCGCAACCCACTCCGTCACCGCGTAGCAGTCGTCGAGCGGAATGGGAAACTTGTGCTCCGGCGCGAGCCGGTAGTCCACCGACACGACGATGGCTCCGGATGCATCCGCCAGCGCCCGGCACGTCGGGTCGTTCGTCGCGATGCTGCCGACCACCCATCCGCCCCCGTGGAACCACACGCACACCGGCAACCCACCTCCCCCTTGAAGGGAGAGGTCGCCGCCTCCCTTGTCATTTCGAGCGGAGCGCAGCGGAGTCGAGAAATCTCTCGGGTGCCTGCTCCCCTCTCCCTCTGGATGGGGGTGAACAGCCGGCACGTACACCCGCACCGGAACGTCGCCATGCGGCCCCGGCGCAGCGACGTCACTCACCCACGCGACCTCCGGCCCGGGGAGGCGCTGCTGCGACTCCGACATCGCGCGCGCCTCTTCGGGGCTCACCTCGTGCTGGGCGGGCAGGCCCATGGCGGCCTGCTTCTCCAACGACGCTTTCGCTTCAGGGTCGAGCGGCACGCCGCGCCTCCTTCGGACCGGATGCGCCGGAGTATACGCGAGGGATTGTCATTCCGAGCGGAGCGCAGCGCCTGCCTTGTCATTTCGAGCGGAGCCGAGAAATCTCTCGGGGGCTGTCCCCTCTCCCTTGAGGGAGAGGGAGAGGGTGAGGGTGAGGGTGAGGGTGAACCCTTACTCGTCATTCCCGCACCGGCGGGAATCCAGGGTGAGCGGGCAGGTCACGCGGCGGCGGGGCGTGGTGTGGGAGAGGCCTGTTCCCCTCGCCCTCTGGGAGAGGGTGCCGCGTCAGCGGCGGGTGAGGGTGGACCGGACGCGGGGCGCAGCCCCCGTCATTCCTGCGGAGGCAGGAATCCCGCCTGGTGTAGGGGCGTCCCCTGCGGGCGCCCTGGCCTGGTCCCTTCCCCCTTGATGGGGGAAGGTGAGGATGGGGGTGTATCGGATCGAACCCTGCCTCCTACGCCGTCCCGAACGCCTTCCGCATCTCAGCCGCTGTCTCGTTGATGGCGTCCCAGGTGCGCGAGAACGGGATGCCCGCGTTGTAGAACGCGTGGATCATCCCGTCGTAGCGGCTCAGCTTCGTCGGTACGCCCGCGTCCTGCAGCCGCTTCGCGTACGCCTCGCCCTCGTCGCGCAGCGGGTCGTACTCGCACGTCAGCACGAACGCCGGCGGCAGGCCGGAGAGGTCCTCGGCGAGCATCGGCGCAACGTAGGGGTTGGACGCGTCGGACTCGCTGGAGAGGTAGCAGTCGAAGAACCAGACCATGGAGGCATGAGAGAGGCCGTAGCCCTCGCCGTTCTCCTTGTACGACGGTCGCGTGAAGTCCCTGTCCGTCACCGGGTAGATGAGCGACTGGTGCACGATGGCCGGGCCGCCCTCATCGCGCGCCCGCAGCGCTACCGTCGTCGAGAGGTTCCCGCCCGCGCTCGCGCCCGCGACCGCCAGCCGCGACGGGTCGCCGCCGAGCGACGCTGCATTCTCCGCGGCCCACACCGTCGCCGCGTACGAATCGTCGAACGGGATGGGGAACTTGTGCTCCGGCGCGAGCCGGTAGTCGACCGACACGACGATTGCGCCCGACGCTTTCGCCAGCGCCCGGGCCGTGGCGTCGTTCGTCTCGACGCTGCCGATGACCCACCCGCCGCCGTGGAACCACATGCACACGGGCAACCCCCCTCCATTGTCATTTCGAGCGGAGCGCAGCGAAGTCGAGAAATCTCTCGGGTGCCTGCTCCCTTCTCCCTCTGGGAGAGGATGGGGGTGAACCCCCTCCGGAACGTACACCCGCACGGGCACGTCGCCGTGCGGCCCTGGCGCGAGATGGTCGCTCACCGACGCCATCTCCGGCCCCGGCAAGTTCGGCCGTGCCGCTTGCAGCGCGCGCGCCTCCTCCGGGCTCGACTCGTGCGGCTCGAGCACACCCATCTCGATGCGCTTCTCCAACGACGCTTTCGCTTCAGGGTCGAGCGGCATGACGCGCCTCCTCCGGACCGGCTGCGCCGGAGTATACGCGAGGCGCAGCCCCCGTCATTCCCGTGCCTTACTCGTCATTCCCGCACCGGCGGGAATCCAGGGTGACCGGGCAGGTCACGCGGCGGCGGGGCGTGGTGTGGGAGAGGCCTGTTCCCCTCGCCCTCTGGGAGAGGGTGCCGCGTCAGCGGCGGGTGAGGGTGGACCGGACGCGGGGCGCAGCCCCCGTCATTCCTGCGGAGGCAGGAATCCCGCCTGGTCCCTTCCCCCTTGATGGGGGAAGGTTAGGATGGGGGTGTATCGGATCGAACCCTGCCTCCTACCCCGTCCCGAACGCCTGCCGAAGGTCGGCGGCCACCTCGTCCATCGCCTGCCACGTCCGCTCGAACGGGATGCCCGCGTTGAAGAACCCGTGCACCACGCCGTCGTAGCGGCTCAACCTTGCAGGCACGCCCGCGGCGCGCAGCCGCTCCGCGTACGCCTCGCCCTCGTCGCGCAGCGGGTCGTACTGCACCGTCAGCACGAACGCCGACGGCAGTCCGGACAGATCGTCCGCCGCCATCGGCCTGGCGTACGGGTTGTCGCCGTCCGCCTCGTCGGCCAGGTAGCAGTCCCAGCAGTAGCGCACCATCTCGAGGGAAAGGTTGTAGTAAGCGGCGCCGTTCTCCGCGTACGACGGGCGCTCGAAGTCCCGGTCGAGCACCGGGTAGACGAGCACCTGGTGCACGAGCTTCGGCCCGTCTTCCTCGTCCCGCGCCCGGAGGGCCACTGCTGCCGCGTGGTTGCCGCCCGCGCTCATCCCCGCCACTGCCACTCGCGACGGATCGCCGCCGAACGACGCCGCGTTCGCCGCGGCCCACGCCGTCGCCACGTAGGAGTCGTCGAACGGTACCGGGAACTTGTGGTCCGGGGAGAGCCGGTAGTCGACCGACACCATGATGACGCCCGCTCTGTTCGCCAGCTCACGGCAGTTCGCGTCGTTGGAGTCGATACTGCCGTAGATCCAGCCGCCGCCGTGGAACCACATGCACACGGGCAATCCCCCTCCATTGTCATTTCGAGCGGAGCGCAGCGAAGTCGAGAAATCTCTCGGGTGCCTGCTCCCTTCTCCCTCTGGGAGAGGATGGGGGTGAGCCCCCTTCGGCACGTACACCCGCACGGGTACGTCGCCGTGCGGCCCGGGCACGAGGTGGTCGCTCACCGCCGCGACCTCCGGGCCGGGCTTGCGCTGGAGCGCCTCCTGCCTCGCGCGCAGATCCGCCGGAGGTATCTCGTACTGCGCGGGCCCGCCCGCCGCGGCCCTCCTGTCCAGCGCCGCCTTCACGTCAGGGTCGAGTGGCATATCACGTCTCCTGTGAACGGATGGCCGGATTATATGCGGGGATTGGGCAGGGGATTGGAAGGGGCCTGGTCCCTTCCCCCTTGATGGGGGAAGGTTAGAGCCTGCCCCGTGCTTGATGCGGGGATGGGGGGTGAACGGGGGGCGTGGGTGGGCGGTCAGGTGTAGGGGCGTCCCTTGTGGGCGCCCTTCTGTGTCATTTCGAGCGGAGCGCAGCGGGATGGGAGTGGGTTCCCGCTTGCCATCGAGGATGCTTGACACTGGCCGGAGCCAAACGTAGCGTTATTGTATCAGGAAGTCGCTAAGAGTACCGAAGGTCACTCTGCCGGAGGCTGGGTGCCACGGCGCCTTCGGAGGACATCATGAGCGTCGCTGGTTATGTGGAGCTCACACTCAAGTTCGAGCGTGAGGGGCGCATGTGGGTTGGAACCTGCTTGGAATTGGGCACCAGCACGTACGCAAGGTCGTTTGACCGTGTTCAGAACGACTTGCGGCAGTTGATCGGGGAGCACTTGGACCTGTTGGAAGAAGCGGGCGAGCGGGAGCGGTTCTTCGAAGAACATGAGATCCTGTTCTCGCTCGGGAAACCGAAACCGCACGAGATTCGGCTCCCCAGTATCGGTGCCGACGCTTTACTCCAGGATGTCGTGCCGCTCTTTCAACCCCGGATATTCCCGGTTGGGGAATCACACGGAGTGCTTACCGGCGTCTAGTGACGGGTAGAAGGCTCATTCAACTGCTCCTTGCCGATGGTGGTCCTTGTACGGCAGAGTGCCCATGGATGCTGGTTGAAGAAGGAATTCCCGGACAGGACGCGCTTCACCACGGTCAAGGACACCCGCGATGAGGTTCCTACGACGACGCTTGCTCAGATATTGGGGCCCAAACAGACGGGACTCGGCAGCCAGGGGCTGAAAGACCTCAACCAGCGGATCAAGTAGTCGATAGTCCTTGTCGCCTACCAGCGGCCGCTCCCCGTCATGTTGAGCGCAGCGGAGTCGAGGAATCTCTCGGAGTCTCCGTCATTCCCGCGCAGGCGGGAATCCAGTGTGCCCGTCAGGGCACACGGGGCAGGGGATTGGAAGGGGCCTGGTCCCTTCCCCCTTGATGGGGGAAGGTTAGAGCCTGCCCCGTGCTTGATGCGGGGATGGGGGTGAACCGGGGGCGTGGGTGGGCGGTCAGGTGTAGGGGCGTCCCTTGTGGGCGCCCTTCTGTGTCATTTCGAGCGGAGCGCAGCGCCTGCCTTGTCATTTCGAGCGGAGCCGAGAAATCTCTCGGGGTAGCCCGCTCATGGTGAGCCCTGTCGAACCATCCAGCGAAGGCTGGAATCCAGAGCGCCCGTCAAGGGCAACCCCGCCTCACTTGTCATGTTGAGCGCAGCGGAGTCGAGGAATCTCTCGGGTGCCTGCCCCCTCGCCCATTGGGAGAGGGGAACGCGCGTCAGCGCGGGGGTGAGGGTTGAACGTGCCATCTGCCCCTTATGTCGCTGCCATGACACCCGATATCATGGTCGAATGACGACTCCGGCAACGCCTACGCCCCAGGAACAAGCCTACGTACGCCGTGTCGGACGCGCCCGCCGCGGCTCGCCTGTCCAGCGCCGCTTTCACGTCAGGGTCGAGTGGCATGACACATCTTCTGTAGCCGGATGCGCCGGATTATATGCGGGGATTGTGAACGGCGATCAGGCAGCTCAGCAGGCTTCCGCCTCCTATGCGGGCAGACGCCATTGCATGCTGAGCGAACGCACGCGGCGGAGGGCCATATCGGCAAATGTAGGCTCTATCTCGAATCCGATGCTGTTCCGTCCCGCCAGTGCCGCAGCTACGGAAGTCGTGCCCGTCCCCAGGAACGGATCGAGCACCGTGTCGCCGGCGAATGAGAACATCCGTATCAATCGGTCGGCCAGTTGAACAGGGTAGGGCGCGGGGTGGTTTTTCGTGGACGCTCCGTTCACGTCTGACCACACCTGGCGGAACCATAGTTGATGGCTCTCGTAAGGGATCACCGAGAGGATGCGTGCGGCGACTGATGGTTGACGGTAGCCTCCGGGCTTGCGTTGGAAAAGTATGTACTCGATGTCGTTCTTGATAACGGCGTTCGGCTCGTACGGCTTACCGAGGAACGTCGAGCCGCCTCCTGCTTCGTATGACGCGTTCGCTATCTTCTGCCAGATGATCGGGGCGAGATTGTCCAGGCCCAGTTTTCGGCACTCCTCTTGTATGGATGCATGCAATGGCATGACAACGTGCCTGCCGAACTGCCGCCGTGCGAGATTCACGTCGCCGACCACCACAACGAGACGCCCGCCCGGTACGAGAACGCGGCGCGCCTCTTTCCAGACTGTGGCCAGTTGTCGATTGAACTCCTCATAGTCGGCGACTGCTCCAAGCTGGCCCTCGCGTGGCGGATACTCCTTTAGTGTCCAGTACGGCGGGGAGGTCAGCACGAGGTGGACGGACTCATCTGCAACACCCTCAAACCGACGGCTGTCTGCTTGGCGGATGAGGTGACGTGTCGGTACGCGTGACAACGCTTCTCGGATGCTATCGATGCTCGAACGGCTGCGGGCGATGCGGGGTATGGTCTCTTGGCCGAAGCCGTCGAGTTCGGGGACCAGTGCTGCGGGTAGGTAGGCTTCGAGGGTCGCTTCTTCCGCATCGTCAGGCCATAAGCCCACTCTGACCTCTTGGCATGTGGCCTTGACGGGTTCCTCGTCGGGAGGAACACCGTCTAGATCGAGTGCGTGGGACAATCGGACCAAGTAGCACCTCCTGCAAGGTGAGTGTACATGCAGCATGGGGATAAGATGGAAGGAGCCGGTGACACAAACTGGGGTGGAGTTCTGAATGCCGGATGATTTGCAGGACAGAGTGGCAGCGGCCGTGAGGTCTTTCTGGGAGGCGCGTTCCTCTCAAGGAGACAGGCAGCGGACGGGAGGTGCCTCTAACCAGGGAGCCCGTGGAGAAGTGGTCGGTGGCAAGCAGATGGACGGCTTTGCCCGCTTGCTCGTTGACCTCATGTTGGAGGCTGGCGTTGAGGGGTCGGCCATACACTTACGCCCCACCGAAATCCCCGGCTTCTTCAGACCTAGTAAAGAGTGGGACATAGTCGTAGTGCGAGAGGGAAACCTCATAGCCGCTGTCGAGTTGAAGTCGCAGGTCGGCTCGTTTGGGAACAACTTCAACAACCGTGTTGAGGAAGCCCTGGGGTCCTCAGTAGACCTCTGGACAGCCTATCGGGAGGGCCAGTTCCAGACCATGCCGAAGCCATTCCTCGGATACTTGCTGTTGTTGGAAGACGCAGAGGGGTCTCGCTCTGCCGTCAAAGTTCGCGAACCTTATTTCTCAGTGCGCACAGAGTTCAACGATGCCTCATACATGAGGCGGTATGAACTCTTCTGCCGCAAGCTGGTACTTGAAGGCTGCTACACTGCCGCTGGGTTCCTCACGGCGGCCCGAGACGTGGCCCAGGCCGAACCTAATTTCGCTGAGCCTGCCACCGATCTCACGATTGCTCGTTTCGTCGAGGGGCTGATTCGCCATACGGCGCCCTGACACTCCCCCCAACCCTCTGCCACCTGCCCCTTATGTCGCTGCCATGACACCCGATATCATGGTCGAATGACGACTCCAGTAACGCCCACGCCCCAGGAACAAGCCTACGTACGCCGTGTCGGACGCGCCCTCCGCTGCGGCAACCCGGACTGCGGATGCGCTCCCGTTCCCACGCACCGCCTCCACTGTCCCGTGCACCGCAACCCCTACGTCCCCACGCTCGGCGTCTACTACGAGCCGGACATCGGGTTCTCCTTCAAATGCTCCTCCGGATGCCCTTCGTACAAGATCGAAGAGGCCCTCGCCAGACGTGGACTTCCGCCCCCGGCCATCCTCCACACCGCCGTGGGCGCCCTCGCCGCAGGCCTCAGTCCGTACGAGCTCCTCATCTCTCAGCCCGCCGATTGGCTCTGGCCCGACCGCATACCCATGGGCGAGCTCACCGTCGTCGCCGGGTACCCGGCATCGGGCAAGACCGCCGTCGCCTTGGATATCGCCGCCCGCGTCTCCCTCGGTGCGGACACTCCTGACCAGCCCGGCGCCGCCTTCGTCAGAGCCCCTGTCGTCATTGCAGCCCCGCTCAAGAATCCCCGGGCGTCACTCCTCCCTCGACTCAGGAGCCTCGGCGCTGACCTCAGCCTCATCTACCACGCCGACGTCCTTGCACCGCTCCACCTCGTTGACTTCGCACAGGAGGACGGTGTCGAGGATCTCGAAGTCGTGTCCCAGGCCGCGCAATTGCATAAACGCTACGAACAAGCCCCCACGTCGATTGGCCTCGACGAGGCGCCGCCGCCTCCGCCCAGGCCCCAGGAACCGCCCCGTGGGCCGTCGCTCCCGGTCGTCATGAACCGCCTCGCAAACCTCATAGACCGTGGAAGCGCCGCCCTCCTCATCGTCGACCAGATAGAGCACCTGGCTCTCATCCACAACGCCAGGGTCACCCGCGTCGCCGGCATGCTGAACGCCCTCGCGGCCCGCACCGGCGCAGCCGTACTCGCCTTCATGCACAACCCCGCCCACTCCCTCCAGTCCGCCGCCCGCTACATGCAGCCACGCCTCGGCATGGCTGGGACCGTGTTCACCATAGCCCTCGTCGGCGAGGAACGCGCCCGCTTCCTCGTTCCCCTCAGCCCGCCCATGCACGACGCCCTGCCGCCCATCCCCTTCAACTTCCACGACGCTCCGCCCATCGCCTGGCGCGAGCCCATCTCCCGCGAACGCCTCCTCGCCCTCAGCGCCCCCAAACTGCAGCGCCCGCAGCGCACTGATTGGGCTGCCTATGCCCGCGGCTTCTTGGCGGACACCCTCGCTGATGGTCCTATGCCCGCCGCAGAGATTGCCGGCATGGCCGCCGCACAGGGCATAACTGAGGACCGCCTCCGCCGCGCCCGCCATGCCTGCAACGTCACTACGACCCGGGTAGGCAAGGGCGGCCCGAACGGCAATGGCTTCTGGCTCTGGTCGTTGCCCGGGAAACATCGTGGCCCCGACGGACCTCTTCTTGCCACCTTGCCTCTGGAACAAGACCATGGCCAACTGGAGCAAGGCGGCGGTACGACGGCTTGCCCCCCAGTACAGGAGTGCGCATCATGGGAAGACTGACGTCTTGATCGGTGAAGCCTCTACACCCGCGCCACCACTTGCCAAGTGCGGTACAATCCCGCCAACGGCACGGAAGCGCATTGAGCACAGGGAGGAACACATGCTCAGTATCGAGGAGAATGAACGGCTGTCGAGAGTAGGCCCGGGCACGCCCATGGGTGAGCTGATGCGCCGCTACTGGCATCCCATCGCCGCCGTCGGCGAGCTCGACGCGCGCCCCACCAAGGCGGTGCGTGTTCTCGGCGAGGACCTCGTCCTCTACAAGGACAAGTCCGGAACGATCGGCCTCATCGAGCGGTTCTGCCCCCACCGCCGCGTCGACCTCTCCTACGGCATCCCTGAGGAGAACGGCCTGCGCTGCATGTACCACGGCTGGATGATGGACGAGACCGGGCAGTGCATCGAACAGCCCTTCGAGGAGACGGTGCACCCGGACGGGCGCTTCAAGGAGAAGGTGAAGGTCGCCGCGTACCCGTTGCAGACGCTCGGGGGCATGATCTTCGCCTACATGGGCCCGCAGCCCGTCCCCCTCCTCCCGATGTGGGAACCCTTCACGTGGGACGACATGTGGTGCGAGGTCGCGCTCGCGTACCTGCCGTGTAACTGGCTGCAGTGCCAGGAGAACTCGATGGATCCCGTGCACCTGGAGTGGTTGCACGGCTACTGGGGCGTCCGCCAGCAGCACGACAAGGCCGTCCGCCTCGGGCTGGCGAAGGCCGAGGAGTTCGGCGTAGTCCCCAGGCATCACCAGAAGATCGGTTTCGACCTGTTCGAGTACGGCGTCATCAAGCGCCGCATCGTCGAGGGCACCACCGAGGACGACCACGACTGGGCCATAGGGCACCCGGTCATGTTCCCGCAGATCCTGCTCGTGGGCAGCTCCGTGCGCGGCTCACTCCAGTACCGGACGCCCATCGACGACGAGAACACCCTGCACATCACCTGGTTCTTCCTGCGCACGGCGCCGGGACAGCCGGTGGTGCCCCAGGAGACGATCCCGTACTACGACGTGCCGCTCTACGACGAGGACGGCCGCATGATCGAGGAACTCGTCAACCACCAGGACTTCGTCGCGTGGATCACCCAGGGCGTCATCCCCCCGCGTCACCGCGAGCACCTCGGCGAGTCCGACCGCGGCGTCATCTTCTACCGCAAGCTCCTGATGGAGCAGATGGACATCGTGGCCGACGGCGGCGAGCCGATGGCCGTGGTGCGCGATCCGGAAGTGAACAAGTGCATCCACCTGCCGCTGGAGAAGTGGCCGGCCCTGAGCAACCCGGCGCGGATGGCGAAGTACGCGCCATCACAGGCGGGCCAGAGCCCGGAGCACATCAAGCGCCTCGAGGAGTTCCTGCGCCCGTGGGCGGATGCCCCGCCCTGGCAGGAAGAGGAAGCCACAGTCTCCTGATCACGCTCCGCCGGCATGAACGAGGCCGCCGGTGATCCGCTCACCGGCGGCGCTGCTCCGCAGCCCCACGGCGCGCGGCCTCGGCAACCTGTACGCCGGAACGCTCATCTCCGGCTCCGGCTGGGCGATGGTGCTGCCGGTCACCCCGGTGCTCGTCGACCACTTCGGCGTGAGCCCCGGCGCCGCAGCGCAGGTCGTCACCGCCTATGCGCTCGGGAGGTTCTTCGGCATCCCCGGCGCGGGGGTGCTGGTCGACCGCTTCGGTACCCGGAAGATGCTCATCGGCGGGCCGGGGCTCGTTCTGCTCGGCGCGCTCGTCGGCGCGGTCACACCGTGGTTCTGGCCCATCCTCCTGGCCACGTTCGTCGTGGGCATAGGGGACAGTCTGTGGGCGCTCGGACGCGAGATCGCCGGTATCGACCTCGTGCGGCTCGACCAGCGGGGGAGGGTGCTCAGCGGCTTCCACGGGATGCACTCCGGCGCGCTGGCGATCGGCCCGCTGCTCGGCGGTTTCCTGGCGGAAGCCATCGACTTCCGTGCGACGTTCGTGGGCTTTGCCGCGCTGACCGGTATCGCGGTCGCCCTCGGCCTGTTCGCGCACGACACCTATGCTCCGCACGCCGCATCGAAGCCTGCAAGCGCTGCTCGCGGAGGACTCGTGCAGCGCGTGCGGGACTTCGCTGAGCTGTTCAAACAGATCGAGCCCGGCCTGCGCCTGAGCTACTGGGTGTTCGTCCTCGCGACGTTCGCGGGGTTCACGTTCCGCATCACGCTGCAGAGCGTGCTGCCGCTGTACGCGGACGCGGAGCTGGGCCTGACGCCCACCCAGATCGGCGCGCTCTTCTCGATATCGGGCGGGGTCGTGTTCGCGATGATCCTCCCGGCGGGGTTCGTGCTCGACAAGCTGGGCCGGAAGTGGGCGACGGTGCCGAGCACGTTCCTCCCAGGCGTGGCGTTCCTGCTCATGCCGTTCGTGGATACGTACACGCAACTGGTCGTGCTGGTGGGCGTGATGGCGGTCTGCAACGGGCTGTCGCTCGGCTCGCTGGCCGCGAGCACGTACGACGTACTGCCTGACCACGTGCGGGGCCGCCTGCAGGCGTTCCGGCGGACAGTCGCGGAGGTCGGGGGCGTCGGCGCGCCGCTGCTCGGCGGGGTGCTCCTCAACACGGTCGGTACGACCGCGCCGTTCATCGTCTACACGCCGGTCCTGCTGATCGCTGGCCTGCTGCTGGCGTTCGCCACGCGGGAGACGCTCGTCAAGCGCAGCCGCTCTGATTCACCCTAGACCGGCAGGCTCGACACGTGCGTCGAGTTCACGGTGATGCGCCCGCCGCCGGGCTCCGTGACCGTGAAGGAGTTGTGGATGCGGCCCCGCTCGATGGGGGAGGGTGAGAGTCCGCGTTCGGCAAAGTCGGCGTGCGTGGCGTCCAGGTCCTCGACCATCAGGTCGAACGGCGCGTCGCCCGCTCGGGCGTTCTCGTCCGCGACCAGCACGAGGTGCGTCCCGCCTCGCAGTTCGAAGATGGCGACGGACTCGTTGCGGAACATCGGCCTCATGCCGAGCCGCTCCATGAACGTCTGCGACTCTGGGAGGTTGGCGGTCCCCATGCTGACGTGCCCCACCCAGACCGGCGGCCTGCTGTCGTTCTGGTCTGTGCTCATCGCTCCATCTCCTCCGGTTGCGCTTGTGGGGGAGGAGCGTCGTCTCCCCCGAGGAACGCCTTCAACTGCTCTGCCGACATGCGGCTCATGCCCTTGACGCCAGCCAACTCCTCGACACTCGCGGCGCGGACGCCCGCCGCGCTCCCGAAACGGCGTATCAGCTCACGGCGGCGCTTCGGCCCGATGCCCGGTGCGTCGTCGAGCCGCGAGCGCGTCGCCGCCCGTGAGCGCCGCTGTCGATGGTACGTGATGGCGAATCGATGCGCCTCGTCCCGCACGCGTTGCACGAGGTACAGCCCCTGCGAGCGGCGGGGCAGGAGCACCGGCTCCGGCACATGCGGCAGGAACACCTCCTCCTCACGCTTCGCCAGCGAGCAGAGCGGAATGTCCGTCAGCCCCAGTTCCAGGAATACCTGCTGCGCAGCGTTCAGGTGTCCCTTGCCCCCGTCGATAATGACGAGGCCGGGTACGAACCCGAACGAGTTCTGCGACGTGCGCATGTCGTCCGGCGGCCCATCGGTCTCACCGGCCGTCGCGTCACCGGAGGGCAGGTGAGCGCTCGCACCGGCTTCCGCCTCAGCCCTGCGCTGCTCGCCGAGCCGCCGGAAGCGCCTGCGCAGCATCTCCTGCATCGAGGCGTAGTCGTCTATCCCGCCAACGCCCTTGATCTGGAACCGGCGATAGTGTCCGCTCTTCGGGCGTCCGTTCTCGAACACGACCATGCTGCCGACCGAGTTGGTGCCCTGGATGTTCGAGATGTCATAGCACTCGATGCGTCGCGGCAACTCCGGCAGGCTCAACGCCTCCTGCAGTTCCGCCAGCGCCTGCAGCACCTTGTCCGACTCGTGAAGCCACTGGATACGCCTCTGTGTCAGTGCCTCCACGGCGTTGGCCGCCGCCATCTGCACGAGTTGGCGCTTCTCGCCCCGCTGGGGACGGTAGATCGACACGCGTCTCCCTCGCTTGCCGCTGAGCCAGTCGGCGATGGCCTCGGCGTTCTCGATGTCGTGCTGCACCAGCAGCGTCCCCGGCACGTCCGTGGACGCCTCGTAGAACTGCTGGACGAAGTGCTCCAGCAGGGCCGGCTCGTCCTCAGCCTCGCCGCCCTCCATAACGAAGTGGTCGCGCCCGATCAGCTTGCCGCGGCGCACGCGGAACAGTTCGACCCACGCTTCGCCCTTGTCGTAGGCGAGCGCGATGACGTCCGAGTCCTCGTTGCGGTTGGAGACGACCTTCTGGTTCTGCGAGACGGACTCGATAGCACGGAGCTGATCGCGGAGGACAGCGGCGCGCTCGAACTCGAGCGCCTCGGACGCGCGCTCCATGTTCACCTGCAGTTCCATCTCCACGCTCTCGGAGTCGCCTTCGAGGAAGCGCAGCACTTGGCGTATCACCTCGCCGTAGCCGCCGGCGTCCACCGCCCCGATACACGGAGCGACACAGCGATGGATGTAGTACTCGAGGCACGGGCGTTCGTCGTTGCCGGTGATGGTCTTGGTGCAGGAGCGGTAGGGGAAGAGTTTCTTGAGCAGGTCCATCGTCTTGCGGACGGAGCTGGCGCTGGCGAACGGCCCGAAGTAGCGTGCGCCGTCGGCCAGCACCCGCCGGGTGAAATAGACCTGCGGGAACTCCTCGGCGAGGTCGATCTTGATGTAGGGATAGGTCTTGTCGTCCTTGAGCCGGGCGTTGTAGAAGGGCTTGTGCTGCTTGATGAGCAGGTTCTCCAGCAGCAGCGCCTCCTGGACGGACTCGGTGACGATGAATTCGAAGTCCGCGATGTGACGGACCATCGCCTGGATGCGCAGCTCCTTGCCGTACGGCGTCTGGAAGTAGGAGCGCACGCGGTTGCGGAGGCTCGCGGCCTTGCCGACGTAGAGGATCCCTCCGCTGGCGGACTTCATCAGGTAGACGCCAGGCTGCGCGGGCAGGGCGCCCAGGCGGTTCGCGAACTCCGGCGCGCGCGGTTCTGTTCGGACGCGGGTGGTCATAGATCCAAGTGTACCGCGTGCGCGCTTCACCTTCAGCGAGGTACGCAGTGGCCTTCTCCGAGAGAGAGGCATTCTGACGTCGACAGGAATGTAACCTTGCTGTAACCGATAGATTAACGTAAGACTAACCGGCTGAAATCCTGAAAGTGGCTATTGCATAATCTGCCTGGCGCTGTTAGATTACCTTTGTGGTCGACGCGGATGAGAACACGGGTAAGTACCCGATCAGCGTGGTCGCAAGACTCACCGGCGTTCCGGAGCACCGGCTCCGGGCGTTCGAGTCGGCGGGGCTCATAGAGCCCGAGCGTACGGAGGGAGGTACGCGGCTGTACTCGGACGTGGATGTGGGTCTCGTGATACGCATAGCGGAGCTATCCGACAAGGGCGTCAACTACGCAGGGATCCGCGAGGTGCTTGACCTCGAAGCCTTGGTGCAAGCCGAGGCTGTGGAAGAGAACCCGGACAGCGAGGAGCAGGAAGAAGGAACAGAATAACGCTTTGGCGCCTCGGCTCCGGTGGGGAGATCACTCCGCCGGCCCGCTCCAGTCCTGGGCGGACGCCCCAACCGGGCACGCGATACAGACGTGCCCGCACCTGGTTCAGCGCATAGCACAGCCCAAGCGAGTAAGGGGAGACAGAGATGGATTGGGTAGTGTTATCTTTTGCTGCCGCTGTGGCATTCACCGCATACTCGGTGATCCAGAAGCGCGTGCTGGACCGCCATGTTGACGGGGCGGTGACCTTTTCGGCCCTCTCGTGCATCCCGCACGGGTTGATCGCCGGCGTTATCCTGCTCGTAGACCCACCGGACTGGTTCTCGTGGCCCGTCCTCGCGATGGCCCTTGCGGGAACGTCGCACGCGGCCATCCAACTGCTCAGCGCCTACGCGTTCCGCAGGGAAGCGGACATCTCACGCATCGTCCCCATCATGGACGCCTTCCCCCTGTTCGTGCTCGGCATGGCGATCGTGTTCCTGGGCGAGGCGCTGACTCCCGTGAAAGCGGGGGCGGCGCTCCTCGTGACCTGTGGGGTGATGGTCGCGTCGTGGTATCAGTCGCTGCCGGGCGCGCGCATCAGGCTGAACCGCACGCTGGTGGTCATCCTGGGGGCTGCCTTCTGCATGGCCACGTATTCGGTGCTGGCGAAGGCGGCGACGGGAGAGATGTCCATCCTGCAGATGTACGCGGTGTCCTGGATGTTCTCGATCCCCTGGTTGATGAGTGCCTCGTTGTGGAGGAATCCCTCCGGCCTGTACAGGGCGTTGAATTCGCGGCCGGCGCTGATCTCCACGGGCCTGGCGCAGGCCATCATCCTGTTCGCGTTCGTGGTGGCGCTCAAGGCGTTCGAATTGGGCCCGGTATCGTTGAGCTCGGCGATCATGTCGACGAGGCCCGTGCTGCTGCTGTTCTGGGTGGCGGCAAGCGGTATGAGCGTCCGCGCCGTGCTGGGCAGGCGGGAAGGGCGCTCCCGCTGGGTGTCGGCCTCGCTGGTGACGGCAGGCGTCGGGGTGATGGCGGTCTAGCGCGCACTCGGCAGACGGATTACAGGGAGGGGCCGGGCTGTTGTCCGGCCCCTCGTTCTGTGTTCTCCGGAATGGGCCTCCGCTCCGCCCCGGGTGGTGAGCGGGTACAATGCACCCGACACACAGGAGGGGCGCACATGGCCAAGGTTCTCTTCAGCGTCGGCGGGAGCTCCGGACTCGAGTGGAGCGATTTCCTGCACATATGCCAGACCTGCGATGAACTCGGGTTCCACGGGTTCTATCCGTCGGACCACCTGATGCAGATCAACCCGGGCCGGGGAACGACTCCGGCGCGACTCGACGGGCTGACCGTGATGGCGGCGATGGCCGGCCACACCAGGAACCTCCGGCTGGGCATGCTGGTGATAAACAACAACTTCCGTCACCCTGTCATAACGGCAAAGATGGTCAATACCATCGACCACGTGTCCGGTGGACGGGCGGAGTTGGGCATCGGCAGCGGTAACGTCAAGCACGAGTTCGACGTCCACGGCATCCCGTTCCCTCCGTTCAAAGAGCGCGCCGACCGGCTGGACGAGGCGCTCTCTGTCATCAAGGCGATCTGGACCGAGGAGCCTGCCTCGTTCCAGGGCGTGTATTACTCGCTGGACGAGGCGCCGCAGATGCCGAAGCCGGTGCAGCAGCCGCACCCACCCATCATCGTCGGGGGACGCGGCCAGCGCACGATGCAGATCGCCGCGAAGCACGCCACCGACTACAACCAGATCGCGCCGTTGGAGGAGGCGAAGGTGAACCTGAGCCGGATGCAGGCGGTCTGCGACGAGGCAGGCCGCGACTTCTCCGGCATGCGCCACTCCGTGCAGATACAGATCAAGCTGAGCGACGATGCGTCCGAGATCGAGGCGACCGTTGCCCGGGGCGCTACGCTCGCGACACAGGAGACCTCCTACTACGCGACGCCGGAAGAGCAGTTCCGCGACAGCATGCTGCTCGGCTCGCCCGCAGAGATCACCGAGCAGCTGGGCAGGTGGGTGGACGCCGGCATCGATCACTTCATCCTGATGACGCCCCGACCGTTCGACGCGCGCGTCATGGAGCGCTTCGCGCAGGAGGTCGCGCCGCATTTCGCGTAAGCGACAGGCGAACCCCCGGAGAGGAGAGACGAGCACCATGCCCCGCTACTGGCTGTTCAAGTCCGAACCGACGACCTACTCCTACGACGACCTCGTACGCGACGGCGTTGCCGAATGGGACGGCGTCCGCAACTTCCAGGTACGAAACTGGCTGCGCGACGACATCAAACCCGGCGACCGCCTGCTGTTCTGGCATTCGAGCGCGAAACCGATAGGCGTCGTGGGTATTGCTACCGTCGTACGGGAAGGGTACCCGGACGATACGGCGTGGGACCCGGACTCCGATCATCCGGACCCGAAGAGCACCCCCGACAAGCCACTCTGGTACATGGTAGACATCAAGGCTGACCAGAAGTTCGGGGACATCGTCACGATGGAGGAATTGCGGGCGGAGCCCGCGCTGGCGGAGATGATGGTGCTCAAGCGCGGCAATCGCTTCTCCATCACCCCTGTCACCGAGGATGAGTTCAACACGGTGCTCCGGATGGGGGAAGCCAAGTAGGCCGATGACAGCGCTGCTGAACAGCCGCAGAGGCCGCCCGCGCGCGGTTGCGCTTGCCGTGGCCATCGTCCTGGTCTATGCACTGCTACTGCCCGCCTACGGACCGCTGGTCTCGCCGACCTTCGCGGAGTTCCTGCCGAACCACTCGCACGTCCACCTGGACGGCGACCCTGCGCATCTTCATGGTTATGAGACGTGGGACGGCACGAGCAGCGGCTTCGTGGCGCTGCCATCGGCAGACGACGGCACTTCCGCTCCCGGCACCGTCGTGCCGGTGGCGTTCGTTGCAGTGCTGGCACTGGCTTCCGCGCCCATCGTCATGCTCCTGGCCGCGCGATCTCTTGCGCAGTTCGGCGGCATCTTTACCCGAACGGCAACACCCCCGCCGCGAGCGGCCGCTCTCTCCTGAGTCATTCCAAACGCAAGAGGGTGAGTTATGGCAGAGGGCAGGCTGCGTCATGCTGCTGCATTGACGCTTGCGACGGCTGCAGTAGTGGGCTGCATGTTGACGCTGGGCGTTCCCCAGGCGCAGACGCATAGCAGGCACGAAGGCAGCCAGACACTGTTCAAGGGCACGAGCGGACCGTACGAGTTGCTCGTGGAGGCCGTGCCGCTCGTCGGTTTCCTCGAGGTGACGGTCGTCGTCGATCGGCTTACAGAAGCCGCGAGCGGCGGCCCATACTCTCCGGCGCGCATCGTCGTTATGGCATCGCGCGAGGGCATGCGGATCGGGCCGGAGGTGGCGCGACAGGGAGGGGCGCCGGCGAACGAGTACGTGGCGGTCCTTGAACCGGACGCCCCCGGGCGCTGGGAGATCGTCATCAACATCGACGGGGTGCCGGGAAGCACGACGCTTACGCTCCCTATCGACGTTGTCGAGGGTAGGGGCTTCCCGTGGACGGCGCTCATCGCGGGGCTTGGCATCGTACTGCCCATCCTCTGGCTGGCGTTCGCGCCCCGCAGGAAGCGACGGCGCGAGCGGTGAGGCCGCCGCCCTTGCTACAGGCAGAAGGTGAGGGAACGAGATATGCAATCAATCAGGAAGGCCATCGCCGTCCTGCTCGCCGTGGGGATGCTCTCGGCGGGATGCGGGATCGTTGGCGGGGATGCCGAAGTCGAGCCGCACTCGCATCCCCCGGGGACGGGCCCGCACACCCATGATGGAACGATGGCCGACGGCAGCATGACACACGGTGCGCCGGTCGAGGCGCCGGACGGCATGTCCGTTTCGCTGCAGGTGATCGTGGACAGCGTGAGCGGATATAACCTGCGCATCGCCACGCAGGGCTTCCGCTTTGCCCCGGAGAGCGCCGGCGCGGCGCACGTCCTGGGCGAGGGTCATGCGCACCTGTACGTGAACGGCGTCAAGACGCGCGTCTACAGCGAATGGTTCCACCTGGACGGCCTCGCGCCGGGAACGAATGAGGTCCGCGTGACGCTGAATGCCAACGACCACTCGCCGTACGCCGCCGGAGGCGTCATGCTGGAGGACAGCCTGAGCCTGCAGGTTGCGGGATAAAGGCCGGCCTGTGGGCTAGTACCGGGAGGCGCGTCCGGGGTCTACCTGCTTGCCGGTGACGAGGTAGACGACCTGCTCGGCGATGTTCGTCGCCCGGTCCGCGATGCGCTCGAGGTCGTGTGCCGTCCAGAGCAGGTGGGTGGCGCGTTCGATGACCTTCGGGTCCTGCACCATCAGGAGGAGCAGCTCGCGGTAGACCTGGTCGTAGAGCGCATCCACCTCGTCGTCGTCGGCCAGCACCTGGTACGCCTTGTCGACGTCGTGCTTCACCAACGCGTCGAGGGAAGCGCGGAGCATGGCGTTGGCCTTTTCGGCCATGCGCGGGATGTCGACCAGCGGCTTGATCGGCGGCTGGTCGCCCATCATGACACTGATCTTGCCGATGCCCTCCGCGTAGTCGCCGATGCGCTCGAGCTCCATCGAGACATGGAGGGCGGCGATGAGCATGCGCAGGTCTGACGCGACGGGTTGCTGGATGGCGATGAGGTCGACCGCGCGCTCCTCGAGCTCGGCGCGCTTCCTGTCGATGATGTCGTCGTCCTTGATGACCTGCTGGGACAGCGCGAGGTCGCGGGTCTTGAGCGCCTCGACAGCCAGGAAGGTTGCCTTCTCCACCATGCTACCGAGCGCGAGGAGCTCGTCCTGGAGGTTCTGGAGGTCCCGGTCGAACTCCGCTCGCTGGTGTCTGCCCATGGGTCTTTGCATCATCACGTCCTCCTTACACCCCAGCGTGTGGTTAGCCGAACCTGCCTGTGATGTATCCCTCGGTGCGTTCGTCCCGGGGGTTCGTGAATATCTGCTGGGTCAGGCCGACCTCGACGAGGTAGCCTGCCCTGTCCTCGCCCATCGTCATGAAAGCGGTCCAGTCCGACGCCCGTGCGGCCTGCTGCATGTTGTGCGTGACGACGATGATGGTGTACTCCCGGCTGAGCTCTCGCATGAGGTCTTCTATCGCCAGTGTAGAGATGGGGTCAAGGGCGGAGGCTGGTTCGTCCATGAGGATGACGTCCGGCTGGACCGCGACGGCTCGCGCGATGCAGAGGCGCTGCTGCTGTCCGCCCGAAAGCGTGAGGCCGCTTGCCTTGAGCCGGTCCTTCACCTCGTCCCAGAGAGCAGCTCTGCGGAGCGAGCGCTCCACCGCTTCGTCCATGTTCCCCTTGAAGCCGTTGATGCGGAGTCCGAACGCGACGTTGTCGTAGATGGACTTGGGGAACGGGTTAGGTTTCTGGAAGACCATCCCGACGCGGAGGCGTATCTCCGTGGGGTCGATGCTGGGGTGGTAGATGTCCTCGCCGTTGAAGAGCACCTGGCCTTCCACGCGCGCGCCGGGAATCAGGTCGTTCATGCGGTTGAAGCAGCGCAGCAGCGTGCTCTTGCCGGAGCCGGACGGGCCGATGAGCGCGGTGACACTGTTCCGGGTTACGTCGAGATTGATGTCGCGCAGCGCCCGGAATGGGCCATAGTACATGTTCAGGTTCATGACGCTCAGGGTCGTGTCGGTGGCAGTGGCTTCCGTCGTTGTCATTCCTCAGACCTCTTCTGCGTGCGGTTGCGGATATAGATCGCCACGGCGTTCATGGAGAGCAGGACGACCAGCAG
This sequence comes from Dehalococcoidia bacterium, assembly GCA_965206315.1. GTDB lineage: Bacteria > Chloroflexota > Dehalococcoidia > Lucifugimonadales > Australimonadaceae > Bin16. Next base: position 2,426,532 of record OZ242210.1, read on the forward strand.
GACGATGATGCCTGCCGCAGCGATGCCGCGGAACTCGGGTCTTGGCTGACTCACCCAGTTGTAGATCTGGATGGGCATCACCGAGAACTCGTCCAGCGGGTCGGTCGGGATGAACGTGAGGAAGACGAGCGCACTGATCGCGATCATGGGCGCCGCCTCTCCGATAGCACGCGACATAGCGAGGATGGTGCCTGTCATGATTCCGGGGAGCGCATGCGGCAGAACGACGTCCTTCACGGTCTGGAACTTCGTTGCGCCCAGGCCGTAGGACGCCTCGCGGTAGGTCGAAGGGACGGCGCGTATCGCCTCGCGCGAGGCGATGATGACGATGGGCATCACGAGGAGCGACATCGTCATCGCCCCGGCGAGCACCGTCCTTCCCAGCGCGAGTATCTGCACGAAGACGGCGAGGCCGAGCAATCCGTAGACGATGGAGGGCACCCCAGCGAGATTGGAGATGTTGACCTCGATGATGCGGGTGAACCAGTTCTTGGGCGCGTACTCCTCCAGGTAGACGGCTGCGCCCACGCCGACAGGGAGCGTGAAGAGGCCTGTGAGCCCCATGATCCATACCGTTCCGAAGATGGCGGACTTCATGCCGGCCTGCTCCGGGAAACGGGAAGGGTAGTCCGTGAGGAAGTGGAGGCTGAGCCAGGGGACACCCTGCCAGAGCACGCGAAGAAGGAGCGCCGCGAGCCCGGCGAGTCCGAGCAGGATGGCCAGCATGAAGATGACGTAGGCCACCGAGCCGATGCGCTTGCGAACGGCAAGGCGCGGATTGAGCAGCGCCGTGATCTCTGCCCTGGCCATGCTAGTACTCCTCACGGAAGCGGCGGACCAGGAAGTGTCCGAGTACGTTCATGCCGAGCGTGAAGAAGAAGAGGAGCAGTCCCACCGCGAAGATGGTGTTGTACTCCAGCGAGCCGTGCGGGGTTTCTCCGAGCGCCAATTGCACGATGAAGGCGGTCATCGCCTGGATGCTCTCGACCGGATTGAACGTCAGACGCGGCGTCGCGCCCGCGGCGAGGGTTACCAGCATCGTTTCGCCGATGGCGCGTGAGAATGCCAGTATGAACGAGGCGATGATGCCGGAGAACGCGGCGGGCACGACGATGCGGAGCGAGACCTCCAACCGCGTTCCACCGAGCGCGTAGGCTGCATTGCGGAGCGAACGGGGCACCGCAACCATCGCGTCCTCGCTGAGCGACGACACCATCGGGATAATCATCAGGCCCATGACGAGACCGGCACTCAGTGCGTTGAAGACCAGCAGGTTCTCCTGCAGGTAGGGGACCGGAAGGGTCTGGAGCAGGGGGGTGACGAACGTGAGCGCGAAGTACCCGTAGACCACGGTGGGGATGCCTGCCAGCACCTCCAGTACCGGCTTGATGGTGCGGCGCACCTTGTCGGGCGCGTATTCGGAGAGGTAGATGGCTATGGCCAGCCCGGCAGGCACTGCGACCGCCGCCGCGATCGTGGCAACGAGGAGCGTGCCGCTCACCAGCGGCAACACGCCGTAGTGCCGGTTTCCCTCCGCATCCCTGAGGATGGGAGACCAGGTGGCGCCGAAGAGGAAGTCCCAGACGGGAATCTCACGGAAGAAACCGAGGGACTGGCTCAGCAGGCTTGCGACGATACCGAAGGTGGTGATGACGGACATCGCCGCGCAGGCGAAGAAGAGCCAGTGGACGATGCGGCCCTGCAGCGCGCCTCGTCTGCGGTTGCGGCTCAACTGCGTGGCCGGACGGCGCTGCCCCATCGGTGCTGCAAGGCCGTCTCGCGTCGTCGTGTCCATCGTCTATCCTCGTCGCGTCCAGCCCCGGAGAAGAGAAGAGAAGGCGGGGCAGCGGCACATCGCTAGAGTCCGGCCGCAGCCTTGTTGGCTTCGTAGACGCTGCGCTCGACGGGGACGTAGCCCTCCTCTTCAGTCAGCTGGTAGCCGTGGTCCATGTAGAACGTTACGAACGCCTTCATTTCGGGTTTCTCCAGGCTCGCGGCGTTGACGTAGATGAAGAGCGGCCGGGAGAGCGGCTTGTAGGAGCCGTCCTCGATGGTGGAGGGCTCCGGGGTGACACAGCCGTCGCCGCCATCTACAGCGACGACCTTGAGACTCTCCTGGTTCTCCTGGTAGTAGGCGTATCCGAAGTATCCGAGCGAGCCGCGGTCGCCCGCGATGCCCTGGACGAGCACGTTGTCGTCGGCCGAAGCGGTGTAGTCGGCGCGCGAGACCTGGGCCTCGCCGTTGATCTCCTCGGTGAAGTAGTCGAAGGTGCCGGAGTCGGTGTCCGGGCCGTAGAGGCGGAGGAGCTGGTCCGGGAATCCCGCGCGGACGTCCTGCCAGTTGTTGATGGTGGAGCCGGGCTTCCAGATCGCGTTGAGCTCCTCGACGGTCAGGCAGTCGACGAAGTCGTTCGCATTGTTGACCATGACTGAGAGGCCGTCGGTGCCAATGCGCATCTCGATGAACTCGATGCCGTTGGCCGCGGCAGCCTCACGCTCGGAGTCCTTGATGGGGCGGGAGGCGTTGGAGATGTCGGTCTCGCCGACGGTGAAGCGCTTGAATCCCCCGCCAGTGCCTGAGACGCCGACGTTGACGTTCACGCCCGGCTGTTCCTTGCGGAATTCCTCGGCGACGGCCTGGGAGACGGGGAAGGCGGTCGATGAACCGTCGATCTGGATGGTGCCGCTGAGCGTGTCCGAGTCGGCGGTTGCCGTGTTCTGCGACTGATCGCCGCACGCGCTTACCAGCACCGCGAGTGCAGCCAGCACCGGCAACACCCCGCAGAGTCTGACGTATCTCGTCGGTATCACGCTGCCTCCCTTGGGGATGGGTTCCGCTTGTCAGCGTAAAGAGGCGAGGTTAACGACGAGCAGGAGTGTTCTTTATCGGCACGTTAACGACGGGCGTTCCGGCTCAGAGCAGGAAGATCTCAGGATGCGCGCGGGAGCGTGAACCAGAATGTCGAGCCTGTACCCTGCGTACTCTCGACACCGACCTCTCCACTGTGCATCTCGACGATGTGCTTGGCTATCGCGAGGCCGAGTCCCGTTCCCCGGTCGCGGCGGGAGCGGTCAGCCTTGTAGAAGCGCTCGAAGAGGTGAGGCAAGTGCTCCGGCGCGATGCCGGGGCCGCTGTCTCTCACCTGGATGAGGACACTGTCCCGCTCCGAGTTGTCCGCGCACAATTCAATGGTCCCGCCGCGCGGAGTGAACTTGAGCGCGTTGTCCAGCAGGTTTGATATGACCTGCCGCAGTTTCTCCGCGTCTCCCATGGCGACCACGCCCTCGGCGGCGCTGACGGTTACGGCAACACCCGTTTCCGCGATGCGGTGTTCAAGGTCGGCGCGAACGGCTTCGATCGTGGCTGCGGCATCGACCGGCTCCCGGTGCAGCTCTGCCTGACCTCTCTCGATCCGCGAGAGTTCCAGGAGGTCGTTGACGAGGGCGTTCATGCGGTCGACCTCACGGTTGATGCGCCCCAGGAAATCGGCAGCGGCTGCCGGGTCGCCTGCTGCGCCGTCCTGCAGCGTTTCGACCATCGCCTTAACCGACGCCAGGGGATTGCGCAGCTCGTGGGATACGTTGGCGACGAACTCGCGCCGCGTCGTTTCGAGCTGCCGGACAGGGGTGAGATCGTGCAGCATGAGGAGGACGGAGGTTGCCGGCTCGTCCGTTTCGATCTCGCCAGGCTCGGCGGTGATGGGCGTGGCAGTCGCACTCAGGCTGCGGCGAGGACTGTATAGGGTGAGTTCGATGTGCTGCCGTTCGACGGACTCTCTACAGAGCCTTACGAGTGCGCGCAGTTCATGGTCGCGCAGCGTGGAGCTCAGCGGCGTTCCGACGGGCGCTTCGGCGGCGAGCAACTCGTGCGCGGAGCGGTTGGACAGCTCGATGCGGTTCTCGTGGTCGACGAGGATGACGCCGTCGGCCATCGTGTCGAGCACCGCCGTCAGTTGTTCGCGCTGGTCGGCGAGTTGCGCGAAGAGCCTCGCCAGCGCCTCCGTCATCGCGGCGAACGGCGCTTGCAGGGTGCTCAGTGTCGTAGAGGTGAGACCTTCCGTCCGGATGTCGAAGTTGCCCATGGCGATGCGCCGCATCGCTGCGACCGCGGCGCGGGTTTCCCGGGCTGCCGCGGCGTTGGCCCTGCGCTCCCGTGCCAGCTCGAAGAGCAAGCCGGCGGCCACGAGGAAGCAGACGAGAGCGATAACGAGTTCGGCGGCGGCGAGAGCGAGCGCTCCGGCGAGGAACGAGAGGAGCGTCAGTGTTCCCAGGACGATAGCGGCGCTCCGCAGTCCGGCCATGTGCGGCTCACCTCAACCTTCGAAGCGGTAGCCGACCCCGCGGATGGTGATGATACGCGCAGGAGTCGAAGGGTCGGCCTCTATCTTTTCACGAAGCCATCGCACGTGCACGTCCACGGTACGGACGTCGCCGACGTAGTCGTGCCCCCAGAGCTGTTCAAGTATCTGGTCCCGTGTGAAAGCGCGGCCGGGGTTCCGCATGAAGAGCGCGAGCAGATCGAACTCCCGGGGCTTGAGCCGCAAATCCTCACCGTTGAGCGAGGCCTGGTGCGCGTCCACGTCCACGGCGAGCGAGCCTGAGCGCAGGGGGTCAGCCATCCGGGTGGCGGCGGTCTTGCGCGGACGCCGGAGCATCGCACGCACGCGGGCCATCAGCTCGCGCATGCTGAATGGCTTGGTGACGTAATCGTCCGCCCCGATCTCCAACCCGACGACCCGGTCTATCTCTTCGCCCTTCGCAGTCAACATCAGGATGGGCACGTCGGTCTCGCGGCGAAGGATGCGGCACACCTCGAGGCCATCGAGGTTGGGGAGCATCACATCGAGGATAACGAGGTCGGGAAGGGCGGTGCGCGCGGTTTCGAGCCCGCTCCCGCCGTCCGGCGCGGTGAGCACGTCGTAGCCCTCGTGCTCCAGGTTGTAGCGGAGCGCCTCTACGAGGTTCTCCTCGTCTTCCACCACCAACACAGAGCGGTTCGTCATGCGAGTCGGCTCCGTTCAGGGCCTGCAGGCCTCGTAGGTTTATGAGAATTGTATGGCCATTGTGCAAGCGAACGCTTAACGGGGCGTTAAGGGGCCGCGTACGCACGTTGCCAGTTTAACAGGCCGCCTACCCGTAGGGGGTTTCCTGTCAGGCAGGGTTGTACGGGGCAAGGAATGGTCAGCAGGACTATGCGCCCCGGATACGCTCGAGCAGTTCGCCGATCGTCAGCCAGTAGTAGACGATGAACGTCCCGGCGACGAGCAGCATGACGGCGCTGATCGTGCCCACATGCGGGAGCGCTCTGCGCAGGGCGCCGGTCACCGCGCCCTTGAACAACGCCATGCCGATGGTCAGCGCCAGTATGACGGAGCCCATGCCGAGCCCGTACAGGACGAACTGCCACACGGAGTCCAGGAAGGTTTCTGCGGTGAAGGTGCCGCCGATGACGGCGAGGAAGATGGGCAGCGTGCAGCTGAGCGAGGCGGTCCCGTAGGCGAGGCCGAAGGTGAAGTAGCTCCGCACGCTCTTGCTGTTCGCGTTACCGAACCGCCCGGAGATGCTGGCTGCGAAGTTGTTGTAGAGCTTGCCACCGGAGAGCAGGTAGGCCCCGGCTATGACGAGCAACACGCCGATGATGAGGCCGATCCACGGGAAGGCGTCCGCTATCCCGCGCGCTCCGAGTCCGATGGGTGTGCCGACTGCGGCGAAGAGCACGACGAACCCCACGGACACTGTGGCGCCGACGAGAAGGGCACGGCGCAACCGCGAGAAGACGCCGCCGGCGCTGGCGTCTCCGCCTTCGCTCTCGCTCAGATAGAGGCCGAGGTAGGCGGGGAGCATGGCGAAACCGCACGGGTTGACGGAAGAAACCATCCCCGCGCTGAACGCGAACCCGAAGGGGAACAGATCACCGAGGTCGCCAAGGAAGTTGCCGGATTGAGCGGACACGGACTCCACGCCCTGCGTCACCGTGCCGAACTCGCTTCCGGTGATGAATGCACCGACGATCGCGACGGCGAGCGACCCCACGAGCGCAAGGATGGGACCCGCCGTCCCCCAACTGATGTTCTGTACCGCGGCACGCATCGTTCTCTCCCCGTTCCAGTGGTTCTATCCGGCTCTTTATATGATACGTCCGCCCGGCCGGGATAGACTCGGATGGTGAGCGTATGGAACTCGATGAGCAGCCAGCGAGTCGAAATGAACATGCTCCAGCTCGCCTCTGAGCGTGGGCGATCCGGAATGCGCATGTCGTTCCACTCGTGCGGAGGGAATCCTCAGGCGTGAGCAATCGAGAACATTCGAAAAAAGTGTCTCATTTCTGCTCATTCTGTCTCATTCGCCTCTGACGACGCCGTACTCACCCGACGGTACCGTTCGCCGGCGTCGCCGAGGAACCCAGCAGCCCGGAACCCATGGTAGGGCAGGCATGGGCGTCAGCGTAAGGGGCGGGTGTCGCACCGCGCCTCCAGCTTCGCTCAACATGACAAGCCCCGCTCCTCACCCCGTCCCCCACGTGCGCTGCCCGCGCACCCTGGATTCCAGCCGGTGCTGGAACGACGGAACGCTCTCCCCATAGCGCCATTCACAAGAACGGGCGAGCAAACGGGCTTGTTCTGATGGACCCTAGCGCCAGCGTGTGCTTCTCCGGCGCATGCCGAACGCAACGGCGACGAGCAGGCCGCTTGCGGCGAGTGTGAGCGTGAGTGCGAGCACCTGAGCCTCGTTCGTCCGGCCTGTCAGTACGGCCTCGTAGATTGCTATGGGCATCGTGCGCGTGCGCCCGGGGATGCTTCCGGCCACCATGAGCGTTGCGCCGAACTCACCCATCGCCCGTGCGAGCGCGAGACTGACGCCGGCCATCACCGAGCGCCAGGCGAGGGGAAGCGTTATGCGCGTGAATATGGTCCGCTCCGTCTGCCCCAGGGTTCGAGCCGCGTCTTCCAGCGTATGGTCCACCGACTCGAACCCGGCCTGTGCGGTGCGGATGAGGAAGGGCGCGGAAACGAAGAAGGCTGCCAGCGCGGCTCCGCTCCACTGGAAAACGAACGTGAACCCGAACACCGCGTCGAGCGCCTCGCCCAGGGGTGAGTTGCGCCCTACGGCGAGCAGCAGGTAGTAGCCAAGCACAGTAGGAGGCAGCACCATGGGTATGAGCACTGCCGTGGAGAGAAGGTCGTGCACCCATCCGCGCAGGCGTGAGAGCCCCCAGGCAACGGGGATGCCTACCACGAATGCAAGCGCCGTGCTTGCTACGCCGGTCTGCAGGCTCAGTCTGAGGGCGTCCCAGTCCATCGATCACTCCGTGCCGTCAACCTTATCAACCAGGGGCACGTAGCCGAACCTTACCCACGTTTCGATGGCCTGTGCGTCGGACATCGACGCGATGAAGCGCTTCGCTGTTTCTGCCGCGCCTGACTCACTGCCCACGCCTGCGGTGACCTGAAGACCGGCGCTCGCATCCGGCGGCAGCGGGGCCAGCGCGCGAATTCCTCGAGCGTCCGAGGCGATGAGCAGCGAACGGGGAACGAAACCGACCTCCGCGTTGCCGCTCACCACGAACTGGAACGCGTGCGCGACGTTCTCGCCGTAGGCGATCCGTCCGTCCGACTCCTCCCAGAGGTCCGTATCCCGGAGATAGCGCTTCGCCGCTTCCCCATACGGTGCGATATCGGGATTGGCAAGGGCTATCTGTCGAACCGCGCCGCTGCGGAGGAGCGAGGCAACATCGTCCGCCTCGTGGTCGAGGTTCGTGATCGCGACCAGTTCACCTGACGCGAGCACGGTGGCGGTCGCAGGGACCAGCAACTCGTCGCTGGCGAGGGCGGAAGTATACCGGCTGTCCGCTGAGACGATGAGGTCAAGCGGCGCGCCCTGGCGCAGCTGTTCAGCGAGTGTGCCGGACGCGCCGGTAACGAGCGTAACGGAGGCCCCGTGCTCGGACTCGAACCGCGCCGCGAACTCTTCGGCTGCTGGCTGGATGCTCGCGGCGACGCCCACCAGCAGGGCAGGTTGGGTTTCAGATCTGCCGGGTGCGCAGGCGGCGGAGAGCAGCGCAAGGAGCAAGACGACCGCTGATCCGGTCAATCGGAGCGCGTTGGCGCTGCGCCCTCGGCCGGGTGCAGCAGCGGGATGGGCTGCGCTAGAGCGATTCAAGGACTGCGCCGGCGTGGCCCTTTACCTTCACGTTCTCGAAGACGCGCTCAACGATGCCTTCTTCGTCTATGACGAACGTCGTACGCGCCACGCCCATGTAGGAACGCCCGTAGTTCTTCTTCTCGACCCAGACCCCGTACGTGTTGACGATCTCCCTCTCGGGGTCGGCGACGAGTGTGAATGGCAGGGAGTACTTGCTCTTGAAGTTCTGGTGGGACCGCACGCTGTCGGTGCTGACGCCGATGACGACGGAGTTCTTTCGGGAAAGGGCAGGGGAGAGGTCCCGGAAATCGCACGCTTCCTGCGTGCAGCCCGGAGTGTTGTCCTTCGGGTAGAAGTAGAGGACTACCTTCCTGCCGCGCAGCGAGCCGAGCGTGAATCCCGCGCCGGTGTCGTCTACAGCAGTGAAATCGGGCGCGGCGTCGCCAACCTGGACCATGGATCCCCTCCTGAGCATCTCGCGTGAGAGTCGTTTCTAGGAGTAAATCGTAAATCTCAAGGTATCGCGGGACAACCCTGACGGCTCATGAGCCCCGTAGAGCGATTCTACGAGGTGAAGCCGACCCACAGGTCATCCAGCGCCCGGAAAGGGCCTCCCGGAGAGCGTTCTTCTGCGAAGCCCCACCACAGGGGCAGGGGAACGCGCAAGCCCTCGGCGGCACGCGGCGCACGCCTGGCGCAGGAATAAACAGAGGCTCCGGCAGCAGTTCACAGGAGCGCCCGTAGCAGTTTCCAGATAAACCGGCAGAGAAACACAGAGAAATCTGCAGCATTCCTCTATTGTTTTATCCGGTCCACTCCTGCAGAATCCTTCGAGCGCACAGAACAACTCTGTGCCGCGGCAGAATGAACAGCAGTGGAGGGAGAGGAAATGGCGAGACTGGGCCAGTACAGTTACCCGGACATCAGGTTCGGCGACGCGGTGGAGATAGCGAACCGCATCCTGAACAAGTTCAAGGGTACGGTGAGCGTGAAGGGCCTTGCGTGGGAACTGGGGATGGCCGAGGGGAGCGGCACCCTGTTCGCGAAGGTCGCGGCGCTCCGCGATTTCGGCCTCGTGGAAGGCCGTGGTGAGCTTCGCATCTCTCAGCTGGCACAGCGGGTCCTGCACCCGGCCAGCTCAGAGGAGTGCCTGGAAGCGACAGCCGAGGCGTTCCAGCGCGTCGAACTGCTGAGCCAGCTCTACACGCGGTTCGAGGGAGAGGTGCCGGACGACATGAGCCTCCTGGTGGGGTTGGAGGAGATCTCCCGCGCCCCCCGGGATGAGATCGTCAAGCGCGCTCCGCTCATCCAGAAGCATCTGACCGATGCCATACGAGTGCTGGGCAGGCCGGCCAAGGCAGAGAGAATCGCAGAACATTCTGGCAAGCGCCAGAGGATTGCTGTCGAATCTCCGGGTGTCGCCCCTGACACGCCCGCTGAAGAGCCGCCTGCCGACGGGCTGCACATCACGGCTGCGGGGCGGCGACTCTCGGTCCCGCTGACGGCCGAGTACATAGAGGTGGCCATCAGCCTCCTCCGTGCGATGCAGGTGGAGATGCGCCGGGAACCTTCGGGCACTCCCGCGATGCCGCTCTTCGAAGGCGTGGACTTCGACCTGGGAGAGCAGCTGGACGTGTGAGGTGGGGGACTGGCGCCCCAGACAGGATTCGAACCCGTGACCCGCTGCTTAGAAGGCAGCCGCTCTATCCTACTGAGCTACTGGGGCCTCTCTTCGACTATAGTGCCGGGGCGCATGGGGGTCAATCAACCCTCCGTGCGCCCCGGTTGCGCTTGAAATCACCCATGCGGAGGCGATGCGATCCCATGACGTACCAGACGATCAAGTTCGAGACCGAAGGGCCTCTCGGCGTGCTGACGCTCAACCGCCAGGAACGTCTGAACGCCATCAGCCGCGAGGTTACCCAGGAGCTGCAGGACCTCGTGACCCGCCTGGAGACTGACGACGAGGTCCGTGTGCTCATCGTGACCGGCTCGGGCCGCGCGTTCTGCGCCGGCGCCGACATCAAAGAGCGCGCCGAGAACCTCGACGACCTCTCCCTGGCGCGCACCTCGGCCGTCATCTCCCCCACGTTCCGGCGGCTGGAGCGTCTCAACCAGGTGAGCATCGCCGCGGTCAACGGCGTCGCGGCAGGCGGCGGCCTCGAGCTGGCGATGGCGTGCGATCTGCGCATCGCGAGCTCCGAAGCGCGGATGGCGCTCCCGGAGCTGACGCTCGGCATCCTGCCTGGCGCCGGCGGCACACAACGGCTGCCTCGTCTCATCGGCCCCGCGCGCGCCAAGGAGATGATGCTCTTCGGCAGGTTCATCGACGCGCAGACCGCGCTCGAGTGGGGGCTCGTGAACGCCGTATCGTCACCGGGCGGACTGCTGGAAGAGGCGCGAGCATGGGCTGCGCGGCTGTTAGAACTGCCGCCGCTCTCGCTCGCGAGCATCAAGAACGCCGTCAACGTCGCGATGGACGTGGACCTCGACACGGGCATCCAGTACGAGCAGCGTTGCTCGGCTATGCTCGCGCTCACCGAAGACCGGCGGGAAGGGCACACCGCGTTCGTCGAGAAGCGCCCCCCGGTGTTCGTCGGCCGCTAGGGGGCGGAGGCTGTTTCAGCTGCCCCGAACCGCGTCGCGACCCAGTGCATCGTGACGGGCCCGAGGCGGTGGCGCTTGACGCTGCGGATCGACATCGAACCGACGTCTGCAGACGTCGTGCAACGCTCCTGGACGAGCCGACCGAGAGGACGCGACACCACGATCGCGAACATGGTGTTGGAGAAGGCGCGGCTCAGTCCCCGGCTACCGCCTCCGGCCATGCGGTAGCCTCCCAGCGACGCCATCGTCGCGAGGGCAGCGCCCACGACGATGTTGGTCCCGCAGAACGGGGATACGGCCAGGTTGCCTTCTCCCGCCTGCATCCGCCGGAGGGCCTCTCTCGCCGACTCTTCGACCTGTTGCGTGGGGATGTCGCCGAGCACGAGGAACCCGGTCGGTATCGAATAGCCCGCCACCGGCCTGCCGCTGACCGACGGCAGGAGCAGGAGCGATATGGTCGCGTGCTCCAACCCGTGATTGCGCTTCGTCTTCGCCCAGGGATTCAACGTTCTCTTCCGTGTGGCCGGTCGCCGTCAGTTCCGATTGTATACGGCTGCGGGCAGTGTCGCCTCGAGCGGCAGGGTAGGGCAGTGGTACGAGTGCGGCTGTCAAGGGGCTCGTGGCAGCACGCTTCGTAAGTGCGCCTACGTGAGGCGGATGATCTCGATGCCGGCGAGGGTCAGGGCTGTCACGACGATGCCAGCTATCACGACCCCTGCCGCGATGGCAGGCATGCCGCGCCGCACCGGCTCGTGCAGGGTCCAGACGATGAGCGCGCCGGTCCACGCGCCGGTGAGCGGCAGGGGGATGGCGACAGCCAGGACGATGCCGAAGAAGCCGTAGCGCCGCACCCGCGGGCCCCAGGACTGCTGGATGCGGGAGGTGCGCCAGCGCAGGAGACGGCCGACGATGTTCTGCTGCGCTTCCACTCGTGCGCCGACAGTACGCAGCGCGTAGAGGATGAACGGCACCGGGATGATGTTCCCGACGATCGACAGGCCAAGCGCTTGCGGCCAGGGCATGTCCATGGAGGTGATGGCCAGGGGTATCGAGGCGCGCAACTCGCCGATGGGCGTCATTGCGGTCAGCAGGACGATCAGCTCGTCGGGCAAAGGGGAGAACCTCGGGGTCTGGGCGTCAGCACGGGCTGGTGAGGTCGTATTCTACCCGAATGGGGAGCGGGCAGGAGTATGTTCTGGACGTTTCTTATACTTTGTATAAGTCTTTGGATAACACAAAGTCCGGAAAAGTCGTATGCTAAACATTGGCATGAGTGTCATCCGAAGGTGTAGAATCTGTCTCAACATTCCGTAAGGAGGAGGGTAAGCACATGGCGCGCAAGACCCGGCTCATGCGAGAGGTGGAGGAGCGGTTCCATCAACCGCTCGAACGTCTGTTGCCTGAGAAGATCAATGAGAACGGCCTTTCGGCCACGGCGGCTGAGTTGGAGGTGTCCAAAGCCACGCTTGGCTACTGGCTCCTCAAGCTCGGCATCAACGTCCGGCGTGTTGCACTTGCTCCGGGGGAGACCCTAGAGGTCAAGCGGGCAAGCTGAGCAGCGTCTCCGGCGTAAAGAGAGGCGGACCGGCGATCTGGGGAGATAACGCCGACCCGCCTCTCTTTGTGTTCAGGCACTATGATGCACCGAGGCCTGCCCCTGGCATCCTTCCTTGACACAGCGAAGCGGCGGGTGATACAACGTGATAGAAATCACAACTGCCCTTCATCCTCCCGACATCAGAGGCCGCGTGCGACTCCGCCGTCCAATACTCCCCATACTGTTCACCTTCACAGCCCTGGGCCTACTCGCCGTTGTTGCGGCATGCGGGGGAGTCGGCGTAGTTGCCACACCCGAGTGCTACCTTGCCCAGGAAGGGCAGATCGTTGGCGCGGCAGGAGCCGATTGCGAGCCGCCCGATGACGTGGAGGTCCTGCCGACTCCGACACCCACACCCGTTCAGTCAGGCGGCGGCGCAAACGATGCCCGGGTGCTCTTCATCACGTATGCCTGCGCCACCTGTCACGAGTTGGACAGCATCCCTCAGTCCAGGGGCAGCAGCGACGGTCCCGCGCTCGCAGGGATCGGCGCAAAGGGCGCGGACTACATCCGCACATCCATCCTCGACCCGTCCGCCGAAGTCATCGAAGGCTACGAGGACGGGCTGATGCCGCAGGACTTCGCGACCCAGCTTTCTCCCGAAGAGCTGGACATCCTGGTCACCTTCCTTTCGAGCCAGTAGGAACCGCGAAGACTCAGCACGACTTCGCCCCCACTGCCAGCGATCGCCGGTTTTCCCCTGTCTGTTCGTTGACCCCTTCTCGGCGCGTCCCCTATACTGCGCTGCCAGTGCGGCTGGAGGTTTTCCTTCCGCAAAACCACAACGTATTGAGGTTTCGAGATGCAGTTACACTGCCTACAGGAGAATCTCAGCCAGGGACTCAGCATCGTCCAGCCCGCGGTCGCCACGCGTACGACGCTCCCCATCACGCAGCACGTTCTCCTCGCCACGGACGAAGGCCGGCTGAAGCTCTCGGCCACGAACCTGGAAGTTGCCATCAGCACGTGGATAGGCGCCGATATCCAGGAAGAGGGAGCGGTAACGATCCCCGCGAGGCTGCTGACCGACTTCGTCAACTCGCTTGGTCGCCAGACCATCAAGGTGCAGACGGCCTCCCAGGGAGGCGGCATCTCCGTTGAGGGCGACCGCACGAAAGCCAACATCAACGGCACGGCTGCCGAGGAGTTTCCTCCCATCCCCGCTGTAGACCAGGGGGTCTCGACAAAGATGTCGGGCAGGGCGCTGCGCGACGCGATCCATCAGGTCGTGCTCGCCGCTGCGGTCGAGGACTCGCGTCCGGTGCTCACCGGCGTGAACATCGAGCTCGACGGCACGAACGTGACGTTCGCTGCCGCTGACGGCTTCCGCCTCGCAGTGCGCAAGGCCCAGCTGCTGGAGCCCGCCAGCGAGAAGGTCTCGGTCATCGTTCCGGCCCGTACGCTCTCTGACATCGAGCGCCTCCTGGACGGCGATGACCCGGTCGACATCGTGGTCACGACACAGCGAAGCCAGGTCCTCTTCCGGTTCAAGAACATCGAGGTGGTTTCCCAGTTGATCCAAGGGACGTTCCCCAACTACGCGCAGCTCATCCCGCAGGAGCACGGCACGCGCGCCATCATCGGTCTGAACGAGTTGCAGCGCGCAACCCGAACGGCGGCCATCTTTGCGAAGGACGGCTCCGGCATCATCAGGCTGCAGATGAGCGCCGAGGGCGGCGCCCCGGGAGTCCTCACGATATCGTCGCGGGCGGAAGAGGTTGGGGACAACACGGGCAACCTCGAAGCGGACGTTGAGGGTGCGGAAGGGAAGATCGCGTTCAGCAGCCGCTACCTTAGCGACGTGCTCAGCGTCATCGGCAAGGACAAGGTGGCTCTGGAGATGACTACCTCTTCGAGCCCCGGAGTGATCCGCCCCGTAGACGATGGTGGCGAGTATGTCCACGTCGTCATGCCCATGTTCGTTCAGTGGTGAGCAACGTCAGAACTCGGAGGGTACAGATGAAGCGCATCAAGTACGGGATCGTTATCGCCGCTCTAAGCGTTCTTCTTGTTGGATGTGGAGAGTCTGAGCCGGTCAAGGTGGGGTCGGTGATGGACTTCACCGGCGACCTTGGCGAGTTCGGCGGCCCCATGAACGACGCCGTCCTCCTCGCCGCCCAGCACATCAACGACGCAGGCGGCGTGCTTGGCGGGCGCGACATCGAGGTCGTTTCCGAGGACGGAGCGACCAGCGACGTCACAGCCGTTGACGCCGCGCGCAAGCTGGTCAACGTGGACGGCGTCTCCGCGCTGATCGGACCGCTGGCCAGCGGCATCACGCTCGCCGTTGCGAACGCCGTCACCATCCCCAACCAGGTGCCGGAGATATCCCCGTCCGCGACCTCACCGGCGCTAACGGTGCTGGAGGACAATGACTTCATCTTCCGGACCGCTCCGTCAGACGCGTTCCAAGGCGTCGTGCTCGCAAACCTTGCGAGTGGACTCGGCTACCAGAGCGCGGGTGTGCTGTTCGTAAACAACCCGTACGGACAGGGACTGGCCGACCAGTTCACGGCTTCCTTCGAGGCGCTGGGCGGGCAGGTGACGGCGGTTTCGCACGAGTCGGGCCAGCCCTCCTACGCTTCTGAACTGACTCGGGCAACCGCTAACGGCCCTGACGTGCTGGTCGCCATCAGCTACCCGGTCAGCGCCGGCGTCTACATCCGCGAGGCGATCGACAACGGGGCGGCGGACACGTTCCTGTTCGTGGACGGAAGCAAGTCTGAAGAGCTGATAACCGCAGTGGGAGCAGCGAGCCTCGAAGGCATGTACGGCACCGCCCCCGGCGCCGTGGAGAGCGCGGCTACGGCGCAGTTCACGAGCGACTACGCCGCCGTGTACGGGGACAGCACGCTTCCGTTCATCAGGGAGTCCTACGACGCGATGGTCATATTCGGTCTCGCCATCGAGGCCGCAGACTCGGACGACCCCGTTGCCGTCCGAGACGCGATGCGCGCGGTCGCGGGGCCGCCGGGTGTCGAGGTCGGCCCCGGTGAGGCTGAGATCGCGCGAGCGCTGGAGCTACTCCGCGACGGGCAGGAGATCAACTACCAGGGCGCCAGCGGCCCGGTTGACCTGGACGAGAACGGCGACGTGACCGGCGCGATGGAGATCTGGAAGATCGCGGGCGGGCAGCTCGTCACCGAGCGTGTCATCTCTCAATAGCCCTCTCGCCGTATAGAGCAGGCAGTGGCAGGCAGCGCCATCATGGCGCTGCCTGCTTCTATGCTCGAGCCTGGCGTCGCCAGCGAACGGCAAGGCGCTCCCGCAGTCGTGCGATGCCAGGCGTGATGCCGTCCGGCGCGTAGAGCAGCACGAGCACGACGAGCACGCCAACCGCGAAGAAGCGGATGTTCGGCAGGCCTACGGAGTCCAGTGCGTCCAGGATGGGCGCGTTCAGGACCTCCGGCAGCAGTTCGATGAGGTCGGGCAGGAACTGGGACCCGCTCCAGATGCCCCATACGACGAACGCGCCGACGATGGGCGCGTAGAGGCGTCCGCTTCCGCCTGCCACGAGCATCGCCCAAATGATGAACGTACCGAGGAGCGGGGTGAACGTGATGGGTGAGATCGCCCGGAAGTTGAAAGCGTACAGCGCGCCTCCGACGGCCATGATCACCGCGCCGAGCACGAACGCTTGGAGCTTGAAGCGGAACACGTGCTTGCCGCTCGCTTCCGCGGTCACCTCGTCTTCGCGTATCGCGCGCAGGACGCGTCCCCACGGGGAGTGCACCAGCGCCCGTATCCCTGCAAACAGCAGCCCAAACACGGCCAGCACCACCACGAGGTAAACGCGGTCGTAGTCCTGCGGGGCGACGACGTCGCCGAACACGCGGGGGATCGTGTAGAGGCCACGGCTCCCGTTGCTCAGCCAGCGTTCGTTGAGGAAGACGAGGCGCACGCTCTCGGCGATCCCGAGTGTCGCTATCGCGAGATAGTCGCCGCGCAGCCGGATGGTTATCGTGCCTACTACGAGGGCGACAGCGGCTGCCACGAGCGAGGCGGCTATCAGTGCGGCGACGAACCAGAGGTCCAGCACTCCGATGACGGGCAGCGAGTCGAGGCGGTTCGCGAGGTCGCCGGCGTAGCGGTAGTCCTCGCCCTGGTCAGAGAGCGGAGGGCGGATGGTGAGGAGCGATGCGGCGTAAGCGCCGAGGGCGAAGAAGCCCGCCACCCCGATGTTGAAGAGTCCCGTGTATCCCCAGTGCACGTTGAGGCCGAGCGCGAACACCGAGTAGATGCCGACGAGTATGGCGAATGCGGTGAGGAACTCCAGCATCAGCCCTTGCTCCCCAGGAGGCCGCGCGGCCTGAACAGCAGCACGATCACCATCACGGTGAACGCTATCGCCGGTTTGTAGGTCGGCAGCGCCCACGCCGTCGATACCTCCATCGAGATGCCGATGAGCATCGCCCCCAGGAACGCGCCATACGGGTTGCCGATGCCGCCGACGACCACCGCCGCGAAGAGCGGCACGAGCAACTGGAAGCCCATGGTGGGCTTCAGCTGGGAGGTTGCGTTGAATATGACGAGCAGCACGCCTGCAGCGCCCGCCAATGCTCCGGCGATGCCCCACGTCCAGAGCAGCACTCGGTCGGTGTTGATGCCGCTGGCGCGTGCTAGGTCGGGGTTGTCGGAGGTTGCGCGCATCGCCTTGCCCTGCTTCGTGCGCGTGAGCAGCAGGTGCAGGGCGATCGCCAGCACGAGCGCGGCACCGCTCACGAACAGGTGATTCGGCGCGATGCTGATGTCGGCGGGCAGGGAGAAGTGCGGGCGGCCTTCGTTGGGGAGGTAGCGGACGGGCGTGTCCCAGATCATCTGGACGAAGCCGCGTATCGCGATGGCGAGGCCGAGCGAGGCTATCTCGATCGTCACGATGTTCGCCCGACGGAGGCGCAGCCTGCGGAAAACGAACACGTCCATCCCCACGGCCAGCGCCGCCACTGCCGCCATGCTCACCGGGATCGCGATGAGCAGCGGGAATCCGAACGTGAAGGGCCCCAGCCCCGTGTGTTCCGGCAGGACGCTGACGAGCAGGAAGAACGCCACGTAGGCGCCCATCGTCATCATGTCGCCGTGCGCGATATTGGCGAACCGCATCACGCCGAAGACGAGTGTGATGCCGACCGCGCCCAGCGCAAGGACGCTGCCGAGGAAGACACCGTTCATCGCGAGCCCTATCTCGCTCAGCGCGAGGACCACGAAGACGACGGCGAGCACGGCCTGCACAACGCGGCTCGCCCGGACTACCGCGGGACTTCTCATCGTGCGTGCGGTAATGAACATCGCGCCGCCTATTCGTTCCCCAGGTACAGCCGGCCCACCTGCGGGTCGCCGGCCAGCTCCGGCCCGGTGTTCTCCATGCGCACTTCGCCCACCGCCAGCACGTATCCCCGGTGGGAGATGGCGAGCGCCTTCTTCGCGTTGTGCTCCACCATCAGAATGGCTACTCCGGTGGCGTTGATGTTCTGGATCATCTGGAACACGGTGCCCATCAACAACGGCGAGAGCCCGGCGGTGGGCTCGTCCAGCAGCAGCAGTTTCGGTTCCAGCATCAGGGCGCGCGCCACGGCCATCATCTGCCGCTGCCCGCCGGAGAGAGCGCCAGCCTTCGCGTTGCGCTTCTCCGCAAGGTCAGGGAACAGGTCGAACAGCTCCCGGATACGGCCGTCGAGCCTGTCGTTCCGCAGGAAGCCGCCCATCTCGAGGTTCTCGGTGATCGTCAGGGTAGGGAAGACGTTGTCCGTTTGCGGAACATAGCAGAGCCCCAGCGGGATGCGGCGATCGGGGCGCAGCGCCTCGATGCGCCGGCCATCGAACCATATCTCGCCCGCCGATGCCTGGATGATGCCGACGATCGACTTCATCATCGTGGACTTGCCTGAGCCGTTCGGACCGATGATCGTCACGATCTCGCCCGCATCCACGCGCATGTCCACGCCGTGCAATATCTCGGTGTCGCCGTATCCGGCGCGTACGCCCGTGGCATCGAGGAGCGGCATCGCTCAGTCCCCCAGGTACGCCCGGACGACGCGTTCGTCCTGCTGTACGGCTGCCGGAGCGCCCTGTGTGAGGACGGAGCCCTCGCTCATCACAATGACGTGGTCGCACAGGCGCATCACGAGCCCCATGTCGTGTTCGATGATGAGGAACGTGATCCCCAGCTCCTCGCGCGCCCGCCGGATGCCGTCCACCAGTCGCCTCAAGAGCGTGGGGTTCACGCCCGCGCCCGGCTCATCGAGCAGCACCATGCGTGGCTTCGCCATCAGCGTGCGCGCCAGTTCCAGCAGTTTCTTCTGCCCACCGGAGAGTCCCTCAGCCGGGAGGTCCGCGACCTCCGATAGCCCGGTGAACTCGAGCACCTCGCGCGCCTGGGCCTCTATCGCCCGCTCCTGGCGTTTCACGAGCCAGCGTGCCGCGACGGCGCGCCACATGCTCTCTCCGATCTGGTCGGACGGCACGAGCATGAGGTTTTCCAGGACGCTCATGCGCTTCAACTCGCGGGGTATCTGGAACGTCCGGACGATGCCTTTGCGGAAGACGAGGTAGGACGGCAGCCCGTCGATGCGCTCGTCCCTGAACGTAACCCGCCCCGCGGTCGGCTTGTGGAAACCGGCGACGAGGTTGAACAGCGTCGTCTTGCCCGCGCCGTTCGGTCCGATGAGGCCGGTTATGGAGCCCTCATCCACGTTGAGCGAGCAGTTGTCGACGGCGCGCACGCCGCCGAAGTCCATCACCAGTCCGCGCACGCGCAGGATCGCAGAGGCCATGCCTCCTCACTCAGGGGCGGGATGGCGCGGATTATACGGGAACGAACCGGCCGAGCATCGCCGGCCTGCCAAGCGGGAGGCAGCGTACCGTCAGTACGGCCAGGGGATGCGGCGGATGCCAGCGGGCGTTATTCGCCTGTGACAGCTGCCGAGCGGTTCCTCTTGGGGCTGTTGTTGAAGCCGATATTGTCCTCGAACGGGTGGAACTCTCGCGCTTCGTGACAGTACTTGCACTCACCGGCCATCGTGGCGCTGGGTGAACCGACTATCCAGTGGTGCGCCCCGGTGGGAGATAGGTCGCAGTGACTCGCCTCGAGGGTCATCTTCGGCTGTGCCTTCGTTGTCATCCCAAGTCCTCCGATCTCTGCATAGCCAAGGGGGTCTGAGCCCGTGGCCCGTCTGTGGTGGAGATGGGGGAGAGTCGAACTCCCCGTCCAGAAGACGCTCAGCGCGGATGTACTACAGGCTTAGCCGGCGTTTGGTTGGGTGGCTGGGGCGGGCCCACCGGCGGGCCGTCCCGCCACCTGCCGCGAAGTCTTGAGTGGCTCGCAGCGGCATCAGAGCCACTGCACCCCGGCTGTATGACGCTTCCGGTAGCCGCCGGAGTGGGCTATCGGGGCGTGGCTACGCTGTTTAGGCAGCCAGTGCGACTGGTTCGTCGGCAGTTGATGTTTTGCCGTCTGATTAGCGAGTGGGCGGCGAACTCGGCCTGCAATCCTGCCAAGCTGATCCCCTGTCGAAACCACGCATCCCCACAGCAGACCAGTTGCACTACTATCGTACAGCGAGGGCAGGGGACGGTCAAACGGCGCGTGTCAGTCAGGCCTCCCGACGGAGGGCGCGCGCTATCTCCCGGTCGGACTCGCGCCGCATGATGGCCTGCCGCTTGTCGTAGCGGCGGCGCCCCTTCGCCAGGGCCAGCTCCACCTTCGCGTGGTGTCCCTTGATGTAGACGCGCAGGGGAACGATGGTGAGGCCGCGTTGCCCCGCCGCGCGGCTGAACCGCTCTATCTCCCCCGAGTGCATCAGCAGCTTCCGCGAGCGCGTCGGCTCATGCCCCCACGGCCCTGCGCTCGTCCATGCGGCGACGTGCATG
Source organism: Dehalococcoidia bacterium (assembly GCA_965206315.1). Lineage (GTDB taxonomy): Bacteria > Chloroflexota > Dehalococcoidia > Lucifugimonadales > Australimonadaceae > Bin16. Next base: position 2,446,744 of record OZ242210.1, read on the forward strand.
TTGTGGAGCCACATCTCGCCGCTGCGCGCCTGTGCATAGGCGTCGCGGATGTTGACGCGTGCATCGCGTACGGACTTGATCTCCGTGCCGGTCAGCGCGATGCCGGCCTCGAGGCGCTCGAGGATGTCGTAGTCGAAACGCGCCCGCCGGTTGTCCGCCACGGTCCGGATGTACGGTCGACCGGGCTTCTGCTGCTCCGCCTGTTTCTTCTTTTTGCGTTTGGGAGGCATCGCTCAACGGCCTGTCATTCGTTCGAGTTCGGCAACCGCGGTGTCCAGCTGATCGTCGGGGTAGGAGACAGGGTCCTGCTCGGGTTGGATGCTGCAGAGCGTCCCGAGCGCCTCCGTGAGTTCGCCGGACCCATCCAGCGGAACGGCCTCTTCCGCGTAGGCCGCGCAGAGGGTCCGCGTCAGCTCGCCGATACGCCCCTGCGCCCGCACGTTCACCTCGCGTCCGACGCGCACGTCCGGCTCGATGCCTTCTCCTTCGATCGTGCGTCCGTCCGGCGTGAGCCAGCGTGCGATAGTGAGGTTCAATCCCGCGCCGGACTCGAGGTCGCGCAGCAGGTTGACCGCGCCTTTACCGAACGTGCGAGTGCCGACGATACGGGCGCGCTCGTGGTCTTGCAATGCTCCAGACACCACTTCCGACGCCGACGCGCTGAAGCCGTTCACGAGCACCACGAGCGGGAGGTCGTAGGCCGTTCCTTCTCCTGTGACGTGCTCCACGGTCTCGTTCCCGTTCGCGTCCACCCAGCGGATGACTTCGCCTTCCTCGACGAACTCCGAGACGACACTCACGGCGGCGGTCACGAGCCCGCCTCCGTTGTTCCGCAGGTCCAGTACGAGTCCCTCAGCACCGAGACCGCGCAGGTCGGCTATGGCGGTCCGCAGGTCGGCGCCGGACTCTGCGTCGAACGACGAGAGGCGTATGTAACCGAAGCCGCCGGGGAGGACCTGGGAATGCACGGAGCTGACGCTTATCGTGTCCCGCACGATGGGAATCTCCACGGGGCGCGAGATGCCGGCGCGTGAGACACCAAGCACGACCTCCGTGCCTTTCGGCCCGCGTATCAGCGCGACCGTCTCTTCGATCGTGCGCCCTTCGATGGACTCGCCGTTCACACTGACGAGGATGTCACCCGGCATCAGCCCGGCGTCGAAGGCGGGCGAGCCGGGGAGTGGTCCCAGCACGATGATCTGGCCGTCCACCTCGGTAACGCTCGCGCCGATGCCCTCGAAATCGGGATGGTCTCCTTCGAGCGAGAGGTTGAACGCCGCATAGCGCTCGGGATCGAGGTAGGAGGTGTAAGGGTCGTCGAGGTACTCCAGGAGCCCCTCGATGCCCGCACGCTCCATCTCCGTGGCGGAGAGCTTGTCCCGGTCGATGAAGTCTTCCTTGAGCACTTCGACGACTTCGACGAACTCGCTGTGCTCCTCCTGCGCGCATCCGACCCCGGCGAGGACGGCCGCAACTGCGGCGACATATGCCGCTGCGCGCATCCCGGACAACTGCCTCGCCATTCCGAACGCTCCAACGAACCCTTATCTTCCAAGGATACGTGACGCCGCTGCCGGAAGGGGGGAGGAGAGCCCGATGGCCGGAGGCAGGAGGATGGCGTTGCAACTCCATCTACTTTACATAACAGCAATAGTGCGCAATGACGCCTGGGAATGGTCAATGGCCGCCAGCGCCGTGAAACGTGGTCTAGCGTGCCGGGAAATATCCCATGCCCTCGTTGGCATCCTCGAGGCCGCCCCGGTACAGGAACTCGCCCTGCGGCGTCGTCTTGCGGGCCGTGAGCGCGTCGAAGTCGATGTGCACGACCTCGCCGCCCTCGCATTCCACGCTGACGTGCAGATCGTCCTTCTCGGCGACCTTCACCGGGCGCCGCTCGAAGATGTTGCCTTCGCCGACCATCAGCTTGAGCAGCGGCTCCAACGCCAGGACGGCTGCTGCCGTGCCCATCTGCGACCCGTCGGCAACGAGGAAGCAGTCCTCCTCGCAACTGTAGAAAGGATGCTCAGGCAGTTGGAAGAGTTCGTCGTCAGGCATGGTTCCTGTGGGTCGCTCCTCGTTTGGCTTTCGCGCCTGCAAGCGCCGGTTCGGCGCCGGATGGTACATCATCGTTCACCTGCGTGGACACTGCCTGCAGGAGCTCGTGCAACCCCGCGCCGCTCACCGCCGACGTCAGCACCGCCTTGATGCCTTCCACGCTCGGTACGAAACCTGCGCCGTTGCCGGAGTCCAGCAGGTCCACCTTGTTCAGCGCCAGCACGCGCGGCGTGTCAGTGAGTTCCAGGTCGCGCAGGATGTCCTCGACCACTTCCACCTGCTCGGCGGCGTTGGGGTGCGAGATATCCACGACGTGCAGCAGCACCGATGCATCCTGCACCTCTTCCAACGTTGCGCGGAACGCCGCGACGAGCGTCGTGGGCAGCTTCTGGATGAAGCCCACCGTGTCCGTCAGCAGCGCCTCTCCTCCGTCCGGCAGGCGCACCTTGCGCGTTACGGGATCGAGTGTCGAGAACAGCTGGCCGCGCGCGAGCACGCCCGCGCCGGAGAGCGCGTTCAGCAGGCTGCTCTTCCCTGCGTTCGTGTAGCCGACGAGCGCGACAACCGGCTGCCGATTCCTGTGACGCCGTTCGCGATACTGGGCGCGGTGGCGGCGCACCTTCTCCAGTTCCTGCTTCAGTCGCTGGATGCGCTGGCCGACGAGCCGCCGGTCCGTCTCTATCTGCGTTTCGCCGGGGCCTCGTGTGCCGATGCCGCCTCCGAGGCGCTCGAGGTGGCTCCACTGGCCCGCCAGGCGCGGCAGCAGGTACTCCGCCTGCGCCAGCTCCACCTGCAGGCGCCCTTCGCGGGTCCTCGCGTGTCGTGCGAACACGTCCAGGATGAGGGCGGTGCGGTCGATGACCTTCACACGCTCCCCGAGTGCACGCTCCAGGTTCTGCTGCTGCGTGGGCGTGAGTTCGTCGTCGCAGATCAGGGTGCCGAAGCCGATGGCGCGGCGGGCGTCCGCTATCTCCTGCAGCTTGCCCTTGCCGACGTACGTATGGGACGGCGCTTCCAATTGCTGAGAGACCGATCCGGCCACCTCTGCGCCCGCGGTATCGGCCAACTGGGCGAGCTCTTCGAGCGAGTCGGCAACCGTCCAGGGCGAGCGCCGCCCTTTGATGCCCACGCCCACGAGCAGCGCCTGCTCAGGCGTCTGGGCCGTTTCCACCGTTCTCGATCGCCGTGCTATGAGTGAGCCGCTCCGGTTTGATGACGTGGATTCTACCTGCCGCTGCCGGTATGGAGAAGGCGCTCGTGTCCTATCCCACGGGCGCGTCCGGCAGACGCCAGCCCTCGAGCCGGCGCAGGCCCTCGTCCACCCGCTCGTCGGGCGTCGTGAGCGAGAGGCGGATGTAGCCCTCGCCCGCCTCGCCGTAGCCCCGTCCCGGCGTCACGACGACGGCGTGCTTGTCGAGCAGTTCGGTAGCCAACTGGGCCGAGGTCCAGCCGTCCGGGCAGCGCGCCCAGATGTAGAAGCCGGACCTGGGGCGGTTCACCTTCAGCCCGATGGCCGTGAGGGCGTCCACGACGCGATCGCGCCGCCTGCGGTATATCTCGTTGTTGGCGGCCAGCCACTCGGGCGTGGTGTTGTCTAGCGCCTCGATGCCCATGTACTGCACCGCCTGCGGGATGCCGGAGTCGAGGTTGGACTTCACGCGTATGAGCGCGTCGATGAGCTGCTGGTTACCCACGGCCATGCCGATGCGCCAACCGGTCATGTTGTACGTCTTGGAGAGCGAGTGGAACTCGATGCCCACGTCCATCGCTCCGGGCGTCTGCAGGAAGCTCGGCGCGACGTAGCCGTCGAACGTCACCTCGGAGTAGCAGGCGTCGTGGCAGACCGCGACGTCGTACTCCTTCGCGAAGGCGACGACCTGCTCGAACAGCTCGGGGGTCGCGAGCGCGCCGGTGGGGTTGTTGGGGTAGTTGAACCAGAGCACCTTCGCCTTCCGGGCGACGTCCTCCGGTATCAGCGAGAGGTCCGGGTGAAAGGCGTTCTCCTCCAGCAGCGGCATCATGTAGGAGGTGCCGCCCGCGAACATGGTGCCGACCGAGTAGACGGGGTACGCGGGGTCCGGCACGAGCGCGACGTCGCCGGGGTCGATGAGGCAGAGCGCCATATGGCCGATGCCTTCCTTCGCCCCGATGAGCGGCACGATCTCCTTGTCGCCCAGTTCGATGTCGAAGCGGCGGGTGTACCAGCGCGCGATGGCCTGTCGCATCTCCGGCAGGCCGTCGGACTCGGGGTAGCGGTGGTTGGGCGGGTCGTCGGAGGTCGTCTTGAGCGCGGTCAGGATGTGGTCGGGCGTGGGGATGTCCGGGTCGCCGATGCCGAAGCTGATGACATCCATCCCCTGGGCGCGCTTCTCCGCGATCTTCCGGCTGATCTCCAGGAAGAGATACGGCGGGAGCTGGTCGAGCCGGTTGGCGAGCTGCATACGGAAGGAACCTCCGGGTAAGTCAGGAATCGTTTGGGATTATACAGGCGTGCGGCGGGCGCGAGCGTCAGCAGCGACAGAGAACTTTTGGGAGGACACGCTGCTCATTTCTGCTCACCAGCCCTGATTTCACCTCTGGATCGGCCTCGCAGTGCGAGCAGTCCAACTGCTCACTACTGCTCATCCACTGCTCATTTGCCCGTCATTACTGCTCGAACCCACCCATTCCTGCTCATCCCGCCGGGTCGGGTTGCAGTTGCCCTGCGTTTCGACCGCCTTGCTCATGGGAACAGCGTACGCGGACGTGGACTGTTGGTGGAAGGGGCGGATGTCACGAATACGTTGGAGCCGCGCGACGGGCGGGCAGCGCTGTCTGCCATAGGAAGGCGTCAGCAGTTCTTGCAGGGGGTAACACCAGGGGCACAGCGAGGCGTACCCAGTGAGCGACGTTTCCCATCGCGCGCCCCTCCCAACGACTTCCGCAGCGAGTCAACGAAGTCGCGGAGGGAATCTTACTCCCAATCGAACGGCGTACTCAACCGCCCTTTGAACCCCTTTGCCCGTTTTCCTTCAAACCAGTCGATGAAGTTCTCAACTACCTCTCTTTCTCCACGAACATGTGATCGGAAGCGTTTGTAATTCCTGCCTACGATAAGGGTACTCAGGTCGCTTGGAAGTGGTGGGGCGTCGCAGCCCCAGTAGATGAAATTCCTGCTGGCAAGCACCTTCTCGCCACCCAAGTCGGTTTCTTGGTGTTGCAAGCAGGGTGTTCCGTCGCGATGGCTGTGCCAAGACAGGTCTTGTTTCCAGTTGCCCTTGTTGTCTTTGTGATAGATATTGTCCCCGCGAGTCTTCGCGGTGCCCGCGTTCATGTCTGGACGCTTGATTTGGTAACGTGCGCTGCGCGAGTACTCTTCGAAAGTCATCGGTTCCTCGGTTATCCGCATAGCGTAAACGACGCGGTACTCCACTGCTGATTTTCTGTACTCAGCACCGGTCAGACCAATTACATAATCCCACTTCCGAGCAGTTCGACGAATGCCAGGTTTGCAGCACGCGAGTGTGCAAACGCGGTGGAACGGGTTTGGGGCAAAGCCTTCATCGTAGCGTACGATGTAGGAGTAGAGCGTGGTCATTCTGACGAATCCTCCTGTATGGGTTCAGCCCTCCAACAACTCTGCGTCGTGCTCGCCGGTGTACTGAGCAATCCACGACCGCAGCTTTTCCGTGCGTTTGACTTGTTCGGGGACGCTCGTGTCCAGCATACAGCGGCAGGCGCGGGTGTAGGAGCCGATGACTCCCAACTCGCTTCGGTGAGCCGACCATTCCCACGGCTGGCCATACGTATCTCTGAACGCTTGGTCGCATATCTCACGGGTAACGGGAACGGCACGATCCAACCTGCGCGACTTATCTGTTCCTGCGACTCCGAGGAACCGCCTGTCGCCCCTGAGCGCGTGAGCGTTCCTGGTGAAACGCGGCGAATCCGGCGTCAGGAATGCTGCTTCGCTTTCTGCATGGAGTCCGCCGATGAGGTAGAAGCCATCCCCCGGGGTTAACTTGGCTGGCTTGGCTCGTGCCCCTGCCCTGCGGCTCAGCCTCACGAGGAACAGCAGAACGTCGCCGCGCTCCAGGCTCGTGAGGTTCGAGGAGCGCCCGTTGTCGCCGCTGTCGCCGTAGGTGAGCGTCTCGAATTCGGGGTCGTTGTGGCAAGCGGCGTTCCAGAGGTCTTGCGGGACATAGTCCCGCAGGTCTCGGCCGGAGTCGTAGTGCGACCGCAGGTCGCGGTAACGGACAGCGCGAGGGGATTCCTTATCGGCGATGGGCAGGAACTCGAACGTGCCGTCATCGAAGAGGGGGCTGGCAAAGCGGTCGCTGGAATTCGCACCTACGTTGGCGAGGTAGACCCGCATCAGTGCCTCAGCATCAGTCTAGGCCGACAGCAGTGGGGCCAGCTTTGCGTCCAGATTATCGTTCTCGTCTTGTATCTGGATTAGATGCACGCCTGATTCCGCAAAGAAGTCGGCCAGATTCTTCCCCACGATCATGTTAGTCACCACAGCTTCCGTCACTTCCGAGTCAGGATAAGCGTACTGGACCCTGTCCTTGTAACCTTCGATCTGTGCGAACGTGGTGAGCATGTCCAAGTAGTCACTCTTCGCGCCAGCCTTGACCTCGAAGAGCAGGATGCGGTCATGGGGCAGGTAAACGAGGAGGTCTGCCCTGCCTCCCCAGGGTAGGCGTTCTTCTTGGGCTACTTCAAAACCGGATGCTCTGAAGTACTCTGCAAGGGTTTGGGTAATGGCACGCCCCCGCACTGGTTCCTTCCGCAAGTTCATCTGATCCTCCATTCCATCCTCGGTCGCTTCAGAGTTGCCTCGAGGAGCGACACGGCCAAAGAAACCCCTATGCCCAAGACTGCCAACGCGAGTCCCTGTCTCCAGTCCGCAACGAAATAGCCACCCAGCGCCAGCACAGCAACAAGCGCCAGCTTATTCCAGAGGTCACGTTGCGCAACGTGAGTCTGAACGCGGTCAAGCCAGCCTGACGGCTTGGCTTCCACCGCAGTACCGGGTGAACTGTCGTCTTCGAGTCTGGCCTTCACGAACTGGAACCTGCCTCCGCTACGCTTCACCTGCCTCTCGATGACTTCTACCGTGTGCTCCGTCAGAGCAAGTAATGTCTCGTTGGACGAGTAGACGAATTCCAGCACATACCCCACCACCCCTCCACCCGGCATTGAGAATACAGCCATTGACTCATTGGTTGGGCGGCATGCGTATACAATTGCCGAGGCGGAACGCTGGCTCACGATGCTGTCCTCTACAGCCTGTTCAATCGAGACTGCATCAGTGAAGGCGTTCTTCAAACAGGCCACCGTCTGCTCATCGCTGAGGTCGTCCACGCGGATCTGAATCGCTACGTGCATTCGCCTCTCTCAGTCCGGGAACTCGCCGGAGAAGACCTCGACCGCGTCGCCGTCCATGAACACGGGGCCGTGGCCGGGCCAGGTGATGGTGAGTTCGCCGCCGGGCACCTCGACACGGACCTCGTCGTCGACCATGCCGTGCAGGCGCGCCGCAACGACGATGGAGCTCACGCCCGTCCCGCAGGCGAGCGTCAGGCCGGAGCCGCGCTCCCACGTGCGCGAGATGAGGTGGTCGCGCGCCACGAAGTTCGCCAGGTGGAAGTTGATCCTGCGCGGGTACGCCTCGTGGTGCTCCATGCGGGGGCCGAGCCTGTCCAGTTCGACATCGTTCACCGGCTCGTCGATGAACGCCGTGACGTGCGGGTTGCCCATCGAGACCGCGGTGAGTGTGAACGTGACGCCGTTCACCTCCACCGGCGCGTCGAACGCGAGTTCGTCCGGACGCAGCCCGAGCGATTCGACGAGGCCGACGTCCAGCGCTGAGTAGTCGCTGGGGCCCATCTTCGAGGCGTCGACGGGCACGTCCTCGGCGCGGAGGATGGGTTCGCCCATGTTGACGCGCGCGCCGACGACGCGGTCGCCGCTCCAGTGTGGGGCGATGTTCAAGACGCCCGCGCCGGTCTCCACGTCCAGCGTGGTCCCGTTGGCGGGCACCATGCCGCGCTCCAGGACGAACTTGGCGAAGCAGCGGATGCCGTTGCCACACATCTCGCCCTCGGAGCCGTCGAGGTTGTACATCCGCATCCGGACAGGGGCGCGTTCAGACGGCGCGACGACGATGAGACCGTCCGCGCCGACGCCGAAATGGCGGTCGGATATGCGCCGGGCGATGTCCGGCCAGTCGCGTTGCTCGTTCAGGCCGTCGACGTAGATGTAGTCGTTGCCTGCGCCCTGGAGTTTCGTGAAGTGCATCACCGTTCCTCGGAGGTCAGTTTAGCATGCCACGTCCCCTGCCCTCTCTCCACAGGCATGAACGGGGGTACTATAGAGGGAGTCGCCTGCGAGGAGGGACGCCATGCGAATCACGAACCTGGACGCGCTGATCGTCGTCGACGTGCAGAACGACTTCTGTCCCGGCGGGTCGCTGGGCGTGACCGGCGGGGACGCCGTGGCGCGGAAGATGGGCGCAACCGCCAGGACGTTCGCGGAGCGCGGCGGCAAGGTGTTCGCGACGCAGGACTGGCACCCGGCGGGGCACCTGTCGTTCGCGGCGCAGGGCGGGCAGTGGCCGGACCACTGCGTGCAGGACTCGCACGGCGCGGCGTTCCACGCGGAGTTAGGGCTGCCGGAGGGGACGCGGGTGATCCGCAAGGGCGCGAGCCTGGACAAGGACGCCTACTCCGGCTTCATCGACTCCGACCTCGACGCGCAGCTCAAGGCGGGCGGCATCAACCGGGTGTACGTAGGCGGGCTGGCTACCGACTACTGCGTGGTGAACACGGTTGTGGACGCGCTCGCCAACGGCTACGAGACGTACGTGCTGGCGGACGCCGTCGCGGCGGTGAACGTCGAACCCGGCGACGGCGATCGGGCGCTGCACCTGATGGAGCTGAACGGCGCGGTGCTCACGACGACGGAAGAGGCCTTGGCGGAGGAGTAGCGGCCAGCCTCTGGAGGGCCCTCACCCGCCGCTGCGCGGCGACCTCTCCCCGAGGGAGAGGGGTACCACACCCCACCCTGTTCACCCCCATCCTAACCTTCCCCCGTCAAGGGGGAAGGGACCAAGCACCCCCTGAGAGATGCTTCGACTACGCCTCCGGCTCCGCTCAACATGACAACACCCCCATTCCACACCGCCGGTTCACCCTCTCCCTAACCCTCTCCCCTCAGGGCGAGGGGACCAAACGCCCCGCCCATGCCCTTCCCACACAGGGCCCTCACCCACGCGCTAAAGCGCGTTGCCCTCTCCCTCAGGAGAGGGAATTCTTGTCCCGCTGCTGCCGCGCAAGCGTGTTCTGCGTTGCACCCCACTGCAACTCCTCGAGCGCCCAGGTGTGGTGCACGGGGTAGAGGTCAGGCGAACGCAGCGTCTTGTACCACTCCGGCAGGCGCGCGAAACCGGCGGCGAATCGCTCCCGCAGTTCCGGCAGCGTTGGCGCCGGGCCGGTGCGCTGTCCGTCGCGCATGACGGAAGCCAACAGGGGCGCGCCGTCTGCGTCCGGAAGCCGCTCGTCCTCGAGCGCCAGGTTGTCGCTCGTGTACATCCCATCCGCGTCCGTCCGGCGGTAGACCTGCTTGCGCCCGGCGAGCGATGCCTTGCCTTCGCTGAGCTTGAGCACGGGCGCGCCATCGTACTCAGCAAGCTTGTACGCCCAGTCCATCCACGGCGCATCGGCCGAGACGCCGAGCTTGGTGCCGATGCCGAAGCCGTCGATCGGCGCTCCGGCTGCGAGCAGCGCTTCCATGTCGAACTCGTCGAGACCGCCGCTGGCGAAGACCCGCACGTCCGTCAGGCCGGCTTCATCGAGGATCCTGCGGCTCGCGACGGAGAGCGCGAGGAGGTCACCGCTGTCGAGCCGGATGGCGCGCAGCGCGTGGCCGGACTCGCGGAGACGCACCCCCGTCTGTGCGGCGCGACGGACGCCCTCGACCGTGTCGTAGGTGTCGACCAGCAGCGTGCTCGTGTCCGGGAAGGAGTCGGCGTAGGCGTCGAACGCCTCAGTCTCCGTCGGGAAACTGGAGATGAAGGAGTGCGCCATCGTGCCGACCGGCGGGATGCCGTAGCGGGCGGCGGCGAGCACGTTGCTCGTGCCGCCGAACCCCACGAGGTAGCTGACGCGGGCGAGCCGGTCCGCCGCCTCCTCGCCCTGGGTGCGGCGCGCCGCGAACTCGACGACCGCCCTGCCCTGTGCCGCGTACATGACGCGCGCGGCCTTCGTAGCAAGCATCGTCTGCAGGCCGATGGCGTTCATCACCGCCGTCTCGACGAGCTGGGCCTCGATGACGGGCGCGGTGACCTCGACGACCGGCTCCTCCGCGAAGACGAGTTCGCCCTCGCCCATCGCGCGGACGTCGCCGGTGAAGCGCAGCGACGGCAGCCAGTCGAGGAATGCGGGGTCGAAGAGGCCGAGCGAGCGCAGGTAGGCGACGTCCGCGTCGGTGAAGCGGAGCGCCTCGAGGTGAGCGAGCGCGTCCTCCAGCCCGGCGAAGACTGCATATCCGCGGTCGGGCGGGAGATTGCGGAAGGCGAGGCTAAAGGTGGCGGGGGCGTTGTGGCCGTGCTGCCAGTACGCCTGCGCCATGGTCAGTTCGTAGAGGTCAGCGAAGAGCGCGCGGCTCGGTTGGGGCTCGGCCATATAACGATGCTAAGGAGAGGCGTGCGCTCGGTCAACCGGCGAGTGGCATGGGCAGGCCTGCTGCAGGCCCTCACCCCCGCGCTGACGCGCGTTACCCTCTCCCCCAGGAGAGGGGAGCAGGCAGACTGCGAGGTTCCTGCCTCCGCAGGAACGACGGCAAGGGCGTCCACAAGGGACGCCCCTACATCAGGCGCCGCTCCACACCCCGTCCCTGCAGGGCCCTCACCCGCGCGCTGAAGCGCGCTGCCCTCTCCCCCAGGAGAGGGGATCAAGCAAGGGCGCCCACGAGGGACGCCCCTACACCAGACCCCGGTCACCCCCATCCTAACCTTCCCCCATCAAGGGGGAAGGGATCAGGGCCGCCCTCCCACACCCCTCCGCGTGCGCTGCCCGCGCACTCTGGATTCCCGCCGGTGCGGGAATGACAGGGGATTGCTCCCCCGTGCTTACAGGTCGAGCATGGGCGGGGCGAAGAGCTCCTCCATGTCCGGCTTGCGGGGGATGAAGCCCTGCTCGTGGGAGAAGCCGATCATGGTGTCGATCATCTTCTGGTTGTCCTTCAGTCCGTAGGTGAAGGGGTCCGAACCGAAGATTGAGCGGGTCTGCGCCATGTACTGCGAGCCGAAGATGAGGTCGCTCGGAACACGGCTGGAGAGCTCGGCGTACCACTCCTCCTTCGCGCGCACGAAGGCTGCGTAGAGGTTGAAGGCGACCCACGGATACTTCTCGTGGATGTCGCCGCGTATGGCGTAGCAGTGGTTGGCGGGAATGTAGCCGTGCGTTTCGAAGAAGCGCTTCCCCTCCGCCATGAAGTCCGGGAAGAGCGGCTTGACCTTGGCGAACTCCTCGGGCTTCGGGCGGATGGTGGTCGAGCGGTCGATGACGTTCTTCTCGTTGGAGAAGGCGCGGCCGATGGGGGCGGCGTCGAGTTCGCCGCGGGCGAGCATCGTCGCGAGGCTCTTGTCCTCCGGGATGCGGTTGAACTTGATGCCATCCATCGGCTTGAAGCCGGTCGCGCCGCCGTGGCTCAGCTCCTCAGAGCGCTCCATCCACCAGTCGACGCTGAACTGGTCGACGCCGAAGTCGTGCTGGAGGACGCCGCGGGTCCAGAGGGAGGCGGTCTGCTGGTACTCGCCGACGCCGATGCGCTTGCCGTAGAGGTCGTTGGGCTTCTCGACGCCGGAGTCGACGTTGACGGAGAGCTGCGCGTGCATGAAGCGCCGCGACGGGAAGACGGGGATGGCGACCATGTCGCTGCCGCGGGCCTTGGCGATGAGGAGCGAGGAGAAGGACATCTCGCAGACCTCGAACTCCTCGAACTTGAGCTGGCGCCAGAAGGTCTCCGAGGGGTCGGAGTTCGTCCAGACGAGGTCAACGCCTTCCACCTCCACCTCGCCGTCCAGCAGCTTGGCGATGCGCTCGTTCCTCGCCGATATGAAGCTGAGTTGCACTTTTCCTGCCATGGGTTCGCCCTCCTCCGGGATCGATGGTGTTCCGCGCGGCGAACATACCCGCCGCCTTGGGGGGTGTCAAACGCTGTTCTCCGCCTGCATTCGTGATGGTCTGTTGCCGGCCAGTTAGGAGTGCGCCTCGGGTTCGCAGGAGAAGCGATGCCGTCCGCGCTCGGGCGGTCGGTAACATTCGGTAACAATTGGCAACATTCCACTCGTGGGCAGGTGGGATTGGCGCTGGCGCTGCGGGGCTGGGTCCAGCGTAGGCGGCGGGGGCGCGGCAGCGCAATGGGCGGGTGTCAGACATCCTCACACCGCCCCTACCCCGTGTGCCCTGGCGGGCCGTGTAAGGGTATGAAATGGAGACGCCATGCCCAGCACCACCCCGAGGGCCCTCACCCGCCGCGCAAGCGCGTCGACCTCTCCCTCAGGAGAGGTGGAATGCGAGGTTCCTGCCTGCGCAGGAACGACGGGCTGTGGACCCTAGCCCACGTCTTCGGCGGCTGAGGCACCTGCGATCTTCCCGAAGACGGAGCCCTGCATGAGGCCTGCGCCGCCGGCGTAGTTGTGGTAGAAGAGCCCACCGACGATCTCGCCCGCTGCGTAGAGGCCGGGGATGGGGTTGTCAGTCGTGTCCATCACCTGCGCGCGGCGGTCGATGCGCAGCCCGCCGAAGGTGAACGTGATGCCGCACGTCACGGCATAGCCCTCGTACGGCGGGGTGTCGAGCGGGAGCGCCCAGTTGGTCTTCGGCGGCTCGATGTTTTCCGTATGGACGCCATCCAGCACCGTGGGGTTGTAGTCGCCGGGCCGGCAGGCGGCGTTGTACTCGGCGATGGTCTGCGCGAGTCCGTCAGGGTCGATGCCCAGTTGGTCGGCGAGCTCCTCGATGGTGTCGGCCTCGCCCTTCGTCACCTGCGGAATGCGGTACTCGTCGCGCAGCAGGTGGAGCGTCTTCTGGTCGAACAACTGGAACGCTGCCCGCTCCGGCTGGAAGAGGATCTGCTTGCCGTACTTGGCGTAGGTGTAGTTGCGGAAGTCCGCGCCCTCGTCGACGAAACGCTTGCCGTCCACGTTCACGATGAGGCCGAACGGGTACGAGTGCTTCTGGTAGAGGTCGGTGATGGAGCGGTTGCCGAACGGCGGGGCGTTGAGGTCCCACGCCACGGCATGGCAGCCGCTGTAGTGGCCGAACGCCTGCGCGCCGACGTCGAACGCCATCTTGTGGCCGTCGCCGGTGTTGTAACGGACGCCGCGCACCTTGGCGAGCTCCCAGCCGGGGCCGAGGTAGCGCGCGCGCATCTCCGGGTTCGCCTCGAAGCCGCCGCACGCGAGCACGACCGCGCCGCCGGTGAGCGTCTGCCGTCCGTCGGGCGTGCGCACGGTGACGCCGTTCACGCGCCCCGAGTCGTCCTGCTCCAAGCACATCGCCGTGTGGTCGTAGCGGATGTCTATCCCGCGCTCGATGGCGATCTCGAAGAGCTGGTCGGAGAGGCCCTTCCCTCCCCCGACGGCCTGCAGGCAGAGGCCGCCCCAGAAACGGAACTTGCCCTCCACCTTGAACGCCTGGTGCGTCCACGACGGCACGAAGCGCACGCCCTGCTCGTACATCCACTTCATAGTGGGGAACGACTGCCGCACGAGCGTATCGGCCATCTCCTGGTCGGAGAGTCCCTCCGTGACGCGCATGAGGTCCTCGAAGTACTTGGCCTCGGTGTAGGAGCCGACCTCCATCACCTCGAGTTCGGCCGGCGAGAGGTCCGGCACGAGCTGCACGACCTCGTCGATGCCCTTGTAGGAGAAGCGGATGGCGCCGCCGGTGAAGTAGGTGTTGCCGCCGCGCATCGGCTCCGGGGCTTTCTCGAGGACGACCACGCTCCTGCCCGCCTCGCGGGCGGCGAGCGCGGCGCAGAGGGCTGCGTTGCCCGCGCCGATGACGATGATGTCTGCGGTGTTTGCGTTGGTGGTGCTCATGGCGGGTTAGGTTAGCACGTTGGCAGGCGACTCGCGCCGCACACCTGCCTGCGCCCCGGAGCCGGACAGGGCACCCACGAGGGGCGCCCCTACATCGGACACCCCGCGCCCCACACCACCGAGGGCCCTCACCCTCGCGCTAAAGCACGTTCCCCTCTCCTGAGGGAGAGGGGGCAAGCCAGCCCGAGAGATGCTTCGACTCCGCTACCCTCCGCTCTGCATGACAACACCCTACCCACCCCACAGCCCCTTGTGCGCTGCCCGCGCACTCTGGATTCCCGCCGGTGCGGGAATGACGGAGGAACGTCAGGTTATGGAGCGACCGCCGTCGACGACGAGCGTCTGGCCGTTGACCATCGCGGACTCGTCTGAGGCGAGATAGAGCGCGCAGAGGGCGGTGTCCTCCGGCGCGACGTGCCTGCCGAGCGGAACGGCCTCCTTCGGCGGGCCGGAGCCGCTCTGCCCCGCGATGCGCCGCTGTCCCTCCGCGTAGACGAGGAAGCCCGGCGCGATGGCGTTGCAGCGGATGCCGTACGGGCCGTACTCGACCGCCACCTGCTTCGTGAGCCCGGCGATGGCCGCCTTCGCCGCCGCGTGGGCAGGATGGCGCTTCGAACCGGAGGAGTAGCCGGAGACGGACGATATGTTGACGATGGAGCCCCTGCCCGCCTCCATCATGGACGTCAGGACGTGCTTGCAGGTGAGGAAGACCATCGTCAGCTCGTGGTCGAGCACGAAGCGCCAGTCCTCGAGGGTGGTCTCGTGGAGCGGGCTGAACCGCACGAGACCGGCGGCGTTGTAGAGCGTGTCGATGCGTCCGTGTGTGCCCAGCGCGGCCTCCACGAGACGCTGGTTGGCGTCCTCCTGCGTGAGGTCGCCGACGACGGTTACGGGCTGCGCGGCTGCGCCGGTGAGCCAAGCTGCGGTCTCCGCGAGTCCGTCGGCGTCGAGATCCGCGAGCACGAGCGCCGCGCCCTCGCTGTCGAACAGCTGGGCGGCGAGACGCCCCTGCCCGCTCGCCGCGCCGGTGATGATGGCGACTTTCCCGCTCAATCGGCTCATGCTACGCTCCTGGAACCTCTGCACTTGGGATACCGGGTGCAACTCAGAAACATACCGTATTTCCCTTCGCGTAATGTCATTTTCGCTCCACATCTCGGGCAGCGTTGTTGTGTAAGTATCGCTTGCGGTTCAGGTGTGGTTTCTCCACGTTCAGATAACTGCACTATGTCATGTACCGACATGAGGTGCATCTGCTTACCGCACACAAACTGACGGACGCCTTGAGTGAATCCTCCGGTGCAAGCGAGAATCGCATAGTCCGCCGGATAAGCATTCATGCTACCGAACAACTCCCTCGCCGCTGCGGGGCCTACAGGTTGCGAATAGCGCTTGCATTGAACGATGCCAACTTGCCCATCCTTCCTCAGCACCAAGTCTACGCCGTCATCTCTTGACGGTGGCGTCATTTCAACCTGATAACCAACTCGTATGAACAGCGATGCCAATTCACGTTCGAACTCAACCCCGCTGAGCGACTCCCAGTAACTCGTTACCTTTCTCATCCTGGCTCGTTCGGCGTCGCGCTCAGCCTTCTGCTCTACCCGGAGTGCCTCGCGGTGCTTCTCGATGCGCTGGCGATTCTGTTCCCTCGCCTCGTAGCGTGCTGCTAAGGCCTGTTCATATGCCTTGATGCGAGAGGCGATAGGACTTCCCATCAGTATTCGTTGTCGCTTCTGTGTGACGGAAGATGAGATTTTGTTCTCAGCTAGCCCAGCTGCTATCAGTAACAGGACAGCAAGGAAGATTCCCCAACCAAACGTAGACTCTCCACTGCCGGTGAAGAAGAAAATCAAACTGGACACTGCGATAACCATCACTATCCATACCGAAGCTGCTGTCCAACAAGAATGGTGGTCGTATGCCTTTACGCTGTACCTCTCACCGAGGGTACCGAAAGACGCTAACTTAGGCCAGTGATACAGCTGCCAATCTTCAAGGGCTATCCCGTAAGCGTCCATCGTAACGCTCGCGCACGATGTGCAGAGCCCACCGGCCTCATCGAGCCGCATCTCGGACTCGCAAAACAAGCATGTGCGTCCTATAGCGTCCCCCTTCTGTTCACCCAGACGTACAACTGCGCCGGGGTGCTCCTGCCAACTCGCAGCGCGCAGTCCCCTCACCCTAGCCCTCTCCCTCAGGAGAGGGGATCAGGCACCGAGGTTGGCGGTGAGCTCGCTCATCGAGGCGAGGGACTCGAGCGAGGCGACGCTCTGGATCACCTGCGCCGCGCGCTCCGCGCCGATGACGGGCCCGCTCCACTCGGTGAACTTGGCCTGCATCTCGTCCCACGTCATGGGGTTCTCGGGCTCGCCCTTGGGGTACGGGACGTTGCGCTCGATGGTGCGCCCGTCCGCCGTGCGCAGCGAGACGATGGACTCCATGCCGGAGCCGAACCGCGCGTCGAGCGTGACGCTCGTGCGCTGCATCAGGCGGCGCACCTCGGCGTCGTCCAGGCGGTCGTAGGCGTCCCATGCGTAGGCGCCCTTGCCCGCGGTTGCGGCAGCCGCGAAGTAGACGCTGAACTGGCCCTCGACGACGTTGGACGGCACGCGCTTCATCTCCGCTGGGTCGGCCACGAGCCCGTAGCCGGTCTCGCCCATCGCGATGTCGATGGCGTCGATGTCGGGCGAGGCGAGCGACTCGGCGCGGACGATGTCGGCGACGGCGTCGATGGTGGCGTGGCTGTAGCGGCAGCACGGGTACGGCTTGACCGCGGTGTTCATCACCTCGAAGTCGCTGCCGAGTCCGTCGAGCGCGCGGGAAGCGTCCGCCCCTTCGCCGGCGTAGAGCGCGAAGTAGCCCCGGCTGCCCTCGATGGGCGAGGTCGCGCCGAGGTAGTCGTGGCGGGCCATCACGAGGCTCATCACGGCGTTATGCGCGGCGAGGCCGGTGTGGAAGCGCTTGTTCCAGGAGCCGTTCTCCAGGAACTGCGTCGAACCGGCGGACTGGCTGACGTTCAGCCCCATCGCGTTCGCGGTCTGCTGCGCGGAGTAGCCGAGCAGGCGCGCGCCCGCGGCGGAGCAGCCGAAGATGCCTGTGGTGGCCGTGGGGTGGAAGCCGCGCGCGTGGACCGAACCGCCGTGCGCCTTGCCGACCTTGCCGGTCACGTCGTAGCCGATGACGGCGGCGGTGAGGAAGTCGCGCCCGCTGACGTCGTGCTCGTCGGCGAGCGCGAGCAGCGTGGCGAAGAGCGGCGTGCCGATGTGGATGACGGCGTCGCGGTGTGTGTCGTCGAAGTCCATGCTGTGGGCGAACGTGGCGTTCAGGAGCGCGGCGTAGTGCGCCGGAAGCCGCTCCGGGCGTCCGAGCACGGCGCTCTCCCCCGCCGCGCCTGATGCGAGGTCCAGCACGCCGTCGATGACGGGGCCGGACGACTCGCCGGTGCGGAGTCCGCCGTAGGCGACTCCCAGGAAGTCGAGGAGCATGTGCTTCGTGCGTTCCAGCACCTCGGGCGGGATGTCCTCGTACTTGAGGTTCTGCGCGTAGTCGACCAGCGCGTTCGTGATGCCGGTTGCCATGATGATGCCTCCTACACTGACTGGGCGGCGGGCTCGGGGAACACGTCGTTGCCGGGGGCGTGCTCCCGCTTCCAGACCATGATGTCGCGCTCGAACTCGATGACGGTGACGCCTTCCTGCTGGAGGCCGCGCGTCTTGATGTGCACGATGCCGCGCCGGGGGTCGGACTTCGACTCACGGGTGGATATGACCTCGGTCTCGGACCAGAGGGTATCGCCCGCGAAGACAGGGTGCGGCAGACGCACCTTGTCCCAGCCGAGGTTGATGCCGTTGCGGCTCACGTCCGGCACGGTGAGGCCGGTGACGACGGCGAGGGTGACGAGGCTGTTCATCAGCGGGCGCTGGAACTGGGTGTTCTTCGCGTACTCGGTGTTGAAGTGGATCTGGTTGTCGTTGTTGGTGAGCAGCGTCATCCAGGTGTTGTCGGCTTCCAGCAGCGTCCTGCCGACGGACGAGCGGTAGACGTCGCCGACCTGGAGGTCATCGAAGTAGCGTCCTTCCCAACCGGTCTTGATGCTCATGCGATACGGGTCCTCCCTCCGGGATGGGGGTACTGTAACGGGTGCCGCGGGGGGCGTACAGCCCTGTGCGGGTCTCACCCCCATCCTAACCTTCCCCCGTCAAGGGGGAAGGGACCAGACGCCCTCACCCACGCGCTGAAGGCGCGGGCCTCTCCTGACGGAGAGGGGGAACACCGGGCTGCGGGATTCCCTAAGTTCACAAACGAAGTGCAACACCAGACTAAGGTGTTGCCATGGGGAACCGCTATAGACAGCTTGGGATTGAGGAACGCTGTGCGATTGCCCGTCTACGTGCTGAGGGGCGCTCGCTCCGGGAAATCGCAGCAACTCTGGATCGCCCGCCACCGACGATTGCTCGGGAGTTGAAGCGCAACGGCACGAAGGACGGCGGCTACCGGGCGACCTATGCCCACGAGCAGGCCCGTGCACGGCGCTGGAGTGGCGCACGGCTGGACCGAGACGACGAGCTCCGCAGGGATGTGCTGAGCGGGTTGCAACTGGGCTGGTCGCCGGAGGCAGTGGCGGGGCGGTTGAAGAAGGAGCGCGGCAAGAGCGTCACCTCCCATGAGAGCATCTACCGGTTCATCTACGCGCAGATAGCGCGGACGAAGGACTATTCGTGGCGCAAGCTCTTGCGACGGGGGAAGTGGCGGCGCGGTCGGCACCAGCGCGGAGGGAGCAGTTCGGCCCGCACCATTCTGCACCGCCGGCCGCTCTCGGAACGCCCTGCAGCAGTTGCCGACCGGCAGACATTCGGGCACTGGGAGGCGGATGGGATGCAGTTCGGCAGGACCGGGCAGACGGTGCTGATGCTGCACGAGCGCCGTTCAAGGCTGCTGATCGCGGTGCGGCGACCTTCGAGGGCAGCAGCACCGGTCGCCAAAGCCATCGCCGCCGTCCTGGGACCGCTGCCACCGGAGTTCCGCCAGACGGTCACGTTCGACAACGGCACGGAGTTCGCCCACCACTACGAACTCCACGCCTGGGGCATCGAGACGTTCTTCTGCGACACCTATTCTCCGTGGCAGAAGGGAGGCGTGGAGAACGCTATCGGACGGATGCGCTGGTTCTTACCCCGCAAGACGAACCTGGCCTCACTGTCGGAGGGAGAGTTCACGGCGCTGTTGAGAGTGTATAACAATACGCCGCGCAAGTGCCTCGGGTGGCGGACCCCGGCCGAGGTGCTACGAGAGCAAGTGTTGCACTTCGAATGTGAATCCACCTTCCCGCCTTCGCGGGAATGACGAGCGCGCTCCCGCTTCGCGGGGCGTCGTGCGCTGCCCGCGCACCCTGGATTCCCGCCGGTGCGGGAATGACGAGGGTGTTGGATCAGGCGGGGACCTGGAACGGGAGGCGCTCGGCGGTGCGGGCCTCGTTGAGGGCGACGAGGAGCTGGTACTCGATGTCGAGCCGCTCGCGGAAGGCGCGGGCCGCCGTCAGCTGGCGCTCCGTGGTGCAGGCCCAGTACGCCAGCGCCTCCTCCTCCCACGGCAGGTGCGTTGCGAGGTCGCTCAGCAGCACGTCGAAGAATTCCAGTGCATCCGGGGCGACGCCGTACCTGTCAACCAGCGCCTGTCGCACCGCGCCGTAGTACTCGCGCCAATAGAGGTCCGCCGCATACCAGGTGGCGATGCCGTCCAGCCACGTCCAGTCCCAGTAGCGGGAGTAGGTCATGAGCGTTCGTATGGAGAAGTAGGTGCGGGTGAACTGCTGCCACTCCAGCACCTCCTCCCGGGAGACGCCGATGCCCTCGCCGAACCGGAGCCACAGCTCCTCGTAGGCGGGGGTCGTTGCGCCGGTGAGGTCGTTGACGACCTCCGTGCCCTCCAGTTCCACCATGCGCCGGAGCATCTGCGTGCGGCATGGCTCGTCGTTGGTCTTGATGTAGACCGCGCCGGTGGCGAAGGCGAGGCCCTCGTTCCAGTACGGGTAGAGGTCCTGCACCCACATACGGAGCTGTTCGACGGAGAGCTCGCCGCGGATGAGCGCGTGGAGGAACGGCGGCGCGGCGGAGTACTTGCGCATCTTCTCGCGCTGGAGGAAGTGGACGAACACCGTTCCCTGCATCGGCGGGGTGAGCAGTTCGTCCGGTCGGAACGGCGGTTGGTTGCCCATGCGCCTCAGACCCTGTCGCGAGCGTTGCGCTGCATGGTGAGGATGAAGGCGCGGCGCATCTCGTCCTGGATCCCGGCGGTCGTGGCGGTCTCGCGCACGACCTCCTCGCCGAACATGGCGTGCTCCATGTCGGCGCCGAACGGCGCGTGTTCGATCAGGAGCTGCACTGCCCTGTCGACGCTCTCGACACCGAGCGAGGCGTAGTGCTCACGGGCGTCGGCGATGAGCTGCTCGTAGTGCTCGACCGCGCCGGGGAGTCGCTTGGAGCCCTCGCCAACGAGCGCGCTGCTGAGGGCGACGGGCCAGGGGTTGGAGCGCTGGAGGTCGAACCACCAGCCCTCTTTCACGAGCGTCTCGGCGGGCGTGTCCTCCTTCTCCAGCGCGTCGATCTCGGCGTCGGAGAGACCCATCTCCTGCGAGTGCCAGCGGGCGAGGATGGGGTGGCTGGGCATCGGGCCGCCGACGGTGGTCTGGCCACCCTCGTCCACGAGCTTGCGGAGCTGCTTGCGGCGTATCGCCTTGTCGGTCACGTGGAGGTAGCGCTCGCCCTCGAATCGGTGGTTGGGGTCGCCGCCGGTGTGGAAGCGGCGCTTGGAGGCGGCGATCTCCTCCTTCGACTTGCCGCTGATGCCGTCGCCGCGGTACGGCGACTTGCCTTCGAGGAACTCGGCCCGGGTCTGCTCCAGCAGTTCGATGAACTCGCCGGGCGACAGTGCTTCACGCTGTTGGTCGGCCATCGTTCGCCTCCTTCGGTGCGGCGTCGGGGGTACTGTACGGCGGGCGCGGGCAGTTGTGCAACGAAACCCCCTACCCGCACCCCGCCCGGAGGGCCCTCACCCGCTCCCGCTGCGCTTGAGAGCGCAAGCGGCGGCACCCTCTCCCTCAGGAGAGGGGAACAGACAGGGTGCGGCTATTTGACATGGAATCGTTCGGCGAGCTCGAGGGTGCGGCGGGCGCGGGCGATGACGGGCTCTTCCAGGAAAGCGCCGTGGTAGTTGAGCACGCCGGTGCCCTGTGCGACGGCCTCTTCCAGCGCGGCGATGACCTCCCGCGCGTAGGCGACCTCCTCCGGCGTGGGGCTGAAGGCGGCGTTGACCGGCTCGATCTGCGAGGGGTGGATGACGGCCTTGGAAGTGAATCCGAGCCGACGCGCCTGGGCGGCCTCCTCAGCGAGGCCTTCGAGGTCGTTCAACGCCGTCCAGATGACGTCGACGGGCTGCACGCCCGCCGCGGCGCATGCGGTGGCAACGGCTGCGCGCTGGTAGAGCAACTCCTTCGCCTCGCCTGTGCGGACGAGCGGCAGGCCCATCTCGCGGGAGAAGTCCTCGCCGCCGAACTGCACGGCGATGACGCGCGGGTCGGCGGCGCAGATGGCGTAGGCGTTCACGACACCGAGCGGGCTCTCGATGAGCAGCGCCAGGCGGGTCGTTCCGGGCTCGACGCCCATGCGCTCCTCCTCGTACGCGAGCGCGGCGCTGACGCCCTGCACCTGGGCGGCGCTCTCCACCTTGGGGAGCCAGATGCCCTCCACGTTCAGTTCCAACGCCGCGCGGAGGTCGTCGGCGAAGAGGTGCTCATGGCGGGGGTTGTTGACGCGGACGTACCTGCGCGGGGTGCCCTCCGGCGGCACTGCCGGAAGCGCCCCGGCGAGCACGCTGCGTGCGCCCACCTTCTCCGCTGGGGGCACGGCGTCCTCGTAGTCGTAGATGACGGCATCCGCCGGGAGTTCCAGCGACCGGGCGATCATGCGTTCCTTGTGCGCGGGGACGTAGAGCCAGGAGCGGACGAGAGCGTCGTTGGCCATGAGTCTTTTTCAGTACGACCGGGGCATACCGAGGACGTTCTGTCCCAGGTATGCGAGGACGAGGTTGTTGTTGACGGGCGCCGTCATGAAGAGGCGGGTCTCGCGGAACTTGCGCTCGATGTCGTACTCCTTCGCGAAGCCGTAGCCGCCGTGCGCATTGAGGCAGGCGTTGCCCGCCTCCCATGCGGCCTCGGAGGCGAGGAGCTTGGCCATGTTGGCCTCCGCGCCGCAGCGCTCGCCGCGGTCGAACTTCGCGGCGGCGTCGAAGCGCATGAGGTCGGCGGCCTCGGTGTGGGCGTAGGCCTGGGCGATGGGGAGCTGGACGCCCTGGTTGGCGCCGATGGGGCGTCCGAAGACGACGCGCTCGCTCGCATAGGCGGCGGCGCGCTCGATGAAGAAGCGCGCGTCGCCGATGGCCTCGGCGGCGATGAGGATGCGCTCGGCGTTCCAGGAGTCGATGATGTAGCGAAAGCCCTTCCCTTCCTCGCCGATCAGGTTCTCCGCCGGGATCTCCATGTTGTCGAAGAAGAGCTGGTTGGTGTGGCGGTTGAAGGTCATCTCGATGGGGTTGACCTTCAGGCTGTCCCCCGCCTCGCGCATGTCCACGACGAACACCGAGAGGCCCTCGGTCTTGTTGGTCAGCTCCTCGTAGGGCGTGGTGCGCGCGAGGAGCAGCATGAGGTCCGACTGCTGGACGCGGGAGATGAACGTCTTCTGGCCGTTGACGACGTACCTGTCGCCCTTCCGGACGGCGGTGGTCGAGATTCGGGTCGTCTCGGAGCCGGCGTCTGGTTCGGTGACGGCGAACGCCTGCAGGCGCAGTTCGCCGCTCGCGATGCCGGGGAGGTAGCGCGCCTGCTGCTCCGGGCTCCCGTGGCGGAGGATGACGCCCATGATGTACATCTGGGCGTGGCAGGCGGCGGAGTCGCCGCCGGAGCGATTGATCTCTTCCAGGATGACGCTGGCCTCGGTGACGGTCATGCCGCCGCCGCCGTACTGCTCAGGGATGAGCGCGGAGAGCCAGCCGAGCTCGGTGAGCTCGCGCACGAACGCCTCGGGATACGCGCCGTCCTTGTCGAGCGCGCGCCAGTAGGCGCCGTCGTACTTCTTGCAGACGTCGCGCACCGCGAGGCGGATGTCGTTCAACGTGCCGGGTTGTTGTTCGAGCAGCATGGTGGGATTGGACAAGGCGCGCGACGGCGTGTCAAGCGCGGTCAGGCCACGCTCCCGTCCGCGTAGAGCGCGGCGATGCGCTCGTCGTCGCAGCCCAGGACGTCGCGCAGCACCTCCGTCGTGTGTTGTCCGAGCGTGGGCGGCGGCGTGAAGCGCTCCTCTCCGGCAGCCGATAGTTTGAACGGGTTGCCGGTGGCCTCGTAGGAGCCGCCCTCCGGGTGTTCGACGTCGACGATCATGCGGCGCGACCGCACCTGCGGGTCCTGCACCGCCTCGTCCAGCGTGTTCACGGGTGCGACGGGGATGCCCGCGGCGGTGAGCGCGGTCACCCACTCGTCGCGGGAACGCGTCGCAACGATGGTCTCGAGGGCGGCGTTGATGCGGTCGCGGTTGGCGATGCGCCCCGCCCTCGTGGCGAGCGTCTCGTCCTGCAGCGACGCGGCGGCTTCGCGGGCCGGGCCTTCGAGGCCGGTCTCCGGCGCGTTGAGCGTTTCGACGAACGCTTTCCAGTGCGGGTCGATGGAGACGGCGATGAATATCCAGCCATCGGTGGCGCGGTAGGCGTTGTAGGGCACGTGCAGCTTCATCTCGTTGCCGGTGCGCGGCGTGGGGATGCCGGACATGAGGTGCATGACGGCGTGGTAGTTGATGAGCGACATCTGCACGTCGAGCATGGATATGTCCACGTGCTGGCCTTCGCCCGTCCGCTCCCGCGATGCGAGCGCAGCAAGTATGCCGAGCGCTCCGGCCATGCCGGCGCAGAGGTCGCTGTAGAGCGGGCCCGCGCGCACGGGCGAGCCGTCCGGATCGCCGGTCATGCCCATCACGCCCGCGAACGCCTGCACGGTTGCGTCGAGCGCCGCCCTGTCGCGTCCGGGGCCCGTGAGGCCGTAGCCGGTGATGGAGCAGGCGATGACGCGGGGATTGAGCGCTTTCAGCGAGGGGTAGTCGATGCGGAGCCGTTCGGTGACGCCGGGGCGGTAGTTGTCGACAACCACGTCCGCCCATCGGACGAGGCCCTCGAACACCTCCCTGCCGCCATCGCTGCGCAGGTCTACGACCATGCCGCGCTTGTTGCGTTGCAGGTTCATGATGTGGGCAGTGAGCGAGCCCATCATCAGCGAAGGGTCCTCGCCGAAGCGCCGGGAGTTCTCCCCACCCGGGGGTTCTATCTTGATGACGTCCGCGCCCAGGTCGGCGAGGATGGCGGCAGCGTAGGGGCCGGAGACGATGGTGGTGAGGTCTACGACTCGGAGTCCTTCGAGCGCGTTCATCCGGCCTTCCGGGGCCTCCCCCTGCGACGCTTCTCCAGCCAGAAGCAGACAGCCCTGGGGTTGCGCCTGAGGGCGACGCCGATGGGCTCGCCCGCGACCGCAGCAGCGAGCACCAGGTTCTGCCGCACCTCGCGGACAGTCTCGCCTGCGTTGCAGGTCAGCATGCCGACTTCACCGGGGCGGACGCGGTAGACGTACTCCAGGTACTCCCGGAGCAGATCGACCTTCATCCGGGCCTTCGCTGCGGCTTCATCTATCCTGGTCTGGGTCAGCGCTGCCATACGCTCTCCGTGCGCGGGTTGCCGCCCGCAGGCTACGCGTCTACTCTACCCTACCCCGCAAGCGCGTCTGCGCCGGCCTGCGCGACTTCTTCGTCCTTGTCGGGCGGTCCGCCGCCTGCGCCGACCGCCCCAACGAGTTCTCCGTTCTTGTAGAGCGGCACCGCGCCCTGCACCCAGGTGACGCGTCCGCCATAGAGGTCGCGCACCGTTTCGAGCAGCCCCGGCGGGAAGCGTCCCGCGGCCACGCCACTGGGCGTTCCCTTCGTCACGGCGGTCGCGACGGCCTTGCCGCGCACCACGTCCGGCGTGAACGGGTTGGTGCCGTCCATGCGCGCCGAGGCTACGAGGCTCGTCTGGAGGTCGACGACGGCGACGGCCATCGTAAACCCGAGCTCGCGCGCCTTCTCTATCGCGGCTGCGATGACCTTGTTGGCGTCTTCCAGCGTGATTCCACTCATGCTCGCTCTCCCAAGCGCCCTTCAGGGCCACATTATCGCACCGCGTAGCGCTTCTCCATCTCCGTGATGGCGCCGAGGCCGAGCGCGTCCGCGATGGACGTGCGCAACTCTCCGCCGGTGCCGAAACGGTCGATCGCGGAGATACGCCCGCTCTGCCGGAGCTCCACCATCATCTCCTTGATAATGGGATAGAGGGAGAAGATGGGGCCCCGGTGTATCTGGAACCTGAACCCGAGCGCCTCGACCTCGTCCGGCGGCAGTTCGCCGTTGTACATGCGCGGCAGGTCGCCGAGGCGGTGCGCGAACTCCTGCAGGTCGTCGCTCGTACGGATGCCGTCCACGAACACGAGGTCAGCGCCTGCATCCGCGAACGCGCGGCAGCGGCGCTCCACGTCGTCCCAGCCGTTGACGGCGAGGGCGTCCGTGCGCGCGATGACGACGAAGTCGTCGTCGGAGCGGGCCTCGACCGCTGCGCGTATCTTCGACGCGGCCTCGTCCACGTCGATGACCTGCTTGCCCTCGAAGAAGCCGCACTTCTTCGGAGCGACCTGGTCTTCGACGTGCACGCCAGCGACGCCTGCCCGCTCGTACTCGCGGACCGTGCGGTGGACGTTGATGGCGTTGCCGTAGCCGGTGTCCGCGTCGGCGACGACGGGCACGTCTACCACCGACGCGATGCTCGCGGCGTTCTGCACCATCTCCGTCTGTGTGAGCAGGCCAACGTCGGGCAGCCCCCTGGACATGGAGGTTGCGAACCCGGACATGTAGACGGCGTCGAACCCCGCCTCCTGGGCGATGCGTGCGGTGAAGCCGTCGTAGGTGAAGGGAGCGAGCAGCATCCGCTCGCCGGACAGGAGTTCCCGCAGGTGTGTCGTCGTTCTCATCGCTCCTCCTCCAACAGCTCGCGGAGTCCGGCCTCGAGCGCGGGCAGCCACTCGTCCAGCGGTGTGCTGAGCGGCAGCGTGATGGCTATCACCTCGCGCCGCATCATGCCGCCGGGCTCCCTGCCCCACGAGCCGGGGTCCTCCTTGCCGAGTTCGATGTTCAAGTCCTCGCGGTCTATGCCGAGTGCGTCGGTCACGTCATAGACCATCCCGATCTCTGCCATCGTGATGACGTCGTCCATGGTCGCCGTGCTTACTCCAAAACCAGCCTGCTCTGTCGCGCGTCAGTCTTACTTCGGCGTATCGCATGATGCTGCGTTGCGCCCTGCCCGCGTGTCAACGTCCCGCTGTCATCGTCCCAGAGTTGCACCGTGCCGTACTCGCCGTCGAACCCCGGTCGTACCAACACGTTCCCGAGGCGGGCTCGCATCACTCCCTCCGCGACGCGATCGCCTGCGACCTGCTCTATCTCCGACGGACCGGCTGCAGTGAGGACGTGCAGCTCGGAGCCTACACGGGAGGCGAGATCGAGGCAGGTGCGTTGCACGGCCTTGCTCGCGACGCCGTAGCCCAGCGCTTCCGCGACGACCTCCGCGAGCGGAACGAGCCTTCGGAACGGCGGGCGTTCAGTCTCCGTGCCGCGCAGGGTGCCGTCCGGGTCAGCGGCCAGGGGCTCCGGGGGACGCCGTGCGAGCGACTCGACGCGGTGCAGCACACCAAGGGTGAGCCTGCGTCCGCACACGGGGCATCGTCCGTCGTGCTCGCGCGGAGGCAGGTTGACTCCGCACTTGCGATGGCCGTCGTGGTGGTACTTCCCTTCCTCCGGATAGAACTCCGCCGTCCACTCCACCCTGCCCGTCCTCAATCCCTCGATGAGTGCGCCGTAGCCCGGTTCTCCGGCGAATACGGTGAGTTCGCGCCCCAGCCGCTGCGCGGAGTGCGCATCGGAGAAGGAGACGAGCGCCCGCCCGTCCAGCTCGGGCACACGCCAGTTCATGGCGGGGTCGCTGGAGAGGCCGGTCTCGATGGCATGAACGTGCCGGGCCATGTCGCCGAAGCACTCGTCCAGCGAGTCGAAGCCACTCCTGGAGCCGAAGAGCGCGTACCACGGCGTCCACGCGTGTGCCGGGATGACCTCGCATAGCGGGTCCACGGCGAGGACGGCTTCGACGACATCGCGTCCGGAGAGCCGCAGCGTGGGCCGTCCGTCCGACTCGAGTGCGCCGTAGGGAGCGAAGGCTTTGCAGATGCCGTCCACTGCGTCGAAGCCGGGTGCGAGTACGAGCAGGTGGAGGCGGTGGGAGCGTCCGTCCTGGGAGTAGACGCAGCTCACCTCGGTGCCGAGGACGAATCGTGCCAGGCGTTCGCGGCCCCGCACATCGTACCGCTCCGGCGGGTCGGTCAGTTCGAAGAGGCCGTCGTCCACCGGACGGAGACTGCGCTTCAGTTCGGCGAGCCATGCCGGGTGTGTGAAGTCGCTGCACGCGAGCACGTCCACGCCCTTGACGTCCGCCCAGGCGGCGAGTGCCTGCAGGGAGAGCGCAGAGCTGGTGCCCATGGCGTAGGGCGAGTGGAGATGGAGGTCGGCGGCGAAACTCACGTCGAGGGCAGTCTAGCGCAGACCGGTCTCACGTGTGGTGCACGAGTAAGAAGCCTTGCGTGGCTCTGTTGACCCGTCGCGTAAGATGGCGAAAGGATGGCGAGTGGGACAAGCCCGCGCGGGCGGAAGGAGGAGGGACGATGGCGGTTATCGATGCGGACGCTCACGTCGTCGAGAACGAGCACACCTGGGACTACATGCGGGAGGAAGAGCGCGAGTTCCGTCCCCTGAGCGTGGTCACCACCGACCCGAACGCTCCCATCCGGCGCTACTGGCTGATCGGCGACCGCTCGACGGGCCGGGCGTTCATCCGCAACACCAACGAGGGCACTGGCACGAGCGACGAGTCGCGCGAGATGGCGAGCGTCTCGGCCCGGCTGGCGCACATGGACGAGCTGGGCGTGGACATCCAGGTGCTGTACCCCACCCTCTTTCTGCGTCCGCTGAGCCCCCGGCCGGAGGTGGACTACGCGCTGGCGCGCAGCTACAACCGCTGGATGGGCGACATCTGGGAGATGGGACAGGGACGGCTCCGCTGGCCGGTTATCGCGCCGGTCTACAGGCTCGATCAGGCCATCGAGGAGGCCCACTACGGCAAGGAGCACGGGGCGTGCGGCGTGTACCTGCGCGCAGGCGATGCCGGGCTCAGCCTCACCGACCCGTACTTCTTCCCCCTGTACGAGGAGGCGAGCAAGCTGGGCATGCCGATCTGCATTCACGCGTCGGTGGGCAACTTCGGGATGTGGGACCAGCAGGAGAACGGACTGCGGTTCAAACTGCCGCCCATCAGCGTGTTCCACAACCTGCTGATGCGGCGCGTGCCCGACAAGTTCCCCGATCTGAGCTGGTGCTTCGTCGAGGTCAGCGCCCAGTGGGTGCCGTACGTGCTGAACGACCTGTCGATCCGGTTCGGCAATAACGGGCGGGAGTTCTCCGGCGCCACGCTCATGCGCGAGAACCGTATGTACGTCGCGTGCCAGACCACCGACGACCTGCAGTACGTCATCGACACGGCGGGCGACGACAACATCATCATCGGCACCGACTACGGCCACGACGATACGTCGTCGGAGATCCTGGCGATGCAGCGGCTTCGGGAGGAGGGCAAACTCCCCTCGAGCACGGTCGAGAAGATCCTCGACCACAACCCCCGCAGGCTCTACGGCCTGTAGCCGGCGTTGTTTTCACAGGCAGTTTAACGAGTACATTTCGTTGACACCTGCAGGAGTGCGGGGTACGATTTACAAGGCCGTGGCCTGCTGGTTGCGGCCTTTCGATAATCCTCTGGAATCGCCGATTCATTGCGCACCCAGGGCTTCCTGCCCGCCCGCGCAGGCAGGAATGGGACGGAATCATGCAGAAGATAGGCGCAAGCGTCGTCTGTGAAGCCCTCCTCAACGAGGGCGTCAACGTCATCTTCGGCCATCCGGGAGGAGCGATCCTCCCCTTCTACGACGCGCTCTGGCACTACCCCCAGATACGGCACGTGCTCGTCCGGCATGAGCAGGCAGCAGCCCACGCGGCGGAGGCCTACGCGCGCCTCACCGGCGACGTGGGCGTCTGCGTCGCCACGTCCGGTCCCGGCGCGACGAACCTGATGACCGGGCTGACCGCGGCGAAGATGGACTCGACCCCTATCGTCGCCATCACTGGTCAGGTCGCCCGCCCGTTCATGGGGACGGAGGCGTTCCAGGAGTGCGACACCTGCGGGATGGCTGCGCCCGTCGTGAAGAAGACCTACCTCGTGATGAGCCCCGAGGAGATCGCCCCCACCATCCGCGAGGCGTTCCGCGTCGCGCAGGAAGGGCGTCCGGGCCCGGTGCTCGTCGACCTTCCGAAGGACGTGCAGGCGGAGAGTTTCCTGTTCGAGGAGTTGGAAGATGCCTGGCATCCCTCCCCGCCCACAGTCGCGGATGAAGCGTCGGTGCGCGAGGCCGCGCGCCTCATCAACGAGGCGGAGCGCCCGCTGCTCATAGCAGGCCGCGGCGTGCACATCTCCAGCGCATGGGACGAGTTGCAGGAGGTCGCCGAACACATCAACGCGCCGGTGCTGAACACGCTGCACGGCACGTCGGCGTTCCCTCGCCACCACGACCTCGGCTATGGGATGCTGGGCATGCACGGCATGTACTGGAGCAACCTCGCCACGACGGAGGCCGACCTCATCGTCGGCATCGGGATGCGCTTCGACGACCGTGTCATCGGCCGGCCGGGTACGTTCGGTGAGAACGCCAAGATCATCCACCTGGACATCGAGGCATCGCAGATCAACAAGAACGTCAAGGCCGAGGTGGCCCTGGCAGGCGACGTGAAGGCGACACTGGAGGCGCTGCTTCCCCTGCTGGAGCGCAACACGCGGTTCGAGTGGCTGGACCGGATGAAGTACCTGGAGCACAAGCATCCGAGCATCGACGTGCCGGAGAGCGACGTGGTCACGCCGCAGTACGTGCTGCGGGAGCTCAACAAGCTGGTCGAGCACGATACGGACCCGGTCGTAATCACGGGCGTGGGGCAGCACCAGATGTGGGCTGCGCAGTTCCTGTTCATGCCGACGCCGAACTCGTTCGTCTCCTCCGGCGGGCTTGGCGTGATGGGGTTCGAGGTGCCGGCACTGATCGGTGCTCAGGTCGCGCGTCCCAACTCGCGGGTGTGGGGCATCTGCGGCGACGGCGGCTTCCAGATGACACTGCAGGAGCTCGCGACGATCGCACAGGAGCACCTGCCCGTGAAGATCTGCATCATGAACAACGGCTACCTTGGCATGGTGCGGCAGTGGCAGGAGCTGTTCTACGACCATCACTACAAGTCCGTGTCCATGAGCGGGCCGGACTACGTGAAACTGGCGGAGGCGTACGGCATCCCCGGCGTATGCGTTGAGGAGAAGCACGAAGTCGGCATGGCGCTGGCGACCGCTGCGCAGCATCCAGGCCCCTACCTGATCGACTTCCGCATATCGCCCGAGGAGAACGTCTACCCGATGGTGCCCCCCGGCGCCTCGCTGGCCCAGACCGTGGAGGACCCCCGCGTGGTCCACTACCGCGAGCCGGTGCACATCATCGAGGGCCTCGTCTCCTACCCGTAGCTCGGCCTCTCATACCCCGTCCGTCATGCGTTCCCGATGCCCGATCGCAGGCTGTCTCGGCCTGTTTGAGACACGCTCTCAATGCACCGTGCAGATTCCATGGGGATGAGGCTTGACTGAAACCGCCATACAACGGCAGCCCCACATAGCGATTCCGTTCATGAAGATTGGATATCTGCTGCTTCTGTGCTCACACCAGCGGCTGGGCGGTACGAGTGAACGGAGGAATCCTGCCATTGACAGGACAGATTAGCGCCCCTAGAGTCTGCCACGCTGTACGCGCGGACATTCCCCCTCGCCCAGGGAACACAGGATGCGTCGGCGTATGCGCTCCGGGAGGGAGCGCGGCTGATCGGACCCATTCCGCGCGATTTCGCTTTCGCTGGTGAGGCTTCCTATGAGCGGAAGAACTAGGGTGCACCTGATATCGGACGGCACGTTCAAGATCGATGGAGGCGTGCTCTTTGGACAGGTGCCCAAGAGTACCTGGCAGGACTGGATGTCCGCCGACCGAAGGAACCGGGTCAAGTTGAACCTCAACTGCCTGCTGGTCCGGGTCGGCGAGCGCAACTACCTCATCGACACGGGGGCCGGCGCAAAGCATTCCGCTGAGGACCGGGATGCACTCGGCCTCTCGACGAGCCAGCTGCTCTCGGAACTGAAGGCGCACGATCTGACACCTGCCGACATACACGGCGTGGTGCTGACCAGCCTGCACTTCGAACACACCGGGGGATGTACGCGAGCGAACCGTCGCGGCGAGTTCGTGCCCACGTTCCCCAAGGCGACGTACTTCGTGCAGCGGGAGGCGCTGGAGGAGGCGATCTCCCCCACCGACCGGCATGTGAACGGTTATGTGCCGAACGACTACAACCCCCTGGTGGACAGCAAGAAGATGGAGTTGGTAGACGGCGAAGTGACCATCGTTCCGGGGTTGCAGGTGCGACGGGCCAGCGGGCCGTACCAGGGGCACCAGATCGTCGTCATCACGCACGGAGGCGAGCGCGTCGCGTTCCTGGGCGACCTCGTTCCGACGCACCACCACCTGCAGCCGGACTGCATCGCCGCGAGCGACCGGCACCCGGAAGAGACGCTGACGACGAAGTATCGCGTTCTCGACGAAGCCGTCGATGACGGCTGGCTGCTCGTGTTCAGCCACGGTACGGACCGCCGCGCCGGTTACCTCGAACAGCGTGGAAACCGGCGGTCGCTACGTACGATCTCTCTGGACTGATGGGCTGCGGAGAGCCGTCTACGCACGGCGCAGACGAAAGGCAACCCGGCTAGCAGAGCTGTCACGTGCCATACCTCCCTATCCACGAGTACGGACTGATAGGAGACATGAACTCCTGCGCGCTCGTCAGCAGTGGAGGCTCCATAGACTGGGCGTGTTTCCCCCGTTTCGACTCTCCGAGCGTGTTCGCCGCAGTGCTGGACGACGCCAAGGGCGGTCGCTGTTCGTTGAGCGGTCAGGGCATCCACGCAGTCACCCAGCGTTACCTGCCCGACACCACCGTCCTCGAGACGTTGTATGAGACGGAGGACGGGGCAGCTAGGGTGTGCGATTTCATGACGCGCGCCCCGGCGCGCAGCCCGGACGCGCCGCACGAGATCATCCGTATCGTAGAGGGCGTCCGCGGCAGTATCGCGTTGCGGCTCGTCTTTCAGCCGAGGCTCGATTACGCCAGGGGCGCGACCACTCTCAGCGTCACCCGCAACGGCGTGCTCGCGAGTCATCCGAATGGCGTTCTCGCGCTTGTCAGCGACCTGCCCTTCAGTATCGAGCCTGCGGAAGACGGTGGTGAACAGGCTGTCGCCGAGTTCACGGTGCGCGAGGGTGAACACGTAGAGTTTGCGGTGGCGTTCGGGGTTGGGCGGCTGCCTTCCGTTACGTCGATGGACTGCCGTAATAAACTGGAGCGTGCGATACGACACGATCAGGCGAGCGCGGCGAAGCTGAGCTACACCGGGTATCTGCGCGACGAGGTAGTGCGCTCCTACCTGACCCTGCACATGCTGATCTTCGAGCCCACCGGAGCGATAGTCGCTGCTCCGACCACGTCCCTTCCCGAATCGATCGGGGGCGTGCGGAACTGGGACTACCGGTACTCATGGCTGCGCGACAGCGCCTGGACGCTCGGTATCCTCTACCGCCTCGGCGATCCACACGAGGGAGAGGCGTTCATCGACTGGGTTGTTGACCAGTGCGCGATGAGCATCGAATCGATGCAGATACTTTTCGGCATCGCGCCCGAGAGCGAGTTGGAAGAGATCGAACTCGATCACCTCGAAGGCTATGCGCGCTCAAGTCCGGTGCGCATCGGCAACGGCGCGGCGTTCCATCGCCAGTTGGACGTGTTCGGCGAGGTTGCGCTGAGCCTTGCGGTCTTTCACCGCTACTCCGGGAACCTGTCGGACAAGGCGTGGGGACTGCTCAAACATATGGCGGACCTCGCGGCTGAGATGTGGCACATGGAGGACCGCGGCATCTGGGAGGTGCGGGGCCCGGAGCAGCACTTCGTCTACTCCAAGGTGATGTGCTGGGTGGCGCTGGACAGGGCGGCGAAACTCGCCGAGGGCCATGGCTTCGAGGGCGACATCGAACACTGGCGCAGGCAGCGGGACCTCATACGCGAAGAGGTGCTGGACAAAGGCTGGTCTGACTCCAAACGGAGCTTCGTGCAGGCGTACGGATCGGAAGCGGTAGACGCGAGCGCGCTGCTCATCCCGTTCCTCGGTTTCCTTCCCCCGGACGATCCGCGTATCCGCTGCACGGTCCGCCGTATCCAGATGGAGCTCTCGGACGGC
This sequence comes from Dehalococcoidia bacterium, assembly GCA_965206315.1. Lineage (GTDB taxonomy): Bacteria > Chloroflexota > Dehalococcoidia > Lucifugimonadales > Australimonadaceae > Bin16. The sequence goes on from OZ242210.1 coordinate 2,480,471, forward strand.
CCCTTCGTGCGCCGCTACCGGATCGACGATACGGACGACGGCCTCGTTGGCGAGGAAGGCGCGTTCTACATCCTCAGCTTCTGGCTCATCGGCGCCCTGATGACCATAGGCGAGACGCAGGAAGCGCTGACGTACTTCAACAAGGTATTCGCCACCGCCAACCACCTCGGCCTCTTCGCGGAGATGCACGACCCTGTCACCGGGCAGGCGCTCGGCAACTTCCCCCAGGCGTTCAGCCATATCGGTTTCATCCACACGGCGAAGAACATCAACGAGATGATGCGGAGCCAGTCCTACGAGGAAGAGTTGCTGGCATGAGCCGGCATGCTTGTAGCCCGTCGTGCACGCCCCTAGAATCAGACAACCCCTTCCCCTGCCCGCTCGAACGAGAGCGGAGAGCCGGATAAGGAGCAACGCTTGACAACGAAGGTCTACGTAACCGGCGTCGGCATGATCACCCCCGTGGGAGTGGATACGAAGTCGACGTGGAAGAGCCTGCTGCAGGGCAAGTCAGGTATCGCCCCCATCGTTGCGTTCGATACCGAGGGGTTCGCCACCACCATCGCCGGAGAGTCGCCTGATTTCGATCCCACGGCGTACGTGGACCGCAAGCAGGCGCGGCGGCTGGACCGCTTCGCTCAGATGGCAGTGGGCGCAACCGCGCAGGCGATGGAGCAGGCGGGCCTGGACCTGCAGGACGGCAGCGTGGACGCCACGCGAGTGGGCTCCGTCATCGGCAGCGGCATCGGCGGCATCCTCACGCTCTCCGAGCAGTGGGCCGTACTGCACGAGAAAGGGCCGGACCGCGTGAACCCGTTCCTGGTCCCGATGATGCTGGCGGACATGGCTCCGGGGCAGGTGTCCATCCTCTACGGTGCGAAGGGGCCCAACTACTGCACGGTGACGGCGTGCGCCAGCGGCGCCGACAGCATCGGCATCGCGGCGGCCATGATCCGCAAGGGCGAGATAGACATCGCGCTCGCGGGCGGCACGGAAGCGCCCATCTGCCCCATCGCCGTCGCAGGGTTCAATGCATGCATGGCGCTCTCCAAGCGCAACCACGACCCGGAAGGCGCGAGCCGCCCGTTCGATGCCGAGCGCGACGGGTTCGTCATGGGCGAGGGCGCGGGGGTGCTGGTCATCGAGAGCGAGGAGAGCATGCTCCGGCGCGGCGCGACCCCGCTGGCCGAACTCGCGGGCTATGGGGCGTCATCGGATGCCTTCCACGTAACCCAACCCTCTCCCAACGGCGAAGGCGGAGCGCGGGCGATGATCAACGCGCTCGCCGAGGCGGAGATGGAGCCGAGCGATATCAGCTACGTGAACGCGCACGGCACCAGCACGCCGATGAACGACCGGCTCGAGACCGAGGCGCTGAAGACGGTCTTCGGCGACGAGGCGTACAAGATCAAGGTCAGTTCGACAAAGTCCATGACGGGCCATCTGCTCGGCGCGGCCGGCGGCGTGGAGGCCGCCATCTCCGTGCTCGCGGTAGCGGACAGCGCCATCCCGCCAACCATCAACCTGGAGAACCCTGACCCCGACTGCGACCTGGACTACACCGCCCACCACGCGCAGAAGGGCATCGTGAACGCGGCGATGAGCAACAACCTCGGCTTCGGCGGGCACAACGCCTCGCTGATCTTCAAGCGCGTTGTCTAGCGCGCCCCCCGTGCTCATCGGGAAGCGGCAGCACTGGCGTGTCGCCGAGCCGACCGACCCTTCGCCGCTCTCCCCCCTGCCCGCCATCATCGCTCACCTGCTCCGCCGCCGCGGCATCCACGACGTGGACGAGGCCCGCGATTTCCTGAACGTCTCCGACAGCCTCTTCGAGGACCCGGATACGCTGCCGGACATCGAACGCGCGGCCGAACGGCTCGCGTCAGCGCGGCGCGACGGCGAGACCGTGGCTGTCTACGGCGACTTCGACGCGGACGGCGTGACGGGCACCGCGTTGCTCGTGAAGGCGCTGCGCCGGTACGGGCTGCGCACGCTGCACTACATCCCGCACCGCGTGACCGAGGGACACGGGCTCAACCGCAACGCCATCGCTGCGCTCCACGAGCGAGGCGCGAGCCTCATCGTCACGGTGGACTGCGGCGCCACGAATGCGGAGGAGACCGCCTACGCAGGCTCGCTCGGAGTGGACGTCATCATCACCGACCACCACCTCGCGACGGCTGCTCTGCCCCGCTCTGTTGCCATCATCAACCCAAGGGCGCCGCACTCCACGTACGGGTTCGACCATCTGACCGGCGTGGGCATGACGCTGAAGCTGGCACAGGCCGTGCTGCGCCCCGAGTTCGGCGAGGAGTGGCGCGCCGGACTGATGGAGCTGGCGGCTATAGGCACCATAACGGACATGGCTCCGCTGTTCGGCGAGAACCGCTATATCGTTCACCACGGTATACGCGACCTCCAGCGAACGGGTTCGGTCGGCCTGCGGGCACTGCTGAACGTGGCACGGGTCACGCCGCAGTACGCGAACGTCGAGACGTTGGGCTTCGCCATCGGGCCGCGCATCAACGCCGCAGGGCGACTCGACCATGCGGACACAGCGCTCGACCTGCTGCTGACGGACGACGAAGCGCGGGCCGCCGAACTCGTGCGCCAGTTGGACGACTACAACACACAGCGGCGCGCATTGACCGACGAGACGCTGGAGCGAGCGCGGGCGCTCGTGCCAGCGCAGATACCGCCGCTCATCCTCGTGGGCGAACCAGACTTCAAACCCGGTGTCGTGGGCCTCGTCGCGGGGCGACTCGCGGAGGAATTCGGCGCGCCGACGGCTGTCTACGCCATGGATGGCGAGCAGGTGATGGCGAGCTGCCGGAGCGCGCCGTCGTTCCATTGGGCGGACGCGCTGGCGCAGTGCGAAGGGCTGCTTTTTCAGTTCGGCGGGCACGCGCAGGCGGCGGGGTTCCGTTGCAGCGTCGACGCCTTGCCGGATCTGCAGGAGCGGCTCGTGAGCATCGCGGCTGAGCGCGTCGGCGCCGCCCCATCGATGCGCGAAGGGGTCGTCGATGCGGAGGCTCTACCGCACGAACTGATGGGCCCGGCGTTCCAGGGCCTGCGGCGCATGGAGCCGTTCGGCATCGGTAACCCCGCGCCGGTCTTCCTTGCGCGCGGGGTGGAGGTGCTGCGAGCGTCGGAGATGGGCGCAGAGGGCAAACACTTCCGGCTGAACGTTCGCTCCGGCGGCGCGGTCTGGGAAGCGGTCGCGTTCAACCAGCAGTGGGAGAGCGGCGTTGGGCAGGTGGACCTCGTCTACACGCTGGACGTGGACCACTGGAACGGCGACGAACGCCTGCGCATGACGCTCAGGGACTACGCGCCGTCCGACCGCCCCCGCCTCGCGCTCTGAGGCGGGAGCACCAAACCCCGAGGGCGACGGCGACAACCACGATGAGCCCCACCCATTGCGCCTGCTGCAGCCCGAACGTCATGGGGTCGAGCCGGACGAACGCGATAGCAAACCGCCCTGATCCCCATGCGGCGAGCGCCAGCGGCATCGCCGCACCTTCCGGCAGGCGTTTGGCCCTGCGGAGGAGACACAGGGCAACGGTGAGGCTCAGCAGCATCTCGTAGAGCGCTACCGGGTGTACGGCTGCTCCCGTGGCGAAAGCGAACGAGTCCGGGTGGTCGTAGACGATGGCCCACGGCAACGAGGACTCTGTCGCGGGCGAGTCGCCGCCGATGACGCCACCCACCCGTCCTACGGCGAACCCTGCGAGGCCGGGAAGCACGGCCGTGTCTGCAACGGGGAGGCGCTCGAGGCCTTCCCTTCCCGCCTTCCAAAGCCCCACCGCGAGTCCGCCCAGTACGCCGCCCCAGAGGGAGTAGCCGCCTTCCCACAGGTAGAAGACGTGGAACGGCGCGCCGGTGAAGAAGTCCAGATAGTCAAGGACGTGGAGCAGCCGCGCTCCTACGAGCCCGCCGAACACGGATATGAGCACCAGCCTGAACGACGTGCGCCGCGATGCGCCCTGCCGGGGCATCGCGCAGGCGAAGAGTATCCCTCCGACGAGTATGCCCGCTATCGTGAAAAGGCCCACCCACGTGATGAACGGCGAGCCGAATGCGTATGGGCCGTAGGAGATAGTCATCGTCGCTCCGCGCAGAGACCTCCCTCCGCACTCTGCATTTTCCGCGAGTGAAACCGGCTACGCCAGCGCTCCGCCCTGCCTACAATTGCCGCCATGACGACTGCAGAGCGTGCTACGGACCAACAGATAGCGGCTTTCCTGAGCCACCTGCGGGCCGAGCGCGGGTTCTCGGTCAACACCATCGCTGCCTACCGGAGCGACCTCGCACAGTTGCAGGAGGCGCTCGTTGGGGATGGCCGGGACGTGCGGTGGTCGAGCATCAGCGCGCGTGACATCGAGGACGTTCGCCTCTCGTTCGGAGAGCAGAGGTACGCGGGTACGAGTCTCGCACGGAAGATCGCGGCTGCCCGCTCGTTCTTCCGCTTCCTGCTGGAGGAGGGCGTTATCGACACGAACCCTGCGGAACGGATGCAGACGCGCAGACCGTCTCGCTCCCTGCCCGACGTGCTCTCGGAACGTGAGGTTGTGCGGTTGCTGCAGGGAGCGTCGGAGCGTCCGAGCCCCGAGGGCGTGCGGGACCGGGTGATGCTGGAGCTGACCTACGCTGCCGGTCTGCGCGTATCGGAGGTCGTCGGGCCGCAGGGGCTGGAGCTCTCCTCACTGAGCCTGGACAGCGGTTGGATACGCGTCTTCGGCAAGGGAGGCAAGGAGCGCCTCGCGCCTGTGTACCCGGGCATCGTGCGGCAGATCACGTCGTATGTCAGAGACGTTCGACCGCAGCTGCTGGCGCACGCCAAACGCCGGGGCCCTGTGCCTTCCGCCCTTTTCCTGAACGCGCACGGGCATCCGATGACGCGCCAGGGGTACTGGTTCGTGCTCAAGAAGGCGGCGGCGCGAGCGGACATCCAGCGGAAGCTTACGCCGCACACGTTGCGCCATAGTTTCGCCACCCACCTGCTGCACGGCGGCGCGCCGCTGCGGCATGTTCAGGAACTGCTCGGCCATGCTAGTATCGCCACCACACAGGTTTACACGCACCTGACGGACAGCCAGGTGCGCGAAGCATTCGAGCACGCACACCCCCGCGCCTGACGAACGATGAAGATAGCCGTAGGCAGCGACGAGGCGACGCACCTCACGAGTTACGTCATGGACGAACTGCTGCGCCGGGGCCACGAGTTGAGCCTCATGGGCGCGCTTGCCGAGGGTTGCGATCCGAGCTGGCCTGCCGTGGGGCGCGCGGTCGGCGAGAGCGTCGCCGGCGGAGAGTGCGAGCAGGGCGTTGTCTTCTGCTACACGGGCACGGGAGTGAGCATCGCCGCGAACAAGATGCGGGGCGTCCGTGCCGCCCTCTGCACGGATGCACAGACCGCGGACGGCGCGAGGCGCTGGAACGACGCGAACGTGCTGGCGATGAGCCTGCGCTCCACCTCTCCCGACGAAGCCGTTGAGATACTAGACGCGTGGTTCTCGGCGCCCCACGGCGACGCGGATGACGTTAGAATGCTAGACATGCTGCGGGAGATGGACGTTCCCCGGAGGGAATGAGTCCAGGAGGACTGCGAGACATGCCCGTCATCACCGTAACGGGACTGATCGGTAGCGGTGTCATAGAGATCGGCCCGAAGATCTCCGACAAACTCGGTATCGATCACGTTGACCGCACCATCCTCGCCGAGGCGGCGAGGAAGATGGGTGCGTCCGAACAGGACGTCGCCGAGCGTACCGAGCGTGCGCTTGGGCTGGGCGACCGCATCGCGGGGTTCGTGAAGACTGTGCTGGAGCGCTCAGCGCTTGCAGGCGGCGGGGCCGACCCCTACTTCGGCGGGGGGCTCGACGCGCTGCTGGTGCGCGAGTACCGGGACTTCCCGGAGGAGAGCCACGGCTCCGGCGAACTGGACGACGAGAACCTCCTGAAGGTCACATCGGACGTCATCCACGAGATAGCGGCTGCAGGCAACGTGGTCATCGCGGGACGCGGCTCCAACGTCATCCTCCGCGACATGCCTAATACGCTGCACGTGGGACTCATCTCGTCCATGGAAGTGCGGGTCGAGCGCATCAGGCAGCGCGAGCAGCTCAGCGAGGAGGAGGCCGTCCGGTACATCCAGGAGAACGACCGGGCACGCATCGCCTACTTCAGGCGCTTCTTCGACATCGACCCCCAGGAAGCGCGTCACTATCACCAGGTGCTCAACACCGACATGCTGACGATAGACCAGGCAACCGAGGTCATCGTCGCGACGGCCCAGACCCTGAACTAACGAGGCGGGTTACTCATGGCACGGAAGAAGGCGGGAAGCAGAGCGGCAGCAGGACAGGCGAAGGCGCGGGAGCGGGCACGCCGAAAGGCGCGGGTCACCGGCCCGTCGCTCGCGCAAGCCGCGTACGTCCCTCCGCCTCCGCCGGACGACGTCCCCGATGACGAACCGGAAGCTGTTGCTGCTGTCGCGGAGGCCGCGCAGGCTGCCCCTCCTTCCCCTGCACCCGCCGCGTCACCACGAACTGTAACCTCACCCGCACCACAGGCTCGCGCTGTGGGAGCGCAGCGCCGCGAGCGCCAGTTGGCGGGCATGACCCCGACAGGCAGCCTCAAACGCGAACTGGCACTCATCGGCTCGATCACGCTCGTCATCGCCGCCGCCTTGGCCGCGCTCGCGACGACGACCACGCTCGGCGCGTAACTCCCCAGCCCTTACTCTGCTCTTCCGCTCGCGGTTGAGAAGCGTCTGCCGTTCATGTAGTGTTTCGCATGGCGCGCCGCGATGTTCTCTGGCCGCGCTTTCACCACGGAGGGATACATGACGGGCAAGAGACGGTTGGGACTCGCGATGGTCGGCATCGGCGTCGGCGGCACGGAGATGCTGCCGGCGATGGAGGCGATGCCGGAGCTCCGGCTCGTGGCCGGATGCGACGTCAATGAAGACACGCTGAACCGGTTCGCCGAGCGATACAACGCGAAGGGCTACGGCGACTACGACGAGATGCTGGCGGACCCGGAGGTCGAGGCCGTGTGGGTCTCGACGCCGAACCGGTTCCACGCGGAGCACTCGATACGGGCGATGGAAGCGGGCAAGCACGTCGTGGTCGAGAAGCCGATGGCGCTCAACCTCGAAGACGCGCAGAAGATGGTGGAGACAGCCAACCGCACCGGCGTGAAGTTCCTCGCCGGACACACGCGCAGCTTCACCCCGCCCGTCCGCACGATGTGGAAGATCATCCAGTCCGGCGAGATCGGGCGCGCCCGCGCCATCAACGCGTTCGCCTACACGGACTGGATGCTCCGCCCGCGCACATGGGAAGAGCTGGACATGGAACAGGGAGGCGGCCTGCCGATGCGCCAGCTGCCACACCAGATAGACAGCGTGCGGCTGCTCGGCGGTGGCATGGTGAAGAGCGTTCGCGGCTCGACCGGCCAGTGGATGCCGGAGCGCCCCATCCCCGGCTACTACGCCGCGTTCCTGGAGTTCGAGGACGGCACGACCTCGCTCGTCTGCCACAACGGCTACGGCTACGTGATGGGCGCGGAGTTCGTGACGTGGGGGCACGACCGCCAGCGCTACACCTCCGAGGAGCGCGTCGAGGTGCGCCGCCAGATGCGCGAGGGCACTCGCGACGAGTCGGAGGACAAGCAGGCGCTGCGCATCGGCGGCCTGCAGGAGCGCGAAGTGTTCAAGGCGGAGAACGAGGAGCTCTGGGTGCCGGAGGACCTCGGCCTGCTCATCGCGACGTGCGAGCGCGGCGACATACGCCATGGGCCGAGCGGCCTCATCCTCTACGACGACCGCGGCACGCACAACATCGACCTCGCGGTCGATCGAGACATGGGCCCCGGCTATCGCCGCGCAGAGCTGGAGGAGCTGTACGACGCGGTGGTCGAGGACAGCCCCATCTTCCACACCGGCGAATGGGGCCTTGCGACGCTGGAGGTGGTGCTCGGCATCATCCAGTCCGGCGCGGAAGGCAGAGAGATACAGATGCAGCACCAGGTCCCGGTGCACGAGCGGTACGGCGAGGCGCGCAACTTCTCGCCGGTGTCCGTCTAAGCAAGCCGGTCCACCGGCGATAACGGAGGAGACGAGAGCATGACGACCGTAGACACCAAGCCACTGAAGCTGGGCGTGATCGGCATCGGCGTGGGGGCGGCTGAGATGCTGCCGCCGATGGAGCGCGCCCCCTACATAGACCTGTTCGCGGGTGCGGACGTCAACCCGTCCGTGCGTGAGCGCTTCCAGGCGCGATACGAGACCGCACGGGTGTACGACAGCGCAGAGGCGCTCTGCAAGGACCCGGACGTCGAGGCGGTGTGGATATCGACGCCCAACCGCTTCCACGGTCCGATGACAGTGCTGGCCGCGAACCACGGCAAGCACGTCGTGGTCGAGAAGCCGATGGCACTCGACATCCGGCAGGCGGAAGAGATGGTAGAGGCGTGCGACCGCAACGGCGTCAAGCTCGTCGCGGGGCATACGCAGAGCTTCATGCCGCACATCCGCCTCATGCGGCAGATCGTGGCATCCGGCGAGATGGGAGCGCTCGGCGCGGTGAACGCCATCGCCTACACGGACTGGGTGATCCGCCCGCGCACGGCCGACGAGCTGGACCCGGACCAGGGCGGCGGGCTCGTCTACCGGCAGACGCCGCACCAGATAGACAGCATCCGGCTCATCGCGGGGGGCAAGGTGCGGAAGGTGCGCGGTATGTATGGCCAGTGGATGAAGTACCGCTCCATCCCCGGCTACTACGCCGCGTTCCTGGAGTTCGAGAACGGCGTCACGGGCGTGGCCATCCACAACGGCTACGGCTACTTCGTCGCGTCGGAGCTCGTGCCGTGGGGCGACGCCAACACGCGCTACACGCCGAGCGAGCGGAACGAGATCCGCAAGTCGATGGCAGCGGGGACGCGACCTGAGGACGCGGAGAAACTGTCGCTGCGCATCGGTGGCGAGGCGGAGTCGGCCATCTTCCGGCGCGAGCACGGGCCGGAGCAGTGGAAGCCCAACGACCTCGGCATCGTGATCGTGAGCTGCGAGTTCGGCGAGCTGCGGCAGGGCCCGGACGGCCTCTACAAGTACACGGACGACGGGCTTACGGAGCTCATCGTCGACTCGGACCCGCTCCACCGCGACCAGGAGCTGGAGGAGCTGTTCAACGCGGTCCGGCTCGACAAGCCGGTCTTCCACAGCGGAGCGTGGGGCATGGCCACCCTCGAGGTCGGCCTCGCCATCACCGAGTACACGAAGACCGGGAAGGACGTAGAATTGACGCACCAGGTCGAGATGCCGAAGGAGTACGGCGAGGAGTACGGCGTCGAGGTGCTGGAAGAGCGGAAGATAGACCACTAAGCGAACGGAGGTATGCAGATGACGATAGGAGTCTCACACGGCGGCGGATCGAACATCCTGACGGCGGACGCGCCGAGCGACGAAGCGCTCGTCGGCACGGTGAACGGCGTCGTGCGCATCGTGCGCGGCGCGGCGGGCTGGACGGAGACGGAACGGACGCTGGAGGGCAAGCACATCCACGCGCTGGTGCAGGACCCGAAGAGCGGCGTGTGGTTCTGCGGCGTCGAGCACGGTGGCATCTACGCCAGCGAGGACGACGGCCACACCTGGGAGAAGCGCGACGTCGGCATCACGGCGCAGGACATCTACAGCCTCTCCGTCGCCGAGGTGGACGGTGCGACGCGGGTGTTCGCCGGGACGGAGCCCGCGCACCTGTACATCAGCGACGACCTGGGCCTGACGTGGACGGAGAAGCCCGCGCTCCACGCCCAGGAGACGGAGGAGTGGCGCTTCCCCGCCCCGCCGCACGTCGCCCACCTGAAGCACATCAGCTTCCACCCGGACGACGCGGGCGTCGTGTACGCCAGCATCGAGCAGGGCGGGCTGTACCGCTCCGACGACGGCGGCGACTCGTTCACCGAGATACCGGGCATGTACAACGACGTGCACCGGCTCGTCTCCAACCCCGCCGACCCGAACCGGATGTTCGTGACCGGCGGCATGGGACTGTGGCTCTCCCGCGACTACGGCTCGACGTGGGACAACGTCTTCAGCCGCGGCAGCGAGTACGGCGGCTACCCAGACCAGCTGGTCTACAAGCCGAGCGACCCGTCCTACATGCTCATCACGGCGGGACAGGAGAGCCCCGGCGCGTGGAACCGGAACGGCACGGCGGAGACGCGCATCTCCCGCAGCCGCGACGCGGGCGAGACGTGGGAGGTGCTGAGCGCACCCGGCCTCACCGACAAGTTCGTGCCGAGCGTCGAGGCGATGACGCTGGAGGAGGCTGGCGGCACCGTGCAGGTGTTCGCGGCCACGTCCCACGGCGAGGTGCTCTGGTCGGAGGACGGCGGCGAGTCGTGGCAGAAGGCGGTCAGCGGGCTGCCCCCGGTCTCGAAGGGCGGCCACTACCACGCCTTCGAGGCCGACCCGCGACGGTAGGCCGACGCTGGCATAGCGGACTACTCAGGGGCGTCCTTCGGGGCGCCCCTTCTGTTTCCCAACCGCCCCGCTGCGCAGGGCCCTCACCCGCGCGCTAAAGCGCGTTCCCCTCTCCCTCAGGAGAGGGGAGTCAGACACCCCGTTCCCTTCCCCGCCGGTCCACCCTCACCCCAGCCCTCTCCCCTCGAGGGACAGGGCATCAAGCCACTGAGGGATTCCTCGACTCCGCTGCGCTCCGCTCGGAATGACAAGGAGTTTGCAGTTGGCGTGGGTCTTGGAAGCAGGGTTGCGTTCTGCTCCTACAGGGCGAGGCGTCAGCCTATGTCGAGTTCCTCGTCGTCATCGTCTTCTTCGCCGTCGTCCCAGTCGCCGCACCAGTCGGTCGAGCGCACCCACGGCCAGATGGCGATACCGGCCTCGTTGACGTGAGGAGGGTTGGAGCGGCAGAGCCCCGCGTACTCGCTGAAGGCGGGGTCCATACGCTCGTCCATATAGATGCAGGTGGCGCAGGTGCGGTCTTCGTCCATAAGAGATCGTTACTCCTTCGTCGTTCTGTTCCCCCGCCGCCTCCGCCAGCCATTGGGCGCCCACAAGGAACGCCCCTACACCAGACACCACCATACCCCACCGAGGGCCCTCACCCTAACCCTCTCCCTCAGGAGAGGGACCGAGCACGGCCACCCCCGCCGGTTCACCGCCATCCCCGCATCAAGTGCGGGGCAAGCTCTAACCTTCCCCCGTCGAGGGGGAAGGGACCAGGCCTCCTTCAGACGTTGAGGTGGGCGCCGCCGGTGACGGGGAGGATGGCGCCGGTGACGTGCTTCGCAGCGTCGGAGGCGAGGAAGGCGATTGCCTCGGCTATGTCCTCCGGATCGCCGGCCTTGCCGAGCGGGACGCGCTTCGCGAATGCGGCGCGCGCCTCATCCGTGATCGGGCCGACCATCGGCGTGAGCGTCGGGCCGGGCGCGACGCAGTTGACGCGGATGCCGTCGCCCGCGTGGTCGAGCGCCATCGCCTCGGTGAGGTTGTGGACGCCCGCCTTGGACGCTCCGTAGGCGGCGCGGGAGGACGGGCCGCGGAACCCGGAGATGGCGGAGACGTTGACGATGGCTCCCCCTCTGCCCTGCTCCTTCATGCGAAGGGCGGCTGCCCGCGCCACGAGGAAGGTGGCGGTGAGATTGGTGTCCAGCACGTCGGCCCAGCGTTCGGGCGGCGTCTCGGTGACGGGGCCGGTGGCGCGGATGCCCGCCGAGTTCACGGCGATGTCCACGCCGCCGTAGCGGCGCACCGCCTCCTCGAACGCGCGGTCGACCTCGTCGGCGGAGCGGACGTCCGTGCTGACGAACGTTGCCTCGCCCCCCTGCCCGCGTATCGCTGCGCCGGTCGCCTCGCCCGCCTCGGCGTTGCGCGAGAGGCCGACGACGTTCGCGCCCTCGGCGGCGAGGAGCATGGCCGCGGCCTGTCCGATGCCTGAGCCGAAGCCGGTGACGACCGCGGTCTTGCCGTCGAAGCGTCCCATCAGATGACCGGCAGCGGGTCGATGCGCCCGTTGGCGATCTCGGCGATGCGGGCCTCGTCCGGCTCGATGCCGTACATCTCGGAGCGCATGCGGAGGCGCTCGATGCAGATCTCCATGAGCATCCGGCGCAGGGTGACCAACTCCTTCTCGGTGTCGAGTGCGCTCTCGGCGGCCTCGACGCCGTGCTCGCCGTGGCCGACCTCGTCGTCGTAGACGACACGGGAGGCGCGCTGGATGCGGAGCAGGAGCGGGTCGTCGGTCTCGAGCGCCGCGCCGGCGTGGAAGATGCCCGCACCGCCGCCCTCGGCGAAGCTGTAGGCGATGTGGGCGATGCGCTCGTCCTCGGCGATGAGGCGGCTGCGCGTCGCCTCTATGCGGTCGTCGCTGGGGAGGCGCAGCCCTTCAAGCGTGCCCATGCGGACGGGCTCGCCGGTGATGTCCTCCAAGATGTCGGCGAACAGCCGGAAGTGGGTGAACTCCTGGCGAAGCGACTCCAACTGGTACTCGAACTCGTCCCTGCCCTCCTTCGACTCGGCGGCGGGGAGCGTGTTGCCGATGTTGTCGATGATCCACTGCACGCGGCTGTGGGCGCGCTTCAGCAGGCCGGGGCCGCGCAGCTCGCGGTAGCACTGGTGACGGATCCAGTGGACGTGGTCGGCAGGCTCGTGCGGCGCGGTGAGGAAGTTGCGGGCTATCTCGGCTTCACCGGCCCAGAAGCACTGGCCAAGCGCGCGTATCTCGGCCTTCATGTCTGCTGCGGTTGTCGTGGTCATGCGGATCTCCTGTGGGGTCAGGCGTAGACGTTGAGGGGCTCGATCTGCCCCTCGGTGATCTCGGCGATGCGGGCCTCGTCGACGGGGAGGCCGAACATCTCGTAGCGCATGCGGAGGCGCTGCTGGCAGATGGCGATGACGATGTTGCGCGCCTCGGCCCACTCCTCCTCGGTGTGCAGGTTGTGGGCGAACTCGGACGCGCCGTGCTCGCCGTGCTCGGTCTCGTCGCCGAAGACGACGGCGCAGGCGGCGGCGATGGCGTCGGAGAGCGGGTCGCCGCCTATCTTTCGTCCCTCGTAGAAGAACGACGCGCCGCCACCCTCCGTGAAGCCGATGGCGGCCTCGCCGATGCGGCCCCGGTCCTCGCGTGCGGACTGCCGCACCTTCTGGAGCTTCGCGTCCTCGGGCAGCTGCCACCCGCGCAGCTTCTCCAAACGGACGGGCTCGCCGGTGGCGTCCTCCAGGATGTCGGCGAAGAGGCGGTAGTGGTTGAACTCCTCGCCGAGGACGCGGATGTCGCGCTCGAACTCGTCGCGCTGCTCCCGGGTCTGGGCGTGCGGCAAGGACTCGGAGAGCTTCTCGATGAAGCCTCGGATGATGCCGTCGGCGTGGCCGGAGAGGCCGGAGCCGAACATCTCCTTGTAGACCTGCAGGCGGAGCCAGTGTGCCTGCTCTTCCGTGGTGCGGGGCACGCCCCAGAACTGCCGGCAGATCTCCGCCTCGCCTGCCCAGAAGCGCTGGGCGAGCTCGTTCATCCCGGCTGCGAGTTCACGTTTGCGCTGGTCGTCCATACGTTCGATCTCCCGTGCGCAAGGCTATCCCGTGCGCCGCGTGGCGGGCAAGCGGAAAGTTCCGGGGGGGGGGGAACTGCGGTCCATTTCGGTCCACCTGCCTTGAATCACTCCCGAAATCGGGTCGGCGGCGGACCGTTCCGGTGTCCATAGCAGCCCATCCGCGGTCCGTCAGGGGTCATTTGCGGTCCGTTCCAGCCCATTCCGGTCAACCCCTCGCTTCGCTTGTGGGTGGTGCCGTGTTGGTGGAGTGCGGAGGCCATGCAGACAGGGTACGCAACGTCGGTGCGATGGCGTAAGGGGCAGATGTCGCACTCCGGCCTCGCCGGTTCACCCTCTCCCTAGCCTTCTCTCCTCAAGGGAGAGGGGGCGCGCTAAAGCGCGTGAGAGGATTCTGCGCGCTAAAGCGCGGACTCCGCTGCGCTCCGCTCGAAATGACACGTTCAGTCTCAGCCCGAAGGTGGTGGTACCATTAAGTGGAGAGGTGGTAGTGGGAGTGGTGGACGGGCGATGCTGAAGCGGTTGTTGATGCTGATGGGAGGGGCGGAGGCGGCGTGCTGGAGGGCCATCGGCCCGGAGATCTCTTCACCAGGCACTTGCGAGAAGCCTACCCGTGAGGACTACCAGCGTGCGATAGACAACCCCGATTACATGGACTTCGGCGTCGTCTACACCTATGCAGTCCTCGAAGGGATATCCGAGGAGAGCGCCTTCGTCCTTGGCTCGGCATATGCCCGCATGATTGCCGAGGGCATGTCGAAGGCGTACGCCATCGTCTACGCTGCCGCCTACAGCGTCGCGTGCACCCTCATCGGCGCGTCCGAACAGTGGGCGCGCGCCTACGCACGAGCGTGCGCGCATGTGATCGCAGCACGGGAATCGATGGGGTTCGCTGCCGTCTACGGGCACGCCATCGCCGACGGAGCGTCGCCGGAGGATGCGCGGGCATTCGCCCGGCGGTACGCGGTGTAGATGGTCAGCGAGGGATGGTCGCATAGGGCACCCACGAGGGGCGCCTGCTCCATGGGGTGGATTTCCGTGAGAACGGGAATGACAGGGAAGGAGTGGTGGAGGCGATGCTGAAGCGGCTGTTAGGTCTGATGGGAGCGGCGGAGGCGGGAAGCAAGGCAGCCAGGACCAAGAGCGGAGTCGACGCGCACAGAGCTCTCAGGGCCATGGTGCGTAAAGGGGTCATCGATCAGAGCAGAGCGAACGATTTCGGCGCCGTGTACACGTATGCCATCAACGAGGGCATGGACGAGGAGAAAGCGTACGCCCTCAGCGATGCCTATGCCGACAGCGTAGCGCAGGGCAGGTCCAACGCCTACTCCATCGTCTACGCTGCCGCATATGGCATCGCGTGCTTCATCATCGGTGCGTCGGAAGGGTGGGCGCGCGCGTACGCGCAAGCGTGCGCACATGCGATCGCTGCTCGGGAATCGATCGAGTTCGCATCCACGTACGGACACGCCATCGCCAACGGGGCGTCGCCGGAGGATGCGCTCGTGTTCGCCCGGCGGTACGCGGTTTAGGCCCCCCACAGGGCCCTCACCCGGCGCGCGGCCGCGCGCCGACCTCTCCCTCAGGAGAGGGGGCATACAGGGCACCCACAAGGGGTGCCCCTACGCCGGGCACCGCCCCACGGCCCCATCTCGTGCGCTGCCCGCGCACCTGGATTCCCGCCGGTGCGGGAATAACGGGGTATCGGTTCGCGTATCCTGTCGCGCATGACGACGGAGGAGCTGATCATCGCGGCGGTGCGCATCGCGGGAGCGCTGCTGGTGCTGCGCTGGGCGTTCGCAGGGTCGCTGCTCGCGATCCTCATCGACTTCTCCGACCTGTTCATGATGAACCTGCTCAATTTGGGCGGGGTCCAGAACTACCAGGCGCTCGACAAGTGGCTGGACCTCGCGTACATGGGGACGTTCCTGTGGGTGGCGTGGCGGTGGCAGGGGCCGGTGCGGACGATAGCGGTGGCGCTGTTCGCGTACCGGATGGTCGGCGTGCTGGCGTTCGAGGCGCTGGGGAGCCGTGAGGTGCTGCTGGCGTTCCCGAACGTGTTCGAGTTCTGGTTCGTGTTCGTGGCGGGCGTGCGCCAATACGCGCCGGGCTACGAGTTCACGATGAAGCGATCGTTGTTGTGGCTCGTGCCGGTGACGCTGCTGAAGGAGTTCCAGGAGTACGCGCTGCACGGGGCGCAGTGGCTCGACAACTACCGGGCGGTCGACGTGGTGGTGGATATGTGGAGGTGGGTGCGGCGGCTGTTCTGAGGAGGCGCATCCCACACCTGCCCCATCGGTTCACCCTCACCCGCCGCTGCCCGGCGACCTCCCCTCAAGGGAGAGGGGAATGACTAGCCCAGCAGGGCGAGGACGGCGTCGTGGAGGAGGCCGTTGGTGGAGAGGGCGTTGGGCTCGTGGATGGTGTGCGCTCCGCTGAGGCCGGTGAAGCGTCCGCCCGCCTCCTCGACGATGGGCAGCAGCGGGGCGGTGTCCCAGACGTTCATCAGCGGATCAATCATGACGTCCACCCTACCCGTCGCGACGAGGTAGTGGCCGTAGCAGTCGGACCAGCCTCGCGCCTCCCGTACCGCGTCGAAGAGCCGCGCAAGGCCCTCCGCCTTTCCGATGTATTCGAACTTGTGGAAGCCCGTGGAGGCGAAGAGGGCATCGCCCAGGTCAAGGACGGATGAGACGCGTGCGGGGCGCAGATCGAGGGCATCGGACGGCGCGCCGATGGCGTTCGCCCACCACGCGCCCTGCCCTGTCGCGGCGTAGACGATCTCGCCGAGCGCGGGGAAGCAGATGGCGCCCGCAACGGGCTCGCCGTCGTGTTCGAGCGCGGCCATGCAGCCGAAGAGCGGGACTCCACGGACGAACGACTGCGTGCCGTCGATGGGGTCGAGGTACCAGCGGTAGCCGGACGAGCCGTCCTTCGCGCCGTACTCCTCGCCGAGGATGGCGTCGGCGGGGCACTCGGCGTCGAGGATGCGCCGCGCAATCTCCTCGCCCTCCTTGTCGGCACGGGTCACAGGCGAGCGGTCCGGCTTGAAGTCGAGGCCGATGTCCTGTTGCTGGTAGTACGTGATGGCGTGCGCGCCGATCTCCCGGACGATGCGGACGGCGAGCTGGGTGCGTTCGGCGAGTTCGCTCATGGGAGGAACAGGATACACGGTGCGTAGTACCATGCACGCAGTTGCCCCGGAGGTGTGTGCGATGGCGCTGTTGCGACCCGAGTCTCTGAGCCACGGCCACTACGAGTGTCGCTCGCTGGACGAGACACTGCCAGTGTTCACGGACCTGCTGGCGTCGGAGGTGGTGCGTCGCGAGGACAGCGCGGCGGTGGTGCAGCACCCGAACACGCCCTGGGCGATCGTGGTGCACGAGGGCGGGCCGGACGCGCCGGTGAAGCCGCACGCGAACCACTACGGCTTCCGCGTCTCGGAGCACACGGAGATCGACGCGGCGGCTGCGTACCTGCAGGAGCACCAGGAGCGGTACGGGCTGACGCTCATCGACGGGCCGCGGGGCAGCCACTTCGCGTACTCGGTGTACATCGACGAGCCGGGCGGGAACACGATAGAGATCGAGCACTACAACCCGCGCGCGGCGTTGCACGGGCGGCAGATCGCGGCGCCTCACTGGAGCCAGCCGCTGCCAACGGAGCGCTTCCCGGGACGCGGGTACGTGCCTCAGGCGTTGTCGCACGGGACGATGCAGTGCGTTGACAAGGAGACGAGCAACTGCTTCTACACAGAGGTGCTGGGGCTCAACATCGTGGGCGGCGGGAACATCTCGACGTACATCGGCGCGGGCGATGACCCGTGGTACATCGTCGTGCTGCCTGCACCGGGAGAGCGGATGCGGCTGCGCCCGGTGAACCGGTATGCGCTGCGGCTTGGGAATCGGGCAGACGTGCTGTCGGCACACGATGCGCTGGGACGTCTCGCGGGCTCGGGCGTGTCGCACCTCGGAGAGGTGTGCGAGGACAGCGGCGAGGCGTGGTTCGTGCTGTCGGACCTCGACGCCAACTGGTGGGAGGTTACGTCGTCGGCTGAGCCGAACCTTTTGGCGTTGGGTTAGGCTGACGCTGCCGCGCTGCGGCGACCTCGTGCGGGTTTGGTTTGGCTGACCAGATTCTTCCCACCCACCCGCCCGAACGCTTGTGGGGGACACCCCCACACCCCCGGCAGAGGGGTCTCTGCACTCCCCTTCGAGAAGGGCACCCACAGGGGGCGCCCCTACACCAGACACCGCCCCGCCGGGCTGCCCCACCGAGGGCCCTCACCCGCGCGCTGAAGCGCGTTGCCCTCTCCCTCAGGAGAGGGGATCAGGCTCCCGCCTCTGCCCCACCGGGCTGCGAGATTCCCTAAGTTCACAAACGAAGTGCAACACCAGACTAAGGTGTTGCCATGGGGAACCGCTATACGCAGCTTGGGATTGAGGAACGCTGTGCGATTGCCCGCCTACGTGCTGAGGGGCGCTCGCTCCGGGAAATCGCAGCAACTCTGGATCGCCCGCCACCGACGATTGCTCGGGAGTTGAAGCGCAACGGCACGAAGGACGGCGGCTACCGGGCGACCTATGCCCACGAGCAGGCCCGTGCACGGCGCTGGAGTGGCGCACGGCTGGACCGAGACGACGAGCTCCGCAGGGATGTGCTGAGCGGGTTGCAACTGGGCTGGTCGCCGGAGGCAGTGGCGGGGCGGTTGAAGAAGGAGCGCGGCAAGAGCGTCACCTCCCATGAGAGCATCTACCGGTTCATCTACGCGCAGATAGCGCGGACGAAGGACTATTCGTGGCGCAAGCTCTTGCGACGGGGGAAGTGGCGGCGCGGTCGGCACCAGCGCGGAGGGAGCAGTTCGGCCCGCACCATTCTGCACCGCCGGCCGCTCTCGGAACGCCCTGCAGCAGTTGCCGACCGGCAGACATTCGGGCACTGGGAGGCGGATGGGATGCAGTTCGGCAGGACCGGGCAGACGGTGCTGATGCTGCACGAGCGCCGTTCAAGGCTGCTGATCGCGGTGCGGCGACCTTCGAGGGCAGCAGCACCGGTCGCCAAAGCCATCGCCGCCGTCCTGGGACCGCTGCCACCGGAGTTCCGCCAGACGGTCACGTTCGACAACGGCACGGAGTTCGCCCACCACTACGAACTCCACGCCTGGGGCATCGAGACGTTCTTCTGCGACACCTATTCTCCGTGGCAGAAGGGAGGCGTGGAGAACGCTATCGGACGGATGCGCTGGTTCTTACCCCGCAAGACGAACCTGGCCTCACTGTCGGAGGGAGAGTTCACGGCGCTGTTGAGGGTGTATAACAATACGCCGCGCAAGTGCCTCGAGTGGCAGACCCCGGCCGAGGTGCTACGAGAGCAGGTGTTGCACTTCGAATGTGAATCCACCTTCCCGCCTTCGCGGGAATGACGGCGAGGATGTTGGGTCAGGTGTTCTCGCGCCAGTTGCGGATGTAGTCCATCTGCTCCGGCATCTGGGGGGAGCGCGGGTGGCGCGACGACTTGGGACAGTCCCGCCACAGCTCGTCCAGCCGTTCGAGCGCCTCGTCGCCGGTGCGCCCATGGCGCACGAGCCAGCAGCCGACGACGACCCCCGTGCGCCCCACTCCGCCGAAGCAGTGGACGTAGACCGTGCGCCCCTCCGCGATATGGCGGTCGATGGCGTCGAGCGCGGCGGTCGTGAGCGCGGGCGAGCCGGGCACGCCCATGTCGGCGATGGGGAAGCGCTCGTGCGACGCGCCGTCGATCATCTCGTCGTACGGCTTCACCCAGCCCCACGCCTGCGCTTCGACCGCCTCGGTGAGGTCGATGAAGGCGGAGACGCCGGCCTCCCTCAGCGCGCGGAGTTTCGTGAGCGAGGGCGCGTGGTCGGGCTCCCTGGGGTACTCGCCCGCGAGCAGCTTGCCGGGCTCCACCCAGTAGCAGTTCTGGATGGGGCGCTCCACGCCTACCCTTCGCGCAGGCGGGGGATGAAGTCGGCCATCTTCGACTCGCCGCCAACCCTTGCGAGCGTCTCGGCGAAGGTGTCGTGGATCCAGGGGTCCTCGTCCTCGTACTCGATCTGCGCGCCGCCGAGCTTCACGGAGACGTCGGCCTCGCCTTCCATCGCGACGCCGAGGCTGAAGCCGTGCTTCTGCGAGCCCCAGCGGAACGCGAGGTAGCGCGCGGGCGTGGTGCCGCCGTTGAAGTGCTGGTGGAACCAGTCGTTCGGCGGAACGACCATCGCGCCGGGCTTCCAGTCGACGCGGATGACGTCGTCGGGGACGCTGCCGCTGCGGGGCCAGAGGAGGCTGTAGCCGTGGCCGGAGATGATGATGACGTGTGCGCCGGGGCCGTGCCGATGCGCCTTTTTGTAGGTGCCGACGGGGAACTGGGAGACGTGGGCGGCCTGGGTGTTGTCGGCGAACTCGAACATGACGCTGGAGCCGCCCGCGCCGCGCTCCTTCCAGGAGAAGGTGGTGAACGTCTCGATGTCGGGGATGAAGTTGGTCTCCCAGACGTTCACGCGGCCGGTGTTGCCGGTGAACATGTAGCCCTCGCCCTGGAACTGGCGGGAGTCGCCGATGCGGTCCTCGAACACGAACGGGTTGCTGAAGATGAAGTCCGGGTTGTGGAAGAGGTTCATGGTGATGGGCGCGGTGGTGACGGCGAGGAAGCGCGCGGGCTCGGCGCCGGAGCCGTTGAGGTGCTGGTGCCAGACGTTGAGCGGGACGGAGAAGATGCTGCCTTCCTTCCACTCGAACGACGTGCGGCTGTTGGGGTCGTCGCCGACGAGGGTCGCACCCCTGCCCTGCAGGACGTAGACGTTCTTCTCGAAGAGGTGCTTCTCCGGGGCCATCTTGCCGCCGGGCGGGATCTCGGCGACGTAGGCGTCGTTGGTGCCGCCGTTGCCGTCGAGGTTGATGTAGGCGCCGAGGCAGTCGAGCCGGGCCCAGGGAGCGACCTCGACGGTTCGGAGGTCGTCCACGGCGAAGCCGGTGATGTTGGGGATGCCCTCGCTCTCGACGAAGGCCTCGTAGGCGCTGACCTTGGTGAGCCGGGGCTGGTCGGCCGTGACTTCCGGCTTTGTGCTGAGCTGTGTCATGCGTTATTCCTCCTGTGGGCGCGCCGCATCGGGCGGCGTTGCTGTCATGCTTTGTACTATCGGGACGTGTGGAGCGTCAAGGAAATCTCCGCTAATGAGACAGGATGGAGAGGCAACCGAGACGTCTGCGGCGGCACTCTCTCCCTCAGGGGCGAGGGGAATCATGGTCTCGCCTTGCCGACGGACGCCTACAGGCATAAGATTGAGTGCATCTCCGGATGCGCGGCGGTTGACGGCGGGTTGTGCCCGTTTCGGCACACGCGGACACCCGCGCTCTCCGATATCCGAAAGGCGGCCCATGCACGACGATCCCTGGGAGCACGGACATTACGGCGACGAAGACGAGGTCATCTTCGGTTCCATCGCGGAAGACGGATTCCCGATAAACCCGGACTGGCTGCGGCTCACGAGCGTGGGCATCGACATCGGGTCGTCCACCTCGCATCTCATGTTCTCCAAGCTGGTGATGCGGCGGCGGAGCACGGAGATGTCGAGCGAGTTCGAGGTGGTCTTCCGGCAGGTGCTCTACCGCTCACCCATCCTGCTCACTCCCTACTCCGACCCGGACACGATAGACACGGACTCGCTCGGCGAGTTCGTGAAGCAGAGCTACGCGGAGGCCGAACTCGAGGCAGACGACATCGACACCGGCGCGGTCATCTGCACCGGCGAGGCCGTACGGAAGCACAACTCCGAGGCGATCATCCGGATGCTGGCCGCGGCGGGCGGACGTTTCGTCTGCGCGACGGCAGGGCCGAATCTCGAGGGCATCCTCGGTGCGCACGGCTCCGGCGCGGCAGCGCGGTCGCTGAAGATCGGCGCGGGTATGAACGTGGACATGGGCGGCGGTACCACGAAGATCGCCATCGTCCAGAACGGCAAGGTCGCGGAGACGATGGCCATCAACGTGGGAGCGCGCCTCATCGCGTGGGATGGCGACAGCGTCGTCGAGCGCGTCGAGGAGGCGGGGCGCACCATAGCCGGCAGTGTCGGTGTGAAGGTTGAGGTTGGCAAGCGCATGGAAGAGGACGAGAAGGAGAAGGTAGCCGAGAAGCTGGCCGACCTGCTCTTCGAGGCGCTCAGCCGCAGCGAATACTCCCAGCTCGCGACTGACCTGCTCATCTCAGGGCCAATCGCGTTCAACGAGCCGATAGACGAGATAGGCTTCTCCGGCGGCGTCGCGGAGTACGTGTACGACTACGACCAGCAGGACTACGGCGACATGGGGCCGCTGCTGGGCGCGGCGGTGCGGCGGCGGCTGCCGTCGCTCGGCATCCCGCTGGCGGGAAGCGCGGAGCGCATCCGTGCGACGGTGATCGGCGCGTCGCAGTACACGGTGCAGGTGTCGTCCAGCACGGTGTTCGTATCGAACTCCGAACTGCTGCCGTACCTCGACCTGCAGGTGGTGCCCGCCTACCTCCCCGCCGACCCGAACGACCTGACGCAGGAGGCCGTCGAGCAGGCGATAGCGCGGGGCTTCGAGCGGCTGGACATCGCCGAGCAGGACATCGGGAAGCACATCGCGCTGGCGGTGCTGGGGCCGGTGATCCCGACCTACGACTCCATCAGGTCCATGTGCGCCGCGATAGCGGACGCGCTCGCGCCGTTCCACGACCACGTCTGGACGATCGTGCTGAGCGCGGACGTGGCCGGCCTCGTCGGGGCGATGCTCAAGAACGAGTTCAAGGTGGAACCGGAAGTCATCGTCGTGGACGGCATCAACGTCGGCGAGTTCAACTTCATCGACCTTGGCGAGCAGCTGGAGTCGGTGGAGGCTATCCCGGTGGTGGTGAAGTCGCTCGTGTTCGAGGGATAGCGGCCTGCATGCCGTCGCTCGACTTGCCACGCTTACAGCAACCGGCTCGCGCCAGGCGGTCAGCATGACCATCGCCCAGATGGGGCAGGAGCAACGCGCAGGAGCAGAAGGCGCGGGAACGTTCCCGCCGCTGCCCACGGGCATCTACGACGTCATCTATGCGGACCCGCCGTGGGACTACAAGGGGCAGTTGCAGCACGCGGGCCCCGGCAGCGGCGACACCGGCGGCGCGGCGCGCCACTACCCCACCGTGACGCTGGACGACCTGAAGCAGCTGGACGTGCCCGGTATCGCAGCGGACGACAGCCTGCTGTTCATGTGGGCGACGAACCCGCACCTCGACCAGGCGATCGAGCTGGGCAAGGCGTGGGGGTTCGCTTGGGCGACGGTGGCGTTCGTGTGGGACAAGAAGCGCGTCAACCCCGGCTTCTACACGCTGAGCCAGTGCGAGTTGTGCCTCGTCTTCAAGCGCGGCGCGATACCGCAGCCGCGGGGGGCGCGGAACATCCGCCAGCTCGTGAGCGCGCCGCGCGGCCCGCATTCCGCGAAACCGGAAGAAGTCCGCAGCCGTATCGAGCGGATGTTCCCCCACCAGCGCAAGATAGAATTGTTCGCGCGCCAGGAGGCGGCAGGCTGGGAATCGTGGGGACTCGGCTCCGATGGCGCGTGAACCCCGGCAAGGCGGCTGAGCGGCTTTGACCACGGCGATCAGGCACATCAGACTGAACATGCCGTTCTACGGCTGGTGGATCGTGCTGTCGTCCGTGCTCTTCCACGGGCTCTCCGGATCGGCGTTCGGGTTCACGTTCGGCCAGTACCTGCTGCGGATCGAGGAGCAGTACGGCTGGAGCACATTCGTCATCGCCAGCACCTACTCGGGCTCGCTGCTGCTCGCGGGCATCCTGAGCCCGGTGCACGGCTGGCTGCTGGACAAGTTCAGCCCGCGCGCGATCATGCAGGTCGGGACGCTCACCTTCGGACTGGGTTTTATCGCCCTGCCCTTCGCGGACACGTTCCCCATGTTCTTCATCGTCATCATGGTGATGTCCGTCGGGTCGAACCTGTCCGGTTGGCTCACGCTCACGACGGTGACGACACGGTGGTTCCGCCGGAAGCGCGCGCTCGCCCTGGGGCTGAGCTCGACGGGCATCGGACTCGCGGGGGTGCTCTCGACGGTCGTGGCGTGGTCGCTCGTCCTGCACGGGTGGGAAGCGACGGCCATCGGCTCGGGCATCGCGGTGCTCGTCATCGGGCTGCCGCTCTGCCAACTGCTGCGCGGTTACCCGGAGGACCACGGCATGCTGCCGGACGGCGAGCCGCCCGACATCCGTTCCGCGACCGACGCGACGCCGGCGCAGGACTTCAGCGAGGTCAACTTCACCGTGGGCGAGGCGATGCGCGACCGCTCTTTCTGGTACGTCTCGCTCGGGCACGGCGTCGCGCTCATCGCCGTGTTCGCCGTGCTCGTGCACCTCGTTCCCCACCTCGTGAAGGGACTGCAGTGGAGCGAGACGTCCGCGCAGGCGGTGCTGACGCTGGTGACCATCACGAGCATCGTCGGCCAGGTGGGCGGCGGGTACATCGGCGACCGGTACAACAAGGCGCGCCTGGCGGCCATCTGCATGCTCATGCACGCAGTTGCGATGCTGATGCTGGCTTTCGCCACCGGCGGCGCGGTCATCGTGGCGGCTGCACTGCTGCACGGTCTGGCCTGGGGTACGCGCGGCCCGCTGATGATGGCCATCCGCGCCGATTTCTACGGGCGCCGCCACTTCGGGCAGATAGCCGGTTACTCAAATATACTCGTCATGCTCGGTCCGCTGATCGGTCCATCGCTCGCGGGGTGGATGTTCGACCGGTACGGCGACTACACCGGTGCGTTCCTTGCAGTTGCGGTTGTCGTTGCGCTGGGCGCGCTCCTCTTCCTGGGGTCGAGGAAACCTCCCGTACCGGCGCGGCTGAGAGCAGCGGAGGCGTGATGCAGATGACCAACGTCCGCAGCGGGCTGCGGTGGATATGCGCGGTCGAGCACTGGACGACGCTCGTGCTGGTCGCGGTCGTGGCGGTGCTCGTGGGGCAGCTGATCGGGCTCGCGTTCGGGGCGACCTCCATCGTGAAGTCGCCGCGCGGGACGTTCGAGGCGCTCTACCAGGCATCGCAGGACCGTGACTACGAGGCTGCGTTCGAACTGCTGGACAGGGAGGGTCAGGCGCAGGCAGAAGCGTTGGGTGCGGCGGCGTGGCAGGAGATCGTGGACGGCCTCACCGAAGGGGGCACCATCAAGGGCATGGATATCGGTACACAGCGCATCTTCGGGAAGAACGCAGTGGTGGGCGTGATCCTGGATTACGAGGACGGCAGGTTCGAAGCGCGCACGGAGGAGCTGGTCCGTGAGGGAACGCACTGGCGCATCATGTGGCCGCCGGGCACGCGGGCGTTCACGGAGACGGTGCGCAAGTACGACCCGTGGTTCGGGTACTAGCGCGCCCTACCCGGCGGCCTGATCGGTGCCTGCCCAGCCGTG
Source organism: Dehalococcoidia bacterium (assembly GCA_965206315.1). Taxonomy (GTDB): domain Bacteria; phylum Chloroflexota; class Dehalococcoidia; order Lucifugimonadales; family Australimonadaceae; genus Bin16. The sequence goes on from OZ242210.1 coordinate 2,505,482, forward strand.
GACAGAGAGGTCGAAGGTGACGCCGTCCGGCCCCGTGAACTTGACTTCCACGTTGCCGCCGCCCGTTGCGTCCGGCCTGCGCTGGTTGTACTCCTCGCGGATCTTCGGCTCGACGTGCTCGACCGCGCCCGCTGAGAGCACCTGCGCCTGCGCGGAGTCCATGTCCTCGACGCCGAAGCCGATGTGGTGGACGCCGGTGCGCTTGGGCGCGCCCTCCGTGACGGACGCCCACTCCTGGCGCCACTTGAGGATGGCCATGTTGACGTGGCCGTCGCTCAGGTAGTAGCCCTCCGCGGTCGGCGAGTCCACCCTACCGACCTGCTTCAGTCCAAGCCCTTCAACGTAGAACTTTGCCGTTGCCTCAGGGTCGTCCGTGCCGATGGCGATGTGTCGGATGCGCGTCATGACGTTCACCTCCCGCGTGATGCGTTCGTTCGCGATATTGTGCGCATCATAGCGCACGGACTTGCGCAGCGTCGTACCATAATGTGCAGCAAGGCGATGCAAGGAGGTGCGGCAATGGGCGGCATCAGCGGCGTGAACCACGTTGCGGCGATAGCGAAGGACATGGCGGAGACGGCCAGCTTCTACGGCGAGGTGCTGGACGTGACCGTGCGCAAGATCGTGAACGACGAGCCGGGCCACAAGCACTACTCGTTCGACCTCGGCGGCGAAGGGACGCTGGACTTCTTCGAGGGTGCGCCGGGCATGAGCGGGACTGCTCGCGACACCATCGGCGCCTTGAACCACCTCGCCATGACCGCGACGCCTGAGTTCATCGACGAGGCGGAGTCACGGCTGCAGGCGCGCGGCGTCGAGGTGCACGTCACGCAGCGGCAGGGCCAGAAGACGATCTACTTCGAGGACCCGAACGGCATCAACCTGCAGCTGTATCCGTCGACGGGCGGCAGTCGGGGGTAGCTAGGCCGAGATGCAGTTGACCGGTGCGAGTCCGTCCGCGATGACGCTCCACTCGTCACTGTCAGCGGCGCGGGCGAGCACCTCACCGCCGTGCGTGCCGGCGTAGACCACGCCGTCCGCGTCGACGGCGAGCGCCTCGACCGACTCGACGAGCCCATCGTCCATCAGCGCCCGCCACTGCGAACCGCCGTCGTCACTGCGGTAGACCTTCGCGACTGCGCCCTCGGGCCGATCGCGCCAGTTGCGCGGCCTGCCGAGTGTCGCTGCAGCGTAGAGCCGCTGCCGGTCGCTCGGGTCGTTCGTCAGCGTGACCGTGTACATGGTCTCGAGTCCGTTGCAGCGCGACTGCCAGGAGTGCGCGGCGTCCCGGGAGCTGTAGAAGCCGACGCCCGTGACCGCGAAAATGTGGTCGCCGTCGTCCGGCGCTGCGGCGAGACCGTGGATGTCCGGGTGGATGCTCTCGCGCGCCTCCTGCCACGTCTCGCCGCCGTCCTCGGTGAGCATGACGCCCCCGACCTCGACGCCGACGTACACGCGGCCGGGCTGGGTCGGCGAGGCGACCATGGCGCGGATGTTCGGCATGTGCGGCGATACGGGGAACGTCCACGTGCCGTAGGTGGGCAGGTCCTTGAAGCTCTCCACCTCGGAGAACTGCTCCTCGGCGGCGCGGCGGCGGAAGAGCATCGCGTTGTCCGCCCCCACGAACGCCGTGCCGTCCAGCGTCACGACGACGCAGCGGGAGTCGACGTCCGACAAGGTCTGCTTCCAGTCGGCGGGGTCCGCTCCACTCTCAAAGACGCCGTCCACGGTCGCGGCCATCGTGCCGCTGTCGGTGGCGCAGACGCCCTCGACGCGCACGCCGGGCAACGCTTTGGCGGCGACTTCCCACGCGCCGTTCTTCCTCTCGAGCGCAACGATGCCGTCGTTCGTGCCTATCGTGAGCATCCCGCCAACCTCCTGATACAGGGTGTTTGGACTATAGCATGGCGCGTCAACCGCCGCGCGTTGTGCTTGACGCTGCGCGTCCGCTCCTCAACAATGCGCCCGCAGTCCACCGGAGGAGCGTGAGCGATGTCAGAGGAGAACAAGGCGTTCGTCCGCCGCCTGTACGAAGAGGTCTACAACAACGGGCGGATCGACCTGATCGACGAGATCTACGCGCGGGACGTGGAGCTGCACATCGCCGGCATCCTCGAGGACCCGTTCGGGCCGGAGCCCATCAAGCAGCTGGTGACGATGACCCGGATGGCGTTCCCCTCGATACACGTCACAGTGGACGACCTCATCGCATCGGAGGACCGCGTGGCCGCGTGCGTGTCGTTCACCGGCGCGTTCCAGGGCATCGGCATGGGGACGTCGCCGCGGGCGAACCTGTCGTGGTGGCGCCGCATCGACGTCTACCGCATCCAACTCGGGCGGGTCGTCGAACAGTGGGGCGACCGCGACGACTTCACGATGCTGCAGCGGCTCGGCGTTGCCGTTCCGGCATTCAACGACCCGAAGCCCACGCCGAGAGAGTTCGGGCGGCCGTAGGCACCGGCGGAGGGCGGTTCGATATACTGGTGGCGTTCGGTCCACGCACCCCCGGAGGCCCGCGATCCGTTCCCTCGCCCTGACGTTGTTCCTGCTGTCACTCGTACTGGCGGCATGCCTGCCCCCTCCTCCCACCGCAACTCCCGTTCCGACGTGGACCCCCGAACCCACCTGGACGCCAACCCCGCTGCCGACATGGACGCCGGAACCGCCTGCGCCTACCGCAACACCCACGCCGGAGCCTGCGCCAACTGCTGAGGCGACCCCTCCATCCACTCCAACCCCTACCCCATCGCCGACGCCGCGCCCAACAGATACCGCGACCCCCACGCCGACGCCGGAACCGACGCCCACGCCGGACCTCGTTGCGCAGTACATCGAGGACATCTGCAGCAACAGGCCGGACTTCAACGTGTCGACATCCAGCTTCTCTGAACTGGAGCAGAGCTTCCGCGCCTACGCGGAGTACCTGCGGGCGATCAGCGTTCCCGATGAGGTGATCGACCACTACGAGGCGCACGTATACGCGGCGGACGTGGTCGTGGGCAATCTCGCCCGTGCGGCGGAGACGCGGCCGAACCGCAGGCCCATGGGCAGCTTGAACGACTACATCGGCTACCTGTGGTCGCACCCGGAGGCGTACGAACGCGTCGCGGGGATCGATGTGCCCTGCTTCTAGGCGCCCTACCCGTTAGTCGATGGCGTAGAGGCGTGCGGGATTGTCGGAGAGGACCTTGTCCACGACGCGGGGCTCCAGCAGGCCGCTCGACTTCAGCGACTTGAGCGCCTCCAGTTCGCTGGAGGTGTCGGAGTGGCCGTAGTCGGAGCCGATGACGAAGTTGTCCTCGGAGGCGTTCGCGAAGATGTACGGCAGGTCGTCGTTCGTCTGGCAGGTGACGTACATGCGGCTGTCGGCCATGAGGTTGTCGGAGTCGAACCCGTTGCCGTCGCGGCGCGCGCGGTGCTGCACCTCGTTGATGATGTAGGGCACCCAGTTGGCCGCGCCCTCGATGAAGCCGGCGCGCAGGCGCGGGAAGCGCTGCCACAGACCGCGGTACATCATGGAGTGGAACGCGCTGATGATGGGCAGCTTGTTGCGGGAGTAGGCGTCGGCCTCGGTCAGGCCGACGAACGCGGGGTTGCCACAGCCCGCGTGGATGCAGACCGGCATGTCGTACTCCTGCGCCGCCTCGTAGAGCGGGTCGAAGTACGGGTCGACGAGGCGGCGGTCGCCCTCGAACCCGCGCATGAAGATGGCGCAAGCGCCGTGCTCCTTGCCGTAGCGCAACTGCCCCTCCACTTCGTCCATCGTGTCGAGCGGCGGGACGACGGCCCAGCGCAGGCGTCCGCCGCCCTCGGCCCAGATGTCGGCCAGCCAGCGGTTGTAGCTCTTGGTGAGCGCGAGTTCGACCGTGGGGTTCTCGGAGATACGGGTGAGGAAGATGGTGGGGAAGAGCACCTGCACGTCGACGCCGAGTTCGTCCATGTGCGCGAGGCGCGCGGTGATGTCGGCGAGCGTCCGCGTCGCCTGCGACGTTTCGGAGAAGCCGGAGAGCTGCTCGGCGGCGGAGCCGGTGCCCCTGGTGGCGAAGGGTCGCTGTCGTTCCTTGCCGTCGATGATCCAGATCGGCCTGTCGGGCCGGTTGGGGTCGAACATGGAGGTGGGCTTGTACTGCTGGTCGGCCGGGTCCAGGTACTCCCAAGCCTGATCGCTTTCGATAACGTGGCAGTCAGCGTCTATGATGGGCATGGCTATCCCTCCCTCAGACGGATGGCAGAAGATTACACCTTTCGCGCCGCGTCAACACCTGCGAACGGCGCGTCGAGAGGAGTGCAGATGGTGAAGAGCGACGCGGGAACCGTTGAGGAGTACCTCGCCGGTCTGCCGGAGGAGCGGCGCGAGGCGATAGAGGCCGTGCGCCGGGTGGTGCTGGAGCACCTGCCTGACGGCTACGAGGAGTGTATGCAGTTCGGCATGATCGGCTACGTCGTGCCGCTCAGCCGCTACCCGGTCACGTACAACAAGCAGGCGTTGCAGCTGGCGGCGTTGGCGTCGCAGAAGCGGTACATGGCGATCTACCTGAACAACGTCTACGGCGACCCGGAGACGCTGGAGTGGTTCACGTCCGCCTACGCGGAGAGCGGCAAACGGCTGGACATGGGGAAGTCGTGCGTGCGCTTCAAGCGGCTGGACGACCTGCCGCTCGATCTCATCGGGCAGACGATCGCGCGCACGAGCGTCGACGACTTCCTGTCGTTCTACGAGTCGGCGCGCAGCAAGGCGAAGCGCGGATAAGGAGGCAACGATGGCGAAGCCACGCATAGCGGTCTTCTCGGGGCCGCGGTCGACGATAGCGAACACGCCAACGCTCGTGACGAGCAACAAGGGGCGTAAGGCGGACGAGCCGCGGATCGAGGGGCGGTTCGACCACCTCGTGCCGCAGCGGCTGCACGAGCCGGTCCGGGTGCGCATCGCGAAGTTCAGCGCACACCCGCTGGAGTCCGACGCCGCCGAGGTCTACCACGACGACGGCAAGGAGTACTACGAGGTGGAATTGCACCCGGAGGACGGCGCGTACCTCCTGCCCTACATGGCGCGGCGCGGCGATGGCTCGACCGACGGCACCCCGTTCGAGGACGCTGATCTGACGAACGCGGCCATCAACTACGGCGGGCGGCAGACGTTCTTCCCGGACGCGTCGCGGCTGTTCGAGGAGATCGACCGTGGATTGGCCGGACGCGGTCACGACGGCGCGGCGAGCGAGCTGGACAGGATCGCGGACTACGACTTCGTGCGTGTGCTGCCTCCGGCGGGCTACACGAAGCAGGGCGAGACGGCGGGGCGCGACTTCTTCCCGTACAGCCCGCGCCCCATCGGCAAGTTCCTGTCGAATGCGGCGATGGCCCGTGCGGTGAACATCGTGCAGCAGACCATCGACTCCGGAAAGTACGACGGCTTCATCTGGCTGGAGGGCAGCCCGCACGTCGAGGAGACGCTGTACTGGCTGAGCCTCGTGCTCGACACTGACCTTCCCTTCGTAGGTATATCGTCGCAGCGGGCGCACGGGACGCTCGCAAACGACGGCGACCGGAACATCGTGGACGCGGCGCGCTACATCACGTCGGGCCTCGGCGCGGGGCTGGGTGCGGTCGGCATCGTGGACGAGCAGATATTCGCGGCCCGGACGTTCAAGAAGGGCGACGCGCGTCCGGGCGGCTACCGCGCGACCGGCGGGCACGGCGGTGTGCTCGGCAGCGCGGGCGAGACGGTGCGCGTCTGGTTCAGGCCCGCGTACTGCACGACGGGATCGTCCGAGGTCGCGGTGAAGGGTTTGCCGTCAGAGGTCGTCTTCCAGGAGTACGGCGACAGCCCGACAACGGCGAGCGTGCACATCAAGGACGACGACGGCTCGCTGCGCGGCGACGTCATCGCGCCGGTGCACATGGTGAAGTACGGCCACTATATGGCGGAGGAGGACACAGCGGACCCGGAGGTGGAGGTCGACATCATGGCGCGCATCGAGCGCGGGCTGGCGCAGCAGGCGTCGGACGAGCCGGGTTCTCCCCGCTTCCACGGGTTCGTGCTGGAGGGCGCGGCAGGCACCGGCTCGGCGCTGCCGAGCCAGCTGGCGGCGCTCGCCATTGCGGTCTACAGCGGCATGCCGGTCGCGCGGGTGAGCCGGGGCGACCCGGAGGGCGCGATGCCCCCCAACGCGAACGATCTGACGATAGAGGGGAGCAACCTGGACGCGATCAAGGCCCGGGTGCTGCTGCGTGCGGCGATGCTGCGGCTGGGGCGACTGCCGAAGGCGCGCGACCCGCGCAAGCCGACCGCACAGGAGCGCGAAGCGGCGCTCGCGGCCATCGCGCGCTACCAGGAGATCTTCGATACGCACTAAGTGGAGTCAGGTTAGAGGTTGAGCCACGCTCGCAGCTTCGCCAGGCGTGATTTCGGACGCTGCCTTGCCGCGCGGCGCTTGCCCTCTTCACGCAATTGGGCAGACGTCATCTCCTCCAGCGGGCTCTCGTGTTTCTCAACCCCGTACAGCGCTTCTGCCTGGTCACCGAGCCCCATGCGGCGCAACTGGTCGGCAGCGTTCGACTTCCATTCTCTCTGTGGGGACTCAGGGCCCAAGAACACGGAAGCACCTCCCTGTACCACCTGCCAGTGTAGCACTCGTGGCGAAATGCACGCAGATCACCCCCTCCGAGAGGAGCGCAAGCGATAGGGCGAAGGGAACGTGGAGGCTAGCGGTGCAGCCAGGCCCGGAACCCGATGGAGTGCGGCCGCGGAGACGCCTGCGACCTGGCCGCCCGGCGCAGCGCCTCTTGGCGCATCTGGCGTGGCAGCATCTCGTCGGCAGGCATGAATCGCTTGCCTGCACCGAACAGGACCTCGCTGCTGCCACCGGCTCCCATCAACTGGATCTGTTCGGCTGCTTGAGACTTCCATTCCCGCGGTGCGACCATGGCGTTTTGCCACCTCCTGTGACAACGAATTGTAATGCAGGAGTCAGCTTTGTGCGAGATGTTTTCGACAGCAACTTGTGGCCGTAGGGACGGCGGCTCCCCCTGCCCGCTTATGCCGCGCCGAAGCGCGGGAAGCACTCGCGCGCGACGTTCTCGAAGACGTTGGCGCGGTCCTGGTCGGTCAGCCAGTCGATGTCCTCGATAACGGGTTTGAGGTCGTCGAGCCAGAGGCCGGTGTTGGGGTCCTTCGACGAGCCGGTGCCGGGCCTCTCCGTGCCGAACATGCAGCGGTCCGTCCCCACGATCCTGAAGAGCAGTTCCAGTCCCTCCTTGTTGTAGAGCACGGAGTCGAAGTAGAGCTGCCGCAGGCTTTCGTCGAACGGCTTGACGTTGGGCTGTCTCCAGCGGAGCGCGCGCCACCGCCCTATCTGGTACGGGATGGAGCCGCCGCCGTGGCACATGATGATCTTCAGCGTCGGGAAGTCGTCGTACACGGTGGAGTCGCAGATCGAGACGGTCTGGATGCTCTCCTCCGTGATGAAGTGGCCGGTGTACGACTCGCGGACGTTCTTGCAGGAGGCGGAGTGGACGAAGGCCGGCACGTCGTACTTCACCATGCGCTCGTAGAGCGGGTACCAGTACTCATCGCCCATCGGCGGCGTGTCGTTGTCGAGCCCCTCGGAGGGGTCGGGATTGATCATGATGCCGATGAAGCCGAGGTCGTTCACGCAACGGTCGACCTCCTCGAGGACGACGTCCACGGGCTCGCCGTGGAGCTGCGGCAGCCCGGCGACGCCCTGGTAGCGGTCCGGGTACATCTCGACGGTCTTGGCGATGAGGTCGTTGTTGACCCGGCAGAACGCCTCCACCAGCCTGCCCGGCTTCTCCGAGTGCATGAGCTGGAAGGGTCGTGGCGAGAGGAACTGCATGTCCGTGCCGACGGCGTCCAGCACCGTCGATATGTGGTTCTCAACGACCGCCCGCAGCTTCTCGTCCGGTATGCCGCCCCAGTGTGAATAGGCGCCCCGGCTGGAGAGCAGTCCGGCCTTGTAGGCGTAGAGCTCGGGCGGCGCGTTCAGGTGTCCGTGGATGTCGATGATCATGCGACCCTCCTCCTGTAGTCTCATTAGTGCATTCCAGCGCGATACTAGCATGCGGCGGCGCATGGCGTGCGTCGGTGGTAGGATGCGGCCTGCGCCGGCAGGCGCGGGTGTACTCGCAAGGCTCAGGAGGCGGCGATGCTACTGGAAGGCAAGGTTGCGGTTGTGACGGGCAGCGGACCGAACATCGGCGGCGAGATCTGCCGGACGCTGGCGCGCGAGGGCGCGAAGATCGTATGCGTGGACTTTCTCGACGACCGCGCCGACGTGGCCGCCGCATCCGTCCGCGAGGAAGGGGGCGAGGCGATAGGCTTCAGCTCGGACATCTCGTCCCCTGAGCAGGTGGAGGACCTGTTCCAGCGTGTCGACGAAGAGTACGGGCGCGTCGACATCCTCGTGAACAACGCCGCCGTCAATAACGAGGCGGGGCTGCTGGATATCGAGTATGAGAAGTGGAAGTGGGTGCAGTCCGTCATCATGGACGGAACGATGCTGTGCAGCCAACAGGCCGCCCGCCGGATGGTGGCGCAGGGCGAGGGCGGCGCGATCGTGAACACGGCGTCAACGACCGGCCACCGTGGCAAGGCGGGGTTCATCGCGTACTCCGCGTCCAAGGGCGCAGTGCTGCAGATGACGCGCACGATGGCGATACAGCTCGCTCCGTATGGCATCCGCGTGAACTCCATCACGCCGACGCAAACCGGCGACAACCGGGGCACGACGCCCGGCGGCAGCACGGCGCCGCGCGCAGCCAAGCCGAAGAACATACCGCTCGGCAGGTGGGGCCAGCCGTCCGATCAGGCGGGAGCGGTGCTGTTCCTCGCGTCGCCGATGTCGGCGTTCGTCACGGGCGAGAACATCAACGTGGACGGTGGTCTGCTGGCGCTCTTCCCATCGGAGCGCGGGCTGATGGAGACGTAGGGCGGAGTCAGCCCTGCTCGGGCGCTTCTCACTCGGCCCAGGGGTCGTAGGAGCCGACGTGCCAGAGGTGGCCCTCCGGGTCGCGGACGGCGAAGAGGCTGCCGCCGTAGAACTGCTCCTCGAGTTCCATGATGACGTTCGCGCCAGCGGCCTTGACGCGCTCGTAGTGCGTCTCGATGTCGCTGACGACGACGAGGTTCGCCTGCGTGAGCGTTCCCTCGGGTGTCGACGGGAGAACTATCGCGTCAGGGTCGTCTCGCGCGGAACCGAGCATGACCATGCCCTTGCCGAGCGTGAGCTGCGCGTGTGCGATGCCGCCTTCGCCATCCGGCACGACGAGGTGGCGCTCGAAGCCGAGGACCTCGCACAGCCAGTCGATGGCGGCCGGCGCGTCGCGGTAGGTCATGCCGGGTATGACGTAGCCTTTCGGGTCAGTGGCGTCCGCCATGCGCTGATGCCTACCTGCCCGCCTCGCGAACGAAGTCCGACACGCGCTCACCGATCATGATGCAGGAGACGTTCGTGGCCGAGTGCGGAACGGTCGGGATGATGGAAGCGTCCGCCACGTAGAGGTTCTCGATGCCGTGCATCTTGAGACGGTTGTCGACCACGGCCATCGAGTCGCTTGCGGGGCCCATCTTGCAGGTGCCGGAGCCGTGGTGGTGGCTGTCGTAGGTGGCCTGTGCGAACTCGACCCAGTCCTCGTCCATCGTCGGCAGGATGAGGTCGCCGTAGAACGGCCGCATGAGGTCGTCCTGCATGAACTCGTACATGAAGTTCATCACGGAGCGCACTGCCGCTTGGTCGTCCGGGTGCTGGAGCATGCCGTCGTCGACGATGGGGAGCTCGTGCGGGTCGGTTGAGGCGAGGTAGATGCGTCCACGGGAGCGTTGCTCGACGAGGTTCATCGCCACGGGCATCATGGGTTTGAGGCCCTCGACCCCGACCGGCGCGCGCATGTAGATGTGGAAGTTCCCGGTCGGCAGGCTGGGGTCGCTCTTGTAGACGAGTTGGAAACCCGAGACAACCCAGTCCGGCGTGTAGTCGGTCTTGCCCTCGAACGTCATGTTTATGGCGGCGTGGTCCTGATAGTTGCGGCCTATCCCCTCCAGCGGATGCGCGACGCGGATGTCCAGGCGCTCCAGCTCGCTGATGGGGCCGATGCCGGAGAGCATGAGGATCTGCGGGCTGTGATAAGTGCCCGCGCTCAGGATGAAGGTGTCGGCTGCCGCGGAGTAGACCTCGTCGCCCTGCTCGTACAGCACCTCCTCGATCTTCCGGCCGTTGAGCTTGAGCGAGACGACCGGCGCGTCCGCGACGATGTGCAGGTTCCTCCTGCTGCGCGCCGGGCCGATATAGGCAACGGCGGTGGACTGACGGATGCCGTCCTTCACGTTGCTGGCGGACGCAACGATGCCAGCGCGCTCGGGGCCGTTGCCGTCCTTCATGACCGGATAGCCGAGGGCCTTCGCGCGGTCGACCCACGCCTGCATCGGCGGGGCGAGCTCCTCCTCGAAGTCGATGCGGCGCTTCACGGTGAGCGGGCCGTCGTTGCCGTGGTGGGGCTGGTCGCCGAAGTCCTCGTCTGTCTCGATGCGCTTGAGGACGGGCAGGCAGTCCTCGTACGACCAGCCGGGGTTGCCAAGCGACTCCCAGCGGTCGAGGTCATACTGCATGGGACGGGCGACGCCCATCATGTTGACGGAGGAGCCGCCGCCGAGGATGCGTCCACTGAGGGGGTAGTACTCGCTGCCGTCGATCTTGCGCTTGGTGGGGTACATAACGACGTACTCGGACTCGAGGATGGGGCGGTTGTTGCTGCGTCCGTCGGCGATGATGCCGGGGAGCGGCTGCGGGTCGGGGCCCGCTTCGAGCAGGAGCACCTGCCGGTTGGGGTCCTCAGACAACCGGGAGGCGGCCACGCACCCCGCCGAGCCCCCGCCGATCACGATCACGTCGTAGTAGCGCCTCTGGGTCATGCCGCCTCCTGCTCAGTTGTCGTCCGAAATTACACCGAGTGAAATCATACTCCTGTTGGGGGTCTTTACGGAACCATCAGGGGACTGCCCGCGCTTGCCCTGCAAGCGGACGCTGGCCGATACTCACCCGCGCGGATGGCGCGGCAACGACGGCGCATCTGAACCGGGAGGTAACGGAATGACAGAGGTCCCCGGCTGGTACCTGGAGTTTGCGGGGGCAGTGACCGCAGCACTTCCGCCGGACATAGACGAAGCAACCGCTCAGGCGTGGGTAGACGACCCCGCGGGGCTGCGCGAGGCGCTCGCGGGCGCGCTGGGAGGCTCTGCCGCAGTTGCGGGCCCTGCCCGCCTGCGGAACGACAAGACAGACGAAGGCTGGACGCTCGTGCGGGACGACCCGGAGATGCCGGTCGTTACCGGAGCGAACATCCGCGGTGGCGAGTTCCCCGAGGGGTCGGAGGACCTCATCGGCGAGCCGATGGTGGAGCTCATCCTGGGCATCGACGGTCTGTTGGGACAGCGCCAGGCCGAGTACCTGATGGACCATCCGAACGGGATACCGGAGGAGTTGGAGCGGTACGCGCTCGTGTTTCCCGGCACGGTCTGGCAGAGCCCGGACCAGAACCACCAGGTGCCGTGCCTGGTGAACCGGGGCGGCTCGTGGGAGATCATCTTCGGGATACTGGAGGGCGGCTTCGACTCACGCGACCTGCTCGCGCAGGCAGCCTCCGAGTGAGGCAGGGATATGTCATGCTGAGCAGGGCCGAAGCATCTCTCTCGGGACGTTTGGGAGCGCAGATCCTCAGCGCATGATACGCATCGCCACAGAGGCCGACCTGCCCGCCGTCGTCGCCATCTACAACGCGGCCGTACCGGGGCGCATGGCGACGGGAGACTTCGAACCGGTCACGGTGGATTCGCGGCGCGAATGGTTCGCGGCGCACACGCCGGACCGCCATCCGCTGTGGGTCGACGAGCGTGACGGCGAGATCGCTGGCTGGCTGAGCCTCGGCACGTTCTACAACCGTCCGGCATGGGACATCACGGCGGAGGTCAGCGTGTACGTCTCGCCCACGCGCCAGAGGCAGGGCGTGGCGGCGGCGCTGCTGGAGACGGCCATCGCGGCGGCGCCCGCGCTGGGGCTGCGGGTGTTGATAGGCATCATCTTCGGCCACAACGAGCCGAGCCTCGCCCTGTTCCGTCGCTTCGGGTTCGAACGATGGGGTCTCATGCCGCGCGTGGTGGAGTTGGACGAGGTGGAGCGCGACGTCGTCTTCGTGGGACGCCGCGTGGACGGTTGAGTGACGGCGTTGCGCGGTACACCCGCCGCCGAGTACCCTCACTGCAACGAGAGCGCAGGCGGGTGTGGCCTCTCGGTCACTCTGGATTCCCGCCTTCGCTGGAATGACGGGTAAGGGCGGGGATGACGCTGAATTCCGGAGGTGTTGTGATGGCGAAGGTGACATCGCTTGGGCACGTTGGCCTGTTCGTGAATGACGTGGCGACGATGCGCGACTTCTACACGCGCGTACTCGGCATGACGGTGACGGACGAGAGCCCGGAGCGCGGGATGGTGTTCCTCTCGGCCCGCCCGGGTGAGGAGCACCACGAACTGCTGCTGATGCCCGGCAGGACCGGCGACGGCGACGTGAAGATCGTGCAGCAGATGTCGTTCCACGTGGACAACGTCGAGGACGTGCGCGAGTTCCACAACCGATTCGTCGAGGACGGGGTGCAGATCGACTCTGTCGTGACGCACGGCAACACGGCGAGCGTCTACTTCCGCGACCCGGAGGACAACCGGCTGGAGATCTACTACAGCCTGCCGGTGGAGTGGCCGCAACCGTTCCGCGCGGAGATAGACGTGACGCAGAGCGACGAGGACATCCTCAAGCAGATACACGACGTGACGGTCGGCGCCCAGCGCTAGGCCGCGCCCTAGCCCGGACACCCGCTGCGAGATTCCCGCCTTCGCGGGAATGACGGAGTAATGCGGGAATGACGAGATGCGCGGGATTACGGGGTAGTGGGGGAGTGACTACGTTTATATATACAGGAGAAGGGACACGATGACGGAACCGAGGTACGTGGAACCGACCGGCAATCAGCGTGCCGGATGGCATAAGGAAGGCGAAGGTGGCAGCACGAGCTACACCGTTCGGCTGGCGACGGCGTGGGAGAAGTTCCAGCGGTCGGAGGGCATCCCCGTCTTCAAGGGCGTGGGTGTGCGCGACTCCCGCGAGCTGCCGCGCGCCGAATGGAAGCGGGTCGGCGGTAAGGGCACGTACATCCAGGTGACCGGCACGAACAATGCGACCGGCATGTTTGTAGTCGAGGTGCCCCCGCGCGGCGCGCTGCATCCCCAGCGCCAGATGTACGAGGAGCGCTACATCGTGCTGGAGGGCCGCGGCAGCACGGAGGTGTGGCGGAACGGCGATACGGCGATGACCGCGTTCGAGTGGCAGCCGTGGAGCCTGTTCGCGATACCGCTGAACGCCAACTTCCGCATCATCAACGCGTCGTCGGCCCCCGCCCTGCTCCTCGCGGTCAACTCCGCGCCCCGGACGATCAATGCGTTCCAGAACATGAACTTCGTGTTCAACTGCGAGTTCAACTTCGACGATCGGCTCGGTGGGAACCTGGAAGACTTCTGGAACCCTAACGACGAGATCGAACCGCAGCCGGTGCGCGGACGGGCGATGGTGACGTCAAACCTGCTGCCGGACATCCAGAACGCCTACCTGCCGCTCGACAACAACCGGGGCCCCGGCTTCCGGTGGGTCGCGCCGAACCAGGTGGGCAACACGATGATCCAGGGATGGCTCGCCGAGTATCCCAGCGGGCGTTACGCGAAGGCGCACGCACACGCGTCGGGCGCGGTGCTCGTCTGCTGTAAGGGCGAAGGCTTCTCGTGGACGTGGCCGAGCAACGAGGGCGGCCTGACGCCGTGGCAGAACGGCAAGGGCGATCTGGTGAAGATACAGGAGTACGTGCCCGGCGGGCTCATCAGCGCCGCGCCGGGACCCTCCAACTGGTTCCACCAGCACTTTGCAGTCGGGAAAGACCCGTTCCGCGTCTTCAACTACACGGGCCCGATGCCGGGCAACCCGGAATCGAGCAGAAACCGGGCCAACGACTTCGCAGAGGAAGGGGAACTCATCAGGCAGCACGCCGACATCACGGACGGCGGTAACGCGATCCCCTACCACCTGGAGGACCCGTACGTGCGGCAGCACTTCGAGGAGAAGCTGCGGCAGAACGGGGTGGTCTCGACGATGCCTGAGGTGGTCTACACCGAAGCGGGCGCGAACATGGAGGTCATGGCGGACTAGCCTCGCTGGCGGAGGCTGCCGTAAACGCGCTCCGGCGTGACGAACACCACGGTGCGCTGCTCCTCGCGCATCGCGGCGTCGAAGTCGTCCCATCGCTCCGGCGGACGCCCCGCCCCGCTGTAGGCTTTGCGCAGCAGGCCGAGCAGCGTGGCCTCGTCCGTGTCGTCCCAGCCGTGCACCGATGCGGCGCCCTGCACCGTCACGTAGCGCGTGTTCTCCGGGTTGATGACCGTGACGGAACACTGACCACTGCGGCGGGCGTTGCGCACCTTGACTGTCTCGCCGCGCGAGACAAAGGCGACCTGGCCGTCGACGAACCCTGCGCTGACCACGGTGGCCTGTGCGCGCCCGGACGCTCCTACGGTGCTGACGACGGCGAGATGGTTCGCTTCCAGGAACGGGAGTGCTTCTGTAAGTTCCAAGACTGTTGTCCTCCTTCGAGAGTGGGCGAATCTTCCGCCCACAAGCCTACCGGATTCCAGAGGCTGCGGGTGCGAGGGTGGCCGGCACTCGCGCGAAATCTCCGGCCGGGGCACATAATGGGCGGAACCTCCAGCCCTGCGTGTACCGCCGAAAGGTCAAGGGTATGAAGATCGCTCGCCTCGAAACCCACGTGGTCCACGTCCCGTACAAGGCCCCGATCACATGGGCGTCGCGTGTCAGTGATGGCGACACCTTCGTGCTGCTTCGCATCGTCACGGACGAGGGCGTGGACGGCTGGGCCGAGGCGCTGGCGAGCCCCCAATGGTCCGGGGTTGTCGCGGAGGACATCGTTCAGCACCTGGCCGACGTCTACGAGCCGCTGCTCGCGGGGGCGGACCCCCTGCGGCCCGAGCGCTTGCTGGGCGACCTCGCGCGTGTTCCGGCCAAGGGCAGTTCCCGCTCGCTGGTCGAGCTGGCACTATGCGACCTCCAGGCCCGGAGCGCAGGTGTTCCGTGTTGGAAGTACCTCGGCGGTTCGACGGACCGCGTCCCTGTGGCGTGGCTGCTGAACCGGGGACCCGTCGAGCGGATGCTGGAGGAGACCGGGGCGGCGATCGAGGGCTACGGTTTCACGGCGATCAAGGTGAAAGTGGGGACCGACGCCAGGGCGGACGTTGCGGCTCTGCGCCTGCTCCGCGACGCCGTCGGTGACGACACATTGCTCTGGGTGGACGCGAACAGCGGCTACGGACCCGACGATGCGCTGTGGGCTGCACAGGGGTTCGCCGAGGTTGGTGTGCGGCTCTTCGAGGACCCCTGCCCGCTCGACCTCAGTGAGCAGACCAGACGGCTGTTGGAAGGATCGCCGGTGTCGGTGATGGTCGACCGCTGGGTCAACTCTGCGACGAGCGCTCTCGCCTACCTCCGCCTTGGAGCAAGCGCGCTCAACCTGAAGGTGGGCAACACGGGATACCGGGAATCACGGCGCATCATCAGCATCGCGGATGCTCACGATGTGCCCTGTGTCATCGGCGTGAGTTCGGAGACGGACGTCGGCAGCTTGGCGTCCCTGCACTTCCGCGCCGCCATACCGGAGCTCGACGTCTTTCCCGCGGAGAACATCTTCTTCATGAAGCTGGTGGGGACGCTTCTCGATGAGCCACCGCAGGTGTGGGACGGCTTCGTCCAGCTATCCGACAAGCCGGGGCTTGGCACGACCCCGAGCGAGGAAGCCCTGAAGAGGTTCCGGGTCGCCTAGCGCTGCTTCCGCGCCGCCTACCAGACGCCGAACGTGAGGCCGTGGCCGGTGCCCGCCATCGAGCGATAGCACGGGAGGTAGTCGAGCAGCGTCATGGTGCCGGGGGCCATCGCGCCCGCAACGGCTACCCAGTTCAGTATCTCCGGCGTGCCGGGCGCGCCGTTGAGGCGGTCGCGCTCGAGTGCCCCGAGCGCCTGCTCGTCGCCGCTCTCCAGCGCCGCGATGACGCCCCGGTCGAGCTCCTCGTCGATGATCTGGTGGCTGAGGCCGCCGGACGCCATGAGCGCGACGCGGGCGTCGGCATCCCACGACTCGATGGCGCGGCGCAGTGCGCCCCCAAGCGCGTAGCAGCGGGCGGCGCTCGCCTGGTACGGCAGGTAGCGGCTGACCATGAACGGCACGACCGGCAGGCTCTCGTCCGGCATCACGTAGTGGTGGGCGTAGGCGAATGCGTCATCCAGCGCGTGACCGTCGCGCACGCCGTCGCCGCAGCCGACGTCGAAACCGTCGTCGTTCAGCGTCGTGATGAGGTGCTCCGCGAGCTGCGGCTGGCCGGGGCGGTCGTTGATGACGGGAGCGCGGCGCTCCTCGTTCGTGCGGAAGCGCGCGTCGGGGTCAAAGTCCTGCCGTTCGGCGACGGGCAGCGATCCGGCGCGCATGACGGCGAAGACGGCGCGCGTCTCGTCCGCCCAGACGCGGTGGGGGTTGCTGATGACGACGAGCACGTCGGGCTTGGCGTCGTCGAGCGCGGTGCGCAGCTTGCCGATGGCGGCGTGCGCGGCGTCGTAGCGCTCGCGCTGCTTCTCGGGCGTCAGCTGCGCCTCGATGTCGGCAGGCGCTTTCGCGAGCAGCGACTGGTAGTCGAAGCGCGGGTCGCGGGTGTCGGCGTCGCCGAGGCGCGGCCAGCCGACGGGGTCGGTCTGTATGGAAGGGCCGTGCGAACTGCCGATGCCGAGGACGATGTTTGCCATGTGCGCCTCCTGCTGCGGCTAGCCGCCGCGCGGGTGAATCTTCGTGATGAGGCAAGCATAGGACGCGGTGCGGTACAAGGCAAAGGGAAGGATGGACGAGATGCAGGAGGAGGTCAGGAAGCAGAGTCGAGCCGCGTGACCTCCGCCTGCATCTGGTTGGCGGTAGCGATGAGTTCCCGGATGCGCGTCGTGTTCTCGCGCATCCTGACTCGGATGGCTGCTATCTCCTGCTCACTGGCGCGTATCCGCTCGTCGTGCTGGAGCGCGAGCGCGTCATACTCATTCTGGTGTTGGAGCATAACGTCCATCGCTTGGGATAGATTGACGACTGCTCTGGAAAGATTCGCCATTCCCTCTTGTGAAGTCATGTATCCCCCCTGGCAGCGGAGTAGTCCACCGTGTGCTGCCTGGTAGCCGCATCGTAGGACGGCGGTGCATGACGCGGCAAGAGGCAGATGGCACAGTTGATGTGCTCCGCTCCCCTTGCTTCTGCAGATGCTATCCTCCGCGCATCCGGAGCCTCGTTGGAGGAGGGCGCATGACCACTGAGAACTCGACCGTGCTGGGCATCGGCATCATCGGGCTGGGCGGCGCGGCTGTCGCCATGGTCCCGCGGATGGCGTTCAACCCGCGCTTCAAGATCATCGCCGCGGCGGACCTCGACACGGAGATCCTCGGCCGCTTCCAGCAGGATTTCCCGGACGCGGATACGCATACGAACGCGGAGGATATGTGCAAGGACCCGCGCATCGACCTCGTCTACATCGCGACCCCGACGATACTGCACTCCCAGCACTGCGAACTCGCGATGTCGTATGGCAAGCACGTGCTCATCGAGAAGCCGATGACGATCAACGTGGAAGAGGGCACAACGCTTGCGGAGTCGGCGGAACGGCAGGGCGTGCTGCTGGGAGTGAACGTGAAGCACAGTTTCGAGCCGCGCGTGCTCCGCATCCGTGAAATGGTGCGCACCGGCGAGTTCGGCGAGCTGCGGATGATGCACCACTGGCGCTACCAGGACTGGCTGTACCGTCCGCGCTCCCACGAGGAGCTGACGCCCGGGCCCGGGGGCGGCATCCTCTGGCGGCAGGGGCCGCACCAGTTCGACATCATCCGCACGATAGGCGGCGGCATGGTGCGGAGCGTTCGCGGCACGTCTGCCGCGTGGGACCCCGCCCGCCGCGTGCCGGGTGCGCATGCGGCCTACCTGGAGTTCGAGAACGGCGTGTTCTGCACCGCCGTCTACAGCGGCTACGACCACTGGGACTCGCGCGAGTTCATGCACGGCGTCGGCAGGGACGGCATCTTCCCCGACCCGGCGAAGCACGCCGCTGCGCGTCGCGAGCAGGCCGAAGCCACCGACCCCGATTGGGAGGACGCAGCGGCGCGCGCGGAGCGGTACGGACTTGGGCGCTCCGACCCGATGGAACCCCCGACAGGTCCGTCGAGCGCGGGCTGGCTGCTCGGCGGGCCGCTCATGGTGAGCTTCGACGACGCCGACGTGCGGCTCTCGCCGGGTGGGCTCACGGTCTACGGCAACAAGGAGCGCACCGAGATCCCGCTCGTGACGGTCGAGGACGGCCGCGACGGACGGCTCAACACCTTCTACGACGCCATAACGACCGACCGTCCCCTGCCCGCCAACGCGCGCTGGGGCAACGCCACGATCGAACTGCTGCTGGCGGTCGAGCAGTCCGGCGAGCAGCGCAAGGAGATCTTCCTCGAACATCAGACCCCTACGGTGGATTAGGACACCCTCACCCGCTGGAACACCCTCACTCCCGCGACCTGACGGTCGCCCTGGATTCCCGCCTTCGCGGGAATGACGAATGAGTGCGGAATGACGAACGTACAAGGAGAGAAGAGATGCTGTTGATAGACAACGCGACCGTGGAGCGGCTGTTGCCGATGGACGAGTGCATAGACGCGCAGGACTACGCGTTCCGCGGGCTGCCGACGGGCGAGTCCGTCCACCGGCCCCGCATCGACCTGTACATGCCGGCGCAGCGCCCGGACGGCTACTACCGCTGGGGCACGATGGAAGGGGCGAGCGACGCGCTGGGCGTGTTCGCCATCCGCATGAAGTCGGACATCCTCTACTGGCCGCGCGACGAGCACGGCTACTGGAAGGAGGAGAAGTATTGCATGGAGCCGGGCACCTACTGCGGGCTGATCATGCTGTTCAGCACGCGCGACGGCGAGCCGCTGGCGATGATCAACGACGGCATCCTGCAGCACATGCGCGTGGGCGGCGGCGCGGGACTTGGCGTGCGGTACCTGTCGCGGCCGGACTCGCAGACCGTGGGGATGCTCGGCTCCGGCGGCATGGCGCGGACGTACCTGGAGGCGTTCGCGGCGGTGCGCGACATCCGCAGCGTGAAGGTGTTCAGCCCCACGAAGGCGAACCGCGAGCGCTACGCCGAGGAGATGTCGGCGAAGCTGGAGCTCGAGGTGCGTGCGGTCGATACGCCGGAGGCGGCGGTGGAGGGCGTGGACATCGTCTCCGCCTGCACGAACGCGATGGAGCCCGCGCTGAAAGGCGACTGGCTCTCGCCGGGGCAGCACGTTACCGACGTGCGCGGCGAGCTTGACGCCCGGGTGTTCGAGCGGGCGGACGTCACCGTCAAGCAGGGCGTGGCCCACTCGCGGCCCAGCAACGAGGACGTGCGAAGCATGGGTGACGGGTACAACCGCGGCGACTACATCGGGGGGACGGACGAGCAGAAGCAACGCCTCCCTGCCCGGCTGCGCGAGGCGCGCGTGAACGCCGGGGGGACCGACGAGACGCCGACGTTCAACGACCTCGCGAGCGGCAGGGTGAGCCGCACGTCGCGGGACCAGATCACGCTCTACCTGAACTCCGGCAACCAGGGGCTGCAGTTCGCGGCGGTCGGCGAGGTCGTCTACCGCAAAGCGAAGGAGCAGGGCCTCGGGCGCGAACTGCCGACGGAGTGGTTCCTGCAGGACATCCGGGACTAGGGGAAACGAGGCCCGATCAAGGTGGCCAACCCCTGTTAATTCTGGCCACCTTGATGCCTGGTCTACGAGTGAACGGCCGCCGTCATTTGGCCTCCTTGAGATCCTTGATAGGGGAAGATTCAAGGCCACGGCCTGCTTCCGGGGCTCCGTAGCATCAAGAATCTCAAGATGGCCATGTTTTTCAAGTTCGAGGGCCGGAGCTATAGGCCTGGTCGATAGCAGCGGGGCGGAGCCATAGACGCGGTCTATGGGTGCTGCGTGAACGACAGTCATACAACCAGCGTAGTGAACGCAGGGCCGACCGCGTAAGTGGCCGGTGTCAGAAGAATGTGACACGCGCCCCTACCCGATGCGGTGGGGGCGCGGTACGATAGAGGGCGGATGAAGGAGGTCGACCGTGGCCACGAACACGCGAAAGCGGCGGAGTTCCCGTCCTGCTCCCGAAGAAGAGGCGCTCGAACCCGCGCGTACGCAGGGCAAGCTCATGGAGGTGAACTGGCAGGAGCGGACCGCCCAGCTTCATCCGACACGCCCGTTTCCCGGCGAACGCCACGTTCCGCTACGGTTTCCCCCGGCGCTCGACGCGGAGATGCTGCGACACGCGACGCGCTTCGTGACCGTCGCGGGCAAGGCTCGCTTCAACGAGAACGACGAGTACGAGGTCTTCCACGTCGAGGAGGTTATTCCTTCCAGGGGCAGCAAGCCGTTCAGCCGCGAGGAGCTGGAGGAGGCGCTGGCGAACGCCAAGGTCTTCCGGGAAGAGGAGTTCGTCCACTGCAGCGAGCCCTTCGATGTTGAAGAATTCATCCGCGTTATTCACGAGGCGCGGGACGTGTGATGGTACAGAACACCCCTTCCATTGTCCTCGATACGAGCGTGGTATCTATCCTTTTCCGCAATGCTCCCGACTCACCCTACTACGCACGACGCATCCAAGGGTACGGTTGGATAATCTCCTTTCAGACTCTGGAAGAGCTATGGTTCGGCGCGTATAACAACGGCTGGGGAAACCGCAGACGTGATGAACTACAAAGCCATCTTCGGGCGTATGCGGTGGTCTGGCCGGACACAGATATGGTCGACATCAGCGCCCGTCTGCGTTCGGACTCCAGGCGTAAGGGCCGACCGCTCAGCCATCCAGACGCGTGGATAGCTGCGACCGCCCTGTCGCTCGACTGTCCCCTTGCCGCGCACGATCGCGACTTCAGCGCCGTAGACGGACTGGCGCTCATCCAAGCGCCGGCTGCGTAGCGTGCGATCCATGCGTACGTTCAGCGTGGAGATAGGCATCGGGAGCCGCGACCGGGACGAGTGGGTGACGCTCGACGCGCTCGTAGACACGGGCGCATTCGTCACGTCGGCTCCGGTGTCGCTGCTGTGCGGGCTGGGCGTGGAACCGATGCGGACGCAGGAATTCACGCTCCCCAATGGAGAAACGCGCGAGATGGAGATCGGCCAAGCGCGAGTGCGCGTCGGCGGTCGCCACGTCACGACGCTGGTACTGTTCAACGATGAGGATTCGACGTCGCTGCTGGACGCTCTTGCGCTGGAGGCGTGTTCATGGAAGCGGACCCGGTGCGCAAGCGGCTCGTGCCCCTCCAACGGGTGACGATGTGAGGGCAGATGGCTGAGTCAGACCAAGGGGACATGCCCGGTGACCATGGGTTAGGAGCGGCGTCGCCGTGGCCATTTGACATGATGCCCCCGATGCCATTGGAGAAGGGATTGGCGATGGTGCGTGATGCACAAAGAGAACTTCTCTATCTTCATGGCACGGTAGATCAAGCGATCCTTAGGCAGCACATCACCGCTGCGTATGAAGCTCATCGGAAATGGAAGACCGAGCAATCCAGACTGGCAACAGAAGCGACTGATCGTTTCTGGGTAAGGGCCAAAGGGTGGGCTGCGCTGATAGCTGCTGCCGGAGGCGGATCGGTGGTCACGTTGATCATCCAGCGTCTGTTCCCTGCCTGACCCCTACTCCTCTCCCCACACCCGACCGACCGCCGATGCTATCCGCGATTCCATGCGTGAGCCTGACACACGCCCCGACGCGCAAGCGGCTCGTGCCCATTCGTGTGGTGATGGCGTGATAAACGCCAGGAGCAGTGCCGCTCCCTAGCCCTCCTGCCACTGAAAGTAGTTCTTCAAACGCTCGACCGTATGTCTCCAATTGTTTGCTTTGGGCCGGCAGACGGTGTGTTGGATTCCGAAGAACCCCGTTTCCCACACTGCTTCAGACTCCGATTTGGTGTCAAGCCACCTGACGCCTACAAAGTACTCCATTTTCTCATAGTCATGGTCGTCATGTGAGAGTTCTATGGCCACGGCTTCAGGCACAACGTCACGCACTGGATGTAGATGACCACCTGATTCGACCTTGAAATCAGTGATTGGTTCTCGCTGTGATGTAACGACACCAACGCCAGTGTATTTTCTTGGAGGAATATTTACCCAGATCCTGTCACCCTCTGAAAGGAGCTTCAGGGTGTTGCTGTACCAAGTCCCGCCACCACCACAGATGAATCCGTAGGTTCGGGCAGCTTCCCATAGATCGCCGCTATATCCTCCCAAGCTAACGTAGTATTCGCCGTTCCAGGGTTGCTTATTCTCTTGGCTTCCAGCAGAGCTAGCGGCATTGGCTTGCGTCCTGACAGGATCTGCTAACCAAGCACGACTCAGCAGTTGTTCGCCGCTGTTCTCGAATACTTGAAAGAACAAGACGTTAATGGCTATGTCCCTATCCTCAAGGTATTTGATGATTCGCTCGGTTGAATCATCAAGTTCAGTTGCTACGATGACAATCTGGTGGGATTTGTTCAAACTGTCTTCTTCAAAGGCTGCTTCAAATCGCTCTACGAAGTCCCTTGCAAGATCTTCCTCTTCTCCTTTGAATGTTCGATATATGTCAGAGATGTGGTCTGCATCAAGCTCCTCGACCCAAGAAGCGTAGTCTATGGCCTGCGCTACTACCTCACGCGGTGTTCGGTCTCGTTTCAACTCAATCACAACGAGCCCTGCATCCGGCGTGAGGGCCAACAAGTCAATCTTGCCACCATAGGAAGTCTTGACTTGTCGGCCGATCAACATCCAGTCCGGCGACAAGACTTCAGGCATGGCAACGATCATCTCTTCGAGTTGGTGCTCGCTTTCGAGGCTGCTTATCGGCAGACGCTCAGGGCTGCTACCCACTTTGAAGATGACGTGCTCGACTGGCATCGGTCGGCGCCCTAGAAGCCGCCGACATCCGCGGCGCCGGGGGGCGGGGTGTAGTCGGTGTAGGCCCACTCAGGCATGGTGCTTACCAGCCCCTCGAGGCCGATCATGCGCTCGTACTCGGCGCGGATGGCGGGGTCCTGGTCCGGGTAGGCGATGGCCCTGCCGCCGTCGCGCGTGTCCTGCGCGCCGCCGTCGCGGGACTCGGAGCCGGGGGCTGCGCCGTTGCGCATCCCCGGGCCGTAGGGGCCGTCGAAGATGAGGAAGCGGATCCCATTGGGCGACGTGCCGAAGTGCTGGTGGAACCAGTCGCCGGTCATGGGCGCGGCGCTGATCATACCGACGGGCTCGTAGTCCTGCCGCTTCACCTCGTCACCCTTGCCTGCCTCGAACGGGCGCTCGCCCAGCCTGTCCGGCCAGGTGACGCTGTAGCCCTTGCCCTTGATGCAGACGAGGATGGCGCCGGACGAGTGCTTGTGCGCCTTGGAGTACTGGCCGGTCTCGTACTGGCCTATCTTCATGTAGAAGTTGGCGCCGGCCATGTGCGGCTCGACGCGGCGGTAGCTGAAAGAGCGCCGGTTGTCGCGCGGCAGGTGGCAGTTGACGATATCCGGGATGACGTTGGTTCGGCGCATGGCGAGGCCGCGCACCGGGTCGGCGAAGATGTCCTCAACGGGCTTGAAGTAGTCGTCCTCGGCGTCGAAGAGGTTGGTGAATTCGTAGGGGTTGTTGAGGACGAACGCGGGGTCGCGGACGAGGTTGACCATGTTCGGCGCGGTGGTTGCGGCGAGCAGAAGCGCCGGGCTGGAGGTGGCGTTGACGAGGCGGTGCCTGGCGTTCAGCGGAATGCCGAAGAGGGAGCCCTGGCTCCACTCGAAGACCTGCTTCTTGTTGGGGTTGCTGTCCTGCCAGACCTCGGTGGAACCCCTGCCCTCGGCGACGTACATGATCTTCTCGTACATGTGCTTCTCGGGGTTGAGCGCGCCCGCGCCGGGGATCTCGACGACGTACATGCCCCAGAGGTGCTCGGTGCCGAGCAGCTGTATGGCGACGCCGTTGCCGCCGAGGCGCTTCCACGGCTTGAGCGGCAGGTCCTGGATGCGGCGCACGCCGATGTCGCGGTGGATGTCGATGCCCTGGGACTCGATGAAGAGGTCGTAGTGGGACTTCGGCGTCTTCCAGAAGCCGAAGCCGGCCTTGTTCATGCCTTCGGGTTCCTGCCATTCGGCGAGGTCGGCGGTTCTCGTTACCATGGGTGCTCCCTCCGTGACGTCGCGCAACGCCGTGCGCGGGATGCGCCCTATTATGCGCGGGAACGCCTGCGGCGTCCACGCAGGGGGCTGGGAGGAGTGTATACTGAGCGAGAGTTACGGACTCAGGAGTCGACCCTATGCGCAGCCTAGGACTGCAAAGGTCCAATGAACAAGGGAATAACCCCCAGAGCGCCCCACCTCCTCCGCCCCCACCCCCTCCGAATCCGTTGCCGCCTGGGTATAGGGAAGCGCCTCGGCTTCGATGAAGAAGTGCTCGCTAGCCTGCTGCCTCCCATATGACAGCAACGATGGCACTGCCAATCATTACTGTCTCTAGGCCATTGTGGTGAGCGCAGCCCGAAGCATGAGTGTCTTCCTGTGTAGTACGTCATCGTTAAAGCTGTAAGCATCTGCCCAGTCAGCTACTAGCGCGTGTTTGATGGCTAGCGGCTCCTCCTGCCATTGAGTCGGCCAGAGTTGATCAGCGCGATTTCCTATCCGGTATCGCCTTGTGCTGATGGTAACGACGGTGAATAGAGCCGAAAGAACGTAGAAGAAGATGGCCGGACCAAGAAACCAGCGAGCCAGTGTTGGTTGAGCGAGCAAGGCCTCTGCTCCCACAGCGACCAAACCGATTAGAGCAGTCCCTACGCCGATCGCCTGGAAGGCCTTGGAGTCGAGGCTGTCAGCGAATTCCAGTTGGGCATCTACCGCCCCTCTCGTCTCCTCCCAGATGAACTCAATGGTCTCCGGCAGTGGTTGCCGGTGGTCGGCGGATGCTTCGGTCATGCCTTCTTGAACTCCCTTGTCGGGCAAATCTAGTCGTTGTTCTCAATCGGGCGCAATACCGACGCGTCATGTGTGGAGTCCACGCAGGGCTGATTTGCCGCCTGCGCCCGCCCGCCGTACAATCCGCGCACGCGTACCGATATCAGGAGGCAGGAATGGCTACGGCAAACCTGGAACGCATCATCGACGGCGACGGCCACATCATGGAGGACATCGCCGGCATCGTTTCGTACATGCCGGACGAGTTCAAGGGCAAGAGTTTCGGCGAGGCGCGATCGGAGCGTAATCCCTTCCCGCCCATAGACCACCTCCACTCCGCGAACCGGCACATCACGCCTCCGGGCGCGTTCGCGAACGTCGGGCCGGACGGCTGGATGGAGTTCCTCGACGAGGTCGGCGTGGACTCGACGGTGCTCTACACCACGAGCGGCCTCGGCTTCGGGAAGATCGTGAGCCGCGACTGGGCCGTCATGCTCGCGCAGGCGTACAACAACTGGGTGTACGACACCTACCTCAAGCGCGGCGACCGCTTCCAGGCGATGGGACTCCTGCCGCTGCAGGAACCGGACGCGGCGGTCGAGGAGTTGCGGCGTATCGTGCAGGACCTCGGCTTCGTCGGCGCGATGCTGCCGTCCACCGGCGCGCAGCAGCCGCACCTGGGCGACAGCAAGTTCTGGCCGGTCTACGCGGAGGCTGAGCGTCTCGGCTGCGCGCTCGGCATCCACGGTGGCGCGCACGAGGGCTTCCTGATGGACGACATGAGCCCGTACGCGCCCATCAACGCGCTCGGCCACCCGATGGGGCAGATGGTGGCGTTCGCGGGCATCATCTTCAACGGCGTGTTCGACAAATACCCGGGCGTCCGCATCGGCTTCCTGGAGGCGGGCGCGGCGTGGCTGCTCACCTGCATGGAACGCTTCAACGGCTCCTGGGCGTCCCACGTCCAGTACGACCCGCGCGGCCGCTTCCTGCAGATACGCGAGGGCGAGCGCGTCTCCGATTACATCTGCCGCCACATCGACGAGGACCGCATCTTCGTCGGCGTCGAGGGCGACGAGCTCGCGCTCCCGGAGGCCGTGCGCCTCACCGGCAACAAGCCGTACCTCTTCTCGTCCGACTACCCGCACGAGGTCGACGCGAACACCTGCAAGGCGGAGCTGGACGAGCTGCGCGAGAACGCGGACATGTCCGCGGATGACAAGGAAGCGGTGATGTACCGCAACGCGGCCCGCTTCTACCGGCTGGCGGCGAACTAGGCACGAGCGAAGGTAGACACCAAGGAGGCGAAGCCATGGTCACTGAAAACATCGAGCGCATCGTTGACGGCGACGGGCACCTGGTCGAGGACCACGACGCCATCTGGGCGCGCATGCCGGAGGACTACCGGGACCGCAGCTTCGTGACGACGCGCGGCCCCTTCCCGCCAAACGACCACCTGCATGCGGCGAACCGGCACTTCCTGCCGGAAGGCGCATTCGCGCGCGTGGGCCGCGAGGGCTGGATCGACTTCCTGAACGACGTGGGCGTCGACAAGACGGTGCTCTACACGTCCAACGGCCTTGCGTTCGGGCGCGTCGTCAGCCGCGACTGGGCCATCGAACTCGCACGGGCGTACAACAACTGGGTGTACGACGAGTACGTCAGCAAGGACTCGCGCTTCCAGGCGATGGGCCTCATTCCCCTGCAGGAGCCCGCGGAGGCCGCCGTCGAGCTGCGGCGCATCGTGAAGGAGCTCGGCTTCTCCGGCGCGATGCTCCCCGGCACCGGCGCGCTCCAGTTGCAGAACCACCTGGGCGACCCGAAGTACTGGCCGATCTACGAGGAAGCCGACCGCCTCGGCTGCGCTATCGGCATCCACGGCGGCGTGCACGACCACATGGGGCTGGACGACATGAGCCCGTACGCGCCGGTGAACGCGCTCGGCCACCCGTTCGGCCAGATGGTGAACTTCGCCGGCATCGTCTTCAACGGCGTGTTGGACCGCTACCCGAATGCGAAGTACGGCTTCCTGGAGGCGGGCTGCGCGTGGTTCGTGGGCTGCCTGGAACGCTTCCAGCGTTCGTGGGACAGCCACATCCAGTACGACCCGAACCAGCGGTTCATGCAGCTGAGGGACGGCGAGTCCGTGACGGACTACATCCTGAGGCACGTTAACGAGGGCCGGGTTTACGTCGGGGTGGAGGGCGGTGAACTGACGCTTCCCTTCGCGGTGAAGGTGGCCGGCAACAAGGCGTTCATCTTCTCGTCCGACTTTCCGCACGAGGTCAACCACGAGACGTGCAAGGAGGAGATCGCCGAGATCCGCGAGAACCCGTCACTGACCGACGCGGACAAGGCGGCCATCCTCCACGGCAACGCGGAGCGCTTCTACGGGCTCAACTAGACAGGCAGGAGGAGTGCGATGGCCGATGCCACAGCCGTTCGAACGGGCGTAACGAACCTCATCAGGCATTGCGCCACCGTCGAACCGGGGGAGGCGGTGCTGCTGCTGAACGAGCGCGGCGCGCTCGACACGGAACTCGCAGCGCTGCTGGAGCAGGCCATCGCGGAGGCCGGAGGCGTTCCCTACTCGCTCTGGGTGGACTCGCTGGGCCGCGTCGAGGAGTTGCCCGCTCCGGTCGCGGGTGCGGTGCTGGGCGCCGACAAGCTGCTGATGAACTGCAATCTGAACCGCGCCGTGCTGCTCGACCATCTGCGGGCGAACGGCGCGGCGGGGCTGGTGCGCATCAACAACCGCATCCGCGCCCCCGAGGGCATGACCACGCCCCACGCCCACTTCGACTGGCGCCTCGTCATGGCGCTGGCGCACCGCATCGAGGAGCGCACGGCGCAGGCGTCGACTTACCGCGTCACGAGCCCGCGCGGCACGGAGGTCACGGGGCGGGTCGCGTCGGGGAGCGAGGTTGCGGACGCCTTCTTCGTGCAGGACGCGGAGATGAGCCGCTCCGAGCGCGTCTTCCCCGGCGAGGTGTACGCACCCATCGGCAGCGCGGACGGGAACGGCGTCGTCGCGTTCGACCATCCGGGGATGGCGGACCGCGAGCAGTTCCACAACCCGATGCTGCTGGAGATACGCGACAATACACTCAAAGGCATCGAGTGGCGGGAGGAGCCGTCGCGCGAGAACCAGAAGGACGACCCCACCGGCAACACGGTCTGGACGAGCGCGCAGTTGCAGCACCTGCTGGATGTGAGCGAGGCGCGCTACGGGACCGAGGCCGCCTACGCGCTCGACTCGTTCCATGGCGGGTTCCATCCGAAGGCGACGAAGCGCCCCGGCCAACAGAGCAACCAGGACGTGATGCACTTCCACATCGGCAGGACGCCGTCTCCCCTCTCCGCCTACGTGTCGGACCAGACGATAGAACTGGACGGCGAGCTGTTCTGGGAGGGCGGCCGCTCCACCCTGTTACAGGAGGAGGGCATCCGGGAGATGGCGCGCGAGTACGGAGAGGAGATCTAGATGGCGAACGTTCCCCTGAGCATCGCGCTCGAGCACTACGACAGGCACGTGCCGTGGGTGGAAGGGACGGTGCGTCCCAAGGGCATCGATCCCACCGTGCTCATCGTCGGTCAGGACGACGTGGGCGGCAGGCGCCACGAGCGGATGCTGCTGCACCGCGAGTTCGACGTCTGCGAGCTGTCGCTCGGCTCGTACGTCATGGCGAAGGCGCGCGGCGCTGCGCTCACGGCCATCCCCGTCTTCCCGCGCAGGCTGTTCAGCCAGTCGCAGATGTACGTGAACACGCAGTCCGGCATCAGCGGGCCGAAGGACCTCATCGGCAAGCGCGTGGCGCTCCGCTCGTTCCAGACGACGCTCTCCGTGCTCGCGAAGGGCGACCTCGGCAGCGAGTACGGCGTGCCGCTCGACAGCGTCACCTGGGTGACGACCTCCGACGAGCCGGTCGCGTTCGACCCCCCGCCCGGCGTAACGCTCGAGCGCATGGACCGGAGCCGCAGGCTGGGCGACGCGCTCGTTGAGGGCGAGGTGTCGGCGTTCCTGTCGCCACGTCCGCCCCAGCCGTACCTGAACGGCGCGCCGGAGGTCGGCAGGCTGTTCGAGAACCCGCGCGCCGAAGAGGTGAGCTACTACCAGCGCAACGGCTTCTACCCCATCATGCACGTGGTGGCGATGAAGTCCGAGGTGGCGGAGCAGCATCCGTGGGCGCCGGTGAGCCTGCTGGACGGCTTCGAGCAGGCGAAGCGGCAGTGGACGCACTTCATGGACGACCCCAACTGGAGCAGGCTCACGTGGGGCCGCCACTACCTGGAAGAGGAGCGCCGCGTGCTCGGGCCGGACCCGTGGCCGACCGGCGTCGCGGCGAACCGCGCGAACCTCGAACGGTTCATCCGCTACGAGGTCGAGCAGGGCCTCATCCCCGACCCACTCGCGGTCGAGGACCTCTTCTTCGAGACGACGCTGGAGACGTAAACTACCGCCGTTACGGGCAGGACTTCAGGGAGGAGAACCGACATGACACAGACCGCGGTCTACACCGAGCAGCAGTTCATCACCGACCTCCGCGAGGTGTTCGCGACCTATCGCGACTCCGTGCAGCAGGCGCACAGCGTCGCCGCGCTGCTGCGGCGCGCGTTCGAGAGCGGCTGGCCGGAGAACAGTGAGAAGTTCGGCGACGGCAACGGCACGTTCGAGATCTACCGCGACACCGAATACGGCCACCCCGGCCCCGGCTTCGTCGTCCTTGCCTACCGGCAGGGACCGCAGGAGATCAAGCGGCCTGCTCCGCACGACCACGGCGTCTGCTGGGTCGCCTACGGCGTCAAGAGCGGCGGCAACACTCAGACGCGCTACGCCTACCGCCACGACAGCAGCGACGCGGAGTTGCCGACGTTCCAGATCGTAGAGGTCATGGAGCAGGGCGCGGGGGACGTCCACTACATCCTGCCCGGCGAGATACACAGCGTGCAGGGTTCGCCCACCGACGAGACGATCTACTGCCGCATCACGAGCATGGACCTGGACAACGTGCAGCGCCATCGCTACGACGTTGAGAGCGGGCGCAGCGCGATCTTCTCCTCCGCCACGACGCCGACGCCGTAATGGGAGTCTCCGTAGCGGTCGGGAACCGCCTCATCACACGGCACCTGCTCAGTGGGCGCGTCGCCGTCGACTACCCGGACGTGGAACTCGTCGACGCCGGCCCGGCGCCTGCACCCATCTTCCCAGCGATGGTGACGACACGCCCCTACGACGTGGGCGAGCTGACCATCGGTAACTTCATCGTGGCGAAGGACAACGGCGTGCGCCTCGCTGCGCTGCCCATCTTCCCCAACCTCTTCTTCCCGCTTACGGGTGTGACCGTCAACGACGGCGCGGGCATCTCTGAGATCGGCGACCTCGCGGGCAAGCGCGTCGGCGTGCCACTCGGGTTCGCATCGAACCCGGCGGTCTGGCTGCGCGGCATCCTCGCACATCACCACGGTGTCGCCGCCGACAGCATCACGTGGGTCGAGGGCGAGAACGACTCGCTGCGAGGCGTGCCCTACCCCAAGCCGGAGCGCTTCGCCCGCGAGCAGATGTCGGACCTCGACGCGCGGCTGGCGGCGGGCGACCTCGACGCGCTCGTCGTCGCGGGCGGCAACGCGGCGCAGGCCGACAACGTGCGGTTGCTGGTCGACGACCCCTACCCGCTCCTGCAGCGCTACCACGAGGAGACCGGCGTCTTTCCCATCAACACGCTGCTGGTGATGAAGGAGGAGTCCGCCGTTGAGCAACCCGGCCTCGCGGATGCCGTCTGCAAGGCGATGGACGAGGCGACCGCCATCTACATGGACGAGGAGCCCGACGACTCCGTCCACCAGGGCTTGCTCGCCGGCGACCTGCGGCGCATAGGGCTCTTCCCGCGGGGGCAGGGCCTCGACGTGCACGGCGCGTCCGTGCGCGCGGTCGTGGACTATCTCTACGAGACGGAGATCATCCGCAAACGCTGGACACTGGAGGAGTTGTTCGTGTGAGGATGCGTCGCCTGACCCCTTCCCCCTCGACGGGGGAAGGTCAGGATGGGGGTGAAGCTACTCTGGATTCCCGCCTTCGCGGGAATGACGGGTAAAGGGCCGCCCCTAGATCCGTAGCACGAACGGGTCCGGCGTGGTCTCGGCGAGCTCGACCCAGACGCTCTTGACCTGCGTGAACTCGTTGATCGCCTCGACGCCCAGTTCGCGCCCGTGGCCGGAGCCCTTGTAGCCGCCGAACGGCGACGCGTAGGACAGCGCGCGGTACATGTTGATCCAGACGGTGCCGGCGTCGAGGTCGCGGGCGAGCCGGTGCGCGCGCTTGATGTCGTCCGTCCAGATGCCCGCCGCGAGTCCGTACCTCGTGTCGTTCGCCATCGCGACGGCCTCTTCCTCCTCGCGGAAGCGCAGCACGCCGAGCACCGGCCCGAAGACCTCCTCCTGCGCGACGTACATGTCGTTGCGGACGCCGCCGAAGATGGTGGGCATGTAGAACCAGCCCGCAGCAAGCTCCGGCGAGTCCGGGCGGCAGCCGCCGTAGACGAGCTCCGCGCCCTCCGCACGTGCGCTCTCCACGAACGACTCCACCTTCGCCAGCTGGGCCGTCGTCGCGAGCGGGCCGAGCTCCGACTCCATCGCGGCGGGGTCGCCCATCCTGATGTCGCGGGTGCGCGCAACGAGCCGCTCCATGAACTCGTCGTGGATGTCTTCGTGCAGGAGCAAGCGCGAGCCCGCGATACACGTCTGGCCCCCGGCGGCGAAGATGCCCGCGATGGTGCCGTTCACCGCGTTCTGCAGGTCGGCGTCCGGGAAGACGATGTTCGGCGACTTCCCGCCGAGTTCGAGGAGCGTCGGCGTGAGGTTCAGCGCCGCCTGCTCGGCGATCTTACGCGCCGTCTCGGGACCTCCGGTGAACGACAGCTTGCCGATGCCGGGATGGCTCGCCATCGCTGAGCCGGTCACGGCGCCGTATCCCGTCACGACGTTGAAGACGCCCGGCGGGAAGCCAGCCTGCTCGACGAGCTTGGCGAACTCCAGCGTGGACGCCGACGCGTGCTCGGACGGCTTCACGACGACCGCGTTCCCGGCGGCGAGCGCGGCGGCGAGGCTGAATGAGAGGAGCAGCAGGGGCGAGTTCCACGGGATGATGATGCCGACGACGCCGATCGGCTCGCGGAGCGTGTAGTTGAAGACGGACGTCTTCTCCAGCGGGATGGTCGCGCCCTGTATCTTGTCGGCGAGCCCCGCGTAGAAGTAGAAGTAGCTCGGCACCGCCTTGCACTGCGCGGACATCTCGCGGATCAGTTTGCCGTTGTCGCGCGTCTCGATCTGGCCGAGGTGCTCCGCGTTCTCCGCAACGATGTCGCCGAGCCTGCGCAGGAGCGCGCCCCGCTGCGCGGGCACCATCCCGCGCCACGCCGGGTCCTTCACCGCCTTGCGGGCGGCCTGCACCGCGCGGTCGACGTCCTCCGCCTGCGCGTCGGGCATCTGCGCCCACGTCTGGCCGGTGTACGGGTTCATCGAGTCGTATGTCCGGCCCGACGACGCGTCGACCCACTCGCCGCCGATGAGCATCTTGTACTGCGTTACGCTGCCGACTGCCGTTGCCATCGCCTCACCTCCGGGGAATGCCGCGCACTACGTGCCGGACAGTATGCAGGGGCCGGTGGGCTGTCAAGGGCGGCGTGCCCTCTCCTACCCTCGCGCCGCCTCCAGCATGTCCGCGTACTCTTCCAGCGGCGTACGTCCTTCGCGCAGCTCCTCGATGCGGTCACGCCAGCGTTGCGGGATGGTGTCGATGCCGAACCGCGCACCCAGAACCGCGCCTGCCACCGCGCCGTTCGTGTCGGTGTCGCCACCTGCCTCGACCACGGCGCGCAGCCCCTGCTCGAAGTCCGGCGCGCGCCAGAGCGGGATGAGCCCGGCCCGCAGGGCCAGGAGCGTGAACCCCAGGTTCCAGCCGTCGAACTCGACCTCGCCTATCTCCAGGCTCGCAGCCTGCTCTACCGCGATCCGGACGCTGTGCGGCATCCCTGCTTCGTACCCGTACCGGGACAGCTCGGGCAGCGACGCCAGCACCGCCTCCTCCGCCGCAGCGATGAGTGCGTCCGCATCGATCGTTTCGCCCCGCAGCGCAACTGCGATGCCGATGTTCAGCGCGACGCACGACCAGCCGCACCGCACGTCCCAGTGCGTCGGCACGGCGCTGATGACGCTGTTTCGAGCAAGCGCAACCGCGTCGTCGCGCCACCGGACAGCGATAGGCGCACAGCGCATCAGGGCGCCGTTGCCAGCGCTCTTGCCGCCCCATGCCTCCCGAGAGGCGTCCTCGATGGCCAACCCTCTCGGCTGCCGCACGTCGTCCAGCGTGCCCCAGGCGAGGCGACGGGGAGCGCTTCCGCCGAAGAGCGCGAGCACCTGGTGCGTAAGGTTTCCCATCCCGAGCCCATTGATCTCGCCCCACTCCCAGAAGCGGTGGCCGAGGTCTTCCACGTCCAGCGGCCCTTCCTCCGCAGCCTCGGCGATGATGAGCGACTGGGCCAGGTCGTCGTCGTCCGGGAAGCCGGGCCTGGCGGCGATGTCGCGCATCCCGTCCGGGAAGCGGTGGCGTACGTCGTCTTTCGTGCGGCCCTCGACGGTGATGCCGAGCAGGTTGCCCGCCGCGATCCCCACCATGAGCCCGCGGGCCCGGTCGTCCGCCGTGCTCATGGCGCCCTACCCGCCGACCTCGCTCTTCATCTCCTGCCAGGCTGCGCGGGCCTCGTCCACGGAGCCCTCGTCCTCGATCGTCGTGATGTCGCCGGGGTCGGTGTCGAGCGTCACCGCTTTCAGCACGCGCCGCATGATCTTGCCGCTGCGCGTCTTGGGCAGCATCTTCACGAAGTTGACCTCGCCGATGACGGCGAACGGGCCAAGCTCCCGACGGACGGTCTCGATGAGCTCCTTGCGCAGCTGGTCGCTCGCGGTGCGCCCTTCCTTGAGGACGATGAACGACGATATGACCTCGCCGCGCAGTTCGTCGGGGCGTCCGGTGACACCCGCCTCCGCGACGTCGTCATGGCGCAGGAACGCGGACTCGACCTCGATGGTGCCGAGGCGGTGCGCGGCGATCTTGATGACCTCGTCGGCGCGGCCCGAGAACCAGACGTAGCCGTCCTCGTCGATCTCCGCGAGGTCGCCGGTGAAGTAGACGCCGTGCACGCGCTCCCAGTAGTCGTTGCCGTAGCGCTCTGGGTCGCCCCAGAGCGTGGGCGTCAGGTTCGGGAACGGGCGGCGCAGCACGAGGATGCCTTTCTCGCCCGGCTCGCACATCTGCCCTTCCGGCGTCATCACCGCGAGGTCCATGCCGGGCAGCGGCACGCCCGCCGAACCGGGCTTCTGCGGCAGCATCGCGATGCCGTACGGGTTGCCGACGACCGGCGCGCCGGTCTCCGTCTGCCACCAGTTGTCGATGACGGGGATACGGTCTTCCAGCACGCGCTTCTGCAGCCACTCCCACGCGGGCGGGTTCAGCACCTCGCCGGCGCAGACGATGCGGATGAGCGTCGAGAGGTCGAAACCCCTGGCGGGCTCCTCGCCGAACCGCATCAGCAGGCGGACGGCGGTGGGCGACGTGAAGACGCCCGTGATGCCGAACTCCTCGATGAGCCGCCAGAAGACGTCCGGCCCCGGGTAGTCGAGCGCGCCCTCGTAGAGGATGGACGTCGCGCCGAACAGCAGCGGGCCGTAGACGATGTACGAGTGGCCGACGGCCCAGCCGAGGTCGGAGGTCGCCCACCAGACGTCGTTGCCGTTGAGGCCGAAGCACCACTTGCCCTGGTTGTAGACGCCTACGGGATAGCCGCCGTGCGTGTGAACGGCGAGCTTGGGCGTGGCCGTCGTGCCGGACGTGGCGAGGATGTAGGCGGGTTCGTTCGCCTCCATCGGCTCGATCGCGCCGGTCTGGCCCTTGCCGCGCTCGATGAACTCGTCCCAGGAGAGGTCGCGTCCGCTCGTCATCGGCACGTCCTCGTTGCGCAGGAGCACGACCTGGTGCTCGACGGTGTCGCAGCCGAGGGCGAGCGCGTCGTCCACGATGCTCTTGAGGTTCACCTCGCCGCCGCGACGGTAGGCCACGTCAGCGGAGAAGACGAGCCGCGAGCCGCTGGCGCGGATGCGGTCGGCCAGGGCCGGCGCGCTGAACCCGGCGAAGACGATGGAGTGGATCGCGCCGATGCGGACCGTCGCCAGCATCAGGATGGTCGTTTCGAGGGCGTTCGGCATGTAGATGGTGAGGCGGTCGCCCTTGCGCAGGCCCATGCCGCGCAGGGCGGCTGCGGCCTGCTCCACGCGCCGCTGCAGCTGGGCGTAGGTGATCGCCTGGCGGACGCCGCGCTCGCTTGCGTAGATGAAGGCTGCGTGCCCGCCTCTTCCCGATGCGTTCTGATGGTCGACGCACATGTAGGAGAGGTTGGTCTGCGCGCCCACGAACCAGCGGAACGAGGGGTAGTCGTGCTCGAAGACCGTGTCCCACGTTTTCAGCCAGGGCAGCTCCCGCGCGGCGCTGTCCCAGAACGCTTCGGCGTCCTCCAGCCCTGCGCGCATCCGGTTCCTGACGATGGGGTTGACGATGTCCATGAAGGGGTCCTCCGCACGGGTCGTGCGAGCGCGATGTTATGGGAGCGCCGCGTTTCCGGCAATAGTCACAAACACTCACGGAAAATCGGGCCGATAATCACACACCGGTTACACCCTTTGTGATAGAGGGTACAACGATGAGCAGAACCATTGAACGCATCACCAGCGGCCTGCGGTGTCGTCGACACTCCGTGAGGGAGGATTCGTGTCCGAGGCGGAGTAGACCGCGATGAGCAGGCGGCTGGACCTGTTGCTGGTGGTGGCCGGGACCATCGTGCTGGCGGGGGGCCTCTGGTGGATATGGATCGGCGGCGGCGATGACGGGGAGAGAGGGGCGCCGCCCACCGGCGGGACTGTCCCCGGAGAGATAGAGACCGCGGCCCGGAATCTCCTCGCCGGGGAGTTGGACGTGGACCCAGAGGAATTCAGGCTCGACGGCTCCGAGCAGGTGGGGTGGCCCGACGCCGGCCTGGGATGCCCGGAGAAGGGCTATGCCTACGCCCAGGTCATCACTCCGGGCTACAAGCTTGTCTTCGACTTCGCGGGCGCCTCCCACGCGGTGCATACCAACGCGGACGGCGCCCACATGGTGGTCTGCCGGGACGGACCGTAGCACGTGCCGCTCACCGGAGGGGCGAACCCCTGTACCCCTGGGGGTCTCCGGTGGGCGGCGCCCCTACCCCTCCCGCCGGCATCCGGTCCAGCAGCACCAGGACGTAGCGGAGGTCGTTGGGGTCGTCCCCATACCGGAATCCGTAAATGATTACAAGCGGTTACGGCAAATTGGCCCGAATAGTTACACCCTGGTTGTACCCGCGGTGGTATAAGCGAACGGGGATATTCCCGCCATGAGCAGTACCTCCTCGGGCATGGCATGGGGAAAGACCGTGCCGGCGACAGCGCCGACTCGGGCGCCGGGCGGTGTGACGCCCCGGTCCGGGGAGCCGGCGCTCGGCGCGCGGGGGATGACGCATTTAATTGATCCCCCCCCCCATTTTCGCGATCTTCACGCGCGCCTAGCCCCTCCTCCAGTTTCCCTGTACGTTCGGCCCGGCGCCCCCGCGGGCATGGCGCGAGCGCAGGTGTAGCAGGCGCGCCGTGAGAAGCGTCGGCCGGCCGGTCAGCCAGGCAGTCGCTGTTGGCCTGCTCGCGCTCGCGCTCGCCGCGTGCGAGTCGGCCCCTCCGCCCACGGTCAGCGTCGTCGGGGGCCACACGCCCGCCCCTGCCGTTACCCCATCACCCGCGTTCACCCCGACTCCGGCCCTGACGCCTACGCCCACCCCGACCCCAACGCCTACCGTCACCCCCACGCCTACTCCGACGCCAACCTCGACGCCCAGCCCGACGCCGGACCTCATCGGCATAGTGGTGGCCGCGATGGCCACCATCGAGGCGGGCAGGCCCACACCCACGCCTACGCCAACACTCACGCCGACGCCTACGCCTACACTCACCCCGACACCCACTCCGACCCCCGTGCCTACGCCAACGCCCGTGCCAACCGTGACCCCGACGCCGCTCCCACCCACGCCCACGCATACGCCGGCGCCCCCGATAGTGCGGTACGAGTCGGTCGGGTCAGGGCAGTCGTCGGCGCCCACAACGGTCTCGACGGCATGCAGGCGGCCAACGCCGAACAACATCCGGCCCGATACGCCCGATCCTGCCGCGGAGGAGAACTTCGCGGTCGCGTGGGACCCGCCGTACCTCGGCGCGGAGGCGTGCACGCTCATCGGCTACGAGGTGCGTTACAAGGAAGAGAACGTGGGCGCCTGGGAGCGGGTGGAGCTGGGAATGGTCAACCGCTATGGCGCGACGGTGGAGCCCGGCCTGTACGAGGTCCGCGTATCCGCGAAGTACGGCACGCCGAACGCGCAGGTCGAGGCCGGCGAGGTGCAGCCGCCGCCAACCCCGACACCGGAGCCAGGCTGCTCGATCTCGGCGACGTTCCGCGCAGACGTTGTTCGTGGCGTGAGCGGCGAGTGGCAGCGCAGCGCAGCGTGCGTCGGCCCGGTGCGCATCGAGTACAAGCGGATTGCCCGCCACGCGTGGGAGCACGGTATCGTAGACGCCGCGTCGTCTTTCGAGTTGGACGGCTTGGCTCTGGTCAAATACAGATTCCGCGCCCAGACACTGGACGCGAATGGCCGCGAGCACTGGAGCGACGTAACCACACTGGAGGTACGTCGCGACCCAACTGAGCCTATTCAGGTTGGGCGTCCAGAGAACGTGCGCATTGAGGCTGACCACTACTACAGGATCCAAGTCTGGTGGGACGCCCCTGCGTCTATGCCGGAAGGTAAGCGTCTGACTGCCTACTACATAGACCTTCTGCACGAAGACGGCAGTTCTGAGCGTGTGCGCCTCCGGCCGAGCGACGAGTATTTCTTCACGTACTTACCTGACCAGGACGGCGTGGAGTATTCCGCTCAAGTCATTTCTGAGTTGACGGACAGCAACGACGTGAAGACGTTGGCATACTCCGAGCGCCCTGACCCGCTAGAGATATGGTGGGAACCATTCAGGGTGTGGTGGATAGACCGCACGCCAAACGCAGGACCGTCTCAACGCATCTATATGCAAGTCGCGTCCAGCGTATACTCATCCGCCAATTGCTATGTGAATGGCGGGGTAATCAACTGCCCGCCGCTCACGCTCGTCAGTCTGAACTTTGCCCCGCCGGGGAGATGGGTTATTACCTCTGTACTGACAGGCGATGATTTGAGGTCAACTGCCGGAGGACTGGAAGACCACCGAGGCAATGTTTATGTAGTAGGAGCAGCCTGGAATCCCGCAGTGGTCTTGGACTGGCCTCTCAAGCATGGCGTCGCTCAGATTGGGTCGAAAGCGCCGCTATACGTCTGGGAATCGGTATCTAATGACCAGATATGGATAGCATGGACTCCGACGTTAGGTCGTCAGAGGGGGGAGTTAGGCGCCCTCGCCGGTTACGCGCTGTTTGTCGAGAGACACAATCAGGTCATTACCAAGGAATACGACTCAGACGGGGCTGTTACGAGTACGACCACGACGTATGAGTGGCAGGACGTGCTCGACCCTGTACTTGAAGAAGCACCCATCTACGTTACTGACGCTGGCGCGACGAATCATGTGGTGAACATCCCAGTCCTCACGGAAGATACACGGGATGCGAACGGGGTTCTGACTCGCAGGGTAACGAAGCATCCGCTGGACGTGCGCTACACCGTCAGAGCAGTGAACCTTTGGGACCACGACAACGACGCCAACACTACCCCTGAGAGAGTCTATGGCGGATACCTGGAACTGAGGTCGCTGAAAATGGGCAGCGCAGGCGCGCCGTCTGCTTCAACCAGCCTGACGGTCAACTACCCTTCAAGCGGCGTTCTCGACTTGTCGTGGGACT
This sequence comes from Dehalococcoidia bacterium, assembly GCA_965206315.1. Taxonomy (GTDB): domain Bacteria; phylum Chloroflexota; class Dehalococcoidia; order Lucifugimonadales; family Australimonadaceae; genus Bin16. The sequence continues at coordinate 2,544,602 of OZ242210.1, forward strand.
ACCCGGAGGACGGCGGCGCTGCCGTGATGTTCTACGAGGTCCGCTACCGGCTGACGGACTCTGGCGACGGCTACACGGAGGTCAGGTTAGCCCCGACGTACCGGATCGACGACTACGAGTACGTTCGGTTCGCTCGTTTGAGCGGGCTGTCGCAAGGCAAGCGTTACGACATCGCTGTCCGCGCGGTGAACGTCAACGGCAACGGGCCGTGGGCAGAGTTCCGTAGCGAGTCCGGCATGGGGATCGCGCCGGACTAGGCGGAGCCCTCGTAAAGCCGATAGTTACAAAGAGTCATACCGATTTCCCCAGGATAGTCACACTACAGTCATACTTCCGGCGGTATACTCGTGCGTCAGCACACGTTCCCAACGACCAGCAAGCGCACATGGGATGGCCTGTACGGGTTCCATGTCCAGGGAGGGCCTGATCATGGCGGAAAGACCGAGGGGTGGCCTCGTAAGCCCCGGCCTGTCTTCGACGCCCCTGCTGACGTTCGCCATAGCGCTTGCGCTGCTTGCCGGTTGCAGTGGGCCTGCGGACGCGCCCCCGCGCACGCCGCACGTCATCCTGGCAAGGGCCACGCCGACGCCCACGGCTGCGCACGCTGCCGTGCCCCCGGCTCCCGGCACGCCGACGCCCATAGCTGCGCACACTGCCGTGCCCCCGGCTGCCGGCACGCCGGCAGCCACGGTTGCAGACCATTTCGCGAAGTGGAACGAGTTGGCGCCGCAACACTGGTGGAGGGACTCCGAGCCCTACACGTGCCTGGCTCCACCGAAGGACACGTCCCCCTGGATCGAAGCCGGCATGACCGACCTTGGCGGCTCCGACGCGCTGTCGCTCATCCGGTTCTTCGGCAACGGCAGCTACCTGCGCTACGGCTTCATGGGCTTCGAAGGCTGTACGCCGGTCAAGAGGTATCTTGGGGAGCCAGGCCCGGTCACCACGCACCTGGACGCGCCGGTCGACCCGACCTACTACTCGCTCGGCGACCTGGACATCACGGTTGACATCGCCCGCGTGCCGCCGGACGCGCCGGGATGGTACGAGGACGACCGGATGCGGGAGACGATGACGATGGCGGAGGCGGTGGGCATCCTGAACACGCACGTCGCCCCCTATTACGAGAAGATCTCGGAGGGCAAGCTCAGGATGCGGTTCCATGCAGGGAACGACTTCGCATTGGAGGGGGAGGGTTCTCCCAATGACGTATTCGGCCAGAAGCTGCGGCTTGCAGGGGTGATGGACTGCCGGGGGGATGCGGCGGAGAACTACCCATGCAATCAGGGCGCTCCGGGCGCCCTGAACCGCCTCCTGCTGACCGACGTGACGACCGACAGGGGTGGTGATGCGTACAACGGCGATGCCCGAATGGGCCTCGTGAGCCTGCGCGAGGCGAACATGGAGACGCTGGTGCATGAGATGGGCCATGCCTGGATGGGCTGGCCCCACTCCTATGCGGAACTTCTGTGGTATCCGGACGCCTCTCAGATGGACGGAGAAGCCGACCTTCCCAACCCGTACAGCAATATCCTGGACTTCATGTCGGGCCTTGCCCTGAAGCCGGTGCTGGGCTGGCATCAGGACATGCCTTCCACCCTCGCGGTGAACCGCTACACAGCGGGGTGGATAGACCCCGAGGAGGTCGCGCTGCACCTGAGCGACTCCGGGACATATACGCTGCGCCCTCCGCGCGAGAGGGGCTACCAGTTCCTCGTGATCTCGTCCGGAAGGAAACACGCATTCACGACGGTCGAGGTGCTGGACGAGCGCAATCCCGTTTACGTGGAAGAGACGCCCACCGTGTACGACCCGTCATCGCCCGGAGGTCTGCGCCCGTTTCGATACGACGGGGTGCTGGTGAGCCGCTACGACCAGACCACGGGCACGGGAACGTCCGCACGCTTCGGCCCCGCGCTGTGGGATGAGCGCAACCCCAACTTCGCTTCGGACGTGGGCTGGGGCAGGGACGACTACTCGGTCATGCAGGACGGCGAGGCCCGCGACATCGGCGGCGGCGTTCGACTCCAGGTATCGCGCAACGAGGACGGGAGCTACGAGGTCTCCGTGAGCGGGGGCAGGGTTGCGGAATTCACACCCTGGTGCGTCGGCATGTGGTTCGAACGAGGGGAGTATGACACGGGATGTGCCCTGGATGACGCCGAATAAGGCGCCCGTCACGCCACCCTCCGCTATGTGCGGGACGCCCTCACCCGGTCCGGGTCACCCCCCCTACTTTTGTCATGCTGAGCGGAACGGAGGCGCGCGCCGCCTGCCGGAATGGCAGCGTAAGGGAGCAGTCCTGACAGCGTATGCCGCTAGTACATGATGAGATGGGTCGGAACCAGCCGTTGCGCGATGGGGTCCACCGCCAGCCTCAACCCTTCCAACGTGTAGGCTCCCAGCAGAGCCGGGGCGTCGTCGTCGCCGAACACGACCAGCGTGATCTCGCTGGAGCCACTAACTGTCGCCCAGGCTCTGCCAATGTCCATCTCCACCCGCCGACCGTCGGCGAGCAGGAATACGCCCTTGTCCATGGGCTCGATGCCCAGGTCACGGAGCAGGCCTGCCGGCAGCGTGGTGTAGGCTGCGCCGGTGTCTACCGTCGCCTCTATATCCTGAACCCTCTCGCCGTCCATGCTGGATATGCGTAGCGGACACTTGAACGTTCCCACAGGGAAGCCTCTGCATCGTAAGTTCTTGCCACCTCATTGTATCCCATCCGGTGCGCCCGCCCTTCCTCGATAGCCCTCGACCGCGTACCATGCCGCCGCATCGACATGGAGTGAGCGTGCGCGTCAACGAACATATCCGGTACGGCCCCGACGAGCCATGTCCCCTGCCCCTCGCACTCGGTGTTGCCGTTCAGTACGTCCTGCTCATCCTGCCGCCGACCGTGCTGGTCGTGATCCTCACCGTGCGGGCATCGGAGCAGGACGACGCCTACCTGACGTGGGCGGTCTTCGCGGCATTCATCATCAACGCGATCATCACGACCATCCAGGCGGTCCGGCTGTGGCGCTTCGGATGCGGGCTGGCGGTGGTCACCGGGCCGACCATCCAGTTCGTCGCGGTCACTGCTCTGGCGGTGTCGCAGGGCGGCCCTGCCCTGTTGGCAACCCTCCTCGTCGTGTCGTCGCTTTTTCAGTTCGCGGTGGCCACGTGGCTCCCTGTGCTGAGACGCATCATCACGCCGTTGGTGGCCGGCACGGTGCTCATGGTGATCGCCGCCACGATCATCCCGGTCGTATTCGATAGCCTGGCGGACGTACCTGAAGGAAAGCCCCCGGAGTCAGGCCCCGTCGTGGCCCTGGTGACGCTGGCGGTAGCCGCCGCGCTCGCCCTCCGCGCTTCCGGGATGTGGCGGGTGTGGTCTGCGCTGATCAGCCTCGGGGCCGGCTGCGCCGTGGCCGCGCTCTTCGGCATCTACGACTACCAGCGCGTGATCGACGCACCCTGGTTCGGCATCCCCGACCTCCGGTTCCCCGGGATCGACCTGGCGTTCGGCCAGGAGTTCTGGACGTTGCTGCCGACCTTCGTCATCCTCACGCTGGTGCTCGCGCTCAAGGGCATAAGCGACAACGTCGTCATCCAGAACGCCTCCCAGCGCCGGCAGCGGGCGATCGACTTCCGGCAGGTGCAGGGCGCGGTGGGCGCCAACAGCGTCGGGATGCTGCTCGCGGGGATAGCGGGAACGCCTCCGACGATGGCCTATTCGTCGTTCGGCGCCTCGCTCATCGCTCTGACGGGCGTTGCCGCGCGCAGAGTTGGGTTCGCCGTCGCGGCCGTGTTCGTTGTCCTTGCGCTCCTGCCGAAATTCACGGCTCTGTTGCTCACCGTTCCCGACCCGGTCATGGGTGCATACCTGCTCCTGCTGCTCGGGCTGTACTTCGTTGGCGGTCTGCAGACGGCCACGCAGGAAGGCATCGACCAGCGGAAAGTGCTCGTCATCGGCCTGTCGTTCGCCGTCGGCATCGGCATGCAGCATCTGAACGTCGTCGAACTCGTGCTCGGACCGTCGTGGGGTCCGCTTGTCGGCAACCCGGTGGTGGCCGCGTTGATCGTTGCGGTCGTGCTGACGGCATTCATCGAACTCAGCGGCCGCCGGGGCAAGCGTCTCGAGGTTGCCCTCGACGACTCGGCGCTTCCCGCTCTCGACGCGTTCCTGGTTGACGTTGCGGCCGGTATGCGATGGAACGAGCCCTCCTCCATGCACCTGCGCTCGGCGGGCGAGGAGGCTGTTGCAAGCCTGATGCCGGCGGGTGGAAGCGAGGGTGCAGGCAGGTCGCCGTGGCTGCGCGTTTCGGTGCGCCCGGTCGACGGAGCGGCCGAGCTGGAATTCGTGGCGTCGGTCATCGGTCGCGAGAACCTGCAGGACAGGCTTGCCTACCTGGAGGAGCAGCCTGCGGTCGCAGACCCGGGCGAGATGTCGTTCCGCTTGCTGCGGCACTACGCGTCCGGGGTGCAGCACCGGCAGTACTACGGCATCGACGTCGTCACGGTCCGCGTCGAGGGCTCGCCTTGACCCTCGAGCGCCGACTGCCTACCGTTGTGGCATGACGATCTTCCGGATACTGATGCTCGTCCTCGCGGTGCTCCAGGTAGCCTTCACGGTGTTCACGGCCTTGGTGGGCTCGTTCGCGGATGCAGGAAGCTTGGGGGAACGGGCGGTGCTGGTCCTCGTTCATCCGCTTGCCGCCATAGGGCTGCTGGTGCTGGTGACGCAGCCCCAACTCTCGATCAAGGGGGTTCGCGTCGTCACCGCGCTCCTCTCGGTGAACGTGGCAGCCGACGTGGTGCTCGCACTGCTGATCGCCGGAGGCGCAGTGAAGGGAGACTGGGAGTTCCCGCTGGTGTTCGCGGTCATCCCGGCGATCGGAGTCGTCTACGCGGTGAAACGTATGAGGTCGCCGGCTTGATCGAGGAGTGGCAGCGCGGCCTGGCAACGCGCTTCAGCGCGTGGGTGAGGGCTGTGACACCCGCCCCTTTCGCGGTCGTCCCTCTGCTGCGTACCCTGTCTTGCGGTGAGGCGATGCGTAGCGGCCGTGGGCTGCAGGCCCACCGGGGACGGACGACCCGGAATGAGCGGAAAAGGTCTCTTCCCGACCGGAAAGAGCTGCGGATGGGCTGCTATGGACCCTTGGACGGCCCACTGGAGCCGCCGGATTCAGGAGTAAACCCGGGGGGATGGACCGTTTGGACCGCGTTTCCCCCCGGAACTTCCCTGGGGTTGCCGTGGGCGTGATGGTGCCGAGGTCGACTGAAGGCGTCGTTGACGCTCCGCCTGCCCGCTTCTAGACTCGCGCCAGCCTGTACGAGGAGCGTGCGACATGGCCGAGAGTTGTCTTGCGGCGGTGTTCGTGGGGGCCGAGCGCCCGTTGGAAGTGCAGGAGTTCCCGGTGCCGGATGTGGGGCCGGACCACATCCTCGTGCGGATGAGCATGGCCGCGGTCTGCGGGACGGACGCGCACAACTGGTACAACCCGGACGCGCCGCACCCCATCATCTGGGGGCACGAGAACATCGGCGTCGTCGCGGCGCTCGGGTCGAACATCCGCACGGACATCCTCGGCGAGACGCTCCGCGAGGGCGACCGCGTGCTCTTCCACTCCGCGCCGTGCGGCCACTGCTACAACTGCCTGATGGGGCTGCGCTGCACGAACTCGATCCACTACGGCAACTCGCGCGTCGATCCCTCAACCGGCACGATGCTGCGCGGCGGCTTCGGCCAGTACCTGCTGCTTGAGCCGAACCCCGCCATCATGCGCGTGCCCGACGATATGAGCACGGAGCGCGCGCTGATGTCCGTCATCGGCAACCACACGACGATGAGCGGCCTGCGCAAGCTGAACGCGCCCGACCCCGGCGATACGGTCGTCATCCAGGGCTCCGGCCCCATCGGCATGGGCGCGATGGTGCAGGCGAAGGCCCGCGGCGCGGCGCGCACCATCATGATCGGCGCGCCGTCGCACCGGCTGGCGCTCGCCCGGGAGCTCGGCGCCGACGAGACGATCGACCTTGCCGACCACCCGACACCGGAGTCGCGCATCGAGCGCGTGCGCGAGCTGACCGGCAACGGCCCCGACCTCGTCGTCGAGGCGTCCGGCGCGCGCACGTCCGTCCACGAGGGCCTGCAGATGGTGCGCTACGGCGGCAAGTACCTCGTCATCGGCCTCATCCTGCCGACCTCGGTGGAGATGGACCCGTCGCGCATCGCGGCGAAGGACCTCACGGTCGCGGGCGTCGTCGGCTCGAAGGTGGAGAACATCATCCGCTCGATGCGGCTGATGCGGACACGCATCGACGTGCCGGTGGAGAAGATGATCACGCACCAGTACCCGCTGACGCAGGTGAACGAGGCGCTCCAGTCGCACGTCGACCTCTCGGCGATGGTGCCGGTCGTCAACCACGCGCTGACGTGAAGGAAGCTAGGAAGCGAAGTCGAGGACTTCGAGCGGAACGGACTTGGAAGGCTTCGCGCCGCCGTGTACGAGTGTGCGCGTCCGCTCCGTGGTTTCGCGGCTGAAGGTAGGCTCTCCACAACGAGCACAGACAACTGCCGGGATGCGTTCGACCAGCACGTAGCGCTCGTCGACGTGGAACATCTTTTCGACGAGTTCTTCGCGGCTCTCCGTGTGATGGCACACCGCACATCGGAACATCACTTACCTCCGCACCGCATAGCCTACCCACTCGTCAGGGTTCGGCTCATAGATTGTAACAACCCGCAGGTCCGGCGTCTCCACAACTGAAACCTGTAAGTGCAATGGCCTTCCTGCGCGAGTGAACCCGAGGAGCAGGCAACTGGGGCCATACTTGTCGTCCGGATAGGACTCGATGACGAGGGCTCCTGCGCCGGCTTCCCTTATCTCCCGTTCGCTGATGTTCCTCTCAACAGCACGTTCGAAGGCATGGAGGGTGAAACTGAAACTGCCCGCCTGCAACTCGGCCTTGATTTGCCCGATCGCTTTCATCGCGGCCGCTATCGTTACCAGCGGCCTCCGACACGTGCAATGGGCAGATGTCACACCACGGTCAGGAAGTAGAAGAGCCTGCCCTACATGCTCGGACGGAACCGTCCCCACACGTCCCAGAGGGCGTGAGTGATCTGGCCGACGGTGGCGTGCTCCACCGCATCGAGCAGCGCCTCGAACACGTTGGCGTCGGAGACGGCGGCGGCCTGCAGCCGTTCGAGCGCCGCTTCGGCCCCGGCGGCGTGCTCGCGCTTGAACGCGCGGGTGCGGGCGGCTTGGGCGCGCTTCGACTTCATGGGGATGTGCACCAGTTCGCCGCGCGGTCTCGCCCCGTCCCTGCTCGTGAGGTAGTTCACGCCCACGACGCGCCGCCTGCCGTCGCGCATCGCTCCGCGCTCGCGCTGCACCTCCTCCTGGATGGAGGTGCGGAAGTACTCGTTCTCGATGGCAGGCAGCACGCCGCCCTGCTGGTCGATCTCACGGAAGATGCGGTGCACGGCGCGCTCGACCTCGGCCTCCAGATACGTGAGTCCGTACGCGCCCTGGTTGAGGTTCTCGATGTAGCCGAAGTCGCCGCTCTCCACGAGCGGGATCTGCTGGCTGCCCATCGCGAGCAGGACATCGTCCTCCTGGGGCGTCGTGTACGTCTCTTTGTAGGAGTTCGTGTGGAGCGAGTTGGTGTTGTTGTGGAGGGCGTGCTCCGCCTGCAATGCGACCCGGGTGAGGTTATGCAGCGGCTCCGAGTCCTGCAGCGAGCGCCCGGACGTCTGGCTGTGGAAGCGCAGCGCGAGGCCGGGGCCCTCGACGCCGTAACAGCGCTTGAGCGCGACCGCCCAGACGCGCCGCGCGACGCGCCCCAGCACGTTGAACTCCAGCTCGGAGCCGGAGGTGAAGAAGAACGAGAAGCGGCGCGTAAACTCCTCGATGGGCAGCCCGCGCGCTCGCAGCGTCTCGATGTACGTAAGGCCGTTCGCGAGCGTGAACGCCAGCTCCTGCACCGGGTTCGCGCCCGCCTCGCCGATGTGGTAACCGGAGATGGAGAGCGGGTACCAGCCCGGCGCCTCGCGCATCATGTGCTCCGTCATGTCGGCGATGAGCCGGAGCGACGGCTCCAGCGGGAAGAGCGCCTCGTTCTGCGCCTGCACCTCCTTGAGGATGTCGGCCTGCACGGTGCCGCGCAGCGACTTCCAGTCGAAGCCGCGCCTGCGCGCCGCGACGAGGAACATCGCCATGAGTGTCGGCGCGGGGCCGTTGATCGTCATCGAGACCGACGTGCGCGAGAGGTCGAAACCGTCGTAGAGGCGAAGCATGTCGTCGAGCGTGTCGACGGCGACGCCGCCCTCACCGACCTTGGCGAGCGCGCCGGGCTCGTCGGAGTCGAGGCCGTAGAGCGTGAGCGAGTCGAACGCGGTGGAGAGGCGCGGTGCGCCGTGTCCGGCGGCGAGCAGGTGGAAGCGGGAGTTCGTCGTCTCCGGCATGCCGAGTCCGGCGAACATACGGATAGGGTCCTCGTCCCGTCGGCGGAAGCGGTACGCGCCCTCCGTGAAGGGGAACGCGCCGGGGAGGTTCTGTGTGTAGAGATAGCGCACGATCTGGCGCGGGCTCGCGTCGCGGTCCGGCAGGCCGAGCACGGGCGTCCAGATGCCGGTCGTCGTCTCACGGGCGACGGGCACACGCCCGTTGGGCATCTCGCGGTAGGCGACACCGTCCTCGACGACCGTACCGGAGAGGTCGCCGTCGAAGCCATAGGTCTGCCAGATGCGGTCGTACTCGGCCTGGTAGTCGCGCGCCGCGCCACCGTTCGATGCGAGCGCCGCCTCGTCCTCTGCCTCGGCGTAGTACGCCTCGTGTGTATCGACGACTGTTCCGAGGTAGCCGCGCCGGCTGAACGGCACCGGCGGCGGACTCTCGCCCCAGCCTGGCCCCTTCCCCCTCGAGGGGGGAAGGTTAGGATGGGGGTGATGCAGGCCGGAGCGGCGGGCGATCTCTTCGAAGAGCGCGGTGACACCAGGGTCACCGAAACGCTTGGCCTCAGTGAGGAAGACGCGCTCGTCGTCGCCGACGAACCGTCGTACCCGGGCGTAGCGCGCCTCCGCCTGCGGGAAGTCGCGTTTGTTCATCACGACGAGGTCGGCCCTCCGCAGGAGGGCTTCCTTCTCCAACTGCACGTCGCTGCCGTACTCGGGAGTCATACAGAAAACGGAGGCGTCGGCGACGGGCGCTACGCCGAGCTCGTTCTGCCCGAGGCCGACGGACTCGACGAGGATGAGGTCGAAGCCGTGCGCGCGCAGCTCGGCGACGAGTGGCGCTGTCTTTGCTTCGGTCGAGTCGCCGGGACCGACGCTGACGGAGCGGACGAATACGCGCGGCGAGTAGCAGTGCACCATGCGCAGGCGGTCGCCGAGCGTGGGGTCGGCGGTGAGCACGGCGACGCGTCCGTCCGTGGAGCGGAGGAAGCGCAGCAGCAGTTCGTCGATGAGCGTGCTCTTCCCTGCCCCGCCCCGCCCGCCGATGCCCCACACGAGGGGCCTGCCGTCGGCGTGTGACCCTGCGGGCTGTGCGCCGTCCCACTCGATGGCGGTCAGCCGTTGTGCGAGTGCACGGAACGGCGCTGCGCCCTTCGCGGACAGTGCGGGAAACTCGCGCGCGGCTTCGTTCGCAAGCGCGGTCATGTCCCGCACGGCCTCGGCGAGGTCGAGCGGCGGCCGGTAGACCTTGGTCACGCCCATCCGCATCAGCGGCGCGACCTCACGCTCGAGGATCGTGCCGCCGCCGCCGGCGAACAGCGGAACGTGGGGTATGCCTTGCCGCGCCTGCTCGGCGAGCACCTCGCGGAGGAAGGACATGTGCCCGCCGTTGTAGGTGCTGACCGCGATACCGGTGACGTCCTCCTCGGACGCTGCCTTGGCGATCTGGTAGGCGCTCTTGTTGAAGCCTATGTAGACGGCCTCGGTCCCCTGCGTGCGAAGGATGCGCGTGATGGCCGCGGCGGCGACGTCGTGGCCGTCGCAGATGGGCGTAGCGATGACGAATCGCGGTGGGCGGTGCATGGCGAAAGTATAGCGTGCAGTCTGAACACGAGGTTGTGTCACGAGAGGTGCGTGTAGAATGTAGTCACAAGGGGTATCGTGAAATGACTACATACAGCGTGCGCGAGTTCAAGGCGAAGGTCAGCGAGATACTGCGCAGCCTCGAAGACGGCGAAGAGGTCATCATCACACGCCGGGGAAAGCCCTGCGCCAAGCTGGTTCACGTGGAGCCAGAAACCAAGGGTTCGCTTGCCTCGCTCAGGGGCATCTTCCGGGACCGCCTGCCCGATCTGACCTGGGAGGACTTTGTGGAGGCCAAGAAGATCTGGGAACCCCGTATCCCGGATGACCTATGACCCAGATTCCCTCCCCTGATGTATCCGGGTTCGTGGTAGACACGAACGCCCTGTGGTGGTACCTGAGAGCACCGGAACGGCTCTCGCCTTCCGCTGACGCGATCTTCCGGTTGGCCGAGGCGGGCGGAACGGCGTTGGTGGTGCCGGCCATCGTCGTTGCTGAGTTGCACTACCTGTCGATAAAGGCCAGAGACGCTCTACCTCCAACCGAGTTGATGGCTCTGCTCGACGGCTCCGGCTACTTCGTGGTGTCAGACCTCGGGAGGACGCAGTTGGAGTTGCTTGAACGCCTACCGGAGATCCCTGAGATGCACGACCGGCTCATCGCCGCGGAGGCGCTCGCGCTGGGTGTCCCGGTGGTGACGCGTGACCCGGTCATCGCCGCATCGTCACAGGTGCAGTCGATCTGGTAACGGCTTCCCCTTCCCCCGCTGGGTAATCCTGTATACTCCGCTCGTGCCTGCTCTTCTCGAAGCCCGGAACCTCACCAAGCACTACGGCTCCACTGTTGCTCTCGATGGTGTCTCGTTCGACGTTCACGAGGGGGTGACCGGGCTGCTCGGCCCCAACGGCGCAGGGAAGAGCACCGCGATGAAGCTCTTCCTCGGCCTCATCCAACCCACCTCCGGCTCGGCGATGCTCCTCGGCGAGGAGCCGTACCGCTCCACCGAGGGACGCGCTCGCATCGGCTACATGCCGGAGAACGACTGCCTGCCCAGGAGCATGACCGCCTCCGAGTTCCTGATGCACATGGCGCAGGTGAGCGGCATCCCGCCGAGCCAGGCGCGGACCCGGGCCGCCGACGTGCTTCGCCACGTCGGGCTGGACGAGGAGCGCTACCGGCCCATCGGCGAATACTCCACCGGCATGAAGCAGCGCGTGAAGCTCGCGCAAGCCATCGTCCACGACCCCGTGCTGGTGCTGCTGGACGAGCCGACCGCGGGCCTCGACCCGGACGGGCGCCAGGAGATGCTGCGCCTCATCCACCGCACCGCCAACACGTTCGGCATCAGCGTCATGCTCTCCACTCACCTGATGGGCGACGTGGAACGGACCGCCGACTCCGTCATCGTGCTCGAGTCCGGCGTGCTTGCGCAGGAGGGCGCTGTCGCGAAGCTCACCGAGGAGACCGAAACGCTGCTCATCGAGGTCGCCGACCGGCACGAGGAGTTCGTCACCGCACTCGCCGCGAAGGGCGTGCAGGCGTCCGACGACGGACAACTGCTCATCATCGAACAGGCGCGCGAGGCCGACTACGATCTCATTCGAGACGCGGCGGTCGAGTCCGGCGCACGCATACGGCGACTCTCACCCGAGCGCCGCACGCTCACCGACATCTTCAGGAGCAGACCCACGTGAGAGCGCGCGAGGCGGAGGTCTTCGACCTCGGATACCAGCGGTACACGGGGCCGCGCGAAGGGCGCAACCGGGCACGGCTGGCGCTATTCGAGAACGGCGTCCGCACCGTGCTCGGCATCGGGCGCGGAGGCCGCGCGAAGACACTGCCCGTCGGCCTGTTCCTTGCAGTGATAACGCCCGCCGTTGTCTTCGTCACCATCCTCGCGTTCCTTGACCCGATCGCCGGCGATGATGCAACGCAGTTCATCCCCGGCCCTGCCGATTACTACTCGATCGTAAGCGTCATCCTCATCATCTTCGGGGCAATCATGGCCCCTGAGCTGCTCTGCCCCGACCGACGCGACAACGTGCTTCCGCTCTATCTGGTCCGACCGCTCACGTCGACCGACTACCTCATCGCACGCTTCCTTGCATTCTTCGCCATCGTGCTCGTACTGGTCTACGCCGGACAGATCGTCCTGCAGGCCGGGCTCATACTCACGGCCGGCGACCAGGTGGACTACATCCGCGACAATTGGCAGGACGTACCGCGCATCCTGTTCATGGGCGCGCTCATCGCTACGTTCATCTCGGTGGGGCCGCTGGCCGTGGCCGCGTTCACGACGCGACGCGCCTACGCCGCCGCGTTCATCATCGCAGCGTGGCTGCTGCTCAACTCCATCAGCGACGGCCTCACCTTCCAGGAGTGCACGACCGAAGGGTTCATGCAGGATGGAGGGACCGTATCGAGCACCATGGAGTGTACGCGCCCTGTGGGTGACCTCGCCCCCTACATCGGCCTGCTCAACCTGGGCGGCGTTACGGACAACCTCAACAATATGGTGTTCGACGTAGAGGTCGAACCAGGGGAAGGCTCTCCATCCTCGATGGCCGTCGCCGAGCTGCACGACGCATTCCCCATCGGCGTGTACGTGCTGTGGACGGGCATCCCTGCCCTGCTGCTGTGGCACCGCTACCGGAGGATACGGCTATGACCACCGCGTCCAGACCGGCCGTCGAGGTGCAGAACGTTTCGAAGTGGTACGGCAGCGTCGTTGCGGTGAACGAGGCTTCGTTCGACATCTACCCCGGCGTGACGGGTATCCTCGGTCCGAACGGCGCGGGGAAGACGACGCTGCTGAGCATGATGTGCGGCCTCGTCAAACCGTCGCGGGGCAGCGTGCGCGTGCTCGGCGAAGAGGTACGGGGCAACATTGGCCTCTACCGGCGCATCGGCGTGATGCTGGAGCACGACGTGCTCTATCCGTTCATGACCGGGCGGGACTTCGTGCGGCTGGCCGCACGCCTGCAGGGAATGAACGACGAGGCGGCGGTAGACCGCGCCATCCATGCAGCGAACCTGGAGGATGCGCAGCACCGGGCCACCGGCACCTACTCGCGCGGGATGCGGCAGCGCATCAGGCTTGCGGGGGCCATCGTGCACGAACCGGACGTCCTCATACTGGACGAGCCGCTGAACGGCACCGACCCGCGCCAGCGCGTCGAGTTCGCCGACTTCGTGGCCCGGCTCTCAACGCAGGGCAAGGCCATCCTCATCTCCTCCCACATCCTCGAAGAGGTCGAGGCGCTGGCCGACCGCATCCTGCTCGTCGTGAGCGGCAAGCTGGCGGCGGCGGGCGATTTCCACGCGATACGCGAGAAGCTGGACGAGCGTCCGTTTCAGGTGCGCATCGGTGCGTCGAAGCAGCGGGAGATGGCCGCCGCGCTCGTAGCGCTGGATTCCGTGGAATCCGTTTCGCTGGACGAGAGCGGCAGCATCGAGGTGCTCACCCGCAACGTTGCCGAGCTGCAACGCATGGCTCCGAGGCTCGCACAGGACATCGGAAGCCGCCTCTACCGCATCGAACCGCTGGACGACTCGCTGGAGAGCGTCTTCTCGTACGTGGTGCAGCGGTGATCAGAGCGCTCTTCATGCTGGCGCTGCGCCAGGCGGTCACGAGGCGCAAGCTTGCGCTGCTCATCATCCTCGCCCTGCTCCCCCTGGGGCTGGCGGTCATCCTCGACTCCACCGTTGCGGAGGAGGGCACGCTCATCGGACCCGTGCTGGGCGGGCTCGTCATCTCCGTCACCCTTCCGATCACGGTCATGGTGCTCGCGACCGGCGCGTTCGGGAATGAGGTGGAGGACCGCACGCTGAGCCTGCTCACCACGAAACCGGTGCCGCGCTGGACGATCGTGCTCGCCAAGTTCGCCGCAACCGTGGTTGTCGCCGCCCCGCTCATGGCTGCCGTCGCCGCGGTCATCACGATGATGGACCCGGACGGGACCGGTAACGCTCCGCTGGCTGCGGCCGTCGGAGTGGTCGTCGGCGTCGTGGCCTACGCCTCCGCGTTCACCTGGCTGGGGCTGCTCACGACACGCGCGCTCGGGTTCGGCCTCGTTTACGTGCTGCTCTGGGAGGCGCTCATCACGACCTTCCTGAGCGGCACGCGCTACCTGAGCATCCGCAGTTACATCTTCGGCACGGCGTACGGGATCAACGACGTGTTCGGCGAGGACCTGACCATCGCGATGACCCCCGCCCTCGTCGGCGCAGCTCTGGTGACGGTGGTGTTCTTCCTGCTCACCGTGCGGCGCCTGGGCCGGATGGACATCCAGTAGTCCTCAGTACGCCCTCGTTCGTGAAACGCCCGTTGAGGCGATAGAATCGGGCGGCCCCGAAGATACCGAGTGGAACCCGCATGGGCGAATCACGAAACAAGAAATCGTGGTGGCGCGACACCACGCTCATCACGATGGTCAGCCTGCTGGCCGTCGTGTCGCTGGTCGCGTTCATCCAGCACGGCCTGGACGGTCTGCGCGAGGGCGGCGAGAACTCGCTGTCCATCATCCGGCAGGCCGCACCTGCCCTGTTCCTCGGTTTCATCCTCGCCGGACTCCTGACCGTCCTGTTTCCTCCGCGAGTGGTCGGACGCTGGATGGGTGACGAGGCCGGGGTGAAGGGCGTGCTCATCGGCGCGGCGGCGGGCGTGCTTTCCCCTGGCGGTCCGTACGTCATGTATCCGATAGCGGCGGCGCTGATGCACGGCGGCGCGGGCATCGCGTCCATCTCCGCGTTCTCCGTCGCGCGGAACATCTTCACCGCCAACCGATTCCTCGTGTACGAGTTGCCGTTCCTGGGCGTACCGCTGGCGCTGGCGAAGACGCTCTCCACACTCTGGTTGATCGGCGTGGGGACGCTGCTCGTGCCCGTCGTCTTCCGGCTCATGCCGCGCAGTGCGCAGGAGGCGGCGCGCTCGCGCATCGGCAGAGAGCGGGAGCAAACGGAATGACCCTCTACCTGCTTGCCGGGCTCGTCGGCCTGACGCTGCTCCTCGTTTTCCGTAAGGACGGCTTAGCCGGTGCTCGCTACGGTGTGGAAACGAGCGCTCTCCTGTTGCGCACCGTAGCGCGGATGCTGGTGCTCGGAATGGTGCTCGCGGGGATGACGCAGGTCATTCTTCCACAGGATGTCATCACTCGCTGGATCGGCGACGAGTCCGGCTTCACGGGCATCCTCATCGGCGCAGCCGTGGGGATGTTCATCCCCGGCGGACCGTATGTCGTCATCCCGCTCGCGGCGTCCATCTTCCTTGCGGGCGCGGGCGTCGGACCGGTCGCGGCGCTCATCACGGCCTGGAACACCATCCCGTTCACGCGCACGGTCATGTGGGAGCTGCCGTTCCTCGGCGGCGCCTTCACCACGAGCCGGATGCTCGTGAACCTGCCCTTCCCCATCGTGGCGGGGATCCTCACTCCGCCGGTCTACCGATTGCTCGTCTGAGCAGGCTCGCTAGGAGCCGAACACGTCCAGCGTCGGGAAGAGCAGATCGTTCAGGACAACCTCGCGCTGGTACGGGAACCCGATGACCGCTGCGAGGAATATGCTGGTGGCGCCGGTATCGGACGCGGGAGCCTGGGCTGCCGCTATGGCCTGCAGTCTCCCATCGATCTCGATCAGGACCACACGCCAGCTCAGGTCGCGAACGGAAACCGTGTCCAGTTCTTCCGGCTCGATCCCCGGTATGCTGCCGATCTGTTGCTCCATGAACTGATCGACTGTCACTCCGGGGATGACGGTCTGTATGAGCACGGGGCCGGCTATCTCATGCCGGAGGAACCTGCCCGGCTGGTTCTCTATCGGCTCCCAGCCCTGGGGTTCCGCGACCTTCACGCCGAATGGGGAGTCCGCCGGCCTAAGGACTATCTCCCCCAGGGGCGCTACCCAGGCAGGAGAAGAGAACTCCTCCGATACGCATGATGTGTCAGGTGCGTCTTCTCCGTCGAGGAACGCGTTGATGATCGACTTCGCGCAGTCGCCTTCCAGGAGGATGCCGTGGCCCGCGGCGGGGAATTCGACGAACGTGGCGTTGGAGAGGTTCGCCGCGACCGCCATCCCCGATGAAGGGGGTGTTACCGGGTCGAACTCGCCCGCGAGGACCAGCGTGGGGATGTCGCTGCGAACGGGCTCGTTCTCCACGGGCAGAGACGGCTCCACGTCCCAGAGGGTGCATGTATCGATCGCGTCCTGGGCGTACGTCCCTTCGGGGTCCTGCAAGCGGGCGAACAGCGGGCTGGCCTCGATGCTGGCGGCGATCGCCTCCTTCGTTGTGAAGGAAGTCTCGTCCGCGCAGCGTGTCGAAAGGTGCATCCCCAACGAAAAGAACGCGTCGTTGATGAGGCTGTTGGAGAGCATGAGGTTCGCGGGCTCCACGTTCCCCTGCGCAGCCTCGGTGATGATCTCCGGTAACCAGGGTATGACGCTCGTCTGGTAGAAGGCCTCGAACACCAGCCAGGCGAGGCGCTCGCCGGTCATGAGCGTATCGACGCGTTCGCCATCGAGTGAGAACGACGCCTCGCCCGGTTCCGGTGAAGCCGAGAGCCTGTCGAACGCCGCTATCAGCGTGCCTTCGAGGTTGGGATAGTGCTCGTTGCACACTGCGTCCGCGGCGCAGGAGTCGAGCAGCAGGCGGAACGCTCGTTCAGAGCCTGAGGCGAGGCGAGCGAAGAGGTCGAACTCCAGAGGGTAGGAGGAGTCCAGCACGACGCGACGCACGCCGTCCGGGAAGTCGCGCATCACGTTCTGCGCCAGCCGCGTCCCGTACGACGATCCGTACAGGTCCCACTGCTCGTGGCCGAGCGCGGTGCGCAGGCGGTCGACGTCGGCTGCGTTCGCGGCGCTGTTGACCAGCGAAAGGTCTATCCCCTCCTCCACGAGACGGTCGCGGCATGTTTGCAGCACTTCGTTCCAGCGCTCGTTCTCCTCCGCGATAGGAAGCGCCTGGCCTATCAGATCTCGAGTGAGTTCGCGTGCCTCAGGGCAACCGAGGTCCGGCTGGGAGAAACCGGCGCCGCGCTGGTCGAACACGATCACGTCCCGGCTCTCGTTCAGCGGCTCCAGGATCACGCCGCCGCTCACGTCCAGTCCCTCCAACGCATTCCCGCCGGGGCCGCCATCGAGGTAGATGATCGGAACATCGCTGGTCTGTTCGCCGGTCGCGGGGAAGATGGCCACGGCAATCTCGTACGTCCCGGCGTTCGGGTCGTCGTAGTCGGCGGGGACGGTCAGGTAGCCGCACTCGGCTGCCCACAACGGCGTGCCGGGCTGATTGCTGAACGGGCAGGAGTCCTCGCGGAAGGCGTCTTCCGCCGCGGGGATATCGGATGCCGGAGTGGGAACTGCCGTAGGCGTGGGAGTCGGCTCTGGCGCCGGTTCCGGCGTTGGTGTTGCCGTCGGCGCAGGTGTGGGAGTCGGTTCGGGCGTTGGGGTTGGGGTCGAAGTGGGTTCAGGGGATTCGCAGGCTGCGAGGAGAGTCAGACAGGCGGCAAGGACCAGGGCGGCGATATGTGGGAGTCTCATGGATCAATGCTAGCACAAGGAAGGGCGCCCACACGGGGCGCCCCTGCTTCACGGCGGTCACGCTTGTCCTTTAGTCCTCTGAGGAGAGCTCGCTCCGGCCCCGGTACATCGCCAGTCCGATGATGAACAGGCAGAAGGAGCCGAAGAAGAGCAGGTAGTTGTTGTTCAGAAGGAGGGTCTCAGGACCGATGTCCGGGACGTGCTGAAGGAGCAGGAAGTTGATGCCTGCTGCTGCTCCCATGAGGGCAAGGCCGTAGGAAGCCAGTTTGGTGATATCCATCGACCCGAGGCGCGAGGCAACGCCGATGCCGATGAGGATGGATGAGACGGGATAGACGGCGACGAGCGCGAGTACGATCCCGGCCATCGCCGAATAGATGTTCAGGGCAAGGGCCTGGAACAGGGCCTGGTCGGCGCCGGCCTCCATGCTGCGCTGCATCAGATGGATGGTCATGTGCCTCATACCCATCGCGACGATGTAAAGTCCCCATCCGAACAGGCTCGTCAGGATGCCGAGCCGCAGGCTCGAGCCAAGGAGACCGGACCCCTGAGGCACCCGCCACAGAGTGATGAAGCTGTAGGAGTAGAGCAGCATCCCGACGATCCCCAGCATCGTCACGAGGTGCGCCAGGCTGGCGTAGTCACCCATAACCCGGAGGGATTCGGCAAAGTCGGTCTGGTCCACCGGTTCGCCTACCAGCCAGCCACCGGGATGAAGGACTGCTGAGAAAAGCATAAGGATGACGGCCGCCATGAGGGCGAGTCCTCCGGCCCTGGTAGCGGGACGAGTGACGGTCGATGCAGCCATGACGCTACTCCTGGGGCGCGCGACGCCCGTCTGGGATGAGCGGACGGGAATAGGGCGTCAGTCCTCTGAAGTGAGCTCGCTCCGGCCCCGGTACATCCCCAGCCCGATGATGATGAAGCAGAGGGAACCGAACGCCAGCAAGCCATTGTCGTTCCTGAGGAGCACTATGGGTTCGATCCCCGGAGCGTGCTGGAGGACCAGGAAGTTGATGCCCGCCAGGACTCCCATGACGGCGAGGCCGTAGGAAGCCAGTTTGTAGATGCCCATCGACCCGAAGCGGGAGCCCAGGCCGAGGCCAACGAGGATGGATGCGACGGGATACACGGCCACCAGCGCTATGACGCTTCCGGCCATCGGCGCATAAACGGTGAGGGCAAGCTCTTCGAAGAACGCCTGATCGGCCCCGGACTGCATGCCGCGCTGCATCAGGTGGATGCTGAAGTGCCGCATACCCATCGCGATGGCGTAGAGGGCCCACCCGAACAGGCTGGAGAACACACCCAGCCGCAGGAGCGAACTGCCGACTCCCGCCTGTTGGGGCAGGCGGAGCCAGGTGAGTGCAGCGTACGCATAGAGGAACATCCCGATGATCGACAGCATAGTCGCCAGGTGCGCGAGGCTCGCATTGTCGGCCATCGCGTCGAGGGCTGCCGGGAAGTCGGTCTGGTCCACCGGGTCAAGCAGTACCCCACCGGGAAAGACAAGCGATGCTAAGACCAGCAGGATGACTCCAACGATAAGGATCAACCCTCCGAGCCTGGTAGCGGGGTTCGTTGTGGTCGATGCAGCCATGGCCATTCCTCCTGGGCGGGCGGCGCCCGGTTGGGATGGGTGAAAGGTACCACCCGCCGGATATCGCCTGCAATGCGGATTTTCTGCGTTTGGGCGTGATATTCAGAACCAGACTGTGCGATTGGCACGATGGCGCGGAATGGCGCGGGATGGCACACTGTAGCGCGCTCACCGGCGGAAGCATCGGATCCAGGGAGGAAGCAGCGTGAAAGCAGTCCGGTTCCACGAGTTCGGCGGCCCCGAGGTGTTGCGCTACGAGGACATCCCCGAGCCTCAACCCGGGCCCGGCGAGGCCGTGCTCTGCCTCGGTGCGTGCGGCGTCAACTTCATCGACACCTACCAGCGCACCGGCGCGTACAACGTCGCGCTGCCCCACGTCGCGGGCCAGGAGGGCGCGGGAGAGGTCGTTGCCGTCGGCGAAGGCGTCACGAACATCGCCGTCGGCGAGCACGCAGGCTACACGGGCACAGGCGCCTCTTACGCGGAGTACGTCAAGGTCTCCGCAGACCGCCTGGTGAAACTGCCGGAAGGAGTGGACGACGCCACGGGCGCAGCGGTGCTGCTGCAGGGGATGACGGCGCACTACCTCATGGCCTCGACCTTCCCGCTTCAACCGGGTCACACCTGCCTTGTGCACGCGGCCGCGGGAGGCGTTGGTCTCCTGCTCACGCAGATGGCGAAGATGCGCGGCGCGCACGTCATCGGCACGGTTTCGACGGAGGAAAAGGCGCAGCTGGCCCGCGAGGCCGGAGCGGATGACGTGGTCCTGTACACGCAGCAGGACTTCGTTGCGGAGGTGCACCGCATCACCGGCGGTGCGAAGCTGGATGTGGTCTACGATTCCGTGGGGAAGGACACGTTCGACGGCAGCCTGGACTGCCTCGCGCCACGCGGCTACCTCGTGCTCTTCGGGCAGTCGAGCGGACGTGTGCCGCCGGTCGACCCGCAGGTACTCAACGCGAAAGGGTCGCTCTTCCTCACCCGCCCCACCCTCGCGAGCTACGCGCTCACCCGTGAGGAGATCGACTGGCGCGCGAGCGAGATATTCGGCTGGCTCGCGGAGGGCGCGCTCAACGTTCGCGTCGGCGCGAGTTTCGCGCTGTCGGATGCGGCGGAGGCGCACCGGCAGCTGGAAGGCCGCCTCACGACGGGCAAGGTGCTGCTGATCCCGTAGCAAGCCTCCTCGCTCCCGCACCGGCGGGAATCCAGAGTGCGCGGGTGGCCCACAGGGGGTGGGGGGACTCTGATAAAGGAACGTGAGCGTGCAACCGAAGCGATTGATACTCAGCCGCAAAGGATTCGATTCGGGAAAGGACTCGGGGAGAGGCCCAAGCCCAATCTTTGAAGACGGCACGATGTTCTCCTTGCCCATACCCAGGGCTGGGGATCCAGCTACTTATGAAGATTTGTGCCATTCCAGTGCTGCTCGTAGCACAATCGAGATAGGTGTGGTGGTTAGTGAACTCACTAACGGACGTATTCAAGCGACGCATGGCGCTCATTTGGACCCAGACATCAACTTTCATGCCAAGGACAGGCCTGAGGGTTGGCGGGGTTTGTTTGGTCAGTCGCGTTCAGCACAGGGCCACTTGCACAACCAACGCGTGGGTACGGGCGACGTGTTCTTGTTCTTCGGTCTGTATCGGAATGTCGAGCAGACTCGTACCGGCTGGCGTTTCGTTAGAGGTTCGATGGAGCGACACGTCCTGTGGGGATGGCTGCAGATTGGGAGAGTATGCAGGATTGACAACGAGACAGCGAAGCATGCCACCATCGATGAATTCTCGTGGGCTGCTAGTCACCCTCACCTAAGTGCTGCATACAAACACACCAACAACACCCTCTACATCGCGCCGGACCACCTAGCCATAGGAGGGCGTGCTGTGAAACTAATGGACGGGACTGATGCCCCCGGCGCGGGAGTATTTCGACGCGCTGATGACGACCTCATACTGACAGAACCCCAGAAGTCAGCGACTCATTGGTGTTTGCCGGGATGGTTCTACCCTGCCGAGGGTAAGCAGGCGTTGACTTACTTTGGCAAGCGCTCTTGGAGGCGTGAAGGTCAACATGCGTATGTGCAACGGAGCGGTCCGGGGCAGGAGTTCGTGCTCAATGCTGAGCAATACCCTGAAGCCCTTGACTGGATCTCCGGCCTCATACGCGATTTCGGCGCACGCTGAGTCCGGTGTGCGGAATGTCGTACACTGGAATTGAGGATTGCAGAGCCAAGGGGGTGAATGATGGGTGGATTGGGGCAGAGCATCCGCAGGTACCGTGGGCGGCTCATCGTCGCCGCTGTGATCGTTGCGATCCCCGTGCTGGCGCTCGCATGGTGGCTCGGTTCACCGCTGTTCATCAACAAGACCGTAGACGAGGAGTTCCCGTACAGCGTGGGCGCCGTGGTGCCGGAAGGCATGACGCGCGCCCAGGTGGACCAGACCATGGCGACGATGGCCATGATGGAAGAAGAGGTGTCTGAGGCGATGCCCGAGGCGCCGCCTCTGACCGCAGACGAGATGATGGCGTCGGTCATGGAGAGCATGACGCCGGAAGCGATGGCCGAAGCGATACAGAGCATGACGCCTGAGATGCGGGCTGAGGTTGCCGAGACGATGGCTGAGGCGGTCCCCGGGATGACGCCGGAGATGGTGGCCGAAGCGATGGAGACCATGTCGCCGGAGATGATGACCGGCGTTATGCAGAACATGACCCCGGAGATGATGGCCCGGATGGCCACGATGATGCCGGAGATGATGGCGCCTGCTGGGCCTGTAGCCGTCAAGCGGGGGAACTTCCGCGACGCCGACAGTTTCCACAAGGGTGAGGGCTCCGCGACCCTGTACACGCTGCCGGACGGCTCGCACGTGCTCAGGTTCGAGGACTTCCGTGTGACGAACGGGCCTGACCTGCGCGTGATCCTCGCCAGCCATCCCGACCCGATGAGCCGCGGCAACGTGCACAGCGGAGAGTACGTGGAGCTGGGAAAGCTCAAGGGTAACATCGGCAACCAGAACTACCCGTTGCCTGAGGGCCTGTCGCCGGACGACTACAGCTCAGTCATCATCTACTGCAAGCCGTTCCAGGTAATCTTCAGCGTAGCGCCGCTGTCGGACGGATGAACTGCGTCGAGCGTCTCTCTCCACTCTGCCGGTGACTGACACGAGGCCCTTACGCGGTTGTTCCCGCCTCACGTAACCTGCCGTGTGATGGCCTTTGACACTGCAGGACAACGTGAGCGTATGGACGCAATGTCCGGCGTGACCGGCCAAAGGGTGCTGGCATCATTTGGCCTCATTCCGGCCTCGTTCATCCCCATTCCGGCCCCGTTTCGGCTCCACTCTGGCCTCATTTGAAGGCGGGTATCCCGAGTGAGTGAGGCCAAATGATGCCGGATGATGCCACTATTCGCGGAGTTACCGCTCCGCTGCTCCTGGCGAGGCCCGTGCTTGGGCGCGCTACCTCGCAGCACTGGGGAACCCTGCTAGACTGCGCCACACGCCACACGAGGGGGTTGCGTCATGTTCCACGGGAACAGGGTGATAGACGTTCACGGCCACCACTCGACTCCCGCGCAGTTCCGCGCGTATGCCTACAACATGATCGCGCTGCGCACGCCGGTCGGCAGCTCGCTGCAGATACCGGAGAAGGCCATGGAGGAGGCGCAGGCGCGTCACCTGGCCATGATGGACGAGCGCAACGTGGAAGTGCAGTTCATCTCGCCGCGCCCCGTCGCGATGATGCACTGGGAGATGCCGCACATCGTCGAGCACTGGACACAGGTCACGAACGACGTCATCCACCAGACGTGCGAGATGTACCCGGACCGGTTCGTCGGCGTCGCGCAGCTCCCGCAGGTAGGCATCGACTATGCCAACGACACGACAGGCTGCCTGGCGGAGTTCGAGCGCGCGGTGAGCGAGCTCAGGTTCGTCGCTGCGACGGTCAACCCCGACCCCGGCGGCGACCGCCGCGTTCCCGGCATGAACGATCCCTACTGGTTCCCGCTCTACCGGAAGTCATCTGAACTGCAGGCGCCGCTCATCGTGCACGCCTCCATCTCGCGAGATCCCCGCATCACCATCATCCCCCACAGCTACCAGTACAACTTCATGACGGAGCAGGCGCTCGCGACGCAACTGCTTGAGCACAGCGACGTATTCGACCGCTTCCCCGACCTCAAGGTGCTCGTCTGCCACTGCGGCGGCGCGCTCAGCCGGTTCATCCCGCGGGCGCAGTCGTCCGGCATCGCGGGCGGCGGCCAGGTGGGGATCGGCAATCAGGGGATGGCCGCGCACGAGAACGAACAGCGCACCTGGGCAGACAACCTCTTCTTCGACACCTGTGCCTATGACAAGGACTACCTTGCGACGGCGATGAAACACAAGGGCATCGACCAGATGTGCTTCGGCACCGAATCGCCCGGCAGCGGCACCGGCGTCCTCAACCCCGACACCGGACGCCCCGCCGACGACATGCTGCCGGTCATCGACTCCATCGAGTTCCTGACCGACGACGACAAGCGCAAGCTCGTCCACGACAACGCGCTCAAGGTCTTCCCCCTCTTCAGGGACTGAGAGTAACGAAGGGCCAGGCGTGACAAGCTTCAGGGTCATCGGCCATCCGGCAGGCAGGACGGAGGGGCCGGACAAAACGACAGGCAGCGCGGTCTACGCGTTCGACGTGTGCCCACCAGGGACACTCTGGGCGAAGGCGCTGCGCAGCCCCTACCCCGCCGCCCGCGTCAAAGCTATCAACGTTTCCCGGGCTGAGGCGCTTCCCGGCGTGCATGCGGTGCTGACCGGAGCCGACGTCGCGGGCCTGTTGCAGGGACGCCAGGTACGCGACGTACCGCTGCTGGCGCAGGACATCGTCCGCTTCGCAGGCGAGAAGGTCGCGGTCGTCGCTGCGGACGACGAAGAAACAGCCCAGCGCGCCGCCGGCATGATCGCCGTCGAGTACGAAGAGATGGCGCCCTTGCTCGACGCACAGGAAGCGGCACGGCCGGACGCGCGCCTCATCCATCCCGATATGGGTGCCTACGAGGGATTCCGCCGCCCACCCGCGCAGCCGTCCAACGTCTTCTTCAGCGCAACGTTCGGCATCGGCGACGTGGATGCCGGGTTCGCCGAGGCCGAACTCGTCTTCGAGGACGAGTACCGCTGCAGCAGGACGCACCCGGCATTCTTCGAGCCACGCTGCTGTGTCGTCTCAGTGGAGAGCGACGGACGCGCGCACGTGTGGTCGTCCAACAAGACCCCGTTCGGACTCAGGCAGGCGCTGGCCCTTGCAGTGGGCGTCGACGAAGAGTCGTTCGTCGTCCATCCCGTCCACGTCGGCGGCGACTTCGGGTCGAAGACCGCGCCGTTCGACGAGCCCCTGGCTTACCTGCTTTCCGTAAAGACGGGCCGTCCGGTGAAGATGGTCATGGACCAGGTGGAGGAGCTCGGCGCGGGTAATCCGAAGCACGCCGCCGTGATGCGCGTGAAGACCGGTGTGACGCGCGATGGCCACATCACAGCGCACCTCCAGGAGATGTACTTCGACAGCGGCGCTTACGCAGGGCTGATGCCGCTGGGTGCGCTGGCGGGAGTCGACCGCATCGCGGCGAACTGGCACATCCCGAACGCACGCTTCGAGCAGTACCACGTCTATACGAACAACCTGCCGGGGGGCTACATGCGCGGCCCCGGCGAGGTGCAGGGCTCCTTCGCCATGGAGTCGCACTTGGACGAAGTGGCACGCGGTCTCGGCATGGACCCGCTGGAGTTTCGTCTCAAGAACATCCTGCGCGAAGGGCAACGCACGCCGATGAACGAGCTCTTCGGGGAAGTGCGAGCTGAGGAGACGCTGCGCGCGGCGGTCGAGCGGAGCGGCTTCGGCGGACCGAAGCGTCCCGGCATCGGCAGGGGCATCGCCATGTGCGCGCGTCCGGCAGGGGGCGGCGAGTCCTACGCGGAGGTGGTGCTGAACGCCGATGCCTCGGTGATCGTCAGGACGCCTATCTTCGAGCCGGGCACGGGTGCATACACGATGTTCGCGCAGGTCGCGGCGGAGGTGCTCGGCGTGGACGTTGGCAACGTGGACGTGCAGGTGTGGGACACCGACGCCGTCCCCTTCGACTCCGGCGTCGCGGGCAGCCGCACAACGCGCATGGCGATACCGGCGGTGTACGAGGCGGCGAAGGCGGCGCTGGACGGGCTGCTGCAAGCTGCCGCGTCGCAGACGGGTTGGCCGGTCGATGCGCTGACCAGCGAGGACGGGCAGATATGGCACGGCGGGACTGAATCGATATCGTGGACGAGCGTCGTCGAGGCTGCTGGCGGGACCATCAACGGCAGAGGACATTCGCAGGTCACCGGCCAGCCGGAGCACACGGCGTTCGCCGCGCAGGTGGCGGAGGTTGAGGTCGACGAGGAGACAGGTGAGGTGCGGATCCTGCGGTTCACCAGCGCTCACGACGTGGGCACCATCATCAACCCCATCGCGCACCAGGGCCAGATCAACGGCGCGGTCGTGATGGGCTTCGGCTACGCGTTGCAGGAGGAACTGCTGACGGACGCAGGCAGAGTTACGACGCTCTCACTGGCAGATTTCAAGCTGCCGAACGTGGCCGACCTCCCTGCGTTGGAGACGGTGCTCGTTACGTCCGATGCCGGAGCGGCCCCGTACAATGCCAAGGCCATCGGGGAAGTGCCGCTGCTTGCCGTCGCACCCGCCATCGCCAACGCCATCCGCGACGCCACCGGCGTCCGCATGAAGGACCTGCCTGTCACCGCGGAGCGGATGTTGTCTGCGCTGAGGACGGGACGTGGTGTCTGAACCCCCTCCTGAGGGAGAGGGAACGCGCTTCAGCGCGGAGTGAGGGCCCTTAGGTGGGAGAGCGGCGCCGCAACGCCTCAGGAACGGCTGATGCTCACTCCTGCGAAGTCAGCAGCGTGATAAGCGAAGCGATGTCGCTCTCGCCGAGCCCGCGCGCCATGCCCTCGTCGAACAGCGCGCGCGTCCGCTGCACGAGCGGCAGTGGGATACCGAGGTCTGCTGCGGCATCCTCCACGAGGCCGAGGTCCTTGGCCAGCAACCGCACGGGCGCGAGCGACCCATAGTCGCCGGAGAGCAGCATCGGCCCGTTGCGCGTGAGCATGCCGCTGGCGCCCCACGAGGTCGCGAGCACGTCGAGCAACTGTTGTCCGTCCGCTCCCGCCGACGTGCCGAACAGGAAGGCCTCACATGCGGCCATCGTGTGGATGCCGACGAGCAGCTGGTTCGTCAGTTTGACGACGCTGCCCTGCCCCACGGCCCCCACGAGGTTCAGGCTCGCACCCATCGCTTCGAGCGCAGGACGCGCCGCCTCGAAGTGCTGCGCGTCGCCGCCTGCCATGATGGTGAGCGTACCGCTTTCGGCGCGCTCCACTCCACCCGAGACGGGCGCGTCGAGGTAGCCCGCGCTGCGTTGGGCGGCAGCTTCGCCCACGCGCACCGCGAATGACGGCGCTATCGTGCTGTGCTCGATGAACACCTGCCCTGCCTGCGCATTGGCTAGGAGCCCGTCGGCGCCAAGATAAACGGCCTCCGACGTTGCGACGTCCGGCAGGCAGGTGCAGACGACGTCAGCGCGCTCTGCCATGTCGGCGAGCGACGCGGCTTCCTGCGCTCCTGCTTCGACGAGCGCCTCGATCGGTGGGCGGGAGCGCGACAGCACCAGCACGGAGAAACCGGCGCTCAGAAGGTTCAGCGCCATGGGCTTCCCCATACGTCCCAGCCCTACGAATCCGACGGTGATGGTCATGGGCGGAGGATACGTCAACCGCGTCTCGTGCGTTTTGACACGCCTCGGCTGCTCCCGTACAGTTGCATCGGCGTAACGCCCAGGAGGGACCACGTATGGCAACCGCGCCCGCACAGGCACAGCAGACCTACGTCCGCAGGCCGCAGTTCTACGACCAGTGGATGGAAGCGCAGGACATCCCCATCTACCGCGACTACTACATCGAGGACGGGCGCACCATCGAGCTCGGCTACTGGAAGGAGCGCGGACACAACGCGGCGTTCCTGCAGCTCGCTGGCCAGGAGGGCGTTTCGGAGGCGCGCATCACCGAGGTCCCAGCGGGCGGTTCCGTCCCTCCGTTCAAGATGACGCTGGAAGACGTCGTCTACGTCCTCAGCGGGCGCGGCGTCACCACCATCTGGAAGGACGGGGGCGAGAAGCACTCGTTCGAATGGACCGACCACGCGATGTTCCGCATCCCCGGCAACTACTGGGTGGAGTATGCGAGCATGTCCGGCGGCCAGCCCGCGCGGCTGCTGCACTACAACAACATGCCCATCGCGATGTCCGCCGCGAAGGACGCGAACATCTTCTTCAACACACCGCTCCAGCCCCAGGAGGAGTTGGTCTCCTCCGACGAGTTCTACTCGGACGCCGTGGTCGTGGACAACGACCCGTCCGGGCGCGGCATGGTGCGCCAGTACTGGGTAGGCAACTTCTTCCCGGACATGCGCGCCTGGGACAGGCTCGTCCCGTTCAAGGGCCGCGGCGCCGGGGGCACGACCGTGTTCGTGCAGTATCCCGGCTCCGAGCTGACGGCGCACATGTCGGTCTTTCCGGCGAAGACGTACAAGAAGGGGCATCGCCACGGCCCTGCCTACGTCATCGTCATTCCTGCAGGCGAGGGCTTCTCCGTCATGTGGCCGGAGGGACAGGACAAGGTGTTCATCCCCTGGCACGAGGGCAGCATTTTCGTGCCCCCGAACCGCTGGTTCCACCAGCACTTCAACGTAGGTGAACAACCGGGGCGCTACCTTGCGTTCCACCCCCTGCCCCAGTTCACGGGTTTCGTGGGCGAGAACGTCGATCGTTCCGCCGATCAGTACGAGTACCACCAGGAGGCGCCGGAGATCCGAGAGCGATTCGAGGCAGAGCTGGCCAAGCGAGGGCTCAAGAGCGAGATGCCCCCCGAGTGCTACACGGACCCCAACTACAAGTTCGAGAACGAGAAGGACTGATTCCAACAAGGATCAGCGAAATCGTCGAGAGGGGCCGGTACACCGGCCCCTCTCTTTTCGTATACGGAGGAACATGATGCCAGGTGAGGTTACGTTCGAAGCAGTCACACCCGCCCATCCTGACGCGGAGGCGCTGATGGCCCTGCTCGATGCGGAGGTGCTGGATATCTACTGGGACGCCGGCGACGTCGAGACCGGCGCGCTCAGCGACGAACTGAAGACAGCGTTCAACGGTGTCTTCCTCGTCGCGCGGCGGAACGGCGCCCCGGTTGCGTGTGGAGGGGTGCTTGTGATGGACGAGGCGATGTGCGAGCTGCGGCGTGTCTATGCCCTGCCCGAGGAGCGCGGTACAGGGCTGGCGCGAAGACTTGTCGCTGAGTTGGAACGAGCCGCCTCCGAGCGCGGGATGTCACGCATCCTGCTGGAGACCGGCGACCGCCAGCACCGTGCGATACGTTTCTATGAGGCGCTCGGCTATGCGCGCATACCGCCCTACGGCGAACACGTCGATAAATGGTGGTCCGTCTGCTATGAGAAACGCATCCTGCCTGCAGACATTACGTTCGAACCGGCATCGCCGGATATGCCTGAGGTCGCGGGACTTCTCGCCGCGTATGAGGCCGAATTCCTGTCGCTCAACACGATCGAGGAGTCAGGATGGACCGGACAGGCTGTGCATCAACACATCACGGCCATGTTGGTCGTTCGCCGCGACGGCCGACCGATAGGCTGTGGCGGCCTGCGGACGCGAGACAACGCTACCGCGGAACTCAAGCGGATGTACGTCGTCCCGGATGAGCGCAGCAGGGGGATCGCGAGGGAACTCGTGGCCAGGCTGGAGCGTGTAGCGGCAGAACAAGGTGCGACTCGCATGGTGCTCGACACAACGCCGCGGATGGAGAGCGCCGTCCGCCTCTACGAGCGGCTGGGGTACGTTCGCACACAGCCATTCCTGCGACACAACTCCGGCGCAGGCATGCCTGCCCTCATCTACTTCGAGAAGCCGCTGGCCTAGTCGCGGATGTCCTGCAGGAACATGGATGTCGGCATCTCGTGGCCGAGGCCCATCTCGCGCGCCTTGTCGTAGACGACCTTCCCGACCGCGGCGAACTGCAGTCCCTGGTTGCCCCCGTTCAGGTAGAGCGTGATGTCGTCGCGCGACGTACGCCCGTCCACGACGCCGTTCACGACGTCGGTGAACGTTGGGTAAGAGGACGTGCTGAACCGCCGCATACCCCCTCCGCTGGGAGGCAGGCGCTTCATCTCTTCCTCGGTCCCCGCCACGAACGCCACCGGGCTGTGACCGCGCCCGTACTGGATGCGCGGGTCTTCCTCCAGCTTCGCGCCTGCGATGCCCTGCCGGATGATGACGTTTGCCTTCTTGAACACGGTCTCGTCGAGTTCGTAGCCGCCCAGGTTGGTTACGTGCATCCCCGGCTCCAGCCATTCGCCGTTGAACACGGGCTGCATCGCATCCGTGCAGGTCGAGACGATGTCCGCGCCGCGCACAGCGGACTCCGGGTCGTCTACCGGCTCGATGTCGATGTCGAGCAAGTCCATCATCTCGGCCGCGTAAGCCTCACGGTTGCGCTTCGTGGGGCTGTAGACGCGCACCTTCTCGATGGGACGCTCATTGCAGAACGCCCTGAGGTACGTGCGCGCCATGCCGCCGGAGCCGAGCATCCCCACGACGCGCGAGTCTTCCCGCGAGAGGTAGCGCGCGCCGAGCCCTCCACCCGCGCCGACGCGCATGTGCTGGAGTTCGCCGTCGTTGATGATGGCGAGCGGCTCGCCGTTGACGGTGCTGAACAGGAAGATCAACCCGCAGTATGTGCCGGGCTCGACGCAGTGCTTCTCCTCCGTCCAGTTCCCGTTCTCGTCCTCGGGCCAGGAGACGATGTCCGACTTCATGCGGATGGCGAACACGCCGAGGTCGCGGCTCGCGCCCTCCATCGTGCCCCAGCGGTAGTAGTCCTCCTCCCTGCCGGTGGGGACGTACATGTCGATGCGCGGGCGGTGGATCGCCGCGCCGTCGACGAGGCCGCGGAACGCGACGTCCTGCGAATCGATGGCGTCGCCGATGGTGAGTATCTGCTGGACAGTCTGATTGTCGATGAACAGCATCGCGTGCTCCTTTGTGTTCAGTCAGGATCCGAGACCGGAGTTCTCCTCGTATTTCTACTCCCCTCAACCGATTCTCACAAGCATGGCCCCATCTCGGTTTGAAGGCTCCCCCGCCGGCGCACGGGTTCGCTAGAATAGAGACAGCACCCTGTCCACTGGAGGCGGCATGACGACCCGGACGAGCGCTCCCCCTGACGAACTCTGCATCAACTCCATCCGCTTCCTTTCCATAGACGCCGTCCAGAAGGCGAACAGCGGACACCCCGGTGCGCCGATGGGCGCGGCCCCCATGGCCTATGCACTCTGGGACAGGTTCCTCAAGCACAACCCCGCCGACACGTCGTGGCCCGACCGAGACCGCTTCGTGCTCTCCGCCGGCCATGCTTCCATGCTCATCTACTCCCTGCTCCATCTCACCGGCTACCCGGTAACGCTCGACGACATCCGCGAGTTCCGGCAGTGGGAGAGCAGAACGCCGGGCCATCCGGAGTACGGCCTGACGCCCGGCGTCGAGGTGACGACCGGCCCGCTCGGCCAGGGGTTCGCGAACGGCGTCGGCATGGCCTACGCGGAGCGGTTGCTCGCGCAGCGCTACAACCGGCCGGGCCACGAGATCATCGACCACTACGTCTACGGCATCTGCTCGGACGGCGACCTCATGGAGGGTGTCGCATCGGAGGCCGCGTCGTTCGCGGGCACGCACAAGCTCGGCAAGATCATCTACCTCTACGACGACAACGGCATCTCGATCGAGGGCGACACAGACGTCACATTCCTGGAGGACGTGGGCGCACGCTTCCGCGCCTACGGCTGGCATGTCGTCGGCCCGATAGACGGGATGGACCTGCCTGCTGTCGAGGCCGCGCTGCGCGAAGCACAGGCGGAGCGCGAACGTCCCAGCCTCATCGTGGCGCAGACAACGATCGGCTACGGCAGCCCGAACAAGGCGAACACGGGCGGCGTCCACGGGGCGCCGCTCGGCGCCGACGAGGTCACGCTCACCCGCGAGACGCTGGGATGGCCGTACGAACCGTTCATCGTGCCGCAGCAGGCGCTCGACCACATGCGACTGGCCCTGGAACGCGGCGCCGATGCGCAGGCCGACTGGGAGCGGCGCCTGGCTGAATACCGCGCTGCCTACCCTACCGAGGCCGCGCAGCTGGAAGCCGATCTCAACGGCGACCTGCCTGACGGCTGGGCCGACGCGTTGGACGATCTCTTCGCGAACGAGGAGAAACCGATTGCGACCCGGGAGGCGGGAGGACGCGTGATGAACGCGATAGCGGAGCGCCTGCACACGCTCGTGGGCGGCTCTGCCGACCTTGCGCCGTCCAACAACACCATGCTTCGCGAGTACGTGAACGGGGATGGTGAGAAGGTCGCGCCGCACAACATGCACTTCGGTGTGCGGGAGCACGCGATGGGCTCCATCGCGGGCGGGATGGCGCTGCACGGCGGGGTCATCCCCTACACGGGAACGTTCCTCATCTTCTCCGACTACATGCGTCCGCCGATGCGCCTCGCCGCGCTCATGGGGCAGCGCGTCATCTACGTTTTCACGCACGATTCCATCGGACTCGGTGAGGATGGCCCGACGCACCAGGCGGTCGAACAGCTCATCGGACTGCGCTGCGTGCCGAACATGGTCGTGCTGCGTCCGGCGGAGGCTACGGAAACCGCAGTGGCCTGGCGCGCCGCGATCGAGCGCAAGACGGGCCCCACCGTTCTCGTGTTCACGCGACAGGGGCTCCCTGTGCTGGACAGGAGCGTCTACCCCCCAGCTGACGGCGTACTGCGCGGGGCTTACGTGCTCTGGGAGTCAGCCGAGAGCCCGGAGGTCATCCTCATCGGCACGGGTTCCGAGGTGCAGATCGCGCTCGACGCGGGCAAGGCGCTCGCGGAGAAGGGCATCGCGGCGCGGGTCGTCTCGATGCCGTCGTGGGAGCTGTTCGACGCGCAGTCGAAAGAGTACCGCGACACCGTGCTCCCGCCGTCGGTCACGGCGCGCGTGTCGGTCGAGGCGGGACGTACCATCGGCTGGGAGCGGTACGTGGGCACCGACGGCATCTCGATAGGCGTGGACACGTTCGGCGCGTCTGCCCCCTACCAGCGCATCTACCAGGAATACGGCCTCACCGCTGAGCGCGTGGCAGAGGCTGCTGAATCGCTCGTACGCAGTGGAGCGTAGTACCAGCAGGACTTGCTCTATACTGCGGCTCGGCTCGTGACACGGAACAGCAGAAGCGGCGGACACGCATGACACAACGAACGCAACAACCTGCCTCCCCTCTCGGACCGCACCAGCGGGCGGTTACGAACGCGCTCACGCGGCTGGCGCGCAGCAACGTCATGGCGCGCATCTGGGACAAGGACCACACGGTCTGGAACGACGACCCCACCGAGATCGCCGACCGCCTCGGCTGGCTGACTATCTCCCGCGACATGACGGAACACGTGAGCGACCTGCGCGCGTTCGCGGAAGAGGTCCGCAACGAGGGCATCAGGGACGTGGTGCTGCTCGGCATGGGCGGCAGCAGCCTGGGACCGGAGGTGTTGCGGCAGTGCATCGGCAGCGCGCCGGGCTTCCCTGCCCTCACTGTGCTCGACTCCACCGTTCCTGCGAGGATCGGCACTGTAACGCGCTCTATCGACCCGGCGCGCTCGCTCTTTATCGTCTCCTCCAAGTCCGGCGGCACGATAGAGCCGAACTCGTTCTACAAGCACTTCCGCACCATCGTGGAAAGTGCGGTCGGGGTGGAGCGCGCGGGTAAACAATTCGTCGCCATCACGGACCCGGGGACGTCGCTGGAAGCGCTCGGCGCTTCGCAGGGCTTCCGCCGCGTCTTCGAGAACCCACCCGACCTCGGGGGGCGGTACTCCGTCGGTTCTTTCTTCGGGCTCGTGCCCGCCGCGCTCTGCGGCATGGACTGCGGGAAACTGCTGGACCGGGTCTCACAGATGGCCGCACGTTGCGAGGCCGGGGCCGGCGTCCGGAACAATCCCGGCGGCTGGCTCGGCGCTGCCATCGGGGGACTGACGCTTCAGGGACGCGACAAGCTCACGCTCGTCGCATCGCCGGAGGTTGCGAGTTTCGGACTCTGGGTCGAACAGCTGATCGCGGAGAGCACCGGCAAGGACGGCAAGGGCATCGTCCCCGTCGTCAACGAGCCGCTGCTCGAGACCGATGCGTACAGCGACGACCGCCTCTTCGTGCACGTGCGTCTCTCCGGCGGAGACAACGCGGCGGCGGACGTGGGACTGGAACGCATCAGGGATGCGGGCCATCCGGTCATCACGCTGGAGATGGACGACGCATACGACGTCGGCGCGGAGTTCTTCCGCTGGGAGATGGCCACCGCGGTTGCCGGACATCTGCTCGGTATCCATCCTTTCGACCAACCGAACGTACAACAGGCCAAGGACGCCACGAACCAGGTCCTGGAAACGTACGTGAACGAGGGCGCGCTGCCTGATGCGGAGGAAGGCTCAATCACCGGCCTGCTTGGAGAGGCAACCGAGGGCGATTACCTCTCCATCATGGCGTACGTCGAGGAGACCGACGGCGTAACGAACGCCGTGAACATGCTTCGCCAGTACGCCATGCGCAAGCATCGCATCGCGACGACGCTCGGCTACGGCCCGCGCTTCCTGCACTCAACAGGTCAGCTGCACAAGGGTGGGCCGAACACGGGCCTCTTCCTGCAGATGGCAGCCGACGTACGCTCGGACATCCCCATACCGGGGGAACGCTTCGGGTTCGGCGCCCTCGCGGCGGCCCAGGCCATCGGCGACTACGAGGCGCTCAAGGAGACCGGACGGCGCGTCGTCCGGATCAATCTGGGCAGGGATGCGGAGGCAGCGGTGCTGCGCCTGCTGGGAAGCCTCTAACCGACACCCATGGCCAAGACAACCATCGTCATCTTCGGCGGTACCGGCGACCTCGCACAGCGCAAGCTGATCCCTGCGCTCTACAACCTGCGCCGCAAGCGCCGCGTCAGCGACGAGCTGAACGTCGTGGGTTTCGCCCGCGCCCGGCACGACGACGACTCCTACCGTGACCTGCTGCGCGAGGGCGCCCGCGACCTCGGCGGGCTGAAAGCAGCACCGGAGGATTGGGCGGAATTCGCACACTGCATGCACTTTGTCTGCGGGGACCTGGGCGACGCCGCAGCATTCGAAGAGTTGGGGCGCAAGCTCACCGAGGTCGAAGGGGCCGACGGTGCGAACCGCCTCTTCTACTTTGCCATCGCCCCTTCCCTGCACCGCCAGGCGGCGGAGGGACTGCGCGACGCGGGGCTCACCACGGAGGAGAGCGGGTGGCGCAGGGTGATCATCGAGAAGCCGTTCGGTAAGGACGAGGAGTCCGCGCGCGAGCTGAACCGCGCGCTGCACAACGTCTTCCGCGAGGACCAGACGTTGCGCATCGACCACTACCTCGGCAAGGAGACCGTGCAGAACCTGCTGGTGCTGCGCTTCGGCAACGCTATCTTCGAGCCACTCTGGAACCGCAACTACGTGGACAACGTGCAGGTGACGGTGTCCGAGGCGGTGGACGTGGAAGGCCGTGCGGGCTACTACGACGCTTCCGGTGTCGTGCGCGACATGATCCAGAACCACCTTATGCAGCTGATGTGCCTCGTGGCGATGGAACCCCCTGAATCCCTTGCCCCTGAATCGGTCCGCGATCGGAAGGGCGACCTGCTGCGTGCAGTGCGCCGGTGGACCCCGGAGGAGTTCCGCGAGCACGCCGTCCGCGCGCAGTACGAGGGTTACATCGACGAGCCGGGTGTGGCGCCGGGCTCGATGACACCGACCTACGCCGCGCTGCGTCTGTACGTGGACAACTGGCGCTGGCAGGGCGTGCCCTTCTACCTCCGCTCCGGTAAGGCGATGGAGGGAAAGGTGTCCGAGATCATCGTCCAGTTCAAGAGCCCGCCCCTGTCCATGTTCGAGCGTCTCGGCGGCAGCGGGTTCGCGCCGAACATCCTCTCCATCTGCGTTCAGCCGGACGAGGGTGTCCACCTCCAGATAGACAGCAAGGCCGTGGACGCCGGGTTCATCACCCACCCGGTGGACCTGAACTTCCACTACAAGGACGAACTCCGGCTCGGCCAGGAGCTGCCGGAGGCGTACGAGCGGCTGCTGGAGGATGCGCTGGAGGGCGACGCCAGCCTCTTCATCCGCGCAGACCAGATCGAGGAGGCGTGGAACATCGTCGATCCGCTCCTGAAATGCTGGGAATCGCCGGAATCGAGCCCGCCGGAGACGTACGGACAGGGTACATGGGGGCCGTCAGGCTCGGCTCGGCTGCTGCGGGAGGACGGCTTTCTCTGGCAGACGCTCTGCGGCGGCCACTAGCCGCGCCGTGCGCCCCGCATCCACAGCGACGGCACCGCCGCGAGGATGACGAGCACCAGCCCCGACCTGAAGAAGAGTCTGAAGACGTCGAACGACGCGTTTGAGATGCCTTCCTCGTACGCGGCGACGCGCTCCGAGAACGCCGCGGCGCTCTCGCCCGGGAGCTGTATCGGCACCGGCAGCCCACCCGCGAGCGACTGCAGGTAGTCCACGCCCAGCGCGGACATCGCCGCGAGCCCCGCCGTCATGCCGAACATGCGCGACGCCGTTATCCATGCGGCGGCGGTCGCGCGGTACTCGTTACCTGCGGCTTCCACCGCCGCCACGGTGAACGGTGCGATGAGCAACCCGAAACCGAGGCCGCCTACCGCCAGGTGTAATGTGAGGCGCGGTTCGGCTATCGTCTCGTCCCACGTCGTGAGCAGCACGAAGCAGACCGCCGCGAGCGCGAGGCCCACCAACGCCGGAACACGGACGCCGATGCGTGACGCGGCATAGCCGCCCAGCAGTGCGCCGACAGGTATCGCCCCGGTGAAGCGCATCAGCCGCAGGCCGCCTTCCAGCGGTGGCTCGCCGAGTACGGTGTCGGTCATCAGGGGCACGGTCACGAGGATGAGCACGAGCGCCCCGCCGGTCAGCAATTGAGCGCTCATCGCCGCCGCGAAACTACGCGCCCGGAAGAGCGCCATGCTTACGATAGGCGCGAGCGCACGCCGCTCCGCGAACGGCAGCGCTAGCAGCAGCAGCACGCCGACTCCTATGAGCACGTACGGCAGTGCAGAACCTCCACCGAACAGCGAACGCTGCGCGAGCCCGCCCGTCACCAGCGATAGCCCGCCCGCGAGCAGCACCCCGCCGGTCACGTCCAGCCGTCCGCCGGAGCGCCCCGCTTCCGGCATGCCGAGGAGCGCGACCGCCAACACAGCCACGATCGGCAGGTTGCTCCAGAACACCCAACGCCATCCGATCCAGTCGACGATGAGCCCGCCATAGAGCGGACCGAGCACGCCGCCCGCCTCCGCCGCAGCCCCGACGATGCCGAACACGATGGCGCGCCGCGCCGGTGGCAGCCCTTCGCCCGCGAGCGCTATCGCCGCCGGGACAAGGGCACCGCCGCCCACCGCCTGCACGACACGCGCTGCGATGAGCCAGCCGAGGTTCGGGGCGAGCGCGACGGCTGCGGAACCCACGCCGAAGAGCAGCATCGCGCCGAGGTAGAGCCTCCGGTAGCCGTACACGTCCCCTGCCCGCCCCAGCAGCGGCATCGCCACCGTGAACCCGAGCAGGTATGCCGTCACCACCCATGCGAGGTCGTTGAGGCGGTCGATGCTGATGCCCAGATCGACCATCACGGCGGGGAGCGCGGTAACGACCGACGTCTGGTCGAGTGAGGCGAGGAACACGCCAGCGCAGACGACCACGAGCGTGACGTTGGGTGAGAGCCGGAGGGGCAAGCGAGTGGACTCCGGAGAGGCCATGCCGTTGCCTAGGCCGGAGGCTCGATGGTGACGGGTTCGTTGAACCGGGAGAGCTCCAGCACGCGGACGATGTCCGGTGTGTCGGCTTCCACCAGCCTGCCCGTCAGGCGCACCTTCCGAACGAGGTCGTCGTCGCGTCCGATCCAGACTTCCATGTGCAGCGTTTCGCCTTCCGGCGCGCCGGGCACGAGCCCGCGCATCGACGTCGAGGGGGTCGTGCCGGTGAGCTTGTGCACGGGCGCGCCGTCCACTGAGCCGCCGTCGGTGAGGTCGAGTTCACCGAGCGAGGCGAGCGCGTCCGCGATGCTGCCGTTGATGTTGGTGAAATCGATGGCGAGCGTTCCGGCCGGAAGCGCCTGCCAGACCATGCTGATGCGGTCGCGCAGGTGCGTTGTCTCGCCGTACTGGACGATGTCCAGTTCCAGCGCGGCGTTGCCGAAGAGTGCGCTGGTGGCCTTGGCAACGAACTCTGCCTTGTCGGGGAAGAGGCCGTCGCCTTCCGCCTCGGTGAGCGTCGAGGAGAACCCGATATCCGTGCCACCCACTTCATGCGTCACGAGGAAGTGGACGGTCGAGAGGTTGCGCAGGGTCTCGGCCCCGCTATCCCGCACGTCCTCCGCCGTGATGCTCGGCGTTGGCGTTGGTTCGGGCCCACCGCAAGAGACGGCAAGCAGAGCGACGGCCACCGCGAGGATGGCCGCCGCTGCGCTGCCCTGTAACGCTGCCCTCACTACTCCTCGCCCGACGTCGCGGTCTGGGCGCCTCGCAGGAACGGCTGCAGCATGGACGTGAACTCCATCGGGAAGATCCACTTGGTGGAAGGACTGCCGCCGATGTCCTTGAGTGTGTCGAAGTACTGGAGGCTCATCGTGCGGGGGTCGGCCTGCATCGCTACCTCGTTGATGCGCTGCATGCCCACGCTGAAGCCCTCGGCCCGCAGGATCGCGGCCTCACGGTCTCCCTGCGCCTCGAGGATCGCGGCCTGCTTGGAGCCTTCCGCACGCAGGACAGCGGCCTGTCGTTCACCCTCAGCACGGTTGATCTCGGCGTCGCGTTCGCCTTCCGCCTCGGTGACGGCGGCCCGGCGCGTGCGCTCGGCGGAGAGCTGGCGGTTCATCGCGTCCTGCACGTCACGCGGAGGCTCGACCTCCTTGATCTCGACGCGCGTCACCTTCACGCCCCAGTTCACCGTCACCTCGTCCAGCTTCACCTGGAGCTGGGAGTTGATGCGCTCGCGCTTGGAGAGCACGTCGTCCAGGTCCATCTCACCGACGACCGCGCGGAGCGTTGTCATCGAGAGCGCCTGCGCGGCTGCGCCGAAATCGCTCACGTTCAGGATCGTGTCCTGCGGCCTGTCCTCGATGACGCGCATGTAGACGAAGAAGTCGATGTCTATGGGCGCGTTGTCCCGTGTGATACTCGTCTGCCGTGGGATCGGCACGGGGATCTCTCGAAGGTCCGCGGTGCTCGATCCGTTGTTGACGAACGGCCAGAGCCACCGGATGCCCGGGCCGCGCGTGCCTGTGTAGGAACCGAATGTGAACACCACGAGCCGCTGATACTGCTTGATGACGTTGATACCCCAGTTAGCCATGCGCTTACTCCTCCTGCATCCCTTCTGTTCGCGTTGTCTCCGTTCGTTCCACTTCCAGCAGCGGGCCGTGCTCCGCCCGGACAACGACGGATGCTCCACGCTCGATGTGGGAGCTGTCCAGCGCGCGGGCGTTCCACGTCTCTCCGCGCACGCGCACCTTGCCTTCCGGTGAGAGCGCCGCCGATACCATACCAGTCATGCCGACGAGGATGGGCTCCGGCGTACCGCGCCTGAACTGTTCGCGGCGCACGCGTCCCACTTCTCGTGAGAAGAGCAGGACACTAGCGCCCATGGCAGCCGCGACCGGCGTGATGGCCCACCAACTCACGCTGATGTCCGGGAGCACCGGCGACGGCGTGCCGAAGTGCGAGAAGAGCAGGATGCCGCCGAGGACGAGGCTTGCGACGCCCAGCGCGCCAACAACACCGAACCCGTCGATGTTGAACTCTATGCTGAACAGCACGAACGCCAGCAGGATGAGCGCCACGCCCGCCCAGTTTCCCGGCAGGCTTCCCAGCGCCGCGAGCCCCAGCACGAGCGCAACAAGGCCGGCCACGCCCGGGAAGATGAGCCCGGGGTTCCAGAACTCGACGAACAGCCCCAGCCCGCCGAGCGAGATGAGCAGGAACGCGACGTTCGGGTCGGCGATGTAGGAGAGGATGCGGTCGAACAGTCCCATGCCGATGTTCCGTACCGGGGCATCGGCCGTATGCAGCGTCACGCTCTGCTCGCCGTCCGCCGTGACGATGACGACGGTGCGCCCATCCACCTGCTTCAGCAGGTCATTGACGTTGACCGCGATGACGTCCACGATGCCAAGCTCCACCGCTTCTTCCGCCGTGTACGACTCCGCCTCCAACACTGTTGCTTCCAGTGGTTCGGACGGCCTGCCGCGTACTTCGGCGATAGCGCGGATCAGGGCGGCGGTGTCCTCGAACACCTTGTCCTTGAGCGTCTCGTCCAGGTCTTCACCCTGTCCGCTGACCGGGCTCGCCGCGCCGATGTTCGTGCCGGGCGCCATCGCCGCTATGTGCGCCGCCGCAGTGACGAACGTCCCGGCGGACGCGGCGTGCGCTCCCTGCGGCGAGACGTAGACGATCACCGGCACGGGCGCGGACAGCAGGGATTCTGTGATGTCCCGCGTTGCACTGAGCAGGCCGCCAGGCGTGTCGAGCGTGATGACGACGGCCTCGGCCCCGCTGCGCTCCGCCTCCTCCAGCGCGCGCGTGATGTAGCGCTCCGTGATGGGGCTGATGATGCCGTCCACCTCGACGACGTGCGCCTCGCGCGGTTGGACCTGGGCCAGCGCAACGCCGGCCATGCCGACAGCGATGAACAGGGCGCTCATCGCAAGCCACGCGACTCTCAACCACGCAAGGAGCGTTCGACGCGACCGGGGGCGGGCTGGGAGCAGACGCGGCATCTGAAGGCCTCCGCCTTCATTGTAAGGCTTCCAGCCTCCCCGTTCTGCCAGCGGATGTCAGTTGACGTTGAAGTAGAGCGTGTCCGGGTTGTCGACGAGGACCTGCTTCTGGACCGCCGGATCGTCCGTGTACATACCGAAGAGGTCGACGAGGTGGCCGTCGTTCGGCATGTGGCGCACATTGGGGTGTGGGAAGTCGGTGCCCCAGAGCACGCGGTCCGGCGCGGCGGCGATGAGCGCCTGCGCGAACGGCACCGAGTCCGTGAACGGCGGGCCGTCGGTCGAGACGCGCTCGCCGCCGCAGATCTTCACCCACGCGTTCGGGCGTTCCATCAGCCGCAGCAACTCCTGGAACGGCGTCTGCTCGAGGCCGTCCCCCGCCTTCACCCGCGCCATGTGGTCGATAACGAACGGCACGCGCAACCCGAGCAGCATCGGGGACAGCTCGACGATGTCCTCCGCGTCCAGGTGAACGACGAGATGCCAGCCCATCGGCTCGATACGCTCAGCCATGCGCTTCACGACCTCAGGCTCCGGCACGCTCTCCAGGTGACGCACGAAGTTGAACCGCACGGCGCGGATGCCGCCCTCGTGGTAGCGCTGCAACTCCGCGTCGCTGATGTCCGGTTCCACGATGCTCGTGCCGCGGTACGCTCCCTCCGACCACGCGATGGCGTCGAGCGTGGCGTCCATGTAGGAGCCGTGGCAGCTGGCGTGGACGATGACCGCGCGGGTGATGCCCAGGTGGTCGTGGAGCGCCTTCAACGCTTCTTTCGGCGCATCGGGCGGGGTGTAGGACCGGTTGGGATGGTACGGGAACGTGTCGCCTGGGCCGAAGATGTGACAGTGCGCGTCGCATGCGTTCGAGGGCAGTTGCAGGTCCGGCTTTTTGGGGTTCGGGTCAGGTCCGGCGATCAGGCGTATCTCGCGCTCTGTCATCGCGCCGCCGTTCCGGCGAGCGTCTGCTGCCCCGACCAGACCTCGGCCGGGATGTAGACCTCGCCCTCCATCAGTTTGCGGGCAGTGCGCAGCAGCGCGGCGCGTTCGATGGTCGGCTCGTCCCCGGTGCCGCCCACCTCGACCTCGACGGCGAAATCGCCAGTGGGATGCTCCAGCAGCAGCATCTTGCGGCGGCCCTCAGGACGCACCGCGTAGTCGTAGGCCGTGGTTCCTGGGAAGACGGCGGCGGTCGCGACCGTCACCGCTGCGAGGACACCGATGGAGGCATGGGCGACCTTGGGGATATACGAACGGGTGCAGATGGCCCCGCCGTTGACCGGAGGCGCGAGCAGGAACATCTTGGGCACCACGTTGTCCGTCACGTCGCCGAGGTTCATCATGTGCCCCGCTTGGAGGCGGATGCTCTCGATACGCTCCTTCAGCTCAGTGTCCGCGTTCAGCTCGTCGCGCGTCTCGTAGCCGGTGCGCCCGAGGTCGCTGGCGCGCATCGCAACGACCGGCATGCCGTTGTCCATCAGCGAGCACTCGATGCCGTCGATCACGTCGGCGCGGTTGCCCGTGGGGAAGAGCGCGCCGCAGAACGAGCCCGCCGTGTCCTCCACGTCAATCATGATGGGTGCGGAAGTGCCGGGCACGCCGTCGATCCGGGCCGTTCCCTGGTACTCCACCTGCCTGCCCGGCGTCATGATGCGCGCGATGGCCCTGTCGCCGGAGTTGACCATGTGGATGCGCACGACAGTCTCGTCATCAGCAG
Source organism: Dehalococcoidia bacterium (assembly GCA_965206315.1). Classification (GTDB taxonomy): domain Bacteria; phylum Chloroflexota; class Dehalococcoidia; order Lucifugimonadales; family Australimonadaceae; genus Bin16. The sequence goes on from OZ242210.1 coordinate 2,586,456, forward strand.
CGGCGACGAGGCCGTGCTCGATGGCGAACGGCCCGATGCCCGCGAGCATGTTGCCGCAGTTCGGGCTCACGTCCACGACTGCCTCGTTCACGACGACCTGGGCGAAGAGGTAGTCGACGTCGCAGTCCTCGCGCGTCGCGGGGCTGACGATGGCAACCTTGCTCGTGAGCGGGTCTGCGCCGCCGAGGCCGTCTATCTGGCGATCGTCGGGTGAGCCCATGACCGCGAGCAGGACCTTGTCGCGCGTCTCAGGGTCGCTCGGCAGGTCGGACGCGAGGAAATACGGCCCCCGCGACGTGCCGCCACGCATGAATACGCAAGGGATGGAAGTCTGCATCGCCAACTACCTCCTCTGTCTCGTCATTCCCACGAAGGCGGGAATCTCGCCTGGAAGGATCGCTTGTTGCTACACCCTGCTCTGCAGCTGGTGGTAGCGGAACTTCTCGCGGGCCGCGTCGAGACGTCCGCCGAGCATGATCTCGTTGCGGATGCGCTCTTCGGCCTCGTCGATCTCCTGCGCGGCCTTCAGCACTTCCTGCTCGTGCTCCTGCGCGATGACGAGCACGCCGTCGCCGTCACCGAGCAGCAGGTCACCGGGCAGCACGCGGACCTCGCCGAGCGACACCGGCTCCTGGTAGGCGTCGGCGCGTACGCGGTCCTTGCCGGTGCGCATGTAGGTGCCGCGGGAGAAGATGGGGTAGTTCAGCTTCAGGGCGCGGTTGGAGTCGCGGCAGACGCCGTGGATGACGGTGCCGCCGAGATTGTTGCGGTCGGCCATGATAGTGAGGATGTCTCCCCAGACCGTGGCGTCGAGCCGCCCACCGTTGTCGATGACGACCACGCCGCCGGGGGAGACCTCGTCGATGTAGTCGCCGACGCTCTCGCCCTTGTGGCCTGCGGTCATCGGCTCGTTGCGGACGGTGTGAGCGCGCCCGCAGAGCGTGAAGTCGCGGTCGACCGGTTTGATGCCGAAGCACTGCCCTGCGAGGCCGAGCCTGTCCATCGCGTCGCTCACCGGCGTCGTACCGAGTTTTGCGAACGCCTGCACTACGGGGTCGTTGGGGTCGAGATAGCCTGCCATATCACCTGCTCTCGTCGTGTTGATTTCCTCTGCATCGGGACGCGGAGGAGCGGTGCTAGGTTCCTACGAGCAGACGCGCTCCGTCAAGGCTGCTCCGTCAGCGCACGCGCCACGAGCGAGGACGCATCGGGGTTCCACGCGATGCGTTCGTCGCTTGCCTTGAACCACGTTGCCTGCCGACGGGCCAGACGGTGGGTGGCGGTCTTGATCTGCTCCGCCGTCTCTTCGAGCGTCATGTTGCCCTGCACGTACGCCGCGACCTCCCGGTAGCCGACACTGGAGAACGACGGCAGCTCCGGCCCGTAGCCCGCGTTCAGCAGTTGCCGCACCTCCTCCGGCCAACCGCCACTCAGCATCGTGGCGACGCGGTCAGCGGCGCGTTGGCGGAGCGTTGCACGCTCGGGTGCAATGCCGAGCACCACCGGCTCGAAGTCCGGCGGCGACTTCCGGCGCTGTCTTGAGAACGGCGCGCCTGTCTCATGCCACACCTCCAGCGCCCGGACGACACGCCGCACGTTGCGCGGGTCGATCACGGCGGCGGAACCGGGGTCGACGGCGCGGAGGCGCTCGTGGAGAGCCTTGGGGCCGTTGCGCTGCGCCTCCTCAGCGAGTTCTGTTCGAAGCACCTGGTTGGGCGGGACGGCAGGAGCGTGCCAGCCCTCGACGAGTCCCCATATGTATTGCCCGGTGCCGCCCACGACGACCGGAGTTGCGCCACGCGAGGCGACGCTGGCTATGGCTGCTCGCGCCTCTGAGAGGAAGCGCGCGAGGTTGTAGCGCTCGTCCGGCGCGGCGACGTCGATGAGGTGGTGTGGTACTAAGGCGAGCTCGCCCGGCGTGGGCTTGCCGGTGCCGACGGACATGCCCCGGTATACCTGGCGGCTGTCGGCGTTGACGATCTCGACGTGCGCGTGGGACGCAAGTTCGAGCGACGCGGCGGTCTTGCCGCTCGCGGTTGGCCCGACGATGAAGAGCACGCGCGGCGCGGCCATGATCAGGCCGGCGCGAACGCCCTGACGATGGCGGCGAAGTCTGCGGCGACGAGGCTCGCGCCGCCCACGAGCGCGCCGTCGATATCCGGCTGCGCCGCGAGTGAGTCCGCGTTGCCGGGGTTGACGCTGCCGCCGTAGAGCACCGGCACGATGCCGCCGTCCGCGTCCAGCGCCGCGCCTACCTCGGAGCGTACGACCGCGCACATCTCCTGCGCCATCTCAGGCGTTGCCGCCCTGCCCGTGCCGATGGCCCAGACCGGCTCGTAGGCGAGGACGATGCTGCCCGCCTGCTCCGGTTCCACGCCCGCCAGCCCTGCCGACACCTGCCGCCGCACGACAGCCTTCGCACGGCCGGAGTCGCGCTCGTCCATCGTCTCACCGACGCACAGGATCGGCGTCAGTCCTGCCGCGAGTACAGCCTGCACCTTAGCATTGATGAACGCGTCGGTCTCGCCGAAGAGCTGGCGGCGCTCGGAGTGGCCGACGATGACGTACGCGCAGAGCCCGCCCAGCATCCCCAGCGGGACCTCGCCGGTGAACGCACCTTTCGCCTCGGGGTGGGCGTTCTGCGCGCCGACTCCTATCCCGGAGCCCGCCAGCGCGCCTGCGACCGCGGAGAGCGCCACGAACGGCGGGCAGGCGACGCGCGTCACGCCGTCGATAGCGCTGGTGGCGTCCACGAGCTCCGAGGCGAGCGTTTCGGCATCCGCCACGGACGCCGGGTTCATCTTCCAGTTGCCTGCTACGAATGGCGTTGGCACGTCTTCTCCTCAGCGCAAGGTGTGTCTGCTGCCTACATGGCGTCCAATGCCGCGACGCCAGGCAGCTCTTTGCCTTCCAGGAACTCCAGGGACGCGCCCCCGCCTGTCGAAACGTGCGACATCCGCTCGGCGAGTCCCAGGTGCGCGACCGACTCCGCCGTCGAGCCGCCGCCGATGACCGTGACCGCATTGCTCGACGCCAGCGCCTCCGCGACGATGCGCGTTCCTTCGTGGAACGGCGGCACCTCGAACACGCCCATCGGCCCGTTCCACACCACCGAACCCATCGCAGCCAGCCGCTCGGCGTAGGACGCAGCCGTGCGCGGGCCGATGTCCAGGATCATCGCGTTGGCGGGGACCTCGTCTATGCCGACGGCCGAAGCCGGCACGTCCGGCTCGATGCGCTCCGCGACGACGACGTCCTCCGGCAGTGTGATGGGTGTCGATGCCGCAGCCGCGCGTTCCATCGTCTCGGAGCAGAAGTCGATGAGGTCCTCTTCCAGCAGCGACGCGCCTATCTCATAGCCCTGCGCCTTGAGGAACGTGCCCGCCATGCCGCCGCCGACGAACAGTCCGTCTGCGTGGCCGATCAGCCGTCCCAGCACCTGCAGTTTGTCACTGACCTTTGCTCCGCCGATCAAGGCCGCAAGCGGGCGCGCGGGGTCATCCAGCACGCCGCCGAGGAACGTGATCTCCTTCTCCATCAACAGGCCGGCCATCGCCGGAAGACGGTGCGCGACGCCCTCCGTCGATGCGTGCGCGCGGTGCGCGGTGCCGAACGCGTCGTTCACGTAGCCGTCGGCCAGTGACGCGAGCGCCGCCGCGAAGCCGGAGTCGTTCGCCTCCTCGCCCGGCCAGAAGCGGATGTTGTCCAGCATCAGCACGCCCCCAGCGCCCAGCGCTCCGGCAGCCGCCTTCGCCTCGTCGCCAGGAGCGTCGTGTACGTAGCCGACCGGCGCGCCGAGCAGTTCGCTCAGCCGTTCCACGATGGGGTCGAGCTCGAGTTCAGGTGAGCGCTTGCCGTCGGGGCGCCCGAGATGCGTGCAGAGGATGACCGACGCGCCCTGCCCGCGCAGATAGTCGATGGTCGGCACGGCTTCGCGGATGCGCACGTCGTCGGAGATGCGCGTCGTGCCGCGCTCGAACGGTACGTTGAAGTCGACGCGCACGAGCGCCCGCTTTCCCCGCCAGTCGAAGTCCCTGAGCGTTCGTTTCATACCCATGGCTCACCTGCGAGTGCGCTGACGATCTCCCCCCAGCCGTCGATCTGGATCATCGTCAGGTCGGTCTGTTCGAGCGCGACGATGCTGGCGCGCATCGCCTTGTCTTTCGCGGTCCGCGTGTGTTCCCGCGCGCCTGCGTCCTCCAGCACGACGCGGATGCCCGCGAGATCGTCCGGTTCCATGACGCGCTTGAAGTAGTAGCCGCCGAGCGCTCGCTTCTGCGCAAGCGTCCCGTGCTGCAGCGCGGCGACCACCGGATAGAGCTTGCTCTTGTTCAGCGCGCGACCCGTCTCTCCGCCCCTGCCCCAGAAGAGACGCTCCTCACTCGCTATGAGCGCCGCCACTCCCATCTGGATGCCGGCCTCGCGGAACGCCAGCACGGTGGCCTCGTCCGCTCCCGCCGCGACTGCGCCGAGCGCCAGTGCGCCGCCGGTGAGCGCCCCGTACTTGCCCCGCGCCATGCGCATGTACTGCTGCTCGGTCACGTCCACGCGCTCCTGGAGTTGCAGGTCGTGGTACTGGCCCTGGTAGTACTCCAGCGCGGCGGTGTCGAGCTCCGTGAGCGTTGCAGGCAGGCGCGCCACCGCATCACCGCTGAGCGTGTCGAGTATCGAGAGCCGGGCGAGCGCGTACAGGCCGTCGCCCGCGTTGATGGCCTGCGCCGGACCCCATACCCACCAGACCGCGTCCTGCCCTGCACGCTGCTGCGTCGCGGTCTGCATCTCCTCGTGCACGGCGGCGGACTCGCCCAGCAGTTCGATGGCCGCGGCGCTCGGGGCGCACTGTTCGGAGTCGTCGCCCAGCGAAGACGCCGCTTCGAGGCAGAGCGCACCCAGGGTACGGACCGTCTCCACGTTGCGCTCCTCACCTGCGGCGTCGGTCCAGCCGAGCTGGTAGCGCATCATCCGGTAGAGCGGGAGCGTAGGGTCGTTGGGGAGCTCGAGGCTCGCGCGCAGCGCCTGCTCGATGAGTGGCTGGTGCGCGCGGAGGCTGGCGGGGGTCCAGGGTGCGTCAGGCATCGGGTGCGCGTCAGCAGGCAGGCGCGTCCGGGCCTGCGACCTCGCAGACATCGCGCATCTGCTCCAGTGTGATGCCGCCGAGGCGGAGCACCTTCGGCGGGTCCTGCGTGGTGTCGACGATGGTGGACGGGACCGCCACGGGGCTTTCGCCGCCGTCCAGGATCATGCTCAGGCGATTGCCGAGCTGCCGCTGCACCTCGGCCGCGCTCGACGGCTCCGGTCCGTTGTGGCGGTTCGCGCTCGTGCCCGTGATGGGCTTCCCGAGCGCCTGCACCAGCGTCTGGGGACACGGGTGGTCCGGCAGCCGCACGGCTATCGTGTCGCCGTAGCCTGCGACGAGTGCGGGCACGTTCGGGTTGCGGGGCACCACGAGCGTCAGCCCTCCCGGCCAAAAGCGCTCCGCGAGGGCGTAGGCGCTGTCCGGCACGTCCGACGCCACTTCCGGCAACTGGGACTCCGAGGCGATGAGCACCGGCAATCCCTGGTCCCTGCTGCGGTTCTTGATGACGAACACCATGGAGACCGCCGCATGGTTGAACGCCGACGCGCCGAGCCCGTACACCGTGTCCGTGGGGAACGCGATGACGCCGCCCTCGCGCAGCAGGATGGACGCGACGGAGCGGTTGTTGGGGTTGTCGGGGGCGAGAGGCATCAGGGGACCGTCCTTACGGATACCACGGGCACGAGTATAGCACCAGGCCGTCCTCACCCCGGCTTCCCATTCATTCCCATAGACTGCCGTGTCCACGAGATGCAGCGAAAGTCCGGTCTCATCTGGTCTCATTCGGTCTCTGTCTACTCCTGTCAAGGTCATCCTGCTCCGCTTGGCACGCTGCCACTTCCGCTCAAGGTGAGACATTGTGGGACATTCCGGGACACTGCACTCCTGACGCGGTGGGTAGTCCACCTGGACGCAGACCTCGGCAGCCGCAACCATCGTAGGCCTGGCACCAACGACCGCGAAAGTAGCGCGTGTCACATGTCCGCGTGCGTTGACCGGTTGCCATGCGGCATACTAAATTGCGATACACCGCATGGACTCGCCCAACGACAACGCCCCACCGCCGCTCACCGACGGGACGCACCGGGTGTCGACGAGCGGCGACGTTGAAGTGTCCACCTACCTCGGCATCGCCCAGGAGCGTGAGCAGGCACCCGGCGCGCGCCGGAGCATCGGCGAGTCCGAACCCCTGAAGCCCGAGGGCATCGCCGTCATCGACTACGGCTCGCAGTACAGCAGGCTCATCGCCCGCCGCGTCCGCGAGCAGAACGTCTACTGTGAACTCATCTCCGCCACCGCTCCCCGTGCCGCTGTCGACGGCCTCGATCTGAAGGGCATCATCCTCTCCGGCGGACCTGCGTCCGTGTATGGCGAGGGCGCTCCGCTGGCCCAGCCGTGGATATTCGAGAGCGGCGTCCCGGTGCTCGGCATCTGCTACGGCATGCAACTGCTCGCGCACCAGCTCGGCGGCAGCGTCATCCCGGCCACGGAGCGCGAGTACGGCTTCGCGGTCGTCCACAAGAACGACCCGAGCCCGCTCTTCGACGGGCTGGACGGTGAAACGGCCGTGTGGATGAGCCACGGCGACCGCATCGCCACGATGCCTCCCGGCTTCCGGGCCGTCGCCTACACGGAAAACTCCCCCATCGCGGCGATGGCGAACGACGCCGGCATGTACGGCATCCAGTTCCACCCGGAGGTCGCTCACACGCCCCAGGGCGCGGAGATCATCCGTAACTTCGCCTACAAGGTCTGCGGCGCGTCCGGCTCGTGGACGCCCGGCAATTTCGTCGCGGAGACCGTGCAGCGCATTCGCGAGCAGGTCGGCGACGGGCAGGTCATCTGCGCGCTCTCCGGCGGCGTGGACTCGGCGGTCACCGCGCGGCTCGTCCACGAGGCCATCGGCGACCAGCTGACGTGCATCTTCGTGAACAACGGCCTGCTGCGCCGCGAGGAGCCGGAGCGCGTGCGCGCCGTCTTCGAGCGCAACCTCGGCCTCAATCTCGTCTACGTGGACGCCACCGAGCGGTTCCTCTCCGCACTCGCCGGCGTGACCGACCCCGAGCAGAAGCGCAAGACCATCGGCGCGGAGTTCATCAACGTGTTCGAGGAGGAGGCCCGCACGATGGGCGCGGTGGACTTCCTGGCGCAGGGCACGCTCTACCCGGACGTCATCGAGAGCGAGACCGCCGAGCACAGCGCGTCCCACAAGATCAAGACGCACCACAACGTCGGCGGGCTGCCGGAGCGTATGCAGCTGGACCTCGTCGAGCCGCTGCGCTACCTCTTCAAGGACGAGGTGCGTCTCGTCGGCGCGGAGCTCGGCCTGCCGCCGGAGATGATCAACCGCCAGCCGTTCCCCGGCCCCGGCCTCGCGATCCGCATCATCGGCGACGTGACGTACGACAAACTCGAAACCCTGCGCGCCGCCGACTGGATCGTAATGGACGAGATCAAGGGCGACGGCCTTTACGACCAACTGTGGCAGAGTTTCGCCGTCCTCACCGACACGCGCACCGTTGGCGTCATGGGCGACCTCCGCACCTATCAGCACGTCGTAGCACTCCGGGCGGTCACGAGCGAGGACGCGATGACCGCGGACTGGGCCCGCCTGCCCTACGAGACGCTCGCGCGCATCTCCAACCGCATCGTCAACGAGGTGCAGAGCGTGAACCGCGTCGTCTACGACATCACGAGCAAACCACCCGGCACCATCGAGTGGGAGTAGGCGTCATGGGCATCGTCAACGTCAGACGCGCCGTACGGACGGTGTTCGGCGCCTTCGGCATCACGTTCATCATCGGCGGCCTGGCCATGGGCATCGCGGGTGAGTGGGACGTGCCGACCGTCCTGATCTCGATGGGCACCGGCATCGTCTGCCTCGTCATCGCGATCGTCATGCTGCGGCAATCGAGGAACAGGGAGTGAAGGTACTGGTCGTCGGAAGCGGCGCGCGTGAGCACGCCATCCTCTGGAAACTCGCGCAGAGCCCCCGAAACCCTGAACTGTTCGCAGCGCCCGGCAACGCAGGCACCGCCGCCATCGCAACGAACCTCCCTATCGCCGTGACCGACCTCGACGCACTCGTGGCCGCTGCCCACGAACACGGCATCGATCTCACCATCGTCGGCCCCGAACTACCGCTCACCATCGGGATCGTGGACCGCTTCCAGGGGGAAGGCCTGCGCATCTTCGGGCCAACGCAGGCCGCCGCCCGCATCGAGGGCAGTAAGTCGTTCGCCCGGCACATCATGCGCGCCGCAGGGGCGCCGACGCCCGCATTCGAGGTCTTCGACGACGCAGCTGCCGCGCGGGAGTACGTGCGCTCGCAGGGAGCGCCCATCGTCATCAAGGCGGACGGCCTCGCCTCCGGTAAGGGTGTGGTCGTCGCGCAGACCGTCGACGAGGCGCTCGAAGCCGTCGACGATGCGATGGAGAAGCGCGCGTTCGGGGCGTCCGGTGAGCGCGTCGTCATCGAGCAGTGCCTTGTGGGGCAGGAGCTCAGCGTCTTCTGCTTCACGGACGGTGCGTACGTGACACCGCTCGCGCCTGCGTGCGACTACAAGCGCGTATTCGACGGCGACCAGGGCCCGAACACCGGCGGGATGGGCGGCTACAGCCCGCCCCCGTGGTGGGACGCCGCGATGGAGCAGCAGATACGCGAGACGTGCATCGAGCCAGTCATCCGCGAGATGGCGCGCCAGGGGTCGCCGTTCACCGGCGTCCTCTACGGCGGGCTGATGCTCACCGACGGCGGACCGTTCATCATCGAGTTCAACGCCCGCCTCGGCGACCCGGAGGCGCAGCTCATACTGCCAAGGATGGAGAACGACCTGCTGGATGTCGTCGAGGCGGCGTTGGGCGGTTCGCTGCCGTCGATCGACCTGCGCTGGAGCGACGCGTGCGCGGTCGGGGTCGTGCTCGTTCCCGGCGGCTACCCCGGTCCGCATGAAACAGGCAAGCGCATCGAGGGGCTGGCAAAGGCCGAACAAGAGGCGCTCATCTTCCACGCGGGCACCGCCCATGCCGAAAGTGGCGGTTTCGCCACGGGCGGTTCGCGGACGATGACGCTCGTGGGTCGTAGCGCGACGATGACCGAGGCCCGCGCTCGCGCCTACGCGGCGGCGGACACGATAACGTTCGAGGGAAAGCACTATCGTACGGACATCGCGTCGTTCGCAGCGGCGTGAGGCGGGCGTGATAGATTACTGATTCCAGTCCCCAAACCACTCGAGGAGAAGTCCCGTGCCACAGGTAGGCATCATCGTTGGAAGCGCAACCGACCAGCCCGTGATGGAAGACACGCTCAAGACGCTCACCGACCTCGGCGTCGAGGCCGAGCTCATCGTCGCGTCGGCCCATCGGAACCCGAAGAAGGTACAGGAGTACGTGGAGAACGCCCCGAGCACCGGCGTCGAGGTGTTCGTCGCGGCAGCCGGAGGCGCGGCTGCGCTGCCCGGCGTCGTCGCCTCGCACACCACCCTGCCCGTCATCGGCGTACCGATAGCGTCGAGCGAGCTCGGGGGCGTCGACGCGCTCTACTCCATCGTGCAGATGCCGCCCGGCATACCCGTCGCAACGGTGGCCGTCGGGGCGTGGGGCGCACGCAACGCGGCCCTGCTGGCGGCCGAGGTCCTGGGCATCAAATATGCTAAAATCCGAGATGCGGTGGAGCAGTACCGCGAGCGGCTCCGCCAGCGATGAACGAGGCACCGCAACGCCCCGCCGAATGATCATCCTCTGCGATTTCGACGACACCGCCGCCGTTCAGAACGTCGGCCAGATGTTGCTGGAGCGCTTCCAGCCGGACGTGTCGCAACCCGGAATCGTCCACTGGCGCGACGTGAGCAAGCGGCGCGCCGACGGCGAGATATCGCTGGCCGAGTACCAGGAGATCGCGTTCCGCCAGATGAGCGCTACGGTCGAGGAGCAGACGGACTACGTCCGTTCCAACGCGCAACTGCGCCCCGGCTTTGCCGAACTCGCGGCCTACTGCGCGGAGCACGGCATACGCTTGGCCGTCGCGAGTCACGGGCTCGACTACTACGTCCAAGCGCTCTTCGACGAGCACGGCGTTGACGTGGAATCGCACACGGTGTGCACGCACGGCGCCGACGCCAAGACGTACGAGTACACCTTCGCGGACCAGTCGTGCGCATGGTGGCCGGGCAACTGCAAGTGCATGGCGCTGGAGCGCTCCCGCAGCAACGGCGAGCACGTCGTCTACGTGGGCGACGGTGTCTCGGACGCCTGCCCCGCTGCACGCGCCGACATGGTCTTCGCCCGCGAACCCCTTGCGGGCATCTGCCGCGAACGCGGCATCACCTACCGGGAGCTTCCCGACTTCTTCCCCGTGTTGGAGTACGCTCGAACGCACGCGCAGGCCAGGACATGATCGACCGCTACGCCCGCGAGGCGATGAAACAAATCTGGACCGACCAGGGCAAGTACGACCGCTGGCTGGCCGTCGAGATCGCCGTCTGCGAGGCGTGGGCGCGCCTCGGCGTCATCCCTTCCGAAGACATGCAGCGCATACGCGGCGCCTCATGGGACGCCGCGAAGCTGGACGAGAAGTTCGCGCAGACGAAGCACGACGTAACCGCGTTCCTCTACTCCGTCACGGAAGGGCTGGGCCCGGAGGGGCGCTGGATACACTACGGACTCACGTCCAACGACGTGTGGGACACCGCGACCGGCCTGCAGTTGCGCGACTCCGCCGCGATCCTGCTCGCGGACGTGGACGCGCTCATCGAAGCCATCGCCGAGCGCGCGCTCGAGCACAAGCACACGCTCATCATGGGGCGCACACACGGCGTGCACGCGGAGCCAACCACGTTCGGGCTGAAACTCGCGCTCTGGTGGGACGAGATGCGGCGTAACCGCGGCCGCCTGGAGCGTGCTGCGCAGGAGGCCTCCGTCGGCAAGATATCCGGCGTCGTCGGCACACACGCCACCGTCCCGCTCGAGGTTGAGACCTACGCCTGCGAGGCGCTCGGCATCCCGTATGCGCCGCTCTCCAATCAGATCGTGCAGCGCGACCGGCACGCCAACTTCATGACGGCGCTCGCGGTCACCGCCGCATCGCTGGAGAAGTTCGCGACCGAGGTACGCGGCCTCCAGCGCACCGAGGTACACGAGGTCGAAGAGCCGTTCGGTGCAGGCCAGACGGGCTCGTCCGCCATGCCGCACAAGCGCAATCCCGACCTCTCCGAGCGCGTCTGCGGGCTCGCACGTCTCATCCGCGGGAATGCCCTGACTGCGCTGGAGAATGTCGCCCTCTGGCACGAGCGCGACATCTCGCACTCCTCGGCGGAGCGCATCATCCTGCCGGACGCCTGCATGGCGCTCGACTACATCCTCGACCTCTTCACCGGCATCGTGCGCGGGATGAGCGTCTTCCCGGAGCGCATGATGGCGAACATCGAATCCACGCGCGGTCTGCTCTTCTCCCAGCGGGTCATGCTCGCGCTCATCGAGGCGGGGATGCCCCGCGAGGGCGCCTACCGCATGATGCAGCGTCACGCCGCCGCGACGTGGGACGAGGGCGGAGACTTCCGCGAACTCGTGAAGGGCGACCCCGATGTGCAGGCGCACCTCGACGCGGGGCAGCTTGCCGATCTGTTCGACTATGGCTACTACACGGCGAACGTCGATGCGCTGTTCGAGCGCGCCGGCCTCGCCGCGAGTGCTAATTCCATACGGGAGCGAGATCATGCCACTGCTTGAAACGCCACTACCCGACCGGCTCTACCGCGGCAAGGTGCGCGACACCTACGACCTCGGCGACGGACTGCTGCTCATGGTCGCCACCGACCGCATCTCCGCGTTCGACGTCGTGCTGCCCACCGCCATCCCCGACAAGGGCCGCGTGCTGTCGCTGATGTCGAAGTTCTGGTTCGACCAGACGCGGCACATCGTGCCGAACCATTTCATCGGGCTCGCGGAGGACAAGGACCAGTTGGGCGACCTTGCCGAGCATCCGTTGCTGCAGGACCTCGCACCGGAGATCGCGCAGCAGGCGATGGTCGTGAAGCGCGCCGAGCGCATCGATGCCGAGTGCGTCGTACGCGCGTACCTCACCGGCTCCGCGCTCGTCGACTATAACGCGACCGGCACGATGTTCGGCGTCCCGATGGCGCCCGGCCTCGTGGACGGCAGCAGGCTCCCCGAGCTCATGTTCACGCCCACCACGAAGGCGGAGATCGGCCACGACGAACCGCTCAACGCCGAGGAGATGGCCGATCTCGTCGGCGCGGACATGGCGACGACGCTCCGCGACCTCTCGTTCGCCGTCTTCCAGCACGCCCACGACGTCGCCGCCGAGCGCGGCATCATCATCGCCGACACCAAGTTCGAGTTCGGGATGCGCGACGGCGAGGTCATCCTCATCGACGAGGTGCTCACGCCCGACTCCAGCCGGTTCTGGGACGCGAGCGGGTGGAACCCCGGCAAGTCGCAACCCAACTACGACAAGCAGTTCGTCCGCGACTGGCTCCTCACCCAGAGGGACTGGGACCGCACGCCGCCCGCGCCTGCCCTGCCGGACGACGTTGTAGAGAAGACGACGGAGCGCTACTGGGAGGCCTACCGGAAGCTTACCGGCCAGGCCGCGTGACACGCCCCGAACCATCACCACACCTGAAGGACATCCCACTTGGCAGACGAGGACCAGCAGCAACCCGCCGCGCAGCCTGCGCAACCCACCCGCCCCGCCCCCGACCGCAGGGGTCCCTCACGCCGTACCACGGCACGCCAGGAGCGCCGTCAGCGTTCCCAGGCGAAGCGGGCACGTAAGCGCCGTTTCTTCATGGCGGGCGGCCTCATCATCGCGCTGGCCCTCATCACGGGGCTCGCCCTGCCTTCGTTCGGAGTCACGCCGACTCCTGTTGAACCGGAAACGCGGGACGTCGCGGGAACACAGCTCGCCATCCAGGAGGGCGACCTGCTGGAACCCGGTGAGACGGCCGAGTACGATACGTCGCCGCCGACGTCCGGCCCCAGCTGGGCTGAGGCAGCCGCCTGGGGCGTTCACGGGGAGCAGGTGGCTGACGAGGCCGTGGTCCGCAACCTCCGCAACGGCGCGGTCGTGTTCAACTACCAGCTCGCCAGCGGCTCGCAGCGCGCGGAGCTGCAGGCGTTCGTCGAATCGCTGCCCGGTTTCCCGGACTGCTATGTGCTGCACCCGCACGCCAACGTCGACGAAGGCGAGATCGAACTGACGGCATGGGGCTGGCTGGACAGCGTAACGCCCAGCGAGACCGGCGCCATGCGCGACTTCGTCGACGACCATCGCGCCAACGGCCCGGACTCCGAGTCCCGCGGCGAGTCCTGCGGCTCGGGAAGCGGCGCGTGATGCGCTTCACCGCGCGCATCCAGGTGATGCTCAAACCTGCCGTCAACGACCCGCAGGGCAACGCCGTGCTCGGCAGCCTGCACTCGCTCGGGTTCGACAGCGTGCGCGACGTACGGGTCGGCAAGATGCTCACGCTGGATGTCGAAGCGCCCGACGAATCGATCGCCCACCGCGACGTGCACGAGATGTGCGACAAGCTCCTCGCCAACCCTGTCATCGAGGCCTACGAGGCGGAGATCAGGCTGGCGTAGTTACGTTCCCCTGACAACCCTGCCCAACAGAAAACGGCGAGGCAACGCTCTACCCGATGACGCCCTTGGTGCTCGGGGTGCTGCTGCCCGCGCGGGGGTCGACCTCGACGGCGTCGCGCAGCGCCTTGGCAAGCCCTTTGAACGACGCCTCGACCTTGTGGTGCGCGTTGACACCGTGCAGGACGTGCACGTGCAGGGTGATGCGCGCCTCCACAGCGAACGACTCCAGGAAGTGGCGCACGAGGTCGCCCGGCAGGTCGGCGATGGTCGTGCCGCTGACGCCGAGGTCGACGACCGCGTAGCCGCGCCCGCTGATGTCCAGCGCGACGCGCGCCAGTGTCTCGTCGAGCGGTGTGAGGGCGTGGCCCATACGGCGGATGCCCGCGCCGCTGCCGATGGCGTCGGCGAACGCACGCCCGAGCGCGATGCCGCAGTCCTCGACGGTGTGGTGCCAGCCGGTCAGGGCACTGTCGCCGGCAGCCTCGATGTCGAGGTCGAACAGGCCGTGGCGGGAGAGCTGGTTCAGCAGGTGGTCCAGCATCCCGTTGCCGGTTGCGATGTTCCCCTGCCCTGTGCCGTCCAGCCCGATAGTGACCGATACGGACGTTTCGCCCGTGGCCCTGCTGTATGTTCCGATGCGGTCCGTCATGCTGTCTGCTGCAACGCTGCGCGCAGCGCCTCGATGAAACGCCCGGTCTGTTCCGGCGTTCCGACGCTGACGCGCAGGTAATCGGCAAGTTTGCCGCGTGAGTAGTATCGCACCGACACACCGCGGTCGGCGAGCGCGTCGTAGACCACCCTGCCCCGTCCTTCCGGCAGGCGGCAGAGGATGAAGTTTGCGTCCGACGGCATCGGCTCGACCCCGCGCATCTCCGCGAGCAACCCGGCCATCTGTTCGCGTTCCTGCACGATGAGCCGCGCTCGCTCGTCCAGTATCTCTGCATCCTCAAGGGACGCCAAAAGGGCCGCCTCCGCCACCTGGGATACGTTGTACGGCGGCTTGCCGCGCATCAGCACCTCGGCCATTTCTTCGTTCATGATGCCGTAGCCGGCCCGGAGGCCGGCGAGTCCGGCCCACTTGCTCATCGTCCGCAGCACGACGAGGTTCGGGTGCGTGTCCACGAGCGGCAACACGCTCCGCCCCGCGAACTCGGCGTACGCCTCGTCCACGATGACGAGGCAGTCTGCGCTGAGCAACCGCTCGACGTCTTCGACCGGCGTGCTGTTGCCGGAAGGGTTGTTCGGTGACGCGAGCACGATGAGTTTCGCGCCTTCCGCCGCAGCGAGCATGCCAGCCACGTCGATGTCGAAATGCTCGTCGCGCTCGACCTCCACGATGGTGCCGCCGCAGATATTCGCCGTCACGTCGTACATCCCGAACGTCGGCGGGGCGTTCACGACCACGTCACCCGGTTCGAGCGTCGCGCGGAAGACGAGGTCAATGATCTCGTCGCTGCCGTTCCCGACGACGATCTGCTCCAGCCTGGCGCCGGTGTAGCGAGAGAGCGCCCGCCGCATCGCGACCTGCGCCGGGTCCGGGTAGATGTGCGCCCGCGCCGAGTGGTTCAACGCCTCCAGCGCCTTCGGTGACGGCCCGTACGGGTTCTCGTTCGCGTTCAGCTTGACGACCTCGGCTTCCGTGACGCCGCCGCGTTCCGCGAGCGACTCCGGCGGCTCCGCCGCCTCGTACGGGTCGAGGTTGCGCCAGTGTGGCTGCACAAAATCGAGTACGTTCCGGCGCGTCATGGGCGCCTCCTTCCGGACGGTTGCCCTGCACCTTCCAGCCGCAGCTCCGCGGCACGGGCGTGTGCCGTAAGTCCTTCCGCTCGCGCCAGTGCCGACGCCGCAGGACCGATCTCGCGTGCCGTCTCGGCAGAGAGACCGACCACCGGGACGTGCTTGAGGAAGGTGTGTACGCCGAGGCTCGACGCGAAGCGCGCCGTCGCGCCCGTCGGCATGACGTGGCTCGGCCCTGCCGCATAGTCACCCATCACTTCGGGCGACGTCTCACCGACGAAGATGCCGCCCGCGTTGCGTATCAGCCCGACGCAGGCGTGCGGGTCTGCCGTGAGCAGGCAGAGGTGCTCCGGCGCAAAGGCGTTGGCGATCGCTGCCGCCTCCTCGATGCTGTCCACCACGACGATCGTTCCCTGCCGCGCCAGCGCCTCGCGTGCGATGGGTTCTCGATCGAGCAGCGCAACCTGGCGCTCCAGCTCACGCTCGACCGCGTCTGCAACGACCTCGCTCGTCGTTACGAGCACGGGCGAGGCGAGCTCGTCGTGCTCCGCCTGCGCCAGCAGGTCGGCGGCCACGACCTCCGGGGTAGCGGTGTCGTCGGCGATGACGAGCGTTTCGGTCGGGCCGTAGAGGCCGTCGATGTCCACGTGGCCGTAGACCAGCCGCTTGGCGATGGAGACGAACACGTTGCCGGGGCCGCATATCTTGTCGACCTGCGGGACGCTCTCCGTTCCGAACGCCATCGCGGCTATCGCCTGCGCTCCGCCGATGCCGAACAGCCGGTCGACCCCTGCGGCGAGCGCCGCGGCGAGCGTCACCGGCGACGGGTCCGGCGTGCAGACGATGACCTCCGATACGCCGGCCACCTTCGCGGGTATCGCCGACATCAGCACCGTCGAGGGGTACGCGGCAGAACCGCCGGGGACGTAGAGACCCACGCGCTCGATGGCGACGCTCCGCAGTCCGTAGCCCGCGTCAGCGTCGTCCCACGCACGTGGCATCGCGGCTTGGTGGTAGGCACGTATCCGCCCCGCCGCAACCGCGAGCGCTTCCTCCAACTCGGCGCCGGTGGTGCGAGTGGCGTCCTCCCACGCGCTGCGCGGGACCTCAAGTACATCCAGGTCCGCGCCGTCAATCCGGTTGGCGTAGTCCCCGACAGCAGCATCGCCGCTTGCTCGCACGTCCGCAAGAATGCGCTCCACCGCCTGCGTCGCCGTGAGCGGCTCCCCGAACAACGCCTCGGTGCGCGCAGCCGACGCAGGCGTCAGCTCCGGTTCCTCGTAGCCCGGACGCCGCGTCAGCGCAGCAAGGCCTGCGTCGATGCCGCGCAGCACGCGCATCACGACAGCCCCAGGGCGTCGAGCAGTCGAGCGTAGATGTTGCTCTCCTCACGGAAGAGGTAGACGGCGTCCGAAACGCTCACCGATGCTCCGCCGATGCTGCGCAGGTGGTCCACCGCCGCGGTCAGGTCGCGCTTGGGAATGGACACGGTTATCGAGTACACCTGCCGGCCGTCGCGCGAGTACACCGGCGATATCGTCGGGCCGCTGATACCGCTCGCCTCCGGCAGCTCCAGCACCTTGGCGGCCACTGCCTCCTCGCTCTCGCCTTCGATGTTCGCCGTGAGGCGCGAGTAGGTCGACGCAGACTGGCTCGCCTCGATGCGCTCGATGATCTCCCGGGCCGTCTCCAGCCGTTCGGGATGTTCGCGCAGCATACGGCGGTTCGCGATGAGCGCGCCTTCCGATTCGAGCACAGTGCCGTCCGCAACGCGTTTCAGGTGGTTCTCACTCAGCGTCTGTCCGCTCGCCGTGAGGTCGACGATGAAGTCCGCGTAACCGATGGCCGGCGTGGGTTCCACCGCGCCGGAGAGGCGCTTCAGCGTGAAGTAGTTCACGTCGTGCTGATGCAGGAAGCGGCGGGTGAGCACCGGGTACTTCGTCGCGATGCGCAGTTCACGTCCGCTCTCCTGGAAATCGATGGAGAGGTCGGCGAGGTCGGCCATCGACTCGACGTCAACCCACGAGTCCGGCACCGCCGTCACGAGTTCGCAGTGGCCATAGCCCAGCGCCTCGATCACGACGAGCGCATCGCCGTCGTCTATGCGCGTCTCCGCGAAGTTGTCGAACCCCACGAGGCCGAGGTCGGCGTCGCCCTCTTCCACACGCGCCGTAATGTCGGAGTTGCGCTGGAAGACGACCTCCACGCCGCGCAGCGTGCGCATCTCTCCGGTGTAGCCGCGCGGGTTCGGACGCCGCACGCGCATGCCGCTGGCGCTCAGGAAATCGAGCGTGCCCTCGTACATGACGCCGTCGCTCGGGATGGCGAGGCGCAGGCGGTCACGCACCTGGCCGTTAGACGAACTGTTCTGCAACACGGCCGTCCTGCCCTACCCGCATGATCGTTTCGATGCCGCGCTGTCTCGCGTACTTCGCGGCTGCAGCGTCGCTCTTGCTCTCCAGGTCGAGTTCCGCGGGGATGCCCTGAGCGCGCAGGCGCTCCGCCGTGGCCACGGCCTCGCTGAACGCGGTCTCCTGCGCCGTCACGAGCACCTGCGCCGGGCCGTCGACGTCGTCATCGGCGAACCCCGCCGGGAGCAGGCGCGCCACGTGGTCCAGCCCGTAGGCGAACCCTATCGCCGGTGTCGAACGCTTGCCACCGAGGGCCCCGATGAGGTCGTCGTAGCGTCCGCCGCCGCCGAGCGCGTGCGTGCCGTGTATCCGCTGGTGCTCGATGTCGAACTGCAGGCCGGTGTAGTAGGCGAGTCCGCGCGCCAGCCCCAGATCGAGCACGACAGGCACGCCGCGCAGGTCGTACTGTTCGAGCGCCGTGAGTACGCCTTCCAGCGGGGCAAGGACGCTCCTGCGGATGCGGAACCGCGACGCGATGCGCGCGAGCCTGCCGCGCACGCGAGTCGCGGGACCGGCGGCGCGGGCGAGTTCGCCGCAGAGCGCGAGGCCTTTCTCGAACGCTCCCGGTTCGTCGGCCAGGCGCAGCTTCTTCAGGTAGCGCCGCAGTATCTCGTCAGGTGTGCGCTGCCCGGTCGATCCGGCGACGCCCTGCCCCACGAAACTGCGCACCATCTCCGCTGCGTCCTCCGGCGCCATCTCACGCGTGATGCGCGAGACGTGTTCGTTCGCCTCCGGCGCGAGCAGTCCAAGCTGCGCCGCCTTCGCGCGCACGGCCTCGGGGGTTTCGCTGCCGGAGCGCAGCGCAGCCAGGCTCCCCATCAGGAACACGCTGGAGCGCTCGGAGAGGCCGAGCGCCTCGTACATCGCCGAGACGACGCCGACGTGCCCGATGCGCAGCCGGTGGCCTCGAACGCCCAACACGGTCAGCCCCTGCACGGCGAGCGCGAGCATCTCCGCGTCAGCCGCGACGCTTCCCGCGCCGATCAGCTCCGCGCCGAGTTGTTCGAACTCGCCCGAATCGCCGCCCTTCTCGTAGCGGAACACCGGGCCGGAGTAGCACCAGCGCTGCGGCAGCGGGCCGGGGAGGTCGCCATCCACGAACGCCTGCACGACTGACGACGTGAACTCCGGGCGCAGGCTCACGCGCCGCCCGCTGGGGTCGGTGAAGGAGTACATGCGCGCCGCGAGTTCGCCGCCCGACTTCTTGAGGAAGAGGTCGGTCGGTTCGAGCATCGGCGTCGTTATCGGCTGGTAACCCCTGCGCTGGAGGAATCGTTCCAGGCGCATGCGGCTGCCCGCGACGACGCGCTGGCGGGCAAGCGATTGCTCTCGTGCGTTGCTCATGGGATACGCCGATCGGGACTGTCTCGCCATTGTAACGCACACGAGACGAGGTGCAGGCCGGATAAGAGTGCTCCTACTCACGCGTCAAGAAGGCGCAATCTCTCCGTCCCCCAGCGCGCGTACGTCGCCCGATGCGAGGCGCACGAGCAGGCGCCCCTCGCTGTCCACGCCTTCGGCCGTCCCGTGCACCGCGCCATCCTGTCGACGCACCGTGACCTCTTTGCCGAGGGTCGATAGCCGTGCCGACCAGTCGCCGACCAGCGCCTGTGGCGCGTCGAGGCACTGCGCGTAGCGTTCGCGCAGCCCGGCAAGGAACGCCTGCTCCGCATCGGCGACCGCGAACTCGATCCCCATCTCCGACGCCAGGCTCGCTGCGGTTTCTGCTATGTCGGAGTGCTCTTCGGGGCGCAGGTTCACATTCAGGCCCGCGCCGAGCACCGCGATGACGTTGCCGTCCGTGTCCGCGCGGACCTCCGTGAGCACACCGCAGACCTTCCTGCCGTTCAGCAGCACGTCGTTCGGCCACTTGAACGTGCACGCAAGCCCCGTCAGCGCCCGCACGGCATCTGACGCCGCAAGCGCACCCGCAATGCTTACCAGCGGCGCAGCATCTACCGGAGGCCGCAGCAGCACCGAGATCAGCAGACTGTCGCCTTCGCCGGAGACCCAGCGCCGCGAGAATCGGCCACGGCCTGCCGTCTGCACCTGCGCGACTACCGTCATCCCGTGCGGTGCTTCCGCCTCCACGAGTTGCCACGCCACGTCCATCGTCGACGTGACCCGCTGGAAGCGCATCACCTGCCCGCCGATGACACCACGCTGTTCGTCCTGTTCCATACAAGGATTCTACCCGCGTCATCCTGTCCATCCTGCGCATCCCTGTTCAACATCAACGTAGTACCATCGCCGGGCGATGCGCTCTTCCTCGTCCTCCGAGCGGTTCATAGACCTGTTCACGCCCAGGACGCTGCCCATCTTCCTGATGTTCTTCTTCTGGGGGTTCGGCACCGGCGGGCTGTGGCTCGTCAGGCCGCTCTTCGCCTACGAACTCAGCGAATCGTTCCTGCTCGTAGCGCTCGTCTCCGCCGTCAGCGCGGCGCCACGGTCGTTCACCGGCCCGCTCACCGGCTATCTCACCGACCGTTTCGGCAGGAAGTGGTTCGTCATCCTCGGAGCGGTCATCCACATCGTCGCCCTCATCGGGCAGTTCAACTCGACTGCATATCTCCAGTACTTCCTCATGGAACTGCTGGCAGGCCTGGGTATCGGGGCATGGATGACCGCCTCCAACGCGCTGATGGCCGACTACACCCAGCTCGCGACGCGCGGAAGAGCCGTGGCGCTCCGGCAGACCTCCTCGCGGGCGGGAACCCTCCTCGGTCCACTGGTGGCCGGGCTCGTCGCCGTTACGGGGGACCTGCGCGACGTCTTCCTGTTCATCGCGGTATGCAAGGTAGGGGTCATCATCGTGACGCTGCTCTGGGTGCGCGACTCCCGCGGGAGGCCGCGACCCGCTCCGAGCCCCACGAGCCGTGGCGGCATCCTGCAGCGCCTGAACCTCGCCATGTTCCGGTCGCGTGCCTTCCTCGTACTCATCATCGCGACGTTCTCCGTCAACCTCGTCACCGGAGGGACCGGCGTGTTCCGCACGTTCTTCCCGGTGCAGGGAGCGAACGCCGCCGGATTGGATGAGGCGCGAGTCGGCACGCTCCTCATGTTCTCCGGTATCCTCGCACTCGGCGCAGCCATCCCTGCCGGGATCGCGAACGACCGCATCGGGCGGAAGCGCACGCTGATCTTCGCCCTCCTCGCGACGTCGCTCACCGTGTGGATGATGTCCGGTATGTCCGACTTCGAGAGCGCGCTCCTGGCCGTGCTGGCCTTCGGGCTCGCGGAGGCGTTCGCGACCGGTACGAACCAGGTCTACGCGATGGACCTCGCTCCGGACGACCGCCGCGGCGCGTTCCTCGGCGTCTGGTCGCTCTCGATGATCGCAGGCCAGGTGTTCGGCCCCATCGTCATCGGCTCCGTCGCCGACAACGCGGGTTTCCAGGCAGCGTTCATCACCGTTTCCGGTTTCCTCATCGCCGCCGCACTCATCGTCACCATGTTCGGCGTAGAGACGCGGCGAGTGCGGCAGCAAACAAGCGAGCATCCGCCGTAGACGGATGCCCCGCTATAATGGGACAGTCACCGGCGGGAGTAGCTCAGTGGTAGAGCTCTTGCCTTCCAAGCAAGATGTCGCGGGTTCGAGTCCCGTCTCCCGCTCCAACCTCGCCGATCACCTCTGGAGAGCGCACGCCTCGCCGTTCTCTGCTACACTCCGCGCACGTACGTCTAATCCGCGTCCCATGCAGGGAGGTACATGCATGCTGACCGCTGAACAGAACGACCGTTTGACCCGAGTAGGCCCCGGCACGCCCACGGGCGAACTGATGCGCCGCTACTGGCACCCCATCGCCGCCGTCGCCATGATGAACGACCGCTCCACCAAGCCCATCCGGCTCCTTGGCGAGGACCTCATCCTCTACAAGAGTAAGCAGGGCGTCTTCGGACTCGTGGACAACTACTGCCCCCACCGGCGTATGGGCATGGTCTACGGCATCCCGACCGACGAGGGCATCCGCTGCCCATACCACGGCTGGATGTTCGACGAGACGGGCCGCTGCCTCGAACAGCCCTACGAGGAGACCGAGGCGCCGGACAACCGCTTCAAGGACAAGGTGCGCATCAAGGCGTACCCGTTGGAAGTCAAGGCGGGCCTCATCTTCGCCTACCTCGGCCCCTCCCCCGTACCGTTGCTGCCGAGCTGGGACGTCTTTTCCATCGACGGGGTCGTGCGGGACATCGGCTACACGGAACTTCCCTGCAACTGGCTGCAGTGCCAGGAGAACTCGCTCGACCCGGTGCACTCCGAGTGGCTGCACGGCGAGTGGGGCAACTACGTCGCCATCATGAACGGCCAGGGCGACAAGGTGCGCGCCCGGTACGAGAACGTACGCATCGGCTTCGACAAGTTCGAGTTCGGCATCATCAAGCGCCGCCTCGTCAAGGGCGGCGACTACGATGACCCCGAGTGGGCGCAGGGCCACCCCATCGTCTTCCCCTACTTCCTCCGCCAGGGCGGCAGCGGCATCGCGCTCGACTCCTGGAAGGACCCGGGCGACACCCCCGGCATCGCGCGCGGCGTCGGCCCGTCGTTCCAGATCCGCGTCCCGTTGGATGACCACCGCACCGGCCACTGGTGGGTGATGTGCCACCCCAAGATGTCGAAGGGCGACCCCGACCAGCGCGACGAGGACATCCCTCTCTTCCACCCGCCGCTCATCCAACTGAAGGAGGACGGCCGCGTCCGCTTCGAGATACTCGACTCCAACTCCGCGCAGGACGTCGCCGCGTGGATCACGCAGGGCCTCATCGCCGACCGCACGGGCGAGCACCTCGGACGCTCGGACAAGGGCGTCATCATGTTCCGCCGCATGCTGGAGGAGCAGATACGCATCGTCGAGGACGGTGGCGACCCCATCAACACGTTCCGCGACCCGGAGCGCAACGTCTACCTCGGCATGGACACGGAGCACTGGTCGAAGCGCGCCGAACTCGGCGGCGGCCAGGCGTTCGCGTTCGAACGCCAGGGCATGGCGAGCAAGTACAGCCCCATCATGAACCAGCGCGGTGTCGAGGGCGGCGAGGATGCCGACGAGCGCAACAAGGAGATCGCGCAGGAGGTGGCTCGCTGATGGGCGCAGAGACGTTGAAAGCAGGCGACAAGGTGGAACTCGCCAACGGTGCGACCGCGCAGGTCGCCGGCCCGCTCGCCGGCGGCACGGTCCCCGTGACGATCATCGACTCGCCGTTCGGCCCGGAGAGCCCCGGCGACTCCGTACAGGCCGATCCGGACGACATCTACGGCGTCTTCCTGGACGAGGCAATGACCGAGGTACGCGCCCTCTAACCTGAGGGCTGGACAGCGGCGGAGGCCAGCGGGACGCGGCCTCCGCGAACAGAAACGGAAGGAGCGCAACAACGATGGTTCGCAGTTACTTCACCCACGACAACTGGCTCGACGAGCAGGCCGCCAAGGGCGTACCCGTGCTCTCCGATTGCTACGTTGAAGACCTCCGCACCCTCGACCTCGCCTACTGGGACGTTCGAGGCTGTGACACGGCCTTCGTCCGCTTCACCAACATGGAGGGCGTCACCGAGGCGCGCGTTCAGGAGATTCCGGCCGGAGCATCGCTCAACCCCTTCAAACTGGGTGTGGAGGAGATGGTCTACGTCCTCGCAGGCCGGGGCTTCGCCTCCGTCTGGGGCGAGATCAGCAACGCCAAGCGCGACTTCGAGTGGTCGGACCGCAGCGTGTTCGTTATCCCCCGCAACTCGTGGTGCGAGTTGCGCAACATGGGCAACACGCCGGTGCGCCTCCTCTTCTTCAACTACCTCCCCATCGCGATGAGCACCATCCCCGACCCCGAGTTCTTCATGAACAACCCGCACGTCAACAAGAGCATCCTGGACGACGCTGACCAGGACTTCTTCTCCGAGGCGAAGGACGTCGAGAAGGACTTCGGGAGCGCGTGGGGCGCCGTCGGCGGTACAGTCTGGCGCGGCAACTTCTGGCCGGACCTGCTGGCGTGGGACAAGCTCACCGCGGCCGGCAGCCGAGGTGCGGGCGGGTCGTCCATCGCCATGTACGTCCCCGGCTCGGAGATATCGGCGCACATGTCCGTCTTCCCCCCGGGCACCTACAAGAAAGCGCACCGCCACGGGCCCGGACGGCTCATCGTCATCCCCGGCGGCGAGGGCTACTCCATCATGTGGCCGCAGGACGGGGGAGAGAAGAAGGTCTACCCCTGGCATGAGGGCAGCGCCGTCACCCCACCCGACCAGTACTTCCACCAGCACTTCAACCTCGGTCTCAAGGCCGCGCGCTACTTCGCGCTCCACCCGCCCGTGCAGTTCCTCGGCAAGGATGAGGACGAGCAGGGCAACGCCGAGGGCGTCAACATCGAGTACGTCGACGAGGACCCGTGGATCCGCGAGTACTTCGAGAACCAGCTCGCCGAGCGCGGCCTCGAATCGAAGATGGCTCCGGAGGTCTACACCGACCGCGACTTCAAGTTCAAGACCGCTTCGGTCTCGTCCACGTAGAACAGCAGATGGCCGGGGAACTCTCCGGCCATTCGCGTTGACCGCGTCCCGGACCGCACATACGATTGAGACACAGATCGACGAGGGAGGACGGCCATGCTCACGCAGGAGATGAACGATCGCCTCACGAAGGTCGGGCCCGGCACGCCGATGGGTGAACTGATGCGCCGCTACTGGCACCCCATCGCCGGAAGCGCCCAACTGAACGCCGAGGCCCCCACGAAAGAGGTGCGCCTCCTCGGCGAGGACCTCGTTCTGTACCGCGACTCCAGCGGCACGGTAGGCTGCATCGAACCGTCGTGCGCGCACCGGAAAGCGAACCTCTCCTACGGCATCCCGGAAGAGAACGGCATCCGCTGTGCCTACCACGGCTGGATATTCAACGAGCACGGCCAGTGCGTCGACCAGCCGTCTGAGCCTGAGGGCTCCAAGTTCAAGGACAAGGTGCGCATCAAGTCCTACCCCGTCGAGGAGCTCGGCGGCCTCGTCTTCGTCTACATGGGCCCCCTGCCCGCTCCCGTCCTCCCCAAGTGGGACGTGCTCAACTGGGAAGGACACAAGGACGCCTGGGGCACGATGCTCCCCTGCAACTGGCTGCAGTGCCAGGAGAACTCGCTCGACCCGCTGCACTTCCAGTGGCTCCACCGCTACTGGGGCGGCTGGCAGATGAACCGCATCAAGTCGCCCGAGGAGCGCGACGCGTGGAACACCGCCGTCGGCGCGCGCGGGGCCGACCACCGCAAGATCGGCTTCGAGGTCACGGACTACGGCGTCATCAAGCGCAGGCTCGTCGGCGACGAGCAGGAGAGCGACGACCACTGGGCCATCGGCCACCCTATCCTCTTCCCCAACATCCTCCGCGTGAGCCACGGACTCGAGATCCGCGTTCCCGTCGACGACACGCACACCTACCACATCATCACCAATTACCGGCAGTACAACGAAGGCGAGGAGCCGCAGACCGGGATTCCGTACGACGAGCGGCCATTGTTCGACGCGAATGGGCGCATCATCCGCGACTACGTCGCCGCGCAGGACCAGGTTGCGTGGGTCATCCAGGGCGCAGTCTCGGACCGTACGACCGAGCGCCTCGGCGTGACGGACGTCGGCATCATCATGTTCCGGCGCATGCTCGACGAGCAGGCGTCCGTCGTCGAGGACGGCGGCGAGCCGATGAACGTCCACCGCGAGGAGGAAGGCACCATCGTCCTGCCCTGCGAGCACTACATGTACCCCGGCTACGAGGAGATGGGCGGCCCCTACCGCGGCACGACGCCCCGCAAGCCGGACGTGGAGGCGGTGCTTTCCGGCTCGGGCGCGCGTCTGGGCGAATGGGAAGGCATCAAGGCCGAGTACCAGATCTCCGGCAAGCGGGTGGACAGCGGCGGCGCGCTCAGGAAGGGCAAGTGGTTCTCGGACGGCCGCGAGCACTAGAAGCATCCCGCAGCGGATAGACCGGACGGGGCAGTCATGTGGCTGCCCCGTTCCTCGTTCGCTACAGGAGCCTCGCCTGTTTCGGAGGTTCCAGCAGCTCCGGGCCGTCGTTGAAGGCGGAGTTGACCAGGGTGGAGACTTCGTAGAGGTCCATCAGGTCGGAGTCGTAGGGAGCCAACAGGCTGCCGAGGGCAGCGGAGTCCTGCATCCCGCCGTCCAGCCAGAGCAGTTCCAGGTCTCTCGGCAGGATGACCGGCATTCGGTCGTGGACGGGCCGGAGCAGTTCATTCGCCTGTGTCGTGATGATTGTGCACGCCCCAACAGTGTCGCCGTTCGGGTCGCGCCACGCCTCCCAGAGACCGGCGAAGGCGAAGGGCTCCCCGGAGGCCAGCGTGACCCGCACCGGCGACCGGCCGGCGCCATTGCGCTGCCATTCATAGAAACCGTCGGCGGGGATGAGGCACCGCCGCTCCCTCAGGGCGGTGCGGAAGCTCGGCCTCTCAGCGATGGTCTCCGCCCGCGCATTGATCACCGGCGCGCCAGTGGACGTGCTGCCGACCCCAGACGGGACCAACCCCCAGCGCATGTACGAGGCATATCTCGGTTCGCCACTCCGGACGGTGAGCACCGGCTGGGTGGGCGCAACGTTGTAGCGCGGAGGCTGCGCCAGCCCGCCGGCCTCGAACTCGAACCGCAAGGCGAGCTGCGTTATCTCCGCTATGAGACTGTATCTTCCGCACATGCGAGCGTTCCTTGCAGAGCATGATACCGGGCGTTGATATGGTTAGAGTGACTGGAACTCTCCGATAGGCAGCCTTCCTATGCCCTACCCCACATCGGCCTCGGGTCTCCGCATCGACGTCAACGACGCCACCGATCTGCCGCTTGCCGAGTCCTCCCGGTTCGCGGTCAGGGCAGAGGAACTTGGCTTCGCCGGCGTTGGGATGCCCGACCACCACCATACCGGCAGGGACGTCTTCGTGCGGCTCGTGCTCGCTGCTCAGCAGACGACCCGCGTAACGCTTTTCCCGTCAGTCACGAACCCGGTCTCGCGCAACCCGAAAGTACTGGCGTCCCTCGCGGCGACGCTGGCGGAAGCCGCGCCGGGCCGTTCGTGCCTGATGATCGGCAGCGGCGACCTCGCAGTGAAGTACCTCGGCGAGCCCGGTGCCACCGCATCGCAGCTCGCCAGTGCCGCCGAGACCATCCGTCACGCGCTGGCTTCTGAGTTCACGCTCGCGGCGCCAATGCCGGTCTACATCAACGCCAGCAGCCCGAGGATGCTGGAGGCTGCAGGCGCTGCCGCCGACGGGGTCTACGCCATGGTCGGCATCGACCCCGAGGTTGTGGCTGCAGCGATGGAGCACGTGGCAGCCGGCGCCCGCGAAGCGCAGCGAGACGCAGACAGTTTCCCTGTTGCGCTCGGACTGCCGGTGTTCATGGCGGACTCCCAGGAGCGCGCGTACGAGAGCGCTGCCCGGTACGCACTCTCCGGCCTGCTGAACCGCAACAGGGTCTACTCCCGCCTGATGCGCGAGCGCATGCCCTCGCTCGAAGACGTCTCACGGGTATCTGACCTCTCGACGGAGCAGCTGCACCGGCTGGTCGACGCCATGGTTGCCCACGGCACGCCGCAGCAGGCAGCCGAACGGGCGCTCGCTTTCGCGGAGCGTGCGCCGGCGCGACATTTCATCGCGCGGGTGCAGCTCGCGGGCGAGGACCCGTTCTATGCCATCGAGGCGTTCGCCTCCGCGCTGCGTGCCGCCGGTGGAGAGAAGGTCCTGCATCCGTCCGATTGACACCCCTCGAAGGCGCCTATACCGTCCGTGCGAATCGCCTGTGACGGAGGGGCATGATGCAGTTGAACCTGAGAGCGGAGCCCGAGGCCATCGACTTCGACGTGTCGAAGAGCGCCCTGTGCGTCATCGACATGCAGAACTACGACATCAAACCGGGCGGTTTCTTCGATCTCACCGGCGTCGACACGGAGCACGGCAGGCGCGTCATCCCCACGATCCAGCGCGCGCTGGCGTACGCCCGTGCGGCGGGTATGGCTGTCCTCTTTACCCGCATGGTCATCCCCGCCGACCCGATGCTGCGCGCGGGCCCCGACTCGCCCTGGTACTGGAAGAGCGCCGCCTACCGGGCAGACCTGAGCGACCCGGCGATCGAGCGCGCCGTCGGCATCGACGGCACGTGGGGCGGCGAGATCGTCGAGGAGCTGGCCCCGCAGGACGGCGAGTACGTCATCGCGAAGAATCTCTACAGCGCGTTCCAGCGGACGGACTTCGACCTCGTCCTAAAGCGCCTTGGGGTCCGACACCTCTTCATCACCGGCATCGGGACGCCCACCTGCGTCGAAGCCACCGCGCGGGACGCATACTTCCACGAGTACTTCCCCGTCCTCATCGAGGACTGCTGCGGGGGCATCATCCCGGAGACGCACGATCAGGCGTTGTTCGCCATCAAGCGCCGCTACGGCTGGGTCACCGACCTCGACAGCTGGACGTCCGCCATCGCGGAGGGCGTTCCCGACTTCCAAGCGCCGGGCTGATACCATGGCTCACATGGAAGACTTCCTTGCGGCCAACGGCCTCACCAAGAGTTTCGATAGCGTTCAGGTCGTCAACTCAGTCTCATTCACCGTTCGGTCGCAGGAGATATTCGGACTGCTCGGCCCCAACGGCGCGGGCAAGACGACCACGATCCGCATGCTCTCCACCGTTCTCGACCCCGACGACGGCGACGTCACCATCGGAGGGCATCTCGTTGCCAAAGAGAGCGACGCCGTACGCAGGCTCATCGGCGTCTGCCCGCAGGAGCTCGCTCTCTATCCGGAGCTCTCAGCGACCGACAACCTCGTCTTCTTCGGACGCATGGCCGGACTCTCCGGCAGCGAGGCGAAAGAGAGCGCCGCGGACGTGCTGGAACGCGTCGGACTGACGGACCGCGCGAAGGACGCCGTCCGCAAGTACTCCGGCGGCATGAAGCGCCGCGTCAACATCGCCATCGCCCTCATGAGCAAGCCGCAGCTGCTCTTCCTCGACGAACCCACGGTCGGCATCGACCCGCAGTCGCGCAACCACATCTTCGACACCGTCCTCGCCCTGCGCGACGAAGGCATGACCGTCCTCTACACCACCCACTACATGGAGGAGGCCGACCGCCTCTGCGACCGCATCGGCATCATGGACGAGGGGCAGATCATCGCGCTCGGCACGCCAGCCGAACTCAAGGCGCAGGTCGGCGACGCCGACACGACGACCCTGGAGGAAGTTTTCCTCAGCCTCACCGGCCGGAGCCTCCGCGACTAACATGGGTCGCCCCACCCTGCTCGCGCTCTTCGAGGTCAAGCGTTTCCTTGCAGACCGTGGCGCCCTTGCGTTCAGCATCGCCCTCCCCATCGTGCTGTTCGCCCTGATGGTTGGCGTGTTCGGCGGCGACACGTCGTTCAACTCCACCGCCCACGTTGCCGACCTCGACGGCGGCGACGCCGCGCGCAAGCTCATCGAGCGCATCGAAGACGTGGACGGCCTCGACGTGAGGCGATACACGGAGGCTGAGCTCAACGATGCGCTCGACCGTTCGGCCGTCCTTACCGGGTTCGTCATCCCTGCGGGGTTCACCGGGGCGCTCGAGTCAGGAACGCCAGCCGTCGTACGCGTCAAGCGGCGCGGCAACGGCGGCGACGCGGGCCAGATAACCGCTGCCATCGTCCAGGGCGTGGCTGACAGCCTCGCCTCCGAGTACGAGTTGCGCCGCGCGCTCGGTGCACTCGTCAGCGAAAACGTGTCACCCGAGCAGGTCGAACTCCACACCGGCATCCTCCTCGGCGATGCGCGCAGGGACCCACCCGTCCGCATCGTCGATCAGACGCTCAACGAGCAGGCGGAGGAAGAGGACATCCTCGACCGCCTGCTGCCGGGCGTCATCGTCATGTTCCTGCTCTTCTCGGTCACCCTCAACGCCCAGACGCTCATCGAGGAGCGGCGCAACGGCACGCTGGAGCGGCTGCTCACAACGCAGCTGACCACGAGCCAGCTATTCGCAGGGAAGTACCTTGCAGGCGTCAGCCGCGGCATGCTGCAGACGATCGTTCTTCTCGTACTGGCGTTCGTCGTGCTCCGCATCGCGGGGCCCTCCGCGCTTTTGCAGAGCGCGGTGCTGGCGCTCGTGGTCTCCGCAGCCGCCAGCGCGATAGCGCTCGTCATCGCCACGGCTGCGCGGACGGAGGACCAGGCCACCTGGGGCGCCGTGTTCATCACCATGTTCATGACCGTGTTCGGCGGCACCTTCTTCCCCATCGGCGACTCGGGGGTGCTCGAACTCTTCAGCCGGTTCACGCTGAACCGGTACGCCATCGACGCCTACGAGGGCATCCTTGGCGAGACGGCAACGCTCGGAGACGCCACGTTCGAGATGGCGCTCCTCGGCGGTGTAGCAGTCGCCTGCCTCGTCGTCGCGCGCATACTCTTCCGCGTCTCGTCGGAGGCGAAGTGATGCGCCTCCTCGTCGCCCGGCAAGCCCTGCTCCTTTCGTTCAAGGACACCCGCCTGTTCTTCAAGGACAGGTTCGCTCTCGGCTTCGCCCTGCTCTTCCCGATCCTGTTCATCGTCGCCTTCTCGCTCGCCCTTGGCGACCTCGGCCCGGAGGACGAACAGCTGCGGATGGCCGTCGCAACCGAGGAGGAGAGCGGCTTCTCCCGCGAGGTCATCGACATCCTTACGATCAGCGACGCAACCGGCGTGGACGAGTGGGACCCGAAGGATGCCGGCCTGGCGCTCCATGAGGGCCGTATCCCCGGCTACCTGCTCTTCCCCGTGGACTTCACACAGCGCATCTTCAGCGGAGAGGGCACGGAGATACTGGTTATCACCGCCGACGGAGACCCCGAGACCGAGGCCGTGTTGGGCGGGCTCGCGCGCTCCATAGGCGGACGCATCGGCACGCTCAGCCTTGCGGCGCGCGGCGTAACCGAACTGGAAGGATTGGGTTCACTGGACCTCGTGAAACTCGGCCAACTCGGCGCCGCGCCGCCCTCCATCGTCTTCACGACCGAGCAGGTGGGAGACGTGGAGCCGTTCAACGCCACGAACTTCACCCTGCCCGGATACCTCACCATGTTCCTGTTCTTCGCCGCCGCGCTGGGGGCGGAAGCCATCGCTCGCGAGCGTCAGACCCAGACCCTGGAGCGCCTGCTTTCGAACGGCGTCCGGCGTTCCGCCATCGTCGCCGGGAAGATGCTAGCGAGCCTCTACCGCGGGCTTATCCAGCTCGCCTTCCTCTGGGCGCTGGGCATCTTCGCCTTCTCCATAGACTTCGGCGTCTCGCCTGTTGCGGTTATCGCTGTCTCTGTGCTCATGGCCGTTGCGTCCTCTGCGTTCGGCGTCATGCTCGCCTCGCTCGTCCGTACGGTGAAGAGCGCCTCATCAGCGGCGGTGCTTGCCTCCCTCACGCTCGCGCCGCTCGGCGGGTGCTGGTGGCCGCTCTTCATCACGCCGGACTGGATGCAGGCCATCGGACGACTCACTCCGCACGGCTGGGCGAACGACGCCTTCAACAAGCTCATGCTCTTCGGCGCGGAGGGCCAGGACGTGCTCGTGCACATGGCTGCGCTCCTGCTCTTCGCGGCCGCGTTCCTCGCTATCGCCGTGGCGCGCTTCCGCACCGTCTCGGCGAACTAGTCTGAAAGTGCCGGGGCTGCCTCTCGCTTAACCAGAAGCGCCGGTGGATGTCCACCGGCGCTTCCCGTTCACGTTGCGAGTGTGTTGGCCTAGACCCAGCGGCCGAATGCCCAGCCGCCGCCGGTGCCCGCGGGCGTCCGGTAGACCGGCACGTACTCGATGGTCTCGAAGTTCAGGTCCGTGTCCGCCATCGCGCCGCCGACTGCTATCCAGTTCTGCGTCTCGGACGCCGCCGAGTAGAGGTGGTTGCGTGGGATCGTCATCAGCGTCTCGGAGTCCTTCTCCTCGAGCGCCTTCAGCACCGTCCGGTCCAGCCACTCGTCGACCACGAAGTGGCTCAGCCCACCGGAGGCGATGATCGCCACGCGTGCGTCGCTGTCCCACGAGCGGACCGCGTTCGCGACCGCGCGTCCGAACTCGAATGAGCGCTTCGGCGTCGGCTGGTTCGGCGGGTAGCAGGTGTTCTGGAAGATGGGAAGGATGGTGCGCGGTTCGTTGTCGAACAACCGCTTCACCACGAAAGCGAACCCGTGCGGCAGGCCCTGCTCCCGGGGCTTGGTGGTGCGCACCGAGTCCAACTCGCCGTTCTCTTTCGGGTAGCGCCGGGCGACCCTGCCGCCGTAGGTGTCGTGCAGGTAAGTGAAGTGCGACACGTCGAAGTCGTTCTGGATCATATGCTCGATCACGTGCCGTCCCAGTTCGGACGCCACGGGCACGTCCAGCGCCACGTCGCCGTACCCGTCCGCGATGGACTGCATGATGTCGGGCTCGCGGAACCCTGCCGCCAGCGATCGCGGGATGATCGGGACCAAGTCTCCCCAGAACACTGAGAACGTCGGCATGTTGTCCTCGAAGAACCACTCGTCCTGGTCGTCGGAGATGATGACGGTGATGTCCGGTTTCACCTCGGCGAACGTCCGGGCGAGTTCGGCGATGCCGCCCTGGCAGGCGTCAACCTGCGCCGAGAACACCTCGTCCGTCAGCGGCTTCTCCTTGACTGCCGTCGAGACGCGGGCAAGTCCCTCATCGTAAGGCATCGCCCAGCCTTCGGGCGGGAAGACGAGCTCCGAGTGTCGCAGGTCTCCCTGGGCATAGCGGGGCCACTGCTCGGCATTCAGCGCGAGCATGGGGCTGTGCGACGTTCCTGCTCCAAGCACTATCTCGGCCATCGTTGACCTCCGTGGTGCAGAATCTTGCGGGCGGGTACGCCCGCTGAAAAGCGTTGCGCGGTCTCAGTCGCGCTTAGTCTACCACGCACTGCAAACGGCGCGCGCTATCCCGTATAGCTGGCTGTTCGTCGTGCGTCTCGATAGCGCGTTCGCTCTTGACACCTAATTTCCCTTGATTTCCACTCCTCGCCCATATAAACCAATATTGATAGGTGGCGCTAACCTGCAGCTGCCCGACATCCGCTCGCAGCCCCAACCCTGACCGGGGCTGCAATCCATGACACGAGGAGGAGAGATGCTCAACGGACAGAAGATCATAGACATGCACGGCCACACCGTGGCTCCGCCTGAACTGTACGCGGCCAAGGCGTCGCTCTTGTCGGGGCGCGGCTACCACGGCAAGAGTCCCATCTCCGAAGACCGCATCGAGCAGTTCGCCCAGAACAACATCAAGATACTGGACAAGGTGAAGACCGATGTCCAGATACTCTCCCCCCGCCCCTTCCAGCTGATGCACTCCGAGAAGCCTGAGAGCATCGTCCGCTGGTGGAACGAGATGAACAACGACGTCATCGCGACTCAGGTGAAGGCCCACCCGGACCGCTTCGGGGGCATCTGCGGCCTGCCGCACGTCACGGGCGCGAAAGACGCCTCGCATGTCATCCCCGAACTCGAACGCTGCGTCAACGAGCTCGGCTTCATCGGCTGCCTCATCAACCCCGACCCCGAGGAGGGCCAGGGCGACCCCGGCGACCCGAACTACACCCCGCCGCTGGACCACGAGTACTGGTTCCCGCTGTACGAGGCGATGGAGAAGCTGGACGTGCCCGGACTCATCCACTCCGCTTCGTCCAAGGACCCGCGCGAGCACTACAGCCAGCACTTCATCACCACCGAGTCCCAGGCCGTCCTGAACCTCGCCCGGCCGTCGAGCAAGGTTTTCGACACCTTCCCGAACCTCAAGATCATCGTCGGCCACGGCGGCGGCTCCGTCCCCTACCAGATCGGCCGCTGGCGCGTCAATCGCTACAACGCCATGAAGAACAACCCTGACCTCGAAGACTTCGACACCAGCATGCGCAAGATGTACTACGACAGCGCCCTCTACACCAAAGAGTCGCTGGACTACTGCCTGCAGATCTGTGGACCGGACCGCGTGGTCTTCGGCACGGAGAACCCCGGCAGCGGCTCCTCCGTCCACCCCGACTACAAGTGGGAGAAGGGCAAAAAGGTGCCCGCAGGCGACCTGGAAGGCTGGGAGACCGACGACATCGCCCCCGTCATCCTCAACCAGATCGACTGGTTGACCGACGAGGACAAGTACAACGTCATGGAGGGCAACGTCCGCCGTCTCTTCAGCCGGGCCAGCTTCTAACCCCCGGTTGCCCCTCAGATACCGCCGAGCGCCCGCTTGAACAGCGGGCGCTCGGTGGTATATTTTTGACCTCGCGCGTCACGCACACGCCGTAACCGCAGACATCCGGGGAGGGAACACCGATGGCGGACAGAGAACTCATCACGGTTATCGAAGGCCCCAAGGGCCGCGCAGAAGTCTACGAGGTATCGGAGGGCGGCAGCACGACGTCGGCCACGTCCGGCGTTATGTCCTCCAGCTACGAGGTCGTTTGTGGTAGCACCACCGAGACGGTCATGACCCTCGGCGAGGCGTCCATCGTCGCTCACGAACTCTCCGGCGCCGACCAGTAGGCTGCACGCCGACTCGACAGGACTGTGACCCAGGCAGGGGCGTCATTGCTCCTGCCTGCCTTCTTGTCTGCGAGTCAGCCTTCAGCGGCTTCCCGCAGCGCTGCGATGTCGATCTTCCGCATCTGCAGCATCCGCTCCCAGACCCGCGTCCGCGCAGGCTCGGGTACGCCCAGCAGTTCGCCGAGAGACTCCGGCATCACCTGCCACGACACTCCGAACCGATCGCGCAGCCAGCCGCACATCTCCTCCACCCCACCCTCGCTCAGCGCCTCCCACACCGCGTCGATCTCATCCTGAGTCTTGCACGTCACCTGTAGCGAGATCGCCGGAGAGAACTGGTACATCGGCCCTCCGTTCAGCGCGGTGAACTCCTGCCCTTCCAACGTGAATGTCATGAGCTGGACCGAGCCCTCCGGCTGTCCCGACACCACAGCGTCCGCCTCGCCGTAGCGGCTCACCGACGTGATCTCGGAGTTCTCGAACACTGAGGTGTAGAGATTGACTGCTTCCTCGGCATCTTTGTCGAACCACAGGAACGGCGTGATCTTCTGCACGTGACGCTCTCCTTGCTTTCAGGAATACGACACCATTGTAGTCGCTCGCCGTTGCGCCACTTGAATGATGAGCATGCCGGACCATGCACCC
Organism: Dehalococcoidia bacterium; assembly: GCA_965206315.1. Classification (GTDB taxonomy): domain Bacteria; phylum Chloroflexota; class Dehalococcoidia; order Lucifugimonadales; family Australimonadaceae; genus Bin16. Next base: position 2,621,419 of record OZ242210.1, read on the forward strand.
ACGCGGGGTGCTACCCTTAACCCTGACCGCACCATGACATCCCCCGACGAAACGCCCCAGACCGACCCATCCCCCAGCGATACGCCTGCTTCCGGAAGGAGGCGCCTCCTCTTCTTCCTGCTGAGCATGACGCCCGTGCTCGCGATCATCGCCCTGCTCTTCTGGGGCCAGTTCCGCTCCGACGACAACCCCGGCGGTGTGCTGGTGCACGAAGAATCGAGCGAGTCGCAGGTCCTCGTGCGCCAGGCGCCCTGGTTCGGCGGGTACGACCTCGTCTCCAGGGAACGTGTGGAACTGGACGATCTGCGCGGGCGCGTCGTGATGGTCGACTTCTGGTCGTCGTGGTGCGTCGCCTGCCGCATCGAAGCCGCCGACCTCGCACAGGTCTACCGCGAGTACGAGAACGCGGACGTCGAGTTCGTCGGCATCGCCGTCTGGGACCGCCCCGCCGATGCCGAGGAGCACATCGATCGCTACGAGGTGACCTACCTCAACATCCTCGACCCGCGCGGCACGATGGCTGTCTCCTATGGCGTGCGGGGCGTCCCTGAGAAGTTCTTCCTCGACGCCGAGGGACGCATCGTCCGCAAGCTCATCGGCCCCGTCTCCGCCGAGGAACTGCGCGGCATCCTCGACGGCCTGCTCACGGCCTCATAGCGCGATGGTCGACGCCCACGTCCTCCACGACGCCGTTGCCGCCTGGTACGCGCGCAACGCCCGCCTCCTCCCCTGGCGCGGCATCGCCGACCCGTACGCCATCCTCGTCTCGGAAGTGATGCTCCAGCAGACACAGGTGGAGCGCGTCATCCCGAAGTACCACGCTTTCCTCGAAGCCTTTCCCACGCTTCGCGCGCTCGCCGACGCCCAGCCTACCGACGTCATCCGCCTCTGGGCCGGGATGGGCTACAACGGACGCGCCGTTCGCCTGCACAGGCTTGCGCGGGAAGTCGTGGAGCGTCATGGCGGCGAACTGCCGCGTACCGCCGACGAACTGCGGAAGCTCCCCGGCATCGGCCCCTACACCGCCGCGGCCGTCGCCTCTTTTGCGTTCGGTGAGCCTGTCGCGGTGCTGGACACGAACGTCTACCGCGTCCTCAGCCGCGTCGTCTGTGGCATCGACGCCCCGTCACGCGACGCGCTCCATCCGCTCGCCGGGTCGTTGCTGCCGGGACGGGGCGGTCCCATCACCTCCGCCGATTGGCACCAGGCGCTGATGGACATCGGTGCCACGCTCTGCACTGCGCGACAGCCGCGCTGCATGCTCTGTCCGATCCGGCCGCACTGCGCCGCCGCGCCGCACCTGCAGTCCGGCGGCGACCCCGCGCTCGCTGAAGCATCGGTCCCCTACGCGCCGCGACAGTCGAGGTTCCAGGGCTCGGCGCGCTACTTCCGTGGGCGCATCGTCGACTACCTGCGGGAGCAGCCCGACGCCGGAGTCCAGGAGTCCGCGCTTGAAGCAGTCCTCCAGGATGCCGAGAACGCATCCGGCGCACCCTGCCCCGTTTCCCTGTCAGACCTCCTTGCCGCCCTCGAACGCGACGGCCTCATCCGCCGCGAGAACGGGCAGGTACGGTTGCCGTAACCTACCCCAGCCGACTCACCAGCCCCCGCAGCGGCTCGCGCAGCGACATCCATGGGTCGCCAAGGCGCTCCGTGTCCTCCGGCGTCAGCGCCCAGCGTCGCACGCCGTCGCGCGTCACCCACAGACCGCCCACCCAGAACCCATTCGTGCCGTTCTCCGGGGGGACGAAGTCGTGTGCGATGTAGCCCTCCAGGCCGTTCGCCTCCCACGCACCGACCAGATCGCCTGCCCGTGCGACCGCAACCGCCTCCGTCCACCAGCACGCGCGACGCTCTCCTTCGAGGTCGCGCATACGCCGCAGCAGACGCCGCGCGCGCTCCTCGTCCGGCACGTCGTCGCCAGTCCCGCGACGCGTGATGAGACTCGACCAGCCGTCTCCCAGCGCCGGGATGCTCAGCCCACCGTCCGACGCCACGACGAGCGAGCCGAGTGCACGCGACCACGTCACCGCCTTCCCGATGGCTATCGCGAGGTGCGAGCCGCCCTTCTCTTCGACATCGGGCGTATCGGGCAACGACGCCCCGTCCGACAGCTCCACGTCCAGCCCGTCCAGCAGTTCGCGCAGCTGGGCCGCCTTCGCCGGGTTCCGCGTCGCCAGCACCAGCGCCACGCCCATCACAGCCTCCCGAACTGCCTCCCGAGCACGTCTGTCGACACACGGATCACCGTCGGCCTGCCGTGGGGGCAGTGCTGCGGGTTCAACTCGGAGGCCAGCGCCTCGCCGAGCGCCGTCATCTCCTGGTGGTCGAGCGTCTGCCCTGCCCGTACCGCGCTGTGACACGCGATCGACGCAGCCGCCGACAGGTGCGTGTCCGTGCCGTTGGCGCGCGCCGAGAAGCCGTCGAGCGCCTCGGCCACAAGCTTCGCCGCGTCCACGCGGCGCGCTATCACCGGCACCGCGCGCACGAGGAGAGTGTCGTCGCCGAACGGCTCCACCACAAGTCCGTACCGCTCCAGCACCGCTCGCCCTTCGCCCAGCGCATCCATCTGCTGCGGCGTCAGGCCCATCGCCAGCGGCTCCAGCATCGGCTGCACCTCCGGCGCGCTGTTCGCCCACTGCCGCAGCAGCCGGTAGTACAGCACCGATTCGTGCGCCGCGTGCTGATCGATCAGGTACATGCCGTCCGGCCCGTCGGCCACTATGTACGTGTTCGCGATCTGCCCCAGCACCCGCAGGCGTGACAGCGCCGACGCTCCGGGAGGAGGCGCCAGCGGCGCATACGCTTCCTCTGCGACAGGCGCCGGCTCGGGCAGCGGCGACTGCTCACGCTCCTGCGTGGCGAAGGTCAGTTCAGGCTGAAGTGACGGCGGAGCCGCCACGGCCTGCGAAAGCAGCCCTTCTCCCTCGGCGATGGGCGAAGCTGCAAGCAGCGCGTCGCGCACCGCGTGCTGCACACTGGAGAATGCGTCGCCCTCGTGCGACAGCCGCACTTCGCGCTTGTTCGGGTGCACGTTCACGTCCACCTCGCCCGGCGGCACATCGAGGAACACGACCGCTATCGGGAAGCGGCCTTCCATCAGCAGGCCCCGGTACGCCTCTTCTATCGCAACCCCTACCGCGCGATGCTGCACCCAGCGGTTGTTCACGAACAGGCTGATGCCGGTGCGGTTCGCGCGGCTCTGCTCCGGCGTACCCACGAGGCCCCACACGGGGTACGCCCCTGTCCACGAACCGACCTCGATCATCGCCTGCGCCAGCCCCGCGCCATGCACCGCAGCGACCGCGTCGCGCAGGCTTCCGTTGCCGGACGTGGAGAGCTGCAGTCTGCCGTCTGTCTTGAGCGAGAACTGGATGTGCGGATGCGCCATCGCCAGATGGTCCACCGTCTGTCGCACACGCGCCGTTTCCGCAGCGGGCGACCGGATGAACTTGAGCCGCGCCGGTATCGTCGAGAACAACGCCTCGACCTCGATGGTCGTACCCACGCCCGCGCCAGCTTCCGATTGCCGGACGATGGCGCCGCTTTCCAATTCCACCGTCGTCGCCGACTCCGCATCAGCGGTGCGCGTCGTCATGCGCACGCTCGCTGCAGCCGCGATGCTCGCCAGCGCCTCGCCCCGAAACCCCAGCGTGCTGATGTCTGTCAGGTCCTCCACCGACGCCAGCTTGCTGGTCGCGTGACGCTCGAACGCCAGCGCGACCTCGTCCGCCGGTATGCCGCATCCGTCGTCGGTCACGCGTATCGAGGCCAGCCCGCCGTGGCGTATCTCGATGCCGATGACGCGCGCGCCTGCGTCCAGCGAGTTCTCGACCAGCTCCTTGACCACCGACGCCGGGCGCTCGATGACCTCCCCGGCCGCGATCCGCGCGGCGACTCCCGCAGGCAGAACTCGTATCGCCATCAGAACCCCAGCGCCGCGCCCAGCTGCTTCGCGTTCGCCCCCGCCATCAGCCTGCCGTCGACCACCGCGACCGGACGCTTCCAGTAGCGCGGCTCCTCCACGAGCAGGTCCAGCATCCGTTCCTCCGTGAGCGACTCCGGGTCGATGCCGCTCTTGCGGAACGTCGCCGACCTCAGGTTGAACAACGCGCTCGGAGGCTCGCCGTCGAGCAGCGCCTCGATCTCCTCACGGGAAAGACGCTGCTTGAAGAAGTCGCGCTCGTCGAACGCTACCCCTGCCTGCGAGAGCGCCGCCCTCGCCGTCTTGCACGTTCCTCACCCCACCCAGTGGTACAGCGTGACGCCGGCCATCCACACACCTCCGGTTCGGTAGTTCATGGTACGCACCCGCCTCGCCCCCGCGCTAGCGATATCACCTCTCGATTGCCGCGCCTTGTCCCGGATCTCCGCGCCACGGGGCTTAACCGCTCACTCCCGCTGATCTCGTGCACATCCACCTCTGGTTCCAGCCCTGCGCTTACCCTCCCAGACCGCTCAATACCGCTCATCGCCGCGCAAGACCCGCCTATAACCGCTCCGGGCCGCTCGCGGTCCCCGGATAACGATAGACGCGGATCCTGTACGAAGCAGCAGCAGGAGGAAACACCTCTCATCGGGACAGCGTACCCGCCCGCCGGGTGTTGGCGTAAGGGGCAGATGTCACACCGCGTTGCCGAACGCTCCGCGCTCCCCTACCATGCCGCCCGCTATGACCGACGCTGCTCTGCTCGCCGCCCGCTGGGCGCACGCCATCGCCGCCGTGGCCTGGGTGGGAGGCGGCATCTTCTACCTGCTCGTCCTGCGCCCCGCCGTTACGAGCGGCTCGCTCTCCTCCGACAGTGCGCGCTCCGCGACCGAACGCTTCGGCGGGCTCGTGCGGCTCGCGATGTGGACGCTCGTGGTGACCGGCGCCGTCCTCTTCTTCACGCGCATCTCGGAGCCGACCGCCACCGCGCGCTACGCCGCAGTGCTCGCCCTCAAGGTCGCGCTCTCCGCTTGGATGTTCTTCATCGCCATCCGCCGCCGCAGGCGCATCGCGGACGCCGTCGCCGTCCGGCCCGGACGCCTGCGCGCAATCGCTGCCGCGCTCGGCCACGTCAACGTCGTCGTCATCCTTGGGATCGTCGTCTTCCTGCTGTCGGACGTGCTGCGCTACATCGTCGAGCAAGAGCTGGCAGCCTGAGCTATGGGCGGAGCCCCTCAGCCGAACAGGTCCTTGAGGAACAGCCACACCGCGGGCTGAGGCCAGATGACGAACAGCACGTTGTCGAAGAGACCGATCACCAGCACCGTGATGAACGCCCCGGTCAGCAGGCCCCACTTCGCGTACGCCCTGCCGGACACGGCGGCGGGGAAAACCAGGGCGAGCGTTATCGCGGCCCACTTCAGCCCGAAGGTTATCGATATCAGGACGAACATGGCTATCAGGCCGAGCAGTACCTTGCCCGTGCGGCGCTGCTCATCGGCCTTGCTCATCATGCCCAGGTCCAGGATGTCGCCCGAACTGACTCCCCGGAGTTGCAGCAGCAACTGGATGCAGGCCAGCCCGAACAGGCCGATGCCCACCATCATCGGCATGGACCGCGCCCTCGTGGGGAAGTCGATGGCTTCGATGATGAAGACCAGCGCCACCACCATCACCACGAGCGGGAAGAAGTGCTCCCAGGAGCGCCACACGATGCGTGTCTGCTTCCTTGGACTGCCCATGCCGGGCGGCGGGTCGGGGCTTCCGCCGGACGGCGCTGCGCCGCCTGGCTGGGTCATCATCCGCTCGGTCGATTCGCTCTTGGAAGCGAGGAAAGCGAAGCCCAGGCCCACGGCGATGGACAGGAGTATCAGCGTGATGGTGATGGGCCGTGTCAGCATTCCGACCGGGCCGTGGATGCTGACCGCCGACATGAGGTTGTGCTCGATGATGGGGCCGAGGATGAACCCGAGGATCATCGGCGGTCGGGGCCACCGGAAGAACTTCATCAGCATCCCGACCACGGCGAACCCCAGGACGATGGGGATGGCCAGCCAGTGGCGCATGTCCTGGAAGGATGAGAGGAACGCGAGCGGGATGATGGCTGCGGCGAGCAGCGGGTACGGGATGCGGCTCAGCTTCGCCAGCTGACCGGAGGCGAGCAGTCCGACGATGGCCAGCGCAGCGTTCCCCAGCACGAGGCTCACCACGATGAGGGTGGTGATGTCCGCGAAGCGGGTGAGCATCGGCGGTCCGGGCGAGATGCCGTAGGCCAGCATCGCCACGAGTACGAACGCCCAGCTGAAGCCGCCGGGGATGCCCATCGCCAGCGTCGGGATCGCCTGCCCTCCTTCCTTCGAACTCTGTACCGATTCGGAGAAGACCAGGCCGTCGAAGGAGCCCTTGCCGAACTGACTCTTGTCCTTGCTGAGCGCTATGCCCACGCCGTACGAGAGCCATGAGACCACCCTTGCGCCCACACCCGGTATGGCGCCCATCATGACGCCAAGGATCGAGTGCCGGATGATGAGCGGCGTCTTCGTCAACGCCAGGGCTGCCCCCGCGAATACCTCCTTGACGTTCAGCGCGGCGCTCGACGACGCGAGCGCCCGCCGGGTCATCGTGAGGTCCATCATCTCGGGGAGAGCGAACAGCCCCACGGTCATCGCGATGAGCGGCAATCCGGAGTCGAGTTGCAGGGAGCCGAGGGTGTAGCGGTCCGTTCCGGTGAACGGGTCGGTGCCCACCGTGGCCAGCAGGATGCCCAACAGCCCGGCGGCGAGCCCCTTGATCATCGCCCCACGGCTGAGTGCGCCGACAAGGGCCACGCCGAACAGTCCCATCGCTCCGATCTCCCCGAACCCGAACGAGAGGATGAACGGCTTGAGAACAGGCATGGTCAGCAGCAGGACGACCGCGCCGACGACACCGCCTATCGCAGAGACGACGTACACGAACCCCAGTGCTCGTGCAGCCTGCCCCCGTTGCGAGAGCGGTCTGCCCTCGATGAACGTGACCTGTCCACCGCCGGGATGGCCCATCGCGATGATGGGCAGGACGTCCAGCATTTCCTCGACGCCCGTGATGGTCGCGAGGAAGACGATGCCGACGACCGGGTCGTCGATGGTGAAGACGACGAACGGGATCGCCAGCGCCATCAGCAGCGGCGCCGACAGTCCCGGAATCACGCCCGCGGCCGCCGCTATCAGGACGGCGGCCCCGAACGTGATCCAGTAGGTAGAGGTCCCCAGGTGCCCGAGTCCCACGAACACCTGGCTGAAATCAGGCATCGGTTCCTCTCCGGCAGGCCGTGTTCACCTCGGACCGGCTCGTCACCTCACTCGATGAACTTGCTGAACAACCTCTCCTGTATCTCGCCGAGCGAGTCCAGATGCACGCGGTAACCGTCGACTGTCGCTTCGTAGATCTGCTGGAGCAGTGCGCCCGGCACAGGGGCCACTTCGGTTCCGAGAACGCGAGAGAAGTCCGCGTTGAACTCCGGGTCGGCGTTTGCGTCGTCCCATGCCTTGCGCAGTGTCGCGAGGACGGCGGGGTCCATGCCGGGTGGTCCAGCGAGGTGTTTCAATGCGACGTGTTGGGGAGACGTGAGCGCGTTGAACAGGGAAGCCTGGTCCTCTTCGAGCAGGTCACGCGCGTGCGGAGCGGTGAACTCGACCTCCGCGTTGGCATGGATCTCCTGTCCCGGCACCAGCAGGCTCGTGAACGGCTTCAGGAAGCCGCTGGAGAACCATCCGGGGCGCCGGGCGGGCAGCGTGTACCAGGAGCTTCCGGGCGAGACGATCATCGCGTTGATGTCGCCGCGCTCCATCATGAGGAGCGTCTGCTCCGTGCCCGTGCCGGCGACAACCCTGTAGTCCATGGGCAGGTTGAGCCAGTCGGCTATCAGCATCCCGCCGAGAGCGCTGCCGGTGACTTCCGGTGCGCTGCCGGGGCCCGTCTGGATGAGCGGCTCACCGCCCGGATTCCCCATCGCATCCCTGATGTCCGTGTAGGGGAGCGTTCCGCGGTGGGCCCAGAAGGGGTTGCCACCCTGGGGCGCGCCGATGAGCCCGAACTCGGAGACCGTGAACTCAGCCTCCGGCTCGAAGGAGTCGGTTATCAGGGTGCCCGCCGTGTACTGAAGCACTGTCCCGTCCGGTTCAGACTTCCAGACGAAGTTGGAGGCCGCCATCTGCGGCGTGTGGTTGGAGACGACGATGCGCGGGTTGCCTGGGATGAAGCGCCCCAGGTTGGCCGCGAGGAACCGGGCCTGCGTGTCCGTCCCGCCGCCGGGGTTGAACCCCACGATCAGCCTGATCGTCTTGCCGCGGAAGTGCGCCTCCGCGTCGAACGACGGTGGGGGTGTGGGAGTCGGCGCCAGCGTGGGCGTCGGGGTGGGCGGCGCTGCCGTCGGGGCGGGGGCGTCCGGCGCGGGTGTGGGCGTCGGTTCGCCGGGCGCCATGGCGGTGGGCGTCGGCGCTGCCGGCGCCGCTGGCTCAGGCGTGGGAGTCGGCGAAGGTTGGGTGGGCGTGGGCGGCGCATCGCTGCCGCACGCCACGATGAACAGACAGGTCAGAAGGAATGCCGCTACGAGAGTCCCCTTGAAGCTCATGGTCGAGCCCTCCTCTCATCTCTGGCTTGCGCTTCCCTACGGCTGTGACGACCTCACTTGCGCCTCGACGGCGGTGTAGTCCCATTCGAAGTTGTGGTCCTGGTAGGCGATCTCCGGCATGAGGCTCTTGAACCCGCGTGCGCCGAGCTCTCCTTCGAACTTCTCGCGGATGAACGGGTCCTCGTCCGGGTATTCGATCTGGTTCGCGGCGGGGTTCTCGACGCGTTCTCCCGTTCCGGAGAACTGCCTTGGCGGGTGCAGCGCGAGGTAGCGCGCCGGTTCCTCTCCCACGTTGAAGTGCTGGTGGAACCATCGTGCCGGAGGCACGAATACGCTGCCCTCGTGCCAGGGGATGACGATCTTCTCGTGGCCCTCCGGCCACATGATCGAGTACCCCTCGCCGCGCGGGATGACGATGACGAAGCCCGGCCCGTGACGGTGTCCCTTCTTGTAGGTGCCCGCATCGAACACCGACATGTGGCACGTCATCGGCGAGTCAGGGAACTCGATGAACACCGTCGTGCCCCCGGCGCCGCGTCCGTAGAACGGCACCAGCTTGTCCCAGGAGCGCATGTCCGGGAAGAAGTTGCCTATCCACTGCGCGCGCACGCGCCCGTTGGCGATAGGCCGGTTGTGCACCCTCGCCTCGGAGTAGAACTCGCCCACCAGCCGGCCTGCGCCGGAAGCCGAGGGGTTGTTGAAGAAGAACTCCGGGTCGGGCACGCCTACCATGGCGACCGGCAGGTAGTTGTTGTGCAGAAGCCGCGCGGGGCGGTCTCCCTGCGCGTTGGAGAGCTGGTGCGTGTAGTTCCGGGGCAGCAGGAAGAGGCTGTGCTTCTGCCACTCGAACGTCCGCGAGCTCTGGCCGTCGTCCGACGAGACGGTGCAGAAGCCGCGGCCTTCCAGCACGTAGACCACGTCGTCCAGCGCGAACTTCAGCGGCGGGAGCGTCTGGCCGGGCGCGATCTCGGTTACACGCGCCTCCGCCACGCCCTGCTGTCCCTCCAGCTGGAGGAACGCGGCGTTGCACTGGCGCTCTTCCCACCATCCGAGTTCGATGGTGCGGAGATCGTCGAGGTAGTATCCCTCGTGTACGGGAACACCGATGGACCTGATCCAGCTCTCGTAAGCATGCTGGGCCGCCCTGTTAGCGGCGACCTGCTCTTCCGAGGCCTCCGTGACCTTCAGTTCTTCTGTCATCACTGCCCTCCTCCGTTAGGCCGGCACTCATCTCCCACCGGAGCACGTTCGCGCCTGCTCCGGTCACAAGACCCGACTATCAGAGACAAAGAGAGACCGCCCGGCGGGGTGATACTCGGGCGGTGATACGAACAGCAGAAGGGGAGGCGGCTCATCGCCGAAAACGGCATCAACGCTGTCGTCGACGCCGTGACTACTGACCTTGGGACGCTCGGCAGGGCCATCGCCAACCCCTTTCAAGGGTCACGCTCGCTGCACTCGGTCGGCCTGGGTCGTGTCTGGTGGGCGCATAGTAGTCCGCGCCAACGCGCAATGCAAACGTCCAGCAACCCCTCACCCGTAACTCCCGCCAAGGTGCGCCCTTCCTGTATCATCCCCGCACCAATCCTGGAGCCCTGCCCATGCGCCGCGACCTGATCGACATCCTCGCCTGCCCCACCGACAAGGCGCCGCTCACGCTGGCTGTCGAGTACGCCGACGGCCAGGATGTCGTCACAGGGACACTCACCTGTGCCGCGTGCGGCGCGGCATACCCCATCCACGACTCCATCCCAAACCTCCTCCCGCCCGGCTACCCCGGCTGACGTCCTACCGGTCCTCTCCATCCTCTGGTCTCATTGGAATTGCCTATTGACAGCTTCGGAGCGTCGCGTATACTCCTCATTCAAGTTAGTACATACTAACTTCATCTAGCAGGCTCACCTAACTACATAAGAGGAGGCAGACTCCATGCGACTTCCCTTCTACCTCAGGCCGGTGCTAGCCGCTGCGGCGCTGGCGCTCGTTGCTGCGGTCGTAGCCGCGTGCGGCGCCGACCCCACCGCCACGCCGACCGCGCAACCCCAAGCGACGCCTACGCCAGTGCCGCAGGGCGCCGGTTCGCTCGTCGTCTACTCCGGACGCGGTGAGAGCCTCGTCGACCCCATCATTCAGCAGTTCGCCGACGTGACCGGCATCGACGTCGAGGTCAAGTACGGCGGCACCGCGTCGCTCGCCGCCACGCTCCTCGAGGAGGGCGCGAACAGCCCCGCTGACGTCTTCTACGCGCAGGACCCCGGCGGACTCGGCGCGGTCGAGTCATTGCTCTCGCCATTGCCCGCCGACATCCTGCAGCGCTCGCCGGAGTGGGCGCGGTCGCCGCAGGGACTCTGGGCCGGCATCTCCGGCAGGGCGCGCGTGCTCGTCTACAGCCCGGACCGTGTGCCGGAGAACGAGCTCCCCGCCGACGTCTTCGAACTGACGGACCCGAAGTGGAAGGGCCGCGTCGGTTGGGCGCCAACCAACGGCTCGTTCCTCACCATGGTCACCGGCATGCGCAAGCTCTGGGGCGAGGAGAAGACCGCCGAATGGATAGAGGGCATGGTCGCCAACGGCGCAACCATCTACCCGAAGAACACGCCGCAGGTCGCCGCCGTCGCCGCGGGCGAGGTCGACATCGGGCTCGTCAACCACTACTACCTCTACCGCTTCATCTCCGAGGAGGGCGAGGACTTCGGCGCGCGCAACTACCATCCGTCCGGCGGCGGGCCCGGCGCGCTCGTCATGGTCTCTGGCGCGGGCATCCTCAGCACCGCCGGGAACCGCGAGAACGCCGAGCGCTTCGTCGAGTTCCTCCTCGGAACAGTCGCTCAGCAGTTCTTCGCGGGCCAGACCTTCGAGTACCCCCTCGTCGAAGGCGTGAATATCAACCGGCTGCTGACTCCGCTCGACGAGATCGAGAGGCCCGACATCGCGCTCGCCGACCTGGCCGACCTCGAAGGCACGACCGCGATCCTGCGCGACCTCCGCGCGCTCCCGTAGCGACTTCCACTCGCCCCGGCCGCCGATCCTCCCCGGCGCCGGGGCGGTCTATCCCGTTGCGCCGACAGCCGTCAGTGTGAAAGATAGCCGCAGTGCAGAGCGTAACGAACACTCCCGAGGAACAGCACAGGGTCCGGCCCGTCAGGATGCCGCCCGTCTTCATCTGGCTGCCCGCCGCTGCCATCGGGCTTCTCATGCTTCTCCCACCTGTCTACCTCCTCGTGCGGACACTCGAGTCCGGCACGGCGGGCCTGGACGTGCTCTTCAGCATGCGCACGCTCGGCATCCTGCTCCGCACCGTCCTGCTCGTCGGCATCGTCACCGCCGCCTGCGCCGCCATCGGCGTCTCGCTCGCGTGGCTGACACTTCGCACCGACCTGCCCTTCCGTCGCACGTTCGGGATGCTCACCGCGCTGCCGCTCGCCATCCCCAGCTACGTCTTCGCGCTGCTCGTCATCACCGCGCTCGGCCCGAAGGGCATGGCGCAGGGTTGGCTGGAGCCGCTCGGCGTCGACCGCCTGCCGTCGATCTTCGGCCTGCCCGGCGCTGCGCTCACGCTCACACTGCTCTCCTTCCCGTACGTCATGCTGCCGGTCAAGGCCGCGATGCAACGGATGGACCCCGCGATGGAGGAGGCCGCGCGCAGCCTCGGCAGATCGTCTGCGGAGGCGTTCTTTTCCGTAACCTTGCCCCTGCTGCGTCCGGCCATCGTCGCAGGTTCGCTGCTCGTCGCGCTCTACACGCTCAGCGACTTCGGGGCCGTCTCGCTGCTGCGCTACCAGACGTTCACCTGGGTCATCTTCATCCAGTACGAGACCGCGTTCGATCGCAGTATCGCCGCCGCGCTCTCGCTGGCGCTGACCGCACTTGCCATCGCGCTGCTCATCGCCGAGAGTCGGACGAGAGGGAGCGCGGTCTACCACCGCGTCACGCCCGGCGCGCAGCGCATGCCGCACGTCGCGAGTCTCGGACGCTGGCGATGGCCCGCCGCGCTCTACGCTGCGGCAGTCGTGTTCTTCTCGCTCGCGGGGCCGATGGCGCTCCTCATCTACTGGGTGGTGCGCGGCGTCACCGCGGGCGAGCCGCTCGATCTGCTCTGGAGCAACACGGTCAGCACCATCTACGTCTCCGCGCTGGCCGCAGCCGCGGCCGCAGTCGCCGCCACGCCTGTTGCGCTCCTAACCGTGCGTTACCCCGGATGGGTCTCCTCGCTGCTGGAGCGCCTCGCCTACGTCGGGTTCGCCCTGCCCGGCCTCGCGGTTGCGCTGGCGTTCGTCTTCTTCGGCGCGTCCGTCCTCACGCCGGTCTACCAGACGACCTTCCTCCTCGTGACGGCCTACGTCGTCCTCTTCCTTCCGGCGTCCGTGGGCGCGACGCAGACCGCGCTGAAGCAGGTCAGTCCCCGGCTGGAGGAGGCCGCGCGCAGCCTCGGCAAGACGCCGTTCCACGCCTTCCGGCTCGTGACGCTGCCGATGCTCTCGAAGGGCATCGCCGCCGGGGCCGCGCTCGTCTTCCTGCTCACGATGAAGGAACTGCCGGCGACACTCATCCTCAGCCCGACCGGCTTCCGGACGCTCGCAACGTCCGTCTGGAGCGCTGCGTCGGAGGCGTTCTTCGCCCGCGCCGCGATGCCGGCCATCCTGCTCATCATCGCCGCCGGCATCCCTACCACCCTGCTCATCCTCCGCGAGCAGGAGGAGCGGTAATCTTCATATGAAATACTCTCCTGTCCCAGAAGTAACCAGCATCCTCTTGCCCGCATACGCCCCCTGCCCAGGATTCAGGGGGAGCCTGTGACGGGGTTGCAAAGTGGGACCCACAAGAGGGTCACGCGCCTCGCGGATTTGTAGGCGCAACCTCGTCTCTACAGGAAGTACAGGTCGTACTGCTGGTCGCTGAACCGGGTGACCCTTACGACTCCCTGCCCTCTGAAGCGGAACCCCTGGACCTGCTGAACCAGTCTTGCCTGGACACGTTTGAACACTTCAGAGACGGGAAGGACCTGTTTCACCGGAATCTGCGAAGGGTGTTGTCTTTGATATTCCCCGGCTTGGAGTTCGCAGAGCAGTTGAAGAAGACATGGATCACCGAGACCTACCTGTGCTCCGCTCCACAAGAAACGGGCCCGGTGCGTACTGAGTCAGAGCAATGGTGCGCCAAGCATTACCTGACCCAACAACTGGCTTTGTTCGATGGGTTGCCAGTCATCGCACTGGGGCGAAAAGCACAGAAGCGTGCGAAGCCATATGCCCCCGACCTGATAGAGGCTTACGCTATCGCGCCACCTGGGTGCAACAGCAAGGCCGCGCTCCCTTCCTGGGAGGCTGCTGCCACACGCGCTCGCCAAATGATCGCCGTCAGGAAGCGATAGTCACGGCGCGCGGAAGCAGCCCGTGACGTGGTCGTTCACGAGGCCGACGGACTGCATGTAGGCGTACACGATGGTCGAGCCCACGAACTTGAAGCCGCGACGCTTCAGGTCGGCGGAGAGCGCGTCCGATTCCGGCGTCGTCGCGGGGACCATGTCGCCGGTCAGCACGTCCGGCCTCGGCAGCGCGCCGCCGAAGAAGCCCCAGAGGTAGGCGTCGAAGCTGCCGAACTCGCGCTGCACCTCGATGAACCGCTGGGCGTTGTGCACGATCGCCCGCAGCTTCAGCCGGTTCCGCACGATGCCAGGGTCCTGCAGCATCCGCTCGATGTCGGAGTCGCCCAGGAGCGCCACCTGCTCCGGGTGGAAGCCGTCGAACGCCCGTACGAACGCCGCGCGCTTGTGGAGGATCGTCCGCCATGAGAGCCCGGCCTGCGCCGCCTCCAGCGCGAGGAACTCGAACAGCGTGCGCTCGTCGTGCGTGGGGACGCCCCACTCCTCGTCGTGATAGCGGAGCATCAGGTCGTCCGCGCCCGGCCACGGACAACGGGGGCGTACGTCGGTAGTCATCGACTCATCCAGAGAGTGGGTGCAGGGCTGTGCCCTGCTACGCCACCGACGTGATCTCGATGCCCGCCTCTTTCGCCGAGCGCTGGAGCGTGAGCGTCGTCGTGATGGCGAGGATACCGTGCGCGCCCGCCTTCGCGAGCACGTCCGTGCTCATCGTCTTGAGCGCCACCGCCTGCTCGCCGGTCACGCCCAGCTCCGCCGCGACGCCATCCATGTCGCGCACGAACCGTGCCCGCAGGCTCTCGTCACGCCGCAACTCGAACAGCGCCTTGTTCAGCGGGTACGTCTCGAGCGTCGGGTACTTGTAGAACTCGTAGCCCTGGCCCTTGAACTCGAAGCCGCCGAACTTCGGGATATCGCGAGGTTCCTGACCGCGACCGCCGCGATCGGGGATGAAGCGCATGACGCCGTGGCCGTGGTGCGACGTCGGCTGGTAGCTGAGCAGCTCGCCGCGCCGGTTGCCGGTCGCGCCGAACATGATCAGCCACGGCAGCAACTCCGTGTTGCCGACCTCATCCAACTGCTCGCCGGTGAGCTCCAGCAGCGACTCTGGTCTGCCCTCTTCCAGTTCCTGGATGACCCAGTGGTCGAACTCGTACTCCGGGTAGAAGTACTTCCACGTGCCCGGGTAGTGCGACAGCCCGCCGCTGGCGAGGATCGCCACCTTTTCCGGTCTCGACTCGATGACCTTGCGCATCGCCTCGCCGACCTGGATGCAGCGGTGGGTCGTCGGCAGGGGTGGCAGGTAGACGTTCACGAACATCGGCACGATAGGGATCGCCCTGCCCTGGTGGATGTACTCCAGCGGCGTCGCGAATGCGTGCCCGAGCAGCGCCTCGTGCGCGTACGCGAGGTCGATGCCGTCCGCTACGAGGCCGTTCAGCAGCGCGAGCGCCAACTCCTGGTGGATGGGCACCTCGTACTCGTGGCCCGCGAACTCCGCCGTCGCCGTCTCGCCGGTGATGACCGCGAACGCGGGCACCGAGCCGGGGAAGAACGTCTCGACGTGGTCGATGCCGATGAGGATCAGCACGTCCGGCTGGGTCGCGTCCAGCTCACTGCCGAGCACGCCCATCGCGTCTATCCCGGCCTGCAGCTGTGCCTGGTCCTCCTGCGGAGGCCTCGTCAACAACTGCGGCGCGTGCACCGATCCTGCGGCCCAGACGATCTCTCCCATGCGATTCTCCTTGCGTCGTTGTTCCGTCGTTCCTGCGCAGGCCCGCGCTTCAGCGCGCAACCTCGCAGCCCTAACGCGCCATTTCCGCCCCCACTCCGTCATTCCCGCGAAGACGGGAATCCAGTATCCCACCTCTCCTTCGGGGAGAGGTCGCAGCGCGCTAGCGCGGCGGGTGAGGGCGACCTGCCAGTCACGCCGTTGAATCAGGGTATCTGCTCAGGAATGGCGCACGCAACGGGAGACATCCATCGCCCTACGCAGGCCTCCACGTAACGACGGCCTGCCGGCGTGGGGAAACGCCCCGGACTACCCAGCCTTCGGGGGTCTCCTCCAACAGTTCGTCAGCAGCCGCGAGCAGGAGTCCGTCCGCATCGCTGCCCTCGCTCACGCCCAAACGACGCCGCAGTTGCTCCACCGCCGCCTCGCGGCCCGCATCGAGCAGGGCGGCATCGGCGCTGACCATGGTCACGTCGGGGAAGATATCCATGGCCCAGAGCAGGTTCAGCACGTCGGGCAACCCCGGTAGAGGCGTTGGAGCCGAGCCGTGCACCCGATCGAAGAAGGGCACCTCCAGCGCGCCCGGCGTCTCCATCATCTCCACGAGCACGACGCGGTCCTTCGCGTGCTCCTGCATCTTGGTTACGAAAGGCACAGCGTCCGGTACATGGTGCAGGACGAGCGAGCAGAGCACCACATCAGCCGAGGGCGCCTCCGCGTCCTCCCACGGCTCGTTGATGACGGTGATGTTGGATATCCCGGCCTCCGCCGCGCGGGTCGTGAGCATCTCGACGGAGTCCCCGGACGGCTCGACCACCGTGACATGCCTGGCCCGCGTCGCGAGCGGGAGTGCGTAGCGGCCTGCGCCCCCGCCAACGTCGAGCACGTCCGCGTCCGGTCCCAGTGTGGCGTAGAGGCCGTTCAGCACCGCGTCGTCGGTGCGGTACGGGTCCAACGGCCTGTTGGCGTAGTTGAAGGCGCGGCGACCGTGCCCGTGTCCATGGCCATGCCCGTGACCATGCCCGCCGCCGAACGCAGCGGCGTCGCGCTCATGCGATTCGATCTGCTCGCGCCAAGTTTCGAATACTGAACTCATTGTTGCTCCACCTCGAAGACGGTGATGTGACTGAGGGTCACGCTGGATTCCCGCCTTCGCGGGAATGACGGTGGGGCCCTAGTTCAGCGCGGCGCCGCCGTCCACGATCATCGTCTGGCCAGTCATGAAGTCGCTGTCCGACGACATCAAGAAGACGCCAGCACCCGCGAGGTCTTCCGGACGCTCGACGCGCTTGATGGCGCGGTCGGGCACGCGGCCCTGGTAGTTCGACTCGTCGCGCTCTGGGTCGCTCGCCGTCGAGCCCGGCGCGATCGAGTTCACCGTGATGTTGAAGTCGCCGACCTCCCGCGAGAGCGTGCGCGTCATGCCGACCACCGCGCCCTTTGACGCTACGTACTGCGTGGACGAGCGCCCCGAGAAGAACGTGCCGGAGCTGATGTTGACGATCTTGCCGTAGCCGCGCGCCTTCATGTGCGGCAGCACCGCCCGGCAGCAGAGGAACGGCCCGCGGACGTTCACTGCCATGACACGGTCCCATTCCTCAGCCGTGATCTCTTCCACCGTGCCCCGCGTGATCTGCGGGCGCTGGAAGACCGCAGCGTTGTTCACGAGCCCGTCGATGCGGCCCCACTTCCCGAGCACGGCCTGCGCCATCGCCTCGGTCGACTCGTGGTCGGAGACGTCCGTCGGTACCGCGATCGCCTCGCCGCCCGCCTCGCCTATCTCCGCCGCCGTCTTCTCCGCGGCGGGACCGTTGATGTCGGCGATGACCACCCGCGCGCCTTCCTCCGCGAACCGCATCGAGAACGCTCGGCCGATGCCCTGCGCTCCGCCCGTCACGATGATCACCCGTTCGTCCAGCTTGCCCATTCGATTACCTCTCGCTTGTGGTCCGCCATCCCCGATTCAACCGCCATCCCGCGCCTCCTGCCGTTTCCGCGCCTCTACCGTCATTCCCGCGAAGGCGGGAACCCAGCATCCCTCGCCCCCGGGGAGAGGGAAACGCGCTTCAGCGCGGGGGTGAGGGTGTCCCTAATGCACCACGACGCCGCCGTCGACCGCGAGCGTCTGGCCGGAGATGAAGTCGCTCTCCTCCGACATGAAGAAGATGCCCGCGCCGACGAGGTCCTCCGGCACCTCGATGCGCTTGATGGCTCGGTTCGGGATGCGCACCGCGAACTCCTCCATGGAGTGCTCCTCGGTCTCGCTCGCCGTCAGCCCCGGTGCTATCGAGTTCACCCGTATGCCGGACGGTCCGGCCTCGCGCGCGAGCACCCGCGTGAACGCGATGACGCCGCCCTTCGACGCCACGTAGTGCACGAGGTTCTCACGCCCATTGAAGAACGTGCCGGAGCTCATGTTGATGATCTTGCCGTAGCCCTGCTCCTTCATGTGCGGCAACACTGCACGCGAGCAGAGGAAGACGCCCTTCAGGTTCACCGCGAGCATCCGGTCGAACTCGTCCAGCGGTATCTCCTCCAGCGGCGCGCGCGTGTGGCGCACCCGGATGGCGATGGCCGCGTTGTTCACGAGCCCCGTGATCTTCCCGAAGCGCGACAGCGTCTCAGCCGCCATCATCTCCGTCTGCGCCTGGTCCGACACGTCGACGGTCAGCGCCATCGCCTGCCCGCCTGCCTGCCGCAGCTCCTCCGCCGAGCGTTCGGCCTGCTCGCCGTTGATGTCCGCCAGCACGACGGACGCGCCCTCGCGCACGAACCCGTCCGCGAACGCCCGGCCGATGCCGGCCGCGCCCCCCGTCACGATGATCACCCTGTCGTCCAGCCGTCCCATACGTTCCTCCGTCTACACCGTCATTCCCGCGAAGGCCCACGCTTTAGCGCGCAACCTCGCAGCCCTGGACGCGGTGCGTAGCACCCGTCATTCCCGCGAAGGCGGGAATCCAGGTGACCGTCAGGTCACACGTGCGCAACCAGCGCACACCGTGGGGTCATGCGTTGAAGTGATGTGTCACGTCACTCGGCGTCGCCGAAGCCTTCCGGCGCCTGCCACTGGTTCATCCACTCGATGATCTCGTCGAGCGGCATGACGTCCGCGTACTTCTGGTTCATGTCGAACAGGTTGATGGCATGCGGCGCCTCGTGACGGTCGAACACGCACTCTTCCGCGACAACGACCTTGTAGCGGTTCGTGCACGCGTCGACCACCGACGCCCGGACACACCCGCTCGTGCTCTCGCCCGCAACGATGATGGTGTCGACGCCCAGCGCCGTCAGGTGACCGGTCACCGGCGTGCCCCAGAACGCGCTCGGCGACGTCTTCTTCAGGAAGACCTCACCCTCGATGGGCGCGACCTCCGGGATGATGTCGTACATCCCTTCGCGCTTTGCGCCGCCGCCCATGTAGCCCGCGCGGCCCGAGTCCTTGCGTCCCGCCGACGCCCAGCCGATGACGCCGGACTCGCTCTCCGGCAGGCCGGTGACGTGCACGACAGGGATGCCCGTCTCGCGCGCGGCGGCCAGCAGGCGCTGGATGTGCGGCAGCGACTCCCAAGCCGCAAGCCCGCAACTCCCCGGCCACTCGTCCTTCGCCTCCATCACCGTCTGTGGCTTGTCGCCGAACACCCATCGGTAGAGGTCGATCATCAGCAAAGCAGGCCGCGACCCGAACCCGCGGGTCTTGTGTCCGCTCGCCGAAACGTGCTCCAGGTCAGCCTCGCTCAGGTACTTCTCCCACACGCGCTCTGCCATCGCCGGCCTCCTTTCGTACTGTCGAGCCTTGCGCGGCAATCCTACACCCGACGCGCGGAAGCCGTCATGCGCGTCCGGCGGGTCCCTTCCCTCTTGACGGGGGAAGGTTAGAGCCTGCCCCGCACTTGGATGGGGGAATGGGGGCGCCTTGACGTTGAACGCCGCTGCCCATAGCCTTCCCGCGCCCATGACGAGAGGGAAAGCATGAATGCCTGGGTAGTCCTGCTGCTGATAGTCCTTGCCCTGCTGCTGATGACGTGGCTGCTTGCGCTCGCCATCACCCACTGGCATATCCACAGGTGGTGGGGCATCAGACACATGCGGTACTTCGCGTACACCAACCTGATCATGCGCAGCCACGTGACCGGCACCATCGCAGGCGTCCACTACCAGCCGACCGAGGAAGAACTCCAGTACATCGATGACGTGAGAGAAGGCAAGGCATGAGCGCAGGCCTTTTCCCGTAGACTAGCGCCATCTTCGGAAGCGAGGCGCCACATGGACGTTGGCCTGATGGTGGAGGGACAGCACGACCTGGACTGGGAGCGGTGGCTGCACATCCTCCATCTCGCGGAGCGGCTCGGCTTCCCGTCGGTGTTCCGCTCCGACCACTACTTCATCAACGACCAGCGCCCGTCGCTGGAGACATGGACGTCGCTCGCGGTCGCAGCGCGCGAGACGTCGACGCTCCGGTTCGGGCCGCTCGTCGCGCCGGTGACGTTCCGCCACCCCGTCGACGTGGGACGCATGGCCGCACAGATCGACCTGCTCAGCGGCGGGAGGTTCGTGATGGGCGTCGGCAACGGCTGGCACCAGCCCGAGCACGACGCCTACGGCATCCCCTTCCCGGAGCCTGCCGAGCGGGCGGCGCGGCTGGGCGAGGCTATCCGGCTGATGAAGGCGATGTGGGGGCCGGGGCCGGTTTCGTTCGACGGCAGGTACTACCAGCTGCAAGACATCGACGTGCTGCCGAAGCCCGCGCCGGGCCGTCCGTACCTGCTCGTCGGCGGCAACGGACCGAAGCGCACGCTGCGCTATGCCGCTCAGTACGCCGACGAGTGGAACACGGTCAACGCGCCACCGGAGACCCTTGCCGAGCGCATCGCCATCCTCGACGCGCACTGTGAGGCCATCGGCCGCGACCCGGCGTCGATCAGGAAGACGATGATGACGTTCGCATTCGTCGGCCCGGACGATGCGACCATCGAGCGGAACATGGACCGCTTCCCCAGGATGGCGGGAGTGGGTGCTCTCGAGGCACGGAAGGCCGCTGTACGTGAGCGCGGTCAGCCGGCGGGTGGAGCGGAGGAGGTCATCGACCACCTCGGCAGGCTCGCGGAGCTCGGCATCAGCGAGGTGCAGTTCCAGCACCTCGACTTCCACGACGATACCGTTCCAGGGTTCCTCGCCTCCGACGTTGCGCCGAAGGTGAAGAGCCTGTAGGAGGACGTGATAAAGTCCCCCGCATGCACGCGAGAGTCATCACCTTCGAGGTCCACGCCCGCCCTGCGCTCGACGACGCCCAGAACGCTTTCGAGCGTCTCGTGGTGCCGGAGATGCGCAGGCTCCCCGGCTACGATGGCGCGTACCTGATGCGCGAGGGCAACACGCGCGGAATGATCGTCATGCTGTGGGAGACCGAGGACACGCTGCAGTCCGGCGAGGCGACACCCGGCCTCAGCGAGCAGATGACGCGCCTCCGGCCTCTCCTCGGGCAGCACCCCGCCTACACTACCTGCGAGGTCGGTTACGCGGACCACCCGCTCAACTGATCTCGTCATTCCAGCACCGGCTGGAATCGAAGTGACCGCAGGTCACACGTGCGCAAGCAGCGCACGTCGCGCCGCGAAGCGGACGCGCAACCCCGTTCCGGCCTCCCCGTCATTCCCGCGAAGGCAGGAACCTCTCTTGGTGTAGGGGCATCCCTCGTGGGTGCCCATACCGGCTCCCCTCGCCCTCTGGGAGAGGGGCTGGGGGTGAGGGTTGCTGACGCCTACTCCTCGGTCTGCGTCGTCTGGCCGCCCTTGCGCGTCACGGTGATGTGCGCGAACGACGTGTCCGGCAGCGAGCCGTGCCAGTGCTTCTCGCCCGCAGGCGCGAACACTACGTCGCCCGTTTCGACCTCCGCCCGGTCGCCGCTCTCCGTCACGACCACGCCGCGGCCCTCCGTCACGATGAGGAGCTGGTCGCTCTCGTGGTAGTGGAACTTGTTCCGCACACCGACCCCGAAACTCACCACGCTCACGTTGAAGTCGTTGCTGTCCGGCGCGAGCGGCTGTCGCGCTACGTCGTCGCTCGTGAACAACGGCCCTGCCGCCGGCTCCTTCTCGACCTCGCTGATCTTCCGCACCTGCATCATTCACTCCTTCCGATTTGATCCCCTCTCCTGAGGGAGAGGGCAACGCGCTTCAGCGCGTGGGTGAGGGCCTCCGCTGGGGGATAGGACGTAGAAGCGCCCTACGCGTACGCGTCGTATATGCCCTCGAACTTGCCCAGTTTCAGCCGCACCTGCGTCTCCGCCATGTGCCGCACCATCTCGATATCGCGGTCGTCGCGTATCATCCGCACGACCGCCTCCGCTGCTTCCGCCGCGTGGTCCACGTCCACGATGCCGTGGATGCGGAAGAACTCCAGGTGCTCCGCCGGGATGTTGTACGGCGCCTCCTGCAGGTAGTTGAACAGCTCCGTCGAGTACCGCTGCACCATGGTCTCGTTCGTCAGTCCCGACGCCCTGCCCGCCGCCGGGCACGTGTTGATGAGCGACGACGCCACGATGACGCTCGTGTGCAGCAGCACCTCGTGCACCGGCACCATCTCCTCGAAATCGCGGTCCGTCAGCCCGATGTTGATGCCGAACTCCTGGCAGAGGTCCGGGTGGTCGTGCTCGGCGACGATGCCCGCGATCATGTCCTTGAAGGCACGCGGGTTGTCGGCCGCCTTGATCATGCGTATCGCCCCGCTCTTGAGCAGCGCGCGGTTGAACCACGTGTGCTGCAGCGCGTACCCCTGCAGCCGTCGTATCGTCAGCGTGCCAGCGCGCAGGTCGCGGAAGTACCGCGTCTCCATCAACGCATCCGCCGCAGGCTCCACCACGTCGGCCACCAACTCGTCAACGAAGCTCTTCACGTCCACTGTTGTAGTCATGCCGCGCCTCCTTCCCTTGTGCGCCATACTCTACGCCCTGCACGGCGAGGGTCAACCGTGGCAAGCCGCCGTCATTCCAGCACCGGCTGGAATCCAAGTGACCGCAGGTCACACGTGCGCAGCAGCGCACGACGCGCCGCGAAGCGGACGCGCAAGCCTTCTGCCCATGTAACATACCTCCATGTTCTCCCCCGACGACGACCGCAGCGCCCCGCTCTACGAGCGCTACTCCGTCGAGTTGCTCGGCGCGGACGACGCTCCCGCCCCCGGCGGCCAGCCCGGCGACGGCGTGACGCTCCACACGACGTGCGGCGACGTGGCGTGCATCCTGCACCGCCCCGGCGAGGAGCGCGGCGTGGGCGTCGTCTGGGCCGCGGGCGCGCGAGGCGGGTTCGACGGCCCGGCGAGCGGCCTCTACCGCGACCTCGCCGTCCGCCTCGCAGGGCGCGGTATCGCCTCGCTGCGCGTCAACTACCGCCACCCGGCGAACCTCGACGAGTCGACGCTCGACGTGCTCTGCGCGGTCTGGCACATGGCCGCGCTCGGCTACACGCGTGTCGCGCTCGTCGGGCACTCGTTCGGCGGGGGCGTCGTCATATCGGCGTCGCGCTACACGACGCACGCCCGGGGCGTGGTCGCGCTCGCGAGCCAGACGATGGGCGCGGAGGACGCCGCGCTTCTCGGCGGCAGGCCGCTGCTCGTCGTCCACGGCGAGGCCGACGCCGTCCTTCCGCTCGTGAACGCCGAGACCATCATCGACTGGGCGCCCGGCCCCAAGCAGCTCGTCACCTACCCCGGTGCGGGCCACGGCCTCCGCGAATGCGCCGGCGAGCTCCGCACCCTCCTCGAAGACTGGCTCACGGACCTGCTGCTGGCGTAGCGCAATCGTCATTCCCGCCCCCCACCCGTCATTCCCGCACCGGCGGGAATCCAGGTGCGCGGGCAGCGCACGCGGCGGGGCCGTGGGTGGTGGTGTCTGACGTAGGGGCGTCCCTCGTGGGCGCCCTGCCTGGCCCCCCCTCTCCTGAGGGAGAGGGCAACGCGCTTCAGCGCGTGGGTGAGGGCCCTCGGGGCGAGGCCGGGTGGGGGCCTTGTCGTTCCGAGCGGAGCGCAGCGGAGTCGAGGAATCTCTCAGGAAAAGGGGCAGCCGTGTGGCTGCCCCTACATCACGCTATGCTCCGAACAATCCCTACGTGTCGCGCTCATTCGTGGGGCCGACCACGCCATTGCTGTACGGGATGAACGCCTTCATCCGGGAGATGACGCCGTGCTTCGCAAGCTCGGCTTCGAAGATGCGGTTGATCTCCGGGTCTTGGTCCTCGTACTCGATCTGCATCCCGCCTTCCTTGATGCTGACGTTGGACTCGCCCCACTGGCTCGGTTGGCCGTCGCCGCTGCGGAGCGCGAGGTAGCGCGCGGGCTCAGGCCCCGTGTTGAAGTGCTGATGGTAAGTGGCATCGGAGGGGACGATGATCATGCCGCCCTTCTTCCAGGGCGCGATCTCGTACTCGGGGTTATCGTTATCCCACCAGAGCGCCGAGAACCCGACTCCGCCCAGGATGACCAGGTGCGCGCCCGGCCCGTGCCGGTGGCCCTTCTTGTACGTGCCCACCGGGAACTCGGAGATGTGCGCTCCGGTCACGTTCCCCGCGAGGTCGAAGTGCGTGTTGATGCCGCCCGCGCCGCGGTCGCGGTACTTCCACAGTTTCATGATGTCGGCGTTCGGCACGAAGTTCGTCTTCCACATCGTCCCGAACTTCGTCCCCTTCCGCTGGTAGAGCGTCCCCTGCCCGTTGAAGAAGTCCTCGTCCTCGCCGGAGAAGCGGTCCTTGAACCGGAACGGGTTGTTGAAGACGAACTCGTTGCTGCGGAACATGCGCATCACGGGCGGCGCGTTCGTCATGGAGACGTACCGCGCGGGCTCCGTGCCGCTGCCGTTGAAGTGCTGGTACGACGCGTTCAGCGGGATGACCAGCAGGCTCCCCGCCGCCCACTCGAACGTCGCCTTCTGGCCCTCGCTCAGCCACACGCTCGTCGCGCCGCGGCCGGAGACGACGTACATCACCTCTTCGTACATGTGGCTCTCGGGCTCCGACTTGCCGCCAGGCTTGATCTCCACCAGGTGCGCGTCGTTCGGCAGCATCGGGTTCGGGATGTTGATCACCGCGCCCTTGCCGCCCTTCCGCTCCCAGTCGCCGAGCTCGACCTCGTTCAGGTCCTCAAACTTGTAATCGACGATGCGCTTGACGCCCTCGCGCTCGATCCAGTCGAAGTACGGATCGCCCGCCTCCCACATATCCATCTTGTCGGGGACTTCTGCCTCTCGCAGGTCAACGACTGCCATGTCTCGCTCCTCCCGTCGGTCTCAGTAGTACGTGCGCCCCACTTTACCACGAGTGCAGGTTGTCTCGTCATTCCCGCCTCTTCCCGTCATTCCCGCGAAGGCGGGAAGGTGGATTCACATTCGAAGTGCAACACCTGCTCTCGTAGCACCTCGGCCGGGGTCTGCCACTCGAGGCACTTGCGCGGCGTATTGTTATACACCCTCAACAGCGCCGTGAACTCTCCCTCCGACAGTGAGGCCAGGTTCGTCTTGCGGGGTAAGAACCAGCGCATCCGTCCGATAGCGTTCTCCACGCCTCCCTTCTGCCACGGAGAATAGGTGTCGCAGAAGAACGTCTCGATGCCCCAGGCGTGGAGTTCGTAGTGGTGGGCGAACTCCGTGCCGTTGTCGAACGTGACCGTCTGGCGGAACTCCGGTGGCAGCGGTCCCAGGACGGCGGCGATGGCTTTGGCGACCGGTGCTGCTGCCCTCGAAGGTCGCCGCACCGCGATCAGCAGCCTTGAACGGCGCTCGTGCAGCATCAGCACCGTCTGCCCGGTCCTGCCGAACTGCATCCCATCCGCCTCCCAGTGCCCGAATGTCTGCCGGTCGGCAACTGCTGCAGGGCGTTCCGAGAGCGGCCGGCGGTGCAGAATGGTGCGGGCCGAACTGCTCCCTCCGCGCTGGTGCCGACCGCGCCGCCACTTCCCCCGTCGCAAGAGCTTGCGCCACGAATAGTCCTTCGTCCGCGCTATCTGCGCGTAGATGAACCGGTAGATGCTCTCATGGGAGGTGACGCTCTTGCCGCGCTCCTTCTTCAACCGCCCCGCCACTGCCTCCGGCGACCAGCCCAGTTGCAACCCGCTCAGCACATCCCTGCGGAGCTCGTCGTCTCGGTCCAGCCGTGCGCCACTCCAGCGCCGTGCACGGGCCTGCTCGTGGGCATAGGTCGCCCGGTAGCCGCCGTCCTTCGTGCCGTTGCGCTTCAACTCCCGAGCAATCGTCGGTGGCGGGCGATCCAGAGTTGCTGCGATTTCCCGGAGCGAGCGCCCCTCAGCACGTAGGCGGGCAATCGCACAGCGTTCCTCAATCCCAAGCTGCGTATAGCGGTTCCCCATGGCAACACCTTAGTCTGGTGTTGCACTTCGTTTGTGAACTTAGGGAACCCAGGTGGCCGCCAGGCTACGCGGCGCTGTGCGAACAAGAGGCACGCCTGGATGTCTTCCGGCTCGAGGAAGGTGTACTCCCGCAGGATGTCCTCTGCTGTATCTCCGGCCGCAAGCATCCCGAGAACGTGCTCCACCGCGATACGCATGTCGCGGATGATCGGTTTGCCGCCGAAGACATCCGCCCGCACCGTGATGCGTTCGAGTATCTCTTGTTCAGTAGGCATGTCTACCCGTCCTCTCTCGTCTGCGACCCTGCACGAAGGTCCTGCAGACGGTGCACCTGGCCGCTCCGGAAGAGATAGCCAAGCGTGTACGCCAGCACTGCGACCCCACCCACGATCGCCGCGACCGGCGCCGAAGCCAGCGCAGCAACGGCGGCGAACTGCAGCTCCCCCAGCGGACGGACGCTCGTGTGCACCATGCTCCATATCCCCATGACGCGTCCGCGGAACTCGTTCGCCACCAGCATCTGCAGGTTCGTCTGGACAGCCACGTTCACCATCGACGCTCCCGTGCCGTACGCGAACAGCAGCCCCAGCGATGCCCAGTACCACTCCGACAGCGCGAACGCTATCGAGAACACACCCATCGTCACCGCCCCGCTCGTGAACAGCGCACGCTGCTGGTTCGGCGCGGTCATGCTCGACGCGATGAACACGCCGGTCACGCTCCCGATGCCCGTCGCCCCCCACATGTAGCCGAGCCCGTCCGGCCCGACGCCAAGCACGTCCTTCGCAAAGATGGGGTAGAGCACCGACAGCGCAACGCCGAACGCCATGTTCCAGTACGCCGTCCCGATGAGGAACAGGAATATCTTCTCGCGCCGGATGTAACCCAGCGCTGCCGCCATGTCTGCCAGCACGTTCCGCCCCTGCGACCGCACCACGGGTGGCAGGTGCACCCGCCACAGCAGCGCTGCGTACACCGCCACCGCCACCACCGTGATCGCGAAGACCACGCCGCCCGCCACGCTCGCGGACTCCGACGCGCTGAACACGAACTCGCTGACCAGCCCGCCCACGACCGGCGAGCCTACCCGTGTCGCCGGGTGGATCATCGCGTTCAGCCCCACGGCGCTCGGCATCGCCTCGCGCTGCACGAGGTGCGGGAACATCGCCTGTCGCGCAGGCCCCTCGAACGCGCCGATGGCCGACAACGCGAAGCCTCCTGCTATCACGTGCCACGCGGTCAGCCCGCCCGCAAGTCCGATCACGGACAGCGCCCCCAGCACCACGATGAACAGCAGCTGCATGGCGATGAGCAGCTTCCGCTGGTCGAACTTGTCCGCGAGCGCCCCGCCAAACAGCGTGAGCGCAACGGAGGGGATCATCTGGGCGATGCCGTTCACGCCCAGCAGCACCGCCGACCCGGAAAGCTGGTAGATCAGCCAGCCCTCGATCATCCACTGCATCTGCTGGCCGGATACGGCGATGACGAATCCCACCCAGTAGAGGCGGAAATCACGATGCCGCAGCGCGCTGAACCTCCCTGCCATGCGGAGAGTCTACCCTGTCACAAACTCCGCCCGTCCTTCATCGTCATTCCAGCGGAGGCTGGAATCCAGTGGAGCGGAGTAGCGCGCCATTCCGCTCATGGTGAGCCTGTCGAACCACCCATCTCGTCCATCCTGTCCATCCCTGTTGATTCCTTCCCCGCGTGGGGTAACATCACCTTATGCAGACACCTTTCGGCATCGTCGACGGCGACGGACACGTAACCGAGTCTGAGGACCAGATACGCCCCTACATGGACGAGCCTTACCGCTCGCGGGGCGGCCAGATACGCGCGGGCCACAACTACTGGGACATCAACCTCGGCGGTCGGCTCGGCTCCGTCGCGAAGGACGCCCGGACCTGGCTCGACGCCATGGATGAAGGCGGCATGGAGACCGCCATCCTCTACCCCACCTCCATCGGCTTCACCGCCGCGCTCATCTGGGAGCCTGACGTCGCGGTCGCCGTCTGCCGCGCCTACAACGACTTCCTCTACGAGGAGTTCACGACCGTCAGCCCGCGGCTCAAGAGCGTAGCGCTGCTCCCATTGCAGGACGTCGACGAGGCCGTCAAGGAGCTGCGGCGCGCCGTCACCGAGCGCGGACACTCCGGCGCGATGCTCTCGGCCATCGGCGCGCACCCGCCCCTCGGGCGCGCACAGTACTTCCCGCTCTACGAGGAGGCGCAGCGCCTCGGCGTTATGCTCGCCGTCCACTCCTCCACCCAGGGCATCCACCACCTCGCCGCCGACGACTACCAGCGCTTCATCGAGGTCAACACCTTCTGCTTCCCGGTCGGCCTCTTCCGCCACATGGTCAGCATGATGTTCGCCGGCATCCCTGAGCTCTTCCCCGACCTGCGCGTCGGCTGGATGGAGGCCGGCTGCGGCTGGGTGCCCTACTGGCTGGAGCGCATGGACGAGAAGTGGAAGATACGCGGCGCCGACGAGGCCCCCATGCTCCGCAAATCACCCACCGAGTACGTGCAGCAGGGCAACTGGTACTTCCACTCCGAGGCCGACGAGAAGATGCTCCCCTACACCGCCTCCGTCATCGGCAAGGACAAGCTCTTCTTCGCATCGGACTTCCCCCACTGGGACTCCGAGTACCCCCACAATGTGCAGGAGATGCTCGCCCGCGAGGACATCGACGAGAGGCTCCGCCGCAACGTCCTCCGCGAGAACGCCCTCCGCCTCTACGGGATGGCGTAGCTTCCGGGAGCCTTGTCTTCGTCATTCCCGCGAAAGCGGGAAGGTGAATTCACATTCGAAGTGCAACACCTAGTCTAGGACCTCGGCCGGGGTCCGGTAGCCGAGGCACTTGCGCGGCGTATTGTTGTAGGCCTGCACGAGCTCTGCAAACTGCTCGTCCGTCACAGTGACGAGGTCAGTCTTCCGTGGCAGCATCCGGCGCATCCTACCGATCGCATTCTCTACACCTCCCTTCTGCCACGGGGCGTGGGTGTCACAGAAGAAGGTCTCCATCCCAAGCGCGTGCAACTCGTGATGCCGCGCGAACTCCGTCCCGTTGTCGAACGTCACCGTTCGGCGCAGTTGCGGCGGGAACCTTCCCAATGCCCCCGACATCACACGGGCAATCGGCCCCGAGGCCTTTCCCGGAGGACGCACCGCAATCAGCAGCCGCGAATGCCGCTCATGCAGCGTCAACACAGCCTGGCCGTAGGTACTGAACAGCATCAGGTCCGCCTCCCAGTGCCCAGGCTCTCGCCGGTCTGCTGCCGATGCAGGCCGCTCCGAGAGCGGTCGACGCAGACGGATGAACGAGGCCGGACTGCCTCCCCCGCGCCCGCGCCGGCCCCGCTTCGACTTCCCTCGCGGCAGGTAGTGGCGCCACGTGTAGTCCTTCGTCCGTCTGATCTGCCCGTAGATGAACCGGTAGATGCTCTCGTGGGAGATGATGCGTCTGCCTTTCACCAGGGCGAGTCGGTTCACGACTTCCTCCGGCGACCACCCTCTCCCAAGGGCGGCAAGCACCTCTGCGCGCAGAGGACCATCACGCTCCAGCCGTGCTCCGCTCCAACGACGGGCTCGCGCCTGCTGTTCTGCATACCGTGGCTGATAGCCATCCCTCCTCGATCTGTTGCGCTTCAGTTCCCGAGCAACCGTCGATGGCGCGCGATCCAGAGCTGCAGCGATTTGCCGGACCGAGTGTCCCTCGGCTTGTAAGCGGGCAATCGCACACCGCTCTTCAATGGAGACCTGCTGATAGTGCTTTCCCATGGCAACACCCTAATGAGGTGTTGCACTTCGTTTGTGAACTTAGGGAATCTCGTATCCCTTACCCCTATACTCAACGCATGACCTCTACACCCCGCCAAATCCGCCAGCCCTGCGTCTACCCCATCACCAGCAGACCCGGCGGTCCACTCTACGTGGGCGTCACGTCCAACCTCATTCAGCGCGTCTGGCAGCACAAGTCCCACTTTGCGCAAGGGTTCACAGACCGCTATAACATTGCCAGGCTCGTGTGGTTCGAGCAGCACGAAACTATGGAGAGTGCCATCACGCGGGAGAAGGCGATCAAGAAGTGGAATCGCGCTTGGAAAGAAGAACTGATCGAGGGGCAGAACCCTTCCTGGCATGACCTCTGTGACGACATCTGCCGATAGGCTGCGAGATTCCCGCTTTCGCGGAATGACGGATAACCTCGGCGCCAATAGCAAGCCGCGGTCGCGGAGATACCTGGCCCACAGCCAGCATCGCATAGGAGCGAGAACATGGAACCACTCCTCTGGCGCAAGCGCATAGGCCTCATCACCACCAGCGGACAGGTCGTCACCGAGCCGCGCTACTACCAGCTTGCTCCGGCCGGCGTCACCTTCCACACCTCCCGCATGCTCCACACCGGCGGCGAGGACGGCCTCATCCGCATGGAACAGAACGCTCCCCGCGCCATCGAGGAGTTGGCCACTGCGGACGTCGACGCCATCGCCTACTGCTGCACCGTCAGCGGCGCGATGCGAGGCATCGACGAGGATCGCAATTTCTGCGACGACATCTGGGCGAACACCGGTATCCCCGCGACCTCCACGATGCTCGCCTGCGCCGAAGCGCTCCAGCACCTCGGCGCGAAGCGCATCGTCCTCACGAGCCCCTACGTCGACAGCCACAACGAGCACGAGGCGGCCTACCTCCGCGAGGCGGGCATCGAACCCGTCCTCATGCGCGGCATGGGCCTCACGTCCGGGAAGGAGTACTGCCGGGTGACGCCGGACGAGATACGCAGCTTCTGCCTCGACGCCTGGCAGGAGGCTTACGCGCTCTGGCCGGACGCCCTCTTCGTGAGCTGCATGAACTACGACGCCATCGCCGTCGCCGAGAACCTAGAGCAGATCATCGGCAAGCCGGTCGTCACCTCGCACACCGCCACCCTCTGGCGCGCCCTCGCCCTCGCCGGCATCCACGACCCCATCGAAGGCGCCGGCTCCCTCCTCGCCGACACCCGCTAGCCCTCGTCATTCCCGCCCGGGCGGGAATCCCGCCTGATCCCTTCCCCCTTGATGGGGGAAGGTTAGGATGGGGGTGAGCCCGGCTCGGTGGGCGTGGGGGTTCGTCGTGGGGGCGCGGCGCCCTTGTCATTTCGAGCGGAGCGCAGCGAAGTCGAGAAATCTCTCGGCCCGCCTCTTCTCCTCTCCCTCAGGAGAGGCCAACGCACTTTAGCGTGTGGGTGAGGGCCCCCACGGCAGCGAGAGCCGTGGCGCGGGCTGTGCTATCGTGGCCGGGCGATTCCATTGATGGGAGAGTGCTCGATGCCGTACTTGCTATCCAACGAAGATGTCGAACAAGTGCTGGATATGGAGACATCCGTGCGGGCACTGGAAAGTGCAGTGCGGGAATGGGCGCACGGAAACGCTGCGGCCGTTCCAAGGCACAACTTCTTCGCTCCGGGGGGCCGCGAGGGGGAAGTATTCCAGTTCGGCGTCATGTCTGGCGGCAGCAAGGACGACCAGCTTTACTGCCTGCGCATCCTGGACGACGTCCTCTACTACCAGCGCGAGGGGGACCTGCTGACCAGGGAGAAGTACTGCATCGAGCCGGGCACCTACTGCGGGCTGCTCCTCCTCTTCTCCACGGCCAATGGTGAGCTCCTTGGGATCATGCCCGATGGCATCATTCAGCATATGCGAGTGGCCGGCGAGACGGCCGTAGGGGTGGACATCCTCGCCAACAGCGATGCTTCCACCATCGGGATGCTGGGCTCCGGAGGCATGGCTCGCAGTTTCGCCGAAGCCATCTCCGTGGTCCGCGACATCCGCAGCATCAAGGTGTACAGCCCTACCCGGGAGCACCGGGAGGAATATGCACGCGAAATGGCGGAGAGGCTGAACATCGAGGTGCAGGCCGTGAACGGGCCGCAAGAGGCGATCCGGGGGACCGAGATCGTGTGCCTCTGTACGGACTCGTTGCGCCCCGTCATGTCCGCTGAGTGGATGGAGCCTGGTCAACTCGTTATCTCCGTGGGTGGCGGCGGTGGCTTGCTGGACGTCGGTGGAGACATGTCCCTCTTTCAGGGGTTCTTCGCCATCTCCACGGACGACCTCGCGTCTGCGGAGGACCGAGGGGGCGGTTACATGATCGGGTATTCCTACTTTGCAGGGCAGCCCCAGGACTTCGGAGCGATCCCGCAGGAGGCTTGGTGGCCCACTCCGGAAGAGCACAACAGGGGGGTGACCCGGCTACTGGACGTTATGAGCGGGGCAGCGACAGGCCGTTCCAGCAGGGAAGACATCCTCCATCTATGGGGAGGGGGTTATACGACCGTGGGGTTCTCCGCCTTGGCGGGCATCGTCTATCGGGCGGCAAAGGAGAAGGGGTTGGGACAGCAGATACCCCTGGATTGGTTCGTCCAGAAGGTGCGTGACTAGAAGCCCGGCTCTGCCTCACGACCCCATCGAAGACGCAGGCACCCTCCTCGCCGATACCCGCTAGCGCGCGGGTGAGGGCCCTGAGTGCGGTGCGGAGGTGGGTTGTCATTTCGAGCGGAGCGCAGCGGAGTCGAGAAATCTCTCAGGAATCGCCCGCTCATGGTGAGCCTGACGAACCACCCGTCGTTCCTGCGCAGGCAGGAACCTCACAGCCATCCTCTCACACCTTCCGCGAGTACGCCGTGATGCCGTCCGACCAGTCGAACCGCCGCGCGACCTTGTGCATCGCGCGCAGGAACGGCGCAGCCGGGCCGATCAGCCGCATCTTGTGCAGCAGGCGCACCGGCGCGTAGAGCCCCTCGTTGGTCTCGTCCGCGTCCACGACCCCGGCCAGCGTCGCGGTCTCGGTCGCGCGGAACGTTTCGAATCCTACGTCAGCCAGCATCCGCGTCAACGTGCGCCGCGAGAAGTAGTAGACGTGCTCCGGCATGCTGTAGTGCCGCCAGCGAGCCCCCACGATGCGCGGCCACAGCCCTTCGATGTCGTGCGTCCCGACGATGAGCACGCCACCCGGTTTCAGCAGCCGGTGCACCTGGCGCAGCACGCTTTTCGGGTCGGGCAGATGCTCGATCGTCAGCAGCATCGTCGCGAGATCGACGCTGTCCGGCGGCAGGTCCACGTCGTCCAGCGTGCCGGTGAAGACGTCGAGCCCGAACTCGCGGCGAGCGTACTCCGTCGCGTACGCCGACACGTCCACGCCGTAGGGCGTCCAGCCCCGTTGACGTAGCTGGTCGAGCACGACGCCCATGCTGCAGCCGACGTCCAGCGCCACGCCCGGTGTGACGTCCTTCAGCGGACGCAGCAGCTCGCCGACCAGGAAGCGCAGGTGGTTCGTCAGCGCCATGTAGTTCGAGTACCCGACGTGAAGGTCGTCGTAGTCGCTGCCGCCGCCGTAGTAGGAATCGTCATAGATCGTCGCGAGCTCGGACGCTACAGGGCGCGGGTTGATGAACACCAGTCCGCACTCGTTGCACCGCACGACCGTGTACCCCTTGATCACGTGCAGCGGTGAATGCTCCTCCGACCCGCACAGGTTGCACGCCACCGTCTCGAATCGCTCCTCTGTCATCGGCATACCTCCGTGTTCGGTCTGGTGAGTGGGCTGTGGCGATGGAGGGCTGGCCTAATTTCATGGGATTGTTGGCACACCCTCCGCCTCGGCTGCACGCTTGAGCGCAGTATCGAGGGTCCCCAGCGTTGCTTGGCGCCGCCGCGCCAGTTCCAGGTAGAGCGCATCGTAGAACGTCAACCCGTGCGCCCTGCACAAGGCAAGGGTAGCGTCGAAGTCAGGCGACTCGTCGACGTTCAGCGGCAACTGTGTAAGCAAGGCGAACCACAGATCGACTCGCCCGCTCGGTATCCGCCCTCGCCGTTCGTTCGTAACGAGGGCATTCCGCACCTCTGCATCCCACCAGCGGGGGATGATGGTCTCATCGCTGCGCAGGAGCGATGAGACCACAGCGATTTCTGGTTCCGGCCTCTCGCCGGGGACTAGTCCTATGGTCAGCGATGCGTCGAGGACGTACCCGCTCACGCGTCGCGCCCCTCCCGTATCAGAGCAACCCATTCCTCGACCGACGGGCCGGACAGGTTAGCCTCATCCCTGGCCTTTTCGAAGTCTGCCCACGCCTTTTCGCGAGCCGCGCGGGTCTCCGGGTCGGTGGCGGCGATGCGGGCCAGGAGAGCGCCATCCCGCGTGATGACGAGTTCGCCCCCACGCGCGTCGAGCTCGGCTATGACTTCCGCGTAACGCTCGATGAACTCTTTCTCCGATATCGTGTACTCTGCAGTTTTCTTCTTGGTGGCCATGACCTGTCTCCCACCAGTGTCGGTCTAAGCCATTATCCCACAGCCTGTCCCTGCCCTCCCCAGCAGTGGGTGTCCTGCCTCACCCTGCTTCGTTGCCATACGGCGGACGCATCGTGTGCCAGGGCGTCGCCTGCTCGTAGGCGTGCGCGATTCGGAAGATCGACGTCTCGTCGAAGCGCTTCGCCATTACGTGCAGCCCTATCGGCAGACCGTCGTCGGAGAAGCCCATCGGCACCGACATCGCCGGCGCGCCGGAGTAGTTCGCGGGCGTGTGGAAGCCGTACTTCCGCATCTGCTCCACCGCCGCCTCCTTCGTCGGAGGCTCGCTCTTCGTGTCAGCGATGCGCGGCGGGAACTGCGCGTACGCCGGGGCCACCGTCACGTCAAAGCGCTCCAGTATCCCGAGCGCCTGCGCCCGCAACCGGCCCCGCAGCTGCAGCGCCCGCTGGTATGTCGCCGCAGGGACGAGCGCCGAGATGAGCGTGTTCCGCCGCACCCCCGCGTCGTACAGCTCCGGCGTCGCGTTCAGATGCGTCCACTGCAGCGCCACGCGCGGCGAGTGCAGCGCGTTGTTGATGAGCGCCGTCATCGTCATCAGCGACATTGACACCTCCTCGACCTCCGCGCCGAGCGACCGCAGCACGCCCACGGCGTCGAGCGTCAGCTGGCGGATGCGCGGGTCCAGGTGCGGCGCATCTATCGCCTCCTTGATGACCGCGACCCGCATCCCGCGGATATCGCCGTCGAGCCATGAGGAATATTGGGGCACCGGCAGCCGCGCCGACATCAGGTCGTTCGCGTCGAACCCGGCGACCGCCTCCAGCAGCAGCGCACAGTCCGCGACCGACCGCGCGATGGGCCCCGCCGTGTCCTGGTTCCAGCTGCTCGCGATCATCCCGTGCGTGCTCACCCGCCCGAGCGTCGGGCGTATCCCCACGGCCCCGTTGCACGACGCCGGACGCCGTATCGACCCGCCCGTATCCTCGGCCAGCGACCCCGCGCAGAGGCCCGCCGCGACCGCGATACCGGAGCCGGTGCTCGACCCGCCCGCGTCGTGCTCCAGGTTCCACGGGTTGCGCGGCTGGCCGTACGGGAACACCCATGTCACCGGCGCAGCGAACTCCGTCATGTTCAGCTTGCCCAGCATCACCGCGCCCGCTTCGTGGAACCGCGCGATGGGCGTCGCGTCGAAGTCCGGCACGAACTCCGAGAGGATGCTCGAGCCGCACGTCGTCAGGATGTCCTTCGTGTAGAACTCGTCCTTATGCGCGAGCGGGATGCCCGCCAGCGGTCCCACAGCCTCACCCCGTGCCAGCGCCTCGTCCGCTTTCGCCGCCTGCTCCAGCGCGAGCTCCGCCGTCACCGTCACGTATGAGCGCAATTCGCCGTCGAACCGCTCGACGCGGTCGAGGTACATCCGCGTCAGCTCCACCGACGACACCTGTCGCGTCCGCAGCAGGTGCGCCAGTTCCGTGATCGGCTTGTACGCCATCGGGTGATCGGAGCTTTCCGTCAGCTTAGGTCCCGTCCGCCCTGAACCTGCTCTCTCCACCTCGCCCTCTGGGAGAGGTCGCCGCGCAGCGGCGGGTGAGGGTGACTCCGGCGCCTCTGCCGGGTACTGCAACGCAGGCAGCGGTTCGACCCCGTACAGGTCGTGCTCGTCGAGCACTTCCAACCCTTCGCGCAACGCGTTGAACTGCACCGTCAGCGGCTCGACGTCCTCGTCCAGCAGCCGCAGCCCCGCTACCTTCGCCAGCTCTCGAAACTCATCCGGCGTGATGTCTGCCATCGGTCAACTCCTTCGTTATCCATCGTTCCTGCAAAGGCAGGAACCTCGCTTGGTTCCCTCGCCCTCTGGGAGAGGGAAACGCGCTTCAGCGCGAGGGTGAGGGTGAACCAGACGCGGGGCGCAGCCCCCGTCGTTCCTGCGGAGGCAGGAACCCCGCCTTCTCCCCTCTCCTGAGGGAGAGGGCAGCGCGCTTCAGCGCGCGGGTGAGGGCCCTGTTGCCCCTCACCAGGTCTCCCTGCCCCCATTCACCAGGATCATCTGCCCGGAGATGAACCGCGCGTCGTCCGTGAATAGGAACGTCATCACCCCCGCGAGGTCGTCCGGCACCCCGCGGCGCAGCATCGACGACTCCGGCTCCGGGTACGCCTCTTCTGCCGACAGCGGCTCCTCGGTGTCCGAGGTCGTGTTGCCCGGCGCAACGGTCACGACGTTGATGTTGTACTGCCCCAGTTCCCGCGCGACGGCCCGCGTGATGCCCGTGATCGCCGACTTCGACCCCACGTACTGGACGTTCGTCGCGTTCGCCGACCTGGCGATGCGGAGCGTGCTGCCGGAGCTCACGTTGACGATGGTGCCGGAGCCCTGCTCCCGCATGTACGGGTACACCGCCCGGATGCCGAGGAACGTGCCCCGCGTGTTCACCGCGAATACCCGGTCCCACATGGTCATGTCGACGTCCATCAGCGACGCGTACTCCAGCCCGTGCCGCGTCGTGATGCCCGCGTTGTTCAGCAGGCCGTCGATGCGCCCGAAGCGCTCGTGCGTCTGCCGCGCCATCTCGAGCGTGTCCTCCTCCGATGATACGTCGACGCGCAGCGGCAGCACCTCGGCGCCCCGCGCCTCGCAGAGCGATGCCGTCTTCGAGAGGTCGGCGATGTCCGCAAGCGTCAGCTTCGCCCCCTCCTCCGCCAGCCGCGTCGCGTACCTCCGTCCCAACCCGGACGCCGCCCCCGTCACGATGATCACCCGGTCCTGCAACAGCATCGCACCCTCCTCAACGTGCCTTCGGCACGCGTCATCCTACACCGTTGCCGAACTCACTATTCCAGCCAGCGACGTCGGTCCACAACTACGTCATTCCCGCCACCGGCGTCGGCCCACAATTACGTCATTCCAGCGAAAGCTGGAATCCAGGCGCGTTAGCGCACGCAGCGGCTCAGCGAGCCGCTCGCAACATCCCGCCGTCGGCTACACTCCCCTCCATGACCTCCGCTCCCCGCCGCAGAGAACCGCGCCGTCCTTGTGTCTACATCCTCGCCAGCCGGCGCAACGGCACGCTCTACACCGGTGTCACCTCCAACCTGCCTCAGCGCATCTGGCAACACAAGCAAGGCCTCG
The DNA here is from genome assembly GCA_965206315.1 of Dehalococcoidia bacterium. GTDB lineage: Bacteria > Chloroflexota > Dehalococcoidia > Lucifugimonadales > Australimonadaceae > Bin16. Next base: position 2,658,845 of record OZ242210.1, read on the forward strand.
GTGATGGCTTCACAAGGAGATACGGCATCCACTTGCTCGTGTGGTACGAGCAGCACGAGACGATGATGAGCGCCGTCGGTCGCGAGAAGGCGATCAAGGCCTGGAAGCGAGGCTGGAAGATTGAACTCATCGAGACATCCAATCCGAAGTGGCGCGACCTCTACGAAGAAATAGGTTGACGCCTCCTCGCCCCTCCCGCCGTGTGACCTGACGGTCACCTGGATTCCAGCTTTCGCTGGAATGACGAAGCCCCGTGCCACCTGTTGATTCCTTGCCTCGTGTGCTAACGTGCACCCGTCAAGCGGCTGAACGGCAACGAAGCACAAGGAGGCCTTGTCATGGCAGTCATCGATGCTGATGCCCACGTCGTCGAAACGGAACGCACCTGGGACTTCATCCCGCCCTCCGACCAGAACTTGCGGCCCGTCATGATCACGAAGCCGGACGGCTCCGGCAAGGACGTCCGCTACTGGGAGATCGACGGGGTGATACGCGGCACGGTCCGCCAGCCCATCGGCAAGCGCGAGGAGTGGGACCCCACGAAGGTCTCGGCGGACATGGCTGCGTCGCAGGAACGGTCCGGGCGCATGATGGCGACGCCGGACGCCTCCAAGCACATGGAGGACGTCGGCGCGAGACTGCGCCACATGGACGAACTCGGCATCGACTACCAGATGCTCTACCCCACTATCTTCCTCCGGAAGCTCGCCGACCGTGACGAGACCCGCGTCGCTCTCGCGAAGGGCTACAACCGATGGCTCGCCGACATCTGGACGCAGTCGGAGGCGCGCCTGCGCTGGGCCGCCGTGCTCCCGCTCTCCGTCATGGACGAATCGATCAAGGAGTTGCACTGGGCCGCCGAGCACGGCGCGAACGGCGTCTTCATGCGCGGCGTCGAGGAGGAGGGCGTCCTGCAGGACGAGTACTTCTTCCCGCTCTACGAGGAGATGGCCAAACTGGACATGGCCGTCACCGTCCACATCGGCAACGGCAACCCGCTCATGGAGAGCCTGCTCAACCACGGCGCGGGCGGCTCGCCGTTCTCCTCCATGCGCATCTTCTCCGTCGCCGCCTGCCACTCGTGGATACTCGCGGGCATCCCGCAGCAGTTCCCCGGACTGCGCATCGCGTTCGTGGAGGCCGCCGCGCAGTGGGCGCCCTACGTCGTCAACGACCTGCGCCGGCGCTTCCCCGGACGGCACGGCAGGCCCGCGCCCGACGACATCTTCGCCGAGAACCGCATCTGGGTGACGTGCCAGACCGACGACGACATCGGCTACCTGGTCGAGTACGCCGGCGAGGACAACCTGCTCATCGGCACCGACTACGGCCACACCGACCAGTCGTCCGAGATCGAGGCGATGCGCATCTTCCAGGAGCAGGGCACCGTCGCGCCGGACATCGTCAGCAAGATACTGGACGCCAACCCCCGCGCCGTCTACGGCTTCTAGCCTTGGTCCCCTCTCCCTCGAGGGGAGAGGGTTTAGGGTGAGGGTGAGCACTGTCCCCGTCGTTCCTGCGCAGGCAGGGACCTCGCAGTTCCCCTCGCCCTCTGGGAGAGGGCAACGCGCTTCAGCGCGTGGGTGAGGGCTAGCCCCCCGGCTCCAGGATCACCTTGCCGGTGACCGCGTTCGCGGCGACGAGCCGGAACGCGTCTGCGGCCTGCGACAGCGGCATGATGCGGTCGATCAGGACGCGGTAGCGGCCCTCGGCGGCGCCACGCATCGCCTCGTCGACGAAGACGTCGCCCCGCGAGCCCGCGCCCAGCCCGCCGATGATGCGCAGCCGGTTCCGGTAGAGGCGGCGCACGTCCAGCGGCAGGATGCCGTCCCCGGCGTGCGTCCCCACCGTCAGGAGACGCCCGCCGACCGCCATGCTCTCGATCGCCTTCGGCCAGAGGAGTAGGTCGCCGAGGTTCTCGAACACGACGTCGACGCCCCGCCCGTCCGTGGCTGCGAGCACCCCTTCCACGAGGTCGCTCTGCCGGTAGTCGATGCCGTGGTCGGCGCCCATGCCCATCGCCGCCGCGACGCGCCCGGCGCTCCCGGCCCCCGCGACGACCGTGGCGCCCGCCTCCTTCGCCAGTTGGATGATGCACGTCGACAGCGCGCCCGCGGCCCCCATCACCAGGACGCTCTCGCCCGCCTGCAGCCCCGACTCGGCGACCATCGAGTAGGCCATGCCGAAGTGCCGCCGCACGACGGTCGCCGTCGGGAAGTCGACCGCGTCCGGCACGAGCGCCACCCGCGACTCACGGACGACGGCCAGCTCCGCATAGCCGCCCAGCGTCGAGAGCTCGGTGATGGCCGCGACACGGTCGCCGGGCTTCACCGACGTGACGCCCTCACCCACGGCCTCGACGACCCCGGACGGGTCGACGCCCGGCGTGAAGGGCAGCGCCGGCGCCATGCCAGCTTCGCCCGCAACGAGGTGCACGTCGAGCGTCGTGTTGACCGATACGGCGTGCACGCGCACCAGCACCTCGCCCTGACCTGGAACTGGGTCGGAGAGCTCCTCCAGCCGCAATTGCTCCGGCCCGCCGAACGCCCTGACGACGATCGCCTTCATCTATCTCTCGTCGCCCCGGCCCGGCGACCCGTCGTCATCCGCGTCATGCCCGGCGTCCTCGTCGTCCAGGCGGTACGCATAGTTTCCGCCTCCGCCGCTGCTGGTCGGACGAAGGATGGACTCCCGGTTCCAACCCCAGGCCACCACGATGAGCGCGGGGACGACCACCAGCATGGCAGTCAGCGTGGAGCCGGTAATCGATTCCATAGCCAGGTGTGCGATTCCGGCCATCACGGAGAGCGCCACCGCGTACGGGCACTTCCAGTAGAAGATCCTCCAGAGGACCCAGGCGGTAATGACGTGCATCAGGAACATGAGTTAGAACCCGTAGAAGCGGCTGGCGTTGCCTGCCAGCACGGCGCGCTTCTGGTCGTCGGTGAGCGCGGCGCTCTCTACGGTCTCGCGTATCTCGTGCTGTGCGCCGGGCAGGTCGACCTCGTGCGGGTAGTCGGACGAGTAGGCGAACGGCTCGATGCCGACCCGCGAGGCGAGGTACGGCAGGCTCACGTCGTTCCCCTCGCAGCCGATGAGGACGTTCCCGCTCGTGACGTACTCGTCAAAGGGACGCTTCGCCACCCTGCCGAAGAACTCGTCGTCGCGCACCGCGCGGTCGAGCACCGGCACGAGCCAGCCTGCCCCGCCTTCCAGGAACGCGAGCTTGAGGCCGGGGAACCGGTCGAGCACGCCGTGGTAGACCAGCCCCACGAGCGCGTACATGAGCGGGACGGGGTGATGCAGGATGTGCGAGCCGACGAAGTCGGTGAACGAGTCCAGCCCCAGGCCGTGATGCGACGCCCCGTGCAGCGCGAGCACGCAGCCGAGGTCCGCCGCCTCCTCGTAGACCGGCCACCAGAACTCGTGGGCGAGGTGCAGCGGCAGACCGGCAGCGGGGAGCATCGCGCCCGGCATCCCGAGGTCGCGCACGACGCGGCGCAGCTCCTCGACGGCGAGCGCCGGGCTGACCATCGGGATGAGCCCCATGGGGTGGATGCGCTCGTCCGCTCCACGGTAGCGGTCGTGGACGTAGTCGTTGTAGACGCGGCAGAGGCGGTCGGCGTACTCGGGCGTGCGGATCATGCCGACGGCGAGCCCGCGCGTGGGGAAGATGACCGTCCGCTCGATGCCGGTCTTGTCGAGCAGGGCCGACCAGTCCCCGGCGGAGCCGGTGCGCTCCTCGCTGGCCATCGTGCGCGGCCAGCTGAACCGCCCTCCCCAGCCCCTGGCGTAGTTGTGGATGCCGTCCAGCGAGGGGAACGGCCCGTCCTGTGTGATCATCCGCCCGGCGGTCGCCACCTTGACCATCTTGCTCGTGAGCGGCGCCCGGAGGGAGTCGTCGGCGTACTCGCCGAGCTCCTCGTTCGACTCCATGAGGTGGCCGTCGCAGTCGATCACTCGATAGGGCTGGTCGTTCATGGGGCACATGATAACCCCTCACCCCCGGCCCCTCTCCCAGAGGGCGAGGGGAGATAGGAATGGTGGTAGTTGTAGCCCCCGCCCGCATCCTGATATACGCTGATGCGAACGGAGGACGCCCGATGACGACGACCAACGCGCTGGACGACCGCTTCGACGAGGCCGAGCGGGGCCTGGAATGGCTGGAGAAGCTGGAGGCGCTGCAGGCGCGCTCCGCATCCGACCGCGCCGCCTACGAGGTCGCGGAGTACGTGATGCAGCTCCGCGCAGCCGTGACCGCCCTTGCCGGAGAGCGCACCGCTTCCGAACTCGCCGGGGCAGTCGGGCCGGAGACGGCGGAACTCGTCGAGGAGCTGCGCCAGGCCGGCGGCAAGGACTACTGGAACACGCGCGTCCTCCCCGCCCTGCTGAAGTCGGACCGCTGAGGGGACAACCCTCACCCCCAGCCCCTCTCCCAGGGGGCGAGGGGAGTTTGTCATTTCGAGCGCAGCCGAGGAATCTCTCAGGTGACGTCTCGCCCTCACTCACGTTCTCCCGAGAGGATGTTGCGCGCTGAAGCGCGGGACTCCGCCTGCGGCTCCGCTCAACATGACAATCATCACCACACCCCCAGCCGGTTCCGCGACGCGCTGTCGTCCTCGTCATCATCCTGGTCCAGAGGCGGCGGCTCCGCGTACGGCGGCGGGAGGTCATAGCCGTAGGCCTCGATGTGCGGCCTCGGCGGGGGGTCGCGCAGGAAGGGCTCGGCGCCCGTCCAGATGCCGAACGACGGCGGAACGAGGAACGCGAGCGCGAGTGCGTCGGCCTTGTCCGGCGAGGGCATGCCGCGTTTGCGCATCTCCGGCTTGCCTTCCAGCCGGATCTGCCCCGAACTCGAGATGTCGTAGCGCAGCCCGAGCAGTTGACCGGCCAGCTCCTCGTCGCGCGGGATGGCGATCAGCCGGCGCTCCAGCAGCCTGCGCAACTCCCAGAAGATCTCCGATCGGCGGTTGAAGAAGCGCATCGGACGCTTGGCCGCGCCGCCGAAGTGGACGCCGTAGACCGGCGATCCAAGCTCACGAAGGCGGTCGACGACGCCCCCGCCGACGCCGCCCTCGTCGACGAAGATCGCCTCCGCGTTCCACTCCCGCACCGCGCGACGCACTTCGAACACGAGGCGCATCGTGTCCATGCGCTCGAACGAGCGCACCGACAGCACACGCTGTCCCTGCCGCACGCAGATGGCCGACTTGTCGAAGCCGTACCGCGCCACGTCGACGCCGATGTAGACGGGCTCGTTGGGGTCGAAGAAGCCCTCACCCGCACTTCCAGTGCACCCTCTCCCGGGGGAGAGGTGACTATCGTCATTCCCGCCCTCACCGTCATTCCCGCGCAGGCGGGAATCTCGCAGCCCAGGGGAGGTAGGGGGCGAGGTTCCTGCCTCCGCAGGAACGACGGGTCCATCCCCACTCCCCGCCGGTACACCCTCACCCGCCGCACTGTCGTGCGCCGACCTCTCCCCGAGGGAGAGGTGTGTTTGACTCCCCTCGCCCGCGGATGGTTGGCCTGTTTGGCCCCCCTCGCCTTGGACGGTGGACGTCTCCCACCGCTCCATGGCGGACTCCACCGCCTCGCGGCCTACGAGCGAGTCGTCGAGTGCGTCGGGGAACCGGGCGAGGACGGACGCGGCGTAGAGCGGGTGGTCCTCGCCGTAGTCGAGCGCGTACTCCTCGGCGTACTCGGGCGTGATCATGCCGCGCCTGCCGCCGCCCTCGCCGGTGAAGTTGGGCGTGTCGAACGCGGAGATGGCGATGCGGTGGTAGAAGTTCCGCTTCGCGTGGTGCGAGGCGTAGAACTCGCCGTCGCGCGAGAGCGCGTTGCCGACCAGCAGGAGGCGCTCCGGCTGCAGCCGCTTGATGGCGTCGACGTGCGCCTGCGGCATGGCGTGCGCCTCGGTGACGACAACGAGCAGCTCCGCCGCGTGGAAGCCCTGGATGTTGAGCGCGTTGTTGGTCGAGAAGCCGAGCGCGAACCGCTGCTCGTCGATGCGGTACGCGTTCGTGAGCATCCGCCCGCTGAGCACGTCCGCGGCAGCCGCGTACGCCTCGCGCATCTCCCGCCACACGATCTCCTCGACCTGCCGCTGCGTCGGGCCGAGGGTGAGGGCCTTGCTCTCCGGGCGCGTCTCCAGCCACCAGAGCACGGCGCGGCCGGCAACCCAGTCCTTGCCGGAGCCGTTCGCCCCGACGACGCTGACGCGCCGGTTGTCGACGAGCGCTTCGAGCATCTCGGCCTGCTTCGAGTACGGCGTTCCGGTGCCGCCGAGCACGTCGGTCACGAACCCGACGGGGTCGTTCGCGTAGTGTGTAAAGTCCTCTGCCACGGCTACCACACCTCTCTCACCCGATTAACGCCCCGTTCCCGCCCCTACCCGTCATTCCCGCGAAGGCGGGAATCCAGAGGGGGTGTGGTGGGGGGGGGGTTAACATGAAAAGCCCCCTCGTGCTCTTCGCTGAGGGGGCAGCGTTCTTCCTGCGGCTCGTCCGCAAGGGTCGATGTGCGCGTTCTCTATCGCGCCCTACCATCGTGCGGCAGGAGCGTCATACCGCGCAAGTGGCGCGTGTCACAGTGGCATCAACATCGATGGGCAGGATGGGGTGTTGTGTAGGGGCGTCCCTCGTGGGCACCCTTGTCCTGGGCAGCCATAAAGGATGCCCCTACATCAGGCAGCGCCCAAGCGTAGGCGCCAACCCTACTCTCTCACCAACTCGATGCGGTCTGCATAGCGGCGGAAGTCGGTGGTGTTGAACGTCAGCAGCCGACGCTCGCCGTGCGCCAGCATGGTCGCTACGATGTTGGCGTCGTGGACCTGCCGCCCTCCCATGGGGAATGCTCGGCAGAGTTCGAGCAGCGACGCGGTCACCAGTGGGCCGTCTTCGAGCACATCGAAATCGGCTATCAACCGCTCGACATCGTCGACCGCTTCCTCTCGCGTGATGGCGCCAGGCCACGCCTGGGGCCGGGTGACCACAGAGAGATACTCACGCAGCACCTGACGGCTGATCCGCAGGGGTTCGGCGTTCTCCAAGGCACGCTCCAGCCGGCTCCTAGCGGCGTCGCAGTGTGGCGATTCGGAGAAGCGGGCGTAAACGAACACGTTGGTGTCTACGAACATCGGGGGGTTAGACCCTGTCCTCGTACATGTCCTCCCGCCGGAGACTCAGGCCTTCAGGCCACCGCGCTGTGGGATGGACCGGCCATATCTCGTCAAGGCTGAGTCTGCGACCCGGCTCCGATCGCTCACGCTTCCTGAGCAGCAGGGTCTCGGCGTCCATGTTGACGTTCGCGGTTTCCCAGCCCGCCAGGGTCCACGCGAGCGATTGACTGTGGCCGTTGCCGTTGCTCTGGTTGCCCCACCAGGGGCGGTGCAGGCGTGCCGAGGCAGGCAGATCAAATCCCAACACCGACTCGATCTCACCGAAGGAAGTATTCCACTCCTGGGCAGAAAGGCTGCAGAGGTGCGCATACAGCTTTCGGTATTTGCCGCGTGCGGCCATCTCCCTGTATCGCTGTTCGCGAGCTATCGTCATCCGGACCTCCCTCCTCGCTCCAATGCTACCCGTTTACCATATTAGTTAGTTAGTGTATCCGGCGCAAGGGCAATGCGGTTCACCCTCACCCGCTGCGCTACCGCGCCCCGACCTCTCCCAGAGGGCGAGGTGATCAGGTGGGCACCCACAAGGGGTGCCCCTACACCAGGCACCCCTCACCTATCTCGCCCCACCCCCGTGCCCTACGGGTACTCTGGATTCCCGCCTTCGCGAGAATGACGGAGAGGGGGTTGGAAGAGGGGGCGGCGGGCGGGGCAGCGGCAGGTCTTGCCGAGGTTCAGGAGGTCGCCCTCGGCCCAGGCGTGGACAATGGCCAGGACGATGCGGGCAGGATCGGGGGTACGTCCGGTCTTCGCGCACTGGCGGAGGTAGGCGTCGACGGGGACGGGACTGAGGACGGGGACGCTCACGGCTCCCGCGGCCTCAAAGAGGTCCGCGAGGTCGGGCGGGTACTCGCCGCGCTCGACGGCTTCGGCCCAGCGGTCGACGTAGTCGTCGGCGATGGGTCTGAGCCTGGCCTGCGCCGCGAGGCAGCCGAGGTAGCGTTCCATGGCCCTGACGCTGCTTCTCATCGCTGCTGCCTTATGAGGGTGATGGCGTTCTCCAGCGTGTCCATCCGGCGTCGCGTTTCTCGCTGGTCGCGGACGCTCATCGACATGGAAAGGGCGGTCTTCGACGCGCGATGGGCCACGTTGGGGTTGTCGCTGTCCATCAATTGCTCGATGCGGACGGCTCCCTTGAGGGCGAGTCCCTCCAACTGGGAGAAGGCGAAGTCCGCGATGTTGTTGCGGATACGCTCCAGCTCGTCACGGAAGGCGGGCTCGTTCATCCAGCGCGTGAGGGTGCGCCTCGTGATCTGTGCGGCCTGCGCTCCACGCGTGATGGTGGGCTCGGACGCGACGTACGGAAGGGCGGCAGCCTGCCGCGGCGAAAGGGCAATCGTTCTCTCAGGTGAGACATTGTGAGACATCTCGGGACATACCTCCTCCAGGATTCGGCCCCGCGTCCGGCGGTGCGCCGGGCGACGGTGGGCCGTCGAGGACAGGGTAGGCAGAGCAGGGTCGTTCGGGCAATGGGCGGATGTCACAAAGGTGACGCAACTTCGACTATACGCCCATCCTACTTCCAACATCACTCTCGTATACCCATGAGAAGTCCGGCGGAGGGTCGGTCGGTTCCGCATCTCCGATAAAGACCCAAAAGGCCGACGCACACCTTATTGAGAGGCCATCATTCGGGCGAATCTCACTCCATAACCCGGTTTCTCCACCGTGAAACGTGAAAGCGCACCACCATCGCAGCCCAATGAGATACTCGTCCAGCGTAAGCAGGTCTCCTGTGTAGTCCCCTGCTCGCTGGAGATGCCAATCCACACATCCAACGAGGTTCCACCCTTCGCACAACGGAGGTTGGTATTCCTTCAGCGGGTCCAACATGGCGTCAATGGGACAAGCATCCATCGAGTGAACCCAGTAGCCATACCCTGCCTCAACCTGCTCCAGCATCCCTCTCCACGCGCCACCTTCCTCTCGAATCGCAGCCACCCACTCCCCGTCTCGATAACCCAAGACGACCGACACCGAAGGCGGGAACACGTCACTCAATCTCCCCTGGGCAAGTGTTCCGGGGAATGACATCATGTTCCATCCTCTCTGAAGAGGTATCTTGTAGGGGATTGCCATTGTGTTCCTTCCCCACCGGTCCATGCGGTGAACCCACTCGCCGAAAAGCGCGAGGATTGACGATCACTCTGGATTCCTGCTTCCGCGGGAATAAGGGCAGCCGACTAGCAAGGGATGGAGCTGTTTGAGTGCCCGCGCGCCACAGGACAACCCGACCCAGTCTTCGTGTTGTTTAGACACCAAAGAACTCAGGAGGGATGAGGTGGAGGGTGCCCCAGTCCGGGATGCTCTGGGGCGTTCTCCCAATCAGGTTAGCGTCGCCGGATGGTGACGCGGGTGCTGACGCGCACAGTTCGAGTGGCTCTCACCCGAACTTGCGCAGGCACCTTCACCCTTATAGGCTTTAGGCGCTTTGCCATGCCCGCCCCCTTTCGGTGGGCTCGTCAGCGCAAGGTGAGGCCATGCGCTGGCGGCGAAGTTTAGGCCGTCGAGTCCCGGCTCGACGGCCTTCCACTATACCATATCTCGCTGGTTGTAAACCGCTGTGCCACTAGGATTTGTGGTATCTCGGCCCGCCTAGATTTCCCCTTGAAGGGCCGCCTGATACGATGATGTAACCTTTGCGGCCGGAGCATAGAGATGGTTGGAAAAAGTGAGGATCAAACTGCGGTCAGGTGGCTGGCTGGGGATCGCTGAGATGAGACTAGCACTGCTGTTGGGCGTCCTCTGGCTCGCTACCATCGGTTGCAGTGCTTCAGAGGAGCGACCGACCGCAACGCCGGTGCCGGAGCCCACTCCCACGCCAACACAATCTCCTGCGGACATCCAAGCGGCGTGGGAAGAGAGGGCGCCGGGTATCCCTATACCGAGCAGAGAGAGCATCGAGTGTATGATGGAGCGCGCCAGTTTGCCTGACGCCGCTCCTTTGGATGTGCTCGACTTGCCCTCGCGGGACGCCATGCGGCAGAGGTCCGCAGCCCTCTACTATGGCTGCCTGACCGACGAGGAAGCCAGCGAGTTCTACGATCACCTGAATCCCAACCTCCAGCCCTTCTACCCACCGTCCTTCCAGAGATGTGCGGAGGACAAGATCGGCTTCGAAGAATTCTTCGAGGTAATGTCCGAGGGTCAACCGGAAGGTGAGGTTTTCCCCCAGTGGTTCGCTGCCTGCGTCCCACGAGGCGAGGGGGCTCCGCCACTTCCTGGGCCACCACCGGAACTCAGAGTGATGAGCGAAGAGACCATTGCGTGCTTGGAGGAGCGCGTGAGCTTGTTGGGCGCCGATCCCCTAGACGTCATGGAACTACCCTGGGGGCATCCTATGCGCCAGAGGCTCGCGGCCCTGCTGTATCCCTGCTATACAGACGACTATGCCAGCGAGCTCTACAGTCACCTAGACTCCAGCGTCCAACCGGGCTACCCCCCGTCCTTCCAGAGATGTGCAGAGGAGCAGGTTGGCTTTGAAGAATTCTTCCGGTACATGACAATGAGTGAGGAGGAAGCGGCCAAACTACAAGACTACCCTGATTGGGTCTATGGCTGCGCCCACCTCATCCCCCCTTAGCCCTTGAACCTTCACGCTCCACCGCCGCAGCTCCTTCACCCTAGCCCTCTTCCCTCAAGGGAGAGGGAGCAGACACCCTCACCCATCTCACCCCACCCGCGTGCCTACGGGCACTCTGGATTCCCGCCTTCGCGGGAATGACGGTTGTGGGCGCCCACAAGGGACGCCCCTACACCAGGCCACCCTCACCTACCTCACCCCGCCGCGTGCCTGTGTGCGCTACGCGCACTTCTGGATTCCCACCTTCGCGGGAATGACGAAGAGGCGCAGGAACGACGGCTGTGCCCTACGCTGCCCTATCCTCCCGTCACGGCGGCGCGGCAGCACTGCTCGTCCTGCTCGGGGGTGCCGCCCGCGACGCCGATCGCGCCGACGACGTACGGCCTGCCGATGGGGATGGCGCCGGCCTCCGCGACGAGCCGCGTGCGGTCGAGCGACTCAGGGGCGCGTTCGAGGGAGCGCTCGTTGACCTGCGACGTGGAGAGGGTGAAGCCCACGGCGGTGTACGCTCGCTTCGCGGCGGTCTGCGCCTTGGTTGGCTCGTCCGAGGACGCCGGGGACGCGGCCACGGGCTCGCCGAGTTGGTCCACGACGACGACGCTCACGTCGAGGCCCAACTCGCCCGCGCGGGCGAGGGCCGACCGGATGAGGCGCTCAGCCCACTCGACGGAGACAGCAGGCGTGTCCTGCTTCGCCTCGAGGAAGAAGACGCGGTTGCGCTCGATCGAGGCCTTCCACTCATCGGGCACCTCGTGCTCGAGGTAGATGGCGTCGACGGGGCAGACGAGCACGCACTGCTCGCAGGCGATGCAGAGGGCCGGGTCGATGAAGAACTGGGGCTCATCGTCGGAGGATGCGATGCAGTCGACGGGGCAGACCTCGACGCACGTGCCGTCCTTCACGCCGATGCAGGGGTCGGTGATGACGTAGCTGGAGAACGGGGAGTCCGTGGTCATGCGCAAGTCCCTCCGCTACGACCCCGGGAGGCCGGTGGGCAGTGGGATGTCGGTCAGCACGGCGTCGCCGACGTACTCGTGGCGCCCCGGCGCGAGGCCGGCGGCTCTGGCGGCTGCCGCGGAGTCCACGGGGCGGACGGTCCCGCGGTAGCCCAGCTCCCGGATGTAGGCGGCGAGGCTGAAGTTGACGGACGCCGACTCGTGCAGGACGTGCTGCGCCGCCATGCCCTTCACCCTGTCGGGGTGATGCTCGGCGTGTACCGCAATCACGACGGTCAAGGGGTGGTCCTCGACCAGCCCGGCGGGGTCGGCGTCGTCGCCGGGTCGGAGGAACGCGGTGTCGGTCCTCGCCACGCCGATGGCACTGCCGCCCAGGAAGCGGACGAGCTGATCGAGGTCCTGCAGCAGGCGGTCGGGCTCGGGCAGCTCGCTGCGGACAGGGAAGATGCGTCCCTCCGGTGCGCCGCGGATGGCCTCGGTGATGGCGTTCGCCGGGTCGGCGAGCGGCCGGTTCACGAAGGCGTCCCAGTAGGGGTCGCGCGAGCGGCGCAGCGGCCAGGGGAGGAGTCCCATCGCCTACGCCTTGCTCTTCAGCTTCTCTTTCAGGATGTCGAAGCGGCGCGTGTTCTCCTTGAGCGGATAGTAGTAGCCGCGCTCCGGCTCCTCCGGCATGACCGTGCCGTCCGGCAGCTTCAGTCGCCCGGAGTCGTGGCTCATCCACTGCACGCGCTTGCGGCCGAGCTTGCCCCAGAAGCGGTCGTCTATCCACTTCAGCGGACGGGTCACGAGCCCGCGCAGGGGGATGGGCGTCCATTTGATCGACCTCACGGCGACCGTGCGCCACCAGACGTCCGGCTTCGTGTAGGGGCAGACCGCCACACAGGTCATGCAGATGTCCCAGTACTCCATGACGTGGGGCCGGAGCCGGTAGCAGGTCTCCCAGTTGATCTTGTACTTCTCGACGCCGTTGACGATGCCCTTGCCCTCGGTGGAGATGCTGTTGGTGGGGCAGGTGTTGGCGCACTTGCGGCAGACCTTGCAGAAGTCCTCGACGCCGATGTCGATGGGCTCGTCGGGGACGAGCGGCAGGTCGGTCAGGATGGGGTCGCCGAGGTGGACGCGCGCGCCGAACTTCTCGGTGATGAGCATGCCGTGCCTGCCGATCTCGCCGAGCCCCGCGCCGAGCGCCACGGGCATGGGCGTCGCCACGCGCGTCGCCACGCCGTAGCCCAACTCCCGGATGTAGCCCGCGAGGTTGGCGTAGGTCGAGCGGAGCGACTCCGCACCGAAGTGGTAGGCGGCGTCGCCGATGCGGTGCCGGTGCGCGCGGCCCATGTCGTAGTCCCACGCGTAGACGCAGGCGATAGCGTACGGGAAGCGCCGCGCGGTCTCCTCGGCGCTCACCATTCCGCTGGGACCGCCGACGCCCGAGCCGTCGTCGGGGTAGCGTCCCTCCTTGTAGAGGAACGACGGGTGGACGCGCATGATGCCGACGTCCGACGCGCCCAGGTGCCTGGCGACGCGCTTGATGTGCTCGGTCATGACCTTCGGGTCGACGACCTCGGTGCGCTCCGGGTTGATCTTGCCGCGCGGGGCCCCGGCGATGTGCGACTCGATGGCGTTGCGCCGGTCAGCCGACGCGTTGGCGGTGGCGATGCGCCCGAGCGGGTCGCGGGACGTCCGGTTGAAGTACCAGTTGTGCAGGGGCTTGCCGAGCTCGCCCCGCTTGTTCTTCTCGTGGGGGGTCTGCGCGGCATCGACCGAGACCCAGTCGCCCACGACGCGGACGCTTCGTCCCAGGTACGGGATCGGCTCCCACACCGCTTCTTCGTTCGGCGCTTCGTCCTTGATGACCATGGGCGTCCTCCCGTCACGTCCGGGTTACGGGGGATACTATACGCCTTCCTCTTCCTGTTCGTGGCGGTGGTATATCTCCTCGATCGCCACGTCGAGCTCGGCCCACTGGCGCTCGGTTGCCGAGCGGAGTCGCATGTTCTGGAACGCGCCCCAGACCGTCATGGCGGGCGGGACCAGCAGGACGGAGAATATGAGCGAGTAGGCGATGGTGATGGCCGCCGTGATGCCGAACTGCTGCATCGCAACGAGCGGCGAGAACGCCATCACGCCGATGCCGAGCGCCGTCGTCAATGCAGAGCCCAGCAGCGCCGAGCCGGTGGTCGCGAGCGTTCGGACCGCCGCCCGCTCCGGGTTGCGCAGGCGCGTGAACTCCTCGCGGTAGCGATGGATCATGTGGATGGTGTAGTCCACCCCGATGCCGATGGAGAGCGCCGTGATGATGGACGTGGTGATGGTGTACGGGATGCCCAGCAGCGCCATCGTGCCGAGCACCGAGACGAGGACGAGCACCGTCGGCACGACCGCGATGACCGCCAGCGCCGGCTGGCGCACCGTCAGCCAGAAGAAGAGCGCGAGGACCAGGAGGGCCGCCGCGATGGTCGTGCCGATCGACTCCGTCTGCCGGTCCCTGATCTCGTCCGTCACCACGAACGAGATGATGGTGTCCGAGGTCGCTGTGAGGGCGGTGTCGTCACCGCCCCAGACCGCCTCGACTTCCTCCTGCAACCGCTTCGATGCGCCCGGGTCGCCGGTGGAGGCCGGGAACTGGAGCAGTATCGTGTCGACGCCGGCATGGTCGTTGACCAGGCTGTGCCGCAGGGCGGGGTCTCTCGCTTCGATCTCGTCGAGGAGCTCCTGCATCAGCGCCCCGTCGAGCCGTACTCCCGCAGTGGCCTGCCGGAAGAGCGTTTCGAGCTCCGGGTCGTACTTGTCGCCGGGCTGGCCGCTGTCGGTCGTCCAGTCCTCGACGAGCAGTTCGTACGAAATCTGGAGCGGTCCCGCTGCAGCCGCCGGGCGGCGCTGCTCGTCCAGGAAGGCGTCCCTGAACTCGTGCAGGTTGAGGAGCGTGCGGGTCTCCGTGGCCTCCGCTCTCAGGAGCACGCTGGCGTTCTCCGTCGAGCCGCCAACGGCGGTGTCGAGCGTTGCGATGTCCTCCAGCACGGTGCCGTCGCCGGGCAGCAGGTCCCGGATGCTGAACTCCGAATGGAGACCCCTGGCCGCGAACCCGAGCACGAGCGTCACTGCAAGCACCGCGATGATGTAGGGCGCGGGCCTGCGGGTGATCTGCCTTCCCAGGAACCCGGCCGTCCGGTCGATGCCGGGCAGCGCGGTCGAGATGGGGCGGGCCGGCCGCAGCCTGCCCCGCGCCTCGCGCCGCCGGTCGATGATCGTCCTGCCCGCAGGGATCAGCGTCAGCATCACGATGAGGCTCATCCCCACGCCCAGCCCGCCGACGATGCCGAAGTCGCCGACGATCTCGACCGGCGAGAAGAGGCCCACCATCAGACTGACGATCGTCGTCACCGCCGCCAGCAGCAGCGGAACAGTGACGTTCCGCAGTCCCACGCGCGCGGCGTTCGCAACCGCCTCGCCTGCGGCCCGCTGCTCCCGGTAGTGCGAGACCGCCTGGATCGCGTAGTCCACTGTCAGGCCGATCACGACGATCGGTACCATCGCCGTGAGGATACTGGGAGGCCCGACAAGGCCCAGTCCTCTCGGTCCGAGCCAGCCCTCTATCCCCACGATCCACATGATGGAGATGAAGAGCCCCAGCAGGGTGAGCAGCAGGTCCGAGATCGTGCGCATGAAGAGCACGATCAGCGCGGCGATGAGCAGCAGCGCCAGCCCGATCAGCGGCCCCATCCCCTCCGTGCCCCTTCTGACCTCGTCCTCGATGACGACGAACGAGATGCTGCTGACGCGCAGCGGGCCATCGCTTCCGGTAGCCAGCTCGTTGATCCTCCGCTCGGCGTCTCCCACGCGCTCGTCGGCAGTGTCGTGCAGGCGGATGCTGCCGATCGCGACCGGAGTGCCGTCCGCGTCGGTCCCGGTTATCGCGGCGAGCGTCTCTCCGATCCCCGGGATGTTCCCGGCAGCGTCGATCTGTTCCTGTGTGACACCTTCCAGGTTTGCCGCCTGGAGCCCGGCCTGGACGAGCGACGAGGGTGCAAATACCGGAACGCCCGGCGCAAGTATCCCCGCCACTGCCGGGTCGCCGGCGATGTCGGTCAAGAGGGCGTCCATCTGGGAGAGCCCGCCGGGCGTGAGCGCCTCGCCACGGAAGAGGAGCGTCACCACCCTGACCTCGCCGGAGTCGCCGAAGAGCTCGTCGATCTCGGCCATCGCCCTGGCGACGTCGCTGTCGCGGGGAAGCGTTCCCTCGGTGTCGAGCGGGGGCTCGCGCAGGTTCGACCCCATCATCATGAGAACGGTTACGACGAGGAGAACGAGCAGCGTGAGCCACGGGCGGACCGTGACCAGCCAGCTCAACCATCCGAGTATGTTATGCATGGCGACGCCGCATCTTCAGAGCCTCGCACCTGTGCACTGTCGGAAGGCGCGCAGGCGCGAGGAGGATTCTACACGGGGAATCTAGCGGCGGGCGCCGCCGTTGGCGTCGATGACCTCGCCGGTGATGTAGCCCGCGTAGTCGGAGGCGAGCCAGACGACGGTGCCGGCGTGCTCTTCCGGCTTGCCGAGGCGCCCCATCGCCGAGACGCCGCCGGGGAGGTACGCCGCGGAGGAGTCCTCGCGCCAGCGCGGGCGGTGCGGCGTTTCGATGCCGCCGACGGCGATGGCGTTCACGCGCACCTCCGGCCCCCACGCCTGCGCCATGGAGAGCGTCATGTTGATGACGCCCGCCTTCGCCGCGCCGTAGGCCGGGGAGTCGGGGCTGGGGGAGCGTCCGGCGACCGAGGCGATGTTGACGATGGAGCCCTTGCCCTGTTGCTTCATCGCAGGCACCGCCGCGACGCTGCACTGGAACATCGTCACGACGTTGACGCGGTACGCCTCGACGAGGTCGTGCTCGGTCAATTCCATGAGCGGCCCGGCCTTGAACGTCTCGCCCCAACTGCCGCCGACGACGTTCACGAGGACGTCGATGCGTCCGCACTCGGCGAGCACGCGCTCGACCATGGCGTCGACCTGCGCCTTGTCGCGCACGTCGGCGGTGATGCCGAGTGCGCGGCGTCCAAGCGCCTCGACCGCTGCGACGCCGTCGCTCACCGGGGCGTGGGGCCGGGCACGCCCGCCGGACACGTCCTCAGGCTCGCGGGCGACGACGACGATGTCGGCGCCGTGCTTCGCAAGCTCGGTGCAGCAGGCGAAGCCGAGTCCCTGCGCTCCGCCGGTAACGATGGCCACTCTGCCGGTGAGGTCGAAGTCCATGATGCGTGCTCCTTGTTCGTTGTCGGGGGTAACCCTCACCCCCAGCCCCTCTCCCAGTGGGAGAGGGGAGTAAAGGCACCCTTCATGGGTGCCCGAGGCAAGGGCGCCCACAAGGGACGCCCCTACACCTGACCCCATTCCCCACACCACCGCGTGACCTGCCCGGTCACCCTGGATTCCCGCCGGTGCGGGAATGACGAGGTTTGCTCCTACGTGTCGCGGGCGGAGGTGGGGCCGACCTCGCCCTTGCAGTAGGAGATGAACGCCTTCATGCGGCAGGTCACCTCGTTCCGGTCCAGCTCCGCCTCGTAGATATCGTGGATCTTCGGGTCCTCGTCCTCGTATTCGATCTGGTAGCCGCCTTCCTTGAAGCTCTGGTCGGCGCCCTGCCCGCGCGGGATGGCGGCGCGGAGGCCGTGCGTGCCCGGCGTCAGTGCCATGTAGCGCGCCCGCCGCGTGCCGGAGTTGAAGTGCTGGTGGTACGTCCCGTCGCTCGGCACGATGACGAGCGAGCCGACCTTCCAGTCGGCCTTGCGGATGTCGGACATGTCGTCCTTCGTCCACAGGAGGGAGAAGCCGGCGTCGCCGCTGAGGAGGACGAGGTTCGCGCCCGGTCCGTGCCGGTGCGCCTTCTTGTAGGTGCCGACGGGGAACTCGGAGATGTGGGCCTTGGAGAGGTTGCCGGCCATCTCGAACATGGAGTTGATGCCGCCGGCGCCGCGCTCGTTCCATGCGTAGAGGGCCATGTCCGGGGCGTTCGGCATGAAATTGGACGCCCAGACGCGCCGGTTATAGAGCTTGCCGTTGCCGCTGAAGAAGTCGTCTTCGCCGCTGTACCGGCTGCTGAACGGGTAGTCGCACTGGAAGATGAAGTCGTTGTCGCTGAAGAGCCGCATGTTCGCCGGGGCGGTCGTCACCGCGAGGTATCGCGCGGGCTCGGTGCCGCTGCCGTTGAAGTGCTGGTACCAGCAGTTCAGTGGGATGGAGAAGAGGCTGCCCTTCTTCCACTCGAACGTCTTCTTCTCCTCGCTGCCCTGCGGCCAGATGCTGGTCGCGCCGCGCCCGGAGACGATGTAGACGTACTCCTCGTAGACGTGGTGCTCGGGCTCCGAACTGCCGCCGGGGTCGATCTCGACGATATGGGTGTCGTTGGTGAGGACATGGTAGGGGATGTTGATGACGGCGCCCTTCCCTCCCTTGCGCTCCCACGGGCCGAGCTCGACGTTCGCGATGTCGTCGAAGGCGTAGTCGACGATGACCTTCACGCCCTCGGCCTTCAGCCAGTCGGCGTAGGGGTCGGGTATCGCGAAGTCCTCCAGCCCTTCGGGTGTCGGCGCGTACTTGATGGCCGCATCGGCGTCGGTGGTCATGGCTCCCTCCTATGGTTTCCTTGTCGAACGGGACTTGGCAGCGAGGTCGGCGATAATCTCACGCGCGCCGCCCAGTATCTCTATGCCTATGGCCTTGCCGTCCGCATAGTCGACGACCACGCCGGGCCGGACTTCATCCCCGTAGTCGGCGGGGCCATCCTTCCAGAAGAGAACGAGGCTATTCGTCTCAGCGACGAACTCGATCTCCAAGCCTGTTATTCCGGTTTTCGTTGCCATGGCCACCTTACCTTTCACTCACGCTGAGAGTCATAGTTTGGGACAAAGAACGCAGTGTGTACAGTTTCTCCATCCTCTTCGACGATCACTCTCATCCATTCACCCGCTTCCACAATAAAGCCGGTCAGCGCAATCCGCCCTTCTGGTTGGTCTCTATCCTCCTGGCTAACGGGAGCGGCGAGAACACTCTCCACCCAGTCCTCCCTGTTCGCTTCAGGATGCTTACTCCTGGCCCAACGTTCAAAGTAGGGGGTTGTCTTCATCCAAGGTCACTTTCGTCAGCAAACCATACGCCTGTCCTTCGGTGTGTGCACGCAGCGGGGGAGCAGGCACGGGCGCTCCACCAACCCTCACCCACGCGCTAAAGCGCGTTGCCCTCTCCCAGAGGGAGAGGGGGAAGGCCCTTGGGCACCCACAAGGGATGCCCCTACACCGGGCACCGAACACCACCCCCACGCAAGGGCCCTGGCAGGCACCCTGGATTCCCGCCTTCGCGGGAATGACGAGGTTTGGGTGCGCTTGACTACGCCTTGCGGCGGGCGCACACTGCCAGCAGCAGCCGATCGCATAAAGGAGGCGTGGCCATGGTCGTTGAGACGAGGACCCAGAACGCGCTGGACCGGTTCATCAGCAAGGCCCGTGAGCTGTTCGCAAGCGAGCCCGACCTGCCGAAGCGCTGGGAGGCGCTCACCCCCATCCTGGCCGAGTTGCTCGCCGACCCGACGGTGCTCGAGGCGTCGAAGAGTTGGCCGGACTGCGAGGCAAGGGAAGGCCGCGGCGAGAACCTCATCTTCTACGAGGACCCGGACTTCGGCTTCGCTATCAACGGCCTCACGAAGGGCCAGTCGCGGCAGGGCCGCCTCTCGCGCGTCCACGATCACGGGTACATCTACACGCTGTACGGCGTGCTCGACGGCCACGAGAATATCGAGCGGTACGACCGGCTCGACGACGGCTCACGCCCGGACTACGCCGAGATCACGCTGGCGTCGAACAAGTATTGCGGTCCCGGTGAGATCGACCTCGTGGGGCCGTACGAGATACACCGGGAGAACACGGTGGGCGAGCGAACGGTCGCGGTGATCATCCGCAGCAACAAGGCGGGGAACCACCTGCAGGGTCGCTACGACGCCGAGACAGGGGTGTACTTCCAGGGCTACGGTCCGCGCCAGACGCCCATCGAGATGTTCGGCAGCGCGGGGTAGACTTAACGCATGGCGAACACGCGCAAGAAGGTCAAGCTGACGCCGGAAGGCGAGGCGTTGCGCCGCGAGGCGTTGAGCAGGGCTGACGACATCCGAGCGCAGTACGAAGAGTCCCAGCGGCGAAAGGCAGCCGGGGAGAAGGGGCTCTACATCCGCCACGGAAGTTCTGAGGAGATTCGACGGCAACTCCGTGGAGGCTGATCATGGCAACGCAACCCGAACAGAGCGAACCGGAACCCCTTGAGGGCGAGGCGCTCGTGCGCGCCATCATGGCCGACAAGAAGCTCGTCGCCGAGGCGCTGGAAGCACAGCGGCGGGCAGATGCCGGTGAATCTTCCGGCGTTCTCGTTCGGGCCAGCGACATCAGAGACTGGGTGAATGGCAAACGGCGAAAGCGTCCCGTTTGACGTATTCTTCGAAGACCGGGCCCAGGAATTCATAGGTGGACTATCTGCCTCCGGCTTGACCGGCTGATGGTCGCGATAGGCCTACTGGTCATTGACCCGTACCCCGATGAGCGTACCAAGGTACGTCTACCCTTCCCTTTCCGTTACGGCACGATCGGCTATACAGCGAGCAACTTCTTCATCGTTTACGAGTTCGAAAACGCCACCACGCTGCGCGTTTCTACAATCTCGTGGGCAGGCACTCCGTACTGGGGCTAACCAGTCGCCTGCCCGGCCTCGTGGAGGGCACGCCAGACGCGCTCGGGGGTGAGGGGGAGCGTGGAGATGCGGACGCCGGTGGCGTTGAAGACGGCGTTCGCCACGGCGGGGGCCACGCAGACGATGCCGCCCTCGCCGACGCCCTTCGCACCGTAGGGGCCGGGACCGTTGCCGCTCTCGATCAGCACGGTCTCGAACTCGTGCGGGAGGTCGGTGAAGACGGGCACGCGGTAGTCGACGAGGTTCGGGTTCAGGAGCTGGCCGTCCTCGTAGAGCATCTCCTCGAAGAGCGTGTGGCCGATGGCCTGCATCGCGGCGCCCTCGTCCTGGCCCTCGACCTGCTTCGGATTGATCGCCTTGCCGGGGTCGGAGATGGAGTAGTAGCGGAGCAGGCGCACCTCGCCGGTGGCCGTGTCGACCTCGACCTCCGCCGCGCCGATGCTCACCTCCCAGAAGACGGGGTCCTGGCGGAGTTTGCCGCTGGCGTGCTTCGGGGTGACGTAACCCCGGCCCATGAGCTCGCCGCCGGAGCCGCCGAACATGTTGCGCACGAGCGCGGCGAACGCGACGGACTCGCCCTTGAACGACGCCCGTCCGTCCTCGGCTTCAATCTCCTCCGGGAACGCCTCGAAGTGCTCCGCGGCGAGGTCGAGCACCTGCTGGCGGACGTCGATGGCGGCGTCGTGCACGGCGAGGCCCATGAGCGTCGTCGAGCGGCTGGAGCCGGTCGAGCGGTCCCACGGCACCGCGGAGGTATCCGACGCGACGACGCGCACCTTCTCGTAGGGTATGCGCAACTCCTCCGCTGCGATCTGCGCCATCACCGAGCGGGAGCCCTGCCCCATCTCCGCGCTGCCGATGTAGACGGTGGCGCTGCCGTCGGAGTGGAAGCGCACGAGCGACGTCGACGTGGGGCTCGCGCCGGAGTTCGTGACGCCGCAGGCGAAGCCGATGCCACGTTTCACGCCGGGCGGCGTCGGCCCCGGAGTCCACGAGTCCCAGCCGAAGTCGTCTGCGACCCTGCGCAGCGCGTACTCGAGGTCGCCCTCGATGGGACGCCTGCCGCGCCGCACCTCCTCGCCTTCCTTGACGAGGTTCTTCACGCGGAACTCGAACGGGTCCATGCCCAGCGCGTGGGCGATCACGTCTATCTGGGACTCGCACACCCAGATGGCCTGCGGCCCGCCGATGGAGCGGTAGGAGCCCGCGGGGGTCGAGTTCGTGAAGAGGCCGTAGGTCTTCACCCGGACGTTCGCCAGCGCGTACGGCCCCGGCATGCGGTCGCCGAAGCGCTCGGTCACCCGAACGCCGTTGTCAGTGTAGCCGCCGGTGTCGACGTAGCCGGTGCACTCGCGGGCGACGATGGTGCCGTCGTTCATCACGCCGGTGCGGATCGTCCCGCGGGCGGCGTGGCGGCGGACCGTCCGCATGGCCTCGTCGACGCTCAGCGCAAGCCCGACCGGCCTGCCCGCCTCGCGGCTGAGCGCGGTCACGAGCGGCTCTATCTTTGTGTACGATTTGCTCCCGTAGCCCCCGCCAACGAAGGGGACGACGACCTGCACCTGGTCCAGTTGCCGCCCGAAGAGGCGCGCTATCTCCGCCTGTACGAGGAACGGGTGCTGCGCCGACGTCCAGAGGCGGATGCGGTCCGGTTCGTAGCTGGCGATGCAGGTGTGCGGTTCCATTGCGTAGTGGTAGACCATCGGGAACTCGAACGTATCCTCGAAGACGCGGTCGCACTCGCGGAATGCCGCATCCACGTCGCCCCATTCGTAGCCGTACTCGTGGCAGAAGTTGGACTCGTGGACGGGCTCACTGGACGGGTCGAGCGCTTCGTCGATGCCGGTGACCGTCGGCAACTCTTCGTACTCGACGTCAACCAGTTCGACGGCTGCCTCGGCAGTCGCGAGGTCGACAGCGGCGACAGCGGCAACGGGCTCGCCCTGGAAGCGCACCTTGTCGATGGCGATGACGGGGCGGTCCTTCTTGTCGGAGCCGTAGTGCGTCTCCATGTTGACGAGCTCAGCCGAGGTGAGCACGGCGTAGACGCCGGGGAAAGCGCGCGCCCTGCTCGCGTCGATGCTGATGATGCGCGCGTGCGGCAAGGGGCTCGTCACGAGTCTGCAGAACGCCATGCCGGAGACTTCGAGGTCGCCGGTGAACTGCGCGCGGCCCGACAGCTTGTCATCCGCGTCGACCCGTCGCACCGCCGTACCGACCGTTTTGAACTCGCGCGTCGTCATCGGCCTGCCTCCGCCGCTTCGTGGACAGCTTCCACGATCTTCTTGTAGCCGGTGCAGCGACAGACGTTGCCGCGCATGTAGTCCTTGATCACCTCCTCGGAAGGAGCGGGGTCGGCATCGAGCAGCGACTTCGCGGCGAGCAGCATGCCCGGCGTGCAGAAGCCGCACTGGAACGCGGCGTTGTTGACGAACGCCTCGATGAGCGGGGACGCGCTCTCGTCCGCCGCGAAGCCTTCGACGGTGAGCACCACCCTGCCCCGCGCCTCGAACGCCGGAACGGTGCAGGAGCTGACGGGAGCGCCGTCCAGCAGCACGGTGCACGCGCCGCAGACCTGCACGTCGCACGAGCGTTTCGTGCCCGTGAGGCCGAACCGCTCGCGCAGCAGATCGATGAGCGGCGTCTGCGGCTCGACCGCGGCCTCGACCGGCGCACCGTTCAATTCGAATGCGACCGCCAGGGTGTCCTGCGGCTCAGGCATCACCGCCTCCGTTCCGCGCCAGCGCGCGCAGCACCGTCCGCTCCATGAAGACGCGCACGAGGTGCTCCTTGTAGTCGACGCCGCCGTGCATGTCCTCGACCGCGTCGGCGTCCTCCGCCGCCAGGCGGGACGATTCGCGGATAGCAGACGCGCCCTCGGTCAACGCATCGACGCGCTCTCCGCGCAGCACGTCCTCGGAGCGGGAGAGCCGCCGCGCGACGGGTGAGACGCAGCCGAGGGCGAGACGCGCATCCGCGACGACGCCGTCCTGCACCGCGAGCGCGGCGGCGATACCGAGCGTCGGGCGGTGGTGGTAGCCGAACTTCGAGTAGGCGGCGCGCATGCCTGCGGGGAACGCGGGGACGCGCACGGCGGTCAGGAGTTCGTCCGGCGCGAGCGAGGTCTCGTATGAGCCGGTCTGCAGGTCGCCGACGGCGATGCGCCGCGAGCCGGACGGCCCCGCTATGTCCAACTCGGCCTCGTAGACGAGGAGCAGCGTCGCGGGGTCTGAGTGGGGCTCGGCGAAGCAGAGGTTGCCCGCGAGCGTGCCGACGTTCCGCACGCGCAGGTTCGCCACGCTGTGCTCGACCTCCGACAACAGCGGCAGCCGGTCGCGCACGAGCGGGTCGTGCTCGACAGCGCTGTGTGTCGCGCTCGCGCCGATGACGATGCTGTTACCGTCGGCGGCGATGGCGTCGAGGCCGGGGATGCTCTTCACGTTGACGAGGGTGTCGTAGGCGAGCAGGCCGGACTTCATGGCGAGCAGCAGTTCGGTGCCGCCGGCGTAGAGCGCGGCGCCGCCGTCCGCGTCGGCGAGGGCAGACGCGGCCTCCCGGACGGTCGTGGGTTCATGCAAGCGGAACGGCTTCACAACGCGGGGATGCTATCCGCACGAGCGTCGCGGCGGCAAGCATGGGGGACGTCAGCCCCAGTAGTCGGGACTCACGCGGGAGATTGAGAGAACACGTACCGTTGCCGGATTCTCGAACTCGTAGGTGAAGAAGAACCTTCCGGCGGTGTAGCCGATAGCGCCGAATCGATACGGCAGTGGTAATCGGACCCTGGGAGGTGCCATCCGGTTCAGGGTCACTCATCAGATGGTCAATTGCCGCCTGTACTTCCAAGCGCTCTGCCTCGGAGAGCGCCTCGACGAATCTACGGGCGGCAGTGTCCAGGAGTAGGTCAACGGGCATCGAGTTCCCGTTTTACCTCTTCCCATGGTATTCCCGGTTCCCCTGCCCTGGCGCGATCGTAGGCCTCGTTCGTCTCTTTGACGAGCTTCTCGTCTGCCACCATTGCGCGCACGAGGGCCTCGCCGGTGAGGGGCTTCGGTGCGTTCTTCCTGCGCCTGGATGCCATGATATTCGCTTCGTGCGGCTCCTGCTGCTCAGTATAACAAGCGTGCGTCGCCTAGTTCTCGCCGATGAGCAGCTCGGCGGTCTCCCTGCTCATGCCGTTCTCGAGGAGCGGGTTGCCGTAGAGCGTGTAGACCTGCACGTCCCTCGGGTACAGGCGGAGCGGCCAGAACCAGGGCTGGGAAGTGTGCGATCCCACAGCGCCGCAGGTGCGGGTCGCCCGCCTCGTTGGCCCGTCGTTGGCGCACATGAGGCCGCTGTGCGTGTGCTCGGCGGCATAGAGCGCGTGCATCGCCTCGTGCAACCCTATCTCGTACATCACCGGCCCGGGGATGCTCACCTGCTCGCCTCCGGGTCCGGAGGCGTACCGCCGCAGACCGATGATGTCTTCTCCCAGCACCGCGCATCCGGCCCAGTCGTCCGTGTCGCCACACCACCGACCGAAATACTCATTCCCTTCGTACCACTGCAACGCCCCTGCCTGCTCATCGGACTCCGTCCATTCACGGTGCGTCCAGGTTTCGAGCTCGGGCATGACCTGCGTGCGTATCACCTCCTGCGTCCGCGCGGGAAGCCTCGCGTCCACCCAGTACCTGCCGGTGCTCATCGCCTCGGACTTCACGACGGCTCCCGAGACGAACAGCCCGCTGCACGCGGGGTCGAAGAGGCAGTCCCTTACGCGAGCATCGGCGAACAGCACCGGCTCCGGGACGGGCGTCGGGGTCGGCACCGGCGTCGGAGTCGCGGTCGGAGCAGGCGTGGGGGTGGCGGTCGGCGTGGCAGTGGGCCGGGGTGTGGGGGTCGCGGTTGCCATCGGTGTCGGGGTGGGCGTAGCGGTCGGCGCCGGGGTAGGCGTCGCGATGGGGGTTGCAGTCGCAGTAGCCGTGGGGGTTGCAGTCGCAGTAGCCGTAGGCGTGGGCGTTGGCGTTGGTGTATGCGTGGGAGTGGGTGTGAGCGTGGGCGTCGGAGTGGCGGTCGGCGCCGGGGTCGGAGTGGGCGCAGCACAGCCCGCGATGACGGTTACGAGCAGTAAGGTCAAGGCAAACGCCAAGGAGCAATGTTTCGAGAACACCAGCGTCTCCTGGAGGTGAGCCTTTGCGTAGTCCATCCACTCCACCCCGCCAGTTCACCCCCATCCCAGCTTCCCCCGTCGAGGGGGAAGGGGCCAGGCAGGGCGCTCGCACCACGCCCTGCCGCGTGACCTGCCCGGTCACTCTGGATTCCCGCCGGTGCGGGAATGACGGATGCGGTCGGGCCCACGCTCCCGCAAGTCAGGCAAAGGTCTCGAGAGTGCGGAGCCAAGCGCCTATCAGCTACAAGATGCTAACAGACGAGAAACCGGCCGCAGGGCATTGACACCGCACGCATGGCATCGGTTAAGGTTCCGCCAGAATCTCCAGTCCTCAACGGTCAGAGGTGTCCAGGTGACGTCCGCTTGCGTCTGTAGCAGCTGTTGCGCCCACGAAGCCGGGGTGTGCTGTTGTATGCACCTCACCGGCCCGGACACCCCTGCCCCGCATCACATCCCAGGCTGCGGGGCTTTTTCATGCCCCCGCCACGGATAACCAGGAGGCCGTATGACATCCAAGCCCACCCCCGAAGGCACGCACGTCAAGCCGACGCCGGACGACCTGTTCTTCCACCACGACGTGTGCGTGGAGACACGCTGGGAGAACCTGTACGGACGCGGGTACCTGACGCCCGCATCGCTGTTCTACATCCGGAACCACGGGCCGACACCCATCATCGACCAAAAGACGTGGCGGCTGAGCGTGGAAGGGCCGGGCGTGGAGAACCCGCTGAGCATCAGCTACGACGAGCTGCTGCGGATGCCGTCGGTGACGGTGACGCGCTTCATCGAGTGCGCGGGCAACGGGCGCATCTTCTTCAAGGAGTACCAGGGAGAGATGCCGAAGGGACGCCCGTGGCGCTACGGCTCCTACGCTGTCGCCGAGTGGACCGGCGTGCCGCTGCGCGAGATCCTGGAGCGCGCGCGCATCAAGCCGACAGCCGTCGACGTGATGCCGACGGGACTGGACGAGGCCGCCGTGGAACGCCCCATGCCGGTGTCCAAGGCTATGGAGCCGGACACCATCGTCGCGTACGCGATGAACGGCGACCTCATACCGCCCGACCACGGCTTCCCTGCACGGGTTGTCGTTCCCGGATGGGTCGGCGTCAACAGCATCAAATGGGTGGGGAAGATCGTCGTATGCGAAGAGCCCATCTACGTCATGCGGAACACGGAAGAGTACGTGCTGGAAGGGCCGGACTTTCCGCCCGAACCCCCGGCGTGGGGGCCCATCCTCACCACGACGCCGGTCCGCTCCGGGATCGCCATGGCGTGGCCGGGGACGCTGCAGGCCGGCACGCAGGCGATCCGGGGCTTCGCGTGGTCCGGCCACGGTAGCATCAGCCGGGTCGAGTACAGCCTTGACGACGGGAAGACGTGGGCCGACGCCTGCATCCAGGAGCCGAACATCCCGAAGGGCGGCTGCCGCTGGGAGTTCATCTGGGACGCGACGCCGGGCGAGCACACTATCACGATGCGGGCGACCGACAGCGCCGGGAACACGCAGCCGGAGCCCGACGCGATGAAATGGAACGAGCGAGGCTACGACTTCTGGGCGGCGGTGCCGCATCCGGTGACGGTGGTGTGAGGGGCTCTGCGCCCCTACGCCGGACGCCCTCACCCGCCCAAGCGCGTCGATCTCTCCCCGAGGGCGAGATGGGGAGCATACAGGGCACCCACGAGCGACGCCCCTACACCAGACGGGGTTCCTGCCTTCGCAGGAACGACGGAGTTGTGCTCCGTCCGGAATGACACGCCGCGCCGCCGCCCTGCCGCAGGGCCCTCACCCGCCGCGCAAGCGCGTCGACCTCTCCCCGAGGGAGAGGTGAGGAGACACGGCCCCGAGAGATTCCTCGACTGCACCACCGGCTAGGTCGACGGCTCCGCCCGGAATGACAATCCGCCCCACCTCTCACTGACCCCGCCGCGTGACCTGCCCGGTCACTCTGGATTCCCGCCAGTGCGGGAATGACGGAGCTGCGCTCCGCTCGGTTCAGGAGCGATCGCGGAGCTCCTGCAGGCCGACAGCGGCCTCGCGGCGCAGCCTGTCGGCGGTCACGCGCTCCTGGTCCACGGTCTTGAAGGCGTCGACGGTGAAGGGACGCCATGAGTTGCGCAGGGCGCGTACGGCCCCCTCTTCCCTCTCGACCGCCTCGACCAGCAGGTTGTACATGGGCAGCAGGTAGCCGGACCGGGGGAGACTCCGCACCTCGCGACCGAGGTCGCCCATGCGCAGGTTGAAGCCGTCCAGGGACCGGAGCACCCCGGCGCGGTCGCACCCGCCGTCGGTCCTGCGCCAGTCGCCGTAGCGCTCGTGGAAGGCGTCCCACTTCACGATGAGGGCCGCGTAGTGGGCCTCGAAGTTCTCGACCTCCGCGAGCTTCTCCTCCGGGTCGTCGTCGACCAGCAGCCTGACCGTCCGTCCGGCCCGCTCGAGGGTTGCTTCGCTCTCTTCGAAGACGGCGTCCATCTCATCCAGGGGAGAGCGCGGTGGCGGGGCCTGGCCCTCGAGGAGAGCGGCAAGGTTCTCCTGCATCTTCGCATGCACCGCGAGCAGGGCCTCGCGCTCGGCCTCCGCCGTCGCCCGAAGCGTCGCGGCGACGCCTTCGGTGGCGCCCTCCGCGGAGAGTCCGGACACCGCCTCGACTATCGCGTCGAACCGGGCGACAAGCAGTTCGAGTTCAGCGACGACCGCGAAGGGGTCCATCTGGGCCGCCGCCTCCTGTAGTCCGGCGTAGTCGTCGTGGAACTCGTTCCAGTCGTCGCCGACGGCATCGAGGGCGCCGGAGAACCTCATTAACGCCGCCCGCTCTCCGGGCCCGGCGGCTGCCTCCAACTGCTCGCGCAGCTCCAAGGCCATGTCTTCGACGCGCCTCTGGGCCCGAGCGGAACCGTCGCGGCGCTGTTCAACCTGCTCGAACAGGGAGACGTCGTCAGGCTGCCAGCGGTCACGCAGGTGACGGAACGCCGCCTCTTCATCCTCGGCGGCCGCGATCACTATGTCGGCGATCTCCCTGGTGGCAGCGGCCCGGGGAAGGTCTCCGGCCTGCGCCGTCACCTCCGCGAAGCCGGCGGCAAAGCCCTGCAGGGCCTCGTGGACCGAGCTCCTGTGGCAGGAGGTCAGGCCCGCGCGCCAGCGGTCGAAGTCCACGTGGAGCTGGTCCCACTCCTCATCGATGGCCTGCCGTTGCTCCGCGAACGCATCCATGGCCATGCGGTCGGCGGCCGACAGCGGTCCGACAGTCGAGGCGGGCGGCGCCTCCGGGGGCGCCGTCGGCGGTTGCGTATCGGCGGTCTCGCTGCAAGCGACCACCATGGCCAGCAAGAGCGATACCAGGAGCAGCGGAACAAGGGAGCCGAGTCTTACTTTCATGAACTACCTGCCTACCCCCACGTAATCAGTCACCAGGTCACCTCTGAACTCGCCGTCCAACAAGCGGTAGACCGCACCAGCCAACGTTGCCGGGCTGTCCGCGAGCACCACCAGGACGTGCCGGTCCTGGTTCCGGTCGAGCACGGTAACGAACGTCCCCTCCGGGTCCAGGTCCGGCGTGAAGGGAGTGCCCAGGGTACCGCCGATACGCACCCCGGCGGCCTGGAGGTACCGGCTCATCGGGAGAGCGTCCTCGTAGAGCCCGAGGAACACGGTGTCCCGGCTCAGGTCCTCGACCCCGCGGACCTCGGACGAGATGCCGAACTCGGAGAGGCCGTTCTTCATGTCGATGCCTACGTCCCAGAGGGACGGCTGCCCCAGCAGGATGTCCGCGCCCGCTTCCGGGCCGGTCTCGTAGAAGTGCGGGAAGTCCGCCAGTTCGTACGTGCGTTCGGTCGAGGTGAGGTAGTCGGCGATGTTGGATATGAGCCTGCCGTTGTCCAGCAGTGAGTCCTGCGGAGGGACCATGAAGGTCAGGTCGGCTATCGCCAGCACGTTGCGGGCGCCGCCCCCTGCGATGGGGTAGAGCCGCTCCAGGTCTTCCACCAGCGACGACCTCGTACCGTCGCCGGCGAACGCCAGCCCGGGGCCGGAGGAGCGGATCGAACCGGCGGTGTAGAGGGTTATCGAATCCAGGCCTGCGGTGAGCTCGCCGGGCTGGAACTCGCTCACGATGATGTTCTGGAAGATCAGGTCGTACTCCGTCATGTCGTAGAGGTAGTCCGGCCGGAACTCCAGTCCGAACCTTCCTGCCAGCGTGTTGATCCGCTGGGGGCGGGTCGGGTCGGACACCAGCAGGAGTTTGCCGCCCTTGCTCACGAACCGTTCCACGAGGGCGGCCTCGGCTTCGGAGTACTCCAATTGCGGAAGGGCGACGACGAGGCTGTCCGCGCGCCGCAGGTCCTCCTCCAGGAGCCGGAGGCGGACACTCTCGTCGTAGGGAGTGAACCCGCCGAGGAACTCCACGTCATACCCCCGGTTGGCAACCCGTGAAGTGAGGGTGAAGAGCTCGCTCTCCGTGAACGCGTTGCCATGCATGGCGTCCACCACCATGAGGCCCCGCTTCACCCGGGTCACGGGCGAGTCCACGGATGCATCCGCCGGGAGACGGGGCGCGGCTATCTGTTCATAGGGGATCTCCACCTGGGGCGGCGGGTCGTACCCCCCTCGGTAGAAGAGGAGGAAGGCCACCCCGAAAGCGACGACGGCGAACGCGGGCAAGAGGGCGAGGAGTGCGAGTTTACGAGCCATTTCCCACGTACAGGTAGTAGAAGTTCGGTTGGCCTATGCCGAGCGGGAAGTCCGGCAGAGGGTCTGCCTGGTCCGTGCTCAGCTGGCGCTCGAGCATGAGTCCCCGCAGGGCTTGCAGTCCCGAGACGCCGTTGCCGTTCTCTTCCAGGAAGGCTTCCAGGACAGGGTCGCCCTCATCGAGGTCCGGCAGGAGGAGGTCGAGGGCGTCGACCAGGTTGGCCCCATCCCCGCTGTCCAGGGGTTCGAGGATCCGCTGCAACTCACGGATGATCTCTATCTGCACCTCGAGGTTGACGTCCACGAGCCCGTAGTTGGAGATGCCCGCCAGCTCCGCCGCCTTCTCGATAGCGTCGCTGTCGCTGCCGATCTCATCGGCAAGGCCCAGTTTCACGGCGTCCAGGCCGGAGTAGATCCGTGCCTCGATCAACTCGTCCCAGGAGATGCGCAGCCTGTCCCCCCGTTCGCTGACCACGGTCTGCGCGAAGGCTGACTTCAGCTCGTCCACCATCCCGATCCAGTCCCTCCTCGAAGCGCCATCCAGCTTATGCCGACCGCTGAACACCACGTCCTCGCCGGGCACCGGAGGGACCAACGGGTCGGCTCCGGAGACCACGCCCACGTTCCCCACGAGGGAGGATGGCTTGGCGAAGAGATGGCTGGCGCCCATCGACATCATGTACCCGCCACTGGCAACCAGCCCGTTCATGACCACGACGACAGGTTTCTCCGCGCGAAGCGTGCGGGTCTCGAGGTAGAGGTGTTCGCTGGCCGCGGCGCCTCCTCCGGGGGAGGTCAGCTTGATGACCACGGCCTGGATGGAGTCGTCCTCACGGGCGTAATCGAGGAGCCTGTCCACCACATAGGCCGAGTCCTCGGTGATCACCGTGAAGGGTATGTCGATGACGCCGATCTTCGGCTGTCCGGGAGTAGCATTGGCGAACGTCCACACGCCGATCGCGATGCCCAGAGCAGCCAGCAGCGGCGAGACGACGTACCAGCCGGTCAGTACTTTCCTCAAACGGGAGAAGAAGCCCACACCGCTATTCTCGCCTCTGGACGCCGCCGGTAGCAAGATGGGGGGAGGCCGCCGCGCGACCGTGTACGCTTGTGCGCACATGCGCGTCTGCGACGCGTTTCTGGATTCCCGCCTTCGCGAGAATGACGGGGGATGCGGTTGACGGGGCGCCCCACGCCTCCCTACCCTCACGCCCGCCAACCCATGCAACGGAGCGCGACCATGACCACGTCCCCGACCGAACACACCGTGCAAGCCCACGGGCTCGATCTGCACTACCTTGACTGGGGGAACCCCGACGCGCCGCCCGTGCTGCTGCTGCACGGCCTGCAGGACTCCGCCGCGCTCTGGGGGACGTTCGCAGAGTCGATGCGCAGCGACTTCCACGTAGTGGCGCTCGACCATCGCGGTCACGGCGACAGCCCGCGCGCGGAGACGTACGCGCTCGCCGACTACATCGCGGAGACGCGGGACGTGGTACGCAACCTGGGACTCGACGCGCCCGTGCTCATCGGGCACTCGGCGGGCAGCAAGAACGCGTGGATGTGCATCGCGGACAACCCCGGCCTCGCCTCGAAACTGGTCATCACCGATATGGACCCGGACTCGTACAACCCGGGCTCCGTCGCGATGATCTCGCGCTACAAGGACGAGACGGACTTCTACGAGAACCGCGCGGCGGTCGTGGAGCGGCTGCGCTCGCGGCAGCCCAACGCGTCGGACGAGGAGCTGGAGCGGGACGTGGACGCGCTCGCGGTGCAGATCGAGGGAAGGCGCTACACGTGGAAGCGCAGCCGCGACGTGGTGACGAAGTACGACAGGCCGGACGTGTGGGAGCGTCTGCCGGAGGTCGGCGCGCCGACGCTTATCGTGCGCGGGGCGGACAGCACGCTGCTGCGTCACGACGTCGCCGTGCGGATGGAGGCCGCGATACCGGACTGCCGCCTCGTCGAGCTGCCGGGCGGCGGTCACTGGGTGCACCTGGAGCAGCCGGACGCCTACGCGGCGACCGTGCGGTCGTTCCTGCTGGGGTGAGGGAGTGGTGCCCAGTGATAAGATATGCCGCAGAGGCATGGAAATGCAGCCGGACTATCTCGACATACTGACGCTCGAATCGGGCAAGGAGTGGGAAGACATCCACATCCGCGGGCTTGACGTGTCCGTGCGCGACATCCTCACCTTCATGGCCTCCGGCATGTCCGAGGACCAGATTCTTGCCAAAGTCCCCGAGTTGAAGCGTGAGGACATTCGCGCCTGCCTCGCGTTTGCCGCCGACCGTGAGCGCCGCGCCACGTCGCTGCCGTCGCACCTGTACTACGACAAGAAGACGAAGCGCATCAAGGCGAAGCCACCCCAGGAGGAGCTGCTCGACCGCATCCGCCAGCGCGTGAACGCGTCAGGCAGAGGCGTCTCCACAGAGACCATCCTGGCAGCGCTCGACAAGGAATATGATCGTCGTTGACGCCTCGGCACTGATCTCGGTTGTAACGGGCCAACAACCCGGTGGTGATTGGGTACGCGAGCAACTTCGAGAGCAGCGGCTGTTCAGCCCCCACGTGATGCCCGCTGAAGTCCATAGCGCTCTCAGAAGCATGGAACTCAGGGGGGAACTCTCGCCAGAAGACGCCACCAGAGCAAGGGATGAGTTCTTCGGGTTCGACTTTGAACTCTATCCTTTCCGCCCATACGCAGACCGGGTCTGGGCGCTGCGATGGAACCTGAGTTGCTACGACGCGTGGTACGTGGCACTGGCGGAGACGCTCGACTGTCCGCTCGTGACGATCGACCACCGACTCAGCCGAGCGGTCGGGCCGGAGTGCGCGTTCGTGACGCCGCCGGACGCGTGACGGGGCACTCCACACCCGCCAGCCCCGCAAGGGCCCTCACCCGCGCATCAAAGATGCGCACCCTCTCCCTCAGGAGAGGGGATTGGCTGCGAGGTTCCTGCCTCCGCAGGAACGACGCCCGCCGACTCCCCATGCGGGCGTGCGGTCTGATAGGCTCTCTCGCAATCTCAGTCCGGCGGAACGTTCCATGGAATTCGGCCTGTACCTGCGCTCCTTCCTCACCGATCGCACGCGCCCGCTCTACGAGCAGATAGACGAGCTCGTCGAGATCTGCCACGTGGCTCGCGACAGCGGCTTCTCAGCCGTCACGATGCCGCAGCACTGGGTGTCGCACCCCACGATCTGGCCGCAGCCGTTCCAGGTGCTGGCGCGCCTCGCGCCGGAGACCGGCGACATGCGGCTGCTCACCGGCATCGTGCTGCTACCGCTGCACAACCCCGTGCAGGTGGCGGAGGACGTGGCGACGCTCGACCACATCTGCCGGGGACGGCTCACGTTCGGGGTCGGCATCGGCTACCGCGAGACGGAGCTGGGCGCCGTGGGCGCCACGCGGCGGGACCGCGTGCCGCGCCTCACCGAG
Organism: Dehalococcoidia bacterium; assembly: GCA_965206315.1. Lineage (GTDB taxonomy): Bacteria > Chloroflexota > Dehalococcoidia > Lucifugimonadales > Australimonadaceae > Bin16. The sequence continues at coordinate 2,692,557 of OZ242210.1, forward strand.
TCGATCGAGATCATGAAGCTGCTGTGGAGCGGGGACGAGGTGAACTACGAGGGACGCTACTGGACGGTGAGCGAGGCGAAGATGGGCTTCGTGCCCGTGCAGCAGCCGCACCCGCCGATATGGATAGCGTGCCAGAGCGACGGCGCGGTACGGCGCTCTGCCCGCATCGCGGACGCATGCTACATCGCGCCGCAGGTCGGGCTCTCGGACCTGGGGTCCGTCACGGCTGCCTATCGCGAGGAGCGTGCCGCATCCGGCAACGGGCCGGGACGGCTCACGCTGACGCGCGGCGTCGCATACGGGAAGGACAAGGCGACCGCGGCAGCCGAGGCGCAGGAGGCCGCAGCGTCGTCGTACAGGATGTACAGCACGTGGAACATGCAGGAAGACACGATGCTGAAGATCAACATCGACTCCGACTCGAAGGTCGAGGACTGGGCGATCACCGGCAACGGCGACGACTGCCTGGAGCAGTTCGCGGCCATCGCGGAGCACGGCATCGACTACGTGGGCATGACGTTCTACAACCTGCCGAAGACGCTGGAAGCGCGCAAGGAGTACCTGCAGAGCTTCGCGGAGAACGTGATCCGGCGCTCGCCGTAGCCATGCGCCCGTTCGAGTACATACGGCCTGCGAGCGTCGCGGAGGCGGTCAACGTCCTCTCCGAGCGCGGCGAGGACGCGTTCGTGCTCGGAGGCGGCAGCGCGGCGGTCGTCATGCTGCGGCTGGGAGTCGTGCGCCCGGATGTGGTGGTCGACCTCGGCGGTATCGAGGAGATGCGCGGGCTGCGGCGTAACGGCGGCCTGCACATCGGCGCGCTCGCCAGCATCCGCAGCCTCGAACTGGACGACGGCGTCCGCGCGGCGTACCCGCTGCTCGCGGAGGCCGCGTCGCAGGTGGCAAACGTGCGCGTGCGGAACGTCGCCACGGTCGGCGGGGCGGTCGCCTACGGCGAGCCGCAGACCGACACACCGACGGCGCTCACGGCGTCCGGGGCGGTCGTGCACATCGCGGGCGTCTCCGGCGAGCGCAGCGTACCGATCGACGAGTTCTATGCCGGGCCGTACGAGACTGTCCTCGAGCAGGGCGAGATCGTGTCGGGGATAGACGTGCCGGAGCCGCCGCCGCACACGGGCGGCGCGCATATCAAGTTCACGGTGGGGTCGCCAGAGAACAAGCCGGTAGCGAACGCGTCCGCGCTGGTTACGGTCGAGCCGTCGTCCGGAGCGTGCGTGTCGGCGCGCGTCGTGATGGGCGCCGCGGGGCCTGTGCCGGTCGTCGCGAATGCGGCAGGCGCGCTGGTGGGCGTCGAGGCGTCGCCGGAGCGCATCAAGGAGATCGCCGCAGCGGCGGCGGAAGAGGCAGACCCGATGGAAGACCTGCGCGGGCCCGAGTGGTACAAGCGCCGGATACTCAGGATAGTGGTGGAGCGAGCGTTGACATGTGCGCTGCAACGGGCCCGAACGTAACCCGCCTCGTCGGGCAGTCGATGCCGTCGCTCGAAGCGCCCGACAAGGCGGCGGGGCGCATCGAGTACATGGCCGACCTGACCGTGCCGAACATGGCGCACGCGAAGGTCGTGCGCAGCCCCCTGCCCCACGCGCGCATCGTCTCGGTCGACGCATCGGAGGCGCGGGCGATGCCGGGCGTCGTCTGCGTGCTGACGCGCGACGAGGTGCGGGCCGACCCGGACATGGAGGAGGTGTACGGCTTCGTCTACCGCGACGCTCCGCTCGTTGCGATGGACAAGGTGCGCCACCAGGGCGATATCGTCGCGGTGGTGGTCGCCGACGACGCCGACACCGCCGAGGCCGCCGCCGAGTTCGTGGACGTGGAGTACGAGGAGCTGCCCGCGGTGATGAACGTGCCGCAGGCGCTGGCGGAGGGCGCCGTGCAGGTGCACGAGGAGTTCTTCCCCATCGCGCCGGAGCTGCGCCCCATCGAGGGCACGAACGTCTGCCACCACGCGACGATCGGCTGCGGCGACGTGGAGCAGGGCTTCGCGGAGTCCGACTTCGTCTACGAGGACGAGTTCCTCGCGCCGCCGGTGCAGCACTGCGCGCTGGACCTGCACGCCGTCATCTCGCAGATAGAGGACGGGCAGATCACGGTGTGGACGAACTGCCAGTCGCCCTTCCCGCTCGGGCGGGAACTGGAGCGCATCTTCAAGATGCCCGCGCGCGTCATCATCCCGTACGTGGGCGGCGGGTTCGGGAGCAAGAGCCGCGACCGCATCGAGTGCGTCATCACCGCCGCCGCGAAGCTGGCAGGGCGTCCGGTGCGCTACGTGATGACCCAGGAAGAGACGTTCATGACGTTCATCCGCCCGGCATACCGGAACCGGATGCGGACGGGCGTGAAGAAGGACGGCACCATCGTCGCGCGGCACAACGAGTTCTGGGTGGACGTGGGCGGCTACGCCATCAGCGGCGCGCGGAGCGCCAACAACACGCTCAAGGTGGCGACGGGCCCGTACCGCATCCCGAACGCCCGCGTGGACTGCTACGCCGTCTACACGAACAAGCCGCCTTCCTCGCCGTACCGCGGGCTGCCGACGACGCAGCATACGATGTCGTACGAGGCGCAGTTCGACCGCATCGCGCGCGACCTCGGCATCGACCGGCTGGAGATACGCCGCAGGAACCTGGTGCGCGACGGCGACATCCACATCACCGGCGACTACCTGCGCTCCGCGCACTCGCACGAGTGCCTGGAGCAGGCGACCGAGGCCATCGGCTGGGACGAGCCGCTGCCGGTCGACCCGGACGGGAAGAAGCTGCGCGGCAGAGGCGTCTCCTGCACCATCAAGTACACACTCACCCCGGCGCGATTGATGTCCGAGAACAGCGCGGAGGTCGCGCTCGTCGAGGACGGCGTGTTCGAGGTGCGCATCGGCACGGTGAACATCGGCCAGGGATCGGACACGGTGATGGCGCAGATCGCGGGCGACGCGCTCGGCGTCGGGCTGGACGCGATTCGCATCGTGCACAGCGACACGTACCGCGTGCCGGTGGACAGCTCGACTACGGCGAGCCGCTCCACGTACCACATGGGCCGCGCGGTGGTCGAGGCGACGGACAACCTGAAGCCGCAGATGCTCGAAGCAGCCTCGCAACTCCTGGAGCGTGAGGCGGCCAGCCTCGTATTCACACCGGCTGGCATCGCCCAGCCGGACGGCGGCGCGGGCGTCACGTACGGCGAACTCGTGGAGCGCGTCGGCGCGCCGCTCGCCGCGACCGGCGACTGCGTGGTCGGCGGCATGTACGCGGGGCCGGACGGCAAGTCGTACCCCATCGCCTCGACGTTCTGGACGTTCGCGTCGTGCGCCGCCGAGGTGGAGGTCGACACGGAGACGGGCACGGTGCGCGTCGTGAAGGCGGCGGCATCGGCGACGACCGGCACGGCGGTCAATCCGCACTCCATCGAGACGCAACTGGAGGGCGGCATCGGGCAGGAGATCGGCCCCACGCTCTTCGAGCAACTGGTCTGGGACGACGGCGGTCAGCTCATCAACGCGGCCCTGCTCGACTACCCGCTGCCAACGATGGAGACGATGCCGGACTACGCGCCACGCTACGTCGACCACCCGTTCGAGGGCGGACCGTTCGGCGCGAAGGGCATGGGCGAGATCGGCTCGGTGGTCGTGCCGGGCGCGGTGGTCAACGCGGTCTACGACGCGACGGGCGTGCTCTTCCACGAGATACCGTTGGCGCCGCACAAGATCGTGGAAGGGTTGGAGGGGCAACGATGAACGTGAACCTCACCGTGAACGGCGAGACGCTCTCGCTCGACGTGCCGCCGTCCACGACGCTGCTCGACCTGCTGCGCGACCGGCTCGGCCTGCACGGCACGAAGGAGTACTGCCACAGCGGCGTCTGCGGCGCGTGCACCGTGCTCGCGGACGGCAAGGCGGTCAGTTCGTGCAGCATGCTCGCCGGACAGGTGGACGGCGCGGACGTGCTCACCATCGAGGGGCTGACACCCGACGAGGGGCTGCACCCGATCCAGCAGGCGTTCGTGGACAACTTCGGGCTCCAGTGCGGCTACTGCACCCCAGGCATGATCCTGCTCGCGAAGGCGCTGCTCGACGAGAACCCGGCCCCGACGCGCGAGGAGATCATCCGCTACATGGGCGGCAACATCTGCCGTTGCACCGGCTACGCGGGCATCCTGCGGTCGGTCGAAGCCGCAGTCAAGGAGCGCGGCTCGTGGAGCTGACCGACCGCTTCGACGTCGGCGCATCGCCCGCCGAGGCGTGGGCGTTCTTCTGGGACCTGCCCCGCGTCGCGAAGTGCCTGCCGGGCTGCGAGAGCATCGAGGACGCGGGCGGCGGGGCGTACCACGCGCGGATGACGCAGCGCGTGGGGCCGTTCAAGGTGACGCTGGACATGGAGATGCGCATCGACGAGGCGGAGGAGGGGCAGCGGGTGGTCGTGAGCGGCAACGGGAAGGACCGCATGGGAAACCGGCTCCACGTCAACCGGCTCGCGCTCGAGCTGAGTGAGCCGTCGCCGGGCCGGACCGAGGTGAACTATGCGATGGACTTCAACCTGTACGGGCGTCTCGCGACGCTCGGCAACACGGCGGTGAAGCGCAAATCCGAAGAGATCCGCGCTGAGTTCAGCCGCCGTATCGCGGAGGAGCTGGGAGGCTGAGGGGGACGGCATGAGCCAGGCTGAACTAGACCGCCGCATCCACCAGGTGCTCTCCGAGTTCGAACTGGTGGGGCCGTTCTTCGCAGGCTACCCGGTCAACCAGGACTTCGACTACTCCGCGCTCTATCCCCTGCTGCGCTTCGCCGCGAACAACGTAGGCGACCCGTTCGGCTACTCGCGCTACCAGGCGAACACGCACGAGACGGAGCGCGAGGTGGTGCGAACGGTCGCGGAGCTGATGCGGCTGCCGCCGGATGAGGCCTGGGGGTACGTCACCGCAGGCGGGACCGAGGGCAACATGTACGGCATCTACGTGGGGCGAGAGATGCTGCGCAGCCCGATCGCCTATTTCTCGCAGGACACGCACTACTCGGTGCTCAAGATCCTGCACATCCTGAACATACGCAACATCATGATCCGCAGCCAGGAGAACGGCGAGATCGACTACGACGACCTACGCGAGTCGATCCGCATCAACCGCGACGCGCCGGCGCTGATCGTGGCGAACATCGGCACCACGATGAAGGGCGCCGTGGACGACCTCGAACGCATCGGGGGCATCGTCGAGGAACTGGCGCTGACGCGCTACTACATCCACGCCGACGCAGCGCTGAGCGGGATGATCCTGCCGTTCGTGGACGACCCCCAGCCGTTCGGCTTCGACAACGGGATACACAGCATCGCGGTATCCGGTCACAAGATGATCGGTTCGCCGTTGCCGTGCGGCGTCGTCATAACGAGGCGGGAGTACACCGCGCAGATCGGCCGCGCCATCGAATACGTGGGCGCCCTGGACACCACGCTGCTCGGTTCGCGCAACGCGGTCACTCCGATGATCATCTGGTATTCGCTGACCAAGCACGGGCGGGAGGGATTCCGGCAGATCGTGGCGGAGATGCTCGACACGGCCGAATATGCGGTGCAGCAGTTCAACGCGAACGGCATACCCGCCTGGCGTACGAGGAACAGCCCCATCGTCGTCATCCCCCGCCCCTCTCCGCAGGTGCTCTTCCAGTGGCAACTCGCGCCCTTGGGCGACATCGCTCACCTGATCACCATGCCCCACGTCACCCGCGAGATGATCGACAAGGTCATCGCCGATTGCCTGACACAGCAGCCAACCGACACATGAGCCAGCAGCCCACAGACCAACCGGCGCCCAGCCGCCGCATCATCGTCATCGTGCCCGACAGGCCGGGGCAACTGGCGCGCGTCACCGTGGCGCTCGCCGAAGAGGAGATCAACATCGAGGCGATCGACGGGCGGCGCGCGGGCGAACTGGGCGTCATCACGCTGACCACCAGCGACGACGACGCGGCGCTGCTTGCCCTGCTGAAGGCCAACCTGCGCGCGGTCACGTCGGACGCGGTCGTTTTTCACCTGCCCGACCGGCCCGGCGCACTCGCCGGCGTCGCGCAACTCTTCGAGCAGCACGATCTGAACGTGCGCACCATCCACATCATGCACCGCCTGGCAGGACAGGCCATCGTCGCAGTCACAACCAGCGACGACGACCTGGCGCGAACGCTACTCGACAGCGAGTCGCTGCTGTAGCCCGGCGCAGGCCGATGCTATGCGCTCTGTTAATTTCATCAAACCGTAATCGATAAAGGCATATATGTAACGGTTTCGTCACAGCAAATACCTGTAGGATGGTCTGTGGGCCGGTACAGCCATGCAGCCCACAGCACCCGATATGGAAACGCATCCCCTCTCCACTCCCGCTCATCTCGCCGTATCCCTGCTGGCGCTCGCGGCCCTGTCTCTGGCGGCCTGTGCCCCTGCAGAGGCAGACTTGGAGGCCACTGTCGAGGCCCAAACCCGCGAACGGGTGCAGGCGACCATCGATGCGATGCCTACGTCGACTCCGACTCCTGCACCTACGGCGACTCCGACCCCAACGGCTACCCCGACACCGACGCCTGCGGCTACCGCGACTCCGGCGCCCACCGCCACTCCGACCCCCACGGCTACTCCGGCCCCCACATCCACACCCACGCCGCGCCCGACCCCAACGCGCGCGCCGCCATACGCCCCTCGTCCGAACCAGGCCGTAAGCGACCCCTGGGAAGAGGCGCAGCAGGGGCTGCGGGAGCTCAAGCGTCCGGACCGGGATCCTGCCGCAGCCGCCGCCATCGAGTCCCTGGGCTGGGTTGCCGACGGGATACGTGAATCGCGACGCGAACAGTCCGCCGTCGTCGACCTCCTGTCCCTCGCCAGGCATGGGTCGGGCGACTTTCTGCAGGCGCTGACCACAACGCCGTGGCTCCAGGACGATCTGACGCTCAACGAGCTGTTTGTGCTGAGGCAGCTGATCAGCGTTGCATACGACAATGGACCGGCGGCAGTGCGGCTCCTGGGGATGCCGTTCCTGGAACGGATAGAACGCCTGGACTCCGTAGCCCTCTCGCCGTTCTACGAGTTGCAGCAGGACAACGTACTGGACACCGCGCTGGAGCACCCTGCACTGCGTGACGGCATCACGGAAGCCCAGAGGGGCATCGTCGCCGCGCTGAAGCCCTGGGTCGTACGGGACCCCGCAATGATGACGAGGCTATTCGACACCGAGCGGACCGTCGTGGCGGAGAAGGTGGTCTCGTTCCCCCTGAGCGGCGAGGTAGCCCTGTCGGTCACCTGGCCCGCCGAGGGAGCATCCGCGGAGAAGGCTTCCCGCACGCTGGCTCTGTTGGAGGACATCGTCTCCACGTTCGAGGGGTTCATGGACGCGCCCTACCCGCACGAGCACGTTACAGCGCTGGTCGTCGGCCGCACGTGGGGGCTCTTCTTCGGCAGCGGAGGGGAGCACTTCATCCTGATCCCCGAATACCACGACCATCCCGGGTTCCTGGCCCGCACGATCGCGGGCGAGTACTGGGCCGGTTACGCGCCGCCCTGGGTGGGCGGCGGAGCCCGGAGCTTCATGGCCGGGATGTACCCCGCGCTTCGCGGCGATGCGGCGGTCCCGTCGCCGCGGTTGTGCGAGCATGCCGCCAACATCCGCGAGATGCTGCACCACCCTGACCATCGGTCCTGGGACTACCTCTGCGGGCCCCTCCTGGGAGAGGGCGTGTTCATCGACCTCTACCTGGCGATGGGAGACGAGGCGTTCAGGAAGGCGTTCAAGCAATTGCAGGTGTGGTGGAACGACCAGGCGCTCTATGTCCGGTGCTTCAGCGCCCCGGACAGCGGCCTGTGCTACGTCGATACGGCATTCCTGGACGGCCTCACGCCGGGACTCACGGAGGAGGACGTCCGCCTCGCCCGACCGGTCATCAACCGGCACTACTACGGGAGCGAAACACGTCCCACGCCTACGCCCGCACCTTCCGGATGAGGAACCCTATGCGTCTCATGGCATCGCTCACCGTTCTGCTGCTCCTGGCGTGCTCGCCCGAGCCGCCCGACCTGGAGCCAACGGTGGAGGCCGTCGTCAGGGCGACCATCGACGCCGCGTACCCGGCCACGCCAACGAGTACCCCGGCGCCGGCCGCCACGTCGACGCCCACCGCCACACCGACGCCCAGCGCCACGCCGACGCCAACGGACACTCCGACTCCAGCGGCCACGCCCACGCCCACAAGCGGACCGACGCCAACTGCCACACCGGCATCCACGTCCACGCCGACTCCGGCGCCCTCGCCAACGCCCAGACCGGACCCCACCTGCATACCCAACCTCGGACAACTGTCGCCCGAGCAGGCGCAGCGGATCGCGGGCCTGACGTGGCCGCGCTTCTCGGTCGAGGCATTGGAGCGCCTTGCGGTGCGTTCTCCGGCGGCGTTCCAGGTCTGGCTGGAGCGTTTCGGAGACGACCCCCCGCACGTAGCCGTGACCGAGGCCTTCACACTCCTGGCGGTGTGCGACGAGGCGGCCGCCGTGCAGATCGCCGGGATGCCATTCCTGGACGACGCCGGCCTGGGCCACGAGTTCGCGTTCAACGATCAGATGATCCTGGAGGCGCTGGTAGGACTGGCACGGGCCGACCTTGACAGTCTTACCAGGGTGCTCTCTCACCCCGAACTGCAGGGCGGGATCACCGATGCGTCAACCGCTCCCGTCCTGTTGCTAGCCCTCGGACAGGAAGACCCGGCAGCGGCAGCGGCGATACGGGCACTGCCGTGGGTCGCGGACGGCATCACGAACCCGAAAGACGCGGTGACGTATGGCATGAGAGATGTCAACTACTACCAGGAGTGGCCGTATAAGGCCATGGAAGACGAGACCAGGCACGTGGTCAGGCTGGTGTGGATGGTGGAGCGCGCCCCCGGATCGTTCCGGGCATTCATGGACATACCGTGGGTACGGGACGGGTATGGATGGACCGAGTACTACATTATCGAAGGACTCAGCCGCCTGGCATACCGGGACGACGAGTCGACAGCGCGCATCCTTCGGATGCCGTTCCTGGAAACTCCCGGAGGGGACGACGGAGAGATCCTCTCGCTGCTGTCGAATAGCGAGCATGAAGGCGCTCTTGCCGGAGTCCTGTCCAGTCCCCGGCTCGAGGGGGGCATCAAGGACGATCACCTGGCCGAGGTGACGTTGGCATATGTCGAGACTCAGGACCGGGATGCAGCCGCTGCCCTGGACGGCCTCGCCTGGGTCCGGGACGGTGTCCATCCATCGGAACAGGAGGCGGTTCTGGCGCTCGCGGGTGCTGCAGTGGAATCCCCGCCGCTCCTCCGCGCCCTGCTCGCCGCGGACTGGGTATGGGACGGCCTCACGCAAGCCGAATCACGGGCTGTCAGATCCCTCACGCTCATGGCGAGGCCGCGCCTGAGCGAGCCGATGGAGTCGACGGCGTTGCGCGTCCTCGACATGCCGTTCCTCAGGGGGGAGATAACGTCACTGGATGCGTTGGCCGTAACCGCCCTCTATCTGCTCGGCCACGCGGTCGTGGAAGGCACCCTGCAGAAAGTGCTGTCACACCCGGAACTGCGCAGCGGCATCACCGACGAGTGGACGGACCGTGTGGCGGTCCTGTATCTGACGAACATCGACCACACGCTGCCCGACACCGTGCTGGATCCTGAGCAGACCTCAGCCGAGAAGCGGGTGGTCACGCTCCCACACACGGGCGAGGTGACGTTGCACGTGATCGAGCCCAGGGGGCCTGGAGCGTCATCCGGCGGGCCGATGGACCTGCTGGAGCACGCGGTGCGTACGCACGAGGAGTTCATGGGCCTGCCGTTCCCTGAGCGTGACCCCATCCTGTTCATCACCGGTATCACCCGCGCCCGCGGAGCGCATTTCGGCAACGGTCTCTTCACATCCGCTTCAAGGAACAGCGCATCCACTATCGCCCACGAGGCGGCGCATACCTGGCGCCTCGCGCCCGGTTGGTTGAACAGGCCGGTCAGATGGATGGTGGAAGGAGGAGCACAGTTCCTGACCTATATCTCAGAGAAAGCCCGCACCGGTGCGCCGCTGCCCGAAGCGGCGAGCTCATGCAGCCTCGCCAACAACATCTCCGAGCTGGTCGAACTCGAACTGGACCCGGACGTGATCTATCAATCGGCCTGCAACTACAGGCTGGGGGAGGGGCTGTTCCTAGAGCTCTACGATAGGCTGGGGGATACCGCATTCCGGCAAGGGTTCCGCAATCTGCACCTGGTCGGCACGGGACAGGAGGGGGTAGAGGACGCTCAGGACGAGTGCACCGGAGACGATGCAGCGGTGTGCTACTTCAAGGCGGTCTTCCTCTCAGGAATGGCCCCAGAGCAGTCGGCCGTCGCCGAGGAGATCATCGACCGCAGGTATTACGGCCGCTAGCGCCGGGTTCAGCCGCCGCATCGCGGAGGAGCCAGGCTAGGGTTCGAGGTACGCGCTAAGTGTTGAGATAGACGCGGCGCGATACCTCCGTGAAGCCGAGCTTCTTGGCCACGCGCAGTGACGCCGCGTTGCCCTCGCCCGCGCTCCATACGGGAGTCCGTCCCTGCTCCTGGAGCCGTCGCGTCACAATGCTCGCGGATGCGGAGGCGAAGCCCCGCCCACGCCACTCCTCGTCGGTGGCCACGCCGATATCACCGTACCGCGCCGTCACGGCATTCGTGTATGCGATGGCCACCAGCCAGCCCCCCACCACTGCACCAGCTGCCAGCCCGCTCGTCAGCAGGTCATTGAGTGTTGCAGAGCCCATTCCCGAAAGGCTGTATCGGTATGCGGATAGCAAACCCATGTCGCCGAAGTCCAGCAGCCGCACCTCGGGGACAGTGAACTCGCTCACCGGTCCCTCCAGCGTGTGGTAGACGTCGCCGTAGTGTCGGACACTGACGCCCACCTCGCGCTCCATGAGTCCTGCCAACGGAAGTGCGAGGTCCGCCGGCACGTTGGGCGACATCGGCTCCCGGCCCCACTCGTTGAGCGGGCGTAGCAGTTCCCACACGGCGGACGGGTCGCTGCTGAAGCACCACGGTTCGTGCGGCAATGAGTGCGACCTGACGACCACACCGTCGAACAGCGGCGCGGCACCTGCGACGTACGCATCAGCAAGACCGCGCTGCAACAGGTAGGCCGGGATGGCAGTCTCCGGCGTATCGCCGAGCGCATCAGCCAGGAGGTCGCGCTCTGCCTGTGTCTGGAGGAGAGTCACGGAATCATTCTACGCACTGCGCACTGCGTGACCTGCAGTCACCGTGGATTCCCGCTTTCGCGGGAATGACGAAGCAGGGGCGGGCTGCGAGGTTCCTGCCTGCACGGGAACGACGTAAGGGCGCCCGCGAAGGGCGCCCCAGCATCAGAGATAGGGTTCAGCGCGCGCCTAAGGCTCGCCGTACATGTTGCGGGCGTTCTCACGGAGGATGAGCATCTGGTGTTCCTCCTTGATGTCCTCCCGCTCGAGGATCTCGTCGATCTCCTCCATGCAGTTCTCAATCGTGATCTCGTGCGGGAAGTCGGAGGCGAACATGAACGGCTCCGGCCCGACGCGCTCGATGGCGTAGGAGAGCGCCTTCTCGTTGCCCTCGCAGCCGATGAACACCTGCCCGCGGCGGAAGTAGTCTTCCGGGTGGTGCGGCAGCTCGAGTCCGCCGTAGCCCATCTCGCGTTCGAGGCGGTCGATGAGCAGCGGGATCCACGCCGTGCCGCCCTCCATAAACCCGAAGTGCAGGTCCGGGAAGCGGTCGAGCACGCCGTCGACGATCATGCCGGTCATGCCGCTGAGCAGCGGGATGGGCATGCCGAGCGCACGCGACGCCGGGAAGTTCGACATGGTGTCGAAGCCAAGGCGCTCGTAGTTGCCGCCGTGCACCGCGAGGACGCACCCGAGCTCTTCGGCGGCCTCATAGAGCGGCCAGTACTCCCGGGAGGCGATGTGCTTGATGAGGCCGTTGGACGGGATCATGCCACCGACCATGCCGAGGTCGCGGACGCACCTGCGGAGCTCGGCGACGGCTTCGTCGACGACCTGCATCGGGAGCAGGGCGATGCCCCGCAGCCGTGGGCTCTCCTTCACGAACTTGTCGTAGAGCCAGTTGTTGTACGCCCTGGCGTACGCGATGGCCCACTCCTCGAAGACGATGCGCCCGTAGAAGAGGCCGCGCGTGGGATAGAGGACGGCCCAGTCGGTGCCGGTGAGGTCCATGAACGACGTCCACTTCGTCGCGTCGGCGGGCTCGAACGCTCCCGGCGCCGGGTTGGCGCTCTGCACGCTCGGCGAGTGAAACTTGTCGCCGTCCGGCAAGATGTTGAGCGGCGTGCGCATCTTGTCGAACGGCGCTTCGAGATACTGGAAGATCTCGACGGCGTTCTCGATCACGTGACCATCTGCGTCGACGTAGCCGGACATGGCGCACCTCCCCTGTTGTGCTCACGCTCCTGTCGCTGGGCGCAGTATAAGCCTCGATGGGCGTTCGAGGAACAGGCAAGCCCGTACCTGCCCGCACCGCTTGGGCCGTGTACGTTTGCGGCGCATGCGTGCGTCTACGACGCTCGGCTGGATTCCCGCCTTCGCGGGAATGACGGAGGGGGCGGGAACGACGAGGAAGCGGGAATGAAGAGGAAGCACCGACGAGGAAGGGCACCCACGAGAGGTGCCCCTACATCTCGACAGGCAATCCGCGTGGGGCTTATGACAGGCCGAATTCGCCCCAGCGGGCAGCGACGCCCTATTCCTCAATGCAATTGGATTCCGCTAATCGACCCTCATTCACCACGATGTATATAGAGTGGAAACCACCAATATAAGACCGATGTACATAGGTACGAACGGAATCACGTAGAGATAGTGCGGCAACAGTTGCCATAGGTTCTCGTTTCTTTTGTGTTTCTGGTTCCAATAGTAGATGACCAATACACACATTGACACCAGTATCATCACAATCATAGAAATCGGAATCGTATTCGAATTGTTATACTTGTCGAGGAGGAGGTTGAAATAAACAACTAACCCGATGGAAGTGAGGTAAGCATAAGTGTAGGTTGCGAAGATAAATTCTCTCGAAACGCGTTTGCCCGTTAAGGTCGACAGCAAGTATACCCATGGGAAGATATACAGGGCAGAATAAACTGCTCCAAGCATCGTATGTGGCAATCTTCCCACTCCTTTCGATCGCGCTAGAATTATAGTTGCGGCGATTGGTGCCCATAAGAGCCCAGCCGCAGCAAGTGCCATCGCAAACAACGTGAATACATGAGAGCTAAGTACTATGGCCCATTCCATCAAAGTTCCTTTCTCACCCCTACGGCAGGCCGAACTCGTTCCAGCGGGCGGCGACGCCCTCCATGATGTGACGGCTCACCTTGTTCACGGGCGGGAAGTCGTTGTCCTTGAACTTCATGGTGGCGTCGATGCCCATGCCGCGCCTCGGCGGGATGAAGTCAACCTCGCCGCGCAACCGGGGTGTGGGCTCGAACTCGCGGCCGAAGATGACGTGGTCGTCCGGCTCCGCCGCGGAGACGACGCGCCACATCACCTCTTCCCAGTCGCGCACGTTGCAGTCGTCGTCCACGACGATGATCCAGCGCCACGCCTCGGCGTCCCAGATGGCCTCCATGATCTCGCGCGGCTCTTCCTTGTGCTGGATGTCCGCGGATACGATGAGCATGCCCCGGCGGCCAACCTCCGGGAAGTAGACCTCGCGGATGTTCGTCTTGCCCGTCCGCTCGATGAGCCGGGACTGCATCGAGCCTGAGCGCAGGAGCTGGCGGGGGTAGTCCTCGACGCGCTGGCAGATGAGGCCGTACGTCAGCGGGTCCTTCCGGTGGGTGATGGCCTTGACCTTGATGACGAACGCGGCCAGGTTCTGACCGTAGAAGCCGGTGGACTCGCCGTGCGGCCCCTCCTCGGTGCGCTCGTTGGGCACGACCTCGCCCTCGATGACCACCTCGGAGTCTGCCGGCACGAGCAGGTCACTGGTCTCGCACTTCACGAGTTTCGTTGCCTCGCCGCGCCAGCCGCCCGCGGCCTCGTATTCCATGGAGCCTTCCAGTTCGCCGGTGTTGGGCCGGACGGGGCTGCCCGCCGCGAGCGTCACCAGCGGGTCGGTGCCCATCACGATGGCGATGGGCGTGGGGCGTCCTCGCGCCTCATTGTCCAGGATGTGGTCGCCGCCGCCGGGCCCGGTGGAGGAGTCTCTGCCCCGGACGCCACCGGAGAGGCTGAGCGTCTGTTTGTCCTTGATCATCGCGCGGTAGAGGCCGATGTTCAGGATGCCGGTGACGGGGTCGCGGGTGACGACGCCCGCCGTGGTGGCGAGGTACTGCCCGCCGTCGTGCTCGTGCCAGACGGGCGTGGGGATGAAGTCGAGGTCGACGTCGTCGCCGGTGACGATGACGTCCTTGCACGGCCCGGAGTCGACCTGGACGGACGGCATGCGGTGGTCCATGCCGACGACGACCCGCTCGTGGATCTTCGCCTCGTCCGGCTCCGTGCCGAACGCGAGCGCGACCTGCTCGATGGTGGAGAGCAGGTTCACGACCATCGGCTTGTCCGGGTAGCCCTTCACGTTGTCGAAGATGATGGCCGGGCCCTGCCGTTCCAGCGAGCGCGCGGCGACCGCCCCAAGCTCGAAGACGGGGTCGACCTCCGCCGTGACGTGATGCACGAGCCCTTTCTCGTCCAGCAGGCGTATGAAGTCCCGCATGTCGGTGTAGGCGACTCGTTCGCGTTCGAGGGTCATCGTGCACCTCCCCTGATGCATCGTGATTCGAGGCGGAGTATACGCCTGTGCGCGGCGCGTGGGCGGCGTATAATCCGCGCGCCGGAGACAGGAACGCGTCAGCAAGCAGGCCGTCAGACACTCCCAGGGGGCACTGTCGATGCTCGAGGCCACCACAAGCGCGCTGCAGCAGCTGTTCAGCCTTGGACCGCTGCTGGCGTTCTTCCTCGTCATCCCCTACGCCCTGCTCGGCGGCCTGATGCCGGGGACGAACCTGCCGCTCACCGTCATCCTGCTCGGCTTCGCACACCGCATCGACCCGCTGGTGGCGCTGGTGCTGGTCACCGCCAAGGACGCCGCCGGCGACATCACGGAGCCGGTGCCCTCCATCCTGATGGGTATCCCCGGAGCGCGCGCCGCGCAGGCCACGATCCTCGACGGCTACCCGCTCGCGCAGCAGGGCAAGGCCGCGTACGCGCTCGGCGCGAGCTACACGACGACGCTGGTCGGCGGACTCGTCGGAGCGGCGGTGCTCTACGCGTTCCTGCCGGTCGGGCGCGAGGTGCTCAAGTTGCTTGGCTCCGCGGAGTTCTTCCTGCTGTCGCTCGCGGGCATCGCGGCGGTTGCGGTGGTGAGCAGCGGCGCGCTGGTGAAGGGCCTGCTGACCGCGGCGTTCGGCATCACCATCGCGTGCATGGGCAACTCGTTCACGGGTGAGAACGTCCGCACCGACTTCGGCATCGACTACCTGTGGGACGGCGTACCGCTCATCCCGTCGGTCGTCGGGCTGTTCGCCGTGCCGGAGGTCGTGGGGCTCGTTGTGAGCAACAAGGCGATCGCCCGCGAACACGCGGAGGACGTGCTGCACGGGAAGGCGTCGCAGCAGCAGGCGCTGGAAGGCATGCGGGAGGCGTTCCGCCACAAGCTGCTGATGATCCGCTCCTCGATCATCGGAGTCATCGTGGGCGTGATACCGGGCGTGGGCGCCAGCGCGGCGCACTGGATCTCCTACGCGCAGGCGCGCCAGACGGAGAAGGGCGCGACCCAGACGTTCGGCACCGGCGACATCAGAGGCGTCATCGCGGCGGACGCACCCAACAACTCCATCGACGGGGCCGAGCTTATCCCGACGCTGGCGTTCGGCATCCCGGGCTCCGGCGGGAAGGCGATCTTCCTGGCCCTGCTCATCCTGCTGGGGTTCGTGCCGGGCCCGTCGATGCTGAACGAGCACCTCGACATCACCATCGCGCTGGTATTCACGATCGCGCTCGCCAACATCGTGGTCGTGCCGATCATGTTCCTGTTCGCCGGGACCATCGCCAAGTTCACAGCGCTCCGGCCCACGCTCATCGCTCCGTTCGTGGCGGGCGTGGTGCTGCTCTCGGCCTTCCAGTCGTCCAGCAGCATGGCGGACCTGGGCATCGTGGCGGTGTTCACCGCGCTCGGGCTGTTCATGAAGGCGTACGGCTGGCCGAGGACGCCCATCCTGATCGCGCTCGTGCTGATCCCGACGGTGGAGAAGAACCTCTGGACGGCTTCCCAGGCCTACGGTTGGGAGATGCTCACGCGCCCACAGTTCCTTCTCATCCTGTTCATCGGGTTCGGGCTCGTCTTCTGGACGGCGAGGACCCAGCGGCGGGCAGAGGTTGCAGCGCAATCGCAGGGCTTCAAGGAAGCGGCAGCGGACTAGGACAACACGCGATGAGCATGGAAGAGAACAAGCAACCATCCGAGCAGCCCGCCGACGCTGCCGGTCTCGTGCGCAGGCTGACGCGGCCCGAGGTGTTGGGGGAGATGGTGCTGCTCGCGATCGTGGGTGTGATGTTCGCCACGATGCTGTGGGAGTCGCAGGACTGGACCACCGCGTCGGCGCTCATGCCTCGCATCGCCATCGCGATCGGCGCGCCGCTGTGGTTCATCCGGGTATTCGGTCTCGTGCGGTACGCCCTCGGAACGCAGCCCGAGCGGTACCGGGGCGTGCGGCGGGAGGAGGAGTCCGGCGGCCAGATCATGGACCTCGGCTTCTACATGGGAGACGACCAGCGGGCCGCGCTCATGCGGTTCCTCTCCATCACGGGAGCACTGCTCGTGCTGCTCGCGGGAATATGGCTCATCGGGTGGCACATCACGCTTCCGCTGTGGACTGTCGCGTACCTGCTGATATTCGCCAAGGTCAAGGTCTGGCAGGCCGCGCTTGGCGGAATCTTCTTCCTTGCGGTTATCATCGGCGTGTACGGCGCCCTGTTCGACACTCTGTGGAATGACCCGGTCCTATTCAGGATGCTGAGATAAGACTCCCCCGAGGGGCCAGCGCAACGCTGGAGCACGAAAGGAGACCGACATGACCAGGATGCTAGGCCGAGTACTTCTCATCGTGACGCTAATGGCAGCGCTGGCCCTCACCGCATGCGGCGGCGACGATCCGACGCCGACGGCAGCGCCTCAGCCCACGGCGACGCCGGTCCCCGAGCAGGCGACGGCGGCCCCGGCGCCGGCCGCAACGGCAGAACCTGCCCCGGCGGCGACGCCCACACCTGTCCCGCCCGGCGTCACTCCCCCACCGACCCCGACGCCGCAACCGGTAGCACGGCCGACCCCCACTCCGCTTCCACCGCCGGAGACCGATCTGACCGCGCACTTCGAGGGCCAGACCGTCCGCTTCATCGTCGGGTTCTCACCGGGCGGCGGCTACGACACGATCGGGCGCATCTCCACGCGCTTCCTCGAAAAATACCTGCCGGGGAACCCCGATTTCGCCGTCAGCAACCTCGTTGGCGGAGGCAGCGTGCGGGCGTTGCAGTTCGTGATGCGTTCGGAGCCGAACGGACTGACCGTCGGACAGCTGCACCCGCGCTTCGCCATCCGCGAACTGCTCGGTACCGACGTTCCCGGCTTCGACCTGAGGACCGCCACCTTTGTCGCGGCGCCGAACGGGGGCTCTTCGCCTTCCTACGGCTGCATCCGCAAGGAGCTTGCGGACTCCTGGGAAGACGCCGTCAACAAGGGGATCGAGTTCAAGGTCGCGAGCTCCGAGCCCGGCGGCACCGCATCGGTGATGCAGTGGGTCGAGTACATCGGCGGGCCCGTGAAAGTGATCTTCGGTTACGGCGGCACCTCGGATAACCTCGCCGCCTTCAACCGGGGCGAGACCAACCTGTTCGTCGAGTGCAACAGCGACACCGCGCGGACCATCTACCCCGATTGGTTCGACGGCGAAACGCTCGTTCCGGTCTACTGGAACAACTTCCCGGTCCCCGACGACCAGCTGGCGCTGCTCGCCGGACCGCAGCCCCCGGAGGCCATCGACCTGGCCGGCATCAGCCCCACCGAGGAGCAAATCAACGTGCTCCGGCTCAAGAGCTCCCCGAGCCTCAGCACGAACCGGATGATGGTGTTGGCGCCGGAGACCCCGCGCGACATCCAGAACGCGTGGATCAATGCGTCGAGGCAGATGTTCGAAGACCCCGAGTTCATAGCCCTCTCGGCAGCGGCAGGTTACGAGACGGTGCCCGTTTACGAGGACCAGGCCGTGTCGGACTACCGCATCGTGGACACGCTCTCGCCGGAGGGAGTCGAGATGTTCAAGTCGATCGTCGGCGCCGCAGCCGACTAGACAGACGCACGTGGAATGTGGGCCTCTCGCGTGACGCGAGGGGCCCCGCAAGGAGGCCGGTATGCTGAGCGTGGAAGAGAACGAACTGATGACCGACATCTCGCCGGGGACGCCGATGGGGAACCTCGTGCGCCGCTACTGGATCCCCGTCATGCTCTCGGAGGAGCTGCCCGAGCCCGACGGCAACCCGATGCGGGTGCGCCTGCTCTGCGAGGACCTCGTCATCTTCCGGGACTCGTCCGGACGCGTGGGCCTGCTGCCGGAGCGCTGCCCGCACCGGCGCGCGTCGCTCTACCTCGGCAGGAACGAGGACGACGGCCTGCGCTGCATCTACCACGGCTGGAAGTTCGACATCACCGGACGCTGCGTCGACATGCCGAACGAGCCGGAGGTGAGCACGTTCAAGGAGAAGATCAGGCCGTCCGCCTACCCATGCCGGGAAGCGGCAGGGATGATCTGGGCGTACATGGGCCCGCGCGCCGAGCCGCCGCCGCTCCCCCACTTCGAGTGGATGGACATGCCGGAGGAGCAGCGCCAGCTGGCGCCCTTCCACCGAGGGTGCAACTGGGTGCAGGCGCTCGAAGGCGACATCGACACGAGCCACTCCGGGTTCCTGCACGGCGTGCTGGAGCGCACCGCGGACGCCGTCCACACCTGGCGGAAGGAGCACCCGCCCCTCCTCGACGTGGTCACCACGCGGTACGGCATGATGTACGGCGGGCGCTACGGCGATATCGAGGCCCGGCAGGCCGACAGCGGCACGCCGTCGACCTACTGGCGGGTGAGCAACTTCCTCTTCCCGTTCTACACGTTCTTCCCGAGCCGGCCCAACGGATTGGTGCCCGGCCACATCTGGGTGCCGCAGGACAACCACAACACGATGGTGTGGTCGGTGGGCTGGAACCCCGTGCAGCCCCTGGAACAGAGCGGGAACTGGCGGGCACGCTCCGGCGCGATGGTCGGCGAGTATGAGCCTGCGACGGCTGACGGCATGGGCCGGTGGCGTCCGAAGGCGAACTGGCACAACGACTACCACCAGGACCGCCAGCTTCAGCGCACGGACACGTTCACCGGCATCCCCACGATCCCGCTGCAGGACCAGGCGGTGACGGAGACGATGGGCTCGATCACCGACCGCTCCCACGAGCACCTCGGCCAGTCCGACGCCGCCATCATCCGGATGCGGCGGTGTCTGCTCGGCGCAGTGAAGGCGCTGCGCGACGACGACGTTGAGCCGCCTTGCGTCGACACGCCGGACTGGTACCACATACGCTCGGCATCGGGGACGATGCCCGCGGACGCCGACTGGATCGAGGAGCTCGGGCCCTGGATGGACGCGCGCACGCTGGAGATACCGGGCGTCGGGCTGCCGAGTCCGGTGTAGGGGCTAACGCACTGCCCGTACTTCGAGTTGTACGCCTTCGTGGCGTTGCATCTCGCTGATGACCTCGAACAGGTTTCGGGCGTGCGGGTTGCCCGCCGGCCCCAACATGCGCATGAGGCTCTTTGGCGACTTATTCGTCAGCGAACCGAGTTCCTCAAAGCCGATGGTGGCGTTGACGTAGTCGCGGAGCAGCACCTTGCCGGTGTCGATGTCGCCGGAGAGGAGGCATTCAACGCCTTCCTTCAGCAACCCCTCGCGGAAGGCGGGGTCACGCCGCGCACGGGCCTGCACCGTCTCCTTGAAGTCACGGGTGAGTGCCATCTCTATACCTCCTGCCGCTTCCGCCGCTTGTATTCTTCCCACAGGTCCCTGGCGTCCCTGATGTCATCCTGCTGGCGCCTCTTGGTGCCACCCGCGAGCAGGATGATGAGCGTGTCACCGTCTCTGCCGAAGTAGACCCTGTAGCCGGGGCCGAAGTGGATGCGGTACTCCAGTACGCCCTGGCCAACGCCTCTCACGTTCGACAGGTTCCCCGCCTCCATGCGGGCTAGCGCAATTCTGACCTTGGTCGCCGCTATCGCATCGAGGTCGTCGAACCATCGTCCGAACGGGCTGATGCCGCGTTCGTCAACGTACTCCCGCACCTCGATCATATGATGATAGTAACGGATACGTTACCACTGTGCAAGGCTCACGTCATATCAGCCGCCGGCGCAGGAGCCACACGAGCACGCACCCGGTGATGGCGCCGTAGACGGCCCCGAGCACGGCCCAGCCTGCCGCAGTGTCCGTGACTCCGGCTGTGAGGCCGCTCGCCACCCAGCCGATGCCGCAGGCGAGCACCCACCAGCCCGACCCGGCGACGTGCAGCCGCAGCATCAGCCATTGGACGACGCCGACCGCTGCCCCGAACACCACAGCCATCGTCACGCCTGCGGCATCCACGCCGGCGTCGATACCCGCTTCCATGCCCTTCGCCGCACCCTCGGCAAGGCCCTCGATGATTCCAATGGTGACGCCTGCGCTCACGCCAACAGCCACGCCGATCGCGGCGGCGATTACGCTGCCCGCGAGGCCGGTGACGACCCACCAACCCGACTGGGGGACGTACCTCCGCAGCGCAAGCCACTGCAGCACAGCAGCAGCAGTACCGCCTGTAGAGACGTACACGATCACCAGCATGCCGCTGGACCGGCCCAGCACTGCTTCGATGGGGCCGCCGATGGAGAACCCGGCGGCGGTGGCCAGCACCCACCAGGCCAGTAAGCGCCAGTTCAACGGGCCCGGTTCGCGGGTCACGCTCATGCAACTATCCTACGCGGCTTTCAGGCATCCCCGTTCGTCGTTCGGGTACAATCGCGGGACACAAGGAGGGCGACATGCCAGTGCAGGACCTGCGAGAGTGGATCGGGCGCATCGAGGAGATGGGCGAGCTGACCCGCATCGAGGGCGCCGACCCGAACCTCGAGATCGGCGGGCTCACCGACCTCTACCAGTGGGACATGGAGAACCCCGCCCTGCTCTTCGAGAAGATCAAGGGCCACCCGGAGAGCTACCGCCTCATCTCGAACGTCCTCACATCGCTGCCGCGCATCTGCCTGAGCCTTGATCTCCCCACGCACCTCACGCGGCAGGAGTTCGTCCGCACGTGGCGCGACCGTCTCAAGGAGTTCTCGCCCATCGCGCCGAGGCAGGTCGAGGACGGGCCCGTGCTCGACAACCGGCAGGTCGACGCCGAGGTGGACGTGACGCAGTTCCCCGCGCCGTTCTGGCACTCGGAGGACGGCGGCAACTTCCTCGGCACCGGCAACATCGTCATCATGCGCGACCCGGAGACCGGCTGGGTTAATGCAGGGACATACCGGGTGCAGGTGCACGACAGCAAGACGCTCGGCATCATGATCTCGCCCGGCAAGCACGGACGCCTCATCCGCGAGAAGTACTGGGCGAAGGGCGAGGCGTGCCCGGTCGCGGTGTCGTTCGGGCAGGACCCGCTGCTGCTGCTGCTCGGCGGGCTGGAGGTCGACTACGGAGAGGACGAGTTCGCGGTCGCAGGCGGCATCCGCAACGAGGCGCTGGACGTCGTCGCCGCGCCGCTGACCGGCCTGCCCGTCCCCGCGACGTCGGAGATCGTCATCGAGGGCGAGATACCGCCGGACCAGTTCCACCAGGAGGGGCCGTTCGGCGAGTGGACGGGCTACTACGCGAGCGGCGAGCGCGACATGCCCATCATCAACGTGAAGTCCATCAACTGGCGGAACGACCCCATCGTGATGGGCTGCCTGCCGGGCAAGCCGCCGAACGACAACACGTACTTCCGCAGCCCGCTGCGTGCGGCGATGCTCTGGAACGAGCTGGAGCGCGCGGGCGTGCCGGGCATCGTCGGCGCGTGGTCGCACGAGGCCGGCGGCGGGCGCTTCCTGAACGTCATCTCCATCAAGCAGATGTACCCCGGCCACGCGAAGCAGGTGGGGCACGCGACTACCGCCGTGCACGCGGGCGCGTACGCCAACCGGTTCGTCATCGTGGTCGACGACGACATCGACCCCACCGACACGAACGAGGTGCTGTGGGCGCTCTGCACGCGCACCGAGGTGACGGACGACATCGACATCGTGAAGCGGATGTGGAGCACGTCGCTCGACCCGATGGCGTACGCCGGTGACGAGGGGCCGCGCTACTACAACAACCGCATGATCATCGACGCGTGCCGCCCCTACGAGCGGCTCGCGACGTTCCCGCCCGTGGCGCGCGCGACGCAGGAGCACGCCGCCGAGCTCCGCTCCCGCTGGCCCGACCTCTTCACCGCCGACGGCAAGGTCCGCAAGGACGTGCGCCGGGCGAGCCGGAATGGGGGGTAGGGCAGGCAATCTCCAGCAGAGCACACGCTGGACGCCTCTTGCATATAACCTCCCTGTATGATATAAGTTGCTTACGGGTACTGCCGTGGGGTCCGGCTCAGTCTCACGGAGGACAGTGCGCCGGGCGTAGGTGTATCCCTGACCGGAACAGGGATTGCGTCATCCAGCGCGGGGCCAAAGCACCGATGACCAGCCCCCCGACAGGTTTCGCGTGTACCTGGCCCAAAACATGCGACTCACCCCCTCGCTCCAGTGAGGGGGTGAGTTTTGCAATGCACGCCCTGCGTGGACCATACCTGCGGGTAGGCACACACCGACATGAGTCTTGATTGGCACGAACCCAAGCGCCGGACAAATATCAGCAAGCATAAAGTAGACTTTACACGGGTAGAAGCTTTTCAATGGGAGACGGCTCGGATTCAGGCGTACCTGCGCAAAGGGGAGCAACGTTTCACCGCTTACGGTTTCATCGGCAACCACCTGCATGTCTTGGTGTACACAGAACGAGAGAACAAGCGCCGCATAATCAGCCTGCGGAGAGCTACAAAGAGAGAACGGAAGCGCCATGCCGCCACTTAAGCCCGGAACCATCTGGCTGACGCCAGAGGAGGAAGAAGAGATCCGGAGAGGTATCGCCCTGGACCCCGACAACCCGGAGCTGACGGACGAGGACTTCGCCCGGATGCGGCCCGCCATAGAAGTCGTGCCTCAGATCGTGAAGGCCTACCGCGAGGGCAGGCTCACCATCGCGCCTCACCTCCGCAAGGAGCGCCCCAAGACGCGCGTGACGATCCGCCTCGACGCCGATGTCGTAGCCCGCCTCCGCGCCGGCGGCCCCGGCTGGCAGACGCGCGCCAACGCCGCCCTCCGCGAGGCCGTGCTGGGGAAGTAGAGAGGCACAGTGGAGAAAATCATGCCCGAAGTACTAGATTTTCAGTCTGCGCTGGCAGGTGCTAGGGGCAAACGCCACCTCTTACTAGGCAATGGATTCAGCAGAGCATGTCGTAACGACCTGTTCGCATATGATGCGTTGTTCGAAAAAGCAAAGGGGAGCCTCAGTCCAACCGCCATGGCTGCTTTCAATGCTCTTGGTACAACAGATTTTGAAATAGCAATGCGCGCGTTACGGCAAGCGGCCGTTCTTGCGAAGGCTTATGGAGCGGAGTACAACAGGTTGGTTGAGCTTTTTAATACTGACGTAGACTCAATACGTGTACTCTTGGCTGAAGTAATCGCATCAAATCATCCTTCACGCATGGATGAGATACCTGATCAGCAGTTTCGCAATTGTCGAACATTTCTCAAGGATTTTTCCACCATATACACTCTCAACTACGACTTGCTGCTATACTGGGCATTGATGCGAAATGACGTGGATGGCCTAAGACCTACATGCAATGATGGTTTTCGGTTTCCTGACGATGGCCCTGAGGACTATGTTGTATGGGATTTCAACGACCATGGCTCCCAGAACATATTTTATCTCCACGGGGCATTACATGTCTTCGATGCTGGAGCAGAAGTTCAGAAGTACACTTGGTCAAACACGGGCATTGCCTTGGTTGATCAGATACGAGCAGCATTGGAAGAATATCGCTACCCTATATTCGTTTCAGAAGGTACTTCTCAATCGAAGCTAGAGCGTGTTATGCATAGTTCATATCTGATTCGTGGATATCGAAGCCTATCTGCAATCGGTGGTTCATTATTCATTTTTGGTCATTCCCTGCATTCAAATGATGAACATGTACTGAAATGCATTGAAGACAACAAAGTTACGCAACTTTACGTCAGTATCTTTGGGGACCCTTCGAGCTCAGAAAACCAGCGTATCATCAATCGCGCACAATCCCTCTCTTCCAAACGCCATCGAACACGCCGCAGCAATCCACCGAACCTAGATGTAATGTTCTATGATGCCACCAGTGCTCAGGTTTGGAGTGATTAGCACTTCTCTGGCACCACACAGCATAACAGGTTTCACTGGATTCCTTTTATCATCGAGAATTACGAAGCGCGCCGCCCCTAGATATCCGTCGATTGCAGGCTTAGCGACCGGGGGTTGGTGCCAACCCGTTCCCCACTAATAGGTGTGCCGATGCGTTGCGACGCGCTGCGTCATCTTCGCCAGATGTTTGGTCTCTACGCCATTGTTCTAACTTCAATCTCAGCTTTGTGCCGTTTAGCACACTTCATCGTCCAGAAACCTAACACCAATAGCAAGGGTATGACTTGCACCATGGGAGGAGCCCAGTTATGCTATCGCCTGCAGTGACACTTGGTGTGCATGCTCACCGGGTACGCGTGGACCGTTCAAGCATTGGACAGAAGGGCATCCCGCCCTCCTGTTGGTTCACGTGGTACACGAAGTGTCACTGCAAGCACCTTCGCCCATGCGACAGGAGGGCACCTCGTGTATCGTCCATTGCTGGTTGCAGCAAGTTTACTCATCACCATCGCGGCTTGTTCAAGTCCTGAGCCTACTCCCTCACCCACAACAGAACCCACCCTAGCGCCAACGGCAACCGCCACCAAGGCGCTAGCACCCACGGCCACAGCAACCCCGACGCCGACTCCAGTTCCGACCGCAACGGCAACTGCCACGGCCACCCCCACACCAACGCCGTCTCCTACTGCAACGGCTACTCCGCGCCCCACTGCCACCCCCACACCCATGCCAACACCGACCCGAGTTCCCACAGCGACCCCAACACCCAGGCCCCGCCCAACGGCGACTCCAACTCCACCCAGCACTCGCTCGCCCGAATATCTCTCAGGCTTGGGCTATGCCAGGTCCGAGGACTTGAGCGATGCGGACGCCGATAGATATGCCTCAGCATTTGCTGTTGCAAAGGGCTGGGGTTTGGGAAACACTGCCGCCCAAGGCTACGCCAGTGGATATCTCTATCACTGGCACGTCGCCCGCGCCTCGACTGAATCAACCGCAGAAGTGCAGTCAGCGACCACTGAATACTCTACCGTCTTCGAGGCGGCCATCACAGAATCAGGCAGTGGTGCTATCGCCGATGCCTTGGGCAGGGCCAGCGAGTCGATGCGAATGAGGCGAGAGTGGCCGCCGTTCAACAGAGTGGCACAGGGAAGCACACCGTTCGCCCAAGCATACACCACTGGATATGAGAAGAGCGCCGAGGTTGGGGTATTGGCTCATGGGTATGCGTCAATCTACGCGAGTTGGATATACGACGGAAGCGAGGAGGAAACGGCAGCCGACTGGGCCAGTGCGCAGGTACGGGGACTCAAGCAATCCGAACCAGGCAACTTGGACAAACGCCTTGATTACGCCCATATCTACCGCATCGGATACCGTGAAGCGCTATGGCGGGTCGATCAGGGCTACACCATCGAGCACAAAGTCGAGTCGTGGGCAACTGCCTATGCCCAGTCTTACGGCACCGGATACCAGCGCGCCAGGAACAATGGGTGGGATGACCCCGAAAGCGCAGCTCACACCTACGCCCGCCTCTTCGCCTATGGGAAAGTGGACCTGAGCTTTCCTGACCAGTCTGCATTTCTCAACGCGGACTCCTACTTCCGAGGCGTCAATGCAGCGCAGGAGCGTGTGCTGGACGGAGACGCAGCATCCTTATATGCGTGGGATTATTACTTCGCTTACTTCGATACCAAGGTACAGAGGGGCTGGAGCGAGAACAGGGCGGACGCGTATGCCATTGCCTTTGCCGAGGCCAAGCTCAATGGACGGGAGGAGGAAAACGCGAAGCAATACGCACGAGTGTATGAGAAGGCGTTCACCGAGGCCAAGGAAGGCGGTTCAACAGATGCAGAGGCACACGTCTATGCGGCTGCTTTTGCGGAAGCGGAATCTGGGCCTGCTCCTACCCCAACTCCAATGCCGTAGAGGCGAACCAATAACACCACATAGGGTCTGATACCCACGTTAGATTCCCGCCTTCCAAAGAATGAAGGGCTTGTAGAACACCCCCTAGATATCCGCCGACCGCGGCCTGAGCGACTCCGGGTTGGCGTCGACCCACTTCCAGTAGTGCTCCCACGCTTCGGAGACCTCGCCGCGGGAGCGGCGGGCCAACGACGGCTCCAGCACGAGCGACGACATCGCCTCCGGCGTGCCGATGAGCTTCGCGTGCCACGTCATCTCCGCCAGGTGCTCGGTCGCGATGGCGTCTATCGTCGCGGTCTCGACGTTCGGGCCGGTGAAGACCATGCCGTGGTTCTGCAGGTGGCAGGCGTTCGCGCCCTGCATCCGCGCGGAGACCGCCCTGCCCTGCTCCACGCTGCGTATCAGCGCCTTGTCCTCGTCGAACGTGACGGGCTCGTGGGCGACGGCGGTCGCGAGCTCGGGGTCGAGGAGCGGGAGGATGGTCGCGCCCGCGAGGCCCATCATCGTCGCCCACTTCTGGTGCGTGTGGATGATGGAGCCGACGTCCGGGTGCGTGCGGTAGATCTCGGCGTGAATCGGCCACTCGCTGACCTTCGTTATCTGGCGGTCGCCGGCGCCGACGATGTTGCCGTCCAGGTCCATGACGATGAGGTCCTCCGCGCGGACGCGGTGCATCTGGATGTGGGGCCACGGCTTGATGAAGAAGGTGTCGGTGTCCGGGATGCGCGCGCTGGTGTGGCCGCGCGTCGTGCCGAGGCCGGTGAGGTA
Source organism: Dehalococcoidia bacterium (assembly GCA_965206315.1). GTDB lineage: Bacteria > Chloroflexota > Dehalococcoidia > Lucifugimonadales > Australimonadaceae > Bin16. Next base: position 2,719,812 of record OZ242210.1, read on the forward strand.
GAGGAGGCGGTGGGAGACTGCCACCGTCTCGCGCAGGTCAGCGAGGGCCTTCTCATCCATCGTCCCTACGTCTCCCCGTCCTGTTTATCCTGTCCATCCCTGTTCGTTCCGCCTACTGGATTCCCGCCTCCGCGAGAATGACGGGGGTTCTCTATCGTTCCCCCCATCCTGTCTATCCTGTCCATCCCTGTTCATTCGGTTCCTAGAGGCCCGTGTGGCGGACGTAGGCGGCGTCGCGGTGCTCATCCAGCCACTCCTGGTTGCCCCACTCACCCCGGGCGACGCCGTCGCGCACGTCGGGCTTCGGCGGCTCCCAGCGCTTCGCCACGTCGTCGGCGAGGTACTGCTCCTCGATCCACTCGGGCGTGCCGACGAGCATCGCGCGCCACGTCAGCTCGGCCTGCTCTTCGGCGTCGGCGGCGGCGAGCATCGACTTCGAGACCGTCGTGCCGACGAACACCATGCCGTGCCCGCGCAGGTGGCAGGCGACGTTGCCGCCGAGCCACGAGGCGACCGCCGCGCCCTTCTCCTGGGAGTCGATGGCGTCCGGCGGGCCGGTGTAGACCGGCCATCGCTCCGCCGCGACGGACGCCGTGGGCGGGTGGATGACAGGGAGCACGTCGTGGCCGGCGAGGCCGAACACGGTGCACCACTTCTGGTGCGTGTGCGTGACGGCGTTCACCTCGGGCCGCGCCTTGTAGATCTCCGTGTGCAGCGCCCACGAGCCGACGCGTCCCGGGTACGCCTCGCTCGCCTGCACGACGTTGCCGTCGAGGTCGATGACCATGAGGTCGCCCGCCTCAACGCGTTCGAGGCTGACGCTGGGCGTCGCACGGATCAGGACGAGGTCCGAGTCGGGCACGCGCGCGCTGACGTGTCCCTGGTACGCGCCGAGGCCGTAGTGGTGCAGCAGCCGGTTGGCGAGCGCCACCTGCTCGCGCAGCGCCTGCATCTGTGCGTCGTCCGCCATAGCGCGGATGCTACCACAGGCAGGATGTCATGCTGAGCGGAGCCGGAGGCGTAGCCGAAGTATCTCTCAGGGACAATCGGCGAGCAGGCGTATACTCCGCCTATTCACCAGCACGCGACAACTGCGGAGGTTAGTTCGGTCGTGAGTGAGGGCTTCATCCTGATATCCATACTGGCCTTCCTGGGATCACTCTTCCTTGTTCCGCTACTGTTCCTACCGTCTATGGTTGTGGCCGCGCCCATTCATTTCATCGGATGGTCACTGGCCCGCCGGAACAAACATCGGTTCCCCAGCTACTACTTCGCATTCATAACCGGAACTTCAATGGTGCTGCTGCTCACCATCTTGTTCATTGCCGGTGTGTGGGATACCAGGGCCGAATACGATGGGAGCACAGGCACAGCAGTACGATTCTCTATTCTGGGGGTAGTCCTCGCATTCTTCAGCATGGGCCTGCTCGTTGTGTCGCTGCGTTTCGCACGAATCAGACTCCAACGTGATGGTCGCGTAACTTGGTCGGCCTACACCGGGATTCTCGCTTACACATTCGGCGTGACGGTAGTTCTCTCCTCTGTTCAGTGGGTGGCCGGGTTCTACCACTACCAGCCTATCGGTCCGCTGATACAAGGCCCGCCGGGTCCGAATTGGCTGCAACTGCTCATCGGCCCATACTAGGCTAGGTATACGCCCCCTACTCCTCTCTGTGAGGTATAGCATACGCAACGGCTACTCCACAGAAGTAAGGCTACGCACGGCAACAAGGCATGGCTGAGCGCTACCAGGTGGTCATCGTCGGCGGAGGGCCGGTGGGCGTGGCGCTCGGCGTCGAGCTCGGCATGCGGGGCGTCTCGTGCGCTGTCGTGGAGCGCTTCCCGGAACCGCAGCGCATCCCCAAGGGACAGAACCTCACCGCGCGCACGCTGGAGCACTTCTACTTCTGGGGCATCGTCGACGAGCTGCGCGCCGCCCGCGTGATGCCGAACAACTACCCCATCGCCGGCGTCACCGCGTACAAGCACCTGATGAGCGACTACTGGTACCTGCCGCCGGGCCGCGAGACCGTCCGCTCCTTCTACTACGAGCAGAACGACCGCCTGCCGCAGTACTGCACCGAGGCCGTGCTTCGCAGGAAGATGGCCACGCTCCCCAGCGTCACAGGGCTGTTCGGCTGGAACGTCGAGAGCGTCGAGCAGGACGAGGACGGCGTCCGCGTCGAGATCGTCGAGACGAGCGGCGAGCGCGACGGCTACGCGTGGGGCGGGTTCACCGCGGGGCAGGCGTCGTTCAGCACGGGCGGGGAGCGGCGCTTGCTCGAGGCGGACTACGTCGTGGGGTGCGACGGCGCGCGGTCGCTGGTGCGCGAGACGGCGGGCATCGCGTCGAGCGGCGAGGACTTCGACCAGAAGATGCTGCTGGCCGTGTTCCGGTCACGCGAGCTACACCAGGCGTTCGAGCGCTTCCCGGAGGTGACGACGTACCGCGCGCTCGACCCGGAACTGCAGGGCTACTGGATGTTCTTCGGACGCGTGGACGTTGGCGAGGGCTGGTTCTTCCACGCGCCGGTGCCGAACGAGGCCACGCTGGACGACTACGACTTCCAGGGGCTGCTCGACCGCGCCGCGGGGTTCCGGTTCCACGCCGAGTTCGACCACGTGGGATTCTGGGACCTGCGCGTGCTGGTGGCGGACGCCTACCGCAGCGGGCGGCTCCTCATCGCGGGCGACTCGGCGCACAGCCACCCACCGTATGGCGGGTTCGGCCTCAACAACGGGCTGGAGGACATCGTCAACCTCGGCTGGAAGCTCGCGGCGGTGCTGCAGGGCTGGGGCGGCGAGTCGCTGCTCGACTCGTACGGTGAGGAGCGGCGCGCCGTCTTCTGGGAGACGGGGCAGGACTTCATCGCGGCGGGCATCAGGTCGGACCGCGAGTTCCTGGAGCGGTACAGCCCGGAGCGCGATGTCGTGGAGTTCGAGGAGGCGTGGCAGCGGATGGGGCGCGGCACCCGCGTGGGCGTGTACGAGCCGAACTACGAAGGCTCACCCGTCGTGTGGGGGCCGCCCGGAGGCGTGTGCAGCGCGCACGGCAGCCACACGTTCACCGCGCGGGCCGGGCACCACGTGCCGCCCGGCGTCCTCTCGTCCGGGCGGGGCGTCCACGAGGAGTTCGGCGCATGGTTCACGCTGCTCGCGTTCGACGCGCCGGAGGAGGCGGTCGCCGGTTTCGAGAGCGCGGCGCGTGAGCTGAACGTTCCGCTGACGGTCGTGCGCGACACGTTCGAGGAGGGCCGCGCGGCCTACGAGTCGAGGCTCGTCCTCGTGCGCCCCGACCAGTACGCCGTCTGGTGCGGCGACGCCCTGCCCTCCGGCGTCGACGCCGCCGCGCTCCTCGCCAGGGCCGTGGGGCGGGCCGAGCCGTAGTGGCGCAAGCAACGACGGGCAACCTCGCGGGGACTGAGACCGCAAACGGTAAGAGGGGACGGTTCACGAACCTCCCCGTTTCTTGGTACGGTGAGAGTCCGCGCCGTAGCGCGCACTGAGACGCATGGACATCCAACCCATCATCATCGCGGTCTTCGCTGCGTACTTCCTCGCGCTCATCGCCATCGCCCTCGTCGGCGCGGTCCGTATGCGCGAGATGGCCGACTACGTGCTCGCCGGCAGGCGGATGAGCAGCTTCACGTCGGCGCTCAGCGCCAGCTCGTCGACCACCAGCGGCTGGACCATGCTCGTCTTCCCGGCGCTCGCGTTCTCGGAAGGCACCGTGCACCTGTGGACGCTCGTGTCCATCGTGCTGGGCGCGTGGTTCAACTGGACATTCGTGGCAAAGCGGTTGCGACGCTACACGATAGCGACGGAGTCGCTCACCCTGCCGGACTTCTTCGAGAAACGGTTCGCGGACCGGACGGGCACGCTGCGGACGGTGTCGGCGGCGCTGACGCTCCTGTTCATCATGTTCTACGTCAACTCCGGACTGATCGGCGGCACGAAACTGCTGGGGACGATCTTCGGCGTGGAGCACAACGTCGGCGTGCTGATAACGCTCGCCGCGGTTACGTCGTACACGTTCATCAGCGGCTTCATGGCCGTCTCCCGCACGGACGTCTTCCAGTCGATGGTGATGCTCTCGTGCTTCATCATCCTGCCGCTCACGCTCATCTCAACCACCACCTCCCCGTTCAGCGGGGAAGGACAGCCGGCGGGGTTCCTCAACCCGTTCACCGGCGCGGGGAACGAGACGATCACCGCTGTGTTCGTACTCTCGACCGCGGGCTGGGGGCTGGGCGCGTTCGGCTCGCAGCGCGTGCTGCAGCGCTTCATGGCGATAGAGAGCGAAGAGAGGGTCATCCAGAGCCGCAACTTCGCCCTCACCTGGATCGTCCTCATCTTCTCGTTCGGGTTCCTGCTCGGCATCGTGGCACGCCCGGCCCTCATGGAGATGGGCCTGCTGAACAGCGAGAGCCTCTTCGACCCGGAGCGCGTCTACTTCGTGGTCTCTGAGGCGTTCTTCATTCCACTCGTCACCGGCCTGCTGCTCACGGGTGTGGTCGCCGCCATCATGAGCACGGCGGACTCGCAACTGCTGCTCGGCTCGGCCATCGCCACGGACGACGTTCCGTTCATCAGGCGGCTCGGGCGCCGGCTGGAGCACGTGCGCGTGCTGTGGGCGTCCGGCAGGGTGTGGCTGGGGCGCACGCTGCTGCTGGTCATCGGCGGCATCGCGGGAGCGCTGGCGGTTGCCTGGCCGGACTCGATAGCGAGCCTCGTTGCCTACGCGTGGGGCGGCATGGGGGCCTCGTTCGGGCCCGTGACCATCCTCGCGCTCTGCTGGCGCAGGTTCAACTTCCCGGGCGCGCTCGCCGCCATCGTAGCGGGCGCGACGACGGTCACCGTATTCCAGTTCAGCTCCGGCGGCCCGTGGGGGATGTTCGACATGGGCATCGCGTCAGCCCCGGGCTACATCGTGGCCTTCCCTGCCGCCATCGTCGTCACGCTGCTCACTTCGCCGCCCTCCGCCGAGGTCACCGAACAGTTCGACCGCGTCTACGCGGCGCCGGCGGCGTAGCAACGTGCAGGAGCACCGCGGTGCGATGCCGCTCATGGCGAGCCTGTCGGACCACTAGCACTGACACGCGCCCCTTACGCGGTCGTCCCCGCCCGCCCTACCATGGTTTCCGGGCACAGGGCTCCCGCGCAGCGACAGTGGACCCGCTGGCGCCCCACGAGAGCCGTGTCTCGGAATGTCCCGAAATGTCTCACCGAGACCAGCGCGCGGCCGAAATCTCAGAGGTGGAATGTTCCAGAATGTTGCAGAAAGTTACAGGTGGTGTCGCCAGCGCACTCCTGGCAGCCCCGTCCGCACGAGTGGACCGGCGCGGACATCCCGCGACAGCCGGAGCACACGAGACGACAGGCCCTGCCTCTGACCGGTCGTCCCGCTGAACATTCGTGGCGCATCCGCTGCTGCTACACTCACGCCAATCATGGGACGGAAGGCCCGCTCCCCGGCGCGTCAGGAGGGCAACGTTGGAATACCGAGAAGTTGGCAACACCGGTGTCCAGGTCTCTGAGATCGGGTTCGGCGGAGGCGGCAACGCAGGGCTGATGGTGCGCGGTACGCCCGAGCAGCAGCGCGAGGCCGTCGCACGCGCCATCGAGCTGGGCATCAACTACTTCGACCAGTCGCCCGACTACGGCGACGGCGTCTCCGAGACGAACCTCGGCCGGTTGATGAAGGAGCTCGCCTTCCGGCCGTACCTCACCACGAAGATCGAGGTGCGCGCCGAGAACCTGGACGACATCGCCGGTCACGTAACCCGCTCGCTCGACGAAAGCCTCCAACGGCTCGGCGTCGACTACGTCGATTTCCTCCAGATACACAACGGCCCGCTCATGGAGCGTCCGGAACTGTCCGGCCGCGCCTACGCCCGGCTCTGGATCGAGGACTACCTCAGGCCCGGCGGGGCGCTGGAAGGCCTGCAGCGCGCTCAGAAGAGCGGGAAGGCGCGCTTCATCGGCTTCATCACGCGGGGCGGCGACGGCGACGCTGCGCGCCAGCTCATCGACACCGGCGTCTTCAGCCTGATCAACGTCTCGGTGCACCTGCTCAACCCATCAGCCAGCGTCAAGCCCGACGGGATGCGGTTCGATGCCGACTGGGACGGCATCCTCAACTATGCGGCAGCGAACGGCGTCGGGGCCGCCATCTACTCTCCGCTGGCAGGCTGGTTCCTGACCGACAACGCGGCGGAGGGAGGATCTGCGCACCCCCTTGCTCGAGGGTCGCGCAGCCCGGAAGTTGACGCGGAGGGGCTCCACTGCGCGCGGGCCCTGAGCTTTCTCTCACGGAACCTCAGCCCCGACACGCAGGAGGACGACCACAACCTCGCCGAGGCCGCGCTCCGGTTCGTGCTCTCGCTCAACGGAGTGTCGACGGTGCTCGGCGGCTTCTCGGACGCCCGCCAGGTCGAGGAGAACTCCGCCTGCTCCGGCAAGGGCCCGCTCTCCGTCCAGAACATGAAGCGCATCGAGATGGTCTGGCGCGCCAACTTCGGCCTCGATGCGACGGAAGGCTGACGCCACTCCAAGCTAGAACGGGTTGAGGACCGGCACGCCCGTGGGCTCGAAGTGCCGGACGTTGCGGGTCACGACGGTCAGGCCGTGCTCGAGAGCGGTCGCGGCGATCATCAAGTCTTCGCTCTGGTGGCCCAGTGCTCCGGACAGGATGCCCCAGCGCCGCGCCACGGCGAGGTCCACGGGAAGGATTCGGTCGCCGTACACGGCCAGCACGCCGTCCAGCCAGGCCGCCAGGGTCCGCGCGAACTCCGGGTTGCGGCGCTGCTGGCGGGCTATGCCCCGCTCCACCTCTGCGACCGACACCACGCTTATGTACAGGTCCGACATCCGCTGGGCCGACATCCATCTCGTGAGGTTGGATACACCCTCGTCTTTTCGCAACGCCGAGATTACGTCGGTATCGAGGAGGTACACTAGAACTCGATCTCCCGGGGTTTCCACGGCAGCCGCTCGAACCCCTCGCCGTCCTTTGGAATAGCGAGCAGCATATCCACGAACGACGGCGCCTCCGCCTTCTCAACGCGGCGCAGGCGCTCGTACTCCTCGACCGCCAGCACGACCACAGCGGGCTTCCCACGACGAGTCACGCACTGCGGCCCACTCTCAAGGGCAGCGTCGACCACGGCGCTGAAGCGGTTCTTTGCATCCTGCAATTGCCACTCCGTCATAGAGCACTTCCTGTCCAGTTCTTCTGGCTAGATTGTCGTACTGGCTAGTTACGCATGTCAATCGCTACCCTCTTTTTCCGGGTGCTACACTCCCGCCATCCTTCAGTGGGGACGCGCGATGACCGACGCCACACCGAGCCGGATGACCATCAGTAAGAGCGAGGCGCGCGCGGCGCGGGGGATGGTCGCGACGAAGGACGTCCACGCCACGCGGGCCGGTCTGCAGATGCTTGAGAGCGGCGGCAACGCGGTCGACGCGGCGGTCGCTGCATGCTTCGCCGTCGGCGTCGTAGAGCCGGAGTCGAGCGGCATCGGCGGAGGCGGGTACCTCGTCTACCAGGTCGGCGAACGGGGTGGCGTCGTTGGCTTCCCCATGCGCGGGCCGCTCGACGCCCGCCCCGACATGTACGAGCTGACCGGCGAGGCCGCGGTCGGCAACTTCGGCTGGCCCGGCGTCGTCAACAACGAGAACCTCGACGGACCGCGCTCCATCGCAACACCCGGTGCGGTCGCGGGGCTGTGCGAGGCGCACCGGGTGTTCGGCAGGCTGCCGCTGCGCGAGGTGTTAGCACCCGCGGTGTCTCTCGCACGGGACGGCCATTCGCCCGGTTGGGAGAACATCTACTCGTGGGGGCTCCTCTCGCACCGGCTCTTCGCGTTCGAGGAGTTGCGCCGCATCCTTATGCCCGGCGACCGGCTCCCCGCGGGCGACGCGACCACACCCTCGTTCCTCCGGCAGCCGGAGCTTGCCGACGTGCTGGAGGCCATCGGGCGCGACGGTCCGCAGGCGTTCTACACCGGCGACGTCGCCCGCACGCTCGTCTCCGGCATCCGCGACAACGGCGGCATCCTCTCCGAGCGGGACCTCGCCGAGTATCGCCCGTTCGTGTGGGAAGACGGGCTGGAGTTTCCGTACGCCGGTCACACGGTGCGCGTGCCGCCGTTCGCCTGCGCCGGGACGACCTCCGCGATGACGCTGCGCCTGCTGGACGGCTTCGACGTGCGTTCGATGGGCCACAACTCGCCCGACGCGCTTCACGCCTACATCTGCAGCGCACGGCTCGCGTACGCCGACCGGTTCGCGTACCTCGCCGACCCCGCGTTCGTGAGCGTGCCGTGGCAGGGCCTCGTTTCCGACGGCTACGCCGACCTCCGGCGCGGGCTGATCGACATGCAACACATCGGCCTCGGCCCCGTCGAGCCGGGCGACCCGTGGGCGTTCGACGAGGCCACGCCGGGCGAGCGGCTGCCTGCGAGCGCTCCGGCGCTCGACTCCGGCACGACGCACCTGTGCGTCATCGACGCGGAGGGCAACGCGGTGTCGCTTACGAACACGCTCATGGCGGGCTTCGGCTCAGGGTTCGTGCCGAAGGGCACCGGCGTCGTGATGAACAACGGCATGATGTGGTTCGACCCGGTGCCGGGACGCGTGAACTCGATCATGCCGGGCAAGTATCCGCTCAACAACATGACCCCTGCCCTCGTGCTCGACAGTAGCGGCGTCCGCATGGCGGTAGGCGCGACCGGCGGTCGGCGGATAACGAACTGCGTCACGCAGCTCATCTCCAAGGTGGTCGATTTCGGCATGGGGCCGCAGGAGGCGATCGACGCGCCGCGTGTCGACTGCTCGCAGCCGGCCACGCTCGCCCACCGGAACATGGACCCCGGCGTGGTCGCCGAGCTCGAACGGCGCGGACACCGCATCCAGGTCATCGGGGAAGGCCACGTGCAGGGCGGCTTCGCCAGCTTCGCGAGCCCCGTGGCCATCGTCCTCGACCCGGACGGCGACTTCCGCGCGGGCGTCGACACGTTCCACTCGGCGTACGCCGAAGGGCTGTAATGTCGAATAAGCAACTAGCCCTCTTGCTTGTTCTCATCATCCTGTCTCCGATCGAAACATTTGTCATTGCAATGCTTGTTCCATTGCTCCTGGCCGGTGGATTCAGTCTGGTCGCTTTTGGAGTAGTTATGATGCATCTACTGGCTTTCGCTGAGTACAACGATCGCCATGAGCAAGCGAAGATACCGAGAGCATTCATAGTTGCCTATGCAGTTGGAGCACTTGGATTAGCAGTGCTTGCGATCGAGTTCGTCTATCCTCACATACCGGATTCCCTCTGGCTATGGAGCTGAACCTCACCGTCATCGTACCGGCGTTCAATGAGGCCGATCACCTCCCTGCAACGCTGGACGCGATCAAAATCGCCGCAGCGCAGTCGCGCGCGAGCTCCGGCGCCGGGATGGAGGTAGTAGTCGTCGACAACAACAGCACCGACGAGACCGCGGCCATCGCGAGCAGCAAGGGCGCGGCAGTCGTACACGAGCCGGTGCAGGGCATCGCGCGAGCCCGCAATGCAGGAGCGCGTTACGCACAGGGCGACGTGCTTGTGTTCGTCGACGCGGACGTGCTCCTCCCCCCTGCCCTCCTCGAGGCCATCCAGGAGGCGATGAGCGACCCTGCCTGCGTGGGTGGCGGCGTGGGCGTCGAGTACCAGCCTCGGCGGCGGTCCATGCGACTGTACCTGCGCGCATGGCGATTGCTCGCGCGACGGATGCGGCTGGTGCAGGGCGCGACGCAGTTCTGCCGCAGAGACGCCTTCGAGCAGGTCGGCGGCTACGACGAGCAGGCGTGGATAGGCGAAGACGTGGACTTCTACAGGAGCATGGAGCGACTCGCCAGGAGCGTGGGCGGCACGGTGCGGTTCATCGAGCAGCCGCGTGTGCAGGCGTCGTCGCGGCGCTTCGACAAGTGGCCGTTGTGGAAGACACTGCTGTGGACCAACCCGCTCTTCATCACGCTGTTCCGGCGACGTAAGGCGTTCTGGGCAGGCTGGTACCGGCGTCCGGTGCGGTAGGACGTACGGCCGGTCTCCTCACGAAGCATCCAGGACGTTCTCGTACGGGACCACGCAGATTACGGTCGTGCCGCGTCCTGACTCGCCCGAAGACACTTCGAGCGTGCCTCCCATCTGCTCGGCGTCCGCTTCCATGTTCGTGAAGCCGTGGCCGCGCTCCGCGTAATCGGACGGAAGGCCGACGCCGTCGTCGGATATCGACATGCGGAGCGCGTCGTCATGGAAGTCGAGCGTGATGGTGACCTTCCCGGCCGACGCGTGTCGAAGCGCGTTCGCCATCGCGTTATGAGCGATAGCGAAGAGCAATCCCCGGGCCACAGTGGAGAGGGGCGGCTCCTCGCCGGAGCACGTCACCTCGGTGGGGATCGAGGTGATGTTGGTGAAGGTCGAGGCGTGCGCCTCGAGCACCGTGCCGAGTTCCCTGCCCCTGAATATGAGATCGATGTCTATGGGGTGCCTCAGCTCCCACATGGTCGATCGCGACAGTGCGTGCATCGCCTGGAGCCGGGCGACCTGCTCCCGGTTGGATGGGTCCTCGGCTTCCAGGGCCGATTCGAGACCCAGCCCGAGCACGTACGCAGACTGGGCGATGGTGTCATGGATGACCTGCGAGAGCCGGAGCCGTTCCACCTGGAGTTGGCGGTCCCGTTCCTGCTGTCGGACCCGCTCGACGGCTTCCAGCCTCCTGATACGTTCGAACCCGGAGATCAGCGTGACCACTACCACCACCCCGTACATGGCGGTGATCCGCGCGATCAGCACCTTCTCTTCCTTTGCGGCCACATCGATCCCCTCTCCCGCCATCAGGACCACCGCGCTGTAGAGGACGGCAGCCAGCGTCACCCAGACGAGGCTGATCCTGAAAGAGGCGAAGACAACGGCAAACATGGCCAAAGCCGGGTAGTACAGCAGGAAGCACAGCGTCGCCAGCCCTCCGCCCACGGCGGCGCCCCCCGTGATCAGGGCCACGTCCATCGCGCTCAGCGCGAGCAGGCTCTGCCACTTCACGTTCCTGCCGGTCCGCAGCAGAAAGTGGACGTAGGCGTTGTAGGACATCGCAAGCAGGGCGAGCAGGGTATAAGCGCCGTGGATGGCAAGCGTGTAGTCCGGGCGATAGGCCATCAGGGCCAGGGCGACCACGAGGATCAACCAACGTCCCCACACGGAGACCGCCGCCGCATGGCGCAGACCTTCAGGATCGGTCCACTCGGCGATCCCAGCGCGCTGCGCAGGGGAGTCGGTCTGGATGTTCATGAAGTCGAACGGCCTCGATCTGCAGGAGTCGTCCCGGTGCGCTGATGTTCCCTGCCATTATCACACGGGTGCGCAAACATCCTTACCCGGCCAGGAGATAGAGCGAGGTCGTTCTCAACTCGCCTCTAGCCCAGCAGGAGCGGTCCGACCTGGCTGACATGCGAAACCCGATGGTCCGGCGGTTCGACGCCGTCCGGCCACGACTGTCCGTTCGTCACCCATGCGGTCGAGAGCCCCACGCCCCTTGCGCCGACCATGTCCGCTGCGACGTCGTCACCGACGAACAGCACTTCGCGGCCAGGCGGCACGCCCAGGCAGCCGAGCGCCCTGCGGAATATCTCGGGGGCGGGCTTCCGATGGCCCACCTCGTCCGAGACGATGACGCACCCGGTCAGCCCCTCCAGCCCCCGCGACCTGATCGTCATGTGCTGTCCCGACGACGGGCCGTTGGTGACGATGCCCCACGGCACGCCCGCAGTGTTCAGACCACGCAACAGTGGGAACACGTCAGGGTCTTGCGGCAGCACGAGGCGGGACCACTTGAGGTACCAGGCGGCCAGCTCCTCAGGCGACAGCCCGATGCCCGGCCATTCTTCGAGCGTGCGGGCGATCAGCCGCTCCCTCCCCGCCAGGCCCCTTTCGTCGAACGCGGCGAACGTCGCTTCCGTTTCGTCGGCGGTCGCGGCAGCGCGCACGGCGGGATACGTCTCGTGCAGCAGGCGACCGGTCGCGCGTATCGCTGCATCGCGGTCCCAGAGCGTGTTGTCGAGGTCGAAGAGCGCAGCTGTGTAGAGAGGCGGCATCAACTACATCCCGATCATGGAAAATCGACCATCTATCTGTTGGACTGCTCAGTGCTCATGCCACTGGAGTTGGGGGTCGTCATCAGGGAGGGGCCTTCCCCTCTCATGCACATAGAATCCAACCACCTGATACCTATCGGCAGCGGCATTCTCGGAAGGCCACAAGCGTATCTGTACGTCATAGTAAGGCGCTGCGATACGCAGGTCTCGCGCGAATCGCCGCAGTCTGCCTGCCGCCTTGTCCGCCATCTCCCGCTCGCGCCCTCGTTCTTCTCTGTCAGTCATCTCGCACCCTCTGCTGCAAGCCTTTCGGGCATCCCGTCCGCTCTTCGCAAGTGTGTTCGCACGCACGGGAACGCTAGTCCTGGTGGTAGTACTCCAGGCCGAGGTGGGTGATCTGCTCCTCGCCCATCATCCAGCGCAGCGTGTTCTTGAGCTTCGTCTGCTGGATGAACAGGTCGTGCTCCGGGTAGAGGTTACGCGCATGGTGCGGGCTCTTGAAGTAGAACGAGAGCCACTCCTGGATGCCGGACATCCCGGCGCGCTGCGCCAGGTCCATGAAGAGGATGAGGTCCAGCACGATGGGCGCGGCGAGGATGGAGTCGGAGCAGAGGAAGTCGATCTTCATCTGCATGGGATGGCGCAGCCACCCGAACAGGTCGACGTTGTCCCAGCCCTCCTTGGCGTCCCCGCGCGGCGGGTAGTAGTTGATGCGCACCTTGTGGTAGGCGTCGCCGTAGAGGCCGGGGTACATCTCCGGTTGCAGGATGTGCTCCAGCACGCCGAGTTTCGACTCCTCCTTCGTGCGGAAGTTCTCGGGCTCGTCGAGCACCTCGCCGTCGCGGTTCCCGAGGATGTTCGTGGAGAACCAGCCGTTCAGCCCCAGCATCCGCGCCTTCAGCATCGGCCCGATGACGGTCTTCACGAGCGTCTGGCCCGTCTTGAAGTCCTTGCCGCAGATGGGCACGCCCCTGTCCCGCGCCAGCCGCTCGAGCGCCGGAATGTCCACGGTCAGGTTCGGCGCGCCGTTGATGTACGGAACGCCCTCCTGCAGCGCGGCGTAGGCGTAGATCATCGACGGCGCGATGTTCGGGTCGCTCGCCTGGAGCGCGGAGACGAACCCCTCGATGTCCTGGTGTATCTCTTCCTCGGTAATGAATTTCTCGGTGGAGGCGCACCAGATCATCACCAGCCGGTCGCAGCCGTTCTCTTCCTTGAACCGGCGCATGTCCTCCCTGATCTTCTCGACGGCGTCGAGCTTGCTCCCGGCAGCCTTGACGTTCGATCCCTCGATGCGCTTCGCGTAGTCCCGGTCGAAGACCGCCGGCATCGGTTCGATCGACCTGAGGTAGTCGGCAATGGGCTCGATCTCGTCGTACCGGTCGAGGACGCCCGCCCTGAGCGCGGCTTCGTAGGCGTTGTCCGGTATCGGGTCCCACGCGCCGAAGACCAACTGATCGAGCTCCGCGATAGGCACGAACTCCTTGATGAGCGGTGCGCGGCTGTCGGTGCGCCTGCCGAGGCGGATGGTCGCCATCTGTGTGAGCGAGCCGACGGGTTCGCCGGAACCTCGGCGGATGTGCTCCACGCCCGCGATGACGGTCGACGACACGGCGCCCAGCCCCACCATCAGGACGCCGAGCCTGCCCTCCGCGGGTTCGACGCCGTTCGCGGCCGACTCCATGAAGTCCCGGGGCTCGAGTCCGATGCCGCGCCTGCGGGCGAGGGTCAGCAGCGTCTCGTGCCACTGCGCGGGGATCCTCCCCGTCCGGGCCCAGTGCTGCACGGTGCTCTGACGCCTGCCGAGCAGGCCCGCGAGCGCGGACTGCCCTCCGAAACGGTCGATGATCTGCTTTGCCGTGTTCTGCTGTGTGCTCATGGTAGAGCAACCTACCGATAAAATCGTTAGCTGTCAAGTCAGCACCCGTAAGACCTTAGGCGTATCATTGAATTCGACCCTACAGCGCCCGGATCACCACATGGCAACCGAAGAAGTCGACCATTCTGATAGTCAAGCACGCCAGGACGAGATTGACGAGCGTCTCCGAAGGATGCGAGCAATCGCCGAGCGATGCGCCGCGTTGCTGCGCGCAGGCGGACCACCGATCGACCACGCGGACCTGTTGTACGACGAACAGGGGCTGCCGAAGTAGCCGGCTGAACTCCGGGTGAGTCCCGGCTTGCCACGGTTGGTATCATCCCCCCATGCTGAGCATGGAGGACAACGAACTCCTCACCCGAGTCGGCAGGGGCCGGCCGATGGGCGACCTGCTCCGCCGCTTCTGGCACCCCGTACTGCTGTCGAGCGAGCTGCCGAAACCCGACTGCCCGCCGGTGCGCGTGCGGCTCATGGGCGAGCGCCTCGTCGCGTTCCGAGACACGAGCGGGCGGGTCGGCTTGCTCGCAGAGCGATGCCCCCATCGCAGGGCGAGCCTCTTCTTCGGACGCAACGAGGAGGACGGCCTGCGCTGCATCTACCACGGATGGAAGTACGACGTCGACGGCCGTTGCGTCGACATGCCCAGCGAACCCGCGGGCAGCAACTTCGCCTCCAAGGTGCGTACGACCAGCTACCCGTGCCGCGAGACGAACGGGGTCGTCTTCGCCTACCTCGGCCCGCCGGAGCTGGAACCGGAGCTGCCGGGTATCGAATGGATAGGGCTGCCGGAGGGCCACGTCTACGTGACCAAGCGGTACGAGTTCGCGAACTGGGTGCAGGGGCTCGAGGGCGGCATCGACTCCTGCCATTCCAACTTCCTGCACACCACGGTCCCGGCGTTCCGCCGCACGGCCGATTTCTTCGACGGCCTGCGCTCCAGGCTGCAGTTCGATTCGAGACTGGTCGAGTACTTCATCAGCGACCTCTCTCCCCGCTTCTACCTCCGCGACACCGACTACGGCGTGATGATCGGCACGCAGCGCGATGCGGGGGAGGACGATTTCTACTGGCGCATCACGCACTGGCTGCTCCCGCACGCGAACATCTTCGGAGGCGTGCGGGGAGACGGCGAGACACGCCTGGGCAGAGGGCTCATCTGGTCTGCGGTCGACGACCACACCACCGCCGTCTTCTCGGTCAGTTGGTCGCTGGACTCGCCACTGACGGAGAGTGAGCGTGATGCCTGCGAGGCGTTCAGCGGGGCCGTCGTCCCGGGCACGTTCACGCCGGTGCAGACGATGGCCAACGACTACCTCATAGACCGCGAGCGCCAGGCGACGGAGACGTTCACCGGCATCGAGTCGCTCCAGGCGCAGGACCTCGCCGCCCAGGAGGGCATGGGGAGCATCGTCGACAGAACGGAGGAGCACCTCGGCTCGTCCGACTCCGCCATCATCCGCGTGCGCCGCGCCCTGATCCGGGCGACCAGGGACCTCATGGAGGGCACCGAACCGCCACAGGCGACCCGTCCCGCCTCCTACAAGCTCCGCACCGTCGACCTAATCCGCCCGCGCGCCGATGGCTTCGACGGAGAATCCATCGAGGCGCTCTGCCGGTTGGAGTGAGGCCTCTTGCGTCGTTCCTGCGCAGGCAGGAACCTCGCAGTCCTGGAGCGTGGGGTGCGGCGCGTTGTCATTCCGAGCGAAGCGCAGCGGAGTCGAGGAATCTCTCGGGAAGCATCACCCAGCCACCCTGCCCTGGCCCCAGAGGAATCGCCCATCATCCGCCCTCCAGCTCAACGATGCGCGCGCAGGACAAGCACACTCCTTGCAGCCATCAGTCGAGTACACTGATTCAATCATCACGAGGAAGCCGAACCTTGGAAGAGAGTATCGAATGACAGAGATAGACAGCCTCACCAGTGTGCTTCAGCATAGGGGGCGTCATGACCTAGCCAAGTTGCTGTCGAAAGCCCACATGGAACTCATTGAGATTGACGAAGGGTACATAGTTGCTACTGGAGACTTCATGTCCATCATGAAAGCTGTTATATCAGCACCAATAGAAGATTACGACCAACTAAAGTCGTTATCGCAATCAGATAATGGATATGTCCTCGGGGTGTTGCAAGAGATATTCCCTTACGAAGGACACGCTGGAGATATGGCAGTAACTGAAGTTGCCTATCGACTCGATACTAACATGTTGGGGAAGACAACCTATGACACGGGCGAGGTTCTTCAGAATGTAGACTGGCTCAAGAATCTTATGATTGATGTCGCAACTGGGGGTGCTAGGATAAACACTGTCAACGATAGGTATAAGGAAGAATACTCTCGCTTATCGGACCAACTGGCAGCGTTTGGGTTACAGAATCCTATCCCCTATTCGGATTTGTGGCAATGGTTTACCAAGTGGCGAAGTGGAGATTTACCAACATACCATTCGCGCAGGCAATATATCTTTGGCCTTTATGAGCCTGTTGAGAGATCCTTGCGTGAAGGCATCTCAGCACTGAAGGACAAGGTATTTCCTGAGCCCACTGGTTGGGCGCGTGTTGACCGAACGCTAGGTGAAATGCGTACACGGCTAGCGGAGGCGTCAACCGAAGAACAGTACCAGGCAGTGGGTCTCCTGTGTCGCGAAACACTAATCTCACTCGCCCAAGCTGTTTTTGATGCCCATACCCATGCCACAGTTGATGGTGTGCAAGCCAGCGATACTGACGCAAAGCGGATGCTTGAAGGTTATTTGGCAACGGAAGTTGGTGGGGAATCTAATGAGAGCGCTCGCAAACACGCTAAGGCCACTATCGACTTTGCGGTTACTTTGCAGCACAAGCGGACTGCCTCATTTCGGGAGGCTGCATTATGTGCTGAAGCTACAGCATCCGTGGTTAATGTTGTCGCGATAATCTCTGGGATAAGGGATCCGCGGTAGAGTTGCTTGTACCATACATTACGCCATCTCCCTCACCTCCGCTGACATCCGCCCCTTCCGTAGTCGCCCCCTATCCGCGTACGCTGGTTCCATGAACGGAGCGACTGGCGCGCGCAGCCCACAACCCCACCGGCACGGGTGGACCGGAATGAGCCGAAATGAGCCGTTCCTGACCTGGAATGAGCTGCGAATGAGCAGTTTTGAGCAGTCCGACTGCTCATCCAAGGGGCCGTTCCCAGAGGTGAATTCCGGGCAGGTGAGCGGAAATGCACAGCGTTTCCCCCCGGAACTTCCGCCGCCGCCCCCTACGTCATTCCCGCGAAGGCGGAAATCCAGCCCGCCCCATTGACACCCTACCTCACGACACCTAGCCTCACGCGCAGGCGTCCGCTCGACGCCACGGAGGAACGGATGGCCACAACAACAGGAAGCGTGCCGGAGGAGATGGCGCAGCTGACGCCGGAGGAGCTGTACGCCCTCTACATGGAGAAACAGGTGAACTTCGGACGCGCCGCGCTCGCGCTCGACAAGCGCAGGCAAGTGGGGCGCGTCCACGTTCCCGCCGAGGAGGCCGACGTGCCGAACGCCGGGCCCAACCAGCGCATGATCGTCGGGCCGGAGTTGGGCTTCAACGTCCACAATCTGCACGTCTTCACGTCGGGGCGCGCCGGGGGCTCGGAGCGCTACCACACCCACGGCGACGCGCTCAAGTTCTACGTGAAGGGCGGTGGACAGGAGCTGGTCGAGGACGTCCGCTTCGACGTAAAGGTCGGCGACTTCTGCCACATCCCCGCCAACATCTGGCACGGCACCGAGAACCCGCACCCGGAGCCGCTCGTCTTCCTCGCCGCGCAGCAGTTCCCCGGCACCTACCGCCAGGTGCCGACGCCGTTCGTCCACCTCACCGCGCCGCACAAGGCCCCCGAGGTGAGCGACCTCTCCGACGAGGAGTTGGCGAAACTGGAGCCGTGGCCGCTCTACCTCCGCTACCTGGAGGAGCAGATGGCGTTCGGGCGCGTCGCGCTGGAGATGCAGCGCAGGCGCGAGCAGAAGCGCCTCCACGTCCCGGCGGAGGAAGCCCCCATCATGGAGTGGGGCCCCGGCAGGCACCACATCATGTCGCCGGAGCTCGGCTTCGACATCTACTCGTTCCAGCTGTTCATGGAGAACGTCCCCGCGCACACGGAGAACGGCGCGCCCCAGACCTCCGGCGACGCCGTCCGCTACTACATCGGCGGCGAGGGCGTCGAGGTCATCGGCGAGGAGCGCGTCCGCGTCCGCGCGGGCGATTTCACCTGCATCCCCGCCGGAACGCGCCACGAGACGACCAACCCGTACGACGAGGACCTGCGCTTCATCTGCTGGCAGCAGATACCGGGCACCTACGTGCAGGTGCACGTGCCCGTCCTGCCCGTGGAGTAACCATGACCACCTACCGCGGCCAGGGCATGGCGCGCATGGAGGACGAGCGGCTGCTGCGCGGCGGCGGTACGTTCGTCGACGACATCCAGCTCGACGGGATGCTCCACGCCGCCGTCCTCCGCAGCACGGAGCCGCACGCCCGCATCCGCTCGATCGACACCGCTGACGCGCTCGCGAGCCCCGGCGTCGCCGCCGTCTACACCGGCGCTGATCTGGACGGCGTCGTGCCGGACATCGGCGCGATACGCCGCGAGGGCATGGGCGAGACGCCCGTTCCCGAGCACCCCGTACTGGCGAAGGGCCGCGTCTGCTACGTCGGCCAGCCCGTCGCGATCGTCGTGGCGTCGACGCGGGCGCAGGCGTTCGACGCGCGCGACCGCATCGCCGTCGACTACGAGCCGCTCCCTCCCCTGCTCGACCCGCGCGAGTCGGCGTCGGACGCGGACCCGCTGCACCCGGACATCGGCACCAACGTCGTGATGCGCACGGAGGCGGGCGCGGGCAACGTCGCCGAGGCGTTCGAGAACGCCGACGCGATCGTCGAGGCCTCGTACGAGATACCCCGCCTCGTCGCGATGCCGATGGAGACCCGCGGCATCGTCGTCGCGCCGGACGCCGAGAGCGGTCGGCTCACCGTCTGGACGTCGACGCAGGTGCCGCACCGCGTCAAGACGTTCCTCGCGATGCTGCTCCCCGGCGACCTCGACGTGCGCGTCATCACGCCGGACGTGGGCGGCGGCTTCGGGCGGAAGATCGAGGTCTGGCCGGAGGAGGTCGCCGCGGCGTATGCGGCGGTGCAGCTTGGCATGCCGGTCAAGTGGACGGAGCAGCGCTCGGAGAGCACGCTTGCGTCGCACGGTCGCGGCTTCACGGCGGACGTGGAGGCCGCCGTGCAGGCGGACGGCACGATGCTCGGCGTCCGCATCCGCATGCTGGCCGACATGGGCGCGTACTTCCTCACGTCCAGCGGCGGGCCGCTCGGCAACGCCGTCCAGCGCGTCGCCGGGCCGTACGCCATCCCCGCGATGGACGTCGAGTGCCTCGGCGTGACGACCAACCGTCCGCCCACCGGCCCCTACCGCGGAGCGGGCGGCCCCGAGGCCGCCGTGCCCATCGAGCGCATCATGGACGACGCCGCGCGCAGGCTCGGCATGGACCCCGCCGAGATACGCCGCCGCAACTTCATCCCCGCCGACGCCTTCCCCTACGAGACGGCCACCGGCCTCCTCTACGACTCCGGTGACTTCCACACCGCGTTCGACCGCGCGCTCGGCATGGCCGGGTACGCAGGTCTGCGCGAGCGGCAGGCGTCGGAGCGCGGCCCGTTCCGCACCGGCATCGGCGTCGCGACGGTCACGAAGGCGTCAGGCGGCAAGGCGAACGTGCGCAAGAGCCTCGCCCGCGTCGAGATGAAGCCGGACGGGCGCGTCGTCATCGTCACGGACGTATCCCCGCACGGTCAGGGCACCGCCACGTCGTTCTCGCAGATCGCGGCGGACACGCTCGGCGTCGCGCCGGAGATGGTCGAACTGCACCACGGCGACACGGACGAGCTCGCGTCGGGCGGCGGCACCACGTCTAGCCGCGGCCTCGCGGTCGGCGGCAACGCGGCCTACGTCGCGCTGCAGGAGGTGAAGCGACGGCTCGACGCTGCGGGCGGACACATCCCCGCGAACGGCATCACCGTGGAGCTGGAGTGGGAGCTGCCCGCCAACCCGTTCGGCTTCGCCGCGCACGTCGCGGTCGTCGAGCTGGACGAGGGCACCGGCGACGTGCGGCTCACCGACTACGCGGCGGTGCACGACTGCGGCCCGATGATCAACCCGGTCATCGTGCGCGGCCAGATACAGGGCGGCATCGCGCAGGGCATCGGCCAGGCGCTGAGCGAAGGGATGCTCTACACGGCGGCGGGCCAGCCGCAGACCGCCAGCTTCATGACCTACGGCATCCCCATCGCGGAGTCCCTGCCGGAGTTCCTGCTGGAGAACCAGCAGACGCCGTCGCCGACGAACCCGCTGGGCATCAAGGGCATCGGCGAACTGCCGACGGTCGCCGCGCCGGTGGCGGTGACGAACGCCGTCGCGGACGCGCTCGCCCGCTCCGGCGCGGACGTGAGCGGCGTCGACATGCCGCTCCTCACCGAGCGCGTCTGGCGCGCCCTGGGGTGAGGGAAGCCGGACGGAACACAAGTTCCGTCGTTCCTGCGCAGGCAGGAACCTCGCAGCCGGTGCTCACTTGTGCCACGCGCCCCTTGCGGCTCCCGTCCCCCGCCCTGCTACCATGCTTGCATGAGCACAGTGCTGGTAGCCGCGTCCAAGTACGTCATCGGCTGGTAGGCCGCGGAAGACAGTGGCCTCATTTGGCCTCATTCCGGCCTCGTTCACGCTCGAACCGGCCTCGAAACGCCCCATTATGGGGCCATCGGAACCCCGGAACGCACGAGTAAATGAGGCCAAACGATGCCAGATGGTGCCACAGTGAGAGCGTTCGTCTGAAGGGAGGTCCCCTATGGCTATCGCCCCAACAGGCCCGATCGACGCCGACGGTCACGTTCGCGATGACGACCGGCGCATGCGGCAGTTCATCGCGCCGCCCTTCGACAAGCGCTCCCCGCTGGGCATCAGCGCCAACGACGGCTTCGACCGCCACCTGCAGGGCACGCTGGGCCTGTTCGACGTCGATGCTCCAACCTGGCAGCAGGCCCTCGACGAGGGCGGCCTCGCTGCGACCGTGCTCTTCCCGACCGTCGGCCTCCGCAACGGCCAGATCCGGGAGCCCGACTTCGCGATCGCCCGCTGCCGCGCCTACAACAACTGGTTGCACAGCGAGTTCCTCAGCGTGGACGAACGGTTCAAGGGCGTCGCGCTCCTCCCCGTGCAGGACCCGTCGGCCGCCGCCGAGGAGCTCCAGCGGGCGGTGCGCGACCTCGGCATGGTGGCGGGCATGCTCCCGGAGGGACCCTACGTCTACGGCGACTCGCGCTTCGATCCCATCTACGCTGAGGCCGAGCGCCTCGGCTGCCCGATAACCATCCACGAAGGCGGGAACGTCTGGGACAGCATCTATCACCACCTCTTCCCGCAGTTCGCAGAGGTGCACACCCTCGGGCATCCATTCGCTCAGATGCGGCACCTCACGAGCGTCCTGTGCGAGGGTGTGCTCGTACGCTTCCCGGAGCTGAAGATGGGGTTCCTGGAGGCCGGCTGCACCTGGGTCCCGTTCCTCCTGAACCGCATGGACGAGCGCTTCCGGTTACGAGGCGACCAGGAGATGCCGGCCCTGACGAGGCCGCCCAGCGACTACGTCCGCGACGGCAACGTCTACTTCACCTGCGAGGCCGAAGAGACCCTTCTTCCGGAAACGCTTCGGGTCATCGGCGACGGCGCCGTTATGTACGCCACGGACTTTCCGCACTGGGACGGCGAGTACCCCGAGAGCCTGCATACGCTCATGGCCCGCACAGACCTCACCGAGGAGCAACGCGCTCGGATCACTGGCGACAACGCCAGGGAGTTCTACGCTCTCTGAGGGGCCCTGGGCCCTACTTCGCGCCGAAGAACTGGCCCTCGATCTCCACGGGGTCGACGTGGAAGTTCTCGGCGGAGTCGGCGGGGATGGCGTTGCCGTCCGGCTTCACCCGCGTCTGGATGCCCCCGCTGGTGTCCATCTGCGCGCCGACGCGGAGCATGAAGAGGTTCCGCCCGCCGGTGTTCAGGTACCGGTAGTACGCGCCCTTCGGGATCATGATGCCCTCGTACTCGCCGAGCACCTTCCCGTTGCCCTTGTCGTCGAAGAACGTGACCTCGCCCTCCAGGATGACGAACGCGTGGTCCTCGTCCGTGTGGGCGTGCACCGCGTTCTCGCCACCCTCCGCGTTGACCTTGAAGCTCAGCCAGAGCAGGTCCGTGCGGGCAAGGTCGATGTTCGTGCGTCCCGCCGACAGGTACGGGCCTCTGATGGCGAACGTGGACGTCTGGGGCGTCGTCTGCGTCTCGGTGGTCATGGCATCCTCCTCATTCCGTGTGGCGCTATCTTACTCCGCTTGGCAAGCCCTGTCCGAAGTGCCCTACCGCACGATGCCCTTGACGATGTCGGACAGGCGCTCGCCGATCATGATGGACGTGACGTTGGTGTTCGCGTGCGGGACGACGGGCATGATGGACGCGTCCGCTACGTACAGGTTGTCGATCCCGTACACCTTCAGGTTGCTGTCGACCACGGCCATGGGATCGGACGCCGGGCCCATCTTGCAGGTGCCGACGCCGTGGTGGTAGCTGCCGTGCGCGCTCCGGGCGAACTCGCTCCAGTCCTCGTCGCGCGTCGGGGAGATGAGCGGGCCGTAGAACTCCTGCATCGACTCGTGGTTGACGAGCTCGTAGATGAACTCCATCGCCGTGAGCATCGCCTTCAGGTCGTCCGGGTGACGCAGCATCGCGTCCTCGATCTCCGGCAGGTCCTCGGGGTCCGTGCTCACGAGGCGGATGCGGCCCCTGTCCCGCTGTTCCAGCAGGTTGGCCGACACCGGCCACATCGTCTTCAAGCCTTCCACCACCGTCGGCGGGCGCTGGAAGATGTGGAAGTCGCCGTCCGGCAGGCCGGGGTCGCTCTTGTACATCAGGCGGAAGCGCGGGATGACCCAGTCCGGGTTGAAGTCCGTGTTTCCCTCGAACGTCATCTCTATCGTGGCGTGGTCCTGGTAGTTCTCGCCCACGCCCTCCAGCGCCTGCACGACGGGGATGCCGAGGCGCTCCAACTCGCCCGCGGGGCCGATGCCGGAGAGCATGAGGATCTGCGGGCTGTGGTAGACGCCCGCGCTGAGCACGACCGTCTCCGCCGACACCGTGCTCACCTCGCCCTGCCGCTTGAAGACGACGCCGTTGACGCGCCCGTTCGCGATGTCGAGCGTCTGCACCTGCGCGTCCGCGATGACGTCCAGGTTCGGACGCCCCCGCGCGGGGTCGAGGTACGCGACCGTCGTGTTCTGCCGCACGCCGTCCTTGACGTTGTAAGCGGAGCTGCAGATGCCGTACGGGGTCGGGACGTTCAGGTCCGGGCACATGGGGAGACCCATGCTCCGGGCGCGAGCGATGAACGCGCGCACGGGCGTGTCGGCGCTCTCCTCCTCGTCCACCCTGAACGCGCGGTAGACGTACAGCGGCCCATCCTCGCCGTGGATCTCGTTGCCGCCGTAGTCCGAGTCGGTCTCGATCCTTCGAAGGAGCTGCAGGCACTCGTCGAACGACCAGCCCGGATTGCCGAGCCCGGCCCACGTGTCGAGGTCGTGCTTCGTGGGGCGGACGACCGCCATCGCGTTGACCGAGGAGCCCCCGCCCATCACGCGCCCGCTCACCTTGTAGAACGTGCTGCCGTCGCCCGCGCGGGGCGTCGGGTAGAGCATGACGTACGGCGACTCCAGCACGACGCGCGCCACCCGGCTCCCGTCGGCTATCTCCTCCGGGATGGGCTGCGGGTCGGGGCCCGCCTCCAGCAGAAGCACCTGCCTGTCCGGGTCCTCGCTCAACCTGGCTGCGGCGGCGCACCCCGCGGAGCCTCCGCCGATGACAACGACGTCGTAGGAACGTTTCTGCACTGTTCAGCGCCTCCTCAAGCCG
The DNA here is from genome assembly GCA_965206315.1 of Dehalococcoidia bacterium. GTDB lineage: Bacteria > Chloroflexota > Dehalococcoidia > Lucifugimonadales > Australimonadaceae > Bin16. The sequence continues at coordinate 2,743,788 of OZ242210.1, forward strand.
GGGCTTCCACCTTCTTCCGCAAGCGGTTGAAGAACTCGTCGATGACCTGCACGCCGGTCGCCCGCAGGATCATGTCGCCGACGATGCCGAGACGGCCCTTGATGTTCACTTCGGCCGTGTAGGCCAGCTCGGTCGCATCCCCATCCGGTGAGAGCGTCATCGTGATGTCCGAGGTCATCGTGCTCTTCGTTAGCGAGTCCTCGCCCTCGACGTGCGCCGTCAGGCTCACGTGGGGGTCCACGTCCACTATCTGCGAGCGGAACCTGATGTCGCCCGCGACCGGCCCGACCTTCGCGCTCATGCCGCCCTCGAACGTCCGGTCGTCTATCTTCACGAGGTCCTGCATGCCGGGCATGCAGTCCGCGAACTGCTCTATGTCCAGCACCACGTCCCAGACCGTCTCGGCCGCGGCCTGCAGCGACACCTTCCCCTGGTACTTCATCCCGCTCCTTCCCCGGATGGATTGCGCAGGGAGACTATCGCAAGCAGCCCCCGCGCACAAACGAAGACCACCTCGCCTGCAAGCGAGGTGGTCTTCATCGCGATGACGTTCGATCCGTGGGACGTCCTAGTCCTCCGGGAACATCTCCACTTCCCGCTGGACCGGGCCGAGGCCCTCCCAGTACGCTCCCGTCTCGAGGTTGTAGCGGCCCTGCATGAAGTCGCCGGACTTCTGGCTGCGGATGATGACCGCACACGTCTCCTCGCCCAGGCTGCGCTCGGCGTGGATCTCGTACGGGCGCACCAGGTCGACGCAACCCGGCTCGACCTTGAAGTTGCCGACCTCCTCGATCGCCACGTAGTCCGGCCGGCGCTCGGTGCCCTCGACGGGGCGGTAGCGCTCGATCATCTCGTGGCCCACGAGCACGCCGTAGAGCGTGTAGATGTGCGCGTGGTCGTGGATGCCGCGCCAGCCCGGGTGCTTCGGGGGCTCGACGGGCCTCCCGGTCGGCTCGCGCTTCAGCGCGTTGACCACGAAGCCGTAGTCCGGGTCTTCGTAGAAGAGCAGGTTCTCGGCGCGGTCCGTGAACACGTTCACCGGCCACTTCTTCGACGCCTCCTGCACGGTGGGGTCGGCGAGGAACTCCTGCAGCACCGGCGTCAGCGCGACCCAGCGCTTCTCCGGGTCCGGCTCGCTGGCGAACAGTTCGCGCGTCTGCTTGATGAACCTGTCCAGGGCGGTCTCAGTCGTTACCGTGGTCATGGCTTCTCCTTCCTGTGCTAAACGCTTGCCGGCACTTCAGCGAGATTGTACAGGTTGGCGCAATTGTCCCAGAGGATCTTCCTCTTGTCCTCATCGGAGATACCGAGTTCGAGGAAGCTGGACACCGCGTCCGGGTACTTGGAGTCCCCGTGCGGGTAGTCCGTCGAGAACACCATCTTGTCGCTGCCCACCCAGTCGATCGCGTACTTCGCGGGCTCCTCGTCCGGCTCGATGGATATCCAGCACTGGCGCTTGAAGTACTCCGTCGGCGCCATCTTGAGTTCCGGGACGAATACGTCCGCCTCACGCTCGTACCCCTCGTCCAGCCGCCAGAGCAGCCACGGCGCCCACGAGCAGTTCGCCTCCAGGAAGGCGGCGCGCAGCCTGGGGTGACGCTCAAGCACGCCCCCGCCACAGAAGCTGGCGAGCGCCATCATCTGCTCGACCGGCTGCGCGAACACGCGGCGCAGCATGAAGTTCGGCTCGAAGTGCTGGCCGACCTGCTTCGCTCCCGACGACGACGACTCGTGGAACCCGATGGTGATGTCGTACTCCTCGAGCGCGCTCCACAGCGGGTCGTAGTACGGGTCGTGCCAGGGTGTGTCCGTCATCTGGTTGGAGCGCATGAACACGGCTCGGAAGCCCAGCTCCTTCACCGCGCGCTCCACCTCGGCGACCGCGTCATCCACGTCGAACGGCGAGACCATCGCCGCGCCGAGAAGCCTGTCCGGCGCCGGGGCGCAGAAGTCGTACATCCAGTCGTTGTACGCCCGGGCGATCGCGGCTGCGAACGGCGGGTCCATGAACGGCTCGGCCAGCGTGTGCAGCCCACGCGTGGGGAAGAGCACCGCAATATCCAACCCCTCCACGTCCATCGCCTCCAGCTGCACCTCCGTGGACCAGCCGCGCTCGGCGTGGCTGGCGTAGAGCTTCTGGTTGCGCTCGTAGTTGTGCCCGCCCGCCTGGTTGGGGTTGGTCGAACGCACACCTGTCGTCGTGCCCCACGGCGTGCCGTCCGGGTGGACCGTGCGCAGGTCGCGCACGTTCGCGGACAGGACGCCGACCTGGGCGTAGTCGCGGTACTTCTTGTCCGTATATCGCTGCCACAGGTCCGGCGGCTCCATGATGTGCATGTCGCTGTCGATGATCCTGAACCCACCCTTGGCCATCGCCGTCCTCCTGTCTCTCTCTGCTTGTCTAAACGCTGGCCGGAACTTCCGCGAGCTTGTAGAGCTCGGCGCAGTTGTCCCAGAGGATCTTCCTCTTGTCCTCATCGGGGAGCGCGAGTTCGATGAAGCTGGACACCGCGTACGGATACTTGGAGTCGCCGTGGGGGTAGTCCGTCGAGAACACCATCTTATCGCTGCCCACCCAGTCGATCGCGTACTTCGCGGGCTCCTCGTCCGGCTCGACGGATATCCAGCACTGGCGCTTGAAGTACTCCGTAGGCGCCATCGTGAGCTCCGGGACGAACACGTCCGCCTCTCGCTCGTATCCCTCGTCCAGCCGCCAGAGCAGCCACGGCGCCCACGCGCAGTTGGCCTCCAGGAATGCTGCGCGCAGCCTCGGGTGGCGCTCCAGCACGCCGCCGCCGCAGAAGCTGGCAAGCGCCATCATCTGCTCGACCGGCTGCGCGAACACGCGGCGCAGCAGGGTGTTCGATCCGAAGTGGTCGCCCGCCTGCCGCGCGCCGGACGACGAGGCCTCGTGGAAACCGATAGGGATGTCATACTCCTCGAGCGCGCTCCACAGCGGGTCGTAGAACGGATCGTGCCAGGGCTTGTCCGTCATCTGGTTGGAGCGCATGAACACCGTACGGAAGCCCAACTCCTTCACCGCGCGCTCAACCTCGGCAACGGCGTCGTCCATGTCGAACGGCGAGACCATCGCCGCGCCGAAGAGCCTGTCCGGCGCAGGGGCGCAGAAGTCGTACATCCAGTCGTTGTACGCCCGCGCCAGCGCCGCCGCGAACGGTGGGTCCATGAACGGCTCGGCCAGCGTGTGCAACCCCCGGGTGGGGAAGAGCACCGCGACATCCAGCCCTTCCACGTCCATCGCCTCCAGCTGCACCTCGGTGGACCAGCCGCGCTCCGCGTGGGTGACGTAGAGCTTCTGATTGCGCTCGTAGTTGTGGCCGCCCGCCTGGCTGGGTCTGCTCGCGGCGCGCACGGGCGCTCCCCACGGTCTGCCGTCAGGATGGACGGTGCGGAGGTCGCGCACGTTGTCCGACGTCACCCCCACCTGGGCGTAGTCGCGGTACTTCTTGTCCGTGTACCGCTGCCACAGGTCCGGCGGCTCCATGATGTGCATGTCGCTGTCGATGATCCTGAATCCGCCCTTGGCCATCGCCGCTCTCCTATCGCGCAGGTTCGCCGTTCGGCAGTATCACCGCGACCATCGCTTCGAGGCTCTCGTGCGCCTCGAAGCCTTCGTTCACGTCTTCCAGTTCGTACTTGTGCGTGATGAGCTTCTCCACCGGCCTGTCGACCATTGTACGCATGGCCTGCAACGACCGGATAATATGCCTCGGGCCCGCCGAGAACACACCCTGCACGCGGATGACCTTGCGGGTGAGCAGCGCCGGGTTCGCCTCGAGCAGGCCGTAGTCCGTCCACTGGCCTATCACGAGGTACCTTCCGCCGAAGCGCACCATCTCCAGTCCCTCGCGGAACGCCGTCAGCCCTCCGGACGCCTCGACGATGAGGTCGCCGCCGCGTCCGTCTGTCAGCTCTTTCACGCGCTCGATGCGCGCCTCGGGAGTGTTCCATTCGGAGATGTCGACGGTTTCGCTCGCGCCGAGCTCGCGCGCCAGTTCCAGCCTGCTCTCGGGCGCGCCAACCACGATGACCCGCCCTGCCCCGCCGAGCAACACCTGGTTGAGCACGCCCATGCCGATGGGGCCGGAGCCCTGCACCACGACCGTATCGCCGAGGTCGACGCCGCCGATGCGATCCACGCCGTTCAACGCCGTGTGATTGCCGATGACGCTCAACAGCGCGCGCTCGTTCGAGACGTCGTCAGGGACGCGCAGCAGCCAGGGAGTCGCGCTCAACTGGATGTACTGTCCGAAGCCGCCACGCAGGTACGGCGGTTCGTTGCACAGCGTCGTGCCGTACGAGCGGGTGTTCTGACACGACTCGCCCACCGCGCACCGGATGCAGCGTCCGCACGGCGCGTCGCGGAAGATGACGCGGTCGCCGGGGCGCACCGGCTCCCCGAGCACGTCCGTCGCGATCTCCGGCGATATCTCTTCGATGACGCCGACGTTCTCGTGGCCGAAGATCATCGGCGCGGGCGTAGCGTCCAGGTGCCAGGCGTGCACGTCGGTGCCGCAGATGGCGGCCATCTGCATCTGCACGAGCGCCCCGCCCGGCTCCATCGGCAGGACGGGGAACTCCTGCACCTCCAGCGGCTTGTTCGCTCCAACGAAAACGGCAGCCTTGCACGTCGTCATGCGCCTAACCCTCCCCCAGTTCCAGACGTTCCGTCCATTCGAGCCAGTCGCGTATCGCCGCCTCCGGCGGGTACTGCGGTTCGTAGCCCAGTTCGCGGCGGGCGCGGCTGATGTCGAGCGCATAGTACGCCAGCGGGCCCATGCCGCGCGGGTCGAGCCCCGGCCCGACCTCGATCTGAGCGCCGGGGATGACGGCACGGATGGCGTCCGCGAAGTCGTTGAGCGTGTACGTGCGCCCGCTGCCGATGTGAAAGACGTGGCCCTCGAAGCTGTCTACGAGGCACCCCTTGACGACGCTCTGCGCCACGTCGCGCGCGTAGGTGAGGTCGAGCCGCTGGTCGCCGCCCTGCGGGATGACGATGGGACGTCCCGCGATGGCGCTCCGAATCAGCTCGCCCCAGATCATGTTGTGGCTGCCGTGGCGCTCCGCGCCCTTGCCGAGGCCGTAGATGGCGGCGAACCGCATGGCAGCGAAGTCGATGCCGAAGAGCCGCTTGTACTGGATGCCCATGAGCTCGGACGCGGCCTTGGCCGCGCCGTAGACGCTCGACATGGGGTACGCGGGGAAGTCTTCGTCCACGGGCACCATCTGCGGTTCGAGGTGCTCGGGCGTCATCCGCGAGAGCGCGCCTATCGAGCTCGTGAAGGAGACGCGGTCGATGCCGTTGCGGCGCGCTGCTTCGAGGACGTAGACCGTCGCAAGCGCGTTGACCGAGAAGCCGAGCACCGGGTCAGCGTCCGCCGTGTCCGGGTAGACGGCCGCGAGGTGGCAGATGCGCTCGACGCGGTGCTCCTTACACGCGCGGTCCAACTGCTCAAGCGACGTGATGTCGCCCTCGACGAACGCGAATTCGTCGCTCACGTCGCGCAGCAACGTGAAGTCCGGGCGGTTGTCGAAGACGACGGGCTCGTGCCCCATCGTGAGCAGGTCGCGGGTGACCCAGCACCCGTTTACCCCCAGCCCGCCTGTCACGAGGATTCGCAATCCTGCCTCCCGATATCAGATGCTGACCGCGGCCTCGACCTCTTCCCTGCTCATGCCGTACACGTCGAGCGCCGTTTCCTCGGAGATGTAGCCGTTGCGGAGGTCGGAGACGACGCGCTCACGCTCGCGCTCCTTCGGATCGCCGACGCCCGCGGCGGACGCTGTTTCCATACGCACCACGTCGCCCGGAGCCATGGGAACGTTGGAGATGAGGCCGGTGTAGGCCTTCTCACTGTCGGTCCCCGGGTTCATCACGACGCGGCCCGGCCTGCCGTTGCCCCCGCCGTTCACGCCGCGCGCCGGAGCGAGCGTCCTCGGTGTGCCGCCCGCGTATTGCGCCTGCGAGCGCACGCGGTACTCGCGCCGCAGCGCGAGGCCTCCCCGGTACTTCCCCGCCCCTCCGGTGTCCGGCACAAGGCAGAACTGCTCCATGTCCACGTCGAACTCGGACTCGATGATCTCGACGCCCGTGTACTTCGCGCCCCCGGTCCAGGAATGCGCGGTGCCCGTGTAGCCGTCGCCGCCGTCGTACGCGCCGTTGCCGGAGACGATGATCTCGTACTGCACGTAACGCTTCGCCGCGGGGCCGCTCGTGCCCAGCACAACCATGCCGGAGACGCTGTTGTGCGCCACCGCGGGATTGCCCGAGACCTTGCTCAGCGCCTCGAACACCACGTCCTCCACCACCGGCATCGTCATGGAGTAGAAGCCCACGGGCGCGGGGAACTGCGGACAGATGACGCTGCCTTCCCGGAACCGGCATTCGATGGTGCGCGCGAGGCCGTAGTTGTTCGGCATGTCGGAGCCCATCATGGCTATCGCGGCGTAGTTCACCATGCCGCGCACGAACGGCGGTCGGGCGTTCACCGGCCCCAGCGACTGATCGCCCGAGCCGCTGAAGTCCATGACGAGCCGGTCGCCCTCCTTGATAGCCGCCACGTGGATGCGGATCGTCTCCGTGGGGTTGGCGACGTCGTCGATGAACGCCTCGACCTCGACCGTGCCGTCCGGCCAGGTCTCGATCACCTGGCGGGCGCGCACCTCGGTACGGTCGCCGATGCCCTTGAACGCGTCCAGCACCGCTTCCCTGCCGTACGTCTCCACCGTGTGGTTGAGGCGACGGACGCCGATGCTCCAGAGCGCGCCCGCCTGCGCCTCGAGGTCGCCCAGCACGAGTTCCGGTGTGCGCGTGTTGGCGCGCAGGAACTGGACGACCTCCTTATGCGGCACGCGCCCGCGCATGAACTGCACGGGCAGTATCGACAGCCCCTCGCCGAACAGGTCCCGCGCTATCGCGTTGCGCGAGCCGGGTGACTGCCCGCCGATGTCTACCTTGTGGCCCATGCTGGCGCAGAACGCGATGACCTCGTCGCCGGCGAACACGGGCATGACGACGACCATATCGCTCGGGTGCGGGCAGCCGGAGTGGTAGGGGTGGTTCGTGAGGAAGCAGTCGCCCTCGCGCATGCCCTCGACGTCGTAGAACTCCAGTACGCCGCGTACGCAGTCCGGGTACGCTCCAAGATGGGTGGGCAGCGGCGAATGCTGGCCGACGACATTGCCCTCGCGGTCGGTGATGCCGGCGGAGAAGTCGTGGGACTCGCGGATGATGGTGGAGTAGCCGGTGCGGAGAACGGCCGCCTGCATCTCGCGAACGATACCGTCCAGCCGGGCTCGTATGACTTCCTGCGTGATAACGTCGGTGGCCATCAACTTCCTCCCGTCAGGCGGTGATAACCTATGCGCGCCGCGAGGGGCTGTCAAACCCGCGCGGCGCTTTGCGCGAACGCCCGCGCACCCCTATAGTTCGCGTTCGATCCCACGCAAGGAAGGCCGGTTCCAGATGAAGACGGTTGCAGTAGACACGGGCGGAACGTTCACCGACATGGTCGTGCTCGAGCACGAGTCCGGCGAGGTCGACGTGCTGAAGGTCCCGTCCACCCCCCAGGAACCCGGACGCGCGATCATCGACGGCCTGCGCGAGCTGCTCGACGCCAACCTCGAAGCCGGGGAGGTGGCCTCGTTCACCCACGGCACGACGGTCGGCACGAACATCCTCGTGCAGGACAAGGGCGCGCGCGTGGGCCTGCTCATCACGGACGGCTTCAGCGGCGTGAACGACGTCTGGCACATCCCGCGGTTCGGCAGCGACCTGTCCGACATCTACGTGGAGAAGAACCCGCCCGTAGAGCCGTGGCTGCGCGAGGAGATCGTGGAGCGCGTCGACTACCAGGGTAACGTGAAGAAGCCGCTGGACGTGGAGCAGGCGCGGGAAGCCGTGAAGCGGCTCAAGAAGAAGGGCGCGGAGTCTGTCGCGGTCGTGCTGCTGTTCTCGTTCCTGAACCCGGAGCACGAGCGGGCGCTCGGCGAGATGATCAGGGAGGAGTTCCCGGACGGCTCGGTCTCGCTCTCGTCCGAGATACTGCCGCAGATACGCGAGTTCCCCCGCCTGAGCACCACGGTCGCGAACGCGCGGCTCGCTCCCGCGATGATCGATTACCTCGGCAAGCTGGCCGATGGGCTGCGGGGTCTCGGCATCACCACCGAGCAGCTGTACATCATGCAGAGCAACGGGGGCGTCGCGAAGATAACGAGCGTCATCCCCATCACCACCCTGCTCTCCGGCCCGTGCGCCGGTTCAGAGGCGGGGATGCAGATCGCCGACTCCGCCGGGTTCTCCAACATGGTGTCGTTCGACATGGGTGGCACGAGCAGCGACATCGCGCTCGGTGAGAACGGCTCCGTGCTGGAGCAGACGTCCGTACTCATCGGCGACTGGGAGATCGCGGCGCCCATGCTGATGATCAACACCATCGGCGCGGGCGGTGGCACCATCGCGTGGATAGACGGCGGCGGCGCGCTGCAGGTGGGGCCGCACAGCGCGGGCGCCGATCCCGGTCCCGTCGCGTACGACAAGGGCGGCACACAGCCGACCGTCACCGACGCCAACCTGCTGCTCGGCTTCCTCCACCCGGAGTACCTGCTGGGCGGCAAGGTGAAGACGAACAGGCAGAAGGCGTACGACGCCGTCGCCGACATGGGCAAGCAGCTCGGCATCGAGCCGATGGCGACGGCGGAGGGCATCATCCGCATCATCAACGCGAAGATGGAAGAGGGCATCCGCGAGGTATCGACCGAGCGCGGGTACGACCTGCGCAACTTCGTGCTCGTCGCGTTCGGAGGCGCGGGGCCGGTGCACGCCGGACGGCTCGCCGCCGACCTCGGGATGAGCAAGGTAGTCGTCCCGCCGATGCCGGGCGTGAGCTCGGCACTCGGCCTCATCATGGCGGACCCGCGCCGCGACTTCGTGCGCTCCCGCCTGACCGACCTGGAGCAGCTGGGAGCAGGCGAACTCGGTTCCATCTTCGCGGCGCTGCGTGACCACGCGATCGGCGAGTTCAAAGCGGACGGCTTCGACGAGGACTCCATCGGCTGCACGTTCTCGGTTGACCTGCGCTACCAGGGCCAGGGCTACGAGCTGAACGTTCCTGCCGGAGACGACGTCAACCTGAGCGCGCAGGCCATCGCCGACATACGTGAGCGGTTCGACCAGGCGCACGAGCAGCTGTTCGGCCACAGCGCCAAGACCGAGCCGGCGGAGGCCGTGAACTACCGCGTCCGCGCGACAGTTCGAGTGCCGAAGTTCTCCATGAAGCGCCACGAGCGCGCTACGGGGTCGGCGGACAGCGCGAAGATCGGCGAGCGCGAGGTGTACTTCGACCGCGTGTCCGGCATGACGCCCACGCCGGTGTACGAGCGCACGCTGCTCGCGCCCGGCCACGAGGTCGCAGGCCCGGCCATCGTCGAGCAGCTGGACAGCACGACGGTGGTCTACCCCGGTCAGCAGGCAGTCGTCGACGACTACGGGAACCTCATCATCTCCATCGGTTAGCCCAAGCGTCAGACTACGAGTGCAGCCTTCCCAGCGTGAAGCCTCTCATTGACATTAGCGCTCGTGGCTGATATGCGTTGGCCGCCTCCATGCCGTGAACGGCGGACGAGGGAACTACATGGATAGCAGGGGGAGGACCTGATGTACTTCGGACCGATTCGCGCCAGAATCCTGATGGCGTTCGCCGCACTGGTGAGCACCGCGCTCATCGTCGTTGCGTGCGGGGCAGACCCGACGGCGACGCCCGTGCCGCCGACCGCAACGCCGACGCCCGCGCCTGTCCAGGACGACACGCCGGACCCGACTGCGACGCCGACGCCTGTGCCACCCACGCCTACTCCGGAGCCTGAGCCACAGGTGCTCAAGCTCGGTTTCACCGTTCCGCAGTCCGGCTCCTACGCCCGCTGGGGACGGCTCGTCTCCGCCATGCAGTGCGCCATCGACGAGGTGCACGCGAGCGGCGACCTCGGTTCCACGACGATCGAACTCCTCCCCGAGGACTCGAAGGCCGACCAGGCGGAAGGCGTCTCCGGCCTGCGCAAGCTGGCCACCGTCAACGACGCTCCGGTCGTCATGACCATCTTCACCGGCATCGGCCTCGCGCAGAAGCCGGTTGCGTCCGAGCTCGAGGTGGTGCTGTTCAGCTCCGGCATCCAGAACCCCATGTTCGCGTACGACAGCCCGTGGGTGTTCCGCAACGCGCTGAACACCACGCTCAATGCCGACGCGCTCGTCCGGTGGCTGGATGACTACGCAGGCGGCTCGGGCGAGGACCTGAACGGTCTGCGCTACGCCTACATCAAGGAAGAGGGCAACGACTCCATCGACCTGATGGTCGACCGGCTCAAGGTGCTCGCCGACGCGCTGGGTTTCGAGATCGTAGCGGAGGAGACGTTCCAGAAGGACGACGTCTCGTTCGACACGCAGATCACGAAGATGAGGGCAGCCGAGCCGGACGTCGTTCAGTTGATGTCGCTCGGCAAGGAGATGGGTCTCATCATCAACACGATGGCCCAGCAGGGCCTCCAGCCCAAGTACCTCCTCTCCGGTGGCGGCGCCGAGGGCAACACCGAGCTGATCGACGTTGCCGGCGCTGCAGCGAACGGCCTCATCTACTCGGCTCCGGGCCAGTTCGACAAGGAAGCGGACGAGCGCGCTCCTCGCTTCATCGACTGCTACGCGGGGAAGGAGGGCAACGACCCCGACACCTACGCCACTCACTTCTACGACGGCACGCTGGTTATCGCAGAGGCGCTGAAACTGGGCGCGGACGCGACCTCCTCGGAGTCGATGCGCGAACACATCGCACAGGTCGACGAGATCGTTGGCCTCGCCGGACTCTGGGTCTTCGACGAGGGCGGAGACGCCTGGGCGCCGCCGGGTATCGGCCATGTCGTGAACGGTGAGTTCGTCAACCTCGTTCCGCAGATCGAGCCGTACCGGGACATCCAGTAGGGAATGACTGAACAAGGGGCTCCTCCGGTCGGAGGAGCCCCTGCACTCTCCGGTTCAGCCACAGATCTCAGTGGAAACCTTCATCCAGATAGGCATCAACGCCCTCTCGCTCGGGGCGATCTACGCCCTGCTGTCGCTGGGGTTCGCCGTTATCTACAACACCGTGCGCATCTTCCACGTGCTGCACGGGGCGGCATTCCTCATCGCTGGTTACTCGACGTGGTGGCTCGCGCAGGAGCAAGGGCTGCCCATCTTCTTCGCGGCCTCCATCGCGGTCATCTTCGCAGGCGCTTCCGGCATCTTCATGGAGCTCGCCGTCTACCGGCGGCTGCGTGTGCGAGGCGCGGGCTTCCTCGTCTCGTTCCTCGGTTCGCTCGCGGCCCTCTTCTTCTTCGAAGGGCTGCTGCTCACTATCGCCCGCACAACCGCCCGCCTGCCCCGGCCCGGCGGTCCGCTGCCGACGTTCAACCTGCAGATAGAGGCGCTCGATATCGACCTGTTCATCAAGTGGCACGCGGTCAACACCATCGTGCTGGTGGCCATCCTCGTTGTCCTGGTCACTCTCTTCTTCCGGTACACGAAGTGGGGGCGCATGATCCGCGCCATCGCGTCGAACCCCGACCTCGCGGTCGCGGTCGGCATCAACGCCTCGCAGGTCTACCTGATGGTGTTCGTGCTCGGTTCGATGCTGGCCGGCATCGGCGGCGTCATGCAGACGTACGAGGGCGGAGTCATCCCGAACGTCGGCATCCGGCTCGCCATCACGGCGGCGGGCGGCGTCATCATCGGAGGCATCGGGAGCATGCCCGGCGCCGTCGTGGGCGGGCTGGCGCTCGGCCTGGCGCAGACCATCGCGAGCTACTACTTCGGCGGCAACTGGGCGATACCTGCGGGGTTCATCCTGTTGCTGCTCGTCATCCTGTTCCGGCCCTACGGACTTCTGGGAACGCGCGAACACCGCGAACTGCGGAGGCTGCTGTGACTACGGACGCCCAGGAAGAACCGCAAGCGCTCAGCGACGGTGGAGAGCTGGACGACGACCAGCAGGAGGTTGTCGAGGTCCTGGAGGGCTGGCGCGCCGTCGTGACCCCCAACCGCGTGCTCATCGGCTTCGGCGCACTCATGCTCCTGGCGCTGGTCCCGTTCGCCACAGGGCATTGGACAGGGGTCCAGGTAACCACGCTTCACGCCATCGCCAGCGTCGGAGTGCTGGCCATCGCAGCCCTGCAGGGGCGGTACGGCCTGGGTGCGTTCGCGCTCTTCACCCTGGTCCTCTCGCTGCTGTGGCGCTTCGAGTTGGGCCTGAGTGACGAGTACATGGCGCACCTCATCGTCGTGGCCAGCGTCTTCTCCATCCTCGCGTCCTCGTTGAACATGTCGGTCGGCTATACCGGGCTGATGAGTCTCTCGCATGCCGGGTTCATGGGCGTCGGCGCATACGCATTTGCAATCCTTACGACGGAGACGCTCAACCCGCCGCCCGGCGCCGAGGTGTTCAGCCTCCCCTACTGGCCCTCCATCATCGCGGCGGGCATCGTCGCATCGGTCGTTGCGTTCATCGTCTCACCCATCCTCCGGCTGCGTGGGCACTTCTTCGTGCTGGCGACAGTCACCGTGATGTTGAGCCTCTCGCAGGTCATACTCGCGTGGCGATGGATGACGAACGGCTCGCTCGCCATCCGCGAGGTGCCGCGCCCGGTCATCTTCGGCTACGCGTTCGACACCGCCGACAAGTTCATCCTGTTCAGCATCCCCATCGCCATCATCTGCATCATCATCCTCTGGCGGCTGGTGGAGTCCCCCTACGGGCGCGTACTGACGACGATCCGCGCAAACCCCGCGGTCGCCGAGAGCATCGGCAAGAACGTCGGCTTCGTGCGGCTGCGCGTCTACGTCATCACGGCGTTCTTCGCCGGAGTGGCGGGCGCGGTCTACGTCTCCTACGTTACGGTCGCGGCGCACTCGCAATACCTTGTGGAGTTCAGCACGTTCCTGCTCATCATGGTGGTGCTGGGCGGCTCGGGGCGGTGGCTCGGCGCGGTGCTGGGCGCGATCGCCTACGTGACGGTGTCTGAAGTGGTGCGCTACGTGCCGGACATCACGGAGTGGTTCCACTCCTATATCTCGTTCTTCCCGGTCATTCCCGGCGAGAAGACGGGCGGCATCACCACGATGACGTGGGGGGCGCTCCTCTTCTTCCTCATGCTGTTCAGGCCGCAGGGCATCATCGGCAGGTACCGGCTGGAGTAAGACGGCATGGCGATACTGGAAGTCAGGAACGTCAACAAGAGCTTCGGCGGGAACCTCGTGCTCGAGGACGTGAGCATGAACGCCGAGCTCGGCCAGGTGACAAGCCTCATCGGACCGAACGGCGCGGGCAAGTCCACGCTGCTCAACATCGTCTCCGGGTTCCTCAAGGCGGACTCCGGCAGCGTCGTCATGGACGGGCGCGAGATCATCGGCTCACCGCCGTTCAAGTGCTTCAAAGCGGGCATCGCGCGCACCTTCCAGGACTCGCAGGTGCTCTACTACATGAACGGGCTGAACAACGTCGTCGTCTCGTCCCCCGGTCAGCGCGGCGAACTGGAGTACAACGCGCTCCTGCGTCCGAGGATGGTCGCGGCGGAGGAACGGGAGCGCAGCGCCGAGGCGATGGGGCATCTGACGGAGCTGAACATCCAGTCGAAGGCGGCGAGCCTGGCGCAGGCGCTCTCCTACGGCCAGCAGAAGCTGCTGGAGTTCGCGCGGATGCTGAACTCCCGCGCGCAGGTATTCCTGCTGGACGAGCCGATGGCCGGCATCCACCCGGACCTCATCGCGGGACTGAGCGCGATGATCCGCTCCGCCGCCGTGGACCACGGCAAGGCCGTCATCCTCGTCGAGCACAACCTCAAAGTTGTCATGGACGTGTCGGACTACGTCGTGGTGGTGCGCGGCGAGGTGGTTGTGGAGGGCCCGCCGTCGGAGATCGAGAACGACGAACGCCTCACGAGCGCGTTCCTGGGATTCGTGTCGAATGCCGCTACTTGAGACCCAAGACCTGCTCGTCTCCTACGGCCCCAAGCAGATCCTGAACGGGGTCAGCATGGGCGTAGAGGCGGGGAAGGTGACGACCATCGTCGGCCACAACGGGGCGGGCAAGTCCACGCTCATCAAGGGCGTGTACGGCATCGCGCGGGTCACCGGCGGCTCCGTCACGTTCGACGGCCACGACATCACGAACCACGCGCCGTACGACAACATCAAGGACGGTATCGGTTACCTCGCGCAGGGCGGGCAGGTCTTCGCCGACCTCCCGGTGGAGGACAACCTGAAACTCGGCGGCTACGCGCTGCCGAACGAACTCATCCCTGAGCGCCTCGAACAGGCGTACTCCATGTTTCCTATCCTCGACCGGCGGCGCCGCTCCGACGCCGACACGCTCTCCGGCGGCGAGCGACAGATGCTCGCGATCGCCATGACGCTGATGCTCAAGCCGAAGCTGATGCTCATGGACGAGCCGTCCGGCGCGCTCGCAGGCCCCATCCTCGAGCAGATATCGGGCATCATCCGCCACCTAGTAGAGGAGGCCGGCATCGGCATCCTGCTCGTGGAGCAGAACGTGGAGCTGGGCATCCGGGTAGCGGACAACGTCCACGTCGTGGAAGCGGGCAGGGTCATCTTCAGCGGCACACCCGACGACCTGAGCGACCCCGAGGCCCGCAGGCGGCTGCTCGGTCTGGCGTAGGCCAGCGATACCCATACCCTCAAGTACATGACACAGATCTTTGTACAATGAGTAGTGGTAGGTTACACTTACCAATACTGCATGATACTCAGCTTCCGGCATAAAGGGCTTGAACTGCTCTACGAGAAAGGAGACCGCAGGCGCATCCAGCCCATGTACGCTGACAAAGTGGCGCGTATCCTCGCCCGCCTGGACGTGGCAGAACGTCCGCAGGACATGGGCCTGCCCGGTTACCGGCTCCACCCGCTCCAAGGCGACCTCTTCGGTTACTGGGCAGTCAGCGTATCTGGCAATTGGCGTATCACATTCAGGTTCGACGGCAGGGACGTCCGAGACGTAGACCTCGTCGACTACCACAGGAGGAAGAACCTATGGCGATGCACAGCCCTCCGCACCCGGGACTTTCCGTCCGCTACGACTGCCTCGAGCCGCTCGGACTCAGCGTCACCGAGGCGGCAGTTAACCTGGGCGTGAGCCGCAAGCAGCTGTCCGACATCGTGAACGGCCGCTCCGGTATCTCGCCGGAGATGGCGATCCGTCTGGACAAGGCATTCGGCGGCGGCGCTGACACCTGGTACCACCTGCAAGCCTCCTACGATCTCGCTCAGGCAAAGAAGTCCAGCGGGCACATCCAGGTCAAGCGCGTCGGCCACGTGGCCTGAGCGGAATCACCCACATGGCCACCACGGACGTCATCACCCAGGAAGTCATCCGCGCGCGGCTGGACGGCATCGTGCGCGAGATGCAGGCCGCGGTGCTCCGTACCGGCTTCTCCACCATCATCCGCGAGTCGCACGACTTCTCCGCCGGCATCACCGATGTTTCCGGCGCGGTCGTCGGCCAGTACTCGCCGCTCCCGACGCACCTAGGCGCGTACCCGGACTGCGTGCAGGGCGTCCTCGACTTCTACTCGCTCGACGAGATGGAGGATGGCGACTGCTTCCTCGCCAGCCACCCGTACCACTCGGGCTGCCCGCATCCCAACGACATGGTCGTCGTGCTGCCGGTGTTCCACGAGGGCGAGGTCGTCGCGTTCTGCGCCAGCATGGGACACAAGGCCGACATCGGCGGGCAATCGCCGGGGTCGCGCAACACCATCGCCCGGGACGTGTTCGGCGACGGCCTGCAGATCATGCCGGTGCTCTTCCAACGCGGCGGCGCGATGAACAAGGAGGTCGCGCAGTTCCTGCGGGCGAACAGCCGCACGCCGGAGCTGGTCATCGGCGACCTCGGCGCGCAGGCGGGTGCGCTGCGGAGCATCGGCGCGGCGCGGCTGAAGACGCTCGCCAACGAGTACGGCGGCGAGACGCTCACCGCCGCGTTCGGCGACATCGTCGAGCGCGTCGAGGCGCGTGTCCGCGGCCATTTCGCGGAGTGGGCCGACGGCACGGCGGAGGCGGAGGCGCTCGTCGACGACATCGTCGACCCCTCGACGACGATCCGCCTGCACGTCGCGGCCATCAAGCAGGGCGACCGGCTCACGCTCGACTTCTCCAGCTCCGGCGACCAGAGCGCCGGGCCGATCAACGTGCGCCCCCCGTTCATCCGCGGCATGGCGTACTTCGCCGCCATCGCGATGATGGACCCTAGCGTCCCGAACAACGGCGGCCTCGCGCGGGCGGTCGAGTGCCGCTTCCGCGAGGGGAGCATCATGGACCCGCGCTTCCCCGGCCCGGTGGGGTTCTACTCGACGACGATGGCCGCGATAGAGGACGTGGTGTTCGAGGCGATGAGCAAGGTCGCTGGACGCCCCGCGGTCGCGCACAACGCCGCCTCGTCGATGGTCGTACTCGGAACGTCGGGCGAGGGCCGCGCACGCTACGTGCAGTACGAGCTGCTTCGCGCCGGCAACGGCGCGCACAGCGGCGGCGACGGCTACACCGGCACCGGCCACTCGTGGGCGGGGGGCTCGAAGTTCACCAGCGTGGAGATACTCGAGTCCGAGTTCGACGTGGAGCTGCAGCGGTTCGCCCTCATCCCGGACTCCGGCGGGCCGGGCGCCAACCGGGGTGGCCACGGCATCCGGCGGGAGTACCGGGTGCTGAAGGAGAGCAAGTACTCCGGCGGCACCGCGCGGCAGAACGACCCGCCCCACGGCGTGGAGGGAGGGCTGCCTGGACGCCCCGGCGTCATCACCGTCAACCCGGACACCGAGAACGCCGTCGAGTACCGCGGCCTCGTCTCCAACCTGCTGCTCAACGAGGGCGACGTCATCCGCATCGACACGGGCAGCTCCGGCGGCGCGGGCGACCCGAAGCAGCGCGATCCTGCGCTCGCAGCGTCCGACCTCCGCAACGGCTACGTTACGCCGGAGCAATCGGCGAGCGTGTACGGCCTCGACGCGTCAGCCATCGAGGAAGCCTTGGCGCTGGAGTAAGTCCCAGGAGAACTTCCGGGGGACACAGCTGTTCATTTCTGCTCATCGGCCAGAATTCACCTCTGTATCCAGTGCTGCGCGTGAGCAGTCGGGCTGCTCAATACTGCTCAATACTGCTCATCCGCTGCTCATTTCCGCTCATCAACCCTTCATTCCTGCTCGTTCCTGCTCGCAAGTCCCAAGGCATGGCGGGGGAGCCGCCATCACCCGTGCTGCGTCATCGGTAGCAGCGTAAACGGAGATGGGGCCTCGGTGTAAGGGGCAGATGTCACAAGTCCTCGCCTGCGCTTTGCCCTCTCCGCTATCATGCCCGCATTGAACGTAACACTCCCCCAGAGGAGGTACCGCGATGCTTTCTCAGCAGGACAACGAGCGCTACACGCGCGTCGGCAAGGGCACGCCGATGGGCGAACTGATGCGCCGCTACTGGCACCCCATCGCCGGAACGTCGCAGATGATGGGCGAAGACCCCACGATGGCGGTTCGGCTCCTCGGCGAAGACCTCGTCCTCTACCGGACGCCGGAGAACGCGTTCGGCCTCATCGAGCAGCGTTGCGCCCATCGCGGCGTCGACATGCTCTACGGCATCCCGGAGAAGGAGGGCATCCGCTGCTGCTACCACGGCTGGCTGTACGACTTCAACGGCCAGTGCCTGGAGCAGCCGTCCGAGCCGACGGGCAGCACGTACAAGGACAAGATCAGGCTAACCGCCTATCCGGTGCAGGAGCTGCACGGGCTCATCTGGGCCTACCTGGGGCCGCAGCCCGCGCCGCTCCTCCCCCGCTGGGACGTCTTCGCGTGGGAGGAGAACGTCACGCGGCGCATCCAGGCGAGCACGCTCCCGTGCAACTGGTTGCAGTGCGTCGACAACGCGCTCGACCCGACGCACTTCGAGCACCTGCACGGCTACTATGGCACCTGGATCAACGCCCAGAAGGGACAGGGCGAGGAGTGGGCGAACCGCCTGCCGCAGCGGGCGAAGCATCACCTGAAGCTCGGCTTCGAGCGGTTCGAGCACGGCGTCGTCAAACGGCGCGTCACGGCGGGCATCGACGAGACGCACCCGGACTGGCAGACCGGCCACCCGATCGTGTTCCCGTACACGCTGAAGATCGGCGGCGGCGAGGGAGCGCACCGCTTCCTGCTCCGCGTTCCCATCGACGATGAGCACACGTGGTACGTGCGCTACACGACGACGGTGCATCCGGCCGACGCCAACGTGCCCGTTCAAGCGTTCGGCTCCATCCCGGTCGAGGAGCACCCGCTCTACGACGAGAAGGGGCGTCTCGTCAGCACGGACGTACCGGGGCAGGACCAGATGACCTGGGTCGCGCAGGGCCCCATCGTGGACCGGACGCGGGAGAACCTCGGCGTGACCGACGCAGGCATCATCCTCTACCGCAAGCTGGTGGAGGAGAACCTCCGCATCGTGGAGGACGGCGGCGACCCGATGAACACGTTCCGCGACCCCGCGCAGAACGAGTGCATCCTCCTGCCGAACGAGGCAGCCCCGTTCCCCGGCTTCGACGAACCGGGCGGGCCGTGGTATGGGGTCGCGCCGCGCAGGCCGGACGTGGAAGTGTCGCTGCTGTGACTACCCCACTCCCCGCGCCAGTTGACGCCAGGCGGCGGGCGCCGACGACCGCCGGAGGTTCTCCTCGACGCTGAGCGCCGGGTCCCAGTCGTTGGCGATGACGCGCATGCCGTTGAAGCCGTCCGACTCCTCGGACGCGAGCCAGACGGCGGGCGGGCCCATGACTTCCGGCTGCACGAGCGCGGAGAAGTCGCGGCTGGGGTCGCGGTCGACGAACATCGTGTTCGTGCCGCCGCCGGGGAGCAGCGCGTTCGTCGTGACGCCGGTGCCCTCCAGCTCGGGCGCCATCGCGGCCACCATCGCCTCGTGGGTCGCCTTGCTCGGTCCGTAGGGGATGTTGCGCGTCATGGTGTCGAGGCTGGTCGTGATGCCGATGACGCGGCCCCACCCCCGTTCGAGCATGCCCGGCACCGCCGCGCGCGCCATCAGGAACGGGCCGGTCGAGTTGACCGCGATCATCCGCTCCCAGACCTCCACCGGCTGCTCCCAGAAGTGGAGCGGCCTGTCCGACGGCGGGAGGAGCGAGCGGTGGTGCACACCGGCGAGGTTCACGAGGACGTCCAGGCTCCCGTGCGTATCGATGGTGCTCTGCACGACGCGCTGGGTTTCATCCCACCTGCTCGTATCCGCCACGAGCGTAGAGACCGCGGCGTCGCCCGCGATCTCGCGGGCCTCGTTGGCCGTCTGCTGGAGCCAGTCGTCCTTGATGTCCAGCATCGCGACCCTCGCTCCGGCGCGGAGCATCGCGAGCGCGATCACCCGCCCCATGCCGATGGGGCTGCCCGCGCCCGTAACCAGCGCTACTTTCCCGTCGAGCCTTACGTCAGCCATAACACTCCTCCTGTCCTCATCAGCGGCAGACCGCCTGCACGGCCTCGACGATACGTTCCGCCGTCGGGGTGATGTAGTCCTCTTCCGCCTGGTGATACGGGATGGGTACGTTGGGGATGGCAACCCGCCTGATCGGGGCTCTCAACGACTCGAAACCCTCTTCGGCGATGGTGGCTGCGATCTCGGATGCAACGCCGCAGCTCTTCTGCGTTTCGTCGGCAACGACTACGCGTCCGGTCCTGGCGACGGAGCGCAGGATCGCCTCTTTGTCGAGCGGCACCAGCGTCCTCGGGTCCACGACCTCGGCGTCTATCCCCTGCCCCGCGAGCGTCTCCGCGGCCTCCAGCGCCCGGGGCACCATGATGGAGGTTGCCACGATGGTGACGTCCGAGCCCTCCCGTTTCACGTCGGCCACCCCGAGCGGGATGTCCCCGCCGGACGATTCATCTACCTCCCCCACCAGCGGGTGCAGCCGCTCGTGATCGATGAAGATGGTGGGATTGTCGCTGCGGACAGCCGCCTTGATGAGACCTCGAACGTCAGCGGGGCTCCCCGGAACGCAGATCTCCAGTCCGGGTGTGTTCCAGTACATCGCCTGGGGTGCGATCGAGTGCTGGAGCCCGCCCGCCCCGCGGATGCCGGCGCGCATGTGGAAGACGACGGGGCACGTCACCTGCCCCCGCGTGCCGTAGTACGCCTGGGGGGCCTCATTGGCGATCTGCGGGAACGCCTCGAACGAGAACGCTCCCGTGCCGATGGCTACGATAGGCCGCAGCCCCGTCAGCGCCGCGCCCACGGCGATGCCGCAGTAGCCGAGCTCGGCTATCGGCGGGTTGGTGATGCGGTCAGCGAACCGCTCGCGCAGGGCCGACCAGACCACCGGGTCCCCCTGCATCCCGCCGAACCCCGCCCCCATCAGGACGACGCTCTCGTCTTCGGCCAGCGCCTCCTGGATACCGATGGCCATCGCTTCCGAGTAGGTCATCTGCCTCATCGTGTCTCCCCCTGGGCGAAGATGTAGTCCATCGCGCTCTCGGGCGACGGCATCGGGCTCGACAGAGCGAACTCGCGGGCCTCCTCGGCTTCCTGCCGCGCCGCTGCGTCGACCTCCTCGATCTCCTCTCGCGTCATGGCCCCTTCCTCGACGAGACTCCGGCAGAGGAGCGAGACGGGGTCGGAGTCGGCCAGCCAGTCCTGCAAGCGCGCGTCAGCCGTGCCCGGGTCCCAGGTCCACGCCAGCTGGTATGGGCCGCCGATCAGTTGCGGGAACTGGCCCCGGTTGCCCGGCCAGCGGTCCAGGCGCGACTCGATGAAGAACGGCCCTTCCCCCTCACGGGCCCGGCCGACGAGTCCAGTCAGCAACTCTCCGACCTGCCTGACGTCGCTGCCGTCGACCACGTGCGCCTCGACGTTCATCGCGCTGGCGACGTCGGCCAGCTGCGTCGCCGCGAACGAGGACGTCGGGGCCTCTCCCTGGCGGCGGCCTGCCGGAGGCACGCTGTTGTTCTCGCACATCATGATCAGCGGCAGGTCCCACAGCGAGGACATGTTGAGCGCCTCGTGGAACGCGCCTTCTTCGAGCACGCCGTCGCCAAAGAACACCAGCGATACCTGGTCGGTGCCTCGCATCTTCGCGGAGAATGCTGCGCCGGCCGCCATCGGAACGCCTCCGCCCACGATGGCCGACGTCTGGAGCACGCCCAGGTGCTTGGCGATGACGTGGAACGTGCCCCCGCGCCCCTTGTTGTAGCCCGTCGTGCGGCCGATGATCTCGGCGATCACGGGGCCCGGCTCTCCGCCTCGAGCGATCACGTGCCCGTGGTTCCGGTGGGTCGTGAACATGTAGTCGTCAGGCCCCAGGGCCATGCACGCCCCGACCCCCGTGGCCTCCTGCCCGATATAGACGTGATAGTGGCCCCGTATGAGGTCGTCGAAGCTCGTGGCCAGGTCGATGACCTGTTCCTCGACACGACGGATGAGCATCATGCGGTGCAACGCGCTCTTCAGCTCGTGCAGCGCCGTTCCCGCGGTTGCCATGTCACACCCCCTCCCGTTTCAGGAATTCAGCCATCGATTCCAAACCTTCATGCGCTTACTCCTGCCGCCCGCATTGTAGCCCGACGCTCCATCCCTACCCTGCGCGAACCGATTGCGGTAGCATCCGGCGCATGAGCACAGCAGACGTCATCACCCAGGAAGTCATCCGCGCGCGGCTGGACGGCATCGTGCGCGAGATGCAGGCCGCCGTGCTCCGCACCGGCTTCTCCACCATCATCCGCGAGTCCCACGACTTCTCCGCCGGCATCACCGACCGCGACGGCAACGTCGTGGGGCAGTACTCGCCGCTGCCCCCGCACCTCGGAGCGTACCCCGAGTGCGTCAAGGGCGTCCTCCAGTTCTACTCATTCGAGGAGATGGAGGAGGGCGACTGCTTCCTCATCAACCACCCGTACTACTCCGGTTGCCCGCACCCCAACGACATGGTCGTCGTGCTTCCCGTCTTCCACGAGGGCCGCGTCGTCGCGTTCTGCGCGAGCATGGGTCACAAGAGCGACATCGGCGGGCAGTCGCCCGGCTCGCGCAACACGCTCGCGCGGGACGTCTTCGGCGAGGGGCTGCAGATCATGCCGGTCAAGTTCCTCAGCAGGCGCGAGCCGCTGTACGAGACGCACCAGATGCTGCGCGCGAACAGCCGAACGCCGGAGCTGGTCATCGGCGACCTCGGCGCGCAGGCGGGCGCGCTCTGGAGCATCGGCTCGACGCGCCTCAAGAACCTCATGGACGAGTACGGCCAGGAGACGGTGGTCGACGCGTTCGAGCAGATCGGCCTCCGCACCGAGGCCCGCGTGCGCCAGGAGATACGGCAGTGGCCGGACGGCGTCTACGAGGCCGAGGCGTTCACCGACGACATCGTCGACCCGGACCGGAAGCTGCGCCTGCACGTCGCCGCCATCAAGCAGGGCGACTCGCTCACCCTCGACTTCTCCGGCACCGACGACCAGAGCCCCGGCCCCATCAACGTGCGCCCGCCGTTCATCCACGGCATGGCCTACTACGCCGTCATCGCCATGATCGACCCCGGCGTGCCGAACAACTTCGGGCTCGCGCGGGCGGTCGAGTGCCGCTTCCGCGAGGGCACGGTGCTGAACCCGACGTTCCCGACGCCCGTCGGCTTCTACTCCATGACGCTCTCCACCGTCGAGGACATCATCTTCGAGGCGCTGAGCCAGGCCGCGGGACGCCCCGCCGTCGCGCACAACGCGAGCAGCGGCATGGTGGTGATGGGTACGGTCGGCGGCGGACGGCGCTACGTACAGTACGAGCTGATGATGTCCGGCAACGGCGCGCACCACGGCGGCGACGGCTGGACCGGCACCGGCCACTCGTGGGGCGGCGGCAGCAAGATCACGAGCGCCGAGATCCTCGAGTCCGAGTTCGACGTCGAGATGCAGCGCTTCGAACTCGTGCGGGACACCGGCGGGCCGGGCGAGTACCGGGGCGGGCTCGCGATGCGGCGCGAGTACCTGGTCAAGCAGCCGAGCCGCTACGCGGGAGGCAGCCCGCGCAACCTCGCGCCCGCGCACGGCGTCGTGGGCGGCATGGACGGCGTCGGCGGCGCGGTGACGGTCAACCCCGGCGCAGACGACGAGCGGCGGTACGTCGGCATCATCTCGAACGTCATGGTCGAGCAGGGCGACGTCGTGCGCGTCGAGACCGGCAGCGCGGGCGGCGCGGGCGACCCCGCCGAGCGCGACCGCGAGCGCGTTGTGAGCGACCTGCGCAACGGCTACATCAGCACGGAGGCCGCCGTCCAGATCTACGGACTGGACGAGGAGATCATCAGCGAGGCCCTCGCGGTCCAGGCGGAATGAGCGCGCCGGCGCCGGACGTCATCACGCAGGAGGTGGTCCGCGCGCGGGTGGACGGCATCATGCGCGAGATGCAGGCCGCCGTCATGCGCACCGGCTTCTCCACCATCATCCGCGAGTCCCACGACTTCTCCGCCGGCATCACGGACCGCGACGGCAACACGGTCGGCCAGCATTCTGCCCTCCTTCAGCACCGCGGCGCCTACCCGGACTGCGTGAAGGGCGTCCTCCGGCACTACCCCCACGAGGCGATGGAGGACGGCGACTGCTACCTCATCTCCGACCCGTACTCGTCCGGCTGCCCGCACCCCAACGACATGGTCGTCGTGACGCCCGTCGTCGTGGACAGCGAGGTCGTCGCGTTCTGCTCCTCGATGGGGCACAAGAGCGACATCGGCGGGCAGTCGCCCGGCAGTCGCAACGCGATAGCGCGCGACGTGTTCGGCGAGGGGCTGAACATCGCACCGGTGCGCTTCCACCGCCGCCGCGAGCCGGTGAAGGAGGTCGTGCAGTTCCTCACCGCCAACAGCCGCACGCCTGAGCTGGTCATCGGCGACCTGAACGCGCAGGCGGGAGCGATGTACACCATCGGCGCGGGGCGGCTGAAGGAGCTGTTCGCGCAGTTCGGCACGGAGACGGTCACCGGCGCGTTCGCGGACACGGCGCGGCGGACGGAGGCGCGCGTGCGTGCCGCCATCGCCGAGTGGCCGGACGGTGAAGCCGAGGCTGAGGGGTACGTCGACGACATCGTGGACAAGAGCAAGGCCGTCCGCATCCACGTCCGCATCGAGAAGTCCGGCGACGGCCTGCTCGCCGACTTCTCCGGCTCCGACGACCAGAGCCCCGGCCCCATCAACGTGCGCCCGCCGTTCATCTACGGTATGGCGCAGTTCGCCCTCATCGCGATGATCGACCCGAACCTGTACGGCAACGCGGGGCTCGCCCGGACGATAGCGTTCCGCTTCCGCTCCGGCAGCGTCGTCAACCCCACCTACCCCGCGCCCGTCGGCTTCTACTCGATGACCATCCCGGTCGTCGAGGACGTGCTGTTCGAGGCGATGAGCAAGGTCGCGGGGCGTCCGCTCGTGGCGCACAACGCGCCGCCGAACCTCGTCGTTATCGGCAACGTCTCCGGCGGCGGCAGGCGCTACGTGCAGTACGAGCTGCTGCGCTCCGGCAACGGCGCGTACGACGGCGGCGACGGCTGGACCGGCACGGCGCACTCCGCCAGCGGCGGCTCCAAGTTCACGAGCGTCGAGATTATCGAGTCCGAGTTCGACGCCGAGGTCGAGCGGTTCGAGATCATCCCGGACTCCGGCGGCGCGGGGAAACACCGGGGCGGCAACGGCCTGTTGCGGCGCTACCGCATCCACTCGGAAAGCCGGTTCGCGGGCGGCAACCCGCGCAACCTCCGCCCGCCGCACGGGCTCGCAGGCGCGGGCGACGGCGCGCCGGGCGGCGTCACCGTCAACCCCGGCGAAGAGAACGAGGAGACGCACCTGGGCCTCATCTCCAACGTGCCGCTGCACGCTGACTGCATCCTGGAGGCGCGCACGAGCGGCGCGGGAGGCGTCGGTTCGCCGAAGGAGCGCGACCGCCGCAAGGTGGTCCGCGACCTGCGCAACGGCCTCATCAGCAAGCGGGCCGCGATAGACGTCTACGGCCTCGACCCCCAAACCGCGGACGACGCCCTCACGCCGGGGTTATAGAAGAGTTAATCTACGAACTGAGCCAGCTGTTCAGCGTACAAATCCCAGTACCTCTGGCCCTGTGCTCGAAAATACCTGCCACCGGGATGCACCCACGCTGTAACGAACCTAGGCTTTCCGTAGCATGGGCGATAGCCAGCTTGCTCAGCCCATGCAGATATTTTGAGTTTATTTCCTTCCAATCCCCACGCTTCTCTCTGTGAGACATAGTCGGCAGCCTGCTTGCCCAGAAAAATCACCATCTCCGGATCTACAGCCTCTACCTCGTAGGCTAGGTGTCGACCCGTGCAGGCATCTGCAGTCTTCTTCCACAGCGCAGTGTTAGAGCTCTCCCAACCGGTGGGTGCATGGCACTTGACTAGATTCGTCACGTGAAGGCCAAGTCGCTCACGTGCCCGCAGATGATTCTCCTGAATGCCGTTGCTATCGGGGAGGCTGGTTAGTCCCTTCGGCAAATCAATGCCTCTAATCACTCCCACTCTGGTCATTATCTCTCCCAACCCTTGGGCGCTCTTGTGCCCCAGAGCGAATTGCCCGCCGACCAGCTTCTGATAGGCCGCCTTCCTTGCATCGGTATCGATGCCGCCCGGAACAGCTCCTACCAACATGACCCTTGCATGGGGGACAACTTGGAAGAGGACTGGATGACTTGCTCCTTCGATACTCGCTCGGTCACGATATTCAGTGAGTTGGATGCAGCCGGGACTGTCCGTGCTGCGGCATTGCTCCACTGCGACTCGAATCTCACCCAGGCTTCTCACGGACATCAGCTCTTACTCAAACTCCGCCATCAGTTCATCCAGACTCGCGTACTCCGTGACACCCTCTCCGGTGCGGACCTGCCGGAGCGCTTCCCGAGTAGTCGCATTGGGCACTCGAGACAGGAACGGCAGCCTGCCCTGCATGGCAACCTGTTCGTAGAACAAGGTGACCGCCTCGCTCACCGACAGGCCAAGCGCGGAGAAAGTCTCCTCCGCCTCGCGCTTCAGTGCGGGCTCGATGCGTACGTGTACCGTTCCTGTCTTGGCCATAGCCGCCCTCGTGCAGCGCCCGACATTGTAGCCTGTGTCGTCTCCGCCACAGGCGTATACTCGCCGCGCACGCACCAGCGAAGGAGGCGCATCATGCCGGTCGTCGACGCCGACACCCACGTGGACGAGAACGAGGAGACGTGGTCGTACCTGCTGCCCGAGCACGAGCGGTTCCGCCCGGTCAGCATTGAGCCGCCCGACGGCTGGGTGGACCCCGCGCTCGCGCCGAAGGGGTACAACCGGTTCTGGAACATCGACGGCGCGCTGCGCATCCGCCGCAACCGCGACGACATCCGCACCGGCACGACCGTCGGAACGCGCGAACTGACCGACGTCGCCGGACGGTTGCGCGACATGGACCGGCTCGGCATCGACGTGCAGGTGATGTACCCCACCCTCTTCCTCACCACCGTGAGCGCGAAGCCGGACGTGGAGTACGCGCTCGTCCGCGCCTACAACCGCTGGCTCGGCGCGAAGTCGGAGGAGAGCGGCTGGCGCCTCCGGTGGGTCGTCATCCCGCCCATCCTGAGCATGGACAAGGTGGCGGAGGAGATTGAGTGGGGCAAGGAGCACGGCGCGTGCGGCGTGTTCAAGCGCGGCGTCGAGGCCGGCAGCCGCTCGGCGAACGATCCGTACTTCTTCCCGTTGTACGAGGCGGCGGAGCGGTTTGACATGCCGGTCTGCATCCACATCGCCGCGGGTGACCCGGCCATCACGGACACGCTCCTCTCACACCTGACGATGTACAACTTCAGCCTCTCGCCGATAGACGCGTTCGTGAACATGGTTATGGCGGGCATACCGGCGCGCTACCCGAACCTGCGCGTGGGGTTCATCGAGACGATGTCGTCCTGGGCGCCGTTCGCGATGGCCGAGCTGCAGGCGCGGCACGAGCGCTCCGGCTGGATGGGCCAGTTCGAGCTGGGGCAGGACCTCTTCCGCGAGGGACGCCTCTACATCGCGTGCCAGACCCACGAGGACCTGCCGTACATAATGAAGTGCACCGGCGAGGACAATCTCATCATCGGCACCGACTACACCCACGCCGACCAGTCCGCCGAGATCGAGGCGCACGCCATCCTTCGCAGGCGCGAGGACATACCGGCACACGTCGCCGACAAGATCGTGCGTGACAACCCGACACGGTTCTACGGCCTTGACTGAACCGCACCGTACGGACGCACCCAGGTGAGCACGGAACTCACCGGCGTCTTCTTCGCCATTGGCACGGCCACTGCATTCGGACTGGGCTCCACCGTCGCGAGGCTCGGACTTGTCGGCACGCCGGTCATCACCGGCACCGTGGTATCGATGATCGCGGGCACGATGCTCATCGTGGGGGTTGCCGCGCCCGGCTACGCGTCCACGCTCGGTGGCATACCGGCCTCCGGCTGGGCGCTCATCGTGTTCACTTCGATCATCAACTATCCCATCGGACGGCTGCTGGTGTTCAACGCGATGCTCCGCATCGGCGTCGCGCGCGGCAACACCATCGTCTCCGCGAACCCCGTGGTCGCCGGCACCATCGCCATCATCTGGCTCGGTGAGATGCTTGGCCTGCAGACCGGCGCGGGCATGATCGCCTGTGTCGGCGGCGGAGTGCTCGTTGCGTGGGCCGCGCGGCAGGGGCCGTCCGCCGACGAGTCCGCGCTCGCTGAAGACCCACGGCTGACGGAGACCACCAAGGGCCTTCTCGCGGCGCTCGGCGCGATGCTCTCCTACGGCACCGTGAGCGCGCTCGTCAAGAAGATCGTGACGGACGTGGCGGAGCCTATCATCGGGGCGTCGCTCGTGTTCGCGTTCGGCACGGCGATGGTAGCGATGCTGTCGCTGCCGCGTCTGCGAACAGAACTGCCGCAGATAACGTTCCGGCGCGGCTGGCAGCTCGTGCTTGGCGGCTCCGGAATGTCGCTCGGCGTCCTGATGTTCTACAACGCGGCGAGCCGCGCGCCCATCACGGCGGTCGCGCCGGTCGTGGCGCTCTCACCCATCATCGCCATCCTCTTCGCGCAACTCATCGCACGGCGCTTCGAGTTGATGGACAAGCGCGTCTGGATAGGCGCTATCTCGGTCGTGGTGGGCGTAGCGCTCATCGGCACGTCGTTCTGAGCGCACATTGCACCCTACACCCCCACCGAGTACCCTCACCCTCGCCCTCTCCCCTTGTAGGGAGAGGGGACACGCCGCCCCTGCGGAGGAGCGGAGACAAGGAGCGAACCATGACCAGCCTCATCACCGGAGCGGGACTCGTCGGCACGTCGTACGCGCGGGAGGCCATCGCGCAGGGCGACCCGGTCGTCTTCTACGACGTGCGACCGGACGCCAACTACATCAACGTGAAACTCGACGGCGCGCCGTACGATGCCGTCCAGGGCGACCTGCGCGACCTGCCCGCGCTCGTGACGGCCATGCAGCAGCACCGGCCGGAGGTCGTCGTGCACACGGCGGGCCTCATCGGAAACAGCGTCGGCAGCCCGGTCTACACCGGCATGCAGATCAACGTGCAGGGCACGATCAACGTGCTGGAGGCGGCGCGCCTCACCGGCGTCAAGCGGTTCATCCACGTGAGCACCTACGGCGTCTACGACCGCCGCTCCGAGGCCGGAGGGACGATCTCGGAGGACTACCAGCGCGCGGGCGGCGGCAATCCCTACTCCGCGTCCAAGGTGGCGAACGAGCACATCGCCGAGGCGTACGCCACGCACTACGGCTTCGAGTTGGTGTTCGTCCGCCCGTCCAACGTGTTCGGCTACAACCACTTCCGCGGCGGCTCCGGCGGCGGCATGACCGTCCACAGCGTCGTTGAGGCCGGGTTGACGGGCGAGCCGCTGGTCGTGCCCGCCATCCGCGGCCGCGCGTTCGAGTACGTCTACGGCAAGGACCTGGGGCGGCTCATCCGCCGTGCAGCGGGCATCCCAATCTCCGGGATCACGGCGTTCAACGGCGGCAACGGCTACATCACGACGTTCGAGGAGCTGGTGGAAGCGGTGCGCACGGTGTTCCCTGACCTCGACGTCACCGTCGCGCCGGCAGACCGGCCCATCCCTGACCCTACGACGCCGCTCGACATCTCCAACGCGAAGGCTCTGCTCGACTGGCAACCGGAGTACTCGGTGCCGGAGGCGTTCGCGGACTACGTCGCGGAGATGCGCCGCGCCGAAGGGCGGTAAGCCGCCTGGCGTTCAGGGCGGATGGGAACGACTGAGCGGCAGACTCTTCACTCCTCCTGCAGGAACTTCGTGACGATCCCGGCCACGAGGTCCGGTTGGTCGCTCTGCACCTGGTGGCCGGCGTCCGGGATCCAGTGGAAGGGGACGTGAGGCAGCATCTTCTCGAGCTGCTTCCCGTACTCCGGCGAAGCGAAGTGGTCGTTCTGCCCCCACAGGAAAATCGTGGGGATGAGTTCCGTCACCCAGGGGAGCGTCTCCCGCATGTCGTAGTTGATCTTGAGCAGGGGATCGTTCTGGAGCCGCTGGTTCGCCTCCTGAAAGGCCTTGTTCACCTCCGGGACTCCGGGCCGGTTCGCGACCGCCAGCCGCTGGTCGATGACCTCGTCGGTGATCGCCTCGTCGCGGTGGATGATGGCCTTGATCCGCATCCGCATGTCTTCCCGGGTGCCGCCCTGTCCGTAGCTGTCGGCGATCTCATTCCCAGCCAGGCGGATCCGCTCGAGCCCCATGGCCACGGCTATCGACCCGCTGCCGACCAGCACCATCCGCTCGATGCGCTCCGGGTGGAGGATGGCGTAGCGCGCCGCCTGCCAGGCGCCCATCGAGTTACCCATGATCGAGAACCTGTCGAGACAGAGCGTGTCGGCGAAGTCCTCCAGCTGGTCCACCCTGCTCTGAAGGCCGCGTGAGGCGGGGACCAGGTCGGTGAACCCATACCCGCCCACCGCGTCCGGCGCGAGCACGCGGAAGTGTTCTCCCAGCTTGGGAATGATGGTGTGGTTCGCAGAGACCGCGGACTGAGCGTACCCACCTCCGTGCAGTTGGACCAGCACAGGGCCGTCGTCGCCCGCTTCCACGTAATGCGTCCTGAACGTTCCGGTCCTCACCCACCTCGAACGCCAACGCTTCTCTGCCATCTCACACCTCCGTAAGCGCTATCAGGAACCCCCCGCAACCCCTACGAGCTGCACCTCGATCCCCTCTTCCAACTCGGCCCCGGCGACGCCTATCGCCGGACAGTCGCTCCCGAATACGCCCCTCGCGGTCTCGATGAACTCGTCCTCGAAGTAGATGTCGCGGAGATACACCTCGAGCGACAACATGCGGTCCATGTCCGTACCTGCCCGGGTCAACGCTGCCGCGAGGCATCGAAGCGCCTGGCGGGCCTGGGCCCGCTTGTCCGCACACAGATCGCGCACCACCGCACCGGAATCCGGGTCGCGGTTACCCGCAAGACTGCTCACGAAGACCAGTTCGCCGGCCCGGACTGTTTCTGCCATGTCCGGGTCCTCGGGCGACCAGTGGACCTCCTTATCCACGCCGGGCGCCACCGCGATGCCGCCCAGTTGGATGAGGCGGTTGGCCAACTCACCCAGCGGCAGCGCGAAGTGGGTGAAGGGGACCCTGCCGCCAAAGAGGTCCTTCGTGCACGCACGGAAGGCGCGGGCGTCTTCCACGTTCCTCCGGAACCCGGCGTCGAGTCGCACGAAGTCGCTCAGAGGGGCAGGCACCTCGTCCATGAAGGAGCGCAGTGTCTCGAAGTTGTTGAAGTGTTGACGCCTGAACGCATCCGGAGCGTCGATCGGCACCTCCTCGCCCGTGAACGGGTTCGTGTACCCCCCAACCCCGAACACGTAGAGGAAGTCGCCGGCCCGGACGAGCCGTGCCGATTGCCCGCGCCGGGGCTGTGGGACCACCACCTGCCGTGGCACGTCCCGTGTCAGCCCGATAGCCATGGCGGTGATGGCATTGAAGTCTGCCATCTTGGCCTGTGCTCCCCAGGCGATCGCCTCGGAGTGCCCCACCTCACCGAAGTGGTCCGGCCAGACGGCCATGCGCTTGAGGCTCCACTCCTGACCGCTGGTGAAGTGCAGCACGCGCATCACGCAGTCGCCCGTCATGCCGGCGCGTTCGAGGCGTCGCCGGATCCGGTCGAAAGCGTTGTGGCACTGCTCGATCGGCTTGTAGACGAGGCTGAAGTCGAGCTCCTCCGTCTCCGGGTCGCGATAGCCGTCGGAACCCGAGAGGAACAGGTGCGGACCGTACCGCACCAGCGCCGGAAAGCCCCGGCCCCGTTCGTCCCACAGCAGTATCTCCTTCTCAGCCATCGAGGATCACGGGCCTTTGATGTTGAAGAAGGATGCGCTCTTCTCCCAAACCACGGCGCGCCGGAGTGCAGGATCGATGCCTGAGAACATCTCATCCAGCGCGCGCTCTGAGTTGGGCCACGTCCCCTGCTCGTGGGGGTAGTCGCTGCCCCAGACGGCGGTGTCGCAGATGTAGAGATCAGGGTCCGACAGCATCTTCACACCCACGGTGTCATCCTCGAACGTGAAGGTGACCTGGCGCTTGATGTACTCGCTGGGCATCATGCTGAGCGAGATGTCGGACTGGGGCTCCGCTGCATTCAGGTACCGCTGCTCCATCGTCCTGTCCATCCACAGGATGTCGAACGGGATCCATCCGATCCGGCACTCCCCGAACGAGTAGCGAAGGTCCGGGTGGCGCTCGAACACCCCGCTGAAGATGAGCTGCGCCAGGTAGGGCCCGATCGTCTTCGGGGCCTGTGGATAGTGAGCGAGACGCGCCCCGCGGCGGTACGGAGGTCGTGGCGTGCCCTTCTTGTCGCCGATGTGGGAGCAGATGACGGTCCCCGTCTCCTCGGCAGCAGCCCATAGCGGCTCCCACACCTCTTCGTAGACCGGCTCGGCGGCATCGAAGAGCACGAACTCCACCGCCTTCGCTCCCTTCTCCGCCATGCGGTAGACCTCGCTGGCGCACTCCTCCGGGTAGGTCGACGGGAGCGTCGGCAGGATGATGAGCCGGTCGGGGTTCGCCGACGAGACCTCCACCACCCAATCGTTGTGTATCGCCCAGTACGCCTTCTCCAGCTCCGGGTCTCTGAACGTTTCCTTCCGTGTGTTTCCCGTGTAGAACACGCCGGCATAGGTCCCGTCCATGTCCATGTGCTTGAGGATGATGTCCGGGTCCGACGCCAACCTGCCCTCCTCGACCTCGACGACTTCCGCGTCTGCCGCGCGGCTGGCGCGGAAGTGCCCCTTGGCGTGTTTCGACAGGTCGTTGCCGTCCGCCGCAGCCGCGTGGAGGTCTCCCTCCCACTCCCACATCGTCCCCTTGTCCGTCTCGACCACCCGGGGGCCGATCTCGCGGAGCTTCGACGGCAACCGGCTCTGGAAGAGATGTGCCGGGTACCAGACGTCGCTCAGGTGGCTGTCTGCCGATATGTTCGTATACTCCATAACGCTCGGCCTCCTTGCAGCCTGACCGCTAACCACCGCAGCCAGGCGCCATCCACTCGCCTGCAACCGGAGGATGTGCGCTCATCCGGCGCGTGAGACCGGCCGGATGAAGGCATTCCAACGGGAATGCTACCATTGCCTTCGACAATCGCAAGGATGCGAAAGGGGCGCCCTTGTGAGGCGCCCCTTTCTTCTTGCTACTGCCGCTTACAGAGCGTAGAGGCGCTTGGGGTTGTCGTAGAGGATCTTGTGAAGGCTCGCCTCGGAGACCTTGCCCTCGTCGCGGACCTTGCTGAGCGCGTCGATCTCGGCGGTCGTGTCGGCGTGGCCGTAGTCGGTGCCGATGACCAGGTGGTCGTCGCCGACGCGGTCGATGACGTAGCCGAGGTCATCGATCGTCTGGCAGCCGACGTAGAGGTTGTACTCCTCCATGAGCTCGGCGTCGCGCGGGAACACGCCGTCGGTGAACCTGCGTGAGCGGAGCACGAGGTCGTTCATCACGTACGGCAGCCACTGCGACGTCACCTCAATGAACGCCCAGCGGAGGTCCGGGAACTTCTCCGGCACCCGGTGCAGGACGAGGTCGCTGAACGCGCCGACCGTGGGGAACTTGAACGTGGGCAGGCCGAACGAGCGGTCGAGCAGGTCCATGTTGTCGAACTGCCCGGCGGCGGCGTGGACGGCGATGGCGAGGTTGAGCTTCTGCGCCTCCTCGTAGACCGGGAAGAAGTACGGGTCGGAGAGGATGAGGTTGTGCTCGTGGCCGCGGAAGAACACGGCGCACGCGCCGTTCTCCTTGCCGAAGTGGATCTCCTCGATGGCCTTGTCCATGTTCATCAGCGGAGGGATGACGGCCCAGCGGAGGCGTCCGCCGCCCTGCGCCCAGACGTCGGCGAGCCAGCGGTTGTAGGCGCGGGAGATGGCGTAGTCGGTGTCGGCGTGGTTCGTGAGCGGGCGCAGGAACATCGTGGGATAGAGGATGTGCATGTCCACGCCGAGCTCGTCCATGTGGTCGAGGCGGGCCTTGATGTCGGCGGCCTCGCGCGCGGCGGTGGGGAACTCGGGGCCGACGTTCTGGTTCATGCGCCAGGCGCGGCCCTCCAGGAACCAGTACCTGTCCGTGTTCGCGCCGTCCTCCCGGACCAGCACGATGGGCCGGAACCGCGCGTCCTCCTCCCGCATGAAGTCGAACGTGCGCGGCGTCTCGATGACGTGGCAGTCAGCGTCGATGACTCGTGTCTGGACCGCGGTAGCCATGGCAGGCCTCCCTCTCTGCGCTGTGTGGCGCAAGCCTACCAAAAACTCACATCGATGGACACGATGGACAGGATAAGGGACTGGTCGGGGCGGCCAGGATCGAACTGGCGACCTCCTGCTCCCAAAGCAGGCGCGCTTCCGCTGCGCTACGCCCCGGCGTGGGTTCCAGTTTATCGCACTCATGCCCCTCCGCATGGCGCACATGGATGCGGATCGCTGTACAACCGAATACCGCGTACCGGTGCAGACAGGGGTTGCGCTGTTGCACAAGGTATGATATTTGTTCGGAACATTAGTTCTATTCAGGGGAGGTTAGCCCATGCTCATCCAGCGCGCTCCGGACGTGTACGAGAAGCTGCGATATCTCGGTGGGATGGCGACGGACGACGTGCTCTCGCCCGCCGAACGCTCGGACGGTGTGGCGCGTCCGGGCGAGGGTTGGGAGCGCGTGGGGCCGCGCGGTGGAGTGACGCCGCACGCAGGCGTCTACAAGGCCGCCATGCCGAACGGCAAACGGATCTCCCTGATGCGCGTGATGTTCACGGACCACTGCATCATGGACTGCCACTACTGCCCCAACTCCTACTGGGTGCCCCGCAGGCGCTACGGGTTCAAGGTGGACGAGCTCGCGCGGCTCTTCGACGAGATGCACAGCCGCCACATGGTGGAGGGGCTCTTCCTCAGTTCCGGGATCTTCAAGGACCCGAACGCCACGCAGGAGCGACTGCTGGACGTGGTGGAGGCGATACGCTCGCGTTACGGGTTCCGCGGCTACATCCATCTCAAGGTGATGCCCGGCACGAGCACGGACGCGCTGCTCGAGCAGAGCCAGCGGCTCGGCGCGCGGCTCTCCGTCAACATGGAGTCCCCATCCGCTGAGCATCTGCGGAAGGTCAGCACGATGAAGGACTTCGACAACGGCATCGTCGCGCCGATGAAGCGCATCAGCGAGCTCATGCAGGAGCGCTACGGCGGCGCAGTCGGCCAGGCGACGCAGCTCGTGGTCGGCGCGGCTGACGAGTCGGACTGGGACATCTACACCCGGATGCGGAGCCTCTACGGAGAGTACGGCTTCAAGCGCGTCTACTACTCCGCGTTCCGCCCCGTGCAGTACACGCCGCTGGAGGAGCACCCCGCGACGCCGCCCGTACGCGAACACCGCCTCTACCAGGTGGACTGGCTGTCGCGCATCTACGGCTACGACGCGGAGGAGCTCCGCCCCGCCTTCGACACAGGCGGCTTCCTGGAGTTGCGCGCCGACCCGAAGCTGATGATCGCGGTGAACAACATCGAGCAGTTCCCGATCGACGTGAACCGGGCCAGCGAGCGCGATCTGCTGCGCGTTCCCGGTGTCGGGCCGCTGGCCGCGAACCGCATCGTGAAGCAGCGGGCACAGCACACCATCACCCAGCGCCAGGAGTTGCAGGCGATGGGCGTGGTGCTGAAGCGCGCCATGCCGTTCCTGCGCTTCCCCGGCCACAAGCCCGCCCCCGCGAAGCAGGGCGAACTGGCGCTCTTCCCCCCTTCCCGTCATTCCCGCGAACTCTCCCGTCATTCCCGCGGAGACGGGAACCCAGCAGCCCCTTCCTCGCGCCGGACGGTGGAGTTGCACACAGCACACGCGGCATCCGGCTGCGCTTCGTGCCCACTCAATCCCGGGACCTGCGGGATGGCCGCGTAACCGGCTCAGGGGTGCTACCATCCGCGCGAACGAACGAGAACGGACAGCCAGAGATGCTCAGAGTCGGCACACAGGCCCCTGACTTCACCCTGCCGCTCAACACCGGCGACCTCTTCACCCTCTCGGAGCAGCGCGGACGGAACGTCGTGCTCTTCTTCTTCCCGCGCGCAGGCACCAAGGGGTGAACGTGGGAGTGCGCGGAGTTCCGCGACATGCACGACCGCATCACCGGCGCTGACGCAGCCGTGGTTGGCATCAGCACGGACGGCTCCGACGCGCTGGCCGACTTCGCTCAGAGCCTCGGTCTGCCCTACAACCTGGCGTCCGACCCCTCCGGCGAGGTGCGGCGTCTCTACGACGTGCGGCGCCGGTTCGGGCTGGGCACCTCCCGGTTCACCTATGTCGTGGACGACGCCGGAGTGATCCGGAGTGTGTACCACAACGAGTTCGTGATGAAGAGCCACGCCCGCAGCGCGCTCGAGGCGCTGGAAGCGCTCCGCAGCGGTCGGGCGTAGCCCGACGCCCTGCTCCACCGCTGTTTCAAGCCGATGCGGTATCATCGGCGCGTGTACAAGGTAGGCGTTCTCACGAGCAGCGACATGGGCGCGCGCGGCGAACGCGAGGACACGAGCGGGACGTTGATCCGCGAGACCCTCGCACCGCCTGACTACGAGCACGCCGAGTACGCCGTCGTCCCCGACGACCAGGCGACGATCGAGCAGACGCTGCGAACGTGGGCCGACGAGCGCGGGCTCGACCTCATCCTCACCACCGGCGGCACCGGCCTCACCGACCGTGACGTCGCGCCTGAAGCGACGCTCGCGGTGGTCGAACGGCTCGCGCCCGGCCTGCCGGAGGCGATGCGCGCCTACGGCTTGACCAAGACGCCGATGGCGATGCTCAGCCGAGGGACCGCGGGTGTTCGAGGCCGCACGCTCATCGTGAACCTGCCCGGCAGCCCGAAGGGCGTGCGCGAGGGGTTGGAAGTGCTCGCGCCGATCCTGCCGCACGCGCTTGGCCAGCTGACGGGCGCCGACCGCGGACACTGAACCGCCGATGCGCATAGACGTCCTCACCGTGTTCCCGGAGATGTTCGGCCCGGTGCTCGCGGCCGGCATCGTTGGCAAGGCCATACGGAACGGCATCGCGGACGTGCGCGTGCACGACCTGCGCGACTTCGCCCACGACCGGCACCGCTCCACGGACGACTCCCCGTTCGGCGGAGGTCCGGGGATGGTCATGCTGCCAGGGCCCCTCTTCGAGGCCGTGCGCTCGCTGGAAGCCGGTCCCGATGCGGCCGTCGTCGCGCTGACGCCGCAGGGCAGGCCGTTCAGCCAGCGGACGGCGGAGCGGCTCGCGGGGCTGGAGCACGTGGTCCTCATCTGCGGGCGGTACGAGGGTATCGACGAGCGCGTCGTCGAGGGGCTGGCGACGGAGGAGATCAGCACCGGCGACTACGTCGTGAGCGGCGGCGAGCTCCCCGCGATGCTCATCGTCGACGCGCTCGTGCGGCTGCTGCCGGGAGCGCTGGGACACAGCGAGGAGGCACTGGCCGACGATTCGCACACGTCAGGGCTGCTGCAGCATCCGCAGTACACACGCCCTGCCGATTTCGAGGGGCTTGCCGTGCCGGAGGTGCTGCTCTCCGGCGATCACGCAGCGATCGCGCAGTGGCGCAGGCAGGAATCGCTGCGGAGAACGCTCGAGCGGCGCCCCGACATGCTCGCCGGCGCCGAACTGAGCGCGGAGGACGTGAAGATTCTCCGCGCCCTGGGTTGGCAGCCGCCTACGCCGGCACCTGAGCCGCAGGAGTAACCACAGGCTCGGACGTCGCCGGGACAGCGGGGGCTGCTTTGCGAGCCGGGGCCGCCACGCGGCGGGTCTTGGTGGGCTCGGGCAGCGCCGTCCGACCGAGGCTGAACGCTTCGAGGCTCTCCAGCTGGCTGGCGCGCACCCATTCGTCGCGTCCCACCGGAGCAACGAGCCAGCTCTCCAGCATGGCTTGGCGCTTCACCTCGACCTTCGTGCGCGCGGTGGCCTCCGGGTTCCAGTCGTACGCCGCGTTGACCGTCGGCGAGAGATGCATGGAGGTCGGCACGAGCATGCCAAGGAATGCATACGTCGCCTTCCCCTGCTGGCAGAGGACGATCTGATGACCGGGGGTCGGGCCTGCGGCGGGCTCGACCCAGACGCCGGAGCAGACCTCGGTGGTGCCGTCAACCATCTCGAGCTGTCCGCTGTCCAGCAGCGGCTCGACGTCGTCTGCGCGGTACTGCTTGCGGTTCCTCCTGCTGGGTCGCATCGCCTCTTCCAACGCGTCCTTGTGGACGATGTAGCGAGCATTCGGGAATGTGGGAAGCACCCGCCCTGAGGAAGTGAAGTGGGTGCACCCTCCCGCGTATTCGGAGAAGAGGTCCGTCTGGATGACGACGGCGATGTCCTTCGGCATGAGGCCGATCTGCTTCAGCTCCCTTGCCATCGACGATCTGCTGCGGGTCCGGACGAGGTCGAGCGAAAGCGGGGGTTTGTCGCCGGGGCCCGTGTTCACGAGCACCCAGCCGTCCGGGTGATCGATGAGCAGGCTGTAGTTGCCGATGGAGACCCGGTTCTGGCGGTCAGGGGAAACGAACCGCTCCCAGAGCTGCTTGGCGGTCGCCCCGAACACGGTGCCGCCGTCCAGACGAGTGGTGCTGACGCGGAGGAGACGTATGTACGGTTTGGTTGCCTTACCCATCGTAATCTCCTTGGGCGCAGGAGCGCTTTGCAGAAACGATGGCGGTCATTATGTACTAGTTTTCGGTTTTGTCAAGACTTTGTTTAGATTTAGGTTTATGAATTCAACCAAAGTCTTACAGGCATTCGGACACAGGCCGTGCGAGTACAACCCGGACTGTCCTTGCCGGAAGCATGGAATCGATATTGAACGAAGTTTAGGAAATTGTCAGGACGCGGCTGAACGGCGGGCGCTCGCTCCACCGAGCGCAGCGCCGACCGTGCCCCCTGCGAACACCCACAGCACTGCCGCTCCGACCACCACCAGTACGAAGTTCGCCGACAACTGCGCGAACAGGGCTACTCCCATGACGGCTACAGCCGCGGGGAACAGCAGGAGCACCGCCATAAGCAGGCCGATCAGCAGCGCCTGTCCCTGGGTGCAGGCGCTCCGCGTGCCCGCCATGTAGCCCCCGATGAGGGGGGACGGGACCGCCGTCACGAAGTGCACGATGGGGATGAGGATGCAACCAAGGGTGATGGCTGCCCCCACGAGGGCGGCTTTGAACACGGCAGGACCTCTCAGGCGCAGGGAGTCGCGGGAAGTGTACACGTACAATGACCGCCGTGAGGGTCCAATGCACAACCGACCGCCGGAGCCCCGACAGCCGTGCGGGTTGACGACGCGTTCCGCCGTGCGCTGAACACGAGTTTCGTCATCCGTGTGACCCATACGGGGCGACGGAGCGGCCTGCCTCGCGTGCTGGAGACGACCTACTACTGGGATGGGGCGGGAAATATCTACCTCTCCGGCTATCCCGGCAAACGGGACTGGGTGGCGAACATGGGAGCGCACCCGGACGCGATCGTCTACACCGTGGAGCGCGGGCAGTGGTTCGCCGTTCCGGCGACCGCGCGTGTGCTGCGGGTCCGCGAAGAGCGGACGCCCTACGTCATGGCGTACGTACGCCACTGGCTGCGCTTGGGCGGGGGTCAGCGCCGCCTCGTCCGGTGGGCGCTGGCGGCGGTACGCGTCAACCGGGCGCTGCACCTGCCGTGGTGGGGGCCGTTCTACTGCATCCGCCGGGTGTTCGACTCCATGCCATGCGTCGAGCTGACGCTGACCGGTGCGCCCGTTCCGCTGGACGCGCCGCCCCCCGAGCCTACCCTGCCGCGCTCAACCGGAGAGACTCCGTAATTTCGCCGGAAACTCGTTAATGCGGCGTTGACACCGCCCTAACCTACCGCTTACAGTGCCGCCCTGTAGCATGGCCGTGTATAATGCTCGGAATACATCCATGCATCTGCCCCGATCCGACAAAGAAGGCCGGCGTCGAACTACCGCAACACAGGGTACTCGCCAACGCTATGATGCATAGCCCATCCAGCCGTCGTATCGGTTCACCCCGCAGGACATTCCCCTGACCAGGAGCACTTTGCCATGAGCGCCTCCGTCGGATTCCACTTGCCGCCCACAGCCGTATCCCGGCTGGACACGCTCGTGGACGGCATCGAAGCGAACCCAGGCCCGCTGCTGAACCCCGCCGCACTGCGCGAGGCATCCGAAGACCTGAACATCCGCAATGCGATCGAGCAGCTGCCGGATGGCATGTCCCTCGAAGACTTCGTCGGAATCCTCAAACTGGCGATGCTCACCGAGTGCGCGACCGACTCGTACTCCGCCGTCTTCCAGGACGGCGCGGAACGGTTCGACTCTCCCTGGCTGGCGCGGTTCAACGAGCGCATCTGGACGCCGGATGAGCACACGCACTTCACACCGTACAAGCTCATGCTGCAGTCGCTCGGCTACTCCGAGGATGAACTGGACCGGGAGATGCGCGAGGTGCAGGGGCAGCAGTACGAGCACTGCTGCGGCCGCAGTCCTGTCGAACTGACCACCTACGGCATCATCCAGGAGTACCTCACCGACAACTGGCACGGCATGATCAGCCAGATGCTGAAGCCGTCCGCGCCCTACGCAGCCAGGTGCGCGGCCATGGTGAAGCGCCGCGAGACGTTGCACACCACCTGGTACCGGGAGATGACCGCCATACAGGTGGAGGAGAACCCGGAGATGCTTGGGCTGGTGGCCGATACGGTGCTCTCGTTCCAGATGCCTGGAACGCAGCTCGTCCCTGAACTCGGCACGCGCTCGCTGGAATGGATGAGCAAGGCGAGCGTGGACTTCTCCCGCGTCGCTAGGGATTTCGTACGCAACTTCCAGCAGGTCGCGGGAAGCGTGAAGCGTGCCGGTCAGTTGTTCGTTGACCTCGCGGCGAAGCGCGGCATGCGCGTCGGCCCTGTGCCGCTGACCGCCGCCCGGCAGGTGCTGGGCAAGATCGGCGGGCCAGGCTACGGACTCGTCGGCGAGGCGGTGTTGGACAAGTTCGGCATCCCCCGTCCGACCACCGAGAGCCAGACCGGGCCGATCAGCCTGCCGCCCCGGATGTACGAGGCGTTCCGCGCCCGTGTGCGGGGCATGATCATCCAGCGCATAGAAACAGCCGCTATCATCGGCGAGGTCTAACGGCCATTCCACGACTGCCACGTCTGCCACTGCGGCCCGCGGTTCGCGCCGCGAAGCGTGCAGGCACGCCTGCGACCGATCTCCTCGCGCGCAGAGTGTTCCTCTCCGCCGTCGGCAGGATCAAGATAGGCTCCCTGCACATCGAGACGCCCGACGGCGGCAGGTCCTACTCCTTCGAGACCGCCAGTCCCGGCCCGCAGGGCGAGCTCCGGATACACGACAACTCGTTCTACCGGCGCGTGCTCACCGGCGGCGAGATCGGCTTCGGCGAGGCGTACCAGGACGGCATCTGCGATTCGCCGGACCTCGAGCAGCTGATCAGGCTGGCGATACTCAACCGGCAGGCGGTGGACCTGAACAAGGGAGCGATGCGCCTCCTCTCCAAGCGCTCCAACCTCCGGCTCCACCGCTCCCGCGCCAACACCAGGGAGCAGAGCAAGGACAACATCCACGCCCACTACGACATCGGCAACGCGTTCTTCCAGCTCTTCCTGGACTCGACGCTCACCTACTCCAGCGCCGTCTTCGCGTTCGAGGGTCAGCTGCTCGCGGACGCGCAGGCCAACAAGTACCAGCGCATGTGCGAGTTCGCGGGCATCACGGCTGAGAGCCGCGTACTGGAGATCGGGAGCGGTTGGGGCGGGTTCGCCATGCACGCCGCGCGCGAGTACGGCTGCCACGTCACGACCGTCACGATCTCGCAGGAGCAGTTCGACCTCGCTTCGGAGCGCATCGCGGAGGCGGGGCTGAGCGACCGCGTCGACATCCGCCTCATGGACTACCGGGACGTCCAGGGCACGTTCGACAGCGTCGTCTCCATCGAGATGTTCGAGGCTGTCGGCGCAGAGTTCTTCGAGACCTTCTTCCTGAAGTGCGCGGAGCTCCTGAAACCCGGCGGCAAACTGGCGATGCAGGTCATCACCGTGCCTGACCGGAACTTCGAGGCCCAGAAGCGCGGCGTGAACTGGATACAGAAGTACATCTTCCCCGGTGGTGTGCTGCCGTCGCTCGCCGCGATGGAGCAGGCGAACGCCCGCACGGGGCTCATCATCGCGTCCGTCGACCGCATCGGTAAGCACTACGCCGTGACGCTGCGACAGTGGCGCAGGACGTTCTGGGACCGCATCGATGACGTGCGCGCCCTGGGTTACGACGAGCGCTTCGTCAAGACGTGGGACTACTACCTCGCGGCTTGTGAGGCCGGCTTCCTCACGAACACCACGGACGACGTCCAGATCGTCTTCGAGAAGCCCGCCCTCGCCGCGTAACCTCCGTCGTTCCCGCCCTTCCGTCATTCCCGCGAAGGCGGGAATCCAGAGGTGTGCGTAGCGCACACGGTCGTGCGGCGGAGTCGGGGCGGAGGTGTCATGCCGAGCAAAGCCGAGGCACCTCTCGGCTGCATGCTCCCCTCTCCTGAGGGAGAGGGCAACGCGCTTTAGCGCGTGGGTGAGGGCCCTGTGGGGTCGGGTGCGTGGGGGGGCTGTTCCCGCGCGCCTGCAGCCACTCCGACGATGTGTGACACCCGCCCCTTACGCCAACACCCCGTCATTCCATACGCTGTCTCTTGAGGACAGCGCAGTGTCAGCACCACGCCAACACCAGCTGGAGAGATATCCCCTGGGAACGGGCCGGAATGAGCGGTTATGGGCGGTTCTGGGCCGGAATGGACTGCGGATGGGCTGCTTTGGGCTGCCGGACAGCCCATCTCTGAGCCGTATCCAGAGGTGAAATCAGGCGGATGGGCCGTTTTGGACCGCGTTTCCCCCCGGAACGTTCGCTGCCTTCGCCAGTAGTCGCCTGGTCCCCTCTCCTGAGGGAGAGGGTTAGGGTGAGGGCCCTGCGGGGAGGCGTAGCAGGGTGGCTCGAACAGGCTTGTGACACGCGCCCATTGCGCAGTTCCATGCGGCGCGCAGACCATGCCGAAGGACGTCGCGCACACGTGGGGACTCGTAAGTGAGTCCACCGGACGATACAATATCTAGTGGGGAATCTGCAGAAATCCACTAGATATGGGTTGACGGGCGGCTATCGACGGCGCATACTTGCCGTCCGTCGCACTGGAACGAGGGCAGTCAGATGCCGCTGGGAGGGCGGCTTTGGAGGCTTTTGAAATGACTTACGTGGTGAGTACCGACCAGTTCAGCGCGGAGACGCCGACAGACGCGGCCGCGTCCACAACAATGCACGTCCGCAAGCGGAACGGAGGGCTCGAGCCCGCCGACGTGATGAAGATTGTGCGCGCGGTGGAGCGCTCCTCCGGAGGGCTGGAGAGCGTCGACCCGCTGCGCGTCGCCACCCGCACCATCAGCGGGCTGTACGACGGCGCGACCACCAGCGAACTGGACGAACTCTCCATCCGCACCGCCGCGTCGCTCATCGCAGAGGAGCCGGAGTACTCCAAGCTCGCCGCCCGCCTCCTCGCCGTCTTCATCGACAAGGAAGTGCGCAACCAGGACATCCACTCCTTCTCGCAGTCGGTGAAGGCGGGGCACGCCCTCGGCCTCATCGACGACCGTGTCGCGGAGTTCGCCGCGGTCAACGCGCGCAAGCTGGACGACGCCATCACCTCGGAGCGGGACAAGCTGTTCGAGTACTTCGGCATCCGCACGCTGTACGACCGCTACCTCCTGAAGCACCCGGAGAGCAGGCACAGCATCGAGACGCCGCAGCACTTCTTCCTGCGCATCGCCTGCGGGCTCGCGGAGAGCCCCGCCGACGCCATCGAGTTCTACGAGCTGATCTCCCGACTCGACTACATGCCGAGCTCACCCACGCTGTTCAACTCCGGCACGCGCCACTCCCAGATGTCGTCCTGCTACCTGCTCGACTCCCCCGAGGACGATCTGGAGGCCATCTACAACCGCTACACGGACATCGCCAAGCTCTCCAAGTTCGCGGGCGGCATCGGCGTCTCCTTCTCGCGCGTGCGCTCGCAGGGCTCCCTCATCAAGGGGACCAACGGCACGTCCAACGGCATCGTGCCGTGGCTCAAGACGCTCGACTCCTCCGTCGCCGCCGTCAACCAGGGCGGCAAGCGCAAGGGCGCGGCGTGCGTCTACGTGGAGAGCTGGCACGCGGACATCGAGGACTTCCTCGAACTGAAGAACAACACCGGCGACGAGTCCCGCCGCGCGCACAACCTCAACCTCGCCAACTGGGTGCCGGACCTGTTCATGCAGCGCGTCGAGGAGGACGGCATCTGGTCGCTCTTCGACCCGAAGGAGATCCCCGAGCTCGTGGACACGTACGGCGACGAGTTCGAGCGCATCTACACGCAGGCCGAGGCCGACGAGCGGTACGAGCGGCAGCTTCCCGCGCGCGAACTGTACGCGCGGATGATGCGCACGCTCGCGCAGACCGGCAACGGCTGGATGACTTTCAAAGACACCTCCAACCGCAAGTCCAACCAGACGCTGCGGGAGCAGAACGTCATCCACCTCTCCAACCTCTGCACGGAGATCCTCGAGGTCACCAGCAAGGACGAGACCGCGGTCTGCAATCTCGGCTCGCTCAACCTCGGTCACTTCGTCACCGAGGAGGGCGTATTCGACTACGAGCGCCTGAACCGCGCCGTGAAGACCGCCGTCCGCTACCTGGACCGCGTGGTCGACATCAACTTCTACCCCACCGACGCTGCCGCATACTCCAACAGCAAGTGGCGGCCCGTCGGCCTCGGCGTCATGGGCCTCCAGGACGTCCTCTTCAAGATGCGGATGCCGTTCGACAGCAACGAAGCGGTGAACCTCGCCGCGCGCATCCAGGAGGAGGTCTACTTCGGCGCGCTCGACACCTCCTGCGCACTGGCGGAGGAGCGCGGGGCGCACGAGACGTTCAGGGACACGCGCGCGGCCGGCGGCGAGCTCCAGTTCGACTTCTGGGGCGTCACGCCCAGCAAACCGGAGTGGCCGGAGTTGCGGGAGCGCATCAAGCGCTTCGGGCTGCGCAATTCCCTGCTCATCGCCATCGCGCCCACAGCCACCATCGCG
Organism: Dehalococcoidia bacterium; assembly: GCA_965206315.1. Taxonomy (GTDB): domain Bacteria; phylum Chloroflexota; class Dehalococcoidia; order Lucifugimonadales; family Australimonadaceae; genus Bin16. The sequence continues at coordinate 2,788,509 of OZ242210.1, forward strand.
TCCATCTGCGGCGCCTACGAGTGCATCGAGCCCCAGGTCTCCAACCTGTTCAAGCGCGAGACGCTCTCCGGTGAGTTCCTCCAGATCAACCACTACCTCGTCAACGACCTGAAGGAGCGCGGGCTCTGGACGGAAGCGATACGCAACCGCATCAAGCTCAGCGACGGCTCCGTGCAGTACGTCGACGACATACCGGACGACCTGAAGCGGCTCTACCAGACCGCCTGGGAGCTGCCGCAGAAGGCGCTCATCGACATGGCCGCCGCACGCGGCCCCTACATCGACCAGAGCCAGTCCCTCAACCTCTTCATGGCCGCGCCGACCATCGGCAAGCTCTCCTCCATGTACCTCTACGCCTGGAAGACCGGCCTGAAGACCACCTACTACCTCCGCTCCCGCCCGGCGACGCGCATCACCCAGACGACCATCGCCGTTGCCGAGAAGGAGTACGCGGACCAGGATGCGATCGCCTGCTCCCTGGAGAACCCGGAGTCCTGCGAAGCCTGTCAGTAGGCGGGCGCACTTGAACGAGCCCGCCCTGCAGCCAGCAGCGCGGGCTTGTTCGAGACGATAGGTCGGCACCCTGTGGGGACGTGCCGCTCCCGCAGGAGTGCAGAAGATGCGGCATACGCGAACAGAACACGGAGACACGCGATGATCCTCGAACCAGGACTCAACCTTACCCTTCGGCCCATGCGCTACCCGGACTTCTACGAGATGTACAAGAACGGGATACGCAATACGTGGACCGTCGACGAGGTTGACTGGTCGGACGACATCAAGGACCTGAGCGGCAAACTCTCCGAGCCGGAGCAGCACCTCATACAGCGGCTCGTCGCGTTCTTCGCCACCGGCGACTCCATCGTCGCCAACAACCTCGTGCTCAACCTCTACAAGCACATCAACGCGCCGGAGGCCCGGCTCTACCTCTCACGCCAGCTCTTTGAGGAGGCCCTCCACGTCCAGTTCTACCTCACCCTCCTCGACACCTACATCCCGGACGTCGACGAGCGGCACGAGATGTTCCGCGCCATCGACACCGTCCCCTCCATCAAGAAGAAGGCCGACTTCTGCTTCAAGTGGATCGACTCCATCCACGAGCTCGACACGCTGGACACGGACGAGCAGAAGCGCCAGTTCCTGCTGAACCTCATCTGCTTCGCCACCTGCATCGAGGGGCTCTTCTTCTACGCGGCGTTCGCCTACGTCTACTTCATGCGCTCCAAGGGGCTGCTGAACGGGCTCGCCTCCGGCACCAACTGGGTGTTCCGCGACGAGTCAGCCCACATGGAGTTCGGGCTGCAGGTCGTCCGCACGGCGCGCGAGGAGTACCCGCACCTGTTCGACGAGCGCATGGAGGAGCAGGTGACGCAGATGGTCCAGGAGGCCGTCGACTGCGAGACGCAGTTCGCCGAGGACCTGCTGGAGGGCGGTGTCGCCGGCCTCACCGTGGTGGAGGTGCGCCAGTACCTCGAGTACGTCGCCGACCAGCGGCTCACCAACCTCGGCCTGCCGACCTACTTCGGTACGCGCAACCCGCTCACGTTCATGGAGCTGCAGGACGTGCAGGAGCTCTCCAACTTCTTCGAGCGCCGCGTCTCTGCCTACCAAGTCGCCGTCACCGGCCAGGTCGCCTTCAACGAAGAGTTTTAGACCGGGCACCCCGGTAACCAGTCAGCGGTAGTGAGGTGTCCTGGTCCTCACTCGAGGTCCACGAGCCCGTCAGCGTCGCCAACACCGCTCTCGACCGCCGCCTTGCCGACGGCGTACGCGACCCTGCGATGCACCTCCGGGTCGAGCGCGGTGGGGCTGAGGTCGCCGTGGGGAGTCGCTTCCATGAGCGCCTCGCCCGCCGCGAGGAGCATCGAGCGGTTGATCTCGCTGGCCTGCGTGCTGAGCGCGCCGCGCCAGATGCCGGGGTAGCCCAGCAGGTTATTCACCGTCGTGCCGTCAGCGGCGAGCGCCGCTCCCGCCTCGATCGCCTGCGAGGGGCGTATCTCCGGGTCCGGGTTGGAGAGGGCGAACACTACCTGCCCGCTGCGCACGGCTTCCGGCGCGATGAGGCCCGGCACGCCCGTCGTCGATATCACCACGTCTGCCGTCGCCATAATCTCGTCCAGCGACGCCACGCGTCCGCCGTTCTGCTCGTGCCGGCTGATGGCGTCCTCATTCACGTCCGCGCCCAGCACCGGCCTGCCGGTGGCGTGCATCAGGAGCGACGCCACCGACTGCCCTGCCGCGCCGAGGCCCACCTGCCCTACCGTCACGTCGGAGAGCCGCCTGCCGGTCGTCCGCATGGCGCTCATCAGAGCGCCGAGCACGACCGCGGCGGTACCGTCCTGGTCGTCCTGCATCACCGGGATGCTCAGCCGCTCGCGCAGCTTCGCCACGATATCGAAGCAGGCGGGCGCGGCGACGTCCTCCACGTGGATGCCGCTGTACGTCGGCGCGACCCGCACGACGGCCTCGACGAACTCGTCGGCGTTCGATGCCTCGATGAGCAGCGGCGCGCCGTTCACCCCCGCGAACTGCTGCAGGAGAGCGGCCTTGCCCTCCATGACCGGCATCGCGGGCGCGAGTCCGATGCGACCGAGGCCCAGCACTGCCGTGCCGTCCGTCACGATGGCGACCGTGCTGCCGATGGACGTGAAGCGCCGCGCCAGGCTCGGCTGCGCGTGGATGGCGCGGCATATCTCCGCCACGCCCGGCGTGTAGACCTTCCGCAGCATCGCGATGTCCGCGACCGGCTGGCGGCTCACGATCGCGATCTTGCCGCCCTGGTGCAGGTCCATCACCTCGTCCCGAGTCTCGGTGACACGCACGCCCTTCACCTGCCCCACCGCGCGCAGCACCTCCAGCAGGTGCATCTCGTCCTCAACGTGCACGTCGATGTCGCGGAGCACGTAGCTCTGGCTGAGGTGCACGGTCTGGATGTTGCCGATGTTCGCGCCCGCGCTGCCGATGGCCGATGCAAGCGCGCCCAGCACGCCGGGGATGTTCTCGTTGCGCACCTGCACGGTGCGGATCAGGCCGTAGTTCGTCGTGTTCGTCGCGATCACGATGCGCCTCCTGGTGTCCGGGGGGGAGAAAGCCAGTATCGCACCGACGCGCTAGAATCGCTGCCACCTACGGATGCACGGAGTTGCGCGATGCCGAACGTTACGGTCGACGGAGCAGCCATCGAGTACGCGGAGGCGGGCAGCGGGCTGCCCCTTGTCTTCTGCCACGAGTTCGCGGGCAGCATGGAGAGCTGGGAGCAGCAGGTGAACTACTTCTCCCGCCGCTACCGCACAGTGACCTACAACGCGAAGGGTTACCCGCCCTCCGAGGTCCCGGCGAACTGGGAGGAGTACACGTGGGACCACCAGGTGGCCGTGCTGCTGGGGCTGCTCGACGCTCTGGGCATCGAGCGGGCGCACGTCTGCGGGCTGTCGATGGGCGCGTACACGGCGGTGCAGTTCATGCTCGCACACCCGGAGCGCTGCCTGAGCGTCGTCGCTGCAGGCGTCGGCACCGGCAGCGACGACCCGGCGTCGTTCCTGACCGAGTCCGAGGAGCGCGCGGGGCTGCTGGAGGCGAACGGCATGGCGGGCATGGAAGCGTACCTCTCCGGCTCGACGCGCATCCGCTTCCGTGAGAAGGACCCCGCGGGCTGGGAGCGGTTCGCCGCGCTCTTCCGCGCGCACTCGGCCACCGGCTCCGCCAACACGCTGCGCGGCTTCCAAGGAAGACGTCCGAGCCTCTACACGCGCGAGGCCGACCTGGCAGCGCTCGACGTGCCGCTGCTCATCGTCTGCGGCGACGAGGACGACCCGTGCGTCGGGCCGTCGCTCTTCCTGAACCGCACAGTGCCCAACTCCGGGCTCGCGATGCTGCCCCACACAGGGCACGCCTGCAACCTGGAGGAGCCTGCCGCGTTCAACGCAGCCGTCGCCGAGTTCCTCGCGCAGGCAGAGGCCGGGAAGTGGGGACCGCGCCCCGAGGACAGCGGCGACAACTGGGCCGCATCCCCCGCCCGCTGATGATCCCTTCCCCCTCGATGGGGGAAGGTTAGGATGGGGGTGGCTGCCCGTTAGTCGTCGAGGACCGCGAACGCCTCGATCTCGATAAGGTACTCCGGCTGGGCGAGAGCGCGCACGATGACCATCGAGCTCGCGGGCGTCGGCGCGTCGCCCCAGCACTCGTTCTGCGCGGCGCGCGCCGCCGGAAGGTAGGCCTCCGACGTGACGAAGATGGTCACCTTGACGATGTTCGCGAACGTCCCGCCGACCGATTCGATGGCGGTGCGCAGGTTCTCGTAGACCTGCCGGCACTGCGCAGGCGCGCTGTCGAGGCCGATCACCTTGCCGTCCGGCCCGCGCGACGTCTGCCCCGCTATCCAGACGAGGTTCCCCCACCGCACGACGTGGGAGTAGCGGCCTCCCGGCGGCGGCGCAAGGCCCTCCGGGTTCGTTCGTTCGATGTCAGGCATCGTTGTTCCTCCATGTCTGATTCGTGGGAGGGTAGTACGGCCTCCCCCAGTCGAGGTCAGGATTATCCAGCACACGGTTGGCCAGCAGCGGGACCAGAGAGGCTGCGAACCGCCTGCCCATTGCAACCTCCACCCTGTTGATCGAACTCCCCCAGGTTGCTCCTCCGTGCAACAGTTGGTTACGCAGGACATACAAGCGATCGAAGACGAGACACAGCACTTCCCTCGTGTTCTTCCACTGCAGAGCGTTGTCCAGCCGCTGCGCATCCTCGCGCAGCGCGTGCTGCCACCCTGCGCTGTGCCAGTAAGGCGCAAGGACGTACCTGTCATTGACCAGCGCGCGTATCTCTTCTTCTCCCAGCGCCTCGTCAAGTTCACGGTAAAGCACGAGCGGGCCAGTGGCCGCGATCCTCTCGATGCAGCGTCGATAAATCATCCTCTCGGTCTCTTCGAGTTTGATCAGTCCGGTGTCGTCGCCGTACAGCGCATTGAAAGCGACCCAATAGCAGACGAACGCCGTGTCGTCGTCGCGGCCTTCCTGTGCCGCACTCGTGATCCAACTCGTGACGCGGCGCAGGCGCAGCATCAGGGGATCGTCTCTATGGCGCGGGTCGCGTTCCGCAGCCAACGTATCGAACTTCTCACGCAGCGCGTCGGCACGCTGCGCTTCTGTCATCTGCTTCCAGTCCACCACGATGTGCGCGCCGCTCACGCCTTGTAGTAGACCGGCACCGCAGCACCGGAGACGGCACGCGACTCCTCGGACGCGAGGAAGAGCAGCACGTTCGCCAGGTCGTCGGGCTGCACCCACCGTTCCGCCTTCGCGTCCGGCATCGCCTCGCGGTTCGCGGGTGTGTCGATGATGCTCGGCAGCACCGCGTTCACCGTGATGTCGTACGCCTTCACCTCCGCCGCGACCGACTGCGTGAGCAGGATGACGCCGCCCTTGCTCACCGAGTAGTGCGCGACCATCGGGTCGCCGTGCAGGCCGCTGCGCGCCGCGATGCTCACGATACGCCCGTAGCCCTGCGCCTTCATGTACGGCAAGACGTTCTTGATGGTGAGGAACGCGGACTTGAGGTTCAGTTGCAGCAGGCCGTCCCAGTCCGATTCGTCCATCTCTTCGACAGATGGCCCGAACCGGAATCCGCCCGCGATGTTCACGAGCACGTGCGGCCCGCCGTATTCCGACGCGACACGCTCGAACAGCCCGCGAACCGACGCCTCGTCGAGCACGTCGGTCTCGTGGTAGGCGACCGCGCCTGCCTCGTCGGATGGCGGCGCCATGTCAGCAACGACCACCTGCGCTCCGGCCTCCGCGAACCTGCGCGAGGCCACGCGTCCCACCGCGCCGCTGCCGCCCGTCACCACCACCGTCTTGCCTGCGAAACTCATGCTTGCTCCTGGATGAGACGGCCGATGAACGCCTTGCCCGCCTGCACGATCTCCTCGTCTTCCTCGGCGGTGCGCCCGCTGACGCCGAGCCCGCCGAGTATCGTGCCGTCCGGCGCGACGACCACCGCGCCGCCCCCTCCGATGGTGAAGCTCGGGTTGCCGAAGCCCGCCAGCCCCTGCGGCGACGCATTTGCCCGTTCCGCGAAATCGAGCGTGTCCGCCCGCATGCAGGCCGACGTGTACGCCTTCTTGATGGCATTCTGACGCGCGAGCGCGGCGTTCACCCCGGCCTGTGCCGCGAAGCAGATCAGCTCGCCGCGGTCGTCCATCACGGCGATGGCGATGGGGCGCCCGCCCATCTCCTCGGCCTTCCGCAGCATCTCGGCGAGCGCCTGCCGCGACTCGGCGAACCCGAGTGTCTTGCGCGTCCTCACGACAGCCCTTCCTGCAGCGCCGCAAGCGCGACGCGGGCGAGGCGCTCATCGAGTTCGCGATCGAAACCCTGGACGCCGATAGCACCGATCACGGCCCCCTGCTCTGCCGCACGCGCCACAACGCCGCCGTGTGCAGCACCCACGAACTGATCGTCGAACTCGGCGGCGCTCATCCCGCGCTGAGCACGCTCGACGGCGAATGCCGTGAGGTCAGCGCCTACTCCCGACGCCGTGTACGCCTTCCGGATGGCGTGGCGCCGCTGGAATATCGGCGTGCCGTCCATGCGGGCAAACGCGACGAGGTCGCCGTTGTCGTCGACAACAGCAACGGCGACCGGCCCTGCCCCCTCGGCGGACGCCGCGTCCAGTGCAGCGTCGACCGCGCGCAGCGCGTCCTCGACGTCCATCACCTGCCGGTCGTACATCGCTCCTCCATCGGTTGTGGTGCCTGCGCAGTGTAGTCGAGGAACCGCTCAACGCAAGAGGAGCGCCCATGTGGGGCGCTCCTCTGTTCCTACACCAGTTGCTTGCGGGAAGCCTATTGCGGGAAGAGGCCTCGGATGATGTCCAAGGTCTCGTCGGGCAGCCCCGCGAACGACTCCACCTGCGCCTGGTACTGATCACCCGTCCGCAGACCGACGTCGTAGCGGCGGGACTTCATGTCCGCCACGAACTCGTCGCTCGACACGACGCGTTCGAACGCGGCGCGCATCTCATTCACGATATTGCTCGGAGTCTGCGACGGCATAGCGTAGATGCGGCTGGATGCCGCCGCGTTCATCAACGCGTCGAAGGCGTTCAGGTAGTCTTCACCCGCGCCAAGACGCTCTTCTGCAATCTCGCTGATGGACTTGACCCACTCATACTTGCCCTCTGCCTTGCCGGCCTTGATCCACTCCGGCTCCATGATCGTGTAGAAGAGTGGTGTCGCGTAGCCCTCGGCCCACTCGGGGTTTTGGGCAACCTGCGAGTCGCGGCAGGTGGGGGTTATGTCGATCTCGCGCCGGTTGAAGGCTGCGTCCATGTCGGACGTGCCCGTGTAGCCGAACACGCGCTCGAATGGGAAGCCGACCTGCACGGCCCACTCGGAGGAGGTCGCATACGTGTCCACCCGGCCGATCTGGCCGAGGGTGTAGTTGCCCGCGAGGTACTCGTCCAGGTTCATCGCAAGATCCGAGCGGATGCACCAGGTCTGGTCGCTGGGCGTGTAGTCCGGAGCGCCGAGGTAGACGAGGTCGTTCGCCGCGTCGAACTCGGACACCCCACCGAGGATGGACTGTTGGATGAGGGTGGAGATGACTACGACGATGTCCACCTGGTTGTCCCGGTAGTCCTTGTCGATAACGGAACGGACTGCAACGAGGGTGTTGGCGCCGGGCTTGTTGCTCACGAAGACGTTGGGGTTGCCCCTGAGCTCGTCCGAAAGGTGGTGTGCAAAGATGCGGGCGAAGGTGTCGAATCCGCCGCCGGGCGCGTAGCCGACGGTGATCTGCACCGTCTTGCCACCGAAGTCCACCTGCTCCTCGACCGGGATCGGCGTCGGCGTCGGCCGTGGGGTCGGTGTGGGGTCCGCCGTCTCCGTCATCGCCTCAGGCGTAGGAGTCGCCTCGTCCTCCATCATGGCTTCAGGCGTTGGAGTCGGCTCCTCCGCCATCATGGCAGCAGTTGGAGTCGCGGTTGGCGCAGCAGGCTGGGCGGGAGTGTCCGGCTGCGGAGTCGGCGTGGGGTCCTCCTCGCCTCCGCAAGCCACCACGAGCATCGCCAGGACGGCTGCAAGCGCGAACAGGCCAACTGCCCGCTTAGCTGTCATAAATGCAGTGCGCATCTGTCCTCCTCGGAACGCTGATTCTTCCTGCGTCACGCATACGCGCGTTGGCAAAAGATGCTAACACGGCGCATGCCTTCCGTCTACGCGCAGCCCTCAACCGAAGAGTGGGTCAAAGAACGGCTAGATAAGCCGGTCCCAGAACTGTGTGATCGTCTCCCTGCCCTTCAGGATGTCCGGGATGAAGTCTCCCAGCACCGGGTCGATCCACGGGAGGTGAATGATGAGGTCGAAGAACCCATAGATGAGCACGAGGAAGACGGTGAGCCAGAAGAGGGCCACCCACCAGCGAACGTGCCCGAAGAAGAAGAGGTACAGGAAGACGTAGCCGGGGAGAGCAATCTGGAAACCGATGAGCCATATCGCCAGGACGAGCCCGAACGTGGTGCCGATGGCCTTCGCCGTACGGAGCATAAGGACACGGCGGTCGTCGTCGGTGCGGGTCCTGCCGATGTCCATAATGCGGCCGCCGCCGGACCGGGGCGAGACCAGGTGGAAAACCGTGTAGATAGCGATGAGCGCAAGCCCGACGGTGGTGATGACACGCGGCAGGCGGGCTGCCTCGTTCGTCCACCCGAACGACTGCCAGAAGGTGAACGCGAAAGCGAACGTGAGCAAGGCGATGAAGATGCCGCTGGGCGTCGGCTGTAGCAACTCGGACAGCAACGGGCGCCTTCGCGTCCGCGCGGACTCCGCCAGTGGTTCAGCCGACCCCTCGTCGCTTGCGCCGGCTGGTGGGGGCGGGGTGGCATCAGCGCGAGCCGCGAACTCGGCTTCCTGCCTCGCCATGGTGCGGTTCACACTGCGTTGCATACGCACCGTGTAGGCGGCAGTGCCCACGGCGATGGCGATGATGATGATGACGGCGGGGCGCGTGAAGACCCCCTCCGTCGGGTTCGAAAAGTTCACCCAGTCGAACGCGCCGCTGGAGATGCCGTAGAACCGCTCGATGATGCCGCCGAGGATGACGGCGATGATGATGGGCGGGCGCGGCCATCCGTACGATTTCATGAAGTAGCCGAGCGCGCCGAACGCCAGCATGACCACGAGATCGTAGATCGAGCGGTTCGCCTGGAACGCGGCGATCGTCATCACCGCAAGGATGATTGGGACGAGGATGTTTGGCCGAACGAAGGCGATGCGCGTGAGCAGCGGCGTGAAGCCGAGCGCCATCCCGGTGGCAAGCACGTTCGCCATCACCAGCGACATCGCTATCGTCATGGTGAGCGGAAGCTGGTTGTTCAGCATGTCCGGACCGGGACGCACGTCCAGGATGATGAGCAGGCCGAGGAAGAGCGCCATGCCGACGGAACCGGGCACGCCGAAGAAGAGCGTCGGCACCAGCTGGCCGCCGTCCACTGCGTTGTTCGCTGACTCCGGCGCGATGACGCCCCGTATGTCGCCCGTTCCGAACGTCTCCGTGCCGCCGCGCACGGTCTGACGTGCCGAGGCGTATGAGAGCCACTGCGCGAGCGAGCCGCCGATGCCCGGCAGCAGCCCGACGAACACGCCCATGGCGGCGGAGCGTATGACGAGGAGCCAGTTTCGCAGCACAGAGGTCATGCCTTCACGACGCTGCGCGGATGCGTCGACCGTCGCTGTCTCCGCCCGGCGCGCGATGGAGACGTCGCTGACCACCATGTCGAAGAACTCGGGGATGGCGAAGAGACCGATGACAACCGGGATGATGTGGATCCCATCCCAGAGGTAGTCCTGCCCAAACGTCAGGCGGTGCGCGCCCGTGGCGTCGTCATACCCAACGCTGGCGATGAGCAGGCCGAACGCGCCCGCGATGAGGCCGCGCAGCAGCGCCCCGCTGCTGACAACGCCGACCACGGCGATGGCGACGAGGCCGAGAACGAAGAACTCCGCCGCGCTGAACGTGTTAACGACAGGCCGAGCGACGGGAATGGTCATGAAGAGGAATATCGCGCCAATGATGCCGCCCAGGAGCGACGCGAAGTAAGCGGCGGAGAGCGCAACCCCTGCTCTGCCCCGTCGTGCGAGCGGGTTGCCGTCCAGGATCGTCGCCTGGCCGGAGGTCGAGCCGGGCATGCCGAGGAGCACTGCGGGGAGCGTATCGCCCGTTGGCACCGTCGCTACCATGCCGATGGCGAGCGGCAACGCGATGTACGGGTCGAGCCCATAGGCGAAGCCGAGGAGCACGATGAGGCTCGGCACCGCCCCGCCGGGCATGGCGCCGTTCAGTACGCCGACGACCACTCCCACGATGAGCGCGAGGATGGGCCTCCAGTCAGCGAGGTTACCGATGGCCTCCCCGCCCGCATCGAACATCGCGGGGAAGCCTTCCAGGATCGAATCTATGAACATGCCGGACTATGCTCGCTGCAGCCGCACCTCTTCGTAGCGGCGGTAGATCTCCAGTATCTGGTTCAGCGCGGGACTGTACCTGTCCATGTGGTAGTGGCTCAACTTGAATCCTGCGTTGTCGCCCACCACGGCAGTCATGTCCCCCATCTCTGTCAGGCTCATCCGGTGGTCATCCTTCTCGGAGAATGCGGAGCGGGTGACCGGCCCCGGCAGTACGTTGACCGGCAGGTCTATCCGTTCATTCGTTGCGGGGTCCCGGAATACGTTTATCGGGTCGCCGCCGTCCTGCACGATCTTCATCTGGTCCATCAGTAGTTTGCGGAACATGATGACACCGCGGTCGGACACGCCGAGACGCTCGTTCTCCCGGTCGGCGATGGCGCCCTGGCTCCACCATGCCGCGAGGTCCTGCGCGAGGACGTAGTCGGCGATGGGGCGCCCCGCCTCGTCGAACAGCGGATGCTCGAAGTAGGGCACGTAGTCCTGCTCCGGCACCTCCACGTCCGGTCCCGGACAGTACGCCATATAGTCAAGGTGCAGCGTGTGCTCGTCGTCCATCGGCACCCGTATCTGCAGCTCGCTGCGTATCTTCCCGCCGAGGCGGACGAAGTACGGGAACACGAGCGGGTGGCCTATCGTCCAGTCCGGTGTGTCCTCGGCCTCGCCCTCGCGGAGACGGAACTTCTGGATGCCCCACTCGTTCACTTCCCACTCCGTCTTCAGGTGGCGGACCTTGAACGAGTCTGCATGCTCCTGCGCAATGGCATCATGCTCCGGATTGCCGGTGCCGCCGCCGCGGTCCAGAACGTGGTACTCGAACCACCAGCCGTGCGTGTACTCGGTGTGCGAGGTATCGACCGAGTTCTCCATGCACTGGAGCCAGTTGGCATTCAGCACGGAGGCGCCGACATGACGGTACGTGTTGTCCCAGACGAGCACGTCCCAGCGTGGGAGGAGCGGCATAGGCTCCGGGCCCAGGTAGGCGAATATCAGCCCGCCCAGCTCCTGCACCGGGTACGACTTGATACGCACCTTCTCGCTGAAATGCGAGCCTTCCGGCTCCGTCGGCTGGTCGATGCACTGCCCGTTCACGTCGTACATCCAGCCGTGGTACATGCAGCGCAGCCCCTCCTCGGTGGGCATGCCGATGGAGAGGTCGACGCGCCGGTGCGCGCAGCGCCGGTCGACGAGGCCTATCCTGCCGCTCTTGTCCTTGAAGAGCGTCAGGTCCTCGCCGAGCAGGCGCACGGAAATGACGGGGTCGCGGAGCAGCCGTCCGTTGCTGGTGACAGGCCACCAGTAGCGGCGGAGCAGTTCGCCCATGGGCGTGCCCGCGCCGGTCTGCGTCAGCAGTACGTTCTCTTCCGCACGCATCGGTGCTCCTCCTTACGCAGGCGTCGCGCAGGCAGCGCGGCCTACTGGTCCATCGTGTTCTTGGCGAACACGTCCTCCAGCTTCGCAAGCTTCGGCGTCAGCCCCTGCTCGAACGAGTACTGCGCCGCCGTCTCGAGCACCAGCCGGTTCGCGCGGATGCCGTGCTGCACCAGCGGCTGCTTGAGCGCTGCGCCGCCCTCCGCGTTCACGAGCCCGGTCTCGACGTAGTAGTCGACGTGCTCGGCGCGCTCGCGGTTGCAGATGTCGTTCGCCCGGTTGAACGCCTTCATCAGGTTGAGCAACACCCAGGGGTGGTCCTCCGCGATCTCGCGCTTCACCACCATGCCGTGGTTGATGGGGTAGAGACCCGTCTTCTCGTAGAAGCGGATGCCCTCGGCCCGCGCGTCCGGGAACAGCGGCGCGATGTCCGGGTGGCTCCACAGGTCGGCGGTGCTGCGGTCGATGAGGTTGGGGTCGACGATGTAGAGCAGCGTCGCCTCCAGTTCGCCGGAGAGCATCATCGAGCCGATGTTCTTCTCCAGCGGGATCTGGTTGACCGTGACGCCTTCCGGAGGCTTGAAGCCGGTGGAGCCGCCGTGGCTCTGCTCCGGCACGCGCTCCATGAAGAACTCCATGTCCTTCGGTTCCACGCCAAACTCATGCTGCAGCACACCGCGCGTCCAGAGCGCCGCGGTCTGCTGGTACTCAGGCACGCCAACGCGCTTGCCCTTCAGGTCGGCGGGCGACTGGATGCCGGAGTCCTTGCGGATGAGCACGCCGGTGTGGAAGAACCGGCGCGTCGTGAAGACCGGCAGGCCCACCCAGCGGTCGTCGCCTGCCGCCATCGCCATGATGAGCGACGAGAACGACATCTCCGAGACGTCGAAGTCGCCGAACTTCAACTGGCGCCAGAACAACTCCGACGCGTGCACCGGGCTCGGGATGAGCTCGATGCCGTCCGGCTTGATTCGGCCGTCGTGGATCGCCCACGTCCTGGGGTTGGATGCCATGCCTATGCTGAGCTGAATGTCCATCTGTTCGTGCCTCCTCCGGCTGATTGCTGGCCTACAGGCCTGATATGAACTGCTCTTCCTCGTCCCACTTCCCGACGTTGGAGCGCCACACCATGTCGAGACGCGCCATGTCTTCATCGCTTATCGGCGGCGCTCCGGAGCAACCTGCTGCTTCCTCCAGGTGCGACATCTCCGAGAAGCCGCCCAGCACCGTCGTGACCGCCTCGTCCTGCAGGATGAAGCGGTACGCGGCCTGCGAGAGCGTCTGCCCCGGGCGGGAGAGGAACGCGAACGGGCGGGCGCGCTCTACCATCGCCTGGTACATGTCCGCGTTGCGCGTGAGCCCGCCGCCGGCGAGCGCGTGCCTGCCGCCGCCGCCCACCGCGTGGTCGGTCAGCACGCCACCCCCGAGCGGACGTATCACTGCCGTGCCTATCCCCAATTCCAGCGCCCGGCGCAGGAACTGCCCGTAGTCGTGTTGCACGTCCAGGCCGTCCGGCGTCGGAAGCCCGGCGGTCGGGTTCAGCAGGTCGTACCACACGTTCAGCATGTGGAACTCGCCGGTCTCCATGAGCGCCATCACTGCGTCGGCGTTCGCGTCCTCGTTGGCGAAGCCGAAGAAGCGAGTCTTGCCCGCGCGGCGCAGCCGCTCCATGCCCTCGAGCGCGCCGCCGGGGCCCAGATAATCGTCCAGCCCCAGGTGCAGCCAACCGGGAACGGTAGTGTCGGTCTCGATGCTCGGCGGGTTGTGGATCTGGAGCACGTCCACGTAGTCGACCTGCAGGCGCTCCAGCGATTCCTCTAACGATTCGACGACCGCATCGGCGATGTGGTCGAGCTCGTCGGGCATGACCTCGACCTTCGTGGCGAGGACGGGGCGGAACCCGATCTCCTTCATGGCCTTACCGATGTTCGTTTCGGCGAGGCCCTTGCCGTAGTCGGGGGAGGTGTCGAAGTAGTTGATGCCGAGTTCGAGCGCTCGCTCGATGGCCTCGAGCTGCTCTCGCGGCTCGCCTTTCACCAGGAGACCGGCGTTGTCGCCCGAGCCGAAACCGACCTCCGAGACACGGATGCCGGTAGCCCCCATCATGCGGTATCGCAAGCCTCACCTCCGAAGCCGCGGCTCGGAGGCCATACGGCGGCGTTATCTAACGCTGTCGCGCGAGTGCGTGTCAAGCCGTGAGCCGTCATGGGAAGATGAAGGGCACCACACCTCTGTCTATTGACAAGCGACACTTGACGTGCAACCTTCTATCTTGATGATCCTGTCATTCAGGCACCGTGGGCTGAGGGCACTGTATAACGGTCGCAGCGCGAGACGCGTGGCTCCGGAGCATGTACGTAAGCTGACTCGTATCCTCGCGGTGCTCGACCGGAGCCACACGCCACAAGACATGAACCTGCCGGGTTTTCGCTTACATCAACTGACAGGTCAACTCACTGGCCACTACGCTGTCTCCGTTTCGGGAAACTGGCGAGTGACCTTCAGATTCGAGGAAGGAAACGTGTTCGACGTTGATTACATCGACTACCACTGAGGAGATGCGAACAATGGGTATGCACAACCCCCCCCATCCGGGTGAGATCGTCAGGCATGAGTGCCTTGAGCCGCTTGGATTGACAGTAACGCGGGCGGCGCATGGGTTGGGAGTAACCCGTCAGGCGCTGTCGGACCTCGTAAATGCGCGGGCGGGAGTCTCCGTGGACATGGCCATCCGGCTCTCCAAGGCGTTCGGCTCCTCACCGGATACCTGGCTTGGCCTCCAGACAGCCTATGACCTCTGGCAGGCTAGAGAGCGTGCCTCAAAGATAGAAGTGACGCCGTTCAACGCCGCGTAGCTCTACCCGTCCACGAGCCGCAGCGACTCGGGAGACGGCACGATGTCGCCCAATTCGACGCGGTGCACGAGCGCAGTGATGGCGTCACAGTACGGCGTCGCGATGCCGTGCGCCGCGCCCTTCTGCGAGACGAGGCCGCTGAAGTAGTCCACCTCCGTCTTCCGCCCGCGACGCACGTCCTGGTACATGGACGTCATCGCGCCCGGCCCGACGTTCGCGGCGCGCGCCTCCAGTCCCCGCTCGACCGTATCCGAGCCTCCCGCAGCGTTGGCATAGACGTCCGCCGCGTCGTAGTCGCCCATGATGCGCGCGAGCGGATGGCCCTCCGCCCCGGCGACGCGCATCGTCTCCGCCGCCAGCCGCACCGCGATACGCCGCGCGTCCGCGTTCGCCAGCAGCTCCGCCGACCGCAGCCCGCCGACCGCCGAGACGGGGTTCAGCATCGTGTTGTTCACCATCTTGGACCAGCGCTCGTGCAGCAGGTCGTCGACCGGCTCGGCGGGCCAGACGTTCCCCAGCACCTCGGCAACCCGGCGGGCGTTCGCCCCGGCGGACGCCCCGTACTCGCCGACGTACACGCCCGGGAGCGTCGCGGCAGCAGACGCCCTGCTGACCGACCCCGCCGCCTGCACGCGCCCCGGCTCCAGGAACGAGCCGTTGACGAGGATGACGCCCCCCACCGTCCGCTCCGTCCCGACCTCTGGCGCTATCCACTCCTCGTTGATGCTGTTCTGCATCGAGACGAGCAGCCCATCGTCCGCCAGCCACGGCTTGACGACCGCGAGCGCCTCTATCGTGTCGTACGACTTCACGCAGAGGAAGAGGAGGTCCACCTGCTCGGCCAGTTCGTTCGGCGCGATGGCTGTCGGAGTGGCGTGCTCCTCGCCCCCGCCTTCCGTCTGCATCGTCAGGCCGCGCGCCTGTATCGCCTCACGCTGCGCGTCCCACGGCTCGACCACGAGCGGGTCGAGGCCCGCATTCGCGAGCCGCACCGCGATCTGCCCGCCGATCGCCCCCGCGCCGTAGACGACCAGTCGGCTCACAGCCCGCCCCCGAACTTGCGGTTCGCCACGACGGCCTGTGCGCGCGGGCTGATCTGGCTCTGTACGCGGATGTTCAGCAGCGCCGGGCCCTCGACCCCGAGTGCGCGGTCGAGCGCGGGGCCGAGTTCCTCCGGACGCTCGACCAGTTCGGCGTACGCCCCCAGCCCCTGCGCGACGAGGTCGTAGCGCGACGGCACGAGGTCGGTTATCACGGCCTTGCCGTACAGCCCCTCCTGCAGGTTCTTGTCTATGCCCCACGCCGCGTCGTTCCCCACGAGGAAGACGACCTTCAGCCCATGACGCACGGCAGTGTCGACCTCCATCGCGTTGAACCCGAACGCGCCATCGCCGGTGATGCAGAACACGCGCGACTCCGGCCTCGCCACCTTCGCGGCGATGGACATGGGCACCGCCTGCCCCAGCATACCGAGGTTCGGCAGGTAGTACCACGAGCGCGGCGCGAGCGCCGGCAGGTACGCGCGCCCGTAGTAGGCGTAGTCGCCGCCGTCGAACACGAGCACGTCGTCGCGCCGCAGGCACTGCGCCAGCGTGTGGTGCACCCACATGGAGCGCAGCGGCGTCTCGTCCAGCACGTACTGTTCGAGGTACACCTTGTGTTCGGCGACCGCCGTGCGAAAGCGCTCTACCCACGGACGCTCCGGCCATTCGCTCTTCGCGGCCTCGTCCGTCAACTGCGCCGCGATGGGGCCAACGTCGCCGATGAGCGCGAGGTCGACGCCGCGGTTGCGTCCCGCCTGCGTCGCCTCCGGCTCGACCTGGATCACCGTAGCGTCGTTCGGAATGACCGGCCCGAAACCGAAGCCGATGGTGAAGTCGAGCAGTTTGCCGAGGAAGAGGACGGCGTCCGCCTCCCGCACGAGGTTCGCCGCGGTGTGCTGGCTCAGGTCGAAGAAGCCGAAACAGTACGGGTGGTCGTCCGGCACGATGCCGCGCGCCGCCTCCTCCGTCAGGAACGGAATCTTCGTCGTCTCGATGAGCCGCTCGTAGATGCCGCCCCAATCGCCGTAGGCAGCGGGCGTGCTCGCGACGATGATGGGGCGCTCCGCGTTGCGCAGCAGGCGCACCGCCTCCTTGACCGCCTCCGCCGACGCCACGATGGGCTGCGTCCGCCGGTACGACTCCGCGCCGAACCAGCGCACCTCCTCCTCTTCCACGACGGCGCTCTGCACGTCGACCGGCACGGTCAGGTGTGCCGGGCCGCGCCTGCCCTCGAACGCGGCCCGGATCGCAGTCGACATCAGGTCCGGGATGCGGCGCGGGTCGTGGGCCAGCCACGCGCCCTTCGTGACGGTGCGCGCGATGCCGATCTGGTCGATCTCCTGCATGATGCCGCGGTGGTAGTTCCGCAGGTCGGAGGAGCCCGCGATGTTCAGGATGGGGCTCTCCGTCGACTGCGCGTTGATCAGCCCCGGAAGCGCGTTCGCGTGCCCCGGCGTCGTGACCGCGACCACGCCCAGCCTGCCGGTCATGCGCGACCACGACTCGGCCATGTGCACCGCGGCCTGCTCGTGGCGGCAGTCGATCAGCCGGAAGTCCTCGTCGTACAGCACGTCCAGGAGGGGGAGGATGTGGTCGCCGGCGAGGGTGAAGATCGTGTCGACCCCCTCCTCGCGCAACGCCCGCGTGATGATCTGCGCTCCGCTTACCGGCATGTACGTCCGCTCCGAACCGTGAGGATGCCCGCGATGCTAGCACACGCTTCTCTGCCCCACCTCTCCTTCTGGTCCCCTCTCCTGAGGGAGAGGTCGACGCGCTTGCGCGGCGGGTGAGGGCCCTCGGGGTGGTGCTGGACGTGGCACCCCATTTCATACCCTGACAGGGCCCGGCAGGGCCCCGAGCCATTCCTTGCGGAGCGCAGGAACCTCGCCCTTGGGACACGCCCCGCTTGCACCCCACGCCCCCACCCGCGAAACTCCCCGCATGGCGCTTGCAGACGAACAGTGCGTGGAGTTGAACGCGCAGTCGACGCTCGCGACGTCGGACGAGGCTGCGGCGTTGCTGGCGGACCTGCCGGACTGGAGCGTCGCGAACGAGAGTGGCATCGACCAGATTACGCGCGCCTTCCGGTTCGAGACGTTCCTGCAGGCGCTCGCGTTCACGAACGCGGTCGGCGAGGCCGCGGAGGAACAGGGCCACCACCCGCGCATCGTCACCGAGTACGGCAGGGTGACGGTATCGTGGTGGACGCACTTCCTCGGTGGGCTGCACAGGAACGACTTCATCATGGCCGCGCGCACGGACGCGCTCGCGCTGGAGACACGGGGGTAACACATGGGCAGACCGGTCCACTTCGAGATACTCAGCGACGACCCGGCGAAGCTGGCGGAGTTCTACAGCAACGTCCTCGGCTGGGAGTTCCAGTCGTGGTCGGGCTCGGAAGAGTTCCAAGTGGACTATCACCTCGCGACCACGGGTCCGAAGGACCAGCCCGGCATCGACGGCGCCATCATGAAGCGCCACTTCCCACAGCCCGTTATCAACACGACGCTGGTCGACTCGTTGGACGAGACGCTCGCGAAGGTGACGGCGGCGGGCGGCAAGCTCGTCTTCGGCCCGAACGAGATCCCCTACGTCGGCACACACGCCTACTGCGAGGACCCGGAGGGCAACCTCTTCGGCGTCATCGAGGAGCCGAAGACGTAGGCTGCCCCGCAGCCGATCCCGTCATTCCCGCGAAGGCGGGAATCTCGCAGCCCTGTTCCCATGTAGGGGCATCCCTTGTGGGTGCCCTCGGAGGCTACATCCCACCGGGGCGCAGCGGGTGCTGCCACCGGAGCCCCGGGAATCGGCCGAAGTCGGCGTCGGTCGAAACCAGGGTGCAGCCATGCTCCATGGCGATCGCCGCGTGCTGGGCGTCCGCGACCAGCTTCCCCGTGGCTCCGGACTCGCGGCACAATCGCTCGAATATGCCCAGATGGTCGGGGCCTGGGCCCACGATGCGCGCCGTAGGACGTTCCAGGAGTGATGACACGAAGGCGAACGACTGGTCGAGGGTGGATGGCGGGTCGAAGACGCGCGGGTTCGTAACGACGCGGACGAAGCCTGCGAGAACGAGGACGGAGAGCGCGAATGGCTCCGGGCCGGTCGCCACGTTGGTGATCCAGCGGGCGTACTCGGGATGGTCCGGGGTCGAGTCCTCGACGTGGGCATATATCAGGACGTTCACGTCAGGCAGCAGCATCGCAACACACCTAACGCCCGCGCGCGAACCGTGCCTCGTCGTCCTGTGCGTCGAGCGCTCGCGTCCGGTTGAGGTCGACCCCGGGCCTGGGCCGCACGCCGCGCACGGTCACCAGCCGGAAGGGCGGCGGCTCGAGCGGCTCGGAACGCTTCAGCGCGTCGTCCAGCGTCTTGGCGATGAAGGCGCTCACGCTCATGCCCCGGGCTGCTGCGCCGCGTTGCACCTGCTTCGCGAGCTGTTCGTCGAGGGAGATTGTCGTCCTCATGATGCATAGCATAACTGAATTGCATCACTGCATCAATAACGGCGGGTGCGATGCCTGGCTCCCCCTCAGTGGCCCGGACATACAAAGGGGCGCCCCGAAGGGCGCCCCGTACGGATGCGGCACTCCCTCCTCCTACAGCCCGTAGAGCGCCACTGAGTTGTCCACGAGCACCTTGCGCTTCGACTCCTCGCTGATGGTGTCGAGCTTGCGGAACGTCTCGATGGCGTCGACCTCGCTGGACGTGTCCGTGTGACCGTAGTCCGTGCCGATGACGATGTTCTCGTCGCCGACGTAGTCGAACACGTAGGGAAAGTCGTCGTCGGTCTGGGCGGAGACGTAGATGTTGTATTCCTTGAAGGGATTGTCCGGGTAGTACCAGCCGGCCTGCTTCGCACGGCGGGAGGACTCGTGGATGATCCACGGCACCCACTGGCACGACGACTCGATGAAGCCCCAGCGCAGCTCGGGGTAGCGCTTGGGGATGTCGCTCAGGATGAGGCCGTTGCAGGCGTGGACGGTCGGCATCCGGAACGTCGGCAGCCCGCCGCTGGGGTCGTAGGCGGATGCGATGGCGCTCACGTACGCCTCGTTGGCGTTCGCGATGTGGATGGTCATGGCGAGGTCGTTCTCCTGCGCGGCCTCGAAGTACGGGAAGAAGTACGGGTCGAGCATGAAACGGTGCCCCTCGAACGGCTTCGTCACCACGCCCACCGCGCCGTTCTCCTTCACCCACGGCATCCAGTCGATGGCGGTGTCGAGGTCGGTGAGCGGGAGGACGGCGGCCCAGCGCAGGCGTCCGCCGGACTCCTTCCAGGCCTCGGCCATCCAGCGGTTCCACGCCTTGCAGAGCGCGCGGTCCACCTCCGGACGCTGCGAGACGTCGCGGATCCAGAGCGTGTTGTGGAGTATCTGGATGTCCACGCCGAGCCGGTCCATGTGCGAAAGGCGCAGCGAGATGTCGTCGAGGGAGCGGGCTTCCTCAGCCGTCACGAGGTCGCGACCGGCGCGCTCGGACATCGCCTTCAGCTCGCGCTCGACCGGCGACGCGGGGCGCAGCCCTGCGATGCGTCCGTCGATCACCCAGTAGCGGCTCGCGGGTCTCTCCGGGTTCGTGAAGAGGAACGGGCGGAACTGCTTGTCCGCCTCGTCGAGGTAGTCCCACGTCTGCTCGCTCTCGATGACGTGCGCGTCAGCGTCGATAGCCTGGTACTTCACCGCCGTGGTCATGTCCTCTCTCCTTTGGCGAATCCCTGCCTTCGGAACGCCCGTAGTATCCCGCACCCGCGCCCCGCTGACAACACGCCCTCGACCAAGGGGGCCAATGCCCCGGAATTCTGGCCCCCTTGGTCGTCTGTCCACGAGTAAACCGGACCATCGATCTGGCCACCTTGGCCGCCTTGGTATGGGGTGTTTGCAAGGCCACGGCCTGCTTCCCGCGACCAAGGGGGCAAGGGGGCCAATGAAAACAAAAGTTGGCGCCGGAGCCATAGACCAGATCTATAGCTGAGCCCTGAGCTATAGACGCAATCTATGGCTGGTGCACGAACGATGGTCATGCAACCAGCGTACGGGGGCAGGCTACGACCGCGAAAGGGGCGCGTGTCACTGGGAACCTTGTCATGCTGAGTGAAACGCAGCGGAGTCCCGCGCTTTAGCGCGCAACATCCTCTCAGGAGTATCCGTGCCCATTGGTACACTCGCGCCAACACCAGCGACTGGAGACGCAACGCTTGCGAACACTCCGCCTCCTCACCCTCGTGCTCCTCGCGCTCGCCGCATGCTCCCAGGCGACGCCGACGCCCGCGCCAACCGCTACGCCGGTTCCCGTGGCAACGCCCACCCCCACGTCAGCGCCGACCCCTACCCCAACACCCACCCACGCCCCTTCTCCCACCCCAACCGCCTCCCCCGGCCCGGTCGAGTTCAGCTTCACCTTCGACAACGGCGCCGAGGGATGGACCGTGGGTTTCGCGGACCTGCCCGCCGACTACGATCAGTCGATCTACGAACTCGACCACGGGCATCGTCCCCTTCCAGATGGGCTGCAAGGCAGCGGCATTTACGTCCAGGGGCACAACCGCAGCGACGACCTCTTCATGTTCCTCAAGAGACGGGTCGAGGGCCTGCAGCCGGACGCGGCATATGAGGTCGACGTATCGGTCGACCTGGCAACGAACGTGTCAGCCGGTCTTGTCGGCATCGGAGGCTCCCCTGGCGAGAGCGTCTTCGTAAAGGCCGGAGCGTCGGACGTGGAACCCGCCACCATGGAGGACAACACCGGCTACCTCAGGATGAACATCGACAAGGGGAACCAGTCCCGGGAAGGCGACGCCATGTTCGTGCTCGGCAACGTCGCTCATCCTGACGTGACGGGCCGCGAGTACCGCATCAAGACGCTGAACAACCTCGGGCAACCGCTGACCGTCGAGACGGACGCCGAGGGCCGGGTCTGGCTCATCGTCGGCACCGACTCCGGGTTCGAGGGCCTCACCACCCTCTACTACGACCGCATCTCCTACCGCCTGCGGTTGGTCGACGAGGGCTGACAAGCCTCCTACGCAGCGCGCTGCGTCTGCCTCGCTTCGCCGCGCAGCGCGCTCACCTTGTCTGCGAGTTCTTTAACACGCTCCAGCACCTGTTCGAGCGTGCCGGAGAGGTCCAGCGCCGCGACCTCCAGCCGCTTGCCAGAGTGGCGCACCGTGTAGGCTCCAGGCTCTCGCTCCCCCTGTGCATAGATCAGCAGCCCGCCCGGTAGATCGAGCGCAGTTGCGTATGCAAGCAGTTGGTAGAGGTCGGCGTTTGGGATGTTCCCATCAATACGCTTGTACTTGGCGTCACCCACGAATACGCAGGAGCGACTTTCTCGCCACACAAGGTCCGGCTTGAGACGAATGCGCCTGTCTTCATCAAGCGTACCGACGTTCCGCTCTCCAAAGAGGTGTTCGGGTACCTTCAACTCCTCCCGCAGCGCAACCGTCACGAACTCCTGGAAGACCTTGTTCATGTCCATGAGGAAGCCGGACGCCCGTACCTTCCCCCTGTACGCCTCGAAAGCGCCGTGCCGCAGGACCAGCCGCGCCAGCGCAACGACTTGCTCATAGTGCGCGTTCAGCCTGTCGAACTTGACCGGCGGCACGTCGTTCCGCAGAAACTCCTCGTACGACACGTTGTCGAGCATGGCCGCGACCCAGCCGAGGCCTCGCTGCGCATCGGGGGAGCGCAGGCGCATCCCACCGAGCCGGATGACTGCCGCCTTCACGAGTCGGTTAGCCAGGATGTCGTCGGTGAACTCGTCGTAGCGCACTTCGACCGGCAGCGGGAAGCCGAACCTGCGCCGGACCTGGTCGTCGAACCGGATGCGCCCGCGCACGGTGTACAACGCCTCCTCCTCCGTGCGGTAGCCGTGCAGCAGCCCGCGAGCGAACGCCCTCCGCGCGGCGCTGACGAGCGCCAGTGCCAGCGCGTCGGGCAACGCCTCCTTCTTCAGGAAGTCGAAGTTGGACTCGTGGAGCCTGACCTTGCCGGTGGCGTAGCAGGCGAGCGAGAGCAGCTGTGGAATGCCGATCTTCGGTTCGATGCGCACCGACAGCCCGCCAACCTCCACCGCGCCGACGGTAGAGCCGGGCCTGAGTACGTATTCGTCTTCGTTGAGGGCAGGCGTGACGGAGAGATCGAGGTTTCTCGCCTCCCGCAACAACACTCGCAACTCAGAGGCAGTCAGACGATGTTCGCTTGGGGCGTACTCTTGCAGATCAAGCTGAACCATCGGTCATCCCGCCATCTTCACCCGAGGCTTCTCCGTCGCCCTGCTGCTCTGCCACCTTCCCACCCTCTCCACCTGAGTGGGCTACTCTGCGCAGTACGTCGAAGTCGAACTCGCCGAGGCGTTCGTGCTGCCCGTAGAGGCGCTCCTCGATGTACGGGAGCACGTCGTGTTCCCAGATGCGCCTGGCACGGTCTAGTGTCAGCCCCGGCTTCATGAAGTAGCTCGGCCCGATGGCAGCGTGCCGGCCCTCCGGACTGCCGTCTGCCAGTTTTTCGTTGGCGCGGTTGACGACGTCCGCTACCTCCAGCATATGGCTGAGGCCATTGGCGTCCAGCCAGCGGCGCAGCAGTCCTTTGATCGGCTCTTTGTCGGTGTCGAACTCCACGAACGAGAACCGGCGGCGCAGCGCGAGGTCCACCAGTGCGATGGAGCGGTCGGCGGTGTTCATCGTCCCGATGATGTACAGGTTCTCCGGCAGCGAGAACTCCATGTCCGAGTACTGGAGGCGAATCTTCTCCTTCCGGTACTCCAGCAGGAAGTACAACTCGCCAAGCACCTTGCCGAGGTTTGCCCTGTTGATCTCGTCAATGACGAGGTAGTGGTCTGCCTCCTGTTCGTCCTCCGCGCGCTCAGCTACCTTCAACAGCGGCCCGTCCCGCAACTCGAACCCGGCCTGCCCGTTCACAAGCGCCGGACGGAAGCCCTGCACGAAGTCCTCGTAGGCATAGGACGGGTGGAACTGGACAAGCTCGACGCTGCCCCATGTCCCTGCAAGATGTCGGGCGAGCGCCCGCGCCACGTACGTCTTGCCCGTGCCAGGCGGTCCCTGGAAGATGACCTGACGCTTCTCGTCGAGGAGGGTGGTGGTCTCTTCGAGGAACGAGACAGGGAGGTGCAGGTCGTTGGCGATAGCCTGAATGTCAGCAGGCTCTCCGGGGGTGTCACGATCATTCTTAAGTGCCCAGACCACCGACTGCGCATCAAGGCGATGGCGCAACGCGAGTCCGCGTTGGGCGGCTTCCTCTATGAACCTGTCGAGGAACTCCAAGGCATACTCATACATCTCTGCATCCGTGCCCTGTTTGGACTTCGGATGGCCGGTTTGCTCGTAAGCCCACTCGAACAGAGTTGACCGGTATGGGGGATACTCCTCAGCGTTCAAGCCCATCAACAGGATGGACACAAGGTTTGTCCGTGCTGCCGATGACAGGGGCAGAGCCATGAGATGGCTTGACAGAAGGTGAAAACGTGTCGCCAGACTCTGCTCAGGAGAACTCCACAGCGACATGATTACTTCCAACGCATCATCAGGACGTGCATCGTCTGGGTGCTCGTTAAGCCACTGGTCAAATACTGAACGAGCGCGCCAGTCGATGAGGTTATTCTCACCCCTGAGTGCATTCTTCAAACGGCGTTGCCAGCCATCAAAAACCGGCGGATCGGATAGCAAGTCTTCCCGGACTGCTGTCAGTTTGCGCGCTATTTCAAGCTTGTAGTTGATTTCTTCTTCTTCGAGCCGCCCGCTATCCACGTACTCTTGAGCACGTTCGACGAAATCGTCCCAGGGGTCTGGTGGTTCAGTATTCCAGCGCTGTAAGAACAGGTCATAGTCCTGAGGTTCGTCTCCGAAGGTGAAACTAATCAGCGCATCTGCTGCCCACGGAAGAGTTCCTGAATCCGGCAAGACTTCCCAAACAGTGGGTTGAAATGTGTAGAAATACCACTCTCGTTGTGGGGCTACTGGAGTCCAATCAACTTCGATATGCCGCCCGTCGCCCCAGTTGTTCGTGATTGTTCCAATAGCTTTGATTTTCATACCCGAGATAAATTCCCCGTTATTCTCGAACGGGAGGTTGTATTTTCGCCTAAATGTAGATTTTATTGCAATCCTGTCACCGGGCTGCATCGAGTTGACTTGGGCCTCGACCCTCGGATTGTCCTCAAAGTCATGCTCCCAAACACCCTCCCGCACGAACCGTGGCGTCTGATCCGTTTCTTCGAGGAAAGCTCCAACGAACCAGTAAGGTCTTTGGTCGTCGGCCTGTGGTGTACCCTGTCGCTCCGCCATACGCACGCGATACGCTTCGCGCGCCGCAGTGTCCGCTGCAACCGCGTTGGGGTTGTTCGGGTCGGTTGCCGCCTCCTTCGTGCCGTATGTGGAACGTACCTGCCGCCATACGGCGTTGCACTCTTTGCACCAAGCCATTAACCCGTGCGGTGCAGTACGATTCACCGAAAAATCGTCGTGTGGCAACATCCGGCGGCAATACCCGCACCATTTCTCGGTGTCCGTGTATTTGACAGTTTCCATAGCCGCGTCTCCTCCAGCGTGCTCAAAGCCCGCCCACATCCGATTGTGCACGATACCGGGAAGTGATTGGTCATCCTACCATGTCGTTCTGTCCGATCTCCCCCAGTGACACCCGCCCCTTACGCCGCTGCCCCCGCCTGCCCTACCATGGTCCGGGCTCCGGAGTCCCCGCGGCCACGCGGACTGCCCGCCGCCGTCAGGAGTGGAGTGGCCCAGAATGGCACACAATGGCACACCTTGGGGGAGTGAAGGGCAGTCCGGTAGACGACTCCGCCTGATGAGGACGGCGCTGCCAGAGGTGAAATGAGTCAGAATGAGCAGAAATGAGACACTTTTTTCGAGGGCGCCCTCGTCCCCACCTCTGACGGCGCCGTCCGCAGGAGTGGACCGGGATGCTCATTCCGTTCCATCCGCGCTCGGAAGCGAGCAGTACGTGTTCATTACTGGTAGTCTGCCTGCTCATTGGTGTTCGGCAGACTCCCATGGACAGAAGAAGGAGGCCCCATGTCCGACGTCAAGCCCATCCCGGACGGCTACACTGCTATCACGCCCTACCTCTGCGTGGAGGGCGCCAGCGCCTACATCGATTTCCTGGCGAACGCCTTCGGCGCGGTGGAGCGCATGCGCATCCCCCTGCCCGACGACCTCGTCGCGCACGCCGAGGTCACGATCGACGGCGCCGTCGTCATGCTCTCCGACGCGTTCCCGCCCGATTCCCCCGCCCAGACGGCGCACATCCACCTCTACGTCGAGGACGTGGACGCCGCCTACGCTCGCGCGGTGAACGCCGGCGCAACCAGCGACGGCGAACCCAAGGACGAGTTCTACGGCGAGCGCATGGCGCACCTGACCGACCCCTGCGGCATCCACTGGACGATCGCCACCCACGTCGAGGACGTGGACATGGACACGCTCATGCAGCGCATGGCCGAGATGGGGATGGGTTAGACTCCGGCCATGACCAGCACCTCGAAAGCGGCCGCCATCGTCGGCGTCGCCGAGTCCGACGAGATCGGGCTCGTGCCGCACAAGTCGGCGCTCGCCCACCACGCGGAGGCCGCGCACAACGCGCTGGAGGACGCCGGGCTGACCCGCAACGACGTCGACGGCCTCCTCACCGCGGGCTACGTCAATTACGACCTCGCCGACTACCTCGGCCTCGCGCCACGCTACACGGATACGACGACGGTCGGCGGCGCGTCGTTCGTCATCCACGTCGGGCACGCGGTCAACGCCATCGCGAACGGCCTCTGCGAGGTCGCGCTCATCACACACGGTCAGGCGGGGCGCAGCAGCCGCGTCCCCATCCCGCGCGACCCCAACCTGCCCTCCGCCATGTACGAGATGCCGTACGGCATGATCGGCATGCCCATCAACTACTCGATGGCCGCCACCCGCTATATGCACCAGTACGGCGAGGACCGCGCGCGCCAGGCGATGGCCGAGATCGCCGTCTCCACCCGCAAGTGGGCGCAGCTGAACCCGAAGGCGATGATGCGCGACCCGATGTCGTTCGACGACTACCACAACTCGCGCTGGATAGCGTGGCCGTTCCACCTGCTGGACTGCTGCCTCGTCACCGACGCGGGAGCCGCCATCGTGGTCACGACGCCGGAGCGCGCCCGCAGCCTGCCGAAGCCGCCCGTGTGGGTGCTCGGCCACGCGGAGCACCACGACCACGCAGGCATCACGACGATGCCCGACCTCACGTCGACGCCCGCCCGCGTCACCGGCCCCGCCGCGCTCGGCATGGCCGGCGTCACCCACGGCGACATCGACCTCACGATGATCTACGACTCGTTCACGTACACGGTGCTCGTGACGCTGGAGTCGCTCGGCTACTGCGGGCCGGGCGAGGGGCCGGACTTCGTGGCAGGCCAGCGCACCGCTCCCGACGGCGACTTCCCGCTCAACACGAGCGGCGGCGGCCTCTCCTACACGCACCCCGGCATGTACGGCATCTTCCCGGTCGTCGAGGCGGTGCGTCAGCTGCGCGGCGAGTGCGGCGAGCGGCAGGCGCCGGACGTGTCGCTGGCGCTGGTGAACGGCACGGGCGGCGCACTCTCGGCCACCGGCACCATCGTCCTGGGGGTGGAGTGATGACCAGCGACGCGTACCGGGGCCCCCTGCCCGTCAAGCAGCCGGAGTCCGACTTCTACTGGGAGAAGGCGCACGAGCACGAGCTATGGCTGCGCCGGTGCAACCTCTGCGAGCACGCCTACTTCTACCCGCGCGACTTCTGCCCGGACTGCGGCTCGCGGGACGTGTCGTGGGTGCAGGCGAGCGGCAGGGGCACGCTGCATACGTTCGCCATCGTCCACCGCGCGCCGGTGCCCGCCTTCAGCGACCGCGTGCCGTTCGTCGTTGCGATGGTCGACCTCGAGGAGGGCGGGCGCATGCCCACGAACCTCGTCGACGTCGAGCCCGACCCCGAGCACATCCACGTCGGCATGGCGGTCGAGGTCGCCTTCCTCGACCTCACCGACGAGATCTCTCTGCCGGTGTTCCGCCCTGCGTGAGGAGTGGGTGTATAATTCCGGTATGAGCACGGACTACGCGAAGCGCATCACCATCGAGCCGGGCAAGCGCGGCGGCAAGCCCTGCATCCGCGGGCTGCGAATCACGGTTGCAGATGTTCTCGGCTACTTGGCCTCCGGTATGTCGGAGGAAGATATCCTCGCGGACTTTCCCGATCTGACGCACGAGGACATCGAGGCGTGCCGCGCGTACGCCGCTGAACATTAGACCTACCGTCCTCTGCCCGGATGAAACTCCTGTTCGATCAGAACCTCTCCTCACGCCTCGTTCAAGCCCTGCAAGACCTTTACCCCGATTCCGCCCACGTCAAAGACGTGGGACTCGAATCAGCGGATGACGCCGCCGTTTGGGAGTATGCCAAGGCACACGGGTTCGTCATAGCGTCCAAGGACTTCGACTTCTGGGAGTTCAGCTTTACACTCGGGCAGCCGCCCAAGGTCGTGTGGGTCCAACTCGGCAACTGCACCACGTCCGAAGTGGAAGCCGCGCTCCGACGCCGCCACAGCGACCTTGTCACCTTCGAGGAGGACGAGCGCGAGTCGTTCCTGACGCTACGCCCCTAGTCCCATTCACTCCGTGAGCTTGAGCAGCTCCCAGATCTCGTCGCGGGCGGCGCGGGCCTTCGCGTAGTCGACGCCGAAGTACGCCATCGTGCGGCAGCCCATGCTCTCCGGGATGGCGAGCAGCCCCAGCAGGATGTGCTCGGTCCCGATGGGATAGGCCGAGTGGAACTGCTCCGCCTCGGCCAGCGACAGTTCCATCGTGCGGAGCGCTTCGGGCGTATGCGGCTTGCCCCACAGGTCGAAGACGCGCTCGGCGTTATCAGGCAGGGGCCGCCCGTGCAGCAACTCGAACTCGGTGATCGAGGCCGCGAGCGCCATGTCCACGCCCAGCCGCCGAAGCATCAGCCCGCCCGCGCACTCAGGATGGCGGATGACGCCGAGCAGCAGGTGACCGCTCATCATGGCGGACCTCGCCCGCGACGCGTTCTCGAACGACTCGACGCCGTGCTCCCACGCCAGGCGGGCGCAGCGGCCCATGCGCTCCCAGGTCAGCTCGGCCATGCGCTTAGTGGACTTCCCTGCCGCCGTTGACGACGATCATCTGGCCGCTGATGAAGCGCGCGTCGTCGGTGAAGAGGAACGTCATCACGCCGGTCAGGTCCTCGGGCACGCCGCGACGCACGAGCGACGCCTCCGGCTCGGGGTACGCCTCGTCAGCGCCGATCGGCTCCTCCGTGTCGGAGGTCGTCGAGCCGGGCGCGACGGTGACGACGTTGATGTTGTACTGGCCGAGTTCGCGCGCCACGGCACGGGTGATGCCGATGATGGCCGACTTCGACGAGACGTAGTGCGGGTTCATGTCTGTCGGTCCGCGGGCGATGCGGAGCGTGCTGCCGGAGCTGACGTTGACGATGGTGCCGGAGCGCTGTTCCTTCATGTACGGGAAGACGGAGCGGATGCCCAGGAACGTACCGCGCGCGTTGACCGCAAACACGCGGTCCCACGTCTCCATGTCCACGTCCAGGATGGACTTCACCCCCAGCCCGCGCATCATGCCCGCGTTGTTCAGCAGGCCGTCGATACGCCCGTACTGCTCGTGGGTGCGGCGCGCCATCTCCTGCGTCTCGTCCTCGGAGGAGACGTCGACGCGCATCGGGATGACCTCGGCGCCCTCCGCGCGGCAGAGCTCCGCCGTCTTGCTCACGTCCTGCACGTCCGCGATGGTGAGCCTCGCGCCCTCCTTGGCGAAGCGGATGGCGTACTGCCGTCCGAGCCCGCCTGCCGCTCCCGTCACGATGATGGCTTTGTCCTGCAATCGCATCTGCGCCCTCCTCGATGAGTGGTCGGCTGAAGCCTATCCCGTGCCCGCCGCCGCGTCCACGACCTCGCGCAGCGCTGCGATGTGCGCCGGGGTCGCGCCACAGCAGCCGCCCACGATGCGGCAGCCGTCGGCCAGCCACCGCTCCGCGCCCGCCGCGAGCACGTCCGGCGTGAAGTCGTCGTCGAAGTTCCAGTGAGGGCGTGTGTAGCCTCCTCCGTGGGGATACGCGCCCAAGGGGCCGTTCCAGACGTTCCGCAACACGGCGAGCGACGGCTCCACCTCCGGGAGCCGCGTGTGCATGATGAACGCGACGTCGACACCGGAGAGGTCGATGCGGCGCAATGATTCCTCCAGCGACTCGTCGGGCTGGTTCATCAGCGTGAGGTTGCCCTCCCCGTCCGCCACGCAGGAGAAACCCGCCCACACCGGCAGGCCCGCCGTCGCGGCTGCGGCCAGTTCGACCCTGGCGCGCTCGACGTGCGACAGCATCTCCACCATGAGGAAGTCCACACCCGCATCGGCCAGTGTGCGCGCCTGCGACGCGAGCGCCCAGTCCTCCTCAGCGGGGGCCACCCTGCCCTCCGGTCCCCGATAGCTGGTCGTCGTCATGCACCCGGCCACGAGCAGCGGGCGCTCCGCTCGGGCGCGCTCCCGCGCCTCCATCGCCAGCGCCACCGCCGCGCGGTTCAGCTCCTCCTCGCGTCCGTGTATCCCGTACGCGGCGAGAGTCAGCTCACTGCAGCTGAACGTGTTGGTGCTGATGACGTCCGCGCCCGATTCGATGAAGTCGGCGTGGATGGCGCGGACGGTGTCCGGCATCTCGGCGTTCGCGAGCGCCGCCCACGCGCCCAGCGAGCCGCCGCGGCGCTGCACCTCCGTGCCGATGCCGCCATCGAGCAGCAGATAGCCGCCGTCCGCGACCCGCCGCATCACCTCTTCGTATGCCGCACTGCGCCGCGTCATGCGGCAAGCCTATCACCGGGGCAGCCTCGGGAGCGTCGTATACTACGGAGAGCCGCCGACGCGGCGAGGAGGCAGCAGATGGCCACGGAATCCCGGGAGATCAAACGGCTGGTCAGCGAGCGGTATGCCAACGACGCGAAGGTGGTCATCGGACTCACCCCCGTCGAGGCAACCTCCGCCGAAGCCGACGCGTGTTGCGCTCCATCAGGTCAGGAGCGCGCCATGACGCTGTACGAGGAGGCGCAACTGGCGGGGCTGCCCGCCGAGTCGATCGCCATCTCGCTCGGGTGCGGGAACCCGACCGCCCTTGCGGGACTTCAGGCCGGTGAGCGCGTGCTCGACCTCGGGTCCGGCGGCGGCATCGACTGCTTCCTCGCGGCGCAGCAGGTGGGCGAGTCCGGGCACGTCATCGGACTCGACATGACGCCCGACATGCTGGACCTCGCGCGCAGCAACCAGGCGAAACTCGGCCTGACGAACGTGGAGTTCGTGAAGGGCGAGATCGAGAACATCCCGCTGCCCGACGCGTCGGTGGACGTGGTCATCTCCAACTGCGTCGTCTGCCTGTCGCCGGACAAGGACGCGGTGTTCCGCGAGGCGTTCCGCGTGCTGTCGCCGGGCGGCAGGCTGCACATCTCCGACATGATGGCGCTCAACGCCGACGGTCCCGCGCGCAAGGACACGGAGGCGTGGGTGTCGTGCAGCGCGGGAGCCGAGCCGCGCGAGACCTACCTGGGGCGGCTGCGCAACGCGGGGTTCGAGAACGTCGCCATCACCGAGGAGTCGGCGCATGTCGAGAACGACGCCCCGGCGGACGTGTCCAGCGTGAAGGTGGTGGCACGGAAGCCGGAGTAGGCAACTTACGAATGCACCTAGGAGGTAGCGATGCCACCAATCGCATTGGGCGCTGCATTCGCAGTAGCAAGTCTTGCAGCGAGGAAGCAGGTAGCCAATATCGCGTTGGCAATGGCAATGGCTGCAGCGCGCAAAGTACTGACAGCGGCTATCAAACAGGGTGGACCGCGAGTGCAGAACAAAATTCTGGGTGTTGCGGTCCAACTCGAAGGGGCAGCAACGCGCTATGAGGAGTTAGCCGCTGCCGAACCCAGGGGCAAGAAACGCCTCTATCTTGGTGCCGAAGCCGCTGGCGCAAGGGGAATAGCAGCGGGACTCAGAGAGATCGCGGCCATGATTGAACAGAACGCTGACGATGCTGCTGTGGAATCCGCGGTGGCAAAGGCTGAAGAAAAGATCCAAGAACTAGCCTCCCGCAGACAACAACCCGCGGTAACCGAGTAGGCAGCCTATTTCGATGACGACGCTCCGGCGGACGTCTCCAGCGTGAAGGTCGTGGCGCGGAAGCCGGCGTAGGCGTAGAAGGCCAGCCCATGGCCTCCGAAATGGAGGTATTACGCCTCTCTCCTTGATTCCAGCAGTAGCCGTGACAACGGTAGAATTGCAGGTGACAGGAGAACTGGTATGCACCCACGCTCGATACTGCTACCCGCCACCGCCGTGGCAGCGGCAGGCTTCCTGGTGAAGGACCGGGCGGCCAGACTCGCCGTCGGGGCGGCAAAGGCCGCGACGCGCAAGGTGCGGGAAGCGACCGCGCAAGAGGGTTCGATCAGGATGGATACGGCCGCCGACTGGTTCGGAGCGGCGGCAAAAGAGCGCTACGCGGAGCCGGACGCCGCCGAACCGGAACGCAACAAGTAGCGACGGCTCAACGCCGTCCTGAACGCAAGAGCACCAGGCAGGGCACAACGGATGCCTCCGGTGTCTGACCAACCCCCAACGCACTCCACTCAGCAACGGCCAGACGCGTAGTCTGCGGCTGGCTACTCTGGATTCCCGCCTGCGCGGGAATGACGGAGTTGAAGCCCTACCCGCTGATCCCCACTCCGGCGGGAGCGGGCAGGCCGTAGAGCTCCGTGGTGCCCTTCCAGAGGATGCGCGACTTCTGTTCGTCCGTGAGGTCGGGGCGGTTGTAGATGTAGCGCGGCGAGTCCGGTACGCGGTGCGCGTGGGGGATGTCGCTCGCGTACACCCAGCAGTCCGTCCCGTACTTGTTCACCATGTAGGGCAGCAGGTCGTCGTCGACCTCGAAGCCGATGAAGATGCGGCTGTCCCTGATGTACTCGAGGGGAGTCGCCTCCGGCAGGCCGCGCTCCACGATGGCCTTGTGCTCCGAGCGGATCGTGCCGAGCTCCAGCCGGTCCTTCACGTTGTCGAGCGTGAAGTCCATAACTGCGACGGCGAAGTCCACCCAGGTGCAGCCCGTCTCCAGGAACGACACCTTCACCTTCGGGTAGCGGTCGAGGATGCCTGAGCCGCAGATCGTCTTGAAGCCGCGCACGACGGACATGAGGAACTGGTCGCCCGCGATGTTGCGGTACGTCTTCATGGCGTCCCGCGCGCCGGTGCCGGGGTGCACGTTCACCGGCATCTCAAGGTCCTGCGCCGCGGCCCAGAAGCACTCCAGGCTGGGGTGGTCCAGCGCCTTGTCGGAGTAGTCGCCGAACACCATGACGCCGACGGAGCCCATCTTCTTCGTGCGCTCCATCTCGCGGACGGCCTCGGCGGGGTCGCGCGGGTCGATCGCCGTCACCCACTTCAGCCGGTCGGGCGACTGGTTGGAGACATCGGCGACCCAGCTGTTGTAGGAGCGGGTGAGCGCGGCGTTCAGCGCCGGGTCGCTGGCGATGGGCCAGCTCAGCAGCAGCGTGGGGTAGTTGACGGAGAGGTACGTGTTCTCCGCGTCCATGACCGCGAGCCGTGCCTCGGCAGAGTGGAACTCGCCGCTCTCGTGCGGACCGCGCCACTTCGCCATCTTCTCGTACTCGGTGGAGACGACGCCGTCCTTGCTGGAGGGGGAGCCGCCGATGCGGATGCGCTCGCCGTCGATCTCCCAGATGAAGTCGTGCTCGAACTCGCCGGTCTCGACCACCCTGGGGCGGCGGTCGCGGAACGCGGGCTCCAGGTAATCGTCCGACCAGGTGGCCTCCCACTCCTCGACGTGCCCATCGCCGTCCATCGCCAGGATGTCCATCGGCCCCGCTCCTCGTTCAGGATGCGGCAATCCTACCACGCGGGAGCGCGCGGGGCGCTCCCTACTCCCGTGCCGCGCTGTCTGGTAGAGTCCCCTTTTGATACCAGCAGGAGGCCAGAACATGCCGAGAGAATGGGACGAGGTCAAATACGAGGTGGCGGTCGCGAACCGCGTCCTCGCCGAAGTGGGACTCGCGACCGGTTTCCGCGCGTCGCTGGGGCACGCCAGCATGCGCCTGCCGAACGACCCGGACAAGTTCGTGGTGAAGGGCCGCGGTTACGCCGTCGACGCGCTGCACTCGATGAAGCCGGAGGACATGATCGTCGTGGACATCGAGGGCTACAAGGTGGACGGACCGGTCGGCTCGTCGCAGCCGTTCGAGGTCATCATGCACTCCTCCATCATGAAGGCGCGCCCCGAGGTCAACTCCGTGGTGCACGTGCACCCGCACTACACCATCCTCGCCACGACGCTCGGGAGGCGCCTCCGCCCCATGAACCAGGAGGGCGCTCAGCTGGTGCAGAAAGAGCTGCCTGTGTGGAACCACGTCAAGACCGTGCAGACGGAAGAGGAGGGCGCCGAGGTCGCCGCGCTGATGGGCGACTCCCCCGTCATCCTGCTGCGCGGCCACGGCGCAACGTCCGCAGGCGGCAGCCTGGAAGACGCCGTGATGACGATGATGCAGCTGGAGGAGCAGGCCAAGATGAACTACTGGGCTTACTCCTCCGCCGGGCCGGACCACCCGTACCTCGAGGACGAACTGGTCGACGAGATGTCCGGGCGCACCCCGCTGCCGCAGCTGCCGCACTTCGCGCAGGTGCTCCCCTCCGGCTGGCGTCCCAGGGTCGGCGGCGTCTGGCAGTACTACACGCGCGTCGTCACCAACAACCCGGACGCGAAGCCGGAGATCGGCAGGCCGTAGGTACAAGGGTCCGGACGCGCCGCGTTCCGCTCCCAACCTGCCCGCGGCGCGCTTGACCCGTATCCGCTCCCGCCCTACCCTTACGCTACGCAAATCTGCGCACGCGAGGTGAATGCACGCATGCTCAGCGTCAAAGCGAACCAGGAACTCACGCAGGTCGGCCCGGGCACGCCCATGGGCGAACTCATGCGACGCTACTGGCACCCCATCGCCGGAGCAGCGGAGCTCGACGACCGCCCCACGAAGGCGGTGCGCCTGCTCGGCGAGGACCTCGTCCTCTACAAGGACAAGTCAGGCACCCTCGGACTCATCGAACGGTTCTGCCCTCACCGCAGAGTCGACCTCTCCTACGGCATCCCCGAGGAGCACGGCCTCCGCTGCATGTACCACGGCTGGATGATGGATGAGACCGGCCAGTGCATCGAGCAGCCGTTCGAGGAGACCGTCCATCCGGACGGACGCTTTAAGGAGAAGGTCAAGGTCGCGGGCTACCCGGTCGAGGTCGCCGGCGGGCTCGTGTTCGCATACCTCGGGCCGCAGCCCGTCCCGTTCCTGCCGCTCTGGGAGCCGCTGGTGTGGGACAACGCGGTGCGCGACATCGCCATCTCCCACCTGCCGTGCAACTGGCTCCAGTGCCAAGAGAACTCGCTCGACCCCGTTCACGTCGAGTGGGCGCACTCGTACTGGGGGCAGTACGTGCAGCAGGGCCCCGGCTTCAAGGGCGCCTTGCTCGACCTGCCGACCCACGAGAAGATCGGGTTCGACGTCTTCGAGCACGGCGTCGTCAAGCGCCGCGTCTTCAGGGGCTACACGGAGGAGGACGACGACTGGAAGCACGGTCACCCCGTGTTCGTGCCGAACATCCTGCTCGTCGGCTCCGAGGTCTCGGTCACGATGCAGTTCCGCGTCCCGATCGACGACGAGAACACGCTGCACGTCTCTCTCTACACGTGGCGGGGCGCGCCGGGCCAGCCCGTGCCGAAGCAGGAGTCTGTCCCCTACCGAGAGGTGCCGCTGCTGGACGAGAACGGCCGCTGGATCGTGGACGTGGTGTTCAACCAGGACTACACGATGTGGGTCACGCAGGGGCCCATCGCCAGGCGGAACCTGGAGCACCTCGGCGAGTCCGACCGCGGCCTCATCCTCTACCGCAAGCTGCTGCGCGAGCAGATGGACATCGTCGCGGACGGCGGCGACCCGATGAACGTCTTCCGCACGCCCGCGCCGGAGGGCGGCATCGTCGCCCCGCTGGAGCAGGTCAAGTTCGGCATGAAGCGCGCCAGGAAGTACATCCCCGGTGAGGCCGGGTACTCCCGCGACGGCGAGCTCATCAACCAGGTGCTCCAGACGTGGGAGGACCTCCCGGACCGCGCTCCCGCTGCGTCTGAGGACGAACTCAAGGCGCAAGCTGCGGGCGCAGTGGAGGGCATCAAGGACAACTGGCCGCTGTAAGGCGCCAGACGCACGACCACAGGAGGCCACGCGATGCTGAGCATACAGGAGAACGAGCTACTGACGCAGGTCGGCTCCGGAACGCCGATGGGCGAGCTCATGCGCCGCTACTGGCATCCCATCGCCGCTGCAGCCGAGCTCATCGACCGCCCCACGAAGGCCGTCCGCCTCCTCGGCGAGGACCTCGTCCTCTACAAGGACAAGTCCGGCACCCTCGGCCTCATCGACCGCTTCTGCCCCCACCGACGCGTCGACCTCTCCTACGGCATCCCCGAGGAGCACGGTCTCCGCTGCATGTACCACGGCTGGATGATGGACGAGACCGGCCAGTGCATCGAGCAGCCCTTCGAGGAGACCGTCCATCCGGACGGGCGTTTCAAGGAGAAGGTGCGGGTCGCGGGCTACCCGGTGCGCGAGATGGCGGGGCTGGTGTTCGCCTACCTCGGACCGCAGCCCGCACCGTTGCTCCCGCGCTGGGAGCACCTGCTCTGGGAGAACGCCGTCCGCGACATCGCCATCACGGAGATCCCCTGCAACTGGATGCAGTGCCAGGAAAACTCGCTCGACCCCGTACACGTCGAATGGCTCCACGCCTACATGGGCGCCTACCGCAACACGGACCGCATCGCCACCCAGCAGCGGGGGTCGTCGCGCAAGCACATGAAGATCGGGTTCGACGAGTTCGAGTTCGGCATCATCAAGCGCCGCATCCTCGAGGGCAAGGACGAGACCGACGACGAGTGGGCTGAGGGTCACCCCGTCCTCTTCCCCAATATCCTCCTCGTCGGCAACGAGGCACGGGCCACGTTCCAGTTCCGCGTTCCCGTGGACGACACCAACACCCTGCACGTCTCCATCTACAACTACCGCGCCGCGCCCGGCGCAGGCGCGCCGAAGCAGGACGTCATCCCGTACCGCTACGTCCCGCTGAAGGACGACGAAGGGCGCTACATCGTCGACTGGACGTTCAACCAGGACTACATGGCCTGGGCGACGCAGGGCCCCATCGCCAAGCGTCACCTGGAGATGCTGGGGCAGTCGGACGTCGGCATCATCCTCTTCCGCAAACAGTTGAAGCGGAACATCGCGGTGATGGAGGACGGCGGCGACCCGATGAACGTCTTCCGCGGAGACGAGCTCGGGCTGCTCCACGCGCCGGTGGAGAAGGTGAAGTTCGGTGTACGGGCGCAGGCGCGCTACGTCCGGCCCGAAGCCGGTGACACCCCGGCAGTGCCGCAGATCGAAGAGGTCATGAGCACCTGGGTGGAGTACCTCGGCGAGGAGGCCACGCTGGGGCGGTAGGGAGCTACTTTCGCTGACAACTCCCACTTGCTATGCGAGCAAGCAGGCGTGCTATTGTGCGTCTTGGACATTCTTCCCCCACTAAGGAGGCTTGCGAGCATGGACCGCTTGGAGTTTGAGTACAGCGATGGCGGCGCGGAGAATGAGGCCGTACCGAAGCGCAATCAAGGTTGCAGCGCGACAGCGCTTGCGAACTACACTCGCAAATCCTACAGGGAGTGTTTACATCTGCTCGGAGGATTGGATGACTTCGGTGGCATAGACTTGGACGCTTTCGACCAAGCGTGTGCGCTGATGGGCATCAACTCTGTGTGGAATCAACGATCGCGTGCCGCAGGGGCACTCTCTCTGTCGCGAGCCCATGCCAAGTTCGGAGACTGCATCGCCGTCATCGGGAACGACACGAACCTCGGGCACATCACCGTAATAAGGGATGGGCTGCTGCTGGACAAGGAGGACTGGCAAGACCGCATGGAACGCGAGCATTGGTGGGTTCTGGAGGTGTTTCAAAAAACCGCCAACTCTCACCCCATGGGACAAGGATTCGTCGCCCCCCTCCTGTAAGCACGCTCCCCCGCGCTTGACCCGCGCACACACCCCGCCCTACTCTTACGCCACGCACACACGCACGCGAGGTGAAGGCACGCATGCTCAGCGTCAAGGCTAACCAGGAACTCACGCAGGTCAGCGCAGGCACGCCGATGGGCGAGCTGATGCGCCGCTACTGGCACCCCATCGCCGCCACCGCGGAGCTCGACGAGCGCCCCACCAAGCCGGTGCGGCTCCTCGGCGAGGACCTCGTCCTCTACAAGGACAGGTCCGGCACTTACGGACTCATTGACCGCTTCTGCCCCCACCGACGCGTCGACCTCTCCTACGGCATCCCCGAGGAGCACGGCCTCCGGTGCATGTACCACGGCTGGATGATGGACGAGACCGGCCAGTGCATCGAGCAGCCTTTCGAGGAGACGGTCCACCCGGACGGACGCTTCAAGGAGAAGGTCAAGGTCGCGGGCTACCCTGTCGAGGAGCTTGGCGGCCTCATCTTCGCGTACATGGGGCCGCAGCCCATGCCCCTCCTGCCGCGCTGGGAGCAGCTGACGTGGGACAACGCGGTGCGGGAGATCTGCATCTCGGAACTGCCGTGCAACTGGCTGCAGTGCCAGGAGAACTCGCTCGACCCCGTCCACAACGAGTGGCTCCACGCCTACTACGGCAACGTCGTCCGCACCGGCGTCCACTCGCTGCCCGAGGGTCGCGGCACGCACCTCAAGATCGGGTTCGACGTCTTCGAGCACGGCATCATCAAGCGCCGCGTCGAGGCCGGGTACTCCGAGGAAGACGACGACTGGAAGGAAGGCCACCCCATCATGTTCCCCAACATCCTCCTCGTCGGCGACGAGGTGCGCTCCACCTTCCAGTTCCGCGTGCCGGCGGACGACACCCACACCTACCACGTCTCCTACTACGCGTGGCGTCCCGCGCCCGGCGCGCAGGCTCCGAGGCAGGAGGTCGTCCCCTACCGCTACGTGCCGCTGAAGGACGAGAATGACCGTTACATCAACGACATCCTCTTCAATCAGGACTACCTCGCGTGGGTCACGCAAGGGCCGGTCGCCAAGCGCCACCTGGAGAAGCTCGGCGAGTCCGACAAGGGCATCATCCTCTTCCGCAAGCTGCTGCAGGAGCAGGCGAAGCTCGTCGCCGACGGCGGCGACCCGATGAACACGTTCCGCGACCCCGCCGAGAACGAGGCGATACGCCTGCCGCTGGAGCACGTCAAGTTCGGCAACCGCCGCCGCATGGGCTACACGCTCGTCGAGGCGGGCGAGCCCGTCGTCGCGGACGTCGTCAACGAGACGCTGGAGAGCTGGGAAGGCCTGCGCAGCTTGCGCGGCACCGCCGGAGCAGCGCACGGAGCATAGGAGCGCTTGGAGGTAACAGTTGAGCGACCCATGCCAGACGTTTGACTCCCTGATTGCACTTGGTTTCGAGCGCCAGCAGCCTGAGTCAGGGGACGTTGTTTGCTACAAGTTCGCTAATCTCGAGTTAGCCGCTATACACGCAGACGCCACCAAGCCTGGCGTTATGGCCGGAGTACCCAGCGCACTCAGGCCCACTTTTGGCTGGGAATATCTAGAAACGATGAATCAGCACAAGGGGAATGTGGTGTGGCTGATGGGCACTGTTGTGACTCCCCGCAC
Organism: Dehalococcoidia bacterium; assembly: GCA_965206315.1. Classification (GTDB taxonomy): domain Bacteria; phylum Chloroflexota; class Dehalococcoidia; order Lucifugimonadales; family Australimonadaceae; genus Bin16. Next base: position 2,828,032 of record OZ242210.1, read on the forward strand.
GGTCTCAGAACACGAGAGCCCAATCCCTCCCGATTTGAGAAGTACTCCCGAAGCTGCGGCTTGGGTTAGCTACGCCCTCCGCTCTTACCGATCCTCTTTAGGCCCTTTGCCAGATTGGTTTGTCGAAGGAGAACGCCATTGGGACCTCGTGCCGCCTGCACAGAAGGAACGTGTACGCCAAGAGGAAGCACACGCCCGTGCAGAACGATGGCAGGCCTACAGGGCCAGCCCAAAGTGCTCCATCGACAGGGACTACGCCTTGCTCCTTCGACGCAACCTGCGTAAAGCACTCGCCGAACTCGCCGGAGAGGCTGAGATGACATTCAGCTTCGACGGGCGCGTCCTCAGCGTAGCCCTTCACGGCCATGTCAACAAAGTCGCTACCTCAAGGATTGCAGAGAGCCGTGAACGCCGGCGCTTCGCAGTCGCCTCCGGTAATTATGTCCAAGATGTCCTCGCATCGGGGGACAGTTAGCCGTCCTCGTATCGCGTTATCGTATCGTCGGAAACGACCCTGCCCGACCGGTTTCCCTACCCAACGGCTGAATTGAGTATGTTCGAGGGTTATGTGCAGTTGGACGGGCACCGCCTGGGACCGTATGAGACGATCGCATAAAGTCTTCCCAAGCCCCGCTGTCCATCTCCCACCACGTACCCATTGACGCTTGACGTTGCGCGGCTTGCTATAATCCCGCCGCAGGACAGACCGAATCCAGCAGCACAAGGAGAGCAGATCTCATGCTGACGCAGGAAGCGAACGACCGCTACACGCGAGTAGGCCCCGGCACCCCGATGGGCGAGTTGATGCGCCGCTACTGGCACCCCGTCGCCGCAGTCTCCCAGATGAACGACAAGTGGACGATGAAGGTGCGCCTCCTCGGCGAGGACCTCATCCTCTACAAGGACCGCTCCGGCACGTTCGGCCTCATGGAGCCGCACTGCGCTCACCGGCGCATGAACATGATCTACGGCATCCCCGAGGAGCACGGCCTGCGGTGCCCGTACCACGGCTGGCTGTACGACGAGACGGGCCAATGCACCGAGCAGCCGTACGAGGAGACCGAGGACCCGGAGGCGCGGTTCAAGGACAAGATCCAGATGAAGGCGTACCCGGTCGAGCAGAAGGCCGGGCTGCTGTTCGCCTACCTCGGTCCCACGCCCGTTCCGCTGATCCCCAACTACGACGTCTTCTCCGCGACCGGCGTCCTGCGCGACATCGGCTACGCGATGCTGCCGTGCAACTGGCTGCAGTGCCAGGAGAACTCGCTGGACCCGGTGCACCTGGAGTGGCTCCACGTCGCGTGGGCCAACTTCATCCGAGAGATGAACGGCGACAAGGAGCGCCGCACCCGCTGGCCGCACAAGGTCATCCACTTCGACGCCTTCGAGCACGGCATCATCAAGCGCCGCATCTGGGAAGGCGGCTCCGAAGAGGACACCGAGTGGAAGGACGGTCACCCCATCGTCTTCCCCAACTACCTGCGACAGGGCGGCGACGGCTTCAACGTCTCCGACGGGACGTACCGGGGCAGCTTCTCGATGGGCCCTGCCTTCCAGATCCGCACACCCATCGACGACTACAACACCGCACACTGGTGGGTCGCCTGCTACCCCATGATCGAGGGCGACGTCGAGCAGACGCCGGAGGAGATCCCCTTCTACCTCCCGCCCGTCCCAACGCTGGACGAGAACGACCAGCCCATCTACCCGGAGCTGCGCAGCAACTCCTCGCAGGACCCGGCGGCGTGGATCACGCAGGGCGGCATCGCCGACCGCACGGGCGAGCACCTCGGGCGCTCCGACAAGGGCATCATCATGTTCCGCCAGATGCTGGAGGACAACATGCGCATCGTCGAGGACGGCGGCGACCCGATGGAGGTCTACCGCGACCCCGCGGAGAACGTCTACATCCCGTTCATGACGGAGCAGCACAACTACGTGGACACCTCCACCCGCCAGGGCGCGGCGACCATGTACTCGCCCATCCTGGATAGACGGGAGGCCGCGGCTGCGGCCAAGTAAGCGCCATGACTCTCATCCTGAACAACGACGACATCGCATCCGTACTGACGATGGAAGAGACGATAGATGCGCTGCGCAACGCCTACGAGGAGCTCGCGCGCACCGAGGCCGTCTGCCGCCCGCGCATCGACATCCGCATCCCGACGTCCGACCCCTCGAAGATGTACCAGTGGGGCACCATGGAGGGCGGCTCCGCGTCCGGCTACTTCGCCATCCGCATGAAGTCGGACGTCGTCTATGAGCAGGAGTACGGCGGCACGCGCACCCAGGAGAAGTACTGCCTGCGCCCCGGCCTCTTCTGCGGACTCATCCTCCTGATGAGCGTTGAGAACGGCGAGCCGCTCGCCATCATCAACGACGGCTACCTCCAGCACATGCGCGTCGGCGCCGACTCAGGCATCGGGGCCGGCTACATGGCGCGGGAGGACGCCTCCGTCGTCGCCATGATCGGCTCGGGCGGCATGGCGCGCTCGCACGCGGAGTCGTTCGCCGCCGTGCGCGACATCAAGCGCATCCAGGTCTACAGCCCCACCAAGGCCAACCGCGAGGCGTACGCCGAGGAGATACGCGCCAAGCTCGGTATCGAGGTCGTGCCGGTCGGGTCCGCGGCAGAGGCGTGCAAGGGCGCGCACATCGTCGCCGGGTGCACCGATGCGGTGGAGCCGGTCATATTCGGCAAGGACGTTGAGGACGGCGCGCACATGACCTGCGTCGGCGGCAGCATCGACGGCGAAGCGTTCGAGCGCATCGACCGCTCGCTCCGCCTCGGCTCAGCGCCTGCGCCGGTCGGCATACCGGAGATGCGGCTCCACGACGAGAACATCGCCTACGAGGCCAACGCGCCGGACGGTACCCCCGCATCCGCGAGCCAGACGCGCGAGCGCTCCGGCAGAGGGCACGGCGTCATCGCCGAGGACCGCGTCGTCTTCCTCGAGGAGTTGCTGCAGGGAGCGCAGGGGCGCCCGGGCCCGAGTGCCGTCACCTACTCGGAGCGCGGCAACATCCAGGGTGCGCAGTTCTTCTCCGTCGCGGGCCGCGCCTACGAACTCGCGAAGGCGAAGGGCCTCGGCCACGAACTCCCCACGGAGTGGTTCCTGCAGGACATCCGCGACTGACGCCTGGTTCCTCCCCCCTTGATGGGGGAAGGATAGGATGGGGGGTGACTCGCCCGCCCCTACTCCGAATGCCGCGCACGGAGTAATATGCAGCCATCCGGAACCGACGGAGGCTTGGCATGGCGCGACGTTTCACCTACGACGACTGGATGGAAGCCCAGGGCATCCCCATCCACCGGGGCTACTACGTGGAAGACCTCCGTACCGCCGAACTCGGCTGGTGGGAGGACCGCCAGGTCGACGCAGCGTTCATGCAGCTGCGCGGCATGGAGGGCGTGGTCGAGGGCCGCATCGAGGAGATACCGCCCGGACACTCGCTCCCGCCGCTGAAACTCTCGGTCGACGAGCAGGTCTACGTCCTCGGCGGACGCGGCGTCGCCACCGTCTGGACGGACGACGCCCGCCCGAAGAAGACGTTCGAGTGGGCGACGCGCAGCCTCTTCCTCGTACCGCGCAACTCCTACTGCCAGCTGACGAACATGGACGGCAACAACCCGGCGCGGCTGCTCCACTACAACTACCTCCCCATCGCCATGTCCGCCACGCCGGACCCGGACTTCTTCGTCAACAACCCCTACTCGACGAACTCGTTCCTGCACAGCACCGACGAGTTCTACTCCGAGGCGAAGGCGGTCATGGAGGAGGGCGAGGGCGCCTTCGCCGGACGCGGTCGCCAGGTCTGGCACGGCAACTTCTTCCCGGACATGGCCGCCTGGGACAAGCTCGTCCCGTTCTGGGGGCGCGGCGCGGGCGGTCACGTCGTCTTCATCCAGTCGCCCGGCTCGGAGATGCACGCGCACATGTCCGTCTTCCCCGCGCGCACCTACAAGAAGGGCCACCGCCACGGGCCGGGGCGCGTCATCGTCATCCCCGGCGGCGAGGGTTACTCTGTCATGTGGGAAGAGGGCAAGGAGAAGATCGTCATCCACTGGCACGAGGCGAGCTGCTTCGTGCCGCCGGACCGCTGGTTCCACCAGCACTTCAACCTTGGCAGGGCCGACGGGCGCTACCTCGCGCTCCATCCCCCGAACCAGTTCATGGGCATGTCCGAGAAGGTCACCGACCGGGGCCGCGACCAGATCGAGTACCCGAACGAGGACCCTTGGATACGCGAGTACTTCGAGAGCCAGCTCGCCGAGCGCGGCATGACGTCCGAGATCCCGGCGGAGGCGTACGAGGACCCCACGTACGAATGGGACTACTCGAAGTCCGCGGACTGACGCCGGGGCGCATGCGCGAGCGCGATACGGTAAGATAAGGCGGCGCCGGGCATAGTCCCGGCGCTGCGCTGCAATCCTTTCCTGGGGACGCCACATGCACGACGACGACGATCTCGACCATTCACACGTATTCGACCTGCTCAACGACGAGGAAGCCGAGGACATCGAGGGGATCGAGAAGTTCACGCTCTACAGCGTGGGCATAGACATCGGCTCCTCCACCACCCACACCATCTTCTCCCGCCTGGTGCTCCGACGCGAGGGCGCGGGGCTCTCCGCCAAGTTCGTCGTCACCAACCGCGACGTGCTCTACCGCTCGCCCATCATGCTCACACCCTACTCTTCCGGCACCGCCATCGACACGGACAGCGTGCAGGAGTTCATCGAGCGCTCCTACAGCGAAGCGGGCTTCACGCCGGACGACGTGGACACCGGCGCGGTCGTCATCACGGGCGAGGCGCTCAAGAAGGAGAACGCCCAGCCCATCCTGGAGTACTTCTCCGAGGAGTCCGGGCGTTTCATCTGCGCGTCCGCAGGCCCGATGCACGAGGCGCTGCTGGCGGCGTTCGGCTCCGGCGCGGTCGCCATCTCCAAGAGCAACTCCAACACCGTGCTGGACGTGGACATGGGCGGCGGCACGACGAAGATATCCCTCATCCGCAACGGCGAGATTGCCCAGATGGTCGCCATCGAGGTCGGCGCGCGGCTCATCGCCTACGACGACGACATGACCATCACTCGCGTCGAGCAGCCCGCCCGCACCATCCTCGGCTCGCTCGGTCAGACGGTCGAGGTCGGCGAGAAGCTCACTGACGAGAAGCGCGAGCTGTTCGCCGCGAAGATGACCGACATCCTCTTCGACGCCATCAGCGGCGGCGAGATGCACTCGCTCACCGGGTCGCTCCTGCTCACCGACAGCCTGGACATCGATTCGCTGGAGGACGTCGACCACGTCGTCTTCTCCGGAGGGGTCTCGGAGTACGTGTACGATCGCACGAGCGAATCGTACGGCGACGTGGGCCCGTGGTTCGGGAAGATGGTGCGGGAGCGCTGCCAGCAGACGTTGCGTCCCGGCATGCTGGTGATGCCCGCCGAGGGCATCCGCGCCACCGTCATCGGCGCGGGCGAGTACACGCTCCAGGCGAGCGGAAGCACCTCCTACATCTCCACGCACGACGTGCTTCCAGTGCGCGGCATACAGGTTGCGCGGGCGTTCATCAACAAGGAGCAGACCGCAGAAGAGATGGAGGCTGCGCTGGCGACAGGCGTCGGCAAGTACGACCTCGCGAAGCTGCCGTCCACCATGGCGCTCGCCATGTCCATAGCCGGGCAGCCGGACTACTGGTACATCCGGCGTCTGGCCGAGTCCATCGTCAAGACCGTGGACGACGAGCCGCCGGAGGCTCCGGTTTTCGTCGTCGTTGACGTGGACGTGGCCAAGTCGCTCGGGGGCATCATCCGCGAGGAGTTGCACCTGGACCGGGCCGTCATCGCGATAGACGGCATCGAGGTGGGCGACCTCGACTACGTGGACGTGGGCAAGCCGATGGGCGCGAGCGAGGTCATCCCCGTCACCGTCAAGTCGCTCGTATTCTCCATCCGCTCCCAGTCCGGATAGCGGGAGCGTTGGGGGCTGGCTCCATGCTCATCGCGGCACTCGTCTTCGGGCTCCTGGGCGGCATCGTCGGCCTCCTCATCGGAACGCTCATATTCGTCGGCGATCTGGTGGACTTCGCGTTCCGCGGGGGAGATACCAGCACCGCCGGGCTGCTGGTGTTGTTCTTCGCTCTCCTGGCCATCGCGGGCTCGATCATGTCGCTCAGGAAACCGTGGCAGGCTGCGGCGCTCCTGCTCGTCTCCGGCATCGGTCCCATGATAGTCGTCAACATATTCGGAGCGCCCATCTTCTTCCTCACGCTCCTGGCGGCCTTCTCTGCCGTCCGCGGACGCAGGGAGGCCCGCTAGCGCGGGCAGACGAAAGGGCGGGAACGCCGATCGCGCTCCGGCCCCTCTTCTCTCGTCGTTCCCGCTTCTTCCGCCATTCCTGCGAAGGCAGGAACCCTGCAGCCCACCCTCGTCATTCCTGTAGATGTCAGCTAATTCGTTGACAGATTTTGCATGGTTTCGAGGGGCGTCTTGCCTCCGAGGGCTTGGTGGGGCCGCCCGGTGTTGTAGTAGAGGAGGTACTGGACGAGTTCGTCCTTCAACTCTTCCAATGACTCGAACGTCGTCCCTTCGACCAGGTCTTCATTCAGTGTTCGCCAGAATCGTTCGACCTTCCCGTTCGTCTGGGGTCGATAGGACCGGGTGTAGCGGTGCTTGATCCCCAGCTCCAGCAGCATCCGTTCCGTCGGATGGTGCGCTTTGTTGGTGGGAGCGGCCATCTCAGGGCCGTTGTCTGTGATGACCTCCTCGAAGCGCACCCCGTACTCCGCGTTGAGCATGTTGATGCTCTTGAGCGCGGCGAACATCACGCTCAGGCTCTTGATGTCCTCCGTCACCTCTGCCCAGGCGAGGCGGGTGCAGGCGTCCACCACCGAGACCAAGTAGTAACGCTGCCTGGAGCCAACGATGAGATCCCTGCTCAGGTGGTGAGCGTCCAGGTGCCCCAACTCCCCTGCACGGGTCTTGATGATGCGGCGTTTGGACTGTTGCATCGCTTTGGTCATCCTGTTCAAGCCGTGCCGTCTGCTGATGGCGTAGATGGTGGACGGCGCAGGGGTATGAGCCTTCAACTTTGGCTTGAGTATGGCATAGGTCTCGTAGCGGTTGCTGCCCTTGCGCCGCTGCTCCAGCACGAGTTGCTCGATATACGGGATGGTGCGACGGCTCTTCCATCTGGGTCCTCGCTTGCGAGGCAGCAGGTCCGCGGCCTCGCCGGACTGCCGGTAGCGGTTGTAGTACTTGGCGAAGGTCTGCCGGTTCGTGCCGTGGTGCGTGTAGAAGTCCTGAAGGAAACGGAAGCGGTGGTGGCGCTTGGCTTTGACCAGTTCGTATTCCCGGATCAGGAACCGGTACTTCTGCACGTAGTTCCGTTCCAAGGTGCGGTCGCTGCTGTTGTCTCGCATCGTCGTCTCCAGAATGAACTGCGCTCGTCAGACCATTCTGTCAACGAATTACCTAACACCTACAATTCCCGCTCTTTTCCGTCATTCCCGCGAAGGCGGGAATCTCGCAGCCCACCTCGCTCTCCGGGAGAGAGCCTGCCCTGCGCTCGTCGAATCGGTCGACGCGCGTGCGCGGCGGGTGAGGGCGGCTACCGCCTATTTCAGGTGCTCTATCGTCGAGCCGAGGTAGGAGACCATTCCGCCGAAGCAGAAGCCGACGATGCCGATGTTGTCGGCGTCAACGTCCGCGTTGCTCCGGAGGTAGTCGATCGTTGCCTGCACGTCCGCGAAGACGTCGTCATTGCTCAGCTTGCCGCGCTCCGCGAAGGCCCCCTGCATGTCGGAGAACGGGATGTCCACGCCCTTCCCGGTGCGGTGGAACAGCTCCGGCGCAGCCGCGAAGTACCCTGCGTCGGCGAAACGGTCCGCGATGCTGCGAACGTCGTTGTTCACGCCGAAGATCTCCTGGATCACGATCACCGCGGCGTTCTTCCCGCCGCCGTCCGGGCGCGCTGTGTAGATCGACATCGGGCTCCCGCCTGCGGTCACTTCCGCAACGTCAGTTACTGCCATGCTCTCCCTCCGTTTTGTACGAGATAGGCCGGCCGCGTCACCGGCCGCCGCCATCCTACACCAACGCGTACCGTCCTGCCGCCTGCGCGGGGTTAACGCATGAAACCGGCCCCTTACGCCAACGCCTTGCCGACGCGTACCCTGTCCAGTGCAGCGGGGTCTTCTTCCCTCTCCTGAGGGAGAGGGTGCCGCGCAGCGGCGGGTGAGGGCCCTGCGGGTGCGGGGCGGTGCGGGAGGGCTACATGGCCACGACGGGGGCAGTGTGGTCCGAGCGGTTACGAACGGTTTTGGAGCGGAGATGAGCGGCGGTGAGCGGTTTCGAGCGGCTGGAACCGTTGCCTGCAAGGTCGAGGCCAGGAGTGAATGGGTACACTTTGCGCGGGAATGGGCGGTTCTGCACCGTGGTGGTTTCTTCGCGCCCTGCCGGTACCCGCCGCCTGCCCCTAGCCGCGCCGAGTCTGCCTGTGTGAGAATCACCCCATGAGCAACGTCAACCGCACCCCCGAAGAACAGGCCCTGATGACCAAAGCCGCCGCCGTACTCCCCGGCGGTTCGCTCGGCAACCTGCGCCTCGACGAGGAGCACGCGTTCGTCGTGCGCGAGGGCCGCGGCTCCCGCGTCATCGACGTGAGCGGCAACGAGTACATCGACTACCTGCTCGGCTCCGGCCCCATGGTGCTCGGGCACGCCCATCCGAAGGTGATCGCCGCGGCCACCGAGGCGATGATGAGGGGCACGACGTTCTTCACCCAGAACGCGTACGCCATCGAGCTCGCCGAGCGCATCGTCGAGGCCATGCCGTGCGCCGAGCAGGTGCGGTTCGTCAGCAGCGGCTCCGAGGCCACCTACAACGCACTCAAGGTCGCCCGCGCGTTCCGCAAGCGCGAGAAGATACTGAAGTTCGAGGGCGGCTACCACGGCTCGCACGACTACTCCCTGATGAGCCTCGCCCCGTCCGGCAACACGCCCTTCCCGCAGCCTGAGCCCAGTTCCGCCGGCATCCCGCGCGCCATCCAGGACACCGTCCTCGTCGCGCCGTTCAACGACCTCAACGCCGTCGAGGACCTGCTCGACCGCTACCACGACGAGCTCGCCGCAGTCATCGTCGAGCCGGTGCAGCGCACCATCGCGCCCCAACCGGGCTTCCTGCCCGGGCTGCGCGAGCTCACGAACCGCTACGGCGTCCTGCTCATCTACGACGAGGTCGTCACCGGCTTCCGGCTCGCCTACGGCGGCGCGCAGGAGTACTACAACGCCGTGCCGGACATCGCGGCCATCGGCAAGATCGTCGGAGGCGGCTTCCCACTCGCGGCCATCGTGGGACGCCGCGAGATCATGGAGTCGTACGACCAGGGCTCCGTCGCTCCGGACGTCTACGTCCCGCAGAGCGGTACCCTCAACGGCAACCCCGTCGCCGCAGCCGCCGGACTCGCCACCCTCGAAGTGCTGCGCGAGCCGGGCACCTACGAGGCGTACCACGCCCGCGCCGCCACGCTCCGCAACACGCTCCAGCGCCTCTTCGACGAGGCCGAGATACCGGCGCAGGTCAGCGGCATCGACATGATGTTCGACGTCTTCTTCACCGAGCACCCCATCGTCGACTACCGCTCGACGCTCGTGGACAAGACGCTCAACCGTATCTTCGACAACACGCTGCTGGACAACGGCATCCTCAAGTCACCCGGCAAGCTCTACGTAGGAGCCTGCCATTCGGACGAGGACATCGAGCGCACCATAGAGGTGTTCCGCCTCGGCGTCGCCGCCGTCCGCGACGCGTGATCTAGCCCACCCCCTCGAAGAAGAGCTCCTCCGGCGTGAAGCGGCGGCTGATGATGCCGAGGTCCGCGGCATAGCGCACGATCGTCTCGATGGCGCGGCGGTTGTTCTCCAGCCCGTTCTCGTGCGGGAAGAGGCCGTGCTCGCGCAGCCAGCTCACTGGCAGCCCCATGTGCTCGGCATCGTCCGGGACGTTGGCGTAGTAGAGGCGGCGCGCCTCGTCACAGGCGTCCACGACAGCCTGTCCGAGTCCGGGGTTGGCGTCGAGCACATCGCTCTTCGCCGCCAGCATCACGTTGACAGGGAAGACGCCGCTCTGCCGGTGGTACGTCAGCGCCGCTTCGAGCGGGTCTACGAACAGCGGCACGCGGTTCCCGCCCAGCGGGGGACCTCCGCGGTCGAACAGCACGGCATCCAGCTCGCCGCTCTCCAACTCGGCAATCTGGTCGCCGCCCTTCGATATGCTGAAGCGCGGGTCGCGGGGGTAGTCGACGCTCATCAGCGAGTTCGGCTCCGCTTCCACCCAGTGCACCCTCGTCAGGTCGAGGCCATACACGTCCGCGAGCGCGCCACGCATCCACGTGCCGGGGTTGAACCCCCAGCCGCGCACGCCAACGCGCTTGCCTTCCAGGTCCTTCGGCTCGCGGATGCCCGCGTTCGCATTCACCTGCGCCCCGACGTGCGCGAAAGACACGTCCGGGAAGGCGGGGATACCCATAACGGGACGCCCCAGGTCCCTCGCGATGAGGTAGTTGGTGATGGGCACCACCATGATGTCGTAGGGAGGCTCAGTGAAGAGCTTGCCGTAGACCGAGCCTGAGCCTCCCTCCGGCCAGTCGGTCTCGACGTCGAAGCCCTGCACCTTCACTGTGCCGTTCGCCAGGTACTCGGCGGCGTACTCGTGGTCCGCCATCAGCGTTATCGTCATGCATTTACTCCGGTATGGGGTAGCCGTCGGAGCGGCGGTCAGTGCCGCCGGTGTGGACGCCCCGCTCGTGGTCTATCCCTATCAGTTGCACCGCGCCGGGTGTGCCGACGCTCGGATACGTCCTGGTCTTGTGCCCTTTCGCCTCTAGCGCCTGCAGCGTCTCCTCGGGGAAGCCGTCCTCCAAGCGGAGCACCATCTCCTCGTCTATCGAGCGCGGGTCGGTGCCGGGGAAGTGAGTCCAGCGCGGCGCGTCAGCGGCCTGCTGCACGTTCATCCCGTGGTCTATCACGTTGGACACCGCCTGCGCGTTCCATTGCGGCTGGTTGTCACCGCCCGGCGTCCCGCCGACGAGAACGGGCTTGTCGTCCTTGAACACCATGTAGGCGTGGATCGTGTTGATCGTCTTCTTGCCCGGCGCGATGACGTTCACGTGTCCCTCGTCCAGGTAGAAGCCGCGCCCTGCCCTGTCGTTCAGCAGGATGCCGGTGTCCCCGCACACGAACCCGCTGCCCCAGTACGCCGAGAGGCTGTGGATGAACGAGACCGCGTTGCCTTCCTTGTCGATCACGTTGAAGTACGATGTGCTCGGGGTGGGGGCGACCGAGTGTGCGAGTTCGCCCGCGGGCACGATGCCCTCGGCGGCCCGCTCCGGGTCGATGCGCTTGATGCGCTCGGCGGCGTACTCCGGCGACAGCAGCTCGTCCAGCGGCACGTCGATGAACGCCGGGTCGCCGACGTACGCGAGGCGGTCTGCGAACGCCAGCCGCTTCGCCTCGACCATCGCATGGATGCTCTCGACGGTGTTATGCCCCATCGCCGCGAGGTCGAATCCGTCCAGCAGGCTCAGCAGTTCCAGCGTGAGCATGCCCTGCGATGGCAGACCTGTCGCGTAGGCGGTGTGCCCGTGGTAGCGCACCGATGGCGGGTTCTCATAGACGGACGTCTCCTGTGCCGCGAGGTCGGCCTCGTCGATGAGGCCGCCGCCGGCCTCCATCGCCTGTGCTATCTCCCGTGCGATTCCGCCACGGTAGAACTCATCCGGCCCGTGCTGCGCGATGCGGCGCAGCGACCGTGCGAGGTTCGGCTGCGCGAATACGTCGCCCACCTGGTACGCGGAGCCGTCAGGCTTGATGTACGTCTTCGCCGTCGACTCGTACTTGGCGATCTTGTCGTAGTGGTCGCTGAAGTAGCTCGCCGAGCGGGGTGGCAGGGAAAAGCCCTCCGATGCAAGGCCTATGGCCGGGTCGATGAGCGACGCCAGCGAGCGCGTCCCGAACCGGTCGACGATCGTCTGCCACGCAAGCACCTCGCCGGGAACGGCGGGCGTCAGCGGGCCGTCAGGGGGCATCTTCACGTAGCCCAGGTCAGTGAAGTACTCCCGCCTGGCGCGCATCGGCGCCCTGCCGGAGCTGGAGACGCCGTAGAGCGTGCCGGACGCGGCGTGGTAGAGGAGTGCGAACACCTCGCCGCCGATGCCGCACATCATCGGCAGGGTCACGGCTTCAGCCGCCGCGACCGCTACTGCGGCGTCGAACGCGTTACCTCCTTCGCGCATCACCTGCGCGCCCACGGCCCCTGCCGGCGTCGATGCCGAGCCGACCAGTCCGCGCGTCGTGTATACGGGGCTATGCGACCTGTTGATTACGCTGCTCATGATGACGCACCTCTCTCGCACGAGTATCCGGGCAGCGGCATGATATGCTCCGCATCTGTTACGAGCAACGCGCGCACGCCTGAACCGCGCCGCACGGCACAACATCGGAAGAGAGGAAGCATCATGGCCGAAGACTTCACCTACGACCGCTGGATGAACGCGCAGGGGATACCCGTGCATCGCGGCTACTACATCGAGGACCTGCGGAACATCGAACTCGGTCGCTGGAGCCTGCGCGACTGCGACGCAGCCTTCATCCAGTTGGAAGGCATGCCGGGCGTCGTGGAAGGGCGCGTGCAGGAAGTGCCGCCGGGCGGCTCCATCAGGCCGTTCAAGCAGGCGATAGACGAGATGGTCTACGTCGCCAGCGGACAGGGCACGGCGTCGGTATGGAGCGGCGACGGCGAGCCGCACACGTTCGAGTGGTCGCCGCGCAGCCTCTTCCTCATCCCGCGCAACTCGTGGGCGCAGTTCAACAACATGCAGGGCGACAGACCCGCGCGCCTGCTGCACTACAACTACCTCCCCATCGCCATGTCCGCCATCCCCAACCCGGACTTCTTCTTCAACAACCCGTTCGAGGAGAACGTGCTGGCGGGCGAGGACTTCTACTCCGAGGCCGAGGCGACGACGCAGGAGCATGTGGCGGAAGGAGCGGCCGGACGCACGCTCTGGCTCGGCAACTTCTTCCCGGACATGGGCGTCTGGGACAAGCTGATGCACCGCCCCGGACGCGGCTCCCTGAACCGCTCCGTCTACATGCGCATCCCCGGCTCCGAGCTGCGCGCGCACATGTCCGTCTTCCCCGCGGGAACGTACAAGAAGGGCCACCGCCACGGGCCGGGCCGCGTCATCGTCATCCCTGGCGGCGAAGGCTTCTCCATCATGTGGCAGGAAGGCCAGGAGAAGATCGTCATCCACTGGCACGAGGCAAGCTGCTTCGTGCCGCCGGACCGCTGGTTCCACCAGCACTTCAACCTCGGCGCCGCCCCCGGACGCTATCTCGCGCTCCATCCCCCGAACCAGTTCATGGGCATGTCCGAGTCCGTCCAGGACCTCTCGCGCGACCAGATCGAGTACCCGGACGAGGACCCCTGGATCCGCCAGTACTTCGAGAGCCAACTGGCCGAGCGGGGCATCGAGTCCCAGATGCCGGACGAGGCGTACCGAGACCGCAACTACCGCTGGGACTACACCGGAGTCAAGGAGAACTAGCGCCTCCCGCCCATCGCATAGACACCAGCCGAAAGGAAGACCAGCCCTCATGCACGACGAGCCCTGGGCGCACGTCCACGACCCCGACGAAGAGCGCCTCGCCAAACTCACCATCGAACTGAACAATCCCGACCACGACTACTACCACTACGAGGTCATCGAGCTCACGACGGTCGGGATCGACATCGGCTCCTCCACGTCGCACCTCATGTTCTCCAGCATCACGCTCCAGCGCGTGCAGGAGATGCACTCCAGCCGGTACGTCGTCGTGGACAGGCAGACGCTCTACAAGTCGCCCATCCTGCTCACTCCGTACACGCATGACAACCTGATCAACACGGAGCAGCTGGAGCGGTTCGTCGCCGAGTCGTACGCGGAGGCCGGGTTCGAGCCGCAGGACGTCGACAGCGGCGCCATCATCCTCACCGGCGAGGCGATCAAGCGGCGCAACGCCCACGCGATAGCCGACATCTTCGCCGACCAGGCGGGCAAGTTCGTCTGCGCATCGGCGGGCCACAACCTCGAGTCCGTCCTTGCTGCCAACGGCTCAGGCTCGGTCAAACTCTCGCGCAACCCGCGCCAGGCCGTGCTGAACGTCGACATCGGCGGCGGCACGACGAAGTTCGCGCTCGTGCACGCAGGACGCATCCAGCACACCGCTGCACTCAACGTCGGTGGACGGCTCGTCGCCACGGACGCCAATGGCGTCGTAACGCGCATCGAGGATGCCGCGCACACTGCCGCGGACAGCATCGGCGTGCCGCTCACGCTCGGCGAGCGACTGCCGGATGAGCACCGCACCGCCATCGCGGACGCGCTCGCCGAGTGCCTGCTCGACGTGATCCAGGGCCGCCCGCGCTCTGAACTGACGCAGGCGCTGCTGCTGACCGGCGACATGCCCCAGGACATGGCGTTCGAGGCGCTCGTCTTCTCGGGCGGGGTCTCCGAGTACGTCTACGACAACGAGACGCAGGAGTTCGGCGACCTTGCGATCGCGCTCGCGGCAGCAGTCCGACGCAAGATCGCGGAGCACGCCCTGCCTGCGCCGGTGCAGCCCGCGGCGGAGCGCATCCGCGCCACCGTCATCGGCGCATCGCAGTTCACCGTGCAGCTGAGCGGGAACACGCTCTCAATCTCGGACCCGTCGCTCCTCCCCTACCGGAACGTGCCGGTGCTCATCTCCCGGCTGCCCGAGGACCGCGAGGTGCAGCCTGAGGAGGTCGCTGCGCTCGTTGGAGAGGCGTTCGAGCGGCAGGACCTCGTTGAGGGCGAGCAGCAGGTTGCGCTCGCGTTCGAGTGGGACGGCCTGCCGCGCTACGCGCAGATACGGAAGATAGCGGACGGCATAGCGTCGGCGGTGCCGCGCTCGCTGGCGAACGGCGCGCCGCTCATGCTCGTCTTCACCGGCGACTTCGCCAAGCTCGTGGGCGACACCATCACGAAGGACATGGGCATCCCGAACCCGGTCATCTCCATCGACAATCTCTTCCTGCAGGAGTTCGATTTCATAGACATCGGGGAGATGATCTACCCCGCGCGCGTCGTTCCGGTGGTGGTGAAGTCATTGCTCTTCCCGGAGATCGAGAAGCAGACCGCCGAGGTGCTGGACTAGCACCCCGGGGGGCGCGTCCGTCCCGGCGCTCAGTCCTCGTCGTTCGACAGGGGAGCTTGTCCGGCTATCTCCGGACGACGGAGCCGCCGGTAGAGCGGCGACGTGAACCAGAGCCACAGCAGGGCGAATATCCCGAACGCGATACCACCCCAGAAGAGCCCTGCCGCCAGCTGTCCACCAGGTGTGGGGCCCCGCCACGTGCGCGACGGTTCCGCGGAGTCGAACGTGACCAGGACCTCGTCGCCGTTCGCGTAGTAGCCGATGCACTCGTCCGTCAGGCGCGAGAAGTTCTTGCACTCGGTCCACGCGGGGATCGTTACTGTCTGGCCCGCCTGCGTCGTGTACGTCAGGCGGCTGTCCTCGTAGACCGCTATCGACTGCTCCGTCCGGTCCGCCAGTTCGCCCACACCGCCAAGCAGGATCCACCCCGCGAAGACCGCAATCGCAGCCACGACGAGGCCGGCGAAGGATATCCGCATGTTGATCTTCATGTCAGGGCGCGGTCACCCCGGGAAGCGATTTTCGCCGGAAGCCACCCACTTCGGCGCGAGCCAACGCAGCAGCAGGAACAGCCCTACATACACGACGACTATGGTGATGCCAACGATGGCGTAGCCGACTGCTCCTTGTTCCCCACCCACCAGGGGCTTCAGCACTTCGATGAGAAAGTAGACCCCGACGAGCGCAACGGCTGCCGCGCCCAGTGCGCCTGCCGTGTTCCACACGGCGCGGGCTCTCGTTCCGTTGCCACCATTCTGCACGCCTGAACTCCTTCCTTGGTCTGCTTCTAGCTCAACCAGTCCAGGATGAACGGGGTAGGCCAGATGACGGCGAGGGCAA
Source organism: Dehalococcoidia bacterium (assembly GCA_965206315.1). GTDB lineage: Bacteria > Chloroflexota > Dehalococcoidia > Lucifugimonadales > Australimonadaceae > Bin16. The sequence goes on from OZ242210.1 coordinate 2,844,094, forward strand.
AGTCGAAGAAGAGCAGGTTCAGGATGAGGATGGTGACGCCGGCGACGATGCCCCCTATCACCCCTGTCCTGTTCTGCATCATCAGCATGGGGCCGAGCGTGGCGATGACCACCGCACCCCACTTCAGTCCTTCGTTCATCAGGCCGGTCATCAGCAGCATCGAGAGCAGCATGATGAGGAAGATGAGTCCGGCCGAGCGCGCCCCTTCCATCCCACGGCTGCGTATCCCGATGTCCATGATCTCGCCGGTCTCAGCGCCCAAGCCCTCGCGAACGAGCTGAATGACGCAGAGTCCGAGACCGGTGATCGCGAGGCTCATCGGGAACCACTTACCGAAGAAGGAGAACGTTGTCGCCTCCCAGATGGCATAGGCGAGGACGAATATCGCCGCCACCGTGAAGACGTGCTCCTCTCGCCAGCGCCAGTGCCAGCGGCGGGCCGGAGCGTCCGGGGCTTCGCCTGCCGGTGGGGCAAGCCTGGCGCCCGCAACTCCATCGTCCTCGGAACTCATGCTGCCGCTCATGAACTTGGTGAAGAGCGCCCCCATCAGGACAGCCAGCACGACGAGCACGATGAAGAGGGGGCGGGTGAACGTGCCTACCCAGTCGTAGCGGGCGACGGAGTCAGTGATGTTCGTCTCGATGATGGGACCGAGGATGAACCCGATGAGCAGCGGCGGGCGCGGCCAGCGGTAGCGCTTCATCAGCATCCCCAGCACCGCGCCCCCCAGCACGATAGCGATCGCGCTCACGTCCCGCGTGTCCTGGAAGGCTGCCAGCAGTGATATGGGGATGATGAGGAAGCCGAGCACCGGGTACGGGATGAGCGTGAGGCGCGCCATCTGCCGCGTGAAGCCGAAACCGAGCAGCGTCACGAACAGGTTCCCCAGCCCCAGGCTGACGATGATCATGATGGTGATGTCCGCGTGGTCTTCCAGCATACGCGGGCCGGGCGCGATGCCGTAGGCCAGCATCGCAACGATAACGAACGCCCACGCGCGTCCGCCGGGGATGCCCAAGGCAAGCGTAGGGACCGCCTGTCCGCCCTCCTTCGAATTCTGGGCGGACTCGGCGAACAGCACGCCATCCAGCGAGCCCTTGCCGAACTGGCTCTTGTCCTTCGTCCAGAAGATGCCGAATGCGTAGGACATCCAGTCCACCACGCCGCTGCCGATGCCCGGCACCGCCCCCAGGAAGACGCCGAAAAGCGACTGCCGGACAGCCACGTGCCAGCGCGAAAAACCGTATCGTGCCCCGCTGAATATCTCGCTGTAGCTGATGCGGGCGTCCTTGGGCGCAAGCGGTTTGCGCGTCATCGTCAGGTCGATGATCTCGGGCAGCGCGAAGACGCCGATGGTTGTCGCGATGAGCGGCAAGCCTGTCCAGAGCAACCACTCCTGTTCGAAGGAGTACCGGAAGTCGAGGCCGATCGGGCCCACCGTGCTGAGCAACATCCCGAAGATACCCGCCGCGATGCCCTTGATCATCGCGCCACCGCTCAACGCCGCCACCATCGCGACTCCGAACATCGCCATAGCCGCAATCTCGGCAAAGCCGAACGCCAGTACGAACGGGGCTATGACCGGGATGATGATCGCAAGCGCGAACGCGCCCACGACCCCGCCTATCGCGGAGACGGCGTAGACCGCCCCCAACGTATGCGCGGCATATCCACGCTGCGCCAACTGGTTCCCTTCCAGGAACGTGACCTGCGTCGCGCCGCCTGGCATGCCAAGCAGGATGGAGGGGATGGAGTCCAGCGTGTTGTCGATGCCGGTCAGCGTCGCCAGCATCACGAGCCCGACTACAGGGTCCGACACCGAGATCACGATGAACGGGATCATGATGGCCATCACCAAGGTTGCCGAGATGCCCGGGATCAGGGCGATCGGGACGGTGATGAACACGGCGACCAGGAAGCCCGTCCAGTAGCCGGCGGTACTCAGATAGGAAAGCCCCTCAACGAAATCAGCCAGCATCGAAGTCTCCCATCAAGCCATTGCAACGGCCGCCAGCCGCTCACGGGTCAGCGGAAGAGGCATGCTCCTTGATCTGCGTTAGAAAGGAGGCGGCGCGGAGAGATTCCGCGCCGCCCCTTGCGAGTCAGATGGCTACTAGCCGCTCACGTACTGCGAGAAGTACTTCGGCAGGAGCCGCGCCGCCTGCTCGTCGACGACCGCCTTCGAACCCTCGAAGAGGTTCTCGTTCTCGATCGTCGCCGCCTTCAGCTCGTCGCGGCCGATCCAGCCGGGCTCCTCGCCCGCCACGCCGGCGTACTTCTGGATGAGCTCTGCGTCAGTCGTCAACGCTGTCTCGAATGCCGATGACAGAGCGTCTGCGATGTGTTCAGGCGTGCCCGGAGGCAGCCAGAGCGCCTTCGACGCGTAGTTCGTCGGCCCGATGAGCGAGTTGAAGATGAACGTCTGGTCGTCGTTCAGATGGTCGCGCACGTCGCCACAGTGCGGCTCGGTCTGCGCATTCCCGCGCAGCGTGCCGGGCCCCATGCCCGCCATCAGCCGCATCAGGCCGCTCGGGATCCAGTCCGGGTTCTCAACCGGGAACCGGTACCAGAGGCTGGAGCGGACCGTGCTGTTGATGTCGCCGCGTGCCCACATCAGCCGCACCGCGTTGGTGTCGACCGTCGTGAAGCCGAGGTAGGTGAACGGAATGTCCAACTGCTCGGATGCATACACCGAGGCGAGCAGTGTGGGGTTGCCCTCGGCGATGTCGGAGAGTTCGTCCGCGAGGATGAACTCGCCGTGGGCGCCGCCGCCTGTGCTGCTCTGACCGGAGTAGTCCCAGAGACAGCTCTCAGCAGCGCTGGCTCCGAGGTTCCCGACCGGGTCGTACAGCATCCAACCGCGGGTCGGGTCGATCGTGGAACCGAGCGGCTCGAACGTGCTGCGCTTGATGAACTGCGTGCTCTCCTGGAAGCCGAACGCCAGCTGCGGCGTGCTGTTCCACGAGATGTAGGTGCCGTCCTTGGGCGCCTGGGTCGCGGAGTAGATGTACTCCAGCGGCTTGTTCGGCTGGTTGGTGAACACCACTCGCGGGTTGCCGGGTATGTACTGGCTCATGAACGCAGCCATCACACGGCCCTGGGTGTCGGTCCCGCCACCGGGAGAGGAGTTCGCCACGATGCGGACCGTCTTGCCGCTGAAGTAATCAGCAGCGTTGAAGCCCGGCGGGGGTGTCGGGGTTGCCGTCGGCTGAGGCACCGGAGTAGCCGTCGGGGCCGGTGCAGGCGCCGTCGAGCCGCTGTCCGCCGGTACCGGAGTCGGCGTCGGCTCCTCCTCCATCATCGCCTCAGGCGTAGGAGTCGGGTCCGCTTCCATCATCGCCTCAGGCGTAGGAGTCGCGGTCGGTTCCGGTCGCGGCGTGGGCGTAGGGTCTTCGCCCCCGCACGCAGCGATAACGGCCACCGTGGCCACTGCGATGATGACTCCGGCGAGCCATCGGTTCATTCGAGTCCGCATGTCATCCTCCCTGCATTGATAATCCACTCCTCTTAGGGAGTGGATCGGCTGCACAAGGGCAGCTGGGTACAGACCCGTGATGTTTATCACGGAAGGAACGAAGTGTTGCCAAAAAGTATTGCAAGGTGCAATAGCAAATGTTGTAATACGGTTTACATTCCGAGAGGAGCAGCGCATGCTGGGTTCGATACTCAAGGCACACCACATCTCGCGCTCGGACCTCGCCCACCGGCTCGACGTCTCCGTCCAGACCGTCCACAACTGGTGCAGCGGACGCGTTCGCGTGCCGAGCCATAAGCTCGGACGCCTCTGTGACCTGCTCGAGGAGCTGGGGGTGTCGCCGGACGAACTAGCGCAGATGGCTGTCCGCGAGCTGGAAACGCTCGGCGTGCAACAGGAGCGGCTCGCGCTGCGCTCCAGGAGCGCACAGCCCCTCGTCGCGCTCGTGACGTGGAACCTGATGAGTTCAGGGTTATTCGGTCCCCTTGCGCGCGTCACTCGCATCGCGTTGGAAGGCATGGGCTACCAGTGCATGGCGCTCGACTGCGGCGGAGAGCACCGCCAGAGGCGGGCCTACCTGCAGTGGGCCGTTCAAACCGGAGTGGACGGGCTCGTCCTTTGCGGCGTCCCCGGCGACGTGCCTGATCCGGACGACGACCTGTTCGCGTCGCTCAAGCCGGTGACCTCCGCAGGAATACCCGTCGTTCTGCTCAAGCCCTGGGCGGGCTCCTCCGTGGCCGTTCCGGAGGGCATAGGAAGCATCGGCTGGGACTACGTCGCCGCAGTCGAGATGGCGGCGGGCTTACTGCAGGAGCTTGGCCATGAGCAGGTGCACGCGGTCCTGGCAGCGACCGCCGCCGGCTTCGGCGCACGCTACTGGGGACTCGATCGCGCGTGGAGCAACCTCGGGCTCACCTTCGACGAGGACTCGATCATCTGGTCACAGGAAGGCGAGACCGCACATGAATTCGCCGATGCCCTTGCCGGCGCAAGGGCTGTCTTCGCCCCGCCGTCGCAACTTCCCACCATCGCCCGCGCCTGTTTCGCGAGCGGTATCCGCTGGCCTGACGACTTCAGCGTCGTTTCGCTCGGCAACAGAGCATTCGTGCCGCAACTGGACCGACGGCCGTTCACGTTCGTCAGCATCCCGGTGGGACGGGTGGGACGCGGTGCGGCGCAGCTCCTCTCCAGCATGATCCGCGGCGAACGCTTCCAGACGGGACAGGAGTACGTCATCTACGGCGCGAGCACGATGTCGGTGGAGAATGCGGAGGGCGGGTCCGTCGCCCCCCGGCGCCAGGGCGCGGGGTATCCCCGCATGGCCCGCGCAACCCTCGCGTAGGGCCGTGCTCAGTCCTTCCGCAGCGTTTCGCGCAGCACCAACCCGATGAGCAGCGACGCCGAGATGGCGAATCCCCCCATCGACGCGAACGCCACCGTGAAGCCGCTCGCTCCCGCTATGAGGGCCACGGAGAGCGTGAATATGCCGGGGTTGGTGGCCGAGCCCGCCTCCGCGATGAGACGGTTGACGCCGAAGAACTTGCCGCGCGCCGCCGCAGGCGCCACGTCGGATCCCAGGGTCTGCATCGAACCCGCCATGAACGACACCGCCAGGTTGATGGTGATGAAGCCCAGGATGAAGAACGGCAACCCCAGTTCGCTCCAGGCAACGCCGCTCATGATCCAGAGCCCCACCGCCAGTAGCGCGCTCGCGGGCACGATGGTGCGCTTCCGGCCGAACCGGTCCATCACCTGCCCTGCCATCAGTGTCACCGGGATGCCTATGACGCCCATCGCCGAGCTGATGCCGCCCAGCGCAAGCGCGTCCAGGCCATAGGCGAAGGCTGCGTAGGCGACATAGATCCCGCCCTGCCCCTGCACGCCGCCTCGTCCCACGTTCGCCATGAACTGGGCCGCGAAAAGCACCACCACCGCCCTCGTGATGAGCCGCGCCCAAGAGACGTCCACCTGCGCTGCCGCTGTATCGCCACGGCGGCGCGCCAGCACCGCGGGCGCAGTCTCGCGCACGAACATGTAGGACGGCACCGTTGCCAGGAACGCAAAGATACCGAACACCAGGAACGGCATGCGCAGTCCGAACAGTTCGGCGATAGCCCCGCCGGCGAGCGGGCCCAGCAGCGTTCCGGCGCGGTTCACGCCCGCCATGCCGGTGATCATCCGCCCTCGCCGGTTCTGCGCGCTGGAGTCCGCGATGACGGTGAGCCTCGTCATCTGCCACATCTGCTGTGCGAGGCCGTTGATCCCCAGGTAGATGAGTATCTCGGTGAAACTCGATGCCTGGAGTACGAGCAGCGCCGACAGTGACAGGAGGAGCGTGCTGGCGATGAGCAGCTTCCGCCGCCCTATGCGGTCCATGAGATAGCCGGTGGGCAGCGAGACGATGACGCCGCCAAGCATCGGCACGAAGAGCAGGAGCCCGGCTCCGGCGGCGCCTGCACCGAAGTCGATCGCCATGAGCGGCAGGACCGGCACGATGAAGCCGCGCCCCATGCCCAGCAGGAACGCGGGCAGCAGCAGCGACACGAGCGCCTCGTTGCGCTCAGCCCAGCGCCGCATACCCGTTGCGGGTTTCGCTTCGTCAGCGGAAGTCCGGGCTTCTTGCTCGTCAGGCGGCATCGCCTATCCGATGGCGTCCGTAAGCCGTTCGAGCTGCTCCAGGTCCGGAGTGACGGGCCGGAAGATGATCTCGTCCGAGCCCAACTCCTCGTGCATGCTTATCGCGTTGCGGATGATCTCGGGTGAGGTCGGCTGCAGGCGGACCTGGCGCGACGGGTCTCCCCCGTAGTAGTGCGCTATGGCGCCCGTGACGGCCTCCTCAGCACCGGGGCCGAGCGCACACGGGAGCGTCACGACGATACGCGGCCTGCCCTCGCGGCCGTTCTCCGCCCACGATTCCTCGACCTGCGTGATGATGCCTTTCGACCACTCCGCTTCCAGCGCCCTGCCGCCCATCACGTAGCCGTTGGCGAACCTCCCTACGCGCGCGATGGCCTTCGGGTGTGTCCCGCCGATGAGGATCTCCGGCCCGCCGGGCTGCACCGGCGCGGGGCCCACCGGCCGCTCCGCGCCCTCCAGCACCTCGCCGTTCCAGATGCGCCTCATGTGCACGAGCTGCTCCTCGAACAGCTTCCCGCGGTTGCGGAACTGCGAGGGGGCAACGACGGCGTCGTCCTCGCGTCCGCCGACCGCGAGCCCCAGCGAGAGGCGCCCGTTCGAGATGGCGTCTATCGTCGCGGCCTGCTTGGCAAGCACACCCGCGTTGCGCACTGGCGCGAGCAGGATGGCCGTCACGAGCCGCAGTCGTGTCGTGATGGCCGCCACCGCCGCGAGTTCGGCCATCGCCTCGAAGTTGTCGTACGCCAGCCGGTCGAGCGCCGCGAACGAGGAGTACGGCCCCTCGTCGGCGCGCCGCGCCAGCTCCGAGATGTACGGCCAACTGTCCGTCGGCATCCTGAACGGAAGCCCAACCCCAACCTTCATGCGCTCACCTGCCTTTGAACTCCGGCCTCCGCTTGTCGAGGAAGGCCCGTACTGCTTCCTTGTGGTCCTCCGAGCGTCGCGCCAGCTCCTGCGCGGTCTGCGCCAGGCGCAGGCTGTCGCCGAACCCCATGTCGAACGACCGCTGCACGAGATACTTGGTCAGCGACATCGAGTACGTCGCTCCTGAGGCGAGCCGACCTGCGAACCCCATCGCCGCGGAGAGCATCTCCTCGTGGGGATGCACCCTGCTCACGAGTCCCATCCGGTAGGCCTCGTCGGCGCTCAGCCGATCGCCCGTGTACTGCATGTAGTAGGTGTTGCTCAGGCCGATGAGGCGCGGCAGCTGCCAGCAGGAGCCGTCGCCGGGCACGAGTCCCATCCGCACGAACGCCTCCGCGAACTCCGCCTTCTCCGACGCGATTCGGATGTCGCACGACAGCGCGAGCCCGAGGCCGACGCCTATCGCGTGGCCGTTCACCGCCGCGATGGTCGGCTTCTGCACCTCGCTTATCCGCAACGGCACGTTGGAGACCGAACCGAACCCCGCCTCCGCCTTCTCCGACGCGCGCTGGCCGAGCCGCGCCTCCATGTCGCCCCACGGCAGCGGCTGCCGCTCCGCCGCTGCCCCCTCTTCCTGTTCGATGCGCCCGATGGTCTCGTCGAACCGGCGGATGTTCGCGCCCGAACAGAACGACGGGTCGCGGCCCGTAAGCACGAGCACGCGGTCGGCCTCATTCGACTCGAACGCTTCGAGTTCGGCGTACAGCTCCGCGGCCATCTCGGTGCCGAGCGCGTTCCGCGTCGACGCGTGGTCGAGCGTGATGAGCACGACGCCGTTGGCCCGTTGGACTTCGATGAATTCGCTCGTGGCGTTACCTCCTCGCAGCGTGGGGTCGCCCGGCATTCTATGAAGCGTCCTGCCCGCTGTCCAACGACCGCGCCGGACTTCCACGCCTCCACGATTGACGCGGCGCGGGCGGCAAACTACGCTCATCCCAACCCGACCCGAGGCAGCACATGAGCGCAGGCGAGATATCGAACGCGGCGTACGACCGCATAGGCGGCGTGTTCCAGCGCGCCCTCACCGGGCTGAGCATCGACCAACTCAAGGCACAGCCTTCCGGCCCGGAGAGCAATCCCATCGGCTGGCTGGCCTGGCACCTCAGCCGAACGCAGGACAAGAACTATTCCCAGCTGCTTGGGGAAGAAGAAGCGTGGACGGCAGGCGGCTGGTCCGAGCGCTTCGGCCAGCCGGCGGACAGGGGCACCGGCAACGGCGACTCGCTGGAGCAGGTGCGTGCGTTCGATCCCATCGACTCCGACACGCTCCTTGCCTACTTCGAGGCCGCACGCGAGAAGTCCCGCAGGTTCCTCGACGCGGTCACCGACGACGACCTGGAGAAGCCGAGCGCGGCGGGCGTCGCGCGGGACGAGACGATCAAACTTTCCGTTGCCCGGGTCACCGGAGACCTCATCCAGCACACGGGCCAGATCGCCTACGTACGCGGTCTGGTCGACAGGCACGGCTGGTACGGCGCATAGGGAGCCAATAGCGAACGCACAGGGTAGAGAGGACGAACATGCTGACGCAGGAACAGAACGACCGCATCACACGAGTCGGTCCCGGCACGCCGATGGGCGAGCTCATGCGCCGATACTGGCACCCCATCGCCGCCGCCGCGGAACTCGACGAGCGCCCCACCAAGGCCGTGCGCGTCCTCGGCGAGGACCTCGTCCTCTACAGGGACAGGTCCGGCACGATGGGGCTCATCGACCGCTTCTGCCCGCATCGTCGCGTCGACCTCTCCTACGGCATCCCCGAGGAGCACGGGCTGCGCTGCATGTACCACGGATGGATGATGGACGAGACCGGCCAGTGCATCGAGCAACCCTTCGAGGAGACCGTCCACCCGGACGGGCGATTCAAGGAGAAGGTGCGGGTCGCGGGGTACCCCGTGCAGGAACTGGGTGGGCTCATCTTCGCGTACATGGGCCCGGCGCCGGTGCCGCTGCTTCCCAACTATGACATCCTCGCACAGAGGGAGGGCGTGCTGCGGGAAGCGTTCATCGCGGTGGTGCCGTGCAACTGGCTCCAGTGCATGGAGAACTCCGTCGACCCGGTGCACCTGGAGTGGTTGCACGGCGTCTATGGCGCGCACCGCGCCAAGCTGGAGGGCCGCCGCGACGCCGTCGCCGAGAGCCTCGCCAGATACGACCGCCACAAGGAGATCGGGTTCGACGAGTTCGAGCGCGGCATCATCAAGCGTCGCGTCTACGGCAACACGACGAAGGAGTCACCCAAGTGGAGCGTCGGCCATCCCCTCCTCTTCCCGAACATCCTCCAGCAGGGCGGCGGTGGACGGTACTTCTTCCAGTACCGGACGCCCATCGACGACACCCACACCTGGCACGTGGAGATAACGAGCTACTGGTTCCCGGAGGACATCGAGGTCCCGGAGCAGGACACCGTCCCCTACACGAACATCGGGCTCAAGACGCCGGACGGCTACTGGCGCAGCGACGACACCATGGCGCAGGACCACGCAGCGTGGATACTGCAGGGGCCCATCATGGACCGCTCGGCGGAACGCCTCGGCGAGTCCGACCGCGGTCTCATCCTCTACCGCAAGATGCTGGACGAGCAGGCTGCCGTCGTGCAGGACGGCGCCGAGCCGCTCAACGTGATCCGCGACCCGGCGGAGAACGTGATGATCCACGTGCCGCAGGAAGGCTGGGGCAGGCTCGGCAGGACGTCGGACATCGATGAGGTGGCGCGCTACGGCAGCGCGCTCAAGCCGCTTATCGTCGACCTGCTGACGCAGACCTCCTTCGTTCAGCAGCACCACGCGACGGCGTGAGGGAAACCGGCTTCGTAAAGCCTAGTAGGGCATTGTAGATTGACGCGAGTGCTTCTCGTCACGGAATCGTCTTACGCGATTCGCGAGAGTAACTAATTCGTACATGACCAACGGTGTAATCACAAACACGAGCGGGTGACGTGAGTACGCTGTACGCCAATTCCCTCGCAGAAGCGCCAATGCTGCAAACTTAACTCGGTAACCCGGGTACCATCGAATGAGTCGTGGCGGTGGAAAAACAAGGAGCCTCTGTTCAACCCACTCTATGCCCCTTACCCACTTTCTCCAGAGAGAACTGAGCATCAGTCGATTCGAAACTCCTCTTCTCTGACCTCTCCACCCGGGAGAGCAGTGATTCGTATCCTGCGCTCCTTCCGAGCAGTCCCAGCCATAACTGCCCAGACTATACCCCAAATGAAGCATGTGAATATTGTGATAATGGCGTGAAGGACGTGATTGACCTTTTGGCCGGGATAGCTCACTACGGCTTCATACTGGCTCTGTGAGATTACCATCGCTCCCCGCACCGTGTGCCGTGAAATCGCGTCCTGCAGCGCTTGCTGCCTCGCGTCTCCTACCATTGAGCGTTCCTCCGAGGTCGGGCTCCCCCTAGACGAGGACAAGCCCACCAATGGCAATATTATCTGCGGGCTCATAATCTATGGAGGGCTGGCATCGCGTGTCAAGTGGAGGCCCACCGCACCGCCTTAGCCAGCACATGCTCGATACCAGCCCCTCAGACACTGGAGGTGTAGCCATGACGACCAACGCACCACTGAACTTCGGCATCATCGGTCTGGGCGCAGGCGCGATGAACATGATTCCCGAACTGCGGGCGAACCCGAACGCGCGCATCGTGGCTGTCGCCGATCCCCGAGCGTCTGCCCGCGAGCGGTTCGAGCGCGACTTCGGCGGGAACGCCTACGACGACGCGGAGGGGCTGTGCGCCGACCCCGGCGTGGACGTGGTCTACGTGATGACGCCGGACGAGATGCACGCCGCCCACACCATCATGGCCGCGGAGCGGGGCAAGCAGGTCATCCTCGACAAGCCGATGGGGCTGACGATCGACGAGTGCGACGCCATCATCGAGGCGACGGAGCGCAACAGCACCCGCGTGCTCGTCGGCCACTCGCAGAGCCTCGACCTCCCGAACCTGAAGATGGCGGAGGTCGCCAACAGCGGCAGGCTCGGCAAAGTCGTGATGATGCACACGATGTTCTACAGCGACTGGATATACCGCCCACGTGCGAAGGAAGAGCTGATGCAGGACCGCGGCGGCAGCATCGTGCGGCGCCAAGGCCCGATCCAGGTTGACATATCCCGCATGATCGGCGGCGGCAGGGTGCGCTCCGTCCGCGCCCGCACGAACATCGTCGACCCCGAACGTCCCATCGACGGCTCGTTCATGGCATTCCTCGACTTCGAGGACGGGCACACGGCCACCATCACCTACGACGGCTACGGCCACTTCAACAGCGCCGAGTTGACGTTCGGCTACACCCTCCAGGGGCAGCAGATGGACCCCGCCCTCCACGTCAACTCGCGGCGGCGCATCGCTGCCTTCGCTGATGCCGACGCGGAGGAGGCATACAAGGAATCGACGCGCTACGGCGGCTCGCTCGAACGCTCCATCGAGCATCCCGTCTCGCCGGACCGGCGGCACGCATTCTTCGGCCTCACCCTCGTCTCGTGCGAGCACGGCGACATGCGCCAGACTCCCACCGGCCTCATCATCCATGGCGACGGCGGCAACGAGGAGGTCGATCTCCCGGCAGGCCCGGGCTACAACCGCCGTTACTGCTCGATCGAGGTCGACGAGATGTGCCGCGCCATACGCACCGACACCCCCGTCCGCATCCACGACGCATACTGGGGCAAGGCGACGCAGGAGGTCGTCCTCGGCATCATCCAGTCCTCGGACGAGCGCCGCGAGGTCTTCATGCAGCACCAGGTCCCCTACACAGGCCAGGGTGTGGAGTAGCAGCAGAGCTGCCCGCAAGGCAGGCCGCCCTTCACCCGTTGCCATGGCGCGGGCTACTGACGGCACGCCGCCTGTGATAGGCTCACCGCGCCCCGTCATCGGGAGGCGCAACGGCGCAGGGGGACGCATGAAAGCAGCCGTTCTGGTAGAAGCGAACGAACCGCTCAGGATCGAGGAGGTCGAGCTCGACCCGCCGAAGGCGCACGAGGTGCGCGTCAATATCGCGGCGGCGGGCGTCTGCCGCAGCGACCTCCACTTCATGCGCGGCGAGGCCATCATCGCCAAACCCGCCGTGCTCGGTCACGAGGGCTCCGCCATCGTCCAGGAGGTCGGCGAAGGCGTAACGCGCGTCGCTCCGGGCGACCACGTCATCCTCTCCTTCGTGCCGTTCTGCGGACGCTGTCCCTCCTGCATCAGTGGACGGGCCAACCTCTGCGACACCCACCTCGCAACCGGCCCGCAGATGTTCGACGGCACGCGCCGCCTGCACTGGAACGGGAACGACCTCGCGCACATGGGCAAGGTCGCGTGCTTCGCGGAGCAAGCCGTCGTGCCGGAGGCGGGCTGCATGAAGATAGACCCGGACTTCCCGCTCCCGGTTGCCGCGCTCATCGGCTGCAGCGTCACCACCGGCGTCGGCTCGGTGCTGTTCAGCGCCCAGGTTGAGCCGGGCAGCACCGTCGCGGTCATCGGCTGCGGCGGTGTGGGGCTGAACGTCGTGCAGGGCGCACGCCTCGCCGGAGCGAAGCGCATCATCGCGGTCGACATCAACGACGCGGCGCTCGAGTTCGCCACGCGGTTCGGCGCGACGGACACCCTGAACCCCAAGGACGGCGACGCGCTGAAGGCGATACGGGATATGACCGGCGGAGGCGTGGACTACGCCTTCGAGGCGTTCGGCTCATCCGAGACGGCCACGATGACGTTCGACGCTGCGCGCAAGGGCGGCACCGCCGTCATCGTAGGGCTCGCGCCGGTGGGCGACTACGCCAGCATCGACCCGGTGGCGCTCGTGCGCTACGAGAAGACGTTGAAGGGCGCCTACTACGGCTCGTCCCGGCCGGCCATCGACTTCTACCGCATGGTCGACTTCTACGAGAGCGGCAAGATAGACGTGGACAACCTCATCACCCGCACCTACAGCCTCGACGAGATCAACGAGGCGTACGAGGAGCTGGACCGGGGCGTCGTGGGCCGCGGGGTCATCACGTTCTGATGCGAAAGGTAACGCTCACGGTCAACGGACGGCGGCGCACCGCGGAGGTCGAGGACCGCGACCTGCTCGTGGACATGCTCCGCGAGAAGCTGCGCCTCACCGGGACGCACATCGGCTGCGACACGAGCCAGTGCGGCGCGTGCACCGTGCTGCTGAACGGCGCGGCGGTGAAGTCGTGTTCGCTGTTCGCGGCGCAGGCGGATGGCGCAAAGGTCACGACGATAGAGGGGCTTGCGAAGGGCGACACGCTTCATCCCATCCAGCAGGCGTTCCACGAGGAGCACGGTCTGCAGTGCGGCTTCTGCACGCCAGGGATGGTGATGCTGCTGCACGAGTTCCTGCGCCGCAACCCCGACCCGACGGAGCACGAGGTCCGCACTGCCCTGAGCGGCAACATGTGCCGCTGCACCGGCTACCAGAACATCGTCGCTTCCGCGCTTCATGCGGCGCGAACGATGCGGGGCGAGGGATGATCCCCGCGGCATTCACCTACCACGCGCCCCGGACGCTCCGCGACGCGGTGCGCCTGCTGCGCGCCCACGAGGGCGACGCCCGCGTCGTCTCCGGCGGCATGAGCCTCATCCCCGCGATGAAGCTGCGGCTGGTGCAGCCCGAGCACCTGATCGACATCGGAAGGCTCAGCGAGCTCGACTACATCCGGCGCACCGAGGACGGCGGGGTAGCTATCGGCGCGGGCGCAACGTACCGCAGCATCGAGGGGTCGCGGGCCGTCGCGGCGGTTGCGCCGATGCTCGTCGAGACGGTACGCCAGGTGGGCGACATCCAGGTGCGGAACCGGGGCACGCTGTGCGGCAGCGCCGCGCACGCCGACCCCGCGGCCGATGCCCCAGCCGCGCTCCTCGCGCTCGACGCTACGCTCCACACCACAGGTGGCCCGAGCCGCCGCTCGATACAGGCGCGCCGCTTCTTCGTGGACGCCTACGAGACTGTACTCGGGCCGACCGAGGTACTGACGGAGATACGCATCCCGAAGCAGCCTGCGCGCACGGGCTCGACGTACCTGAAGTTCGCGAACAAGGCGTCGCGGTTCGCCATCGTGGGCGTTGCGGCGGCCGTTACGGTTGACCGGAAGGGCGTCTGCACGCGGGCGCGCATCGCGGTGACGGGCGCGGGGCCGTGCGCGGTGCGCGCCACCGCGAGTGAGCGCTATCTCGAAGGACGGCAGGTTTCGCCGGAGACAATCGGAGCAGCGGCGGCGCGGGCGTCACGCGGCATGGAGTTCATCGAGGACGTCCACGGCTCCGAGGAGTACCGCGAGCACCTCACGGGCGTCATCACGCAGCGAGCGCTGACAGAAGCCGCGCGGCGCGCGGGCGTATAGGCCCCGGACTCCCCTACCCCAGGTTGCCCCACTTGTCCCAGTGCGTGACCTCCGACGCGGGGCGGCGTGTTGTCGGGCCGTAGCGGTGGCCGTCCTGCGGCCAGCCGAGCGGGATCATCGCCGCGGTAACGAAATCGTCCGGCAGGCCGATGGCCTCGCGTATCTGCGGCTCGAAGCCCCGGCGGACGCGGGTCGTGAGCACGCTGCCGAGCCCGTAGGCCCGCGCCGCCAGCAGCATGTTCTGCACCGCAGGGTAGATGGAGGCGCCGTTGTGGATGTCCGTGCCCGGATGGCGCGTGACGGCGAGTATCCAGACCGGCACGTCCATGACGTGCTGTGCGAGGTAGTCAGCCGAGTCGGCGGCGCGCTGCTCGGATGCAGTCGCCGCCTCGCCGTGGTTGGGTCGCGCGGTCGCGGGGTAGTGCTCCGCGACGATGCGCTTGGTGGCCTCGTCCTTGATGACGACGAACCCCCACTGCTGGGAGTTGCCGCCGTTGGGCGCGCGTATGCCCGCCTCGATGACCTTCCTCACGAGGTCGTCCGGCACGGGGTCGGTCTTCAGGTAGCGCAGCGCCCGCTGCGTGTACATCGCTTCGAACAGTCCTATGTCCTCGCTCATCGCCACTCCTCGTTTCTCAAAGGTCAAAGATGGGCATTATCTCCCAATGCGTCCATACGCCTGTATCGGTGTTGCACGGAGGCGGAGGGTTGCGGCGAGCGTACTCCTGCGCTTCTTTCTGAGTCCCATAGGACTCGAGCCACAGCTCCCTTCCGTGCCTCTCGCACGAGGCTATCAACTGATACCTGCTGGGCTCGCCCAACTCTGCGGCCATGTTCCACCTGCTGTGCAGCATTCTATACAGTCCCGTAAACTTACCATCGCGAAGTCCATCCCCGATACCGAACCGCGGAGGAACTCGATGCTGACCAGCGACATGAACGACCGGCTGACGCAGGTGGGGCCTGGCACGCCGATGGGCGAGCTGATGCGCCGCTACTGGCATCCCATCGCCGCGAGCCTCGAACTGACCGAGGAGAACCCCACGAAGGAGATACGTCTCCTTGGCGAGGACCTCGTCCTCTACCGCGACGCCAGCGGCAAGGTCGGCTGCATCGAGCCGTCCTGCGCGCACCGCAAGGCGAACCTCTCCTACGGCATCCCGGAGGAGAACGGGATCAGGTGCGCCTACCACGGCTGGATATTCAACGAGACCGGGCAGTGCATGGACCAGCCGTCGGAGCCGGAGGGCTCCAAGTTCAAGGAGAAGGTGCGCATCAAGGCGTACCCCGTGGAGGAGAAGGGCGGCGTCATCCACGTCTACATGGGGCCTGATCCCGTGCCGGTGCTCCCGAACTGGGACCTCTACCAGTGGGAGGGCGTGGAACGCTCCACGTACTCGGTGATGCTTCCGTGCAACTGGCTGCAGTGCCACGAGAATTCACTGGACCCGGTGCACTTCCAGTGGCTGCACCGCTACTACGGGATGTGGCGAGCATCCAAGATCATGGGCGAGGAGCGGCGCGACGAGTTCGACCGCATCTCCGCTGCGCGCGGCAAGGCCCACGTGAAGATCGGGTTCGACCGGTTCGAGTACGGCATCATCAAGCGCCGGATGCTCGAGGGCGAGGACGAGCAGAGCGAGTGGTGGCGCATCGGCCACCCCATCCTGTTCCCGTACACGCTGCGCGTCGGCCAGGGCACATGGTTCGAGTTTCAGCACCGGGTGCCGGTCGACGACACGCACACGCTGCACTTCGGCTACACGATCCGCACGCCGGAGCCCGGCGAGGTCATCGCGCCCACGCCGATGACGCACGAGGACCGGCCCGCGTTCTTCGACAACGGCCGCATCAAGGACGACTGGGTCGTGGGGCAGGACCAGCTCGCGTGGATCATCCAGGGCCCGCGCATGGACCGGAGCACCGAGGCGCTCGGCATCACGGACATCGGCCTCATCATGTTCCGCAACCTGCTGAACGAGCAGATCAAGGTGGTGGAGGACGGCGGCGACCCGGTCAACGTCCACCGGGCGCAGCGGGACATCATCGAGCTGCCGACGGAGTACGCGTGGTTCCCCGGCTACGACCGCACCGGCGGCCCCTTCGCCGACCTGCAGCCGCAGCCGGTGGAGCTGGAGCGGAGTTTGCAGTAAGGGGACGCTCACCCCTTCTCATTCACCCCCATCCCCGCATCAAGCACGGGGCAAGCTCTAACCTTCCCCCATCAAGGGGGAAGGGACCTGAGAGGATGCTGCGCGCTAAAGCGCGGGCTCCGCTCAGCATGACAGATTCGTTCAGCATGACAGGGAGCTACTGGTCGGCCCCTCCGCCGAAGGTGCGGCGGGGTTTCAGGAGAAGTTGGCGAGCAGGGCAGGTGCAGGTCTCGCCGTAGAGGCCGATGAGCCTGGACTCCGCGTAGCCGTGGACGATGGCCATAACGATGCGGTTGGGGTCAGGGACATGGGCAGCCCTGGCGCAGCGTTTGAGGTAGGCGTCGATGGGCGCGACAGTGAGCACGGGGACGGCAACCCGCCCGGCAGCCTCGATGAGATCGAAGGTGTCCGGCGGGGGCTCGCCCCGATCGAGAGCGTCGT
This sequence comes from Dehalococcoidia bacterium, assembly GCA_965206315.1. Classification (GTDB taxonomy): domain Bacteria; phylum Chloroflexota; class Dehalococcoidia; order Lucifugimonadales; family Australimonadaceae; genus Bin16. The sequence goes on from OZ242210.1 coordinate 2,861,064, forward strand.
ACCAACGGCCGGCGAATTCCTCGGCGACGGGGTACAAGACGGCCTGAGCGCGGAGGCAGGCGAGCCGGCGTTCGAGGGCATTGAGGCGACCGGTCACCTGGCACCTCCCTGGCTCTTCAGCATGCTGAAGGCGTAGTCCATGACGTCCATGCGGTTGCGAACCTCGGCGATCTCCTTGATCTTGAGGGAGTTCTGGAGGGCGATGCGGACAGCGGCGTTCCTGACGCGGGGGTCGGGATTCTCCAAGAGGTCGGCGAGGGCGATGACGCCCTTGAGGGCGAGCCCGTTGATCTCGGCGAACGCGAGGTCGGCGACACGGCGGCGGGCCTCTTCGACCTCGGTGCGGAAGTCGGGGTCGTGCATCCAGCGGGTGAGCGTGGCGCGCGCGATGCGTGCGTCCCGAGCAGCCTGGCGCATGGAAGGGGCGGAGACGATGTAGGGAATCGCGAGCATCTGCCTGGGGGTGAGGCGGGCCGGCGGGAGCGGCGGGGGGCCGCCGTAGGCGGTCTCTTCAGTTGTAGTGGCATCATCCGGCATCATTTGGCTCCATCCTCTCGTGTATTCCGGCGCTCCCGTGGCCTCGCGGTGGGGCATTTCAGGGCCAGTTTGAGCGTGAACGAGGCCGGAATGAGGCCAAATGAGGCCAGGCTCCCCGCCGTCCACACAGCCCGCGCCGCGGCTCGCCGCGCCGGTCGAGAACCATCGTAGGGAGGGGCGCGGCGTCGGCGCAACGGGCGCGTGTCACAGATGTGACGGAGGAGAGGGGGGCAACCCCTTGTCCATCAAGAGGTAATATGGTATAGAGTCCCTTGCCCATACACCTTCACACTTCCCGCCTCTCGCCAGTAAGAGAGGTCGTATGCGCGGGAAGGGCAACCCAACAAATGAACCGGTTTCCATAAGGTGAATTCCTCACGACATGAAAGCAATCAACCGCCAGTTCACAGACCTCATCAATGGCAGCAAACAATTCGTGATTCCCGTGTTCCAGCGTGACTACAGCTGGACCACCGAGGAATGCGAACAAATGTGGAATGACATTATGAGAGCCAGCAACGATTCTCAGGAGAATAGTCACTTCATGGGGTCTATCGTCTATGTCGGCACCGAGACTGCTACTGCGACGTTCAGTACCTGGCTTGTCATTGATGGACAACAACGGCTGACAACCCTAATTCTCCTTCTCACGGCCCTCCGTGACCACATCACCGAAATAAGCACTGAGGAGAACTCCACAGTCGGTAAGATTGACGATTATCTGAAGAACAGACATGAAGCAGGGGAAGAGAAATACAAACTAGCACTCAGAAGAGCTGATAACGCCACGCTACAAGAGCTGGTAGATGGAGGTAAGCCCAACGAAAGAGACAGTTCAATGTTGATTCTGCAAGCATATCAATGGTTTAGAGCACAGATAAAGAACTATGACCCAGAACTTGTGTACCTTGGTATTGCACGGCTCACAATCGTAGATGTCACACTAGATCGCAATACCGACAACCCTCAGCTCGTTTTTGAGAGTCTCAACTCTACTGGCGTTGATCTCAGCCAGAGTGATTTGATTCGAAACTACCTCTTGATGGGACTGACAGAATCAGAACAGACCCGTCTCTATAATGCATATTGGGAGCGAATAGAAACTCTGTTCCGCAGAACCCACCGCAGGCTTGACCTATTTTTGCGTGATTACATCGCGTTAGCAACGCAGTCCGCGACTCAGACGCGAGAAGCCAAGATTTACGATGCCTTCAAGGATTTCAAAGCCTCGGTCGACGACTCGCTGGAGGAACTATTGCGAAAGATGGCACGCTTCGCAGGCCACTATATGCGGGTCTCTATCGCAGCAGATTCAGAGAGCGCGGCACTCACAGAGGAATTGCGCCACGTACGTGCTCTTGCTACTACGCATATGGTGCTCGGCATGAAACTCTACGAGTGTTACAAGTGCGAGAGCCCGTCGCTGTCAGAGTCGCAATTTGTCGAAGCCTTACGCCTCATAGAGAGTTTCATAGTTCGGCGTGGCGTACTCGGCTGGCAGGCACGCGACTACTGGTCCATCTTTGCAACCATTGCACGCGAGATTGATGACAATCAGCCTTTGGAGTCATTGAAGGTCGCGCTAGCTCGCCAACGCTATCACTTTCCCACAGACGAGCAATTCTCACGAGGAATCCAAGAGACTAACCTGTATTGGTACCGTGATCTATGCTGGCATATCCTTACACGCCTGGAGAATGATGGTCAGAAGGAGCCTAGCCCTGTCGGTCAGTACTCAATTGAGCATATCATGCCACAAGGTATTGACCATGTCCTAGGTTGGCAAGAGATGCTTGGGGATGGTTGGGAGGCAGCCCATCAAGAATGGATTCATCGGTTAGGCAATTTGACACTCACAGGGTACAACAGCACGCTGTCAAATAGGCTGTTCCATGAAAAGAAAACAATAGATGGAGGGTTCGATCAGAGTGCAGCACGATTAAATCAGTACGTGCGAAATCAGCAAGTATGGACTGTCACGGAAATGAATGAACGAGGAAGAAGCCTGGCGCAAATCGCACTTAACATCTGGCCTCACCATGGGGCAGATGAGGAACTCCTCCGGAAAAGAGACATTGCAGCGTTGCGTGAGAAGGCTGCTCAACGAAATGTAGATAATCTCAGGATAACCAGCGCTGCTCGTGTTTTGCTGAACACTGCACTGGCAGAGATTCGAAAAATCGGTGATGTAATAGAAGTGATTGAACGTGGCTCAGTTTGCTGTTATGGGCCCAGCTTCTTTGTCGAAATACTACCTATGAGCTACTACATTAGGTTTATATTGCCTTTGGATTTCGACGAGGTAGATGTTCTAGAATCCCTGTATATCCATGACACGACTACTTGGTCATTCGTGCCCAATAGGGCACATACTGAATGCAACATTCTCATAGATGTATTCGATGATGAAGACATAATGGAAGCTATGCCTGTAGTCCGAAAGGCATTTGGCATGGAAGACGAGTAGCCCTCCATGCCCGCGCCACTCCGCATACTGCCTGAGCGGCTCGTCGAGAACCTGGAGTGTGCACCGTACCAGTATGCCTTCACGTACCCGAACATCCCGCACTACTACACGCTCGCGAGGAAGTGGGCGGACTACAAGGACGAGGTGAGCGAGGAGATCAGGTGGACCATCCGGGAGATGCGAAAGCACGACGTGATGCGTCCGTTCATGGGCAGGGAGCAATACTACCTGGACGTGAACGGCTTCTCCTACTGGACGATGGGACCGCGCGACCAGGACGACTTCCTCATCAACCGGCAGTACTCGACGCACGGAGCATACGATTCACCGTTCGACGCCATCGCGCACCGGTACGACGACTCAGAGAAGCCCTGGTACGTCGTGAAGAACGAGCGCGAGGTGCTGTACGCGCCAGCCGCGTCATCGGGGCGAGTGCTCGACATCGGGTGCGGGACCGGGCTGCTGGCGGACTACTGCTACCGAGAGATCGACCGCGAGCGGTACGTCGGTATCGATCCGAGCGCGGGGATGCTGGCGAAGTTCGCGCTGAAGCACCCGGACTACAAGGCGGAGGCGACGCTGCTCCGGACGACGTTCGAGGACTACGAGACGCCGTTGCGGTTCGACACGATCGTTGCAATGGCGGGGTCAGGGTCGCACGTCACGGGCGTGGATATCGTGGAGAAGGCGCGGCACCTGCTGGCACCGGGAGGTCGGGCGTACCTGACGTTCTACCGCGACCCGGCTGCGGCGTTCGAGCGGATGGGGCTCAACAGGGGGCCGGAGGTCGCGGCGACGCCGGACGGGGCGGCGGGGGATGGGGAGTACGACGTGGTGGAGGTCACGCGGGGCGGGGATTAGATCCTCGTGAACAGGGCGATGAAGCCGCCGACCGTCGTGGCCCAGAGCGTTCCCAAGAGCACAAGGAGTACGTTGAAGCGGCTGTTCATCTCCGCGCGCAGGCTGGCTTGGCCCTCATTCATCTCCGAGCGGAGGCTGCCAATCCCAGCGTGCATGTCGGCGCGCAGGCCAGCGATGGCCTGGGAGAGGTCTCCCAAGCGTTCGCTCACCTGTTCGTAGGCGCCTTCCAAGCGGCTCACACGCTGCTCCAGGTCCGTCGACGGCTGCGTTGTCATCGGCTCGTCACTCCAAGGTAGTGTAGCACGCACGGTCAAGCTGAACCGATCGTCCTACACGCACCATAGGAAGCGACTTACCCAACGGGCAATAGGCGGATGTCACGCCTTCCCTAGCGGACCCCGGGGCCGCCGTGCTGCTGCTGGCCGAGGCGGTTGTAGGTCACGGGCGTCGTGACGAGCAGGCCAGCGTCGACCGGCAGGACCACGCCGGTGACCCAGCGGGCCTCGTCGCTCGCGAGGTAGACGGCCGCCCAGCCGATGTCCCACGCGGTGCCCTCGGTGCCGAGCACGCCGGCCTCCCGCCGTATCTGGCGGAGGTCGTCGTCCATCCGTGGCGCGACCATCGGGGTGTAGACGAGGCCGGGGGCGATGCAGTTGACGCGGATGCCGTCGCGTCCGTGGTCGCCGGCCATCGACTGCGTCAGGCCGACCACGGCGGCCTTGGAGGTGGTGTACGGCGTGCTGCTGTTCGCGCGCAGGCCCGCGATGGAGGAGAGCGTGATGATGGAGCCGCCGCCGCCCTTCTTCATCTCCGGGATGGCGTACCTGGAGGTGAGGACGATGCTCTTGACGTTCACCGCCATGATGTGGTCCCACTGCTCCTCGGTGACGTCGGTCACGTCGGCGCGGGTGGAGATACCGACGTTGTTGTGGACGATGTCGAGCCGTCCGTAGCGCTCGACCGCCGTGCGCACCATCGCCTCGCAGTCCGAGGCGCTCGTCACGTCGGCGGCCATGGCTGACGCCGTGCCGCCCTCCTCCTCGATCAGCCTGAGCGTCTCTTCGGCGCGGTCGAGCTCGCGGTCGACGAGCAGCACCTTTGCGCCCTCGCGTGCGAAGAGGATAGAGGCGGCCTTGCCGTTGCCGACACCGGGGCCGCTTGACCCCGCGCCCGTTACGATCGCCACCTTGCCTGCGAGCCTGTCTGCCACGCTACTCCTCCTCTGGATCGCCGTCGTCACCGGCGAGGCCGCTCACCATGGGATGCCCCGCGAGCAGGCCGGACATCTCCGTGACGCGACCTTCGAATATCTTGCCCTCGATCGCGGACTCGACCTGCGCGTACCAGCCGTCGGCCAGCTTGAAGAGCTTGATGGTGAGGTGACCGTCGCGCACGACGATCTCGTCTGCCGCTTCCGGCCACCGCATAGCGGGCCTCCATTCGCTGCGGCGCATCTTCTGTTACGCGCGGCGTCAGTGCAAGCAGAGGGGGATGGCCGTGAGAGGGGGTAACGCCGTCTGAGGATGCTACGCGCTAAAGCGCGGGCTGCGCTCCGCTCTGCATGACAGAACCCCGCGCCACCCCGGGCCCCAGAGGGCCCTCACCCACGCGCTGAAGCGCGTTGCCCTCTCCCCCAGGAGAGGGAGCAGACAACCCCCACACGCACCACCGCTCCGAGTACCCTCACCCTAGCCCTCTCCCCTTGTAGGGAGAGGGGATCAAGCCGGCACTTACGCGAAGTTGGCGTCGATCTCCGGAGCGAGTTGCGCCTCGATGAGCGGCTTGAGGTTCGGCTTGTCGCGGAAGGGGCCCCCGGTGACGTCGTAGCCAGGGTAGTAGGAGTGCTCCTGCGGCAGGACGATGACGCCCTTGTCCTCGCGGTGAACGTTCATCGGCTCGCCGCCGTCCTCGACTATCTGCATCTGCTCCTCGAGCACCTTGCGGTAGAGGATGATGCCGACGTCCGTGACGCCCAGCGCCTCGGTCGTGCGGTCGCTGATGGGACCCTGCATGATCCATGCCGCCTGGTCCTGGCCGAGCACCCAGTCGGCACGGATGCGCCCGTCGTTCTTGAACACGTTCTCGTACTTGTACGGAACCTCGGCCTGCTCGACGACCTCGCCTATCTCCGGCACGCGGATGCGCAGGACGATGTGGTACGTGTGGGTGTCGTCCATCGGCGTGCGCATCTGGAAGCCGTGGTTGCGCTGCTGACCGACCCGGAGGATGTTCGGGAAGAGCACCGGGTGTCCGATGCGCCACCACTCGTTCTCCTCGGTGTCGCCCTGCATCAGGCGGCGCTTGATGACGCCGTACTCGAAGCGGTCGAACCCGACCTTCACCTCGTGGCGGCCCCGAGCGCCCTCGCCCTGCATCTGCTTCTTCCACGCCTCGCGCTCTTCCGGTGGCTTCTCCATGCCGAGCACATAGGAGCCCCAGTAGTTGTGGAGCCACTCGAAGTGGACGGGATCGAGCGAGTTGTCCATGCACTGCAGCCAGTTGCATGGCAGCTCCATCGCGACGACCCAGCGCTCGACGCCCTCCCACTCGAGGAGGTCCCAGCGCGGGAGCATGGGGGCCGGCGCAGGCCCCATGTACGCCCATACGATGCCGGCTTTCTCCTGCACGGGGTAGGCCTTGATGCGCACCTTATCCTTGAACTTGGAGCCCTCCGGCTCCGATGGCTGGTCCATGCACTGGCCGGTCTCGTTGAAGATCCAGCCGTGGTAGGCGCAGCGGATGCCGTTCTCCTCGGGGATGCCGTAGGAGAGGTTCGCCTTGCGGTGCGCGCACGACGGCTCGATGAGTCCGAGCGTGCCCTTCGCGTCGCGGTAGAGGACGAGGTCCTCGCCGAGGATGCGCACCTCTTTCGTGGGGTTGTCGGCGTTCAGTTCGGCGGCTGGGGCGATGGGGTGCCAGTAGCGGCGCATGAGTTCGCCCATCGGCGTGCCCGGCCCGACCCGTGTGAGACGCTGGTTCTGTGCTGCCGTGAGCATCCGTCACACCTCCGTTGGTGAGGTCGTTCGTCCTTCTGTGCTAATGATACTCCCGCGACGCAAGGGGTTACCTGCGCCCTGCGGGATCAGAGGCCGTAGTCCGGCGACATCGGCACCTGGTGTGTGAGGCGCACGTCCTTGCCGGTGCGCGACGACTCCATGATGCCGGTGATGAGCTCCAGCGTCGCCATGCCCCAGAGGCCGTCGTGGTAGACGGGCGCGCCGTTCCGCACGGCGTTGTAGAGCTCCATCAGGTCTTCCCTGCCCGCGTGGTAGCGCGGGATCGTGAGCGAGCGGTCCTCGATGCCGCCGTCCTTGTAGACGTACAGCCCGTAGCGGGACTGCCGCAGGTCGCCTCGCTCACACGTCGCGATGAGGATGCCGAGGTTGGTCGGACGCCAGGGCGGGGTCTCCTTCGGCTGCTCGCGCCAGAAGCGGCGCTCGTGGTCGGAGCCGATGCGGAGCGAGTCCTTCGCCTCGAACTCGTCGCGCGTGCCATCCTTGAGTCCGGCGCGGATGCGGACGCGGTCGTCGTGGGTGTAGCCCTCGATCAGCCCCCTGCCCTGCTCGTCGCTCCACGGCACGAGGTCGGCGGTCATGGAGTAGCCGTAGCCGTTGTTGGTAACGGTGGCGGTCGCGCCGTCCTCGAACTCCATGAAGGCGGAGTAGTAGCCGACGGCGTTGCGCTCCGGCCACCACTTGCCCGTGGTCCCGCGTATCGTGCGCACCATGCCGCCGCCGAGCACGCGCAGGCTGTCCAGCTGGTGCGGCCCCTGGCGGTAGAGGACGCCGCCCCCAACGCTCTCGTCCAGCTCCTCCGGCTGGCGTGCCTGGAGCATCCAGTCCGTGAACGCCCAGTTGTTGAGCGCCTTGAGCGGCCCGAGTTCGCCAGAGAGGATGATGCGCCGCATCTCAAGGACGGGCGGGCTGAAGCCGAGCGTGTGACCGCAGAGCAGCTTCACGCCGTTCTTCACCGCCGCGTCCACCATCGCCTCGGCTTCCTGCATGTTCAGGGCCATCGGCTTCTCGGAGACGGCGTGCTTGCCCGCGTTCGCAACGAGCACGACGTGCGGGCTGTGGAAGTTGTTGGGCGTCGCGACCCACACGGCCTCGACGTCCGGGTCGGCGCAGAGCGCCTCGGCGCTGTCGTAGACGCGGGCATCCGGGAACCGCGCCTGGAAGGCCTCGCGGACGCGGGGGTTCGTGTCCGCCGCAGCCATGAGTTCTATCTCGTCCAGGCTCTCCATGCTGGGCATGATCTGCGTCGCGCCGACGCCCACGCCGATGATGCCCATCTTCAACGGTTTGGGAGAGCCTGTGGTCATGGTTCGCTCCTTCCGGTTCCCTATCCGATGGCGCCGACGACTTCCTGGCGCGCGCCCTCTTCCTCGCGGTAGAGGCCCATCGCCTCGATCACCGGCAGGTCGCTCATCGAGAAGAGCACCGCGTCGTCGGACGAGTCGGTACCGTGCTCGTGCAGCGCCCAGGACGGCAGCACGAAGGTGTCGCCCCTCGACCAGTCGAGCCGGTTGCCGTCGATGATCGAGTAGCCCTCGCCTTTCGCGACGTGGTACACGACGCTGGACGTGTGGCGGTGGGCGTCGGTGTGGGAGCCGGGGGCGAGGCGCTGCAGCTTGAGCGCGAGGGTCGGCATGGAGTGGCCGCCCGTCACCGGGTTGGCGTACTCCATGATGACGCCGTCGAAGGGGTCTTCCTCGCCGTAGCCGAGGAGAGCACCGTAGGCCTCGTCCCAACGGTAGGTGAGCGGAAGGGCGCCGCCCTGCACGTCTCCCAGGTCGGGGCGCATCAGGCCGTTGCCGATGGAGGCGTTCGTGAATCCGACGGGTTTGGTCACGGGCTGCACGTCCTCAGGGA